>NZ_JBHTAN010000006.1:0-3035204 GCF_042663585.1 Natronoarchaeum sp. GCM10025321
AGCTATTCTCCTTCAGTGTCTGCGGCCGACACCACCGCCGAGCGCTGGCGCTGTAGCTCGGCCGGAAGCCGCTCGTAGACGGAGTCAAATATCTCGTCTGGCTCCGAGTCTGGCATCGCCTCGACGCGCTCGATGGCGTCGTCGACAGCCGCTTCGGCGTCCGCACGGATCTCCTCGTCCGTCTCGTCGTCGAGAAGCCCCTGCTCGCGGAGATACGTCTCGTAGCGCTCCAGCGGATCCGTCGTGCGCCACTCGGGGAGATCCCCTTCGTCGTCGCGATATCGCGACGGGTCGTCGCTGGTCGTGTGCGCGCCGAGGCGGTAGGTCAGGCTCTCGATCAGAACGGGGCCGGTGTCGTGCGCCGTCGCCAGCGCGTCCGCGACGGTCTCGGCGACTGCGATAGGATCTATCCCGTCGACGCGGACGCCCTCGAAGCCGTAGGCGGTCGCCTTCTGTGCGATGGTCTCGCTTGCCGTCTGGCGCTCGCGGGGCAACGAGATGGCCCAGCCGTTGTTCTCACAGCAGAAGACGACCGGCGCGTCGAAGACGCCCGCGACGTTCATCGCCTCGTGGAAATCGCCCTCGCTCGTCGCGCCGTCGCCGAAGAGCGTCAGGATGGCGTGGTCGTCGTCGCGGTACTGGGTGGCCATCCCGAGGCCCACGGCGTGGGGTAACTGGGTCGCGATGGGGACGGCCTGCGGGAAGACCGGAACCTCATGCCCGGACTGGAACTCCGCGTAGCCCTTTCGGAACGCGAACAGGTCGCTCATCGGGACGCCGCGAGCTATCTGGGTAGCGTTCGAGCGGTACGTCGGGACGAGCCAGTCCGTCGCTTCCATGGCGTGGGCGACGCCCACCTGTGTCGCTTCCTGCCCACGGAACGGTGGATAGCCGCTCATCCAGCCACGGCGCTGGAGCGCGAGCGCCCGGTCGTCGAACTGGCGCGCGCGAACCATCTCTCGGTAGAGGTCGACCGCCTCGGCTTCGGTCACCGCTGTCTCCGCGACGTCCCGCTCGCCGATAGCCCGGTGCATACCTCACAGTTGCTCGCTCCCGGCAAAACCGTTACCCCGGTCCCGGGATCGCTCGCCGGTATCCGACAGGACAAAGACCGAGCAGCGACTACCCCGGGTATGGTCGCAGTGAGCACGGTGATCGGCTACGGCATTCTCCTGACCGTCCACACGGCGATTGCGGCGATAGCCACGCGCTTTTTCCGCATCCGGTTGACGACTCGGTGGGGGGCAGCGCTGTACGCGGCGCTTCTCATCCCGTTACTGCTGGTCGTGTCGACGATGCTGCTGAGCGGCCCGTTCGGTATCGGTACCGCGGCGGGCGATCGGACGACCGCTCTGGTCGTCGTTATCGGCATCCCGCTCACGCTCGGTATCGCGATTGATCTGCTCTGGATGCCACATCCCGACGAAGTCGAACTGCCGGACACGACCGGATGAGGGCGCGACTACCGGATACGTCGAACTACTGTATCACAACCCTTTTACTGGATCCCGCAGTAGCACAGGATACAGATGGCAGGTGGCTGCTTTACAGGCCGGGCGCTCGCCCGTAACTAACTACAACTCCCGCCTGCCGATTCTCTCGCTGGTCACCACCGACCAGCCGGAGGTGCACCAATGTCTCAGGATGTAGATTCAGCGGACGAAATATCGGTAGTACTGCCCGACGGTTCCGAACTTAGCGTCGAGCGTGGCGCGACCGTCGAGGACGTCGCCTACGAGATCGGGCCCGGCCTCGGCCGCGACACTGTCGCCGGTCGGATCGACGGGGAACTCGTCTCCAAGCACGAGCCGATCCACGACGACGGCGTCGAGATCGAGATCGTCACCGAGGACTCCGACGAGGCGCTGCGCGTGATGCGCCACTCGGCCTCGCACTGCCTCGCACAGGCCGTCGAACGGCTCTACGACGACGTCCAGCTAGCGATCGGTCCGCCAACCGACGAGGGCTTCTATTACGACTTCGACGATATCGACCTCGACGAGGAGGACCTGGACGAGATCAAAGCCGAGATGGAGGAGATCATCGAGGCCGACTACGACATCGAGCGAGAGGAAGTCTCGATCGAGGAGGCTCGCGAGCGACTCGCGGACCAGCGCTACAAACTCGAACTCCTCGAGGAGTTCGCCGACGAGAACGACACGGTCACGTTCTACAGCCAGGGCGAGTGGGAAGACCTCTGTGCCGGCCCGCACGTCGAGTCGACCGGCGAGATCGGGGCGGTCGACCTGCTGGAGATCGCCGCCGCCTACTGGCGGGGCGACGAGGAGAACCCCATGCAGACTCGCGTCTACGGCACCGCCTTCGAGAGCGAAGCGGAACTGGAGGAGTACCACGAGCGCCAGCGCGAGGCCGAACGCCGTGACCACCGCAAGATCGGTGCGGAGATGGACCTGTTCTCGATCCAGGAGGTCACCGGCCCCGGCCTGCCGCTCTATCACCCACCGGGGAAGACGATCCTGCGCGAACTGGAGTCCTTCGTCGCCGATCTGAACCTCGACGCCGGCTACGAGTACGTCGAGACGCCACACCTGTTCAAGACCGACCTCTGGGAGAAGAGCGGCCACTACGAGAACTATCAGGACGACATGTTCGTCTTTGACGTCGGCGAGGACGAGTACGGTCTCAAGCCGATGAACTGCCCGGGCCACGCCGCAATCTACGACGATAGCTCGTGGTCCTACCGGGACATGCCGATCAAGTACGCCGAGAACGGCAAAGTGTATCGGAAAGAACAGCGTGGCGAACTCTCCGGCCTCTCACGAGTCTGGGCGTTCACCATCGACGACGGTCACCTGTTCGTCCGGCCCGACGACATCCGTCAGGAGGTCGAACAGATCATGGACATGATCGACGACGTGCTCACCACCTTCGATCTGGAGTACGACGTGGCGCTCGCGACCCGGCCCGAGAAGAGCGTCGGAAGCGACGAGATCTGGGACCGCGCCGAGTCACAACTCGAGAGCGTCCTCGAAAGCCGATCGATCGAGTACGACGTCGAAGAGGGCGACGGCGCGTTCTACGGCCCGAAGATCGACTTCGGGTTTGAGGATGCGATCGGTCGCCGCTGGGACGGCCCGACCGTCCAACTCGACTTCAACATGCCCGAGCGCTTCGACCTGTCCTACGTCGGCGAGGACAACGAGGACCACAAGCCGGTGATGATCCACCGCGCGCTCTACGGTAGCTACGAGCGCTTTTTCATGGTGCTCATCGAGCACTTCGCGGGCAACTTCCCGCTGTGGCTCGCCCCCGAGCAGGTCCGCGTCCTGCCGATCAGCGACGCGAACCTCGGCTACGCCCACCGCGTCAAAAACGAGTTCGACGAGTTCCGCGCCGAGGTCGACGACCGCGACAGCACCATCGAGCGCAAGATCCGCGCGGCCCACGACGACCGCGTGCCCTACATGATCATCGTCGGCGACAACGAGGAGGAAGACGGCAACATCTCGGTTCGTGACCGCTTCGAGGACCAGGAGTACGACGTCGAAATCGAGACGTTCCGCGATCACCTGCGCTCCGAACGCGACGAAAAGCGGATCGAACCGGACTTCCTCGCGGACTGACGCTTTTCGGCGAGCCTTTCTCGCGGTCAGTTTACAGGTATGCACGCTGAGAGATCCACGTTCGTGGACATCAGCCCCCCCGTCAGTATCGTAACCACCATACTTGTGGAACCGTGCATAGGTCGTATGAACAGAGCAGAGAAGGCGGCCCTCCAGTTGCGCGCGGTTTCGGTTCTCCGTATGCTCAAGGAGACGCGCACGTACGACGAACTCGCCGAACTCACCGGACTCCCGGCCGGCGATCTCAACCGGTACGTCAACGGTCACGTCCTGCCGAGCGACGACCGTGCCCGAGAGGTCGTCTCCGGCGTCGGCCGCGACGCGCTGGCGGCGGAACTCGAAGACCGCGTTAAAACGGACGAGGAGGGCTACGTCGACAACTCCTCTATCGTCTTCGATCAGTCTTTTCTGGATCTCGCGGCCCCGGTCGCGGCCGAGTCCTTCGAGTTCGACCGGCCGGACGTCGTGCTCACGGCGGCCACCGACGGCATCACGCTTGCGGCCGCCATCGCGAGTTACTACGGCGGGCGCTCGGCCTACGCGAAACAGTCCAAAGAGACCGCGGTCGAGGACTTCATCGAGTCCCGCCAGCGGCTTCAGTCCGGGATCGAACTGACCTACTACCTGCCGGCATGCTCGATCAACGAGGGCGACACCGTGCTGGTCGTCGACGACCTCATCCGCTCGGGCGAGACCCAGGAACTCCTGCTCGATATCGCCGAACGCGCCGGCGCTGAGATCGGCGGCGTCTTCACCCTGATCGCGGTCGGCGACGACGGTATCGAGCGCGCTCGGGAGCGGACCGACGCACCAGTGAGTGCGCTCATCGAGTTCTGATCGCTCTCTCGTAGCGATCTGTCCGCAGTTCTCTCGTACAAATGAAAATACGGAAATGAGGGAGCTGGGATTTGAACCCAGGAACTCCTACGAGACGGGTTCTTAAGACCCGCGCCGTTGGCCTGCTTGGCTACTCCCTCGCTGCGCTCGTAGCTAACTGGCCCGGCGGTTTACAGTCTTGCGGTTGGTCACCGCTCCAGGCTGAGGGTGCCGTCGCCGTGGGGATCGGGTGCGACCTCTTCGCTGGTGCGCCGGTCGATGACGTAGATACAGCCATCGCCCTTGTTCGCCGGGCAGGCCTCCGCCGCGCTGACGTTCTCGTCGAGGTCGTCCTCGCCGATGTAGTAGGATCGGGGGCTTGCCATTCCGCTTTTGATGTCCATCTCCCAGTTACTCGCTACCTCGGCGCATTTGCCCGCGCCGAAACACGCGCTGGCGTCGAAGATGATCTTGTAGGGCTTCTCCTCCGTCGGGGGTGCGTTGCTGTCACCGAACGACGTCGGATCCTGCAGTTCGGCATCCAGATCGCTCATTACTCACTCGAACGAACTGGATCGTCTTTCGGCTTACGGTCCGCGCGGCCCCGTAGCCCGCGCCCGATCCCTAATGAATACCCCAAAACGTTTAATCGCTGACAGTATACTTCCCGTAGTATGTCGATGACCCTGCTGACGGTCGGTGCGGCCCTCCTCCTCGCCGGTAGCGCCTTCGCGTGGGTATCCGAGATACCCATGGCGGGGTCGTGAGTGCGATCAGCGGTGTGAGCTTTATTCTTGGCGTCGTGCTCGGCGACGCCTACGACTGGGCACCGAAAACGGTTGCCGCCGGCGTGTTCACATTTACGGGCGTCTCGATGGTAGTGCTCGGCTGTGCGCTCGGCTTCGGCGACCGGTTCCGGTTGCTCGACGGACTCGGGACTGAGCGACGTGAGAACGCGGCGGAGTCAGGGCGATTCCTCGGCGCGTGGTCGACGGCCCTCGGTGGCTTCGTCGCACTGGTCGGCGTGGCGACCTACCAGACGGTGACGCCCCCGCCGATCTGGTGGGGCTTTGCTATCGCCTGCGTCGTCTTCTCGTGGTGGGCGATGCTCGGAATCCGCCGATCAGTGTCGTAGTGTGCGGTGCTACTCTTCGATCGTGACGGATTCCATGACGGCTTCGCCCTGTGGCTTGTCGTTGCGGTCGGTCGGCAGGTCGGCGATCTCCTCGACGACGTCCATCCCGTCGACGACGCGGCCGAAGACGGAGTGTTTCCCGTCGAGGTGTGGCTGGGCATCCAGCGTAATGAAGAACTGTGAGCCGTTGGTGTCGGGGCCACGGTTCGCCATGGAGAGCACGCCCGCACCGTCGTGCGAGAGGTCGTCGTCGAACTCGTCGTCGAAGGTGTAGCCGGGGCCGCCTCGGCCTGTCCCGGTCGGGTCGCCGGTCTGGACCATGAAGTCGTCGATGACGCGGTGGAACTCCACGTCGTCGTACAGCGGTTCGTCCTCGACCGTCTCGCCGCTTTCGGGGTCTTCCCACTCCTTCTCGCCGGTGGCGAGGCCAACGAAGTTCTCGACCGTGTTCGGTTTTTCTCGTCGTACAGTTCGACTTCGATGTCGCCGCGGTTCGTGTGGATCGTCGCAGTCAGATCGCTCATACCTCTTTGGAGGGGCGTCGGCGTCAAAAAGGCTTGTAGTCGCCCCCGAGAACGGGTCGGGTATGCCGAGGTTAGTCCACCTGCACCGGTTCCGCCTCGAACCGCTCCGCCGTGGCTCGCCACCGCCAGGAGCCCACGAACGGCCCGCCGTCCATGGCGACGATAACGTACGATTTTCCCGGCCAGGCAGCGTGTTTCCGATCCGTCTCGCTCGGAGCCGTCGGGCCCCTCGGATGCGAGTGGTAGAACCCGACGATGGACTTGCCGGCCGCTTCGATCCGCTCGAACAGCGCCAACTGTTGTTCGGGATCGATCAAATACTCGGCTCGTGGCTGCTCCGCGACGTTTTCGGTCGGATGCCGGGACGTCACCCGAGCACGGTCCTCGTCGACGTGTCCGCCGAGGATGCCGCAGGCCTCGTTCGGTGCAGCCGCTCGCGCGTGGTCGATCAGTCCGTCGTAGACCGACCGTTCGAGTTCGATCACGGCTCTCTTGGGGTGGCGTCGTGGAGCCGTTCGAAAGACGAGACGACGTCGTCCGAGGGCATATCGACGATGTCCGGGTGAAGCACGCCCGCGAGGGCTTCGAGCGTGTCGACGAGACGCGGGCCCGGCCTGTTGACGTAGTTGTGGCCGTCCATCGCGTGGACGCGACCCTGCCTCACTGCACGGAGGTCCTCCCAGCCGGGCCGCTCTGTCAGGTCGGTTCGGTTCTCGGCTGTCTGGTCGAGTTCAGAGCCACAGGGGGCCGCGATCAGGACGTCCGGATCGTACTCGCGGATCTGTCGCCACTCGCGCGGCGTCGACCGGTCGCCCGGATCGGCGAGGCCGTACTCGCCGCCGGCCCACTCGATTATTTCGGGTACCCAGTGGCCCGCAACCATCACCGGGTCGAGCCAGTCGAGGATGGCGACTTCGGGGCGCTCCTCGACCTCGGCCGTTGCGGTCCGGACGCGCTCGATTCGGGCCTCCAGATCGGCGACCAGTTCGGCGGCCCGCTCGCCGCGTCCAGTCGCCTCGCCAACCGTCTCGATGTCGTCGAGCACGTCGCCGACGCTGTGGGGGTCGGTCGTCAGTATCTCGGAGTTGGCGTCGATATCCGCCACCGCGTCCTCGACGAGCACCTCGTCGACCGCACAGACGTCACAGATCCCCTGCGTGACGATGAGGTCCGGGTCGGCCTGCTCCAGCGCCTCGACGTCGATGCCGTAGACGCCGCCGTGTTCGCGCTCGGCTTCGAGTACCTGCGCGTCTATCTCTCCGCTGCTCGCCTCCGGATCGACGTGTGCGTAGTTGATCGATGGCTGCTCGGCCGCCTCGGGCGGCACGTCACACTCGTGGGAGACGCCGACTGGCTCGATACCGAGGGCGTAACAGATCTCCGTCGCGGAGGGAAGCAAGGAGACGACGTTCATCGAATCCACGTATGGGGTCGGACGGCTAAACGCTGACGCCGGACAGGTCCCCTGCTCAGACGTCGTATAGCTCGCCGAACTTCTCCTCGGCGTACTCGACGAAGTAATCGGCGGTGAACGCCTCGCCGGTCGCTTCCTCGATCAGGTCGTCGGTGGTGTACAGCGAGCCATGGCCGTGGACGTTCTCGTTGAGATACGTCATGATCTCGTCGAACTCGCCGTCACGAACCAGCGCGTCGACATCCAGTTCGTCGCGCATCGTCGCGTCTATCTGGGCGGCCAGCACGCTCCCCAGCGAGTAGGTCGGGAAATAGCCGAAACTGCCGTGGCTCCAGTGGATATCCTGCAGACAGCCCTCGGCGTCGGTTTCGGGCCGGATCCCGAGATACTCCTCGTACTTGTCGTTCCAGACCTCGGGGACGTCCTCCACTGCGAGGTCGCCGCTGATCAGCGCCTGCTCGACCTCGTAGCGGATGATGATGTGCATGTGGTAGGTCAGTTCGTCCGCTTCGACCCGGATCAGGTTGTCGTCGTACACCTGATTCGCGGCCTCGTAGGCGTCCTCCACAGTGACGTCCTCAGCTGAGGGAACTGGGCCTTCATATCCGGAAGGATCAGCTCCCAGAACGCTTTCGTGCGGCCGACGTGGTTCTCCCAGAATCGAGACTGGGACTCGTGGACCGAGAGGTCACGCGACTGGCCCAGCGGCGTCCCGTAGTGCTCGTCAGGCAGTCCCTGCGTGTAGGTGGCGTGGCCGAACTCGTGGATCGTGCTCGTTAGTGCGCCGAGCGGGTCGGTCTCGTTGAAGCGCGTCGTGACGCGCGCGTCGAACTGCGTCCCCGAGGAAAACGGATGGGGCGCGGTGTCGAGGCGTCCGCGGTCCCAGTCGTAGCCCAGTTCGTCGAGCACGTCGCGGACGAACGACTCCTGTTCGTCTTCGGGGAACTCCCCCGCAAACGCGTCCGTCGCCAGGTCGGCCTCGGAGTCGGCGATGTCGTCGATCAGGGGCACTAGCTCCTCTTTGAGACGCGTCAGGACGCGGTCGGCCGTGTCCAGGTCGAGATATGGCTCGTACTCCGCGAAGAGGACGGCGTAGGGGTCAGCGTCGGGGTCGACGTGTTCGGCGTACTCGCGCTTGAGTTCGACCAACGTTTCGAGCGTCGGCGCGAAGATAGAGAAGTCGTTTTCCTCCTTCGCTTGCTTCCACTTGGGATGGGCCTCGCTGGTCGTCCGGGATATCTCCTCGACCAGTTCGGTGGGGACGCTCGTCGCCCGGTCGTGCTCCCGGCGGACCTCGCGTATCACCGCGGCCTGCTCGTCGTCGAGTTCGGCGTCTTCGAGCGCATCCAGATGATCGGCGGTCTCCTCGTCGGTCAGTAGTTCGTGGCTGACCGCCGAAAGTGCGGATAGCTGTTGCGAGCGAGCGGGTGTCCCGCCTTCGGGCATCATGACCTCCTGATCCCACCCGAGGACGCCTGCGGCGTTCCCCACGTTGGTGTACCGTTGGACCCGTTCGAGAAACGCCTCGTACTCTGCCGGCTCAGTCTCGGAGGCTGCATCCGTTGCCATACCCGTTTATTCGTGTCATCGCCTATCAATCTCCTGCTACCGGCGGTTCGCTCTAACCGGTTTGTCTCTAAAACGTATTGATTACCCTCGGATCTCTGCTGGTAGGAGAGTTTTCCGTACCAATAGCTCAGGCTATACCCGCTCCCATCCATCGATCATCGTCTCCGCCCGTCGACTATGCCGAGGATTACTATGTGGCTCACTGGATTGGAACTTATTAATGGAGAGCGACGCCGTTACAGAGTACCAGATCCGTCAGTATCGTCCGGCCGACCGCGACGGCGTCCTTGCCCTCGACTCTCTGGTGTGGGACCGTGACCGTGGGGGCGAGTGGTTCGACTGGAAGTACCAGCAGAACCCGTACGTCGATCACACTCCCCTGTTTGTCGTCCGGAAAGACGGCGATGTCGTCGGCGCGCGCCCCTTCATGCCGTTCGAGATCCGGGTCGACGATCACACTGTACTGGCGCTACAGCCGACGGATACGATGGTCCATCCGGACCACCGTCGTCAGGGCCTGTTCACCCGGATGACCGAACGCGCCATCGAGTACTACGAGGACACCGATGTCGACCTGTACTTCAATTTCCCGAACGGGATCTCTCGTCCGGGATACGAGCGCCTCGGCTGGCGACGGATCGACCGGAAACGGACGCACTATCGCGTGCAACACCCCGAGTCGCTCGCAACCGAGTACATCGATAGCCCGCCGGCGAGGGCAGGTGCCGTGCTTGTCGGGCCGCTGCTCAGACGGTACTATGACCGCCGCAGTGGGGCCGACGACAGACTGGACGATATCACCGTCGAGTCGCGGCCCGGCCTCGACGTCGACAAACTCGTCCGACTGTACGAACGCCGGCAGCCAGCGGGATTTCACGCCTACCGGACGCGACGGTTCTACGAGTGGCGGTTTGCCAGTCCGGTCTGGGTTCGGTCGACGTACGTGGCGACCGTCGATGGGGAGCCAGTAGTTGCCCTCATCGCACGAACACGGCGGACGAACGATGCCGTAACGATCACGCAGATTGGCGAAGTGGTGCCGATGACCGGCGGGATGCGGTGGCGAAGCGGCCTCTCGGCGACGCTCGAAGCCGTACTGGCCGATCACCTGAGTTCGGACGTCGTCGCCATCTCGGGGACGGTGATCCCGTACGATCTGTTGCTCACCTACGGGTTTCTTCCGGACGACCGACTCCCGATCTCGCTGGTCTCTGGCCACCGCTGTACGCTGGTCGCGCGACCGGCCGACGGGGTCTCGTGGTCCATCGGCGACCGCCCCCTCGACGAGGCAGCATACTGGCAACTGACGTACGCCGAGCGCGATACGACATGAGTTCTCCGGCATGCTCTCAGATTGCGAGGCAGTTATAGACCGATCACGGGTGCACATTCACGTCACAGACCTCTCTGCTTTTCTTTCATAAGCAAGTCTTTATTTACAATGGGACAGTAAGTGGTAAACATGAACCGGCGAGTGGGGGGATTCGCGCTTGTAGCGGTGCTGGCGTTGCTTCCTTCAGTGGCTGCTGCGCAGGGTGTACCGACCGATTCGGTCGTCGAACTGACGCTGTTCGAGCGAGTCGCCATCCAGACGAGCGTCGTCACGTTCATGGGTGTCGCCGTCCTCGCCCTCTTGCCACACTGGTGTTCACCTGCCATCAGGACTGCCCGTTCGAGCGTGTTCGTCTCCTCGCTGTTCGGTATCGCTGTCGCGGTACTGCTGGCGCTGCTCGGGGCCTCGGCATGGGTCTTCTCGCAGATCATGCTGGGTTGGTAGCCGCCTATCCGCTTGCACTGCTCGTCCTCGGCACGACCTTCATCGCCCAGGCAATCGGCTTTATTGCCTTCGGGAACGCCATCGTTGCCCGCTTTGGCGTCGACCACGACTGGGTCGGCCTGCTCGTGGGCGTGGCGCTGGCGGCGGTGCTGGCGTTGGTTCCCTACGCCGGCGCACCGGTCGTACTCTTGATCACAATCGTTGGACTGGGCGGGATGACCCGGACGGCGCTCGGCAGCGGCAAACGCACGGAGCGCGAACAGAGCATGCCGCCCGCCCACCGACTCTGAGCGATCCCGGCCGCTCCTTGAAACCCTTTTCACCACGGGGAGCAAAGCGACCCTATGAACGTTGTACCGGACACAAGCGTGGTCATCGACGGCCGCGTGTCCGACCACGTCGAAGACGGGAAGTTCGCCGGGGCGACGATTTCGATACCCGAAGCAGTCGTCGCGGAGCTAGAAGCACAGGCTAACGACGGCGTCGAAAGCGGCTGGGACGGGCTTTCTGAGCTCCAGCGTCTCGCCGAGTTCGCCGACGAGGGCGAGATAACGCTCGAATACGTCGGCGAGCGGCCGGACGCGGTCGAGCGCGGTCACGCCACCGAGGGCGAAATCGACGCGCTGATCCGCGATCTGGCCGACGACATGGGTGCGACCTTCGTCACCAGCGATATCGTCCAGAGCGAAGTCGCCGAGGCGAAAGGGCTCGACGTCGAGTATATCGCCCCGCGCGTCGAGGACGTCGGCGAACTCACGATCGAGGAGTATTTCGACGATCTGACGATGAGCGTCCACCTCAAGACGGGCGTCGTGCCGATGGCCAAACGCGGTGAGATCGGCGAGATGCACTACGAGGAGATCCGCGACGAGGTTCTCTCCGAGGCGCGAATGAAAGAGTACGTCGACGAGATCGAAAACTCGGCCAAGGAGTCGCCCGAGGGCTTCATCGAACTCTCCGAACCGGGGATGACGATCGTCCAGTTCCGGGATTACCGGATCTCCCTTGCCCGGCCGCCGTTCTCGGACGGGATCGAGATTACCGCCGTGCGCCCCATCGTCCAGACCGATCTGGACGACTACGAGTACGACGACGAACTGCGTAACCGGCTACTCGAACAACAGCGCGGCGTCCTGATCTCCGGTTCGCCCGGCGCGGGGAAGTCCACCTTCGCGCAGGCGGTGGCCCGGTTCCTCTCGGGCAGCGACTACTCGGTCAAGACGATGGAGAAACCGCGGGACCTGCAGGTCGGCCCGGAGATCACCCAGTACACCGAACTCAACGACCAGATGTCGTTGACGGCCGACTCACTGCTGATGGTCCGCCCCGACTACACCATCTACGACGAGGTCCGCAAAACCGACGACTTCGAGGTGTTCGCGGACATGCGACTGGCCGGCGTCGGCATGATCGGCGTCGTCCACGCGACCCGCGCCATCGACGCGCTCCAGCGACTCGTCGGCCGGGTCGAACTCGGGATGATCCCGCAGGTCGTCGACACCGTCGTCTACATCGAGGCCGGCGAGGTCCACACCGTCTACGACGTGACGACCGAAGTCAAGGTCCCTCACGGCCTGATGGAGGAAGACCTCGCGCGGCCGGTCATCGTCATCAACGACTTCGAGACGGGCGAACCCGCCTACGAGATCTACACCTTCAATCGGCAGGTCGTCACGGTCCCGCTCAACGACGAGGAGGAAGAAGAGTCCACCGGCGTCGACCGGATCGCACGCCAGGAGATCGAACGGGAGATCCGCTCGATCGCACAGGGCCACGTCGACGTCGACCTCAAGAGCCCCAACACGGCGGTCGTCTACGTCGAGGATCAGGACATCTCCACGGTCATCGGCAAAGGTGGTGGCCGCATCCAGGACGTCGAGAACCGCCTGGGAATCGATATCGACGTGCGCACCCACGACGAGAAGCCAAACAGTAGCCCCAACGAAAGCGGCGACGCGGGCGGCACCACACCCGCCGCCTCGGACCGATCAGGACAGATCGTCAAGCCCGAGATCACCTCGCGCCACATCGTGATTCCGGTCGACGGCGAGGCCGGCGAGACGGTCGAAGTCGAAGCGGACGGCGAGTACCTCTTCACCGCGACGGTAGGCCGCGGCGGCGAAGTGCAGGTCTCGCGGGGAAGCGCCATTGCGGAGGAGCTGGAGTTGGCAATCGACCGCAAACAGCAGATCACGGTTACGCCGTCCTGAACGGTCGGCGCATGATCGTCGCGCGGTAGGGCAGTCCGAACAGGCTGATGATGCGGTCGCCCGTCTTCTCGAAGCCCATCGACCGGTAGAACCGTCTGGCGTCGTCGTTTTCGGCAAGCGCCTCGACGAGCACTGCGTCGGCATCGTCGCGAACGGTATCGAAGCCTGCCTCGACAAGCCGTGACCCCATCCCCCCGCGCCAGTGATTGGGCGCAACGTACAGTGACTGTAACTGGACCTCGTCGTCTTCGGGCGAGACGAAGGCGTGCGTCTCGGAGCCGGTAGCGAACTGGCCCTCGCCGACTACCTCGCCGTCGACGAGCGCGACCAGAAAGTCCATATCGTCGCTTTCGAGTGCGTACTCCAGCGACTCGATCGGCTGGAACCGCTCCTCGTCGGCGATGAAGGCGAGCGCGTCCGGCGGAAGGAGGTCGCCGTAGGCGACGCGCCACGAGTCGCTGACGAGCCGCTGGACCGCACGCAGATCCTCCCGTCGCGCCGGTCTGACCTTGACTCCCATCGTCTCTCGATTGGGTGTGAAGCCGGAAATATCACCGGCCGCCGTCGTCTCATACAGTCACCTGTTGGGGTCGTAGAACTCCAGATTGCGTGCACTGAAGACGCCGAAGGCCGTCAGGTAGCCGATCCCACCCAGCACGACCAGTCGGCCGGTACTGCCGAGACCGACCAGGCCCACAGTCTGTGCGGTTAGCCCAGTTGCGAGCAGACAGACGGCGAAGATGATGGCTCCGTCTGCGAGCATCCCGCCGATCCCCTTTGTTTCCTGATACTCCCTGAACGGGAACCCGCCAGTTGCCAGCGCGCCGAAAAAGACGACCGGGACGACGATCAGCGAGAGTCCGATAGCGTCCGCTGTCGCGGGCGTGATTCCGTAAGGAAGACTCGCCGAGATGGCCGCGTACGACAGCGACGCAAGCACCATTGCGATGATGGTGACGACGAGCCCTCGCAGACGAAACCGGTTCATGGCCATGGCTGTTCGCCGGACGGTCTTAAAAACCGGCGTCTCGAATCCCAACCGGAAGGCGGCTTGCCGGCCGCTCAGCCGCTCCGCTAGCGGAGGCGCGTCTCGACGTCCTGGACGAGCACTGTCACCGCCTCCGCGCGCTTCGTCTCCGCCGCGGTCGAGTCGCGGGCGGCGGTCACCTCGTCGACGAGTTCGTCGTCCGGCACCCTCGTCGAGAGGTCGAGCACGCGATCACAGACTGCCCCGGTTAGCTTCGGCACCACGTCGCTCACACTCGCCCAGACGTCCTCGTTGGTCGGTGGGGTGGCCTGGTCCTCGGCGTTGGCTGCGATCTCGTCGACCAGCGCGTCGTATTCGGCTCTCGTCTCTAGCTCCATCTCAGGCGTCCTGGACCTGCTGGAGGATGTCCGGTGCACTGGCCAGCGCGTCGTCGAGGGCCTCCGTGTCGGGGCCGCCACCCTGTGCGAAGTCCGGTGGGCCGCCACCGCCGCCGCCGACCTCACTGGCTAGCTGGCTGACGACTTCGCCCGCGTTGACTGCGACGTCGTCGGGGACGGCGACGACGAACTGTGCACCGTCCGCGCTACTGCCGATCACTGCGACTTTCCCCTCGTCGACGATGGCGTTGGCCGTCGCCCGGAGTTCGTCGACGCCGCCGTCGAGACGCTGAACGACCGCCGTCACGTCGTCGAACTCGAACTCGGAGGCGTCCGACCCACCGCTGGCGCGCACCTCGGCGAGTTCCTCCTGCAGCGCTTCGATGCGCTTGCCGCGCTCTTTCCACTCGGTGAAGAAGCGCTCCGCCGTCTCCGGCACCTCGGTCGGCGTCACGTCGAGGATTTCGGCGGCCTCGTAGAGCGCGTCTTCGGTCTCCTGTGTGGCCTCGATCGCTGCCCCGCCGGCCGAGAAGACGAGTCGCTCGACGCCGTCCTGCACGGGTTCTGCATTGCGGATCTTGATCGAACCGATCTCGCCGGTCCGGGAGACGTGAGTGCCTCCACAGGCCTGTACGTCGTCCTCGACGTGGATCAGCCGGATCTGCTCTCCCGGCGGGATCCCGCCCTGATAGAGGTCGAAACCGTACTCTTCCTGTGCGTCGTTGCGATGGGGCCACTCCTCGGTGACGGAGTGGTTTTCCATCACCAGTCGGTTGGCGACCCGTTCGATCTCTTTGACGTCCTCGCGGTCGATCCGATCGTAGTGGCGCAGGTCGATTCGCGAGGAGTCGACGCCTTTCTGTGCGCCGGCCTGCCGGATGTGCTCGCCGAGCACCTGTCGCGCGCTGTGGATGACGATGTGGGTCGCCGTGTGGTTACGCATTAGCTGTCGGCGGCGTGCCCCGTCGATCTGTCCTCGCACCATCGCGCCCCGGTTGAGCGGGTCGTCGGTCCGGTGGCGGATCACGCCGTTCTCGCTCTGGGTGTCGGTCACCGTCACCGTCGCGTCGTCGGTCGACAGCGTCCCGACATCGCCCGGCTGGCCACCGCCTTCAGGGTAGAACATCGTCTGATCGAGCACGATGTCGTAGCCCTCCTCGCGCTCGAAGACGTCGAGCACGACCGCCTCGAACTCGGTGCCCTGCTGGTCGTCGTAGTAGAGCTTCTCGGTCTCGGGGAGGTCCTCGAACCGGTCGTCGATACTCTCGGCGTCGAGATCGCCCGCGCTCTCGTCGTCGTGTCGCTCGGCGACGAGGCTGTAGAAGTCGTCGGGTACCTCGACAGTCGCACCCTTCTCGTCGGCGATCTCCTGGACCATGTCCGGCTGGATGCCGTGAGAGTCGTACAGTTCGATCAGCTCCTCGGTCGGGACTGGCTCGCCCTTCTCGCTGTACTCCTCGGCGAGCTGTTCGACGCGTCGGGAGCCCCGGTCGAGCGTCTCGCGGTACTTTTCGACCTCGGTCCGGACGATGTCCCGGATCGTATCGCGGTTCTCGTAGTCGAGTCGCTCGGCCTGCATGTCGACCAGTTCGTCTAGGGGGGCGTCGACGCCCACGCTGTCGACCAGTCGTTTCGTTCGGCGAAGCACCATCCGTGCCAGATAGCCGGTGCCGACGTTCGAGGGGACGATTCCGTCACCCAGCATGTACGCCAGCGTCCGCGAGTGATCGGCGATAGCGTAGATGTCTTCGAGCGGTTCGAGCAAGGACTCCAGTTCCGCGACGTCGACGCCGACGGACTCGGCGATCTCGCCGCGCGCGGCCTCGACGTCCTCGGCCTCGTCGATGTCCATCTTGCCCGAGAGTTTCGAGGCTTCCTGTACGATCGATTCCTCTTTGTCGGTGTGGTCGATCCCCGCGTTCTCTTTGAGGAACTCGATCGTCTCGGGGTAGACCGCCTCGTAGACGGTCGGAGTCCCCTGACTGACCCACGTCCAGCGTTCCAGCCCGTAGCCGGTGTCGACGACGTAGGTGTCCATCTCCGAGTAGGTGTTACCGTCTTTCATCTCGTACTCGCCGTCGGGGTCCTGTTCGAGCGACATGAAGACGAGCGTCGCGAGTTCGACGCCGCGGTAGATGACCTCGATTGCCGGCCCGGCGTTACCGCCGCCGACCCACGGGTCCTCGATGTAGACGACCTCGTCCAGATCGACGCCGACCGCCTCGAAGAGGCCGTCGCAGTACTCGACGGTCTCGTCCTTCCAGTAGACCTCACCGTGATAGGCGTACTCGTCCTCGTCGACCTCCTCTTTCGTGTTGAACGCGTGATGGGCCATCATCTCGAAGGCCATCGTGTGCCGGCCCGTCTTGCCCACGTTGTCGATATCCTGCATTCGGATGCAGGGCTGGCTGATACAGAGCGGGTTCGCCGGCGGCGGCGTCTCACCGCTGGTTACCAGCGGCTGGAAGTCGTAAATCGACGCCTGCGTGAGCAAAACGTCGTCCCGCCAGCGGTTCGCTGCGACGGGGTACGGTTCGACCCGCTCGTGATCGTGCTCCTCGAAGTACGAGAGGAACGTCTCGCGCATCTCGGTCAGACTGAACTCCTCGTCGAAGCCAGTGTCCTCCATGAAAGAGTACTCGCCACACGGGGGTTCGCCACACGTCTCGCGGTCGTGATCGCGCGTCCAGAAGTGAACGCCACACTCCGGACACTGCTTGCGGACGAAGTCTTCCTCCTCGAAATACTCGAGGCGGTACGCCTCCTCCAGTTGACTCATTACTCGCACGTCGCTCCGCGGAGAGTAAAACAGTTCCGCAACCGCCGTTCGGGAGAGCCCGTTCCCTGTTCAGCACGCAGTCGGCCCGATTTGAAACCACGACTATGTGTCTCTAACCCGTCTTTTGCAAGCGTTTACTATACTGTGTGGTATACGATAACACGTTATGCCTCGTTGTACCGCGTGTGGCGGGCACCTCCGACGTACAGAGTCGGCCAAATGCGTCTGTGGCGACCGTCTCCACTCGTCCTGCCGGGAGTATCACGTCGATTTCGACTGTGAAGCGAGCCAGGAGCGCTGGATCGGTGCAGTAGAGTTCTGGTGTCGACGCGCCACTCCCCGTCGTCGGATTCGACGTCCGGGAGTTCGGCAAGTCGCGGAGCGACGCAGTCCCACCACGCCTCGCCGGTAGCGTAGCCCGCCGGCTGAGTCGGGTAGACCTCCTCGACGAAGTCCGCATCAGTGGCCGAGTGACGATCGTGCAGATACTCGTAGGCGGCCCGCACGGCGTCTCGCCGCCACTCGCGCATCAGGTCGCTCGCGCCCGGGAACGACAGTTCGTCGAGTGCGGCTTCGACCGCCTCCTCGTCCTCCATGGTAACGACGACGGTGCCGCCGGCGACCCGGTCGGCGGGCAGATACCACAGGTCGACGGCGAGGTCCGAAAGCTCCTCGCTCGTAAGCCGTCGCTCGGCATCGTCGTTCCCGTGGACCGCTTTGTGTGACAGCGCGTCGCGCTCGACCAGCGCCGAGAGCGTCGCCCGCACCGTCTCGACATCTAGCCCGGTCTCTTCGGCGACTGTCTCGGCAGTCTTCGGCGTCGCGTCGCCGAAGGTAGCGAGCACCTCGTCGGCATGGTCGAGCGGACTGCCCTCGCCCTCGGTCGGCATACGCGCCCGTTTTTGGCCGGGGGTGATGGACCTTCTCATTCTCGTCGCGCCGAGTCGAAAGACAGGTTTCGGTCCCGTCCGTCTACCGGGGTATGCTCACTATCTGTTCGGATACACACAGCCACGACGGGCACGCGTTGACTGGCCGCACGCTGGAGGCGGTTCGGGAGGCCGACCGCGTGATTCACGCGGGCGATTTCACGTCGCCGAGCGCGCTCGAGGCGTTTCAGGAGGAGGCACGACGTCTAGACGCAGTCCACGGGAACGCCGACAGCATGGCAGTGCGGGACCGGCTTCCGACGGCCCGCACCGTCGAGTATCAGGGGGTTCGCTTTGCAGTGACCCATCGCCGCGACGGCGGCCCGACCGCGCTCTCGCTGTTCGGCCGCCAGCGCGAGGCCGACGTGGTCGTCTCGGGGCACTCACACCAGCCGTCGGTCGTCGACGCCGATGGACTGACACTGCTCAACCCCGGGAGTCACGCCGACCCTCGCGGTAATCGGCCGGGCCATGCGGAGCTAGAACCGGCAGGCGGCGGACTGGCTGGTCGACTCTGCCAGCCGGACGGAACCGTCTTCGAGGAGTTCAGGATCGAGCCGTAGAAGCGCCAGCGGGGACGGACCACAGATGCATGACCGCGACGGCCTCGCGAACATCGCGCCGAGAGAGGGTCGCGGCACAGGGCGCGAGCCGCAAAGTGGAGGGCTGCGGGCGGCGGGGCAGACGGGCGGCCGCGGGCGGTCCATCGATGGCAGGGGCAGACCGATCGGACCGACCGCATTGCGGTTCGGTTGGCAGGCATCTACGTCCTCTGGAACGGACGCACTTACGGCTACGAGTACCGGGGAAAAATAGCCATCGTAGAGTCAAACAACGGCTTTAGTTATCGTAATCGCGTCCAAATCCCCACCGCTTTCGGCCGGATATGGCCTACACCCGGTGAATTCGGACGTACCAGATCACGAACCACGCGAGCATCACCGTCGCGCCGCCGGCGAAAAAGAGCGCGCCCGGCGGAAGTCCTGCTCCATCGAGGAGCCCGAAATCGTCCTCGATCAGGGGGATATCCAGACTGTCGCCGTCGGCGGCCGTCGGATCGGCGTCGGCCGCGCCCGAATCCTCTTCGCTCGCGGTACCGATCTGTCCGGAGTCTTCGGTCGCTTCTCCATCAGTTCCTGACTGCTGGCCGTCGTTGGCCGCCGAGTCGAACAGCCCACTGCCAGCAATCGCCTGGATGAGCAGGCTTGCACCCGCGACGGCAGCAATGCCGCCGATCAGTCGCTTGAGCGCCGCGCGGAGTCCGGTCTCTTTCGACTCGTCGCCGGCGAAGACGACGAGCGGTTGGTCGGTCGGCCCGTAGACGTTCATCTCGCGGCCCTTCTCGGAGTAGGCTGTATCGATCACTCGGACGACGTTCGCGTCCTCCAGATTGCCGAGGTGGTACTGGGCGTTCTGTAGGGAGGTATCGATCCGGTCGGCCAGATCGGAGGGGGTGCCGGGGTCGTCGTGGAGCGCCGTCAGAAGTTGTCGGGCCGTGTTCGAGGAGAGCGCAGCGAGAACATCGTCGGCCTCCTCGCTGTCGATCCCAACCACTCTGGGTTCGCCGTCATCGACGGACGAGGTGTCGGGGATGGAGGGTAGTAGATCAGCCATACTACCGTGTCAACAGTCGAACGGAAAGAACTTTGTGCAGTACGGGCCGAAACGCATTTGTCCGCGCCTCCTGAATCCGATAGTATGTACACAGATCCGTTTTTCCTCGGCCTCGTCGGGGTCTTCGTCGGCCTCTTCCTGTTCTTTTTCCTGCTTTTCCGTAAGACTGTGATGTCGTTCAAAGACGGCATCGACGATTCGCGTCGTTGAATCGCTGCTCTCTCAGGTCGCCGTGGTGACGTCCTCTACGACGCCGACGGCCGTCTCGATAGCTTCGCGGTCGATATCCAGATGCGTACAGAACCGGACAGTCGTCTCGCCGAACTCGCTCGCCCGGACGCCACGCTCTTCGAGTGCCGAACAGAACGCCGCGGCGCTCAGTCCGAGCGCGCCCGTCCCGACCAGGACGATGTTGGTCTCGGGCATTTGAACGTCGAGGCCCTCGATTCCCGCCAGTTCCTCGGCGAGCAGGCGGGCGTTCTCGTGATCCTCGTGGAGTCGCTCCCGGTTCGCCAGTGCCTCGAGTCCCGGGGCGGCGATGATCCCGGCCTGTCGCATGCCGCCGCCGAACAACTTTCGCACCCTGCGTGCCTCGGCGATGAACGACTCGCTTCCGGCGAGCATCGAACCGATCGGTGCGCCAAGCCCTTTCGAGAGACAGAACATCACCGAATCGACGTTCCGGGTGATCCGTTCGGCCGGGACATCGTGGTGGGTCGCGGCATTGAACAGTCGCGCGCCGTCGAGGTGGACCGGGACACCGAGTTCTTCTGCGGTTTCGGCGGCGGCGTCGATGGCCTCGGGCGCGATGGCAATGCCGCCTCTGCTGTTGTGGGAGTTTTCTAGCGTCAGCAGTCCGGTGCCGGGCCGGTGGAGGTCCTTCTCGACGTAGCCGGCGCGGATCGCATCGGGCGAGGGAATCCCCCGCTCGCCGCCGTCTATCGTCCGCGTCTGGACCTGCGAGTGCTGGGCCAGTCCACCCAGTTCCCACTTGTAGACGTGGCTCTGTCCCTCGATGAGCACCTCCTGGCCGCGTTCGGTGTGGACGCGCACAGCAATCTGGTTCCCCATTGTCCCGCTCGGCACGAACAGCGCGGCCTCGAACCCAGTGATATCGGCGGCCCGGGACTCCAGTTCGGCGACGGTCGGATCCTCCTCGTAGACGTCGTCGCCGACCTCGGCATCTGCGGCGGCCGCTCGCATCGAGTCGTCCGGTGTCGTCACCGTATCGCTGCGGAGATCGATCATACTCGAAGTCCATCGCCGAAAACGTAAACGGTTTTTCACCTCGCCCGCGAGTTCGTTGTATGGATCCGCGAATCCGTGAACACGCAGAGGTCATCGCACACCACTCGGTCGACCTGCAGGAAGGCGACGACGTCGTCATCGTCGCCCCGCCGGTCGCCTCGGACCTGGTCGTCGCCCTCCACGAAGTGATCGGCGACATCGGTGCGAACCCGATCAGCCTCTCCAGCAACGACCGCGCCCAGCGCGCATACCTCCGTGCGAGCGAGGTAGACGACTTCGAGACGCCGGGCCACACCGAGGCCCTGATCGACGAGACCGACGTCTACATCTCGATCCGGGCGAACGAGAACGCCACCGAGACCAGCGACGTCGACGCCGAAACCAACGCCGCCTACCGGCGCGCACAGAAGCCGATCACCGCCGAGCGACTGTCCAAGCGCTGGTGTCTCACCCAGTACCCCGCCCCCTCGAACGCCCAACTCGCGGAACTCTCCACCGAGGGCTACGAGAACTTCGTCTGGGACGCTGTCAACAAGGACTGGGACGAACAGCGGGAGTTCCAGGCCAACATGGTCGACCTGCTCGAACCGGCCGACGAGGTCCGGATCGTCAGCGGTGACACCACCGACGTCACGATGTCTATCGCCGGCAACCCCGTCCTCAACGACTACGCCGAAAAGAACCTCCCCGGCGGCGAGGTCTTCACCGCGCCGGTCGCCGACAGCGTCGAGGGCGAAGTGCTGTTCGACAAACCGCTCTACCATCAGGGCCGCGAGGTCGAGGGCGTCTATCTGGAGTTCGAGGACGGCGAAGTCGTCGACCACGCCGCCGAAAAGAACGAGGAGGTCCTGACGGAGGTCCTCGAAACCGACGAGGGCGCACGCTATCTCGGCGAACTCGGCATCGGCATGAACCGCGACATCGACCGATTCACCGACAACATGCTGTTCGACGAGAAGATGGGCGACACCGTCCACATGGCGGTCGGACGCGCCTACGAGGACACTGTCGGCGAGGACAACGAGCAGAACGACAGCGCGGTCCACGTCGATATGATCGTCGACATGAGCGAGGATTCGCGGATCGAAGTCGACGGCGAAACGGTGCAAGAGGACGGGCGGTTCGTCTTCGAGGAGTAGCACCGCGGCGAGCGGTGGGCGACGAACGGTGTGAGTCGTCCCGAGGGAGTCGCGGCTTTTTTGCCGAGATTTTTTCGTGAGTGGTTTGCCACGACTACGCGGCCTGTGAGTAACCTGCAACTATCCGGTACCAACAAACTACCCTCAAGCAACAAATATCAAAACAGCAGTAATCAGATGCAAGATGAACGCAGGTTCGGAGACACGGTAGTCGTGCCTGAGGGGGGTGCAAGCTCGGTTGCCTGTCTCCGCGCGCTCGGCAAGCGGGGAATCCGTACCATCGCGATCTCCGAGTCAGAAACCGCACCCGCGCTCGCTTCACAGTACGCCACGGAACGCCGGATCGTGCCCGATCCGATGGAAGATCGTGCGGGGTATCGCGATGCCCTCCTTGCGCTCGCGGAGCGAGCAGACGTCAGGGCTGTCGCGCCGATGCGGGAAGTCGACGTGTTCACGCTCGCACGGAACGAATCGGCGTTCGAGGCGCAGATGCTGCCCACCTTCCCCTCTTTCGAGATGCTGCGGACCGTCCACGACCGGTCCCGGTTGGTGGAGACAGCCGCCGACGCAGGTGTGGCTGTGCCGGAGACGCGACTGCTCGGCGAGGTCGACGACTGGGAGCGACACCAGATCGTCAAGCCGCGGTTGGTGTTACTGGCCGACGAGTACGAGGGAACGACGAGTCCGGATCGGCTCGAAAGTACCGGATCGGCGACGCTGCTCCAGCCAGGCGTCGAGCCGGATCGGGAGAGCATCCGCAAACGGATGGGCCACGAGCCCATCGTCCAGGAGTACGTTCCAGGATCGGAGTATGCGCTCTGGGCGCTTTACGACGACGGCGAGCCAGTCGCGACCTGCGGGAAACATCAGCTCCGGGCCTACAAGTACAGCGGCGGCACCAGCGTCTGCCGCGAGACGGTCTCGATCCCGGACCTGGAGACTGCTGGCACGGCGGTCCTCGACGCGCTCGACTGGAACGGCCCAGCATCCGTGCAGTTCGTCAAGGACGAGCGCACCGGGGAGTTCACGCTGCTCGAGGTCAACCCTCGGTTCTGGTTGTCGCTCGCCTGTCCGATCGCTGCCGGACTGGACTTTCCCCATCTGTTCTGGCAGATCGCGGGTGGTGAATCAGTAAACGGGTCGACATCGTACGAGGACGGCGTCGCGACACACCTGCTCCGCGGGGAACTCGTCCATCTTCACAGTGTCCTCCGGGACGAGTTTCCGCTCGTCGACCCGCCGCGGTTTCGGCAGGCCGCCCGTGATGTCGCACAGTCGGTGTACGACCAGCCCAACTTCGACTACCTCTGTCTCGACGATCCGGGACCGTTCCTCAGAGACCTCAGGAACGTGTTTCCCTGGGGCTCCGGCTAGTCCTCCGGGCGTCAACTGGACACCGACTTCAGGAAATCGAGCCACTGCTTGTGATCGTTCACGTTCACCGACCGGGAGCGCTGGCCGTACCGACGGCCGCGCAGGCTGTTGAGCGCGTTCAGCGCACGGTCGATGCCGACGATGGTGTCCGCTATCTCCTTGCCGTGCTCGTAGGACATCTCCTCGGTCTCCAGTCGGTCGACGAGTTCCATTCGCTCTGCTTTCAGCGCGCGCTTCGTGTCGAGAACCAGTTCTTTCGCTTCGTCCGGGACCCCCTCGACGCGGCGCGTCTCCATCATGAACTCCTGGAGGTCGAGTTCCTCGCCGTTTACCGTGATCGTGTCCGGCGTCTTCGCGCCGATGGTCGCGCTCTGTCTGTTGATTTGCTTGAGCAACTGCTCACGTTCCGATTCGTCCATACCTGACGGTGGCTTCGGGTGGGGAAAAACATTCGGCGACTCCTCGATTCCTGGGAACGACTGCCGCTCAGACCAGCCCAGCGACACCTGCGTTGGTATCGTGCTCCGGCAGGGTGAACCACTCGTCGGAAGCCTCGCGCAGTCCATGAAGTCGGACCTGTCGTTCCCCGCCACGCTTTCTGACCTCGATCATCCTCTCGGAGAGATGCTTGAGTTTGCTGACGTCGCGCTCGCCCGTGACGTTCGTGCAGACCGGGAATAGCTGAAGTCCGGATCTGGAGCCTCCCTCGAGCATCACCTGATGGGCGTACCGAAGCACAGTCATCGAATCTGCGGAGAGTAGTGGAGTGGTTAGACTGTCGAACAGCAGATGGATCGTATCGTGTTCCAGCGCGAGCGACTCGTAGCCGCGCCGCAGACCGAGCATTGCGCCGCCGAAGTCGACCGGAGAGCTCGTCTTCCAGACGTTCTCGTCCGGTTCAGCGTGTCGCCGGTCTTTCGGCGTGGCGTCGACGACTGCAAGCTTCGACGTCGAGGCGAACTCGCTTGCCCGCTCGAACTGTCGGTGGACGTGCTCTGCGGCGTCTTTCGTGGTGATGACGACAGCGCCCTGGTCATCTCCGACAGCACTGGAGAGGAGTTCCCGGGGGAGCGACCCGATGGTTTCGGGACACGCGCCAGTAATCAGTATACTGGCGTCTTCGGGGAACGCCGCGCGAATCTCGTCGACCGTTTTTACTCGTGACACACGCTCACACCTGGTTCGTTTCAATACTCTTTGCCAGTTGTTATAAACATTGTGAGCGGTTCCCGTGACGAGGTACTCCGGGTGGCGATCAGACCATCGCGTCGTCGCCGAGTTCTGGATGCGTCTTCACGAACGCGACGAGGTGGTCGACGTACGACTCGAACGGGGGCGCTTCGATCCCGGTCCCCGCCAGTGCCCGCCGAGTGTTGGGACAGCTATACCGGGTCGGATGGTCGAGATATTCGAGGGTCGCGGGCTCTATCGAGATCCCCCGCGAGTCGAGCCACCGCGCGGCTGACCGTGCGACCGGCTTGATCGTGGGAACCGTGACGGTACGGTGGCCGGCAGCCGCCGAGAGCGCATCGACGAACTCGGTAACGGGGAGCGGCGCGGGATCACAGAGATGGTAGACCTCGCCGATAGCGCCGTCTTGCGTCCCGATGGTGGCGATGGCGTCGACGACAAAGTCCCGCGGGACGACGTTCAACTCGGCGTCGGCCGACCCCGGCACTGCGAACGATAGCGATAGCCACTCCGGTTGAGCGAGTAGCAAAGAGAGCAGGTAGTAGGGGCCGTCGTACTTTTCGGTCTCACCAGTCTCGCTGTCTCCGACCACGATTGCGGGCCGGTAGACCGTCGCCGGGAGGCCCGCCGCCATTCGCTCCTGGACGGCGACCTCCGCCCGGTACTTCGTCTCTTCGTAGTGGTTGTTGAACGACTGGCCCTCCTGCAGGTGCGCCTCGGTAAACACGCCGTCGTAGCGCCCGCTGACGTAGCAGGTGCTCACGTAGTGGAACCGTTCGAGGTCGAGCATCTCGGCGACGTCGAGGACGTTCTCGGTCCCCTGAACGTTCACGCGCTCGGCGAGGTCGGCATCGACGGCGAGGTCGTAGACCGCCGCGAGGTGATACAGTTCCTCGACGCTCTCGAACGTCTCAGCGGGGTCTTCCAGACCTATCTCCTGCTCCGTGATGTCACCCTCGTAGAGCCGGATCGGCTCGTCCTCGTCGCTTCTCTCGGCGAGGTTTGCGGCCCGTCGCTCCGCAGTCTCGCGGTATTTTGACTGGATGAGGCAGGCGACCGGGCCGTCACCGCGCTCCAGCAGGCGCTCGACGAGTGCCGAGCCCAGAAAGCCCGGAAAGCCGGTGAGCAGAACGCGTGGATCGCTCACGGCAACCACCGCCCGATTCGGGTCCGCAGGCGCATCGCGCTGGCGGTCAGTCGGACGAACCAGCGCTTCGGGAGTCGCGCGGGCGGTTCGAGCGGGCCGACGCCGGAGGTCGCTATCGTCCGCGACTCGACGTACCGCCGGAGCCCCGGGAGGCCGTGTCGCCGCCCCAATCCCGAGTCACCGAACCCGCCCATGGGCGAGTCCATCGACGCCCAGCCGACGGTGTAGGGATCGTTGACGCAGACGGTCCCGGAGTCGATCCGGCGGGCGACATCCCGGCCGCGGTCAGTATCCGCCGAGTAGACGCTCGCGTTCAGACCGTACTCGGTGTCGTTGGCGGCCGAGACCGCCTCGTCGACGCCGGAGACGGGATGGACCGAGACGACCGGCCCGAACGTTTCCTCGCAGGCCACCTGCGAGTCCGGAGCTACGCCTTCGAGGATCGTCGGTTCGTAACAGAACGGCCCGACGTCGGGCCGGTGGCGGCCGCCGGTGAGCTCCGACGCGCCGTCTTCGACGGCCCCCTCGACGTGTTGCTGGACTCGCTCTGCTGTCGGCCGTCGATCAGCGACCCGACGTCACCGTCGTAGCCGACCTCGACGCCGAGCGAGAGTTTCCGCGTCTCGCCGACGAAGGCGTCGAGGAACTCGTCGTAGACCGACTGGTCGACGTAGATCCGCTCGGGCGCGAGACAGAGTTGGCCGGCGTTCGTGAACGCGCCGTTCGCTGCGCCCCGTGCCGCGTCGTCGATATCGGCGTCGTCGAGAACGAGCATCGGGTTCTTTCCCCCTAGCTCCAGCGAGCAGTCGATCAGGTTCCGCCCGGCCTGCTCGGCGACCGTCCGGCCCGTCTCGGTCCCGCCGGTGAACGCGACGTAGTCCACGCGGTCGATCAGCGCCGGGCCGACGACGCTCCCCTCGCCGGTCACCACCGAAAGCACGTCTCCGGGGAGTCCAGCCTCCTCGAGGAGTTCGGCCAGCATGAGCGTCGCATAGGGCGTCCGTTCGTCGGGTTTGCAGACGACGGCGTTGCCAGCGACCAGAGCGGGCAACACGTCAGTCGTCGAGAGCGTGATCGGGTAGTTCCACGGGCTGATCACGCCGACCACGCCGAGCGGCTCGAAGGTCTCTATCGCGCTCGTAAGCCCTGGTGCGGGACCGGAGCGATCCTGATCCTCGAGCATTTCCGGTCCCTCCTTCCCGTAGTACGCGCAGGTGTTGACGACGTCTAACACCTCCTCGAAGGCGTCCTCGCGTGCTTTTGCCGTCTCTATCTGAATCGCATCGAGCAGTTCCTCGCGGTGGTCGAGCACGAGGTCCGCAAACCGATAGAGCACTGCCGCTCGCTCCTCGGCGGACTGCTCCGCCCAGGCGGTCTGGGCCTCCCGTGCCCGTTCGACCGTGGCGGCGACATCCGCCGCCTCGCAGGCCGGGACTGTGCCCACCACCTCGTCGGTTGCGGGCGTTCTGACGTCGAGCGAGGATCGGTCGCCGACCGTTCGGACTTGGCCGGCAAGCGCGTCGAGCCGAGAACGTGAGAAGGCTGTCCGTTCCAGCACTGCCGACTGCGAGAGAGCTGACATATATAGAGCGTTGGACTGCAGGACCTACTGCTTTGCCCGACTACCAGTTGCCTGAGTGGGCCGTCGACGCTACTCCACGATCCGCCCCGTCTCACTCCCCGTACGTATGGAAATCGACGGCCTGTTCGAGCAGTTCGTCGGGGATGCCCGGCACTTCCTCGGAGCGCACCGGTCCCTGCTCCTCGATGGTTTCCGGGTCCCGCGGGAAATCCCGGAGCTGAAAGTGGATGTCGATACCGGCTTTCGCACCCTGGCCGAGCGCTACCGGGATCTGGTTGTGTCCGGGCGTGCAGTCGCCGACGGCGTAGACGTCTTCGACTGAGGTCTGGCCGTGATCGCCGACCTCGATCGTTCCGTCCTCGTTGATCTCACAGCCGAGTTCCCGGGCGAGACCGTTGTTGTACTCTGCCCCGTACATCGCGAATCCGCCCCTGTACTCCCGGACGGTTCCGTCGTCGGACTCCGTCCGGCTGCTCGTGGGACGTGGTCCCACGGTGTCCTCGAACTCTATGGCTTTCAGCCAGCCGTCCTCGCCGTTCTGGATGCCGGTAACGTCCTCGTGGACGATGTCGATCGGGTGGCCCTCCAGCATTTCGGCTGTCTCCTCGCTCCACTCGGGATCGTTCCCGCGGGTAAGCAGGTCGACTTCGTCGGTGAAGTTCAGCATGAGCGCGGCGACGTGAGCGGCGCTTTCGCCGTGTCCCATCACGTACACCGACCTGTCGACGAACATGTGTGCGTCACAGTGGAGACAGTAATGAAGACCGCGGCCGGTGCGCGGAAGCGGCGGTTCGGGACGGACGTCGTTGAATCCGGTC
The DNA here is from genome assembly GCF_042663585.1 of Natronoarchaeum sp. GCM10025321. Taxonomy (NCBI): domain Archaea; kingdom Methanobacteriati; phylum Methanobacteriota; class Halobacteria; order Halobacteriales; family Natronoarchaeaceae; genus Natronoarchaeum; species Natronoarchaeum sp. GCM10025321. Next base: position 28,216 of record NZ_JBHTAN010000006.1, read on the forward strand.
GCCAGTACGACCTGCTCTGCGGCGTACGTCCCAGTGTTTCCCGAAAGATAGATTCGGTCCTCCTCGGTCCGTGAACAGGTGGTCACCATGTCACGGTGGATATCACAGCCGTAGCCTTCGAGTTGCTCCTGGCCGATGCCGAGGAACTCCGCCCCGCTGGTCTCTTCGGTCACGCCCAGCAGATTATGGACCTCCTGCATCATCGCTGCGCGACCGCCGCCGCGGCTGACGACGGCAGTGTCGTGTCCGAGTCGTGTGCTGTACAGCGCCGCCGTCATCCCGGCAGGCCCCCCGCCGACGACGATAACCTCGTAGCTCTCTGTTGTCTCCCCCATGTTTCGGATCGATGACTGCGGATGGCAAATAGCTGTGGCCGATGTGCCTCTCGGATGCAACTTCGACGGGCCCCCTGCGGCCGAGTTGGTACTCGTATCGCACACTCACGGTTCGTTTATATGCTGGCTCTGCGATATGTTCTCCGTGTCAACGTTCGTTGTCGTCGGCGGGGACGCCGCCGGCATGTCAGCAGCCAGTAAAGCGAAACGCGACGACCCGGAGATAGATGTCGTCGTCTTCGAGAAGGGCCAGTGGGTCTCGTACGGCGCCTGTGGGCTCCCATACTACATCAAGGGCGAAATTCAGTCGCTCGACGACCTCGTCTCGGTCACCCCCGAAGAGTTCTGTGAGGAGCGGGATATCGATCTTCGCATCGGTCACGAGGTCGTCGATATCGATCGGGACGAGCGCGTCGTCACGGCACGTAGCGAGGGCGGAGACGTGGTCCAGCCCTTCGACCACCTCCTCGTCGCGACCGGTTCCGAAGCGGTCACACCGCCGATCGACGGGCTTGAGTCCCCCGGCGTCTTCACGCTGGGTTCGATGTCCGACGGGACGGAACTCAGGGAGTACGTCGGCCGGGCACGCGCTGAGGGGGACCTCCAACAGCCGGATAGCGGCCCGGCCTGTCAGTTCCTGGAGACCTGTAGCGGGCCGGTCGGTATCGTCGGCGGCGGATACATCGGCGTCGAGATGGCCGAAGCGCTCGCCGCAAACGAGTTCGAGGTCCACCTCTTCCAGCGCGGCGACCGGATCCTCAAACAGTTCAGCGAAGCGACGAGCGAGGCCGTACTCGACCATCTCGTCGAGCAGGACGTCGCGGTCTATCTCGGAGCGGAAGTCGAGACGCTTGCCGGCGACGACAGGGTCGAGGCAGTCGTCACCGACGACGAGCGGGTTCCGGTCGACATGGTGCTCGTCGGGACGGGCGTCAGACCGCGCACTGACCTCGCCGAGGCCGCCGGTATCCAACTCGGCGAGACGGGAGCCATCGAAACAGATGCCTACCGCGAGACGAACCTCGACGACGTCTACGCCGCGGGCGACTGTGCGGAAGCCGAGCACGTTATCACCGGCGACCCGGTGTACGTTCCGCTGGCGCTCACTGCCAACCGACACGGTCGAGCAATCGGGAAGACGGTCGCAGGAGATCCGACCGAGGGCGGCGGCGTCGCAGGCACGGCAGCGGTCAAAGCGTTCGAGATGGAGGCGGCACGGACGGGTATCCTCGACCACGACCGGGCCCGTGCGGCCGGCTTCGATCCGATGACCGAGACGATCAAAGCGAAATCCCGGGCCGGCTACTACCCCGACGGTGGGACGGTCCGCGTGACGCTCACCATCGACCGGCCGTCCGGACGCGTGCTGGGCGGCAGCCTCGCCTCCGAGTACGGCGAGGGTGCGGTCCACCGAAGCCACGCGCTCGTCGGGGCAGTGACCGAGGGACTCTCCGTCGACGACCTCGCCGACTACGACCTTGCCTACGCGCCGCCGTTCAACACCACGTGGGACCCCGTCCTGACGGCCGCGAAAGTGATTGGCGGCCGACGCTGAGCCGTCCCGTTTGGTCGCCGTCTCGGTCCGGTCAGACCGCGCTGCTCGCGGGGCATAGCCCCGCTCGCTACAACGAGGTCTTCGCTACGCTCAGACCTTGCTTCTCGCGGGTCGTTCCTCCCCGCTCGCCGTAACGAGATCCTCGCTCCGCCCGGATCTCGCTCTAATCGTCGGCCGGTGCCGGACTCGAATCGAGACTGTCGTCTTCTGCGTACGGGTACCAGGTCCGTTTCGTGTTGTGCATGTACGGATCCTCGTAACTCGTCTCCTCGGGTTCGACGATGTCGTCGAGGGCGTCCTCGTCCAGTCGCGCGATGAAGTCGCGGAACGTCTCGCCGCCCTCGCGCTGGGACTCGAACGTATCGAGCAGGTTCTCGATAGCGCCCGGAACCTCGTCGGCCGGGATGCGCTCGGCGACCCACTGTGCGAACTGCGGGTTCTCGCCGAGGCCGCCGCCGAGGCCGATGTCGAGTGCTTCGACCGGTTCGCCGTCCTTGCGCGTCTTCATGCCGCGCAGGGAGATGTCGGCGATCTGGGGCTGGGCGCACGACGCCGTACAGCCCGAGAGGTGGATGTGGAAATCCTCGACGCCCTCGGGCAGTTCGACGTTTTGCTTCAGCCAGCGGGCGAACCGCACCTGGCGGTTCTTCGTCTCGACGATCGAGAGCGAACAGAACTCGGTGCCCGTACAGGCGACCGAACCGCGCATGAACGGATGGGGGTCCGGCGAGTAACGTTCGAGCAGGTCCTCTTCGAGGAGCGCGTCGAGGTCTTCCTCGGCGACGTCCGGAATGATGACGTTCTGTCGCTGGGAGACCCGCACCTCGCCCGAACCGTACTCTTCGGCGACACGGGCCAACTCAGCGGTGTCGTCGGCACCCATCCGCCCGACGAGGACGTTGAGTCCAACGTAGTAGTTATCGTCGCGCTGTTCGTGGACACCGATCAGGTCACCGTGCTCGTCGCCGCCGGCGTTGTAGGTGTACTGCTCGCGGAGGTCCGTTCCTGCGGTCTCTAGCTCGAAGTCGACGAACTCGTCCTGGAGCACGTTGCGGAACTTCTCCGGGCCCCACTCGTCCATGAGGAACTTGACGCGAGCGTTGTAGCGGTTCTCTCGGTCGCCGTGCTCGCGGAAGAGCGACGAGATGCCGCCGGCGACGTCCGCAGCGTTCTCCGGTCGCGTGAACACGTCGAGTTCGCGGGCCAGGCGCGGTTCGTTTCGCGAGAGGCCGCCACCGACGCGGATGTTGAACCCGCGGACCTCATCGCCGTCGACCTCTTTGAACGCCGGTTCGAGTGCGAGGTCGTTGATGTCACCCTGTCCGGAGCCGTCCGGTGCGCCGGTGACCGACACCTTCCACTTGCGCGGCAGATTCGAGTGGTCCTCGTTGCCCTTGAACCGCTCGTTGAGCTCCATGATGACCGGCAGCGCGTCGACGAACTCGGGGGCCTTGCCGGCCATCGGGTTACCGACGATGTTCCGCCAGGAGTCACCACAGGCCTGCTGGGTCGAGAGCCCGACAGATTCGAGTTTCTCGAATATCTCCGGGACGTCCTCGAGTTTGATCCAGTGGAGCTGGATCGACTGGCGCGTCGTCCAGTCGACGTAGGCGTTGCCGAACTCGGGATTCGATGCCGGGCCGGTCGCGTACTCGTTTGCGATCTCGGCGACGACTTCCGTCTGGCCGGGTTCGAGTACGCCGTTCGGCGTCCCGATTCGCATCATGAAGAAGCTTTCCTGCCCGGACCGCTGGTGATACAGGCCCCACCATTTGAACCGCTCGAACCACGCGTCGTGTTCCTCGTCGGGGATCGACTCCCACCCGTCTTCCGCGAACTGCTCCAGATGTTCCCTGATCTCGTTTCCATAGACCTCGCTTTTCCATTTTTCGACGTCAGTTGGCATATGGGCTCAGTAAGACCCCTCTTCATATACGCCACTGCCTCGCGTCAGTTCTCCCCCCATCTACAGTGTACCAGAAAGGATTGCCTGTTGTGGCGTCACGTGTCACGGCCTGGGGTCCCGATCCGTGCTAGAATCGCCCCGAGAGGCGATGCTCGTCCTCGGTGACTCCCTCGACTGGTTCGAGCAGTGACTGCACCTGTCCGGGTTCGTACGCGGAGAACTCGCCCTCGACGACCCGGCCGACCGGTAACGTATCGATCGACCCTTCGGTTCCACAGTCGATACACTGGCCGACGACGCCCGCGACGATGCGACGGCCGTCGACCCCGACATCGTAGAACGCTTCCAGAAGCAGGTGTGCGGTCTCGCACCCACAGAAATCGTGGCGGGCGATCGGCCAGATCTGGCTCACACCGACGGCTCGCGAATCGTTGATGCTGATCCAGGCACCGTCGTCGAGCGTCCGCACGGAGACTACCATAGGTGCCTACAGATCACCCGTCTACCTTAGGCCCTCGCCGACAACAATGCTTACCGGAGCTGTGACGATACAAATACCGAAAAACCGACAGCAGGGGCCGCATTTGACCCGGATCGCTTCGTCCGTGATACCGGAAAGGATTTCTGCTAATCGGGAGTTCGGGTAGGGTTTGTTGCTGAGCGCTCTTTTAAGGAGATACCGTTACAAAGCATAGACGATGACAGACGACTCGTGCGTTGATCGAGTATCGAACCAACAGCATACGTCAGCAGACGTTGCGCCGGAACTCTACGAACGAGACTCGGTGGTCTCCCAATGAGCGAACTCAAAGCGCAAGATGGAGACGATACTGAGGAAGAATCGGACGACGATCACCTCGCGGACGTCGAGGAAGGGGCTGGCTGTACGGAGATCTGGGAGCACCTCTCCGAGCAGCGTGAGGAGTAGCGTCTCCCTCTAGTCTGACACCTGTCGGGTTGCCCGAGTAGGAGGGTTTTTTGCGGTGCCGACGTTACAGTGTTACAATGACTGCTGACTGGTCGGAAGACCAGCGAAACGAACGTTATCGCTCCGAGAGCGGTCCCCACGCGCCACCGGCAGACCGCGAGGAGCCAGTTGGTAACCCTGTGGTTCGGGGCGATGCGAAAGTCACTGGAGAGCACGCGGACGAGGCGGTCCATTTCGATCCCGACGATCCCGAGAGCCTCGACCGTGCGGCCGAGACTGTCGCCGCGTTCGCCGGAAACACGGCCGGCGCGGCCGACAACGTCTACATGCTCCGCGGTGCAGCGGCGTGTGCGGCACTCGTCAGAGGCGAAGGCTCTTACAAGATCGCCGCCGAACGCGCCGGCGGCGAGGCGACGGTCGCGTTTATTCGCAAGTGGGCACGCGTCCACGACCTCCCACAGTCGATCCGGCGACACGTCGCGATGGGTCATATCGCGCCGACAGCCGCGAAACACATTGCACGGGTGAGCGGCACCGCCCGCTTCGACCTCGCGTGGGCGGCGCTCGACAACGACCTCACAGTCCGTGAGATCCGCACGCTCGCCAGCGACGTCAATGACGGCCAGAGCGTGAAGGAAGCACTTGACGGGCACGGAATCCAGCTCGGCGAAGTCTCGCTGTTACTGCCGCCGCACGTCTACCGCGAACTTCGACGGCGTGCCGCAAACGAGGGGATCTCACCCGATCACCTCGCCCATCGTGCCCTCGACCGCGAATTCAGGGAACGCTGATCCCCGCCGTGCATCATAAGGGTTTAATTGCCCCTCCCCCAACCGGTTTGTGTAGGGCCGGTAGCTCAGTTAGGGAGAGCGTCTGGCTTTTAACCAGACGGTCGAGGGTTCAACTCCCTCCCGGCCCGTGCAACGAACCGCCGAGTGACAACAAGGGGTGAGTGAACCGGCAGGAAGCAGTTGAACCACATCGGACCGTACGGTGTGAGATCTGGTACCGGATTCAATATCTCCTATCCTCTCTCGTTCCCCGACCGCCGTTCATTCCAATGCCCGGTCAAGTGTATACTCGACCAATAGTTGCATTTGGAGACTGTGCGTACTGGATCGTCGACGGTTGCGCAAGAAGCTACTGCACCGACATGCCGGTCCCGGACTCCGGAAGATAAAAACGATTTCGACGCTCTACGCGGTTACTCCTTGCGCGGCAGGTACGCCATCGCGACGAGCAGGAGGGCGGCGAGTCCGGAGATGATCGTCGCGACGGTCATTCCGTTCGTCCGCTCCTCGAAGTAGGCGACTCTGTCGGCCTCTTCGTTGTACAACTCTTTGTTCGACGTTAGCTGTAGTCGGTCCTCGGCGGTGAAGTGGGCCATGTACGTCTGGTTCTCCGAAACCTGGACGACCTCTGCCCCTCCCGGACAGTGAGATCCTCGGTGACCTGCTCGCTCCACTCTATCACTACTTCCTCCTCTGCCACTTCGCCGACGGTAGCGTTGAACTCCTGATACTCGATACCGTCGCCTTCGGCGAACGTCTGGCGGTCGAGTGGTTCGTACTCGTCGATGGGAATCAGTTGTTCTTCCCCGTCCTCCTGGACGCGGATGATGCGGTCGTCACCCTCACCGGTCACTTCGACATCGTCACCGGGTACCTCACGGAGCGTGAACTCGGAGGCATCGGTCTCGTTCGAGACGAGCACCTCGTAATCCCCTCCCTGATACTCTATCTCATCTCCATCGGCCCAGGTTTCGCTCTGGTCCTCGGTGATGTTCCACTCCAGCGTCCCAACGGGGGCACCTTCTTCAATCGTTACTTCGGCAAGCGTGTACGTCTGGCCTTCGGCCTCGAACTGGTCGCCCACTGTCGCGTCATATTCTGGGTCTTCAAGCGATATCTCGGGACTCTCGGCTGTCGCGGCGAGTCCATACGCTCCGACCGCGATGACGAGAAAGAGGGCAACATAGCCGGCCGCTGCTCGTCGTTGCATACTCGGGAGGTGGAACGCATACCGTATAACGATTACTTTTTGCCGAACACGAGTGCTCCCAATTTGGGGATCGTCGCTTCGCTTGTGACCGTGAGTCTGTTCTACTGGTGCGCTCGCGACCGGATCCAGCAACGGTTCTTTACGATTTACTGACGTACCGTGTCAGTGGTTGCTTGCTTGTCAGATCTAACGTGTATCCTCGCGTTCGGCAGTACTGTGGGCATCGGGCACGCCACCTCTCGCGGGCGGGCACGTCCTGCCGCCCCGTTTGATCGGTCAGTAGCAACTGGTCTGCTGGATCGTCAGGAGTTCGTCCGGGGCTACCGGAGTTCGAGTTCCGATTCAGGCAGGAGAGGTGTCGCGTGAACTAACGGCCAGTTGCACGTATCGCCGACCGACGAGTGTCGTGATGACCACCAGCAGCATGATTCCGAGCGCCAGCGGGAGTGGCTGGCTCCCGACTAGCCAGTCGCCAGCAGGCGTTTGATAGAGGACCGTTGCCGGGGCAGCACCGCCGAGTGCAACTGCCGCTATCCCAGCCAGACTCTGGACGATATACTGCTCCGGTTCGACGTACAGATACACGCCACCGAGGACTGGCAGCGTCCCGAGCACCAGACCCAGCAGTTCCCCAGTCAACGGATTGACGTACAAAACCCAGTACAGCGCGATGAAGGCCCCAGCGGCAATGGTCAGATCGAACTTTTGATCGTCAGTCAGGTTCGACAACATGTCTATCGGTACTGTTGCTTGATACTTAATATCCCCCTTGGCTCAAAAACTGATTGTAGTATATCGACTGGAAGAGGAACGATCTAACCGGTCTGGCAGCGCTCACAGTCTGAACTCAATCCGATCGAGATGACCGATTTGCTCACCGAAGCGGGAAGCCGCTCCGAACCGTTGCTCACGCTGTTCGCAATGACGTCGCAAAAACATGGGCCCGCTCGGGTCCTATAGTCCTCAGAATCGCCGTACTCCGTGGGGGAACTATGTGCTATCATGGTTGTTAGTTCGTCGAAAGGTGGTTTCGGCGCTGTTCCATCTTCTCGCGCTCAGTCCGGCGGTCGTAGTGGCGGTCGAGCACGTCGCGGCTCACGTCACACCGCTCGCTCACGATCTCCACCGGAATGTCCTCCAGCAGGTGCGCTGTAATCGCACCGCTTCGGACATCGTGTGGCGACCTCGACGCCGAACATCAACCGCGTCCTCGGCGAGTATAGCTGTAGCTTGCGGATTTTGAGAGAGTAGAGAGCGCTATCGTTTTTCGACTTCGTACTCGAACAGCGTTGCCGACGAGTTGGTGTCGGCGCTGTTCCAGATCACCGAGATTTCGGTGCCCGCGGTGAGGGCTTCGGGACTACCGCTGATCGACGCTCTGTCGTCAGTCAGGTAGCTCCCACTGCCGTCGGCGGCGATGTATAGCGAACTCTGTGAGCGCAAGCCGTCGGCTGAGTCCGACCAGTCCGCGCCGCTGTCGCTTACCGTCTCGCCGTCGACGACGACCGAGAGCGTCTCGACATCCTCGACCGTGTTCCCAGTCATATGGTACAGGCGGACCTGCTGGTCGCCATCGCCGTACTGCTCGACGTCGAAGCGCACATTCGGCGTCTCTTCGACGTCTCCAGCGCTCTGGTACAGATCGATGGCGAAGATGCCGAGGACTGAGGCGAGGATGACGACTATCGCGACGAGCAGGATGGTGCCGATTGCGCTCGACTGGGCGTCGGCGTCTGAAAAAAAGTGAGTCATTTGCGTGTGAACGGACTGTGGTGGGTCCGGTTAGCTGACGGTGTAGTCCTGAAGGACGGACGAGTCTGCCCCGTCGTCAGATTCCCAAACAATTCGGATGGTATCTCCTGATGAGAGCCCTTCCTCATTGTACGTGTCTGTCCCGTCGGTTACTTGATTAATTTGGTCAGGTCCGTCTTCGTAGTCGACAGCGAACGTATCATCCAAGTCTTCTCCGGATGCAAAGACTACCTGTACACTATTTCCAGCACTGATATCTCCACTACTGGACCAGACTTCTTTGACATCATCATCAGAAGGACCTGTCTGAGGCGTAATACCGTATGCTGTATCACCATTCACCGTGACGTCGATGTTACTTTCGTCAATTGTAGTACCAGTTTGATGTGAAATATCAACAACAGTTAAATTCGAGGAGTGCGGTGCTGCGTCAGTGAAATTTTCCGTACTTTGATCGAAGTCCCAGCTGGCTTGCGGAACTTGTTGTTGATCGTCACCAATACCAATCACGAATGCACCAATAACAGCGGCAAGAATTACAGTGATAGCGACCATTAGTATAACTCCTATCACAGGAGATACTGCTCGGTCCTCATCAGAATATTGCATATTTTTCATATCCATATTTATAGATCCCAGGAAGTCAGCACTGAGGAATCTCCACCCGAATCAGACTCCCAAGAGAGCGTTAGTGTTTCATTCTCAGCATCAGTGGCGTAGTCATTGGTGAAGCTAAAGTTGAGTTCAACAGAAGACCCAGCACTCACATCACTATTACCAAACGGTCCTGTGTCGATGTCGCCGCTATTGTCGAATACGTCAGTTGCAGTACCGGAGAACTGGAGCTCAAGATTGCTGTTAGATATTGTATCACCGGTCTGATGTGATAGCGTTACTGAATCGGAGCCTGTCTCGCCGGTCTGATCCCAATCCCAACTAGCCTGTGGGACTTCTTGCTGATCATCACCGATACCAATCACGAACGCACCGATAACGGCCGCGAGAATTACTGTGATTGCAACCATTAGAATCACGCCGATAACCGGCGAGACCGCGCGTTCGTCGTCGTCCGTTTCGAGTAGTTTCTTGAAATCCATTGTGTGTACTTTGTAGGTTGTTTGCGCCGATTTCCGCCAAAGGATTCATATCAGACACGTCCGTGTGATATGATGAGGCAAGGGGTTCATGGGATCTGACACCCCTCCTCGCCTGTCCTTTCGCGTGCTGTCGGCGTTACACAAGAGAATACATTCATCCGTAATAAAACTTAAGCCAGATATGAAATATTACATCACAGTTGTAACCCAGACAGCATGTAAATTATAAGTAAATAATAACAACTAAATTAACGCCGAAATCGCTTGCGCGGACCTATAACGTGCAGAAACGGGCGGAGCCCTGGGACGCCGTCGAAGACTATCAGGTGTATCTCGACGTCGCCGCCCGGCATCCCGACAGCGGATCGAGCGCGCTCGCGTCGAATGGGAGATGCCGCGCGGTCGAATCCGCGCGTGGCAGAACGGCGCAAAGCCCGATCCCGCCCGCGCCGTCGAAGTCGCCGAGCAGCGCGGGTGGTTCGAGGGCGTCGACTCCGAGGAGTTCGCGGCGCTGAACCAGCTCGTCGCGTGGATTTTCTCGGGCGGCTCGATCTCCAGAGAGACCTTCGTCCCGCATTTCGCCGTCGACGACGCGACCGAACCGCGCGTGACCGACGCGCTGGACACGCTCGATATCGACTGGCGACGCGAGCGAGCGGACGAATCCGACAGAGCAACCGAGATCGTGCCCACGGACCACGCCAGCGTCCTCGGGCGAGCACTCGTCGTACTCGGTGCGCCACAGGGCGAAAAGAGCGACCAATCGGCGTTTTCGCTGCCGGAGTATCTCGACGACGTCTCGGACGAACTCCGGTACGAGTTCGTCGACGTCTACATTCGGAACCGCCAGACACCCCAAGGCGAGCGTTTCGTGATGGGCTTTCGTGAGGAACGATCCGAGGCATACCTCCAGGAGTTAGCAAACCTGATCGAAGACGTCGCAGGCGAGTCGGTCACCGCCAGCGAGAAGAATATCTACCTCTCCAGTGAGGCCGCCGACGCGCTGTACGGAAAGTTCCGGTCGTTGTGAGGTGTCCGGAAAGAGAGGGAAAGTCGAGAATTTGGCTTCGGTACGTACAGACGACCGACTGAACGGACAGCGTAGTAATCCACGCTCTTGACGAAACGCTACTTTGGACTTCGTCCTCACGTGTGTCCGGACTATCCCGTAACGGCTTCCCCTATGAGGGAACCCGGTATAATTCGATCTGTAGGCGTGCTTCGCCTGCGCTTGAGTCTGGGAATTCGATTGACCCGTGCGCGTTCTCGACGACCCATTTGATTAGCCAGAGGCCAAGCCCGCTCGAATGTTCTAGTGGGGTCTCTTCACCCTTCTCCAACGAATACCGTTCCACGTCCGGAATTGCCCCTTCATTCTGAATCTCGATTTGGGCCGTGTCTTCGCTTGGTGTCGAGACAGAGACAACAACAGTTTGGGAGTCCGTGTCCTGATGGACAATCCCATTCTCGATGGCTTCACGCAACGCGATGTCGAGATTCTCATCAGCAAGCACAGTCACTTCATTCGCTCCGGAAAACTGGACGTCGGCAGCCGAATATTCGGCTGTCGCTTCTTCGATGGCTGTCTTGATGTGGGGGCCAAGCTGCTGTGGCTCGACCGTCGTATCGCCTGTTGTTTGTTGAATGTAGCGGGCTTTCTCCGCCATCTCGACGACCGACTCAGCATGCTCGATGGCAGTTGCAAGTTGCTGGTGACTCTCGCCGGACAACGACTCCTCCTCGTCTATCAGTTTGAGCGTCCCCCTTACGAGGTTCAGATCGTTGCGGATGTTATGCCGGAGGACGCGGTTGACGATACCTAACCGTTGTTCGCGTTCGTTGATGTCGCGGCGTGCGCTCGTCAGCGAGTACGCTTGCTCCAGCATTAGTTGCGCATTCAACTCCGGGCTACCGGTTGAGCGATAGTCCTCGGGTGGGATGTAGAAGGGGTTCTTACAGAGCTGGTTGCGGTAGATGATTTGTTCGTGCGTTCGGAGAGCTTTTGCGGCCGATGTCTCATTGAACCGTTTGAGGTCGTACTGGCAGAGTGCGGTGACCGGGAGATTCGGGCAGGCGGCATCGAAGTCCGCTTCAAAATCGAGGACATGGTCGAATGACTGCTCGGTGTGGAAACACCACGAGTTCTCGCCGGCGAGCCACAACCCGTCGTAGCCGTCTTCGACGCTGACGTTGGCTTCGGTTTCGAGGGTCTTGATCATCTTTGTAGGGTCGAAGCCGGATTCGAGGTAGACTTCCTCGGCATCTCGAATGACGAGATCGCCAGCGTCGATGCGTTGCTCGACATCGATATTGGCTCTCCGGAGTGCAGATTTGATGTCGGCAGCGGTATTGACATCAAGCAGGTAGATGCAGCGGTGGCCAGACTGGAGGCCCTCGACGAGGAAGGCTGTGGTAGCAGCCAACTGGGCTTCGTTTGACCGATAGAAGAGCGCGAGGTGGCGTGTGAGATTATGAGACCCGAGTTCAGTACGGAGATCTGCGGTAGTCGCTTGGCGCGTCGTGTCTGCGGCAAACTGCGCCTCGGGTCGTTCTACCATTATCGGTCTTTTGGGATGAGAGCATAAAAGTGTCTACTATATAAAAGACGATAAGAGACCGAGGATCTTCTTGATGGCTTCGCAAACCTACTTACCGCGTATTTCAGTCTAAACGACCCGAAAATAGCGTCCGGAAACGTTCTGAAAGTCGGACGTATTCGGCCCCGATCACCCTTCCCACCCCCACCGAAAACCCCTTTACCTCCCGTGTGGCCGTCCGGGTTACAGGCTACTCGGACATGAACCTGAAAGCCCACGCTCACAGAGACGACATGAAGGTCTGGCTCAGTCAGACCGAAGTTGATCAACTAATCGCTCAGGCGGACGGCACCCAGCAGCGGATCGCCTTTTGGCTCGGCGCTCGCTGCGGGCTCCGATCCCATGAGGTCCTCGACGTGGCTCCCGAGGATGTCGTCGACACCGACGCCGGGACCGTGCTCCGGGTCTGGCACGGGAAAGGCGACCAGTACCGCGAAACGCCGGTTCCGCGGGATCTTGCGACGACCATCCGCACGATCGACGACGTTCGCGACGCCAGCGCCAACTCGTCGCTGCTCGACGTGACCAGCACTCGGTCACTTCGGCGCTGGATCCAGAACGCCGCCGATCGCCTCCAGGACGAAACCGGCGACGAAGGGTGGGACCACCTCGGCTTTCACGATCTCCGGCGCACCTGGGCGACCGCGCTCGCCAGCGCCGACGTCGACGCACTGCTCGTCTGCGACTGGGGCGGCTGGAACGATCTGGAGACGTTTCTGGAGCACTACCGCGGGACGTACTCGCCGGAAGCCCAGCAGCGAGAAAGAGGGAAGGTAGACTGGCTCTAATTTACCGAATTTTTAACTAATCGCTATGTCTTGCGCTTAGTAATGCCTGTAGAGTGTGCGATTTGTTCAACTGAGGTGGACATGCCATTCCAATGTAAATACTGTAAAGACCCATTCTGTATAGATCATCGCCTGCCCGAAAAACACGAGTGTATCGGGTTGGAAAACGGATGGGAGCCAATTCAAGAAGAACAGGAAACTCAGTCTAAGAACGACGGCCAAATCCAGACAGAGAGAGATGAGGCCCCATTTGAACGCATCTCCACACGCGAACGGATTCGAGAAGAGTTTGAAACGGTTGATGCACAGGTGATGGGAACAACCCCGGAGAGTGAAGAAATCATTGATGACCGGTCTCCAGATGTCGCATCAGACGGATCACTTATCCAGTCCCAATCCAAGGAAACTGAAGAACGGGCGGAGGAAAGTAATACATCGAAAACGCCTGCGCATCAACAGTCTTTCTTTAGTCTTTCAACAGTTGGTTTATTACTTCTCGTGAGTTTCGCCTGTACAGTTCCGTATGCAATGTGGGTAGGAACCCCAGCAACTCAAGAAGGATTTGTAGAGGCTATCTTTCCGATTCTCGCCGCTGGTTTTCTTATTGTCATTCCAGTTCGGTGGTATCAGCGGCGTCGTTCACGAAAGAGACTATTAGACTGAATTGAGCGTGTCATAGAAAGCGTCACGTACGAAGCAGCAGGGTGCGCGAAGTGTGTCCAACACAAGCGCAACCCTGCAAGATGTAGCTTCGGTAGACGACTTCTTGAATGTCGCGGCTATCGAGACAGTGCCGCTGTTTGAACATCTTGAGTTCGAGTTTCTGCTGGAGTACGACGTGTTCGCCCCCGCTTCGAGGGGGCGAACACGAGTTTACCAGCCACCAGATCTCTTTCGCGGCTTTCTGCACTGCTACTACGAGGATGTGTACGGTACACGCCCGGTTACACGAGAACTTCAGAACGGCCTTGTCTGGTACTACTGCGGACTCGACAAACCGCCATCCAGAGACACCATTGACCGCTTTCTCACTGACCTCGAACAAGTTATCGACGATGTCTTCGACAGACTCGTCGAGCAGGCCGCCGCCCGCGGCCTGCTCGACTCCACGTACTCCATCGATTCGACACACGTTGAAGCGATTCAATACAACGACGCGGCGTCATGGAACTACGATCCAACGGCTGAGGAGTACTACTACGGCTTCGGCTGTACGATCATCTCGACCGGCGCAAAGATCCCGATAGCAGCGGAGTTCACACAGGCCAAACAAGCAGATAAAGAGACGGCGATGCGCGTCACGTGTGACGCGCTCGCCGTCGATATACCGGTCTGGATGCTTGGAGACAGCGCCTACGACATCCTCGACTGGCACGACCACCTGCTGGCCGCAGGGGTCGTGCCAGTCGCCCCATACAACCCGCGAAACACTGACGACCCGAAAGACATCAAGTACAGGGTCGAAGACCGAATCGAGGAACATAGCGAGGACGTGCAGCTGAAACAATCTATCTTGGACGAGACGTACAACAACCGGACAGGCGTCGAACGAACCAACGACGCGGTCAAGGATTGCGGCCTCGGGCATATCCGCGCCCGAGGCCGCGTCCACGCACGAACAGAAGTGTTCCTCGCGCTGTGTCTTCGGATTGTTGTCGCAATCACCAACTACGAGCGAGGAAACGAACCGGGCTGTGAGAAGCTATGAGATGGATTCTATGACACGCTCTGAATTAGCTACAGATACTGGTCAGTCCCTTCCCACCGTCACCTGCCGAAAACTACTATCCTACAAATCCTCAACTACTTCGACGGTCCACTTCCCCGGCCCCTCACGCTGAATATGCGCGTGCTGCTCGCCGTCAACCTCGCCATCCTCGTTGATCAGCCCGTCGAGTCGGAGGTCGTCTTTCGGGATCGTGATGCCCGCACTATTCGAGTCGAGTTGTCGGAGTTTGTTGACTGCCATACTCAGAGCGGGCCACACGCCATCTAATAAAACTGGTGCAACCAGCAGCTATCAGGCGGCGAAACCAAGGTAATCCGAAGTTTTTCCGCGGCGCGTGTGGCCGCCTTGATCGCAATGTCCTATGCAAACTGGATCCCTGAAGGGGTTCGCCGAGAAGACGGAATCGACCTGATTGATGCAGTGCTGGCACCGCTGTTCGCGCTGGCGACGTTTTCGACCGCGGCGGTCGGGACGGTCCAGCTGTTCGACCCGATCAACTGGGGGTTTCAAGATATCCTCTGGGCGGCTGGCGGGACCGAGATCACCCTCGGCTTCGTGATCACGATGGTGACGATCTTCACCGCCTGGGTGACGAACGGCCAGACAACCATCGACGACTTCACCGATATGGAGACGATCGTCTTCCTGCTTGCGCTGGTCCTCAATATCAGTATGGCACTGATCCCGGTGGTCTCGTCGACGATCACCGCCCAGTGGTTCCTCGGCTGGTTCCTGGTGATGCTCAACGGCGCCGCGTTCTACCTGATCGCCTACAAGTGAGGTCCTCGAACATGGCAACAGCAACCTCTACCGATACGACCGAGCAGGACAGTGCGACGACCGAAGCTACTGATGACCTGGCCGATCGCCTCGACGACACCGTCACCTGGACGCTCGCGTTCGGGGCGCTCTCGGGCGCGGCGGTTGCACTGGCTGGCGGCGGCGGCCTGCTGATCGGGGGCCTGATCTAGATGTCGGCTGACGCATCCGGCCCAAAGCCCAGAAAGACATCCCAGGTCCGGTTCCAAACAGGTCGCTCGATCGGCGGATGTTCCTGAGAGGGACCGCGGCGGCTGGGGCGACGGCGGTAGGTCTCGGCAGTGGTCACATGACCGGCGAGAGTGAGGCTATCGGCATCTCGCTAGCAGTCGGTGGCGCGGCGCTCTTTGCGGCTGGAGCGGCGGCAGGCGTTGGTATCCAGTCGTGGCGCGTCGACGGCGATACGGAACTCGACCCGGACGACGTTCTACAAAATCAGATCTATCAAGCGGCGTCGGCAGTGTCTCAGGGTCGGGAGGAGTTCGTGAATCAGCTACAACAGGAATATCTCAACCACAGAACGATTCGGTTGGAAGTGGGCCCGCTCGGATTTGAACCAAGGACGAAGCGGTTATGAGCCGCTCTCTCTAACCAGACTGAGATACGGGCCCTCGCGTGGTCGTTGATGGACCTGAAACTAAGACCTGTCGCATCTGGGTGGCAGTCGAGGCAGTCGTCACGTCGAGCAAAACTGCCGCTATCGGATCGTGTACAGCAAAAAGACGCCACCGCCAGGGCTCGAACCTGGGACAACCTGGGTAACAACCAGGTGCTCTACCAACTGAGCTACGGCGGCCCGCAGGCAACTCTGAGTAGTCGACGTCTTTTGAAATGGCTTTCGTTTTTCTTCCGGTCGTACACCGGTATCCTTTCACTCGCCTAGCGAGAACGAGCGAGTGATGAGGGACGCCGAGGAGTTCGAGAGCGTCGTTGCCGCCGTCCGCGAGTCAGTCGACCCAGCACCGGACGAGCAAGAACGCATGGAACAGGTCGTGACGGCGCTCATCGAACGAGCGGAAGCGGTGATCGAGGAGCTCCCCGTCGAGGCCGACGTGGTCCGCGTGGGCTCTACAGCACGGGATACGTGGATTAGCGGCGACCGCGATATCGATCTCTTCGTCCGATTTCCACCTTCGATCGACCGCGCCGAGCTAGAGGAGTATGGCCTCGAAGTCGGCCACGAAGTCCTCCCGGACGGGAACGAGGAGTACGCGGAGCATCCATACGTCAAAAGCACCGTCGACAGTTTCGACATCGACCTCGTGCCCTGTTACGACGTCGACGATCCGGGCGACATCAAGTCCGCAGTCGACCGGACGCCGTTCCACGCCCAGTACATCAACGAGCGTCTCGACGCCGAACTGGCCCGTGACGTCCGTCTCACAAAACAGTTCTTCTCCGGCATCGGCGTCTACGGGAGCGACCTCAGAACGAGGGGGTTCAGCGGCTATCTGACCGAGCTACTGGTGCTAGAGTACGGTGGGTTCAGAGCCCTGATCGAGGCTGCTGCGGAGTGGCATCCCCCGGTCGAACTCGATCCCGAGGAACACGGCGAGGAGACGTTCGACGATCCGCTGACCGTCATCGATCCGACCGATCCGAATCGGAACGTGGCGGCAGTCCTCTCGGCCGAGAACGTCGCACGGCTTCAACACTACGCCCGAAAGCTACTCGACGATCCGAGTACCGATCTGTTCACGCCGATCGAACCCGATCCGCTCGACGAGGCTGCTCTGGTCGTTCACCTCCAGAATCGCCGGACGACCCCGGTCGCGATCAGGTTCGACGTCCCCGATATCGTCGACGATCAACTGTATCCACAGCTCCGCCGCTCGGAGTCCGGCATCGTCGAAGAACTCGATCGACGCGGTTTCGATATCTGCCGATCGAGGGCCTTCGCCCACGAGACCGCGGTGCTGTTCGTCGAACTTGCCGTGACCAGGCGGCCGGCCATCGAGCGCCACATCGGGCCGCCGGTACACGTTCGATCCCACGCCGAGGGGTTCTTCGAGAAGTACGACGGCACCGACGCGTACGGGCCGTTCCTCGACGGTGATCGATACGTCGTCGAGCGGGCGCGAGAGTACACGACTGCGGCGGCGTTTCTCAACAGCGAGGACATATTCACCGTCGCGCTGGGAACCCACATCGAACAGGCGCTCGAAGACGGCTACGACGTGCTCGTCGGTGAGGATATCACGGCACTCGTCGACGAGTTCGGCGTCGAACTGGCCCGATACTTCGAGCCGACGCCCTAGTTCGGCGGCGTGACGCCGCGGTGGCGCGTCTGGATGTCGCTGATCAGCGCTTCGACTTCGTCGTCGACATCGTCGTCCGGTGTCGATGGCGAGAGCCCATCGAACACTTCGTGGACCATCACTACACCGTCGGCGAGGACGTCCAGCCCGTACCCACCTTCGAGGACGAACGCGAGCGCGCCGTCGATCCGGTCGGTGAGATCGCGGACGTGCTGGGTGAGCACGCCGTAGCCATCGGTCGTGAGCCGCATCCGAGAGATGGGGTCGTGCCGATGCGCGTCGAAGCCGGCGCTGACGAGCAGGAGGTCGGGATCGAACCCTTCGATTGCTGGCTCGACCAGTTCCTCGAACACTGCCACGTATTCCGGGTCGCCGCCGCCTGCCGGAAGCGGAACGTTAAGCGTCGACCACTCGCCGTCGTCTGCTCCTGTTTCCCCGGTTCGTCCAGTGCCGGGATAGATTCCGTCCTCGTGGACGGAGACGACGAAGACGTCCTCGCGGTCGTAGAATATCTCCTGTGTGCCGTTTCCGTGGTGGACGTCCCAGTCGAGAATCGCGACCGACTCGGCATCCGTTTCGTCGAGGGCGTACTGGGCCGCAACGGCGACGTTGTTGACGAAGCAAAATCCCATCGCGTTGTCGGTGACGGCGTGGTGTCCGGGCGGTCGTCCGATCGAGAACGGTGTATCCCGGCCATGATCGCCTGCGAGTGCTCGTTCCGCCGCCCACGCCGCTAGCCCGGCGCTGTTCAGAATCGCGTCCCAGGACTTCTCGACCGCCACCGTATCCGGATCCCAGCTTCCGCCGCCGTCGTCGCAGAACTCTCGTAGTTCTTCGATGTAGTCCTCGTCGTGGATGGCGGTTATCTCGTCGACCGTTGCGGGCGTTGCGTCGACGTACTCGACCCCGTGTTTTCGTTTGAGCCCCTCACGGACGGCTAGCAGGCGGTCGGCTGCCTCCGGATGCCGATCGCCAGTATCGTGGTCGAGGCACGTCTCGCTGTAGCCGAAGTTCATTTCATTCGAACAGCTCGAAATACGTTTGGATGTCCTCTGACTTTACTGTTCGCCGATCCGCGTGTCTCGCAAGCTTCGCCGCGGCGGTCGCAACGTTGTCCGCGTAGTCCTCAAGAATGTCCGCGAGCGCGATCCGTGCGTCCATCGAGACGCGATACGAGTCGTCGATGTTGAGCCGCGCGATCCGGTCGATGGGCGCAACGGGTAGTTCGAGTGCGTCCTTGTCGATGACTTGCTCGACGCCGAAGTCCTCTGCCATCAGCGTCTTTCGACCGTCCTTGGTCGCCTCGACGGCGGCGTCCTCTGCGAGATCTGCCCCGTGCATCTGGATCCGGCGCGCGAGCTCTTTCGCCGCCTCGGCACTCACACGCAACTGGCCAGCGTTCCGTCGAATAATAGTGTCCACGGGAGCAAACGGTAACTCAACGCTCATACCCAATTTCGGGCAAGTCGGCACCTTAACCTTTTCCGTCGCGGCGTTCTGGTCCCAACTCGACTACACTACGTCCTCGGCGTCGATGGTCCCGTCGCGCAACAACCCGCGAGCGGTGACCTCTTGGCCGAGATGGACGTCGGCGTCAGTCTCGACGCTTACGGTCTCCTCGCCGTCGTCGAGGACGACGGGATTCCCCGCCTGGACGACCGTCCCGGTGAACTCGGTCTGCTCCCCGTCAGCCATCGCGCTCGCGGCGCTGCCCTCGCCCGCGGCAGTTCCACCGGTGTCGTCGTCGTCGGCTGCCGTTGCCGTCCCACCAGCGTCGCTCGACGACGCATCGCCCGAGTCGTCGTCGAACGACCCCAGCGTTGCATCACCGTCGGCCGTCGGGGTGTCTTCCGTCGGTGTCGTCGTATCGCCCAGCACGGTTACCGACGACTGCCAGCCTGCCGAGGCTTCGAGGTCGTCCTGCCAGCCGTCCTGGATCTCGACGTCGGCGAGCGCGAGTTCGTCGCCCGGCGCGATCTCCTTGTCCGCCTTGTCGCCCCAGAGAGCGACCCGGATGTCGCCCGTATCGTCCTGCACGCGGACGTTCCGGACCTGCCCTTCGCTGCCGTCGTCCCGGTCGAAGGTCCGCTTCGGGTCCGCCGAGCGGACGACGCCGGCGATGTCGACGGTCTCGCCCATCTCCAGCGTCTCGATCGGCGTTCGTTCCGGTTCGTACTCGATCTCCTCGTCGATCTCTTCGATGGCACCGCGGTCGCCGACGTGCAGTTCGATACTGCCGTCGCGCTCGCGGACGTACCCGTCGACGACCTCGACGCTCGTCCCCGACTCGATTTCTGTCGCGCGGTCTGCCTTCTCGTCCCACAGCGTGATCCGGATGCGGCCGGTCGGATCGCCAAGGACCAGATTCGAGACCTTCCCCTCGCTGCCATCATCGCGGTCGAAGGTCCGGACCGGTTCGGTGTCCAGCACGAGTCCGGCGAGGTCGACGTCGGAAAGACCCAGCGAGAGGTCCTCGACCTGGTAGGTGTCGGTCACCGAGATGTCTATCTCGACCTCGTCCTCTGGCTGTGCGTCCTCGACGCTTACCTCCAGGCCGTTGTAGCCGTCCTTCGGCCGGCCTTTCACGCGGAGCACGTCGCCGACCTGCAGTTGCTCGGTCGCGGCTTCGGCCTGGCCGTCCCAGAAAGCCGCGCGCAAACTGCCGGTCTCGTCGGCTAACTCGACGTTGACGACCTGGCCTTCCGGCTGTTCCTCGTCGTCACGCTCGAACGTTCGCACCTCGCCGATACCGAGCACCTTCGCGATGAACTTCACTTCCTCCATCCCCGGTTCGATATCCGCGATTCCGTTCACCTCGTTGTCCGCAATCTCGTGTGCCACGAGCATCGCGGCGGTCTCCTCGTCGGCCAGCCCACCCATCTGTTCCACCTTGGCCTCGACGGCCTCGCGGAACTTCTCTTGGGGGACGTCTGCCTCGAGATCCTCGTATACGTCCTCGATAGCACCCATTCTAGTACGGTGTGGTAGTTTGGCCCCCGGTTAAGCGTTGTCCTTGCCGCAGGGAGCGACGCTGTCTGGGGGATTCCGACAGCATAGTGCGGGCCCTTGGCGGGTCTCGATGCGGTCGCGGACGTCCTTTCTGGCGTAGCATGGAGTGCTGTAGCCTCGCTTTCCGATATAAATTTGTGCGCTGGGCCGACGCCTCTCCGTGACGTATTGCCAGAGACGATTCGGATCGTAACCGCTTTACGTAGGTCGGCGGTACGTAGAGATGAGTCCGGGTAGGGTAGTGGACTATCCTCTTGGCTTGCGGAGCCAGGGACCGGAGTTCAAATCTCCGTCCGGACGTTCTTTGTGGCGTAATAACGACGAGCGTAGCGAGGAGTCTGCGCCGCGAAGCACGGCAACGGAGATTTGGGCACGGAAGTCACAGCCCGGAACAGCGCGAAGCGCCGCATGCCCGGACTGTCTTCCAGAGTTCAAATCTCCGTGCGACCTCTGGTCGCACGTGCATCGCGTTCGCTACGCTCACACGATACTCCGTCCGGACGCTCACTGCGTTCGCGACCGGACGTGCCTCACGCTCGCTTTGCTCGCGTGAGACACCATCTGATCGGCGATCAGATGTACCCCGGAGTCGGAGACTTCGAGACTCCGTCCGGACGTTCTTTGTAGCACAACCCGGCGAGCGAAGCAAACCGTCTGCGCTGAGGAAACTCCAACAAGGGGATTTGAGCAGATCAGACGCGCGCAGCAGCGCGAGCACAACTGACCGAGTTCAGATCTCTCTGCTGGAGTTCTGGAAACGCGTAGAAGACGTGCGGAGGACCGACAGCGCCAGCGGGACGATGCTCGCTATTCGTCACTGCCGTCGTCGTAGTGGACTTCGATGCCCTCGGGAACCGGCCGGAGGATGTACCGGTTGGTCTGTCCCTGTTTGACGGGAGCGAAGTCCGCGGTGAAGGAGGTCTGGGTGTCCTCGCGGATCTCGAACGGTTCGTTGAACGTCAGCGGGGCCTCGCCGGGCGTGTCCATCTCCGCAGAGTCGCCGCCGTCCAGCGTTCCCTCGATGCCGGAGACCTCTAGCTGGAGGAACTCGTACTGGGCGGCGTCGAGCTCGCGGTCGTCGATCAGCGCGGTCGAGTCGTCCTGGAGTTCGACGAGGTCGGCATCTCGGGGGTCATCGAGTTCGTAGTACTCGCGGCTCGACGCCGCTTCGTCTTCTCCGTCTTGCTCTTCCTCGGTACCGTCGTCGGCACCTTCGGAGCCCTCCTCTGCGCCCTCGGGGCCGAGCCAGATGCCGGTGATCGTTACGACGCAGGACTCGAAGTCGCCGATGTCCGCAGGCTGGTCGGTAACGCTGGTCGCGAGCGTCCCCGTGGCGTCGCCGCCGAGACAGCCGGCGAGTCCGGTCGTGGCGATGGCCGCCGCACCGCCTGCCATCTCGAGATACGAGCGTCTGTCGGTCGTGTATGTGTCGTCAGTCATTGGTTTGGATCGCTTGAAACGTAGGTCGCGTTACTGTGCCTGTTCGACTGCATCGGGGGCCTCATCGTTCACGCTATCCACAACGTCACCGGCGCCGTCTGCGATGTCGCTCACTGCGTCGCCGAGGTTGTCGACGCCGCCGTCGAGGAACGCGTCGATCGTATCGTGGATCTCGGTGACGTGATCTGGCACCTGCTCGGGCAGCCCGTCAGGGGCGCCGATACCATCAGCGTTCACCGCGCCCGGTTCGTCAGCCGCGTAGTCATCGGCCTCTTCGGGAGTCGTCTCGGTTGCGTTCGATGCGTCCGCGGGGGCGGCGGCACCGACTGCCGCCGCGCCACCGATCAGGACGACCGCGGCGACCGCGATCGTGAGTAGTGTTCGAGTGTTCATTGCATCCGGATCGGGGAGTGGTAGACATTTAAGCCCCTGAAACGCTCAACCCCGTTTTGTGGCAGTTTCGGGCCGTTATTCGACGATTAAACCGAATTAAATAGAGTTATTTCCCGTGGCTGGCGTGCGGTGGGCACTCCGGCGTACCTCCGGCGTGTTCCAGGGCGATCGCGACTCGCGCGCAACGGAGTCAGCTACCGAACCGGTTCAGCAGGTTCGGACGGTCCGCGGGCAGAAGTCGCTCGACCAGGGGTCTGACGAGGACGAGAGCCGCGAGCGGAATCGCGCCGAGTCCGACGAAGAGGTGGCCGAAGAAGACGCCGCCTCCCTCACCGAAGACCAACGTATCGACGCTCAGTGCGACCATCACCAGCGTGATGACGGCGAGTGCGGTCACGACGACCGACGCGATGCTCGGCCAGTCGAGGACCGCGCCGACGAGCGTCACGATGGCGAGCAGGGTGGGAAAGACGAACACCGTCCCCGACCCCAGAGCATTACTGCCCGGGAGGACCTGGAGAATCGCTTCTAGCGTGTCGATTCCGGGGACGAGTTTGACAGTCATCACGGCGACGATCAGGACGGTCAGCGCAAGGACGGCCTCGACGATACGCAGCCGTGATCTGTTGGAGGACATACAGGAACTGTCTGCGGACGCCCAAAAGTAAGTTCCGGAGGTCGAACGCCGACAGCGGCCGCTGTCGCGGTACTTTTGAGTATCGAAGGGAAAGAGTGGGTATGACCGAGGCACGCGCGGAGTTTCTGGCTGGCGAGCGACTCGAGGATGTCGCCTTCTTCCTCGCTGATCGGGCGGTAGACGAACCGGAGAAACTGGACGGGTTCGGCGAACGCGTCGACGGCGGCCACCTGCTGGTCGTCGATGGCGATGCCGGCCGCGGCGCGTTCCAGTCCGCGACGGGGACCGACGCGATGGGCTTTGCCAAGGACGCGATGGGTACGGAGGGCGAAATCGACCGATCGCTGACCGGCGGGACCTGTCCGGACGGCGAAGACCACGACGTGCGCTTCGTCTTTGCCTTCGCCGAGGAACAGAACGAGGAAGTCGGCGGCCTCTACGCCGAGGGTGACGTGATCCACGCCTACGCACAGTGCACCTGCGGGACTGCGTACTCGCACAAGTGGGTCGTCGGGGAACGTACGGACTAGCTTCGCCTATTCGTCGGCGGCATCGTCCTCCCAGTTCAGGTTCCGGAACGCGTCGAGGATCACCTGCTTTGTCGTCGCGCCGCGACTCGTCCAGTGGTGGGCGTAGTCGAGCATGTCGTCGTAGATGTCGGGCTTGCAGCCGGCCGCCTTGGGGTGGCCGCCGCCGTTGACCTGCCCGGCGACCTCGTGACAGCGCTCGAAACCGTCGGTGCCGCGGATCGACGCACTGCCCGCGGGCTTGACGATCACCGAGGCGTCGGCGTCGGCCTCGCGCATCGCCTCGGCGACCTCGTTCTGCGAACAGCGACCGTAGGTGACGCCGACGGTCCACGGTCCGATCTCGACGAACTCGGCGCGGCTCACCGCCCGCTCGATCAGGTCGTTCTTCTCGACGCGTTGCTCTTCGAGAAAGTCGAGGACCTCCTCCGAGAGGTCCGGGCCGTGTTCGAGCACGGTCTCGACGTACTCGTCGGGCTCCGACCAGTAGGAGTAGTCGGCCAGGTCGTCGCTGCGGGCGTCCTCTCGGATCCAGAGATCGTGATCGCGCGTGACGAGGGCCAGTTCGCGGAGGTGTTCGGGGAACTCGTAGTCGAGCGAGCGGAGCGCGACATCGGCAGTACACTCCTCGTCTGAGTCGCCGACGACGAGATCGGCGCCAGCCTCGCGGACGGCGGCGGCGACCTCGTCGTCCCACTGATGGTGGTCGAACCATCGGACCTCGTTCGCGCGGTCGAGCAGGGCGTCGAGTTCCTCCTCGACGTACTCGAACCTGTCCGGACAGAGATCACAGACGAACGCTCGGATACCCTCCTCGCCGTACTCGGCGACGTACTCCATCCCTTCTTCGAGGTCGTGCGGGCTGGCCGGGATCAGCGCCACGTCGCCGTACATCTCCTCTAACAGCGCAACGCAGGCGAGCCCGTCCGCGTCCGGATCGGCGACGACGGCGACCTCGACACCGGTTAGCTCCTCGGCCGCTTCCTGCTCTTCGAGATCCTCCTCGAAGGAATCGGGGACAAAAAAGCCCTCGCCGGGCAGTACGGATCGTCGCGGCGGGGCGAGTTCGCTATCATCGATGAGTGAATCGTCCATACTGTGGCCTGTGGCCCCGGCTCAAAGAACCCGCCGATCCGACTTTCGACGGTGTCACAATGGGTCCACGAGCAACACGAGCTCTCGGCGATCTGCACCGTGTTACGCGAGCTGTCGAACCGTCAGAACGGGGACGGAACTGGACCGGACGACACGCTCGGCGACGCTGCCGAGGAGAAAACGGTGTTCGCCGTGGCGACCGCGGGTACCGGTCGCGATCACGTCGGCGTCTATCTCCCGGGCGTACTCACAGACCTCCTTCGCCGGATGGCCCTCCCGTACCGCGGTGTGTACCTCCCGGTCCGCGTTCTCCCTGACGGCATCGAACGCGTCCTCGGCCTTGCGTTCGAGCGCGCTGTGCAGGTCGTCGCGAAGCTGGTCGGGCGACGCGTCGACCTCGCTTTCGTCGACGACGTACAGTGCGTGGACGCTCGCGTCGAAGCGCTCTGCGAGGTCAAGCGCCACGTTGACCGCCCGCTGGACGCTCTCGGACCCGTCCGTCGCGACGACGACAGTGTCGATCATATCTACCTGTTTTCTCGCAGGTCGCATAAATCTCCGGTCCTCCGGTGAGCGGTCACGTCTCCCTGCTGGGAGTCGTCAGGGGTGGATTTTTGATGGCGGACCGCGTTCGTCCGTGTATGTCACCAGTCACGAACGGGTCCCGATCGAGTTTCGGGGACGATGAGTCCGTCGACGATCCCGATCGGGTGCCGACCGTGGAGACAGTGCTCGTTCCAGTCGACGGTAGCGAGGACTCGACACGCGCCGTCGAGTACGCGGTCGCCATCGCCGACCGGTACGATGCCTCCCTGGAGGCGCTCTACATCCTCGGCGAGGACGTCGTCCGCGCCATCGAAGAGGAGCAACTCGAAGATACGTCTATTGCAGCGGACAACAGGGCCTATCTGGAGACGGTCGAAGCGAAGGCCGCCGAACATGACGTGCCCGTTAGCACGATGATCGCGTACGGCTTTTCCACGCAGCGAAAGACACAGCATCCCGGTAGCGTCGTCCTCGACGTCGCCGAGGAGACCAACGCCGACTTCCTGGTGATCCCGCGCGAATCGCAGACTGACGAGCCTGACGTCCTGGAAAAAGCCGCTGAATACACGCTCCTGTACGCCAGCCAGCCGGTACTGTCAGTCTGAGTCGCAGAGCCGTAGCGCCATCTCTAGCTCGAAACTTTCGCTGCCAGTCTGCTCGAAGCCGACTTTCTCGTACAGCGAGACCGCGGCGGTGTTCCAGCGCTCGACGGTGAGCCAGACGCACTCGACGCCCTGTTCCTTTCCGTAGCCGAGCAGATTGCGGATCAGCCGACCGCCGATCCCGGCGCGCTGGTACTCCTGCGTGACGAAGATGGCTAACTCGTAGGTCCCGGCGTCGGAATCCCTGACCAGTGCCGCGTGGCCGGCGACGTCACCGTCGTGAGTGGCGATGACGCTGTGCCCCTCGTCGAGAATGACGTCGAGCCAACTCCGGACGCGCTGCTCCGAGGACGGCGGGATCCCCTGTGCACGATCCGCCGGATCGAAGTCGACGTACATCTCTGTCAGCGCCTCCTTGTCCGCTTCCTCGTACTGCTTGATCAGGATCTCGCGGCCCTCGCGGTCCTCGAACCTGTCCGGTGGTGAGGGGAACGGCCCCGAGGCCTTCTCCGGGTAGTGTCGCTCGTCACTCATCGTATCAGCTTCACCGTTACCTGTGCATTAACGAGTATGAACTCGGTGATGGGACCAAGTTTGATTTTCCCCATCGGGCTTGCGTGCCCCCCACCGATCACGATCTGGTCGAATCCCTCCTCCTCGGCGATCCGGAGCAGTTCGCTTTCCGGGTTCTCCTCTATGTGTCGGATCGTTGCGTCGAGTCCCGACTCGTCGAGTTCCGCGCGCACGTCAGCCTCGATAGCCTCGCGGCCGGCGTCTCGCTCTCCCGTCTCGAAGACTGCGACCGTCAACTCGTCGCCGGCCTCCATGGCTCGCTCGACCGTCTCCGTGAGCGCGCGCCGGGACTCTTCGCTTCCGCCGACCCCGAGCAAGACTTTCATAAACACCAGTTTTACCGGCCCCTTCAAAACAGTTGTGTCGCGGAACGGACCGATGCCGCGATCCGCAGGGTCGGATCTGTTCGAGACATCGACGATCGGAGACACGGAGACGTACTATATTCGCCACAGTTGTACTGCAAACGTACAGTATTAACGCATTAGCGGGTATTTCCGTCCGTTCCTACGTCAAACACGGGCTGATTCCACGAAAACCCTATAACCCGAGCGATTGATAATTATGATATGCAACGGAGGTTATTCCGGTGAGCACGGTACAGCGTGATCCCGACGACCGGGTACAGATACTGGACGAGGACGGTCACGTCCGGGATGGTGCCACGGTCCCCGAGCTCTCGGACGACCGACTCGTGGAGATGTATCGTGATATGCGGCTCGCCCGTCACCTCGACGAGCGCGCCGTTAGCCTCCAGCGCCAGGGCCGGATGGGGACGTATCCCCCGATGTCGGGGCAGGAGGGCGCCCAGATAGGGAGCGCCTACGCCCTCGGCACCGAGGACTGGATCTTCCCGAGCTATCGGGAACACGCCGCGGTTACCGTCCACGGGATGCCGCTCGACCGGACGATGCTGTACTGGATGGGTAGCGAGAAGGGCGGTCGGATTCCCGACGACGTCAACGTCTTCACCGTCGCGGTCCCGATTGCGACGCAGATCCCCCACGCGACCGGGATGGCATGGGCGTCGAAGCTCAAAGGCGAGGAGCGGGCCTTTCTCTGTTACTTCGGTGACGGCGCGACGAGCGAGGGCGATTTCCACGAGGGGCTCAACTTCGCGGGCGTGTTCGACGTGCCCGCCGTCTTCTTCTGTAACAACAACCAGTGGGCGATCTCGATGCCCAGAGAGCGCCAGACGGCCAGCCAGACGCTTGCACAGAAGGCGACCGCGTACGGGTTCGAGGGCGTGCAGGTCGATGGAATGGACCCCCTCGCGGTGTACAAAGTGACGAAAGACGCCGTCGAAAAGGCCAAGGATCCGGGGACCGGCGAGCTACGGCCGACGCTGATCGAGGCGGTGCAGTACCGCTTTGGCGCGCACACGACCGCGGACGACCCGTCGGTCTACCGCGACGAGGCGGAAGTCGAGCGCTGGAAGCAGAAAGATCCCCTGCCGCGGATGGAGACGTTCCTGCGGTCGACCGGCCGACTCGACGACGAGACGGTCGACGCCATCGAGGCCGAGGTCGAGGACCGCGTCGCCGAGACCCTCGAGTCGGTCGAAGCGATGCGGCGGCCGGAACCGGCGGAGATGTTCGAGCACGTCTATCGCGAGATGCCCGACCGTCTCGACGAACAGCTACGATACTTCCAGCGTATCAGGGAGACACGCGGCGACGACGCCCTCACGGAGGAATAACGATGGCAAGCAAACAGCAACCGACGACCGCACCGGACCCGACGGAGGTAACGAGCGAGTCACTGACGCTCGTCCAGGCGGTTCGTGACGGACTGGCGACCGAGATGGACCTCGACGACGACGTCATCGTGATGGGCGAGGACGTCGGGAAGAACGGCGGCGTCTTCCGCGCCACGGAGGGGCTCTACGAGGAGTACGGCGAGCACCGCGTGATCGACACGCCGCTGGCCGAATCGGGTATCGTCGGCACCGCGATCGGTATGGGCGCGTACGGTCTCCGCCCGGTCGCCGAGATCCAGTTCATGGGCTTTATTTACCCCGCGTTCGACCAGATAGTCTCCCACGCGGCGCGCCTGCGAACCCGCTCGCGCG
This sequence comes from Natronoarchaeum sp. GCM10025321, assembly GCF_042663585.1. NCBI lineage: Archaea > Methanobacteriati > Methanobacteriota > Halobacteria > Halobacteriales > Natronoarchaeaceae > Natronoarchaeum > Natronoarchaeum sp. GCM10025321. The sequence goes on from NZ_JBHTAN010000006.1 coordinate 56,874, forward strand.
GTCGGTTCAACTGCCCGATGGTGATCCGCGCACCCTACGGCGGCGGGATCCGCGCACCGGAACACCACTCCGAGTCGACGGAGGCGTTTTTCGCTCACCAGCCAGGGCTCAAGGTCGCCGTGCCGTCGACGCCGTACGACGCGAAAGGACTGCTGACGAGCGCGATTCGGGATCCCGACCCCGTGCTCTTTCTCGAACCGAAACTGATCTACCGGGCGTTCCGCGGCGACGTCCCGGACGAATCCTACGAAATCCCGCTTGGCGAGGCCGCGGTCCGGCGCGAGGGCGAAGACGTCACCGCCTACTGCTGGGGCGCAATGGCCCACCGGACCGTCGAGGCCGCCGAGAACCTTGCGGGCGATATCGACGTCGAAGTCGTCGACCTGCGGACGCTCTCGCCGCTGGATCGGGAGACCATCGTCGACTCCTTCGAGAAGACCGGCCGAGCCGTCGTCGTCCACGAGGCACCCAAAACCGGTGGCCTCGCCGGCGAGATCACGGCAACCTTACAGGAGGAGTCACTGCTGTATCAGGAGGCACCGATCGGACGCGTCACCGGCTTTGACACGCCGTTCCCGCTGTACGCGCTGGAGGACTACTACCTGCCCGAACCCGCCCGCATCGAGGAAGGGATCCGGGAGACGGTGGAGTTCTAGCATGGTCCGCGAGTTCGAGTTACCCGACGTGGGCGAGGGCGTTGCAGAAGGCGAACTCGTCCGCTGGCTCGTCGACCCCGGCGACGCCGTCTCGGAGGACCAGCCGATCGCTGAGGTCGAGACTGACAAGGCGATGGTGGATCTACCCTCGCCGGTCGACGGACATATCCGCGAACTCCACGCCGAGGAAGGCGAGATGGTTCCCGTCGGCGACGTTGTCGTGACGTTCGACGTGGAGGGCGAGGATAGCGCGGCGGAGCCGACGGCGGACGCTGACGCCGAGACCGACGACTCCGCCGCCACGGCCGACACTGAGGCCGACACGTCCGACGCCGAGGTCGCTACCTCCGAAGGACGCGTCTTCGCGTCGCCCTCGGTCCGTCGCCGTGCCCGAGCGGCGGGCATCGACCTCGATTCGGTCGAGGGAAGCGGCCCTGGCGGTCGGATCACGGCGGCCGACGTTCAGGCGGCCGCGAGTGGGGGAGACACCGCAACCGTGAGTGCCGAGGAGGAACCAGCGGCCGAGGATGCTGATATCGCAGAGGCGTCACGCACGGCCGACCGCGATACGGCCGAGGCGTCCACCCCGACCGGTCGGGACACGGCCGGGACCACTGCCGCCAGTTCGGCCCGCATCGAGACCGATTCCGCCGACCGCGACAGAACCCTCGCCGCCCCGGCCACCCGCCGCGTGGCCCGCGAGGAGGACGTCGACCTAGACGCGGTCCCGGCCGTCGAGGAACGCGATGGCGAGGCCTTCGTCACCGCCGAGGCGGTCCGGGAGTACGCCGAGGCCCAGCGGGCCGCACAGGAGGCCGACGCGCAGGCAGTGCGGGCGGATTCGACAGGCGACACTCGCGAACCCTACCGCGGGGTCCGCCGCACCATCGGCGAGGCGATGGCGAACGCGAAGTTCACCGCGCCACACGTCACCCATCACGACACCGCCGACGTGACTGCGCTGGTCGAGACTCGCGAGCGACTGGCGAGCGAAGCCGACGAGCGCGGCATCAAACTGACCTACACGCCGTTCGTCATGAAAGCCGTCGCCGCCGCGTTACAGGACCATCCCGTCCTCAACGCGCAACTGGACGAGGAGAACGAGGAAATAGTCAAGCGGGGCGAGTACAACCTCGGTGTCGCGACCGACACGGATGCCGGACTGATGGTGCCCGTCGTCGACGATGCCGACCGAAAGGGCCTGCTCGAACTCGCCTCGGAGACGAACGAACTCGCCCAGAAGGCCCGGGAACGCTCGATCGAACCCTCGGAGATGCAGGGCGGTACGTTCACGATCACGAACGTCGGCGTCATCGGCGGCGAGTACGCCACGCCGATCATCAACCATCCCGAGGTAGCGATCCTCGCGCTCGGCGCGATAGAGCCACGGCCCCGGGTTCACGAGGGGGAGGTCGTCCCCAGAGAGACACTGCCGCTGTCGCTGTCGATCGACCACCGGGTCGTCGACGGCGCGGACGCGGCGCGGTTCACCAATCGGGTCATCGAGTACCTCGAAGCGCCGGAGCTCCTGTTGCTGGAGTGAGACAATAGCACCGTCTCGAACAAGCTACTGGACGTCTGGCGCGTGCTCGTCAGTCCGCCCCGGTAGTTCTAGCTCTATCTCCAGTTCTGGCTCCCCGACGCCCTCGTAGTCGATTTCGAGCGAGACCGGTTCGCCGAACGCGAACGGCAGTTCCCACTCGTCGTCGACGACTGTCAGTTCGTCGTCGTCGCGGAGTTGCTCGCCGATTGCGATGAGGAACTCGCCCGCTTCGCTCGCGTCGAGGCGGTACTCCTGCTCGAAGTCGCGGCCAGTTCGGATCGTCGTCCGTTCGTCGTCGGTGTGTTCGTTCTCGGACTCTTCTGCCATGACGACTGTTTAGGTCAGCCTAAACTAAAAGGGAACGGTTCAGGCCGGGAGAGGCGGTAGATACGCGGGCCATCGCGTTACAAAGGTTCGGTCATTCTTCGAGGCTCGGATGCGTCTCCTGCTCGTCGGGATGGCGTTCCGTAAAGCGCTCTCGCATCACCTCGTTCGACTCGTCTTCGCGCTCACGCGCGGTTGCCGCATCGATTTCCTCACAGCCGGGGGGTAGCTCCCGGTCGCGGTCGGTGAAGTAGCCGTCCGGAGCGACCCAGTCGTGGTAGAACGGTCTATCGTCGTCCTCCAGGAGGGTGACCGCGACCTCCGCGCCGTGGCCTGCACAGACGATTGCCTGGTGTGGCTTCTCGGCAAGCCGCCCGGCGGCGTACAGACCGTCGACGCCGGTGCGGCCTCGCTCATCGACGTCGACGAACACCTTCCCCCGGTCGATGCGGCCGACGCCGTCGATATCATCGAGATAGCTCACCTCGTTTTTCGTCGCGGCGATGACGTACTGGGCGTGGTAGCGCTCGTCGCCGTCGGTAGCGACGGTGAATCCCTCTTCTGTCTCCTTGACGCGCGTGACCCTTGCTTCGACGAACTCGGCCCCTGCACCCGCTGCTTGCTCGCTCGTCAGGTCGAGCAGTCGACGGGGGTTGACGCCGGCCGGGAAGCCCGGGAAGTTCTCAAGGTGGGCGTTCCGCCGAAGGATCGACGCGCCTGCATCGATGACGAGCGTGTTCAGGCCGTGTCGGGCGGTAAACGTCGCCGCCGTGCGCCCGGCGATGCCGCCGCCGACTATCACGACATCCCGTGTGCCGGCCGACATCGGTCAGCGAACACCCCCGGTGGACTCGACGTTCTTCTCGGGTGTCGGCCGGTCAGTGCTTCCCTCGCAGGGACAGCCGACGGGCAGTTCGGGGGCAACGGCTCTCTCACCCGGTCGCTGGCTCGATCCGCCCGCAGATATGATATCGATCACGTTCATGCGTTTTGCCCCGCGTACGACGACAAAACGTCTTCGGTTAGTGTCAGTCCCCGAATGGCTCGAACCCGCTCAAGCCCGCCTGACGCATCCACATCGACGACTCTCGGATGGGACCTACCAATCCGGCACCGCCGGTGTCGGACCGATACCTTGCGTTCTTTGTACCGACCTCTCCAATAGCCCTGCATGGTTGTTGGTGACGTCACTACTGGTACGGATGTACTGATAATCGGTGCAGGACCGGGCGGCTACGTCGCCGCGATCCGGGCCGGACAACTGGATCTCGACGTCACGCTCGTCGAGAAAGAGGCCTACGGCGGCGTCTGTCTGAACCACGGCTGTATCCCCTCGAAGGCGCTGATTACGGCGACGGGCGTCGCCCACGACGCTGGCAACGCCGAGGAGATGGGGATCCATGCCGCCCCCGAGATCGACATCGGGCAGATGCAAGAGTGGAAAGGCGGCGTCGTCGACCAGCTAACCAGCGGCGTCGAGAAGCTCTGCAAGGCCAATCAGGTCAACCTCATCGAGGGCCGCGCGGAGTTCGTCGACGAAAACGAAGCCCGTGTCGTCCACAGTGGCGAGGGACAGGGCGCGGAGACGATCGAGTTCGAGCATGCCATCCTGGCAACTGGCTCGCGACCGATCGAGATTCCGAACTTCTCGTATGCCGACGACCCGGTACTCGACTCCAAACAGGCGCTAGCGCTCGAAGACGCGCCCGACGCGATGGTTATCGTTGGCGCAGGCTACATCGGCATGGAGCTTGCGGGCGTCTTCGCCAAACTTGGCACCGACGTTACGGTCGTCGAGATGCTCGACTCCGTCCTGCCGGGCTACGAGTCCGACCTCGCGCGGCCAGTGAAGAAACACGCCGAATCGCTGGGTGTCGACTTCCACTTCGGCCAGACCGCCGCCGGCTGGGAGGAGATGGATGGCGGCATCGTCGTTCGGACGGATGCGGCGGGCGACGACGACGGGCTCGAACTCGACGCCGACAAGGTCCTCGTCGCGGTCGGCCGCCAGCCGGTCACCGACACCGTCGACCTCGGTGCGGTCGGTGTCGAGACGGACGACCGCGGGTTCGTGCCGACAGACGACCGGGCGCGGACGAACAAAGAGCACGTCTTCGCGGTCGGCGACGTGGCTGGCGAGCCGATGCTCGCTCACAAGGGGAGCAAGGAGGGCCAGGTCGCCGCCGAAGTCATCGCGGGCGAACCGGCCGCACTGGACTACCAGGCGATCCCTGCGGCGGTTTTCACCGAACCGGAGATCGGTACTGTGGGCATGACCGAGACAGAGGCCGAAGAGGCTGGCTTCGAGCCAGTCGTCGGCCAGTTTCCGTTCCGCGCGAGCGGCCGGGCGCTCACGACCGGCGAGAGCGACGGGTTCGTCCGGCTGGTCGCCGACGCCGAAGATGGGTTCGTCCTCGGCGGGCAGGTCGTCGGCCCCGAGGCCTCCGAACTGATCGCCGAGATCGGACTGGCTGTCGAACTGGGCGCGACCCTCGAAGACGTCGCATCGACGATTCACACTCATCCCACGCTCTCGGAGTCGGTGATGGAAGCCGCCGAGAACGGTCTCGGTCACGCGATCCACACGCTAAACCGGTAACCTCCCCCCGGATGGCGTAGCCGTTTGCCGACGGTTGCGCTCGATTTCCGAGTGCGCCGGAGAGCAGTTCGCGTCTGTACCTACCGGTACCCGATCAGGAGCTCGTCGCGAGCAATAGCTGTCGCTCGTGGGTGTTAGAGAGACGGTTTAGGTCAGTCAGCCATGACACCGTGGAAACCACGCGTGCCGAAAGGTAGCTGCCTGACCGTGCCGCCTACCGGAGTCTCTCTTTCCTCGCTACAAAACACCTCCGGTACAGTATTGGATGGTCCCGCCCGATCACTCCACCACGACCGATCCTTTCATGCCCGACGCCTGGTGTGGTGTACAGAGGAAGTTGTAGGTTCCCGGCTCGTCGAACGTGTACTCGAAAGTGTGACCGGTTCGGTTGACCAGATCGCTCTCGAAGAGGCCATCGCTCCCGGCGTGGACGACGTTGTGGCTACCGCCGTTGCCCGTCCACTCCCAGACGACCGTCGTTCCGGCGTCGACCCGAATCGCAGTGGGATCGAAGGCGAGTCCGTCCCCGGCGCCGACGGCCACCGTGACCTCGTCGGTACCTGTGTACTCTTCGACCCCGTCGAACTCGTCGACGTCCGAGAGCCATACGCCGGGGTCGGCGTCCCCGTCCTCGTAGTCGCCGCCGCCCGTACAACCGGCGAGGCTGACCGCCGCCGCACCGGCCACGGCGCCGAGAACGCAACGTCGAGTCGGCATCAGGCGACCACCTCGGACGGGAGGGAGCACTCGCTCGCGACACGACGACCGTCGGTCGTAGGGAGAGACATCACGTCCAGACTCAGTACTCGCCTCTCATAAGCACACTGAGATCCGTCCGTCGACAACCCGTCTACTCCGACGGCGACGGTCTTTTAGTCGCCCTCGGAGTATGAGCAGTCGATGAAAGCAGTTACCCTCGGTCCCGAAGGGACCTACTCGCATCGCGCCGCGCGGTCGGTCGCGGCCACAGTCGAGTTCCGCGAGTCCGTCACCGCCATCGTTGAGGCGGTCGCCGACGGCCAGTACGACCGCGGCGTCGTACCGATCGAGAACAGCATCGAGGGAAGCGTCACCGAGAGCCTCGACGCGCTCGCCGATTACGAACTCGCTATCGTCGAGGAGGTCGTGACGCCGATCCGACACGCGCTACTGGCTCAGGACGAGGAGTTCGAGACTGTAGCCAGCCACTCGCAGGCGCTGGCACAGTGTCGGGAGTATCTCAGCGAGCACTATCCCGACGCCGACCTCGAAGCGGTCGCCAGCACGGCCCGCGGCGTTCAGGTCGCCCGCGAAGATCCGACTGTCGCGGGAATTGGCCACCCCGATAACGGGGGCGACGGCCTCGAAGTGCTGGCCGAAGATATCCAGGACCGCAACTCGAACGCGACCCGCTTTTTCGTGATCGCCCCGACCGAAGACCGCTCGCGAGCGGGCGGGAAGTCCACGTTCATCGTCTACCCGAACGACGACTATCCCGGACTGCTACTCGACCTGCTGGAACCCTTCGCCGACCGCGATATCAACCTTACCCGCGTCGAATCCCGCCCCAGCGGCGAACGCCTCGGCGACTACGTCTTCCACGTCGATATCGCAGCAGGGCTGTACGAGGACCGTACCCAGCAGGCGCTGGCCGACATCGACGGACTCGCCGAAAACGGCTGGATCCGACGGCTTGGCTCTTACGACACCTCCCACGTCGTCTAAGCCACGGTTCTCGACTCTGTTCTCTGTGAGGGGTCGGAGGTTATAGGCCCCGATACCGTAGCTACAAACGGGCAGATCGCCCTGATCAACTATGCGAGGAAACCCGTTCGAAGAATTCGAATCGCTGTTAGAGCGGATGGAACAGGAGTTTGAAACGGGCATGGATCTCCAGCCACAGACCGATTCGACGGCGGTCGACCTTGCCGAGCGTGACGAGGAGTTCGTCGTTACCGTCGACCTGCCGGGCTACGAGACCGACGACATCGAGTTGACGATTGCCGACGACACGCTCCGCATCGAGGCTGATCGGGAGGTCGAATCGGAGGAGGAAGGAGACCAGTATATCCGTCAGGAGCGCCGGATGGAGTCGGTTTCGCGGTCGATCGCGTTTCCCGAACCTGTCGACGCGGAGTCGGTGACGGCCTCGCACACCAACGGCGTGCTGACCGTCACGGTACCCAAGGAGTTCGGGGCTGAGGAAGGCCACTCTATCGATATCGAGTAAACTGTCGTAACTGATCCGCGGAGTGGTGCTGCGGGCGCGCTTCGGACGGTCTCATTCGAATATTTGTCGTTCAGACCGATCAGAGACTCGGTTAGCGCTGGTGGTCGGACAGGATCGAACCACGGCTTGCGTTCGTTTCGGAACTGGAGCCCTGGATCCGGCGTTTTCACGCCAGTATTACATAATCGTGTATACACCTAGGGAACTGAGAAGAAAATATTTAAGTTGTCTGTTCGCCGACTGCACAATCATCCAATGGCAGTGGACCAGATCGCGGAGTTCTTCGAGTTCGAGGATCACGGCACCGACTTACGAACGGAGATGCTCGCGGGGGTCACGACCTTTTTGGCGATGTCGTATATCATCGTCGTCAACCCGTTCATTCTCTCCGAAGCGATCGTAATCGACGGATACGATCAGGGACAGGTGATCCAGATGATCGCGATTGCGACCATTCTGGCGTCGGCCCTGGCGACGCTCGTGATGGCACTCTACGCAAACCGACCGTTCGGCCTCGCGCCGGGGATGGGCCTCAACGCGTTTTTCGCGTTCACGGTCGTCATAGCTCTGGAAATCCCGTGGGAGACGGCGCTCGCTGCCGTCTTCGTCGAAGGGATTCTGTTTATCATCCTTACTGCGGTCGGTGCGCGTAAATTCGTCATCAACCTGTTCCCGGAGCCAGTCAAGTACGCGGTCGGAGCCGGGATCGGTGTGTTCTTGCTCTTTATCGGCCTGCAGGAGATGCAGGTGATCGTTGCCGAACCGACGACGCTCGTCCAACTGGGCGACATCGCATCGAACCCGTTCGCGATTCTCGGCGTTCTTGGTGTCGCGTTCACGCTGGTCCTCTGGGCACGTGACGTTACTGGATCGATCGTTATCGGTATTCTGACGACGACGCTCGCCGGCTGGCTGGTCGCCGCGGCAAACCTCACCGAACCGGCAACCGTCGTCGACGGCAGTCTCTACAGTTCTTTCGAGCAGGACGGCATTCTCTCTGCGATGTGGACCCTGATCACTGGCGTCCAGTACGACATCACCCCGCTCGCCGGTGCGTTCGTCGGCGGCCTGCAGGACATCGATCCGCTAACCTTCCTGTTCGTGATGTTGACGTTCTTTTTCGTCGATTTCTTCGACACCGCGGGGACGCTGATCGGCGTCGCGCAGTTCGGTAGCTTCCTCGACGATGAGGGCGAACTCCCGGAGATGGAAAAACCCCTGATGGCCGACGCAGTCGGCACCACCTTCGGCGCGATGGTCGGCACCTCGACGGTGACGACGTACATCGAATCCTCGACGGGTATCGAGGAGGGCGGTCGAACCGGGTTCACTGCACTGGTCGTCGCGGCCTGTTTCCTGCTTGCCCTGCCGCTCGTCTCTCTTGTCTCGATCATCCCTGACTACGCTTCGTTCCTGGCGCTGGTCGTCGTCGGCGTCATCATGTTCCAGGGCGTTACCGATATCGACTGGACGCATCCGGCCTGGGCCATCTCGGGTGCGCTCACGATCACGGTCATGCCGCTCGCATACTCGATCGCTGACGGTCTCGCGGCGGGGATCATCTCCTATCCGATCGTCAAGGCGGCGATGGGCGAGGGGGCCGAAGTCCGCCTCGGTCAGTGGGTGCTTGCGCTCGCGCTGATCGCGTACTACGTCCTCCAGACCGGCGGCTTCATTCTCTAGATCGGGTTCGCGTCGGCCGCGCACGGCACCAACGCTTTCTTGCTTCTCACCCCCCAACTACTGATGAATGTCCGATCTGATACTGTACGAACTTTCGGGCTGTCCGTTCTGTGCGAAAGTCACTACGAAACTGGATGAACTCGACCTAGAGTACGAAGCGCGAGAAGTACCGCGGAGCCATTCCGAGCGAACCGAAGTGAAAGAGGTCAGTGGGCAGACCGGCGTGCCGGTGCTGATGGACGAGGCAAACGACGTCCACGGCATGCCCGAGAGCGACGATATCGTTGCCTACCTCGAAGAGCAGTACGTCTGATCGAGCGGTTTGTGGGCAGTCGGTCACCCGTCGGAACGTAGTGCGGTTCTCAGGGGAGTAGATCGAGACCTCTAAGTCGCCGGTGTCCCGGTCAGTCCCGTCGGCCGTCTCGACGCAGCACCTGCCCTTCCCCGCCGAGCGCGGCCCGCTGGGCACGCGCTCGCGGCCCTGTAGCTGTGTTGCGGGTTCGAGAGATGCGGCTACCGCCGAAGCAATGGGTGACAGAAATGGCGGCAGACGAGTCCAGTGTGGCCGATCTATAAAAGATAGCAGCGCGAGTACCCCGACCCACCGTGGTCGGGGGTGAAGCGCGTCTAATCCATACTTTTTTCAATTACTAAACCGTACTAAAATACAGTGCAGTCGTCCAAACTCACCCAAACCTTGCCATTCGGACTAGACATTACCACGGGGAGTGGCGACGACTTGCAAACCGGGTGTCTCGAAGCCCGACGCATCCGCAACGAAACCAACCGCCTCGACCAAGCTGGTTGGGAATGGGGCAATATCAAACCAACTGTGGTTGACAACGCCGATCACGTCAACAACACCACCCAACTCATCGTTGATAAGGCACTCGGTGAAATCGAAACATATCACGACAACAAAAATGACGGGTGGGGGCGTCCCTACCCGTACATCGATGAGTCGTACCCGATGGTGATGAACCACGGCGAAGGATACCGCCTGTTCCCCGAAGGGGACAGGACGATTCGCTTCCGTATCACTGCCACAAGAGGCACGCACGTCAAAGGTGAACTCCGTGGCAGCCCAGCCCACTTCGACAGACTGCAAACCGCGTTCAACGACGATGAATGGCGGGTTGGAACCGCTGAAGTCGTTCACAAACACGGTGAGTGGCGACTTCACGTCACCATTACACACGAGACCCATCACGTCGCCAGCAAGCACGACGCGGACACAATTGTTGGTGTGGATGTGAACGAGGACTGTATTGCACTCTCTGCGATGAGTCGAAGTGGTTCGGTGGAAGACTCCGTGGTGTTCGAGTATCCGTCGGTGAAAGAACAGCGTCACGAGTTTTTCACCAAGCGCAAGCGGATGCAGAAAGCCAAGCAGACTGCATTCGAGACGGTCGTACAGACCGAAGAACGCGACTACGTTCATGATTGCCTGCACAAAGTATCGCGGGAAGTAGTTGAATGGGTATCGCAATTCAACGACCCGGTTATCGTCTTTGAAGACCTCAAAGACATGCGAGAGTCCATCGACTACGGAACGCGAATGAATCGCCGCCTGCACTCGCTACCGTTCGCTGCACTCCAAGACATGGTGTCGTACAAGGCTGCGTGGCTTGGGATTCCTTCGGATGAAGTTGACCCTGAGTATACGAGTCAGCGATGCCCAAGAACTGAATGTCAGCACACGGAACGGGCGAATCGCCGCAAAAAGCGGTTCAAGTGCAAACGGTGTGAGTTTCAAGATCACGCGGATAGGAAGGCGTCGGTGTGTGTTGTGCAGGAGTGGTTAGAGCGAGAAACTGGAAATGTGCCGTCTCTCGAAACCCTTCCTCGCGTGTGGAAGGTGAGACGGGCGGCATCGGGGGCTGGTGGAGGCCCCGACTCTCACGGACACGATTTGTGTTCGGGTGTTCACGGACACGGAACGTCGGCGCAAGACTCTCAGAGTCAAGCGCGAGAGGAATTAAAGACCGTTGCGTCAGCGATGCAGGACTAAACACGGACGCCCCGCGCCACCGTGCGCGGGGTACTTCACGCTGGCTCTTCGTCGTAGTCGGCGCGCTCGCGGATCAGATCGCGGAACTCTTTCGGATCGTCGATCTCTGCGGCCTCCTCGCGCTCGATCAGCGCGGTCCCTTCGATGGAGGTCGGTTTCGCGCTGTCGACGAAGTAGACCGAGCGCGTTCCGACGACGCGGCCGACGGATCCCATGATCCGTGCGCGCTTTTCCGCAGTCCGTGTGAACTCGGAGTGCCCGGTCAGCACCGTCCCATCCAGTAGGTCCCCCTCGTCTTCTTCCTCGCTAACGGCCTTGAACGGTGCGCGCAGGGTCGGGTGGACCTCGTAGCCAACGCGGGTCATGACGGTGACTATCTCCTCGTCGTCGGGGTCCGCATCCGGAGCGTCCGGCGTCGGATCGGCGTCCCGGACGTCTTCGGCCCCCTCCAGCACGTCGACCTGACTGGTCAGACCGGAGCCAAACAGCTCTTCGAGTTGCATCGCGACCTCGATGCTGGCGTTCATCCCGTCCTCGTACTTCGAGACGGTCCGGCGGGAGACGCCCAGTTCGCTGGCTAACTGGCCGAGACTCCAGCCTTCCTCCTGACGTTTGTCTTCGAGGATGTCGCCGTCGATGCTGACGTACAGACCGCCCGGTGCGGCGTAGATCAGCGGCGGGACGCCCTCGACGAACAGATCCAGCGCGGTGTCGGGGCTAAATACGGGAACCCCGTGCCGGAAGTAGACGACCTCCGGCTTCAGGTCCTCGTCTCTGGTTCGCAGGCCGATAACCAGCGGCGTCGCGTCCAGATACGCGCCGATCCGGCGCATCTCCGCGCCAGTCTCGGCGTCGAACGCGTCGACGTTTCGCAGCACCTTCAGGAGGACGAGTTCGTCGCCGCGGCGGGCGGCGACGTCGAAACTCCGTGGGCGCGTCGCACAGCGGTCACTCACTGCAAAGCCTGCGTCTTCGAGCATCGCCGTAATGTTGCCGACGAGCGCAGACCGTGACATATTCGAAGGTAAGCCACTCACGATATATAGGCATTGTGGCGTCTATATCGGCGTTTCTTCGGGCGATTAGGGGGGTGACGTGTCAACTCATCGGTGGTGGCGAGGTCCGCTCAGCTCGGTTCGCGATGCTGTGGTACTGGGCGAAAAAACGGATCGAGATGCCGGCTGTGGCGACGCGCATGCCAGCCGGAATCCTGTGCTCGGTTTAGCTACTGAAATCGTTACACACCGGGATGCCGACGGTGTCGAACTCGGTCATCGCTTCGAGTTCGTCCGGCACCTGATGGATATCGATCTTATCTTCGACCAGCGCGGTCGGATCGAGTTTCCCGGTTTCGATCATATCGAGCATCTCCGAGTACCGGGATGGCTGCAGCCCGAGCGAACCGACGAAGTCGATCTCTTTGGCGACGATATCGTCGGTTGGAAGCGACACCTCGCCTTTCTCCTCGCTGGTGGTGAGTCCGATCTGGACGTGGCGTCCGCCCTTTTTGAGCGAATCGACGGCGTTTCGACAGGTCGTCGCGATTCCCAGGGCGTCGACGGAGACGTCAGCGCCGCCATTGGTGATGTCGTGGACTTCCTGGGCCGGGTCGTCGACCTCGCTTGCGTTGACTGTTGTTACAGCCCCGAGTTCTTCGGCGCGGTCGAGTTTATCGTCCATTAGATCGACACCGATGACGTTTGCCCCCAGCGCGTTTGCGATATGTACTGCCGAGAGTCCGACCCCTCCACAGCGGTGAATGACGACGTCCTCACCGTTGCCGACATCCCCTCGGTGGGCCATTCCATGAAACGAGGTCATGAACCGACAGCCACAGCCAGCGGCAGTTTCGGCGTCGATACTGTCCGGAAGCGGGACGGCGTTGACATCGCCGTTCGGGATATGAACTTCTTCGGCAAACGCGCCGGGTGCCTCGTTCATAAAGCCGAGTCCGATGTGATTTTCACAGATGTTCTCGCGTCCGTTCCGACAAAGTGAACATTTCCCACAGGCGAAGTTGAAGGGAATCGCGATTTCGTCTCCTTCGTCGACGGTTTCGACGTTCTCGCCGACGTCGACGACGGTTCCTGTCGGTTCGTGGCCGAGGACGTGTGGCGGATCAGGCCGGTAGCCGAACCAGTCCCAATCCCCCTGCCAGCAGTGCCAATCGCTCCGACAGACACCACAGCCCTCTACCTTCGCTACCACTCCATCGGGCTCCGGATCCGGGCGTTCGATCTCCTGTACTTCCAGTGGCTCCTGAAACTCTTCGAGGACGACTGCTTGCATCGACATAGCATGTTACCACGCAACAGATGTGATGATAACTGGAGGGGGAATTTTTGAACATTGAAAATTATAATAAACATTCATTATAGTGTATCGCTGTCATTTTTATAGTTTATAATCATCCCTACCCGATCGGGTGTAATATATGCTTAACAGCTGAAACGAGACGGTACGTCTCTCCTCTGGCGAGCGCCGACCGAAAACGGTCGCGAGCGAGGAGGGAAACAGCGTCAACTCTCCGGGACGTCCCGATGAAGAACTTGCTGCCGAAAACCAAGCGCGACCCGTTCAGCCGGGAAGCCGCCCCGTTCGGTCTACGGCGAACAACACTACGACCGTCACGCCGAGGAGGAGCGCACTGGCCGCGAACACCCCGTCGTAGGTGTAGCCGCCCTCCACGAACAGGCCGAGTGCGTACGAGCCCAGCGACTGGCTGAGCATCCAGACGGAGCTAAACGCGGCGTAGGCGCTCCCGCGAGTCGCATCAGGGAGGGTGCCGAGGACGTACGTATCGATCGCCGGGAACAGCGCGTGGATGACGAAGCCGATGACGGCAGTGACCGTGATCAGCGCGGGAAGACTCTCGACAGTCGTCAGCACGAACAGGCTCACGGCGAACGTCCCGACGATGCCCAGCAGGTAGGGGATCTTGGGAAGCCGGTCCGCCAGGTCGCCGCCGACGAAGAATGCGGGGATCCCCGCGGCGAAGACGAGCGTGAGCATCGTGCTCGACAGACTATCTGAAAGGCCCTTCGACTGCATATAGAGCTCGTAGAAATTGAACACGCCCTGCCAGATGAACACCGTAATCCCGGCGATGGCGAGTGCAGTGCCGATGAGCCGCCACTCCGAGAGCGCGCCAGCGATCAACTCGCGGTCGTCCTGCCCGGCGTCGGGCAGTTCGGTCTGGCGTGCTGTCAGGTAGATGTAGACGGTTATGAGCGCTGCTCCCACGGCGATAGCCCACAGCGAGAGCCGCCAGTCGACGAAGAGCGTGAGCGCGACGAAGGGGGCGGCGATCACCGCGGCGATCTGACTGGCTGCCCCGTGGATCCCCATGGCGCGGCCGACCCGGCCGGGGAACAGTTCGCTCACCAGCGGGTTCGCCGAGACGAAGTAGACGCCCGAGGCGATTCCCATGAGGAAGGTGCCGAGCATGAGGTGTGGCACCGTCCTCGCGGTCGCGGCGACGGCGGACGAGCCTGCAAGGATCGACCCTGACGCGAGCACGAGGTGGTGTCTGGGGACCTTCGTGAGAAGCCAGCCAGTCGGCAGGCGAAGCGACGCGCTGCCGACCCACACTAGCGTGACGATCAGTCCAGCGGTCGCCTCGCCGATGCCGAACTCGGCGATGAAGACGTTCAACAGCGGCGCGAAGATGATTCGCGCGAGGTTGACCAGGAAGACGAGCCCACAGAGCGAGGCGAAAAGGCGGTTGCGGCCCACGCGGTTACGCGTCGGCGTCCGCCAGCAGTTCTTCGGCGGTGACGAGCGATTCGAGTTCGACGTCGATCTCGGCGAGGTTCTCGCGTCCGCCCTCGTTCCGGTCGACGACGACTATCGCGCGGTTCACGGTCGCACCGGCCTCGCGCAGCGCTTCGACGGCGTCGACTGCGCTCTGGCCGGTCGTTGCGATGTCTTCGAGGACGACGACCTCCTCGCCCTCCTCGAGGCGGCCCTCGATCAGGTTTGCCGTGCCGTACTCCTTCTTTTGTTTCCGTGCGATGACGTAGGGCTGGCCCGTCTCGACGCTGGTCACCGCGACCAGCGGGACGGCACCGAGCGCGACGCCCGCGAGTGTCTCGTCGCCGACACGCTCGGCGAAGGCTTCGCCGATCAGTTCCAGACAGTGCGGGTCGGTCTCGAAGAGGTACTTGTCGACGTAGTACTCGCTCGTCCCGCCGTGGGAGAGCTCGAACTCGCCGTACTGGACCGCATCGGCGTCCCGGAGCGCCGTAATGAGTTCGTCGTTTACCATACTACTCACTCGTCACGGGGGCGGTATAAGCGCCGTGAAACGTCGTAGCGTCATGGCCGTCACGCGCCCAAAATCCCGCCGCCCTCACTGCGCCGCGGCGGCGTCGACGACCCGTCCGACGAACAGGAGCGTCTCGGTCGGCCGATCCCGGATACAGAAGAGGAACGGCCGGTCGACGGTCATCTCGAACGGGTCTTGCGGTGCCGATTCGTTCATCCCCACCGCAGTCGCCGCGGCGGCCTCCGTCCCCTCCTCGTCGACCGAGACGAACGCATCGTGCCAGACGTCGTCGATGGCGATTCCGCCGCCCTCGACGATACCGCTGAAGTCCGCGCGACCGAGGTCGAAGGCGACCTCCATCCCGAGGGTGGAGAGAACCTCTTGCAGCGCGAACGAGGACTCGTACTCGAAGCGGGGCAGTTCGATGGTCCCCTCTTTCGGGTCGAGTTCGTCGAGCAGGCCGCCGAGTGTCTCCTCGTCGAACCCTTCCTCGAAAGCCTCGAACTCGCCCTCGGCGGGGAGTATCACCGTCATGCTCACTTCCTCACCGACGTAGGGAAGGTCGATGATCTGGTGCCCCTCGACCTCCGCGTAGGGGAACCGCCGTCCCTGCGACATCATCGGTACCTCGCCGGTCGAGCCATTGAGGGCGGTAAAGTCGGCGGGTTGGGTCGACTCCTCGGAGAACTGGTGGAGCCAACTCGCGTAGAAGTAGATGGCATTGGTTAGCACCATGACTGTCGTGGCCGAGATAGCTCCTTTCGGCAGCAGGTTTTCAATACGGCCTTCGGTCTGATCGGCGATGTAGCCGTTAATCTCTTCGCGGGCCGCCCCGGGGTCGGACTCGAAGGGAACCGTTCGCAGGTCCGCGTCGTAGTGCTCTTCGAGGGTTGCGAGGTACTCCTCACGATAGGGGTACTCCTCGCGCCCCCAGACGTCGTTGACCGCGCGAAGCGTGAACGGATCGCCGTCGTTGTCTTCGGCCGCTTCGGAGCGGGCGTCGAGTTCGGCCGACATATCGCCGAATGCGGCGTGTTGTTCCTCTCCATCGAGTGCGAAGGCGAGCGCGTCGGCCATCGCCGTCTCCGTCTCGCCGCGTGCCCCCGCCCAGGTCATCGCCAGCGCGGCGCGGATGCTGTACGGCGAGTAAAACAGGTTCTCGTCCGGGCGCTCCCCGACCAACTCCGCCAGGACGTCGAGCGCGAACTCGTCGTTGCCCTCGAGGAGTTGCTCCAGGTCGCCGGTCGGGCCGTCGCCGTCGCCGTTCCCGGTCTGTGGCTCCTCGCCGTCCGTTGCCGGATCATCGGCGAGACAGCCAGCCAGCAACGCACCTTGCACTGCGCCGGCAATTGCCAGCACTTCCCGTCGGCCACGGGTCGATGTGAGACTGTCCTGTGCCATGGTAAGATCATCGACGACTGATACAAAAGAACTTCTGCAAACTCAAAGAGTCGCTGTCGTCACGATTCGGCCTTGTAAATCGTTTTAAACACGGGCTTCAATTGAGTTCATATGGGATTTGACGAGATGGACGTCGACACCATCTGGATGGACGGCGAGTTCGTGGACTGGGAGGACGCCCAGATCCACGTCCTCACACACGGGCTCCACTACGGGACCGGCATCTTCGAGGGCGTCCGGTGTTACGACACCGAGAACGGCCCGGCGCTGTTCCGCTGGGACGCCCACCTGGACCGGTTCTACCAGTCCGGTGAGCCCTACGAGCTAGAGATCGGTCACGACCGCGAGGAGCTAACCGAGGCGACGATGGAACTGATCCGACGGCAGGAGCTCGAATCCTGTTACGTCCGGCCGATCGCTTTCTACGGCTACAACAGCCTCGGCGTGAGTCCGACGGACTGCCCGACCCGGACCGCAATCGCGTGCTGGCCGTGGGGCACCTATCTCGGCGAGGACGCCCTGGAGAAAGGCGTCGAAGTGATGGTCTCCTCCTGGCGGAAACACTCCTCTAGCCAGATCCCGACCAACGCAAAGACGACCGGGCTGTACGTCAACAGCATGCTGGCGGGCGAGGAAGCGCGCCGGAACGGCTACACCGAAGCCATCGTGCTCGACAAGGAGGGATACGTCGCGGAAGGCCCCGGCGAGAACATCTTCCTTGTGCGCGACGGCGAACTGTTCACGCCGGCGCTCTCCCAGTCGATCCTCGACGGCATCACGCGCCAGAGCGTCATCGAGGTCGCCCGGGATCTGGGCTACACCGTCCACGATCAGGCGACGATCAGCCGCGGCGAACTGAACACTGCCGACGAACTGTTCTTTACCGGCACGGCCGCGGAGGTCACGCCGATCAAACAGGTCGATAACGTCGAAATCGGTTCCGGGACGCGCGGCCCGGTGACCGAGGAGATCCAGCAGACGTTCTTCGACATGCTCGAATCGCCCCCGGAGAAGTACGACGACTGGTTCACCTACGTCTAGTCGACTACTCGTCGGACTCTATCGGGACGTCGCCGGCGGCGTCTTCGCTCTCTTGTTCGCTTTCGGTTGCCCGCCGCGGATCGAGCCGTCCGTACTCGCTTTCGGACGCTTCCTGAACGTCGATAGGGATACCCCCGAGTCGCGAAGAGCCGGGACCGTTGCCGTTGGAGTCACCGAAGCCAGCGCTCAGCAAGCGGGTCAGCGCTTCCTCGACACGTTCGTCCACTTCTTCGATGTCTTCGGGTTTGACCTCGACGACGAACCCGGTAGTGATGTTCGGTGCGGTCGGCATGAACAGGATCTCATGGCCGTCGGGCGTCTGCTTGCCGGTCTTGAACGCAGTCAGTCGCATGTCTTCCCAGGGCTCGACTTTGACCGGCGTCTGGAGGGCCTCGGTGCCGCCAAGTGCGGTTTCGGCGGCCATTTTGGAGGCGTTGTAGACGACCCGTAGCCCCGGCAGGCGGTTCACCAGGTCGTCAAGCGTGTTCTCGGCGAACCCGCCGAGTGCGGTCCGCATGAGATAGCCGACTGCGAAAACCAACACGATGAACACGAGAATCGTCACGACGACGCGGACCACGTCTGTCGGTAGTCGGCCGAGTCCTAACATCGCGAGGAGTTCGGCGTCAATTGCGGCGACGAACGGGAGATCAGCGATAAATCCGGCGAGCCAGATGATCACCCAGAGCGTAACGATGATCGGGACGAGAACGACGAGGCCGCTCCCGAAGTCCCGTTTCCACGTTGTCATTATCCACCGTTTGGGATCCATCCTAATCAGCGCTGTTATCCTTACTGCCCTCGTCGGGGGAAACTGCTCAAGATCGGCTCAAGACCGCCCGCACAGCGAATAGTACGTTCTCCTTGCGCTCCATGACGCGCCGATAGAAGTAAGAGATCCACTTGTCGCCGTAGGGCGCGTACTGCCACACCTCGCAGTCGTCGGCCAACTCGAACTGGGCCGACTCGCGCACGCCCATCAGCATCTGCACCTCGAATCCGGTCCCGTGGCGGTCGTGGAGTTCTTTCGCGTGCTCGATCATTGCAGGGTCGTGGCTGCCGACGGCGACGCCGGAGTCGCGGTGCTCGAACGCGTATCGGAGCAGTTCGCGGTACTCCTCGTTGACGCGCTCCTTTCGGCTGTAAGATAGCTCGTCCGGTTCGTCGTACGCCCCCTTCACCAGCCGGAGTTTTCCGGGGACGTCGATCAGTCGCTCCAGGTCCTCTCGGGTCCGTTTCAGATTCGCCTGCAGACAGAGGCCGACCGAGCCGTACTCCCGTGCCAGAGGCTCGAAGGTATCGATGGTGTCGTCGGTCGTCGTGTGATCCTCCATGTCGACCCAAACGAAGACACCCTGCTCGTCGGCGTGTTCGACGATATCCGTAAGGTTCGACCGAAACGTCTCGGCACCGATGTCCAGGCCGATCTGGGAGGGTTTGATCGAGACACATGCACGCAGTTCTTCGTCCGCGATGTCGCCGATGAGTTGGCGATATGCGTCCCGATCCGCGGCGGCCGCCGCAGGATCATCGTAGTGTTCGCCAAGCAGATTGAGAATGACGCCGACGCCGCGGTCGTTACATTCACGGGCGTGAACGAGAGCTTCCGCGGGCGTTTCACCGGCAACGAAGTTGGATGCGATAGGCGGGAGCATACCAGATGATTGTCATTGGAGGTTTGTATACTGTTCCCCGACGAGTCGGAACCGTGGCCGTTTATACAGATCCGCGGACAGGTCCGAATATGAACGTACTCGATATCGTCGTCCTCGCTTTCTGGTTGATGTTGCCAGCGTACGTGCCGAACAATGCGGCCGTACTGACCGGCGGTGGCCCCCCGATCGACGGCGGTCGGACGTGGGGCGGCAAGCGTCTGCTGGGCGACGGCAAGACCTGGCGAGGGACCGCGGGCGGTATTCTCGCCGGCGTCGGACTGGGACTCGTGTTGAACGCCATCGTGAGCGACGTGAGCGGGGCCATCGGCGTTTCCCTCCCCGAGTTTCCGATCGCTGCGCTACTCGCGCTGGCGGCCGGTGCAATGCTCGGTGACATCCTTGCCTCCTTCCTGAAACGGCGGACTGGCCGGGAGCGCGGCGCGGCGTTCCCCGGCATCGACCAGTTGGACTTCGTTGCGGTCTCGCTCGTGCTGACCGCGCTCGTCGCAACCGACTGGTTCGTCGAGTGGTTCACCGTGCCGGTCATCGTCGCTATCCTGGTCCTGACGCCGGTCCTGCATCTGGGGACCAACGCCGCCGCGTTCAAACTCGGCCTCAAGGACGAACCGTGGTAGAGGTTCGGTTTCATCCGGCTAACCGTCAAATAGCGGCCGAGGATTCTTTCGGCTTGATCGCCGTTATTCTAGTATGACCAGATCCGCCACGCCGCCACGAAGCGTAGGGGGGAGACCGGACATGACTACCGTCGGCTACTTGATCGCGGGGGGCGTGCTCCTACTGCTGTTCCCGCTGCTCCCGTTCGTCGCTATCGCGTGGCTACTCAGCAGGCTACTGGGATCCGAACCGCGAGCAGAAAAGAACCGTCGGCGTCTAGAACGGCCAGAGGAGTAACGCTACGTCCGCGTCGGAGGTAAGCACGAAATACAGACCGGCAAACTGAATCGCATTGAACGCGCCGTGGACGACGATCGGTACGAACAGGTTCTCCGTGTACTCGTACAACCCGCCCAGCACGAGGCTGATGAAGAAGAGTCCCACGATGGTCGGGAGACTGTCGAGGCCACCGTACGCCGGGATGTGGACGACGGCGAAGAGCAGACTCGCAAGGACGATCCCCAGGGGGACGCCGCTACGATTGACGAACCTGCTCTGGATGATCCCGCGAAAGAGGAGTTCTTCGCCCGGACCGATCAAGAGGAACGAAAGCGGGATCAGGGCCAGCAGGATCTCGGGAGAACCAGTCGCAGTCTGGACGATTTCGTGTTCTCCTCCATCGTAGCCCAGCAGAGTCAGGGCGCTCTGCACCCCTATTGACGCCGCGAACGTGCCGAAAACACCGACGACTACCAGCCCGATGTGTCGAAGCGTGGGCATCCGTAGCCGGAGGAACTCGAGTCCGTAGCCGCGGCGGGAGAGATACCATAGCGAGATGCCCAGCATTCCGACTCCCTGCAGGGTGGCCGTCGAGATGACAGTCAGCATGAGGTCGTTTTCGAGGATAGCTACCCCCAGCGCCTGGATGGCCACGATCAGCACGATTGCAGAGGCGGTGCCGATTGCAAATGCACCGATCACTAGCCCGATTGCTCCAGCAGTAATTCCGAGGAGGGCCCGCGGGTCGGGGGTGTCGGGCGACGGGCCGCCGACGTCAGGTTCGTCACCACCGGCTGTGACCGGCTCTCCGTCGGCGGGGTCGTCCCACCCGTCGGAGTCCCAGTTGTCGTCGTCGCGTTCTTCGTTCCAGTCAGACATCTGTTACTCCTAGATCTATGGGCTGCACAGACTAAAATCTGCCAATTCTCCGGGGCCGTCTCACAGGCTTTCCCGTTCGTTCGGTATGGTCGTCGACGAGGACTGTCGGGCGACGCTCGGCAGTTGCTGTACGCAGTTCCGACAGTATCTGTAGCCCACCTCGTTTTCGGTCTCGCAGTGTCGGCAGCGCACGACCGAGGCGTCCTCAGGGAGTTCGCCGGATGCGGGCGTCTCTTCGATCCGGTCGAGGCCTCCCTCGGTCATCATCCCCGCTCGGACGTCGCCTTCTAGCCCCAACTCCCGGGTGCGGCGATAGAAGTAGTAGCCGACGACGAGGTGTAACACGACGAATGCGACGGCGTACCCGATAGCCCACGCCGGAACCGTATCGAGACCCGTCATCAGGCCAAACTACGGCGTCTCGGAACTAAAACGTTGTCCGGCGGGCATGGATGATTCGATATCGTGTGCTACTAACCCCTCCCGCGTCGAGGGTGACGTATGCCAACAGCAACTCGTGAGGGTGTCTCGCTGTACTACGATACCTGGGGGAGCGGCGAGACGGTCGTGTTCATCGAAGATGTCGGCTTCGGTGCGTGGCTCTGGGGCTGGCAGAACGACGCCCTTGCCGGACCGTTCGAGACGCTCGTCTGGGACCTGCGGGGGACCGGTCGCTCCGACGCACCCGAGGGGCCGTATACGGTCTCCCAGCTAACAGCCGACCTGGAGGCGGTGCTCGCCGACCACGGCGTAGACACCGCCCATCTGGTCGGCTGTGGCCTCGGCGGGATGGTCGCGCTGGACTACGCACAGCGGCACAGTCGCGCCGAGACGCTGACACTGATCGGCGCGAGTCCGGGCGGCGAGGACGCCGACCTCCGAACTGATCGACTCGAAGACGCCTTCGCGCCGCGTGACGACGAGGCCGCGCTGGCGGCGTCGCTGGAAGCGGTGGTATCCTCCGGCTTTCGGGAGGACCATCCCGAGGCTATCGAACGGATCGCGGCGTGGCGGGCCGAGGACGACGCCGACCGCGCGGCGTGGCAGGCCCAGGCGGCCGCCTTCGAGAACTACGAACACCGCGATCCGCTGTACGAGACGACATTACCAACCATGGTGATCCACGGTGAGGACGACGAAATCGTCCCGTTCTCGAACGCCGAACTACTGGATCGAGAGCTCCCATCCAGCGAACTCGAGCCTGCACCCGAGGCTGGTCACCTCGTCGGCGTCGAGCGTGCGACCGGCGTCAACGACCTGTTGACCGGGGTTATCGAGGATCACGCGGACTTCGACGAGTAATCGTTTCTGTCGGACACGGTGAGACCCAGGGGTATAAAAACCAGCAGGGGTCCTGTCATGTGGTGTCACTCCTCGATGGTCGTCTTAGCCCGCTTACCTGCCGATCCGGCGTCACAGGAGTCGGCACGTTTCCCGGAGGACGGAACCCCTTTTACCACGCGGCCGCTTCGTTCGGATACAGATGAGTCGACCGCGCATCGCCGTGCTCAACGCAGCCCACGACCCCGGGCACAACCGTCGGAACTTCCGCCGGGAACTCGACGCCGACCTCGTGGAGTTCGACGTCACCGACGTCGAGCTCCCGCCGCTGGCGGAGTCGTTCGACGGGGTCGTCGTTACGGGGTCACGCGTCTCCGTGTACTGGGACGAAGACTGGATCGAACCCACTCGTCAGTGGGTTCGAGAAGCTATCGAGGCAGGGCTGCCGTGTCTGGGCGTCTGTTGGGGCCACCAACTCCTCGCAGACGTCCTTGGCGGCGAGGTCGCGGGTATGCACGAGTACGAAATCGGCTACCGCGGGATCGAACAGAGCAGTGAGTCGCTGCTGTTCGAGGGCATCGACGAGGAGTTCACCGCCTTCACGACCCACTCCGACGAGGTCGTCACGGTCCCGCCGGGCGCCGAGGTGCTGGCCGAGAACGACTACTCGATCCACGCGTTCCGCAAGGACCGCGTCTTCGGCGTCCAGTTCCACCCCGAGTACGACATGGAAACCGCCCGGGAGGTGACGCTCGGCAAGGATCTCTCGGACGAGCGCATCCAGCGCGTCCTCGACGGCATCACCGAGGAGAACTACGCGAAGGCCTGCGAAGCGAAGGCCGTCTTCGAGAACTGGCTCCAGTTCGTCCAGAACGTCCGGCGCGACGACGTCGCCGGTGACGCCGCGGACCCGGCGGGCGCGGACTGAGAGCGCCGCCGACTGGTTTTCCTGAACGTACCGCGTCTGGTCTCCCCTGGATAGACAGCCGTCCGAGAAACCGCCAAGTCGGGGTATACCGATCTTCAGCGGCTGATACTCCATAACTTCGGTAACTATAGTTTATAGATTCACATAGTATAGTCACGGGCGGTTCTATTTTGCCCCCGTGGACTCTATCTCCGCTATGCTCGATTACGTCGACCTGGAGGCCGACCTCGCTGAGGAAGAACGGCTGATCCGTGATACGGCCCGCGAGTTCGTCGCTGATCGCGTGAAGCCATCGATCGGGGACTGGTTCGAGGCCGGCGAGTTCCCCGAGCACCTGATCGAGGAGATGGGAGAGCTGGGCTTTTACGCGCCGAACCTGGCGGGCTATGGCTCCGCAAACGTCAGTGAGACGGCCTACGGGCTGCTGATGCAGGAACTGGAGGCAGGCGACTCGGGGATCCGCTCGATGGCGAGCGTGCAGGGCGCATTAGTCATGTATCCGATCCACGCGTTCGGTTCGGAAGCCCAGAAGGAGCGCTGGCTTCCCGCGCTCGGCCGGGGCGAAGCAGTTGGCTGTTTCGGCCTCACCGAACCCGAACACGGCTCCGACCCGGCGAGTATGGAGACCCGTGCCGAAGCGGACGGCGATGGCTACCGCCTGACGGGCACGAAGACGTGGATCACGAACGCCCCCATCGCCGACGTGGCCGTCGTCTGGGCGCGCGACGTCTCTGCGGAGGACCGCCCGGTCCGGGGCTTCCTCGTCGAGACCGATCGGGCCGACGGTGTGAGGACCAACGAAATCGACGGCAAGCTATCCATGCGCGCGTCGGTCACCGGTGAGATATCACTCGACGGTGCCTACGTACCCAGCGAGAACGTCCTCGACGTTTCGGGGATGAAAGAACCGCTCTCCTGTCTCACGCAGGCCCGGTACGGCATCGCGTGGGGTGCGGTCGGCGCGGCACGGGACTGCTTCGAGGCGGCCCGCGAGTACGCGACCGACCGCGAGCAGTTCGACCAGCCCATCGGCGGCTTCCAGCTACAACAGGAGAAACTGACCGAGATGGCGACGGAGATCACGACCGCACAGCTACTCGCGCATCGACTCGCCGACCTGAAAGAGCAGGGCACCCTGCGCCCACAGCAGGTTTCGATGGCCAAACGGAACAACGTCCGGATGGCTCGCGACCAGTCACGCGTCGCCCGCGAGATGCTCGGCGGCAACGGCATCATGACCGATTACCCGCCCATGCGCCATCTCGCCAACATGGAGACGGTCTACACCTACGAGGGCACTCACGATATTCATTCGTTGATCGTGGGGGAAGATCTCACTGGGATTGCGGCCTTCGAGTGAGCGAGAGCGAACGAGAAACGGCGCAACGCAGTGAGAAACAGGGATTGCGGCCTTCGAGTGAGACGTCTGCTCGTCGTTCGGCTGTTTATTAGTCCGATGCCCGGTACGACGCCTGTTTGTCACGGTCGCGCAGTATCGGCACCCGATCAGCCCGATTGACGACGTATTCGCCGATGTAGACGCTGAGAGCGCCGAGTGCGATACCGGCGACGACGTCAGTCAGCCAGTGGATACCCAGATACATCGTCGAGATGACGACGCTGGTACCGATCACGAGCGCGATGGGTGTCCACCGTGGGAACGACCGCCGCGTCATCAGCGCGAGGATCATCGTGGTGACGGCCAGAGAGGTGTGCAGGGAGGGGAACACGTTCACGTTCGTGTTGATCGCCGAAGTCAGCAACATCACCTCGGGGAACGTCTCGTACATCGGCTGGCTAACCACGCTCGGCATCACGTTTCGCGGGCCGTACGCGATAAAGAGCGTGTAGAAGAAGACGCCAAGACCGTAGTTCGCCGCGTATGCGATCAGCGTCACCTTCAGGGTGTGGAGCGAGTCGCGGAACAGATACGCGATCATCGGGAACACCAGCAGGACGATGTAGCCAAACACGTAGATGAACGCGAAGTACAGCGCCGCCTCTTTGGGGAACAGCTCCTGGAGGGAGGCGACGAACTCGCCTTCGAGGGCGTAGAATTCGCCAGTAACGTTCCGCCCGATCTCCCACGAGAGGGCGACGCTGAACTTGTGGAGGCCTTTGTTGATTACGAGTACGATAGCGAGGGCGCCGACGAACGGAGCGACACTGTGGAGCCGACGCTTGAAGGCGTCGGGATCGCGGAGGGGGGCAGAGAGTAGCGAGGGACCGACACACACCAGTAGGAGTGTGCCGAGGAGGCCACCAGTTACGGCGGCAACTACTCCCAGGATCATCAGCAGGGACATTGTACGTATCACTATATTGTTCTCACTAATGAAACTACTGCCTCCTAACTCGCTATATTCCGGCCCCTCAGGGACTCTTACCTGATGTTTGGTGACTAGTCACATCCTTCGTCGGCGGACTCTCCGTCTCCGTGAAACCGATAGTCGTGTGCCGCCCGGGCCGACAGACGGGCGACGCGAAGCGGCTCCGGCCGGCCGCCACTCGCCGTAAAGTGCCGGAGCACCGCCTTCTCGTCGACGTTGCCGACCGACCGAACGTACAGTCGCTCGTCGCCGACCGACACCGGCGTTCGAGGCGGAAGCGCGCGATAGGTGCTGAGCCGTCTCCGGAGCGCCTCGCCGTCGAACTCTCGCTTCAGGGCGTCTTCCAGTCCGTCGCTCTCCTCGTAGCTTACGGAGAGAACTGGCCGGTCGACCCGCTCGTGGACGGCACCGATATCACAGACGTTGTACCATGAGAGTGCGATCCCAGATAAAAGAACGAAGCGGACATCGTCTCTCTGTACGAGACGGCAGACGGCGTCGGTCGCGTCGGTCCCGCCGACAGTCGTCCGGTCGAAGGTCAGTCCGTCGACCACTCTGTCCGCCCGGACCACCGCTCCCGCGAGCGTCGAGAACTCCGAGTCAACCGATCCGTCGTAGGATTCGGCGATTCCGAGCGCCCGCGTACCGGGCTTCATTACGACTATTCGTCCTTGATCTCCTGAAGCCGATCGAGTAGTTCGGTGTTCGATGCCCCGATTTCGAACTCTATCTCGCCTTCGTGTTCGCTGTCGCCAGCACCGACGTTGTTATCGTCGATTTCCGTGTCAAAATCCTGATTTTCCTGTTCGGATTCGTCGTAGCTCCCGAATCCCATACAGTAAGTAATAACAACCCCTCCCACTAAAATCGTACGCCGATTTGCCCCTCGATCGACCGATTTCGACCGAGAGTAGACGTGCTGGCGTCGAGTTCGTCGGGTCCCCGGTGCTCCCAGAAGCATTAAATAGGGACTATTTAGTATGCCAACTTGTGGCACGCGAAGTTCGGCCGACGACGGCGGTCACTGTGCTGTTCGTCGTGATCGCTGCGATTACCGGTGCGTCGGTAGTGTCGGCTGAGTTCTTCGATTCGGGCGGGGCCGCCGATCCAGAGACCGTGACACTGGAGGACGGCTCCGAGCTATGGCCGTACACCAGCAAGGGGCCGAACTATCGGGAGCGGACGCTCTCGATCAATCTCGTGGTGTACGGTGATACGGACGCGACCGAACGCGCCCTGCGTGAAATCTCTCTTGCGGACTGGGAACCGGTCGAAGAGGACCAACAGGACATCGCACCCGCCGAGGAGTTCGAGGTCGACGGTAACCGGACGACCGTCGCGTGGGGCGGGGCGAGCGGGGCGACCCGCTACGTCTACGTCGATACGGTCGACGACAGAGCGCTCTGGCTGGTGGAATCCTACCAGTTACACGATGGGGACTATCTGGGCGAGCGCCAGCATCTCCGGGGCTACGAGGATCCGGCCGAGGACGAATGGACTGCGATCCAGGCCCACGACGAGCACTGGGACTGGTTCCACCTGCGGCATACGGTCCACAGTATCGAAGAGTCACAACTCGCCATCGAAGAGGACTTCTTCGGCCGCTGGTACGTCGATAGTGTCACTCGTGATCGGTTCGCCAACGACGCCAGTTCGGACGCGGACGGGTGGGTGACGATCGTCGACCTCGACGAGCGGGCGACCCGACTGTTGATCGCCGGATTGCTTCTGGGCTCTATCGGCGTTGCGCGAACGCTCGAACGCGGCACGGAGCTATGGCAGGACGAGGACGTCCGGAGGACCCTGCGCTCGCTGGCGACAATCGGTCTGTTGGTTCTGCTATATCTCTCCATCCGGTTCGGAGCCGTCGGGATCGAACGGCTGTTCCCCGGGCTACGAACCAATGCCATCGTCATCGTATTCTACCCCCTTCTCGTCCTCGGCTTGCCGGTCGTGGCCTATCTATCCACGCGACAACTCGATCGGGAACAGGCGTTTGCGGCGGCCTCGCTCGGCTTTACCGTCGCTATCTTCCTCGATTACACGCTGTTGGGCGTGACGAGGCTTCCGCTGGATACGTTTGTTCATCGCGGAGCGCTCGCGGTTGCCATCGGCCTGATCGCCGCTGGCGCGTCACAGACTGCCCGAGAGCCCGGTGTCGAACACGGCTACGTGCGAACCGGGGTGTTGCTCTGGGTTGTCGCGGTCACCATACCGCTGTTGCAGTTCGTCTGACACGGCCATTCAATCCGGACTCCGATACGGCCGCTCCCACGTCGGCGTGAACCTGGCATACGCGACGACTCCGGTGAACACGACGACGTAGAGGAGCCAGTTCGGAAGGTCGAGCCAGCCAAACACCGCCGAAGTCGCCAGCACCCACGCCGTCAGCAGCGCGACATCGACGAGTATCCGCGTCCGGTTGTGGCTGAGATACGCGACCAGTCGTCGCGAGCGCGACCGGATCGTGGGCCGGTCCTCTCCCATTACCGCTCGGCCTGCGGGAGGTCGATCACCTCTCCGTCGACACTGACGGTCGGGTCCCGCAGGATGCCGTCGAGGTGGAGCGGTGCGTCGGTATCGCCGCCGATCCCGGCGTCGTCCCCGATGGCAATGTGGACAGTCCCCGCGGCTTTCTCGTCGAGCAGTACCGAACCGACGAGGTCGGTCACGGCGAGGTTCGTTCCGATACCCAACTCGGCCAGGTTGTACGCGTCCTGCCCGACTTCCTCGGCACCGGTCTCGATCTGATCGCGGATCTCGTCGTCACTGATCGACGTCACGTAGCCGTCCTCGACCTCGAACGTGAGTTGTTGGCCCTCCGCGAGCAGTCCGTGTGGGCGCATCGTCCCGTCGACGACGTAGGTGCCGTCAGCCGACGTCGGACTGATGAACACTTCTCCGGCGGGCAGGTTCGAGAACTCGCCGGGTTCGTGCACCATCCCGGTGTCGTCCTGCCACTCGCGCCCGCCGACCGCGAAGGTGATGTCGGTTCCTGCGGGCGTCGTGACACGGATCTCGTCGGTATCTCTGACCGTCTCCAGCATGTCGGCCGAGACCTCGGCGATGGACTCGTAGTCGGCGTCGAGGCCGGTCGTAAACACTTCCTCGGTGATCCCCGGCAGTGTCGCGCCGCGCGCGCCCGCTTCGCACGCTGACCCCCGCGCTCGCGTGTGACTCAGGCTCTTCGTCGTCGGCGCCAAGAAGACGTCGGCCTCGGCCATCGCGGCGGCGACCGGAGCGGGTGGCTCTTCGCCGTGCTGGTCGCCGGGCTGATAGCGCATGACTGTTGCCTCCTCGGTGACGCCCGTGGCGGCGTCGTACAGCGCCTCGCCGATCCGTTCGCGCTTGTCGTCGGTGACGACCAGACAGGACTCGTCGGCGTCGAGCGCAAGGCATTGGTGCACTGCGGTTTCTGCGGCCTCGTGTATATCGCTCATACCGACACCTCGTCTGGAAGCGAGTTAGGTCTTGTTCTCCCGATGCCGAAAAACAGTCGACGGCGAACTGTTACTGCTCGAGGGCTTCGACCGCCGCGAGTGGCTCACCGGTGAGCGCCTTGAGATAGGCACCGCCAGCGATCGAGAGGTGATCGAAGTTCTCGGTACCGATATCGTACATCTCTATCGAGCGGGAGGTGTCGCCGCCGCCGACGACCGAGAAGCAGTCCGTATCGGCGACTGCCTGCAGGACGCCGCGGGTCCCGTAGCTGAACTCCTCCATCTCGAAGACACCGAGTGCGCCCTTCACGAGGACGGCTTCTGACTCCTCGACGTGCGGTCGGTACTCGTCGATAGTTGCCTCGCCAATGTCCATATAGGCGTCAGGCGCGCCCTGGAGGTTCTCCATGCGGTCGGTGACGCGCTCGCCGTCCTCGCCCTCCCGGGCGACGTCGACGGGCAGGGAGATCCGGTCGCCGTACTCCTCGATGACCTCGTGGATCGTCTCCTCGTTTGCTTCCCAGTTGTCGTCGTACAGGCTGGGGCCGTCCGGCGTGTCCTTGCCGATGTCGTAGCCCTTCGCGCGCTGGAACAGGTGGCCGACGATACCGCCGAGCAGGAACTGATCGACCTTCTCGTCGAGATGCTCCATCGCGGCGATGACGTCTTCGGCCTTCGTGCCGCCCAGCACCATCGTGACTTTGCCGTCGAACTCGCGGCGCTCGACGCTGGTGTTGTACTCGTACTCGTCGGTCATCACGCGGCCGGCATAGCTGTCCATGACCTGCGGGAAGCCGACGATCGAGGTGTGTGCGCGGTGGGCGACCGAGTAGCCGTCGTTGACGTAGGCGTCGAACTCGGGCGCGAGCGTCCGGACGAACTCAGTTTCGCCGTGCTCTTCGGGCGTCAGGTCGGCGAGTTCCTCGTCGGTCATCCGGACGTTCTCCAGGAGGATCACGTCGCCCGATTCGAGGTCGTCAATGGCGTCGAGCGCCTCCTCGCCGTACGTCGAGGGGACGTATTCCACGGGTTCGCCGACGTGCTCTGCGAGGATGTCGGCGTGCTGTTCGAGCGTGACGAACGTGTCACGGCCCGGCCGGCCCTGGTGGGCCATCAGCGCGATGGCGTGGTCGTCCGCGAGCAGTTCCGAGATGGTCTCGGCGTGGCGAGCGAACCGGCGGTTGTCCTGTACCTCCCCGTCCTCGACGGGGGCGTTCACGTCGATACGCATCAGGAGTCGTTGCTGGTCGTCAAGGTCGTCGATGGTTTCGAACATAGTTTGGGTATGGGGCGCGATGAATAAAAAGCCGGTCGGTCGCTTAGGCTTCGTCGAGGATGTAGTGCGCAACGTCGATCATCCGGTGGGAGAAGCCGACCTCGTTGTCGTACCATGCGAGCACCTTCACGAGGCCGTCTTCGACTTTCATCGTCGAGTTAGCGTCGACGAGAGAGGAGTACGGCTGGCCGATGACGTCACGGGAGACGAGTTCGTCCTCCGTGTAACCGAGCACGCCCTCGAGTTCGCCGTTGGCGGCCTCCTCGAACGCGGCGTTGATCTCCTCGGCCGAGACCTCTTCGGCGAGGTCGACGGTGAGGTCCGTGATCGAACCGTCCGGGACGGGAACACGCATCGCCATCCCGTCGAGTTTGCCCTCGAGCTGGGGGAGGACCTCGGTGGTCGCCTGTGCGGCACCCGTCGAGGTCGGGACGATGTTCTCGGCGGCGGCGCGGCCGCGTCGGGTCTTCGGGAGCGGGCCGTCGACGAGGTTCTGCGTGCCCGTGTAGGCGTGAGTCGTCGTCAGGACGCCGGACTCGATGCCGAACTCGTCGTCGAGCACCTTCGCGATCGGCGTGACGGAGTTCGTCGTACAGGAGGCGTTCGAGACGACGTCCTCGCCGTCGTACTCGTCCTGGTTGACGCCGTAGACGACCGTCTGGACCTCTTTCTCTCCTTTTGCAGGGGCGGAGATAACCGTCTTTTCTGCGCCCGCTTCGACGTGTTTGTACGCGTCGTCGTAGTTCCGGAACAGGCCGGTACACTCGAAGGCGACGTCGGTGTCGTACTCGTCCCACGGGAGGTCGGCGGGGTCACGCTCGGAGAAGACGTCGAACGTCTTGTCGCCGACGATGATCGAATCGCCCTCGACAGAGACGTCTTCGGTACGGCCGTGGACGCTGTCGTACTTGAGAAGATACGCCATGTCGTCGATGTCCATGACGTCGTTGATACCGACGATTTCGACGGTCTCGTCGTCGAGCGCAGCACGGAACACGTTCCGTCCGATTCGGCCGAAGCCGTTCAGTCCTACTCGAACAGGGTCGTCTGCAGTTTCACTCATACCTGAACACGTTTGATGTCGTGCGTAAAGTATTTATCTAAACACGCTTCGGACAGTTCATTTATCATGTAAAAAATAATTATAGTGTCTCCTATTTAACCGTGTCCAGGACGGAAATGTACGTTTCGCAAATAGGCAGAAACAATCACGATACTATCTGCTGTTGTCGATAGAGTAGGCCCTCCCCCCGGATCAACCTGTATAGCCCGCCAATTTACTACTCGATTACGTGTACCAATCTATAATTTATCCGGAAAGATTATGAGGGTTGGGGATGCAGTCGTACATATGCTCTCCGTGGGTGTCAACGGCTACGGGACGATTGGGAAGCGAGTCGCCGACGCGGTCCGGTCTCAACCTGACATGACTGTTCAGGGTGTCGCCAAGAGATCGCCGGATTTCGTCGCCGACCACGCTACTGCGACGGGATACTCGCTGTACGCCGCCTCCGAAGGGGATATGACCCGGTTCGAGGAAACCAGCAACGATCTCGCGGGGACCACCGAGGACCTGGTCGCTGACAGCGACGTGATCGTCGACGCCACGCCAGGGGGTGTCGGCGAACAGAACCGTACACTGTACGAGCGACTGGAGACGCCAGCCGTGTTCCAGGGTGCGGAAGCACCCACGGTCGCAGACACCAGTTTCAACGCGCGGGCGAACTACGACGCGGCTCGCGACGCGGAGTACGTCCGGGTCGTCTCCTGTAACACCACGGGCCTTTCCCGATTGCTCGCCCCGCTCGCCGACGCCTACGGCATCGAGAAGGTGCGCGCGACGTTGATCCGGCGCGGCGGCGACCCCGACCAGTCCTCGCGCGGACCGATCAACGACATTCTTCCCGATCCGATCGCCGTGCCCTCCCACCACGGCCCCGACGTCCAGACAATCTTTCCCGACCTCTCCATCGAAACGATGGGTGTGACCGTCCCCGCCACGCTGATGCATCTCCACGGCGTCAACGTCACGCTCGACGCGACGCCCGACGTCGACGCCGTCCGCGAGCGTCTGGCGCGCGAGTCCCGCCTCTTCGTCGTCCCCGAACGGCTCCGTATCGATGGCTGTGGCGAACTCCGTGAGTGCGCTCGCGACGCCGGCCGCCCGCGCGGCGATATCTGGGAGAACTGCGTCTGGGGCGAGTCGATCGCGGTCGAGGGATCGGACTTTTACTGTTTCCAGGCGATCCACCAGGAGGCCGACGTCGTCCCCGAGAACATCGACGCGCTCCGGGCGATGTTCGGGCTTGCCGACGCCAGAGAGAGCATCGCGCGAACCAACGATAGCCTGGGCCTGTCGTTCCGCGAAACGCCGGACGGGCCACCGCCGATCCTTTCGACGCGCGCGAGTGGCGACTGAGGACGCTCGGACCCAGACGGACAGAAGGCTTTTCCTCGACTGGTCACTACGTTCCCCCATGAGACGTGACGACCGCGACGACCCGTTCGACGACCTGTTCCGCGAGATCGAGCGGATGATGAACGACATGATGGACGATGGCGACGTCGGCTTCGAGTCCAACGCTGGCTTCGGCGCTGACACGCACGTCGACATCCACGAGACCGACGACGAGATCCGCGTGATCGCCGACATCCCCGGCGTCGACCAAGATGCGATCGATCTCACCTGCGACGGCGAAGTGCTGACGATCACCGCCGAAAGCGAGCGCCGCCAGTACGACGACAAGATCTCACTGCCCGGAGCAGTCGACGAACACTCCGCGAACGCGACCTACAACAATGGCGTGCTAGAGATCACGTTCGACCGCGCTGACGACTCCGCGAACATCGACCTCGACTAACGCAGTCGGCGTCGCGGTCTCCCGTAGCAACAGCACGCTCGATTTTTATCGTCGCTTCGATCCTGCGGTCCGTTCTATCGCGTCCGCCAGCCGATCGTAAAAGCCGTTCTCGTACTTCGTCGCGTCGTCGACCGTTGGACGCGCATTCGTCTCGCTCACCACCGTCCGATCCTCACTGACGAGCAGGTCGACGCCTAGCAGCGAGATGTCTAACTCCGCGGCCACCCGTTCCGCTAGCCGGCGCAGGTCGTCGGACAGGTCGACAGCCGTGGCTTTTGCGCCGCGGTGGACGTTGTGTTTCCATTGCCCGGACTCGAGCGCCGCGTCGGGAAGCCGCCGTTCGACCGCGCCGACGTATTCGCCGTCCAGTACCATCGCCCGGTAGTCGGTCGCGCCCGTAACGTACTCCTGTACGAGAAAGGACTTGTCGCCGGTGGCGCGGTAGTCGTGGACGAGGTCCAGATAGTCGACGACGCCGAGAAACGAATCCAGGTCGTGGACCTTCGCCACGCCGACCCCCCGCGTCGCGGAGTTGGGCTTGACGACGACCGGCGGATCGAACCGCTCGAAGACGTCGACGAGGTCGCCCTGATCGACGGGGTTCGAGACCATCTCGGTCCGGGGGACGGGGACCGCTGCGGCGTCGAGGTGAGCGATCACGCCGCCCTTGTTTCGGGAGGTGACGACCGCTTCGCGACCGTTGAGCCAGGGGACATCGAGCAAGGCGTCGGCGACGCCGCCCTCCATAAATCGGCTAGGGTAGACGAAGCCGACGTCGAACTCGTCGGTGCGCTCGGCGTCGTCGCCGGTCAGTGTGAGCGTCCGCTCGGTGGCCGGGACGTGGTGGAGTCGGATGCCGCGCTCGGCCAGCGGATCGTGGATCCGCTCGAACGTCTCCGCACGGTTCACGGCGACGAGGTCGATCATAGCCGTCACTCTGCAGAGGAGAAAGAAAAGAATGCCGCTCAGCTACCCCGATCAGGAGACGAGTTGCTCTTCGCCGCGCTCGACGACGATGCGGCATGGCGGCGAGAGTTTGTTGTAGGACCGGCGGAAGGCTTCTTTGACGGTGGTGGCCTGGTCGACGGTACACCAGGTGGTGAAGATGCGGTCGCCCTCGGGGATGCGTGCGGCGGTGCCGACGATCTTGCCGAAGGACTGGCGCATTCCGTCGGAGACACGGTCGGCGCCTGCACCGGTTGCCTGCTTGTTCTCGCGGAGAACCTGGTGAGGGAACTTGCGCAGGGTCATTCTGTAGTTGTTCTCGCCGAGTTCCTTGATGAGGTGGCGGTTGGCCGACAGGCGAGCGCTTTCGAGCGCGCCGTGACGGAGTTGGACGGCCTCCTCGGTGACGAGGCTGATCTGGACGGGGTACTCGTCGGGATCGGTCTGGAGATCGCCCATCTCGTGCTGGGCGATCTTGGAACCGGGGATCCCTCCCATATACTCGCGGCGAGTGTAGGACGGCTTGTCGATCTGCCGGTACATAGAGGCGGGTTTCTCGGACATGGTTGTTACGGTGAGAAACGGTCAGTGTTCGGATAAGGGCTTCGATAACCGGAGCATGGGCCTGGACAGGCCCTCTGTCCCCTTCCCCGGTCTCAGAGCGAGGCCGCCGCGTCGAGCGAAATCGTGATCGCTCGCTCGACGTTGTTGTTCGCCTTGTCGGGCAGTTCGTCGTCGTCGGTCTCGCCTTTCTGGGTGCCCTCGACGAGGTTGCCGTCGACGGTACAGATTGCGCCAGCGGCGAGGCCTTTCCGGCGGGCTAGCGTGAAGATAGCGGCGGCCTCCATCTCGACGGCGAGGATGCCCGCCGCTTCCCACGAGTCGACGTACTCCTCGGTCTCGGCGTAGAACGCGTCGTCCGTAGCGACCGCTCCGACGTGGACGTCTTCATCGTTCGTCTCGGCCCCATCGACGAGCGCCGAAAGCACCTCGTACTCCGGCACTGCGGGAACGGCGTCCGACTCGTAGCGGCCGGTCGTCCCCTCGTCCTTGGCCGCACCGGTCGCGACGACCATGTCGCCGATCTCGATGCCGGACTGGAGCGCGCCGGTCGTCCCGACGCGGATGAACGTCTCGACGCCGACCGCGGCGAGTTCCTCGACGGCGATTGCGGCCGACGGCGAGCCGATCCCGGTCGAGCAGATGGTCACCGGCGTCCCCTCGTACTCCGCGTTGACGAGTTTGTACTCGCGGTTCTCGGCGACCGTCTCGGCGTTCGTACACTGGCCAGCGATCCGATCGACGCGGCCCGGATCGCCCGGCAGTAGCGCGATATCGTTCAGGTCGCCCGGTTCGACGAGCAGGTGGGGCTGTTTTGCCATACCTCTTCGTTCGTCGAAGGCCGTCAAAAAACGCGCGCTCCGGCCCGAGTAGTCGACCGGCCGCTCAGGCACTGAGCGCGAGGGTAGGGACGAGCACCATCAGGACCAGACCGTACAGAAACGCCGTGGCCAGTAACTGTAGCTTCAGCAGTCGTGTGCGGTCCGTGTCGAG
This sequence comes from Natronoarchaeum sp. GCM10025321, assembly GCF_042663585.1. Taxonomy (NCBI): domain Archaea; kingdom Methanobacteriati; phylum Methanobacteriota; class Halobacteria; order Halobacteriales; family Natronoarchaeaceae; genus Natronoarchaeum; species Natronoarchaeum sp. GCM10025321. The sequence goes on from NZ_JBHTAN010000006.1 coordinate 92,651, forward strand.
GTCGACGTCGGGGAGCACGAGTCGAGTGAACAGGAAATACATCACCGAAGTCACCGTCGCCGCGGCGGCGACCGGGGGGATGAGCCAATCGATCGGGAGCGCCGCGACGCCGAGGTAGGCGACGCCGAAGACGATGCCGAGCAGGCCCGCGGCGAGTGCGTACGCCGACGCCATCCGCCCTAGCGAGACCTCGTCGATCGACCATCCATGGCGTCTCGCCGCCAGCACGTAGGCGGGCGTCAGCCCCTCACGCATGAAATAGAGGAGCGGAAACAACAGCGTCGCAGCGAGCAGTGCGCCAGCCAGCGAGAGCCAGAGTGTCAGAAACGGTGCGCCGAGTCCGAGCATGTCCCGAGCAACGGGGGGGCAGTATTAAACTTGCCCGAAGACTCGCTATCGGTCGGTCTCCGGGGAACTCTCGCCGTCGAGGAGCGCATCGATAGCCGCCTGCGTCGGCGCCGTTCTGGCACCCGGCTGTTCCGCCGCGAGCGCGCCACAGGCGTTGCCAACGGCCAGACATCGCTCGAGAGCGCCGCCGTCGAGCCAGACCGTCAGAAAGCCGGCGGCGAAGGCGTCACCGGCCCCGCTCGTGTCGACCGGATCGACGCCAAAGCCCTCGTGATGGACCGTCCCATCTGGCGTGAGCGCGCTTGCTCCCTCGCTTCCACGCTTGACGACGGCCGTACAGTCCTCTCGCAGATCCGCTTCTAGCTCGGCGACGACGCTGGCCTCGCGGTCGTTACAGAAGACGAGATCGGCGAGTCCGAGTGCGGCCGAAAAATCTCGGTTGGGAAGCCGCCTTCCGGGATCGAAGCTTACCGTTGCGTCCCCTGCTCTGGCGAGTTCGGCGAGTCGTCGCGCCGTCTCGGGCCGCTGGCTCGTCAGGTGCAGGTGTTCGACGCCGTCGAGTCGGTCCGCGTCGACGTCCTCCGGGGCGACCGCTTCGTTGCAGCCGTCGTTTCCGAGTACCGCGACGGAGCCGTCCGCGGCGATCAGGAGGTACTTCACTGTCGTCGTCCTGCCCTCGACCACTCGCAGGCCCGTCAGATTCACGCCCTGCTCGTCCAGTTCGTGGCGGACGAGTGGCCCGTTTTCGTCGTCGCCGACGCTACCGATGACGCCGACGCCGACGCCGAGACTCGACAGCGCGACGGCCGTGTTCGCCGCGCTTCCGCCGCCCCCGCTGGACTGCGAGCGGATGCGTGCCTCGCCGTCGGGCTCTGGCAGTTCGTCGAGCCGGAGCGTCACGTCCCAGTTGACGTGGCCGGCACTCAGTACTCGTACCATAGGGAATCGCCGCGGGAGCGGGTTCGAACTCGGATGTGCGGCCACGGCCCGCGGTGTAACCTGTACGAACGCCCGGAGAGTATAAAAAGTGTGCCGCCGGTTCAGACGCCGACCGTGAACAGCAGGAGGTTGTTGAACGCGGGACCGAGTCCGACGGCGGCGACGACCGCCAGCATGAGTCGAGCGAACACTGGGTCGTCCTTGACGAACTCGCGGAACAGGACGACGATAGCCGCTGCGAGACTGACCTTGACGAGGATGAACAGCCAGCCAGCACCGACCAGATCGGCCGTCGGAAGCAACTCGCCAGCCTCCAGGACGTACCGCGAGAGCGGCGTTCGCTCGTGCGCGCCGAGGACGTCGTAGCCGACCGCCGTCGTAACGCCGTCGAAGGCGTGGCTGGCGACCAGAATGGCGCCTGCCGGGCCAGTGACCGCGGCGGACTCGGTGAAGCGGAGGGTCAGCACGATCCACGCTACGGCCGCGACGACGACGGAGGCGACGATCGCGATCACCGGCCAGAACGGCTCGAAGGTGCCGATCTCGGCACCCCGATACAGTCCCAGAGCCACGACGATGACCGCGACGGCAGCGCCGATGACGCCGAGCCGTCGGTCCGCGGAGCCGTGTGGCCGGATCTCCGAAGCGATCTCGGCGAACGCCCACGCCAGTCCGGTGACGATGGCCATCGTTGCGTAGGCACCGGGAGCCTCGAACAGCGGCGTGATCGCTGGCGGATACGCCCCGATCTGTTCCAGTCCGTGGAGCACTCCTCCAGTCGCCATCCACGGTCCGAACGCGACGACCGTCCAGTTCGTGACCGCCGGCTGGAGCAAATAGATGAGTCCGGCGACTCCGACCGTCCCGACGATCAGTCCGAACAGGTACGGTAACGGGGGTATCGTGAGACCTTCCGGAACTACCATACACGCCACACGCGTCCGGAACCGCTGAAAAGCTTGCGGTTACTTCCTCTTCGAAACAATCTCTGAGGGAGCGTCCCACGGTCGCTCGACGGTCTCACCGAACAGTTCGCGCATCAGGGTGACGATGCTCTCGGGCGGGAACTGTCCTCGCTCGGTCACGATGGCGTCGACGTAGCGCGGCGGCGTCACGTCGAACGCGGGGTTGTCGACCTCGATCAGTGGCGCGCCGTCCGCTGTAGCCTCCCGCTCCTCGATCACCGCCCGCTCGTCCGGGGGCAGCACCTCCGTTTCGTCCCGCTGTTCGATTTCGACGGTCGTGCCCGTTAGCGTGTCCGGATGCAGTTTGATCGTCGCGGCGGCGACCATGATCTGTGCGCCCTGCTCGCGGGCGAGAACCGCCAGTCCACTCGTACCGATCTTGTTGATGACGGAACCGTCCGCGGCGATACTGTCCGCGCCCACGACGACGTGGTCGACCTCGGACAGGTGCCGCCGTGCCGCGCCATCGACGATCAGCGTCACCGGCACCCCCATCTCCCGGAGTTCGCGGGCAGTGATGTGGCCCTGCTTGCGCGGTCGCGTCTCCTTGACGATGGCGCTGATCGACTTTCCGTCCTCGACGGCGGCCTCGATGCAGGCCAGCGCGTCGGTCGAGTGACAGTGCGTCATCACCGTGTCCCCGTCCTGCAGTCGATTGGCCCCGATCTCGCCGAGGCGTGACTGGGCCGCTTCGACCTCCTCGCGGAACGCCGCGGCTCGTTCGAGGACGGTCCGTTCGAGCGTGTCGACCGACTCGTCGTCGAGGTCGCGAAGCACGTACCGGAGCGCGTTCGCCAGACTCACTGCCGTCGGCCGGGTATCATATAGCTCCTGGCCCGCGGCGGCCAGTTCATCACGAAACGCGGCGGGGCTCTCGGCGTCGCTTTCGGCGGCCTGTGTCGCAAGGGCGTCGGCCGCGGCCGTCGCTATCGCTACCGCACCCCTGGTCTCCATCTCCGCGATCTCCGCTGCCGTCGCGCTGACGTCGTCGACGATTCGGCTCTCGTCGTCGGCCATGAGTTCGTGCTACGCTCTCACGTGACAAAAGCGATCCGGCCGGATCGACGGACCGATTTTTGACCCCTCGCCCCCGACTTGTCGTATGGAGTACCCCGAGTTTCCTGCGCGTATCGACCACACCGTACTCGGCCCGGAAACGACCGTCTCGGACGTCTACCGCGTCCTCGACGAGGCCGAGGAGTTCGGGATGAACGCCTGTATCCCACACTGCTACGTCACGGAGGCGACCGAGTACGCGCCATCGGTCAGGCTCGTCACCGTCGTCGGCTTCCCGCACGGCCAGACCTCGACAGAGAGCAAGGTCCAGGCGGCGACTACTGCGGCCAGACGCGGTGCCGACGAGATCGATGTCGTCGCGAACATCGGTCGACTGAAAGCCGGCGAGGACGACGCCGTCCGTCAGGAAATCAGCGAGATCGTTGCCGGCGTTACGGTACCGGTGAAGGTGATCGTCGAGGCGGCGCTTCTGAGCGATGCCGAGCGCGACCGGCTTTCGGAACTCGTGGTCGAGGCGGACGCCGACTATCTGAAGACCTCGACTGGCTTTGCCCCGGTCGACGGTGAAACGGGGGCGACGATCCCGGACGTCGAGGCGATGAGCGAGTATCTCCCGGTCAAAGCAAGCGGCGGGATCGGCAGCTACGAGGAAGCGCTGGCGTTCGTCGAGGCCGGCGCTGAACGGATCGGTGCGAGTAGCGGAAAAAAGATCGCGACCGAATATCGGCGCTCGGCCGATCAGTAGCGATCAGTTGCGGTAGCGGGCGAACAGGGCAACAGCGAGCAGCGAGAGGACGGCGGCGAGCGGCCCGAAGCCGGGCAGCGAGTCGTCGCCTTCCTCGGCGTCTTCTTCCTCATCCATGCCCGAGTCGGACTGTGCACCGAGGAACTCCTCGGCGGCCTCGGTGTCCATCTCGTTGAAGTCGCGGTCCCAGTCACCGTTCATGAAGACCTCCGTCTCGTCGTCGGCGACGGAGAGTGCGCGAACGTCGCTCTTCTCGGCGTCCGCACCGACGAGACCGTCGACGCGGACGTGGACACCCATCGTGTCATCGTCTTCGAGAGCGCCCGCGATCTGGGTCACTTCGTTGCCGCCGAAGGCGGCGTCGATCTCGTCGGTCAGCGCTTCCATGTTGTTGAACTTCGCGCCGGCCTCGATCTCGACGGTTTCGCCGTCGACGTTGGCTTCCATGGCGGCAATCTCGAACTCGGAGTCTTCGAGATCAGTGAGGAACTGGTTCATCTCCGGGCCGGTGCTCGGATCCTGCATGGCCGACTCCATCATGGAATCGACCGCCTGCTGGACGAGTTCTTCCTGCTCGATTTCGAGGGCCATGTCGGCGACGAGCGCGTCGTTGTCGTCGATCTCGGCGTTGAGATCGACCGTCACGTCGCCCACCGTCCCGTTCATATCGCGGTCCTCGAGTTCGTCGACGTAGTCGCTCCAGTTTTCAGTGTCGGCGCTGAGCGAGAGCGCGACTCGATCGTAGTCGGTATCCTGGGATTCGTAGGTCGCCGACCACTGGTAGTTCTGGCCCAGATCAGCGGCCTGCTGGGCGTCGACCGTGTCCTGGAACTGCTGGATCTGCTCTTCGAGCTCCTCGTCCTCGATGGTGTCGAGTAGCGTCATCGACTCGTCGACTGCGCCTTCGAGGTTGCTCAGTTCGATGTTCCAGTCGGCGGTCAGCGTCGAACCGGACTGCTCGGCGGCGAACTCCATCGTATCGACTTCGACGTCGACGAGGCTCTGTGCGAGCGCGTCGGCTTCGCTCTGGTCGAGGTCGAGTTCGGGGTCCTCCGCGAGGGCGGTTGCAATCTGGTCAACGAGGCCCTCCTCGATGTTCTCATACTCGACGGTGTAGCTGATGTCGAGGTCGCCCTCACCGTCGGCGGTCTCGGTGTAGTCGTAGCTGTTGATCGTGATCTCGCTGGAGCCGCCGAACTGCTCACCGATCATGCCGTACTGTTGTTCGAGCGTTTCCTGCGCGGCGGCTTCGGTCTCCCAACTGCCGGTCTGGAACTGGCTGACGATCTCGTCCTGAGTCACGTCGACCGTGTAGCCGCTGTCGGTGTCAGAGACGCTCACGTCGTAGCTGAACTCGCCGGGCTGGACCGTGTTCCACTCGGCCGTGACGTTACCGGTCGTCGAGAACGTATCCGGCGTCACGCTGGCATCACCGGTCGTCTCGAAGCTCTGGAAGTCCTGTGTCTCCTCTCCGGATTCGACAACCGCTTCGAGGTTTGCATCGAACTCGCTGTTCTCCGACGTCTGCTCGCCGTAGACGTCGAGACTCAGGTCTTCGACTTCTTCAGGGCTTTTCGTCTGGAGGTTCCCCTCGCCGAAGAATCGGTCCTCTTCGAGAACGAGCGACAGGCCGCCGGTGGCGTTCTCGTCGAGTTCTTCCTGACCGGGTTCGGCGACGATCAGCGTGTGTGCAAGGCCCTCGCTGACGTGCATCCCGAGGTCGAGTGTAGTTATATTGTTGTTACCTCCGTCGTCCTGGTAGACGAGCACGGCGTTGCCGTCCTCGTCGACGTAAATCTCGTCCGCTGGCTCGACGTCCTCATCGAGTTCTTGACTGTCGATACTGGCGTCGGCTGCCGCCGCAGGGGCGGCGGCAGCAACCGTCCCGCAAAGCATCACTGCGACGAGTAACACGGCGGTTACCGCGTTACCCTGGAGGGTCAACGATTTTCTGCTCATGCATCCTGAGTGTCTCTTTGGCCGGTATTTATATTTTCGGCTCTTATATTGATTATAAATACTTGTTACTCACGATACTGAGACGGGGCAGTGAGACGGTTGCTTTCGTCGTGCTTTTGCCGTCGGAGACGCTATCAGTGGTACTGAGATGGCCCGCTACCACATCGAGACGTACGGTTGTACGTCGAACAGGGGTGAGAGCCGAGCGATCGAGCAGAAACTGCGGGACGCGGGTCACCGCCCGGTCGACGGTCCCGAAGCCGCGGACGTCGCGATCATGAACAGCTGCACGGTCGTCGAGAAAACCGAGCGCAACATGATCCGCCGGGCCGAAGAGCTAGAGGCAGAGACCGCCGACCTGATCATCACTGGCTGTATGGCCCTCGCCCAGGGAGAGGAGTTCGAGAGCGAAGGGATCGACGCGCGCGTCCTCCACTGGGACGACGTGCCGACCGCGGTCGGCAACGGCGAGTGTCCGACGACGACCGTCGGCACCGAACCGGTGCTCGACGGCGTTATCGGCATCCTACCGATCGCTAGAGGCTGTATGAGCGACTGCTCGTACTGCATCACGAAACACGCGACCGGCAAGATCGATTCGCCGCCGGTCGAGGAGAACGTCGAAAAGGCGCGGGCGCTCGTCCACGCGGGCGCGAAAGAGATCCGCGTCACCGGCCAGGATACCGGCGTTTACGGCTGGGACGAGGGCGAGCGGAAACTGCACGTCCTGCTGGAACGGATCTGCACCGAGATCGACGGCGAGTTCCGGGTCCGGGTCGGGATGGCCAACCCGAAGGGGCTTCACGGTATCCGCGAGGAACTGGGAACCGTCTTCGCCGAGCACGACGAACTGTACAACTTCATCCACGCGCCGGTCCAGAGCGGGTCGAACGACGTGCTGGGCGATATGCGCCGCCAGCACCAGGTTAGCGAGTTCGTCGAGACCGTCGAGACCTTCGACGAGTATCTCGACGAGTGGACGCTTTCGACGGACTTCATCGTCGGCTTCCCGACCGAGACGGACGAGGACTACGAGCAGACGATGGAACTGTTCCGGGAGATCCGCCCGGAGAAAGTAAACGTCACCCGCTTTTCCAAGCGACCGAATACCGACGCCGCGGAGATGGACGGTCTCGGCGGCACGCTCAAAAAGGAACGCTCGAAGGAGATGTCGGAGCTAAAATACGAGATCGTGGGCGAGGCCTACGACTCGATGGTCGGCGAGCGTCGGGACGTGCTCGTCGTCGAAGAGGGAACCAACGACTCGGTGAAGTGCCGGGACGGCGCGTACCGCCAGATCATCGTCCAGAACGCGAGCGAGCACGGTCTCACTGTCGGCGAGTTCACCACCGTCGAGATAACCGGGCACAACACCGTCTACGCGCTGGCCCATCCGGTTCACCCGGTACCGGCGAGCGGGGGTCCGGGCGAGGACCGCCGTAGCCGAGGGGCTTAGGGGGATCGAGGGCCTAACACGCCTGTGAACCGCCAGACGATCGGGTACGCGCTCGTCTTCGTGTTCGGGCTAATGGCAGCCCTCCAGACGGCTCTCGCGATCCGCTACAATCTCTTTTTCTTGCTCATTGCTGGCCTGTTCGCCCTATCGGCGTATCTGATCTGGTATCACGTCTCCGGTCTGATGGAGCGCCGCGTTCGGCAAGGTGCGGCCACCGGGGGGCAAACCGGACCCCGGGGTGGGTTCGGCGCTGGACCACGCGAACAACGGTTTCGCGAGGCCCGCCGGGGTCCGTCAGGAAACGCCGGCGGAACCGATTGGACCCGTCGAGCACCGACCAGTACCGAGGGCCCGACCCCTCGGGAGGCCTATCAGATCCTCGACCTCGGCACCGACGCCGACGACGCGGAGATCCGGAAGGCCTACCGTGAGAAAGTAAAATCCGTCCACCCGGACACGGCGGACGGTGACGAAGAGGAGTTCAAACGCGTGACGAACGCCTACGAGCGACTGACCGAGCAGTAATCCGGCCCGCATCGTCCCCATCCGAGAGCAAGGAATATGTGCCCGGAGAGACACCCTCCGGAAGATGGACGAGGACGCCTCGACACCTGAAACGGATGGAGACCCGTCGACTCGCCACCTGTCGCCGTCCGAGCGGATCGAAGAGGTCGCAAGCGTCGTCAGCCACGACCTCCAGAACCCGCTCACGATCGCGGGCGGCTATCTCGCCCGCGCTCGGAGTGACGGCGACGACGAGTCCTTCGAGCACGTCGAGGACGCGCTCGACGAGATCCGCGCGATCAGTGACGATGTCGTCGACCTCGCACGACTCGGCCAGCCAGTTCAGGAGACTCGACCGACCGATTTCGGCGCAGTCGTCGACTCGTGCTGGCGCGAGTGCTCCCCAGGGGCCGGTGAACTCGTCATCGACGAAGCCGACCCGATCGAATCTGACCGGAACCGGGTCCGTAGCTTGCTCGAACGATTGTTCGACAACGCGGTCCGCCACGGCCCCGCGGACGCCACAGTCTCCGCCGGCACTACCGAGGAGGGCTTTTTTGTCGCCGACGACGGCCCCGGCGTTCCCGATGGCGAGTACGACGCAGTTATCGAGGCGGGCTACTCGACGGTCCAGCAGCGGCCCGGACTGGGACTCACGATTGCCCGCGCCATCGCTGAGGCTCACGGCTGGTCGCTTTCGCTGTCCGAAAGTGCGGGGGGAGGACTTCGGGTCGATATCACCGGCGTCGACCATGTCAGCCAGCAGACACTGCGCGATGATGTGCGGACATAGATCGGTGGGCGCGTAGAGGTGCGAGACGCTCTCTCCCCGCTCGTGTATCGGGTGTTCTCCCCGAATCGTGCCATGGCATGGCACAGCGAAGGCTTTTATTCGCTGTCACCTAACGAGGCGGTATGAGCCCGGACCGGGCCGTGCTCGAACGGGCAATAGAGCGCGGCGAGCGGGAAGGCGGCAGCGTCGAATTCAAAGAGCGGTTGAACCGCGAACTCCATCTGGTCGACGGCCGGCGAGAGAGTCTGGCCGCACAACTTCGACACCGCGTCCTGTCGGGAGACGGCGAGGCGACCTACGTCGTCGGCGTCACCGACGACGGCGGACTCGCGGGAATCTCGCCCGACGAGTTCTCCGAGACGATGGATGTGCTCTCACTGCTGGCTGAGGAGGCCAGCGCACACATCGACGAGGTCCAGACGTGGGGTATCGAGCCAAGCGGCGACGCCGACACCGGTCTCGTCGGCGTCGCGACGATCAGCGAGGGGGCCATCCTCGACACCGACGACAGCCATATCGTCGTCGGGACGGCGGGCCACGTCGACCACGGCAAAAGCACGCTCGTCGGATCGCTCGTGACGGGGCAGGCCGACGACGGCGAGGGGGGAACGCGAAGCTATCTCGACGTTCAGCCCCACGAGGTCGAGCGGGGTCTCTCGGCGGACCTCTCCTACGGCGTCTACGGCTTCGACGAGGAGGGGCCGGTGCGGATGGACAACCCCAACCGGAAGACAGACCGGGCGCGGATCGTCGAGGAGTCCGAGCGGCTGGTCTCCTTCGTCGACACGGTGGGCCACGAGCCATGGCTCCGAACGACGATTCGCGGGCTCGTCGGCCAGAAACTCGATTACGGCCTGCTTACCGTCGCGGCCGACGACGGCCCGACGAAGACGACACGCGAGCATCTCGGCGTCCTGCTGGCGACCGAACTGCCGACCATGGTCGCCATCACGAAGGCCGATATCGTCTCCGACGAGCGCCTGGCCGAGGTCGAACGCGAGGTCGAGCGGATGCTCCGGGACGTCGACCGGAGCCCGCTCAGGGTCGAGCGCCACGGCATCGACGCCGCCATCACCGAGATCAGCGAGACTGTCGTTCCGGTCGTCACGACGAGCGCGGTGACCAAACACGGCATCGACACGCTCGACGAACTGTTCGAGCGGCTTCCGAAGACCGCCGGCGAGGACGGCGATTTCCGGATGTATATCGACCGCACCTACAGCGTCACCGGCGTCGGCGCGGTCGCCTCCGGGACGATCATGTCCGGCACCGTCGAGGCTGGCGACGAACTCCTGCTCGGCCCGATGGGTGACGGAAGTTTTCGCGAGGTGGAGGTCCGCTCTATCGAGATGCACTACCATCGCGTCGACGAGGCCAAAGCGGGCCGGATCGTCGGCATCGCGCTCAAGGGCGTCGAGGAACGCGAGATCGAGCGCGGGATGGCCCTGTTGCCACGGGAGAGCAATCCCGACCCGATCCGGGAGTTCTCCGCCGAGGTGATGGTGCTCAATCACCCAACGAGCATCGACGACGGCTACGAACCGGTCGTCCACGTCGAGACGATCAGCGAGGCCGCCGTGTTCCACCCCGACGGCGGCACGCTTCTGCCAGGCGATACCGGCACCGCACGCATCCGGTTCAAGTTCCGGCCGTACCTGATCGAAGAGGGCCAGCGCTTCGTGTTCCGTGAGGGACGAAGCAAAGGTGTCGGCACCGTGACGGACGTCAAGCCGGAACAATAGAACGCTCCCATCGCGGGCGAGAACGCGACAAGAGCAGCGCGAATCTGGAGTCAGGCCGCGGCGAGCGACCCGAACTTGTCCGCGGCGGTTCGGGTTCCCTTCGCGATCAGTACGTCACCTGCCTCCAGGGTCTCTTCTGCATCCGCGACGAGCAGCCACCCCTCGTCCGGCCGTCTGATCGCGATGACGCTCATCGTCACGTCGGTATCCGGGACGCCCTCGGTGATCTGCGTCCCCGCGAGCGCGCTCCCCGGTTCGACCGTGACCCGGGCGAGAATCTCGTCGCTCTCCTGCATCGCCGCCTCGACGACCGGATGGACGTCGATATCGCGGCGGACGCCCTCACTGATCTCCAGCGCGGCGTCGCTGATCACCTCGGTACTGATACCCAGTCGGATCAGTCCGCGAAGCGATACCGGGTCCTCGGCGTCTTTCGCGGCCCGGAGCGTCCACGCCTCGAAGCGGGACTGCAAGGCGTCGACCTCGATCTCCAGATTGTGGACCTCCTCGGCCAGTTCGGCGTTGTCGAACAGGATACTGCCGTAGGCCAGATCGACCGCCAGTTCGCTCAGGTTCTTCATGTGGATGATCGATCCGACGGCGCGTTCGAGGTCGTCGACCTCCGGTTCTTCGAGTGCTGGCTGGCTGTACGTCTCGCCGGTCGCGATCTCGTAGACGTCCTCGATCGACTGTGCGGGTCCGCGCATGATCACCACGTCGCCGGCCTCGATAGTCGTCGTCGGGCCGGGGCTCATGTTCCAGTCATCTCCGCGGCGGATCGCGATCACACGAACGCCGGTCCTGGACTCCAGATCGATCCCGTTGAGCGTCCGATCGACGTACTCGGAGTCGGCATCGACGGTCCCGCGCACGAGCGTCTCGACGGCCTCGGGCAGCGCTGCACGCATCGCTTCCGGGAGCCCCATCTCTTCGAGGACGATCTTTGCGATGTCGCCCGTCGCATTGCTGATCTTCTCGGCACCGCTGACCACGCCCATCACCGGCGCGAGCATCTCCGTGTCCCTCGGGTTGCGCGCGGCCATCATCAGGCTCATCCGCGCACGCATCTTGAGCACGTCCATCTTCTCTTCGAGTTTCAAAACCTCGGCGGCGATGTCCTGGCTCTGGTGGAGCACGGCGGAGTACGAGAGGTCGATGAGCAGTTCCGACGTGTCTTTCATCTCGACGAGCACGTCCTTGACGCTCACCGGTTCGTACTTGATCGATTGCGACGAGACGTCGCCCTCGTTCGGTCCCATAGATTGCGCTACTCGGCCTGCCAGTAAAGAGTTTGTTACGCTTGCGTGGTACTCGTCGCTATACAGTTTTATGAAGGTACGGCCAGCGTCTAGGAACAATGCCGGGCCAGGAAACGGCGGTCGATGTATACAAACAATCACTGCCCGTAATCCTCGTCAGTCTCGTCGCCGGACTCTTTGCGGGGACGATTCTCGGGACGGATGCGATGCGCGAGGGAATCGCGAGCGTGCCCGGACTGTTGTTACTGCTCCCAGCCTTTCTGGCCACCCGCGGCGGCGTGTACGGCTCGCTCGGCGCGCGCCTCTCCAGTGGGCTTCATCAGGGGCTCATCGAGCCGTATTTCACGCGCGACAAACGTGTCACGAACGCGATTGTGGCCTCCTTCGTCAACGGAATGACCGTTTCGCTGTTCATCGCCGTCATCGCCTTCCTCGTCCTCATGATGCTGGGGCGATCCGGGAGCCTCATCGAACTCGTCGGGATCATGCTGATCGCCGGCTTTCTCAGCGCGGTCACGATGCTTGGCGTACTCCTGACAGTCATCTTCGTCGGCTATCGGCGCGGACTCGACCCCGACAACGTGATCGGTCCCGTGGTGACGACGGTTGGTGACGTCTTCGGCGTCCTCTTCTTGCTGGTCGGCGTCTATCTAATGAGGCTGATACTGTGAGTTCGCCCGACACGGAGTCCGCAGACCGCTCCGAACCAGTGTTGCCCGAGGGGTGGATGATCGGACACATCATCCGGACGATGCTGCCGTTGCTTGCCATCCTGTCGATCCTCCAGATGGTGTCGGGGACGGTTCTCGAGACGTTCGAGGAACAGTTACTCACGACGCCCTCCCTGCTGATCCTGGTCCCGGTCACCATCGGGACGGCGGGCAATCTCGGCTCGATCATGTGCTCGCGGCTCTCGACGGAGCTTCATCTGGGGACGTTGGAGTTCACGCCCGACAACCCTGCGATCCGGTCGAACGTGGGTGCAGTGATGGGACTTGCCGCGACAGTGTTCGTCGTCCTCGGCCTGAGCGCCTGGGCTATCGGGCAGTTGCTCGGCGGCACGCTAGCGCTCTGGAAGGTGATGTTCATCTCGGTGACGAGCGGGATGTTGCTCGCCGTCTTCGTGGTCGTCGTCAGTATCGCTGCGGTGTATAGCTCGTTCAGACTCGGCTACGACCCCGACGACACTACGATTCCGGTCGTCACGAACGTCTCCGACATTACCGGCGTGCTGATCCTGTTTAGCGTCGTCTCGCTCGTTCTGTGATCCCCCTCGTCACCGGGCGTACGCTCCGTCGACGCGCTCGACCAGTTCGAACAGTCGCGCCCATTCGAGGAGCCGTTCGGTCCGGTTGCGCCAGACTGCCCGCCAGTCCTCGTGACGCCGTCGCTCCCACGCCGGGACCGTCCCCTGCACGCGCTCGAAGACGGTATCGACGGAGAGGGGTTCGTCGGCGGCCTCCACGGCGGCGAGCACGTCGTCCGCGCCGACGACACGCTCGCGGAACCGGCGCCCGAGTTCGTTCGTGCTGACGTCCTCGCGGGTTCGCCGGTAGCCCCGGTCGCTCCGGTCGACGAGCGAAAGCGCTCGTAAGAAGACGAGCCAGGTCCGCCCGGCATTGCGGTCTGCGAGGCCGAGACCACGGCGGAGTCGGGCACAGCAGTCGTCGCTATCGCTCGGGACGAGCGGGACCGCGCTTCGCGCCTCGGAGAGGCGGTCGAGCGATGCTGGGGTCGGTGGGACCGGCTTGAACCGGGCGTCCCCAGACATGGCTACAGCCCGAAGCTCTCGGCCAGCAGTTCCTCGTTAGTCTCGCCGTAGACCGTCGTCGAACCGCCTAGCACGTCCACAGTCACCTGTGCGGGTGCGAAGACGCCGTCCTCGACCTCGTAGAAGTCCCAGTCGACCTCCTCGAAGATCTGGGCGAACGGCTTGTCGTACTCGTCAGTTGCCGTCGAGGCGATATCGCCGAAGCGGTCGAACTCCTCGCGGACGGTAAGATGGACCTGCCCGCCGTAGGCCAGCGCGTCGTTGGTGCGCGCCATCGCGGCCTGTTCGTCCTCCGCGATGGGGGCGACCGGTGCGCTCGCGCTGACCGAGACGATATCCAGCGGATCGTAGCCGAGTTCCGAGAGCCGGAACGCGGCGAGTTCGGCGGCCCGGGCGGCCATCGTCACGCTGCCCGCGATGCTGGCGCTCGGGAACACCGGCAGGAAGACGCCGCTTGGCTCGACGTCGGCCATGTCGGCCACCTGCTCGGCGACGCTCTCGTCCGGTAGCTGATCGCTTTCGAGCGCCAGCACCGTCAGATCGAAGGCGTCGTGATAGCCGACGCGGCTGAACTCCTCTTCCTCGCCGACGAGCGCACGGGCCGGGCCGCTCCCGAGTCCCTCGAAGCTCTCCGTCGTCACTTCCCAGCCTGCCTTCTGCGAGCACAGGAGGGCAAGAGCGGGATGGTCGGTCGCCAGTTCTACGTGGGGGATCGGTGCGCCGCCGACCTCGTCCATGCGGGTCTGGACGGTTGCCAGCCCGGCCGTCTGGATCTCCGCAAGCAAGAGGCCGGACTCGATGCCGCCGTCGAAATCGACGCCGAAATCGAGGACGGTGGCCTCGTTCTCCAGTTCGTGGGCACCGATATCGAGTTCCTCGGCGAAGTCGAGGGCCTCGTCGACCAACTCGATCGCCATTCTGTTGAGACTCTCCATGCCGCCTCGTTGTTCGTCCTCGGTTTTACCTGTTGGTATCGCCCGTGGGGGCTTCCATGGCAACCGCGGTGGGGCCTCGTTGGTCTCGTTACGAAACGACTTCGTAGCCCGCGCTCTCGATGGCGGCCGTCAGGTCGTCGTCGGCGACGTCCCCGCCGAGCGTGACCGTTACGATGTTCCCCTCGTGATCCGCGGCGACGCTCTCGACGCCGTCGAGATCCGTCAGCGCGTCGGATACGTTCTCTTCACAGCCACCACATGACATTCCCTCGACGTCGAACTCTCGTCGTGACATGGCCGGGGGTAGGGGGCGGGGTGTTGAATCGTTTTCCATCTCTCACTCCCCGCCTTTCGCCTCCCGGCCGAGTTCCGACTCGACGGCGTCGACCTTGTCGGCGGCGCTGGTCTCCGCGGTCCGCTTGTCGTCGATTTTGAGCACCGTGCTCACACGGTCGCCGTCGACCGCTTCGTGGGCGGCCTGTGCGGCGTCGAACAGTTCGCCGATATCTTCTGTTTCGATGACGGTCCCCATCGGATTCGTCTCGTAGGTGACGTCGAACTCGTCCAGCGCGTCGACGGCCTTCGCGACTTCACTCGCCATGCTCTCCTCGATTACCGGTGCTACCGACAGCAGTGCAACGACAGTCATGATCGAACTGTGGGCGGCGTCGAGTAAAACTCTCGTGTCTTGGGGGTCCGTGGTCCCGGATCGCTCTCACGATCCGCTCACTGGAACCGCGATATGTTTTCGTTGGTGACCACCTATTTGCCACGCGAGTCAGTATTTGTACACCATGCCCGTTTCGCCCACACAGATCGTCCTCCTGCTTGCGCTCGGGGCCGCGCTCGGTTTCGTCTGGTACTACGAGGGGCGTGGTCGCTGGCGGTCTCGGTTCGACGACCGGTTTCTCTACGGTATTCCGTGGGGGACTCTCGTCACGATTACTGTCGTCGTCTTGTTTTACCTGCTGGCACAGGGCGGCGTACGGAACTGGTCCGAACCAGTCACGCTCCCCTTCGTCACGTGGTCCTATTTCTACCCGACTGGCCTCTTGACCTCCGGGATCGCACACGGGTCGCCCCAGCATCTCGCCTCGAACATGGCCGGAACGCTCGCGTTCGCCCCCATCGTGGAGTACGCGTGGAGCCACTACCCGCCTGGCGACGCCGAGTCGACTGGGCAGGAGAGTCGCTCCGACAGTTCGGGTGGCCTGCTGGCCCGTCCCTGGATACGCGCCGTCGTCGTCTTTCCGCTGCTCCTGTTCGGCATCGCGTTCGTCACGGCGCTGTTCTCGTTCGGTCCGGGCCTCGGCTTCTCCGGGGCGGTGTTCGCGCTGCTCGGCTTCGCTGTCGTAACGTACCCACTTTCGACTGTGGTCGCGGTCGTCGTTGGTACCGTGTTCGGGACGCTGTACAACGCGCTGAGCGAGCCGGTCGTCCGAGAGGTCGTCGAGACGGGGACGCCAGCGCCGCCCGCGTGGGCGGGAATCGCGTTTCAGGCCCACCTGCTCGGATTTCTGCTCGGCGTGGCACTGGGGATCGGCCTGCTGTGGCGTCGCGGCTGGCGACCGACGACCCAGCGGGTGTTCTTCGCGACGCTTCTCGTGGGGATAGCCCAGTCGCTGTGGTTGCTCGCCTCGCCTGGCGGGGACGACGTCTTCTTCCTCTACCGGGGCGCTGGCGTCGTGTTCGTGTTGCTGTTGACGATACTGGTCACGGTCGCTGTCACTGGAAGCGACCGACCGCTTCCAAGCGTGCTCGGCCGGTTCGACCGCGTGCCGACCCGCCGGCAGTTGGCCGCCCTCTGGCTCGGACTGGTGGTGCTCGGCGGCGTGTTTATCGCGGGCGGGGCGGTCGTTACGGGGCAACCGCTCGCCATCTCCGTCGTGCCGATAGCGTTGCTCACGACGCTGCTGGCGCTACCTGCAATCCCGCCACTGGCTCCCGACCGCTGGGTGACCAGCCCGGTGTCGCGGCGTCGGACGGCGGTCGTCGGGCTACTGGTGCTGACACTGCTCGTTGCACTCCCCAGTCTGCCGATCAGCCTGGTTACCCTCGGCGACGACCCGGT
This sequence comes from Natronoarchaeum sp. GCM10025321, assembly GCF_042663585.1. NCBI lineage: Archaea > Methanobacteriati > Methanobacteriota > Halobacteria > Halobacteriales > Natronoarchaeaceae > Natronoarchaeum > Natronoarchaeum sp. GCM10025321. The sequence continues at coordinate 109,155 of NZ_JBHTAN010000006.1, forward strand.
TCCGGGGTCCGGTGGAGTCGAGGTCGGCGACTATACCGTCACCTACGAGGAGAACGCGACAAGCGCGCAGCGACCCGCGATCGATCTGGGCGGTGACGACCTGCTTGCCAGCCAGCAGACGGGGGTGATCGTCGTGAGCGAGACGCGCCAACTCTGGACGATCGGCGTCAGGGAGGAGGTCCTCGAGTTCGAGGGCAACAATACGGCGGTCGTCGGAGGGATCGGCTGGCGGGAGACCGTCCACGCCGAGCGAACCGGCTGGGATGTCGTGGGCAACGACACCGCCTATGTCGTCGATCTGGAACTGGATGGCGAGACGACACGGTCGTTCGTATCCGATCCGGTGCAGGCCGAGGCGCGGATCGACGGCCGAACGCTCGCGCTGGTCCCCACCGACGACGCGTTTCTGGTCCGCGTGAGCGAGGACGGTTCCCGGATCGGCGAGACTCCGGTTCCGTCGGTCGGTGAGACGGCCTCGGTCGGGGAGCTACAGTTCTCGACCGAGCGATCCAGCGACGGCGTTCGTGTGCTCGCCGAAACCGCCGATACCCGGCTTATGATCGCGGAGCACGAACAGTACTCCTAAGCCAGTCAGCCGTCAGTGAGATACCGACGGATGGTGCCCAGAAGCGTCGACTGTGCTGATTCCGCTTCTCTCTCTCGGTCTCGTGTCAGTTGTCGGTTCTTCTCGGACAGGCGGCGCTCGTACTGCTCGATGACGTGTTGCAAGCGGCGGTCCTTTCGTTGGAGTTCGGCTTCGAGTACCGTGATTTTGCGTGCGGTATCTCCCTGTCGATCAGTGCCTTGGTCCTCCGAGTGCTGGTTCGCGGTCGGTCGGTGACCCGAGCGCTCCGTCCGACGCTCTTCGGGCCCCTCGTCCTCGTGTAACCGGTTCCAGCGCCACTCGTTTGGGCCACTGATACTTTCCGCCGGACGATCATATGACATGACTTACCATACCATGGGAGTGGAAGATCATAAGCTCTCGTCAGACGAATGTCATGCCTCAAGTGGTGGTAGATACACGGTGTCGAGAGTGCGGATCGGTGGCCACTGGTGCCAAGCTTTAGAAGTCTTAGCCCCCTGAACCGATACGATGGGAGAGCTCGATAGCGACGCCGTCTCCGGGGTGTACGACGAGTTACAGGAGTCACACGAGCAGATGTGGGACCAGCAGGGCCACCGGAGCCTCCACTACGGCTACCACGACGACGACCACGACGAGCCCGCGACAGCGGTCGAGAACACGACCCGAATCCTCGCCACGCTGGCGGAGATCGGTCCCGACGACCGCATTTTAAATATCGGCTGCGGGGCCGGCGCGGAATCGATCTGGATCGCCGCCAACCGCGGGGCATCTGTGGTCGGGATCGACGTCAACGACGGGCTACTAGACGCCGCATGGGAGTACGCGCGCGAAAGCGGCGTCGCCGAGTCGGTGACGTTCCGGAACGATGACTTTCACGAGCTATCGACCGTCGATGACGACTCCATCGACGTGGTCTGGGGCCTCGAAGCGCTCTGTCACGCGCGAGACGACGCGGCCGTCCTCGATGCAGTGGCCCGGGTTCTCACGCCGGGGGGACGACTCGTCGTCGGCGACCTGTTCCAGCGTCCACGCGACCTCGACGAGGACGAAGCCAGCCGTCTGGCACGCGTCGACGACGGCTTTGGCGTCGAGGTGACCCGGATCGACGCGCTCGAAACCGGCCTTGACGGGGCGGGCTTCGAGAACGTCTCGGTTCGGGACGTCACCGACGCCGTCGTCCCGTCGGTTCGCAGACGAGGGATCACGGGGCTGGTAAACTATCCGATCCACCGGCTCCGCGGTCTCTTTGGCGGGTCGAACGACCGGCAGCAGGCGCTGTATCGGGCGTCATACGACGTCTACAGGCTTGTCGGGGGCGGCGCGCTGGGCTACTACATAATCACGGCTAAGGCCTGATTACCTGCCGATCGGCCGGGATTTCACCGATGGATTAGACGGAATCTAAACTTATTGAGTAGCAACACTTTTAGTTTAGCCCCATCTAATCCTGCTTGATGACGGAGACTCACGCGAAGAGGCTGTCGCGACGAAAGGCACTGGCCCTCGGTGGCAGTGCGCTTTCGCTCGGTCTTGCAGGCTGTGCGACCGATACGCGGGGGGCCTCACACGACGGCCCTATCGCAGTCGCTTCGTTCTTTACCTTCTACGATTTTGCTCGCCAGGTCGCCGAGGGGACGCCGATCCTCGTCAAAAACCTGATTCCGACGGGGCTCCACGGCCACGGCTGGGAGCCCGACCCCTCGATTCAGGTCGACATCATTACTGCGGACGCGTTCATCAACGTGGGCCCCGGCTTCCAGCCGTGGGCCGACCGGGCGATCAAAACTGCCCGTGACGACCGGGCCGAGACCGAGTTCGTCAACGTCCGGAAGGGGATCGACCTCCTTGACCTCGCCGACTCCGTCGGAGAAGAAGAAGAGATCGGACGAGGGAAAGACCCGCACTTCTGGCTCGACCCCGAACGCGCCAAGGAATCGGTCGACAACATCCGGGACGGCCTCGAACGGATCGCACCGGACGAAGCAGCGGTGCTGGCAGAGAACGCCGAGGCGGTCAAGGCCGAACTCGATGTCCTCGACGACGAGTGGCGTTCGCTGGTCGATGCCGCCCAGCGCGACGTAACCTTCCTCGCGGCGCACAACGCCTTCGAGTACGTCGGGGACCGCTACGGGGTCACGCTCCAGCCGCTCGTTACGAACCTCGCCGCAAACAACGACGTGCGACCGGCTGACATGCAGCGAGCACAGGATACGATCGCAGATAACGACATCCGCCACATCGGCGCGGCGGTGTTCGAGCCCCGGCGGCCCGCCGAGCAGCTACTGGCCGAGACGTCGGTCGAGAGCTACTATCCGGTCACCCCATACGCCGGCATAACGGAGCGGTGGGCAGAGCGGGGCTGGGGCTACTTCGATATCGCCCGACAGATAAACATGCAGACGTTCGGCCGCCTCCTCGATGCGCAGGAGCCATCGGAGGCGTTCGAAGCGGAGTGGCGGAATTTTGAGTAACAGAGCTACCAATGACAGACATCTACGTCGATGACGTTTCCTTCGGATACACAGCCGCACCGGTCGTCGAGAACATTTCGTTCGGCGTCGACTCCGGCGAATACGTCGGTATCGTCGGCCCAAACGGCTCCGGAAAGAGCACGCTTTTGCAGCTGATTCTGGGCCTGCACGAGCCGGATGCCGGCAGTATCGAGCTACTCGATCACCCGGCAGAGGCCTTCGCCGACCGCGAGCGGATCGGCTACGTCGCACAGGACGTCACCGAGAACACCAAGGAGATGCCGATTACCGTCGCCGAGGTCGTTCTCATGGGGCGGTTCCCACACGCCGGCTTTGGACGCATCACCTCGGCCGACCGCGAGAGAGCCCAGGAGGCACTCCGGACGGTCGACATCGAACACCTCGCGGACCGACGCATCACGAAACTCTCCGGCGGCCAGCGCCAGCGCGCCTACATCGCCCGTGCGCTCGCCGGGGAGGCCGAGTTGCTCGTCCTCGACGAGCCGACTGTCGGCGTCGACGCCGAGTCCGTCGAGGAGTTCTTCGAGCTTCTGGGCGAACTCAACGACGAGGGCATGACGATTCTGCTCGTCGAACACGATATCGGGGCCGTCCTCGAGCACACGGAGCGCGTCCTCTGTCTCAACCGCGAACTCTACTTCGACGGCCCTCCCGTCGAGTTCGCCGAGAGCGACGCGCTGGACCGTGCCTACGGTACCAACATCCGTCGTGACAAGGAGGTGACGGTCGCGTGAGTGTCGCGTCCTCGCCGTCGGTCGGGGTCTTCGGAGTCCCATACGACGCCTTGCTCTGGGTCCTCGAACGCTGGAGCGACCTGCTGTCGGTTCTCGGAGAGCAGTTCGGCATCGAGATGCTCCGGTACGGCTTCATGCACCGCGCGTTTCTCGTCGGCATCCTCATCGCAGTGATGGCCCCCCTGATCGGGACCTTTCTCGTCCACCGCCAGCTTGCGCTGATCGGCGACGCGCTTGCCCACACCGCCTTCGCGGGCGTCGCTGTCGGGCTGTTCGTCAACTCAGTCTTCGGGACTGGGATCTCCCCCTATCTCTCGGCGGTCGTCATCGCGATGCTCGCCGCGCTCGCCATCGAACTGATCTCCGAGGTGACCGACGCATACAACGATGTCTCGATGGCTATCGTCCTCTCGACCGGGTTCGCGCTGGGGGCGGTGCTGATCAGCCTCAACGCGGGCGGGCTTGCCGTCGGTATCAACCAGTATCTCTTCGGGAACCTCTCGACGGTGACGAACGAGAACGCCGTCCTCCTGCTGACTTTGTTTGCCGTCATCGCGCTCGTCGTCGGTGTCACCTACAAACAGCTCCTCTACGTCACTTTCGACGAGACGGCCGCCCGCGTCGCGGGCATCAACGTTCCCTGGTACAACCGTGTCATGTCGATGCTCACCGCGATGGTCGTCGTCGGCGCGATGCAGATCATGGGCGTCATCCTCGTCGCCGCGATGCTCGTCGTCCCGGTCGCCGGTGCGGCACAGATCGCCCGCAGCTTCCGCGAGGCGCTGCTCGCGTCGGTCATCCTGGCCGAACTCGCGGTCATCCTCGGAATCACGCTCTCGTTCCAGTACGCGACGACTGCCGGCGGGACTATCGTGCTCGTCGCCGTCGCTATCTACATCGCCGCCGTCCTGTTCGGGAAAGTCCAATCCAGCGAGGATCCCGTCACGGAAACGGGTGCAGTCGTCGACGAGCAGTCCGCAGACTGAGTCTCACGCCGAACCGTGATCGCCCGGAGCGGACACGAACCCGTGCGGATCCGCCGTTTTGCCGACTTTCAGCAATAGTTATACGTTAGAACTATCAAAATCAGGTAATATGGCCCCCTCCACCCCGTTCGTCGACCCGCAGACAAGCGAGCTAGATACGACGCAGATCATCACCGAATCGATACTGCTCGCCAAACTCATCGGGTTCTTCGTCGCGATTGCGCTCGTCCCGTTCCTGGTGGCGATACTGCTAGGCGGTCAGGGTGGGATCGGACTGCTGTTCGTTCTGGCGAGTCAGTTCGTTCTCGCAATCGGCTCCGGTATCGTTCTGATGTACGTCATCTCCCGTGCGATTCGGTTCAGCACGGAGTGACGCCATACGCACAGGTCGCGACCACCAACTCCACGAAACGCTCGATCAGCAAAGGGATCTAGGCCCGAGAGGCCGGCGTCTGTTCGGCAAACGACGGATCGGCGTCTGGCCGCATGGCGTCTGATGGCCGCGGTGCGGTGACAGTCACGCGACGCCCCAGATGGCGTTGATTCCGAGGACGGTGACGACGGTCAACAGCAACTGGAGCGGGCCGCCCACGCGCATGAAGTCGGTAAAGCGATAGCCGCCGGGGCCGTACACCATCAGGTTCGTCTGGTAGCCAACCGGCGTCATGAACGCCGTCGATGCGGCGAACGTCACCGCAAGCGCGAACGCGAACGGATTCGCGCCGACTGCGACCGCGATGTCGACGGCGACGGGGATCATCAACACGACTGAGGCGTTGTTGCTGACGACGTTCGTGAGCACGGCGGTCAGGAGATACAGGACGCCGAGCAGGAGCAGTAGGTCGAGGCCGCCAGCGATCCCGACGACGTGGCCTGCGAGGAACGCGGCACCGCCGGTCGCTTCCATCGCGATCCCGAGCGGGATGAGCCCCGCCAGCAGGAAGATGACGTTCCAGTCGACGGCGTCGTACATTTCCGACGGGCGCAGACAGCCCGTCGCCACCATCGCTACGACGCCGCCAAGCGCCGAGACGGCGATTGGTGCCAGTCCCGCACCGGCGAGTCCGACGACGAGCGCGACGATCCCCAGCGCGATCGGTAGCTTCGATCTGCGGTACTCGGGAACGTAGAACTCCCCTGCGACCACGAAGTTGCGATCGTTGGCGAACTGCTGGAACGTGTCGGCGCTCGCCTGTACCAGCAGGGTGTCGCCGCCACGGAGGTGCCGCTCGTCCATCCGGGCGTGGATCATCTGCCCGCCACGTCGGATCGCGAGCACAGTGGCGTTGTACCGCTGTCGGAAGTTCAGCGTCTCGAAGGTTTCGCCGATCAGCGACGAATCGGGCGTGATCACTACCTCCGCGAGCTGCTGGGACTCGACCTCCTCTCGCTCCTCGCCCTCCACGGCGAGGGTCTCGTCGTCTACCGCGACGTCGGCATCCGGGGCAAGCCCCAGCCCCTGGGTCTCGATCAATGAGACGAGGCTCTCCCTGTCGGTCCGCAGAACGAGCACGTCGCCACTTCTGATCTCCTTGTGTGCCAGCGGCTCGGTAAACGCCTGCTTGTTGCGGATGAACTGGACGATATCGGCATCGACGTCGACCGCCCGTAGACACTCGTCGACGGTCTGACCGATAAACTGCGAGTCCTCCTCGACGACGACTTCGGTCAGGTACTCTGCCATCTCGAAGTCCTCGGTGAGTTCCTCGGAGACCAGCACGCGTTCGGGCGTCAGGCGCACCCCCACAGTTAACAGATAGACGCAACCGACGATCAGCACGATCACCCCCAGTGTCGTGAACTCGAACATCGAGAACGCCTCGTACTCCGCGCCCATGCTGTCGTAGATATCGCTCGCCAGCAAGTTCGTCGACGTTCCCACCAGCGTCAACATCCCACCCATCATCGCGGCAAAGGAGATCGGCATCAGCAGTTTCGAGGGCGAGACGCCAGTCCGGTCGGACAGTTCGGAGACCATCGGAATCATCACGGCCACGACCGGCGTGTTGTTGATGAACCCGGCCGTCCCGCCCGATAGTCCGAGGACTGCAACCAGCTGTTTGAACGAGCTGTTACCGTATCTATCGGCGATCTCTCTGCCGATGACGCTGATCAACCCGGTCCGGCGAATCCCCTCGCTGAGGACGAACATCCCGAGAACGGCGATCGTCGCGCTGCTGGAAAAGCCCGACAGCCCCTGCGCGAGGTCGACGCCGGTCCACGGTTCGAGGACGATCAGCGCGACCATCACCCCGATCGCCGTGACATCGATCGGAACCGGTTCCCAGACGAAGAGAACGAGCGCGAGTGCGATGATCCCGAAGACGACCAGCATGTCCACCGACAGTGGCGGTGGGGCCACCGCAGGGATAGCGACGCCACCGGAAACAGCTAGGACCGAGAGTGCGCTGACGCCCATATCGGGCATGTAGGTGGCGCACGCAAAAACATTCCCTCTCCTCTGCGGTTAGTCACCAGTATACTCCGCTAATTATGGGAGCGTATCCTCTCAACCGTTCGTCCCACCTGCTGTTCGTGGCTCCCGATACCGCACGCACTCGCGGGTATTGCTTCGAAAGGAGTGCGTCGGCGGGGAGTTCACTGAGCGAAACGATCTGAACGTCGGTCGGCAGTAGCCGACCGGGATTTGAACTCGCTTCACTCCTCTCGTCTGCTCAAATCCCCGATTACGCATACACCGATTTTACGAATCGCGGCGCGATGAAACGCACCGCTTGTCAAGTAAAAATCGGAGAAGTGCGTCGGCGGGGATTTGAACCCCGGTTGTGACCATGGCAAGGTCACGTGATACCACTACACTACCGACGCGCCCTGTCTGCATTCACAGATAACGAGAGACTGTTGTATAAGAGTTGCGAAAGCGAGCGGCTTCGGGAACCAGAACCACGGTACGGAACCACGACCGACGCCGCATCCGGGCCCGAAACAAAAGAAACCGCGTTATTACCTCAGTACCGATACAGCGAGACGACGAAGGGCAGTTTGTTGTACATGATCACCGCGATAGGGATGCCGACTATCGTCAGCGTCAGCAGGTAGGCGATCCCGGTCCAGAGGGCGCTGGCCCACCAGCCGACGAAGACGAACCAGACGCCACGGACGAGCAGGTTGTACTGCTCTCTGTCCGATTCGACCAGGTTCCCCTCGGGATCGGTCACGAGATCTCGCTGGGGTGATTTCAGCGAGAGCACCTTCGGGACGACGTTGATCATCTTGATCCCCAGCGGGATTCCGATGATGGTGAGGTTCAGTAGCCAGGCGATAGAGAGCCAGAGGCCAGTGAGCCACCAGCCGACGAACACGAACCAGAGGGCACGGATCACGAGTGAGGGCTCGGACCCCGAAGTATTGGACGACATCGTGTAGATGGAAAGCAGGTGCCATCAAATAACTCTTTCAGGTGTGCGTATGCGAAGAGTCGTCGACGTGTCACCGACCCGTGACACTCATAGGCAAGGATTCCGCACTCAAAACCACGGTAACCCCTCACAATACGGATGTGAACGGCTCTCACTGCCGAATCCGATCCGGCACCCTTTTAGGGTCGGACAGGAAAACATCGGCACAGTCTAGTGGCGAGGCGTCGAAGCGTCACGGCATGACAGTCAGTATACTCGTGCCGTCGTCCCTCGTCCGGGAAGCCGAAGACAAACGCGAGGCAACGCGTAAGATCGGTTACGTTGCTCGCGCGGCAACGGTATTCCGGGCGGATCGCCTGGTCGTCTTCCCCGATGGGGAGGGCGAACGCAGGTGGGGCGGCGGGTTCGTCGAAACCGTGCTGCGGTACGCCGCGACACCGCCATACCTCCGAAAGGAGGCGTGGGGGACGCGGAGCGAACTAGAGTACGCGGGCGTCCTGCCGCCGCTCCGCGCACCGTCGCAGACCGGCTCCGAATCTGACGATTCGGGGTCGACAAGACAGGGAATCGTGACCGAGGTCGGACCTGACGGGCGCGTACGGGTCAATTGCGGCTTGCAACACCCGATCTCGCTTGTCGTCCCTCCGAAAATGGAGGTCGACGAGGGAGAGCGCGTAACAGTCAGGATCTCTTCGCGAGAGCCGGTCCGTGCGAAACTGGTCGACGAGCCCATTTCGGTGCTCTCGATCCATCGCATGGACCTTTCGGAAGCGCTCGGCCGTGAGGATGCCGGTGTCCGGGTTGCGACGTCGAGGTTCGGCGAGAACCTGACGACGTCTCGACTCGGCTCACTGGCCGGACGCATCGAACGGGACGGGATGACCGTCGCGTTCGGTGCGCCCGAGAGAGGGCTTCCGGCGATGCTCGACGGGGTCACCGTCGAGCGCGTTGCCCCAGCGGGGCAACGAGAGGACGGAGAAAGCGACGAGGGCGACTCGTCGCACATCAACGTCGAACCGGGCGCACCCAGCCGGTTCGACCTCTGGCTAAATACGGTTCCGAACCAGGGCAGCAAGGTGGTGCGAACTGAAGAAGCAATCGTCGCATCGCTTGCCTGCCTAACACTCCCAGAGTGAAACACAATGCCACAACCAAGCAGACCACGCAAAGGCTCGTTGGGATTCGGCCCACGGAAGCGTGCGACCAGCGAGGTCCCACGTTTCAACTCGTGGCCGAGTGACGACGGACAGCCGACGCTTCAGGGTTTTGCCGGCTACAAGGCTGGCATGACCCACGTGGTGATGATCAACGACGAAGCCGACTCGCCCACCGAGGGAATGGAGGAGACGGTTCCGGTCACCATCGTGGAGACGCCGCCCATGCGGGCGGTTGCCCTGCGAGCGTACGAGGACACGCCCTACGGTCAGAAACCGCTGACCGAAGTTTGGGCCACCGAGTTCCATGAGGAACTCGATCGCACACTTGACATCCCCCAGGACCACGACCCCGAAGGCGCAGAGGGTCAGATCCGTGATGCCGTTGCCGACGGTCGAATCGCCGACCTGCGGATGATCACGCACACGGTCCCGAGCGACGTCAAGAGCGTTCCGAAGAAGAAACCGGACGTCATGGAGACACGAATCGGCGGCGGTTCCGTCGAAGACCGTCTCGCATACGGACTGGATATTCTGGAAAACGGTGGCGAACACACCGCAGACCAGATCTTCCGACCCGGCGAGTACATGGACGTCGCCGGTGTGACGAAAGGGAAAGGAACGCAGGGCCCCGTCAAGCGATGGGGCGTTCAGAAACGAAAAGGAAAGCACGCACGCCAGGGCTGGCGGCGCCGGATCGGTAATCTCGGCCCGTGGAACCCGTCCCGAGTTCGCTCGACGGTTCCACAGCAGGGTCAGACCGGCTACCACCAGCGGACGGAGCTGAACAAGCGCCTCCTCGATCTCGGCGACGACGACGTCACCCCCGCGGGTGGCTTCGTCAACTACGGCGAGATCGACGGCTCGTACGCGCTCGTCAAAGGGTCCCTTCCGGGTCCTCAGCAGCGCGTCCTTCGGTTCCGCCCGGCAGTGCGACCGAACGACCAACCGCGCCTCGATCCCGAGGTGCGCTACGTATCAACGGAATCGAATCAAGGATAATCTATGCAGGCTACAGTACGTGACCTCGACGGTGAGGACGCGGGCACGATCGACCTTCCGGACGTCTTCGAGACGCCGATCCGGACGGATCTGATCGAGCGCGCAGTGCTCGCCGCTCAGGCAAACCGGAAACAGGACTACGGCGCGGACGAGTTCGCCGGTCTCCGCACACCTGCGGAGTCCCAGGGTAGCGGTCGCGGTATGGCACACGTGCCACGCGAGAACGGTACTGCCCGACGCGTCCCCCAGGCCGTCAGCGGCCGCCGTGCACACCCCCCGAAGGCCGAGAAGGAGCAGGGCCTCGACATCAACGACAAGGAGCGAAAGCTCGCGACCCGCGCCGCGATCGCCGCAACGGCGGACGTGGACGCAGTCGCCGAGCGCGGTCACGAGTTCGACGAGGATCTCGAACTCCCGCTCGTCGTCGACGACGAGTTCGAGGACCTGGAGAAGACCCAGGAGGTCGTTGCCCTTCTCGAAGCCCTTGACGTGCACGAGGACGTCGAACGCGCCGACGAGAACCGATCGGTCCGCGCTGGTCGAGGAACGACCCGCGGACGGAAATACACGACACCGCGATCACTCCTCTTCGTCACGTCGAGCGAGGCTGGCCCGTCCCGAGCGGCCCGCAACATCGCCGGCGCGGACGTCGCAACGGCGACCGAGGTCAATACGGAAGACCTCGCGCCGGGCGCGAACGGAGGACGACTGACGGTGTTTACCGAGAGCGCCATCGAAGAGGTGGCTGACCGATGAGCCAGGACCGAGACGTCATCGTTCATCCCCTCGTTACCGAGAAGGCGATGAACGACATGGACTTCGAGAACAAGCTCCAGTTCATCGTCGACATCGATTCGGCGAAGCCGGATATCGCAGACGCGGTCTCCGAGCGCTTCGATGTCGAAGTCGTCAATGTGAACACACAGATCACCATGGACGGAACCAAGAAAGCGACCGTCGAGCTGGGTCCCGACGACGCAGCCGATGAAGTCGCATCGAGAATCGGGGTGTTCTGAACATGGGACGACGAATTCAGGGACAACGACGCGGTCGCGGTGGCTCCACGTTCCGAGCCCCATCGCACCGGTACAAGTCCGACAAACAGCACAAGACGCCGGAAGAGACCGATCTCGTCTCCGGCTCCGTCGTCGATATCGAACACGACCCGGCCCGCAGCGCGCCGGTCGCGGTCGTCGAGTTCGAGGACGGCGATCAGCGGATGATCCTCACCCCGGAGGGCGTCACAGTCGGTGACCGAATCCAGGTAGGTATCACCGCGGAGATCCAGCCGGGTAACACCCTTCCGCTCGCCGAGATTCCGGAGGGTGTCCCCGTCTGTAACGTCGAGTCCAGCCCCGGCGACGGTGGCAAGTTCGCCCGATCCTCGGGCGTCAGCGCCGACCTCATCACGCACGACCGCGATGCGGCTGTCGTGCAGCTGCCGAGCGGCGAGGTCAAGCGACTCGATCCCGAATGCCGCGCGACCATCGGGGTCGTCGCCGGTGGCGGACGAACGGAGAAGCCGTTCGTCAAGGCCGGCAACAAGTATCACAAGATGAAAGCCCGGGGCACGAAGTACCCCCGCGTCCGTGGCGTCGCCATGAACGCGGTCGACCACCCCTTCGGTGGCGGTGGCCGCCAGCACCCCGGCAAACCGAAGTCCGTCTCGCGGGACACCCCGCCGGGACGGAAGGTCGGTGACATCGCGTCCAGCCGAACCGGACGAGGTGGAAAAGAATAATGAGTGGATCAGAATACAGAACCGGCCGCGAAGGCGAGTTCACCTACCGTGGCCACACGCTCGACGAGTTGCAGGAGATGGACATGGACGAGGTCGCGGAACTGCTCCCCGCACGACAGCGGCGAACTATCACACGCGGTCTCGGCGTCCAGCACGAGAAACTGCTCGAACGAGCCCGCGAGACGAGCGAAGAGGAGTCCACGAACGATCCGATCCGGACGCACCTGCGCGACATGCCAGTGCTGCCCGAGTTCGTCGGTCTGACCTTCGCTGTCCACAACGGTCAGGGCTTCGAGCGCGTCGAGGTCGAACCCGAGATGATCGGGCACTACCTCGGCGAGTTCCAGTTGACCCGAACGTCGGTCGAACACGGACAGGCCGGGATCGGAGCAACCCGCTCGTCGAAGTTCGTACCGCTCAAATAACCCATGGGAATCAACTACAGCGTCGACGTCGATCCGGAGACCACCGCGAAAGCGATGCTTCGGGAGCGTCACATGAGCCACAAGCACAGCAGGGCGATTGCCCGAGAAATCAAGGGCAAGACGACCACCGAAGCGGTGGAGTACCTCGAAGCGGTTATCGACGAGGAACAGCCCGTTCCGTTCAGACAGCACAACAGCGGCGTTGGTCACCGCTCGGGAATCGACGGCTGGGACGCCGGACGATTCCCCGAGAAGGCCAGCAAAGCGTTCATCGATCTGCTGCAGAACGGCATGAACAACGCAGAACAACAGGGATTCGACGCCGAATCGATGCGCATCGAGCACGTCGCCGCCCACAAGGTCGGCGAAGTCCAGGGCCGCAAACCCCGCGCGATGGGTCGCGCGAGCGCCTGGAACACGATGGAAGTCGACGTCGAACTCGTCCTCGCCGAACCCGAGGAGGAAGGTGACGAATAATGGCTGACGAACACGAGTTCATCGAAGACGGCATGCAGATGTCCCAGATCGACGAGTTCTTCGCGGACGAACTCGGTCGAGCCGGCTACGGCGGCATGGACGTCGCCAAAACGCCGATGGGCACACAGATCGTCCTCAAAGCCGAAAAGCCCGGTATGGTTATCGGGAAGGGCGGAGAGAACATCCGGAAGATCACGACGGCCCTCGAAGAGCAGTTCAACCTCGAGGACCCCCAGATCGACGTTCAGGAGGTCGAAGAACCCGACCTGAACGCACGAATCGTGGCCGACCGACTCGCCAACGCACTCGAACGTGGCTGGTACTTCCGCAAAGCGGGCCACACCACGCTCGAACGCATCATGGACGCCGGCGCGCTGGGTGCCGAGATCGTCCTCTCCGGGAAGGTAACCGGCGCTCGGTCGCGCGTCGAGAAGTTCAACGACGGCTACATCAAGCACAACGGTGAGCCGGCAGAGACTATCGTCGATCACGGCCAGGGCGTCGCAGTGATGAAGCTCGGCACGATCGGCGTTGACGTCAAGATCATCCCGCCGGGAGCCGAGCTTCCGGACGACTTCCGTATCGAGGAAGACGCCGACGTCTCCGAACTCGCCGCCGAGGTCGAGACCGACGAGGGCGTCGAAGAACTGCTCGAAGAGCCTGAAGACGAAGAGCTCGACGAGCTCGAAGACGAGGCCACCGAGGCCGAAGCCGACGACGAAGTCGTCGAGGAAGTCATCGAGACCGACGAACCCGACGAGGAGTTCGAGGAGGTCGACGTTCCCGAGGGCGACGAAGAGATCGCCGAGGAACTCGACGACCTCGAAGAGGAAGTCGAGGAGGAAGCGGACGAACTCGTCGACGAGATGGAAGAGGAGATCGACGACGAGGAGGGTGATGCCTGATGGCGATCCTTCACGTCGAAGAGATCCGCGACATGACGCCGGCCGAGCGTGAGGCCGAACTCGACGAACTCAAGACCGAACTGCTGAACGCGAAAGCAGTCCAGGCCGCTGGTGGCGCTCCGGACGATCCGGGCCGCATCAGCGAACTTCGCCGGACCATTGCCCGAATCAAGACGATTCAGGCAGAAGAAGGCGACTTCGAAGACGAAGAATAAACGATGCCACTGACACCCGAGACACTCCCACGACACGAACTCAACGGCCTGTACGTACGGGTCGTCGATGCCCCGAACCCCGATCTGATCGGGATAGCCGGGCGTATCGTGGTTGAGACTGCAAATACGCTGCACATAGAGAGCGTTGTTCCGCAGGAACAACTGAATGAAGGCGGCAACGCCGCCGACAGCGATATCGCAGCAGACGAGTCTCGGGTGCGGCAGGTGCCGAAGCAGGGATCGATATTCGAGTTCGTGCTCGAAGCAGACACAGATGAAGCCGCCGCACCCGAGAAGGGAGCGGGGATTGCGTCCAAACTGGAGGCCGAGTCGACGGCGACTCCGTCGGAAGACGGTCGGGAAACCGACGCCGACGGCCCCTCCGGCGAGGGCGTGACCTACGTTACGGTGGATGGCTCACGATTGCTCTCACGACCCGCAGAACGCACCGAAACACGAGGTACATCACCATGGCAATTGGATTAGACGTAGAACAACCACCAGAGCCGGACGACCCGGCCACATACGATTACGAGAAGTGTCCGTTCTATGGCGATCTCGCTGTTCGAGGGCAGGTCCTCGAAGGCGAAGTCGTCTCGACGGATATGGAGAAGACCGTGATCGTCGAACGAGAGTACGACGTGAACGTTCCGAAGTACGACCGACTGATGAAGCGACGCTCCCGCATCCCGGCACACGTGCCGGGCGTGCTGGAGGGACTCAATGTCGGCGACACGGTCAAGATCGCAGAGACACGACCGCTTTCGAAGACGAAAAGTCACGTCGTCGTCGAGCAGGTTGCCGTCGAGGCAGCCGCGACGACGGGGGGGCAGTAACGATGGAAGCGATGAAAGCTGACGTGACCCAGGGCCTGGAGAAAGGATCCCTGATCACGTGTGCCGACAACACTGGCGCGCGTGAACTCAGAGTCATCAGCGTTGCCGGCTACTCGGGGACGAAGAACCGTCACCCGAAAGCCGGCATCGGCGACAAGATCACCGTCTCGGTTACCAAGGGGACGCCCGAAATGCGTCGCCAGGTCATCGAAGCGGTAATCATCCGCCAGCGAAAGCCCATCCGCCGCCCCGACGGTACGCGCCTCAAGTTCGAGGACAACGCGGCCGTCGTCATCGACGAGAACGAAGAACCGCGCGGGACCGAGATCAAGGGTCCCATCGCGCGGGAAGTCGCAGAGCGGTTCGGAAGTATCGCAAGCACGGCTACGATGATTGTATAGCATGTCACGACAACCACGCAAACAACGAAAGGAAACGGAGAACGCCTCCCTGCACGAACAGCACAAGTTCGTGCATACGACGCTCTCTTCGGAGCTCCGCGAGGAGTACGACACCCGACGCGTCCGCGTCAACGCGGGCGACACCGTCGAGGTCATGCGAGGCGATTTCGCTGGCGAAGAAGGCGAAGTCGTTCACGTCGACCTCAAAGATTCCGTCGTACACGTCGAGGACGTCACGGTCGAAAC
This sequence comes from Natronoarchaeum sp. GCM10025321, assembly GCF_042663585.1. Lineage (NCBI taxonomy): Archaea > Methanobacteriati > Methanobacteriota > Halobacteria > Halobacteriales > Natronoarchaeaceae > Natronoarchaeum > Natronoarchaeum sp. GCM10025321. Next base: position 124,738 of record NZ_JBHTAN010000006.1, read on the forward strand.
CGCTGACGGCGAAGAGGTTCCGCGGCCGCTGGACGCCAGCAACCTGCGGGTCATCGACCTCGACCTCTCCGACGACCGTCGCGAGGAGCGTCTCCAGGGTGATACCCAATGACGAACCACCAGAAACGACTATCTGCACCGAACTCCTGGCCGGTCGAACGCAAGACGGAGAAGTTCACGGTCAAGGCCGACGACGGACCGCACGGCGACGCGGGCGTTCCGCTCGTCGTCCTGCTCCGCGACGTGCTCGGCTACGCCGACTCCAAGAAGGAGGTACGGTACGCGCTCGAATCAGGGAACGTCCGCATCAACGGCGACGAGATACGCGATTACCGCCGTCCCGTCGGGATGTTCGACATCCTCGAGTTCTCCGAGCGCGAAGAGTACTACCGCGTCTTCCCCGACGAGGGAGGCCGCCTCGCACTCACCGGGATCGACGCCGACGCCGCGGGCAGCAAGCTCGGCAAGATCGTCGGCAAGCGCCAGGTCGCTGGCGGCGAGACGCAGATCAACCTCCACGACGGGCAGAACGTGCTCGTCGAGGACGCGAGCGACTACAGCGGGGACGACTCGCTGGTCGTCGACAACGAGACTGACGAGATCGTCGCACACTTCCCGTACGTGGAAGGTGCACTCGTGACCGCTGTCAGCGGACAGCACGCCGGCGACATCGGCGAGGTCGAATCGATCGAAGTGACGCCCGGCAGCGGCGACAACCGCGTCGTCGTCGAGGGCGTCGCCGGAAGCGACGCCTTCGAGACGATCGAAGAGTACGTCGTCGTCATCGACGAGAACTTCGTTGAGGGCGGACTGGAAGACGAATCGGCTGACGAAGAGGTGGACGACGATGAGTGAAGCCGAAGCCGACTTCCACGAGATGCGCGAGCCACAGGTCGAGAAGGTCGTCGTCCACATGGGCGTCGGGCAGGGTGGCCGCGAACTCGCCAACGCCGAGGAGATCCTCGAAACGGTCACCGGACACCAGAGCGTCCGGACGCAGGCCAAAGCGACCAAACCCGAGTTCGGGATCCGCCAGGGCGATCCGATCGGTACGAAGGTCACCCTTCGCGCCGACGATGCCCACGAGTTCCTGGAGACCGCGCTGCCGCTCGCCGATATCTCGGCGACGCAGTTCGACGATACCGGGAACTTCAGTTTCGGGATCGAAGAACACACCGACTTCCCGAGCCAGGAGTACGATCCGAGCATCGGGATCTTCGGACTTGACGTCACGGTCAATCTCGTGCGTCCCGGCTACCGCGTCGCCCAGCGAAAGAAGGCGACCCGGTCGATCCCCTCGAACCACCGACTCGACCCCGACGATGCAGTCGCGTTCGTCGGGTCGACCTTCGACGTGGAGGTAGAACAATGAGCGAAAGTGACAACGAGCAGACGGGCGAGCACGCCACGAAGCGCACCGGCCAGCTAGAGGAGTGCCAGCGCTGTGGCCGCAAGCAAGGTCTCGTCGGGAAGTACAACATCTGGCTGTGCCGACAGTGCTTCCGAGAGATTGCCCGAGATATGGGATTCAGGAAGTACCGATAATATGACGGCAAACGATCCGCTCAGTAACGCCCTCTCGGGGATCAGTAACGCCGAGAGTGTGGGTCATCTTACCCACGAGGTATCGCCCGCCTCGAACGAGATCGGTCAGGTGCTCGAGGTCTTCTACGACCGCGGGTACGTCGACGGCTTCGAGTTCGTCGACGACGGCCGATCCGGACAGTTCGAGGTCGAATTAAAAGGTGCCATCAACGAGTGTGGCCCCGTCAAGCCCCGCTATGCGGCGGGCGCTGACGAGTTCGAGAAGTGGGAGAAGCGGTTCCTCCCCGCTCGGGACTACGGGACGCTCGTTGTTACGACCAGTCACGGCATCATGAGCCACTACGAGGCCCGCGATCAGGGCATCGGTGGTCAGGTCATCGCGTACGTGTACTAATGACGAGAGTAGCAATCGAACTACCGGACGAAGTCAGCGCAGAGGTCGACCACCTCGAACTGACAATCGAAGGACCGAACGGCAGCGTCACACGACGCCTCTGGTACCCCGACGTGACCGTCGAGGTAGCAGACGACGAAGTCGTCATCGAGACTGACGCCGAGGACGCGAACACGCTCTCGACGGTTGGCACGTTTGAAAGCCACGTCGAGAACATGGTTCACGGCGTGCAGGACGGCTGGGAGTACAACATGGAGGTCTTCTACTCTCACTTCCCGATGCAGGTTCGGGTCGAAGACGGCGACGTCGTCATCGAGAACTTCCTCGGCGAGAAAGCGCCCCGACGAACGTCGATTCACGGGGACACCGAGGTCGACGTCGACGAAGAACTCGTGACGATCAGCGGCCCCGACAAGGAGGCCGTGGGTCAGACAGCTGCCGATATCGAACAGCTAACCCGGGTTTCGGGGAAGGACGTTCGCGTCTTCCAGGACGGCGTCTACATCACCCAGAAGCCCAGCAAAGGAGGTGCCTGATAGATGGCAGACGAACTCGAAGAACTCGAAGACATCAGCGGTGTCGGCGCGAGTAAAGCCGAAGCGCTGCGCGAATTCGGTATCACGTCCATCGAGGACGTCAAAGGCGCCAGTCAGGACGACCTGTCGGAAGTCGACGGGATCGGTAACGCGCTCGCTGCGCGTATCAAAGCTGACGTTGGCGACCTCGAAGTCGACGAGGAGGCCGAAGCGGAGGCCGAAATCGAAGACGAAGAGGCCGAAGAAGAAGTCGAGGAGGACGTCGAGACGGAGCTCCAGCCCCGCGGGCTGGCCGACAAGACGCCCGACCTCAGCGACGAAGAAGCGCGCCTGATCGCCGAGCGACGGTCGGCGAGCAAGCCCGCGTTCAAGTCGCAGGACTACCACAAGAAAAAGCGGATTCCCGAATCCTGGCGCGAGCCACGCGGCGCACTCTCGAAGCAGCGCCGCGGCATCAAGGGCAAGGGCGCATCGGTCGAGGCGGGCTACCGCTCGCCGGAAGCCGTTCGCGGAAAGCATCCGAGCGGTTTCGAGGAAGTCCGCATCCACAACGCGGACGGCCTCGAAGGCGTCGACGGTGACCACGAGGCAGTCCGTATCGCCTCGACGGTCGGCGCTCGCAAGCGCGAGCGTATCGAAGACCTTGCAGAGGAACAGGGCGTTCGCGTCCTGAACCCCACCTACGTCGAAGTGGAGGTCGAGCAATGACGGACCTGAAAGCACAGAAACGGCTCGCAGCGGACGTCCTCGACGTCGGACAGAACCGCGTCTGGTTCGACCCCGAGGCCCAGGACGAACTCGTCGACGCGATTACGCGCGACGACATCCGCGAACTCGTCGAACAGGGCACCATCACGGCAAAAGAGAAGAAAGGCAACTCCCGCGGCCGCGCTCGCGAACGCGCGGACAAGCGCGCCTACGGCCACCAGAAGGGCCCGGGCAAGCGAAAAGGGAAAGCCGGTGCTCGAGAGAACCAGAAAGACGAGTGGGCGGCGAAGGTTCGAGCCCAGCGACAGCTGCTCCGCGATCTCCGCGACGACGGGACCATCGACCCCGGTCAGTACCGGGAGCTGTACAACAAGTCCCGCGGTGGCGAGTTCCGCGACGTAGCGCGACTGGTGAACTACATCGAAAACAACTACGGCGTCGACGTCGACGCCGAAGGTGATCAGTAATGGCAACTGGACCACGATACAAGGTGCCGATGCGGCGCCGCCGTGAAGTTCGGACCGATTACCATCAGAGGTTGCGCCTACTCAAATCCGGCAAACCACGTCTGGTCGCTCGAAAGAGCAACAAACACGTGACGGCGCAGCTGATCGTTCCGGGTACTGACGGCGACGAGACGATTGCGAGCGCACACTCCAGCGATCTGGCCGAGTACGGCTGGGAAGCCCCAACGGGCAACCTCCCTGCGGCGTACTTGACTGGACTGCTCGCTGGCCAACGCGCGCTTGCGAACGACACCGAGCAAGCGGTGCTCGACATCGGCCTTAATACGGCGACAGAAGAGAGTAAAGTATTCGCAGTGCAGGAAGGAGCGATCGACGCGGGCATCGAAATCCCGCACAACGACAGCGTCCTTCCGGACTGGGAGCGTGACCGCGGCGAGCATATCGCCGAGTACGCCGAACAGCTCGACGAGCCGCTGTACAGCGGCGAGTTCGACGCCACAGACCTACCCGAGCACTTCGATACGGTGCGAGAGGAGATCCTCGAACAATGAGCGGAAACAACTACAATGGCGGCTGGGAGCCGGTAACCCGGCTCGGTCGAAAGGTACAGGAGGGCGACATCGACACGATGGAAGACGCCCTCAACTCCGGACTCCCGCTGAAGGAGGCCGAAGTCGTCGACCAGCTCCTCCCGGGGCTGGAAGACGAAGTACTCGACATCAACATGGTGCAGCGGATGACTGACTCGGGTCGCCGAGTCAAGTTCCGCTGTGTCGTCGCAATCGGTAACCGCGACGGCTACGTCGGCTACGCCGAAGGGCGCGACGACCAGGTCGGTGCAGCGATCCAGAAGGCGATCGACATCGCCAAACTGAACATCATCGACGTGCCCCGCGGCAGCGGCTCCTGGGAGGACCGCGCCGGTGGGAACCACTCGCTCGCCCGCAAGGCAACTGGCAAGGCAGGCAGCGTGAAAGTCGAAGTCAAGCCCGCACCGAAAGGGCTCGGCCTCGCCGCAGCGGAGACGCCGCGGAAGGTCCTGGAGCTCGCCGGTGTGGAGGACGCCTGGACGAAGAGCCACGGCAACACCCGGACGACGGTGAACTTCGCGAAAGCGACCTACAACGCACTGCGTAACGCAGCCGAGTCGCGCGTGCCGGAGTACACCCGAGAACAGCGTGAGGTAGTCGAATGACGCAAGCGATCATCCAACTCCGCGGTGAGGTCAACATGAACGGCGACGTGCGAGACACCATGGAGATGCTGAATCTCCACGGCGTCAACCACTGTACGCTCGTTCCCGAGACCGACACCTACCGCGGCATGATCACGAAGGTCCACGACCACGTCGCACACGGCGAGCCGAGCCACGACGTCGTCGAGGAGCTAATCCGTCTCCGCGCCGAGCCCCTCGAAGGCAGCGCGGACATCGACGACGAGTGGGTGGCGGACAACACCGACTACGACGACGTGACGGCACTCACCGAGGCGCTACTGGACGAGGAGACGAAGCTGCGAGACGAGGGCCTCTCACCGGTCCTCCGTCTGCACCCCCCACGCGGTGGTCACGAGGGCATCAAGCACCCGACCAAAGAGGGCGGCCAGCTCGGAAAACACGACAGCGAGGAGCTCGACGCACTCCTCACCGCAATGCGATAGAACAATGACTAGTAAGAAACGACGTCAGCGCGGCTCGCGTACCCACAGCGGCGGTTCTCACAAGAACCGACGCGGAGCCGGCCACCGCGGCGGCCGGGGCGCAGCCGGGCGTGACAAACACGAGTTCCACAACTACGAACCGCTCGGCAAGCACGGCTTCACACCGCCGGAATCGACGCAGGACGAGATCCTGACGATCGACGTCCAGAAGCTCGACGAGGACGCCACGCTGTTCGTGGCCGACGACGTCGCCGAGGAAGTCGACGGCGGCTACCGTATCGACGTCCGCGATATCGTCGAGGACGGCTACGAAGTCGACGCGGTCAAGGTACTGGGAGGCGGACAGGTTCGGAATCAGCTCGAAATCGTTGCTGACGCCTTCTCCGCGAGCGCTCGCGCGCTCATCGAGGAGGAGGGTGGCGACGCAGTCCTCTCGGAACGCGGAGAGGAAGACGAGGACGAACCACAAGACGTATCCCAGACTGACGAAGACGGGGAATAAGACATGGGATGGAAGGAGGCTGCTGAACCGGTCCTAACGCGGATGCCGACAGTCCGCAGACCGACTAGCCACGTGCCGTTCAAGCGAAAGCTACTGTGGTCCGGCGGAGTACTGATGCTGTACTTCTTCCTGACGAACATCGTGCTGTGGGGTCTTCCTCGGGGAGGAGAAGGAGCCGACGCGTTCGGCCAGTTCGGATCCATTCTCGCTGTCCAGCAGGGCACCCTGATGCAGGTCGGGATCGCCCCGATCGTCACTGCGAGTATCGTCTTGCAGCTACTCGGCGGCGCGAATCTGCTCGGACTGGATACGGACGACCCGCGGGATCAGGTGCTCTATCAGGGGCTCCAGAAACTGCTGGTCGTCGTGATGACGGTGCTGATGGCGATCCCGCTCGTCTGGGCAGGGTTCCTTCAGGCCAGTCCGGAAGTCGCTAACGCGATCGGGGTCCCGCTGGAAGGTGTGCGCGCACTGCTGTTCGCGCAGATCGTCCTCGGCGGCATCCTCATCCTATACATGGACGAGATCGTCTCCAAGTGGGGCGTCGGTAGCGGTGTTGGCCTGTTCATTATTGCAGGCGTCAGCCAGAAGCTCGTCGCCGGGTTCCTCAGCCCCGGTTCAGGCGGCTTCATTCCGACGTGGATCAACATCGCGCTCGGCCGTGAGGGGCCGACCGGTTCGCTGATCGGCGGCGACGGTCTCAACTTCCTGATCTTCGGTCAGGGACAGATCCTCGCGCTGCTCACGACACTGCTGATCTTTGGGATCGTCGTGTACGCAGAGAGCGTTCGGGTCGAGATCCCGCTGAGTCACAGTCGCGTCAAGGGCGCGCGTGGACGCTTCCCCGTGAAGCTCATCTACGCCAGCGTCCTGCCGATGATCCTCGTTCGGGCGCTGCAGGCGAACCTGCAGTTCGTCGGACGGATCATCGACCGGACGGCGAGTATGCCGGCGTGGCTCGGGGTCTACGACGCTAACGGACAGCCCGTACAGGGGTTCTTCTACTACGTCGCCCCCATCTACAGCCCGGAAGACTGGATGTGGTGGACGGAGGCCGTCGCACAGGCTCCCGCAAACATCATGATCCGCGTGGGCGTCGACCTGTTCGTGATGATCGTCGGCGGGGCGATCTTCGCGATCTTCTGGGTCGAAACCACGGACATGGGCCCGGAATCGACCGCGAAACAGATCCAGAACTCCGGGATGCAGATCCCCGGGTTCCGCCAGAACGTGGGCGTCGTCGAGAAGGTCATGGAGCGGTACATCCCGCAAGTGACCGTTATCGGCGGTGCACTCGTCGGAATCCTTGCGGTCGGCGCGAACATGCTCGGCACCATCGGTGAAGTCACCGGAACGGGGCTGCTGCTGACGGTCTCTATCACGTACAAACTGTACGAGGAGATCGCCGAGGAGCAACTCATGGAGATGCACCCGATGATGCGGAACATGTTCGGGAAGTAAGCGAGCAGTCCGCAACACCATTTCTTGCGCGGAATACCGCCGAGAGCCACGGACGATCAGCAGTGCGTACGCACGACGAACGGAGTCGGCCGGCAGCGAGTACCCCGTGCCGACACAAAGGACTAATAGATATCCTCCGGAAGCAAAACCCAATGGTCCCACAGAGCCTCGTCCCATACCTGAGGGTGGACTACCCGTGATCGACCGCGTGCGCCGGGCGACGAACCGCCTCCGCTCGGGACTCACACGAAACCGACTCCGGATCCTCTTTTCCGTCCTACTGGTGCTCTCTGTCGGGGTCGTCGCCGCCGCGGCGGTCTCGACTGACCTCTCGACGGGCTCGGAGACCGCCGTACCGACCGCACCGGAGACGGACGATTACACCGTTATCACCGAGTCGGGCCGGGCCGGAACGATCACCGTCTACGCACCCGACGGTGAGGTCGCGTACTACAACAACTCACGGACGAAGTATTTCGATGCCGACCCGGTCGAAGGCGACCCGATGACTGTCGAATACACGGCGACCGACACGATTCACAGCGAGGGGCCGACCTGTAGCGACCCGCCGTGTGCCCGGAACGTACTGGAGCGTGTCGACGTCGAGACCGGTGAGGTCGACGTGATCTACGAGCGCTACGATTACAAGGAGACCGCTGGCGAGTGGCACGATTCGGCACGGATCGACGACACCCGCGTCGTCATTGCCGACATCGTCGCGGATCAGGTCTTCATCGTGAACACCGAGACGGAGGTCGTCGAGTGGCTCTGGGATGCACAGAGCGAGTTCCCCGTCGAACGGGGCGGACCGTATCCGGAAGACTGGGCCCACATCAACGACGTCGAGTATATCGAGGAGGGTGAAAACGAGGGCCGAATCATGGCCAGCCTTCGGAATCAGGATCAGGTCGTCTTCCTCGACCCCGACGAGGGACTCGTCGAGGAGTGGACGCTCGGCGAGGAGGACAACTACGACATCCAGTACGAACAGCACAACCCCGATTACATTCCCGAGTCACAGGGCGGACCCGCAGTTCTCGTTGCCGACTCCGAGAACGGCCGGGTCCAGGAGTTCCAGCGCGAGGGAGACGAGTGGACGCGAACCTGGCAGTGGGCGGACGACCGGATCCAGTGGCCGCGTGATGCCGACCGGCTACCCAATGGACACACGTTGATCTCCGATTCGCACGGCAACCGCGTCTTCGAGGTCGACCAGTCGGGCGAGATCGTCTGGTCGGTCGGATCGACGCTTCCCTACGAGGCTGAGCGACTCGAAAGCGGCGCGGAAAGCGAGGGGGGACAGAGCGCGGCCGAACTCGGACTCGAATCACGAACCGTCGACGCCGATGCCGCCGAAAGCGGCGGGGGTGTCGATCCGTTTGGATTTCTCGACAACATCGTTCAGGAACTCCTCCCACATCGGGTCTACAACGGTCTCCTGTTTGCGACACCGATCTGGGTCGGTTCGATGGAGTTCACCGCCATCGGCGTCGGCCTCCTTATCGGGATGACGTGGCTCGGTCTGGAGATCAGGTGGCGACTGCGCGATGCCGGCATCCGGTTTCGCCATCCCATCACTCGGCGTGACCGGTAGCCCGAACCTCTCGCCTGCCTCCCGGCGATCTCCATGCGCTCACATCACCATGTCGCTACCCAGCAGATAAAGTCCGGTGAGGATCGACTGATACGACAGCGTTCCGATCGCCGACAGGGTGACAAACGATCGCAGTTGCATATCCGACAGTCCGGCAGGAACTGTGAGCACCCCCCGGACGAACAGCAGTGTATTGCTTCCCGCGACGGCGAGTGGCCCCCACCGATCGAACCAGCTGTCGAACCGATCGAGTCGAGCGCCAGTGAGCGGGAACCAGCGTTTTTGTAGGAGATACTCCCGTCCTGCATGGCGGATGAGGAAAAACAGGATCGTCTGTCCGATAGTCGTCCCGACGACGGTGATCGTTAGTATCACGGTGATATCGGCGATAGACGTGCCGACCAGCGCGAGTGCCGTCGGGGCAATGAGTTCGCTCGGCATGAACCGGAGCAACATCGTCCCTTCGAGGATGCAGATCCCTAACAACACGGCGAGCGCGAGATCAGACGTCAAGAGCGACTCTAGCCACGTCGGAGCGTGACCCAGTTGCAATGGGATCATTGGCAGTTGGCAAACCGGTACTGACATACTCGTTTTCGGTTCCTCACGTGGATCGCTCCGTGCCGATGCACGACTACAACACCCCCGAGAGCTGGTAACTCGTCAGGGCAAGCGATGTGAGCAACAGTACAACACCGACGAACAAAACCGTTCGATTGACTCGCCTGTTCTTCGACTTGAACCAGTCGAGTGTAACGTGTCGCCGCGAGAGCGGTGCGAGCGGACGGAGTCCCATCGGCGTCACTACGTCACCAGCGAGGTGGGCGAGGATGCTGCTGGCCCCGATGGCGAAGCCCAGTACCGACGCGAGCGCTCCACCGACGAGAGCCGTCATCACGATACCGGTAAGGGCCCCGACGAGCAGAGCGAACCAGATCGTGTGAGTCCCTCCGCGATGCCGAAGCCGCGGAAGCGGCTGATCGAGGTCAGGGATGTTCGCCAGGCCGACCGTGAGTGCGGCCCCGAAAAGCGCCACTTCGAGCGACCAGTGTCGGCTCACCGTCGGCACGACGAGCGCGTACAGCGCCGCGTTGAGGCCGATGTGGCCTCCCCGATACATGATTCAATCGCGTATTCGGGCCTCCGTTTCGGACGCGCATGAACCGTTCGGTCAGTCCAGGTAGTAAGTTCATCTTACCCCGAACGTACGCATCGACACGCAACCGAGCGCTGCTCACCGGCACCCCTCATTTTTGAGTGATGCTGAGGTACTACTCGTAATGGACGCGGCCGCTCAGTCGAACGTCCTCCTCGTGATTCTCGACACGGTCCGAAAAGACGCTCTCGAACCGTATGGCTCCACCAGAGGGACGACACCACACCTGTCGGGATTCGCCGACGAGGCGACGGTCTTCGAGTCGGCCGTCGCCCCTGCACCGTGGACGCTACCGGTCCACGCGTCGCTGTTTACCGGCCTCTATCCGAGCGAACACGGGGCGGACCAGGAGAGTCCGTATCTCGACGAAACGACCAGTCTGGCGTCGACCCTCTCGGCGGCGGGCTACGACACGGCCTGTTACTCCTCGAACGCGTGGATCACTCCCTATACGGGCCTCACCGACGGCTTCGACGCGCAGGATTCCTTTTTCGAGGTCCTACCCGGCGACCTGCTCTCGGGGCCGCTGGCCACCGCGTGGCAATCGATCAATGACAGCGAGTATCTCCGGCGACTGGCGTCGGCAATCGTCAGAGTCGGCGCGATGATCCACGCCAAACTGGCCAGCGGAGAGCGCGCGGACTCGAAGACACCGACGGTGATCGATCGGACGAAACGGTTTATCGACGAGAGCGATGAGGGCTGGTTCGCGTTCATCAATCTGATGGATGCGCACCTGCCGTACTACCCCCCCGAGGAGTACCGCGAGGAGTTCGCACCCGATGTCGATCCCGGCGATGTCTGCCAGAACTCCAAAGAGTACAACGCCGGTGCCCGCGACATCGACGACGAGGAGTGGAACGCGATCCGGCGGCTCTACGACGCCACAATCGCGCATATGGACGCCGAACTCGGACGGCTATTCGACTGGCTCCGCGAGACTGGACGATGGGACGAGACGACAGTCGTCGTCGCGGCCGACCACGGCGAACTGCACGGCGAACACGACCTGTACGGCCACGAGTTCGCGCTCTACGAGCAGTTGATCAACGTTCCGCTGCTGGTGAAACATCCGGCGCTCGACGCCGACCGACGGGACGACCTCGTCGAGTTGCTCGACTGTTATCACTCGATCATGCACGCGCTGGGCGTCGACCCGGACGACGGAGACGTGGGCGAGGAGGCAAACCCGGTACCGCTCGACCGGACCCGCTCGCTCCTCTCGGAGCGATATCGCGACTTCGGGGCAAGCGACGATCCGGATCCCGGACAGCGCGCAGTCCGCAAGAGCGACGGCGACTACGGCTTCGTCGAGTACGCCCAGCCAGTAATCGAACTCCATCACCTCGAAGAGAAAGCCAGCGAGGCGGGTATCGACCTCCCAGAGTCTCATCGAGCCTATTCACGATTCCGTGCCGCACGGCGTCCCGACGCGAAATACGTTCGCGCGGATCGCATCCCCGACGAGGCCTATCGCCTCGACGAATATCCGAAAGAAGAGTTGCCGGTTTATCCGGCGGACGACGCGGTCGTCGCCGAAACTGAACGGGCACTAGCACGCTTCGAGGAGGCCGTCGGCGGGGCCTGGAACGAGGCGGCCGAATCTGACGCCACTGGGCGAGACGCGCTCGCCGAGGCCGACGAGGTGACCCGCGACCGATTGCGCGAACTCGGCTATCTCGAGTGACGACGGGCGTTACCCCTTATCGAGGACCGACCGATGGGGTGCCCCCGGCCAGTTTCTCGGGAGTCATAGCTGTGACGCCTTCCAAACCCGTGTAGGACAAGCCATATTACGTTCTGGTAGCTACGTTATGATATGATTTCACAGGGTGTTTTCGCCGACGATCAGCCCCACAGAAACACTGTGGCTCGGCGTTTCTCCGACCGACCGAGCGCGCTGTCTCGACGATGGCGAGTGGATCTCCGGCGGGCAGTTCGCCGTCTCTCGGTCTCCCAGCGACGTGATCTGTCATGACCCACCGACTCGACGAAATCGACCATCAGATACTCCACGCGCTGATGACGGACGCACGGAACACGTCCGCACCGATGATCGCGGAGGATCTGAACGTCTCCGCCGGAACGATCCGTAACCGGATCGAGCGCCTCGAAGAAGAGGACGTGATACGCGGCTACACGGCGATCATCGACTTCGAGCAGGCTGGCGGCCGACTCACGTCGGTCTTTATGTGTACGGTGCCGGCCGACGAACGGGAACGGCTGGCACTGGCCGCGCGGTCGATTCCGGGTGTCATCAATGTGCGAGTGCTGATGGCGGGCCGACGTGATCTTCAGGTAGTCGCCGTCGGCGAAAAGACGAGCGACCTGCGGAAGATAGCCCGTTCGCTCTCGGGACTCGACATCCAGATCGAGGACGAGGAGCTACTACAGACGGAACTTCACACGCCGTACACCGGGTTCTTGCCCGAAGGCGATCAAGAGTCGGCCGTCACCGATACGGTTACACTGGCCGACGGGATGTCCGTCGTCGAAGTGTGTGTCACCGAGGATGCACCGATCGTGGGACTGTCGCCGGTCGAAGCCCAGGAAGCGGGTGTGCTCTCTCCGGAGACGGTGGTGATCTCTGTCGAGCGCGAGGGGTCGGTTATTCATCCCCCCGACGAGACGACGCTCCAGCCAAACGACGTCGTGACCGTCCTGCCGACCGAGGAAGCCGACAGTAACGGGCCGCTGGCACCATTCCTCGCCGACGATACGACGAATCCGTCGCCATCATAAACCGTCCCGACGTCGTAAGCCCCTCGTTTTTCACGTTCGAGTCCGAAGTATCGCTATGGTTGATACGATTCTCGTACCGCTCGAACTTCCGGATCCGGAACCGCTGTCGCCCGTATTGATCGAGGACCTCTCGTCGCTGAACGTCGTGGTACTGGGCCACTACGGCCTCCCTGAACAGACGCCGGCCCGGTCGGCGAGCGAACAGTTCGGCGAGGAGGCACAGGAGACGCTCGACGAGATAGCCGAGCAGTTCGCCGAGGCGGGGGCATCCGTCCGGACGCGGTTGGTGTTCGGGAAAGACCGAGCGACGGCGATCGAACAGGTAGCCGAGGAGGAGGGCTGCGTCGCCGAACTCGATCCCGCTCCGACCGACGACATCCGTCGGATCCTCGTCCCGATCCCCGCCGCCGCCGAGGTTACCCGACTTCCCAAGTTCATCAGTCTCCTTAGCGAGGACTCGACACAGCAGATCACGCTGTTTCACGTCGTCGAGAGTGATGGGAGCCGTGAGGAGGCCGAGGAACTCGTCACAGAGATCCGCGACCAACTGATCGATGCCGGGTTCGATCCGAGCGAGGTCGACACGCGCGTCGTCGAGGGGCAAGAACACGACGACGAGATCCTTCGGGTGGCCGACGAGTACGACGCGGTCGTGATGTACGAGGCCGAATCGCGACTTGGCGACCGTCTATTCGGCTCGCTTCCGGATCGGATCGCCAACGAGACTCGCGATCCGGTGATCGTCGTTCGCCGCGACTACTGACTGAGTAGGACTCCTCTCGTGAAGTACCTCGGGGTCAAGCCCCGGGGCTTCGCCGTCTTGGACTGCCCTGCACCCGCAGGCGAATTTAATTCCCCTCGACCTTCCCCGTGAGGGGTCGGCTGGAAGTAACACCCGAACACGCCGATGTGTCCGTGAGGGTCTGTCGCTCCACCACGACACGACAACTCCCGTCTCACCGCCAGTAGCGGGTTTTGAGAGGAGTCGCATTTCCAGCAACCGAACGGCCAGCAAAGGAATTGAGGTCTTCAATTCCATACTTTGAGGGGTTGTTTCTGGCCGTTGTCTGTGTGTTATAGTTCGGAATAGTTATAATTATGGCATATCGTGACGGCATTCACCCTCGGGGGCAAGCCCCGAGGCACTCTGCCTGTTTTCTCTGTAGAAACTACTGAGCGGGAACCGTTCGGAAAACTGCCGACCTGTGTGAATACGACCGCCCTGCGAGTGTCGTCCTCGCTTTCTGAAGGCGATTACTCCGACTCGGGAACGACTGTCGCCCCTTCTTCGTCTCCGCGACGCCGCTGAATGATCGTTCCGATCGCTCCCGTCCTGTCAGTGCGGGATCGACCGTAGGCGAAGTAGATCACGACACCGGCGCTCGTGATCCCGACAGTACCGAGTATCGGGACCAGCCCCATCTGCGTGAGGAGGCCGAGTCCGGCCAGGATTCCGAAGATCTGCACGAACGGATAGCCCGGGGCGACGAACTCGGGGTCGTACGAGGGCAGGTCCGCTTCGCGGAACGCAATCAGTGCAAAGTTCGAAATCGAGAAGACGAGGATCTGGAACGCGCTCGCCAGTTTTGCCAGTTCGATCACCGGCACGAACGCGATCAGCAAGAACAGCACCGTCCCCGTGAGCAACACGGAGTTCCGCGGCGTCTTGAACCGCTCGTCGATCCGTTCTAGCTGTGGCGGAAGCAGTTTGTCACGACTCATAGCGAGCGGGAACCGTGAAGACGAAAGCACGCCGGCGTTGGCCATGCTGATGAGGGCCACCACTGCGATCACGGAGATGATGACAACGCCGAAGCCGCCGAACAATGCGTCCGCCCCCTCTGCCAGCGGTGTCAGCGATGCGCTTCCGCCGGGACCGCCGTGTTTCAGCACCTCGGGGTCGGCCAGTGCGATGATTGCGGCTACGACAAGTACGTAGATGACCGTCATTATCGCCATTGATCCCAGCATCGCTCGGGGCAGGTTCTTTCCAGGATCTTTCACTTCTTCAGCGACGGCAGCAATCTTGGTCACGCCTGCGAAGGAGACGAAGACGAACGCCGCTGCGGTGATGATGCCGCCGCCGCCATCGGGGAAGAACGGCGTGAAAGCGGACGTATCGCCGACCAGCCCGCCGTTGAGCGTATACGCTGTAAGACCGACAACGACGAGGCTGACGATGACCGCCTGCACCCGGCCGCTCAGTTTCGTCCCCGAAATGTTGAGGATGATGACCAGCGCGGCCAGAGCGAGCGCGATGAACTGAACCGCCCCTTGTGAGATCGGTGCGAACAACAGGAGATACGCGCCGAGTCCAACGAGCGCAAACGAACTCTTGAACGCTAGCGAGAACCAGGCACCGATTCCCGCGATAGTACCGAACAGCGGCCCGAGCGCTCGGTCGATGTAGAGATACGTCCCGCCTGACTCGGGCATCGCCGTTGCCATCTCCGATTTCGATAGTGCGGCTGGCAGTACGATGATTGCCGACAACACGTACGCAAGAATAACGGCTGGCCCGGCTTTCTTGTATCCAAGCGCCGGAAGGACGAAGATCCCACTCCCGATCATCGCCCCCATACTAATCATCATCGTCGAATAAAGTCCCAGACTCCGATCCAGATCGTGTCCCACCATGTGCTCACCCTCACTTAATATACCCGATCTTATATTTATTTCGGATTCCTGAATAACGGGGTATCCAAACTACTTATAACTCAGGGCAGTGTAGTTGGGAGTGACAGGTGACACGATGGCAACGACACACACACGAAACTACAGTCGAATCGGCCGATCGGTCCCCGCGGGGTTTATAGGGCTTATGGGAGCGCTCCTCGGTGCATTAGCGATCGGCTTTCTGCTAACCCATCGAGAATCGGCGGTCTGGTGGCAGGTCGAACTGATCGTCGTGGCAGCCGTGTCCTTCGCAATAGTGTTCGGCGCGTACCGACTGGCAGGGAGTTCCTACGACACGACCGATCTGTGGGTTATCCTCGCCTGGAGCGTGGCCGGCATCGTCGGTGCGGATCTGATCGGCGGTGGGCTCTACCTGCATCAGCTTACCGAACAGGTCAACCTCGCCGATCCGGCGTTCTTCTTCGAGTATCTGTCACTGCTCGGCCTAGCAATCGGACTCGCGTTCGGTATCAGCCGCCGCTCGCGGATCCGCCGCGAACTCGAGGGCGTCTTCGACGAGGAGCCTGCGGATCCCGACGCGATTCGCTCGCTCCTGGCACTGCTCGGCGGTGATGGTCGAACGCTCCGCCGGCGCTGGGATGTCGCTGCGGCTATCGCCGATACGACGACGCTTGCACTCCCGATTCCCGTGCTCGCTCACCGCCTTGCCGACAAGGAGACGGCCGCGTTCCCTGACGATGACGCGGAGGTCGAGACGCTCCTGTACGAGGAGATACTCCCGACGCTCACCGAGAACGGCGTCGTCGACGTCGACTACGAAACGGAAACGGTGGAGTACGTCGGCCCCACGGCAGCGGTCGAACACCTCGCGACACCGTGACTGAGGCGAACCATCCAGCACCGACCGATCGGTGCTGATCGGGCATCCGTCCGAGCGACGACCGGCCTGTCGTCCGCAGGTTTATTTTCTCTCCGGCCCCTCTCCGAGTCCAATGGCCGGCGATTCCTCGTTCGATCTCCTTTCGATTCCTGCCCACGCGGGACATCGTCTCTCTCGAACCGCCATCGAGGACGCGCTGGCGTACTTCGATTCCGACGCGGTCTGTCTGCCCGGCGAGTTCGATCCGGAACTGTACGGCGGCGTTCGCAAGGTCGCTACGGTTCCGGTGATCGCTCCGCGGGCCGGGACGGGCCACGTCGGACACCACAGACGCACCCCGGAGGGCGAAGTCGTCGATCAAGCGGCGGTCGACCCGACGACTGCGACCCACGAACTCGTTTCAGTCCGCGAGAGGAGCGTCCTCTCCGAGATCGACGAGATCCTGCCGAACGGCGAGGACGCCGCCGAGGACTTGCCGACGGTGCTCGTCGTCCCGGATCTCGCCGTCCAGCACGATCCGACGACGCTGACGGCGCGGTTGCCCCACCTCGATGCGCTGGCCGAGATCCGAAACGTCCTGTCGGGCCCGCTGATCGTGCTCGCAGGACGCCAGCCCGCGAACTACCACCATCCCTGGGACACTGGCGGCGGAGAGCCAGTGACGGTCCACGGAATGGGCGGCGGCGCGGACGGATCGCGACTCACGTTGCTCTCCTGTACGGCGAGCGGCGCGGTCGCCGGGGAGTCAGTCGACGCCGACAGTTTCGGCCTCCGGGCGATCCACGGCGTCGGCGCGAAGACGGAAGCCAGCCTGCACCAGCAGGGGATCACGACGCGCTCCGGACTCGCCGAGACGCCGGTCGCTACGCTCGCCGATCTGTCCGGCGTCGGCCGCGACTCCGCGGAACGGATGCACGCCCACGCCGAAGTCATCGAGACGGGCGATCCCCTGCGACTCACCAACGTGTCGCTCCCGGCCCTGCGGAACGGCCGGCAGCCGATCTGTCTCGACATCGAGACCGACGGCCTCTCGCCGACGGTCGTCTGGCAGTTCGGCATCTACGACCCGGAGACCGACGAGTACACTGCCTTCATCGAGGACGAAACGCCGAGCGAGCCGGGCCGGAACGTCCGGCAGTTCTGCGATCACCTGTTCGCCAGCCACGCCGAGCGGACGATACTGACGTGGAACGGCGACGGCTTCGATTACCCTGTGATCGAACAGTTCGTGCGCCAGCACGCCCCGGAGTACGTCGAGGCGTGGCAGGATCTCTGGAAACACGACCTGTACTCGTGGGGGGTGCGGGACGGGAACGCGCTCCTCCCCGGCCGGACGAACAAACTCGACGACGTGGCGCGGGCCCTCGGCTACGCGGGCGGCGAGACGGGACTAACTGGCGCACAGACCGCCGCGGCCTACCAGCGGTTCATGCGCGCACCCGCCGACCCGGCCGCGGAACCCGACTGGACGCGTCACGAGCGCTACTGCGAGGACGACTGCCGGGCGCTCTGGCACGTCTGGCAGGCAATCGAGGACGCCAGACGCCGCGACCCGAGCGACAGTGCGACCGATTCGGGCGGCCAGCAGACCGGACTCACGGATTTCTGATATGACTCACCACTCCACTATCGACGTCGAGCGCCTGATTGCGACGTTCCCGCGCGAGGGCGTCTGGCTCGATTCCGACTCGATCACGTACCGGCCGCTTCCGGCACGCGAGGCCGACACCGTCCCGTCCGGCGAGGTGTTGCGCCCGACGCTCGCCGAGCGCTACCCCTTCGAGCCGTTTCGCCATCAGGCCGACGCGCTAAACGCGCTCGACAGGGACGAGAACGTCACCGTCGCCACGTCGACCTCCTCCGGCAAGACCGACGTGTACGCCCTCCAGATCGCCCGGAACCTCCTCGATGCGGGCGTGCTCGCGCCGGACGGCTCCCGGACCGGCGACGCCGACGCGACCGCGCTGTGTATCTATCCGACGAAGGCGCTCGCGGGCGATCAGCGCGAGAGTCTGGCCGACCGCTACGACGAGATGGGACTCGACGTCCGCGTCGCGCGCTACGACGGCGATACCCCCCAGAGCGAGCGCCGGGAGATCAGAGAGCGCGCGGACGTGATCCTGACGAATCCGATGGGCGTGAGTACGTATCTCCACGATCACGACCGCTGGAGCCGCTTTTACTCGGGTCTGGACCTCGTGGTTCTCGACGAGTCCCACACCCACACCGGCGTCCAGGGAATGCACGTCGCGTGGATCCTCCGACGGCTCCGCCGGGTCGTGTCCCACTGGGGCGGCGATCCGCAGTACGTCCTGACGTCGGCGACCATCGGCAACCCCGAGGAGCATTCCGAGGAACTGCTCGACGAGCCAGTGACAGTCGTCGACGAGGACGGATCGCCACGCGGCCCTCGTGATCTGTTGCTGTGGAACCCACCGCCGTCGGGGAGCGAGCAGGAGCAAGGAACCTTCGCGGCGGACGACCCGCCGGCCGCACCGGGCGTCGACGGCGGCATCACCTCGCGGGTGCCCGCCTCGGTCGATGCGCCACGGCTCTGGAACCATCTCACCTACCATGGGATCGGCTCGCTACTCTTCTGTCCGAGCCGAAAGCTCACCGAAATCGCGGTCAGGCGCGCGGCGGAACACCGCTCCGAGCATCCGGGCTACTACCGGGCCACGAACGGGCCGCTTCCCTCGCTCGAAGCCTACAACGCGGGGATGGGCCGGATCACGCGTCAGGAGCGCGAATCCTCGTTCAAGAACGGGTCGCTCGCCGGGCTAGCGACGACCTCCGCGCTGGAACTCGGCATCGACATCGGTGACCTCGACGGCGTGGTCTTGCTGGGCTATCCCGGCCAGCGCCAGCAGTTCTGGCAGCGGATCGGCCGTGCAGGGCGGGGTGGCTCCCGGAGCGTGGGCGTCCTCGTCGCCGACCACCGCACGCTCGACCAGTACGTCGTCGACAACCCCGAGTATCTGCTCGATACCGACGTCGAGGACGCCGTCGTCGACACCGACAACGACGCCGTCTTCGCCCAGCACCTGCTCTGTGCGGCCGACGAAATCGCGCTCGACGAGGCGGATATCGGGCGCTTCGCCAGCGAGGAGCGACTCCGCTCGGGCGTCGAGATGTGGCGACGCGCTGGCCGCCTCACGGGCTATCTCGACGCTGTGGTCCACTACGCCGGCGCGCGCCGCCCTCAGACCGAGGTGAGCATCTACGGCACCGGCGGCGACGAGTACGAACTCCGACTGACTGACGACGTCGATGAGGCCGCAGTCGGCGACTTCGACGCCGAGAACGTCGCGCGAAACCGCGCCTTCCGCGACTACCACGAGGGGGCGGTACGGCTATTCGACGGCCAGCAGTTCGAGGTGACGGCGATCCACGACGACCGGCCCCAGCCAGTCGTCGAACTCGAACCGGTCGACCGGGAGTACTACACGCGGACGCTTTCCGACGTGAACGTCGTCGACGCCGAGTCGGAGCGCTCGCGCGAGGTCAACGGCTTCACGCTGCATTTCGGCACTGGAACCGTGCTCGTCCATCACCACTCCTACGATCAGGTGTACGTCGAGTCGAACGAGCCAAAAGAGCGGCTGCTTCCGACCGACCGCCCGCCGATCAGGATGGAGACCCAACTCTGCTGGGTCGAGGTGTCCGAGGACGTCGAGCGCGGCCTGCTCGAAACGTACCGGGAGTACGGGACAGAGACGGGTGTCGACGCCGAGCGCGCGGGTGCGCCCCAGATCGGCTACGTTGCTGGCCTCCACGCCGCCGAACACGCGATGATCAAGACCGCACCGCTGGAGCTACTCGTCGATCAGGGTGATCTGGGCGGCCTCTCGACGCTCGTCCTTGATAGCCACTACGCCAGCCCCGAGCACGACGAACTCGGTGCGACCGCGGAGCGTTCGCTTGACGCCGTCGAGGCCGTTATCGCGGATCGTGCCGAGGGCTCTACCGGCACCGCCTCGGGCTGGTTCATCTACGATGGCGTCGAGGGCGGGATCGGCTTTGCCCGCGCTATCTACGAGGAGTTCGAGACGCTCGCCGCGCACGCACGCGATCAACTCCGCAACTGCGAGTGCGGCCGTCCCGACGGCTGTCCGGCCTGCACGTACTCGGAGAACTGCGGGAACGACAACGCCCCACTGCTTCGTGAATCCGCCATCGACGTCTTCGAGCACCTCATCGGCGACCGGACGCGGGCCGACCTCCCTGATGGCGAGGAGTCCGAGCGGCGGCCGGCGCTGTTTTACGCGTGATCCCTACTGCTCCAGGATCTCGACGAGATTGTTCTCCGGGTCGCGCAGAAAGCAGATCCGCGTCCCGCTCTCTGTCGTCTGGGGCGGGCTGATCGTCTCGACGTCCTCGGGGAGGTCCTCGTAGAACGCATCGAGGTCCTCGACGTCCAGTCCCAGATGCGTCGCGCCGGGGCGGTTGAGCGCGGCGTCGTCGACGGCCGTCCCCTCCGGTTCGTACTCGACGAGTTCGATCCGGATCCCGTCGGCGTCCAGATGGGCGAACGACCCGGTCGCGCCCTCGACGCCGACGCCGGTCGCAAACGCCTCTCCGGAGACGGAAAACCGCGTGCGGAGGTCTAGTCCGAGCACGTCGCGGTAGAACGGGACGACGCGGTCGAGATCCGATACGGTGATACCGACGTGATGTGCGGTCGCGGGCATACACATAAAGGCGCTCGCGCGTCGCAAAAGCCCGTCGTCCGACCCCGGCAAGGAATCGCCGGCGACGACCGCCTGCCGGGCGACTCAGACTCCCGCGGCCCAGAGCAGGTACTCCTCGTCCTGTTCGTACACCTGCCGGAAGGCGTCCTCGACGAACTGGGCGATACGCTCGTCGTCGGTCCGGGCGAGTATGCGGGCGTTCGTCCCTTCGGCCTCTTCGGGCCGGACGAGTTCGTCGACTGTGAAGGAGGGGTACTCGTCGAGGAGGGATTTGAGCCGGTCGAGCTCAGTGTCCGTACAGTCGAGGTTCAGCGTGTCCTCTGCAAGCTGGATCCACGGCGCTACGGCGTCTTCGTCGGTCGTCTCCGCCGGTAGCTCCGCTTCGAGGGTCAGGAAGGCGCTGTCGCGCTCTCGATGGGCGGCGATGGCGTCCTCCGCGAGCGCGCGGCGGTCTTTGGGCGTCTCGGCATCGAATCTGGTCATACCCGTGCGTTCGAGATAGGCTCTCAAAGGCGGAACGGTTTCTTCAAAGCTTTACATCGGGAGGCTGTTCTTTCAGTATGGCCAGTCCAAACGTACTGCTACTCGGCGCACCCGGGGCAGGGAAAGGTACACAGAGCGCACGAATCACCGAGGAGTTCGACGTCGAACACGTCACGACGGGCGACGCACTGCGCGCGAACAAGGAGATGGATATCAGCCATCTCGATACGGAGTACGATACGCCGGGCGAGTATATGGACGCCGGGGAACTCGTCCCCGACGAGGTCGTCAACGAGATCGTCAAGACGGCGCTGCAGGAGGCCGACGGCTACGTGCTCGACGGCTACCCGCGCAACCTCGATCAGGCAGAGTATCTCTCGGACATCACCGACCTTGACGCCGTATTGCTACTCGACGTCGGTACCGAGGAACTCGTCCGCCGACTCACAGGCCGACGTATGGATCCCGAGACGGGCGACATCTACCACACCGAGTTCGATATGCCCGACGACGAGGAGATCCGCGAGCGTCTCGTCCAGCGCGAGGACGACACCGAAGAGACCGTCCGCGAGCGCCTGCGCGTCTTCGAGGAGAACACTCAGCCGGTGATCGACCATTACGAAGACGAGGGCGATCTCGTCCGTATCGACGGCGAAGGAACTCCCGACGAGGTCTGGGAAGCAGTCGAAGCGACAATCGAGGACGCGGTCTGACCACGCGCAGAGTGGTCCCCCTCGAGCACTTTCTCCTGTGGACCGCTCCCTACGATCACAACTGTTGAATACCCCTCCCCTCCTAGAAGATAGCAAATGGTTCGGACAGCGGAGAAAGTAGAGACTCTCGTCGAAGAAGACGAGAGTTTCGCCGATGCCCTCGCGGCGATCAAGCGGGCCGCCGACGAGAACGGCGGCGAGGTCAGGTGGACCGACGTCGAACGCGACGTTACCAGCGGCCAGTGGGGCCGCCTGATCGAGAAGGGTGTCCTCAGGAGTAGCGACGGCGGGTTCGAGTTCTCCGATCCCGACGGCGTCGAGGAAGTTATCGACGATAACGGTGATATCTCGCTCCCGGACGAGGAGACTCCCGAAGTCGAAGAAGAGAGCTCCTGGACCCAGTGGGACAAGATGGCCGGCGTTGCAACGGTCGCGATGATGGTTGGATACTACTTCAACCCGGTCCGGGACCTGATCGGCGGAACGATCAACATCTTCCTCGGCCCAATCGACGCCGTGCTCCCGTTCTACGCGGTGATCCTGATCGCCGCGATGCTGACCGGGATGTACTCGACGATCCTGCAGGCAAACCTGATGGACATGGACAAGATGTCGAAGTATCAGGATCAGATGCAGGAGCTACAGGATCGCCGCGAAGAGGCCAAAGAACGCGGCGACGACGAGGCTCTCGAACGCATCCAGGAGGAGCAGATGGACGCCATGGGCGACCAGATCGGGATGTTCAAAGAGCAGTTCCGTCCGATGGTCTGGATCATGGTGCTTACTATCCCCATCTTCCTCTGGATCTACTGGGCGGTCAATGCGGGCCAGCTGACGGCGGCCGAGCAGACGATGATCATGCCCATCGCCGGCGAAGTGACGCTCTCGTCGGGGCTCGTCGGTCCGATGCAGTCCTGGATCGTCTGGTACTTCCTGTGCTCGCTGGGCTTCACCCAGCTGATCCGGAAGTCGCTGAACATCAACACGACGCCGTCGTAGACCTCCCGACTCCCCTCGCCTCGTCATCGAAGTTCATAACCTCTTTTACCGGCAGTCGCTCAGATAGGATATGTTACTAACAGTCTCCGGTCCACCGGGGAGCGGGAAGAGTACCACCGCAGCGGCGCTCGCAGCGGAGTTCGGCATCGAGCACGTCAGTGGCGGCGATATCTTCCGTTCGCTGGCCGAGGAACGGGGCTACACCCTCGCAGAGTTCAACGAGCTAGCCGAGGAGGACGACGAGATCGATCGCGACCTCGACCGGCGACTACAGCAGATCGCCCATGAACGCGACGACGTCCTGCTGGAATCCCGCCTTTCGGGCTGGCTCGCCGCCGACGAGGCCGACGTTCGGATCTGGCTCGACGCGCCGCTGTCGGTCCGTGCGGCCCGGATCGCCGACCGCGAGGGGAAACCCGTCGAGCAGGCCGAGACCGAGACCGAAGAACGCGAGGCCAGCGAGCACGAACGGTATCTCGACTACTACAATATCGATATCTCCGACCTGTCGATCTACGACCTGAGTATCAACACTGCACGCTGGGACGAGGATACGGTCTTTACCCTGCTCGTCGAAGGCGTCGAGGGGTACGACGAGGATAGCGACGAAGGCAAGCTACGGGTCGACGCAGATTACGAGTTCTGACTCATGCGTGGCCCCCCAGCAGAACGGACGCCCGCCGAGTTGCTTAGCTTCGGGGTCGTCAATCTCGACAAGCCACCGGGTCCCTCGGCCCATCAGGTGACTGGCTGGCTCCGGGATGCGGTCGGCGAGCACGTCCCGGAGGACGAGTACGCCGGCGAGTGGGGTGCCGCCCACGCGGGGACGCTCGACCCGAAAGTGACCGGTTGTTTGCCCGTCCTGCTCGGCGATGCGACCCGGCTTGCACAGGTGTTTCTCGAAGGGAGCAAGGAGTACATCGCAGTGCTCGAACTCCACGACGATGCCCCGAGCGATATCGAGGCCGTCGTCTCCGAGTTCGAGAACAGACTCTACCAGAAACCGCCGAAGAAAAGCGCCGTCTCCCGGCGGCTTCGAGTCCGCGAGGTCTACGACCTCGAACTGCTGGAAGTCGAACCCCGACAGGCGCTCTTGCGGATCCGCTGTGAGAGCGGTACGTACGTCCGCAAACTCTGCCACGACATCGGTCTGGCGCTGGGGACGGGCGCACACATGGGCCATCTCCGCCGCTCGGCGACCGATCCGTTCGACGACACCGACCTGCAGACGATGCACGACCTCGTCGACGCGCTTGCCGAACTCGACGAGGGCGACGACGGCCCGCTACGCGAGGTCGTCTCGCCCGCCGAGCGCGCACTTACCCACCTCCCCCGCGTGACTATCGCCGAGTCGGCGGCCCGCGAAGTCGCAGAGGGAGCACCGGTGTACGCGCCCGGCGTGCTCGGTGCCGAGGGCGTACGGGACCAGGAAGCGGAACCGCTGGTCACGTGTTATACGCCCGACGACGCGGCGGTCTGTCTCGGACGCCTGACCGGAGATGTCGAGGCGGAAGACGGCGTCGTCGTCGAACTCGAACGCGTTCTCGTCTAGACGACAGGTTTCAGAGGCCGGCGTCCTAACGCTCTCGTATGTCCGACAAACCGCGCGCCCTCTCGATGCGCTGGGAGGACGTGCTCTTTGCACACTGGCCCGTCGACCCCGCTATGGTCCGACCGACGCTTCCCGACGGCCTCGACGTCGACCTGTTCGAGGGTGACGCCTATCTGAGCGTCGTCGCGTTCGTCATGAGCGACATTAGCCCGAGCGGCGTCCCGTTCGGCCTTTCCTTCCCCGAGTTGAACCTGCGCACCTACGTCACCCACGAGGATGGGCCGCCGGGGATCTACTTCTACAATCTCGACGCCGACGACCGGATCGGCGTCCCCATCGCCCGCAAACTGTTCGGTCTGCCGTACTACCGCGCGGAGATGGATGTCTCTCGTACGTCCGAGAATGTCCGATTCAGAAGTCGACGCACTCACGACGGCGTCCCGCCCGCATCGTTCGACGCCGAGTATCGGGCAGTCGGGGAGCCACACCAACCCGAACCGGGTACGCTGGAAGCGTTTCTGACCGAGCGCTATCGGTTCTACGCGGTCGGCCAGGACAGGCTTCCGTCAGTCGATATCGGTGGCGATCAGCTCTATGCTGGCGATATCGCGCACGAACCGTGGACCCTGCGGGACGCCGAGGCGGAGTTCGACCGCAACGACCTGTTCGAGGCCGCCGGGTTCGAGATGCCCGAGGGGGAGCCGATCTGTCAGTACGGCCCCGGGATCGACGTCACGGCAGGCCGGGTCCAGCGGCTCTGAGTCGAGAGACATTTGATCCGGCCGAACGGACACCCTGACATGACCGCTCTCTGGACTATGAGCTACAACGTCCGGTACGACACGCCCGGGGACGGCGACGACGTCTGGGACGAGCGCCGGGATGCCGTCGCGGATATCGTCCGCTCTCGCCGTCCGGCTCTCGTCGGGTTTCAGGAACCGCTTCCCCACCAGCTAACCGATCTGCGCGAGCGGCTTCCGGCGTACGAAATCGTTGGCCGGGGGCGGAACGCCGATGGCGGCGGTGAGCGCTCACCGATCGGGTTCAGGCGGGACCGGTTCTCGGTGCTGGACCGGGAGACGCTCTGGCTCTCCGAGACGCCCGAGAATCCTGGTAGCGTCGGCTGGGACGCCGAACTCCCCCGGATCGCGACCCGGCTTCGGCTTCGCGACGAACAAACTGGGCGGACGCTCACCCACTGTAACACGCATTTCGCACACAAGGGTGAGCGAGCACGGCGCGAAGCGGCGTCCCTGCTCGCTCGACGACTTGACGGCGACGATCCGACGATTCTGACCGGCGATTTCAACTGCGAGGCCGACTCCCCACCGTATCGACGACTCGTCGACGCCGGGGTTCGCGATGCTCGATCCGCGAGCGAACTGCCTCCGTTCGGTCCCCACACGACGCGGACGGATTTCGGTTCGCTCCATCCCGACTGGATCATCGATCACGTGTTCGTCGATGGCCCCCTATCAGTCCGGCAGTGTGGCACCTGTTCGGAGACGGACCGCCGGCACCGGTATCCGTCCGATCACCTGCCCGTACTGGCCGAACTGCGGTACGAAGACCGGTAGCTACCAGGTCTTGCAGGCCGCACAGACCATCCCCTCCTCTCCGGTCCACCGTTTCGTAACCGCCTCGCCACAGGCCGCACACTCTCCTCCCGCGTCGTCCCACGCGTAGGTGACGGTTGCCGGCGACGTCTCGTCGCGCGCTGGCTTGTCGGCGTCGCCCTCTTTCTCGCCCTCCGACTGGCCGTCCGTCTCGACAAACTCCGTCAGCGACGAATCTTCTGGCACGGCCGTCGCTACTCGGTAGTGCTACAAAACCGTTTCGCGCGGCGAGGCCGCCGCTCAGGGGTAGCAGCGACGCCGACGAGCGCGTCGGCGTCAAAAACCGTCAGAACTGCGGCAGCGACTTACAGTCGGGTGACTTCGGTCGCGCGCGGCCCTTTGGGTGCCTGTTCGATTTCGAATTCCAGTTCCTGTCCCTCTTCGAGGTCGGGGCCGCCGATATCTTCCATGTGGAAGAAGACGTCCTCGTCCGCGTCCTCAGTCTCGATGAAGCCGTAACCGCCTGTGTCGTTGAAGAAATCGACCGTACCTTCTGCCATAGCGACTACATCGAGACTACCGAGACTCATAATGGTTGCGGAGTTGCCTACTTACCCCGTCGAGACACTCCCTTCTATCAGAAACAACCGTGTAGATACTATACAGTTTCCCCGGAGCGACCCTCACTGGGGGCAGTCGTCGGCATCGACCGAGCGTTTCTCCGACCCCTGCTCGATCGGTCGTAGCTCCGCCGAGTCGAGATCTATCACGGCCGCTACTCCTCCGTACTCGTGCGTTTGATCGTGTCCACGGACGACGACGCAGTTCACGTCGTCCGGAATCTCGACCGTTTCGGATCTGGTAAACGGCTGTTGGGAGTGTGCGTGCGCGAGGTTCCGTCGGCCCAGACGCGTCCCGTCTACTCGCTCTACCTGCCACCAGTTCGCGTAGCCGTCTTCTCCCTCGTCGTCGTGATGGAGCATCACGTCGAACGTGTACGTCCCGCCTTCGCTCTCGAAGGCGACGTCGACGACGTTTGCCTCCCGGAGGTCTAACTCGTCCGTTTCGGGGTCGTCTCCGTCCTGATCGTTCTCGTCCGGATCATCTCCGTCCGCATCGCTCTCATCCGGATCATCTCCGCCCGCATCGCTCTCATCGGGATCATTCTCGCCCGAGTCGTCGAGACAGCCACCGAGACCAGCGACCGAGACGACGCCGCCAATGCTACCCAAGAGACGACGTCGCGAGCGAGACCGGACTGCATCCATATCTACTCCTTCGGGAGGAGATAGAAAAAGTCCCGCTCGTCCCGTCTGCTCACCGAAGCGAGGAGTCACTCACGCTATTTGGTAGTTCTCGCCGCGTCGGTGGCACCTCGCCTGCGAAGCTCTCGGGACTTCGAATGGACTGCGTTAGGCGTCCGTCTGCTCGCCGGCCGCCGTGAGCCAGTCGGGATCCTCGACGACTGTCGAGCCGACATCCGTGAGCGAGTAGCTGAACGTCATCGTCTGTTCGACGCCCTCTCCGTCGACACCCTCGCCGGTCCAGCTATCGTAGCGGACCAAACCGTCCTCGTCGACCAGCACCGCGTAGTCGAACGCTGTCCAGGTGAACTCGTCGTCGGTGCCCTGTGCGGCGATCCAGGCCGGCTGGTCGCTTCGCTCGTAGCGCGTGACGGTGACGCCGTCGTACGTCTCAGTTCCGACGACCGAGAACTCCGAGAGATCGCTCCCGCTCGTAATAGAGCTCTCGACCGAGAACAGGGTGTTCTCCGGGGTGAACTCTCCCGGGGCGGTCTGATACGTCGCCTCCTCGCCGTCGCCGTATCGCACGTACGACGTGCCGTCGGCGTAGAAACTCTCGTAATCGTTGGTCACTTCGTCCCGGTTCGTCATCAGCATCCCGAAACTGGATCGTTCGTTCACGTAATCGACGGCATGCGTGTATCTCGTTGTGCTTACACCGTCACGCTCGGTGGTGAACTCCATCTCCCAGACGGAGGTATAGCCCCCAGCATCCAACACTGCAGCCGTTCGGTTGTCGACGATCATCACTTCTCCGTCGGTGCCATCATCGGGTTCATCTGCTGGATCAGTAGAACCAGTTCCGCCGACACAGCCAGCAAGTAGCACGAGTGCAACGACAAAGATGGTCAGGCCGAATCTTTGTTTCATGTGTGTCTCACGCCGACCAGGTATAAATAGATAGATTCCAGCTATTTACTGCGGTCTGTTCTGCAGGAACGGGCAGGTAATTCATGGTACCGTTTGTGGGGGTGATATGGGGCCGGTCACTCGTACAATGACTGTCGCTCACGGGATTGTTCGCGACAGCAATATGGGGCCGCTCGGATTTGAACCGGATGCAGACGTGCTCACTACGTTGCGCGCGCCTGCCAGGGTTCAGATCCGAACGGCGTGTACGAGTCGCTCGTCACGTCCGTTCCTCGCAGAATCGATGGGGCCGCTCGGATTTGAACCGGATCAAGGATTCAAATCCTCACTCGTGCAATGACTGTCGCTCACGGAATTGTTCGCGACAGTAATATGGGGCCGCTCGGATTTGAACCGGATGCAGACGTGCTCACTACGTTGCGCGCGCCTGCCAGGGTTCAAATCTTCACTCGTGCAATGACTGTCGCTCACGGAATTGTTCGCGACAGTAATATGGGGCCGCTCGGATTTGAACCGAGGTGGCGAGCACCCAAGGCTCGAAGGATACCAAGCTACCCCACGGCCCCGTACCCTTCTCTTCGGTAGTCGCTATGTAAAGCGTTTCGTTCTCGATGTGTGGGGCAATAATGTTTATTAACCCTGACACGACAAAATGTGGTATGCCTACAAGGAACGATTCGGTTCTCACCGATTTTGATGCTATCGGTGCTCTCGACGCCGTACAGAGCCGGATCGGTGACGACCTTCTCGTCTGCGCTGAGTTCATCCCCGAAGACTTTCATATCATCTACGCCAGTGACACAGGGCTCGATGAGTACGAGAACGAGACCGATATCTGGGTCGTCGGCGACGTCATCCACGAGTACATGAACGTCGATTTCCTCGAACGAGAACTGTTCGAGGATCTCTATCCACAGGTGACCGAGACGAACGCCTTCGTCACGTACACCGACTACGCCGCGATCATTCGGGTCCTCAGCGGCGGCGAGGGACTGTATCTTTCCGTCGATCCGGATACCCCCGTCTCAGAGATCGTCAGCGAAGTCACGGACATACTCGGCTAACGATATCACTCGCCCGCGTCATCGTCTTCGAGTCGGTC
The DNA here is from genome assembly GCF_042663585.1 of Natronoarchaeum sp. GCM10025321. Lineage (NCBI taxonomy): Archaea > Methanobacteriati > Methanobacteriota > Halobacteria > Halobacteriales > Natronoarchaeaceae > Natronoarchaeum > Natronoarchaeum sp. GCM10025321. The sequence goes on from NZ_JBHTAN010000006.1 coordinate 154,289, forward strand.
GAGTCGATCCGCTATCTCGTCGTCAGTTGCCTCCGCATCCCCACTCTTCGTAGTCTCCGTACTGGTGGACAACTCGGCGTCCTCGATGTCGTCGTCCATTCGGGCCGCGATATCGCTGTCGGAGGCCTGTGACGACCCCGACGTGGCCGGGATGCCGTCACTCAGTGATGCCTCGGATGTCGTTTCCCTGTCCTCTAGTTTGGACTCGTCGATCAGTGCATCCGCATTTTCCGGATCGACGATCTCGCCGAATAGCGACGAGTAGGTCGCTATCAGTTGCTCGTCGTGTTCCTCTGGATCGATGTGGAAGTGGGTCACAACCTCCGTCTCGGCAAGGCGTCCAAGCAGGGTGTGCAGGAACTGAAACACTACCTCCGGGTCCGAGTGGACAAGCAGTCCGGAGATGGAGTCGAAACACAGCACGATCCGGTGGCCGTCGCTCGACCAGGTCTCACAGAACTCGCTCACTGACGCTCCGATATCGGTCAGCGCCGCGGGATCTTCCACGATATCCGTTGCGACCGGCGCGTCGAAATCCGGTTCCGTCGGATCCGCCGAGCGCAACACGTCTCCGACGATGATCTCCCCACGTTTCTCCGGTTGTCGTCCCGTGGTCCCCGTATCGAGTCGGGTTCGATCGGTGATATCCTGAGGAAACCTGACAGATAGCTCTGCCCGGTTCGTGGCTTCACCGACATCGAGTAGCGTGTCACAGCAGTGGTCGGCGTTCGTGCCGGACGCACCGAGTAGTAACACTGACGCCCCCTCGGAGACGTCGATCATTTCGTCACTCAAGCGTATTCTTCTGTTCTTTTACATGGATTAATAGTTTTGTATCGGTCTCACCGTTCCAGTCGTGTGAATTTTCATCGACGGCGGTCGGCCTACCGCCTGACGAGACGGCCCCTTCGTCCGGTAGTTTCTGCATACTAATATGGTGTGCTCCGGACGTGGAGGCATGGACACGGAGGAGGGCCAGGACGCGGTACTTATCCCGACCGGGTTCGATCCGGGGAGTTATTCCTGTGTACGGTCGCTCTCGCGACGGGGAATCCGGACGATCATCGCCTCTGAGCACGACGACGTTCCGGCGTCGAGATCCCGGTTCTGCGACGAAACCGTACGGATCCCGGCCCCAGACGAGGATCTGCTTGACTACCGAGACGCACTGCTACGGATCGCCTCGCGGCAGGACGTGAAGACGATTCTCCCGATCAGGCCACAGGACACGTATCTGTTCTCGCTGTACGAGTCGGAGTTCGAGGCGCACGTCTCGGTGGTAACGCCACTGATGGAGACGCTTCGAGTGGTCCACGATCGGATTCGGCTGACGGCGGCCGCCGAAGCCGCGGGCGTGCCAGTACCGGATACCCGTCTCCTTTCCGACGTCGAGGACACCGACCGCGAACTGATCGTCAAATCGCGCTACAATCTGCTGGCCAGCGAGTATCTCGATTCGTACTCGGAACGGGAGTCCGCGACCGCAAAATCCGTGAGCCACTATCGCGCAGGCGACGAACTCGATCGAGCGGAACTCACCGAATCGATGGGCCACGACCCGATCGTACAGGAGTATATCCCGTCGAGCGACGAGTACGTCTTCGGGGCACTCTACGACCACGGCGAGGCGCTCGCGACCTTCCAGCACCGGCAGATACGCGGGGACTCCTACACTGGCGGCGGTGGCGTCTACAGGGTCTCCGTCGATATCCCGGAGCTAGATCAGGTGGGACGGAGGCTTCTGGACAGCATTGATTACCATGGTCTCGCCTGTATCGAGTATATGCGCCACGAGGAGACCGACGAGTTCGTTCTCACGGAGATCAACCCACGGCTCTGGCAGTCGCTTCCCTGTGCCGTCCGGGCCGGGGCCGATTTCCCGTGGTACTACTGGCTTCTCGCGACCGGTCGGCCCGAAGCGATAGACCCGGAGTACGAGGTAGGAGTCGGGACCCATCTCCTGTACGGTGAACTCGGCCACCTCCAGAGCCTGTTCACCGACGACTCCGCAATCGTCGGCCGTCCGTCAGTCCCGGGAACGGCGTGGGAGATACTGCGGTCGTGCTACGAGGACCCGAACTTCGACAATCTCCGGGTCGACGACCCACGTCCGTTTGTCACGGGTCTCAGTCACGTTCTGAAGAACACGACGTAGCCCCCGGCTACTGTCGCGATTGCCCGCAGGGCGAGAGGTTTTTGCACGCTCCGTTGTAAGTGATGGGACGTGACTGAAGATTCACTTTCGTGGGAGACGTTCGGCTCCCGGACTGCGTACTCCTGTCCCGGCTTCGACGTCGTGACCGACGACGTGCGCCTGCCCGACGGGACCGAGACGACCTTCGATTATCTTACTGAACCACCGGCAGTCGTCGTGTTGCCGTTCACTGCCGACGGCGACGTCGTCGTCATCGAGGAGTGGCGACAGGCCGTGGACCGCATCAACCGCGGACTCCCGGTTGGGACTGTCGAACCGGACGACGAGTCGCTGGCCGCCGCCGCCCGGCGAGAACTCCGGGAAGAGACCGGCTACGAGGGACGGGAGTTCGAACACCTGACGACGGTCGAACCGATGAACGGTGCTACAAACAGCGTTCACAACGTCTTCGTCGCCCGGGGCTGTGCGCCGACCGCCGAGCAGGAACTCGACGACAACGAGAGCATCCGCGTCGAGACGACGACGTTCGACGACCTGCTCGCCGCAGTCGAAAACGACGAGATCCGCGACGGGCGGGCCCAGCTGGCAGTGCTCCGATACGTGCTGCTCGCCGACGAACGGAATCCTTAGGCCGTCACCTGCCCTCCACCCGACCATGCGCGACCATTTCGAGTTGCAGGACGCCGACGCTGGGGGGCGGATCGGAGAGCTAACCGTCCCACGAGCAGGGGTCACCGTCGAAACGCCGGCACTGTTGCCGGTGATCAATCCGAACCTTCAGACGATATCACCCGCCCGCCTCCACGAGGAGTTCGGCGCGGAGATTCTCATCACGAACTCTTATATTATCCACAACAACGACGACCTCCGCGAGAGCGCCCGCGAGCAGGGGCTTCACGAACTGCTCGACTTCGACGGTGCGATCATGACCGACTCGGGGTCGTTTCAGCTCTCCGAGTACGGGGAGATCGACGTCACGACCGACGAGATCCTCAGATTTCAGCGCGAGATCGGCTCCGACATCGGTACGCCGGTCGACATCCCGACGCCGCCGGACGTCTCCCACGAGCGAGCAGAAGCGGAACTCGAGACGACCAAAGAGCGCATCGAGGCGGCAGAATCGATCGATACGGGCGAGATGCTCCTCACGGCTCCGGTCCAGGGGTCGACGCATCCCGACCTGCGCGAGCGGGCTGGGGCCCACGCCGACGGTACGGACCACGACGTGTTCCCGATCGGTGCAGTCGTCCCCCTGATGAACGAGTACCGGTACGGCGACATGGTCGATGTCGTCGCGGCCGCCAAACGCGGACTCGGCGTCGACGCGCCGGTCCACCTGTTCGGTGCCGGTCACCCGATGATGTTCGCGCTCGCTGTCGCGATGGGCTGTGACCTGTTCGATTCGGCTGCCTACGCCCTGTACGCCCGGGACGACCGCTATCTCACCGTCCGCGGGACCGAACAACTCGACGACCTCGATTACCTCCCCTGTTCCTGTACGGTCTGTACCGACTCCACTGGCGAGGATCTGCGTGCGCTCAACGCCAAAGCACGCGAGGAAGCGCTCGCGGCACACAACCTCCACGTCACCTTCACGGAGATCCGGCGGATCAAGCAGGCCATCCGGAGCGGCGACCTGCTCGAACTCGTCGAGGAGCGCGCACGGAGCCACCCTGCGATGCTCGACGGCTATCGGGCGCTCTGTGAACACTCTGAACAACTCGAACGCGAGGACCCCGTCTCGAAGAGCACCTTCTTTTACCTCTCCAGCGAGAGCGCGAACAGGCCGGAGGTCCATCGCCATCACCGCCGACTCGACCGACTCGATCCGGAGGGACAGGTCCTCCTGACCGAGGGCGATAGCTCGAACAACTACGACGAATCCTGGCGCATCGTCCCGCCGTTCGGGCCGTTCCCGAGAGCCCTTTCGGAGACCTACCCCCTCACGGCGGAGGTTCCCGACCGACTGGATGCGAGCGCCTACGAGGCCGCGGCCGACGGCGTCGCCCGTCTCGTCGAGTCGAACCCCGACACCGAGTTCACACTCGGCCACTGGGACTGGCCCGCGTCGGCGCTTGACCGGGTTCCCGAGCGCGTCGAATCGTTCTCTCTCGGCGACCCGTAGGACGCCCGTCCACACGTTTATATCGCAGCGAGCGGCCAGCGGCGTCCATGCACTGACCCCGCTCCGGAGCGGTTCGCGGCTGTGTGACACGCCGCTTCGGAGGTCGCCGATGTCGCCTGTTCGCCATGCGCCCTGACGCCACCGCGGAGCCCTGGCGATCCGGGACCGATAGTCTCTTTCACGCACCGCGACAGCGGTATAGTATGACCGATTACTTCGAGGTGCTGGAGCGGGACGGCGCGGCCCGGATCGCCCAGCTCCGCCTCTCCGACCCGGTAACCACGCCGGCGCTCGTCGACGACGTCGTCGAGGACGCCGGGAGCCTCTGGCCCGAGGAGCGCGAACTGCCAGCGGGCGACGAGAGCGCTCTCACCGTTCTTCCCCACCGCGGCTTTCCGGCCGGCACTGCAGACGAGGTCAAAGAGTCGTTTGCCGTCGACTACCCCGATGTCGAGTATCCGAGCGCCGTCGCCGTCACGCCCGACACTGCCGAGAACTTCGGAGCCGACGCCTACGTGCTTTCGGACGTCCAGGGATCGATCGGCCACGGTAGTGCGTTCCGTGATGCGATCATCGAGACGCGTGATTCGATCCCCGCCGACAGCGGACTTTATCTCTCCGGCGTCGCCACGCCGGTCAACGTCGCTACGCTCGTCTACGCGGGCGTCGATCTGGTCGACGAACATCGCGCGGTTGTGAAAGGACTACAGGGCAAGTACCTCACCAACGAGGGCGAACACTTCCTCGAGGATCTCAGCGAACTCCCCTGTGCCTGCCCGGCCTGCCGGCAGCCAGTCGGCGAGTTCGACCGTGAGGACTGTGCCGATCACAACGCTAACGCGCTTCGTGCGGAACTCGGTCGGGTTCGCGAACGGATCCGCGCCGGCCGACTTCGCGACTACATCGAGGGGCAGGCCCGCCACGAGCAGTGGTGTACCGCGGCCTTCCGCGAATTCGACCAGCAGTGGTCGTATCTCGAACAACGAACGCCGGTCCTCAGACGCTCCGAACTGGTCTCTGCGACCGAGGACACGATCCGCCGCGTCGAGATCCAGCGCTTTGCCGAGCGAGTAACCAACCGGTATCAGAACCGGTTTTCGAACCCGCTCGTGCTCGTCCCCTGTTCGGCGACCAAACCCTACAGCGAGTCACAGAGCCACGGCCAGTTCCACGAGGCGATCGGCTTCCGCGGCCACGTCGTCTCGATGACGAGCCCTATCGGCGTCGTCCCACAGGAACTGGAGTGCACCTACCCTGCCCAGCACTACGACTCCGTCGTCACCGGTCGCTGGTCCGAGGACGAAAAGCGGTTTGTCGCGAACGTCCTGCAGGCCTACCTCGAACGCAACGAGTACCCGTCGGTGATCGCGCATATCCCCGACGAAGGCTATCGCGACATCTGCGAGCGCGTCGAGGACGCGCTCGATCTGGAGTTCACCTACACCGTCGAGGAGCACCCGACCGACGAGGAGTCGCTGGTCAACCTCGCGGGCGCGCTGGAGGGTGAACTCAAGTACTCGAAACGCGAACGCGAAAAAAACACTGTGCGGGCGATCGCAGACTACCAGTTCGGCGACGGTGCGGGGGACGCGCTTTTCGAGGACATCACGATGGAAAGCCGCTATCCGAAACTGCGCGTCCACGACCCCGAGGGCGAACAACTCGCCGCGATGGTTCCCCAGTACGGCGTCCTTTCGATGACTCTCGCGGGTGGGCGACAATGGGTCGAGAGCGACGCACCAACCAAACGCATCGAGATCGACGCGTTCGTTCCGCACGGCGACGTGCTCGCCCCCGGCGTCGTCGACGCCGACGACGAGATCCGGGTTGGCGACGAAGTGGTCGTCGAGGGACCGAAAGCGTTCGGCGTCGGCCGCGCCGAGATGAGCGGTCCGGAGATGGCTGAGAGCACTCGGGGCGTCGCGGCGTCGGTTCGCCACGTCGACGAGCAGTAACGTTCACTCGTCGATCACGAACACGCGGAGGTCGTTGACGTTCGTTCCCGTTGGCCCTGTTTTGATCAGCGCGTCGCTCTCGTCGAGGACCGGATAGACGTCGTTCCGGTCAAGTGCCTCGCGTGCGGTCGTCCGGTCGACAGTCTCGCACTCGACGATCGCACCGGCCGCATCGGTTGCGCCGTCGATGCCGTCCGTATCCACGCTTGTAACCACGATAGCGTCGGCGTCGAGTTCGAGGCCGGCGCTCAGCACGAACTCCTGGTTGGGGCCGCCAGCCCCGTGGTCATCGGCGAGGGTGACGGTCGTCTCGCCGCCCGACAGCAACACGGCAGGCGGGGCAACCGGGGTCGCCGTAGCGAGACACTCCTCCGCGATTGCGGCGTGAGTTTTGGCGGCCTCACTGGCCTCGCCACGGACGCGACTGGAGAGGACGAGCGGGGTGTAGTCCCGGTCCTCGGCAACCGCTGCGGCGGCGTCGATTGCGGTTCGGCCGTTCGCGACGACATGCCGGTCGACTCTCTCGAACGCGGGATCGTCGCATGTCGGCGTCTCGTCGAGTTCGCCCGCCTCGCCGCGACGCAGATGGGACCGAACGGTTGCTGCCTCGATCCCGTACCGGTCGAGCACCTCTCTCGCATCGGCATAGGTCGTCGGATCCGGCGAGAGTGGCCCGCTCGCGATCACGCTGAGATCGTCGCCGATCACGTCGCTGATGACCAGTGCGACGACGGTTGCCGGGGCCGCACGCCGTGCGAGACGCCCCCCTTTGATCCGCGAACAATGCTTGCGGACGGCGTTTATCTCTCCGATCGTCGCACCGCTCGCGAGGAGCGCCTCGGTCGTTTCCCGGAAATCATCGAGCGAGAGGTCGCCGGCCGGAGCCGGAAGCAGGGCGCTGCCGCCGCCGGTGAGCAGTCCGATCACGAGGTCGTCCTCGCCGGCCTGCTCAACGACGCGCTCGACGCGTCGGGCACTCTCGACGCCGCGCTCGCTCGGAACAGGATGATCGCCGGGCAAGACATCAACTGCCCGGGTCTCGACGGGGTCGTCGGTAACGACGGTACCGCCGGTGATCCGATCACCCAATACGTTCTCGACGGCCGTGGCAAGATGTGCCGCGGCGTTGCCGCCGCCAGCAAGTAGTATCGACTCGTGCTCGCTCAGGTCGTAGCCCCTGGACTCTTGTTCTACTACTCCGCTCACCTGCAACATCTCTCCATCCAGTTCGAGCGCGTCGTCGACGACTACCTCGGGGTGGGTGGCGTTGATACCGGCCTGGAGACAGTCGAGTGCGAGCGAGCGGGAGGGTGACTGTCGGAGTTCGTCTCGGTTATCGATAGTCTCACGTGGTGGCGTCATGTTTGCGGGGGATCTCCGTCGGTGTCAGTCGGTTGCACGGGTGTCGAAACGATCGACCTCCCGGACCGTAAGCAGTTCGACGGCACTGGGTTCTCTTGCCAGCACAGCCGATCGTCTGCGTGTGTCTCCGGGATGAATGATCTTGCACGATATCTCGTGGGCCGAACCGATACCGCTCAACGATATCCAATGCGGGCGGCGTACCAACCGGGAGGGGGCTGGTCAGCATCGGTTATATAGATGTTTACTACATATATTGTAAACTTCTTCGGCAACCACGCGCCGCCGTATCAGCCGGTGAGCGTATGCGAACGAACTCAGCGCGATAGACCGTAAAACCCGCATACTGGGAGTAGAGGCCCTGAAAGACGGTTCTGTGTCGCCACATCTATTACGCTCTGGCGTCTGAGTCCCAATAGATGAACGATCTTCCGGACTCCGTTGGGTTTCTACTGGCGGACGAGCCGTCACCCGAACAGCGTGCCGCGCTGAACTGGGCGACCAACGCCGGGATCGAGGCCGACCGAGTCAGTTTCGGCGACCTTGCAGAGGGGACGGTCTCGCTGTCACGCTACGACGTCCTGTGGTGGCACCGCAACGAGACCGTCGACACTGCCGAGCGGCTTGACGCCTGTATCGACCCCATCTCGGAGTGGGTCGAAGACGGGGGCGGCCTGTTGCTCTCACTCCGGGCAGTCGAAGCGGTCGCACCGCTGGGGATCGACCCCGTTGCCCCGGACGCGACTGGCGAGGTCGAACCGGAACACGAGATCGGACTCCTGTGCAAATCGATCTACGCCGACCGGCCCGTCTTCGGCGGGTTCGAAGACCTCCGTCTTCCGACCCGCTCGGCACACGGCACCCAGCAGTTCGCACGGTACGACGCGGTGTTGCCAGAGCACGGCGACGTGCTGGCGAGTACGATCCGTGCGAAAGAAGACGTTCCCCACCAGCCAGCGCTGATCGGCTGGCAGGTCGGCGACGGCGACGTCGCCGGACTCGGGACGGCAGTGACCTTCGCCGGCGAAACCACAGACCGTTGTGATTACAACCGGACGGCGCTCCTTTGCAATCTCCTGTCGGTACTGGATGGCGAGGAACGCCTGACCGAGGGTCGACCGAAAGACGTCGAACAGCTAACGACGATGCGCGAGACGCTGGCGACCGACCCCCACCGACCGCAGTACCACGTCACGTCGCCCGCGAACTGGCTCAACGACCCGAACGGACTCATCCACTGGAACGGCGAGTTTCACGTCTTCTACCAGTACAATCCCGGTGGGCCGTATCACGACACGATCCACTGGGGCCACGCTGTCAGCGAGGACCTGGTCCACTGGGAGGACCGGCCCGTCGCGCTGACGCCCTCGCTCGACGGCCCGGATCGGGACGGCTGCTGGTCCGGGTGTGCGTTCGAGGACGACGGCACCGTCCGGATCATGTACACCGGCGGGCGCGGTGACCTACAACTTCCGTGTCTGGCCACTGCGACCGACGAGCGACTCGATTCGTGGGAGAAAGACCCGGAAAACCCGGTGATAGACACCCTGCCGGTGGACCCGCCGCTCCGGTCGACCGACGACTGGGCAGTAGAGTTTCGCGATCACAACGTCTGGCAGGAGGACGATACCTGGTACCAGCTGATCGGTTCGGGCGTCGAGGACGGCGGTGGCACCGCCCTGCTGTACTCCTCGAGCGACGACGAACTCAGACAGTGGTACTACGAGGGGCCGATCCTCACGGGCGATCCGGAAACTGATGGCTCGATGTGGGAATGTCCCGAACTGCTCGACCTGGGCGAGAAACAGCTACTCCACATCTCGAACTACGACGAGGTCAGATATTACCTCGGGGAGTACGAGGACGGCGAGTTCGAGACGGAGCGCACGGGCCAACTCGACTACGGCGACTTCTACGCACCACAGTCGCTTCGGACAGACGACGGACGGGTTCTGACCTGGGGCTGGATCTGGGAGGCCAGAGACGCGAGCGCCCAGTGGGACGCGGGCTGGTCGGGCGCGCTCTCGCTCCCTCGGGAGATCGAACTGGCCGACGACGGCACCCTCCGCCAGCGCCCGGCAGCCGAACTCGAATCGCTGCGCGAGCGACACGTCCACGAGGGGGGCCGATCGCTTCGCGGCGAATGGGAGACGCTCGACACGAGCGGCATGGCGTACGAGCTATCGGCCGAGATCAAACTCGACGATGCCGAAGCCTTCGAGATCGTGATCGGCGAATCGCCGGACGGCGAGGAACAGACACCGATCAGATACACGCGCGACAGCCAACTCGTCGTGGACCGGAGCCACTCCAGCCTCGACGATCATACCTCTAAAATGCCCGATCAGATGCCGATCTCGCCGATCGACGAACCCCTCTCGCTCCGACTGTTCGTCGATGGCTCGGTCGTCGAGTTGTTCGCAAACGACCGGCACTGCCTGACGACGCGGATCTATCCCACGCGCGCCGACAGCGATATGCTCTCCATCCACGCGAAGGGCGGGACAGTAGAGCTACCGGAGTTCGACGTCTGGGAACTCGGCCGAGCGTGGGGCGAGGGCGGCCCCATGTCGAAAGAGGCTGTCGCCGCGCGCACCGATTAGACGTCCTTTCGGACGAACCAGACCGTGCTGGCACCGACGAGCACGAGGGTAATCCCGATCAGGACTGCCGCCCCGACCGGATCGTAGACGTTCTTCAGGAGGATCTCGTTCGGATCGAAATAGCGCATCGGCGCGATTGCGCCGGCCGCCTCGTACTCCGTCCCTTCGAGCAACGAATCCACGAGAAAGAGCGCAAACGTGCCGCCGAGGGCGACCCGCTGGGCGACTCCCGTCCGGTCAAACGCGACCGAACAGAGCAGGCCGATCCCCGCACAGGCGAACAGATAGGGGATCGCAAACAGATGGATCGCCGCCAGCGCGGCGAGTGCGATGGACTCGTCGATCAGCCAGACGCTCACGAGGATCACGGGCGGGACGAGCACGTTGACGAGAACGATCGGCACGGCCAGCGAGGCAAACTTCTCCGCGAGCAATCGCGGTCTCGACACCGGCATCGCCAGCAGCGTGTCCATCCGACCCCGATCGACCTCGTCGGCGATCACGCCAGCGGCGCTGTAGGCCATATACAGTCCGAGCAGGATGACCCAGCCGAAGACGTATAGCTCGAAGGAGAGAAAGCCCTCGATCGACGCCATGGTTTCGACGTCGAACAGTTGGATGAGTTGGGGCGGATACGCCTCCAGTAGCTCGTCACCGTCGAAAGAATCGCTAAACGACGGGTAGACCCAGATCACCATCGCCGCCAGCGCGGCCATCCCGGCGGAGAGATAGATACTGCCTCTGATCCGCTTGGTACCGTCGTACCGCAGGAACTCGAACATTAGCGCTCACCGTAGAACTGCAAGAAGACGTCTTCGAGCGGTGCCTCTTCGATCGACAGGTCGAGCAGTGTGTACTCGCCGAGGTGGGCCAACAGCGTGTTGATGTCGCCGGTGAACGTGAACGTACACTCGGTGAACGCATCGGCCGTGTCGACGTCTCGTCCTGCCGTTTCGAGGTCGTGGACGCCCGCTACGTCGAGGGCGTCGAGCGGGATCGACTCGTCGGCGTGAATCCTGACCGACTTGCCGGTCCGTTCCAGCAGCGCGTCGATCGGTTCGATCGCCGCCAGTCGACCCTCACGGATGATGCCGACGCGGTCGCAGAGTCGGCGCACTTCGCTCAAGACGTGTGAGGAAAAGAACACCGTCACGCCGTCGCGTTTCTCCTCGCGGAGGAACTCTGCGAAGCGCTGTTGCAGGAGTGGATCGAGCCCGCTGGTCGGCTCGTCCAGTACGACGAGATCCGGATCGTGCATGAACGTCGTAACGAGACCCAACTTCTGGACGTTCCCCCGAGAGTAATCACGAACCGGCCGATCGAGCGGTGGCTCGAACAACTCGATCAGTTCGTCCCGGCGCTCGTCGCCCTTGACGGCGGCGTGCAGGTCGAGAATCTTCGTGCCCGTCGCGTCTTCGTCGAACCCCGGCTCGTCGGACAGATAGCCGATCCGGCGTTTGGCCTCGATGAGGGCCGAACGGTCCGTGATGTCGTGGCCGAGCACTCGCGCGGAGCCGCTAGTCGGGGAGATAAAGCCCAGCAGAGTCCGTATCGTCGTCGTCTTGCCAGCCCCGTTCGGGCCGAGATAGCCGAAAATCTCGCCGGTCGCGACCTCGAAGGTGAGGTCGTCGTTGGCGAGGACTTCTCCGTAGTCCTTCGTCAGACCGTCGAGTTCGATAGCTCCCATACTGGAGGCTACTCTCTGACACCTTTTGATTATACGGGTAGGCTGATACGAAGTTGGGGTGGGGGACCAGGTGGGTCAGTACTCGCCGCCGTCGTCGGCCGAGAGCCGGTACTCGGTGAGAAGCCTCGGGAGCGCCTCGCGCTTCAGGGGGAGGTGGCCGTGCTCCAGCGCGCCGAGGATTCGCGTCTCCGCCCCGTCGAGTTCGATCCGGAGCGTCGGGGCGAGCGTGCCACCGAAGCGACGCTGCTGTTCGACGGGCGGAAGCCCGGCGACGTCGTCGAGGGAGAGTCCGCGAAGGTCGTAGTAGTTGAAGAAACTGCTGACCAGTAGCTCCTCGCTGTGCGGATAGGCGAGCCACGAGTAGGTCTGGAACGGCGCGCTCGCGGGGTTGGTCGCGACCAGCCCGGAGCCGTTCAACGGCTCGAACTCGCCGCGAAGCGAGTCGGCGACGAACCCGTAGAGGGCGTCGTGTCCCTCCAGTCCGGGGGCGAACGTGTGCTTGTGACTGGAGACGAACAGGTAGTACGAGCCATCGCGGACGATCATGTGTGGGCGTTCGAGTTCCTGATTCGTCGCGACGCTTTCGAGCAACGGTTCCTGGAGTTCCCAGTCGGTCGGATCACCGGTCGTCGAGACGGCGAGGCCGACGCTCCCGTTGAACTCCTCGTGGACGGCATCGCAGTCGTAGGGGTTGTCGCTCTCGGAGACGGGCGTGTTCGCCTCGAAGAGAAGACACGTCTCGCCGGTCGCCGGATCCTCGAAGAACCACGGGTCGCGGAAGGTGTAGATCATGCCGCGGGACTGCTCTTCGCGCTCGTAGAACTCGCCGTCCGGTTCGAGCAGGATCTCGTGGGACCACGGTCCGTCGACGGAGAGGCCGTCGGCATCGGTGGTGACCGCTCCGCCCGCGCCGACCGCGATGCGCTGCTGGTAGCTCAGTTCCGCTTCGTCGCGGTAGCCCGCGGCCGTGTAGTAGACGTAAACGGTGCCATCGTCGTCGTAGAGCGCGGACCCGGCCCACTGCCGGGAGCCGAAGGCATCGCCGTCGAAGACAGGGCCACCGCAGGTCCACGTCTTCCCGTCCTCCGAGTAGAAGTACCGGATCGTCGCCACGTCGTGGCGCTTGCCGGGCAGTAGCTCTTTGGACGCGGACAGCGAGAAGATGACGCGATAGCCGTCGATTTCGGCGATCGAACCGTCACGATTGCGGAGTAGCCACGTATCCCAGATGTGGACGTCGTCGTCGGTCTCCTGCTCGGGTGGGTAGACGATCGGTGCGACCGTCGCGTCCGATCGCTTGATTCCTGCCGCCTGCTCTCGGGTCCAGCAGGGCGTCGACGTCTCCCTGGAACCGCCGATCGTCTCATCTCTCATACACTGATGTGCGCCCGGGGCGGAAAAAACAGTTCCGTTTTTTGACTGCTGGTAACAACGGCCGTTGTAACTTATCACTATTCCTGACAGGCCGTGCTGTCGGAGTCGAACGGTTCGTCGGTGCCCCCGTGACTCGCCAAGCCGAAGCCGATTTACCGCCTGCACCGCTACGATCCCTCAATGAGCAAGCCGAGCCCCGAAGTCTACGAGCAGGGGAAGGGCATGGACGCCCACAACAAGGTGATGCGGGAGATCCGCTCGGAGAAAGACGCGACCTACGACCCACACGAACCGACCCGGGTCTGGATCGACGAGGACAACACGCCCGACGGCGTCTACCAGAGCCTGACGATCATTCTCAACACTGGCGGCTGTCGGTGGGCGCGGGCCGGTGGCTGTACGATGTGTGGCTACGTCGCCGAGAGCGTCGAGGGGGGCAGTGTGAGCCACGACGCGCTGATGGACCAGATCGACGTCTGCCTCGATCACGAGGCGAGCGAGGCCGAGGAGAAGTCGGGACTGATCAAGATCTACACGAGCGGATCGTTCCTCGACGAGCGCGAGGTCCCGGCGGAGACGCGCCAGGGCATCGCCGAGACCTTTGCGGATCGGGACCGGATCGTCGTCGAGAGCCTGCCCGACTTCGTCGAGCGCGAGAAGATCGAAGATTTCACCGAACAGGGTCTGAAGACGGATATCGCAGTCGGTCTCGAAACGGGAACCGACCGAGTGCGCCGGGACTGCGTGAACAAGTACTTCGAGTTCGAGCAGTTCATCGAGGCCAGCGAGATGGCCGAGGCGGCGGGCGCGGGCATCAAAGCATATCTGCTGATGAAGCCGCCGTTCCTCTCGGAGTCCGAAGCCATCGAGGACATGATCCGATCGGTCGAGAAGTGCGCCGAGTACGCCCACACCGTCTCGATGAACCCGTGTAACGTCCAGCGCTACACCATGGTCGACGAACTCCACTTCCGCGGCGGCTACCGGCCGCCGTGGCTCTGGAGCGTCGCACACGTCCTCGAAGAGACGGCCGACGCCGACGCAATCGTCGTCTCGGACCCGGTCGGCCACGGGAGCGACCGCGGCCCGCACAACTGCGGGGACTGCGACGACCGTGTCCAGCGCGCTATCAAGGACTTCGACCTCCGGCAGGACCCGAGCGTCTTCGAGCAGGTGACCTGTGACTGTGAGCGAACCTGGGACGCCGTCGTCGAGCGGGAGACGCTGTACAACGGTCCGCTCACGCGGTAGGGCATCGAGTATCCGGTGACTACGGCCACCCAAACGGTCACTGCTGGAGAGTACGCTCCTCGTTCGATCAGGTATGCGGCGTGTACTGAATACCCCCGATAATGGAGTGTGAAACGTGCTACGAGGGGGAGCGCAATGACCGAATCGGAGTCAGACCTGGAGAACGGCGAGCCAGAGATGGTGTATCACCCGGACGGCGAACTCGAACTCCGCGACGGCACCGAGACTGATCGCTGGATCACGACCGACTCGCCAGCAGAGGTCCGCCAGTAGCGACTGCTCGCGCCATCGCTACTGAACAGTACCAGTTTTCGGTACAGCTACTGGGCTTCGAGTTCCTCGTCCGCCAGCGCCCGCGGGACAGCGATGATCACGCGGGTGCCGTCGACGCCGTCCGTCTCGAACGAGAGGGTACCCCCCGACTGCGTGACGACCCAGTTCACGAGCCACAGCCCAAGCCCGCTCGCATGGCGTAACTGCGTGATCTCTCTGTCATCATCGAGGAGTTCCCATTCCGCCCTCGGGATGCCGGGACCGTCGTCCTCGATAGTAACTGTCACGTACTGGTCGTCCGTCGAGACGTCCACAGAGACGCTTGCTACTCCCTCGTTGTGGACGATGGCGTTGTCGAGAACGTGACGGATCGCCGTCCGGAGCATGTCGTCCGCTCTCGCGTGCGCGCTGTCGGGTATCGATAGCGACAGCTCCACACTGTCGTGTTTCCCTTCGATAGAGCCGGCCGTTGTTTGCACCGTTTCGACGACGTCGACCGAACCCAGTTGTCCCTCGTCCCGTTCGAGCGTCTGTTCCACAGCACGGGTCTTTTCGGCGAGCGAGATCAGTTCGTCGGCGCGTCGCTGGATCGTCTTCGCGTACTCGTGGCCGTCGCCGTCGGCTGACTCCAGCATCTCGGCACAGCCTTTGACGATATTCATTCCGTTGCGCAGGTCGTGTCGGAGTACTCGATTCAGCACCTCGACACGCTGTCGCTGTCGTTTCTGATCGGTTATGTCCGTGTAGACGCCGTAGGTGATCGGACTGTCTTCGCCCAGATCGACGGGGACGACTGTCAGGCGGAACTTCCGCCGACCGCTCGCAGTCTGGCGTTCGACTTCGGTTTCGACGAGTTGGCCCTGCCGTCCGCGTTCGTTGAGTTCGGCCGCCCGCTCGACACTCTCTGGCGGGACGACGAACGCGTCGAGGGACTCCCCGCGAAGTTGGTCGATGTCGTAGCCGAACGTTCGCTCGAAGGCGGGGTTGGCTTTGAGAACGATGGGAACGTCGCCCTCGTATCGGACGCTCACGACCGGATCGGGAACGTTCTCGAAGAGGGCGGCGAAGCGGTCCCGCTCGTCCACGAGCCTCGCCTCGACGTCGATCCGCTCGACGGCATTGGCGACGTGCGCGAAGAGCAGTTCCGCTATCTCCGCGTCGTCGTATTTGAACGCGTCGGGGGTGGTCGTCCCTGCCTGAAACACGCCGCTGTCGCCGACCGGAACGCTGAGCAGGGATCGAATCGCGGTCTGCTGTGCCGGTCGGCGGCGCTCGTGGAGGTCGTCGACGATGAACGTCTTGTCCCCCCGAACCGTTCGCTCGTGGATCTGCTCGTCCAGAGCGTCCGCGGGATACTCCTCACCGTCGATTGTAGCCGCTGGGGCGTGCCAGCGGGTCTCACTGTCGTCGGTGGTCTGCAGACAGCAGACGTCCACTTCTAGCACGTCGAGGACGGCGTCGAGCGCGATGTCGTCGATCGTCTCGGCGGTCCGGGTGTTCTCTAACTGCGTGGCGGCCCTGTGGACGCTTTCGACGTTTCGTTTCCGCTCGCGGAGTTCCTCCTCCATGCGCTTTTGTTCGCTGATGTCACGGACCGACCCGACAGTTCCGTTAAAGCGTTTTTCTCCGGGGAGCAGCGACATGATCACCTCGCAGGGGATCCGCTCGCCGTCGCTCTGGATCAGTTCGACCTCGTAGCTCTGCACGTCGGGGCCGTCCTCGTCGAGCATCTGCTGGATGAGCTTTCGTCCTCGCTCGATATCCTCGTCGGACATGAGCCGCGAGACGTGCGAGCCGAGCAGTTCCTCGCGGGAGTAACCCGTCATCGAGGCGATGGCCTCGTTCAACATCGTGTAGCAGCCGTCAGTGTCGAGCGAGTAGACCCCGTCGCCGACAGTCTCGACGATCAGGTCGCGCCGTTCGAGTTCCCGCTTCCGCTCGCCGGTGCCCAGTTCCGGTGCTGCGTCGACGGCGGCCCGGACACGCTCGACGAGTTCGGTGTCTATCTCTTCCGGACTCACGTAACCGTCGACGCCGGCGTTGAGTGCGGCGGCCAGGTCGATATCGTCGTCCGGGGCACAGAGCACGAAAGGGCGCGGACAACTCGCCTCGAATGGGGGCTGCCAGTTGCCACTGTCCGTGTCCGCCGTACTGACTATGCAGTCGATCCGTGTCGACGCGAGCAGCGAACGGAGATTCGACCCGTCGTCGGTGACGACCGCGAGTGCGGACGTCTCTAGAGCGTGTTCGATCCTGTCTCGGACGGCCTCCGGCCGTCCGACGACCATGGCCGTGGTTTTATCTGACATGTGACAGCTCTCGGTCTGGCTTGAGCAATGCCCGCCACTGTCTTTAATGTTTGACCGACCTGTCGGTGTCGCCTGCCAGTAAATGATTTTCGACTGACTGGTACGTACCTTATTTTATCTGCTGCTACCAATCTAACCAGCAAGTATATTTCTCAAATAATAGATTTCTGTTATAACTCACTACTACCTGATAATTAGCCATCTATTATCAATCTCGGATACAGAAATATGCCACACGGTATTGGTCGTCTCGACCGGCGTGCGTTTCTGAAATCCGGGGTAGCAGCAGGGACACTCCCGAGTGTCGCGGGCTGTCTGGCCGAGGACCCCGAGGAAGAGGTGGAGTTCGTTGTTACACTCTCGCAGTTCCCCGACACCATCGATCCGCTCGATCACATTACGGGGGACTACTTCGACGTGTACGACCACATCTACGAGCCGTTGTTCGACTTCGAGCTCGGCGAAGGGATCTTCGCACGGGTCGTCGAGGACTGGGAGGCCCAGGGAGACGGGACGACGTGGTGTTCTACAACGGCGACGACCTGACCGCCGACGACGTCGCCATCGAGTAAGCGGAGTTCCGGGCGGTGATGAACGTCCGCGAGCGGATCGAGGCCGAAGGGAGTGAAGCGAATCGCGAGCGACACCGTCAGGAGTTCTTCGACCGTCTCGCGGACCGACTGCTCGACGTCTCACTGTCCGAACCCCACCGCTCGCGCGTCGAGCAGGCGTTTACCCACCTCGCCGACGAGGAGTGGGACGCGGCCGAGACACTGCTCCGGGAGCACTACGAGAGCGTCTGCGAGACGACCACGCCACAGCTACAGGACGAGCACCATCCCGCAGCCTGTCACCTCTACGGGGGGGCGACACCGGACAGCGATTAATATGCTGGCGGGAGAGTGTTTTAGGAATGTATGGATATAAGGACAGAACGCTTATACGGTATTGAACATATATCGTATATATGAGCGTACGGGAACACGATTCGGAACCGGAGACGAATATTCCAGAAGAAATCGGTAGCACTTCGGTAGAATTCCTGCACGATAACACAGTTGATCCGAACGAACTGACGCTTTTCAGCCCCGGTGCGGAACGCATCACAACCGAGTGGATCACGGCGGACGTGTGTACCGCGGTCGCCCTCGACGACGCACGGTGAACTGGCCCGCTCTGTTACGTACTCGAAAAGCCCTGTAGAACGCCCTGTCCGTCGGTCGCCCCGACGTCAGGCAGCGTCGCGCGCTCGGGATGGGGCATCAACACGGCGACGTGGTCGTCCTCGCCGAGGATGCCGGCGACGTTGTCTTTCGAACCGTTCGGGTTCGCCGCCGCGGTCACGTTGCCATCTTCGTCGCAGTACCGGAAGAGCACGCGGTCGGTCTCGCGCAGGTTGTCGAGGCGGTCGTCGGTGATCTCGAAGCGACCCTCGCCGTGGGCGATGGGAATCTCGATCACGTCACCCTCCTCGTAGGCCTCGGTCCACGGCGTGTCGGCGTTCTCGACGCGCAGATAGACGTGTTCGCACTGGAACCGCGCGCTCTCGTTGGTGGTGAACGCGCCGGCGGTGAGGCTCGACTCGGAGCCGATCTGTGCGCCGTTGCAGACGCCAAGGACGGGTGTGCCCTCGTCGGCGGCCGCCCGGACGTCGTCCATGATCGGCGAGCGAGCGGCCATCGCTCCCGCTCGCAGGTAGTCGCCGTACGAGAAGCCGCCGGGGAGAACGATGCCCTCCGTCTCCTCGGGCAGGCCGTCCTCGTGCCAGACGATTTCGGCGTCGACGTCGAGATGATCGAGCGCCCGGATGGCGTCCCGGTCGCAGTTCGAGCCGCCGAATCTGATCACTGAGACAGTCACAACGACCACCTTCGAGTGGGAGAGACGGGCTCGGTGATAGGGACTGAGACCGTCATCGTTCGTCGACGCCGACGTCGTAGTCGTGGATCGTCGGGTTGGCGAGCAGTCGCTCAGCCATCTCCTCGGCACGCTCCCGGGCCTCCTCCGAGGAGTCGGCATCGAGGTCGATCTCGAACCGGTCCGCCGAGCGGAGTTCGGCTAGCTCGAAGCCGAGGCGTTCGAGCGCCTGTTTGGTCGTTTCCGCTTCTGGATCGAGCACGCCCTGCTTGAGCCGCACCGTGACCGTGGCGGTGTAGGCAGTCATCGGCTGTACGTGGACGTCCGTGCGCAAAAACACTTGTGACTTGCCGTGCGTATCCACGAACGTGGATACTTTCGGCCGATCGCTAGCTGGGAACGACGCCCCTGCGAACGCGTCTCTGGCACGGGAAATCGGCGAAAACAAGCCTTTTTACCGCCGCCGCTCAGGATTCGACTGATGGAAGCAACTGATCCCGCCCGGAGGTGGTCGCGTTGACGAACGATCTGACAGAGATCACGGTGATCGGAGACGACGCCACCGGACTCATCGCGCAGTTCACCACGCTGATGTTCGAGCGCGGGATCAACATCGAGGATCTGGATCAGGCCGTCCGCGACGGACTGTTCCGTATGACGATGACCGTCGACACCGAGGAGATGGTCTGTACGGAGCAAAAGCTCCGCCACGACCTGCAGGAACTCGCCGACGAACTAGAGGTCGACGTCCAGGCACGGTTCCCCGCCGACCGGGAGACTCAACAGATCGCCGTCCTCGTCACCAAGGAATCGCACTGTCTCGAAGCGCTGTTCGAGGCCTGGGCCAACGATACGCTCGGCGCTGACATCTCCGTCGTCATCGGCAACCACGACGACCTTCAGCCGGTGGCCGAGCAGTATGGCGTCCCCTTTTTCGACATCGGCGACGAGAAAGGGACCCCCGACGAGGCGGAACTGCTCGACCTGCTCGGGGAGTACGACGCCGACCTGATCGTACTGGCGCGGTATATGCGCATTCTCAGTCCGAACGTCGTCTTCCGGTACGAGGATCGGATCATCAACATCCACCCGAGCCTGCTCCCCTCGTTCCCCGGCGCTCGTGCGTACGAACAGGCGATACAGGAGGGCGTCCGGATCGCCGGCGTCACCGGCCATTACGTCACGACGGATCTCGATCAGGGCCCGATCATCACCCAGCGAGCGTTCGACGTGCCCGACGACGCCATCCGCGAGGATCTGAGAGAGCGTGGTCAGCCTCTCGAAGCCGACGCCCTGCTCGAAGCGGTTCGGCTCCACCTGAACAACGACGTCTCGGTCCACCGCGGCCGGACGAGTCTGCGCGAAAAAGCGGAGGACTACCAACTCGGTCTCACCGAGGAAGCCCGCAAAGCCAACCCCGACCGGCCCGTCGATGGACTGGGCGAGGCCATCGCGGGGAAGTCGACCTCCGACGTCGAAAGCGAATCGGCGGACGACTAGCGATTATCTCCGGGACGGCTACCCGTTCTCTTCGAGCCGTTTTGCGATCGACGCCAGACTGTCGTCCGGCGATTCGCTCGCGTCGTAGAACACTCGGTCGCCGGGTTCCCGAATCCCGTATTTGAACTCCGGTTCGATCTCGTCGACCAGCACGGAGCCGCCGAGTTCCAGAGCCGCGGCGTCGATCCACTCCACGAGCCGGTTCGGTGCGGAGCCGGGGTCGCGGGCGAACGAGGGATCGTCGTAGATACCGGGGATCCGGAGGCCGCTTGCGGAGTCGGTGATCCGGGCGTGGCGCTCGTCACCGTTGAGGACGACGCGAACGACCTCGCCTTCGGGGTATTCGACGCCCGACTCGGCGGGCAGTTCGATCGCCGCCCGGGAGGTTCCACCCCGGCGCACCAGGGTCGCTCTGACGGTCGTGATCGAGTCGTGATCGGAGGGAAGACGGTCGGCCATCGGTGATCACTCGGTCGGCATCACTGATAAACTCCCTGTCGGTGACCGTCGGTTGAGCAATGAACTGCAGAGCGCGGCGGCTACGGGGTCGACAGGGCGTCGAGAGAGGAGAAGAGCCTACTCTTCGTCGGTGAGCAGTTCGTCGACGTCGCCGTCGCCGTGCTCGCTGATCTTGGCGTTGATCTGTGCGACCGCATCGCTGACCTCGCTACCGCGAACGGTGACGCGCCGTCGCTCGCCCTGGCGCGACGGTTCGTAGCCCGTGCCGCCCGTGAGGAGCACTTCGCGAAGGTTCGGACCGGAGACGTCCGCTCGCATCGGTCGGCCCGCGTCGTCGGAGCCACCGGTGAGTTCGAGTTCGAAGCCGTCGAGGCCGACTGCACCGCCGTCGACGGTTTCGCCGAGGGATTTGCCGAGGAACCGGTTGGCGTCCTGTTCGTCTACTTCACGCTGATACGTCGTACCCGTCTCGGGGTCGGCGACGACGACCTGAAAGTTTGCCATACCCGGAATCAATCGGCGGTGACTCAAAAGCGTATTGAAACGGTGTTCTGCCCGCGATGCCTTGCCGAGGGTGGTTCGCCGCATCCGGAGCGCTCTCCGGTACTGGCGGTGCCCACGCTTCGGTATGTCCCGGACGCTCTCGCCGCCCGACCACAAAGGCGAGGGAAGTCTGCCCGTCAGTCGGCCGGTCGTGCCTCTCCCGACGCGGATACGCCCGGCAAACTCGGGAGTTCCAGATCGGTGCGACGGAGGAACTGGGCGTTGATCGCGACGATCACCGTCGAGAGCGACATCAGGAGCGCGCCGACCGCGGGTGAAAGCAAGATCCCGACGGGAGCCAGGACGCCCGCTGCGAGCGGGAGCGCGACCACGTTGTAGCCGGCCGCCCAGACGAGATTCTCCTGCATCTTCCGGTAGCTTGCGCGGGACAGTGTCACGAGGCGGGCGACGTCCATCGGGTTGTTCTGGACCAGAACGATGTCCGCCGACTGGACCGCGACGTCCGTCCCGGAGCCGATGGCAATCCCGACGTCCGCACGCGTCAGCGCGGGCGCATCGTTGACGCCGTCGCCGACCATCGCCACGAGAGTGTCTCCCTCCTGGAGTTCGGTAATCGTCTCGTCCTTGTCCTCCGGCAACACCTCGGCGAACACCGTGTCGATCCCCAGTTCCTCGGCGACGGCGTGGGCGACGTCCTCGGAGTCCCCGGTCAGCATCGCGACTTCGATACCGAGTTCGTGAAGCGCGTCGACGACCTGATAGCTCTCCTCACGGACGACGTCGGCGAGCGCGAATGCGGCGACTGGAGCCTCGTCCCGGAGGAGATAGACTACCGTCTGGGCCTTCGCTCCGGCCTGGTCCGCGAAGACAGTCAGTTCCTCGGGGACGTCGGTATCGAGATGCGACAGCAGGTTCGGCCCGCCGACGTGCACGGTCTCGCCGTCGACGCTCGCACGCACTCCGCGACCCTTGAGCGCCTCGAACTCCGTGGCGCTGGGGGTGTCAAGACTCCGATCGGTCGCGGCCTCGCGAATCGCCTGTGCGATCATGTGCTCCGAATCGCCTTCCACGGCCGCAGCGAGTGCCAGCGCCTCGTCCCGGTCGATGTCCGCAACAGTCGTCGCGTCGACGACGCCCTGCTCACCCTTCGTGAGCGTCCCGGTCTTGTCGAAGACGACCGTATCTAGCTCTCGTGCCCGCTCCATCGCGACCCGATCGCGAATCAACATGCCGTTTTCGGCGGCCAGCGACGTGTTGATCGCGACGACGAGCGGGATGGCAAGCCCGAGCGCGTGCGGACAGGCGATCACGAGGACTGTCACGACCCGTTCGACGACCGTGGCGCCGAACGAGACGGCGACGGTCCATGCGATGCCCGTCACGACTGCCACCGCCAGAGCGACGTAGAACAGCCAGCCTGCCGCGCGGTCGGCGAGTTGTTGTGTTCGGGACTCGCTCTCCTGGGCCTGCTCGACGAGGCGCATGATGCCGGCAAGCGTCGTGTCGTCGCCGGTAGCGTCGATCCGTACCCGGAGACTGCCGTCCCTGTTTATAGTACCGCCGATCACTTCCTCGCCTGGCTCCTTCGGTACGGGTTTGGATTCGCCGGTGATCATCGACTCGTTGACGGTCGAGTCGCCTTCCTCGACGACGCCGTCAGCGGGAACGTTCGCCCCCGGTCGGACGAGCACGAGGTCGCCTTCTTCCAGTTCGCTCACTGGGATCTCTTCGATATCCCTGTCATCGGTGACGCGCTCGGCGGTGTCGGGAAGCAGTTTCGCTAACTCGTCGAGGGCGCTAGACGCCCTGCGGATCGACCGCATCTCGATCCAGTGGCCCAGCAGCATGATATCGATCAGTGTCACGAGTTCCCAGAAGAACGTCGATGTCGTCGGGACGATCACGCTCGCGAGACTGTAAACGAACGCGACGGTGATGGCCATCGAGATGAGCGTCATCATCCCCGGTGCTCGGTCCCTGAGTTCCGGGGCCGCCATCCGGAGGAAGGGGACCCCACCGTACGCGAAGACGACGACCGAAAATACCGGCGTGATCCACTCGCTGCCGGGGAACGCGGGGACCGAGAAGCCGAGCCATTCCTGGAGCGTCTCGCTGTACAGGAGGACCGGAATCGAGAGCAGCGTCGAGACGAAAAAGCGTCGGCGGAACATCTGTTCGTGTCCTTCGTGCATACCGCCGCTACCGTGGCCAGTCCCCCGATCCGACGGTTCTCCGGACGCGTTTCTGTGCTCGTCCATGCGCTATCTCCGAGTGAGCCTACGATTTCCGAGAGGAAAATATCCGGCCCGTCGGGTGCCCCCGGATCGCCGAACGAGCGCACAGAGCGATTGGGGGTCGATAGCTCTCCCTCTACTGACCCGATCGACGGGGTCAAACGGCCAGAACGGTTAGCCGTCGACGATGGAAGTTCGATTTCTCGGCGGCGCGGGCGAAGTCGGCCGGAGCGCCCTGCTCGTCGACGACTCCCTGCTTCTCGATTTCGGCATGCTCACCGAGACCCCGCCGCAGTTTCCGGTCGAGACGCCGACGCCCGACGCGGTGGTCGTCTCCCACGGTCATCTCGATCACGTCGGGACGCTCCCGGCACTGCTGTCGGGCACTGAGCGCCCGCCGATCCACTGGACGCCGCCCACGCGGGAACTGGCGCTCACGCTCGCACGTGATACGCTGAAACTGCACGGCGGCACCCTCCAGTGCCCGTTCACCGAGACCGACGTCCAGCGCATGACGCAGGTGTCGGAAACCCACGGCTACCGGGACCCGTTCGAGGCCGCCGGCTACGAAATCACGTTCTACAACGCCGGACACATTCCGGGGAGTGCCCACGTCCTGATCGACGACGGGGACACCCGACTGCTGTACACGGGCGACTTTCACACCGGCAACAGCCAGGGTGCGGACGCCGCCTCGGGCCGCACGAACGGGGGCGTCTCCCCAGTGAACGGCCAGCGTCTGGTATCGGAGACTACCGCTCGGCCCGACGCCGACGCCGTAATCTGTGAAAGCACCTACTCCGACGCCGAGCACGAGAACCGATCCGTCGTCGAGGAGCGGTTCACCGAGAGCGTCGAGACGACTCTCTGGGAGGGCGGCACCGTCGTCGTCCCCGCGTTCGCCATCGGTCGCACTCAGGAGATGCTGCTGATCTGTGAGGCCCACGATATCCCCTGTTACGTCGACGGGATGGGCAAGGAGGTGACGCGAATGCTGTTGCGCCATCCCGAGTTCGTCCGGGATGCCGACGCGCTCCGACGGGCGAAATCCCACGCACGGTTCGTCACGGGTCGGGACGGCCAGCGAAAACGGATCACCGACCAGAAGGCGGCGATCATCACCACCAGCGGGATGCTCTCTGGCGGCCCTGCCATGACCTACATCCCCGAGATCCGGTCGAATCCGATGAACAAGATCACGATGACCGGCTATCAGGTCAAGGGGACGCCCGGCCGAGACCTGCTGGACACCGGCAGCGCCGAAATCGACGGCCGGATCATGCCGGTCAGTGCCCGGGTCGAGCAGTACGACTTCTCCGCACACGCCGACCGCGATGGCTTGCTCGGGTTCCTCGACGAGTACCGTGACGTACCGGTACTCATCAACCATGGCGACCGCTGTGACGCCTTCGCCGAGGAACTGCAGGGTGATGGAATCGAGGCGCATGCGCCGGACCTCGACGCGACGGTTGACCTCTGAGCGGCGGAATCGAGGCGCATGCGCCGGACCTCGACGCGACGGTTGACCTCTGAGCGGCGGAATCGAGGCGCACGCGCCGGACCTCGGCGAGACAGTCGAACTCTGAGCGCCGGACTTTTCTCCCGACCGGACCCAGAACCTCTATGGAAGCTGACGAGATCGACCCTGAGGTCCAGCGGATCCTCTCCCGGCGCGAGCGTATCGAGCCATTGCTCTTCCCGCGGCGCTCCGTGCGCTGGATGCGCCTCGTGATGCGCGGGCTGAACTGGCTTCAGAACAGGAACCCGCCGGCGGTCGGCGCGACGACCGACCGGACCATCGACGGCCCCGGCGGCGACCTGCCGATCCGAATCTACGAACCGGATGCCGAAGGGCCGTTTCCAACGCTGGTGTTCTTCCACGGCGGCGGCCACGTCATCGGGAATCTGGAGAGCCACGACGTGCTCTGTCGCCATCTGACCCGGGAGACTGGCTGTGTGGTTGTGGCGGTCGACTACCGCCTCGCACCCGAGCACCCGTTCCCGGCGAACGTCGAGGACGCCTACTGTGCGACGGAGTGGGCGGCCGACAACGAGGCGCTCCTGAACTCGAACGGCCAGTTGGGAGTTATTGGCGACAGCGCCGGTGGCGCGCTCGCGGCCGTCACGTCGCTGATGGCGGCCGAGCGCGATGGGCCCGAAATAGATTATCAGGTGCTCATCTATCCCGGCATCAACGTCCGGGACGAACAGGAGTCGGTCCAGGAGCATGCCGGAATCGTCCTCGAGAAAGCGGATCTGGAGTGGTTCTGGGAGTGTTACTTCGGCAGTGACATCAACTTTCGGAACCCCTACGCGAACCCGACCATGGCCTGTGACGTCTCGGACGTCCCGCCGGCGACGGTGATCACGGCCGGCTTCGACCCCCTGCGAGACGGCGCGAAGGTCTACGTCGAACAGCTCGTCGACGACGGCGTGTCGGTCCGGTATCGCAACTACGAGTCGATGGTTCACGGCTTCATCACGATGCTATCAGGGGCCGAAAAAGTCGATCGCGCCCACGAAGCGATTGCGGGGATCGCCGACGACCTGGACGACGCCTTCGGCGATTCGGCCTGAGTGCTCTGCCCGTCTCGAACAGTCCGCCGATACCAGCAGCCATACCTGCCGGGACGCCGAACCGCCTGTCATGGTCGACAATCAGAGCGACACGTTCGCGATCGGCGGCGAGGACACGGTGCATCGGCTCGGCTACGGTGCGATGCGGATCACTGGCGAGGATATAATCGGCGAACCCGACGACGTCGAGAACGCACACGAAGTGCTCCGCCACGCCGTCGATCTGGGTGTCGACTTTATCGACACTGCGGATTCGTACGGCCCCGGCGTCAGCGAACGCCTGATCCGCGAGGCGCTCCTCTCGGATCCGGAGTACCGTGACGAGGTGCTCGTCGCGACGAAGGGCGGCCTGCTCCGCCAGCCGGACGGGCAGTGGCTTCCGCGTGGCGATCCGGAGTACCTCCGGAACGCCCTCCTGTGTTCGATCGATCGGCTCGGCGTCGATCAGATCGACCTGTACCAGCACCACCGCCCGGATCCCGAGACGCCCTTCGAGGACTCGATTTCGACGCTCGCAGAGCTACAGGACGATGGTTACATCAACCACGTCGGCGTCAGCAACGTGACCGTCGAACAGCTAGATCAGGCCCGCGAACTCGTCGACGTCGCGACGGTCCAGAACCAGTACAACATCACCAACCGGGAGGACGAGGCCGTCCTGCAGGCGTGTGAGAACTACGACATCGGATTCATTCCGTGGTTCCCGCTCGCGGCCGGCGACCTCGGCGAGAAGGCCGACGTCATCGAGTCCGTCGCGGCCGAACAGGACGCCTCGCGCTATGGGATCGCGCTGGCGTGGCTGCTCGAACACTCCGACGTGACCCTGCCGATTCCGGGCACCTCCTCGATCGAGCATCTCGAAGCGAACGTCGCCGCCTCGGCGATCGAACTCACGACCGAGCAGTACGCCCGCCTGTCCGAGTAGCTCACGGTTGCATCCGGAGTGCGTAGAGGATCAACAGCAGGCCACCCAGCTGACTGCTCATCTGGACGACATACAGCGCCGGGGCGAGGCCCTCGGGCAGCAGGATGGCGAACGGATACAGCCCGAACGGGACGCCGAGCGAGAGACCGAAGCCCGCGGCGACGTACAGCATCGGTCGGCTGTCGTTGCGCCGAAAGCCGCGGTAGGCAACGTAGGCGATCAGCACGCCGATCAGGCCGCTCAGTAGGTTCGCCACCTGCCCGAAGGCGAGGAGCCAGTCGGGAATCTGTGGTTCCTGAATGACCTGGAGGGGGGCTATCCACATCTCACATCCCCTCCACGAGTCTGGTAAACCGATCGGCCATGTCTTCCCGGCGGTCGATCTGCAGTCGGAGCGAGTCCTCCTCGACCTCGACGACGATCCGATCGAGATTCGTCGAGTAGACGGTGTGGTGATGCCCGGCCGAGGGATCGGGTCGTGTCGTCTCGACGAGCAGATCGCACTGCCTGAGATCGTCGAGCCGGCGATACACGGTCGGTTTCGACGCCTCACAGCGCTCGGAGAGATCTGATGCGGACATGGGTTGGCTGCTGGTTTCGGTGAGGATCCGTCTCGCCGTCTCGTCTTCGAGCAGGGCGGCGATGGCTTCGAGATCCGACTCCTCACTCACGATACGAACACTGACAGCCAGCGCTAATAAATCGGTTTCGGGTACTTCAGTTCGTGAAGTCGTGCTCGGGGTAGTATGATACTCCCGGTCCAAGCCGTTTGTATGTCAGTTCGCACCCACGAGGCAACGACGAACGACGAACAGCACCGACTGCTCGAACGATCGTCGACCCTGCTGTCGGTCGGCGTGCTGGCGGCGATGCTCGCCGCGAGCGCACTCGCATACGCGTCACTACCGGAGGCGATGACGATCCAGTGGCGGATGGGACTCGACGGCACCGTCACCACCCGAACGGTCGGTCGAACGCTTGGCGTGACGGCGCTGCCCGCAATCGCGGCGACGACCTGGCTGGCGATCCGGGCAGTGGGCCAGTACTTCCGCTCGCGAGACGACCTGATCGGCGTGCTCTGCTCGGTGTCCGCCGCCGCGACGGTCGTGCTCGTCGGATTCACCCACCTCCTCGTCCTCGGCCTCAACCTCGTTTGAGGCGCGCCGATATCATAAACGACTATCGGGCGGCGGCCTAATCAACCGCCATGACGGTTCACAACGAGAGCGACACGTTCGATATCGGTGGCGATCTGACTGTCCACCGTCTCGGCTTCGGCGCGATGCGGCTCACCGGCGAGCATATCACCGGCGAACCGGCCGACGTCGAGAACGCGCGTGACGTCCTCCGTCGGGCGGTCGACCTCGGCGTCGACTTCGTCGACACCGCCGACTCCTACGGCCCCTCGGTCAGCGAGCGACTTATCGGCGAGACGCTCATGTCCGATCCCGAGTACCGCGAGCAGGTCGTCGTCGCGACGAAAGGCGGGCTGATCCGGCAGGTCGACGAGGGGTTCGAGTGGGCGCGCCACGGCCACCCGGGCTATCTCCAGCACGCGGCATACACGAGTCGTGATCGGCTCCGTGTGGATCAGATCGACCTCTACCAGCTCCACCGGATCGACCCCGACGTGCCGATGGAAGACCAGATTCACGCGCTCGCCGAACTCAAGGACGACGGCGTCATCGGCCATATCGGCCTGAGCAACGTGAGCGTCGAACAGCTAGAACAGGCCCGCGAACTCGTCGACGTCGTGACGGTCCAGAACCAGTACAACGTCGCCAACCGGGAGAACACGGACGTCCTGGACGCGTGCGAGAACTACGGCATCGGCTTCATGCCGTACTCGCCGATGGGCGGCGGTGATCTCGGCGAGTACGCCGACGTGCTCGACGATATCGCGGCGGCGCACGGGGCGTCGCGCTACCAGATTGCGCTCGCGTGGCTGCTCGAACGCTCGGACGTGTTGCTCCCGATTCCGGGCACCTCATCGGTCGAGCATCTGGAAGCGAACGTCGCCGCCTCGATGATCGACCTGCGCGATGAGGAGATGGCGCGACTGGCCGAGTAGCTACTCGCTGCCTGCCGCGTCGACCTTGTCTGCGTGTTTTTCCAGATCGCTCGCCAGTGCTCTCGCTTCCTCGGGCGACAGGTGGACTTCCTCCATGTGGGCCGGGAGGTGCTCTTCGGACATGTTGTCCAGTTCTAGCTGGAGTTTCACCTCGTCGGGGTTCTTTCGCGGGGAGGTCGCGTTCAGGACGGCAAACGAGTCCGCCTCGAACTCGTGGCCTCGCACCGTCGCGTCGATCAGATCGAAGGTCGTGTACGCGTTGACTTTCATCAGCCGGTCCGGCATGTGCGACAGATAGCGACCGACACACTTAGCTTCGCGGTCCTGCGGATCGCCGCGTCACCCCTCGATCATTCCCTTCATGCTCGTGATGTTGATCCGGACGGTGTGGAACTCGATATCGTCGACCGGTCGCTTGAAGATTCGGACGTAGGGAATGTCGAGTTTCTCGTCGTGTTCTTCGAGCGCGGTATCGAGGTTGCTGTCCGTTGTCTCTTCGAGGGTGCCCTCGATTACGACGCTTTTCCAACCATCGTCAGTGTCCTCGTAGACGACCAGCGAGGCGTGATCGGTGGCGTCGCCATACCGTCGCTTCTGGCTCCCGGGCGCGTAGCCCAACCGGAGGTAAACGCACTGCTCGTCGTCGCTGAAAAAGTACGAGACCGGGATAGCGTATGCGTCCGAGTCCTTCGCGAGCGCGAGGACGCCGGTCTGTTGGTCTTGCAGGAACTCTTCGATTTCGATGGAGTCCATTGCTGTGCCGGTCTGTCCAGACATAGATTATTTTTAGTGATATATATACTTCAAACTGGGGGTGGGCCCCGTTGTGATTGACTGTCGCCGACGAACACGACGGTGACTCTGGGCTACTCTTCAGGCAGTCGACCGACGACCGCGTAAAACGGGTCGGTTCCCGGCTGGTCGACGATCCGCTCTGTCTCTGCAAATCCACCAGCAGCAAAATACTCCTCGACGAGCGCCGCCCGTTCATCCATCGACCGCGTCTGCCACGCACGAATCGCCTTTGTTGGGAACATCCGGTTGGTGAAACTCACTACAGCAGTCCCGTCCGCAGCCAGAATGCGTGCGAACTCGCTGAATATCTCACCAGGATACTGCAGATACTGCACCGATAACGCACAGCAGACGACGTCGAAGGAGTCGTCTTCGAGCGGGAGTGTCTGGTTCGAATTGAAATCCTGGCGGAAGTACTCGTCTAGTTGCTCGTTTGCTTCGAGTTCAGCCTCGTTGAGTCCATGCCCCACCACACGCTCCACCGGAACCTCCGGGAGGAACGATACCCAACTGCTCATCGCATCGAAGACACGGTCCCCCGGCGTTAGTACGGATTCGTACAACTCCGTCAGCCGTTCAGTGAAAGCATCATCAGCGTGGGTGACGAACCGGGAAGACTCGTAGAATCCGTCGTCATCGCTGCTATCGATTTTCTGGCGGTCATCGTCCGATAATACTCTCGACACAGTACTCCTGCTAGTGGCTGAGCGATAAAATACTCAGTGCCTGTTGTCCCGAGCGGTTCTGCTGAACGCCTCTGCGTTCGATACTTCTGCGAATGCAACGGCTGGCCAGTAAGAACAGGTACCGGCCCCAGAACGGGCTAGCAGACCCGGCAGTGTTTTCGAGAGCCCTGTTGAATGGATGGCTCTTACTGCGCAGACGCCTCACCCCTCACTGGTGGTGCCCTCTCCGGGGATGAACTGTGCTGCCACCCAGCCGATTCCGGTGGCGATGCAGGCGGGGACCACAACGAAGACCAGCAGTACGACGAAGAGTCCGCCGCGTTCCCCGATACCGCCGTCGACACTCACGGCCGGACTGAGTGCGATCACTGGAACCAGCAACAGAACGATAGCAACGGCGTAGCCGGTTCTCGAAACCGCACCCTGGACCGTTCGGCGACGGACGAGATTGGCAGTAGCACCCAACCAGGCGACAAATCCAAAGAGAAGTGCCCACCCGCTGTTAGTTGCGATCAACAGGACGATGGTTCCCACAGCGCCGACGATAATTCCACCCACAATACCCACCAAGACGGTGAGGGTATTATCGAGAACTCCGTCCGGATCCAACCGCTGTTCGGATTCTTCAGTAGCGGTCCGCTCCTGTGAGTCCGCTGACGCGGCGTCGGAAGCGTCCCACGCCCCGTCTTCGTCCGCGTCGGCGGCATCGAGTTCCTCGGTGAGATCCGCCGAACAGTGCATACAGTAGGTGGCTGTCTGCCCGATTTTGCCCCCGCACTCGGGGCACTGCGGGTCGTCGGCGGCCCTGGTCATACATTGACCCCCGTTCTGAGCCAACATATAAGTGACTTATCAGCTGTTCAGTATGATGAATCGCTGTTCCTAGCGGAATCGTCCGGGGCGGATGGATGGGGTATTGGTTGATCTACCGAATCAGGAGACAAAGGCCGAGACGGCACGAGCCGTGCTCTACGCGGTAGGCGTCAAGTCGGCCGTCTCTAACGGGTCGGTTGGGGCGGCCCAGACGCTGCTATTGAAGTCGATGCCGCCGTTCCATTTTGCGATGACCGTCGTGACCGCGAGGTCGCCGGTGATGTTGGTCATCGTCCACATCCGGTCGAGGACCGAGTCCACCCGCTACTCGACTGCGACTGGGACCGGTGGAACGATCTGCAGACGGTTCCCGACCACTATCGTGTAACGTATTCGCCGGGAACTCAGCAGCGGGAGCGCCGAAAAGTCGGGTAGTTCTGAACCAAAGCAACGGCTCTGTTGTAACCCTCAGAGACTAATGGAAATCGCCCGCTGAATACAGAGCCTCAGTTGATCACAGTGCCACTCATCATAGCTCACCGGCGGACCGTATACTGAACTCACTCACCTCGGAACGCCGAAATAACGGCATCTGAGGCGTCAGGATCGGCTGCGATAATGTATCGTTCGCCGGCCTCCAGTCGCGTTTCGGAGGTGGCGGATCGGTCTCCCCCGGCTCCAGAAATCACGAGACTCCCCTCCGGAAGGTCAACATCCTTGAGAAGTTGGCCTGCTATTGGTGACTCGGAGGCGACGCGGATATCGAACACTTCCATCTCACCGGTGATATCCTCGAATGTTCGCACATCACTCCCGCTGAGTGCGTTCACTGCAGTTTTGATACTTGCACGCTCCGGGAACACGACCTCGTCGACGAGTTGTTCGTACTCGTCGCCGTCGGCATCGGTGATACGCGCCACCGTTCGGATATCCGGTTCGAACGTCCTCGCAGCGAGGCAGACCGCGAGATTAGCTGTAATTGAGGGCGCTAAGCCCCCTTCCTCAGCGAGCGGCGAAGCCGCGAGCAGGGAGGGGATACAGCGCCCGCACGAGTTACTTGCCCTTTCCCCGCCACGCTTACTACCCCTGCGGTCGAACGAGGTAGTAAGATGCTCACCACGCTTCTGGCGTTGTTCAAACGCGACAAAAAGCGTGCAACGTCGGTTGTGGCCGAGTGTCGATTCGGTAGGAGTGGGACACTCCGAACCGCCCCTGAAGGGAAATCGTCTGCGGAGTCTGGAATCCCTGTGCCCACGTTGGGTATAAATTCCGACACAGAAACAGGAAGCCCTGCCCTCAACAAGCGAGGGGCGAGTAGCCCCGAGCGCGGTAGGGCAGGGTAGTTCACTGCTATCGCTGTCTGTTAGCGCGCCGATAACGGTCGTATCGTCCGTGAGAGCATTCGATAGGACGGACGGCTTTGTCGCGTCACCTACCACAACCTCGATGTCGTCCGAGTCCTGCTCGTTTGCACGGTCCGGGTCTCGCTCGATAATTGTCACTTGGTGTCCACGTTGTCTGAAGAACTGTGCTACTCGAAATCCGACCCGTCCGCCGCCAGCGACTAGGATATGACTATTGGTAACTATACACACCAACTTCGACGGCGTACACTAAAGCCCGTTGTTTGGGAGACTGTACTTCGACTGTCGTCGCGCTCGGTGTTTACACTCTGAGTTATGGATCAGCGCGTGCGCTCGCTTGAGTGCGCGCACTGGTGCGTCAACAATCCCCCTCGACGGCGACTCTCTCCGCTCTCTCGTCTCCTCGGCATCTTCGGTTTCGCTCGCTGTCCGGTCCGTGGTTCGCTGTCGTGCTCGGTCGGGGTGGCACATCACACCTCAAAATATGGATGAATAATAATACTGGGTTCTCCGGTGCCGGTTTCGAGGGGTTCAACCGAACTAACGATGCGGGATAACCACCGTTTCCAGTGGATCAACTGGAACACGGAGAACCCAGCGGCGCGTGGCACTTCTCTCCGCCAGTGCTCTCAGGCATACGCCCTAAGAGGTATGTCCTGCTTGGCAGGAACTCCCCCTCCGGGGATCTCGCCTCGACCACCCGGATCACGACGTCGCCACTCCCCAGAACTAAAGTCAACTATATACAACTACGTGAAAACTGCAACTCCACTTGAACTGGAGGGGTTACACAATGGCTTGCCGCCCGGCTGTCGGCCCCTAGCGAGTGAGCCGCCGCATGGTGTCACAGCCCCGGCAGCGATGAACGACGTGGTCGTTGTCGCCGTAGACGCGCTTGAAGTCTGCCGAAACGTGGGCGCCACAGTTCTGGCAGGCGGGGGACTCGTCGCTCTCCGTGACGAGTTTCAACACGCCGACCACCCCCTCGTTCCGCGGCTGTTCGGGCGGTCTATAGCGCCATTTTTCGCGTCATCCGAGTACCGGCAAGTTTCTACACTTACCAGTAAAGTAATGATGGCGATTTCGAGCGTCTTACATACCTGAGAACGCCGACAATGACGTTCTTCAGAATAAGAAGTGGGACCGCCGAGAATTGAACTCGGGTCCTACGGACCCCATCCGCAGAGGATACCACTACCCCACGGTCCCAGTGCATTCGGATAGAGGAGAGTTCAAGTTTTAAGGGCTTCGTTTCGATTCGACCGCGGGACACAATGCCGATAGCGTGCGCCGCGACACTTACCAGCACAACACCCATAACGCCCCCCTGAGAACGTCGGGGACGAATGACTATCGGACTCGATATCGGCGAGCGCTTCACCATCGTCGCGCACGACGACGCCGAATCATCGGCCGAGCGGACGAATTTCGTTGCACTGCCGGCCGAAGAGATGGTGCTCGATATGCTGTCGAGCGGGAGCGTCGAGTACGTCGAGCAGGGCGACTCGGTGTACGCGGTGGGCGACGCCGCCACCGACTTCGCGGGAATGTTCGACGCGCCGGTCCAGTCGCTACTGCGCGGCGGCGTCCTCACCGGCGAGCGCGATGCCGACGCCACGCTGGTCGAACTGCTAATCGCGCAGGTCGCCGGAGACGGCGCGGCGGATGAGCGGGCGACCTACGCCATCCCCGCAGAGCCAGTCGACGAGGACGTCGCGACGCTCTATCACCGGCGCACCATCGACGAGTGCCTCGCCGCGCTGGGCTACGATCCCGATCCAGTCACGCGGGGGCGTGCCGCCGGCTACGCCGGGTTCGGCACCGATGCGCCGTCAGGGCTGGTACTGGTGCTGGGGACCGGCACGAGCGAGGTCTGCTTGCTCGACGACGGGGAACCGCTCGCGGGCTTCGGCCTCAGTCGCGGCGGGAGCTGGATCGACCGGCAGGTCGCCGATGCGACCGATCAGGAACCGAGTGTGGTCGCCGACGAGCGCGAGGGGTACGACCTCACCGGCGGGGACGGCGACGTACTCGGAATGTACTACGAGAACTACCTCTCGTACGTCGTCGACCGCGCCGCCGAGCGTCTCACGACTGCCCTCGACGGTGCGTCGGTCCCGGTCGTCGTCGCCGGCCCGGCCGCCCGATCGGACGGCATCGACGCGACGCTCGAGTCCCTGCTCGCTGATGCCGCGATCCCGTTCGATATCGACACCGTTTGCGTCCTCGACAATCCGGTGACGGCGGTCGCCCGCGGTGCCGTACTCGCTCCCGACGCCGCGGCCGAGCAGTCGGTCGAATCGGCGGTAGCCGAGGCGGAGGCGGGAGCGGCCGCCGGCGCGAGGAAACCGACGGCCGATACCGACGGATCGTCGACTCCCGCGGCGACCGCTGACTCCGGGGCTACTGCCGGTGTGTCTGCTCAGGGGGACGATGTCACCACGTCGGACGATATCGCTCGAACTGTCGACCGATTGGACGATAGCCTCAACGAACTCCGCGACCGGATCGAGACACGGGCCGAGGCCGCGGCGACTGCGGACCTGCGCGAGTCAGTCGAGACGCTCGACGCCCGGTTCGACGAGATCCGGGACGAGCGGATCCCGGCGCTTTCGGCGGGCATCGACACGGTAGCGGACGATTTTGACGGCGTACGGAGCCGCCTCGCCGACCTGGACGAGCGACTGGACGCGGTCGATACCCGACTCGACGACACAGACAAGGAACTGGCGGCGGCCGTCACGAGTATCGAGGATGCGCTTGCGGCACTCCGCGATGACCTCGACGACGTCGAGACCGCCGCTGACTCGCCGGACGACGAACTACTCTCCCGCCTCGCGGCCGTCGAATCGACTGTCGACGAGCGCGCTGGACTGGAGTCGCAGGTCGACTCCCTCCGTGAGACGCTCGACACTGTGGACGCGGCGGCCGACAGTGCCCTCGAACGAGTCGACGAGGTCGAGCAGCGACTCGCCGACGCCGCGACGAAGATCGACCGGACCGCAGAGCGAACCGGGGAACTGGAGACGCGGTTCGAGGACGTTGTAGCAGATGCCGACACGGCCCTGGCCCGTACCGACGGGATCGAGGCGCGGTTCGACGGAGTCGAGGAACAGGCAGCGACTGCGGTAGACCGCACCGACCGACTCGAAGACCGGATCGAGGCGGTCGAGGGAACGGCCGAACGGACCGACAGCCTCGAAGCCAGGGTCGCCAAGGTCGATTCGGCGGTAACGGCCGTCGAACGGTCGCTCGCCGACCGTGCGGCCAATGTCGACGAGAGCCTCGACACGCTGGACGAACGGGTCGCAACGACAAGCGGCACGACGAATACCCTCGAATCGCGTGTCGACGACATCGATGCCAGTGTGGCGGCCACCGACGAGCGCATCGGGCGTATCGAATCCTCGACGGCGGAGACCGACGAGCGCGTCGATACCCTCGAAGGGACGGTTAGAGGACTTGAGGACCGGATCGTTGAGGTGGAGAACCAACTCGAACGGATCGACGAACTCGAAAGCGCCCTCGACCGGACCGACGACCGGATCGACGAACTCGCGGAACTGCGATCCGACGTCACTGCCCTCGAATCGCGCGTCGAAGCGCTCGCCGATGCCGACGACGGGCCGAGCGAGGCCGAACTCCGCGAGATTGCAGTCGACGCGGCGACCGAGCGCGTCCTCGCGCCGACCGCAGGCGTCGTCGGTCTGGTCGCCCTGCTCGCAGGGGGTGTGGTAGCCGCTCTGGGTACGACTGTCCCCGGCGTCGCGGTAGCACTGGTCGGCGTCGCCTGTCTGGCGGTCTACCTCCTCCTCGGGTAACGGTAGCATCCGGTGGCACGGGGTTTATCTCTCTGTTCGTGCTAGTCCCGATGATGACATCCGCACTGTTCGTCGTCAGTCAGGAAGGGTACTGGGGAGAGGAATGTGTCGACCCACTGCAGTTGCTCTCCGACCGTGGCGTCGATATTGAGGTGGCTACGCCGAGCGGCGATAAACCCGTTATCGACGAACGGTCGGTCAATCCCGAAAACGTCGGTGAGGAGACC
This sequence comes from Natronoarchaeum sp. GCM10025321, assembly GCF_042663585.1. Classification (NCBI taxonomy): domain Archaea; kingdom Methanobacteriati; phylum Methanobacteriota; class Halobacteria; order Halobacteriales; family Natronoarchaeaceae; genus Natronoarchaeum; species Natronoarchaeum sp. GCM10025321. Next base: position 191,216 of record NZ_JBHTAN010000006.1, read on the forward strand.
GCGGAACGCGTAATGGAGTGTCACAACAACGATCCGCGTCTGGCGGATCCGGAACCGCTCGCGACAGTGTCGGCGGACGACTACGACGCAGTCGTCTTCCCCGGCGGCCACGGCACCGTCTGGGACGTCAATCAGGACCGTGACGCCCGCAGACTGCTCCGTAACGCCGTCGAGGGTGACGAGGGACGGGCGCTCGTCGTCTGTCACGCTGTCGCTATCCTCGCGTTCACCAGAGATAGCGACGGCGAGATGCTGGTCGAGGGGCGAAACGTGACCGGGTTCCCCAACGAGTGGGAGGAGGGTATCGTCGACGAGAACGACTGTATGCCGGACGGTAGAAAGCTTTCGTACTGGGTCGAGGACGAAGTTCTGGCGGCCGGTGCTCACTGGGACGCCGAACTCGACGCGGAGACGAGCGTTACCGTCGATGGCGACCTCATCACTGGGCGCGGGCCGGAATCGTCCAACGCGGCCGGTGAGCGACTCGCCGATACGCTCGGTGTCTGAGCAGGGTCAGAGTTTGTAGGTGGCACAGTCGCCCGAACCACACGTCGGACAGGCTCTCTCGGAGACGTCGAGCGAGGTACCACACCGTCTACATTCGTAGAGCACGTCCAATTCCTCCTCGGTGCGTATCACTCCGACTAACCGATTGAGTACCGACATGTAGTATCACGTGTTTAGTTCTCACACGCAACACCCGATTAGTAATGCTATTGATTACACGACAGTTATGGGCGTAAGGCTACGTTTACTGATAGAAATTCGCACAAAAACGGACTACAAGCCTCAGGAGACGAGTTGCTCTTCGCCGCGCTCGACGACGATGCGGCATGGCGGCGAGAGTTTGTTGTAGGACCGGCGGAAGGCTTCTTTGACGGTGGTGGCCTGGTCGACGGTACACCAGGTGGTGAAGATGCGGTCGCCCTCGGGGATGCGTGCGGCGGTGCCGACGATCTTGCCGAAAGACTGGCGCATTCCGTCGGAGACACGGTCGGCGCCTGCACCGGTTGCCTGCTTGTTCTCTCGCAGGACTTGGTGGGGGAACTTGCGCAGGGTCATTCTGTAGTTGTTCTCGCCGAGTTCCTTGATGAGGTGGCGGTTGGCCGACAGGCGGGCGCTTTCGAGCGCGCCGTGACGGAGTTGGACGGCCTCCTCGGTGACGAGGCTGATCTGGACGGGGTACTCGTCGGGATCGGTCTGGAGATCGCCCATCTCGTGCTGGGCGATCTTGGAACCGGGGATCCCTCCCATATACTCGCGGCGAGTGTAGGACGGCTTGTCGATCTGCCGATACATAGAGGCGGGTTTCTCGGACATGGTTGTTACGCGAACCGAGGCCGAGGCTGCCGATAAAGCCTTCGAAGGGAACGAGTCGCGGGCCGGGCCGACGCTCAGACGACGCCGACCTCGCGTGTCACGGCGACGTACAAGACGGCATATTGGAACGCGTTGAAACCACCGTGGATGACTGTGGGGACGAGCAGATTGTCGGTCTGGGCATAGGTGTAGGCGAGCACGAGCGACAGGACGAACGCGAGAGCAAGCCCGCCCAGCGCTGCTGGAAACGAGACGGTGGCGTAGGCCGGCAGATAGATCGCAGCGTAGAGGACGCTACTGAGGACGACCGCACTGGGCTGGGAAAAAGTGGCGTACAGGGACTTCTGGATCACGTTGCGAAAGAGCAGTTCCTCGGCCGGACCAACGAGCAGCATCGAGACGGGCAGGACGGCAAGGAAGATGTCGGGAGACCGCTCGATACCCTGCTCGACGACGCCCGACCGGGACGACGGGACGCCGAGTCCCGCGAGCAGTTCCGCGGCGAAGATCAGGGCGACCAACAGCCCGATGAACCCGCCGATACAGTAGAGCAACTCTCGAGTGTCCAGCCAGTCGAGATCCACGAACTCGAGGCCGTCATCGTGCCAGTAAAGGTAGACTGCGGCGACGACTGTCAGTCCAAGTCCGGCCGCTGTCGGGCTAGCCAACGCGCTGGCGAGCATCTCGTTGCCCGAGAACAGGACGGTCGCGATGGGCCGTAATACGGCATCGAGCACTCCAGCGACGAGTAACGCGCCCACTGCAACGATACTCCTGGCGACGACCGCTTCCGACCGGTCGAGCACTTCGTCTATCCGGAGTTCGCTCCACTCGACCACGCCGGTGAGACCTGTTGCGGTGCCGAAGACGGCGGCTAGTGGTGGCCACAGGGAGACCGACGCTCCGGCGTCCGTCACGACCGCGAGGGCGGTCAGTGCGGAGCCGACCACTCCTACGCTCCCGGTGACAGTGAAGGCCACGCCGACCGGCCGGTCCAGCCAGTCGTATCGACGGGCGAGAAATCCGGCGAGCGTCAAAAAGGAGAACGCGGTCGCAAGCGCCGCCGCCGAGACGGTCACATCAATCGGTTCGGCGACGATGATGACTGACGGCCAGGGCTGAAGCGTCGTCGCTGCGGCGACCGTGGCGAGGACGATTCCGAGTCCGGAGAAGCTACCCTTGTTCATAGGTCTCACGGCACCGCCCGCGAATCCGGTCTGTCGACCCTATTCGATCCGCAGCGTCGTCTTCTCGTCGACTGCGCGGGCTTCCTCGAACTCGCCGCCACCGAGCAGTCCTCGCGCCGCGCGCTTCCCCCACTCGACGGCAGGCTGGTGGAAGGTGTCGATGCCGTACAGTTCGCCCGCCAGTACGCAGGCGGCCTCCATCCCGTACAGCAGTTCCCCGAGGCCACGCTCGTCGACCCGGTCGAGTTCGACGCGGACGTTCGGGCGTCCGGCCGCGGCGAGACTCGCCTCGGTCGCCTCGAACTCGGCGTCGAGCAGGTCACCCAGCGAGCTATCGCCGAGATACGAGAGCCCCTCGATATCGGTGGCGGGGATCTCCAGATCCGTCCGTTCGGTCGGCCGCACGAGCGTAACCATCGTGTTTCGCGGGCCTGCACGGTAGAGCTGTAACTGCGAGTGCTGGTCGGTCGCGCCAAGCGTCCGGACCGGCGTCTGTCCGAGGCCGTCCTTGCCGAGGCTCTCGGCCCATAGCTGTGCGAACCACTCCGCATAGGTCTCCAGCGATTCGGCGTACGGCATCATCGCGTTGACCGTCGCGCCGCGGGCATCGAGCGCGTACGCGGTCGCACCGTAGGCGTAGCCCGGACACTCGAACAACGAGCCAGTGAGACCGTCTGCGGCCTGGCGGGCCCCCGCAAGGATCGCCTCGACGTCGTGCCCGTCGAGCGCCGCCGCCGCGAGGCCGACCGTCGAGAGCACCGAGAACCGCCCCGGGACGCCGTCGGGTACCCGCAGACTCGGCAGGTCGTGGGTCCCAGCGAGGTCGCGAAGCGGCCCCTCGTCGCCGGTCGTGACGACCGTTCGATCGGTCCAGTCGACGCCCGCATCCTCCATCGCCGCCCGCACGACGAGGAAGTTCGACAGGGTCTCCGCGGTCGTCCCGGAGCGCGAGACGACGTTGACGACTGCCTCCGAGAGCGGGACGGACGCGAGCAGGTCGTCGATATGTGCCGGATCCACGTTGTCGAGGACGTGTATCGAGAGGTCCCCGTCGAGCGCGTCGGTGAGCGTCGCCGCGCCGAGCGCGCTCCCACCGATGCCGACGAGCAGGAGATGCTCGGCGTCGTCGAACGGGTCGACCGCCGCCTGAATCACGTCGGGGTCGGCGGTCTCGGGCAAGTTCAGCGCGGCGTAGCCGTGTTCGGCGTTCGCCCGCCCGCGTTCGATCCGCTCGTGTGCTGTCGCCACGTCCTCGTCGAGTCGGTCCAGCGCCGCCCGTGAAACTCCCGGTGAGACCTCCGAAGCGAGCGCGTTGCCGATGTCTACGTCCATACGAACCGATGCACGCGCCGGGGTCAAAAATCCGCCGTATGGGTCCAGCGAACCTGCAGCGCCCCTGTGCGCTCGCTGGCCACCTTCCAGTATCGCGCTCTTTAACCGCCCGCCGTTCTAACTGCGACGTATGACTGACGCGGCGACCGACGGCGCGGCAACTCCGGAACGCTCGGAGGAGAGCGGCTCTCGAAGCATCCTCCGCAAGTCCTACGGCCGGACGTTCCGGTCGAGCGACTCCATACTGCTCCGTTCGTACGCCGTGGTCAGCGCGCTCGTCGGCCTCTTTCTGATCGCGCTCGTCCTGCTGGCGATGCCCATCTGGATCGCCCAGACGGCAGGCCAGACGGCGCTGAACATGATCGGCCGGGCACTGTTGCCCCTGGTGGGTCTCGCCCTGCTCGCTCCGCTCGTCGGCCCCGTACTGTACGCCGAGAAAAACCGGGCGGCGGGTACTGCCGACCGACAGGGAGACGCCACACTCGCCGTTGCGGGCTACCTGTTCGTCGCCTCGATCTATCTGGCACTCGTGATCTCCGCGCCGGTGGAGGCCCGTACCGACCCCCCGGGACTCATCGCCCCGGCCATCGAGTTCTTTTATTCGTTACCGCCGCTCGCCGCACTCGCCCCCCCGGTGCTCGGAGCGATCCTGATCGTCGCCGTCCAGCAGTGGATCATGCGCTGATCGCCCCCGACGCGAAACCCCGAAGTGGCCCGGAGCGCCTACGGGAGGTATGAGCAAGAAAGCAGGCACTTTCGTGGTCACGAGCGCCGCCGACGACGCCGCCATCTTCCGCGACGTGACGGACGGACAGGTACACACGCTCTCTTCGAATCCGAACGTGGTCGAGCGTGAAGTCATCGACGCGACAATAGAACCCGAACCGCCGATGGACGTCGTCTGGTCGGTCGTCGAGATCGAGGGCCGACGGGACATCAAGATCCTCGATTCGGACCTCTCGCCGACGAAACAGGCCAGAGAGATCGCGGCCGAGCAGTCTGTCGGCGACGTCGAACGCATCGAGCGCGCCGGGACGGGTGAGATTCACGTCATCTCCGTGCCGCCGGCGGAAACCACGGCCGCCGCCGCGGACGTTGTCGAGGACCTCGCGACGCTGGAACGCGCGGCGCGACTGGACGCCGTCCGCGTCGAGGTCCGTTCGGACGCCGACAATGGCCTCCTCAACGTCAGATATCTGCCGGACTGAGACAGTCATTGCCGGGATTCGGAGCGTGAATCCGAGCGCGTGGCAGGCCCGACACCAGATCGATTAACTTGAACCGATGTCGTTCTCCGTGAATCGTCCTCACCCGAGCACGTCCGCCAGAAGGTCGACCTCTTCGACTGGGCACTCGACGACGCCGACCGTCGACGGCTAGACGAACTCGACCGCGGCGAACCAGTCTACGACACGCCGGCCAAGGACTGGACTGGCGACGTGTACGGAATCTCGCAGTAGCATCAAAACGACTGCCGGATGCGCAGGGATCAGTCGGATCGCCGTTCCTCGATCAGGCGCATCGCGACGACGGCGAACCCGCTGATCACCAGCAGAAACCGCTCGCCGGTCCCTGCAATGGGGAAGAGGCGTTCGACGTTCTGGGGCGTCTCCTCGGGCGTCGGATTGACGCCGGTCGTGTAGTGGGTTTCCTCGACGGTCCCTTCCGCGGTCTCGCCGTCGATAAACGTCTGGACGACGCCGCGCTGATCGGAGAGCAGGAACTCGCCCGAGAGATCGTAAAACCGGTCGTGAAGCGGCCAGAATAGGTTCACGCCGTTGAAGAAGGCGTCTAACAGGACGTGTGCGAAGACCAGCGCGACCATGCTCACCCAGGTGACTCGGACGCCCCACTCCCCCCACCGGCGTTTGATGTAGGACGTCTCGCGCCAGCGGACGTCCCACCAGAGCGCGAGCAGTACCGCGGCCGGAATGACGAGGTTGTGAAAGTACGCCCGGTGAGCACCGGGGATCCAGATGTCGATGACGGTGTCCAGATCGATCACGGCGGTGACAGCCATTACGAGGACGATGGATCTGGCATCGAAGCGCTGGGCCAGCAGTGCGGTCCCGATCAGTCCGGCCAGCGCGACGTGCACGACCGTAGAGGGCATACCCCTTCTCGGTTCTGTGGTATGTTAGCGTTTACGTACCACCTACTCCAGCCGATGGTACGTCAACTGTCGAACGTCAGTTTCGATATTCTTTTGGTTCGGCCACCCACAGCACATGCCATGACGACTCAGCAGGACCCGCGGCGGAACCTCGCCGAGAAAATCGCCGGCGAGATAACGTTGAGCGAGGATCCCGGCGCGACGCTCCGGAAATGGCGAACGGATTTCGACGCTTCCCAGACCGAACTCGCCGACCAACTCGATATCTCCTCGTCGGTCATCAGCGATTACGAGAGCGGTCGCCGCGCGAGCCCCGGCATTAGCGTCATCAGTCGGATCGTCGAAGGACTGCTCGCAATCGATGAACGCCGTGGCGGCGACCGGATCCGCCAGTACGCCCGCGTGCTCTCGGCCGGGTTCGAGAGCGACATCGTGCTGGATCTGCGCGAGTACTCGACCTCGATGCCGCTCGATCGGTTTTACGACGCCATCGACGCCACCGAAATCGTCGAGGGCGAGCAGGACTCGGTGACCGGCCACACCGTCATCGACAGCATCAGCGCGATCACGCGCCTCTCCAGTGAGGAGTTCTTCCGTCTCTACGGTCAGAGCACGAATCGGAGCCTCGTCTTCACAGGTGTCACTCGCGGCGAGTCGCCCCTGGTCGCGCTCCGCGTCGTCAATCCGACGCCCAACGCGGTCGTCCTGCACGGTCTCGATCCGGACGACCTCTGGGAGCACGCCCCCAAACTGGCGACCATCGACGGCTACTCGCTGGCCGTCTCGAATGCCGACGTCGACGACATGCTCGACGCCATCCGCGACCTTCCCTGATTACTCGACTGTTTCTGCGGTTTCGTCGTCAAGTATCACCACTTCTCCGTCTACCACGTCGACTTCGAGCAGGTGCTGGACGTCGATCGGCAGGTCGACTGGCTCTTCTCCGGTGCGGCGTCTGACAACGACTGCCGCTTCCACCAGTTCGCCGCCCGTCTCGTCGATGGCATCGCACATCGCCTTGATCGTCCCGCCAGTCGCGTAGACGTCGTCGACGAACAGCAGGCGTTCGCCCTCCTCGATGCAGTTGACGTAGAGTTCGTCCTCCGCATAGCCCGTCGTCTGATGGACCGCGACCTCGCTCTCGAAGCCGTAGTCGCGCTTGCGTGCGACCACGAACGGGATCCCGGTCTGCAGACTCAGCGCCGAGGCGTGGTGGATCCCCATCGCTTCGGCCGTGATGATCTTGTCGACCCGATCGAGATCGACGACCGCCTCGAATGCAGTTGCGATCTCCCGTAGCAGGTCCGGTTGAACCTCCGGCAAGCAGTCGGTTACCGGGTGGACGAAGTACTGGTACTCGCCCCGATCGACGATGGGTGCCTCGCGCAGCGTGCGCTTGAGCGTCTCCATACCGAGACATCCCTCGGCAGGAGGCAAAAAACGATCGGGAAGGCAGCACACATGACCCGTGCCAGCGACGTTTTAGGTGCGTAGACCCGCCGGTCCGTGTTTCGGGTCGATGCCAGCAGGACGACACAAAAATCATCCACTCTCAGTCGTCAGTTGCGATACCGATATCCGACCACCCCAACCTGTTCGTCGCCCGGTCGTGAGCGTCGCTACTCGACGTATCGGTACTTGCGCTCGCCCATCCGGCCCCAGCCATCGAAGACGAACTCGGATTCGGGCGTCGTGAGTTCCTCGGTTTCGGTGTCCATGTCGTGATTGTGCGCGTCGTGGACGTCCTCGTACTCGGCGAAGGTGAGGTCGTACCGTCGGTCGAGTTGTTCGTCGACGTTGAGCGCCTCGATCTCCTCGCGCCAGTTATCTTGGACGGTCTCGGTGTGGATCTCGGCCTGTGCGCCGCTACCGTACGAGCCGACCAGCAGGCGGTCGCCGGCAAGGTCGATATCGTTTTCGGCGGCGTGTCGCAGCGCGCTGATCCGGGCCAGATGGACCGATGCAGTGTACCAGTTCCCGACCTCGCGGGCGATGCCGAGCGTCGGTTCGATCGTTGCGCTGTACCAGTGCTGGTACCGCTCGGTCTCGGAGAGCGCGTCGGTGTAGTCGGTCAGTGCGTCGACGAAGGCGTCGTCGTCCGCGAACTCGTCACGGCGTGGCTGTTCGCCGATCTGTTCGCCGATGACGTCCTCGATGTCGGTATCCCTGATCAGGTTGCGGTACGCGAGCACGGCGGCCTTGCGCACCATCCCCGGGAACGGCGTGTGGAAGGGGCCGTACGCGAAGTCGTCGGGATGGATGTCGCCCGCGACCGACTTGTAGTCCTCCAGGGCCTCGCGCATCCGCGCGAGATACACCTGCACCGAGCGCTTGCCGTCGACGCTCGGGAACTGCTGGTTCGGCTTGAGAAAGTCAGTCTCGTCGGCCGAGCCATAGCCCTGTTCGAGGGACAGCGAGACCAAATCGGGCTCCTCGTCGATCAGCATCGCGACCGCACCAGCCCCCTGCGTCGCCTCACCGGGGTCGTCGCGTGCGTACAGCGCCGTGTCCGTGGCGATCACAATCGCCGCCCGCCCGCGATTTCGCCCTGCGCGGATCCAGTTGTACGCGTCGTCGAGGCTCTGGGTGCCCGCGATGCAGGCGAACTTTCGCTCGCCCTTGTTGGCGTGGTGGAAGTCGCCCTCGAAGACCTGTTCGAGACAGCCTGCGACGTACGTCGAAACCGGTTTGGAGTTGTCGAACGCGCTCTCGGTTGCGACGTCGATCCGGCCGATATCTTCGGGTTCGAGCCCTTTGCGCTCCATCAGCCGATGTGCGGCGTTGGCCGCCATCGTTACGATGTCCTCGTAGCTATCCGGGAACGAACTGCCCGTCAGACCGAGCCCTTTCGTGTACTTCTCCGGATCTTCGCCTTTCTGTGGCGCGAACGTGTTCGGCAGATCGAGTCTGAGGTTCCCCGTCCTGATCTCGATGGCGTCGATACCGACTTCAGTCATGGGTAGACTTGTGTGAAGGTTCTATATGGGTTTGTCGATAGGGGTTTCGACGTATGTCGAATAGTTTTACAACCGGATATCTACGTTCTCGGTCGTCACAACATTCTGATCGGGTCTGAGAAGTTTATAATGACAGTCCGATCCGAATCGCTCGTTCCTGGTTTGACTCGATGTTCTATGTACCTTGCCGGTTGTCGTCGGCCCAATCAGCGCTGCGAAGAGGATCAAAACGTCGGTTTAGACGGTCCAAGTGCCATTTGACAGTATATACGGTTTGATCAATGGCTACGTCAGCTTCTGGTAGTAGATATCCGTCTCTGAGTTCTTATTTTGTGCGTCGTACTGGGCGTACACTGTCGTCTCACTGTCTACTTCTATCGTTCCGGTCGCCGTGACCCGTGTTTCGGTTTTGTCATCTAAATTGACCGTCTCAAGTACCTGCCCGGTTTCATTGGTGAACGTGACTGTCGCATCCTGCTTGGCGTTGTTACGGTACCCAATCTCGACGGTGTAAGTGCCACTTGACACGGTATCAGTCGCTGTCCCGACGGAGAAAGCGTTACCCCCCGACCCACGGAGTCCCGCGAAGGTCTCATCTTCCGACTGCATATTGGTCGGGCTATTGATCGTCCCCGCGGGAACATCCGGTGGAATGTCGCCGTCACCACCTTCCTGATCTTTGAACCGATCGGGGAACAGTGCACCCGGAACAGTCCCGCCAACATCGACCGTGACCTGTAGTCGGTCGCCGTTTCCACCACTCGACGCGAACACCTCCGTCACACCGTTGTCGCCCACCGTGACGTCAACGTCGTCTTTGCCGTTCTGATCCGTTCCAGTCGAGCTACCGAAACTCACAACGGATCTGTTGCCCGAGGCGTACTCGACGGCCGCGCCGTCCACCGACGGCTGGGTGAATATATAGAATGTTTTCCCCGCGTCGTCAGTGATCGTACAACTCGACGCATCGCAGGTCACTCCACCGTTCTCGGCTTCGATCTTGTCGGTGTCCCAGACGACATCGTACGCGCCGTTGCTCCCCCCACCGCCCCCGCCGCTATTCGCCCGTGCGTCGATGGCGACTTCCTCCCAATCTTCGCCGCCGATCCGGATTCGGACCGTTTCGCCCTCCGAGACACCGTCCACCACTGCGAGACCGTTACGATCCGTGGTTCCCGACTGGGTCGGGCCGCCGTCGACCTCGTACTCGAACGTTGCCCCGGCGACGGGATTGTTGTACTCGTCACGGACCTCTGCGCTGACGGTCGGTGCCTCGTCGTCGGTCGCCGCCACGTAGGTCGCGCGCTCGTCGGGGCCACTGTCGACGCTGGTAACGTCGCCGACGCCGACCCTCGCCATCCGGAGGTCGAACGTCTCGCCGCTCCGAATCGTAATCTCGACAGTATCCCCGTTCTCGGCGACATCGATACCGTTCCGATCGGCGAGCTGGTCGACCCAGTAGCCGGGATATTCGGTCGGCAGTCTGATCGTGCCTTGCTTAATCGTCACGGTATTTGCCGAGCTGCTCAGTGCCCGGCGATTTACGGAAACAGTGGTACTCGACGCTTGCTGTACATCACCGCGAAGGGCGATCAGCATAATCTCGTTGCGGTCAACAACGCCATCGGGCACGAACTGTGTCGGTGTCCCCTGAGGGTTGTCATTGATCAGCGCACCGTATTCGTACACGGTCGTCGGCGCGGCGCGATACTCGCTGTAGTCCGGGACGTACTGGAGCCTGCTTGTCGTCACCGGCTCGGGGGCAGTCTCCCAGTAAGATGTAACCGTGGCGCTCTCGCTGTCGCTCACGACTATATTTTCGAACTCGATCTGCCCGCTTTCGACCGTCCGTAACTGCCCGCTTGGCGGTCCCGGGTTCACGAAGAACGTCCGCGAGGGATACGTCGTCCCGAGTCGGACGGCGTGAGAGCCACGCGTGCCGTCGCGGGCGGACGCGTCCAGCCCGGTGGTAAGATCGACCATCTGGCTCTGGACGTCCTGATTGTGGTTGAACTCCACGCCGGAGTTCTGACTGGGGACGACCGTGGCCTGGTAGGAGGCCATCGCGATCACGACGAAAGCAAAGAGGATCACAGCGCCGATCTGAATGGCTGCGCCACGATCGTCACCCCAGAAATTCATACTACAGAGATGATGGCATCCGGCAACAAAAAGGCTGTTGGGGTTAGCTATCCAGCAACCGTGGCTACGGGCCGGTCAGTAACGTCGTAAAAAGTCCCTGCCGTCGCCGTGTTCTCACTCCTCGTCTTCTTCTTCGACGACTTCCGGATCGCTCATCGCGCTCTGGAGGCTGTCGAGGCCGTTGACCCAGGTCGAGACGAGACCGTACTCCAGATCTTCCACGACCGAGAAGTCGAGTTCCTCGCCGTCGATGATCATGGTACCGGCCTGGACGAGATAGCCCAGCGCCGCGTCGATGTCCTCTTCGGCCTCCGCGTCGGCGGCCGCGCGGACGTACTGCTCGATGCCGGCGTCGTCGGGCGCGCCGTTCGAGACGTACTCCTCGGCGGCGTAGAAGACGCAGACGAGGCTGGTCTGGACGTCGTCGACGAGAAGTTCTTTCTCCTCGTCGTCGAACTCGACTTCACTGAGGACGATCTCGCGGATGTCCTCGATCTCCTCCATCGCAGTTTCGGTGTCGATATGGTCCTCGTCGTGAGCCGAGACGACCTTGGCGACCGCGATAGCGGCGTCGTCCTGCAGGTTCAGGAGCAGTCGTGCGGAGTCCTCGTCTTCGGGGTCGAGTTCTTCGTCGGTTATTCGGTCGAGCCAGTTCTGCCAGCGTTCCTCTGAGTAAAACTCGTTCGGCGGCGCGCTCATACCTTGACCGTACGCTGGCGGCTTGAAAACCCTTTCTCTCCGGGGGCTGGTGATCCCCTGGGGCGGAGATGCCGGTACCATCAGGTAGGGGCGCTCCTCCCCGGCACACCGATCCCAGCGTGGCGGTTGTTCGTCCGCGCGACTACTTATAAACTCCCGCGTGTATCGATCCCATACACGGTCCGGGGCGTCTCGACGTGTGCCGTCCTGACGGCTGCTTCGTGGCCCTCCTCGAGTAGCCAACGGACCCGCCGTGGGACGGTTTTCGGCCCGAGAACTGCCCCCGGCCGGTCCGGGTCGTCGACGAAGTCCGTCTCCATCAGAAACGGCTCGCCCGCGTCGGCCGCGACGCGGAGGCGCTCTTTCTCGCTCATCACGCTCGGGACCGGCCCCGCGAGCGTGCCGCCGGCGTAATGCTTGACGACGTTGTCGGCCGGGAGCCCTGCTGCCTCGGCCCATTCCGCGACCTCCGTCAGATCGTCAGTGCCCTCAGTGTGTAGCTGGACGGCACAATCCAGTTCCGCGGCGCGCGCGAACGCATGACGCATGACTTCGTTCGACGCCGTCCAGACCCCCTCGCTCACCTCGTAGTGGGGACGCCCGGATTTGAGCGCGAGCGCGCGCCCCTCGTCGACGAACCCCCCGGCGACGTCGAGGCCGGCCTGCATGAGTTCGCCCGCCGCCTCCGGGGAGAACCCCCGCTCGTCGACGAGTCGCGAGATCAGTCCCGGATGGACGCCCAGCACCGGCCATGCTCGCCCCTCGAGGACGTCGCTCGCTTCCTCGACGACCGCTATCGTGCGCTCGAACACCTCGCGGAAGTCCTCGCCGGTGTCCGGCTCGACGCCGAGATGCCAGGAGGGTTTGTTGACGACGAGCAGGTGTGTCCCGCCCAGATGTGCGAAGTCCTCGACGGCGTCGATCCCTCTGCCGTGGTCAGGATCGAGGTGTATGTGATTGTCGAGGACCGGCGTGTCGAGATCCATGCGCGGCACAAGGAGCGTCGGCGTGGAAAGCACTTCGTTTCGGCGTCGAATCGAGGGGGTAGCGCTCTCCTGTACTGTGACTACTGTGGCGACGTAGGTCGACAATTGACTCCGTCTCCCCCGAAAACAGCGCCACTCCGCAATCGGCCGACGCTCACTCGCCGAGCAGGACGGCCTCGTTTGCGGCGTTTCTGAGCGCATCCGACCGGCCGTGGGTCCCCGGTGCGATGGCGACCGTTCGGATGCCGTTGCGCCCCGCGGTCTCCAGCACCGGCTTGAAATCCGTGTCACGAGAGGCGATCACCAGGACGTCGATTTCGTCGCGGACGGCGCTCTCGGCGGCGTCGATAGCGAGTTTGACGTCGACGTCACCGCTCGTGATGACGACCTCGTAGCCCCGCGCTTCGGCGGCCTGAATCAGTCCCGGCGTGGCGTGTTCGTCGAGATAGAGCCGCGTCACGCCGAGTTGGCCGAACTCCGCGGCGGCGTCGCGGACGTCGTCCAGATCGACGTCGAACTCGTCGCGGAGCACGTTCGGCCCGTCGACGAACAGTCCGACGCGCATGCGGTCGGCCTCGTTGACCGCCGATATTCGGTCCTGCAAGGCGCGTAACCGATCAACCATGCCCGTTCTTCCCCACCTCGGGACATAGGTGTGGCGAAACACGGAGCACGGTTGGAACGACGCACTGGGATGCCCGGTGGAGCCACATCGGACGGAAACCATTACTACCTGCCCGACAACGCTCAGATATGTCGCTACGTCTGTCGCCGCTCGCGGCCGTACACGAGGACCGGGCCGCCAAACTCACCGACTTCGGTGGCTGGGAGATGCCCGTCGAGTTCGACTCGATCACGACCGAACATCACGCCGTCCGCGAGTCGCTCGGGATCTTCGACGTCTCGCACATGAGCGAGATCGAGGTGGGCGGGCCCGACGCGACCCGCCTGATGCAGCGACTCACCTCGAACGACGTGACGGGACTCTCGCCCGGCGACTCCCAGTACTCGATGATCACCGACGAGGAGGGGCTGATCATCGACGATACAGTGGTCTACCGTCTGCCAGAGGGTAACCGGGCGGTGGCGACCTACGGCGAGGACGCGCGCTACCTGTTCGTCCCGAACGCCGGCCACGACGAGGACATACTGGCGCGCTGGACGGACCACCGCGACGAGTGGGGGCTAGACGCCGACGTCGAGAACCACACGGATTCCTATGCGATGTTCGCCCTGCAGGGGCCTGACGCCCCCGCCACCCTCGCCGACGTCTCCGAGGGCGACGTTCGCGACCTCTCGAAGTTCGAGGCCGAGTACATGACGGTCTCGGGCGTCCGCGCTCTCGTCTCGCGCACGGGCTACACCGGCGAGGACGGCTACGAGATCCTCGCGCCGTGGGACGCCGCCGAGACGGTCTGGTCGGCCTTCGACTGCCAGCCCTGCGGACTCGGCGCGCGCGACACGCTTCGCATCGAGGCTGGCTTTCTCCTCTCGGGACAGGACTTCGACTACGAGACCGATCCCCGCGACCCATACGAGGCCGGCGTCGGTTTCAGCATCAAACTCGATACGGAGTTCGTCGGGCGCGACGCGCTCGAACGGGTGTACGAGGAAGGTCCCGACCAGCGGTTCGTCGGGCTTCGCCTGATCGACCGGGGCGTCCCGCGGCACGGCTACGACGTCACCACCCCTGACGGCGAGCCGATCGGTACCGTCACCAGCGGGACGATGAGCCCCACGCTCTCGGAGCCGATCGGTCTCGGCTACGTCGATAGCGAGTACGCCGAGGTCGGTACGACCGTGCGGGTCGAGATCCGAGAACAGTCGAAAAAGGCAAGAGTCGAACCGTCGAACCTACTGGACGAACACAGATGAGCTTCGAAACCCCTGACGAACTCGGCTACCTGGAATCACACGAGTGGGCGCGACGCGACGACGGTACGGCCCGAGTCGGTATCACGGACTTCGCGCAGGACGAACTCGGCGACGTGGTTTTCGTCGAACTCCCCGACGTCGGCGAGGAACTCGAGGCACAGGCCGAGTTCGGCGTCGTCGAGAGTATCAAGGCCGTCTCGGACCTCTACGCGCCGGTCGGCGGCGAGGTCGTCGCGGTCAACGAAGAACTGTTTAACGCCCCGGAGCTCGTCAACGAGGACCCCTACGGGGAGGGCTGGATGCTGGAGATCGAATTCGACGACGAGAGCGACTTCGACGACCTGCTGGCGGCCGACGAGTACGTCGACCAGACGGAATAACGTCTCACTCGAATCCGATCGTCCCCGTTTGCGGATCGAGATGGACGCGCTCGCCGAGCGGTAGCGGTGCAATCGGTGTCGTGTGGCCCCAGTCGACGCCCAGCACTACGGGCGCGCCAGGGTTGTACCGAGCGACCTCTTCGGCGATAGTTTCGTAGAGCCGCTCCTGATAGGCCTCCCGCTCTTCACGCGGTGGCTCGGTCAGGTGGCTTCGCGTCGGCGCGCGCCCGACCAGGACGCCCGCGAACCGCTCCAGTAGCCCCCGTTCGCCGAGACACATGAGCGTCGCCTCTACCTCGTCAGGGTCGGGAATCGTCTCGGCTGTCTCCAGCGCGAGGATGCAGCCGTCGAGCGCTTCGGGCTCCGGCAGGTAACGGTCGGTCGCCAGTTGCCACTCGACGATGCTCCGGTTGCCACCCCAGAGCCGCCCCTCGACATCACCCTCGCCGCCCGCCCAGCACCAGCCCGGATTCGGCTCGTACGCCGGTGGCTCGCCCATCTGCGATGGATCGGTCCACCACGTCGAGGGCTCGTCGGTCCACTCTTCGCTGGGGGCGAGTTCCCCTATCGACTCCTCGAAGAAGGCGCGGCGACAGTAGCGCTCGGTGTAAGCCGGGAGCTCGCCCGGGACACCCAGCTCGTTCATCAGCTGTGCGCCGTTGTACGAGACGATGCCCTCGTTCCACAGGTAGAGCCCGAGGTTTGTGTTGTCGCTCATCCCGAAGAACCGGGTCGGGTTGGCGCGAAGCACCTCGCTATCGAGGTGTTTCAGGATCCGGAGCTGGTCGTACCCGCCGATGGTCGCGACGATGCCGGCTATCTCCGGATCGCGGACGGCGGCGTGGATATCCGCCGCACGGGCGCGGGGGTTGGCTGCGAGAAAATCGTTGCCCTGTCTGGCTGTGGGATAGACGACCGGTTCGAGGTCGAACAGCTCGCGCAACCGTTCGAGACCGAGTTCGAAGACGTGCGGCGCATCGCGCGCGCCGCCGCTCGACGGTGCGAGCACAGCGATACGGTCACCCGGCTCCATTGCTGGCGGCGTAACGAACTCTCGCATGAGCGAACGTGACGATTGGCTGGCACAAAACCGTTGTTCCGGCCCACAGTGAGTTTACCGCTGGAGGAAGACACGAAGCTCGGCGGACGCTGCGTCGTATTCGTCACGGAATACGTAATGTCCGGCGTTCGGGATATGTACAAGTCGGCCGTCACGCAACCGGTCAGCGGCGTCCAGATCGGTCGCTCTGTCTGCCACATCGGCGTCGCGGCGCAACACCAGCGTCGGACACGTGATTTCGTCGAACGCGTCTTTGACGGGGGTGTGTTCCTGTGCTAGCTTTGCGATATGTGGGCTACACTCGTCGGTCGCTGCGGCTAACCGTCGGACGTGGTCCATACCGTGGACGGCGTCATCGTAGTCTTCGATCCGCTCTTCGATAGAACGCGCTTTCGCCTCGCGTAATCGTTCACGAGTCATCTCTCGTGCGTCTGCCATGCTGATATCGGGCGATTCGTGGAATCGAGCCGGGTCTGCGAGCACTACTCCGCGCGGACGATGGGAGTTCGCGGCCGTCCATGCAACCGTTGCTGCTCCCATCGAGTGGCCAAGGAGAACCGGGTCGGCGAGGTTCAACTCGTCGACGAGCCCGACGAGATCCGCAACGCGGGAACCCATATCGTATCCAGTATCCGGGGCGCCCGAGCGACCGTGCCCACGGGCGTCGTAGGTGATAACCTCGTAGTCGTCGGCAAGCGCCGAGCCAAGCGGGACCCAGCGACGGCCGTTATCGTACATTCCGTGGGCTATCACGATCGGCTCCCCACTGCCGGTTCGGTAGTACTGCAGTTCGATACCGTTCGTAGAGACAGTGCCGGTTGTCCACTGCTCTGGGAGATTCATATGCTCGATTCCAGCCCCATATGAAAAGTATTTTCCAAGTTTGGTATAGCGGTATTTGATATATGGGTTCTCTTCGATCGGTCCAGCGACGGTGCCCGAGACCGCTCACAGCAGCGAGTTGGGGCACCGGAACCGGGATTATGATATACGGCTAGTCGTAACTTCCACACGTGAAAGCTCTACACGGTAGCCGGACGGGGATCCAGCCGTGACCCGATCCGGTGGAAGCCCGTACGCGCCGCATACACCGTCGGAGACCGACGCGATGCTCGCCGCGATCGGTGTCGACGAGGAGGCCGACCTGTTCGACATCCCCGAGGGGGTTGGCTTCGACGGCGAGTTCGGGATCGACGCTCGTAGCGAACGCGAAGTACGCGAAGACGTCGAGAGGATGCTCGGACGCAACGATACGATGGTCGAGTTGCTCGGACGCGGCCACTACGACGGCTACATCCCGTCGCTGGTCGATCATCTCTCCCAGCGCTCCGAGTTCCTGACGTCCTACACCCAGTACCAGCCGGAGGTCTCGCAGGGGTTCTTGCAGGCCCTCTTCGAGTATCAGTCGATCTTCGCGGAGCTAACCGGACTGGGAATCGTGAACTGCTCGATGTACGACGCCGCGACGGCGCTTGGCGAGACCGCCACGCTGGCTGATCGCGTGCGCTCGACGGCCGGCGACCGCGTGCTCGTCCCCGAGCATATCCGAGACGAAAAGCGGGCGGTACTGGCCAACTACGTCGCCGGCACCGATCTTTCCGTCGAGACATACGAGATGGACGATGGCTGTGTCGACGTCGACGCGCTCGCCGACCGGGCCGACGACGACGCCGTACTCGTCTACGCCGAGACCCCGACGGTTCGGGGCGTCATCGAGGAACACCTGAATGCCGTCGCCGATATCGCCGACGATCACGGCGCTCTCTTCGCCCTCGGCTCCGATCCGATCGCACTGTCGGTGCTCGAAGAGCCTGAAACAGTGGGTGCAGACGTCGTAATCGGCGACGCCAGCGTGCTCGGTCTTCCGGCGAGTCACGGAATGGGACTGGGCATGTTCGCCACGCGAGAGGAGTACGTCCGGCAGGTGCCGGGACGACTCGTCGGCGCGAGCAAGGACGCCGCGGATCGGCGTGCCTACACGCTGACGCTCCAGACCCGAGAACAGCACATCCGCCAGGAGCGCGCGACGAGCAACATCTGTACGAACCAGGCGTGGGTTGCGCTGCGCGCCGCCATTCACGCTACCTGGCTCGGGCCAAGCGGACTCGTCGAGGCGGCGAAAGACAGTATCTCGCGGGCCGACCGGCTCGCCGACGCCGTCG
This sequence comes from Natronoarchaeum sp. GCM10025321, assembly GCF_042663585.1. Lineage (NCBI taxonomy): Archaea > Methanobacteriati > Methanobacteriota > Halobacteria > Halobacteriales > Natronoarchaeaceae > Natronoarchaeum > Natronoarchaeum sp. GCM10025321. The sequence goes on from NZ_JBHTAN010000006.1 coordinate 209,429, forward strand.
ACCAGCTTTCGGGGGTCGACGCGCCAGTCCACGACCGGCATCACTTCCGCGAGTTCGTCGCGAGCACCGAGCGACCGGCCGAGGAGATAGCCGCCCAGCTAGCGGATCTGGGCTACGCCGTCCACGCCCTCGACGACCACGAGATACAGCTCTGTGTGAACGATCTGGGCGAGGACGACCTCGATGGCTTCGTCGCGGCGCTCACGGAGGTGGTCGAGGGATGACGTTCGATCAGGCCCGCTGGCGACGCGACGACGAACCGGTCTACGAACCACTGCTTTCGGACAAGGACGAGACGACGGTGGCGCTCAGCGGGGCGAGCACTGCATCGGGCGATGACGCGGACAGTACTGCCGACGTCCCGCTGCCGGACGACCTGACTCGGGACGAACTCACGCTTCCGGAACTTTCCGAACCGGAGCTAGCGCGGCATTACACGCGGCTCTCGCAGATGACCTACGCCATCGATACTGGCCCGTATCCGCTGGGTAGCTGTACGATGAAGTACAACCCCAAGTTCACCGAGGACGTCGCCGCGCTCGCCGACGCGTCGATCCATCCGGATCGGCCGGAGCGGCGCAAGCAGGGCACCCTCGAACTGCAGTACCGGCTACAGGACTACCTGGCACGGATCGGCGGGATGCACGCCGTCTCGCTTCAGCCACCGGCCGGAGCGGCCGGGGAGTTCACCGGAATTCTGGTCGCGCAGGCCTATCACGAATCGAACGGCGACGAGCACCGGAGCGAGGTAATCGTCCCCGAGAGCGCCCACGGGACCAACTTCGCCAGCGCGGCGCTGGGCGGCTACGATGTCGTCGAACTGCCAGGCGGCGAGGACGGCCGCATCGACCTCGATGCCCTCGACGCCGCGCTCTCGGAGGATACCGCCGCGCTCATGCTGACGAACCCGAACACGCTCGGCCTGTTCGAGCGCGATATCGAGGAGATTGCGGAGATGGTCCACGACGTCGGCGGCCTGCTCTACTACGACGGCGCGAACCTGAATGCCCTGCTCGGGCGCGCTCGCCCCGGCGACATGGGCTTCGACATCATGCACTACAACGTCCACAAGACGTTCGCAACGCCTCACGGTGGCGGCGGCCCCGGTGCAGGACCGGTCGGCGTCGTCGATGACCTCGCCGAGTTCCTCCCCACCCCCCGAATCCGGCGCTCGGAGATGGGCTACGAGGAGTTCGACCCCGACAACTCGATCGGAAAGGTCCACGGCTTCTCGGGCAACTGGCTCGTCCTCGTGAAGGCCTACGCCTACATTGCGCGACTCGGCGACAAAGGGCTCACCGACGCCAGCGCGAAGGCCGTACTCAACGCGAACTACCTCGCCGAACAGATCGAGTACGAGGTTCCCTACGGCCCGTTCCATCACGAGTTCGTCGCCAGCGCGGGCGAACAGGACGCTGCGGACGTCGCAAAGCGGATGCTCGATTACGGCGTCCACCCACCGACGACCAAGTGGCCCGAAATCGTCGGCGAGGCGCTGATGACCGAGCCAACCGAGATAGAGAACCGTGACACGCTCGACAGTCTCGCGAGGGCGTTCAACGCCGTCGTCGACGAGGACGACGAGACGCTCGAAGCCGCGCCATCTCGGACTGCGGCGCGACTGATCGACCAGACATCGGCGGCGCGGAACCTGCGACTTTCCTGGCAGGCGCTCGAGGAGTAGCGCAGCGCCGACGTTTCTAGTAAGAGAGACGCGGATTAACCGCTCTGTTCAGTAATTCTTAATAACGAACCGCGACTCAGTTAATATATGACCGTCGTAAGCGTCTCGATGCCCGAGGAACTGCTCGAACGGATCGACGAGTTCTCCGACGACCACGGCTACACCGGCCGGAGCGAAGTCATCCGAGAGGCGTCACGGAACCTGCTGGGCGAGTTCGAGGACAAACAGCTCGAGGAGAAAGACCTGATGGGCGTGGTGACCGTCGTCTTCGACTACGAAACGACCAGCGTCGAAGAGCAGATGATGAATCTGCGCCACGAGCACGAGGACCTCGTCGCCTCGAACTTCCACAGCCACGTCGGCGAGAGCTACTGCATGGAACTGTTCGTCCTCGAGGGTGAACTCGAAGACATCTCGACGTTCGTCGGCAAGATTCGGGCGACCCAGGACACGCTCTCGGTCGATTATTCCGTCATCCCGGTCGACCAGTTCACACAGGGAATCTCGGAAGCGCTGTAGGCTGGCCGGGGAGCCGACGGCGATGGCAAGCTTCAAGTTTAGACTACATCTAAATCGCCCATGGACGACGCCGACCGGTCACGCTTTGCCCGCGCATCGTGGGTGAACGTGCTCGGGAACGCCGTGAAGATCATCGTCGAGGGAGCCGCTGGCCTGACGTTCGGTAGTGTCGCCCTGTTGGCCGACGCGGCACACTCTATTGCGGACCTGGTTGCCAGCGTCGTCGTGCTGATCTGGGGACAGGCCCAGTTCAAGGACCCCGATTCGACTCATCCACACGGCCACTCCCGGATCGAACCGCTGACCGCGCTGTTCGTCGGGGTGGCTATCGCGCTGCTCGGTCTCAACCTCCTCTACGAGTCTATTCAGGGACTGCTCGCCGACGAGTTCATCGAGTTCAGCTATCTCCTGCTGGCAGCTATCGGCTTCGCAATCGTGGACATGTACGCCGTCTACTGGTACACCGAGCAGGTCAACGCCGACCTCGGCTCGACGGCGCTGTCCGCGCTCGCGAAGGACTGCCTCAACGACATCTACACCTCCATCGCCGTGATCGCCGGCGTGCTCGGAGTGCTCGTCGGCTACCCGATCCTCGACCCCCTCGCTGGCGGTCTGGTGAGCCTGCTCGTCGTCTATCAGGGGTTCTCGATCGGCCGGGAGAACATCACCTATCTCGTCGGGGGGGCACCCTCGGACGAACAGCGGGCGGCAGTTCGACAAACTCTTCTGTCCCATCCGGACGTCGAGGGGGTTCACGATCTGGTGGTCTTCTACGACGGCACAGTGCTCGAAGTCGAGGTACACGCCGAGGTCGAGGGCGAACTCTCGCTTCGGGACGCCCATGAAGTAGAGACGGAACTCGTGGACATGCTGCGGGCCGAAGAAGGGGTCGGCGACGCACACGTGCATCTCGATCCGTCGGGCGTGGGCGAGTGGAAGGAGGCGTCCGAACGGAGCGGTTAGGCCGTCGAACTCGTGTCGACGGCGTCACCGATCCGGACGACGCCGCGTTCACACTCGGAGCAGCGCCACTTCGTTTTCGTGCCGAGGTGGAGCTCCGTGCTCGCCGTGAGCCAGAAGGTCTGCTCTTCCTCGCAGTTGGGGCAGTAGGTCTCTCGTTCCATATCCCGACTTTCAGGCCGCTCCGCTTAATGCCACTGGTTTGGGTCAGTTTTCCGCGGTTCGAGGAGCCGAGACGCTATCTGAGTCCGATTACGGCAGTTCGGGACTGGTCCGGGCGAGTCAGGCAATAAATCGTATCGTGCTATATCGAATCGTCCTATCGCTCGCGAGGGATGGACCCGGCGGCTGGTCAGTGAGACGGGGAGTGCTGTCCGTCTCAGAGATCCGCCCGGGCGAACCGGTAGTAGCCGACGGCGAGGGGGAGGATCGCCCACAGTGCGAGCATGACGAGGCCGATCTCCGGTGCCGTGTAGAGCGAGCCTCCGCCGGTTGCCCCGACGTCGACGCCTGCACCCCCCTGTCCGGGATCAGCACCGGTCGCCGCGGCGAGATCCGGCAGGAGTGCAACAAGTCCGGAGAAGTAGGCCGAGGAGGGTGATATCTGCGTGACGGCGAACACCCAGTCAGGTACCGCCGTCGGCATCGAAAAGCCCTCCACGACGTACAACACCGCTACCGGGACGGCGTCCCAGAATAGCTCGAAGACGACGAAAAAGCCGAGTGCGAGCGTCGTTGCCCGCGACGTCGACCCCGTCGTCGCCGAGAGACTCACGACGATGCCGGCGTAGACCCCAGCAAACGCGAGCGTCAGCAGGACGAACACGAGCAGTGCGAGGACGTCGACATCTCCGAGGAGCGCCGAACCGAAGCCCAGACCGACCGTCAGCCCGATACCCAGTCCGAACGCGAGCACGGCGGCCCGACCCACGACTTTGCCGGCGAACACGTTCAGCCGGTCAGTCGGCAGCGAGAGCAGGAGCTTGATACTTCCCAGTTCTCGCTCGCCGGCGACAGATTTGTAACAGACGACAATCGCCGCAAGCGGCACGAACAGCCCGATCAGTCCCACGGTGAAAAAGATCAGACCGGGGAACGTTGCACCCCCGGGGGAACCGAACATCTCCGGTACTTGCACGTAGGCGTACGACGAGACCACCGACAGCAGGACGAACACGGTGACGAGCGCCCACAGCGCCCGCGACTGGACGGCATCGCGGAAATCCTTCTTTGCGACGGCGAGCGTCGTCATGCTTCGACCTCCTGTTTTTCGGTCGTATACTGGACGAACAGGTCTTCGAGCGAAGATTCGACGACCGAGAAGTCCTGTACTGGCCCGACCGTCCGATCTATCGATTCCAGCACGGCGAACTTCGAGACGCCGTCGACAGCCACGCGCAGGCGGCCATCGTGGACCGAGGCCTTCCCGACACCGTCGAGTCCGCCCACCGTGTCGACCGTCTCCTCGTCGAGGCTCGGCAGATAGACGTAGAGCGTCTCGCCCGAGCCAGTCGCGTCGCGCAGTCCGTCGATGGTGTCGACTGCGACGAGTTCGCCGCGGTCGAGGATCGCAACGCGGTCACAGACGGCTTCGACCTGCTCCATGACGTGACTCGAAAAGAAGACGGTCGTCCCGCGGTCGTTCTCCGCGCGGATGATCTCGCGCATCTCGCGGGCACCGTTCGGATCCAGTCCTGTCGACGGCTCGTCAAGCACGAGAAGGTCGGGGTCGCCGACCAGCGCCATCGCCAGGACGAGTCGCTGGCGCATTCCCTTCGAGTAGCCGCCGGCTTTTCGGTCGGCGGCGTCGGCGATCCGGACGCGCTCGAGGAGTGCCTCGGGATCCTCGTCGACGCCTTTCATTTCGAGGACGAACTCGACGTGCTGGCGACCGGTGAGCCGGTCGTACACGTGGTAGGCGTCCGGTAGCACGCCGGTGCGGCGTCTGACTTCGACGCCCTCCGACTGGGCGTCGTGGCCGAGCACCGTCACCGATCCCTCCGTCGGGCGGATGAAGTCGAGCAGGATGTCGATTGTCGTCGACTTTCCCGCACCGTTCGGGCCGAGAAAGCCGAAGATCTCGCCCTCCTCGATCGTGAGGTCGAGATCGTTGACGGCGACGACGTCGCCGAACCGCTTCGTGAGTCCGTCGATCTCTATTGCTGCCATGCTTTTCCTCCGGGGAGCAGGTCCCGCCGGCTTCGAGTCGGTGTTTTCGAATACATACTATAGATTCGACGTAATTCTGAATAAACCTTCCCTGACTCGTGTCACCTACTCGCCAGCAGAGAGGAACTAAGTTCGTCCGCCCCCTTGCCATCTCGTATGAAGATTTACACCGGCCGCGGCGACGAGGGAATGACCGACCTCCGTGACATGTCCCGCGTCGCGAAGACGAGCGCACGCATCGAGGCGTACGGTACCGTCGACGAGCTCAACGCTCTGATCGGGGCAGTCCGGCCGAGCGGCTACGACGACGCCGACGAGCAACTCGAACGGATCCAGAACCACTTACACATCGCGCAGGCGGATCTGGCCAACCCCTCGCCCGAGGAGGACGATCCGGTCGTCACCGACGCACACGCCGACGAACTAGAGGGGTGGATCGACGCTCATGAGGAGGAGTTGCCCCCACTGGAGAACTTCATCCTGCCGGGCGGGAGCGAAAGCGGCGCAAGCCTCCATCACGCGAGAGCGGTCTGTCGCCGTGCGGAGCGACGCACCGTCGCGCTGGCCGCCGAGGAGAACATCAACGACGCCGTGATCCAGTACCTGAATCGGCTCTCGGACGCCCTGTTCGTACTCGCCCGGGTAGTGAACCAGCGCGACGACGTTCCAGAAGAAAATCCGACGTACTGAGGCGTTACTGCGCTCCGTTCTCGGGCGTGAGTCCGACCACCGATCGGTTGAGCACGTCGGCGTAGCCCGAGAACGTTAGCTTGAACGTCGGGACGCCGACGAACGGCAGCGAGACGACCGTCAGCAACGGCTGGTCGACGTCGACGCCAAGCGAGCGACAGCCGTTCTCGACTGCGTTCAGTAGCTGTGCCGTCTCCTCGACTTCGAGATCCGCCGCGGCACCGGCGATCCGGTAGGGCACCTCCGCGATGGGTTCTCCGTCCCGGACGACGGCCCAGCCACCACCCAGGTCCGCGACGTGCTCGACTGCAGTCGAGAGTGCCTCGTCGCTCGTCCCGACCGCCAGCACGCCCGTGGACTCCATTGTCATGCTTGTCGCGACTGCGCCCTCGTCGATCCCATAGCCTTCGAGAAAGCCCGTGAAGCCGGTGCCGTCACCGTCGGGATGTCGGTCGAGCAGCGCGACCTTGGCGACGTTCCGATCCGGCGCGGCGTGGAGGTCGCCGTCCTCGACTCTTGGTTCCACCGTCGTCGCCATCGAGAGCAGGCCCTCGCCGACCTCGATAGCTCTCACACGACCGTTCTCGTCGGCCGCCTCGGCCGGGACGGCGAAACTCTCGGGGCCGCTCTCGACGTCGATCGTATCGTAGACGAACGCCGGATACTCGTGGCTCCGCGGTGCGACGCGGATCTCCTCGTTGCGTACGACGACCTCGCCGCCGCTCAGGACGGTGGTCACGTTCATCGCTTCCAGATCGTCGACGATCACCACGTCGGCGACGTTGCCGGGGGCGAGCGACCCGCGCTCGTCGAGGCCGAAGTGTCTGGCGGGGTTGAGCGTCGCCATCCGGAGCGCGTCGACGGGGTCGACGCCCGCCTCGATCGTTCGCCGGACGACGGCATCCATCGCGCCCTCGTCGAGCAGATCACGGGGCCACATCCCGTCGGTCGACAGCGAGAGTTCGGACGGGCCGATGCGGCCGACGGCGTCGGCGAGCGCATCGATGTCGTTCCGCACCGTGCCGTACCGGCCGATGGTGTGGATGCCGCGCTCGACCCGGTCGACCAGCCCTTCGCCGCTGATCGCCTCGTGGTCGTTGTCGACCAGCGTCGCGAAGGCGGTTAGCTTCTCGCCGCGACAGCCTGCACCGTGGCCGCAGATGGGTTTTCCCTCCTGTCGCGCTCGTTCGTACAGGCCGTCGAGTCCGCTCTCGCGACCGACGACGTGGACCCAGTCGGTCTCGCCGACGCCGACGACGCGGTCGTCCGCGAGCAGATCAACGAGGGCGTCTTCGTCGGCCTCGCTCGCGCGTCTGTCACCGAACGTGTCGACCAGCGGCATCGACGGGACGGTCATCCGCACTGTGATCGGGAGATACGCCGTCGCGGCGAGGAGCGCCTCGACACCGTCCGCGCCGAACAGGCTTCCGAGGGCGGACGACTCGGTGACGACCGTGGTCGTTCCCGAGGCAAGCAGGTGATGGTAGGCGTTCTCCAGCGACTGGACGGTGTCGACGTGGGTGTGGGCGTCGATCAAGCCCGGCATGACGACGCGCCCGTCCGCCGAGATGCGTGTCGTTTCCGGCCCAATTACGTCGCCCGCGTCCTCGGGCAGCGCCGCTATCTCGTTGTCTACGACGAGGACGTCGAGCGCGCGGAACTCTCTGGTTTCGGGCAGAAAGACGCGTCCACCGGTGATCGCGATGTCGGCGTCGGCCTCGCCGAGCGCGACCGCCTGTGTCGGATTCATTTTCGTGTGTATACCACTCGTCCGGCGTCTTCAGTTGCACGCACTTCGCCGCGCTCTTCGAGGACGTCCAGATGACCGATGGCCTCGCTCATCGCGGGGAAGTAGTCTATCACGGGCAGGTCGTCGAACAGACCGTCCATCACCTCCCGTGCGGACGTTGGCCCGTCGATCAGTTCCAGAACGTTTGCGGTCCGGTCCTCGTGGGCTGCGAGGATCTCGCCGATCCGCCCCTGTGGATCGTCGATGAGGCTCCCGTGGCCCGGCAATAACTGGTCGAAGGGGCGCTCCTGGAGCGTAGCGAGGGATGCGTTGTAGCACGGTAGCACCCGCGGTCGGTCGTCCTCCCGGTCCATCGGCGGCCGGAGGAGCGGGTTCGGCGTCACGTCGCCGAGGACGTGGTCGCCGACGGCCGCCCGATACTCGCCGGCCGTCTCGTAGGAGAACAGCAACTCGCCCGGCGCGTGGCCATCTACAGCCTCGACCGTCAGGTCAGTTCCGTTGATCGATATCTCGTCGCCATCGTCGACGGTTCGGTCGACAGAGCAGTTCGGTGCGTAGGGGAGATACGCCTCGGGAAGCGTCGTCACCGTCTCTGCGGTCGACTGGTCAAGTCCGTGACGGACGAAAAACGTCTCGAAGAACGCCTGCTCGTACTGTAGCCTGTCGTCGAACGATTCGATGATGGTGGCCGCGTCGGGGCTGGCGACGATCCGCACTCCCCGCTCGCGGAGTCGGTTCGCCATCCCGAAGTGGTCCGGATGGGGGTGTGTCACTACGACCCGTTCGAGGTCGTCTACCTGGCAGTCCTCGGCCGCTAGCTTCTCTGTCAGGGCGGACCACGACTCGTCGCTGTCGGGGCCGGGGTCGATCAGCGTTCGTCCGGCGAGATACCCGTTGACGGGGCCGACCTGAAACGGCGTCGGGATCGAGAGCCGACTGAACATCGTGCGTTGCTCGGCCGCCGAGCGGTAAAACCATTTGTGAACCGGTGACGCACTGCTGGTGGTTGACTCGGAGCGGTGGAACGGGCTTTCCCCACTCTTGTCGGTGAAGTTATGGATGGTAAATATGCCATGCACTGGACTCCACCCTGCTGGGTGCCGTTTGATGCATCTGTTGGAGAGATACGTCAGATGGATGAACACACAAGAGTTATATCTGTTCTCTGCGTAACAACGAATATGAACAGGCACTTCGAAGATGCACGGTACTACCTGACCCGCGCCGGAAAGAAAGCGAAACAGGGCGTCGCCGAGGAACTCGAACCGGTCGAAGAGAAGTTCAAAGCGCTCACCGGCGACGACGAGGAGCCGGAACTGGGGCGACTCGACAACATCCGCGAGGAACTCGAAGAGATCGAAGAGCGCGCCGAAGGAGAGGCGAAAGAAGCCGTCACGAAGGCTCGTGAGCGTATCCGTTCGTACCGCGAGGGCGAGGACGCGACGCCTTCCGAAAGCAAGGCTTAAGTCCGGAGCAGCGGTACGACTTTTTGCGAGGGTTGGTGGTCTAGTCTGGTTATGACACCTCCTTCACACGGAGGAAGCCGGCAGTTCAAATCTGCCCCAACCCATTTCTGACGGAGCATACGACGAGCAAAGCGAGGGGTCCTCGTCGTCGAAAGCAGTCGGCAGTTTGAACTACGCAAGTCGCGCGCAGCGAAGCGAACACGTCTTGCAGCAGTTCACATCTGCCCAACCCATTTCTGACGGAGCATACGACGAGCAAAGCGAGTCCTTCGGGTCGTCAGAACTTGTCACGGAGAGAGTTCGACTCTCCGCATAAGGTCCCTTTAGACAGGATACAGGGCATTAGACCTCCCTCCCTGCCCCCATCGAAGACAAGGAAGTAAACGCGGAGTTCAGCGCTCTCATTCCTCTTTAATTCCCAATACTTTGTATGCCTTACTAGTAATGTGTTTGATTTATACTTAATAACTCCATAGAATTCTTCGCATGGTATTACCTGGCGAAATTGGCGGACTAGTGGAAGCGTCGCTGTGGGTCGGCACAGCTGGTATGATTATCGGGATGTTATACTTCATCGCGAAAGGATGGGGCGAGGAGAACGAGCGGATGCAGGAGTTCTACATCGTCACCATCTTCATCGCCGCAATCGCGTTCGTGAACTATCTGGCGATGGCGCTGGGATACGGTGTTACATCGGTCATGATCAACGGCGAAGAGACGGTGATTTACTGGGCCAGATATACTGACTGGTTCATCACAACGCCGCTGTTGTTACTTGACATCGGCCTGCTCGCGGGCGCGACCCGGAACGAGCTGGCTACCCTGATGGGACTCGACGTTGGGATGATTGGAACGGGCGTCATCGCGACGCTGACCGGTGACGGTGCCGGAGCCATCGGTGCCCTCGGGACTGAGGCACAGCGCCTCGTCTGGTGGGGCATTTCGACGGCCTTCATGATCGTGTTGCTGTACATGCTGTTTGGCAGCCTCACCGAGAAGGCCGAAGCGCTTGGCGGCCAGGCGACATCGACGTTCAAGACGCTCCGGAACCTGATCGTCGTCATCTGGGCTGTCTACCCCGTATGGTGGATAGTCGGGACCGAGGGGCTCGCCGTGCTACCGGGTCTCGGCATCGAAACCGCAGGGTTTGCAGTCCTCGACCTGACAGCAAAGATCGGATTCGGTATCATCCTGCTGTCCAGTCGTGATGCGCTGAGCCAGTCGACGGCGGCCGCGAGTGCCGGAGCAGCCGACTGACTGCCTCGATTGCGAGACGGTACAGATCCGCATTCCCGATTTCTCATTTTTGAGGTGTGTACCCGCTTGGTCAGTCGACTGTATCACGAGTACGCCTCGAACCGACAGACAGTCCGGGTGTTGTGACAGACTGGATGTCGATTGGGAACCGCACTGGCAACTGTGCCCGTCGAAGTGACCGCACTGTGCAACCACTCAGTCGCTCTCGTTAGGCACAGGACGTATATGACTAGAGATTACTCTCCTGAATCCGCGATTGCACCAGGTCGGTCAGCAGTCCCGAGGAGGTAGCCACCGAAGGCTATCAGCCAGATCATCACCGGGTAGATAATCATTCGTTCGGTCCCACCGTGGCCGATAGGGCCAAACGCCGCAGCGTTTCCGGCGTCGCCGACGGCCATGAGCACGACGAACACGAGTCCAAGGCCACCGGCGAGAACCGACAGTCCTCGCATTACACCGGAAAGTCGAGTCGCAGTCCCGAGGGCCTGCACGTTGAAGAACACGAACGCGAGCAGTGCGAACAGTGAGTGGAGTCCGCCGGTATCGAGTGCGAAGACGCCGGCACCAACAGCACCGATGCCGGCGAGTGCGAAAACGGTGAAGAGCCAGCGCCTGTCGTGGGTTCGGTAGAAGTAGAACCCACCGAGGAGGTTGAGCACGCCGGCGGCGATGAGGGAACTGTTGAACACCAGCGCAGTCTCGTCGATGACGCCGAGGTCGCTGATTGCGGCCGCACCGAAGTCGTAGTTCGGCGCCATCGCTGCTGTAAGCATGATGACCGTCAGAAACTGCGCGGATAGTGCGACAAAGAGCACCCCTGCTGGCTTCCGGCTGTCTACCGCTGTTCTGTGGACGTTTTCAGTAGTTTGGTTGTAGGTGGTACTCTGGGTCATGATGTGTTCACTAGTTACTAGTACGCGCTCGGAGGGCATATAGTAGCTCTACAGCAGTGTACAGAGAGTTACAGATACAACTGGGGGCTGATCGGAACCGTTGTCCTAAAACACGGGTCCCCGCTTCAGTGGACTGTGGGGTATCATCATCCACAGTCTTCAGATTGCTGCGCGGAATTTGCCGTGAGACCGTTCGTCTGTGGGTGTAGCTGACCTTCTCAGTGTTATCATCCTGATCTCTTCCCGCGGCTTATCGAAGCCGGGAGTCGTCTCCCGCAGGCGGATCGATCGCGTTCGCCGCCGCGAGCACGTCCTCGTGGACCTGCCCGTTCGACGCGACGAGTCCGCGGCAGTCGTGTCGCCAGGGATTGCCGTCGAGGTCGGTGACGGTCCCGCCGGCCTGCTCGACCAGATACGCTCCGGCGACGGTGTCCCACGGATGCGTTTCGACGTTCGTAATCACGCCCTCGACCGAGCCAGCAGCCACCAGCGCAAGCGATACCTGGACGGACTTCAGCCGGAGTAAATCGCCGAACCGGGTAACGATGGCCTCGGTTGCCCGGGCGTACTCGTCGCGACGGTCCGGGGACCACCAGATCGTTGGTGAGACGGTGAACCGATCCGTGTCGTCCGTCTCGCTCACTCCGATCGGACGGCCGTTGCGCGTGACACCGCCCGGACCGCCGACGTAGATGTCGCCCAGCGCCGGGAGCGCTGTCGCCGCCGCGACCGGCTTGCCGTCGCGGACTCCAGCGATGCTACTTGCCCACTGGCGCATCCCGCGCACGTAGTTGTTCGTCCCGTCGATCGGATCCGCGATCCAGGCCGGCCCTCTCTCGGGGACGGTCTCGCGAGCGCCCTTTTCCTCGCCGACGAACGGCTCTTCGGGGAACCGTTCGCCGATGACCGCGGCGATCCGATCCTGGGCGTCGCGATCGGCCCGCGTCACGACGTCCGTCTTTCCGCTCTTCGTCTCGACGTCGATATCGCGACGGAACGACGCCATTGCGACGTTTCCGCCGGCCCTGGCTGCCTCGCGGGCGACGGCGACCCGATCGGATCGGGGTATCGAACTCCCATGTCGCGTTCCAGGTGTGGCGTCTGCGTCGTCCCAGCCAGTCGAGGAGTCGGTCACAACCGATCACTTCCGGGGTCGTCGTAGTCGGATCGGTGGCGGAGACACCGGCTCGTCCGGCCCGTCTCGTCGACGTCGTGTTCGACCGGAGACTCGCGGTCACAGACGGAGCTGAACTCTTCGTTCAGAAGCGCAAGCGCCTCGGTGGGATCCGTATCCGCGGTTGCAGTCGCGCGGTCGATCACGTCGCTGGCTGCCGGGGATAGCTCGACGTCCGCAAACAGTTGGGTTACGATTACTTCGACGGAGCGTCCGCCCGCTCCGAGGCCGAGTTGTCGCTTGAGACGCTTCGATAGCCCCCCCTCCCCTCGAACGCGGTCTCTGAGTACGTCGCGGAACGTCTCGATCGCCTCGAAGGCGTCGCCGGAGAGGTCGGCGTAGGCGGCCGGCGGTATTTTCGCCGGACATCTGGTCGAGAACGGACAGCCACTGGGCGGGTGTCGGGGGTTTGGCGGCGTCCCCCGAAGCGTGATCCGATCGAGGTCGTCGGGTGCCGGACTCGACGACCCCGGGATAGCCGACAGTAGCGACTGTGTGTAGGGGTTCGCTGGCTCCTCGAAGACCCGCTCCGTTGGGCCGACCTCCAGGACGTTCCCGAGATACATGACCGCGACCCGGTCGGCGATGTGCCTGACCAGCGAGAGGTCGTGTGCGATAAAGAGGTACGTCAGACCGAGTTCGGCCTGGAGTTCCTCGAGCAGGTTGATGACGCGCGCCTGGACGGAGACATCGAGGGCGGAGACGGGTTCGTCGAGGATGACGAACTCGGGTTCGAGTGCGAGCGCACGTGCGATGCCCACTCGCTGGCGCTGGCCGCCCGAGAACTGGTGGGGGTATCGATAGAAGTGTTCCTCTCGCAGGCCGACCCGATCGAGCAACGTATTCACGCGCTCCTCGCGTTCGGCGGGTGTCTTCCACTCGTGTGCCTCCAGCGGTTCGCCGACGATCTCCCCGACCGTCTGGCGATCGTTGAGACTTTCCTGTGGATCCTGAAAGACCATTCCGACGCGGCGCTGCCACTCGCGGAGTTCGCTCCCGCTCAGTTCGGTGACATCGGTCCCGTCGACAGTGACGCTCCCGGATGTTGCGGACTCCAGTCCGACGAGCGTGCGGCCAAGCGTGGTCTTGCCACAGCCACTCTCGCCGACTAGGCCGAGCGTCTCGCCGCGGATGACGTCCAGCGAGATGTCGTCGACGGCTTTGACCGGGGGATCGCTGTTGACCAGCGAATCGTCCGTGTAGTACGTTTTGAGGCCGTCGATCTCGAGTAGTGGGTCCTGATCGTCACCCGATGCGGTCTGTGTCTGTGGTGTCGTGGCAGTCATCGGTTCTCATCTCCGTGGTCGCGGTTGTCGCCCGCAAAGATACAGGCAGCGGCGTGATCGACGGCGGCGTCGGTCTGAACCGTCTCGGGGACATCCCTCATGCACTCGTCGACGGCTATCGGACACCGGGGCGCGAATCGACAGGCATCGGCGGGGGCGTTCGGCGTCGGGACTTCTCCCTCGATAGTCGGCAGGCGCTGGTCGGGCGGCGTCCGGCCGGGAATGCTCTTCAGGAGTGCGCTCGTGTAGGGATGCTCCGGCTCTGCGAACAGGGTCTCCGTGGGCGCACGTTCGACGACCTCGCCGGCGTAGATCACGTTCACTCTGTCGGCCGTTTCTTCGATGACGCCCATGTCGTGCGTGATGAAGAGTATCGCAAGCTCCTCCTCGCGCTGGAGTTCGGCAAGCAGTTCGAGGATCTGTGCCTGGATCGTCACGTCCAGCGCCGTCGTTGGCTCGTCGCAGACCAGCAGATCGGGATCACACGCGAGAGCGATGGCGATGACCGCTCGCTGTTGCATGCCGCCGGAAAACTGGTGGGGATACTCGCCGACCCGGCGCGGTGCGTCTGGAATCCCGACGGCTTCCAGGAGTTCGATCGCCCGCTCGGCCGCTGCGGCCCCGGTCAGACCCTGATGGATCTTCAGCGCCTCCCGGATCTGGTTTCCGACGGTGTAGACCGGATTGAGGGCGTTCGAGGGGTCCTGGAAGACGATCGAGAGGTCTCCGCGGTGTTCGTCCCAGCCGGTCTCGACGAGGTCGTCGCCTTTGAACCGGATCTGCCCCTCCTCGACGACGCCCGGTTCGTCGACGAGACCGAGGATCGAGCGGGCAGTTACGGACTTCCCGGACCCCGATTCGCCGACGAGGCCGACCGTCTCGCCGGGGTAGATATCGAAGGAGATCCCGTCGACGGCGTGGATCGTCTCCTTGTCAGTGTAAAACACGGTCCGGAGGTCGGTAACCGACAGCAGCGGCGTCTTGCCGCGAGACGCTTCCTGCGTGGCGGCCAGGTCAGGGGGATCGGCACGGCTCACGCGCCACCACCCCGGCCGGCCGCCGCGCCGGTCGCGCTGTCGGACTGTGGATCGATTGCGTCCCGGATGCCGTCACCGAGAGCGTTGAACCCCGTTACGACGAGCGTGATGAGGGCACCAGGGATCAGCGAGATGTGCCAGGAGCCTG
The DNA here is from genome assembly GCF_042663585.1 of Natronoarchaeum sp. GCM10025321. Classification (NCBI taxonomy): domain Archaea; kingdom Methanobacteriati; phylum Methanobacteriota; class Halobacteria; order Halobacteriales; family Natronoarchaeaceae; genus Natronoarchaeum; species Natronoarchaeum sp. GCM10025321. The sequence continues at coordinate 224,465 of NZ_JBHTAN010000006.1, forward strand.
TGGTGACGTAGTCCTGGCCGAGCTGGATCGCCCGCCCCCATTCGGGAGTCGGCGGGGCGACGCCAAGCCCGAGAAACGAGAGCCCGGCGATCGCAATGATTGCGCCGCCCAGCGTCATCGAGCCGTAGATCAACACGTATCCGGTGACGTAGGGGAGCATGTGCCGTCGCATGATCGTCCGCGGTCGCTGTCCGAAGCTACGGGCGGCGTCGATCCACGCCCGTTCGGACACCTGTAACGCAGGGCCACGAATCGACCGCCACATGTAGGTCCATCCAGTGAACGCGAAGATAAGCGCGAGCACGAACCCACCGCTGTAGATATCGCCGATCCACGAGTCGGCAAGGACGGTCGTGAGCATGATCAACAGGAGCAACTGCGGCATCGCCATCACCCCATCGGAGATCAGTACCGTGCCGAGGTCGACCTTGCCCTTGTAGTAGGCGGCAGTCAGCGCGAGCGAGACGGCGAGCAACGCGCTCAGGCCCACAGAGAGAAGGCCGATGACCAGCGAGATCCGGGAGCCGACCGCGATGAAGGTAAACAGGTCCCGGCCGTTCGGCATGGTCCCGAACGGGTGGAACCGGCCGTAGTTGTCGTAGCTCATCGGCATCACACGGGAGCTATCGCCGGTCGACTGGGAGTCGAGGTTGGCCTCACCGATCAGAATCGTCTCGACCGAGCTAGCCTGCTGGTCCCAGTAGTTCATCTCGTAGGAGTAGGAGTTGATCATGTTCTGTTCGACGGTTGTCGGGCCAAGCGTCGGTGCGAAGACGGCCAGCACCGCGAACATGAACACGACGGTCGCACCGAACAGACCCCATTTGTGGGACGAAAACCGATCGATTACGTCGTCGCGCGGCGTCCAGTCGGCGACTCTGATCTCCCGGCGGTAGTACCGGTAGCCGAACACCGCCCAGACGACCCACCCGAACGCGTAGGCGTACACGAGCACCGCCCGGATCGCCCAGGAGACGCCCGGTGACAGGTCGAGGAAGGTCCCGACCCACTGCTGGCCGTTCCAGTAGCCGGCGTTGGGGATGACGTCCCGGGAGAGCAGCGTCGGAATCGTCCGTGCATACTGCTGTGCGCCGTCGAACAGCCCGGTCGCGACTGCGAGGGGCGAACCGGCGGCGTCCGCCGTCGGGAGCGCCCCGAGCAGGGTAGCGATCACTCCAGTGAGGAACGTCGCGACCGCGCCGGCCTGGAAGACGAAGAGGACGACCCCGACCGTCACCCACGCCGCAAGCGTCGGGTCGAACCGACCAGTGAACGAGAGCCACTCGCGTTCGCGCGGCGTCGCGTCGGCCACGTCAGGTCCCCTCCAGTCCGACTCGGGGATCGATTATCGTGTACAGTACGTCCTGAACGAGGTTGATTCCGACAGTCATGAGTATAAATACGTACATGAGCGTCCCGACTAGCGGGAGGTCGCCCTGAATGGCCGCCTGATAGAACAGGTAGCCGATGCCGTTGATTCCGAAGACGGTCTCGACCAGTACCGAACCGCCGATCAGCAGGAACGCCTCGCTGGTGATGATCGGCACGAGCGGGACGAGAGCGTTGCGGAAAATGTGTTTCCAGACCAGCACGCGATCCGAGACCCCCTTCGCCTTCGCGAAGTCGATATACTCCTCGTTGCGCACTTCGAGCATCGCCGTCCGGCCGATCCGCATCTCGTTACCCATCGACGCCGACCCGAGCACCAGCGCCGCTGGTAGAACTTTCTTCGTCGCCGCGAGAAAGCCGTCGACCGTCCAGATCCGGGCCATCTCCGGGCTCCCCGAGATCGAGTTGATGGGGACGAACACCGACTCCCAGTTCAGAGAGACCCCGAAGATCGTCGGCGAGATGCTCAACACGGCGAGCAACATGATCGCGAGCCAGAAGTTCGGCATCGCCCGCCAGACGATCCCGCCGAACGACGCGATATAGTCCGCCAGCGTGTTCGAGTTCAATCCGGCGTAAAACCCAAGCGGAACCCCGATCAGGACGGCGATCAGGACCGACCAAAAGCCGAGCCAGAGCGTCCGCGGCAGGAAATCGAGGATGAGCGCGTTGACGTTCGATCCCTCGTATAGTAGCCACGTCTGCCCCAGATCGAACACGAGGACGCTCGACATCCAGTCGAAGTAGTGCTGGAGCGGCGGCTGGTTCAGCCCGAGTTGAGTCTGTGCTGCCTCGTAGGCGGCGGGATTGCGTGTCTGTCCCTCGCTAAGGAGTCTGCTTGCCGGATCGATCGGGCCCATGAAGATGATGAACCAGGTTATGCTCATCCCGATCCACACCACCGGAATCGCCATAGCGAATCGCTTGAGGAGATACCCCAGCCGACTCACTGGTGGTCACCTCGCCGGTGGCTCAGCAGACCGCTGAATCGTGAAGCCGATGCGGATAATGAATGCATAGATGTAACAGGCGTGTTCCTCGAAGTACCCTCGGTCACCGATTCAGCGTGGTATCGTCGAACGCCTGATTCTCCATGACGCCGTACATCTCGACGTCGACGTCGTCGTGCCAGAAGCGCTGGCTCATCGGATGGAGGAATGGAAGTTCCTGGACGGACGCCCAGTTCATCTCCTCGACGGTCTGGAAGGCCTCGTTGTGGTCCTCCCGGGTCGTTCCCTCGGCGGCGTAGTTGCTGTCCCAGGCCTCCCGGGCCGTCTGGCGGTACTCGTCGGTTGAGTAGCTTCCTTCGGCACCCCAGCGGGTGAACTGGTTCGAGGGATCCTGGCCGTGGAGGAATCGAAGGAAGTTCTGCGGGCCGGGATACTCCATCCCGTCGCCGAGGCCGAACACTTCCATCTCGCCGCTGATCGCCTTGCTGATGATCGTTCCGAACTCTGCTTCGATGATCTCCATGTCGATGTATGCCGCCCGAAGTTTCGACTGGAGCCGCGTGAACACCTGCTCGTACCCGCTGTCGCCGGCTATCGTCGTCACGGTGACCTCGTAGCGGTCGTTCTCGCCGTAGCCCGCCGCTTCCATCTCCGCGCGGGCATCGTCGAGTCGGGTCTCTCCGTAGCCGTACGGATAGCCGTTGGCGGCGAAATCGGTGTTGGACTGGTAGCCGGTCTCGGCGTGGCGGTCGTAGGATTCCTCGCCGGACATCCCGTCCTCGAAGGTGGGGTACGCCGCAGGCGGAACGATATGATATGCCGGCTTCCCGGTCCCTTTGTAGACGTTCTCGGCGATATCCGCCTGGTTCATCGCGTAGGCGAAGGCCCGCCTGACGGCGAGGGGCACTTCGAGCGCGTTGAAGACGATGTACTCGGTCGTGAGTGCCGGGATCTCGCCGTAGTTGACCTCCGTGCCGTCATCGAGAGCGTAGGTGCCAATCGATGCGTTGCCGTCCTCCTGCTCGATCGAGACATCGCCCGGGTTGAATGACGCAGTGGGGACGCTTTCGAGGATGTCGGCGTTCCCGTTCGAGAACCGCCGGAGACGCGTATTTCCGCTCCCGACGACCGTGTAGGTGATGCCGTCGAGTTCGGGTTCGCCGTCGTAGTAGTCCTCGAACGCTGTGAGCGAGATGTTACTGCCCTTTCGCCAGGAATCGACCTGAAACGGCCCTGCACCGGCGAATGTCGGACCGTCGCCCTGGGTGCTGAAGAACTCGTTGTACTCGTACTCGCCGTCGTAGCCCTCGATATCGCCGACCGCGTTCTCCGGGAGGATGGCGAACGCGCCGCCAGCGATCTGGAAGAGCGTGTACTCGAACGGCGAGGCCAGCGTCATCTCGACCGTGAAATCGTCGAGGGCTTCGACGGCCAGACTCCCCGGTACGACGTCGTCGAGGGTCTCCTCGTCGGTCGGTTCCGACAGCGTCTGATCCTTCTCGTGTTCGACCGTCAGCGTCTGGCCGACGATATCGTCCTTGTTCCGGGAGTTGGAGGACTCCGCGAGCCGTCGGTACGAGTAGACGACGTCATCGGCCGTGAACTCGCTGCCGTCGTGGAAGGTGACGTCCTCCCGGAGGTCGAACGTGTAGGTCAGGCCATCCTCGGAGACTTCGTATCCCTCGGCGAGCCCTGGTTCTGGTGGATACTCCCCATCGGGGAAGTACATGAGCTGTTGGTTGTACTGGTTGTAGCCCGCACCCGAGCCTTTGGCGCTGATCGGATCGAGCGTCTGGATCGACCCGGTTGCCATCATCTGGAGGGAATCGCCGCCGGAGTTCGATGTGGTACTACTATTACTGGGATCCGAGGAAGAGGGGTCGTCTGTCGGCGACGGTTCATCGCTCTCTGTACAGCCGGCGGCAGCAGCCAGCGCCCCCGCGCCAGCAGCGGTCAAAAAGCCGCGACGGGTTGTATCACGAGTCATCAGATACCGATTTCGACCGTTCGTATTTAATATCTTATAATATCTCTAAACTGTCGTATATTGGAGTATAATTTAAAAAATATACCTATATAGATGTTTATAGTTAAATTTTACCCGAAGATATTTGTGCAAATGACCAAAAATTGGGGTGATGGAAGCGTCAACAGAGAGCGACCGGACGGTGCGAGAACAGGTCCTCGAAGCGGCCGGCGGCCTGGCCGAGGAACTTCGAGAGGGTGGCTGGGAGGTTCGTGTCGTCAGTGCAGGACACGTCACACCTGTCCCACCGAGGGAGTCCAAAGACGACTACGGGTTGGTGTACATCGTCCCGGACAGCCTCGGAGACGAACTCTCTGCCCTCGTCGACCGCGGGTCGTTCGATCGATACGAATCGTTTCGACGCGTCACCGGCACGGATCTGTCGCTGGTAACACAGTTCACCGACCGGGCGAACGAACTCGCGGTGATACTGGTCGGCACTGTCGATCTCGACCGTGCCGGGCCGCTCGCTTCGGCGGCACGCGAGCGCGGCGAACTGTACTCACACGTCCGACTGCTGGATGGGACCCTGCTCGCGACGTTCCAACACGAGAATCCTGCACACTTCTTTCCGGAGGAGCTATGACCGACGACACGCCGGGACTCCTCCTGGCCCGCCTCGACACGCCAACCACATCGCAGTCGATTCGACTGGCCGCAGTTGCTGACCCACACGTCTCGACGCGGGCCGAGGGGACGTCGAAACTGTTCGAGCACACGCTCGATCACTTCGAGGCCGCAATCGACGATATCGCTAGTCGGCACGTCGACGCCGTCCTCTCGCCCGGTGATCTCACGAAAGACGGGGAGGAATGGAACGCGGCAGCGGTCGAAAACGCACTCGAATCGCTCGACGCCCCGTTCTACGCTGTCCCCGGGAACCACGACGTCCCCAAAGTCGGTGACGCGCACGACACGCTGGCGGTCGACGGGTTCGCCGACCGGTTCGGCGCAGGAGCATACCCCTTCCACGAGCAGGTCGGCGATCTCGACGTGCTCGGTCTGAACTCCTCCGGGAGTGGGAACCGGCTAACCGAGACTCACGACGGGCATATCGACCATGATCAGCGTAACTGGCTTGCCGCGAAACTCGACGGCGTGGACGACCCGCTCGTGCTGGTACATCACAATCTCGAACCGGTGACGGATCAGCTTCGGCGACATCGAGACCGGGTTTCCGAGGAGATGGCAATCCCGCCCACGATGCGCGATGTCGACACGTTCGTAGACGTCCTCGCCGATGGCGGGGCCTCTCTGGTTCTCACCGGCCATTTCCATCTACCGCTTACCGGCATGGATCGGGGCGTTCGTGAGATCGCAACGCCGACGACCTGTTCGTTCCCACAGTCGTATCTCCTCCTCGAGGTCGGGCCGTCCGGGACCGAGATCCGACTCGTTCCGATCGCCGATCAGGATGGACTCGGACTCGCTCACGACCGGCGTACTCGCGACTCGACGACGGCACGGGGACTTACCTCGATCGGTGCGGCCCGGCTAGCATCGATGCCGCTGGTCGACGACGCGGAGTAATCGTCAGACCAGTACACCGTCAAATAGGCCACGTAGATAGGCATAACGACCACTTTTCATATTTGCGTACGGAGGTACCTTTATATTGAGACAATTGGTAACTTGTAACACATGACTCGCGAACTCAGTCGACGTGATATGCTGATCGGAACGGGAGCGACCGGCCTGGCAGCGCTGGCTGGCTGTACGACCGACGATAACGGTGAGAACGGCGGCGAAGACGATTCCGATGTGCCGGACGCGGTAATGATCGTCGGGTTCCCCCAGTCGGGGATCCAGTTGTTCCGTGATTTCTACTCGGAGTTCGAGAGCGAAGCCCCGGATCTGGACATCATCGTCCCCGACGGCCTCATCGACAGTGACCTACCGGGGGAGGTCGACAACGATATGAACAACGTCATCGGAACCGCTCCGTCTGCGGGCGGTCCCGGTGCGGAGTTCTTCACCGACGAGTACGAGGCCGCCTACGGCGAGGAACCGGGGGTGTTCACCCCACAGGCGTACGACTCGATGGCGGTGAACGTTCTCGCCACTGTCGCGGCGGGTGAGAACGACGGGACGGCCGTTCGGGACCGGATCCGAACGGTGTCGAACCCCGACGGCGAGGAGTTCGGCCCGGCGGATCTGGTGGAAGCGGTCGAAACGGTTGCGGCGGGCGATCCGATCCGTTACGTGGGTGCCTCGTCCAGCGTCGACTTCGACGTCAACGGCGATATCATAACGGCCGCATACGACATCGTCGACTTCCAGGGCGGCGAACTCGAGACCGTCGACACCGTCGAGTTCGGCACCGAACTCAGCGAAGAAGACATGGCGGCGACGGCGGAGGACCCCGTCGGCGTGGACGGGTTCGAGGCGCAAGTCGGCGTGTTGATGCCGGAAACCGGTGACCTCGCCCCGCTGGGCGGCCCGATTCGTGACGGAGCACTCCTTGCAGCGGAGCAGATCAACGACGCCGACATCAACGTCACCGTCGATACGCGCGTCGAGGACACCCAGACGAATCCACAGGCAGGGATTTCGGGTGCAAACGCGCTCGTCGATGCCGGCTATTCGTCCGTCGTCGGTCCCGCAGCGTCGAACGTCAACCTGCAGGTGGCTGATCAGGTGTTCATCCCGAACGGCGTCGTCGGCAACTCGCCGTCGTCGACGGATCCGGACGTGACGAATCTGGAGGACAACGACTACATCTTCCGGACCGCCCCCTCGGACCTCCTGCAGGGGCCCGCGCTGGCTGAACTCGCCAGTGGCGACCAGGTGGGTGCGGAAACCTCGGGGACGCTGTATCTCAACGACGCCTACGGACAGGCGCTCGAAGAGCAGTACGTGACTGCCTTCGAGGAACGCGACGGCGAGATCACCGAGCGGGTCTCCTTCGAACCGCAGCAATCTACCTACTCAAGCCAGTGGAGTAGCGTGTTGAACCTCTGAGCGGACCGCCTGTTCGCCTATCCGCCGAGGAAATCCTTGCGGACCTGTTCGTCCTGCAGTAACGCCTCGCCGCGGTCGGTGTACCGGTTGGTTCCGTCGACGAGTACATAGCCCCGGTCACACCGCCGGAGCGCCTCTTTTGCGTTCTGTTCGACCATCAGCACTGCCGTCCCGGCGTCGTTGATGCGGTCGATTCGGTCGAACATGTCCGCGACGAGGTCGGGCGCGAGACCGGCCGATGGCTCGTCGAGCAGGAGCAAGTCCGGGTCGAGCATCAGCGACCGGCCCATCGCGACCATCTGTCGTTGCCCGCCGGAGAGATTACCGGCCTTCTGGTCTTCGCGTTCGCGCAGGATCGGGAACCGGTTGTAGACCGTTTCTATCCGCTCTTCCGGGACCTCGTCGAGGATGTACGCCCCCATCTCCAGGTTCTCGCGGACGCTCAGTCCGGCGAACACGTTGTCGTTCTGTGGAACGTATCCGATGCCCTTGCGGATGATCTGTTCCGGCGGTTCGCCGTGGATCGGTTCCCCCACGAACTCGATGGTGCCCTCCATGTGCGTCGTCAGCCCGAACACCGTCTTCATCACCGTCGATTTGCCGGCCCCGTTCGGCCCGACAATCGTCACGTACTCGCCCTCGGCGACATCTAGTTCGACGTCCGACAGGATCTGGAGGTCGCCGTATCCGGCGTCGAGGCCGCGGATCCGAAGCATCGCTTCCCCGTCTATCACGTGGTCAGTGCTCGCTGTCGATCCGTCGACACTCATATGTCCTCACCCAGGTACGCCTCGATGACCTGCTCGTTGTTCTGGATATCCGTTCCCGTTCCCTCGGCGAGAACGCGACCCTGATGCATGACGATGATGCGTTCGCAGTTGTTCATAATGACGTCCATATCGTGCTCGACGAGGAGGAACGTGTAGTCGTCCTCCCTGAGTTGATGTATTCGATCGAGAAGCTTCTCCTCCAGCGTGGGGTTGACGCCCGCGAGGGGTTCGTCGAGCAACACCACCTCGGGGTCGGTCATCAGAGCCCGTGCCATCTCCAGTAGCTTTCGTTGACCGCCCGAGAGGTTCCCCGCGTACTCGGTCGCCAGGTGGTCGATCTCGAAGAACTCCAGCGTCTCCCACGCCCGCTCCCGGAGCTCACGCTCCTGTTCGACGACAGCGCCACGCAACCCTGGCAGCACCGACCGGACCGCCGACTCCCCGATCTGTTTCTGCGGGGCCAGCATGAGGTTCTCGAGCACAGTCATCTCTTCGAGTTCTCGTGCGATCTGGAACGTTCTGACGAGGCCACGCTGGGCGATCTGGTAGGGCCGGAGTCCGGTGATGTCCTCGCCGTTGAGATAGACGTTGCCCGCTGTCGGCTCGTGGACGCCAGTGATGCAGTTGAACGTCGTGGACTTGCCAGCCCCGTTCGGCCCGATCAGCCCGGTGAGAGAGCCTTCCTCGATCTGGAACGAGACGCCGTCGACGGCGGTGATGCCGCCGAAGCGCTTGACGAGTCCCTCGACCCGCAGGGGGAGCCCCGGCGGCGTCTCCTGGCCGATGACCTCCTGTTGCGAGTCGGCCGCATCGGTCGCCGAGTCCGCTCTTTCGTCGCCCGCTTGCGAATCACTCATTGGGCTCACCCCCTCGCTTGTCCGTGCGCCGTGACAGGTCGACGGCCGCGGCGGTCTCGATCCGGTCGCCGAGCATGCCCTCCGGTCGCCGGTGCATCATGAATATCAGGACGAATCCGAGCAGGACGAACTGGAGCGGCGCGATGTTCTCGGTCGCGTACGCCAGGAACTGTCCCGGACTGAGAGAGGCGACTGCGTCGGCGAACGTCGGCGGCGTTGGGGCGTCGATAGTGTCGCGCAGGACGCTACCGACTCGCCGTGGTCCCTCGAAGAGCGCCGTCGCGAAGACGATTCCGCCGAGAACGCTCCCGGTGTTCGACCCGGCACCGCCGATGATCACTGCTACGAAGATGTAGAACGTGAGCAGCGGCATGAACTGGGGCGTCGGCGAGACGTTCCCCTGGCTACCGAACCAGAGGATCCCTGCGAGGCCCATCAGCGCACAGCCGATCATGAACACCTTGATCTTGACGAGGTCGACGTTCTTGCCGAGCGAGTCGGCGACGAGTTCGTCCTCGCGGATGGCCTTGAGCGTCCGGCCGAAGGGCGACCGACCGAGGCGTTCGAGGAAGACGTAGAACGCGATCACGAACAGCGCGAGCACGAACACGTACGCCCACCGGATGAGGATGGTGTTCGCGATACCCAGTCCACCCTCACCGAGCGTGCCGAAGACCAGTTCACCGAGCGCGGTCGGATTATTGGCGGTACCACCGACGAGAAACAGCTCTCGGACGGGATTGCTCGGCATCCCCATGCCGCGACCGCCACCTGTCCCGACTGAGAGCGTCTCGCGGAGGAACGTATCGAAGGCGCTCGACTGGAGCGTCAGCCGGATGATCTCCGAGATGCCAAGCGTGACGATGGCGAAGTAATCGGCTCGGAGTCGGAGCGCGGGTAACGCGGCCAGGAGGCCGACCAGTGCCGCCATCGCCATGCCGGCGACGATGCCGACCGGAAGCGGTAGGCCGAACCCCGGCGGTCCGATCGCGGGATCCGGCGACCGGACGACGATGCCCATCGTGTAGACGCCGACGGCCATGAAGCCGGCGACACCGATGTTGAACAGCCCGGTGTATCCCCAGTGCAGATTTAGCGCGAGCGCCGACAGGGCGTACACCAGTCCGAGGAAGGTCAGCGTCCGGAGCAGTCCGACGACGCTGTTCAGTCCGTCGCTGAAGGTGAGCAGCGTCGCAACGATATAGACTAGCCCGAGCGTCAGCAGCACTAGCCCGAGATCACTCCGCCTGGCGGCGTCTAGCACCACCCGCAGGGCGCTGTCCGGATCGGTCGAGTCCTCGCTCATGCCGTCGAAACACCTCCGAAGATACCTTCAGGGCGAAGGAGCAGGACGGTGATCATCACCGCGAACGCCGCGGCCTCGTTGAAGTCGGAGGGGATCCAGATCGTCGACGTGGTGAAGACGATGCCAATGACGACTCCGCCCGCGATAGCGCCGTATATCGAGCCGATGCCGCCCAGGATGACTGCGGCGAAGATCAACAGCAAGAGGAGCCAGCCGAAGTCGAACCCGATGGTCTCGCGGAGGAGGACGTAGAGATAGCCCGACGCGCCGGCGAGTCCGCCGCCCAGGATCCACGTCGCCGCGACGACGCGTTCGGCCGGGATGCCGGTGATCAGCGCGAGGTCCTTGTTGTCCGACATCGCGCGCATCGCCGTCCCGAGTTTGGTCTCCTGAAGCACGTAGTGCATCGCCGCCATGAGCGTGAGCGCGGCGACGACGATTGTCAACTGGTGTGCGTCGACGGTGAGTCCAAACGGGAACGCGAAGGCCGATTCGTCGACGGTGCCGGTGACGCCACGGCTCTGTGCGCCGTAGACGAACTGGATGAGATAGCGCACGACCAGCGCGACACCGATCGACGCGATCAGTAGCGAGATGCCACTCCGGTCACGCATCGGCTTGTAGAAGGCCCGATCGAGTGCAAGCGCTATCAGCGCCGTGATGACGAACGCGGCGATCAGTCCGACACCGACCGCCACGGGCGTCGAGAGGATATGCGCGCCGATATCGCCCGGACTCACGTCACCTGCTCCCCGAACGGTCAGCAGCGCGCCCAGCGGCTCCCGGCCGGCGGCTGCGACCACGAACGCGACGCCCCAGCCGGTGAAGCCCCCGACGCTGATGAGGTCACCGTGTGAGAAGTTCGCGAAGTTCAGAATGCTGTACGTCATCGAGAGGCCGATGCCCGCGAGTCCGATCACTAGCCCGACTACCAGCCCGTTCCAGAGGTTCGAGGAAAGCCGATTTACGGAGAGTGCGCCGCCAAATGGACCGAGACTGAAACCTGCTAGCTTCGCAAGTAGGTCCGCGAAGAGGAGTGTGGCGAAGAGAACGGCGATAGCTAGCCCGGGTCGGTCTCTCACCGACGGAATCTTCTGTGTGGTAGTGGTGCCCATGTGTAACGTCTTTGCATGACGTGGGTGCCGAACGGTAAATAAACGTTTGTGCTTCCACCGGACTCGCAGGGAGTCGCCCCGGGAGAAAGCGTCGCGTAATCCGTGGTGGAGGTCGAGGCTCCGCGGCGGTATTCTACTCGGACGACTCGGCCCATCTGGTTGAGCCGTCGGGGACCGGTAATGACCGTCTACTTGCAGTTATACGCCGCATAGCTACGTGACTGGCTCACGATCATCCGATACGGACATGTCCAAATCATCTATTTTGAGCATCGTGGTGGTGGTGGTCTGTCTGACGCTCGTTTCCGCGGGCGTCGCAGGTCTGGTCAACGACACGGACTCGGGTACGCCGACGGTCGAGTCACCTGCTCTGAACAGTTCGGAGACGAGCGATGAGGGGCTGCTGTTAGACGAACATGAAGAGGAGGCGACCGACCAGCGCGAAGAGGAATACCGCCAGGAAGTCCCCAGTCCGGGCGACCCCTACTTCGAGGCGTCTGCGAGCGACGGTAGCTGGGTCAGCTACGTCAATCCGCGCGACGAGTACCGGGAGCCGTATCTCGGTGACGGCTCCGGGAAGATCTGTGTCTCGGTGTACAACGCTGATGGTCAGGTCGCGGTCGGTGAGACGGTGCCGAACACGACCGTCAGTATCCCGACGGGCGAGTCGACGTCCTGGCACTCCTCGGCGGATCCGTTCGTGGTCGACCTCCCGCTGACTGACAACTACGAGCGGCCGCTCGACGCCGATCAGTTCGGCACCGACTCCGACCTGCCCCAGGGCGATGGCTATCTGGACTCTCACTGTATCGAGCTCCACGGGCTTCCGACCGACGAGTCGGTCTCGTACGGCGAGGCCACGGTCGAGGGCGAGTTCGCCGACCGGGTCGAAGTAGTCGGCTACATCCAGCAGGCCGGGCAATCGTGGGACTCGGACATCGACCCGCTCGCTGAGGCCCGCTCCTACGAGCAAGCGGGCGGCGGATGGACCTACGAACCCGGTGCCTCGCACGGCCAGGTCACCGTCGTTCTCCAGATAGATCACCCCCAGACGTCCGATGACTCGGGTGACGATAACGACACGGACGATTCGGGCGACGGTAACGACACGGACGATTCGGGCGACGGTAACGACACGGACGATTCGGGAGACGACGATACTGACGACTCGGGAGACGACGACACGGACGACTCGGGAGACGATGAAACGAATGAGGAAGGAACAGAAGAGGAGGAATCCACCTCGAACACCGACGACGACCCCACACAAAGCGATGACGACACGGTCTCTGGGTTCGGGATTGCGGTAGCCGTCATCTCTCTGCTCGCCGTTCTGGTGCTCACGAAGCGCCGGTGACGACTAGTCGAGTTGTGCGAGTGCCCAGGTGGCGTGTTCGCGGACGTTTTCGTTCGGATCGTCGGCTTCGAGCCGTTCGAGTCGGTCCCGCACTCCGTCGAGTTCGAGGCCGGCAACGGCTTTGCAGGCGTTGCTTCGAACGATCGGCGCGGGGTCGTCGAGGCGCTCTCTGAGGCCGTCCCGTGCCTCCCGGATGGCGTCGGGACGTTCGAGACCGACGTGGAGGACGGCCGAGACGGCGTTGCCGCGCACGTACTCGTCCTCGTCGTCGAGTCGTTCGATCATGACGTCGACCGCCTCAGTCATGCTGTCCGGGTGCTCCTGTGCGACGTCCGCGAGCAGGCCGACGGCGTTCCCGCGGACGCCCGCCTGTTCGGACGCGGCGAGGGCCGTCAGTTCCTCGACGGCGTCGAGTGCGGCCGCGGGGTACGCCGACGCTATTGCGCCGAGCGCCGACAGCGCGTTGGTCTGGTAAGCGGTTTCGCGGTCCGAGATCCCGTCCAGTAGCTGCGGGACGACCGGCCGCACCTCCTCCGGATAGCCCAGCGCTAGCTGTGAGAGAATATACAGCGCGTTCGTCCGTGTCGGATCGTCGGCGTCGAGGAGCGCGCTGAGTGTCGGAACGATGTCGATGAATGCGCCGGGATCCGTGGCGACGAGTTCGACACAACACCCCGTCGCTGCCTGTGTCGTCTCGTCGTCCTCGACCGTCACGCGGTCGACGATGGCGTCCCGGTGTTCGAGCACCGCCGTCGGGGATTCGGTCGCGAGCGCCCGGAGACACCGCAGCAAGAGCGGATCCGCATCGAGTGCGGGCCGACCGAGCAGTGGGGCAACCAGTTCGGCGAACTCCCCGCCGACCGACTGCTCGCTTCGAGCGACATCGAGCAGGGCGGTCACTGCGTCTTCGTGGACGGAGGCCGGCATCGTCGGATCGGCCAGTAGTGACCGGATCTCGTCGACGTCGACCGCCGTCGGTGATTCGAGGGCACGCTCGCGAAGCGCTCGCGCTCGGTCGGCCGGATCAGTGTGTTCGCCGTCCATCGACTGAACACACGCACGTGCCGGGCAAAAACCTCTCGCCCCTCAAATGAAACGGCTTTTTTGTTCGGATGGCTCCTAGCTATTCGTATGGGGACGACAGCCCACTTCACCGCGCTCGCTTCTGACCACCACCCGGTTACCGGTACGTGGTGCTGTCGTCTAGCAGTTCGCCCCGCCCCCGACGACGATCCGGACGCGCTGGCTCGGACACCGGAGACACCCTCGACCCCGAGCCATGTTTGAGGGAATACGCGAGGATATCCAAACGGCGCTGGAGACGGATCCCGCGGCGCGGAGTCGCCGCGAGGTATTCACCACCTACCCAGGCCTTCACGCCGTCTGGTTCCACCGGATCGCCCACGCGCTCTGGAGCCGTGGGTTCCACTGGCCCGCCCGCCTCCTGTCACACGTCTCGCGCTCTCTCACGAACGTCGAGATCCATCCGGCGGCCGAGATCGGTCGGCGTTGCTTCATCGACCACGGGACCGGCGTCGTGATCGGCGAGACGGCCGAAATCGGTGACGACGTCCACCTGCATCACGGCTGTACGCTGGGCGGGAACTCGCCGCGGCCCGAGAAGCGCCACCCGACGCTCGAAGACGGCGTGACCCTCGGCGCGAACGCGACGCTGATCGGCGATATCACGATCGCCGAGGACGCGACAGTCGGTGCCGGCGCGGTCGTCGTCGACGACGTCGAACCGGAGACCACCGTCACCGGTGTACCGGCACGACCGGTCGAGACCACAGGCTCGACGCCGGCGAACAGCGCCGATGCGAGAGCGCCAGACGTGACCGTCGAGGCGACCCACGAGGACGGCGAGAACTGCGGCACGCGCGAGGCGAGTTCCGAACCGTGCGACGAGGTGGAGCTATCTGCCTGCACCGAATCGAGTCCCGGCGCACTGGTACTGGAGTGCGACGAGCCAGATCCCGAGGAACTACTCGCAGACATCGACGGCGCGCTCGCGGCCCTCGACCGGCGAGAGGCCGAACTCGAAGACCTCCGCGAGGACGTCGAACGCCTGCGCTAGGTCTCGCCGAGCAGGTGCCGGGCGATGATCGTCTTTTGAATCTCGCTCGTACCCTCGTAGATGGTTGTCACCCGGGCGTCCCGGTAGAGGCGCTCGACGTCGAACTCGGAGACGTAGCCGTAGCCGCCGTGGATCTGGACCGCCTCGTTGGTGACGTCCATCGCCGTCTCGCTGGCGACGTACTTCGCGACGCTCGCACGTAGTGCGGAGTCGTCGTTCCGGTCGTCCGCGCGGGCGGCGTCGAGCGTGAGCGCACGAGCGCCCTGAATCCCGGCGTACATGTCGGCGATCTTGTGGCGGATCGTCTGTATGTCGGCGATCGGGCCGTCGAACTGCTCGCGCTCGGTGGCGTACTCGCGCGCCCTGTCAAACGCGGATTGGGCGAGGCCGACCGACTGGGCGGCGATCCCGATCCGGCCGCCAGTGAGGATGGAAAGCGCGGCGCTCAGGCCCTTTCCGTCCGGTGTGAGCCGGTTCTCTGCAGGGATCCGCACGCCATCGAAGGTGAGCGAAGTCGTGTCGCTGGCGCGCAGGCCGAGTTTCTCCTCGGGATCGCCGATGGAGAGGCCGTCGACGTCGCCCGGCACGACGAACTGCGTGATCGAGGCAGGATCATCGCGGTCCGTCTTCGCAAAGAGGATGTAGACGCCGGCGCGCTCGCCGTTTGTGATCCACTGCTTCTCGCCGTCGATCACGTACTCGGTCGGTTCGTCGTCTCCGCCCACCGGCCGCGCCTCGGTCGTCATCTGTGCGGGGTTCGACCCGGCCCCTGGCTCCGACAGTGCGAACGCACCGACAGGCCGCCCGTCGACCATCTCGGGGAGCCAGCGCTTCTTCTGTGACTCGGAGCCGAACTGGGCGATACACGAGGTCGCGAGACAGTGGACCGATAGCGCGGTCGCCACCGCCAGCGCGCCGTAGGCCACCTCCTCGTTGACCAGCGCGTAGGTCACTCGGTCGGCGTCATAGCCGCCGTACTCCACCGGTGTCGTCAGGCCAGTCAGATCCAGTTCCGCCAGTCCGTCCCAGACGTCCTCCGGGAACGCCTCCTGTTCGTCGGCCTCCTGAGCGATCGGCTGGATCTCTTCGACCGCGAACTCCCGGACCACCTCCCGGACGGCCCGTTGCTCCTCGGTAAACTCCATGCCGGTAGTTCCGGCGCTCGCGCGAAAAAACTACGGGCGGCCCGTGGTCTCCGACCGCCCATCGACGGGTACAGCAGTCCCCTGCTACTCCCGCAGATACTCCACGACGCGCTCGCCCGGAACGCCGATCCCGCCGCCCTGGGCGACCGTGGGCGACCCGCCGCCGCCACCTCCGAACTCGCTCGTAACGTCGTCGACGACGCTCTCCGCGTCGACCTGTTCGCCCGCCCGCACCACGAGGAACGGTGACTCCCCGGCCCCGGCCAGGGCGATGACGTCGGCGCTCTCCTCCCTCTCACGGCCGCGGAGGTGATCCGCGACGGCGTTCGGCCCGGCGTGCTCGACCGTTCCGACGACCCACGTCTGCTCGCCGCGCCGGAGCGGTGTCGCGGCGAGTTGGTCGATCCGTGCGTCCAGGAGCGCGGTCGTGAGGTCGTCGACTTCGTCGCGTAGTTCGTCTCGCTCCTCGCGTAGGCGGACAATCCCGTCGGGCAGATCGGCCACGTTCGTTTCGAGTGCCGCGCTTCCCGCGAGGGCGGCGCGTTTCTCCGCGACGCGCCGGTCGATCCCGGCGGGCCCGACGGCGAACTCGACCCGTGTGAGCCCTTCGCCGGGGTTCGAGTGATCGAGAACGGTGACGGGACCGATCTCGCGGGTATTCCGGACGTGTGTGCCGCCACAGGCCGCGACGTCGACGTCCTCGATGGTGACCAGCCGAACCGTCTCCGATTCGCCGACGAGGCCCTCCTCGGTGGCGGCGTTGTACGCCACGTCCTCGCGGTCGAACGCGTCCTGCGTTGGCACCTGCTCCCAGGAGACGTCGTGGGCGTTCCAGACGACCTCGTTGACGCCCCGTTCCAGTTCGAGTAGCGTCCCATCGTCGATATCGGTGCTCGTCCGGAAGTCGATCCGGACCTTCTCGTCGCCGCCCGGGTCGCCGTCCGGGGCGGCGATGTCGAACCCGCCATAGCTCAACTCGTCGAGAAGTCCCCGTGCGACGCCGTACAGTGCGTGACTGGCGGTGTGGGCGCGCATGGTGTACATCCGGCGTTGCCAATCCACCGTACACAGTACCGAGTGGCCGACATCGAAGGATGGCTCCTCGGCGAGTCGGTGGACGGTCTCGCCGTCGACCTGCTGGACGTCCTCAACTGCCGCCGACTCGATGCGACCCGTATCGGCTGGCTGACCGCCGCTCTCGGCGTAGAAGTACGTCGTCTCCAGTCGGACGTCTCGGCCGTCGACTGCCGTCACGGTCGTCGTAAACTGGGTGGTGTAGGGCTCGGCCGCTGCTCGCTGTCCGCTCATTGAGGGGTGGCAACGTCGTCGTCCTACAAAAACTATCGGGCCGGGGGGAGACTGCCGTCTCGGACGGGTAGTTGCGGTGGATGATCGTCGCCTTTCTACAGAGATTCCCTGTATTTGTGGTAGTCTGGCGGAGATATTGACATTTATTCGGAATATAAGGGACTGATACGTGTATGGACGGAAGTTCCTTGTATCAGTCCCTGCCGATCAGTTGTATGTGAATGTCACGCATAATCTCGCCCGTTCAGTACTGGCCGACCGGACTCGTCCACAGGACCTCCCGGGACTCCCGAACTCCGACGGCGGACCACAGCGGTCCGTGAGCCGTCGTGCAGGACCGATCACGCTCTACAATGTCTGACCCAACTGCCACCCGCTCCGCGTCGCATCGCTCCGGAACCACGTCGCCGATCCGCCGCAGCCTCGAGGTCGAGTACTGGGTAGTCGACGAGACGGGCCGACTGACAGCCCCGGACGGCCTCGTCGACGCGGCCCCCGGAGTCGAACGGGAGTTCGTCGAGCCGCTTCTGGAGATCAAGACCTCGCCGTGCGAGACGACCGAGGAACTTCGTAGCGAACTGTTCGAGCGCCTCGGTCGAGTCCTCGGACGTGCCGACGCGGTCGGGAAACGGCTCGTCCCGCTCGCGACACCGATCCATCGCGGCGATATCGAGGACCGCCCGAGCGAACGCACCCGCATCCAGGACCGCGTCGTCGGCGAGAACTTCGAGTGCGTGCGCCACTGCGCTGGCACCCATATCCACTTCGAGCAACAGCCAGGCTTCGAGATCGATCAGCTAAACGCCCTGATCGCGCTCGATCCAGCGCTGGCGCTCGTCAACTCCTCGCCGTACTACCGCAGTGAGCGCCTGGTTACGGGCGCGCGGTCGAAGCTTTACCGGCGGATGGCCTACGAGCGGCTTCCGCATCAGGGACAGCTCTGGCCGTACGCCGACGACCGCGAGGAGTGGGCGCGGCGACTCGAACGCCGCTACGGCGAGTTTCTCACGGAGGCAGTCCTCGCGGGCGTCGATCTGGAGACAGCCAGAGAGGAGTTCACCGTCGAGAGCGCGGTCTGGACGCCGGTGCAGTTGCGCGAGCGGTTCTCGACGGTCGAGTGGCGCTCGCCCGATACCGCGTTGCCGACCCAGATTCTTCGGTTGGCCGACGAGATTACGGCGGTGATCGAACGCGTCCGGGACGGCGAGTTGCGCATCGGCGGCGAAACCGGCCGGGTGATGGAGAGTTCGGTCGTCGTTCCGGAGTTCGGCGCGGTCCAGGAGTACGTCGAGGCGAGCATCTACGACGGTCTCGAATCGGAGGCGGTTCGCTCGTATCTCGACCGTATGGGCTTCGACGTTGGGGCCTACGAACCGCTCGCCGGGAGCGTCGACGCCGGTGCGGCGGTCTCCGAGGCGGCGGCCCGGGCGATCCGACTGGAGTATGCCGACCGCCTCGAAGCCGACATCGAGCAGGAGCGCTCGGTCCTTGCGGACTGATCGACAGCATCGAGTCACGAACGAATGGACGGTACACGACAACAGATGACAGATACGACACCAGCATGAATCGCCCCCGAATCGCCCTGCTGAACGCGGCGCACAAGGCCGCCGACACGCGAGAGAACTTCTGTCGCGAACTCGACGCCGAGCTAGAGGCGTTTCACTGCCCGTCGGGTGAACTCCCCGACGACTTCAGATACGACGGCTTCGTGGTCACTGGCTCTAGCGCGTCGGTCTACTGGGACGAACCGTGGATCGGCGAACTCAAAGAGTGGGTCGGCGAGGCCGTTCGGGCCGGACTCCCCGCCCTCGGTGTCTGTTACGGCCATCAGCTACTCGCCGACGTGATGGGCGGTAGCGTACAGAGCATGGGCGAGTACGAAATCGGCTACCGGACGGTGTATCAGGACGGCGAGAACCGCCTGCTCGAGGGCGTCCCCGACGACTTCACCGTCTTTACGACGCACTCGGATCACGTCACCGAGGCACCGCCGGGCGCGACGGTGTTCGCAAAAAACGAGTACGGGATCCACGGCTTCCGCACGGGACACGTCTTCGCGGTCCAGTTCCACCCCGAGTACGACATGGAGACTGCGAGAACGGTCACGACCTCAAAGACCGATCAGCTCTCCGCCGACCGGATCAACGACGTGCTTGCAGGGATCGACGCGGAACAGTACGAGACCGCCTGCGAGGCAAAACACCTGTTCGATAACTTTCTGGAGTATGCCGTCGAGGTACAGCGAGAACGCGCCACTGCGGACTGATCGGGGGTCCGACCGCACTCGCCTCAGTCTTCGACGAGTTCGATCGACAGTTCGTCTTCGAGCGCTTCGATCAGTGACCCGCCGAGTCCGGCCTGCGTGGCCCGGCCCTGTTCGACGGCGAGGAGATCGGATTCGGGTACGTCGAGTTCCTCGGCGAGTTCGTCGCGCTGGAGTCCGGCGTCCTGGCGTGCGTCTTCGACTCGCTCGCCGTATGTCTGGACCAGATAGGGGAGCTGATCGTCGTCGTAATCGGTCCCGCTCTCCTCCCAGTGGCTCGTATCGCCATCCCACATACTGCTCTCGGAGGTGGTCGAGCCGGTGTTCGTCGACGTGGTGGAGGTGTTCATCGGCGAACTCGTCGAGGTGCTCGCTCCACTCCCGCTTTGCTGTCCCTGATTGCTCCGCTTTTTCTTGTCTTTGTGCGCGTTGTCGTCGTGCGGACGACAGTCGGGGCAGACGTCGAGTTCGGCACCTGCGACGTTTGCGGTGCGGAGCGACTCACTTGTCGCACCACACAGCTCGCACGCACCGCCATCGCCCGAGTCGGAGGAACCGCCCGTCGAATACTTGGCCATATGTTGTATAAGACGGTCCGTCATTTGAATTTCGCGGTCCGTTCGACGCGTTCAGGCGATTTCGAGGGTAGCGTGGTCCGCCCCCGCGAGTTCACACAGAGCGTCGGCTTCGAGCAGGTGGAGTTCGCCCGGGATCACCAGCAGGTGGAGGGGCTCGCCGAACTCCCGCTCTGCGAGGTCGGCCATGGGAGCGGCCTCGACGAGTGGCTCTGGGCTTCCCGCCCGGGCGACCACGACGCCTACGAGGTCCGGATACTGCTCGGCGAGCAGTTCCGCACCGACATCTGCGGTCATGAACTCATCGCGGTCGGCCTTGATGTCGAGGTAGACGACGGTGTGCAGGTCGGCCGCTTGGTTGTCCGCTATCGTCTCGGTGACGCTCGCGGGGAGGCCATCCGCGCCGTGGGCGTAGGGGAACGGGAGCGTCGTTGCCTTCCCGAAGCGGTAGTTCTGGAGGCCGGTGAGCGAACTCGTCGCCGTCTGGGCGGTGACGCCGTGGATCACGCGCGTCTCGATGCCGCGCTCGTGGGCCCTGAGTCGCAGATCGACGTGGGTCGTCGAGATCATCGTGTCGCCAGCGGTCAGAAAGACGGCGTCGCCCTCGGCCGCGGCGTCGAGGATCGGTTCGGGATCCTGTTCGACGCCCGCCCGATCACGCAGCTCTATCTCGACGCCGTGGTGGGATTCGAGCGTCTCGACGCTCGTCCCGATCAGTTTGCTGGTGTAGAACTCCGCGAACGCGTGGTCGGCGTCCCGGAGCGCTTGCTGGCCCTCGACCGTGATCGACCGCTCGTCGTAGAGTCCGAGTCCGACGAAAGTGAGCATGGGCGAACTCCGGGCGCGTCGGTGAAAAGCGCCGCGTGTTGGTCCGATGGCTACCGGGATCGCGACTCACGAGGGAATCCTTCAAGAACGCTGGGCCGTAAATTGTGAGTATGAGTCAGCAGGACGGCGGCGTACGGTTGACCGTCAAAGCCGCCCAGAAACGCGACGCTGGACGGGGCGTTGCACGCCTTCCAGAGTCGGCCCGGAGCGAACTCGGCGTCCTCAGTGGCGACACCGTCGTCGTCGAGGGAGAGCGTCGAACCGCGACGAAAGTGTGGCCGGCCAGTACGGACGTGCCGGACGGAACAGTCCTCATCGACGCCGACACGCGAGCGAACGCGGGCGTCAGCATCGGCGACACCGTCGTCGTCCGCCAGGGATCGCTCAGCGACGCCATCTCGGTGACGCTCGCCCCGCCGCCGTCGCTCGCGGACGTCGACCAGCGGGTGATCGAGCGCGCGGTCAACCGGGACCTCCACGACCGGCCGGTGAGCGAGGGCGAGCAGGTCGCGCTCGAACGGGTCGCCAGCCAGCCCTTTACCGTCACCGACACTTCGCCGGACGGTCCGGTTCGGATCACCGACAACACGGTCGTCGTCGTGACGCCGAACCCGAAACAGGTCGACGGGACGACAGGCAGTGAGTCGACGGACGAGACGGACGAGGCTCCGACGGCTACGACCACCGAACAGGAGTCCGGCGAGGCGCCGGCGCCCCCCTCCCGGGTGAGTTACGAGGACATCGGCGGCCTGGACGAGGAACTGGAGCAGGTCCGGGAGATGATCGAACTGCCGCTGAGCAGGCCCGAACTGTTCCGCCGGCTTGGCGTCGATCCGCCGAAGGGCGTCCTCCTCTATGGCCCGCCGGGCACCGGAAAGACGCTGATCGCGCGTGCGGTCGCCCACGAGGTCGACGCGGAGTTCATCACCGTCTCCGGCCCGGAGATCATGTCGAAGTACAAGGGCGAGAGCGAAGAGCACGTCCGCGAGATATTCGAGGAAGCCAGCGAGGCCGCACCAGCGATTATCTTCTTCGACGAGATCGATTCGATCGCCGGCGAGCGCGAGGACGGCGGCGACGTCGAGAACCGCGTGGTTGCACAACTCCTCTCGCTGATGGATGGCCTCGACTCCCGTGGCGACGTGATCGTCATCGGCGCGACGAACCGCGTCGACGCCATCGACCCGGCGCTCAGACGTGGTGGCCGGTTCGACCGCGAAATCGAGATCGGCGTCCCCGACAAGGACGGCCGCAAGGAGATCTTCGAGGTCCACACCCGCGGGATGCCGCTCGCGGAGGACGTCTCCATCGAGAAGCTAGCCGCCCAGACCCACGGCTTCGTCGGTGCGGATATCGACGCGCTCACGACAGAGGCGGCGATGCTGACGCTCCGGCGCGCTCGGAACGACCCCGATGGGCTCTCCGGGACCGATCTGGAGGTCTCGCGGAGCGACCTCGAAGACGCGCTGGCCGCCATCGAACCCTCCGCGATGCGCGAGTGGGTCGCCGAGACGCCCGAGGTTTCCTTCTCCGACGTCGGCGGACTGGAGGACGCCAAATCGACGCTCAGGGAGGCCGTCGAGTGGCCACTCGAGTACGATCGCCTGTTCAGCGTGACGAACACCGAACCGCCGAGCGGCGTCCTCCTGCATGGCCCGCCGGGCACCGGAAAGACGTTGCTGGCCCGCGCGCTCGCCGGCGAGAGCGCGGTCAACTTCGTCCACGTGAACGGGCCCGAGTTGCTCGACCGGTACGTCGGGGAAAGCGAGAAGGCGGTTAGAGAGGTGTTCGAACGCGCCCGACAGTCCGCGCCGAGCATCGTCTTCTTCGACGAGATAGACGCCATCGCCGCCCAGCGCGACGACAGCCACGAGGTGACCGAACGGGTCGTCTCACAGCTACTGACCGAACTCGACGGGATGGTCGAGAACCCCAATCTCGTCGTGCTGGCCGCGACGAACCGGAAGGAAGCGATCGACCCCGCGCTCCTTCGGCCGGGCCGACTGGACAACCACGTCGAGGTGCCCGCCCCGGACGCCGAGGCGCGGCGTGCGATCATCGAGGTTCACGGCCGCGGCAAACCGTTCGCCGACGACGTCGACCTCGACGACGTCGCGGACGGGTTAGTGGGCTACACCGGCGCGGATATCGAGGCGATCGTCCGCGAGGCGTCGATGCTGTCGATCCGCGAGACGGCCGAGGAGCTCGGTCCGGAGGAAGCCAACGAGCGGGCCGACGAGATAGCGATCACTGCAGAACACTTCGAGCAGGCGCTGGAGTCGGTCGACCCGACGCTCGGGTCGGTGTAGCTACCAGTACATCGCGGTGGTGCGATGGGTAGTGTTGTACGCATCGAGCCCTTCGCCCAGGAATCGCCTGACGTGGAAGTCGTCGAACTGGGTGGTGTGGGTGTAATCGACGAACGTCATCGGGAGGACGAGGTCGCCATCCCGCCGGTAGAGGCTCGCAATGCCCGTATAGGCGTGCTTGTGGCGACTGTTCTGGACGAAGCCCGCGACGACGGGGAGCGTCGCCTCGTGGGCGGGGACGGCCAGTAGCGCCTCGGCCGACCGGCGAGTCAACTCGGTACAGAACATCCCCGTGTTCTCGCCGTCCGCTATCGCCGAGAAGTCGGTTGGCGACTCGAAGTACTCCCGTAACTCGACCTGACTCATGAGGACGTTGTCCTCGACCGATCCGGCCAGATAGCGGGGGACGTCGTAGTTCGAGTATTCGCGAAACGCCGCCATCAACTCGGCGACCACACGCTCGGGATCGGTCGGCGGTGAGCCGAGAAACTCCTCGACAACGGCCGGATCGGCACCGGTGTAGCGGTTCCGCGTCGTGCCGACCGAGAAGGGCCGTGTCTCGACGTCGCGGAGTCGCTCGAAGAAACGCTCGTAGCTGGAGGGCTCGACGACGTACTCGCCCGCCCGGAGCGCCGGGACGTCCCTGAGGAGTTGTTCGACCGGGCTACCGGGAAGGTCGTACTCGTCGTCGACTGCCGTGCCCGCTTCGGGCGTCGACTCGGTCACTGACAGCGTTTCGAGGGTGCCGTCTCCGTCAGAGAGGCCAATCTCGTCGCCCGAGAGCGATAGTTCGTACTCGCCGATATCGGTCGTGCACTCGTCGGCATCGAGATGTTCGGCGACGATTGGCTGAAGGTCTTGCTCGGTGAGATTCGTACCGGTGAGTCGGCCGTAGCCGATCACGGTGTTTTGCGCCGCTCGGCCCGTCCCGACGGCGAGCAGTCCGCCGCCGAGATACTTCAGGGCCTGCCGTCGCTTCATGTCTTCATCCATCGGACGCCCGGTACTAAGCTTTGTGTTCGAAGTAGTTGAGCGACTTTTACATTTCACTCACGCGCCAGCACCGTCTCTCCGGCCCGCACTTTCTCGCCACGCTCGACCACGAGGTCGTCCCGGTCGTACTCGGGCGGGAGCAGGACGTCCGCACGACTGCCGAAAGAGATGTGACCGATCCGGTCGCCACGCTCGATGATTGCCCCCGATTCGGGATAGGGGTGGATCCGCCGCGCGAACGCCCCGGCGATCAGCGTCACCGTGTAGTCCTCGAAGGTCAGGTGGACGCGCTCGTTCCGATCGGACTCCTTGGAGAAGGCGGGGCGGTGTGCGCCGTCGACGTGTTCGACCGACTCGACGACGCCGGACCGCGGCGCGCGATTGACGTGGACGTTCCAGACGTTCATGAAGACGCCGACGCGGAGTCGGCCCTCCTCCTCGCGGATCACCGAGATTTTGCCGTCGGCAGGGGAGACGAGGCCCTCCGCCGGCGGCGTCCGCTCGGGATCACGGTAAAAGTACAGGACGCCGGGCGCGAGCGCGATGAGCGCGAGGCCGACCGGCGGGACGAACAGGAGTGCCGGAATCGCGGCGACGAGCGGCGGGGCCGCGTACCGGCGGGCCCCGGGAGCGAGTTGCATGTCCGACAGTTGGTCAGCGGGCGGTAATGAGGTTGCCGACTCAGTCCCAGAACGACTGCGTCCGGGCGTACTGGCGCTCCTGCTCCAGAATGTCCCGGTAGAACTCGTCTTCGTCCTCGCGTAGGCGATTGATGATCCGGGCGGCGTTGTGCGGGCCGACGCCGCGGGCCGCCAGCGCGATGACCGCCTGTTTGCCGTGCGTCTGGACCAGACTCCCGGCGCGGAAGGCCCGCTTGGTCTGGCTGTCCTGCTCCTCGTCTTTCTGCTGGGCGCGGACCGCCTGGACGACCTCGTCGGCCCACGGATTCAGTGCGGCGACCCGTGTCGACCCGCATTCCGGGCACTGTGGCTGGTCACGTACGCGACGCACCGGCTTTTCGGTCTTCCACTCGGTGCAGTGGAGACAGAGCAGGATGACCCGGTCGTCCTGGATCCGCTGTCGGACGGTGTCGATGACGCTCGCGTCGGCGTTTTCGGGCGAGAGCAGTTCGGTGCCGCTGGAGCGCCCGCCGGTTCCGACCGGGGTGCGTCCGCCGACGATTTCGGTCTCCAGTTCGCCCCGCTGGATCGCCGCCAGCACGTCGCTCGCGGCGTCGACGTCAAGATCCTCGTGAAACACCTCCCGGACAGCCTCGTCGTAGACCGGCGTGTCCTCCAGCGCGGCGAGCAGGCGACCGCTGGAGACGCTCGCGTCGCCCTGCCAGCGCTTGATCCGGCCGAACTGCTCGGCGACCTGTGCGAGGCGGAACTTCAGCGTGTCAGAACGCTTGAGGCTCAACTCGATGATCGCTTCGACGTGGCCGGGATCGGTCGTTTCGAGCACCTCGACGACCTCGGTGACGTCGACCCGCCCCGGCGTCTCCAGTTCGATCCGATAGGGGTCGACGTCCAGTGCAATCGACGAGCCAGTACGCTGGCCGAGCAGCGAGGAGAGCACCCGGCCGAGCGTCTCGTTGGCGCGGTGGCCGAAGGCGGCGTTGACGACGATGGTCCGACCCTCACGCTCGATCACCAGTCGGTCATCTGTCGGCATCGGATGCTCGGTCTCGGCATGGCGTTCTAGCTGGGACAGGGCTTTGCGGGCGGTGTTCTCGTCGGTCGGATACCGGTTCGTGAACTCCCCGGCAACGCGCTCCGTGTCTGCACCGCCCTCGAACTGTGGTTCGGCGACCCGGCGCATCTCGCCGACCTCGCCCGCAACCGCTTCCGGGACCGGGATCTCCTGGCCGATCCAGGAGGGGACCTCACCCGCCGGATCCTCGATCGGTGAGACCTTCACCTCGCTTTCCTCGTCGTCGATGTCGGTGATGCGCCACATCTCGCCGCGCTGGATAAACACCTCGCCCTGCTGGGCGAAGTTGACGACGAACCGCTCGTCGAGCGTGCCGATCTGGCGGCCACTGGCGACGTCGTGGACCTCGTAGGTCTCCTCGTCCGGGATCATCGAGAGGTTCGCGTAGACGTACTGCCAGGTGCCGCCGGTCTTCTCGATCCGGTCTTTCGCTTCGGCGTACCAGATAACGCGGTTGCCCGCGAGTTCCTCGACGATGGCCAGAAACTCCTCCTTGGAGAGTTCTCGGAACGGGTAAGATCGGCTTACGATCTCGTAGGCGTCTGCGACCGGTATCTCCTCGTGGCCCATCGCCAGCGCGACGACCTGATTGGCGACGGCGTCGAGACTTCCCTCGTGGATCGGCGCGTGCTCGACCTCGCCTGCTTTCGCCCGCCGGGCGATCGCCAGCGCCTCGAACGTGTCGTCCGGGCGGGTCGTCACGACGGTCCCCGACGACACCTGATCCCGGCGGTGGCCAGCGCGCCCGACGCGCTGGAGCAGGCGCGAGACCTGCCGTGGACTGGAGTACTGCACGACGTGATCGACGTGGCCGACGTCGATTCCCAGTTCCATCGAGGAGGTACAGAGCAGGGCATCGATCTCGCCCGACTTGAACTGCTCTTCGACCTCGATCCGGGCCGCTTTCGAGAGCGACCCGTGGTGGACGCCGATGGTCGCCGTCGTATCGAGCGCGCTCACGTCGCCGTCCGGACCGAGCGCCTTGAACCGCGAGCCAAGCGCCTCCGCAGTCTGACGCGTGTTGACGAAGATCAGGGTCGACTCGTGGGCCTCGACCAGTTCGACGATCCGGCGGACGTGGCTCGCAACGTCTTCGGCGGTCATCAGTTCGCCAGCCAGACGCTCGTCGACGGGTCTGATCTCGGGCGTCTGGACGTCGATATCGATCCGACTGCCGACGTCGACGCCGCGGATCGCACACTTGCGGCCGCCGGTGAGAAACTGGGCGATAGCCTCGGGGTCGCCGACGGTCGCCGAGAGGCCGATCCGCTGGAACGGGCCGGCCACCTCGCGCAGGCGCTCCATCGCGATGGATAGCTGAGCGCCGCGTTTCGACGCCGCGAGTTCGTGTACCTCGTCGACCACGAGGTGATCGACCGATTCCAGCCCTGCACGAAGCTTCGAACCGGTGAACATCGCCTGAAGCGTCTCGGGCGTCGTCACCAGCACGTCCGGCGGGTTGTTGGCCTGTTTGCTGCGCTGGTAATCCGTCGTGTCGCCGTGGCGAACGTCGACGCGCACGTCTAACTGCTGGCCCCACCACTCCAGTCGCTCGCGCATGTCGCGGTTCAGCGCGCGAAGCGGCGTGATGTACAGCGCCGCAAAGCCGGGGTAGGGATCGCCCGCTTCCGCGGGCGTCTCGGCGCGGCGCTGTGCGATGGCGTCGAACACTGGCAACATCGCAGTCTCGGTCTTGCCCGTCCCCGTCGGGGCAATTACGAGGCCGTTCTCGCCCGCCGCGAGGGGTGGGATCGCACGGCGCTGTGGCTCCGTCGGCGTCGAAAAGCCGCGATCGGAGAGCGCCGCCCGAACCTGTTCGCCGAGATGCGTAAAGGCCGCAGAATCGGGGGCGACCTCGCCGTCTGTCATCGACGAGAGTTCGGGGCCCGACGAGGTTAAGCCATTTGTTCCCGGCCGTTTCGCGGGGTAATCACGGCCCCCGCGCGGTAAGCGCCGTATAGTCTTGAGGCGGGGAGCCTATCGTTCGGTAGCTTCCACGGGTGTCGCAGACAGCGCGCTCGTGGCCCAATACCGATGGCTCGAACGATCTTCACGACGCTGGTCCGGGTGCTGGTCGCTCCGCTGGTGTTGCTCGCCAGACTGCTCGGGGTTGCACTCCGACTGCTCGTTAGCATTCTGAAAGCCCTGTTGGTCGTGCTCGTACTCGTGGCAGTCGTCGTCTTTGCGCTGCAGGCCGCCGGCATGACAGTCGACCTCGGCGCGGTCGGGGACGTTCCGATACCGGGCGGGGACGGCGATGCACTCGATCCGGACGATCCGGCAGCATCAGCCTACGATTTCGAGGAGGGTGACATAAACAGCACGGCAGTCGAGCGGGAGATCCATGCCGAGATCAACGAGCGTCGGACCGCCCGCGGTCTCGAACCGCTAGAGTGGGACCAGACAGTTGCCTCTGTCTCACGCGCTCACAGCAAGGATATGGCCGATAGTGAGTACTTCTCACATACGAACCCTGACGGGGAGGGGCCACACGACCGGTACCGGGCGGTCGGTAACGGCTGTTTCGCCTACGGTGAGAACATCGCGATGTCGTGGGCCGGGCGACCTGTCGATATCGGCGAGGGCGACAGCGTCACCTATACGACGAACGAGGAACTGGCCGAAGGCCTCGTCAGACAGTGGATGGAGTCACCCGGTCATCGCGAGAATCTGCTCCGCGAGAACTGGGAGTCCGGTGGCGTTGGCGTCTACGTCACCGAAGACGGGCAGGTGTACGCGACACACAACTTCTGTCGTGGTCTCGGTCTGTGACTTACTCTCTCGCGACGGCGATATTGCGGACGACGCCGCCACATTCCGGACAGCGCCCGTTAACGTCCTCGTCGGTTCGGGCCAGACACTCCGTGCATTCGTAGTACGATTCTGTTGGCGTATATGGATCTGTACGGACCATGTGAGTAGATAACACCCAACACCATATTTAACCGTTATCCATAATGCCGTGAATACTAGTTCATTGTGTATATATTTTGGACGATTGCTAGTTCTTGAGGGTATAGGCAAATATTCATCCAGATATGTCAGATACTGTCGAACGCCCCCAGTCGCGCACCGTCCAGCAGATACGCCTGTGCATCGGCGATTCCGGTGGGGAGAAACGGCGAGAGGAACTCGTCATTCGTGTTGACCCAGGTCCCACCGACGAGTTCGTTGAACGCTGGACAAACGATGAGTTCCGTCGCTCGTATCGCCGCCGGGTCGTACCGCTCGGCGAAGGCTGTCCGGTCCAGATCACCACGTAACCAGATGCGTTCGGCACGGCTCCCGCCCACGTCGTCTTCGAGGCGAACCTGCGGGTGTTCGTGGCCGACACAGACGATATCGGCGGCGAGGACGTCCGGATCCGGCCACGTGTGACCGTGGACGAAGCCGACCGATCCGAGTCGGACGCCCCCGCCGTCCGTGACGGTGACGTTCTCGATCCACGACTCGATATCGCCGTCGTGGTTCCCCTTGACCAGCGTCACGTCGACGTGTCCGGGCAGGGATTCGAGCAGCACCTCGATTTCGCCGCGTTCGGCCCCGCCGGGGGCGCCGATCGAGTGCATCAGATCGCCGAGTACGACCAACTGCGTCGCGCCGTGCTCCGCGAGCAGTCGCCCGATCCGCTCGCGGCGCTGTTCGGCTCTACTGTCCAGTGATAGACCGCGTTCGGCCCGAAAGGCCGCTTCGATCCCCGCGTGGACGTCTGCGATGACCAGCGCGGGTTCCCCTTCGATGTCGGCGATTGCCGCGGGTTCGCCGGGGATCGGTTCGACTGTCGCCATCAGATCGGCTTCAGGGTGTCGTCGGTCGGCTCGTAACACCGTCCGCCCATCAGCGCCTCCTCGATGGCGTCCTTGACGTCCGGCTCGGTCATTCCGGTGTTCTCGATGACCTCGTTGATCAGGTCGTACCGGTCGACGCCGTCGCCGGTGTCCATCTCCTGCATCGTCTCGATCACCACGTCGGTCAGGGTGACGTCGTCGGGGATGTTCACCTCGTCCGTGGCTTCGTCTGCCTGCTCCACCGCTGTGTCTTCCTCGCTCTCCTCGGCAGTCGAGGCAGTGTCGTCTGCCGGTTCGTCGGCAGTCTGTGCTTCCGACTCCTCGGTGTCTCCCGTATCGGGCGTCTCGATCTCCGACTCGCCGGGGTCGGGCACCTCCGTCCCTGTCGAGAACTCGGTGCCGTACTCCTCCTCGATCTCCTCGCGTTCGTCCTCGGAGAACTCGTACATCTCGCCGGTCGCCGCGGCGCCTTCCTCGTCGCTAGCGTCGGCGTCGATGGATTCCGCGTCGGTGCCGGTATCGATTGGCTCCGTGTCGGCGTCCACGTCGACGGCTTCCGTGTCGGCCTCCGCATCGACGGCTTCCGCGTCGGCGTCCACACCGACGGCTTCCGCGTCAGCCTCCGCATCGGCAGATTCCGCCTCGGCCTCCGCATCGCCTGCGGTATCGAAGTTCCCGACCGACTTGGCGCCAGTCGTCTCCTCACCCTCTGCGGGTGTGGCACTCTCGTCTCCCTCCGTGGCTGGCGACACGTCTTCGGACTCTTGGCCCACGTCGACCTCGTCGGTCGACTCGGTCACATCAGTGCTGGCGGTCGTCTCGGACGATTCGGCGCTGGCGGTCGTCTCGGACGAATCAGCACTCTCCTCGACTGACGCGTCGGGCGGGTCTACCGCCGGTTCGCTTTCCTCCGCCGACTCGTCGGCATTCGCTGACGCTGTCGGGGTGCTGTCAGCCTCGTCTCCCGCCGTCTCGGTTGCCTCGGTGGCTTCGTCCTCGGTCGACTCCGCTACCGCCGCCGGTTCGGGGAGTTCGCCGAGCGTGTCGGGCAGGTCGTCGACTGTGACACTGCCGTCGCCCTCGTCGGGCGCAACGTCGAGGCTGGACACCTCATCGCGTTCGCCGGCGACGACCTCGGTCGCCTCGACAGCCAGGTCGCGGATCGCCGCGAGATACTCGGGGGTGGTACCGTAGTGTTCGAGGGCGAGTCGGACCCCGCTTGCGTGGGCGGGATCGGCCCCGCCGTCGACGAGCAGTGATTCGAGTTCGTCGCCCGCTTCCGGACGCTCTATCGCGGTTGCCATCGTCGCCACGCGGTCGAGGGTCTGCTCGGCGGTGCCGACGATCCAGCGGTCGCGGGTGTCGGCGTCGACCTGATTGATGCTCTCCGGTCGGATCGAGGTGAAGACCCGGTCGGAATCGTCCGGTTGGAAGGTTCTGGCCTTGCCGGTGACAGCGAGGAACGCCGGCGGATCCGTCCGTTCGAGAAACGCCATCTCGTCGGGCTGGTACTGCCCGGCGTAGATGACGAACGCCCCGGTGGGGTCGACGACCCGTGCCCGGAGCACGTTCTCGTTGACCTGCTCTATCTCGGTGAGGACGCCGACGACGAACATCCGGTTGACCCGTGCGCCGGTCGGCGTGATCACGTAGTTCGGCGCGCGCTCCTCGTCGCTTTCCTTGTAATCGAGTGTCGCGTCCTCGAACTCGGCGGCAAACACCCGGTAGGCGACTTCGCGGCGGCCGACCTCGTCGTCAGAGCCACTCATCCGCGCACCTCCGTGAGCAGCGCACTTGCACGCGACTCCGGTTCGGCGTCGACCTCCGTGAACTCCGCGGCGTCGAGGTTCGCGCCGTACTCGTCGATCGAGAGGTGCCCGCGGATCCGGAACTCGCGGCCGACTATCTCCTCGCGGATCGACTCGGCAACGACCGTTTGATCCATCGCCTCGCGCGCCTGTCCGCGGGCGTCGTCGAGGCCACCACCGTAGATCTCCTCGGTGATGTCGGCGTCGAGGACGGCAGTCAGCGTCCCCGTCCCGTCGTCGACGATGGCTTTCACGCGCAGGTCGTCGTAGGCGTCGACCTCACCGTGGGTCCGACACTGGCCGTTCTGAACCACGCGATTGCACTCCGGACAGCGCTGGATCAGTCCCGATCCGTCACGGACCGAGAGGACGTGACCGGTGATCTCGACATCGTAGATGCCGCCCGCGTCGACGGCGTCACCGATCGATAGCTGTGTCCCCGTGTCGCTCATCTCGACCGTGTGGTCAAGGGGCTCTACCGTCGAGAACTCGGAGACGTTGATCGAGGGGACGCCGCGGTACTCCCGGACGTAGGTGTTCTCGATCCTGACCGAGTTCCCCTCGGACTCGAGTGCCGGGTGGGGGTCCCAGTCGGTAAAGGGTAGCTGACCGGTCTCGTCGGCCAGCACGCCGCTGAGAATGTCGGTCTCGCCGTCCCGGCCGTCGATCGTCCGGCGCTCGACCTCCGCAACGGTGACCTCGACGTTGACGCCGCGGTCGCCCGTGTCGATGTCGACGAGGTCGGCGTCGCCACCGATCTCGTATGGCACGTCGAGGGGTTCTTCCTCGACGGCGACGCTCGTCCCGTCGCCGAGATTGAGTTCGGGTTCGCCGTCCCACTCGCGGACGCCGGCGTTTCCGACCGTGAGCGTATCGCCGGGAGAGAGCTCGAAGTCCTGCCAGGCGGTGTAGTCGATCCGGCCGGACTCGTCGGCGAGCGTCCCCTCGAAGATGGTCTGGTCATCGCCCTGATACCGGATCGAGCGCTTGCCGACGCTCAACACGCGGGCGGTGACGGTGACGTTCCCGTCAGCAGTGGTAATCTCGTCGATTCGGTCTTTCGACTGTGTTCCCGTGGAGTTGCTGCCGCCGCCGTACTTGCGTCGCAGGCTCTGTACGGCTTCGTCGATCGGCACGCTGTAGGCGACCAGGTTCTCCAGGTCCTCTATGACCTCCTCTTTGTCAACACCGAGGTCGGAGGCGAGATCCTCGGCACGTTCTTCTACCGTCATCGTCCCCCACTTCGTCGCCGGTCGGTAAAAAGGATTGCCGCGAACCGGCAGTGGAGTCGGGTCCCGGTCCGCGCTCTATCCGGCTACACCGGATCGAGCGTCCAGTGCTGGTTGCCCTTGCCGAGGTAGCCCCACTGGTGGACGTTCGCGCCGTCGTCGGTCGACGCTTCTTCGACGTCGAGGGTCTTGCCGCTGCCGACGTTTTCGACCACGTAAGAGCCGTCTCCGACATCGCCGAGCGTCCAGCGCTGACTCGCGGTATCCGCCCACGCCTCTTGCTGGACGTTCGCACCGTCGCCAGTCCCGTCGGCCGCGAGTACGTTGCCGCTGTGCTGTGCGATCAGGCGGTACTCGTCGCCGCCGAGCGCTTCGACGGTCCAGTGCTGGTTGTCCTTGCCGAGGTAGCCCCACTGGTGGACGTTTGCTCCGTCGGCCGTTGACGCTCCTTCGACGTCGAGGGCCTTGCCGCTGTGGCTCGCGCGGAGCGAATACGTCCCTTCGAGCTCGGTGCTACTGCTGCCATCGAAACCGTCCTCCCAGCCCTGATGCGCCGGAGCGAGGTCGGCCTCGGTGTGATTATCGCCCGCCTCCCAGACGTCGCCCGAACCACCTTCGGGGCCGCGCCGGGTTTTCCAGCCGAACGTGCCGGGATCGTCGATCGACACCTCCCAGACGCCGCTGCCGACGGACGTCCCTTCGACCCCGGTCCCCCAGCCAGTCAGTTGGTCGGACCCACCGGTGAAGTAGACTGACTCGCCGTCGGCCGTCGGCGCTTCGACCTGCAGCGTGATCTGGTCGGTGGCCGGTGCTTCGGCCGCATCCTGTGGGGCGTAGACGGTCCACTGGCCAGCCGGAGCGGTGATCTCCGCCCAGCCGTCACTGTTCGCTTCGGTGTCGCTAGCGGCACCCGTGTACTCCTGCAGCGCTTCGCTGGTCCACGGGACGTCGACCCACTCGCTCCGCTCGCTGAAGCCCCTGTTGAGCGCGACGACGGCGTTGTCCTTGCGCTCGAAGACGATGAACTCCTGATCGACGTAGCGGGTGATCGCGGTCCCGCCGAGCAGGTTGTTGCGGATCCACAGCAGGTTCCGTAGTTCGGGGTCGTCGAAGTCGATGAGATAGCTGTACAGTCGCGGATACCCCTCGTAGGTGAGGATGAACGCCCGTGCGAGGCGTTCGAGTTCGGGCGGTGCGCTGTCGTGGTTGGCGATCAGGGTGAGGGACTGGAACGGGTTCTGCGCGGCGTAGCCGGCATCGGCGCCGTCGAGCGCACGGAAATCGCCGTCGGTGGAGAACGCCTCGTACTTCATCGTGTAAAAGAGCGGGTAGTCGGTGACGTCCATCCCGGTCTGGGCGTACTCGTCGACGTAGCCGATGGGGTCGTGGAGCACTTCGCCGACGGTGTAGAACCCCAGTTCGTCGGCCCAGGGGTTGAGCAGCTCGGCAAAGACCCAGTTGTGGACGTGTTTGGCGGCATCCCAGCGCACGCCGTCGGCACCGCAGTCGGCGAGCAGTTGGAGATAGTTGTAGGCGAGGTCCTGGACGGTCTGGGTCGTCCAGTCGAGTGACGGAAGCCCCACGAGGTCGTTGGTCTCGATTTCGTCGGGTGCACACTCCCAGCCGTTGGGGTCGTAACAGCGGTCGTCGTTCGGATCGTAGGAGTACATCCAGCCCTCGATGCCACCCTCCTGGTAGAAATGCTGGGAGTCGAGGTTCGGGAAGTCGTCCAGTTCCGGCCCGTAGCCGTTGTGATTGAGGACGACGTCGACGATCACGTCGACGCCCTGAGCGTGGGCCTCGTCGATCATCGAGCGGAACTCGGCCTCGGTGCCGAACTCGCTGTCGAGCGAGGTCCGGTCGTACGGCTGATAGCCGAGCGGCGGGTGATAGGGGTACTCGTCGCCGTACTCCGGATGACTGCCCCCCTGATCGTCCTTGGTCAGGATACTTTCCTGCGGGGCGGGGACGTGAATCGCGCCGAACCCGGCGTCGGCGACGTTGGCCATGCTGGCTTCGACCTCCGTCCAGTCGGTGTGGAAGTACTGCAGCATCGTCGTCTCGCCGGCGGCGTGGGAGTCAGCGAGAGCGGTGCTGCTCGCGGCGCTGGCGGCGGCCGAACCGATCGTTGCGGCTCCGACGCCTTTCACGACGTCACGCCGAGTGAGTTCGCTGTCACGCCACTTGTTGTCATAGTCTGACATCGTTTTTTCTGTAGGATCGACCATTATAAATATCGCTCATAGGTGTTAATAAAAAATAATGTAATGTATTGAATGTTTAGAAGTATGATGTATTCTTTCAGCCGAAAATAAGTAGTTCAAACGCCGGCAAAACAACTATAGTTGGTTTTAGCGGCTCCTCTTCGGAATATGTTACTGTATCTATTGATCCGATATCGGAACTTGATCAATAGAAAATAACTCTAAATTAAGCCGGTTTGCTCTGTATCTCCGGCTGGCCCGCACGGCCCGATCAGTCGCGCCACTTGATCGAACAGCCCTGCGAGCGACGCCATTCGAGGTCGACCGGTTCGTCGGCCAGAATTGACTCGATTGCCCCCTGCACGTAGAACTCGGTGGGTTCCGCGTCGGGGTTCATCGCGTCGTCGAGTCGGCCCTGATAGACCAGTCGGAACTCCCCGTCCTCGTTCGCGAAGAGGAACGGGTCGGGCGTGCAGACGGCACCGTACTCCTGGGCTACTTCCTGTGACTCGTCGCGGAGGTAGGCGTCGTAGGCGACTGTCCCGTCCTCGACGTACTCTTTCATCTTCTCGAAGGAATCCTCGGGATACTCCTCGGCATCGTTGGGATTGATCCCGACCACTG
The DNA here is from genome assembly GCF_042663585.1 of Natronoarchaeum sp. GCM10025321. Taxonomy (NCBI): domain Archaea; kingdom Methanobacteriati; phylum Methanobacteriota; class Halobacteria; order Halobacteriales; family Natronoarchaeaceae; genus Natronoarchaeum; species Natronoarchaeum sp. GCM10025321. The sequence continues at coordinate 260,063 of NZ_JBHTAN010000006.1, forward strand.
CGGCGTCGTCGTACGATTCGGCGAGTTCGTTGAGATGGTCGAACTTCGCTTTCGCGTACGGGCAGTGGTTACAGGTGAAGACGATCAGGAGCGCCTCCCTGTCCGCAAACGAATCGAGCGTGTACGTCTCGCCGTCGACGCCGGGGAGTTCGAAGTCGGGGGCCGAGTCGCCGTCCTCCAGTTCCGGATCGGACTCTTTCAGTACCATACCGATAGTTGGCACGGCATCGGTTTGTCGTTTGTGCCTACACGGGTGACCCGACCCGTCGGGAGTGAACTGCCTCCCGCGTGTTAGTAGTTCCCGTGCATATATGGCCGACCCGTCCTTCGAAGGGACCATGGAACTACTCGACGACACCATCGTTCCCGAGCATGCCCGGGAAGTCAAACATGAAGCCCGCGAGTTTGCCGAGGAGTATATCGAACCCAACGCTGAGGAGTACTTCCGCAGGGGGGAGTACCCGCACGATATCCTCGAGGCCGGACAGGAGGCTGGACTGGTGGCCCAGGACCTCGGCGAAGACCTCGGCGGTCGGGACCTCTCACTAACGGAAGTGCTGGCGATCGGAGAGGAGTTCTACAAGGCGGATGCCGGTATCGCGCTGACGCTCCAGCTAGCTAGCTTCGGCGCGGAGATAGTCGAGGAGTACGGCAACGACGCCCAGAAAGAGGAGTATCTCCGCCCCGTTGCCCAGGGTGACCAGATCACCGGCCTCGCGGTTTCCGAACCCGATACGGGAAGCGACCTCGCGGGGATGCAGACCACTGCCGAAAAGGACGGCGACGAGTACGTCATCAACGGCGAAAAGTACTGGATCGGCAACGGCGTCGAGGGCGACTGGCTGACGCTGTACGCCAGGACCGACGACGACGAGGACAACCGCTACGGCAACCACTCGATGTTCATTATCCCCACCGAGGGCGAGGGGTACAACGCCGAGCACATCCCCGAGAAGATGGGCTTTCGTGCCTCCAAGCAGGCCCACATCGTCTTCGACGACTTCCGTATTCCCGAGGAGAACCTCGTCGGGACGGAGGGGGCGGGCTTCTGGATGCTCGCGGAGTTTTTCAACCACGGGCGAGTCGTCGTCGCGGGCCACGGTCTCGGCCTCGCCGCCGCGGCCATCGAGGAGACGTGGGACTTCATCCACGGCCGCGAGGAGTTCGGCCGTACGATCAACGAGTTCCAGGCGGTCCAGCACGGCGTCGCCGACATGCGCCTCGAGTTCGAGAGCGCTCGCGCACTCACCTGGCGCGCCGCCGAGAAGGTCGAACAGGGCGAGGACCCCGGCCTCTGGGCCGCGATGGCAAAGACGAAAGCCACGGAGACGGCGACCGACTGCGCCGAGCAGGGGATGCAGTTCCACGGCGGCCGGTCGGTGCTCACGGATCGCCGGATTGCGCGTGTCTACCGCGACGTGCGCGTCCCGGTCATCTACGAGGGCGCAAACGAGATCCAGCGGAACCTGATCTACCGGCAGTCCTGAGCCGAGACTGAACGCCACTCCGACGTGCTCTTCTGTTACTTGTCTTTTCGAAGTGTATCACTTCGAAAGTTATAGTTAGGGTCCGCGGTTCAGAACAGTGCCGAGAGCACCCGACCGACGATGCCCGACGGGGGCGGGCTCTCGCCGTCGCCGTACTCCGCGTATAGATATTCGACGATGTCGTCGCTTTCGGGCATCCCCTCGATCCCCTTGGATCGGTCGACCAGCACCGGGACGCCGTACTGGCCGCTCGCCTCGTGGACGGCCTCCCGCTTGGACCGGGAGCCGGGGACGTCGTTGGTCTCGTACGCCAGATCGAGGTCATCCAGCGCCCGGCGCACCTTCGCACAGTACGGACAGCCCTGGAGGTTGTACAGTTCGAGTGTCGGCGTCGAATCGGCCATACTGGCTGTCAGGACTCGGCGGTTCAGTGTGTTTCGGTCGCCGCTCGAACCGATCTGTGATTATCCAATAACTATATTAGGGTAAACTACAACATCTGATACGACTTATCGTGATGTGTGTTTGCATGCAACATCACGGGTCGGCCCGCGAACAAACGGACGCTACCACTATGAGATCACGACCTCACCGTTCGGACTTGGAGGTACCGGCGCGGAACAGTCGACCGACCAACCGGGGTGCGTAACGTGACCGAAACCCAGCAGTTCACCGACGGTCGAGGGCTCGGACTGTCCGTCCTCGGCATGACGTTGCTGATCATCGGCGGTGCGATGCTGTACCACTCGGTGCTGCCGACCGCCGGTGCGGCGTTGCTGACACTGGCGTTCCTGTGTATGCTCGCCGTCGTGGTGTTCGTGTAAGGCACATCCTTTGTACCCCCAGTCCCTACCCTCGCTCGTGCCACTGGACGATACTGATGCCGAGATCCTCCGTCTGCTGATCGAGGACGCCAGCCGTTCGTACCGCGAGATCGGCGAGGAGGTCGATCTGACCGCGCCGAGCGTCTCCGACCGGGTCGAGCGCCTGCGAGAGCTCGGCGTCCTCGAACGCTTCACCGTCGCCGTCGACCAGTCGATGTTCGCCAACAGCGCGGCGCGACTGGTCGACGTCCAAGTCGGGCCGGGCGAGGCGACCGGCGTCGCCGCCGATCTAGACGCCGTCGACGGCGTCGAGCACGTCATCCGGACCGAGAGCGGGCGGGTCGTCGCACAGACACATCTGGCCGAAGACGAACTCAGGCCCCTCCTGAGCGACCTGCTGGCCGATCGCGAGATCATCGAGTACAGCGTCGAAGGCGTCGTCGAGTCGGCGTGGAACCCCGAACTGCGTGGCGGCGAGTTCGCCGTCGACTGCGTCGAATGTGGAAAAACCGTCGAGGGAGAAGGGGTCACCATCGAACGTGACGGGCACCGATACGTGCTCTGCTGTCACTCCTGTGAGTCGCTGTTTCTGGAGCGCTATGACGAACTGAACGACGGACTCGGCGACTGACTCGTGGTTCGTTAGGATCGGGTGCGCGCAAACTAGCGACTCGTTAGGGACAACCCGCTTGAATATGGAACCCGTAGTTAGTGATAGCTATGAGTACGGAAACTGCCCACGTCGAGGTTGCCGGGATGTCGTGTTCGACGTGTTCCTCGTCGGTCGAGGAGGCCGTCGGCGCCCTGGAGGGCGTCGAATCGGTCAGCGCGAACTTCGCAACCGACGATGGAACCGTTACGTACGACCCCGCGGTCGTTTCGCTGGGGGCGATCTACGAGGCGATCGAGGACGGCGGCTACGAGCCGGAGAAAGCCTCGACAACGGTCGGTATCGCCGGTATGTCCTGTTCGACCTGCGCGGAGTCCAACCGCCAGGCCATCGAGGATGTCCCCGGCGTGATCGAGGCGAACGTCAACTTCGCGACCGACGAGGCACAGGTCGTCTACAACCCCATCGACGTCTCGCTGGAGGACGTCTACGACGCAATCGAGGATGCGGGCTACGATCCGGACCGCCCCAGCAGTGAGGAGGGGGCCGACCTCGGCGAGGAACGCGAGAGCGCCGTCGAGCGCGAACTGAACAAACAGCGCAGGCTGGTGATCGGCGGCGGTATCCTCGCGCTCCCCTTCCTCGGCGTGATGATCGAGATGTTCCTCCCGGGCGTCCTGCCGGAGGTACTCGTCGCGCCGGGGTGGGTCGAGTTCCTGCTCGCGACGCTTCTGATGGCGACGCTCGGCAAGGAGTTCATCGTCGGCGCGTACGAAGCCGCGGTGAACACCGGTCGCGCGAACATGGACACGCTGGTCGCAGTCGGTTCGTCGACGGGCTACGTCTACTCGACTGCCGTCGTGGCCGGACTGATCCCCGGCGGCCTCTACTTCGAGGCCGTCGCGGTGATCCTCTGGTTCATCACGCTCGGCAACTGGCTCGAAGCGCGGTCGAAAGCCCGGGCGAGCGACGCCCTCAAGACGTTACTGGAGATGGAGGCCGACGAGGCGACGCTGGTAGTGGATGATGAGGAGCGGACGGTCCCGGTCGAAGAGATCGAGGTCGGCGACGTGATGAAGGTCCGGCCCGGCGAGCAGATCCCTACTGATGGCGTGGTCGTCGACGGTCAGAGCGCGGTCGACGAGTCGATGGTTACCGGCGAGTCGGTCCCCGTCGAGAAGGGCGAGGGCGACGAAGTCGTCGGGTCGACGATCAACGAGAACGGCGTCCTCCTGATCGAGGCGACCAAAGTCGGCAAGGACACAGCGATCCAGCAGATCGTCCAGCGCGTCAAGGAGGCCCAGGCCCGCCAGCCCGACGTCCAGCGGCTGGTCGACACGGTCTCGGCCTACTTCGTCCCCGCAGTCATTATCAATGCCGTCTTCTGGGCGGTCGTCTGGGCGCTCGCACCCGATCTGCTGTACACCGCCTCCTCGTGGCTCGGCGGCGTCCTTCCGTACCTCGAACCGGTCGGGGGAGGCCCGGTCGCGGGCGGCGTCTCCACGCTGGAGTTCTCGATGGTCGTCCTCGCGAGCGCGTTGCTGATCGCCTGTCCCTGTGCGCTGGGGCTGGCGACGCCCGCCGCGACGATGGTCGGGTCGACGATCAGCGCGACCAACGGCGTCCTGTTCAAGGGTGCTGACATCCTCGAACAGGTCCGGGACATCGACGTCGTCGTCTTCGACAAGACGGGGACGCTCACCCACGGCGACATGGTGCTGACCGACGTGGTCCCCGTGGGTGACGGCGCGGCGACGGGCGGCGTTGCCGCCGATGGCGGTGAAGAGCTCCCTGACGGCGGCGCGGTCGTGACCGAGGAGCGGGAGTTCAGCGAGGACGACGTGCTCTCCGTCGCCGCAAGCGTCGAATCCGACTCCGAACACCCGCTGGCACAGGCTATCGTCGAGGGTGCGAAAGAGCGCGGTATCGATATCGAAGACGCGACCGAGTTCGAGAACGTCCCCGGCCACGGCGTCCGCGCCGAGACGGCCCGCGGCGAGGCGCTGGTCGGCAACCGCAAACTCATGCGGGACAACGGGATCGATCCCGACCCTGCCGTGGAGACGATGGAGCGCCTCGAACGCGATGGCAAGACCGCGATGCTGGTCGCCCTCGACGGCCGACTGATCGGCGTGGTCGCCACCGCCGACACCGTCCGCGAGAGCGCAAAAGAGACCGTCGCCGCGCTACAGGAGCGCGGTATCGACCCGATCATGCTCACCGGCGACAACGACCGGACGGCCCACGCCGTCGCCGAGGAACTCGGGATCGACGCCGTCGACGTCTACTCGGAGGTGCTTCCCGACGAGAAAGCGGACACAGTCGATCGGATTCAGGAGGGTGGCCGCCGCGCGATCATGGTCGGTGACGGCGTCAACGACGCGCCGGCGCTGACGACCGCCCACGTCGGTATCGCCATCGGTAGCGGGACGGACGTCGCCATCGAGAGTGCGGATGTCACGCTGATGCGCGACGACCCTGCCGACGTGCTCAAGGCGATCCGGATCTCCGAGGCGACGATCGCGAAGGTCTGGCAGAACCTTTTCTGGGCGTTCGCGTACAACGTTACGCTCGTCCCGATCGCCTCGCTGGGCCTGCTCAACCCCGCGCTCGCCGGGCTAGCGATGACCGGTTCCAGCCTCTCGGTGATGGGTAACAGCCTCGCCTTCCGCGGCTACGACCCCCACGAGGACTACCACCTCGCGGTAACGAAACCGTTCCGCGCCCTTGCAGGGGTAGTTCGATGAGCGATCGTGTCTCCCGCCGATCGCTGCTCGCTGCGGGGTCCTCGGTCGCCGCCGTTTCAGTAGCAGGCTGTCTGGGCGGCGACAGCACGGACGAGTGGTCCTACTCGGGAACGCTTTCGGCTACCGCACACCAGTACAACAGCCCGAACTGTGACTGCTGTGGCGCCTACGGGGAATATCTCGACGAGCATCTTGACGGGTCGCTATCGTCCTCGGTGCGGGAGGACATCGGGACGGTAAAAACCGATCTCGGCATCCCCGGGGACCTGCAGAGCTGTCACACCGTCGAAGTCGGGTCGTACTTCGTCGAGGGACACGTTCCGGTTGAGACGATAGCGACGCTGCTCGACGATTCCCCCGACATCGCAGGTATCGCGCTGCCAGGGATGCCCGCCGGTTCGCCGGGAATGGGTGGTGCAAAAGACGAGAAGTGGACGGTCTACGCTGTCGACAAGGAAGCCGATATCGAGCCGTTCGTGGAACTGTAACAGCGCATCCGGGCCAAAAAACACTTACAAACCGGCTAGTAATTGTTTGCCAGATGAACAGACGACACTTTCTCGCTGGAGCGGGTGCGTTCGGCCTCGCATCCATTTCTGGCTGTCTCGGACTGGCCGGACTCGACGAACACGAAGCGACCCCGGGTGGCGTCGACGCCGAGACCCGCGAGGAGACCGGCTACGAACAGGTCGGTATCGAGGAACTCCCGGTCGAGGAATCGGTCGGCCTCGGCCCGGCCACGGAGTCGGTTCGGGTCGCGAACTACATGACCAAACACGAGAGGTCGGTCGACATGGGACCGCTCGGCGAGCAACGCGGGGCGGTATTCATGATCCTGTCGACGCCTCAGATCGGCATCCCGAACTACCAGTTCAACCCCGTCGAGGACATGTCGACGCGCGAACTCATCGATCTGGTTGACGACAACTACGACGGTATCGACGACATCCAACACGAGGAGGACGGGACGGCAAGCATCCTCGATCAGTCGACGACCGTCTCGCGGTTCAGCGCTAGCGCGCAGTTCGACGGCGAGGACGTCGAGGTCTATCTTCACGTCAGCAAGGCCGTCGAGACCGACGACGACCTGCTCGTAACCATCGGCGTCTACCCGGAACTGGTCCGGAGCGAAGAGGAAGGAAACGTCGAGGCGCTGATGAGCGGCGTCGTAGAGCACGCCGATAGCGGTGACGAGGGCGCAGACAGCACGAGCAATGACGGAGATGATGGGGGCGATACGACCGACGACGGCGAGGACGAAGACGGCGGCTTGCTCTAGACCTGTTCGTCGACCCACTCCAGCAGATCGGCATGCTCGTCCGGGCCGATCCCGTGGCTCATTTCGTAGGTCCGGGCGGTGACCGCTGCGTCGAGTTCGCTCAGGCGGACGGCCGCGCTGTCGGTCCGTCCCGGCGGGATGATCTGGTCCCGACTGCCGCCCGCGATGAAGACTGGCTTGTCCTCGATGCCGTCGGGGGCCAGATCGGCGTGTGATTCGGGGAGATAACAGTGCAGCGCGGCGACCCAGTCGATCCGGTCGGGGTCCTCGAGCAGGAGCGAGAGAGCGGTGATGCCGCCCTGACTGAAGCCGAGCAGGCCGATCCGGTCGGCATCGAGGTCGTAGCGCTCGATGGCGGCCTCGATCGACTCGTCGACCAGATCGAGGCTCCGGCGGAACTGCTCGGGATGGGGCTCGCTCTCGTGAAGCCCGCCCCCCGAGAGGTCGAGGTCGTACCAGGTGTAGCCGCCCTGTAGCGTGTCAGGCGCGCGCAGGCTGAGGACGAACAGCTCGTCGGGGAACTGCTGCGCTATCGGCAGGAGATCCGTCTCGTCGGCACCGCGACCGTGGAGTATGACGACGGCGGGGGACGGGCCATCGCCCTCGGCCTCGATCGTCCGATGTTCGAGCGGCAATGTCGGTGTCTCTGACATGGCTATATCCAGGCAGGCGAACGGCTTGAAACCCGTGATCGGCCAATCAGAGATGTGAAGTAGTACCACATCTCTTCGGCAAACGCCGAGGTTATACGTTGCGGACCGCTAATCAGGACAATGAGCGAGGAGACGGAGTACAGCGACGGAGACCTCCGGAACACCGGTATGTCTCTCAAGCACGACCGAGAATGGGATTACGAACTCGACCGGATCGTCGAGGCAGTCGAAGAACGCGACGCAAAGAAAGTCGGCCTGCAGTTCCCCGAGGGTCTCAAACGTCGCGGCCCGGACGTCGCCGACGACCTGCGCCAAATCCTCGACGACGACGTGATGATCCTGCTCTCGGGCCAGCCCTGCTACGGCGCCTGCGACTTGGATACCTTCATGATGCGCCGGACCGACGTGTTCGTCCACTTCGGGCATAGCCCGATGAAGGAGTCGGACAAGATCATCTACGTCCCACTCTTCTCGAACGTCGATGTCATGCCGATCATGGAGGAGGCCAAGGCGGAACTCACCGACCCGGACGACGACCCCGACGTGGGGCTCGTGACGACCGCCCAGCATATGAACCGCTTCTCGGAGATGTCCGAGTGGCTCGAAGACCGCGGCTACAACGTCCATACCCGCCGCGGCGACGACCGGCTTACCCACGAGGGGCAGGTGCTCGGCTGTAACTACGCTTCGGCCGACGTCGACGCCGACCAGATCCTCTACGTCGGCGGCGGGAAGTTCCACCCCCTCGGACTGGCGATGGAACACCCCGACAAGAACGTCATTATCGCGGATCCGGTCAACAACGTCGTGACCATCGCAGACACCGAGAAGTTCATGAAACAGCGCTACGCCACCGTCCACAAGGCGATGGATGCCGAGACGTTCGGCGTCATCTTCTGTACCAAGATCGGTCAGGGTCGGATGGATCAGGCAGAGGCGGTCCTCGAAGACAACGACAACGCCTATCTGATCACGATGGACGAGGTAACGCCTGATCGCCTGCGGAACTTCGGCTTCGACGCCTACGTCAACACTGGCTGTCCGCGAATCACGACCGACGACGGCCCGCAGTTCCACAAGCCGATGCTCACGCCTGGCGAGTACCAGATCGCCGTCGGCAACAAACCGCTCGACGAACTGAGCTTCGACACCTTCCACGGCACCTGGTAGCGACGAACGGCAGCCGAACGGTCGTCGACCCGGCAACCGAATTCGATGCGGCACGCGATCCTTCGACTGTCGCGCTCTTTTCGACTCCGATCATGGCGAGTTTCCCGATTCGAACAGCCGCAGGCCCGCAACGAGTTCTCAATCGATACTCGTCAGATACGAAATAATAAGGGGAACAATCATGAGTATGCGGTAAAAAGACGATGCCAATGACTGAGGACGGTTCCGACACCTTACCCGACAACAAACTGTTCGATCTGTACGAACAGTATATCGGCGAACCGGACGCACAGACGGACGTTTACCTTGGCTTCGGGCTCTTTTTTATCGGGGTAGCGCTTGCGGTGATCGCAGCGGTTACTTTCATCGGCGGTGTCACGGCGTTCGGGTATCGCGAGGGGTCGTACTTCGTCTTTGCGAACGCCGCCTTCGTCGCCGCACTGCTGTCGTTACCGCTCCTGTTGCTAGGCGTCGACGTACTGTTGCCGGTCGAACAGAAGGCAGTGCTCGCGTCAGCGGCTGGCGTCGTAGTGACGATCGGTGCCACCGTTGCGTTCTCCTGGTACTACCCCAGCCAGTGGGCCGAGTTCGGAGCCTCGACGATGCTCACGATCCTCGGGACGTACGGGGTCGGACTCGCTATCGTCGCTGCGGCCACCGGCGCCGCACTGGTGGCCCACCAACTCGAACGCGCAAAACCCCATCCCTCCGAGATAGAGGCTGTCGAGGCGGACGAGGTCGAAGAATCGATCAGTGAAGAAGATATCGAACAGGACATCGAGTCGGCGATGGAGGGCGTCGAGATGTCCTGGGGTGGCGTCGAGAAACAGGAGTCGAAGCGACTCTCGTTCAGTGCGTCGGACTCGTTCGAGGCGGCCAACGTCGATGTGGAGGCCGAGACGACGCGCCAGACTGGCGGCGTCGACACGCAGGTGAGTGGGCTCAAAGCGCTCAAGGGTGGCGACACGAAGACGGCCACGTCGTCGTCGACGGTCGACGACCAGACCTCGAAACTCAACGAACTGCGGCAACGGAAACAGGAGGAGGAAGCCACCGAGGAGAACGACGCCGTTATAGCCGACATCGGTCTCGTCGACCGGGTCCGTGGACTGCTGGGTCGGAACTAATCAATGTCTCCTCGGTATTGATATACTTACTTGCCGGGAAGTTCTGTAAATATTTCACATAGTTTTATTGTACGGGGGAAAGCTTGTATCGACTATGGCGAAAGGCCTAGACGTCGGCACAATGAACATCCTGTCGGCACAGCAGGATGGTAACGACACCGTCTTCGTGCAACAGCGCAACTCCTTCGTAGAGATCGATTACTCCGACATGGCGGAGCAGATGCTCTCTCGAAGCGAAGTGCTCCACATCCGCAAGGACGACAAGGTCTACGTGGTCGGCGATGACGCACTCAACTTTGCGAACATCTTCAACCGCGAGACTCGACGTCCTATGCAGCACGGTATCCTCTCTTCGGACGAGAAGTCCGCAATCCCGATGATGAAGCTCATCATCGAGCAGGTGGTTGGCGAGCCGAACCACCCCGGCGAGAAACTGTACTTCTCCTCCCCGGCCGATCCGATCGACTCGAGCATCTCGACCCTGTATCACCAGAAGACCCTCGAATCCTTCATCAACGACATGGGCTATGACGCCGAGCCCATCAACGAGGGGATGTCGGTCATCTATAGCGAGTTGGCCGACAACGACTTCACCGGGCTGGGTATCAGCTTCGGTGCCGGGATGACCAACGTCTGTCTGGCGTACTACGCGGTGCCGGTCATGAAGTTCTCGGTCGCCCGTGGTGGCGACTGGGTGGACGAGCAGGCTGCACAGGCAACTGGCACGCCGGTCGACAAGGTCACCTCTATCAAGGAAGACGACTTCGAACTCGACTTCCAGACCGACGTCGGTGGCGTCGAGGGCGCGCTGTCGATTTACTACGAGAACCTGCTCGACTACGTCATCGACCTGATCGTCAAGGAAGTCGACGACGAAGACGTCGAGGAGGGCCTGGACGTGCCGGTCGTCGTCACTGGCGGTACCTCCAGCCCCGACGGCTTCGAGGATCTGTTCCGCGACCATCTGCAGGACGCCAACATTCCGTTCTCGATCAGCGGCGTCAGCCACGCCAACGAACCCCTGTACAGCGTTGCACGTGGTGGCCTCGTGGCCGCACGCTCCGACGAAGAAGCGCCGGCAGGCGGTGCCGAAGAGGAAGAAGCCCCGGCCGCCGACGAGTAACGCAGCCCGAACCTCGTTCGATTTTTTGTGTGACGCCGTGGCGCTGGCTGTCGGTATTGGGTATCTGATTGACCGCATCGCCCCTGCCGCTCCAACTGCGAGGCTACTTCTCGCGGAAGCGACTGAGCGCGTCCTGCCAGGACTCGAACTCCTCGCGCTCGCTGGCGTGCTCCACCGCGACTCCGGCGTAGCCACAGGATTCACAGACCTCCGCCTGATGACCCTCCAGTGTGTAGGTCTGTAACGGCTCCGAACAGCGTGGGCAGTCCATATCGATGCCGACGAAGGGCACCGACTTAACTATTTTCCGCGAACGATGCGGAGAGCACAATCCCGGCGGGCCACGTATCGCCGTGCCCAGATATATAACTCATACGCATCCATCACGCTTTTGTATTCATACTGTGTATTAGTCTCTGAGATGTACCAGACGTCGATGCCGACGATCGGATGCGCCAGGGAAGGTCGGACGACTGCGGTGATACGGATCCCGACAGGGGCCAGCGACCGATGAGTACGAAACGACAACTCGCCCAGCAACTCGGCGTTGTGGGTGGGTTCGACGATCCGACGGTCGAACTGGAGCAGTACCGGACGCCGCCGGATCTGGCGGCCCATCTGGTCCACGTCGCGGATCTGCAGGGCGACATCGACGGTCGAACCGTGCTGGATCTCGGTGCCGGGACCGGGATGCTTGCGCTGGGAGCGGCGCTGCGTGGACCGGAGCGAGCGATCGGTATCGACATCGACCGTGGAGCCTTGCAGACGGCACGCAGGAACGAGCGCCGGGTTGGGACGACGACCGATATCGGCTGGATCCACGCCGATGCGACGCGCGCACCGCTCTGTATCGACGACGCCGTCGTTCTGATGAACCCCCCGTTCGGCGCGCAGGACGGGAACGCACACGCCGACCGGGCGTTTCTCAAAACTGCCTCCGAGGTCGCCTCCGTCTCCTACTCGATCCACAATTCGGACAGTCAGGCGTTTGTCGACGCGTTCGCCGGCGATAACGGTGGCGAGGTCACGCGAGCGTTCCGTGCCGAACTGGATCTGGATCGCCAGTTCGAGTTCCACAGCGAGAACCGACGCGTCGTTGACGCCGAAGTGTTCCGTATCGAGTGGGACCGCTAGAACCCACGACCTTCCGCGCGCGCAATCTGGACGCTCGTCTCACCGCGCTCGGCCATGATCACCGTCTTCCCGTCAGTCTGTTCGCGCTCGAAGGTAAGCCCACCAGCCTCGACCGGTTCGTCTGCTGTGGGCAGGGGCGTCCGATCGAGGCGACCGTTCCCGTCGTCGACGGCAAGGATGAACTGGCCGTTCTCGGGGATGATCATGACGGAACGCCCGTCGATCCGCGGTGTCGCAGTCTGGAGATCGGAGACGAACACCGGTCGCTCCTTCCCGTCGACGAACACCTGATAGACCGTCTCTTTCCCGGTCGGCGTCCATCCTTCACGAACCACGCGGACGGTCTCGCTCCAGCCTGGGCCACCCACCTTGACCGTCGTCGAACCGCGGAACGCCAGTCTCTCCTTCGAGGTGTGGGTCATCCAGATGTCCCGCTGTTCACTAGTGACAATCACCCCGCTGGTGTCGATGGAGGTGCTCTCGCCGAACAGTTCGATATCGTAGGCGAACACCATCTCGTTGCGGACGCCCTCGTCGTAGGTGATCTGGTAGTCCTCGACGGTCACTGCGTCCTCGTCGATCGAGGTATCGTCTACGGTGTAAAGGTTCGGGACGATAGCTACCCCGCCGAGTGCGGCGAGGCCAAGTATCAGCATCGTGATGGCGACGCCACGGCGCGTGGTCGAGCGGACCACCGTTCTGTCCGAGGTGGTCGCAGCCAGCGTGACGAGCACGGCGAGCAGAACCACGAGTACGAGACCGGGCCCGCGAAAGAGCACATACTCGCCGCCGCCGCGGAACCAGTAGACGAGATAGAGTCCCTGCACGACGCCGAAGACCAGCGTTGCCCCGAGGAGACGGGCGGCGCTCGGCCGCCGTGCGCGCCGCCGGAGGACGGCGAGACCGAGGACGACACCGACGAGAAAGCCCAGCGCGTGTCCCTGTACCGCAATCGACGCCCACGACGGCGCGGATGGGGCACTCGCCGAGGTCGTCGCCACGAGGACGGGATCGAGCAGGCTCTGGAGCGTGGTGCTGACCACCCGCGAGATCAGCAGTCCCACGACCGTCACGACGGGATAGTGGACGATTGCGAAGCCGGCAAAGGCGAAGACGACGCCGGAAAAGCCGATTACGGGTCCGAGCGCGAACAGGCTGGTCGCCACCCCCACGAGCAGTACGGCGGTCGGGAAGACGACGAACGCCCGAATCCACGGGTTCGTTCGCCACGATGCGAACGACTGCGAACCGCGTTCGCTCGGCAGATGACCCCATGCGTACTCGGCGATCGGTGCCAGCACGATAGCGCTCGTCAGGTTTCCGAGGATGTGGCCGGGGTTGGCGTGGGCAAAGCCCGAGGTGAGCCAGCCGGTCGGATAGAGATACGACCACGACCGATAGGGGAGTACCACCGGGTCCGACCAGTTCAACAGCCCCTCCTGCAGGAACAGATAGACCGCGAGAACGAACAGCACAGACACGACCGATCCCCACGGGACGCCCAGTAGCAGTCGGGAACGAACCGCCCGCCCCCACCGGCCGCCCGGCTTATCGAGATAGATGACTGCCGCGAGCGCGAGGCCGAACGCGAGCACGACGGATGCGCCGAGTGTTTGCGACGGCGCGGTCATTTTAGCGTCGCCTGACCAGTTCGCTCAACCGTTTCGTGATGCTCTCGTCCTCGCCGAGTTTGAGATAGTAGGCATCGCCGCCGTCCTCGTAGTAGTTCTCGATGCGCCGTTTGATCTCGAAGCCTAGCGATTCGTAGAACTGCAATGCGTTCTCGTTTGTCGCGCGTGCATGACAGGTTACGGAGCCGTGCTCGTCGGCGACGCGAGCAACGAGTCGTTCGCCGAACCCTTCGCCGCGGAACTCCGGTGCAACTGCCAGAAACAGGATGTAGCCGTCACGTCGGACCGTCGCGAAACCGACGAGGTCGTCGCCGTCGAGGAACAGGTGGACGGTCGATCGGCGGTACGCATCCGTAAAGAAGCCGCGCCGCTGCTTGAGGACGCCCTCCGAGCGGCGGATCTGCTCTTTGAGTTCCCAGGCATCGCCCAGGTAGTCATCGTCGCCGGGCGCGACGACGCGTGAATCGACGTTAACGCTCACTGTGGGTACGTAACGGCGACGTGAATATAATTCCACCGGCAGGTCGCCGTCGTTCTCGCTCCTGGGACGGTCCGAAACCGGGCTATTCACGGTCGCTCCGCTCGTCAGTTCGACCGTGAGCTACGAACTACGAGAACATACTGCTGACATCGCCGTCGAAGCGACTGGCGAGACGTTTTCGGCCGTTGCAGGCGCCGTCGCCGATGGGCTGGCCGCCGCGATGTGCGAGGATGTCCCCGAGACGGGCGAGCGGTTCGAGCTATCGGTTACCGCCGAAAGCCGTGAAGCCGTCCTGTTCGAGTATCTCGACGAACTCATCTACGAACGGGACGTCCGGTCGGTTCTCCCGGTCGACAACGAGGCGACTGTCGTCGAGGACGACGGCGAGTGGACCGTTGACGCCACGGCCCGCGGCGTGCCGCTCGCAGACGTGACGGCACGGGAAGTCAAAGCCGTCACCTACTCGGAGATGGCCCTCGAACGCCGCGACGGGGAGTGGTACGCTTACGTTGTCTTCGACGTGTGAAATGGTGGCGCTGGTCATGGCTCTGTGCCAACAACAACACCTTTTGTTGACTGCGGCCCTTACGATGGGTATGTCAGATTCGGGCCGTCACAGATTGTCGCGCGCTCCGGCGGCGTTTTTCGGGGCGCTCTTTGTACTCCTCTCGTTCGTGGGGACGGCGAGCGCTCACGAGGAGTACGTCGTCGAGGACGAACAGGCCGTCACCCCCGCCGAGTTCTTCGGGAATGCGCTGTCGGACCCGGTCGTAGTGGGACTGCTCGTCGCCGGTGCCGTCGCCGTTCTCGGGGTCGTCCTCGCCTATCTCTATTTCCAGCCGCTCCGTCAGGACATCACGACGTTTCGCGCCGCGATGGCGGAGTACACCGAGTACGTCCCGTGGCTCCTGCGGATCTCCTTCGGTATTCCGCTGATCGGTGCCGGCTTCGCCGGCTACTTCATCACGCCCTCGGTCGAAATCGAGATGCGTCTCTTACAGGTCGCGCTCGGGTTCCTGTTGCTGTTCGGCATCGCAACACGGGTCGTCGCAGTGGCCGGGTTCGTCGTCTACGTCGTGGCGGCAGTGATCTACCCGGATCTGTTGCTCCAACTGGAGATCGCCGGCGGGATGGCGACGCTGGCTCTCGTCGGAAGCGGGAAGCCGAGCGGGGATCACGTCCTCCAGCGTCTCGCCGGGACGCCGGGCACGGTGTACGGTCGCTTCGACGTCGTCCACGATGTCGTCCAGCGCGGACAGGCTTGGATCCGTCCCTACGAGCGGTTCTTCCCGACGGTTGCCCGGGTCGGCCTCGGCATCACGTTCATCTATCTCGGCGCGAGCCAGAAGCTCCTTCGTCCCGGTATCGGGCTGGAAGTCGTTTCACACTACGACCTCACCGCAGTCATCCCGGTGCCTGCGGAGCTATGGGTGCTGGGTGCCGGCCTCACTGAGACCGCCCTCGGCATTGCCCTCATCGTGGGCCTCTTTACCCGTGCGAGCGCGGCCACGGCCATCACGATGTTCGCGCTGACGTTGTTTGCCCTGCCCGACGATCCGGTGCTGGCCCACGTCGCGCTGTTCGGGATGGCGTCGGTCCTCCTGATCGGCGGCAGTGGCCCACTTGCAGTCGATAACCGCATCGAGGCCGTCGTGGCGAGACTGAGCGACGAGCGACCGGACACGTCGGACGCGCCGCTGTGATCGGTTCGGCGGGGGAGCTATTAGCTGTCGGCGTCAACGACCGCGTGTGAACGTTCGTCGAGTCATTCCACGCGATGCGATTCCGAGCGTCGACGACCCCGAGTTCGGCGAGCGCTACGAGGGCGATGGGGACGACCGAGTCGTCGTCGTCGACTCCGGGCAACCCCCGCGTGCGTACCCGATACGGTATCTCGCGTACCACGAAATCGTCAACGACGTGCTCGACGCCGGAGCAGAACCGATCGCCGTTACCTGGTGTCCGCTCTGTGGGAGCGCCGTCGTCTACGACCGTCGCCACGAGGGGCGGACACTGGAGTTCGGCGTCTCCGGAAAGCTTGCCGACGACGACCTCGTCATGTACGACCGCGAAACGGAAAGCGAGTGGAAACAATCGAGCGGGACGTGTCTCGCGGGCCGGTTCGAGGGCGATTCGCTCTCCGTCCGGCCCGCGGCGATGCTCACGTGGGGAGCGTTCCAGCAGTCGTATCCCGACGGCGTCGTCCTCCAGGCACCCGGCGGGACCAGCGAGGCCGCAAGCGAGGACGACTCGCCCGCGCAGATCGAGTACGATACGGGTCCCTACAAGGCGTACCGGTCGGGAGAGGGGTTCGGTCTTGCGGCCCACCGATCGGGCGAGAGCGTCCGCGAGTGGACTCGTGACGACGATATCCGGCCGAAAACGGTCGTGATCGGTGTCGAACTCGACGACGCGGCGCTCGGGGTTCCGCTACCGCGCGTATCGCGGGCTGGCGGCGTCGTCCGAACGACAGTCGGGGAGCAGGACGTCCTCGTGATCGCTACCGAGGACGGCGGGATCCACGGTTTTGCCGATCCAGGATTCTCCGTCGAGGCCACCGACTCGGGCATCGTGGGCGACGGAACGACGTGGGATCCGGCGACGGGCCGTTCGAATGACGGTCGCCGTCTCGACAGACTGCCAACGCGGCGACTGTTTGCGTTCGCCTGGCAGGACGACCACGGCGCGGATTCGTTCTACAGATCCGACTGATAGTGGCGTCCATCGCCGTCGGCCTTCGTGCCGATGAGTGCTGATCCATGTGAACACTCGACGACCGTTTGACGGCCGAAAACCACGCGATTCGGGCGGTCTGTCATCGGGTTCTATCGTAGTGTTTAAGTACGGCAACGGGGAAGGTACGTCTGCAATCCAATGTAGGGGCAACGGCCCCGAGTCCGTGAGGGCGGAGATACACAGCGTGTCGTGGTAGCCAAGCGGCCCAAGGCGCATGGTTGCTAACCATGTGGCGTAAAGCCTCCGGGGTTCAAATCCCCGCCACGACGTCAACCATCTTCCGACCAGTGTATCGGTCGGTGGATTGTACCAGCGCAGTCGGCTACCGACTGCAACACCTACACACCACATATGAGTGCAGAAGAACCACAGGACGAAATCGAGGACGACGAGGACCTTCGGTATTTCGTCCGCATCGGGCAAACGGACCTCGATGGGACCAAATCCGTCGAACGGTCGCTCATCGAGATGAACGGCATCGGCCGCCGAACGGCCCGAATCATTGCGGACAAAGCCGACGTCGACCGTCAGGCAACTTTCGGTCGACTCGAAGACGACGAGATCGACGCGGTCGTCGATGTCGTCGACGAGTACGCCGAGGAAGTCCCCGACTGGCTCGCGAACCGCCAGCGGGACTTTTTCTCGGGCGAAACGACGCACAAGGTCGGTAACGACCTGAACATGAAGCGCCGCCACGACATCAACCGGATGAAGATGATCAGCTCCTACCGGGGCGTTCGTCACAACCGGGGCCAGAAGGTACGCGGCCAGCGGACCAAGTCCACTGGACGTACCGAAGGGACGATCGGCGTCAACGTCGAGGAGCTTCGTGAAGAGGCCGCTGAAGAAGCGGCAGAAGCCGAGGGGGATGAAGAATAATGCCGCTCGGTAACAAAACCAAAGCGTACGAGACGCCCAACCATCCGTGGCAGGGCGAGCGTATCGCGGGCGAGCACGACCTGCTCGGCCGGTACGGCCTTGCAACCAAAGAAGAACTCTGGCGCGCCCAGTCCGAGCTTCGTGACATGCGTCGCGAGGCTCGACGCCTCATCGGCGAGGCGCTCGGTGACACCGAGGCCGCCGAGGAAGCGGGGAGCGAGTTCCTCGCACGCCTCAAACGCGACGGCATTCTCGGCGAGACCGACGGTCTCGACGAAGTGCTGTCCCTGGAGATCAACGACGTGCTCGAACGTCGCCTCCAGACTGTCGTCTACCGCAAAGGCCTCGCAAACACGCCACAGCAGGCACGACAGTTCATCGGTCACGGTCACATCGTTGTCGGTGACCACCGCGTGACTGTCCCGTCGTACACAGTCGGGGTCGACGAAGAGGCCTCGATCGAGTTCGACGAGACCAGCCCGCTGGCGGACGACCTACACCCGGAACGAGCGGAGGAGCAATAACATGGCAGAAGACGGAAAGTGGGGCGTAGCCCACGTGCACGCATCGTTCAACAACACGATCATGACGGTGACGGATCTGACCGGCGCCGAGACGATCGCGAAGTCCTCGGGCGGCGCAGTCGTCAAGCAGAACCGTGACGAGGCATCCCCCTACGCGGCCATGCAGATGGCCGAGCAGGTCGCCGAAGAGGTGCTCGCCGCGGGCATCGACGGCGTCCACGTCCGCGTTCGCGGACCTGGCGGGAACCTCCAGAAGAGCCCCGGACCGGGCGCACAGGCGACGATCCGTGCGCTTGCCCGTGCCGGCCTCGAGATCGGTCGTATCGAAGACGTAACCCCGATCCCGCACGACGGATCGCGCGCACCGAAAGGCAAGGGCGGATTCTGACGACCATGCCAGTGGATTACGAGGTCGAGTTCATCGAACGCGACGATCGATCGGCGAGGTTCCTCGTCCGAGGAGTCACGCCGGCCTTCGCCAACGGCATCCGTCGAGCGATGATCGCCGACGTGCCGACGATGGCCATCGACACGGTCCAGTTCGTCGAGAACTCGTCGGTGATGTTCGACGAACAGATCGGGCTTCGGCTCGGTCTGGTTCCGTTGACCACGCCGCCCGAGGAGTTCGAGGTGGGTGACTCCGTCACCCTCTCGCTCGACGTGGCGGGACCGAATACGGCCTACTCCGGCGATCTCGTCTGTCACGACGAGTCGGTCGAGGTAGCTATCGACGGGGTCCCGATTATCGACCTCAAGGACGACCAGCGGCTCGAACTCGAAGCCGAGGCAGTGATGACCTCCGGCAAGGAGCACGCCAAACATCAGGGCGGCGTCTCCGTCGGCTACCGACACCTCCAGCAGATCGAGGTCGTCGGTGACCGTGGCGAGTTCGAGGACGAAGAGACCCGAATCCTTCGGGGCATCGTTGAGGACGACGGCGAGTTACTCCTCGCCGAGGAGTTCGACAACGATCTCTCACAGCGATATCCCGGCAAGGAAGTCGAAGTCACCGACGTCCCGAACGCGTTCGTGTTCCACGTCGAGACTGACGGCTCCTACACGGTCGAGGAACTCGTCACGCTGGCGGCCGACTCCATCGCGGATCGCGCAGACGAACTCGAAGACGCAGTACAGCTATAGAGATGATCGCTCCAACAAACCACTTACCCCTGACCGAAGCCCGGACCCGAAGCGATAGCTTCGCCCGGATTTCGGCGGGCTCCGACGCCGTACACTACGAGGCCGGAGCCATGGCCGCCCCGCAATCGCGGGCGGCTTCGATCGAAAGTGGTTTGAAGGGGCACCCAGTAAACGAGAACGCGGGCAGGGATAGCCAAGTCAGGCCAACGGCGCAGCGTTCAGGGCGCTGTCTCGTAGGAGTTCGCAGGTTCAAATCCTGCTCCCTGCATCACCGTTTTCACCCCTATTCAGGAGGAAAGTTATGAGCAAGACGAACCCGAGACTGAGCAGTCTCATCGCCGAGCTGAAGTCGGTTTCTCGAACCGAGGACGCGAACGTCTGGAGCGACGTCGCCTCTCGGCTCGAAAAGCCCCGCCGCACGCACGCGGAAGTGAATCTTGGACGTATCGAGCGATACGCCCAGGAGGACGAAACAGTCGTCGTTCCGGGCAAGGTGCTCGGAAGCGGCGTCCTGCAGAAGTCGGTCACCGTTGCAGCGGTCGACTTCTCGGGCACGGCAGAACAAAAGATCGACCAGGTCGGCGAAACAGTAGACCTAGAACAGGCAATCGAACAGAACCCCGAAGGATCCAACGTGCGGGTGATCCGATGAGCGTCGCAGAGTTCGAGGCAGACGTAGTCGTCGACGCCGGCGACTGCATCCTCGGTCGCGTCGCTAGCAAGGTCGCCCAGAAGGCGCTCGACGACGAGCGTATCGCGGTGGTCAACGCCGAGAACGCGGTCATCACGGGCAGCGAAGACGACGTGATGAGCACCTTCGAGAAGCGAGTCGAAATCGGCTCCGATCGGGGTCCGTACTACCCGAAACGGCCGGACATGATCTTCAAGCGCTCGATCCGCGGCATGCTGCCGTACAAGAAGGATCGTGGCCTCGAAGCGTTCGAGAACGTCCGCGTCTACGTCGGCAACCCGTACGACGACGACGGCGACGTCCTCGAGGGAACCTCCCTCGACCGACTATCGAACATCAAGTTCCTCCAGCTCGGAGAGATCAGCGAGAACCTGGGTGCTAATCGAACATGGTAACCAACACCAGTGGCAAGAAGAAAACCGCCATCGCACGCGCTACCGTTCGCGATGGTGAGGGTCGCGTACGAATCAACTCCAGCCCGGTCGAACTGGTCGACCCGGAGACGTCGCGTCTGAAGATGACCGAACCGTTCCGCATCGCGGACGAGGTTCGTAACAGCATCGACATCGAAGTCGCCGTCGAAGGCGGCGGCGTCTCCGGACAGGCCGACGCCGTGCGAACGGCAATCGCACGCGGGCTCGTCCAGCACACGGGCGACGCCGAACTCCGTGACGCGTTCATGGAGTTCGACCGCTCGCTGCTGGTCAACGACGTTCGCCAGTCCGAACCAAAGAAGTGGGGCGGACCCGGCGCACGTGCCCGCTACCAGAAATCCTACCGCTAAGGTGATACTATGATGGTACCAGTCCGGTGTTTCACGTGCGGCAACGTCGTGGGTGAGCACTGGGAAGAGTTCAAAGAGCGCGCTCGTGAGGGCGACGAAAATCCCGCCGAAGTTCTCGACGAACTCGGCGTCGAGCGACACTGCTGTCGCCGGATGCTCGTCTCCCACAAGGACCTCGTCGACATCGTCGCACCCTATCAGTAATTATGTCCGGGACACAGCGATACACACGGTACGAGAAAGCACGGATCCTCGGCGCACGAGCGCTACAGATCTCGTACGGGGCACCGGTACTCGTCGAAACCGACCAGGCGGAACCGATTCTGATCGCAGCGGAAGAGTACGACGCAAACGCCCTCCCGTTCACGGTTAACAGAACATGACTCTGATCACTGACATCCGACTCCGACGCATCCTCGACTCGCGAGGTAACGCAACGGTAGAAGCAGACGTACTGACCGAGAGTGGTGGCTTCGGCCGCGCAGCCGCACCGAGCGGCGCCTCGACAGGCGAGTTCGAGGCGATCGAACTGCCGGCGAACGAAGCGATCGCGAACGCGAGAGAGCACGCCGTACCTCGTCTCGTCGACACGGTGCACGCGGGCGATCAGCGCTCTGTCGACAACACGCTCCGTGCCGCGGACGGCACGGACGACTTCTCGGAGATCGGCGCGAACAGCGCCGTCGCGATCAGTATGGCGACCGCGAAGGCCGCGGCCGACGTGCTCGGTGCACCGCTGTACCAGCATCTCGGCGGCGCGTTCCGCGGTGACAACTTCCCGATCCCGCTGGGGAACGTCGTCGGCGGTGGCGAACACGCCGCTGACGCCACGGACATTCAGGAGTTCCTGTCGGCACCGGTCGGCGCGCCGAGCGTCGCCGATGCCGTCTTCGCCAACGCGGCGGTCCACCAGAAGATCCACGACATGCTCATCGAGCGGGACACGCCCGCCGGCAAGGGCGACGAGGGCGCGTGGGCGCCGTCGATCGACGACGCCGAAGCGTTCGAGATTCTCGACGGGGCCACCTCGGCCGTCGCCGAGGAGGTCGGCTTCGAGATCAAGTTCGGACTCGACCTCGCCGCTGCGGAGATGTACGACGAAGACGAAGGCGGCTACATCTACAGCGATCAGGTTCGCAGTACGGACGAGCAGGTCGACTACATCGCAGAACTCGTCGAGAAATGGGATCTCGCGTACGTCGAGGACCCCCTCGACGAGAACGACTTCGAGGCCTTCGCCGACCTCACCGAGCGCGTCGGCGACCAGACGCTCATCTGCGGTGACGACCTCTTCGTCACCAACGTCTCGCGACTGGAACGGGGCATCGAGCAGGATTCGGCCAACTCTATCCTGATCAAACCCAACCAGATCGGCTCGCTTAGCGACACGTTCGACGCAATCGAGCTAGCCGCGAACAACACCTACGACGTCATTGTCTCTCACCGCAGCGGTGAGACCGAAGACACGACGATCGCACACCTTGCCGTCGCGACCGACGCCGACTTCATCAAGACCGGCACGGTCGGTGGCGAGCGTACTGCAAAACTCAACGAACTAATCCGCATCGCGGACGACGCAGCATGACAGAAAACGACGTAGAACAGGAAGGGCTCGACGCCGCCGAGGAGGCGGTCGACGAGGAGCCGGAGGGTGGAGCGGCCGCCGAACCGGACGCGGAGCCCGCAGAGGAAGCGCCCGCCGACGCCGAGGAGGCCGAGGACGAACCACAGCTAGACGAGGACGTCATGGCCGACGACGAGGCCGACCTCCTCATCCCCGTCGAGGACTATCTCGGTGCCGGTGTCCACATCGGTACCCAGCAGAAGACGGCGGACATGGAGCGGTTTATCCACCGCGTCCGTACCGACGGTCTCTACGTGCTGGACGTCGGCACGACCGACGACCGTATCCGTACGGCCGCGGACTTCCTGTCCAACTACACCGCGGAGCAGATCCTCGTCACGTCCTCGCGACAGTACGGCCGGTTCCCGGCCGAGAAGTTCGCCGAGGCAGTTGGCGCTCGTGCACGGACCGGACGCTTCATCCCCGGGACGCTCACGAACCCCAAGTACGACGGCTACATCGAGCCGGACGTGCTGGTCGTCACTGACCCGATCGGTGACGAGCAGGCCGTCAAGGAGGCGATCACGGTCGGTATCCCCGTCATCGCCATGTGTGACTCGAATAACTCGACCAGCAACGTCGATCTGGTTGTCCCGACGAACAACAAGGGTCGCAAGGCACTCTCAGTCGTCTACTGGCTGATGGCCAACGAACTGCTCGACCGCCGCGGTGCGGAGCCGAGCTACGCTCTTGACGACTTCGAGAGCGGTATCTGAGGCGCAGGACTTTCAGTTCGATTACTTTTGTTGCGCTCCCGACTACGCTGTGCGTCGTCGAACAGAGAGCTACAGGTCCATCCCGCCGTTGACGTCGATCACTTCGCCGGTGATGTACGAGGAGTCCTCACTGGCGAGAAAGCGGACCGTCGCCGCGATATCCTCGATTCTCGCGAACCGGTCGAGCGGGATGTCTTCGAGGATCTGCTCCTGGATGCGGTCGTCGACCTCGGCGAGCATGTCCGTCTGTGTAAAGCCCGGACAGACGGAGTTCGCCGTCGATCCCGACCGCGCGAGTTCGAGCGCAATCGTCCGGGTAAAGCCGAAGAGACCGCTCTTTGCGGTGGCGTAGTTGGCCTGTCCGAAGTTGCCCTGCTTGCCGACGATGCTGGAGATATTGATCAGGCGTCCCTCGTCGGCAGTCTTGATATCGTCGAAAAACACCTGCGTGACGTTGAACACGCCGCCGAGGTTGACGTCGATCACCCGGTCCCACTCCTCGCGGCTCATCTCCTCGAAGCGAGTGTCCTGCGTGATCCCCGCGTTGTTGACCAGCACGTCGACGGGGCCGAACTCCTCGTGGATCGCCTCGCGCATCGCCTCGACCTCCATGCGGCCGGTGACGTCGGCCTGAGCGGTCATCGCCGTTCCGCCTGCCGAGCGGATCTTCTCGACGACGTCGTTGGCCTTGTCGGTCGAACTCCGGTAGTTGATGATCACGTTCGCGCCCTCGGCTGCGAGGTCTTCCGCGATGCCGCTTCCGATCCCCCGCGACGCCCCGGTGATGAGACAGGTCCTGTCGTCCATTGTATATCGAACGGGCGGTTCCCGTCGTAGTACCACCATCAGCAGCTAGTATAATAAATGTGGGCTGTGCGACGGATTCAGGCGTTCAGCGAGCGGGCCTGATCGATCCAGTCCTCCACGCGACTGATCGGAAGGTCACACTCGGTCGCGACCGTGTCGGCGTCCGCGTCGGCGAGGGTTTCGACGGTCCCGTAGCCGGCGTCGACCAGACGCTCCTTGTATGTCGGCCCGACGCCGTCGATAGTCTGGACGCCGTTACCGGCCGCTTCCTCGCCGGCGTGGGCGTCCTCGCTGTCTGTCTGCTCCTCGTCGTGACTCTCATCGCCTGCTTGCTCCTCAGCGTGTTCCTCTTCGTCGCTGTGAGCGCCTTCGTCTGGCTGTTCGCCGTGGGTCTCTGTCTGTTCGTCGTCGTGGGTGTCCTCGCTCTCTACCTGTGAGCGCTCCTCGAACCACTCACACACGTCGGGCCAGAGTTGGTCGTGTGAGCGCGAGGAGACGGACATGCCGATGTGGCCCGTCTTGAACTCCATGACGCTCGTGTCGTCGCTCGGTATGACCTCGTTGAACGGCTTCGAGGCCTCCGGGGGAATGAGGTGGTCGTACTCGGCGACGATGTTCAGGACCGGCATGTCGATCTCGTTTAGATCGACGTGGTCGCCGCCGAGTTCGAGTTCGTTCCGGTAGAGGGCGTTCTCCTGGTAGATATCGGTGATGAACTCCTCGAATGTGGTGCCGGCCACGTCGATGCCGTCGCCGAGCCATTCCTCCATTCGGGCGAAGTTCTCGACGAAATCCTCGTCCTCGACGTTGTCGTAGAACCGGACGTACTTCGTGACGTAGTTCTCGACAGGGTCCATCAGGGCGAAGCCGACGTCCAGGAAGTCAGCGGGGACGTTGCCGAAGGTGTCGGTGACGACATCTGGATCGAAATACTTCTCGTCGCCCCAGAGTTCGAGGACGCCGCCAGTCCCCTCGAAACAGAGCCCGGCGGCCATCAGGCCGAGGTTCCGGACTTTCTCGGGGAAGAGCGCGGCGTACATCGTCGACATCGTCCCGCCCATACAGTAGCCGAGCAGGTTGATGCTGTCCTGACCGGATCGGTCTCGCACCTCGTCGACGCAGTTGTCGATGTAGCGGTTGACGTAGTCGTCGAGCGTGAGCGAGCGGTCTAGCTGTGAGGGCTCGTCCCAGTCGATCAGATAGACGTCGAAGCCGTTGTTCAGCAGTGTTCGGACGACCGATCGGTTCGGCTGCAGGTCGAGGATGTACGGCCGGTTGATCAGCGCGTAGACGATCAGGATCGGCACGTCGTGTTGACTCTCCGTCTGGGACTCGTAGTGATAGAGTTTGAGCTTGTTCTCCTCGTAGACGGTCTCTTTGGGCGTCTCGCCGACGTCGGCCTCGGCGATGGCCTCGCCAGCGTCGGGCATCGCGCCCGTCGACTCGACGATGTCCGTGGCACTCTCCCAGGCCTGGCGCTGGAGATCCAGCGTGGCGGTGTAGGGGTTTCTCATCGCTGTCTCACTCCTCCAGGTGTTCGAGCACGCGGTCGAGTTTCTGCTCGACGGCGTGCTGGCGTCGCTCTAACTCAACGAGTCGGTCGCCGACCTCCTCGATATCGCTCTGGGTCGGCATCCGAAGTTGACGGAGCGTCGACTCGGCGCTTTCGTCGGCCATCTGCTGGACTTCGAGGGCGTCCCCGACGGTCTCGCCGGTCATCGCCGCGAAGGCGCTGGTCGACATGACCTCGCTGAACGCCTGATTGGCGTTGTTGAGCCAGATGTCGCGGAACTCGTCCGGGGAGACGTCCTCGCCCGCGGCCGCATCGCCCGTGCGCTCGACCATCTCTTCGGCAGCGTCCATCCAGACCTGATAGGCGTTCGCGTAGCCCTCGAAGCCCTCACTCAGCCGTTCGTCGTCGCTCGAGGATTCGACGGCGTCGCTCCAGGCCTCGACGAACTGGGCCTGTGCCTCGATGTTCTCCTCGAAGGCGTCGACGAACTGCTCGTTCATCTGCTCCATAAACTCGCTCCACCCGTTCTGTACTGCGTCAGTGTCGTATGTGTCGGACATGTTGGAAAAATTCCGCGGCCGGGACGAAAAGTGTTGGGCGCTCTACGGTGCGGAGACGTCGATCTCTTCGGCGGTCGACTCCATCTCTTCGGCCATCTCCACGGTCGTCTCTTCGACCTCCTCGTGAACCTCGAGATACGCATCGAACTGCTCGTCGACGGCGTCGATATACTCGTTGCTGGCCTCCTCGAAGGTTCCGTTGGCCTCGTCGAGCACCTCCTGGACGGCGCTCCACGTCTCCTCGTTGACCTCGCCGTACATCTCGAACTGCTCGTCGACCATCTCACGGAGGTCCGCGAAGTCGATATCGCTTCCCTCAGGCATCATCTCTTCGACAGTGTCGAAGTAACTATGGAGGGCGTCTTGGCTCATGCTGGCGTTCTGCTCGGTGACTTCTTCCATGGTAGCCATGCTGTCGACGAACGCCTGCATCGCGGTCTGCTGGGCCTCGATGGTGCCGTGGGTCATGCGCTGGCTGGATTCGAGGACGGTTCGCTGGAAGTCGAAGACGGTCTTGATGGGATTGCTTTCACTCATTGGAATCACCTGTTTTGATCGGGATGACGATTGTCTGAACGATGTCGCCCTCGTTGATGTCGAGGGCTTCACGTTCAGCGTCCGGAATGCTGATTCGGCCGCCGCTCTGCACGCGGGTCTTGAACGTCCCAGTTCCCATCGCCATCGCCGGGAACCCGGACATGTTGTTCGAACCCGCGCCCATGGTAGCGGACACGAACTGCTTTGCGAGTTCCTGCTGGCTCTCGACAGCCTGTTCACTCGCGTTTTGCAACTGCTCGGCGAACATAGCCGGCGGCCACTGCATTCCGGTCGTCTCGTCTGTCATCACGTGTGTATAGGACCCGCCGCATCTTAACCTTTACCTCTGAATGGTTCTCAATGGTACTGAGTGGTTTTGCCGGTTGGCCCCGTTCGATTGTCAAGACGTTGAACTGTGGTTTCCCGCTGGTTGTGAACGCGGGCCATAGCCAGAGGAAACTTATACTGCCTCTCCTAGTGATACATATGTCGAAAGATACGGGATCTGCGACACCCTTTGCGGATCTCACGAGCGCGTGGATGCAGCTGGGAGAAAGTGCAGTAAAAAGTGCAACAGCGATGAACCGCGCAGCGGTCGGCGCGTCAGCCGATAACGGCGGAAACGGCGACGATGCCGATGTGGCGGAAAGCGGTACCGAAGCCGCAGAACTCCGCCAGGGGTCAGTGCCCTCGCTCGCGTTCGAGACGGACGAGTGGGAGTACGAACGATCAGTCGAGCAGGCTGACTCGATCACGGTGGGAGACAGCGTGAGTTTCAGCAAACCGATCGACGACGCGGACGTCGAACGGTTCGCGCTCGCCAGTGGCGACACGAACCGCCTCCATCTGGACGACGAGTTCGCCGCCGAGGCTCGATTCGGTGGTCGCATCGCCCACGGGACGCTCGTCTCGGGGCTCATCAGCGCCGCGCTGGCACGCCTTCCCGGCCTGACCATCTACCTCTCGCAGGATATGGAGTTCCGCGGGCCTGTCAGAATCGGTGATCGCGTCACTGCGACCGTCGAGATAATCGAGGACCTGGGGAACGACCAGTACCGACTCAGCACCGTCGTCAGCGACGGCGAGGGGGAAGTGATCATCGACGGGGAAGCGGTAGTACTTATCGACAATCTCCCCGAGGAGTGACTGGCGCGGAAACTGCGCGCCAGCCCCGCACCGCTGATACCGGGGCACTCGCTCTCGCAAACCGGAGGAACGTCCTCGCGCGCGCTGATCCGCGCTTCAGCACAGTCATTGCTCCCGATTCCGCGGTGGCTGTTCCCTTCTCGTGAACTCTCTCGTCACTTCGACCGGCCGAACTCCGGCGCGTTCTGCACGTTCGTTGCCGTGATGCTGGAGGGCGAGGAGCGAACTCCCGACCGATCTGCTCCGCCAGGTGGAAACGACCATCTGAGATATTTAGGAAAGCCTAAAACCTCCCCGCTCGAAAGATACAGACAGAGTAGTTCCGTGGGCATCAACCGTTTCAGCACTCCGATGACCGCCAACGAGGACCTCGCCGCCCATATCGGGCTGTTACTGTTCAGTGGCGTGATCGCCGGACTGGTAGAATCCGTCCTTCGTTGGCTGCCCGCACGTCCACCAGCGGCCGGCGGGGCGCTCGGTCTGATGTCCTCATCGTATACGCTCGATATCCTGCCGACGAGCGTTACCCTGATACTTGCAGTGACGATGGGAGCCTCCTTGATCGGCGTTCCGCTCGTGGTTCTTACGACGCGGACCGATCTCCACTACCGAGAATTTCGGACGGTCGTCGCGGCGCTCCCGTCGCTCATCGTGATCTCGGGGCTCTCGATGACCGTGCCGCTAAAACAGGAGACATATGATGTCAGTTGAATCCACAACCACCGAGAGAACGGTCGAACGGGAACGAGAGAAGACGCCGTACGAGTCGGCAGCCGACTCGCTGCTGGAACTCGACGGCGTCTCGAAATCGTTCGGTTCCGAGGCCGCAGTCGAAGACCTGTCGCTGTCGGTCGAGCGCGGCGAGTTGCTCACACTGCTCGGGCCATCGGGCTGTGGGAAGACGACGACGCTCCGGCTGATCGCCGGCCTCGAACGACCGGACACCGGTAGTATTCGCGTCGACGGTCATCCCGTCGCGACGGCCGACGATACCTTCGTGGCGCCGGACGCCCGGGACATCGGCGTCGTCTTTCAGGACTTCGCGCTGTTTCCTCACATGACTGCCGCGGAGAACGTGGCGTTCGGTATCAGCGACCTGCCCGAGGACGAACAGAACCAGCGCGTCGCTCACCTGCTCGAACTCGTCGGACTGGGCGAGCAGGGCGACTCCCGGCCCGAAGAGCTCTCGGGCGGCCAGCGACAGCGTGTCGCCCTGGCCCGCTCGCTCGCGCCCGAACCGGAGATCCTCCTGCTCGACGAACCGTTCTCGAATCTGGACGTCGATCTCCGGGTCCAGATGCGCGAGGAAGTCCGGAGCATTCTCAAAGAGACCGGCGTGACGGCGGTCTCGGTTACTCACGACCAGGAGGAGGCCCTCTCGATCAGCGACAGGGTCGCCGTGATGCACGAGGGACAGCTCGAACAGGTCGACCGTCCCGAAGCCGTCTTCCAGCGACCCAAGTCCCGCTTCGTCGCGGGCTTCCTCGGCCACGCGAGTTTCCTGGAAGGCTACGTCAGCGGCAACGAGATCGACACCTCCGTGGCCATGATCGGCCGCGAACAGGTCCACGGGCTGGCGACCCAGTACGACATGACCGAGATCGACGTCCTCGTGCGTCCGGACGACGTGCTGGCGTATCCGACAGACGAGGAAAGCGCCGATGGTCGCGTTACGTATCGCCGGTATCTCGGACCCTCCGTACTGTACCGCGTCGAACTCGATAGCGGCGAGACGATCGAGTGCATGCACAACCACAGCGAATCGCTCGATCTGGATACGCCCGTTTCGGTGACTCTCACGGCCGAACACGATCTGGTCTGGTTCCCCCGCGACAGTCCGAGTCGCTAGCGGTCCTCGCTTCGCCGCCGCTGATCACCGCTCGACTGTCCGATTCCGCAGGCACCTCCGTACTTTTATACACGATGCACGAGTCGCAAGGTTATGGAAAAACGAGCGATGGCAGCCGCGACCGGTCTCGCGGCCCCGATACTCGCGGCGGTGACAATTCTGGCGGCGACAGTCGTCGATCCGGGCTTTTCGTGGGCTAGCGACGCGCTCTCGAATCTCGGGGAGCTGCCAGTGAGCGAGTCGATCACGCTTTCGTTTCTGACCGGAGCCCCCGAGTTCGTGCTGTTCAACGGCGGGCTGATTCTGACCGGACTCGTCGGGCTACCGTTCGCATTGCGGCTCTGGACCGACGCCGAGAACGCGTTCCACCGACTGGGTGCGGTCGAGTTCGCCGGGGCACTGATCGCGCTCGCGCTGGTCGGCGTCTTCCACATTCCACGCGACCCCCATGGCACGGTGGCGATCACTCACTACCTGCTCGGCATCGTCTTCATGTGGACGTACGGCACCGGGAGCGTGCTCGCCGGCCGTCCGCGCTGGGGACTGCTCACCATCTGGTTGGGCATCTTCCACCTGCTCGCGTGGCTGGTCTGGGCGGCCGCCCTCACCGGACCGATCCCCGGACTCGCAATCCCGGAAACCGTCGGGGCGGCAGTGTTCGGCGGCTGGTCCCTCGTCGCGGCCAGGGCGAAACTCGGATGGCCGCCGCTTCCGAACCCCCTGCATCTGCGGTCGCCCCCCGCAGAGTAACCCCGCTGTTCGATTTTTCCCCCGTTACGGCAGTAATCCTTAAACCCGAACCGCACCTACAGGCGTCTATGCACAAAGACGAGCTTCTGGAGCTACACGAGCAAATGGTCATCATCATGGAGAACTTCGCCGGGCGTGAGGGCGTCGACGACGAACTGTTCGAGCCCTACGACGAACTCGAAGTCGATCCATCCCACGTACACAAATCGAAAAGCGAGCACAAACACGCCGTCTTCGTGCTCGGGAACGCCCTGGCGAACGCGATGAGCGACGACGAGTTCTCCAGCGCCGGCCGCATCGGCAAGCGAATGGAGGAACTCGCAAAGGACGCAGAAGGCAAGATCTAGCTCGCGGACCGAGCCATCGAGCGGGTGGGGGCGGCGGGAACTCGACGCCGGAAAGTATTTGTTTCGCTTGTTGTTTGTACTCGGTATGAATACGCGCACGGTAGAGCGCGTCGAACGGTGGGAGTCCCGGCCCTTCTCGGGCGGCTATGAAGGTCTCAACGATCTTGCTGGGTCGGACTTCACCGGTGCCGTCGAAACGTCTGGAACGTGGCTGTTCATGCTGAACGGCCGCGCTATCGGCGTACATGACGGCTCCATCGACGCGTTCGAGGACGCCTCGGGCACCGCTCACGTCGCTCCCGAACCAGCGCTCCCCCTGCTGTTTACTATGTGGGAGGGCGACACGGAGACGCGGGCCAAGTACTACACCGAAGACACGCCGATCAGCGAGGTCGACGAGACGCTCTCCTCAGGGTCGTTCACGGGCTATCTCGAACTCAGCGAGAACGTCCTGAGTGGCGACTATTTCGTGGTGTACTACGGCGGCCGCTCCATGAGCGCCGCGTTCGTTGGCTCCAGAGACGAACTGCTCGGCGACGAGGAGGCCTTCGAGCGCGCGAACGACGAAGTGGGCATCTATGAGGTCTGCGACGCCACTGTCGAGGTCACCGATATCCCGAGCCCAGAGCCGGATCCGGAGCCATCGCCTACCGGATCCGCGGCGTCCGAATCGTCCCCGAGCGACGCTGGAACGGAGGAACCGACCGCCGCAGGCTCCGGGGAGAGCGACCCGACAGCCACAGAGCCAGTAGAGAGCGATCCGACGCCCGCGGAGCCAGCAGACGACAGCCCGTCTGCCCGCGAGTCCGCATCCAAACGGAGCGATCCGTCGACGGTTGAATCGGTCGAGGCCACCGGGGACGGCCCGAGCGAGGACCGGTCGTCGCTCGCCGCCACGATTCGCCAGGACGTCGATACCGGTCCCGACGACGACCTGCCGCCAGAGCCGACCAGACAGGCTGAGTCCGCGTCGTCAGTCTCCGAGTCTCCTGCTCCCGCTGTCGATTCGGAGCCACCGACCGAGGACAGCCCCGTCCGGGAGTCCGA
Organism: Natronoarchaeum sp. GCM10025321; assembly: GCF_042663585.1. Lineage (NCBI taxonomy): Archaea > Methanobacteriati > Methanobacteriota > Halobacteria > Halobacteriales > Natronoarchaeaceae > Natronoarchaeum > Natronoarchaeum sp. GCM10025321. The sequence continues at coordinate 291,979 of NZ_JBHTAN010000006.1, forward strand.
ACCCGACCGAGCCTCGAACGGTTCGGAGTCCGGGCGGGCCAACCATTCCACGTCGGACGCCGGACGAACGCCGACCCGCGAGCCAGCACGAGAAACCGACCAGTCGGATCAGCACGAAGAGGTCGAGGAACGGGAGAGCTCCGTCTCGGGCGTCGAGAGCATCGATACCGAGCCTCGTGAGCAATCGTCATCGCGCGCAGGTTCGGAGCCGACGTCGACGGGTGAGAGTTCGACCGCTCAGGAATCGACTGCGGGCGGCTCCAACGCCGCGCCGGCGAGCGGGACCACCCTCGATGAAGAACCGGCCACCACACCGGAGCAGGTCACATCGTCGCCCGATCCCGGCGAGGAGAGTGTGACAGGCGAGGCCGGTAGCGATCCGATCGAAGCCGAAGCGGACTGGCGCGAAGCCACGATAATCCCATCGCTCGATCCGACCCATTCGGCCCACCCCGAACCGGAGCCAACCGACGCTGGATCCAGAACGAACGGGGGTCCTCGAACTCCCACCGACGCCAGCCCACCCGAGCAGGAGAGCCGTCCCCAGTCCACAGCGAGCACGGAGCGCCGCCGCGATTCGACGCCGGACCGCTCTGCGGGGACGACCACAGAGCGCTCCACGGGGACCTCGACGGACCGAACTGCCGACGAGCAGCCAGCGCGCAACGGTGGCTCGGCCGGGTCTCCAGGCCACAGCGAACAGCGTACCTCGCCCGACACGGTGCCCAAAGCGAAACTCGAAGCGCGCGAGGAACGGATCGAGAAGCTCGAAACCGAGATCGAACGGCTCCAGTCGGCCCACCAGGAGGTCAACACGGAGCGCGACGAGCTAGCCGCCGAGAACAAGTCGATGGCCGAGGAGATCGAACGGCTCGAAACCGAGGTCGAACGGCTCCGCTCGGAGCTAGCAGAGGTCGAATCGGCGCTGGAGGCGGCCGGCAAGACGGCCTACGACGCCGACCAGCAGATCCAGCCCTCTCAGGCCATCTCGGGGACGAACCTGTTCGTCCGGTACGGCTCGAAGGGCAAGGACACGCTGGAGACGGCACACGATGGGACGGCGACCGCCGACGACGTCGACGCGAACCTCAAACTCGAACGGCACACGACCTTCGAAGCCGACGCTGTGGCGGTTCAGGGCGAACCGTACGACACGTTCCTCGACGACACTCTGGAGCTGCAGTTCGTCGACTGGGTCGTTCGGACGTTGCTGTACGAGATTCAAAACACCGGCCACGAGAGCGGGCTTAGCGATCTCTACGATGCAATACCGCAGATCGATCGGGTCGAGTTCGACGGCGAAATCGAACTCACCTACCGCGAGGACGGCGAAAACGTAACGGAAGTCGCCACCTTCGACGTGGTGTTACGAAACCGGATGGGCGAACCGCTGATCGTCGCGGATCTCTCTGACTCGCGCGATCCGGCCAACGAGCGGATGCTCGTCGAACTCGAGTCGGACGCGACGCGTGTCAAGGAGGCCTCGGAGACGCTGAGTGCCGCGTTCCTCGTCACGGCCTCGTTCTTCGAGCCTGGTGCTCTCGAGGCGGCGAGCGAGGCGACTAGCGGGAGTTTCCTGAGTCGGGACTCCAGAATGAGCTTCGTCAAGCAGTCACGAAAGCAAGGCTACCATCTCTGCCTCGTCGAAGCGCGCGGAGACGAGTTCCACCTGAACGTGCCGGAGCTTTAGTTCTGGACTTCGACCGCATCGTCTATCTTCATCGTATCGAGCTTGTCGACGATGTCGTCGAGTTTCATGTCGAGTTCATCCACGAACTCAGCAGTGCGATCCGTGGTGATCGCTCCCTGACTGGAGGGCTCGATGAGGTTTTCTTCTTCGAGAACGCGCAGCGAGTAGCGCACCTTGTGGTGTGGGTACCCCGTCTCGTTGGACATCTTGACGATGCCGATCGGCTCGTTCTCAATAACCATCTTCAGCACCTGCAAATGCCGCTCCAGCATATCTACTTCTTTCTCAAGCCGGTCTATCATGGCATTTGTTAACTTGTCATAGCGGGCTTTAAATGTTACCCTCCGGCGCCCGGGCGTCAACTGGCTACAATGTTTCTCGTGGTTGTAGTTAACACGTTCGATTCGAGCGGTTGTGCGCTGGTGTGCGGCGTCGCCGTTCAGGACGGGACTGCAGCGCCCGTCATCGTCCACCGCATATCGACGATTCGGATCCCTTCTGGTGTACTGGATGATCCTTCGGGTGCATTTGAAACTGACGAACTCGGTGTAGAGCCAGCGACGGCCGGTTCACGAACCGCACGGCACAGACTATCCGAATCGACTGGACAAATATCCGACGCCCGGGAAGCCCTGCCCCCAGAGCGGGATGGATCTCACATCTCCCTCTCGTACTCGCCACCGTATTTCATGAAGAAGTACGCCATGAACGTGACGAACACCAGTGCGGTAATCGACCCGACGGCGAGTGTCATCGCCTCATCCGGAACGTACGGTCTGATGGCGCCGCCACCACCATCCCCTCCGCCGCTGGTGGTGCCCTCTTCGACGCGGATCGTTCCCTCCATTCCCAGGTTCAGGTGCGGGTCACAGTGAAACTCGTACTCTCCGGCCACCTCGAACGTGTGCTCGTACTCGAAGCCGGCGTCTTCGACGGGCTCATGGCCTTCCCAGCCGGCCTCGCTCGGCTGTGAATCGACGTTGATGTTGTGTGTGTCCGTGATCCAGACGAACTGGACGGTGGTTCCGGGAGAAATGACGAGCGGACTTTCAGTCCCCGGCTCGTATGCGTAGTCGACTAGCTCGGCGGTGACAGAGCCTCCCTCCGCTCCGTTTTCCTCGGTAGTCTCCTCGTCTCCGTTTTCTTCGCTGGTCTCGTCTTCCTCCTGGGCGAGCAGGGCGGCTCCGGCCCCGATGCCACCACCAAGCACTGCTCTGCGACTCACGCCACTCGTCGCATCCGGCGCTGTCGGCGTGTGCCGGTCCTCTCTGGAGTCGTCACCAGTCGGTGAGCGTGGTTTGGGCACCTGTCTTCCACCATCTAGATATACGGCCATTTTCATCATAAACGTGTGCACTGTTGCCGCCGGAACCGCGGGATAGTTGCACCGCGTAAACCGTAATCGGTTTATCTGGAGCAGGAGAACCGGACTGTGTTATGACCGTAACCATCGTCGGGTCCCAGCTCGGCGACGAAGGCAAAGGTGGCGTCGTCGACCTGTATGGCGACGCTGCCGACGTGATCGCCCGGTATCAGGGCGGCGACAACGCCGGCCACACAGTGGTCGAGGATGGGACCGAGTACAAGCTCTCGCTCGTTCCGAGCGGAGCGGTCCGCGGAAAGGTCGGTATCCTCGGCAACGGCTGCGTGGTCAACCCGAAAACGCTGTTCGAAGAGATCGATACCCTCCGCGAGAAGGGACTCGATCCCGACGTTCGCGTCGCACGTCGTGCGCACGTTATTCTTCCGTACCACCGCGTCCTCGACAACATCGAGGAGGACGTCAAGAGCGATACCGACATCAAGGTCGGAACCACGGGCCGGGGTATCGGCCCGACCTACGAGGACAAGGCCGGACGGCGCGGGATTCGCGTCGGCGACCTGCTCGACCCCGAAGTGCTCCGGAAACGCCTCGAGTACGTCGTCCCGCAGAAACGCGCACTCATCGAGGACGTCTACAACGTCTCGCTCGCCGACGTGGACGACGTCATCGAGGGCGTCAACGTGCAGGACGCCTTCGACGTCAGCGCGCTGTTCGAGCAGTATCGCCGGTTCGGCGAGCGCCTCGACGAGGAAGAGATGACCGTCGCCGCAGGAAAGTTCCTCGCGGAGACCATCGACGAGGGCGGCGAAGTCATGTTCGAGGGCGCACAGGGCACATCGATCGATATCGACCACGGGAACTACCCCTACGTGACCTCCTCGAACCCGACCGCGGGCGCGGCGGCCGTCGGCACCGGGCTAGGCCCCACCACGGTCGGCCAGGGCGAAGTCATCGGGATAGTCAAAGGCTATCTCTCGCGAGTTGGATCGGGTCCGCTCCCGACCGAACTCGGCGATATCGACGACCAGACCGGCGGCACCGGCGAGGGCAAGGAAGACGAAATCGCGAGCTACATTCGTGACGAGGGGGGCGAGTACGGCACCGTCACCGGCCGCCCGCGACGCGTCGGCTGGCTCGACATGCCGATGCTGCGCCACGCCGCCCGTGCGAACGGCTTCACCGGCCTGGCGATCAACCACATCGACGTGCTCTCGGGTCTCGACGAGGTCAAGGTGGGTCACACCTACAGCCTCGACGGCGAGGAACTCGAGACGGTCCCGGCGACGACCGAGCGCTGGGAACGCTGTGAACCGACCCTGAAGACGTTCGAGGGCTGGGAGGACGTCGACTGGGACGTCGTCGCCGAGGAGGGCTACGATGCCGTCCCGGACGCCGCCAAGGAGTATCTCGACTACATCAGCGACGAACTCGATACGCCGGTCTACGCCATCGGCGTCGGCCCCGGCCGCGAGGAGACGGTCGTGCGGCAGAACCCCTTCGAGTAGCGAACTCCGGGCGCAAACCCCTATATTTTTCTCTCTCGACCCCAATCGACCCTACATGAAAGAGTCGTTGCTCGACATCATCTGCTGCCCGCTCGACAAAAGCGAACTCGAACTGGAGATCGACGAGCAAGAGGACGAAGAAATTCTCGAAGGCTCGCTGACCTGCGTCGACTGCGGCGAGAGCTACCCGATTGAGGACGGAATCCCGAACCTGCTGCCGCCGGACATGCGCGAAGCCGCCTGACCCTCGGCATCAAAGCTTTTACTGTCCCGCTACGACCTCTGGGGTGTGCCCGACGACCTCGTTGTCCATCTGAACCGGTCCGAACGCCACGCCATCGAGCCTGTAGAGTCATCGCTGGCTGTGGCCGACAGTTTCGAGGTCGCAATCGAAAACCACGGAGACGGCTCGCACGTGAACCTGAGCCTCGGGGGCGACCTCGCGGCTGGCGGGGCCGTCGAGACGCCGAATCCGTTCATCCCCGCGGGGGAGACGGTACGGCTGATGGTTGCGATCACGACCGAACACCGACCGCTAGAGGGAACGGTGAGCGTCGCGACCGGCTACGGTCGAACGCAGATCGAACTGCCCGTCTCCGTCGTGACGCCCCAGAACACGGGCGTCGACGCCGACCCCACACCGACGCGATCCAACGGCGGCCAGTCGGTCGCGGCCGATCCGATGGAGATCGTTGCGGAACTGGAGGAGACGCTCGATCCCGGAACGACCGCACTCGTCCTGCTCGCGGCCATCGCACTGCTGATCGCACTCGTCGCCGCGTGGCAGATCGGCGGTGCCGCGGTCTTTCTCGCCGTGTTACTGGTCGTACTCGCGGTCGGCGGCGGCATCGCCACTGTGATCCGATAGTGAGCCTCCTCGACCCGGGTAAAAAACGCCCGGCGCTCGCGATTACTCCTCGACCTCGACGGCCGGCAGTTCGCCGTCCTCGTCGAACCGCTTCGCTCGCAGATAGCGCGCCCGATACCGGTTCGCGCCCTTGTAGACGTCCGCCTCCCGGATCTCGTCGACACGGCCCTCGGCGACGGTGTCGATGATCTCCTCGATCTGTCGTAGTTCGCTCAGCGTCAACTCCATCTGGAAGGTCTTCTCCGACTCGTTTTCGAGCGTCGTCCACTTGCGCGCCGCGGCGACGACGAGCGAACACGGCTCCCGGCACGGGAACTCGCCGTCTCCGCCATCCGCGGCGAGTTCGTTGCCCGCCTCGTACTGCCACTCGCGGCGTTTGGTGCACTGGGAGTCGTCACAGCAGGCCTGGGCGATCCACTCGACGGCGTCGCGGTCGAGCTCCTCGATGATCTCGTAGATGCCGGTCTGTCGCTCCGCGGTATCGCGCCAGTGAGAGATGTCCAGTTCACCCTCCTGCTCTCGGTACCAGTTCGGCACGGTCGCCGGGTAGATGTACTCGACCGTCTGGAGCAGGTCGGGAGCATCGAGGTCCGGGAACACCCACCCGGACTGCAGCGAGGGCGCGGTCTTCAGCGGTCGGTAGCGACCGTCCTCGTCGTAGGTCGTGATGTCGCGCGCGTCGAGCGGGTCGTCGTGGCGCTCCAAGTCATCAACGTCGTACTTGACGTCGTCGACGTGTCTGACGTCGTAGTAGCGGAGACCGTCCTCGTCTATCGTCGTTGTGAGCGCTAGCTGGCCCCAGTGGCAGGTGACGCCGTCGGCGAGCGCCTCGTAACGGTCCGGCGGCGCGTGGCCGTCTGCGTCTTCGAGCCACTGGAGGAACGTGCGGCGATCCGCTTTGGTCGTGTCGACGACGTGGGTCCAGTAGTACCAGTCCGTGACGGAGGGCGAGTGCTCGGTGGCGACCTCGTGGAGGTCACTCTCGGACAACCCGGTGTGTTCCGCTTCGAGGGTCGAAAAGACGTACTCGTCGCCGTCCGCCGCGACGGTGAGCGCCTCGAACTCGACGCCGTCGTCGGCCGCCGACAGCAGGGCGTCGAACTGTGTCGCGTTCATCAGTCACCCGCCACCGAGGAGTCGCTCGTCTCGTCGAGCACCTGCTCGATAGCCGAGCCAACGTCCGCGCCGGCGTCTGCCGCCCGCTCCAGCACGACGTCCGCCATCAGCCCCTCGGTGCCGACCGCGCCGGAGTACCAGAGCCGGTGGCCGTCGACCTCGCCTGGCACCGGATAGCCCGTCCGGTAGTCGTCGGTCAGCCCCATGTCCTCGGGGATGTCCTCCTGGGTGTGGAAGCCGTCGGCGATAAACAGCGGGACGACGACGATGTCTTTCGACTCGAAGAAATCCGTGACGTCGTCGACTTCGGGTTCCTCGTCCATGAACACTGCTTGCACCTCGTCGAACCGGTCGCGCTCCTGGATCTCGTCGGCGTGATAGTAGATCGCCTTCGCACTGTTCTCGTTGCGCTCTGTGCCGTGACCGACGACGGCAAGTCCGAGTCCGTCGTCGGCGTCGTGGTCCGCCGTCACCGACTCGGCGCGCTGGACGATCACGTCGGACATCGCCTCGTGGGTGCCGACCGGGCCACAGTAGTGGATCCGCTTTTCGACGTCGTCGGCACCGAGGGTGGCCTGACTGGCGCTGACGCCGTCCTCGGAGTCCCACTCGTCGACGTCCCAGCCGTCCAGGCGGAGTTCGCGGGGGATCACCTGCTCGGTGAAGTAGCCCTCGCTGATGAACAGCGGCACGACGTACACCTCGTCGCTCTCGACCGTTCGGAGGACTTCTCTGAAACTCGGTTCTTCCTTCCAGAACGCCTCTTTGACTTCGTCGAACGCACCCGTCTCGCGGATGGTGTCCGCGTGATCGTAGGTTGGCGTACTGGAGTCCGGATTGAGATGTGAGCCGTGTGCTACGATAACCAGCGCTTGCATAGCCGACGCTCAGGCCCGAACTCTCTTATGGACTTCGCCTGCGACGTCGCTCGCGGCGAGTCCCACCACTTACTGTCTCCGGGTGCGTGCACACGCTCATGTCACTCGCAGAGCAGACCCGGGCGGCCGTCCGCGAGCAGGCGTTCCTCTTTGACGCGCTCCGGGCGGGCGTGCTCAACTACACCGCTGCGGCGCGCTTTCTCGACATCGATGGCGACGCGGAGGCCATCGCGACGGCGCTTCGGCGATACGGAGACGAGCTAGACCCCTACGAGGAGATGGCCGCCAGCGCGACGGTGACGATGCAACGCGGCGTCGGCATCACGGAGACGTCCGATCCAAACGCCTTGTTTCGACTCGGCGACGTCGGCGTGACGCCCGACGGCCCCTACACCGCGATTTCGGCGTCGGGAGACGTGTCTGCGGGGGCGCTGGGGACGGTCTGTCAGCGACTGCGGGTGGCCGGAATCGAAGTCGCTGCTGCGGCCGGCGTCGACGGCGACGTGACGCTCGTTCTCGACACGGACGACGCTATCGACGGCCTGCGGATCGTCGAGGACGCCATCGACTCGCTTCCAGCCGAAGAGGTCTGATCCCGTTGATACTCCGTATGCCGGGGCTCTTCCGTCGGTTTTGGCAGGGCTAACCTTCATACTGTTGGGCTCCGAAACACAAAAATGAGCATGAACTGCAGAGTTGTCGTCGAGGCGGCGGTGCCTGTATACGACGTGGAAACGCCCGACGAAGCGGTTCGGATCGCTATCTCGAAGACGGGTGCGATGCTGAATCCGGATCTCAACTACGTCGAGATAGAGATGGGCGAACGCGCCTGTCCGCACTGCGAGGAGGATCTCGAACCGGCCTTTATCGCCGCCGACGAGGGGTTGGTTGCGCTCGAACTGGAGATGACCGTCTTCAACGTCGAGCGCCAGCAACACGCCTCGCGGATCGCCCGCAAAGAGATCGGCCAACGCCTCGAGAACATCCCACTGGAGGTGCTCGAAATCGAGACGATCGACGAGGACGATGACGGGGAGAGCGAGGAGGGCGACGATGGCGGCGACGGCGACGACGACGACGACGAGTCGACGGACGACTCCGATACCGAATCCGAAGAGTCCGACGAGGAGATACTCCCCGAGTTCGAGGACCTCATCGAGTAACCGTCAGCGGCACGGAATCGAACTCTGCAGTCAGATCTCGCGAGCTGTTGTCGATATCGGCGGGCGCAGCGCTGCCGAGAGTCACGTCAGGGGGAGAAGCGAGTCGCAGTACGAGAGATATTAGTCGGCAGTCGCAGGAACGGCTTCGGTGTCTTCTTCGTCGAGGTCCGTGGTGATACAGTTCGCAAGAGCAAAGACGGCCGCCTTGTGGTCGGTTTTCGATTTATGGATGGATGTCGGCCGGACGCCGAGGTTTTCGTATTCGGAATAGTCTAGCGAAATCTTGTTGTACTCCTCATAATTGTTCGATACTTCTGCGAGCAGTCCGTGAAGGTGAATGAGTTCCTGCTTCTTCATGGGCAACTACGTCTATAGAGTGCAGGGTTATATTATTATCCTGAGAGCCGTTACCACATGTCTTCGTGCATCTCAGGCAGTTTTACCCCGTGAATCCCAAATCGGGGCGACGCCCTGTGGCGTAAGTACGACTTACCACCGGGGAATACATGCGATATACTGAACGTTTTTGTTCCTTTGCCAGTTATGTCCCGATATGGACTACGACGAGCAACTCGACCGAGCGCTCGAAGATACGCCGGATATCGAGGGTAGTTCAAGCCGATTTAGCGTCCCAGAGCCGGATTTGCGCCAGGAAGGGTCGACGACGGTGTTTGAGAACTTTCAGTCTACCGTCGGTCAACTCGGGCGCGAAGACACGCACGTCATGAAGTTCTTGCAGAACGAACTCGGGACGAACGGTGCAATCGACGAGAGCGGGCGGGCCCGCCTCACTGGGTCGTTCGGCGAAGACCGTATCGCCGACGCACTGTCGGCGTACGCCGACGAGTACGTGCTGTGTGACGAGTGTGGCCTCCCGGACACCCGGTTCGAGCGTGATCAGGGCGCATTGTTGCTTCGGTGTGAAGCCTGTGGGGCCCGGTCGGCGACGGGAGAATAGCTACTCGAACTGCTGGAGGGTCTCCAGGTCGCGATCGGTCCGCATGAACTCCGCGAGCTGTCGACTCGCGTGACAGTTCGGACAGTGGTACATCTCCCGAGAGTGCGGGAGGGTACTTACCGCAGATTGCCAGTCTTTACCACATTCCGGACAGAGAAGTCTAGCGGACGCTTCGTCCATGTCAACACCCTACACACACCACCAGCAAAAAGGTTGCCCACGGCTCGGGGGATTCGAGTCGGCAGAATCGAAAGAAAGGACGGCTCCTTAGATACGACCGACGTTCTCGACTTCGACGCTCTCGACGCCCTCGACAGTCGAAAATGCCTCTTCGACCGCTTCGGTACCGCCCGCGTCGTCCGGGACGATGACGGTCGGGATGAGTGCGACCAGACCGAAGGCGACGTCGTCACGTTCGACGCCGTTGATCTTCGCACCCTCGGGAAGCGACGTTTCGAGCCGATCCTGGAGGTCGTCCAGATCGATCTCGGGGCTCTGTGGCATGACCTTGATCGCGGCTGCAACCTTCCCCATCGTTACGGCCCCATGAACCCGCAGTCCGGGCACTTGTAGAGGTTGCTCTGTTTGCGGCACTTCGCACAGCGGACGATCTGGGCACCGCAGTCAGGGCACTTGAACGACGCAGCGCTCGTTCCTGCGATGTTGATCCCGCACGAGACGCACTTCTGCGCTCGCTCTTTCTGGGACTTGCTCATACCCTCCATTCCCCGCCGTCGCTTTTAACCGTTTTCTTCTAGACCCGCTCAGAGACTCAGTACCAACGGGCCGATCAGCACGCCCATGAGGTGGACACGCCGGGCACCGAGATGTGGCGGGACCAGTCCGACAGCCGTTGCGACACAGAAAGCGAGAATGCCGATCCACCCGGCCAGCAGGAAGGCGACGACGAGCAAGAGCGCGATAACGCTCATCGAGAGGGTCCGGTAATCGGCCTGTCCGACCACCTGCAGGTACCAGTCGCCGACGGTGAGGACAACGACGAAGCCGATGACGCCCGAAAGCGCAACGACGGCGAGGAGTATCGGTAGCTCCACCGGCGCACCGGTCTCCTGAAACGCGACCATCACGCCGGTGCGTGGCTGGCCGATGGCCGACAGGGCAAACAACGCAAATATCGTATTCGCCGTGTCGACGCCGCTCGTCGCGACGACGTAGCCCCGGTCGTCGACGCCGCCGGGGAGGACCGCGAGGACGGCGACGGCGGCAATCGCCGCGGAGATGCCGGGCAGGTAGCCGACGATAGCGCCCGCGAGCGCGCCCGCGGAGGCGGTGACGAGCACGCGCTGGCGTGTCGAGCGGATCGCCGGGCCACGCTGGCGCGGGACGCCGCCGCCGGCCATCGCGTCGAGCAGGATCGGCGCGCCGAAGAGGCCGGCGAACAACGGCGTGAGCATCCCCCCGGCGTCGAGCGGTGCTGACGGCTCGATTGAGAGCGTCACGGCCCCCAGCAGGCCGCTCGCCAGCATCGCGAGGGCCCCGCCGAACTGGGCCCGGCGCGTTGGCTCGGCGACGATCATCGCTACCACGACGGCAACGAGCACGAGTGCCATGTGGTCCATGACCGTCGGATACCCAGCCTCCATCCCACGGGTGACGGGCACTGCCAGCACGGCCGCACAGAGGACGGCCAGCAGACTGCCGAGCGCGGTGAGCCGGATGGCTTCCTCGCCGCGGCCCTGCTGGACTAGCCGGTGGGCGGGCAGGGTCGTCACTGCCGTCTCCGCGTCGGGGACGCCAAGTGCGAGTGCCGGGACGGCGTTGACGAAGGTATGGACGACGCCAGCGGCGAGCATCGTCACCCCGACCAGCAGCGGCGCGGCGGGGATGGAGGAAGCAACCGACGCAAGCATGAGCGCGAAGTTGTTCGCGTGCAGGCCAGGGATCAGCCCGCTGACCGTCCCCATCGTCGAGCCTGCGCCGATGCACGCGAGCGTGAGTAGCGTCAACTCCGGATCGACGACCGGTTGCACTCCCAGTAGCTCCATCGTGCCCCGCTGGCCGCCCGATCACCTATGAACTCTCGGCTAGCTGTCAGTCGCCGGTTCGGCCGTTCGACCCCACAATCTCGGGCGTAACCACAATAGGTTACAATCGGGCAAAATCCGACAATGGTTTTAAGAACTCTGCTAACGAAGCGAGGGATATGTTGACAGACGGGTTCGGGAGGGAGGTCACCGGGGTCCGGATCTCGCTGACCGACCGTTGTAACTTCGATTGTGTCTACTGCCATAACGAGGGGCTAGGAGACACCCGTGGCCCGATGGAGCCACAGGACGACGAGATGAGCGCCGACGACGTGGTCCGCTTTCTGGAGGTGGCCAGCGAGTTCGACGTGGAGAAGGTAAAGTTCACCGGCGGCGAACCGATGCTCCGGCAGGACCTGGAGGAGATCATCCGCCGGACGCCCGACGAAATGGAGGTGTCCATGACGACTAACGGCACCTTCCTGCCCGGCCGGGCCGAGGACCTCGTCGACGCCGGACTCGAACGGGTGAACGTCTCCCAGGACTCGATGGATCCCGAAGACTTCGCCGAGGTGACGAAGACGGGCGCGTTCGACCGCGTGCTGGAAGGGGTCGACGCCGCGCTCGACGCCGGTCTGGATCCGGTCAAACTGAACATGGTCGTCTTCGAAAAGACGGCCGGTTACGTTCCCGAGATGGTCGAACACGTCGCCGAGAACTCCGGACTCCAGTTGCAGTTGATCGAGTACATGCCCGAGTTGGCGGGCCATCCCGAGTGGATGATCGAAATCGAGCGAGTCCACGATTGGCTCGCCGAACAGGCCGACGAAATCGAGATCCGCGAGATGCACGACCGCAAACGCTACTGGATCGGCGGCGACCCCGACAGCGATGCTCCAAACGACGACGCCGGGATGGTCGAAATCGTCGACCCCGTCGGCAACGAGTCGTTCTGTCAGAACTGCCATCGCGTCCGGGTCACACACGACGGCTATCTCAAGGGCTGTCTCAACCGCAACGACGACCTGCGCTCGATGGGCGAGATGACGAAGCCCGAGATCCGCGAGCGGTATCGCGAGACCGTCGACAACCGGGTACCCTACTACGGCGAGTACATGGTCGAAAACGAGGACGGCGAGTGGGTCGTCAACGAAAAGTACCTGCAGACAGCCTGAAGCGGTCTATTCCTTCCGGTCTACCGTTCCGCCGACTGACGAGACGCGCGAGCGGAGTTCGTCTACCAGGCCCGGGGGCAGTTCGAGCGTGAGCGTTACCGTCTCGCCGTACGCTATCTCGACCACCTGGCCGTTGTCGTAACACCACGAGACGAGCGTCATGCTCTCGTCGGTCTGTGGCAGAGCGACGCCCAGTCGCTCGCTTGGTAGCACGGTCCCGATCCGGTCGGCGAGTGTATCGTCCTCCCGAGTCGCTGTCTCGGCGGCCAGATCCGCGACCCCCGCCGACTGCTCGCCGACGACGATGTGTGTCCCGCCGAACCGGTCGGTAATCGTCTCGACTGTTGCCCGCCGGGAATCGCCAGCGGGCAGCACCGACACCACGACATCGGCCTGCGAGAGCGCGGCGACCGTTCCCGGAATCGTCCGTTCGTACCACGTGGGCAGGCCCTCCAGTATCGCCGTCGTTGCGGTGACTGCGACGTCGTGGCATCCGATCGAAACGCGTGTAGTCGTCGGTTCGGCGGGCCCGAGCACACCCGCGGCGTCGAGCGGTTCGTCCGTGAGCATCCGCCAGGTCGCCCCGATAGCCGCCCCGGGCGGTCCCGTCACGGCGACGTAGCTGTCGGCGGCGTTGGTCTCGGCGACGCGTGCCCGTCGGTCCACCACACGCTCTTCGATCCGGTCGTCGAGGCGATCCAGTTCGCGGTCGAGCGCGTCGAGTCGCCGTCCGGTGCCATTGGGTGTCGCCGCCGCGCCGTCGCGCTGGTCGCGGGCGACCGCCCGGCGTTCGATCCGTTTCTCTTGCCGTGTCGACAGGAGCGCTGCGACGGGGTTCTCCGCCGCGAGGTACTCTCGGAAGACGCCGCGCCGATCCCGGAGCGTTACGGGCGGGAGCGTCGCCGCGAGATCGACCATCTGCCCCGGATGGACGAGGTGGTCGACGGCGAGGAAGGCGACGCCTGCCACGTCGATCCGGTCGGCAAGCCGATCGACCAGCCCCGGCCCCAGATTGTAGCGGTTGTGTTCCCGGCGCTCCTGGCAGACAGTCTCGAGCAGCTCGTAGCCGAGCGCGTCGACGACGTCCTCGATGCCGGCGCTCGGCGGGCATGTCCTGCTCCGGGCGGCGATCAGGGCCGCGCCCGAGGAAGGGTCCGTCACGACGCCGGCTACGGACTCCACGGTCTTCGTTCCTCGCCCGGATCGCGGGCCGACCGCTACGCTTTTGTCGCTCTCTCTCGGCCGTGAAACTATGATCGCTCCCGGCCAGAAAGCCCCGGACTTCTCGCTTCCGGGCGTCCTCGACCGTGACCCTTCGATCTACGACCTCCACCGGTTCATCGACGACGTGGAGGCCGTGATACTCGCGTTTGTCCCCTCCGCCCACGCACCCGTCTGCGAGGACGACCTGCGCGCGCTCGGGGCGTCGGGATGGGCCGCTCGGGACGACCTGCTCGTGTGGGCCATTACTGGCGACTCGCTGTTCGCCAACTCCGCGGCCGCACGCCGACTCGACCTGTCCTTTCCAGTGCTCAGCGATTTCCACGCGGGGATCTCGGATTCGTACGGTCTGTGCCTGAACGACTGGCACGGCCACCGGGACATCCCCGGGCGGGCACTGCTGGTGGTCGACGACGAGTGGACTGTCACGCACGTCTGGTCGCCCGACGATCCGTTCGAGATCCCACCGAAATCGCCGTTTGCGGCGGTTGCAGAGGCGCTGAGCGAACTCGGCGTCGATGTAACTGCGCCGGACGTGCAGTATCGCAGCGAGCAGTGAGCGTCGGGGCGCGTGCCGATGCTGTCGCGTAGCCAGTCTGCATCTCACATATAAAACCCTGCAGTAATAGACGGCACCTATTAGTACGGATGCGGATAAGTACGGGACGAGATGTCATCGGAAGCCGATTTCGGGGAGCAACTCGAAACCCACACCGAGGAGTACCTCGTCAAATTCGAGGACTGCGTTACACTCTTGCCCGATCTGTTCGACCAGTATGCGGCCGGCGAATCTACCAGGGGAACGGTCGAGCGGATCGAAACGCTCGAAAGCGACTGTGACGATATCATTCACGATATCAACAGTTCGATCACCAACGCGGGTCCAGGAGAGATGGGACTGTTGAACTCGCGGATCCACTTCAACGCCTCCGCGCTCCTGGAGTTCTACAAGAACCTCGATACCGTGGTGAACCTCGTCGAGCGCATCGCCGACGAACTCGTCATCGTCAATCCGCCACACGACAACGAGTGCTTCGAGGGCCTCCACGAGATGGCAAACCACGCCGTCACCGCGGTAGCGGAACTCCAGGAGCTAGTTTCGACGTTCATTCACAACCTCTGTGATACGGAGGCCTCGGACTCGCTGGTCGACGAAATCGCGAGGATTCGGGAGATCGAGAGCGTCTGTGACGATGTTCGCAACGACGTGATCGAAACGGCGTTCGCGGACGACGCCATCGAACAACCGCTCGTCTACCGCGAGTTCGCCATCCTCCTTGACGAACTCCACAACACGATGGAGGATATCACGGATCAGATCATCGTCATCTCCAGCAACGAACCCGGAATCGTCACCGAACCAGAACCGGACGACTCCTCGTAACCGTCGGTTTTCCCGGCGGGCGAGGAACGCGGACTTGCAGGATCAGCAACAATTATACTCCTATACGACGAAGTGACATGTATGTCCCGACTGATCAAACTGCTGCTCGTCGTCGCCGTCGTCGTCGCGCTCTGGAAACTGTTCTCGACCGAAGAAGTCGATGTCGAGTACGACGAAGCCTAGTCCGAACGAACCACTTACCCTTCTCGCCGCCCACCTGCGAGTATGTACGGTGTTGTCACGCGCAACGAGGAAGAGCTCGGCTGGGCGGAGTTCGACCGGGCGTTCTACGAGGTCAAGGACGTCACGGGCCGGGCGACCGAACCCGAGTTCGGCGCGATCAACATGATCTCCTGTTTCGCCGACAACGCGGCCGTCGATGCGGAGCCCTCACTCGCCCCCGTCAGCGACGAGGGCGAGCGTGCGACCCGCGAGCAGCCCTACTTCGACTGGGCGTATATCTGTCCGACCCATCCGGAGTATCGCGAGGGGCTACTGGAGATGATCGACGAGAGCGCGGCCGACGGCGGCGACGTCCGCCTCGACGACGTCGGCTTCCCACGCGGGGAGTACTGTCACTGCGAGCGCTGTAACCGGCTGTTTGCCGACAGCGAGTTTGACGACCGGTACGAATGGCGCGCGAACGTGATCACCGAGTTCGTCGCGGAGGCAGCGGGCCGCATCACCGGGAAGACGTATCTGACACTGCATCCGGATCCCTATCCGGGCCATCTCTACGAGCGGGCCGGAATCGACGTCGACGCCCTTGCCGAGCACGTCGACGAGTTCGTCGTCCCGCTGTACGATATGGCCTACTCGACGACCTACTGGATCGAGACCATCGCAAAGGGGTTTGACTCGCTACTCGAGACGCCATTCAGCGTCGAACTGTACGCGGTCGACGTCGATATCGACGACCTGATCCACGCCGTCGAGGTCGCGGACGCCTACAGTGACGCGGTGCTCTTCGGCTACGACGCGAGCAACGCCCGGGCGGCGCTCCGGCGACTACGCGCGGACGAGCGGGACGGCATGAGTCACGGGCCGTAGCGGTCGTTCGGGCGTCGGTTGGCCGGGCATCACTCGTCTCGGCGATCCGCTGCTGTCGGTGGCCAGAGTTCAATTCTGAACGGGATAGCCCAAAAATTTATTACGATGCGCTGTACTCAAACTATCGTATGTCGCAACTGTATGGGGGACGTCCCCGCTCCGTGTCGAGGTTCGTTCTTGCCGATGGGCGGACCGCGGCACTCGTTCCCCGGGAGCGAAAGCACCTATCGAGCCTGCAGAACGGCTATCCTCTGGCGGAGAAGTTTCTGGACTCGCTGGCTGCGGACGATGTCGAGGTGCTCGTCATCGACGACGGAGACGAAGCCCACCAGTTCGAACTTTCGGAGTATCGACGCGGCAACAGGGTCGGCCACGCGCCGTATCCGATGAAACGGGTCGTCCCGCTGGACGACGCGACGCGGCCGCTAGCCGACCCCGGGACCTGGAGCTCGACGGGCGAGAGCACGAGCGGGATGGATGAGGGCACAATCGGACCGGAGGAACGCCCGAGCGCACTGGACGGCAACACGAGCGAGATGGATGAGGGTACAAACGGAACGGGCGAGTGGGAGTGGGTTTCCGACTCGGAGCTACAACCGGCCCGTGAGGGCTCCGATCCGGTGGACGGGTCACGGGACTCGACGATCGAAGATATGCAGGAAGGCTCGGTCGCTCACTAATCCGAGCGTGCCTGTTCGCGCCACGCCAGTATCTCCTCGCGATCACGAGTATCAGCCGGTGGCTCGTCGAACCAGCGCGCCTCGCTGATCTCCCCGTCCGGGTCGTCGACCGCGAGGTCGGTCGTCTCCGCGCGGGCGGCGAAGACGGGCAGGATGCCCCACGTTTCGGTCGTCCCACAGCGCAACGTCACGTCGGTCCGGAGCGCTAGCCCGTCGTACGATGCCTCGATCCCGGCTTCCTCTTGCAGTTCTCTGCGGGCCGTCTCCTGGAACGTCTCACCACTGTGGCCACAACCGCCCGGGAGGACCCACATACCGACCTCCTTGTGGCGCACCAACAGAAGTTCTCCCGACGACCTGTGGACGATGCTCTGCGTGCCATACGGCATCCCGGTCTGCTGGATCCGTTCGGTGAGTGTCCGGAAGTGATGGCGCGAGACGGTTCTGGTGCGTTCGTAGCTGAACGTCGGTTCGTACTGCCGACTGAGGTCGTGTGCGGCCTGTTCGGCTCGCTGTGTCGCCTGATCTGCGAGGTACCAGAGGCTGTTGACGGCGCTCATGCCGGCCGTCTGGTAGCCTGGTTGCGCTGCCTGCACAGCGTACTGTGATGGAGGCTGTCGTTCATGACCCTATATATAGACCCAGTTGGTGAATAGATTTCGATAGCCGTGACTCCGATGCCGGGTCGGCGTCGTCCGCCAGTCGACGACCCCTGGCGTCACTGGCCGTCGCGAAACACGTACATCGATGCCGTGAGGACGACGAGCAACACGACCACTGTCAGTGCGCCGACGCCGAGCGAGCCATCACCCAGGTCGGTAATCAGCCCGGAAGCGCCCCCGCTTGCGACCCGGACGTTCACGCTCCGGTCGTCGGTGCCGTCGTCGACGGTAATGCGCTGGGTGCCCGGTTCGTCGAAGGAAACCATCGTCGTGACGGTCGTCTCACCGTCAGCATCCAGCGCGACGGCCGTCTCCTCGATCACTCCTCGGTCAGTCCGGATTGTCACGTCGGCCCGGCCCGGAAGCTGGTTGTCGTTCGTGACCGTTGCTGTGACCGTCACGTCCTCGCCCGGCGCGACTCGTCCGGGCGTCCGGGTCACCTCAGTCACACGGCTCGTCGCGGGTGCTTCGACGAGGACGCGGCGCTGGTCGTCCCCGAGGGCGATGGTCCGCTCTCCGGCTTCCTCGAACCGGTGGGCCAACTCCACCGTCTCGCCCTCGCCGGGAGCGAGGCGTCCGGCAACGCGGTCGACGACCTCTCCGTCGACACGGAGGCGTGCCTCGTAGTTCCCCGGACTCTCGCCCGTGTTCTCGACCGCGCCAGCTATCGTCAGCCGTTCGCCCGTGACGACGGTGATCGGCTCTTCGTCGCTGAGCGATCGCTCGCGATAGTCGCCGTCGACGCGAATCCCGTCGGGGTCGCCGGGTAGCGCGTAGCTGATCCGGGCTGGCTGTGTGGCGAAGGCGGCGGCGTGCTCTTCGACTGACCAGACGTTCGCCGTCTCGCTGGTCCCGGTCAGCCGTGCCGCAGTCTCTCGTGGTTCGTCGCCGCCAGCCGCGTCGACATACTCGAGCATCGTCTCCCGGTCGACGGGCTCGCTCGCCTCGTTCATCCGGCTGAACGGTTCCTGCAAACTCGCCCCGCCGTCGGTCGTGAGCCTGAGTTGGCGGTCGACCGCTCCTGCGGCCAGCGCACCTTTGTAGTAATTACTGCCCCGGGCCCACGTCCCCGGTTCGGCGAGCACGGCGTCGGCGTGGCGCTCGCGCGTCCCGATGTCGAGACGCTCCCGGAACGCCTCGTACCCGATGCGCTCTTCTTCGAGTGTCAGCAGGGCGGCATAGTACGTCGACGTGGCTTCGGTGAACCACCTGGCGTCGGAACTCGTCTCGTAGCCCTGGCGGGTGTGGACGTACTCGTGTACCCAGACGTTGTCGGCAGTATCGAGCACTTCGTTGTCCCTCACCCAGAGATCGGATCCGCCGGTCTGGAGTCCACGGACTCCCCATCCGACCTCGTCGGTCGGCACGGCGAGCATGAACACCTCCTCGTCGCGGCTCCCGACCTGCAACGAGTCGGAGGCGTGGCTCACCGACGTGAATATCTCGTCCGGCGACTCGGCGAGCGCCGCGGCCTCGGGAACGACGAGTTCGAACTGCTGGCCGTGTGCCTCGTGTGTGTAGGTTTCCTGCTCGCCGAGGAAGGCGATCCGGTTACCCACCCTACCGGGACCGTCGATGGTCGTCGTCCGGTCGAGTCCGACCGCCTCGCCCCCACGCCACCCCCACCCGTGAGAGAGTCGCGGCTGGGCCATCACCGTCCACCCTGCGGTATCGGCGAAGACGTACGTCCCCGGCCCGGCTATCGGACCGTCCTGTTCTAGCTCCTGATCGACCGAGAGCGCATAGCTAATCGTCGGCGTGTCCGTCTCCTCGTCCCAGACGTAGCGGCCCTCAGCGTCCTTCGTGAACCCGTCGGTCGATTCGACGTTCGTCGCGTTGAAGAGACGGGCGTCCAGGGAGGTAAGCCGGTCGGGCAACCGATACTGCAGTTCGACGCCGACCTCGCCCGCGCTGTCCGGACGCCGGGTTAGCTCGATACTCAGGTCTATCGTATCGCTCGGGGCGCCCGCTACCGTTTCGGCCGCGCCATAGCTGTCGACGGCATCGACCGGTGGGTCCGTATGCGTCGCGGTGCCCATCTCGTCGGGGGTGCTGGGGAGGTCCATGCCGATGCCGTCGACCGTCGCGATATCGCTGTTGGGTACCGGTCCGTCACTGGTGGTCGCCGCCACGCCGCCTGCGACTCCGAGGCTGGTCACCAGCGCTGCCACGATAAGGAGGGTTCGCAAGTCCACTACCCGGTCACAGGGTCCAGAGTGACTTCAGCCTACTTGCCGAGGTGCGTTCCCCGGTGCCCACATCGACGCCGAACTCTCCACCAGATCCTCGGCAAAGATACCAGAGGAATTACGGGTCCTAACGGGAACTCTCGTATATGGCGCGTTCCCGGGCAGTCTTCAAGTATTACCTGTTCAAGGCCACGGAGGCGGTGGAGTTCTACCGGCCGATCATGTATCTGTACTTTCTCTCTCAGGGGCTCTCGTTCACGCAGATCGTCATCATCGAGGCGCTTTACAACGTAACGACCGTCCTCGGGGAGGTGCCAACCGGCTACATCGGCGATCGGATCGGTCGTCGAAACAGTCTCCTCGTCGGGACTGCGCTGATCACCGCGACGCTGGTCGGACTCGCCCTGGCCAGTTCGTTTCTCGCGTTTGCGCTCCTGTTCGTCTGCTGGTCGCTCGGCTACAACTTTCGCTCGGGCACCGAGGACGCGTGGGTGTACGAAACGCTGACCGACGTCTCTGCGAGCGAGGAGTTCACTCGCGTTCGGGGCCGCGGTCAGTCGATTGCCCTCTCCGCGGGCGTCGGTGCGTCGCTCGTCGGCGGCTATCTCGGCGGCCTCGACCTCGCCTATCCGTTTCTCGCGGCCGCGCTCTTCACCGGCCTTGGCCTGTTCGTGATCGTCACGCTCGACGAACCGACGACATACGAGGAGAGTGGCTCCAGCGAGATGGGGCTTCGCGAGGCGTGGACCGTCGTCACCGAGGCCGTCAGCCAGCGTCGTCTCCGGTCGTTCATTCTCTACTACTTCGTGCTCTTCTCGGCCGTTACCTATCTCGTCTTCATCTTCCTGCAACCGGTCTTCGAGTCCGTCCTGGCCGGGATCGACGTGAGTCTGGCCACCTCGCTTCCCGTCCCTGGCCGCGACGACCCCTACAGACTCGCTCTCTCCACTGGCGACGTCGAGACGCTGCTGGGCATATACTACGCAGCGATCAATCTCGCCTCCGCGGCCGTCAGTTACCGCATCGACCTCGTTCGAGACCGGATCGGACTGCGTCGGTGGTTCGTCGGCGTGCCACTGCTGGTGGGCGGCCTGCTGATGACGATGATGTTCGTGCCGTCGGTCGCACTCATCGCCCTGTTCGTTGGCTGGGCCTCTGTCGAACCGACGCGGGTCCTCGCTGGCCAGTACGTGAACGACCGCATCGAGACGCTGGGGCGGGCGACCGTGTTGAGCGCGATGGCGATGGTGAGCGCACTCACCGTCATCCCGTTCCAACTCGGAAGCGGTGTCATCTCCGACGCCGTCTCGCCGCTGATCGCACTCTCGGTCGCTGGGGGCGTGTTGGTTCTCGGATCGGTCGCAATACTGCTCTGGGAGTCGCCGATCGAACGGGCCTCGATGCGTCGAACAACGGACGAAGGGACCTAGAAACGTCCCGAACCCAGTTTGCGACTCGAACCGCAGCAATGCTCCGCACTGGCTGTCGACGTCCACACCTAGTACGCTCCTAACCGTCGACGTCTACAACACCTGACGCGCACCCGGCCTCAGCGTCCGGATCCAGTACGTTATTGACGATCCGCCACCAACTCGTAGGTATGGATGGAACACTCGACCACGTGATGATGCGAACCGAGGATCTGGACGCGGCGCTGGACTTCTACCAGACTCACTTCGGCTACGAGGAGAAGAGCCGCTGGGACGCTGACACCTTCACCAACGTCCACCTCGGCCCCGAAGACATGCACGAGGAGGGCGCGACGCTGGAACTCACCTACAACCACGACGGCCGATCCTACGACATGGGCGACGCCTGGGGCCACATCGCAGTCCGCGCCGAGGACGTCTACGAGGCCTACGACGAACTGATGGACGCCGGCGTCGAGGACTACCGCGACCCCGATTCCTGTGGCGGCAGTTACGCCTTCGTCAAGGACCCGGACGGCCACGAGATCGAGATCGTCGAACGCGACCATGGCGCGCGCTGGAGCCTCGATCACACGATGGTCCGCGTCGAGGACGCCGACGCCGCCATCGGCTGGTACGCCCGCAAACTCGAATACGACATGTTCCGACGCTCCGAACACAGCTCCTTCGCGCTGTACTTCATGAACCCCGAGGACGCCGCCGACGAGGCGATGTCGGTCGAACTCACCTACAACTACGACGGCAGCAGCTACGAGATGGGCGATGCCTGGGGTCATCTCGCGGTTCGCTCGGATGATCTCCACGACGACTGGGAGACCCTGCTCGAACGCGGGGCCGAGGACTACCGCGATCCGGAGTCCTGTGGCAACCGCTACGCCTTCACGAAGACCGTCGACGGCCACGAGATCGAACTCCTCAGCTAGGACTGATCGGCCCGGATCTGGTCTCTCTGGGTCACCGGGCCCGGGTGTGCACGCTTTTTCGACCGCTGGCTTTCGTACTCTCTCCGGCAGTGGCGAGTCCGCCATTGCGAGGGCCCCTCCGAGAGCGGTCACTCTAGGTTCGCGAGTTCGCGCGCTGAGGGACTCTCACCCCCATGTGGCGTATCACGGAGCCGGATCTGGGCGGCGTGGATCGTCTCCGTCGCGTCGTCGATCACGATGACCTCGCCCGGTTCCGTCGGGAGCCGCTCGTCCAGCGACTCGGTCATGTAGGTCGGCTGGGCGGCAGTCAGTGCCGCCAGATCCGCTTCCGCAGTCAGTCGGTGCGAGAGCAGGACATCCGATTGGGAGATGGCGATGTCGGAGACGGCGCTCGGTCGCTGTGTCGCCAGAACGATGCTCACGCCCGGTGCGCGACCGCGGGTGAGGATCGTGTGCAGCGCTGGTTCGCCGACGCCGCCGAAAAAGGTGTGGGCCTCGTCGAGCAACAGCCACGGCAGGCGGTTGATGGACTCGTCGACGCGCGCCCGATACAGGGCTTCGCCGACACCCCGACAGACTGCGTTCATCGGCGCGGCGTCTAGGCCCGAGACGTCCAGTACGGAGACCGCGCTGCTCGCGAGGGCCCCAGCATCGAGCCCATCGGCATCGAAGACGCCCCACGACTCGGCGAGTGCGAGATGATTGAGCGCCGCCCGCGTGTCGGCGTCCGGGGCGTTCGCGTCTTCGACGTGGGGCCGCATCTCCGCGAGTGTGGTGGAGTGCTGGGCGGCCTGCCAGACCAGCCCGCCGGCACCGCTCTCGGGCGACAGTCCGAGTAGCGAACACCACGACCGCGGATCGAGCACGTCGGCCGAGACGGCCGGGCTATCGAACACTTCCACGGGAACTGGGTCGCCCTGTGTCCCGTCCGCGAGCGTCGAGAAGACGCCCATCGGGTCGACGAGTACCGGCGCGACGCCCGGCGTGCGCGCCAGTTCCTCCGCGAGGACGCCCATCGTGAACGACTTGCCGTAGCCACGCTTGCCGACGATCAACATCGCATGGGGGCCATCCAGATCCAGGTGTAGCGTTGCGCCTTCGCTCCCGTCGAGTGCGCGATACCGGCCGAGATAGCCTGCCTGCTGGGGGTCGGCGTCGCTTCCGCGTCCGATGACGAAGCTCATGGCCGTGGCTCGTTCGGGATGATGTTTGAACGTTCGCCGTGCGGTATATCCACACCGCGTTTCCGGTGGAACGGCAGGTCGGTTCCATAGTCTCGGGACCCGGTAGACACCGGATTTCCGGTGAAACGGGCGGTGTGATGAACGCGTCTCAGTCGATATTCACGAGGACGTCCTGGACGACTTCCGGGTCCTCCAGCAGTCGGTGCTTGGTGAAGTTCCCTTCGGCGCTCCCGCCCGAGTGTCGTGACTGTTCGAGCACGTCGAGGAACGCGTGTTCTTTCAGCAGGTCCCGGACACGGCGAAGCGAGAGGGGATCGGAGCCGACCTCCGAGCAGAGTCGCTCATAGACGTCGTAGATGGCGGTTGTCCGGAACGCGTCCTGTGCGGAGTCGTTGAGCGAGAGATGTGTCAGCGCCTGTAGGGCGTACCGGGAGTGTGGTGTCGCCCCACGGATGAGCTCTCGGAACCGATCCGTTTCGGCCTTCTCTCGGGCATCGGTGATGAACTCCTCGCGGACGATTTCGGCGTCGTTCGCTTGTGCGATCTCCCCCGCGTAGCGAAGCATGTCGATGGCCTTTCGTGCATCCCCGTGTTCCTGTGCGGCCAGCGCCGCGGCGCGCGGAATGACGCCCGATTCGAGCACGTCGTCGCGGAAGGCATCTTTCCGAGCGTTCATGATCGATCGTAACTGATTGGCGTCGTACGGCGGGAAAACGAACTCGCGCTCGCAGAGGCTACTCTTGACGCGCTCGTCCATCCGATCCTTGTACTTGATCTTGTTGCTGATTCCGATGACGCCGATCTTGCAGTCATCGATCTTTCCCGCTTCGCCGGCACGGGAGAGCTGCATCAGGATCGAGTCGGATTCGAGTTTGTCGATCTCGTCCAGGATCACCAGAACGACATCGTACTGGTCGTCGAGGATCCCCCAGAGTCGTTTGTAGTACGTCGCCGTGCTGATTCCCTTGTCAGGAATCGAGACATCCGTTTCGTCAGGGTTGTTGGTCGACGCTGCGAGGGACTGCACTGCCTGTGTTTCGGTGGTGTCCTGCGAGCAGTCGATGTACGCGTAGGTGATCGTCACGCCCTCCTGGTCGGCGGTCTCGATCAGACGGCCGGAGACGTGTTTCGCGCACAGCGATTTTCCGGTCCCAGTTTTCCCGTAGATCAGCAAATTGCTCGGGCTTTGCCCGAAGATAGCGGGGTTGACGGCGTTTGCGAGCGACTGGATCTCGTCGTCTCGACCGACGATCCGGTTCTTTTCGGGGAGATGATTGATCTCCAGTAACTCTTTGTTGGCGAAGATCGGATCCTCCCGAGTGAACAGGTCGTCGTCTGCGTCCATACACATCACACCGCATTTCCGGTGAAAGTAGCTTCCGTTTCCGTGTGGGTTGACGAGAGACACACACCGGGTTTCCGGTGAAATCCGTGTGATAGTAGTGGGGGTGGGGGTAGCGCCCGGATCGTGTCCAGGGTACTACTGCTGTTACAGTTCGAGAACGCCCACAACTCGGCTCACTGGTGTCTGACGGACTTTCGGTCACCCCTCGGTACTGTCCGTTATCGCAGTTTCGCTTCGAGACCGAAACGACAGTCTGTCGTTTCTCTTACCGATCGACGATTCAGCCACTGGACTCTACTCACATATGGTACAAAAATACTGCGTTACGAAAATCATCGTAAATCTGTCTATTACTCGAATGATATCTCCATGTACGTCACCTCTTCCCCCTTCTCTCTAGCACCTTTCACCGGAAACCCGGTGTGTGTGTAATATACAAACAAAATTATATATTGCGGGATTCGCCAGAAAACCTCTGGCATCCTTTCGACCGTTCCAATTTTCAGTAGCTTTCAGTAGCACACCGTAGGAAACGGGTACACTGTTGGACGACTGGGCCACGTCCATCGCTACTATCTGTGTTCGACTCCGGCACGGCGACAGCGGGCGCTATGACAGCCGACCCACCACCAGCGGTCGCCGCTGCCTGTTCGGGTTCGTAGGCAACGACACCACGACCGAACGTGAACCGCGTGCCAGCGGAACGGCCAGCTAGCACGATTTCAGAATCCCCCGTATAGGAGGATGTGAAACCGTGGTCTAGCTCGTCCGTCTCGCTGAAGAACACGCGAGCCACGTTCAGCGCCCCGATGTAGTCGCGGTCGCCCTCGAACCCACACCGGGCATTGTCACACCGGAAGTGCCCGCCCCACCAGTGTTCTTGCTGGTGGTCGGGTGACTTGCAGGTGTGGCCGGTCGAACCACACCGGGGACACGACCGACTCGTTCCCTCCGGGTAGACCCGCTCAACAGCGAGTCCAACACAGTCTGATCGGTATTCGATGTTATCGATGATGTCTCGTCGTGCCCATGACGACAGCTCCCACGACAACGCGCCTTCGTCACTCGGCGGAGAAAGCGAGCGCAAATCCTCGTGAACTATCGCGTCCACGTCGTAGACGAGGGCGAGTGCGAGGACTTGGTTGGCCACGTCGTGTGTCAATTGCTCGCGCTTGTGTCGAATCTTGTTGTTCACCCGTTCGTATTCGCTCTGGATATGAGCGAACTCGTCTCTATGCGAGCGACCATGGCGGCGCAACGCGGCAAGGCGGTCGTTCAGGCGCGTTCGTTCACGGTGGAGTCGTCGCATCTTCTCGCGGTCAGTGAACTGGATGAACTGTGGCGTGGACAGTTGTTCGCCGTCGTCAGTCACCACCACGGCAGTCATGTCTTTTCGCATCCCGGCGTCGAGTGCCAGCACGCAGTCACCGTCGTCGCTTGCCCCAGTCTGTTCGACATCGACAGGGAAGGACAGTTCGTAGTAGGCGTCACCAGTTTTGCGACGGGAAGGTTGGAACTCAGGAGCCGAGAGGTCACCGTGAGAGAGCAGATCGTGAAACGCCTCGTAGCCGCCACGTTCGTACTCTGTCCAGGACCAGTCACCGCGTGTCTCTGGTGAACGTGTGTCTGGCGTCTTGAGTCGGATAGTCAGCGTCTCGGTCTCGGTGTCGTACTGGTATTTGACAGCTTGCCCGCTCGTTGGGCCATCATCCGCAGAGAACGGCAAGACGCCGTTATCGTACTCAGGACAGTCCTGCATCTTAACATACGTGTCTGGATACATCCCGTGCCGGTCGTAGTGACTGTTGAGTTGGTCGATGAGGATGTCCACGTAGCCTGACGAGAGGTAGTCGCCGTCGTCCCAAAGCCGTTCTTTGATGCGACGACGGTGGATGCGTCGGATTTTGTGGTCGGGCAACACGTTCTGGATGGACTGAAAGGCGTCTCGTCGGTCGGCGTGACTCCGCAGTGTTTCACCGACTTTCTGCAATATACAGCGTCGAAACCGCGAGGGGAGATACAGGTCGAGTCCCTCAAACGGCTCGTGTTCGTCAAAGTATTTCCACGCCTGATGGGAGGCGTCAGCAATCCCGTCGAGATGGGTTGGCATCCAGTGGTCTTTGAGGACGTGATTGGCGACTCTTTGCGTGAGTGTCGCCAGTCGCTCGAATCGGTCGGTATCGTCGTCTGGCAAGCGGATTGGAAGCGAGAGGTGGTCACTCATCGGGGTTCACCTCGGATTCGACGGTGTTGACGATCTGTTGTTTTTTTGACGAACGCATACCGTAGAGTTTGCCGGAGAAGCTGGCGACGAGCTTGATGAGGTCATCAACGAGTTCTTCCTGTGCTGATTTGTCCGTCTCGTCTTCGATAACGGTGATGGTGGCACCGTAACACTCGAAGTACCGTTCGAGATACGAGAAGCCAAAGCGAGTAAGTCTATCTTCGTAAGTGACGAGAATGCGTCCATAGTTGGCTTCTCGTACGTCATCAAGGAGTGAGTTGAGGCCACGACGGTCTTCGTTGAGGCCACTGCCAACGTCGGTGTAGGTGTTTTCGACGCTCCACCCGTGTTCGTGGGCGTAGTCTGTAAGTTGGTCGAGTTGCCGGTCAAGGTCGCCGTTGTCTTTCTGGCGGTGACTGGAGACACGAGCGTAGAGTGCAACACGGTCTGTCGGACGAGTATCACCAGCAAGTCGACGGAGTTCCCGGTGTGGAATACGTCGTTCACCGCCCGGTGTTCGGGTGTAATCGAGGTCGTCGTTCCGACACCAGCGTTTGACGGTTTGAGCGTGAACACCGAGTTCCTCTGCGAACTCGCCAATTGAGTACGACCGTGGCATCTGATGTTACTGTTTACTACTGGTAGTTACTTATAGATACTGGAATTTGTAACAGTTACACTACCCTTCTCCTATATTTCCGGCACCGTGCTAACTCCTTTCGTATATCTCCTGCATCGTCACTGTCTGATTCACACGCCGACCCGCTACGACTTTTGCATGCCACCTGCTATGAGTTTCCACCGGAAACCCGGTGTGTCTGTCCACCAGCCCTGACGCCTCGTCCAGTCGTCTACTCGTGCTCCTCGACCAGTTCCAGATACGTCGGTGGGACCCGCTCGGTCGTGTAAACATCCGTGCCGCGCTTGACGACCCGCTGGCCGTCAGCCTGCAGTCGCTCGGCATCGACGACCAGCAGGACGGGGTCGTCGGCGTGGCGCTCGCCCACCGACAGCGCCGAGTCCCGCGTCCCCGAGAGGTGGACCTTCTGTCGGTTCATCGGCTTGAGTCCCGCCGAGAGTATCGCGTCGACGTGTCGCGGCGCGGTGCCGTGGTACAGCGTGTCCGGGACCGCTGTCGACGCCGGATCGAGGTCGACATCGACCGAGTGGCCGTATGCCGCCCGGATGCGCCCCTCGTCGTGACCATCCCCACCGTCCACGTCGCGCTCGAACCGTCCCTTCGGATCGGTGAACACGACTGCCGTGACGTGTTCCGGCGTTGCCCAGCGATACCGGTCGGTGACGATGTCGACGACAGCGCTGAACGCTGTCCAGCCCTGATCGTCCAACTCCAGTCCGGCGTCCTCGGGAAAGTGTCGGAGTGCGCCGCTAACGAACTTCGATAGCTGTGTCCGTCGATCGCCTGACAGGAGCGTCGGGACGTCGTTCCCGCAGTCGGGACAGATCGTCCCCGAAACGTAGCCGTGGCGCTCGCAGGTGCCGATATCGCTCATTGCTAGTTCTGTGCGGCGCGACGCATTTTTACTACACGGTGGGAACAGGCTATGCACCGATCAGCGCGCCCAGTCCCAATGTACTCGGTGAAACACTTATCAGGCCAAGCGGCCAAAGTATCGTGTGAACTACGATACCGTCGTCTTCGACAACGACGGTGTCCTCGTCGAACGAACGAGCTTCGAGGTGCTTCGGGACGCAACCCACGAAACCTTCTCGCAGTTCGGTGTAACCGACATGGACGCCGATCACGTAGACAGTATGACAGTTGGCGCGACGCCCGCACAGGTCGACCAAATCTGTGGTCAGTACGATCTGGAGCCCGAGCGATTCTGGCGCGCCCGCGAACGATCACTCTCTAACGCACAGAAAGACGAAGTCCGCGCCGGGCGGAAGTCCCTGTACGATGATGTCGATATGCTGCCTGATCTCGACGTCTCGATGGGAATCGTCAGCTCGAACCAGCAGGAGACGGTCGACTTCGTGCTAGACCACTACGATATCTCCCATCAGTTCGGCGCGGCCTATGGCCGCGAGCCGACTATCGAGAGCCTGAATCTCCGCAAACCGAACTCGCACTATCTCGACCGGGCACTGGCCGACCTCGACGCCGACTCCGCGCTCTTTGTGGGCGACAACGAATCGGATATCCGAGCGGCCGAGAACGCGGGGATCGACTCGGCGTTTATTCGCCGCCCCCACCGCACTAACTGGGATCTCAACGTCTGGCCGACGTGGGATATCGACTCGCTGGAGGACCTGTATCGAGTCTGTAGCTAGAGCAGGGTCGAGCAGGCGACCAGCATCCGGTCACTCGGCGGCTTGCAGTTCGACGACGAACACTGCACCCGTAGGGTCGTTGTCTTCGACCCGGATGTCGCCCCCGTAGCTCTCGACCAGCGACTGAACCAGATAGAGCCCGATGCCGGTTCCGGCGCTCTCCAGTCCCTTCTCTCCTTTGCCGAAGATGTCGTCTTTCATCGACTCGCGAACGCCGGGGCCGTTGTCCGCGATCCGCACCGTCACCCGGTCGGCTGCTCTCTCCCCCGAGACCGTTATCTCGGCGACATCCTTGTCGTTGTGCTGGACGGCGTTCGTCAGCAGGTTTCTGAACACGGACGAGAGCAACTCTCCGGCCTGCACGGTCGTCTCTGGAACCTCCTCGACGGTTACCGTGGTGTTCGGATAGCTCGACTTGAGGGCGTCGACCTGCTCGGACAGGATGCCCATCAGTCGAATCGAGTCGGTGGTGTCGTCGGGGCGCAACATTACCTCGGCCAGATCCCGGGCCGCCGTGGTGAGCGACACTGCGTCACTCGCACTCTCTTGGATGGTTTCGAGTAGCTCCTGGCCGTCATCGTCGACATGCGGTTCGAGCGTCTCCGCAGCCCCGGCGATGAGTTGGAGGTCGTTTCGGATGTCGTGACGGACGACTCCGTTGAGCGTTTCGAGGTCATCGCGCTGTCCGACGAGGCGTTGCTCGTAGGCTTTCCGTCGGCTGATATCCCGACTCGTCGTCACGTAGCCGTCGACGGGAACCTCCGCGCCCGGTGCGGCACCGGTCACCGCAAGCCAGATCCACCCGCGGTCCTTCGTCCGGAACCGGAACTCGATCTCGTCTTTGATGACGCCGCTTCCCTCGACGAGCGCCGAGAACTGCTCGATCACTCTGGATTTGTCCTCCGGGTGGACGTAGTCGAGGATGTTCTCGCCGATCAGCTCTTCGGGTGGCCACCGCTTGACGCGCTCGGAGTTCGGCGACTGGTACCGGATCGTCCCCTCTGCGTCGACGACGGTGATCACGTCGGAAGTCTGCTCTATCAGCGCTCGATACTGCTTCGCGGTAAGCTCGCCCAGCCCCGAGCTTTCTTCCGACGTATCTGTCACTACCGGTTCATTCTCGCGGTGAGATGAAAGTTGTTCCCCCGAACGGTGTTCTCCCAACCGAGTCACAAGCGACTGCGGCTCGTGCTGACATCCTCGCCTGCCCGCCGCTTCGACTGCCCGACGATTTATTCCCCCGCCCGCCCAGAGACCGACTATGACGACCGAAGCCTTCGAGGCGTTCGATCACGCTGCTCACATGCGCGCGGCGCTCGCATTGGCTCGCGAGGCCGGTGACCGCGGCGACGAGCCGTTCGGGTCCGTGCTCGTCCGTGACGACGAGGTGATCATGTCCGAATCGAACCGTATCAACACGGAAAACGACCCCCGTCGGCACCCGGAACTGCATCTCGCCTACCGTGCGTGCCGGGAACTGACGCCGGACGAGCGCGCAGAGACAGTAATGTACACGAGCACGGAGCCGTGTCCGATGTGCGCGGGTGGGATGCTCCGGGCCGGGTTCGGGCGCGTCGTCTACAGCGTCGGCGGCGACGAACTCGACGAGTTCCTCGGTTCGGGCCCGCCGGTCCGGTCCGAAGCCATCCTCGGTGACATCACCCCAGTCGACGGTCCGGTTCTGAACGATGAGGGTCGCGGTATCCACGAGGCGTTCGAGTGGTAAGATCCCACGACGGAACCGCGTTCGTCCACGGCGTTTGACAGACAGCAGACGGGCGTCTGACTGAGTATTAAGTCCGTCCGGAGATTCTCGTTTGGGTATGTCGATATTCGATACAGTCCGGCGGCGTCTCAGCAGGGCGTATCTCTGCCGGCGGGACGAGGCAGCGAGGCGGTTCGGTGCTCTCGACGGCCCGTTCGAGGACGACCAATCCGGCATCGAGATTCCAGTCGACGACGAGTGCGAGGGGTCCTCGTCGTAGCGACCGGACGAACCGACTGAAGCGGAGCGATTTTCGTCGGTTCTCGCGAACCCACAGGTCTACAACTGACTGTTCACCCCCGTTCTGTCTGGTCCTCAGGGGGCAAAATATTTTGACTCAAAACCGAATTAATAACTTCAATTATAGATAATGTCATACTACTCGCACCGTTAGGTGGTTACGTATGATTCAACACTGTGGCGAACCGCTAACTGATCAGCTATGAAGTCGATGGACAGAATCGTTCAAACAGTTCAGGATACGGCCCATTACGTGAATAGTAACCTCCCCGATCACGCCAAGGGCTCTGGAGGATCGAACCCCAGCGGAGAGACACAGATCGATGCGGACGTCTGGGCTGATCATCTGTTTTTCGACAAGCTATCCTCGCTCGAGGGCGTCGGCGGCTACGCTAGCGAGGAGCGCAAAGGGGTGGTCGACTGCGGCGACGGCGATTACACGATCGCAATCGACCCGCTGGACGGCTCGTCGAACCTCGCTTCGAACAACTCCGTAGGTACGATCGTCGGCGTCTACGACGCCGAGCTACCGGCATCCGGCCGACATCTGGTCGCCGGGATGATGGTTCTGTTCGGGCCGTACACCACGATGACCGTCGCCCGCGAGGACAGAGATATCGTGCAGGATTATCTCCTCCGCGACGGCTACAGCGAACGCTGGGGGGAGTACGAGCTTCCGGACGAGCCGACCGTGATCGGCCTCGCGGGTAAGAAGGATGCTCGCTCCGAGGGGTTCAATTCGCTTGCCACCGAACTCGAGCGGAACCTGAAGCTCCGATACGGCGGCGCGACGGTCGCAGACCTCGCGCAGGTGTTACAGTACGGTGGCCTCTTTGGCTATCCCGAGACCGAGACCTACCCGGGGGGGAAGCTCAGAGTCCACTTCGAGGCCGCACCGCTCGCCTACCTCATCGAAGCGAGTGGCGGCAGTTCGTCGGACACGAACCAATCACTGCTCGACGTCGAACCCGACGAGATCCACGCCCGGACGCCGACGTTCCTCGGAAACACCTCACTGATCGAACGGGTCGAAGCGAAACTGGGGGACTAAGTATGCTTGCCAGTCTGCAGCCAGTCCTGACTCAGCGGACCCAGTCTCGGATCCGGACGTCACGGTGTGGTACTCGATGATCGACCAAACAGTCAACCAGATAAAGGAGATGGAGACCCGGAGTTCGTCGGTCGTCGCCGTCAAGGCGGCCGAGGCACTGCTCGAACTGCTCGACAGGGAGTACCGCACGGTCGAGGAGTTCGAGTACGACCTCGAGCGCAACAGCAAGGTGCTCAAGGGTGCAAACCGATCGCATGCACCCCTTCATACGACCCAGCGCTGGATCGTCACCGCCGTTACCGACGCCAACCCCGAGACGGTCGACGAGGCGAAAGCGGAGCTCCAGAGCGTCGTCGACGACGCCGTGACGGAGGTCGAAGCCAGCAAGGAGGCCGCGGCGATACGGGCGGCGAATCTCATCGAGGACGGCGACACCCTGTTGACCCACTCGAACTCGTCGACGGCGACGATGGCGCTCGAATACGCCAGCCAGTCCGGGACGGAGTTTACGCTGTACACGACCGAGACCCGACCGAACTTCTTCGGGCGGACGACTGCACGGCAGTTCGCCTCGCACGAGAATGTCGAGGTCAAGATGATCGTCGATAGCGCGGTCGGCACCGTCCTGCCCGACTGCGATCGAGTCATAATCGGCATGAACTGCATCATCGAGAATACGATCTACAACCGCGTGGGGACGTATCCGATCGCTGCCACAGCGGCCGACGTTGGCGTCCCTGTGACGGTGGTGGGTTCGTCCTCGAAGTTCATCGGCGACGGCTTCGAGTTCCAGCAGACCTACCGGTCGGGCAACGAGGTAATGCTCGAACCGAAGGAGGGGTTCACCGTCGAGAACCCGATGTACGACTGCACGCCGACGCGCTTGCTCGATCAGGTCGTCACCGAGGACGGAGTGATGCAGTTCTGAGAGCAGGGCGGCGGTCAACCCACCAGTAACGGTCCGCGTGGGGAGATAGTTGGCAGGACATTGTTCGCCAGGTGGTGTCTTTTTATGTATCGTCCCGGACCTAGGACGTATGAACGACGGATTGGATCCCACCGAGGAGTACGACGGTACCGTGACGGTTCGGCTACTGGACGACCAGGAGGGCGTCGACGAACTCACGTGTTCGTCCTACAGTGAAGCGATCGACCGGGTCAAGTCACATACGGCGGCGGTCACCGCCGCAAAGATCGTCGACCGGGACGGCGACGTCGTTTTCACTTCCCGCGAGATGGCGATCGAGGACTGGGAACGCGAGTGGCAACAGGCGAAACGCTCCCTCTCGGTCGACGTCGAGCAGTACGAGTGTCCGTACGACAACGTGGCCTGTTTCGCGGACGACCTCTGCGTGCAGTGCAAGATGGATCGGGTCCAGGAGCAGTTCTAGCGGTACGATCGCAGTCGGGTCGTACCTGCTAGTGAACGACGAGTCTTTGAGCGTCTCCTCGGCGCTATCAGCGTTCGTACCTGTGGTCTCCCAGAGTTCGTACTCCCGGCCACCCACCGTTATAACGCTTCGTCCGAAACTGATCTATCATGAACGATGCTGTCATCGTCGACGCGGTACGGACGCCCTTTGGCAAGCACGACGGAGCCTTCCGGGATACACATCCCCAGGACCTCGCGGCCGAACCGCTCGGCGCGCTCGAAGAGCGAGTCGGGTTCGATCCCGAACTGATCGAGGACGTCGTGTACGGCTGTGTGACCCCGGTCGGCGAGCAGGGGCTGAACATCGGCCGGATCGCGCCGATGGTCGCCGGGTGGGGTGAGGGCGTTCCGGGCGTCCAACTCAACCGGATGTGTGGCTCCGGCCAGCAGGCGGTCAACTGGGCGGCGTCGTCGGTTCGGGCCGATTTTCACGACGTGCTTGTCGCGGGCGGCGTCGAGCACATGACCAGGGTGCCGATGGGCAGCGACGGCAACGCCGAGCGCGGCGTCGTCGACGAGCACGCCCTGACCGACAGCTACTTTGAGCACTTCGACGAGGCGACGTCGCAGGGTGAGGGGGCCGAACGCATCGCCGAGGAGTATGGAATCAGCAGGGACGACGCCGACCAACTCGCGGCCGACTCCCAGCGCCGCTGGGGCGAGGCGTGGGAGGCAGGCCGGTATGACGACCAGATCGTGTCCGTAGAGACGACGCTCGACGGCGAGTCGATCACTGTCGAGCGCGACGGGCATCCCCGACCCGGGACGACCGCGGACGACCTCGCCAAACTTCCGCTCGCGTTCCGCGAGGAGGGCGAGGGGATCCACCACGCCGGCAACTCCTCTGGCATCGTCGATGGCGCAAGCGCGCTCCTCGTGACGAGCGAGACGACCGCGGAAGCCCACGGCTGGGAGCCGATGGCCCGGATCGTCGAAACCGAGGTCGTCGGCGTCGATCCCGTCACCATGCTCACCGGGCCGATTCCGGCGACGGAGGGCGTCCTCGACAAAGCGGGGCTGACCGTCGACGATATCGACCTCTTCGAGGTGAACGAGGCGTTCGCCTCGGTCGTGCTCGCGTGGCTGGAGGAGACCGGCGCGGACTGGGCCGACACCAACGTCAACGGCGGCGCAATCGCACACGGCCACCCGCTCGGTGCGACCGGGGCGGGCCTGCTCACGAAACTCGTCCACGAACTCGACCGAACCGGGCAGGACGTCGGCCTCTCGACGATGTGCATCGGCTTCGGGCAGGGGATCGCGACGATCGTAGAGCGCGTCTAGCCCGCCTCGTCGTGCTCTTGAGCGCGTTCGGGTCGAGCGCTACAGTTGTCGATTCCACTCGTCGGTCGCGAACCGATCGGTAGCGAAATCGCGCGCCTCGCTCAGGGCGTCCTCAGAGAGTTCTCCCTCGACGACGCCCGACAGCGAGTCGTCGATGCTGTCGAGTTGATCGGCAATCGTGTCCGTCATCGCGCCGATCACCGCCTCGCGGCTCGCGTCCGTGTAGTCGGACATCACCGCGACGCGTTTCTCGGCGGAGCTGATGGCCTTGTCTGAGATCTTCTCCTCGCCGATCCGGAGGACCCGGAGCATCTCCTCGGTGTCCAGATCGTAGCTCATCGTGGTGTGGTGGAGAACGGCGTTGTCGGTCCGTAGCTGGGCCGCCCCGCCGATCTTGCCGTCGGGATGGACGACGTCGTTCAGCGGCTCGTGGGCGACGTCGAGCCCCAGCGACTGAAGCGCCTCGATGGCCCACTGGTCGAGTTCGGCGTAGCTCTCTGCGACGTCGTCCGGGACGGCCGACCGCGGGAGGTACAGCGAGTAGGTGATCACCGCGCCCGGTTCGACGAACATCGCGCCGCCGCCGGTGGCCCGTCGGACGACATCGAGATCCTGTTCGTCGACGTAGTCGACGGCGACCTCGTCGGCGTATGCTTGGAACCGCCCCATTGCGACGGCCGGCGCGTCGCGGTACCAGAAGCGCAGGGTTGGCTCCATCTCACCAGCGGCCAGTCGGTCCGTCAGCACGCGTTCGAGCGCCTGCTGGACCGGCTCGCTGTAGGTCCCAGAATCGATGACTCGCAGCCTCATGCGATGGCCTCCAGCGTCGCGTCTGCGAGATCTCCCGGGTCGAACCCGATGAGCTGTGCGTCGACGGCTGCGATGGCCTCGACGAGCGTCTCGCGTTCAACGTCCATCGGGTGGCCCTCGATCGCCCGTTCTAGCTCCGACCGGGCTGCTGGCGGTTCGAGAAAGAAGTCGCCAGTTACGCGGGCAGCTTCGATCCGATCACTTCCCGTTAGTGAGACTTCTACGAGCTTTCCATCCGGTACTTTCACCGTTCCTGTATGCTCCATTGAAACTATGTGATCTTCGGGGTGAACACGAATGAATCGTACGGGCTGTCTAGAAGGCGTCGTCGACGACCGTCACGTCGGCGTGGAGTCCCTCGCGCAGGGCCGTGTGGACGTGACAGTACTGCTCGCCCAGTTCGACGAGTTCTGCGGGATCATCGACGGCGCCCTCGACTTTTAGCGTGAAGCTGATCGAGTCGACGTTGTCGTGATCGTCGAGGTCGGCGTCGGCCTCGATATCCAGTTTGCCGAGATCGTCGTAGCCGGACCTCTGTGCGCCCATGCGGACGGCCGGCAGGAAACACGCAGCGTAGTCCGCGACGAGGACGGCATTGGGGTTCGGTCCCGTCTCGTTCATGGGGTCGATACCCAGCGCGAAGTCGCCGATGACGCTTTGAGTGTCGAATCCGTCCGTGCTCGTCGTGGTCAGGCTGATATCTGCCATGTTGCTATTGTGCATTATCCACTATACTATTAAAGCCCTTGCGAATCGTCTCTTGTTATGGGAATTGTATCGATGTAACTGTTGTA
This sequence comes from Natronoarchaeum sp. GCM10025321, assembly GCF_042663585.1. Lineage (NCBI taxonomy): Archaea > Methanobacteriati > Methanobacteriota > Halobacteria > Halobacteriales > Natronoarchaeaceae > Natronoarchaeum > Natronoarchaeum sp. GCM10025321. The sequence continues at coordinate 328,604 of NZ_JBHTAN010000006.1, forward strand.
ATCGATTAGTATGGTGAACGTTCGTGTACTTAATGCGGGCTGCTATCTGGTGTGGATGGCCTCGCCGAGCGCGTCGGCGGCCGCCTCCATGACGGTCTCCGATAGCGTGGGGTGGGTGTGGACCGTCCCGGCCAGTTCCGACAGCGTCAGTCCCTGCTCGATCGCCAGCGTGATCTCGCTGAGCAGCTCCGAGGCGTTTGGCGCGGCGATCTGCGCGCCGAGTACGCGCCCAGTGGGCTCGTCAGCGACGATCCGGGCGAACCCGTCGTCCGCTTCGACGGTGAGCGCGCGGCCGTTCCCGGCCATGGGCATCTGGCCGACGACCGGCGAGTAGCCCGCTTCGGCGGCTTCCTCCCGGGTTAGCCCCACTGTGGCGACCTCCGGATCGGTGAAGACGGCCGCGGGCATCGCTGCGTGGTCAAGCGTAGCGGGCTGTCCGGCGATGGCGTCGGCGGCCACCTCGCCCTCGTAACTCGCCTTGTGCGCGAGCATCGGCTCGCCAGCGATGTCGCCCACAGCGAAGACGTGATCGAGGTCGGTCCGACCCTGCGCGTCGGTCGGGACACAGCCGTCGTCGTCGGGTTCGATCCCGAGTGCATCGAAGTTTACTGTGTCTGTGACGGGGTCGCGACCGGCCACGACCAGCACCGCGTCGGCCGAGAGTTCGGTGATATCGCCGTCCTCGGTCTCCGTCGCGACGACGACACCCTCGTCGCGTTCGTCCCAGTCGGCGGCCAGTTCGCCAAAGCGGAAGTCGATCCCCAGCTCCGTGGCGCGCTCGCGGATCACCCGCGAGATATCGTCGTCGTACATCGGTAACACGTCGTCGAACATCTCGACGACTGTTACGTCCGTGCCGAGTTTCGCGAGGACAGTCGAGAGCTCCATGCCGATGTAGCCCGCGCCGACGACGATCAGGGAGTCCGGAACCTCGTCGAGTTCGAGCGCGTCCCGCGAGTCGAGCACGTACCCGCCGTCGGGCTCGAAGCCCGGCACCTCCAGTGGCCGGCTCCCGGTCGCGACGATCGCGTACTCGAATCCGAGCGTGCGCGTTTCGCCGTCAGCGTCGATCTCGGCGACGTGCTCGTCGACGAACTGCGCGGCGCCGTCGACGAGGTCGACGCCCGCGGCCTTGCAGAGGCCCTCAACGCCGCCCGTGAGCTGGTCGACGATACCGTCTTTCCAGTCGACGAGGCGGCCGAGGTCGACGTCGACGTCCGCGTCGATCCCGAGGTGGTCGGCGGTCCGCGCCTCGTGGGCGACGTCGCCGCCGTGGACGAGCGCCTTCGAGGGGATACAGCCGTAGTTGAGGCAGGTCCCGCCGTAGGCGTCCTTCTCGACGAGGGTAACGTCGAGGCCGTGCTGGGCTGCCCGGATCGCGGCGACGTACCCCCCCGGACCCGCGCCGATGACGAGCACGTCCGTGCAGCTGTCGGCTAGTGCTCGACTCGACGACTCCCCCCCATCGACATGGGAGACCGCCGATGTGGGGCCGTCATCGCCGTCATCACCCTCGTCGACACGGGAGACCGCTGACGTGGGACCATCCTCCGCTCCCGACTCGGCGGTCGTCGGTTCCTCAGCGGCGTCCTCGTAGCGGAACAGGACGTCGCCGACCGTGACGGCGTCGCCGACTGCGGGGACACGTTCGGTCACCGCCATGGCCGACGGGACGGTTATCTCGATCACGGACTTGTCTGTCTCCACGTCGGCGATGCGCTCGCCGGCCGCGACAGTGTCGCCCGCGTCGACGTGCCAGTCGACGAGCGTTCCGTCCTCGGTGCCGTCGTCGAACTCCGACAACTCGAACTCTTCTGACATTGGCTGGTCTTCGGGAGCCGACACTGATATTGCTTATGTTGTACAATACTATTGGTGTAGAATAATGGTGATGAATTCTGTTCCATGTCTCTTGTCGCCGTATATTCCCGAATAAGCCGACTAAATGGCCAGCTATTGCCGGTATCGCGTATTACACGCGCGATCTGTGAGTCGTTACATTGAAGTCTATGCTTGTGCGAAAACCACTACAACGTACAATACTATGAGTGAAGTGAATGTGACGCAGACGAGACAGTCGCGGCTCGCGAACACGGTCGAGTTCTTCGGGCCGCAGTGGTTCGGATCGACGATGGGGACGGGCGCGCTGGGCGTCGCGCTTGCGCTGGTCGCCGATCAGTTCCAGCTGGGCGCGTTGCTCCCGCTTTCCCAGTTCTTCGTGGCGCTGACAGCAGTGATGACTGTCACCTTCACGCTCCCGTGGCTGGCACGGATGTTCCTGTATCCCGGGCGCGTCCGGGAGGACCTGTTGCACCCGATCCGGGGGCAGTTCTTCCCGACGATGCCGATCACGCTGATCGTTCTCGGACTCGGAATCGCCCGGACGATGGGTAACGTCGTCCCGACGAGCGTGCTCGATCCGTTACTGACGGCGCTGTTCGTCGTCGGGAGCGTCGGCATCTTTGCCTTCGGCCTGCTGGTGGTGACGGTTATGTTCACCAACGACCGGATCGGGACCCAACACGGCGTCTTCGCCTGGTACATTCCACCGGTTAGTCATCTCGTGATCCCGCTACTGGGCTTCGAGCTCGCGGGAGGCTACCTCGGCGGGACGGCAACCGGACAACTGGTGTTTCTGGTGTCGATGATCGCGCTGGGGATCGGGACGTTCATGTTCCTCTTCTTCGGAGCGATCATCCTCCACCGCTACGCCTACGAGAGCCTGCCACCGGAGAAACTCGCGCCGACGTTCGTCATCGGCCTGGCACCGACCGCGGTGCTGACCATCTCGGTCACGAAGCTCGGACACGCACTCCAGGGTGGCGTCGGACTCGGCCTCGCGGTCGAACCTCTGCTACCCGTGTTGAAACTGCTTGCCCTGGCGATGTGGGGCTTTTCGGCCTGGTGGTTCGTGCTGACCGCCGCGCTCATGAGCTACTACATCACCCGTCTGTCCCATCCGTTCTTTTTCACGTGGTGGGCCTACACGTTCCCGGTCGGTGCGTTTGCCATCTCCGCGGGCGCGCTGGGGAACTTCCTCGGTATTGCCGCGTTCGGCTACGTGCTCGCCGCCGTGACGCTGCTGCTTTCGGTCGTCTGGGTGGCCACCGCGGCGCTGACGACCCGGATGGTCCTCCGGGGGAACGCGTTCGTCCCGGAGTGACAGGTCCCCGCCACTCGAAGCCCGTTCTGTTCGATCCGTAGCTTTATTTGAGCCTCCCGTTGTCGAACGAGTATGGACGCCGTCATTATCGCCGCCGGCGAAGGAACCCGGATGCGCCCGCTCACGCGTGGGTGCCCCAAGCCACTCCTCCCACTCGGAGAATCGACGCTTATCGAACAGACCATGGACCGCTGTGCCGATGTCGTCGACCGGTTCGTCGTCGTCATCGGCTACATGGGCGAGACGATCGAAGCGCGCGTCGGGCCCGAGTACAACGGGATCCCGGTTGAGTACGTCACGCAGGAGGAAGCGCTTGGGACCGCCCACGCAATCGGCTGCGCCGAGGCGGCCGTCAACGGTCGCTTTCTCGTCATCAACGGCGACGTCGTCATCGACGATCGGCTTCCCCGCCAGCTAAGCGAGAGCGAGGGGGCGACGATCGCCGTCCAGCCAGTCGATAATCCGAGTTCGTACGGCGTGGTCGAGACCGAGTCCGGCGAGGTGACGACGCTCGTCGAGAAGCCCGACGACCCGCCGTCGAACCTGATCAACACGGGCATCTACGCCTTCGAGCCATCGATCTTCGAGTTCATCGACCGGACCGAAAAGAGCCTGCGCGGCGAGTACGAGATCACCGAAGCGATCGAGTTACTGATGGCCGACGACCGTTCCGTCGCTGCAGTCGAGTACGACGGTCCGTGGCTCGACGTGGGCCGCCCCTGGGAGCTACTGAACGCCAACGAGGCCGTCCTGAGTAATCTCGACGGACGGGTCGACGGAACCGTCGAGGACGATGCCCATCTGCACGGCGAGGTCGTCGTCGAAGCGGGCGCGCGGATCCGCTCGGGCGCGTATCTCGAAGGGCCCATCGTGGTTCGATCGGGTGCGGATATCGGCCCCAACGCCTACGTCCGCGGGTCGACGGTGATCGGCGAGGACGTCCGCATCGGGAACGGGGTCGAAGTGAAGAATTCAGTGATTATGGCGGGGAGCGCCGCCGGCCATCTCGCCTATATCGGCGACTCCGTGCTCGGCCAGGACGTCAACTTCGGCGCAGGGACCAAGGTCGCGAACCTGCGCCACGACGACGAACCCGTCTCGATGCTCGTCAAGGGTGACAAGGTCGACACGGGCCGACGAAAACTCGGCGTCGTCGCTGGCGACCGGACGAAGACGGGGATCAACACGAGCCTGAACGCCGGCGTGAAACTCGGCGTCGAGACGATGACGATGCCCGGCGAGTCGGTGTTATACGACAGAAACGACTAGGCTACGTCGAATCCCGACTCGGGGCGAGTTCCTTCCGGAACCGGTTGCGGAGATAGGACAGGCCCGGGCGGCCATCGGCCCACCACACGCCGATAGCGAGCGCAACGAGGGCGAACTCGAACAGAACGTAGTTCGAGAGATCGAACGCGAGGAAGGCCCCGATGATGGAGGGACTGCTGTTTTCGTACGGCGGAACGGACAGCAACGGCCAGAGCAGAAAGTTGCCCATAGCGACGTCGCCCCACACCACTGACGGAATGGCGTCGACGACCACGTGTGAGAGAGCCCCGATGGCGAACGCGATAGCCCACTCGCTTCGCAGTCTGCGCAGGCGTTTGCAGGCCACGTAGATGGCGACGGTGAGCGGCACCAGGACCAGCAGTGTGTGCGCAAGCGTCCGGCCAGTGGGGAGGATACCGAACGTCCACGAGAACGGCTTGTCGATCAGGTCGGGGAACTGTGTCCCGACTGCGAGGATGATCGTCGCGATAGCCAGTGGTCGGCGGTCGCCTCGCGAGCGTGTGTAGGCTGAATACAGGAGATAGCCGACCGCCGCATGTCCCCAGGGCCACATATACCGTGCTTGTGGACGCCCACATAAATATCGACAGATGCTGCCGCCGCCTGCCTTCTCCGGCACGAAGTTATATACTGCTGACCGACAACGCTGTAACAAGTGAATCGATGAATATGGCTCCGAAAGTACTGCTGCTAGGATGGGGGTACCCCCCGAACATTACGGGCGGACTGGACACCGCGATAGCGGAACTGTACGAACAGCTAGCGCCGAGAGACGACGTCGAGGTCGAACTCGTGTTGCCAGAAGAGTTCGCTCCCTCGGACCGGCCCGGGATCCACGGCGTCCCGACCGGCCAGGGCGACATCGTCACGCGCGTGGGCCGCCTCGCCAGCGCCTTCTCCAACCGTGCGGAGGACGCCGATATCATCCACACGAACGACTGGTTCGGCTACGAGCCGGGCTCCAGAGCTAGCTCCGCCCACGACGTCGAGTGGATCACCACGTTTCACTCGCTCTCGGTCGACCGGAACGTCAACCCCCCGCAACGGGAAGTGCGGACGGAACAGCGGGTTGCCGACCAGGCCGACGAGCTAGTCGCCGTCAGCAAGTTCACCCGGGACCGCATCCGCAAGGAGTACGACGCCGACGCGCGGGTCATCTACAACGGGTTCTCGTCCGTCGAGCCGACCGGCAAAGACCTCAAAGCCGAACTCGATATCGACGGCGAGATGCTCTTTTTCGTCGGTCGCCACACCGACCAGAAGGGGCTTTCCTTCCTCCTGCATGGTTTCTCGAAGCTCCAGCGCGAGGACGTCACTCTCGTCCTCGGGGGATCGGGTCATCTGACCGATCAGCTCAAGCGGTTCGCCGAGTTGCTGGACATCGACGACCAGGTACAATTCGTCGGCTACGTCAAACAGGAGGAACTCGGCGATTACTACAACAGCGCGGATCTGTTCGTCTCGCCGTCGCTTGCCGAGCCGTTCGGCATCACTATCGTCGAGGCGCTCTCGGTCGGCACGCGGGTCGTCGCCAGCAAGAGCGGGGCAACGGAGATCCTGCCGGACGACTGTGTCATTCAGGTCCAACCGGATTCGGACTCCATCGCGGACGGGATCGACCGCGCGCTTTCGATGACGTCGCCGATCGAGTACGAAGAGCACACCTGGGCGGAAGTCGCCGACGAACACGTCGAACTGTACAACGATATCCTCGACGAGGAAGCGTAGCCCTCCCCTCGGTCACCGCAGGAATCGGATGTCGGTCACCGGTTCGGGATGCACGATGATGTAGCCGTCCGCGGTGGACTCCATTCCCTCGATCGATGACGTATCGGCCTGTGACTGGTACGGCGTCGTCTGTGATTGGGCCTGCGAGCCATAGGAACTCTGGTAGGGCGTCTGGCGTTTCGGCTCCCGATCGAAGTCCTCCGGCGGCAGGTAGATCTGCTCGCCCGACTCGGAGCGGACGATCACTGCGGTATCCCGGTCGCCGGAAACCACGATCTCGGTCTTCTCCTCATCGATCTCCATCTCGAAGGTGACCGGTGCGTCTGTCGCGTCGTCGGCGTCGTTCGACATTCCCATGGGTGATAGTTGCGCGTCCAGAACTTAACGGTTCGCAGAGTGCGCCATATATCACTGCCCAAATAGGTAATCTATTGGTATTTGGCGTGTTTGTACTCTCACATGGATCAGATCTCCTTTGGAACCGATGGCTGGCGCGCAACCCTCGATACGTTCACCGAAGAGCGAGTCCGGATCGTCGCACAGGCGGCCGCCTCGTACTTCGACGAACAGGACGCCGAGACGGTCGGCGTGGGCTACGATGCGCGCGAGACATCGCCCGGCTTTGCCGAGGCAGTGATCGAAGTCCTCTCGGGGAACGGTCTCGACGTCGTCACGAGCGAGCGCGACTGCCCGACACCAGTGCTGGCGTGGACGCTGGACGACCGCGACCTCGACGGCGGTATCGTCGTCACGGCGAGTCACAACCCGCCGGAGTACAACGGCATCAAGTTCCTCTCGCCCGACGGGTCGCCGGCCGGCGAGTCGGTGACGAACCGCCTGGAGGAGTTACTCGCAGAGCCAGACCTGCTGCCCGAGGTCGAACGCGGCACCGTCACCGAGGAGCCACTCGTCCCCGAGTACCACGCCCACGCGCTGGCGTACGCCGACACCGACCTCGAGGACCTCTCGGTCGTCTACGACGCGATGCACGGGAGCGGCCGTGACGTCACCGACGCGCTGCTCGAATCTGCCGGTGCGGACGTCGAGCGACTCCGCAACGAACTCGATCCGACGTTCGGCGGGGGGTCGCCCGAACCGACCGCCGAGAAACTCGAAACACTCGTCGAGCGCGTCACCGAGAGCGGGGCCGACCTCGGCGTCGCGAACGACGGGGACGCCGACCGCATCGCCATCGTCACGCCCGAGCGTGGCTTCCTCGATCCGAACCTGCTGTACGCCGCGCTGTACGAGTACCTCCTCGAATCCGGGAGCGGCCCGGCGGTCCGAACCGTCTCGACGACGTTCCTCATCGACAAGATTGCGGCCGCCCACGGCGAGGAGACCGTCGAGGTCCCGGTCGGCTTCAAGTGGGTCGCCGAGGGGATGCGCGAGTCCGACGCGCTCTGTGGCGGCGAAGAATCGGGCGGCTTCGGCCTCACCGATCACCTGCTGAACAAGGACGGCGTGTTGCTGGCGCTGGTGATCGCCAGCGCCCACGCCGAGCGCTCGCTCGACGACCGGATCGACGACATCCTCGCTGAGTACGGCGAGATCTATCAGGATCGGATCAGCGTCGACTGCCCCGATGCGCGGAAGGAAGCGGTACTCGGCGAACTGGACGACTCCCTCCCGGAGTCGATCCTCGGCCTCGACGTCGACCGCGTCGACGAGAAGGACGGCTTCAAGATCTTCCTCGAGAACGGTTCCTGGCTGCTGGTGCGACCCTCGGGCACCGAGCCGAAACTCCGCGTGTACGCCGAAGCCGACAGCGACGAACAGGTCCGGAACCTGCTCGAAGCGGGCCGGGACATTATCGAACCGCTGATCTAGCGGCCGCTTCGCTCACCCTTTCAGCAAGTACAGAAAAACGCGCGAGACCGGTCGCCCCTACTCGTCCATTACCGAAATATGGCTGAGGATCGACTCGGAGATCCGGAGGTCCTCGACCGCGACGTCCGTGTCGAGGATCGTCCCGTCGACGTTGCAGTTCTCGACGGTGGCGTCAGGGAAGACGACCGTCTGTTCGAGCGTCGAATCCCGAACCGTCGCGCCGGCCATTACGTGGACCGTCTCGCCGATCTCACAGTTTTCGACCGTTGCGTCGGGATCGATCTTCGAGCCACCGTCGAGTTTCCACTCGACCGTCTCGAGATACGAGTCGGCGGTGCCGATATCGAACCAGACGTCGTCGAAGGTGAAGGCGTACACCGCCTCCTGTGACTGCAGCCAGTCGATATACCATCCGGGTTCGTCCGGGTTGTTCTCGCCGGCGAGGTATTCGGCAAAGCGCACGGAGTCGGCGGGGAACGCGTAACACGCGATAGAGACCAGCGTGCTCTTGGGATCGTCGGGTTTCTCCTGGAAGTCGACGACCTGATCGCCGTCGAGGTCGACCAGCCCGTAGGATTTGGCTTTCTCCCGCGAGCCGACGTCGTAGGCGGCGAGGGTGGGGGCGTCGTTCTCCTCGTACTCGTCGAGGAACTCGCCCAGCTCGAAGCCGATGAGGTTGTCGCCCGCGATGACGAACAGGTCGTTGTCGACGTCCTCGCGCTCGACGAGTTGGGAAAGCGCGCCGACGACGCCGAACTTCTCGTCCTCGCCGGTCGTATCCTCGACCGAGAGCTGCGTTTTGTCGTACCCCTTGTCGGCGATATGTTCTCTGAACGTCTCCGCGAACGCTTCGTTCGTACTCAGGTAGACGGTCTCGATGCGGTCGTCGTCCTCTAACTGCTGCAGTATCCGATCGATAACGGTCGTATCTCCGACTGGGAGCAGCATTTTCGGCCGGTGACGGGTGATCGGCCACATTCGTGTCGCGAATCCTCCTGCCAGAACAATAGCGTCCATACGTGAGATGCTCAGTCAAAGAATAAAAAGGTAGTGTCATTCATGAGCCATTTGTCGCGCCATCAAACGGCGACGATCCGCCTCGGAGACCGCGGGCGACGTCGCGGCTCACTCCACGGTGACGCTTTTCGCGAGGTTGCGCGGCTTGTCGATCGGGCGGCCGAGGTCGTGGGCGATCCAGTACGCGAGCACCTGCAACTGGACGTTTGCGAGCAGCGCGGCGATCTCCGGGTCGGTTTCGGGTACCGACAGGACGTGCTGGGCGTACTGTTCGACGGTCGCCTTCCCGTCGGTGACGGCGACGACCGGCGCGCCGCGGGCCTGGACCTCCTTGACGTTCCCGACGGTCTTCCGGGCGCGCTCGTCGTTGCCGGTCACCATCGCAATGATCGGCGTCTCGGGCGTGATCAGCGCGAGCGGGCCGTGTTTGAGTTCGCCAGCGGCGAAGCCTTCCGCGTGTTCGTACGAAATTTCCTTCAGTTTGAGCGCGCCTTCGAGCGCGACGGGGCAGTGTGGGCCCCGTCCGATGAAGAAGTACGCCGAGGAGCCGGCTAGCTCCGCCGCCACCTCGCGGGCGCTGTCGTCGTCGAGGATCGACTGGACCTGCTCGGGGATCGCCCGGAGCGCGGCGATACGGTCGGGGTCGACGTCGTCGCCCGTGAGCCACAGCGCAAGCAGGTGCAGGGCGGTCTGCTGGCTAGCAAAGGTCTTGCTTGCAGCGACGCCGATCTCGGGGCCTGCTCTGACAAAGAGGGCGTGATCGCACTCGCGCGCCGCCGAGCTCCCGACCGTGTTGGTCACGACGAGCGTCTCCGAACCGGCGCTCTGGGCGGTCCGGAGCGCGCTCAGCGTGTCCGCGGTCTCGCCGCTCTGGGTAACGCCGATGACCAGCGGGTTCTCGCCGGCGAGGGTAGTCTCGTCGTACTCGTTCGCGAGGAACGTCTGGGCGGGAATCCCCTGTGCGCGCAGTAGCTGTGCGCCGTACAGCGCAGCGTGATAGCTCGTACCACACGCCACGAGGTGGATCCGCTCGACGCTCTCCCGATCGAGGTCGAGATCCAGCGAGACGCGGCCGTCAATCTCGTCGACGCGGCCGCGCAGGCACTTGCGAAGCGCGCGAGGCTGTTCGTGGATCTCCTTGAGCATGTAGTGCTCGTAGCCGCTCTTGCCGGCGTCCTCGGGGTCCCAGTCGATGGTCGAAACGGACTTCTCGATCTCGGCGCCCGACGCGTCGGAGACGGTCACGGCCTCGGGCGTGACGCGGACGAACTCGCCGTCGTCGAGATAGGAGACGCGGTCGGTGTACTCGATGAAGGCAGGCACGTCGCTCGCGAGGTAGTAGCCGTCGTCGCCGATCCCCAGCACGAGCGGGGAGTCCTGCCGGGTCGCGAGCAGTTCGTCCCCGCCCTCGAAGACGGCGACGACAGCGTAGCTCCCTTCCAGACGCTCGATCGCGCCGCGGAACGCGGTCTCGCGCGAGCAGCCCCGCTCCAGCGCGTCTTCGATCAGGTGCGGGATCACTTCGGTGTCGGTCTCGCTCTCGAAGGCGTGGCCACGCTCTAAGAGTTCGGCTTTGAGCGTGTCGTAGTTCTCGATGATGCCGTTGTGGACGACTGCGACCGAACCCGAACAGTCGGTGTGGGGATGGGCGTTCGCGTCCGACGGTGGGCCATGCGTGCTCCAGCGCGTGTGGCCGATGCCGACCGCAACGTCGTCGGGATGCTCCTCGTCGAGCGCCTGGGTCAGCGCCTCGACTTTCCCCTCGCGCTTGACGATGGTCAGCCCCTCGTCGGCGAGTGCGACGCCCGCCGAGTCGTAGCCCCGGTATTCGAGACTCGTTAGCCCCGTATCGAGGACGTCGAGCGCCGCGGGAGTGCCGCTCCGGTCGACGTAGCCGACGATGCCACACATTATCGGACCACCTCCTGTCCGGGATCGATGGTCCCGTCGAGCGTGACGCCCGTCGCCGCGGTGACGTCCGGCCCGACGAGCGTTCCGGGGGCGACGCTGACGTCGCCACCCAGTTCGGCTCGATCCGCGATCACGGCCCCCAGCGATTCGTCCTCGAACACGCGGGTTCCGACGCGGACGTCGCCCGGCCCGCCGGCGATCGTGGCTCCCGCGCCGATCCGGACGCCCTGACCGATGACGCAGTCGACCAGCGTCGCGTTCGGCCCGACTCGCGCGTCGCTATCGACAACGCTGTTGTCGACGACGGCGTTCGCTTCGACCGTCGCGTTCTCGCCGAGACAGACGTTCGGCCCGAGCACCGCGCCCGGCCCGACGACGGCGTCCTCGTCGATAGCGATCGACCCACGAAGCGTGGCGCTCTCGTGGACCGTTGCACTCTCGGGGATCTCGTTGGGGGCCTCCGGCAGCGCGTCGTGGGCGAAGAGCTGTCGGGCAACGACCAGCAGGTCCCACGGGTAGTTTGCGTCGACCCAGAGCCCCTCAGTTTCGACGGCGCGGATCGGTTCGTCACTGTCGAGCATGGTCTCGATTGCCCCCGGAAGCGTCCGCGTTCCGTCGCCGCTCGACGCGGTACGGATCGCATCGAACACGCTCGGCTCGAACCCGTAGACGCCGGCGTTCAGGCCGTAATCCGCCGGGATGTCCGGCCCAACTGCGACGTCGAGGACCTGCCCGTCTTCGACGTCGACGCCGTCGTACGCCTGCGCCCGACTGTCGTCGAGGACTGCAAGCGTGGCCTGCGCGTCGGTGTCGGTATGTGCGCCGACGACCGCGGTGACGATCTCCGACGCGACGATCTGGTCGCCGTTGAGAACGACGAACGGCCCCTCGACGGCGTTTTCGGCCTGTAGCAGGGCGTGGCCGCTACCGAGTTGTGTCTCCTGTCGGACGTAGTTGATCGACGCGGCCCTGTAAGTCGACCCGACATGATCCTGCACGCGCGTGTTCTTGTAGCCGACAACGACGTGGATCTCCTCGATCCCGGCGTCGATCAGCGAATCCAGCACGTGATCGATGATCGGCCGGTTGCCGGCGGGTAACAGCGGTTTCGGCCGGTTGTGTGTCAACGGCCGCAACCGTTCACCTTCCCCGGCGGCGAGGACGACAGCGGACATCACAGTCATGTTACGTGGGTAATACTATATGGCTACTTAACAATGGTGAAAGTCGCAGGTGCTGCGGTTTCAGCCCCTATTGCTGGTTTATTTCAGGTTATATGATATATAATCTCAGGCGAAAATACCCCCTTGTGGCTCCCTCGGGCGGCCCGTGCAGGGTTCGGATCAGAAAGTACAAACCGGCGCGTCTGCTTACTCGTTAGCAAACAGACATGAGTCGGTGGCTCCGGGAGACGATCGCGTCGGTCTACGAGCGAGCGTTGCGTAGCGGCATCGAGGAGGTGCCGACACACGTCGCTGTCATCCAGGACGGGAATCGACGGTACGCCCGCAGTGAGGGCGCGGAGAAATCGGATGGGCACCGACAGGGGGCGCAGACGACCGAGCAGGTGCTCGAATGGTCGCAGGAACTCGGGATCGAAGAGCTCACACTCTATGCCTTTTCGACGGAGAACTTCGAGCGCCCTGCCGACGAGCAGGAGGCGCTGTTCGATCTCATCGAGGGGAAACTCCGGGAGTTCGCCGACGCCGACCGGGTTCACGAGAACGGCGTCTGCATCCGCGCGCTGGGCGAAATCGACCGCCTGCCCGAGCGCGTCCAGGACGCCGTCGAGTACGCCGAGGAGCAAACGCGCGGGTACGACTCGTTCGTTCTGAACATCGCACTCGCCTACGGCGGGCGTTCGGAGTTGCTCTCTGCGACCCAGCGCATCCTCCAGCGCGTCGACGAGGGGGTGATGGAGCCGAGCGAGATCGATGTCGAAACGGTCCAGGAACAGCTCTACGACCGGCCGGTACGGGCCGTCGACCTGATCATCCGGACGGGCGGCGACGAGCGGACGAGCAACTTCCTGCCGTGGTACGCCAACGGCAACGAGGCCGCAGTCTACTTCTGCACACCGTACTGGCCGGAGTTCTCGAAGCCGGAGTTCCTCCGCAGCATCCGCACCTACCAGCACCGCGAGCAGTCGTGGCGACAGACCCGGCTCAGCCGGGCGCTGACGCTGGTCGAGGCGTTCCGAGAGACGGAGACCGAGGAGGCCCAGCGGATCGTCGACGGGCTAGAGGACGTCACCGAGTCCGACGAGCGGACCGGTGTGTCCCTGCCCGACGAGGACGCCGAGTCAGCGTGAGACGAGCGCTTTGAGCTGGTCGCGCGAAAACAGCGACGTGGGCCGATCCATGTGGACGCCGATCTCGCCCGAGAGCGCGCGCAGTCCCGCCCGCTGGACCGATTCGGGTAGCGAGTACGCACGCCGGAGCAGGTGGCCGAGTCGGATCTCTCGCGAGAGGTCCTCGCGCCAGGCCTGCTCGTACCCCTGTAGCGTCGGCGGCCAGTCGGGATCGATCTCGCGGACTGCGTGGTCCGCACAGGTCATGCCGTAGAGGATACCCCCGCCAGTGAACGGTTTGGTCTGGGCGGCGGCGTCCCCGAGCAGGAAGCCCCGGCGCGTCGTGACGCGGTCCGGTGGGCCGATCGGGATGGCCCCCGAGCAGGTGCGGTCGAGGTCGACGCCGTAGCTCCGCTGGAGTTGCTCGAACTGTGCCTGGACGCTATCGCCTGGCGGGGCGGCCAGTCCGTACTCGACGCCCGCGTCGCCCCGCGGGATGCGCCACGCGAAAAACCGCGGCGCGGTGAGGTGGACGTCGACGTACTCCTGATGGTCGGGGTCCGGGTCGAAGCCGAGCACGCCGTGGAGCAGTTCGTCGGGTTCGTCAAGGCCCAGGGCGTCCCGGACACGCGAGCGCGGCCCGTCGGACCCGGCGATCATCTTTGCCTCGACGGTCGTCGTGTCCTCCGGCGTCGAGACGGTGAGTTCCACCCGGTCCTCGCGTTCGTCGATCCCGGTGACGGTGTGGTGTTCGCGAACCTCCGCGCCCGCCTCGCGAGCGAGGTCGGCGAGGTGGCGATCCAGCCCGACGCGGTCGATCACGTTCGAGATGGTTTCGTCCTTGTAGAACGGTTCGGCGTCGTCGAAGTGTTTCCCGGCCTCGCGGGCACGGTCGTCCGCGGGGCCCGTTCCGTTCGCTGGCTCGTCGATGTGAAAGCGGGCCCCGCGGATCCGGTTCTGGAGGAGTTCGTCGCGGGCGTCCGGGCCAGTAAAGCCCCAGATGTCGGTGCTGACGTGGCCCGAACAGGCCAGCGGCGCGCCCACCTCCCCTTTCTCGAAGACGACGACATCGTGGCCCTCCTCAGTGGCACGTCGTGCGAACCGGGCGCCCGCGGGTCCACAGCCGACGACGGCGAAATCGTACATTCGTTGCTAATACGTCATCGGCCGGAAATATATACGCTCTGTGTTATCGGTGATGAGTTCGACAGAAACGGGACGCCGACGATACTCCCAAATATTACTATGACAAAGTAATACTTATGTCAGAGAATACCGCTTCCAACGGTGACGAACGGATCGTCTCGGTCACCGAAAAGGGGCAGGCCACGATCCCCAAGCAGCTTCGAGAAAAGCACGGGATTCAGGCACCCGGACGCGTCAAATTCGTCGAGAACGAAGAGGGGGAGATCGTCGTCCGCCCTGTCGGGTCGATGGGTAAGTTTCACGGACTGGACCGTGACGCCGACACGGATCGCCCAGCGACGGCTCTCCTGCGCGAAGAACGCGAACGGGATGAGGAGCGACTGGACGAGCTGATCGACCGGATGTCAGCGGAGACCGATACGGAGTGAAGTACCCCGCGCACGGTGGCGCGGGGCGTCCGTGTTTAGTCCTGCACAGCTGAGGCAACGGTCTTTAATTCCTCTCGCGCTTGACTCTGAGAGTCTTGCGCCGACGTTCCGTGTCGGTGAACACCCGAAGCGTAAATTGCTCCGTGAGAGTCGGGGCCTCCACCAGCCCCCGATGCCGCCCATCTCATCTTCTTCACGCGGGGAAGCTTGTTGAGAGACGGCACATTTCCAGTTTCTTCGTCTAACCAGTTCTGCACAACGCACACCGCCGCCTTCCTATCAGCATGGTCTTGAAAACCACACTTCTCGCACTTGAACCGTTTCTTGTGGCGATTCGCTCGTTCAGTGTGCTGGCACTCCGTTCTCGGGCATCGCTGACTCGTGTACTCAGGGTCAACCTCGTCAGAGGGAATCCCGTCCCACGCAGCTTTGTACGACACCATGTTTTGGAGTGCAGCGAACGGCAGTGAGTGGAGGCGACGGTTCATTCGCGTTCCGTAGTCGATGGAGTCTCGCATGTCTTTGAGGTCTTCAAAGACAAAAAGCGGGTTCGTGAACTGCGACACCCATTCAACTACTCGACGCGATACTTTGTGCAGACAGTCGTGAACATAGTCGCGTTCTTCAGTTTGAACGACCGTCTCGAACGCGGTCTGTCCTGCTTTCTGCATCCGCTTTCGCTTGGTGAAAAACTCGTGGCGCTGTTCTTTCACCGACGGATACTCAAACACTACTGAGTCCTTTATTGCGCCGTCACGACTCATCGCAGCGAGAGCGATGCAGTCCTCGTTCACATCCACGCCAACAATCGTATCTGCATCGACTTTGTTGGCGACTCGATGCGTCTCGTGTGTGACGGTAACGTGGAGCCGCCACTCGTCGTGTTTGTGAACAACTTCAGCCGTTCCAACCCGCCACTCATCGTCGTTGAACGCTGTCTGGAGTCGGTCGAAGTGGTCGGGGCTGCCACGGAGTTCACCTTTGAGGTGGGTGCCTCTCGTGGCCGTGACTCGGAACCGAATTAACCCACCATCTTCGGGGAATAGGCGGTAGCCTTCTTCGTGGTTCATCACCATCGGGTACATCCCGTCGATGTAGGGGTATGGCCGACCCCAGTCGTCGTCTTTGTTGTCGTGGTACGTTTCGATTTCCCCCAGTGCCTTGTCAACGATGAGTTGACTGGTGTTTTTGACGTGGTTCGCGTTATCCACGACAGTTGATTTGATGTCACTCCAGTCACCGCCTTGTCGGTCGAGGCGGTTGGTTTCGTTGCGGATACGTCGTGATTCGAGACAGCCGGTTTGCAGGTCGTCGTCACTCCCCGTGTGGATGTCTAGTCCGAACGACAAGGTTTGGGTGAGTTTGGACGACTGCACTGTATTCTGGTATGATTTGGGACTTGTTAAAAGTTCGTGCTGTGACGCGCTTCACCCCCGACCACGGTGGGTCGGGGTACTCGCGCTGCTATCCTTTATAGACGACATCGCCTCGCTCGAAAACTGGTGCCTCTTCGTCGGTCACGCTTCGTCCTCGGCGTCGACGCTCGGATGTGGTTCGTTTGGTGCGTGCTCTTGCCATGCGTCCTTCTCTTCATTCCCAAACTGCTCGTTGAAGAGGGCAGTTGCACGTTCGTAGCCACTGTACTCTTCGAGCCGGCCCTCGTCATTCGTTATCGCCCAGAAGGTTGCCTTGTGCTCGACGAGGTCGCGACGCTTCAGTCGGGAGAGTGCTGTGCTGACTGCCCCCTCATCGACTTCGATCTGTGTGGCGATTTCACGAGCTTTGAACGCACGGTCGTCGTGGGCCGCGAGAAATCCGAGCACCTGCTCCGGAACAGAGAGCTCTTCGAGTTCCGATTCGCTCGTCTTCTCGAACGTTTCTCGGTCAATCGACATCGTATCTGTAGCTAGCGTGCACAACGTAATGAGTGTTAGTTGTGAAAGCCTTGAAAATATTGAGCGAACTCTGATCGGATCGGGGAAGAGCAGGAGTTGCAGAGCAAGCAAACGCGACAAAACCGGTTAGCGAGGGCGACGTAGTTACCAGGTCAGCCCTTCATACACGATTCCCTCCTGTGGGTCGACGATCCGCCGCCCGTCGATCACGACCGGGTCGGCCATCGCATCGAACTCCTCGTCGAGCGTCGCGAACTCGTCCCAGTCGGTGACGACGAGCGCGCCGTGGGCCCCGTCCAGCGCTGCCGGTGCGGAGTCGGTGTACTCGATATCCGGAAAGCGTTCGCGCATGTTCTCGGTCGCGACGGGGTCGTAGCCGACGACCTCGGCTCCGCGCTCTGTGAGTCCCTCGATGATCGGGATCGCCCGGGAGTTACGCGTGTCGTCGGTGCCGGGCTTGAACGCCAGTCCGAGGACAGCGACGCGCTTGCCGGTCACGTCGACGTGGTCGTCGAGCAGGTCGAGCATGCGTTCGGGCTGGCGATCGTTGAGTTCGACAGCGGCGTCGAGCACGGGTGGGGAGTACCCCTCGTTCTCTGCTGCAGCGATAATTGCAGCAATATCTTTTGGAAAACATGATCCCCCCCAGCCCACGCCGCTCCGCAGGAACTGCTCGCCGATCCGGTCGTCGAGGCCGATCGCGTCGGCGACCTCGTAGGCGTCGACGCCGAACTCCTTGCAGACGTTGCCGATATCGTTGATCAGCGAGATCTTCGTCGCGAGGAAGGCGTTGTTGGCGTACTTGATCAGCATCGCGGTCGCGGGGTCGGTCCGGACGACGTGGGCGTCGTGTGCGGCGAGCAGTGGTTCGTAGACGGCTTCGAGGCGCTCGGTTGCCCACGCCTCCTCGGTGCCGAGGACGACCTTCTCGGGTGCGAGGAAGTCCTCGACTGCGGTCCCTTCCCGCAGGAACTCGGGGTTCGTGGCGAGGCCGACCCGCCCCTCAGCGTTCTCGCAGGCACCGAACAGGGCGCTGCGGACTTCCTCCAGCGCGGGCGGGGTGATCGTGCTCTTGACGACGACGAGGTGGTCTTCGTCGGTGTCGGCGAGCGCCTCGCCGGTCATCTCCGCGGCCGCGGCCAGCGGCGCGGCGTCGATGCTGCCGTCCTCGCGCGAGGGCGTCTGGATCGCGAGGAAGGTCACCGCGGCCTCGGGGACGCGGTCGTAGCTCGTCGTCGCGTGGAGGTTCGCCCCGGCGTGGTCGGCAACGAGGTCGTCCAGGCCCGGCTCGTGGATCGGTGCCCGGCCGTCGTTGAGCGCCGCGACGACGTCCTCGTCGATGTCGATCGCCAGCACGTCGTGGCCGAGGTCGGCGAGACAGGCGGCGAGCGTCGTCCCGACGTAGCCGCTCCCGATGACGTTGATTCGCATATCGTAGGCGTGTCAGTCGCAGTAGTAGTGTGTTGCGGTGTCGATGTCGTAGAACGCTACCGTTGTTGGGAATGGGTGGTGATTCGCGAGGACTGTGCGATAGTTCTATTAGTACCACTCACGTACCACAGAGTATGAGCACAGACGCAGATGACGACGGTGACATGGTGAAACTCAACGTCAAAGTGCCGAAGCGTCTTCTGGAGGAACTGGACGAGTTGGCAGCGGAACTGAACTACACCAACCGGTCGGAGTTCGTCCGTGAGGTGTTGCGCGACACGACTGAGCCGATTCTGACGCCCGGGGCGCAGGAGGGTGTCTCCGAGGGGTATGCGGACGTGGCAGCGGGGCGTACGATGACGATATCGGACGCGAAGGACCGCCTCGGCATCGATGAGTGAGGACTGACCAGTGAGCCATGACGTCATTCTGACAGAGACGTTCTTTTCGACGGTGGAGCAGTTCGAGACAGAAAACGCAAAGCGCATTATCAACAAGCTGGAGGATATCGGCGATTTCCCCGAGCACTTTCTTGATCGGTTAAAGAATCACCCCGGGTACAAGCTCCGAGTCGGTGACTTCCGCGTACTGATCGACTGGGACAAGGACAACGAGCTGATCTACGCCATCGACGTCTTCGAGCGAAAGAAAAAGTACCGAGAACTGGGGAAATACCGTGAGGTGTGGGGATCCTGGCGCGACAACGAATAGGGGCTCAGACGACGACCGAGACGATCCCGCCGCCGACGATGGCGAGGCCGCCCAGGCCGAAACAGATGAGCCAGAACGGCAGGCGTTCGACGACCCGCATCAGCAGGTCGATCGTGAAGTAGCCGACGATGGCGCTCGAACCCATCGCCAGCACGGCCGCAGTCGGGCTGATCCCCGGCAGCCCGCCCGCCCCAGCGACCGTCAGCGCCGCGGCCGAGAGGCTCGCAGGGATCGACAGCAGGAAGGAAAGGCGGAACGCGACGGGCGGGTCGTAGCTCCGGAACAACAGGGCACTGGTGGTGACGCCCGACCGCGAGATGCCCGGCAGGATCGCGATACCCTGTGCGCCGCCGACGAGGCAGGCGTCGAGAAAGGTGGGGTCCTCGCGAATGCCCATCCCGACCGACTCGGAGGCGAGCTGGAGGATGCCGGTCGCGACGAGCAGGACGCCGATCAGGGCGATGAAGACGCCGCCCGTGAGCTGGCCGGCGAGATCGACCGCGTAGATGTAGAGCGGGATGCCGACGATCCCCGTCGCGAAGCAGGCAACCACGATGAATGAGACGAGCGCGTTCTGGCCCTCGAAGGCGGCGCGGGGTCGCCACTCGGGGGCGGCACGCGTCGCCGTCGCGATCTCGTTACGGTAGTAGCTGGCGGCCGACACTGTGGTCCCCATCTGGAGAAAGAGCGCGAGTTGGAGCGCGACATCGGGTTCCGTCCCGACAGCCGTCAGAAACAACGCGAGGTTGCCCTGACTGGAGACGGGCAGCCATTCGACGACCCCCTGGACGATCCCCGCGAGGATCGCAATGATCAGATCCGTGTAAGTCACTGTGTGCTCACTGCCGATTGGGTGGGGTAATAAGTATCGATACTCGCTGAGACGGACGCGTCAGTCCTAGCAGTAGCTCTGCTGACAAATATACTATCGATAGAGCTCGGGATGTTGACCGAATCACCGGCCCGAGACCACGATCCCCACCGATTCGTTGGGGGACCCGTTATTCCCGACAGAGGCACTCGTCCGAGACCCGGCTCATATCGACGAGGTGCTGGTGCAGGTCGTCGGCGAGCAGGTGCATCGCCTCGGCTTGTTCCTTCGTTGCGATTCCGAGCCGATAGTAGGTCTTGGTCCGGTTCCGGTTCCACAGCTCAGCGAGGTCGTCACCGAAGGCGTCGTCGTACAGCCCGATCTCGGCCCCACGCTGGTAGAGCCGTCGGTGACTACTGATAACCTCTTCAGTGGCCATTGCCCCGTCGTGGATCAGCCGGAACTGGATGGTACGCTCGATCGCCACGAACGCCGACTCGATCACCACTGTGTAGTAGCCTTTTTCAGCAAGTTCGACCCGACATCCAATAGCCGGCAGGCGCGGCGAAGTTGGACCAACTCTGCATCGTCGATGTCCAGCCCGTCCTCTATCGTTCCGGGAGCACCCTCAAAGGTCCGCTCGGTTGCGACCAACTTCTCCCGAATCTCGTCATTCACCATCGGTGTACACCTCCGTCCGGAGCTCGGTGAGTTGGTCGGACTCGACCAACGTGATCCCGTCGTCGAACTGCGGCCGGAGTTGATCACCAATTCGCCGTACGCTGTCCGTCGATTCCACGAGCGGCTGGAACGTGTATCGGTTGCCCTCGAACTTCCGGTCCTCGAGATCGGCAACGACTGACTGGACGGATCGCCGGTCCTCCGTCTTGTCGCCCTCGACGACCACCAGGAGATCGATGTCGCTGGCCCTGTCGGCATCACCTCGGGCAACACTCCCGAAAAGGACGACCCCGACCAACTCCGCCACCGCTTCCTGGAGTCGTTGTAGGAACGCCCGAATCGGTTGGTGGAACTCCGCTTGGGGAATGGCGAGCACTGGATCCGGCTTCGTTATCCGCTCACGATTGATCTGCACCTGTTGAGCACGGCCGTCTTGTATGGTCTCGACGGCGTCAAGTTCGTCGAGCAGCCCGACTGCCTTCGAGATCGTCCCCTGGTTGGCTCCCGTGAGGGTTGCGAGTTCGGTCACCGAGTACCTGGTGTACGGTTGATCGATCAGGATCTCGAGAACGTCCTGCTGGCCTGATAGCGAAACACTCGCTCGTCCGGGAACGGATACTCCAGCTCGATCGTGATAGAATCTTTCCTATTAGGCATACTATTCCTAATAGGAATACAATAAAAAATCTGATCGTGAACGGCCCGATGGCCTCACTCCAGCAGTTCCTCGAAGATACGCAGCTCCTCGGCCTCCGAGATGGCGTCGGAGTCCAGACAGGCGTGGGCGACCTTGTGGACGAGCGCGGGATCGGCAAAGGCGGAGTCGGTGCCCGCGGATTCGCTGCTTGATTCCTGCTCGTCGGCCGCTTCGAGGGCAGCGAGTCGTTCGTTGATCCGGGCGAGCTCGTCTTCGATTTCGGCCGTCGGATCGGAACCGTCCGTGTCAGCCTGTTCGTCGTCCGCGGTGGTCGATTCCGACTGTCCGATATCGGTCGACTCGGGCTGTTCTGTATCTGTGGAGGTACTTTCGACCGCCGGTCCACCATCCGTCGTGACGGCCGCCGTCGGCGGTTCGTCGAACACCTGCTCGACGAGCGTCTCGCGGGCGCTCCAGTCGAACCCCTCGATGCTGTTCACGCGGTTGCTCACGGTCGCGCTCGAGACGTCCAGACGATCGCCGATCTCCTGCTGGGTCGCCGCGGGCCGCTCGGCGACGACGGCCAGCACCTCGCGCTGTTTCTCCGAGAGCGTCTCCGCGGTGGGGAGGTCGTCGGACGCGCTCTCAGCTGCATCTTCGCCTGCGTGGCTGTCCTCGGTCCCCTCCGTGGTGGGCTCCGTCGACTCGTCCGGTCCACTGGGGCTGGTCTCCTCTGGTGCGCCTTCGGCATCGGACGTCGGTTCCCCGTCGGACGCCGCGCCGCCGTCAGGCGTCGGTGCCTCGTCCGAGACGGCTTCCTCGTTCCGTGTGACGGCGTCGGTCGTGGCCTCAGCGGTGTCGGGGTCGTCGCGGTCGTCGCTCTCCATCGACGGGTCCTCGGGGCTCGACTCCTCCGTCGCGTCCTCGTCGGCCGCCGGATCGCCGTACTCGTCGAACACCCGCTCGACCAGGTCGGGCGTCGCACTCGGCACCATCGCGGCGATCTCGTCGATCGAGGCGTCCGGATGGTCCTCCGCCGTATCCAGTACCTGTTTGTGCCGGATCGACTGGGGGAATGGTGTGGAGTCGTCGTCGGTGCTCATGTTATCGCATTGATTGATCCCCTATTGTATAAGACTTATTGATTCAATAACATTTGTCGGCACCTGGTTCGTGATCGAAACGTATACGAAACGTGGGGCGACTCCTGTCGCGTGGATTTCGGATGAGGGTGTTACACATGAGTGTCACGAACACTTGACGCATCGTCTAGGAGTCCGATCAACAGAGCGCGTTCAGGCCGTCTCCACGACCGGTGCTCTGGCTCCCTCGGCGTCTCAGCGCTCGGAGTTGCGTTCGGGGGGTTCGGGCGGACTAAACGCGCTCGCGAGCCACCTGATCGGTCGCGTCTCGCGGAGTTCTCCCCACGAGCGCGTCTCGAGGAGCGCGAGCAGTCCTACGAGCGCGCTGGCCCCGAGCACGCCCAGGGTGGTCGTCGACGGGCCGTCGCCCGTGACCGTGACGAGGCCGCCCGCACCCGTCGCGAGGAGGAGCACACTGCCCGCGCTCCGGACCGGCGCACGCGCGAGCTGTTCGAGCCCGCGGTAGGCCACCGCGCCGGTCCGCGAGTAGACCGTCGCGGTCGCCAGGCCGTCGAGGACGGACTCGAGCGCGAGAACGAACGGACGGACCGTCCGCACCTCCCGGAGGTCGATGACGATCACGTCCGGGTCGGGCTCGGCGGTGAGCCAGCGGGCGAGCCACGAGCAGCGAAGGACCTCCCAGAGCCCGCCGGTCTCGGCGTCGCCGGGGGTCGGTACTGTGGCCGTCGCTCGTCGGGCGAGGCGATACAGCACCGACCCGGTCATGATGGCTCGGAGGCGACGCTGGA
Organism: Natronoarchaeum sp. GCM10025321; assembly: GCF_042663585.1. Taxonomy (NCBI): domain Archaea; kingdom Methanobacteriati; phylum Methanobacteriota; class Halobacteria; order Halobacteriales; family Natronoarchaeaceae; genus Natronoarchaeum; species Natronoarchaeum sp. GCM10025321. Next base: position 351,464 of record NZ_JBHTAN010000006.1, read on the forward strand.
CCGCGCGCCGCCAGTTGGGGTGTGCGGCCATCTCACTCCAGCCCGACGACGGTCGGGGTGAGGGTGAGCGTGCCGAGCGAAAGCGTCACCGTCGAGCCCAGTTCGATCGGCGCGCCCTTGAACCGGAGCCCGGATTCCGTCTCGCGGGCAGCCAGCTCCACTGTCAGGCGGAGATCGGTCCCGGTGCCGTCGGTCCGGGCGAGCTCGTCCGCGGCGCCGTCCGGTGGGGAGACCGACTGGACGGTAGCTATCGTCTCGCCGCCGATCCGTTCCTCGAGGCCCGGTTCGATCGCGTCCCGCCAGTCCGGGGAGACGTCGGTCGCCTTCACCGTCAGGGTTCGTGTAACCGGCTCGCCGAACGCCTCGGTCGTCCCGACGCGATCGATCGTTCCCTCGAGTTCGTAGCGCGCGGTTCGGAACGGGATCTCGCGGCCGGTGCGAAGCGGCTCGCCCGCGAACTCCCGGGCGTCTTCGACCAGCCGGGTATCGACGGTGAGCCCGAGCGCCGTTCTGACCACGTCGGGATCGGTCGTGCCGCCGCGGGCGACCGACTCGACCGTGGCGACCTCGCGGCCGGCAAGCGGGAAGCTGTCGCCGTCCTCGATGGCGAGTGCGGTCTCGATCGGGAGCTCCGCGCTCACGAGCAGGGCCGTCTCGGTCCGGTCGAGGCTCGGCTCCGCGTTCGTTTCGAGCACGGTCGCGTCGAGGTCTCGGGCGCCGACTCGGAGCGTGAGCTCGCTGCCGTCCTCGAGTTCCTGCCCGCGATACTCCGGCGCGGACTGGTAGGGGCGCTGGTCCAGGGCGACTTCGACGACCGTCTCCACGCCGTCGGGCGCGGGCGTGAGGTAAGCGTCGACGACCGAGAGGGCGCCCGCGCCGTCGATGAGCTTTCGGGCCACCGAGGGCGGGACCGTCCCGACATCGAGGACGGCGTAGACCGTTCTCGTGTCGGGGTCGTCGGCGTACGCGAGCGCGCCGACCGCGAGCGCGCCGACCGCGAGCACGCCACCGACTGCCAGCGTGCTTACGTCGAGCAGGGCGAGGCCAGCCACGAGGACGGCCGTGACCCCGAGGACCGCCAACAGGTCGATGACGTTGACCAGGCCCGCGATGCGTCCGTAGTCGTCGATCAGGTCCACGAGCGATCACTCCGGGAGCGATTCGATGGGCTATGAATCATGATACCGTTCTTTCTGTTACACTGTTGAATATAATCTTCGACTACGCGCCCGTTACTGAGGGGTGTGGCTGATGACGGCACCGGAGTGGGGCGGGCTGTACGAGGTAAATCGGCCGCCAGCGTGGCGGAGGGCGCCGTCCGGAACGTTTACGTGCTCGAGCATCGGATCGCCAGACACACACCCGTAGTTCCGCTGGAACGTGATCCCGATGACCGATTACGACGACCTCTTTATCATCACCGCACGGGACGTGAGCTTCGGGCTCAGTCCACATTACGTATCATGGTCTACTCTTTGCGACTCGTGTCCGCCTCGAACAAGAGCAGTATCGTGTCGAGGCTGACCACTTCGTTGGCTATTGGAAAACCGGTCGTTCAGCCCGCACTGCTGACGCTACGCTCGTAGGCTGGCGCACCGACGCTCGCTGTTTCGTCCTCGACCTCTAGGGTCATGAGCACCTCCATCGTCAGCTCTTCCACCGTCAGCTCGTCGTCGAGATGGGCATCCACCCACTCGCGTTCGACGTAGAAGTGCGACACCGCCGATTCGTCAACCGGGTGTAACGCCGTCACCTCCATGCGCTCGGTGTCGAGCCCCTCGGCTGTCGCGCCGATATACGCGCCAGTCAGGTAGCCGATCTCCTCGCTGATCTCCGCTTCGGTCGTGCCTTGTGGGTAGTATTCGACGTGGAGGACTTCGCCGTCGCGCTCGACATCAGCGAGTTCTAATCCTCCTTCACCTTCGACGACCAACTCGAACATCATCAGGAGATCCTCTTCAGTGAGATCGGTCGTTTCCTCAGCAGGTTCTTCTTCTGTGACCTCCGTCGTGTCTTCTGCATCCTCTACTGGCTCCTCGTCGGGCGGATCAGTCTCGTCTTCAGCCTCCGAGTCGGCGTCATCCGTGGACTCTTCTTCGGTCTCGAGGTCGGCTGGTTCGTCCTCTGTATCCGCGTCGTCGCTCGACATCTCGGGTTCTGCTTCGGGTGCTGGCTCGTCATCGTCGATATCGTCACCGCCCAGCGCGCTCAGGAGACTCATCACGACGATGAAGTAGCCAAACCCCACTGCCACGTTCCGCACTCGATGGCCTGGTTTCATCAACGGAACACGCTCAGAGAGTGCCATACGGCACCTACCCACATATATTAGAAAACCATTTGAGCGATTCATTCGTCTAATATATATGTATAATTAGTGAGGGATACTAAGTAGAGTACCATATATTAAAATTTATTTAAAAATATATACTTTATTACTCAATATTGTTACTGGCTTTCTGGATCCTCGATAATTTCGCAGACTCCCCGTTCAATGTTTCGCACAATACCATGTTCACGTAGACGTATTAACCTGAATTGAATATATTGACGAGAATATCCTAATTCATTTGCTAGATTTGCGGGGATATTTCACGATTCTCGCAGGTGAGAAGCAATGGCTACTACGGATACCACACGCAAAAAAGATGTCGACGACGAATCGCACTGTGAGTACGACTGGTGTGACGGCCCGGCTGGGGACGCACTCCCCTGTTTCGAGTGCTTCGATCCGTCACGAGAGTATGCCGCGAGGAGGACCCATGGTCGGTAAAGACGCCCGTCCGCAGGTCGTCGACGACACTGCCAGCGAACCTCTGATCGTCGACCCGACAGTGTCTGCCGCGCCCGAACAGGTGTTGACGGGCCATCCCGTCGGGCCGTCCGCGACCGGTCCTCAGTGTGCCGACTGTGGAACTGCCTTCGTCGAGACGGACCTCGTGTTCGCGTACGCGTACCGCTGTGCCGACAGGGCGGTGTGGGACGTTCCGCGGCTCTACTGTTGGGGATGCGCGCCCGGCACAGTTCGAACGCCGACGCTCGGGGCGACGGAAGTGCTCGTGGGTGGGCGGCTCGGCACTATCGCATGCCCGACCGCGCGGAGCCAGCGACTTTGCTTGACTGAACTTGCGCTGCGAGCGTACAGCCCGCCGATGGAGGGGGGTACGTTATGAGTGAACGCTGCAGGGGCCCCGCTCCTTTGGTGTTCCCTTAGTCTCTGTAGGAAAAATCACGGCGAATGCAGCAGCTGGTCCGGTGGGTCAGGGCGCAACAAACAGCCGTTCGCAGATGGACCGATCGGGGGCACTGCAACACTGTTCCGTGGGGATACACAATGACGATGGACGAGATTCGGGACGTGTACGTCCGGATCAGATGCGAGCTGCTGGTCCTCTGCGACTCGATCATAACCGATCGCCACCACGCATCGAGTGCCAACTACGATGCTGATTGGAGCGAAAAGCACATGGTAGGCCAATAGAACTACTTGAAGCAATGACTGCTGACGCCGGCAACGATCCAGAGACCGTGTGGGAGGCAACCGCCACGTTTCTGGATGACGATTCTGATGCCGAGACCGTCTTGGCAGATGTGCTCGAAGTAGACGCCGAGCACGGCACGTGGTTGTTCGAGGATATCGCTGCCGACTCGGGCACTTTCGGTGAATTAGTCTCACAGGGGATCGTGGAAAAGGTCGACGGCGAGTATCGCGTTGCTGATCGGGACGCCGTGGAGTCGGCACTTGCCGGCGAATCACTTGAGGCGGCTGACGATGGTGGTGAGGGCGGAGTGCTTGCGGGATTCGACCCCTCACTCGACATTGACCTGCGCGCGATGGCCGGGCTGGCCGGCGCGCTTACCTTCCTGTTCGTGATGCGCATCACCCAGTACCGATCGGTGTTCCGGGGGGATGACGTCGTCTCCCCGGGGAACGATCCGTACTACTACAGATATTGGATGGAGACGCTGCTGGCCGAATCGACCGACCCGACGAACCTCGACGTGATCGCGAACATGCCCGATGGGGTCGGCGGGACGCGCCCCCTGAGCCACGCCGTGAACTGGTGGCTCGCCGCCATGCTCGGCGGGGACCAGTGGGCCGCGGACATGGTCGCCGCCTGGCTGCCCGTCGTTGCGACGCTCGCGCTCGGGATCGTGGTGTACAAACTCGCCGTGGTGATTACTGCAGACGTCCGGATCGGGCTCGCCTCCGTGGTGTTGCTCGCAGTCGCGCCCGTCCACGCGGTGTACACGGGCGTGGGCTTCATCGAGCACCGACTGCATCAGTACCTCTGGCTGGGTGTTACCTTGCTGGCGCTGGCGTGGCTGGCGATGGACATACAGACACGAATTGAGGCTGGAGAAAGGGGGCAACGAGGTGCAGTGTCTGGACATCTCCAGACCCCGATGACGTGGCTCGTTGCTGGGGTGCTTGGCCTCTCGCTGGGCATCACCACACATCTATGGGGTGGCTCGGCACTCATGTTCATCCCGCTCGCGGCCTATATCGGACTTCGTGCCGTCGTCGACGCCCGGGAAGGGATCTCGCCCACGCTTGCGAACTTGCCTGTGCTTGTTGGGGTCGGTATCGGTGCCGCAATATCCGTCTGGTTGCACACGAACTGGGAGTGGCACGCCGGCTTCGTGGCCTATACGCCCGTGATGGTGTTCGCTGGGGCATTGGCAGTCGTTGTACTGGGCGAGGCTTGGCGGCGATGGCAGCTCCATTCCGTCGGACTGGTGGCTATCGAGGGGGTACTCGCCGGTATTGGCCTGTATCTCTTCCGGCGAATGCGCCCCGAAGATTGGGCACGATCACAGGAACGGGCTGACGATCTGTTTCTCAGAGAGGGCTACACCGAGTCGGTCTCGCTGTTCACCTTCGATTACGGAGTGATCTTCGGCCCGCTGATCCAGCTCGGCGTCGGGTTCTATCTGGGAATGGCCGTCTTCGCGCTGGTCGCGGTGCTCGTGTATCGCCAGTACGAGCCCGGCTGGCTGCTGCTGGTCGTCTACACTGGCTTCTGGCTCGTGCTCGCGACGATCCAGGTCCGCTTCGCCGCACAGTTGATCGTACCGCTGTCGGTGCTCGGCGGCGTCGGCTTCGTCTATCTGCTGTCGGCGGTGGAGCTCGCCCGCCCGCTCACGGTGTTCCGCGATAAGGAAACGACTGGAGCGGTCGCAGACGGCGGGCGCAGGTCGTCGATCTCCGTGCCGGGCGGGACGAAGGCATCGTATCTCCTCGTGATCGGCGTGCTCGTGTGTGGGTTCGGCCTGATCTATGTGCCGTCGCTCACGAGCCAGATCACCTACACGGATGCCGAGTACGAGGCGAACCAGGCGATCCAAGAGTTCGAGGAGGGCGTCGATCGGGAGTACCCCGAGAACTTCGTGCTGAACGAGTGGCCACGGAATCGGATGCAGAACTACCACGTGAACGGGGAGTCGAGTAGTTACGGCTACGCACGATCGAACTACAACGGCTTCGTCGGTGGGGCCAGCCCTGACGAGTCCTACGCCGACTTTGGCAATCGCGTCGGCTACGTCGTGGTTACGGATCGTGGCGGGTCGGTTGCGCAGGGGACTACCCAGGACCAGTTGTTGGGTGACCTCGGTGCTGGTGAGCAGGGCCTTGCACACTATCGGTTACTGGCCGTCGACGACGATCGCACTGCAGCGGCGTTCGCGATGGTTCCCGGGGCGACGATCGAGGGGGAGGCTGGCGCGAACGAAAGCGTTACCGTTGCGACGGAGGTGAGAGTCGACGGGAGAACGCTCGAGTACGAACGAACGGTTGAGAGCGATGGAGAGGGACGGTTTGGAGTGACGATTCCGTACGCAGGAGAGTATACGGTTGCGGATGAGACGGTTACTGTGACTGAGGCGGCTGTCGTCGACGGGGAGACGGTTTCGATGGGTGAGTGATCGCATCGATAACTTCGAGCGATTCGTACCGACTGACGCGGGGAGGGTCTGTCGATCTGCGAGCGAACAACACGCCCAATTCAAAATAGTGAATCGAGTTGCAAAAAGCTAATGTCGCTGGCGGTCGGAGTACGTATATGAGCAACGGGCGAACAGGCAATCACACGACTACGATGGATCGGATTCGGGAGGTTGCCATGACGGTTCGCGAGCCAAAAAATGCGGGAGAAATTGCCGAGACTGCTGGGGTTGCCCGAAACACGGCCGAAAAGTATCTCACGCAACTCGTCGAGGTAGATACACTCACGACGGTCCAGCGTGGTCGCGAGACGTGCTACTACCCTGATCCAGTGACCCAGTATTTCGATCAGATCCGTGACCTGGTCAACGAACATCAAAAGGACGAACTCACGGCCGAATTAGATGCCATTCGGACTGACATCGACGAGTGGAAGGACACATACGATGTGGAGTCTGCTGACGAACTCCGGACGACCGTTGGTGATGATCTTCCGGTAGCAGACCGTCGACAGCGACGTCACGATGCAGAGGACTGGGAGTACTACGAGCACCAGGCCATGCTCATCAAGCAGGCCATTCAGCTCTACGATACGATCGAGGCGACCCGCGAGAGTCGTCTCGCCTCTGCCAACTGACCTGGTGCCAGCGAATGGGGAACTCACCGATTCCGGGAGACACGCATCTCCACCGATACGAGGTCCACAAACGAGTCGCAACGCGCCTTCGACGTCACGCCGGCAGCACGGCTGTCAAGGCTGAACCAAGTCCGATGCGTCCAGTCCGTCTCGTCGCAACCCTCGACCGGGGGATCTTTTTCGACCAGGCTGCCGGTAAAGCGACACTCGAATTCGAGTGGCGTCCCCAGTCCGGGCGCGATGCGTTCCGTATCCAGTACAACGATTCGAGCACCCCGTGGTCATGTGGATGGCACCAGGACGAAACACACGAGTCCCTGGGTCCAAGTCACTTTCAAGTTGATCACGAAGCGTGGGCAACACCGTACCGTGAATCCACATCCTTTACCGATTCGAATCCGATGGCAATCCTCGAAACATCTCTCGACGAGCTTCGAAGCCGTGTTCCGGATCTCCCCGACAGCGTCCACTCACATTCGTAGGCATACCCGTGCGATTGTACAACGGTGGCGGTATGCGTACACCAACGAAACGTTCGAGGGAATCAACGACGCAGACAATCCACCCTGACCGGGATTTTCGACAACAGGGGCCCAACTCTCGGTATTCTATACTCGATAGAGGATTCAGATACTGGAGTTCTGGGTGATACGCATGACAGAGTACGACTGCCAGTCCGAAAGCCCCCGCAGGCTCGAGTCGCGCGCCTCGCTGCGGTCCTCGCCTGTGGCTGCGGTCCTTGCGTCGTCGTGCGTCCCCGAGCCTGCGGCCCCTTTCGATTTCCCTCCCTACCGCTCCTCGTCCTCCCCAACCGTGGCGCTTCACGTCGTTCAGCGCCACCCTCGCGTGATGGTGGCGCGCCACAGGCGGCGCGCCAGCACGCGCCACTGCGCCTGTCAGTGTTTCCGGGTACGCCCGCGAGCAAGCGGAGCTTCGACCGAACTGTATTACAGTTCATGAATAGGGAAGCAGTTCAGTCTACAGTTGATATCCTCCCCGGACTGAAGCCCGGGAATGCTGCCTCAAAGATGTCGACCAGTAGTGTTCAGACCGTTGCTCGCAGTTGCGCCCAGAGATGTAGACGACACACCCCTCTATCGATGTGTTCGCAGGGAGTGAATATTGAGGTCTGCACCCATCGAGAGCTCTGTCTGGGAAATCGAAAAGGTCACTCGAGGTCCCGCTCGTGACCTCGCGGGACCCCCCAGGCTGATCGCGTTGATCGTCCGGCCGGACTGGATCAACGTGAGCAACTATTTGTGTTGTAGCTAACCACATCACTTATTATGTTGTGCCCCAAAACAACGATAGATGGGTGGCGACGACGCGGAGTTGCTAATCAGCGTATCGAAGGATTTCGGTGAGACGTATGCCGAGGTGAAGGCGTGGAACGTTCCGCCGTCGGATCGATATCCCGACGGTCTCAAGTACTCAATGCAGTACGGGAGTCGGGACGGTGGGACACGGTTTCGGTATGACAATTTCCCGGACCACCCGGGAGCAACGATGCATCACAAACATACCGTGGATGGCGATACCGAGGACATCGAGTTCCACGGTCTCGAAGCACTGTTCGATCGATTCAAACGGGAGGTACGTACTCATGGAGAAACCTGGTAACTCGACTGACCGGACGATGTATATTCGCTTTCAGAGCGGCGACGACGACAGCCTGCAGGACGCACTGTCCGCGATTGACCGTGGTGAAATGACGGAGCCTCATTTCGAGGTGATCTTCGATGATCCGGCCGACATTCACCGTGTCACACGACCGAAGAATCTGGAACTGCTCCGTACTATCGTCCGTCACACACCAGAGAGTATCCGAGAGACGGCACGGCTCGTCGATCGTGATGTCCGACAGGTTCATACCAATCTCGAGGAGCTCGAAGCACTCCACCTGATAGAGTTCGAGCAGGAAGGTCGTCGAAAGCGGCCGTCGGTGTGGTACGATACGATCGAGGTTGATCTTCCACTGGTCGATTCTGACACGTCGCGCGACCAGGCAAACGTTTGAGGCTGGGAGACGATTGCCGCTCTCTACAGGCGGAACAGGCCGAGTGCCTCGGGGCTTGACCCCGAGGGTGAAGCCGACAGTGGCCGACCAGCCGCCGGGTTGTTTCTCCCGGCCCACAGGCTCACCAGTCGTTCAGCATTGCCGTCTACCAATCGAAGTTCGATTCCACAGGCGGCGTACTTGGCCGGTCGCCCTTCGTTGGACTGCTCGATGAGCCCCGCGGCTTCGAGGTTGTCGACGTACTCGTACACCGTTCGCTGGGGGAGATCGAGCGTCTCGACGACCTCCTGGATTGTCGTGTCCGGGAGATGGCAAAGATTCACGCCCGTCCTCAGAACGCTCCGCGTTCTGATGTACGAACGAGACGCGGAGCGTCTCGTCAACGCCGTAAACGCCGGGATTCTCTCGCTGTAAGAAGATAGTGGATTCGGATATTGTAGTTCTGGGTGATACGCACGACTGCCAGTCCGAAAGGGGCCGCAGGCTCGAGTCGCGCGCCTCGCTGCGGTCCTCGCCTGTGGCTGCGGTCCTTGCGTCGTCCTGGATCAGCGACGTCTCGGATGTCCATACAGATCTGCAACACCTCGAAGTACTGGGTATCCTCGAACTCGAGGAAGGAGGGCCCAGTGGAGCGATCCAGCCCGTGGTCCCATTCGACAAAATCGAGATGCATATCGACTACCCCCTTCTTGATGACGTCGATGCAGACAGCACTCCTGCCAGCGCAGACTAGCCCATTGTTGTCACTTGACATCCTCCTGCGCCTAAAGACGCAGGAATCCCGAGCGTTGGGAGTTTCAGGTTCGCAACCATGATTCTGCCACTTAACGGGAACCTGTCTAACCCAGCCATCGTGGACAGCGGCTGACTGGCGGTGCCAAACCGCCGTTACTCCTATCCTCGGCGTCGTTGACTCCCATCTGTTGTTTTTGCCAGCAGAGAGTCGCTGACCCTTCAGCGGACTCGGAGTTACCTTTGAGGCTTGCTCGACCAACAGGCACAGAGGCGAATGTTTCTGCGTTCGTGTTCACCGTGTTGGCGTTTCGGATATTGTCTCATTACTGGCGGGTAGACCGCCTCCGAAGGCCGTTCGGAATCGCTCCGTTCCGACCTGACCTTACCTCCTGCTACGAGATGTTACCGCTTGAAACTACGGATTGGAAACTCGGGAATGTCATCGAACGGTGGTGCGTGTAGTGTATTGTCGGATTCATCCTGACCCTAAAGGGTCAGGTATTCTCCTTGCTCTCTATAAAACTGGATACTCCGTTCGATTGCCACGAACGACGCCTCGATGACGACAGTGTAGTATCCGTTTCGGCTGCGAAGCGTTCGTCCGCCTCAAGGAGTCGACACGCTTTCCGCAGTTGTACAAGGGCGTCGTCCGAGATGTCCAGATCAGACTCAGTCGTCTGTCCAGCAGTTCGCTGGAACGCCGCTTCCGCGTCGTCGAGTGCCTCCTCGACGTAACTATCGTCCATCGGTGAGAATCTCCGTTTTTAGCTGATTGCAGGCGCTAATCCCCCTTCCTCAACGAGCACCGCAGTCCGCGCAAGCGGACAAGGAGCGCAGTAGGGAGGGGATACACCGCCGTCATCATCTATCATGCGCCTGCTTGTTGCTGGCCCACAGGCCCACGAACCGATACGTTTATGTTGAAACAATGTCTAAACATAGGTGATGGATAGACACGAAATTGAAGGCCTCGAAGTCATCGAAGGCGAGGTGAAAGCCACCGGCAACGGCGCACATGTCCTCGTTCCCAAAGACTGGCGTGGCGCAGACGTGAAAATCGTCCGGACATCAGACCCAATCAAGTAACCGATGCACTACGCCTACAGGTTCCGGCTCAAGCCAACCACCGAACAGCGTGAGTTGTTGGATCACTACCGCGATACCTGTAGGCAACTCTACAACCACGCCCTTGGAGAATTTACCGAGATCCCCGAATCGGCGGGAACACTCAACCAACGAGTGCGACAGGTCCGCGATCAACTTACCGACCTCAAAGACTGGTGGGAGGAGTTGAACGACCTGTACTCAACGGTTGCACAGGCCGCTGTCATGCGGATCGAGGACAGCGTCAAAGCACTGTCTGAACTGAAAGAGAAGGGCTACAACGTCGGGAGTCTAAACTGGAAAGCTCCCAGAGACTTCCGCAGTTTCACATACGTCCAGTCTGGCTTCGAGTTCGACAAGAAGAACGGTCAGACTGTGCTCTCACTGTCGAAACTCGCGGATATTCCAATAGAGTGCCACCGAGACATTCCCGACGATGAAACAGTCAAAGAAGTCACGCTCAAGAAAGAACCGACTGGTGAGTGGTACGCCTCCTTCGCCGTCGACGACAAAGAGGAACCGCCCAAACCGTCGCTGGCGGAGATTGACGCCGACGAGATGGTTGGCATCGACGTGGGGATTCTGAAGTATGCTCACGACACTGACGGCACGGCAGTCGGTTCACTTGATCTCTCAGAAGAACGAGACAGGCTCGAACGAGAGCAGCGGAACCTCTCGCGCAAAGAGCATGGGTCGAACAACTGGGAGAAGCAACGTCAGCGTGTCGCTGAGTGTCATCTCGACATCAAGCGCAAGCGGCGTGACTTCCTTCACAAACTCTCGGCATACTACGCTCGGGAGTACGAGATGGTCGCCGTCGAGGACCTTGACGTGAAAGGGATGCTGGAATCGCCGGGCAACAGCCGCAACACCGCGTCTGCTGCGTGGAACACCTTCACCGAGCTGCTCGAATACAAATGCAAGCGCGAAGGGACACACTTCGTGGACGTTGAACCCGAAGGAACCACCAAAGAGTGCGCTCAGTGTGGCGTCGAAACCGACAAACCACTCTGGGTGCGTGAGCACTCTTGTCCGGCCTGTGGCTTCGAAGCAGATAGAGACGCAAACGCAGCGTGGAACATTCTTTCTCGCGGACTTTCGGAACTAGGAGTGGGTCACTCCGAAGAAACGCCTGTGGAGACTGCGCTCCCTACGGGAACTGCGGTTGTTCCTGCAAAGCGCGTCGTGGAACCAGGAAGCCCCTGCCTCAAGGAGCCGCCAACGGCGGCGAGTAGGCAGGGGTAGTTCACACGCGGGAGGAGGTCAAGCAAATCCTGTCCTGCGAGAAAGAGCGACGTCGTGATCGACAGTATGCACAAGGAAGCCGCATCTCCCGACTCGAGACGAGTTCTGTGTCGTTCATAATTGGGCTAAAGCCCGCTCCGGGGTCGAAACAGGCTTTCGAGTACAGAGGGCACGTCACTGAATGTTCATAATCGGTGTGTAAGGCCGGTAGGAAGTCTCTATACTGAGTATGGATCTGATCTAGGAACGTATTCTGTTGCCGACGGCTATGTGGCCACTGCCTGCTACACACGGTGTACGTGGGCTATAACCGCGGTTTTCGCGATACACCGACGTGTCGGGTTGCGGATTCACGTCGACGCCGTGGCCCCAATATGGAAAACCGACAGACGGGAGCCGATTATGAAGCCATTCGGACGTCGATCGAGATACTCGACGTCGGGGTCACATCTGAGGAAGTCGACAGTACAGGCGCTACGCGTGGCCTCCCCCACGGGTTTCTGCTGGTGGTCCCTTCCACGGTGGTGCTTCCTAGATCGTTTTTGTGTGCGCTAGTCTCACTACTTGCGGACGTCGAACCGAGTATGAATCGCCGCTTATACGCCTATCAGGGCATGTTCCGTCTGTTGGGTCTCTTAGCGATGTATGAGTTCTTGTGGTAGATATGACACCTAGTACGTCGCTTAGTATACCGCTCGATAGCCAGAGCTGTCATCGTCGACGGAACGATCTATCTGGGAAGTACGAATCGTACCCTCTACGCAGTGAACGCCGAGGACGGGTCCGAACAGTGGTCCGCAGACGTCGAACGCGACATCGAATCCGCTCCCGCGGTCGTCGACGGAACGGCCTACGTACCAACCCACGACGTCCGTGCACTGGACGCGGCCGATGGGACCGAACAGTGGCGCTTCGAGACCGAATCGAGAGCTCGTGCGGGGGCGGCTGTCGGCGACGGCTCCCTATACGTCGGCGACGAAGAGGGTGTCTTCTACGCGATTGACGCCGACGATGGAACCGAACGCTGGCGGTTCCGGACGGGCGGTTCGATCTGGGCTGCGCCATTGCTCGTCGACGACACCGTCTACGTCGGTAGCAACGATGGGACGGTGTATGCGCTGGCGACCGCCGACGGGACCGAACGATGGCGACTCGTCCCGAACGAGCAGTTCCCGCGCCCGATCACGGGCCGACCCGCAGTCGCCAACGAGACGGTATATATCACGTCCCAGCAGGACTGGCTCTACGCGCTGACCCCGCCGCCCGAACCTGATGCGGTCGCCACGTACGAGCCGGCCGCGCCCATGCCGGAAGAGACAGTAACCTTCGACGGAACCGATTCGGAGAGCCCCGAAAGCCCCATTGATAGCTACGACTGGACGATCGACGGCGACGAGAGACTGACCGGTGAGACCGTTACTCGCGAGTTCGACGAGCCGGGCGAGTACGATATCGAGTTACTCGTCACGAACGAGGCGACCGGTGAGGACAGTACGTCATTCATCGTTACAGTTGACGTGGGTGAAGACGAATCGGCGGGCGAGACTGACGACGAGGGAGAGCAAGACCATGATAACTCAATGTCTGGGGAGACCACGAGCGAATCTGCGGGTGGCGACCAGGACGACGATGGCTCGCCAGGCCCCGGCGTCGTCGGCTCACTGTTCGGTGTCAGTGGGGCAGCGTATGTACTGGGTCGGCTTTCAGGTGGTGTGAGTGATCAGGAGGAGAGGGACTGAGTCTGGGCTAGCTCGATTTACTATCGGATTCTCTCTGATGCTGGAAAGCACACGAAACGTACTCTTTTTGTGTTCCTGAACTACCTGGCCAAGCCTCTCCGATTGAGGGTGAGAGCAGAAATGTACTCTCACACTGGTGCTGAGAAGTGGATCAGCTTCAGGATTTTAGTGAGATAGAATATTGCGACCAGTTTGTAACTCACTGCAACCCATCAACGGTCTTCACGAGCCCCTCCTCAAAGGTCCACTCGGGCTTCCAGCCCAGCGCTTCGAGTTTGCTCGTGTCGAGTGCGTAGCGCTGGTCATGGCCCGGTCGGTCCTCGACAAAAGTGATCTGCTCTTCGGAGCCGCTCGTCGCGTCGAGGATCGCCTCAGTCACTTCGAGGTTCGTCCGTTCCTCGCTCGCGCCGACGTTGTACACCTCGCCGGGATTGCCCTCACGGGCGGCGATATCGATCCCGCGGCAGTTGTCGACGACATAGGTCCACTCACGGATGTTCGAACCGTCGCCGTAGACGGGAAGCTCTTCGCCAGCGAGCGAGCGGGTGATGAACTTTGGGATCAGTTTCTCAGTGTGCTGGTGTGGGCCGAAGTTGTTCGAGGAGCGTGTGATGATCGTCGGAAGGTCGTGAGTCTCGTAGTAGCTCCCGACAAGTAAGTCAGCACTCGCCTTCGTTGCAGAGTAGGGGTTCCGCGGCGCAAGCGGGTCGTCTTCCGAGAATTCGCCATCGAGGATTTCGCCGTACACCTCGTCTGTAGAGATCTGGACGAACCGCTCGACGCCGTGCTCGACGGCTGCATCAAGCAGGACGCGCGTGCCGTCCACGTTCGTCGAGACAAACTCACTAGCGTCCTCAATCGAGCGGTCGACGTGGGACTCCGCAGCGAAGTTGAAGATATAATCGGCCTCCGCAACCAGATTATCCATGATCTCCTCGTCCCGGATGTCGCCCTCGATGAACTCGTGACGGTCGTCGTCAAGTGTCTCCTTCAGATTTTCAGTCGTCCCTGCATAGGTGAGCGAGTCAACAGTCGTAATCTCGTCATAGCGATCCGCTTCAAGCGCCCAGTTGACGAAGTTCGAGCCGATGAATCCCGCTCCGCCCGTGACCAAGGCTTTCATTAGGCGGTACTCGAATCGGCAGCACTTTATTTCTTTCTTGTCCAACACGTTTGCATGCACGTACTGGTCATCGGGGCGAACGGGCTTGTCGGGAGTTCGCTGGTTCGAACCTGTCTGGATCGAAGTATCGACGTTTCTGGCACGTATCATACTGAACGGCCCGCATTCGATGTCGATCTGTTCAAGCTCGATATCCGTGATTCCGAACAGGTTCGGGAAATCGTGGAGCAGGTTGAGCCCGACTCTGTTGTGAATTGTGCTGCCTACACTGATGTTGACGGGTGTGAAGAGAACCCAGACCTTGCACGTACTGTCAACGGCGATGCGCCAGGTTATCTGGCCGGAGTCTGTGCCGAACTCGGGATCTCCTTTGTCCACCTCTCGACGGACTACGTCTTTGACGGCGAGGCCGAGGAACCATACGCGGAGAACGACGAACCGAACCCGGTCCAAGTATACGGTAAGACGAAGCTGACGGGCGAACAGCAGGTACTTGACGCCGATCCGGACGCGATCGTCTGTCGGCTCTCCTTCGTCTGGGGACGCCACGGTGCGACTGGGGAACTGGAGGGGTTCCCAGCGTGGGTACTCGCCCGGGCACGTGAGGGGCAGTCGGTGCCAGCCTTTACTGATCAGTATGTGACACCGACGCGCGCGGAGTACGCGGCGGATGTCGTGTTGGCATTACTTGAAGAAGACGTAGATGGTATATTCCACGTCGCGAGCCGAGACTGTGTAACGCCCTATGAATTCGGGAAAGCCTTGATCGAGAGTTCCGGTCTGGCTGATCCGGGATTGGTCGAAGAGGGATCACTTGACGACGTTGATCGGCCCGCCCCGCGACCGGTTTACACGTGTCTGACGACGACACTTGCGAGGACACTGACTAGCCGCGATCGACCAGTCCTTACAGATGAGATATCAGCAGCTCTCGACTGAGCAGTAGAATCGAAAATTGTAGGTTCGCCAGTCAGAGGCGGTACTGATCTCTGTTTTCGATGAAATGATCGCGTTCCTCCTCGTCGGCTCTGGTGAATCGCCAGAAGGCGTTTGATTTCACTGTTTCACGGCTCGCTTGATGTTGTAGACCGCACACATCAGGACGATCTCACGAAATTCGCGGTACCACGCTCAGGCACGCACCGCGTGGCCGAGCGTGCGCTTGATCGTGGAGAAGACGGTCTCAGACAGTGCTCGTTGACCGTATAGAGATCCATCGATCCGCGCGTTGTGCGCGTGATCGATGGGTCGGAACTCGCGGTGCTTGATCAACGGTCTTACACCTTCTTCGCGTAATTTCTCGCGTAATTGCTGCCAATCGTAGCCTTTGTCGGCGGCGAGGCTGGCAATCTCGCCCGCGTTGCGGCGGGCGAGTTGCCAGCCGATCTGCGTGTCGTGACGTTTCTCGGTCGTACAATGAACGTCGAGGACTGCTTGTGTTTTTGTATCGACGAGTGCGGTTGTTTTCAGCGTTTGAACGCGATAATTCGTCCGGCGGCAGTAGTGCTTGCTGGCGGTTTCGCGGTCGAAGAACGTCGCGTCCATCACGGCGTGATCAGCGGTGTCGTGCAGCTGCGCCGAGAGACGCAGCAGCACTCGCCAGATCTTCATCTCTAACGGCTTTGGTGAATCACTAGGCTGCGTCGGGATTGGGGTCTAAACTGACGGGCAATCATGGCGATAATATCCCGGGATTCATTCTCAGCGGCGGCTATCTCCGCAAAACCTTCGATTGATGCTTGTCGAAGGAGGTTACAACGGACGCTCAAAAGCTGTATCCCAACGCCATATGGCGATTCACCAGAGCCCTTTTTTGCCTGTGTAGCCCAGTATAAACGGCTTGAACCAAGTTTACGGCGTTTCCAGACGGTTATCGAAATCATGAGAACTGTTCTATGACACGGTCCGAGACGTTCAACCACCGGACAGGAGTCGAACGAACCAACGATGTAGTCAAGGACTGCGGCCTGAAGCACGTTCGCGCCCGAGGCCGCGTCCACGTACGAACAGAAGTTTTGTCGTTTTAGAGCTATCAACAATGTAGTTGGGGTCAGTTCTGTCCGATTGTGTCGAGATACTGTTCAACGTATCGATGGTGATCCTGATACGGTCGCCGGAACACCTCGAATGCGCTGTGTTGATCATCGGTCGTGATCGCGCTCGAGGCGGCAGCGATAACCAGTCGCGAGGTAGTGTTTCAAGTCGACGTCGTCGATCTCGGATGTGTCATGAAAGTGCTCGTAGATGCCGAGACACTCGTCGATTACCACTGGTTCGTCGAGTTCTTCCTCCGCCACACGGAGGACTGCATTCATGTGATATTCGTTTTTTAGTACCCTTCCGCCGGGGACGAATCATTCGTCTTTCGGAGGTTCATTCTTGCGTTTTCCCAAGAGGACGCCGTCGTCGTATTCGACGACGAGGTCGACTGAGACGAGCGGGACGTGTTCGACAATCGAGTGCCACTCTTCAGACGGGTTCAACTCGCGGTCGGTTGTCATTAATCGAATATGGACCAGCAGTCACTTGAATCCCGACTCGATTCGAGTTGAACCGTGTCAGGCGCAAATCAGCTCTCAGCTACTGAGACCGCTTGTCGGCATCTCCAGTGCCTCGTTCTGACCCACAAGCTAGAGACACTCGAGGTCACCAGGTTAATCCCTCGTACGTGATTCCGTTGCGGCGCTCGATGATTCGTCTACCGTCGACAACGATCGGGGCGGCCATCGCGTCGAACTCTTCGTCAAGCGTCTTGAACTCGTCCCAGTCGGTGACGACGACCGCGCCATCGGCGTCGGCTAGCGCGCCTGCGGCCGAGTTGGCGTACGCGACATCATCGAGATACTCTTTGGCGTTTTCCGTTGCGACGGGATCGTAGGCGGTCACGGCCGCCCCACGCTCTTGAAGTCGATGGATCACAGGGATTGCCTGCGAATTCCGCATGTCGTCGGTTCCAGGTTTGAATGCCAAACCGAGCACGGCGATCCGTGCACCGTCAAGCGTACGATGCTCCGCGAGTTGATCGACCAATCGGTGCGGCTGGCGGTTGTTGACCTCGACGGCCGCGTTCAGAAGCGGCGGTTCGTATCCAGCGTCTGTAGCCGCCGCGATGATTGCTGCTACGTCCTTTCCGAAGCAGCTTCCACCCCACCCCACGCCGCTACGGAGGAACTGCTCGCCGATGCGGTCGTCGAGGCCGATCGCGGCCGCGACTTCATATGAGTCGATCCCGAACTCCTCACAGATGTTTCCGAGGTCGTTGATGAGGCTGATCTTCGCCGCAAGGAAGCTGTTGTTAGCGTACTTAATCATCTCCGCGGTGCGAGTGTCGGTCTCAACGACCGGCGCATCGGCCTGGCTGACAAGCGGGTCGAACACATGGCGAGCGTCTGCGAGTGCGTGCTCGTCGTCGGCACCGAGGACAACCTTGTCCGGGTGTAGGAAGTCCTCAACAGCGGTCCCCTCGCGCAGGAACTCCGGATTCATCCCGACGCCAAAGTCCTCGCCAGCGGTCTTGCCGCTCTCTGCTTCGAGGATCGGTGTGATGACATCCTCCGTGGATCCGGGCACGACCGTGCTTTTGACGATCACCGTGTGCCAGTCGGGAGCATTCCCGAGAGTCTGCCCGAGTTGGGTTGCGCCTGCTTCCATGATCGAGAGGTCGATGCTGCCGTCGTCGTTTTGTGGGGTCGGCAGGCAGAGGAACGTTACGTCTGTATCGAGGACGGTGTCGTAGTCCGTGGTCCCCCGGAGGCGGCCGGTACCCTTGGGGCCGGCGTGGTCGGCGATGAGTTCGTCGAGTCCTGTCTCGTGGATGGGGGCCTGCCCGTGGTTAATCGTCTTTACGATCTCCTCGTCGATATCTATGTTGACCACGTCGTGCCCGAGATCCGCGAAACACGCCGCGATTGTCGTTCCCACGTAGCCACTGCCGATGATGGAAAGACGCATCTCAACTGTCCATTCGTGAGTCACTGATAAGAAACGTCTGGTCAGGTTCCCATTCAGGGTTCTCAAGGGTCGTTGTGAAGTCCGAATCTCAGACCGACAGGTTACGATCCAATGACAAACAATATTTATCGGGAGCGTTGACATCGTTATGACTCATGGATGTAACGAAGGCAGTCATTCCTGCAGCGGGGTTCGGTACTCGCTTCTTGCCGGTGACCAAGGCGCAACCGAAAGAGATGATGCCCGTCTTGGACAAGCCAACGATCCAGTATGTGGTCGAGGAAGCAGTCGAATCCGGGATTGACGATATTCTCATCATTACCGGCCGCGGTAAGCAGGCTATCGAACGGCACTTCGACAAGTCCTACGAACTTGAAGAGGAACTGGAGGCTGACGGAAAGCTTGATCGGCTCGATCGCGTACAGGAGATCGCGGATCTAGCTGACATTCACTACGTTCGGCAGAAAGAACGAGACGGCCTCGGTGACGCCGTGTTGTACGCTCAAAAACACGTGGGTGACGAACCGTTCGCGCTCCTGTTGGGCGACACAATCATCGAGAACGGAACGCCATGCACCGAGAACCTCATTTCAGCTGCCGAGAAACATGACACATCGACGCTCTCGCTCGAACGGGTTCCCTGGGAGCAAGTACCCTCGTATGGAGTCGCTGATACCGCTGACGTGGACGCGACTGCGGAGAGCTTCCCAGTCAACGATTTCGTCGAAAAACCCCCACAGGACGAAGCTCCCTCGAATCTCGCGATTACGGGAAGATACATTCTTACCTCGAAGATCTTCGGCATCCTCGAAGCAACGGAGCCAGGTGTCGGTGGTGAACTCCAACTAACGGATGCGATTCGAAAACTCGACGACGTGCGTGGCGTCGAACTCGACGGCGACCGCTACGACATCGGGAACATCCCGAGTTGGCTGCAAGCGAACATCGAAATGGCGCTTCGCCATGACGACGGCGATATGAACGGCGCTGTTCAGGAACTCCTGGAGGAGCAGTTCGAGTGAGCCGAATTCTCGTCACTGGGGCGGCAGGCTTCCTCGGGTCGTTCCTCTGTGATCGGCTGTTGGCGGACGGTCACGAAGTCATCGGGATGGACAATCAGGTGAGCGGGCGGACAGCGAATCTAGACGACGCCTTCTATCACGAGCGATTCTCATTCTATGAGCACGACGTGACGGAGTTCATCCATGTTTCCGGCGAGTTGGACGCGGTCCTTCATTTAGCGAGTCTCGCGTCACCAGTGTTCTACCGGGATTACCCGATCAAGACGCTGAAGGTGGGCGCACTCGGCACGCACAAGACGCTCGGGTTGGCGAAGGAAAAAGAAGCGACGTACCTGTTCACGTCGACGAGCGAGGTGTATGGCGACCCCGAAGTGAACCCACAGCCGGAGTCCTACCGCGGGAATGTGGATCCCTATGGGCCGCGCTCTTGTTACGACGAGTCGAAGCGCTATGGAGAGTCGCTGGTGCGTGCCTATCGAGACAAACACGATCTGGATGTCCGGGTGGCCCGGATCTTCAACACGTACGGGCCGCGGATGCGGCTTGATGACGGCCGTGTGATCCCGAACTTTATGAAGCAGGCACTGACGGGCAAGGATCTGACTGTGTACGGCGACGGGGAACAGACGCGGAGCTTCTGTTACGTGTCGGATATGATCGATGGCTTGGTGGCGTTGCTGGAGTCCGAAGTGCAAGAGCCAGTGAATATTGGAAACCCCGACGAGCGGACGATAAACGAACTGGCAGAAGTTGTGTCGGAGGTGACTGGGAGTGAGAGCGGAATAACGTATGAGGAGCTCCCGCCGCAGGATCCGGAGGTTCGGCGGCCAGACATCACGAAAGCGTGTTCGGAGTTGGGGTGGGAGCCTGAAGTAGGATTGCGGAATGGGTTACGTGAATCGGTCGAGTACTTCCGACAACAAATCAATTTGTAACTACCCGATTTGATCCGGGATCTGTGAGGTGATCTGGCCATCCGGTCGTTTTGTGTCTGTAAGCTTAATATTATCCAGAGAACATATTGACCTAGCCACTGGGGCAGCGAAAGTATGGGGCTTCTCGTTATCGGCGCAAACGGGCAACTTGGCAGTAACGTCGTTCGCGCGGGACAGGTTTAGACGTTTCACACATAGAGGCGACGCTGGACCGTTCGCAAACGACACTGCGAGAAGATGTGGAAGCTATTCGGGATATCTTCGAGTCGAACTATACCTGATATCGGTCTCGGTTACCGAGGAAGTGATTGCGCGCGTCTTCCGGGAGATCCTCAAAGTGGAGAACCTCCTGACAGCCGAGTCCTGGACACTTCATGACGCGATTGTCCTCCAGTTCGTTCGCCGCGACGACGGTACCACAGGTCGGACAAGTGTGGGTGATGATTCTCATTTTTAGTTAGAGTTTGAGCTGGGAGTTCTCGCCGACGACGAGTCGGCGTCCTTCGGGAAGGAGTTCTTCGGCGCTTTCGACGTTCGCGTTCCGTCCGAGTAGGCTGTCGACGATCCGGCCCGACGCCGTGAGTTCAGAGTTGCCGATGACGACGCTGTTTTCGATGTGGACGCTTTCAAGCGTGGAGTTCGCGCCAATGGAGGTGTAGGGCCCGACATAGGCGCCACTCCCGATTGTCGTGTTCTTGTCGATGGAAACCGGGCCACGGACGACCGCACCGTCCTTGATGGTGGCAGATTCGTGGAGCTCGACGCGGCCTTCGACTTCCGCCCCCGTCTCGATAGTACCTGCTGTTTCGAGGCTCTCATCTTCGAGAACGAGCCGATTCGCTTCGAGGATGTCCTCGGGCTTTCCGGTGTCTTTCCACCAGCCGGTCACGACGTGCGAATCGATCTCGTGACCGTCTTCGAGGAGATCCTGTATCGCGTCGGTGATTTCGAGCTCGCCACGCCATGACGGTTCGAGGTCGTCGATGGCATCGAAGACCGCGGGTGAGAAGACGTACATCCCGATGAGAGCGAGATTCGTCGGCGGATCGTCGGGCTTCTCAATGAGTTCGGTGACGTTGTCCTCGTCGTCGACGTCGGCAATGCCGAACGCCTGTGGGTTGTCCACTTCTTGGAGCGCGATGCCTGCGCCGTAGTCACCCGCCTCGAAGCTCTCTACGAGACTAGTGACGCCGGATTTGAGGATGTTGTCGCCGAGATACATCACGAAATCGTCGTCGCCGACGAAGTCTCGGGCGCAGCCTGCGGCATGTGCGAGTCCAAGGGGGTTCCCCTGGATGATGTAGGTGATTTTGACGCCGTACTCGGAGCCGTCGCCGAGAAGTTCTTGGATCTCATCTCTACCTTTATTCCCAAGGATGACGCCGATTTCGGTAATGCCGGCTTCCTTGAGGTCTTCAATCGCGTATTCGAGGACTGGTTTGTTTGCGACTGGTACAAGCTGCTTGGGTCCCGTGTGGGTTATGGGACGGAGTCTAGATCCGGTCCCGCCCGAAAGAAGAACACCCTTCATGATTATCCACTCGGTTCTTCGTCCCAGTCAAAAGGTATTCTATCTGTATCATATGGAAGACGTTCTTCATCAGGTTCGTCATAATCGTAGAGATTCGACGGGAAGTTAATGAGGAATGCGGGCTCATCACTGATAGCTTTGAACCCGTGCCAGCAATCACCGGGGATCCTGATTACTTTTTGATTGTGTTCGCCGATAATGTGAGTTTCGAGTTCACCTTGTGTGGGTGAATCGTTGCGGTCGTCATAGACGGCGATCTGGATTCGTCCTTTAGGGCAGACGAAGTAGTCAATTTGACCGCGGTGGTGCTTATGCCAGGCTCTAGTTATTCCTGGGTAGGTCATTGAATAGTACGACATTGTGGGATTAGGGTCATACTCATCCCAGTCCTTTCGGTAGATTTCAACCAAATGCCCCCGTTCGTCCGTGTTTACTTGTAGATTGCGGACCTCAACACCGTGGATTTGGACCATTACTTACCCAACACTAATAGATCGACTTAGGCGTTTGGAATTACTAAAGATCAACTCACGTGATCAACTGCGATGTCGCAACATTTTCTATACTGACCCCTAATTAGTGATTATGAAAATAAACGTGCTTCTCCCTCATTTCGGGTTATCAGGCGGGATCCGAAGCGTCGTCGAAATCACGAACAGACTGGTTGATAGGGGCCACAATGTGACGATTATCACTTCTCACATCGCTCCTACGATGCCTCATTCAATAATGGGTTCCCTTCGCACGGTGTGTGCGTCTGGACTCGGAACAGTCTCACGGGTCTCGCAAACGCTTGACTGGCTGCCTGTAAAAGCCGATAAGCAAAAGATACTACATATGGAACCGCGGTTCGATAGAATGCTTGAACGCTGGATTCCTGAAGCCGATTGTACTATAGCAACAGCGTGGGAAACAGCATACCCTGTGGCCACTCTGAGTGAATCAAAGGGACAAAAGTTTTATTTCGTTCAGCACTACGAAATTTGGCCAGTCTGGGACGACTCTGATTGCTGGGAAGAAGCGTCAGCGCTTGATGGTAGACCCTCTGTAAATATGACTAAAGTTACTCCGGATGATCCACATCTTCAATCCTACAAGAAGCTCGTTGACGAGTCGTATGAACTTTCTCTTGACCTCATTATCACTTCGGAGTGGGAAGAAGACGTGCTTGATGAACTCGGTCACGAACACTGTGGAAAAGTGAAATACGGGATCGATTTTGATACATTCTATCCAGACCTGAATGTGGACGACGACGATGATCCCACCATCCTCGCATTGTATCGTAACTCACGAGAAAAGGGAGATGAACAGGCTATTGAGTCGTTCAAACGTCTCCATGAGGAACGACCTGACGTTAATTACCTCATGTTCGGGACTAAAGAGCGTCCCGTGATTCCCGACTTTGTTGAATTCCACGAAGATCCTTCACAGGAGAACATTCGAAGACTTTATTCTCAAGCAGACATATTCGTTTATCCGAGTTGGGTTGAAGGTTACGGGATGCCTCCGATGGAGGCTATGGCATGTAAAACTGCAGTTGTCTCTACGGATGTTGGTGCGGTGCGTGAGTACTCCCCAGAGAAGTCTGTGAAGTTTATTCCGGCACGTCAGACTGTTCCAATTGTTACAGCCGTAAAAAATCTTCTTGATAACCCCGAGAGAGTTGAAAGGATGAAAGGTCAGTGTCACGAATATATTCAGCAGTTCACTTGGGACAATGCAACCGATCAATTTGAAAACATCCTTATAGATCGTTGAATCTCGGAGATATTCGTTGTGCCATTGAAACTAACCGAAGATTCTCCTATGACTGGTCATTCTCAAAAATTTTAACATATGGTCACAATGTTGGTATATATTGGGGTTAATTATAGTATCATTAATGCTATAAAATATAATATTGATGCTATAGAATTTAAAATTTATTAAATTATATGTGTGTTTATGTGTGGTCATTTTGATTTCAGGCTCAGCTCTGAGCTTATATGATAAAGGGTTAGTACTTTCGTAAAAGAGTTCTTGAAAACACGATGAATATTGCTCGTTCTACCTCTAAACTGTTCTTAGCCAACATTAGTAGTGCAATCCTTCAATTTGCAGCTATCATATATTTCGAAAGTGCCATCGGATTATCAACTATTGGAATATTTTTTCTTTTCCAAGCTGTTTTAGGCATCTTGGCAATTCCTGCCGATTTTGGATTACGTGGTGCTATCGAAAAGCGGATTAGCGAGGAACAGGATCAGGGGGCATTTCTTGCTAGTGCTTTTATAATCAAATCTGTCCCAATAGTGATTATTTGTTCTGCAATCGCGCTTACCGCCCCTTATATAAACGAATATGTCGGGACCACTGTAGCAGTTTATTTGATTATTGCTATTTTACTACAAGAAATAGCCAATCTTTCTATTTCCGTACTTAAAGGCGAGCTTCGGGTAGAAGAAACTGCCTCCTTACAGATACTTAGGAAGATCATCTGGGTTGTGACCTCAGTCTTGTTGGTGATCCACGGATTGGAAGTTGAAGCTTTGATTTTTGGCATACTTTCTGGATTGGTTACTGTATCTGTGATTGGATGGCTCCGTGTATCTATCCAACCCACAAGACCATCGCTTAAGCATTTCCGATCGCTATTTTCATATGCGAAGTATAATCTAGTCTCCTCTGTCGGAGGATACTTTTATAATTGGATGGATATTGTCATCATTGGTTACTTTCTCTCACCGTCACATGTCGGAGCTTACGAAATCGCTTGGCGTATCACAAGTTTCACCATCATATTTAGTAAAGCGCTCTCTACAACATTTTTCCCGCAGGTCAGTAACTGGCACGCTTCTGATTCAAAGGAGAAAATTGAAACGAAGCTAACGGAATTGTTAGCACTGACTCCGTTAATAGTTGTTCCCGCATTCTTTGGGGTGGCACTATATTCTGTTGAGATCCTCTCTATTGTTTTTAGTGAAGATGCTGCAATTGCGTGGTTAGCCCTGATAGTCCTGATGACTGATGAAATAACTGAATCGGTACAGACTGTCTTAGGTAGATCATTACAAGCTGTTAATCGGCCTGATCTTGCCGCGCGTGCAACTATTGTAGCAGTGATACTAAATCTTATATTAAATGTACTGCTTATTCAGCAATATGGTATCGCTGGTGCAGCAGTGGCTACGACTTTAGCTTCACTTGTCGGTGGGGTGATACTTCACTGGTATTATTTACAGAGATTTCTTACAATTCGCGCACCAATTCGGGCATGGTTTGAATGTTGTGTAGCGTCGGGGTTAATGGCTGTGTGCTTGTTGGTACTGGAACAAATAACTCCAGTGGAAACCATAGTGCAGCTCACTATTGTAATTGTGGTGGGTGTTATTTCCTATTCTATATTTGTACTTTTTAGCCCCACTCTCAAGACGTTGGTGCGAGATCAACTTAACCAATTACGGTCGGGTTCTGGTGAATCGCTATACACGAGCTAATTTTGGTGGGTCACGGCTCATTTTATATTCGCTGACTCGATAGGAACTACCGATAATATCCTCCTCTCTATTGTATCAATCTAATGTCGCTTGACGCTATTTCATGCGGATATGTAAGCAGTAGAGACTAGCTCTTCAACAACGGGGGCAAGAGCATTGTAACTGTACTTTTTAACACATCGCTGCCTAGCTTTTGTCCCCAGTTCTTCACATAGCTCCGGATCGTTGTACAGGGCGAGGATCGACTCCCGCAATTCTCCAACGTCCCCCGGCTTTATAATCCGACCGCAACCCTCCAAGACGATCGGTAGATCACTCACATCGCTTGCTATCACAGGCTTACCCATTGCCATCGCGTCAAACACTTTCGAAGGCATCTGTCCCCACGTCGCAGGACTGTTTTCCTGTGGAATCGCGATGGCATCCGCAGCTGCGATCCACTTCGGAATCTTATCGAATGGCTGCATTCCGCGAATAATGATTGAGTCCCCGCCAAGCCGACGGACTTTGTCGACATACTCAGAGTCGTGTGCTCCGACAATCACTGTCTGTACGTCATCCCGTCCGATTTCTGTTACCGCTTTCGCAAGGTTATGAACGCCTTTGTACGGTTGAGGTGTCCCTACGAACATCACAAGAAATTCTTCGGCAGGTAAGTCGAGGTCGTTTCGTACGGCCGATTTTTCGAAGCGTGATGGATCTAGTTTCTCGGTGTCTTTTGCATGCGGGACGAGGGTGCCACTGAATCGATCTTGGAGAAAGTGGTTCGAGACGGACCGGGCATCCGCTACACCTGAAAGGGCTTCGAGAAATCTTTTATAATAATACGAGTTCATTGATGCTAATCTGGGAACCCCTTTTAAAACCGTTTCCAGCCGTCCGTGTCGGTAACTAAAACCCGTCTCCCAGTCATCGATATCGAGGATGAGCGGTCTATCGCGGCCAATTGTCGCTAACAAGCCGAGACCATAACTAGTCGTCCGAGGCTTTGACACGTAAACGAGATCTCCGGAGATCCGATCCAAAAGACTCGGAACGGCGAACGGGAACTGATACACTCGTGATCCCGTTTCGACCCCTTTGTACTCGTACTCGTCCTTGATCGGTTCCCATACCGTCCCTTTGAGTTTTGGCCCCACGATTTCGACATCGTAATTCTGTTCGATAAGCTGCGCGAGAACGTACGCGCGACCGAGACAGTTGTGCGAGAGATCGGGAGATACGACCGATATGAGCATCTTACAACCATATCTGTTACTGAGTCATATAAATTGATACATGTGTGTTTATCCCGAAGTATCGGCAGCTGGCACAGCGTGAGCCCGTGAGATCATTAGATTATTGTTGATGACTCGACAGAGTTCTCTGCAGGGATTGCGCTGATCACTCCCGCGCCATTCCCCTGGAAGGCGAGAAGAGCCATGATGTGGTTGATGGCCTCTTGCGGAGTAAATTGACGTTAGGGTCGAAACACAATTCAATCCGGACAGTATGAGGGAAATCGGTCGCCGGACACAAACCGGTTCCGCGTCGTCGTCGGCCGCAACAAGGACGACGACGACTACCATCTGTACATCACGAACGTGCCGCGAGAAGAATTTCTCCCGGAAGATCTAGCAACGCTGTATCGGTGTCGATGGGAGGTAGAAACGCTGTTTCGTGAATTGAAGACGCAGTACGAATTGGACGAGTTCGACACGAGCAACCCTGTTGTCGTAGAGATTTTGGTGTATGCGGCGTTGCTGTCGCTGTTGGTGAGTGGTGAGCTGTTGGCTCTGGTCACTGAGCAGGCCGCTGATGAGATCGTGTTTCCGCCGGAACGCTGGGCGGCGACCTTCCGGTCGCACGCCAGCTCATCCTCCACGAACTCGGTGAGTACCTTGGCTACTCGCCACCGCCGTTGCTGGAACGGCTGATCGAAGAGGCACAGAAGATTCATCAGCAACGACCGATCTTACAAGAGACGCTCGCTACCGCTACGCAACCGAGGTGTGAGGCTTAGCTAAAGACGAATGGAGCTACTAGTTTATCCCCGGTCGTCGTTGGAACAGTAAGTGTCTCTCGCGTACCGTTGGCACCAATCGAAGAGGAGCCGTATCCGATATCATCCTCCTGGGGCTGGCTGAACTCGATCTCGCCGACGGAGTCGGAGAGTGCGGACTCCACGACCTCGATGTTATATAAGCTGTTCCGCTCAAGGTGGTCGTGTTAAGTTAGGAACGAGGCGGTCGAAGATTCGGATGTTCATGGCCGAAACCGACCGCCTCAACGAATCTACAGACTGGATCAACTTGGAGTTTGTGCAGCGTGAGAGGACACCCCTGCAGCTCATTAAAAAGGGTATTCGCCACCATCTTGCGGGCCTATCACTCTCGAATACAGTTGTGTTACTTGAGGAGTCGGGTGTCAAACGCAGTCGCACTGCGGTTCACAACTGGGTTCAAAAAGCGGATTTACAGCCGAGCGGCGGTGAGAATCTGGATCGAGTTGCGGTCGATCAAAAATCGATCCGGATCAACGACGAGTAATACTGGCTGTACACCGCGGTTGATCCTGAATCCAACAAAATTCTCCATTCACGACTGTTCCCAACGTATACGGTGCCGATTGCACGAGAGTTTCTCACTGAACTGACCGAGAAACACGCCGTCACAGACGCCGTGTTTCTCGTCGATGACGCAGATGACCTCATCGCCGGCCTTCGACGAGAAAATCTCAGCTACCGCGTCCAGCAACACGGCTTTCGAAACGCCGTCGAACGTGTCTTTCGTGAGGTAGAACGACGAACATCTTCGTTTTCAAACTGCTTCAGCCACGTTGATCCAGATACCGCAGAATCATGGCTACAAGCTCACGCCGTCTGGTGGAATCAATGGCTAAGTTAACACCGCCCTCAAGGTCCTGTCGTAGCATCTCCACATTTGGCGGATAGGGTTCAAATGCGATGACCTTCCCATGTCGGCACTTTGTCGCGGCAAAAAGCGAGTAGAGACCGGTATTCGCCCCGATATCGTACACTACGTCGTCCTCCTTTTTAATTGATCCGAAGAAATCATAAATCTCCTCGGATTCTTGCCGGAAGCGTTGCCGGTTCCGTTCTACCAGCGTTGGGGTCGGTGCAGAGAACTCGACGGTTCGATCGTCGATATTTAGCGAGTAGTATCCGCGTACGGAAATCGCTCGGCAATAGCTCTTTGTGTGCAGTTTTCGTAGGGTCTTCTTACATAAAACGAGAGCTCCGTCCTCTCGATAGACGGAGCGCACCCGATGACGAGAGATGTCACGTTCGAGTCCAGATTGCTGGACTGACGATATATCTGTTGTGATATCTACATCGAATAAGAGTGAGTTGCTTCTGTGTCTCGGATGTCCCATGCCTGTGTCAGTCCTCTTGCAACAATTACTGGATGATTTCGGTACTCAATCGCGCGAGTTCGGTCTACCATGAGGAGGGTACCAGCACCCTTCTACGCAAAGAGAAGCACTTCGCCTATCGGCAGTTCTTTACGCACGTCGTCTGGAGCGTTCTTCCGAAGAACCGTGCCCTTCGATTCAATCACCGGTCGCGGATTCTGACTGCGCTGTACTTTCATGTCACTGGAATGTTCTACAGCGAACAACGCTCCGTGTTGTCCGGGCTCGCGGCGTACGAAGTGTTCGAATCTCAACGATAGGCACCATGCCATCAGATCATACGGAGTGTGCATAGGATTGAAGAAGGGCTCTCGATGCCTAACCGACGCTCGGTGTTCGCCGAGTCGTACATCCGAAAGGTCGTTGCTGATCTAGTGACGGCATGGGACCCGGAATCCGACGACGAACAACTCAAGTGGGCCGTTGACGTCTTATCAAAATATTTTGACGCCGTGGATCAAACCGAGATCATCATTGAGGCCGAGTCGGAGTTCCCCTCAGAGATCGAGTATACTCCGGACGGTCGCGTCCTGTTCCCGCGTCGCGAGCTCGGTGAGTCTCCAGTGTCACCTGAGCAGATGGAACAATTAGCGGTCCAGCGAACGAGCACTCGGTGGTTTCAGGACCGGGAAGTTCCTCGAGAGGAGACCGACGAAGCATTGGAAGTCGCTATGCAGTCGCCGAGCACCTGCAACAGACAGTCCTACCAGTATCTATTGTTTGATGACCGTGAACTGATTGACGAGCTATCGTCTCTTGCTATCGGTGCTTCTGGATATAGTGATAACGTCCCATCCCTCGCGGTGATCGTCGACAAGCAGCGAGCGTATTTTAATGATCGCGACAAACACGTCATCTACATTGATATCAGTCTTTCGGAATGGCTTCCAGTTTGCACTAGAGACGCAGGGACTTGCTTCTCGCTGCATCAACTGGCCAGCGATCCCTAATAACGAGCGGAAATTGCAATCACTTCTTAATTTGGAGTCTGATGAGACCGTCGTCATGCTCATGGCGATTGGGTATCCTGATCCGGATGGAATGATCCCCTACTCAGAAAAGTAGACAATCAAGTCGGTGCGATCTTATAATGATTTGTGAGAATTCACTCAGTGGGCATCTTTTCTCATAATTTACTATATAAAACAGTTTATGTCTCTCCCTTGGGTCCGATACCAGAACAGTGTAAATGATAAAAATGGGTGCCTTTTTATTGGAAGAATTTACTGTTTTTAACAATGCAAGACCGGCGTATTTTGGTGACTGGCGGTGCAGGATTCATTGGTTCAAATCTGGCTAATGAACTCGCTAAGGGCAATGATGTTATAGTGGTGGACAACTCCTATCTCGGAACCTCCGAGAACTTGGACGATAATATTGATTTCTCCAATACGAGTGTACTTGACGACGACCTACCGACAGATGTAGATGTTGTATTTCATTTGGCAGCATTGTCGTCATACGCGATGCATGAAGACGAACCCACAACAGGCGCAAGAGTGAACGTCGAGGGATTCGTTAATGTTATTGAACAGGCAAGGGCAGACGGTTGTGATACGATCGTGTACGCCTCTACATCATCTATCTATGGTAGCCGTACTGATCCTTCACCCGAAGACATGGATATCACAGTCAATACTGGCTAAGAGGCCTCAAAGATCGCACGTGAGAGTTACGCTGAGTACTTTTCAAACCATTATGACTTGACAGCAGCAGGGATGCGCTTGTTTTCGGTGTATCAAGGGTATGGTGGTGCTGAGAGTCATAAAGGAGAATACGCCAATGTTATAGCTCAGTTTGCTGACGACATCGCGAACGGTAACTCACCAAAATTGTATGGCAATGGTAATCAGACTCGTGATTTCACGCATGTTGATGACATTGTCCGTGGCTTGGTACAAGCAGCCGGATACGACCTTGACGATATCTATAACCTTGGGACTAGCCAGGCCTATGACTTTAATACGGTTGTGAACATGATCAATGAAGAACTCGGTACGAATGTGGAACCGGATTACGTGGAGAACCCGATTCCTGAAGACGTATACATTCACGACACCTGTGCAGACTATTCAAAAATGGAGCAAGCAACAGGGTGGAAACCCAGAATTTATTTACAGGAGGGCATTGACCGTGTCTGTAGCCAGTACTAATCATGTATAATAAAAACAATGAATGTTTTAGTCAAGAGCCATTATCGAAGGTCACCAATTGGTTTAGCAATAATATACAAATAAGGGTGTGATTTTAATGGACCCAACAGTTAGTGTGGTTCTTCCGACATACAATCGGGAGGACGTGATTTCAAGAGCAATAGATAGTGTTATCAATCAATCTTTCTCTGATTTGGAGCTTCTCGTAGTAGATGATAACTCATCAGATAATACCTCTGAATTGATGTCACAATACGGAGATAAAGTCAATTATATTTGTCACGACACTAATCGAGGTGCACCCGCTGCAAGAAATACAGGTATTGAAGCAGCTGATGGTGACTTTATAGCATTTATTGATAGTGATGACAAATGGGATTGTGAGAAACTTGAACGGCAGGTCACTCGTTTTCGCGAATGTTCACCGCAAGTAGGTGTAGTTTATACTGGGTATTATGTCAAACACGATGGAGCGGTTGAAATTGGAGAAGTTCCCTCTAAGCGAGGAGACCTCTATAAAGAGCAATTAAAAAAGGATTGGATAAACCCTACGTCAACTGTGATGGTCCGTTCAAGCTGTTTTGATAAAGTTGATGGTTTTAATGAAGATCTTTCTGCCAGACAAGACTATGAATTATGGATTCGAATATCACGGGATTATGACTTTGATTACATTGTGGATCCTCTTGTGACTATGTATATTGAGAATGATAATCGGATCACTAGTAATGTTGAACCTCGCATGGAAGCTCATAAACAGGTTCTTGAATATATTCAAGAGGATATAAACAGCTTGCCATGGCATGAGCGTAGAAAAAGTTTTGCTGTGCAGTATTTCACGGTGGGTAGGTTTTTACAATCACATCGAAGATTCAAAGACGCTATTTCTTATTATCTCAAATCCATAATGCTGTATCCATTATTGTGGAAAACATACATAGCATTAGTATTATCTTTATTAAGAAGAGATACAAAAAGTAAGTTAGTAATAACAATAAAAAATATCACCCGCACTACATAATACATGAAATATATTACAAGAAGATATGTATCCCCTGCGATATTATTTGTCGTAACATGGGTTATTTCACATATTGCCGCATACATAGGTCCGAAAGAGTTAGTCTACGGACTTCATGATGTTCCAAGAGCCACAATTACCGTAGAAGGAAGCTTATGGGTTATTATATCAACAGCAGTATTTTTGCTGGGTGTATTTGTCGCAAATCGAGTTCAGTTACAAATTAAAATGCCCAATGATATTTTCAGACATCAGTACATAAAACAGACAATGGAAAAATCAGACATTTCCCTGTTGTTATTTTATTTATATGGTGTTGCTATTCTTTTCCTCTTGTTTTGCTGGACCGTACTCGCCATCTATCAGATTGGATCTTTTCGTACTTTCTTAAGTGGTCTATTGTCTGATTGGCACTCTACAGGTCAGCTGTGGAGAGAACAAAAACCGTTTCCCGGCGCACGGCTGTTATATACTGGGTTCATTAGTGTGATGATATTCTCAGCAGCGAGCCTTGCTGTAATAGGGCGCGACAATCCATTGATAAATCATAGATACTATAATAACCAGAGATTAACCACACTTTTAATTATTGGATTGATACCATTAACAGTACTTCCGATTTTAGTGTCTCAACGACTACTCTTAGCTGCCGCCATTATTGGATCGCTCATCACGTATATATCTATCTCTGATAAAGGAATTCCAGTTGTTTATCCAATTATAGGCACTATTATTGGGTTTAGTGTATGGACAATTCAAGAAGTGGTACGAGTACGTTCTTCGCCTGATTCAGTTATTACTTCAGTGACGTACAGCATCGATAGAATCCTTTTTTATTTTTCAAACGATATTGGAAACTTGCACCGGAGTATCACATATATAAGTGAACATACATATGGTTTTGAAACCTTTGGGTTTATATTTCAGTATTTATTTATAGAAGATGATGTACGCGATGCATATCTAACATCTGTTTATGCAGCTATAGAGCCAACGCAAGGAGGAGGAACAGCGACAGCACTAGGAATCCCGTATCTTGACTTTGGGGTATTTGGTTTAGTAATAATCTTTTTGTGGGGATATGTGTCACAAATCGCATATTCAAAATCTAGTCAAAGTTTCCTTTCAAGTCAAATATATGGCCTTATTGCTGCAAGTATAGTCTTATCTTGGCACTCACCCCTCTGGAGTCTACCAATCTTCTGGCATAATGTATCTATAATTATATTATTTATATATTTAATACCGTACTTGGTTTTCAGTTTGTACTATTACAGACATAAAAGAAAGGGCGATAACCTCAAACTATAGGCACTGTCTAGTTAATTACCTCCTCTCAGGAGTGATCTATTCAACCCTTGGTTCGCTCTATACTAGTTTGCTCGTGAAGCGGGAAATCTTCGACATAGAGCATCGCCGATTTCCCGCTTCAATTCCTTCGATTTGACGACCTCTCCTGCTGCCTTACAGTGATTCACCAAGGCCTAATATCTAAAAACCACCAACAACAATAACCAAAATAATATACTTGTGTAGTAATATAACAGCTTATGGACCGTGAGAGGATTGCTCTCCAGCGGCGAGAGTTACTGGCCATAAGTGCCGGTAGCATGGCACTCTTCGCGGTCTGTTTTAGCAACGATAACACATCATCAGACAACGAGTCATCGTACGGATACGGAGACGATGGAGTCACTGACAACGCCGATGCGGACGATGGCGGAGACGATCAAGAAGACACTGATAAGCAGAATGAGCACGATCCTGACGAAGACGAAGAGCGCGACGAGCGAGACACCGATAAGCAGCAAGAAAACGACGATGGAGACGGCAGTGTTGAAGATGATGATGGAGGAGAGGAACAAGACGGCGAGTCATCAGGTGGAGGTGTCGGTGAAAGCGACGGGGCGGTGGTGGAACCGGTGATGACGAAGAATACGGTATTGGCTACGGGGCCAGCCCGTACGGCCATCCAACTTAACTAATCAGAGCGTGTCATAGAATCCATCTCATAGCTTCTCACAGCCCGGTTCGTTTCCTCGCTCGTAGTTGGTGATTGCGACAACAATCCGAAGACACAGCGCGAGGAACACTTCTGTTCGTGCGTGGACGCGGCCTCGGGCGCGGATATGCCCGAGGCCGCAATCCTTGACCGCGTCGTTGGTTCGTTCGACGCCTGTCCGGTTGTTGTACGTCTCGTCCAAGATAGATTGTTTCAGCTGCACGTCCTCGCTATGTTCCTCGATTCGGTCTTCGACCCTGTACTTGATGTCTTTCGGGTCGTCAGTGTTTCGCGGGTTGTATGGGGCGACTGGCACGACCCCTGCGGCCAGCAGGTGGTCGTGCCAGTCGAGGATGTCGTAGGCGCTGTCTCCAAGCATCCAGACCGGTATATCGACGGCGAGCGCGTCACACGTGACGCGCATCGCCGTCTCTTTATCTGCTTGTTTGGCCTGTGTGAACTCCGCTGCTATCGGGATCTTTGCGCCGGTCGAGATGATCGTACAGCCGAAGCCGTAGTAGTACTCCTCAGCCGTTGGATCGTAGTTCCATGACGCCGCGTCGTTGTATTGAATCGCTTCAACGTGTGTCGAATCGATGGAGTACGTGGAGTCGAGCAGGCCGCGGGCGGCGGCCTGCTCGACGAGTCTGTCGAAGACATCGTCGATAACTTGTTCGAGGTCAGTGAGAAAGCGGTCAATGGTGTCTCTGGATGGCGGTTTGTCGAGTCCGCAGTAGTACCAGACAAGGCCGTTCTGAAGTTCTCGTGTAACCGGGCGTGTACCGTACACATCCTCGTAGTAGCAGTGCAGAAAGCCGCGAAAGAGATCTGGTGGCTGGTAAACTCGTGTTCGCCCCCTCGAAGCGGGGGCGAACACGTCGTACTCCAGCAGAAACTCGAACTCAAGATGTTCAAACAGCGGCACTGTCTCGATAGCCGCGACATTCAAGAAGTCGTCTACCGAAGCTACATCTTGCAGGGTTGCGCTTGTGTTGGACACACTTCGCGCACCCTGCTGCTTCGTACGTGACGCTTTCTATGACACGCTCTAATCATGGTAGACGAAACACCACGACTGAATTTAGACCGGTTTGAACAGGGCGATACTGACTGGGACCATTGACACGGTCGACGCGGTTGACGTGCAGGCGATCGTGCACGGTCCAATCTCGGAACGACCCGACACGGGAGAGTCCGACGACGAGCTGTACCACGCGACAGATCAGCAGATAACTTGGCGGTGGGACGCGTCAGCTGAAGACTGGGAGTACTTTGCTGGCCGGGGTTCGGAAGAGCAATCCATTCCTAGCACAACACATCACGAGGCGGTCGATACCGAACAATCAGTGCTCACTGAGGAGCCGGCAGGCATCGATCGTGCTCGGTCCTTCGAACACATGGCTCTGCATCCGACCCCTCTTGTTGCTCCAACGCGGGAGTCTCTGGGAGATCCCCCATGGCCCCTCAATGCCTTTGACGGCTATGTGTGGGGGCGTGCGGAGGTTGACGGGCAGCACTCCATCCATCGGTCAGACGACGATGGCGAGACGTGGAGCCATCACGTCGACACGCCAATCGATCCCGACCGGCACATCCTGCCGACAGATGACGGCGAGGTGTTGATCGCTTCTGCCGACTCGATATATAAGTCGTCGGGGTGGGACAGCGACGAGACAACATCCGTCTCGTGGACATCCGTGTTCAGTCTCGATGACGATGGGACCGTCATCCGACGCTGGAGTATTGACGGAGACGGGACAAAGTTCGTCGTCAACCACTACGCCGGAGGCGGAAGCCGGCCGGATAGCCGACATGTCTGGATCAGCACTGATGCAGGGGACACGTGGTCAGAGGTGTACGATTCCGTGGAGCGACATCCCGACCACCACGAGGACATGCACCACCACGGGTGTGCATATGACCCGTGGGCCGACCGATTCTGGACCATTGACGGCCACACTGATGCGGGTGGCATCTTTTATTCAGACGACGACGGCGACACTTGGTACCGGCTACAGCATTTCGACAACCCCCTCGAAGAACGGGATCAGATCACAACGATCCTCGCCGGACGGCACGGGATGGTCCTTGGTTCGGATAACCAGAGTTCGCCGGGGATCTACGCGATTCATCGGGCCGAAGACCCGGAAAATATGGTTCTAAAATATATCTGGAATTGGCCTGCAAAAGCGGAGGGGATGCCGGGGATCGCTTTGCTGAGTCGTCGAGATGACCAAACTGGGACCGTCTACGTCGGCTTCTCCGCATATGAGGTGACGGGTGGCGAATTTACAGAAACTGGCGCGATAATTGCTGCGTCGGACGGTACCACGGGTGCCGGTGTGTGGGAGGAGTCTGACCCGGCCGATGAGTAGTCTGCCGCTCTGAATTTCGCAATTGCCGGGCGACGGCTCGTTGCCCGTCTTGAGCGCGACGATAACCCGGACGACTATCTTAACCGGATCTCTGTCGCGAGACGGGGCGCATCCGCCAGCACAGTTAGACACCGGGGGCGTCCTCGGCGGGACGCGCGAACGGATGTCGGGCGGGAGGCAGTGGCCGCCGATGGCCGTCGGTCGGACGGCGATCGCGGGCAGTCAGGAATCGTTAGCCGTTGGCAGTCATGCCAGAGCCGCCAATCAATCGCTAGCGATGGGTGTGAATGCAGAACATCCAGGGAGAGGCGTCGTCCTAGGAAATAATATTCGTCCAAGTGATGAGGTGTCTCGGGCAGTGATTGTCGGTGGCGACAACAAAGCTGATGGGAATTTTGACCTCTTGACTGTCATCGGATTCGGAGCAAATGCATTGGATACGGGAGCGACCGCCATCGGATACAATGCCCAGAGCGCGATGAACGCAACTGCGGTTGGCCGGGAGGCGGATGCGACAAATCGGACGACGGTTGTCGGGGCGAATGCCGATGCTGGCGGCAACACAATCGGCGCCGTGGCTATTGGGCAAAGCGCGAGTGTCGGCCCGAACTTTGGGGTCGCACTCGGCGAGGGTGCAGCGGTCAACCACTCCAATTCGGTCGCGGTCGGGCGAGAGTCAGAGACGACCGCTGATGATCAAGTCATGGTCGAAAATCGCGATATAGAGATGACCAATCAAAAAGGGCCGGTCATCGAAGATTCTAATGGTGATAGATATAGAATTACCGTTGATACAAAGGGCAATCTCGATACGGAACCGCTGTAATTCAAAACGTGATTGAACATCAAGGCGCACAATCATCGAAGCGACGGTCGGCGGGGTGGGCGACCTAGAGGACATCGACCCTCGTATAAAGACAATTAAATACGATGCTCCAGCACACTGTGACGTCGAACGTTGACATCGCAACGACTGATCTGGGACACTACTACAGGAGCGAAAGAATATAACCATAGAGCAACTCAGGACCATATATTCATGAGAGTAGGTGTTGTGCACCCTGAATTGAAATCTACCGGGGGAGCTAATGCAGTCTGTCTTAATGTTATTGAAGCCTTACAACAGGATCATAAAGTAGATCTCATAACTAGTGGCGAGCCAGATATTGAAGGATTAAATAAGGCGTTGGGAACATACTCAAGGATTGATAGCGTTATTGTCCCTGATTACTCAGGAGTTCTAAATATACCGTCAAAATATTCCAAAAAACATTTTGGTATAGGATTAGAGCGAATGAAAAAGTCTTTATTAAACCGATATGCCCAGTCAATTTCTCATAATTATGATGCCATTATAAGCACTAGTAATGAAATTGACATCAACGATATTCAAACATTACAATACATTCACGTGCCCCAGTATGGTGGTAAATCGATTCCTGGAGTAGTTGGAAATGATAATCAACTTCTGCCAATATATAATCTATTATGTAGGAGAATGGGTGGCATGGATATTGAGTTTGATGAGTCAGATTGTTTGGTGAGTAATTCAAAATGGACTGCAAAGATGGTAGAAAAAGCGTACAATGTAGACTCTAAGGTGGTCTATCCTCCTGTTGTTCCTCCAAAGGACTCGAAATCATTTGAAAAAAGAGAAGATGGATTTATATGTATTGGTCGCATCTATCCAAGCAAAAATATTAAAAAAATAATTAAGATGATAAAATCAGTACGAGAAACTGGATATGATACACATTTGCATATCATAGGTCCTGAGTCGTCCACACAGTATAATCAAGAAATCAAAAATCGAGTCTCAAAATATGATTGGGTATCTTTAGAAGGCAAGCTTGATCGGTCCGAATTGAATAATGCATTAATTTCTCATAAGTATGGAATCCATGGACGACAATATGAGCACTTTGGTATTGCTGTGGCTGAAATGGCGATGAGTGGAACTATTCCATTTGTACCTCGATCCGGGGGACAAACAGAGATTGTTAACGAAAGCAACTTGCTCACGTACGAAAATCCGGAAGAAGCAGTTCGTAATATTACTACTGTTATGAGTAATAATGATCTCCAAAAAGACCTCTTGTCTCAATTAAACCGGTCATCAGAACAGTTTAGCCGTGAAAATTTTAAAAAGGATATCAGAAAAATAGTTGAGGATATCAATTAACGGTTCAAGATCAATATCGCCCTTATTGGCTTGGCGTTCCACTAAAAGAGCTACATTTTAGTACATTCGCCTTCGTTTATGTCTTGATGAATGTCCTCTATATCACCGTCGACGCGCTCCGTGCAGATCACGTGACCTCAGAGATTATGCCAAAAACCCATGGTTTTGTCGACAAGAACATGGAATATACTCGTTGTTATGCAAACGGTCCTGGCACACCGTGGTCGTTCCCTACCCTTCTTGGGAGTAGGTATTCAGGGGGTACCGATGGATTTGGTATTCCGGGCGAGGATGATGTCCGCCCGACGCTTGCTGAAACTCTGCAAGAAGAAGGTTATGCGACCGCGGGTTTCACTGATAATCGTTTTGCAAGCAGTGATTACAACTACGACCGAGGAATGGATTCAATGTGGGATTCGGGTGCGACATCGTCAGAAAAACGTCTCAAACATGAAGTTCGGGGACGCCTCGATCAAGATGGACTACTTTTTAAAGCAATTCTGAGAGGCTATCATCTTATAGATGATCTACTTCTTAATATCCGAGGAGATGATACACGGTTCGTCCGGGCGGAAGTTCTCGTAGATCAAGTCACGGAATGGATTGAAGACAGAGAAAATGACTGGTTTGCCTGGGTCCATCCTATGGATACTCACGCGCCGTACGAAGCACCTGACGAATATCAACGGCAGTATCTTGAAGAACCCGTCTCACGAAGAAAATCACAGAAACTTGCGAGCGCGGCGACACACCGACCAGATGATCTGAGCGATAAAGATTGGCAGCTACAAAAACAGCTTTACAAAGCTGAATGTCAGTATCTGGATGATCAGCTCGAACGACTCTTTACTTCTCTGCCGGATTCCGTAAGGGATGAAACGGTAATTGTCGTCACTGCCGACCATGGCGAGATGCACGGTGAACATGGACTTGGTGGGCATCCACAGCAGTTCTGGGAAGAGGTGATCCACGTCCCATGTGGCATCTCGATTCCAGGACGGAGTAACGAGACGATTGATGATCAAATCGGTCTCGTTGATATCCCACCGACAATACTAGATTCTGTCGGAATTGAGTTCCCCCCGAACTGGGACGGCCACAGTATCCTTCCAGATGATGACGGCGTAGTCCAGGAACGCGAGCACCTGTTTGTTGATGTTGAGCCCGAATTAAATAGGGATCATGCAGGTGTTCGACATGCTAACAACTGGAAACTGATGCGACACGATATTGAGGGTGAATTATTACTTGATTTGAATACGAATCTACAAGAGGACCCAGAAGGCGATCAGTCAAATGCCGCTACTCAGCAGTACAGGTCGCTTACACGCGTACTCGACGAGCACCTCGACGAGATGGAACAGCGCCGTCGCGGTGAGACATCTGGTGTTGAAGATGAAGAACTCATCGAAGATCATCTCAAAGAGCTAGGATATCTCGAGTAGAATACATAACCCCGAATTTTCGGGCGCCAATCGTTTCGGGAGAGTGAGAGAGTGACGGCACTTAGAAGAGCATTAGTGATTTCAGCGATTACTATGTTCTTTGTTCGTTAAGTGATCTATCTTGGGAAAGATTAACTATATTAAATTATGAATAACGAAGTGTCTATATCCCTCGGGAACATCGGCATCGATAGTGTATGACTTTTACTGGTTGGAATACCGAATTCAACACCTATATTTGAGAAGCAACTACTCCAATACTTATGACGTATCTTGCTAAACTTCAAAAAACAGCACGACATCGAGGAGTTATCCCGACAGTTAGACATGGGGTTCGTTTTACGATTCAGAAGGCAGGCTATCCAGTTTTTTCAAAAATCTTGTCTCCTAAAACTCACGAAAAGCTGATGGCTGCACCTGTTCTGGGATACTGGCCACAACTCGAGGAACCACGGTCATTCAGCGAAAAAATCATTTCGCGAAAGCTATCTGGTGAAAGAGCCGAACTATTCTCGACGGTATCTGATAAGTATTCAGTTAGGGAGTATGTTAAACAGAAGGTGGGAGAAAATCTATTGACAGATCTCTACTTTGTCGGCGAATCATCGGGGGAAATACCCAAAAACGGACTCCCGGAAAAATTCGTTATTAAAGCTACCCACGGAAGTGGTATGACGATTGTAGTAGACGACCACCGGGAGTATGACTTTGATCTGATCGAATCTAAATGCAAATCATGGCTCGAAACACCGTTCGGAAAGAAATCCAGAGAATATTGGTATGAGGAAATTCAACCACGGGTGGTCATTGAGGAATATATCGATGACCCAAAACATGATATACCTCCTGATTTCAAGTTCTACGTTTTCAATGGTCGTGTCGAATTCGTACATGTTGATTTCAACCGGTTTTCAGCTGAGAGGTCGCGAAGATTCTTTGACAGAGAATGGAATGCTTGCGACTTTAGATTGGACTACCCATTAGGACCGACAATTGATAAACCAGATCGCTTGGACGAGATGATCAAAATTGCTGAAACGCTGGGAGAAGATTTTGAGTTTGTTCGCGTAGACCTGTACCATACTAGTGACAACAGGATCTACTTTGGAGAGATGACCTTAGCTCCTGCTGCAGGCACAGAGAGGTTTTACCCGGTCGAGTGGGACTTCAAATTGGGATCGTACTGGTAAGGACACCAATCTATAACAATCCCAATGGTTGTTCCATCGATGCACTCTTTACAATTCTACGGGGATTGATCGAGTCAGTGTTCTAGCGGGTGGTGGTCAGTTCCATCCCTCGTTGTAAATCCCATCTCTCACTACCAATCGCGTGCTTCCCTACGAATTAGCACGATACTAAGACGTAAAACTCGTCGGACCTTTCTCAGGTCTCTCACGTATTCCGGGAACTTGGCTATAATATACTTCCCAATATATCAGTGGTTCGTCCTACTGTCTCAGCCCAATCGAACGATCCTTCAATTTGCGCCCGCGGTTCGTCATAGTCCTCGTGTATCATCGTGTCAATACCTGACGCGAAACCATCGACATCTCCAACTGGAACCGTTACACCACTACCGTTGACCACTGGTGTGACTTGCTCCAGATCACTTACGACGACAGGGATTCCCGACGACATCGCCTCTAACACAGTTCGAGGCAGTCCTTCAGCGCGACTCGGCAACACCAGCACGTCGCCAGATCGGTAGATTTTGCACATCTCATCATAGGCGAGTTGTCCGAGGAATTCTATTTTTTTATCAGCTATTTTTTCCAAATCAGATCGCATTGGGCCATCTCCAATTAGATATAGTTTTATATCTTTCTCATTCGAGAGCTTTGAAATCGCTTTTACTGCATCTTGCGGTCGTTTCCCCTCAACCAAACGACCGACAAATAAGATTACTGGACCACGATGATCTATCTTCTCGCTAGCCCGTCCATGAGGCGTGAATCGCTCAATATCAATACCGTTCGACACAACTTCTATCCTAGTTGATACTCCGTACTCTTGAACGCGTTCCCTGTCTTCCTCAGTATAACAGAATACCACATCTGCTTGGTTGAATGTCCATCGCCCAATCGTCTTCAGATACAACTCGAAAACCCACTCGGGGGCCGTCTGTGAGTACAGGCCGTGATTCGTGATTGCCAGCGGGATATCACCTAAGAACGCCTTCAACGCTGCTAGGTTCGTCGAAAAGTACAGATGCGAATGGGCGTGAATCACGTCGAAGTCCCCAGCGTCTTTCAGGTACTGTGCAACGCCAGTTGAGATATCATTCCCGAGTAAGTTTACTGTCGGATCGTATCGCACAACAGTGTATCCGTCACGTGTTTCGAACTGTGGTTTGTCCGGGTTGCGGTGTATCGTAAGTACCGTGACGTCGTGGCCCATCGCTGCCTGATCCCGACTCATAGCATGGACGTGATACGCACCGCCACCTTTCACGTCAGGGTATGCGGTCTGTGCGACTCGAAGGATCCGCATCGGTGAATCCGTTTCCGGGAGATCACGAGCCATCACTGAGACTCCTGAACCAGTGTCGTAAGTCCGTCTATGAGACTAATCGTCGTGTCGTAATTCATAGCTGCTTGGATATTCGAGAGATCGCTCGGCTGTGCTCGATATCGCCGGGTCGTGGATCTTGATGAATTATATCTGACTCTCCGCGGACAATATCCCGAATCGTTTCCGCTAGCTCCTGAATCGTCACAGAGGATCCAGTCCCGACGTTGAACGCCTCTCCAACGTGATCAGTCTTTGCTGCCAACAGGTTTGCTTGCACCACATCGGATACGTGAACGAAATCTCGTGTCTGCTCTCCGTCACTATTCACGGTGATCGGCTCGCCTGCACGTGCTTGCTCGAGGAAAATACTGATCACAGCACTGTAATCCCCACCGGCCTGCCGTGGGCCATATACGTTGAAGTACCGCAGTGCAACTGTCTCCAAACCGTACAGTTCGTGATACAGACGTGCGTATTCGTCCGCAGTTGCCTTCTCAAGCCCATAGGGGGAACTGGGCTCGGTCGGATGCCCCTCGTCGATCGGAACGTATTCGGGGTGACCGTAGATCGCCGCACTTGACGCGAGGATAACGCGAGCATCCTCAGCCCGTGCCGCTTCGAGGACGTTCAGCGTTCCCTCTATATTCACCGAGTGACTTTCTGTAGGCTCTTCAACGGACTGGCTAACACTCACAACAGCAGCCTCGTGAAACACGATATCGACACCACTCATTGCCTCCGAGATCAGTTTCTCGTCTCGAATGTCACCCTCGTTTAGCTCGGCGTCCTGGTGCAGATACTCACGGGACCCCGAGGAGAAGTTGTCGAGAACTCGGACGTCGTTCTCTTCAACCAGCGCGTCGACGAGGTGGCTTCCAATGAATCCTGCTCCACCGGTGACTAATACTGTCTCGTTACGTATCTCTGAGTGATCTTGCATAGTAGCACATCGAATTGCGGCGTCTCAGTCGTCTCCACTGTTCGCATCTTGGCCCTCTGTCTTAGTCTCACTTGGTGGTTCCGCACCGCGTTCGAACGCCATCGCATCCATGGCAACCATCCAGAGCTGCCGAACCACGATCTTTACGTCGAACCAGAACGACTGTTTTCGGACGTACTCGATGTCATAGCGGAGCTTTCGACCGGGCTCGTGGCCAGTGACCTCGTTGATCTGTGCGAGCCCTGTCAGTCCTGGTTTGATGAACCATCGTTTTTCCCAATCAACACCACCCTCCTGAATGTCCGAATCAAGTTTCGGTCGTTCGGGTCGTGGACCGACGACGCTCATGTCGCCGATAAGAATTGACCACAGCTGTGGGATCTCGTCGAGATGCGTCTTCCGAAGAACACGCCCGACGCGGGTAACACGTGGATCTACGCCTCCAGCATCTTCCTCACTAATCTTCGCCCCGGAGACGGATTCGGCGTTTTCGATCATACTCCGAAACTTGTAGATCTGGAAGGTTTCGCCGAACGTAGCTGTCCGTTGCTGTCCGTAGAGGATCGATCCGCCGTCCTCGAGCTTGATCGCGGTAGAAATTACAATGATCGCTGGTAACGTCGCTAACAGGGCAGCAGACGCAAAGAACACGTCGAACACCCGCTTGAATAAGTGGTCCTGCGGATCCCACGGTTCCAGATCCACATCAACCAGATCACCAACAGCCCCCTCACCAACGAGAACACTATCAGTGTAGTCCCGATGAACCTTCACGTTAACACCGTGTTCGTGACAGGCATCGAGTGCACCAAAGAACTCGGCCCGGTCGGGTTGTCGGAAGGCCAGGATTACCGTATCGATATCACACTCGACGAGTGTGTCTTCGAGACGTGAAAGCCCACCAAGTCGCTCCAGATAGATCATCCCGCCGTCGGTAACGACTGGGACTTCCTCCCCGTCCCTCGAATCAAATAGATCGTCTTTCGAGATCGGTTCAAGCACACTGGTCGGACACAGATAGCCGAGCACGTTCCCGTCCAGATCCGGAACGACGCGCTCGATCTGTGCGGGATCGTCGCCGACGACGATCGTCCGACTGCCGTCCGTATCCGGGCGGTGTCGGATCCAGACGAACCAGAGGGGCAGCGCCAGCCCGAGCAGGCCGACCGTCATCACGAGCGTCGCACGCGGGACGCGATACGAGAAATTAAAAAAGCCGATCGCGGCGAGCGCAAGCCCGCTCGCGACGAGACGTTTCTCGGTTAGCGCAACTGTATCCAGCACTCGCCGTGGGCGTGGCTTGTACAGCGGAATCAACGCAAGCGTCACGGCCCCGACCGTCAGGCCGACGACCAGCGCGAGCGAACTGCCCCAGAGCACGATTGGCTCCAG
Organism: Natronoarchaeum sp. GCM10025321; assembly: GCF_042663585.1. Classification (NCBI taxonomy): domain Archaea; kingdom Methanobacteriati; phylum Methanobacteriota; class Halobacteria; order Halobacteriales; family Natronoarchaeaceae; genus Natronoarchaeum; species Natronoarchaeum sp. GCM10025321. Next base: position 396,364 of record NZ_JBHTAN010000006.1, read on the forward strand.
CCGATTGAACAGCGGTACGTACTCGGTGAACAGCCGCTGTGGCACCGGATGGTTCGCCACGAGAACGGCAGTAAGGGTCAATATAACGGTCCCGATAGCACTTGTAATTCGATACGGCCACCCGGTAAGCATTGTTTAACCACACGCATCTCAATTCTCATAAATGCTTTGACAATACTATCACAGGAAAATCGGGGTGGAAAATACTACAACATGATTCCTCATACGCCTCGGCGCTGGACGACGCTCCCAGTCCGCAACGGCACCAGATTATGAATTCCGAACCAATGGATCGTACCACGCCTCGTTCGCCCGGTACCAGTCGATGAACTGCTGGGCTCCCTCGCGGATGTCGACGGTCGGTTCGTAGCCCAACAAGTCGTTGGCCTTCGCAATATCCGCGTGGGTGTGCTCGGCATCGCCCTTGCGCGCGTCGGTAAACTCGATCTCCAGCGACGGATCGATCTCGTCGCGCACGACCTCCGCCAGCGTGAGAATGTCGATGTTGTCGGTCGACCCGATGTTCATGATCTCGCCGTCGGCGCTGTCGTCGGTGAGCAGCTGCTCGTTGACGCGCTTGATGTCGTCGACGTACGTGAAATCACGCGTCTGCTCGCCGTCACCGTAGATCTCGGGCGACTCGCCGTGAAGACACCGCGAGACGAAGTTGGTGAAGGCCATGTTCGGGCGCATCCGCGGGCCGTACACCGTGAAGTACCGCAGGGCAACCGTGGGCAGGCCGTAGATCTCGTTGTACACACGCGCGTACTGCTCGGTCGCGAGCTTCGAGACGCCGTAGGGTGACACGGGCGTGGTTCGGTGATCCTCGTCGTAGGGGAGATACTCGGGTTTGCCGTACACAGACGAAGACGACGCGACGACCACGCGCTCGACGTCGTGGTGCCGGGCGGCCTCCAGAACGTTGATCGTCCCGGTGACGTTGTACTCGTTGACCGTCTTCGGTTCGTCGACGCTCGCGCGCACACCAGCCTGTGCGGCCTGATGGTAGACGACATCGATATCGTTGGTAGCCTCCTCGACGAGTTCCGCATCCGTGAGACAGCCCTTGATCAGTTCGTACGAGCCGCCGTTCTCTTGGGCTGCCGTCCGTGCGACGTCGACGGTGTGTTCTTTGATCCCTAAGTCGTAGTAGGGAACGAACTTATCCAGCACCTTGACGTCGTGGCCCTTGTTCGCCATTCGCTCGGCGATGTGGCCGCCGATAAAGCCCGCGCCGCCAGTGACGAGTACCTGCATTACAGGAGAAGTCGGTTACCAGCCCAAAAACTGTTGTTCTTTTGGTCTGTTTCCGACGACCAGTAGCCGGGGGACGCTACTCTTGATCGATGCCGAGGCGTTCGCGCGCTTCGTCCGTGGACAACGTCCGCCCCGCCGCAACGTCTGCGTAGCCCTCCGAGATACCCTCCTGTGCGCCGGGGGTCAGGATCGGCTCCGTGGGGTCGCGCAACACCTCTCGGATGAGCTTCAAACGGTTGCTATACTCCAGTTCCTCGGCCAGTTCGTCGATCTCTTCCAGAAGCCGCTTAGGAGCTTTCATATTCATCACACCAATAGCTGCTGTTCACAGCTCCTTTTCGAGCTCGCTCATATCTCGACGCTCCCGTTCGCGCTGATCGTCGAGTAACTGATCGAGTTCCTCCTCTAGTTCGGCTTCCGACATCGACCCTTCGGCGTACTCGGTCTTGACGTCACTCACGGGATCCGCGGGCTTCGACCGGGACGTCTCGACACTCCGCTGGGACTCACTACCTGCCGTCCAGCCCGTGTACACTTCGTAGGCGACGTACATCGCGAGCGCGGCGAGCAACACGAACGAGCCCCAGGCGACCATCCGACTCATGAAGCGCAGCACTTGCCCGGCGAAGATGAACAACAGAAGCCCGCCACCGACGAGGAGCGCGAGCTTGATCCCGGTCGTATCGACCGATAGTCGGTCGCTCATACACGGAGATGGTGCCAGATTGATAAAAACCTTGGTCAAAACACCCGACATTATGACCAGCATGTGCGCTCCTACAGAGACCACAGGGTGGGACTCAAAGGGGCTGGCGGGCTCGGCGAACCCCGGCGACGGTGAGCCGAACGGCGTGAGGCGAACGTCGCGTGACGAGCGTAGCGAGTCACGCAACAAGCACTGCAGGCCGGAGGCCGAAGCGCGCAGCGAGCCGCGGGAGTCGAGCGCGCCAGGGGCTTTTGAAGTGTAAGTCACCCCAATCCGTATAAATCCGACAGCTATTTTCCCTCACTCCGACCAACACCACGGCATGGCGCTCCCACTCCCCGTCTTCCCTCGACGAGTGCGACTGCTCGCCGTCGCCATCGTCTGTGGGATCATCTTCTACTTCTCCGTACTCGTCATCCCACCCGAAACCGGCGCTCCCGACTCGCTCGAACTCCCAACCGCCCGCCACCTCCTCGCGTACTTCGTCCTCGGGCTCTCGGTCGCGTACGCACTAACTGACCGATCGCTCTCCCGGCGACGCAAGGCGCTCCTCGTCTTCGTCCTTGCGACCGCCTACGGGGCTGGGATCGAGGTCGCTCAGGGTTTTGTCCCGGAGCGGCACATGACCCTCGTCGACGGCTTCGTCAACGCGGCCGCGATCACGGCGAGTCTGGGATGGTATCTCATCGAGCCGTATTTCGATCAGGTGAAGATTCCAAAAGCCATCACGAAGCGACGACGCACCGAGCAATAACGCCGCGATCTATCTCCGAGCCCGACACCCCGAACGTATCACTGACACATGATATCATAATAAGATATTTACCGGAGTAGTAGCCTCCTATGGGTATGAAAGCAGTCGTACTCGCGGCCGGCAAGGGAACGCGCCTGCGCCCGCTCACCGACGACAAACCGAAAGGCCTCGTCGAAGTGAACGGGCGGCCGATCGTCACCCACTGTTTCGAACGCCTCGCCGAACTCGGCGCCGAGGAGTTCGTCGTCGTCGTGGGCTATCGCAAGGAGGACATCATCGAACACTACGGCGACGAGTGGGAGGGCATTCCGATCACCTACACTCATCAGCGCGAGCAGAACGGCCTGGCCCACGCCCTGCTAACTGCCGAGGAGCATATCGACGACGACTTCATGCTCATTCTCGGCGACAACATTTTCGAGGCCAACCTCGAGGACGTCGTCCACCGGCAGAAGGAATCCCGTGCTGACGCCGCCTTCCTCGTCGAGGAAGTGCCGTGGGACGAGGCGTCCCGATATGGGGTGTGTGACACGAACAGCTACGGCGAGATTACGGATGTCGTCGAGAAGCCCGACGACCCGCCGAGCAATCTCGTGATGACCGGCTTTTACACGTTCTCACCGGCCATCTTCCACGCCTGCAAACTCGTCCAGCCGTCGAATCGCGGCGAGTACGAGATCAGCGAAGCAATCGACCTGTTGATCCAGAGTGGACGGACCATCGACGCGATCGGACTCGATGGCTGGCGCATCGACGTCGGCTACCCCGAGGATCGCGATGAAGCCGAAGAGCGACTCCAAGAGAAAAAAGAGGACGCGGCGACTGCTGAAGCGGCCGAGTAGGGAACTCGGGCGTGGACTTTCTCGGAGTGTGTGACGTTTTACGGAAGGCGAACCACGATTACACGAAACCGAATATCTACCTCAGTAGTTTACTTCGAGTGAACTACCTGTCTGATGACCCCAACTACACTGCGTTCTCACCTCACTCCAGTGATTGAATTGGAGTCGCAGGTCGATGGATCATCCGTCCTGTGACCAAAACTACCTTATCGGGCTTGCTCCAACGGAAGATATGAATCTCACAGGACAGCGGATTCTCCTCGCAGGTGGGGCAGGCTTCATTGGCTCGCATCTCGTCGCAAGATTGCTCGCTGATGGTAACAAAGTCCGTATCGCGGACGACTGTTCGAATGGCCGACGTGAGTGGGTGCCGAAAGACGCTGAGTTTATTGAGGCCGATCTTACCACCGAAGACGGCGTTGCCAAGGCGGTGACTTCCGATCTCGACCTCGTCTTTCATCTGGCCGCGCACAAGAGCGTCAACGATGAGGATCCAAAGTCGCAGTTCGCCGCAAATACGACAATGACGCATACGATCCTCGAACGCATGCGCGAAGTCGGCGTGACGAATATCGCGTTCACGTCGTCGTCGACGGTGTATGGCGAAGCACCACGTCCAACTCCGGAGGATTACGCGCCACTTGAGCCCATTAGTGTCTATGGAACGGGTAAGATAGCTGATGAAGGGCTTGTGTCGACGTACGCACATTCGCACGACTTTACGGCGTGGACGTTCCGGTTCGCAAACATCGTCGGACCACGACTGATCGGCGCAGTGATCCCCGACTTCATCGAGAAACTCCGTGAGGAGCCGGAGACGCTGACGATTCTGGGTAACGGCCTCCAGGAGAAGTCCTATATGCACATCGAGGACTGTCTCGACGCCATGATTCACGTGATCGAGAACACTGACAGCTCGCTGAACACGTATAATCTGGGAACACGGACGACGACGTCGGTGAATCGGATCGCGGATATCGTGAGTGACGAACTGGGCCTCAATCCGGAGTACGAGTATACTGGCGGCGAGCGTGGATGGACTGGTGATGTACCGAAGATGCGACTATCAATCGAGAAGCTGTCCGCACTCGGATGGGAACCTGAAATAGAGAGTAATGCGGCGGTACGTCAGGCTACAGCAGAGCTGTTATAATATAATACCGGATTATAACACGGGGTGAGCCGGCATCGTCAATCGGACGCTGGATTTACCGCGCATCAACATTCATCTGCCTGTGACCACCACGAGTCATAAATATCAGCTCTACTATATGAACGCACATAATTTGAGTTACTTTTGCGGGGCACATAGCTGGTCAGTCAGAGGACGGTATGACCAGTTCTATCAATCACCTGAATCGGCTCTGACCTGTTGGGGCTGCTCCTGAGAGCTGTTGTACTGTTGGCAAACGTTCTGGATGCCCTCTTCAAAGTCAATTTGTGGTTCCCAGCCGGTAGCTTCAGTCATCTTCGAGAAGTCAGCACAGGTATCATGGACGTACACGTCGTCTGGAATCGGGTTCTCGATGTATTCGGGCTCTACGTCGGTGCCCAGCTCGTTGTTGATCATCTCGACGACCATTTTGAAATCGTAGGTGTCGCCGGTACCGAGATTGTAGATCCCATTGAGTTCGTGTTCAGCGGCGAGTTCAAGCCCCCGCACGATATCATTGACGTGTGTGAAATCTCGCGTCTGGGTTCCGTCGCCGTACAGTACTGGCGCGTCGCCGTTCGAGATATCGTCAGCGAACTGTGCGATAACGTTCGCGTACTCACCTTTGTGCTCTTCTGCACCCCCGTAGCCCTGGTACACGGAGAAAAACCGCATCCCGGCGACGGCCATATCGTAATGGTTCGAGAAGTACTCACCGTACCGCTCGCGTGCGAGTTTCGACGCTTCGTAGCCGGTGTTTACCCCCACAGGCATGTCCTCCGGAGACGGATCGGTTCGACTCCCGTAAATCGACGAGGTCGAAGCGTAGACAACGGTCTCACAGCCGTCGTTCCGAGCTTGTTCGACTACGTTGACGAATCCTTCGACGTTGACACGCGCGCCCTTCGTCGGATCCTCCTCATGCATGGCATACGAGGAGAGTGCCGCGAGATGAAAGACGACATCCACGTCTGTTGGCAAATCCTCTTCAACGACACTTCGGTCGTGGAATTCGACCGCGTCGTCGAGATTCTCTCGCGTTCCTAAGTACTCGTCGTCTACGACCACAACATCGTTTTCCTCGGCCAGATGGTTCGCGAGATTTGATCCAATAAATCCTGCGCCACCGGTGACTAGCACGCGGTTGTTTTGCATAGTAGACGGGAATCCAAAGTAGATATAAAAAGTTGTCTGTATTAACTAATTTTGACTATCAGTTTTACATATTATATTTGTGACTCTGACACCATGTTGACACCCTCCACAGTCTGAAGACGGTGGTGGCGCGTCTTTTCAGCATAAGATGGTCAGAGTAGACCCTTTCGAGATCAAACGTTCGGCCAAAATCTAACAGTATTGAACAGTAACGTTGTTGCAAATTGGGTATTGTGGGTGCGTCGGTTACCTCTATTGACGTTTATCTAATCTATCATACCTATCTCGGCGGAGAACTCAAGAACTACCCACGATCTGTCCGTCGACGAGTCGATACTGCGTTGAAAAGCGCTCTGCAATCGCCGGATCGTGGCTGATCACGACGTGGTGGTCGTCACTATCTCCTGCGTTCCTGGAGCAGTTCGAGCACCTGCTGTGCTGTCTCCGGGGTCGAGGTGGCCGGTTGGCTCGTCCGCAAGCACGATCTCGGGCTGGTTTGCGAGTGCCCATGCGATGCCGACGAGTTGTTTCTCGCCCCAACTGAGCGCTGCTGGACGCTTGGCGGCGATGTCGGTGATGCCGAGTCGCTCGAAGAGTTCGTAGAGCCACGCCTCGTCGCGTTCGCCGGTGTGTTCCTGCGGGAGGGCCGCGTTGGCTCAAGCACTCAGGTCGGGAATCGACTGATAGTCCTGAAACACGAACTTGGTCGTATCGCGTCGAAGCCGTACCCGCCGACGCTCCGATAATCTGTTAACCCGTAGAAAGAGTGTGTCAATGAATCTCGAAATCTAGCAAGAACCGTTGCCCAGGAATGCGAGATTCAGCGAGGGCGACATATTGATCGACAAGACAATTCCTTTGGATTACCGGCCTACAGAGCTACTCAGCTATTGACTCCGGTACCACTCCGCTGTTCGCTCAAGTCCCGCTTGGAAGGAGACTGTCGGTTCGTAATCGAGATCGGCGGTCGCTTTCGAAATGTCCGCCGACGAATGTTGGATATCGCCTGGCCGTGGGTCGGTATAGACGATCTCCGAGTCCGTATCGGTAACCGCCTGGACGTGCTCGGCCAGTTCACGGATCGTGACCGAATCGCCGGTTCCGACGTTGTATGCCTCGCCGACGACGTCGGTTGTGGCAGCCCGCAAGTTGGCCTGGACGATATCGTCGACGTAGACGAAATCCCGCGTCTGTGTGCCCTCGCCATTGACGGTGATCGGGTCGCCGCCCAATGCCTGATCGAGGAAGATGCTAATGACGCCACTGTAGTCGCCAGCCACCTGTCCCGGCCCGAAAGCGTTGAAATAGCGGAGCGCAATCGTCTCGAGGTCGTATAGCTCGTTGTAGAGGCGAGCGTAGTGGTCGACCGAGAGCTTGCCAAGACCATACGGAGACGTCGGGTCTTTGGGATCGGTTTCCGTGATCGGTACGGAATCCGGGTGGCCATAGATCGCCGCACTCGAGGCGAGCACGACGCGAGCATCCTCGGCGCGGGCAGCCTCAAGCAGTTCGAGGGTCGCCGTAGAGTTAATCTCGTGGCTCGTTAGCGGATCCTCCACTGAGCCCTGAACGCTGACGAGGGCCGCCTCGTGAAAGATCACGTCGACGCCGTCGGTGGCACGGGCGAGTGCCTCATCGTCTCGGATATCGCCTTCAATGAATGTCGCACTGTCAGGTACGTGTGCTCGGTCGCCAGTTGTTAGATTATCGAGTACCCGAACGTCGTTCTCTGCAACAAGTGCATTCGCGAGATGGCTTCCGATGAATCCGGCTCCACCTGTAACAAGAATCGTTTGATCTGTCAGCCGATCAGCGGTCATACGCACGAGTGCTTATCGAAAACACATAGATCTGCGCATGTGAACATCGAACCGGACTGATCTGCTAGAGGAGAATGACTTGAGCGAGACTGCTATCTATATATCATTTAATTAGTTTCGGTATCAGTAGAGGCTCCCTCTTCGGGTCCGTATATCGATTTCGTGAATCGCTCTGATGGATTCGGATCGAATCGTTTTTATTAGCCACCACAACCAAACAGACAATATACTTTATAACTATTGTGACCATACCGTGGGACGAGGCCTCCCGCTACTGCGTCTGTGATACGAACAGCTACGACGAGATTACGGACGTTGCCGAGAAGCCTGACGACCCGCCAAGCAATCTCGTGATGACTGGCTTCCATATGTTTCGCCGTCGATCTTCCACGCCTGCACGCTCGTCCAGCCGTCGAATCGCGGCGAGTACGGGATCAGCGAGGCGATCGACCTGCTGATCCAGTCGGGCCGCACCATCGATGCGATCGGCCTCGATGGCTGGCGCATCGACGTCGGCTATCCCGAGGACCGCGACGAAGCCGAAGAGCGGCTCCAGAACAAAGCAGAGGATCCGGCGACCGCTGAAGCATCCGAATAATCCGGCTACAGTCCTTATCGATGACTCGTCGATGCGACTCGCCGAAGTGAACGGCCGACTGATCGCCACTCACAAAGACGTGATCGAATCGAGTCCATAACGAGCGAGATAATAACATACCTGTACTCTGCCCAGTAAGTCCACGTATGAACACCGGGGTGAGTGTTATTCTCCCGACGCTCAACGAAGCCGATCAGGTCGCAACTGCGCTCGAAAGTCTTGCTAATCAAACATACGACGAATTCGAGGTCGTTGTTGTTGACGACGGCTCTGATGACGGCACAATCGAGGTCGTGAGACAGTTCGAATCGGCGGTTCCAGACCTCACGATTATTGAACGAGACACAGCAACGGGTCTCCCAAGCGCACTCAATACCGGAGTCACTGAAGCGAAATACGATCTGCTTGCTCGACAGGATGCAGACGATCGATCAATGCCACCCCGACTCGAACGACAAGTAGCCTATCTGAACAGAAATCCAGAAACAGCCCTGGTTGGCTCTGGTGCGTATCTCACGGACTCGGATGGGTCTCTGCGTAGTGTTCGACACGTCCGGATCAAACCATCGAAAGACCAGTTATTGGACTCGAGTCCCTTTATTCACGGTTCAGTGATGTTTAGACGAGATCCATTTGAAACAGTTGGGGGATACAGTGAACAGTTCCCGACCGCAGAAGACCTCGAGCTATGGGCTCGGCTTGCTGTGAAGTACCCACTCCGGAATATCGATGAACCGCTCTATGTACTGCAAATGAATCCTGACAGTGTCTATGCAACTGAGATGTACCGGACAAAGCTCTATGGAAAATATGGAGTCATTCGGACACTCACAGACCGTTGTCCAGACGATTTCGACGATAAAGTCGAGGCAGACGGAATCAGTGCTATTGAAGAGCTCTTAACACCGGAGGAGTTGCAGACTCTCAGAGTCACGACTGCCCAAGAGCTTCTGCGGTATGGCGACCGGGCCACCTCTCTCAGCCATAGTGGCGCGGCACTACGCACAAACCCATTCGATAGTATGTCCTGGGGAACAGTCGGATTGGCAGTTGCACCGACAGCACTGGTAACCAAGATTATTGAGTGCTACCGTACGAAACTCAATCGAGACATTATTAAAGAGAACTGGCGGACCAAGATCGAGGACCAAGCAATTCCATCGGGCGGAGAGCACACCTTCAAACGGCAGTAGATCAATTCAGTCATAATGACTCCAGCACGCGTTGGGATCTGGGAGCCAAACATAGATGATAACGGTGCCCCGGAGCGGTGTCTTCGACACACAATACGTGCCCTCGAAAAGCAGGATGTCGAAGTGATTCATGGATCCTCGGAGCCTGTTACAACTGAATTTGACCACGTTACGGCCAAGAACGCCAACGCATTCGTGAAACAATCCGGCGTTGAGGTCGTGCACTGGAACAAGACAATGGATACAACCGTTCCCAAACGACTGTCAGTCCCGACTGTTCTCACCTATCATGGTGATATTCAGTGGGAGATCCCTGCCCTGAATTACGGTGCGCATCCGTACCTCAACAGCATCAAAGAGCGCCTCGTTGATCTGGCCAAGCTCTGGCAGTACGATGCCGTGTGTTTCGTTTCGAACGATCTCAAACAACGCATGCTGCGGCGATTCTCGCCGTTGCTAAGCAACGTCGAAGTGACGCACAATGCACCAGCGCCGCGTTTCGCTCCCGACACGAGCACGAACCACCTTTCAGCGCAGTTCGTCGAGGAGCCGTACATTTTCCATCTAAGTGCCTACTCGCGCCGGAAGAACCCTGAAAATCTCCTCAAAGGGTATGCAGCATCAACCCAACAACATGATCTCGTAATTGGCGGTGGGGGATGGGAGCACATGCATGATCGTGTGTCTGAACTTGGGATCGAAGACAAGGTTCACTTCCTTGGGTACGTCCCGAACGAGCACCTCCCCCAGCTCTACACGAATGCGGAACTGTTCTTGTTCCCCTCGTATCACGAGTGCTTCGGACTACCGCCGCTCGAATCGATGGCGTGTGGAACGCCACCAGTCGTGTCTGATGCCTATTCGCTTCCGGAGGTTGTTGACGACGCTGGGTTCTACTGCCAACCAAACGATCACACGTCTATTGCAGACGCGATTGATAGAGCCGTCGAGAACACCCAAACAAAAAAACCTATACAACGTGCGGCAACATTCACTTGGGAATCCACAGCCACCCAACTCATCAAAATTTATACCAGACTATGTCATTAACAGACTTTATCAGTAAGTCGAAAGCTCGCTATCGCGAACAGGGCGCATCAGTACTCCCAGCGATTGGGTCGGATTTTATTATGAGCGCAACCGGGAAACTGCCGTATATTCCTGAATACGGGACGAATGTCTTTTCGAAAGACTGGGATGTCCTCCTGATTTTGGATGCCTGCCGATGGGATATGTATGACGAGTTCGTTGGGCGTGGCGAACCACTGTGGTCTGTCGGCAGTGCCTCTGGTGAATGGATGACGAACACATTTGCCGAGCAGTACAAGCACGAGATGGCCGAGACAGCATATGTAACCGGGAACCCGTTTTCGGAGAACCTTGCACACGAAGATGAATTCGCGTGTCTCGACGAACTCTGGAAAACACACTGGGATTCTGAACGCGGAACGATCCCGCCCCGGCCCATCACAGATTATGCTATTAAACGCCACCGAGAAGGGCACGACCGGACGATAGCGCACTACATGCAACCACATTACCCGTTCATAGCGAGTGAAGAAACAGGTGGCGAGATGACCTGGGAGATCATCGATGATGAGGCTTTTTCTGAGGACTCGCTGGCCCTGTGGGATCAGTTCCTCTATGGGGTTCGAGATGACATTGAGACGGTCAGAGAAGCCTACGAAGCCAATCTCCGACACGTGTGGAACGACGTCGAAATAGTTCTGGACAATGTCGACGGAACTGTTGCCATCACGGCTGACCACGGGAATGCGCTCGGCGAGTACGGGTTCTGGGGACACAAGCCAGGGATTGTCCATCCGAAAATGCGTCGAGTGCCGTGGGATATCCAACAAGCGACAGACACGGGATCTCACCAGCCCGAGATAGAGACACGCACTATCTCACAGGACAGAGAAGACCAACTCAAAGAATTGGGGTACATGTAACGTGAATCAAACTGATAAGAAATCGGGCTGGATTGTCCCTGACAGGCTCACCGACAGATGGGAGGTGACAGAAGGGAAAAGTCAACGGAAGTTACCAGGGGTGCTCGCTGACGCTGGTGACATAGATCTGTTTTTGCATGACTCTGAACATTCGCTTACATGCATGGTATTTACATACGAACTTGCGTGGGAGTACCTCAACACAGCTGGTATGCTCCTCTCTGATGACACGTACTGGAATTCTGCATTTACCGACGTTACAGATGTTCGTGCAGACACATTTGGTAACATGACTGAGTATGGCCGTTATGCAATAAAATGAATGCAGTTATGCTCTATCAGGGCGCTAACCCACATCCAGCACACGAAACATTCGGTGACAGCATTGCTTGTGATTACCTTCACTTCGAACAGGGTATCTCACCCGATGCGAAGCCATCCGATCAAGGGTCGCTTACAAAACGCATCAAAACGGGCTTCGCAGCCAGAACGTACGATATTGTGATTGCAGAAGGCTCGGCACCGCTCCAAACCGCACTCGTCACAGGAACACTCTCACCGGCTACAACAACCATCTATCTCGGCGCTGACCGCACCTTCCAAACACTTCCCGACAGACACTCACACTACTTCTGGCAGGCGGTCAAACCACTTTCTTCTCAGGCGCTTGATGGGATTATTTCCGTCAGTAAGCTTGTCGCCTCCTGGACACACCCATACATCACCGCAGACACGCACATAGTCCGTCCACCAATCAGCGACGCAAAATACCCCGGGCTTCAGGAACTGCCGGTCAACAGTGATGGTGAACACCTCCTGTGTGTCGGCAGACCATCACCATCGAAGAGGTTCAGCGTCCTCACCGACATCCTCGATACCCGTCCAGATGCGACAGCAACAGTTCTTGGCGCCGGACATGACAGCATGGGATACGCTTCCCACGACAGAATTACCACCCCCGGTTTCGTGCCGATCGCGGACTTCGTTACACACTTCGAAAAAGCGGATCTGTTCTTGCAACCGTCTCTCGGAGATGCATTCCCTGTTGCTGTCCTCGAAGCGATGCTAGCCGGACTGCCCGTTGTTGTCACAGAAACCGTTGGCGTCAAAGAGATTCTTGCTCCCGAATTCATCTCCCCAGTCACTACAAAAGGGATCGTACACACTGTCGACACTCTCCTTGAGAAGAACCCCGACTCTCGGAATAACATTGGGCATGAAAACCGAAAGGCTGTCTCCGAGCTAACCGAAGAAAACCAAGCACGACACTTCAAAAACGCCGTTCGAAATATTGCACAATGACACGAAACGTTGCCCTCATCATCCTCGACACGGTCCGAAAAGATTATTTCGACAAACACGCCCCACGGCTAACGGCTCTCTCTGATGTCTCATTCAGTGAATGCCGCGCTGCATCGTCCTGGTCAACCCCGAGTCATGCAAGCATTATGACCGGTGAACTTCCATCGCAACACGGCGTTCATACACACAATAAATCGTTTACAACGATCGATCCGAACACCGCATTCACTGCCGAGCTCTCACACCACACGGCCTGTATTAGCGCGAACGCATTCGCCAGTACGGAATTCGGGTTCGATCAATTCTTCGACGACTTCATATCGGTTTCAACGGACAAATACTTCCCAGATGGGAAAAACATCAAATGGTGGATTCACAACCGTGAAGAGGAAGGGCTAGCCCGATTTCCTGCATTCTTCAAGATGGCTCTCTCCTCAAACAGTCCACTCCAAACGATCGGGAATGGACTTGTACTCAAAGCCAGGTCGCTGTTCGAACAAGCACCAATCCCGACCCCACTTACAGAAGGTGCAGGTCGGATGTGTGCTCACGCTCGAGAGGTCCCCGACGATGAACCATTCTTTTTGTTCATGAATTTCATGGACGCACACGGCCCACTGAAGAGCATTTCAGGCTTCGATAACAGCCTGCATGACGTCCCACATACCTGGACGTCCAACGATTTCGAGAACTGGGAAATGATACTCGCCGACGAAACCGATGAGTTGTTTCAAGAACATCTCCAACACTACCGAGAGCTCTATGCCACTGCAATCGACTATCTAGATCAGAAAGTCACACAGCTCGCCACTGACCTGCAAGAAAACACCGATGACGAAACCACGGTCATTGTGACTGCCGACCACGGTGAGAATCTCGGCTACGCCGAGGAAGATCGCTTATTCAACCACACGGCATCTCTCTCGGAAGCACTCCTACACGTTCCCTGTGAGATCATTAACGCTCCATCTTGGCTCGACGCAGAATATAACGAGGTATTCTCCCATCTTGATCTTGGCGAGCTCATAACAGCAATCGCTCGAGACACACCATTTTCAGAGATGCCCCACCGGTCACATGTCCCGGCAGAGGTAATCGGAGCTGGTGTCACCAATCCTCAGCTCAATGAAAAATACTGGGACCGGCTCATCAGGGCCGTCTACACCAATCCACAGACAAAATACGTCTGGGACTCACTCGGAGACAGTTTTGTACAACATAAAACGGATGATCACTGGGAAAAAGAGGACGCTCCGATTCCACCAGAGATCCTCGCTCAATTCGAGACCGACATTCAAGAGTACAAATCCACGGTAATGGACGACGAACAGCGGGTCGACCTGGACCCTGAGACTGAGAGTCGCCTTGAAGAGCTGGGCTATCTATGACCGAGGCTGGCGATGTTAACCACCGGTGGCAAGTCATTTCTGGCAGCATCGCCCAGGTCGCCCAACTCGGTATCGGATTCCTCACAACAGTCCTCATTGCACGTCTTCTCTCCGCGGAAGTGTTCGGGCTATACTTCTTTTTGATCGCAATAATCACCATTGCAGATGGCCCGATTGTTGGATTCTGTGCCTCTGCTCGAAAGCGATTTTCTGAAACAGATGCACCCCAGAGTGAACTGCTCGGAGCAGTCTTACTCACGATATTCGCCGCGACGCTTCTATATACTACTCTTTTTATTTTCCTTGCAGACTACCTTCCAGAGTCAAACACCCAGCATCTACCCGTGATGCTAGCAATTCTATTCCCGTTCTATGTCGGATCGAATATCTTCCTGTCGCTCATTTCAGCCACTGGCAAGTCCGGTATTGAAATGTGGCTTTCCACAGCACGAAACACCATTGAAAGGGCAATTCAAATAGCGCTCATTCTCGCTGGATTCAAAATCACCGGGCTCATTACAGGAGCAATCATCGCAGCTATGCTAGCCGGTTTGGCGGCACTCTATTATCTCAATATTCGACCGACGATCCCATCGCGAGCCACGCTTCGTTCAATGTGGGAATTCGCACGGTATAGTACATTTAATGGGATTGTGAACAAAGTGGCATCCGCTTTCGATAAGCTTCTCCTCGGGTTCGTCTTTGCAACAGGTGCGGTTGGGCTCTACGAGGTGTCGCTCAAGCTCGTAATACCCGCTCTGGTCATTACGTCATCAATCACTGCCGGTCTCATGCCCCGAATCAGCAACCTTGTCAGTAGAGGAGAAGACATCACCGAACACATTTCCCGCAATACCGCGTTCACATCTATCCTTGCGATTCCGGTCTTCTTCGGGGCCCTCGTGTTCGGCGAAACACTTGTTGTTACGGTCTTCAGCTCGAAGTACGCCGGTTCTGGTGGCTTTCTCATCTGGCTTGCGTTAGCCAACATCGGACAAACCCAAGCCTCCGTTCACTCTGCGATTGTCCGAGGACTTGACCTGCCCAGAACTGAACTCAAAATCTACGCCAGTACGACACTGCTCAACGTT
This sequence comes from Natronoarchaeum sp. GCM10025321, assembly GCF_042663585.1. Classification (NCBI taxonomy): domain Archaea; kingdom Methanobacteriati; phylum Methanobacteriota; class Halobacteria; order Halobacteriales; family Natronoarchaeaceae; genus Natronoarchaeum; species Natronoarchaeum sp. GCM10025321. Next base: position 411,575 of record NZ_JBHTAN010000006.1, read on the forward strand.
GTTGCTGGAATTGCACTCCTGTATCTTCTTGGCCCGATCGGAGTTGCCGTCGCAACGGCGTTTACATTTTTCACTAGATGGGGGCTTCAAGCGGTTGTTGTTAGAGAGCATGCACCTCAAGCAACGCTTCTCCCACGTCCGTTTTTCTCCCAACTGTTCGCAGGTCTCTGCATGTACGGTGTACTACTGGCACTACTCACAATGGTGCCGTTACAAAGTTGGATTAACGTCGTTCTCCTTGTTGGAGCAGGTGCGATTATCTATTCAGGCACGCTCTTTGCAGCGTCACGGACAATCCGAACAACGATGTTTAACCTACTGGAAAGGCATTATTAACTGTCCAAGTGGTCGGCGACGTGGACCTGCTGCCAGACGTCGACGTCTGGATCAAGATCCACATTTCCAGGCACAATTTTGAGTTGTTGATATGAAGTGTATGTAGATCGTTGTGGATGGCTCACATACACCACCAGCGCGAACAGAATGGCCTCGGACATCCGCTACATACCGCCGAAGAGCATATCGACGACGTCAAGTTCATTCTCGGCGACAACATCTTCGAGGCCAATCTCGACGACGTCGTCCACCGGCAGCAGGAGTCTCGCGCCGACGCCGCCTTCCTCGTCGAGGAAGTCTCATAGGATGTGGCCTCCCGGTACGGTGTCTGTGACACGAACAGCTACGGCGAGATCACCGATGTCGTCGAGAAGCCCGACGACCCGCCGAGCAATCTCGTGATGACCGGCTTTTACACCTTTTCGCCGGCCATCTTCCACGCCTGCAAGCTCGTCCAGCCGTCGAACCGCGGCGAGTACGAGATCAGCGAGGCGATCGACCTGCTGATCCAGTCCGGCCGCACCATCGACGCGATCGGTCTGGACGGCTGGTGGATCGACGTCGGCTACCCCGAGGATCGCGATGAAGCCGAAGAGCGTCTCCAGGAGAAAGAAGAGAAAGCGGCACCTGCGGAAGCCGAATAGCGGATAGAGGATCTCCTTCAATCCCCTATCTCAATTGAGTAGTACCATCTCTGAGAGGACTCAGGTTCATCGAGTGGTACCGACAGAACGAGGCCCGATAAGATCCGCTCATCCGACAATCCTGAGTAGCCGGACCGAGATACAGTCCGTATGCGCGTAACTGTCCTCGGGACTGGTGCTGCTCAGACCACAGGCGAGCGCTACCAGACCGGGATCCTGCTCGAGGCTGGTGATCGATCGTTGCTCGTCGACGCGGGCAACGGCGTCTTCCAGCGACTGGCCCAGCTGTCGCGTCCAGCAGAGACCATCGACACGGTCCTGCTCACGCACCTCCATCTCGACCACGTTGCAGATCTGTCGTCGATCGTCAAGGCGCGCGTTCTGTCTGGCCGCCCGGAGTGCACGGTCGTCGGTCCGCCCGGAACCGAATCGACGCTTCGCCAGCTCCTTGCTGTCGACGAGCTCTGGGATCGAGCCACCCTCCACGTAACCGAAATCGAGCCGGGAACGCACACCGTTGCCGGCTTCGATGTCACTGCCGTCGAGACCGACCACTCCGCGTACTGTCTGGCGTATCGCTTCGGCGACCGGTTCGTCTTCAGTGGCGATACCGAAGCCAGCCACGCCGTTGCGCGCCTGGCCGACGGCTGTCAGGTGCTACTGCACGACTGCGCGTATCCTGATTCTCATCCTGATCCATCGAACCACGCCACACCCACCTCGCTGGGACGCACGCTGTCCGAAGCAGACGCCGACCTCGACCGGCTCTATCTCACTCACCTGTATCCAGCCGCCGCCGACGCCATCGACGAGCTACGCTCAACGGTCGACTCGTTCGTCGACGCCTCGGTTCAGGTCCCATCGGATACCGATGTGTTGCTGTCCTGATCACGATTATTAATAGCCTCCTCTGCCCGTTCGATATCCCCCGGCGTGTTCACGTTCACTCGCCAGCCGTCGAGTTCTACGGGGGAGAGTCACGAAGAGATCCCGATTGGACAGGTTCCGATCCAACCCAGTGTTTAATCGTATGTCGACCGTACTGTCAGTCGATGAGCGACCTGACCGATGACGTCGAGACGATTGCCTCCGTAGGGGGCTACGAGGACGCGGACGATGTTCTCGAAGACGCTCTCGGGGAACTCTTGCGCCGACGGCCGAACCTTCGACTTTCTCTTGCAATCGAAAAATACCGGCATGGCTCCGTGAGTCTGAACAGGGCCGCCGAACTCGCGGACGTCTCCACTGAAGCGTTCAAAGACGAGTTGGCAAGCCGTGGCATCCACCGAACGGCAGGATTTCTTGACGACGAGGACCGTGATGCCACTCTGAGATCACTCTGATGGCGTCGGTCGGCGCCGTCATCACGCCGGTGCGCGCTCCTCGCCAGGTTGCTCGCCGATAAGTTCGACATCAAGGTGGATCCGCTCATAGGGCAGGTACGGTCGCTTCGCCTGGCCGTCCTCGACGACGAACACCAGGCCGTAGTCGTCGAGCAGGGAGACGTCGTCGTGGACCGCCCGGTAGTCACGGTCGAGGGCCTCCGCGACCGCGGAGATGCTCTCGGCTGCTCCTTCGATCGCCATCAACGCACGCAGGAGTTCGATCCGGCGGTCGGTGAGGATCTTCCGCAGCTCCCCAACCGTGCGGAACGAGACGACCGCAGGCTGCTCCTCCCCCTCGCTGACCGCTTCGGCAGCGTCGAGCACGTCCTCACGCAACTCGTCGAACGACTCCACGGTGACGCGGAGCACGCTGGGATGCGGACGGTCGCGGGGATCGCTGTACTTGTCGGGCCAGCCGTCGTCGGTGGGGTCAGTCATTGTTCGTGTCCTCGATGTTGGTGAGGTGACCGACTTCCTGGAGGAAGCGGCTGATATGCGCGGTGATGTTCTGGAACTCGATCTCCGTGTCCTCGCCGAAGCCGACATGTCGGTGGTGCCAGCCGAGATCGTCATCGCCGTGCGCGTTATCGTAGCGCAGTATCTCCCCTTCTTCCGGGTGATAGTACTGGAATCGGTAGAACCACCCGCCCGGGTAGTCGTCGTCGGGGATGGCGAACATCTCCACACGGCCGCCGGGGACCGCGCGGTTCAGTTCGAGTGGGTGGTTGCCGGTCATCCTCTACCTACTATGACCTATGACCTCATAGGCAATAATTCTGGTGGGCACGCCGCCGCAATCACGCCGGGAGCATCCCCCCGTCGGCGGCGTTCAGAAGACAAGTTAGCCACCAGCGACACCCACCGAACGGCTGAATTTCTCGACGACGAAGACCGTGACCGGCTGCTTGATGACTTTGACGGATGATATAGAGCGGAACCCAAAGACTTCACTCGTGTGAGTAGTCACAACCAGATATCTTCGCTTCAGCGCGCTCGATATCGCCCGGCGTGTTCACGTTCACTCGCCAGCCGTCGAGTTCCACGGGGACGAACTCGTAGCCCGCCCGACAGAGGACGCCGACCGCGTCGCTGAGCTGGTACTCGCCCTCTGCACCCGGTTGGAGGAGGTCACACGCCTGAAAGATCGCCTCGGGGAGCACGTAACAGCCTGCGTTCGCGAGCGTCGATGGAGGCTCGTCCGCTTTCTCGGTCAGATCGACGACTCGTCCGTCAGCCAGTTCGACGACGCCGGTCGTTCGGGCCTCCCCGATAGAGACGGATTCGACGTATACCGCGCCGTCGGCGTCAGCCTCGAGATACGCGTCGAGAAGCTGTCCGGGTGGCCGACCGAATACGTTGTCGCCGTTGACGACCAGAAACGCCCCCTCCACGTGGTCACGCGCCTGCACCAGTGCGTGTGCCAGTCCCCGGCGTTGTTCCTGCCAGGCGTACGTGAGCGGGACCCCATCGAAGGCGTCACCGTAGTGATCGATGATCTGTTGACCCTCGTACCCGACGATCACGATGATCTCGTCGATCCCCAGCTCCACGAGGTGCTCGAAGCAGTGGGTGAGAATCGGCGTTCCGGCGACCTCTATCAACCCTTTCGGCGTCTCACTGGTGAGTGGGCGCAATCGCGTTCCCCTGCCAGCAGCCGGGACGACGGCGTGCATCGTATACGCTATTCTGTGACGCTCACGGAGAAACCTTCGGACGTCGTCGACTACTGGGTGAGGTGGGTCTGCTGGTGTGTTCACTCTTCGCGGAGTTGATCGAGTTCCTGTTCGACGGCGTTGTCGTCCAGTTCGACGGTAACTGCCGTTCCCTGGGACTCCGCTGTCGTTTCAGCCCCCGCGGAGCGGGCGAGTCGGTGATCGATCCGCCGACCAAGCATGTAGGTGAGCGCCCCCGCGGCCAGTGCGAGGACCCCGTACGTGACGAGTACTGCTTCCGTTCCGAAGTACACTGCCAGAAGCGGCCCCGCAAGCCAGGCGAACACACTCACGCTGACGAGGACACCGGCAGTAGCGCCGACGCTTCGACTCATATGCAACCGTCGACGTATGACATATTCAATGGAGGGCCCGGTAAGGAACACAGCAGATCAGGCCTCCAGTGCGCAATCTCGAACACGCCACAGCCTCTCGGCGTCGATCTCCTCTGCCTGCACGCTCGTCCAGCCGTCGACCCGCGGCAAGTACGAGATCAACGAGGCGCTCGGCCTGCTGATCCAGTCGGGCCACACGATCGATGCGATCGGCCTCGAGGGCTGGCGCATCGACGTTGGCTATCCAGAGGGGCGCGCGAAGCCGAAGAGCGTCTCCAAGAGAAAGAGGAGGTAGCAGCACCCGCAGAAGCCAAATAGCGGGTGGAAGACAGCTTATAGTAGCATCAAACCGTTGTAACGGCTCCCGACGTAACCCGACTATGAGCGATGCAGACGACATTGCCGAACTTGGCCATCACGCCCTCCGTACCGCACGGGTGGAGGGACTCCGCCGTCGGATGAACGACTTTATCGAGTCACACGGGCACGAGCAAGATCTCAAAGAACTCCGCACAGGTGTTGATTCGATGGGCGAGCTTGTCGATGACGGCCGAACTGAGCGGCTGAAATGCTGTTTTTCGACACTTCCGCACTGGTCAAGCGGGACGCAGAAACACAGACTGTTGATCAACTCATCGAAACGCGGGAGAAGACCATCAGTATGTTCCCCCACCGGTGGCTGGGCAGTCACGAGATTTCGGATCGGCGCTGACCTCATCCACATTCTGCTGTCCGTGCGTCGAGGGCTCGCCGTTGACGCCGAGGCCAACGACAGCACGGTAATACGAAATAGTTCTGAAGTATGCCAAATTAGTAGTCAATACCCACTCTAGAGTGACCCATGACCGATCAATCACGTGCATGGCCAGCAGAGATGGATGCCGCAGACCGGGTCAGGCATGTTGCGATGACCCGAACAACGCCACGAAACGCTGGCTGGATCGCTCAAGAGGCCGATGTCTCACGGGATACGGCCGTCAAATATCTCGATCGGATGGCGAATCAGGGCGATCTTTCGATCGTCGAAACAGCTGACGGCACGTGTTACAAGCCGGACGATGTTACACAGTTCCTTCATGAAGTTCGTACCCTCGCTGAAGAACAGTCCGTAGACGAACTCACCAATGAGTTGCGTGTAATCGGAGACGAAATCGACTCGTGGAAATCAGCGTACGCCGTCAACTCACTCGCGGAACTTCGCCAAAGCCTTGCACGTGATGAGCTGTCGCCGACCGATCGACGGGATCGCCTCGAGATCATCGAGGAATGGGAATACAACATTCAGATACGGGAAGCGATTCAGCTCGCCATCAGCCTGCAGAGTTCACTGACGAAGCTCGATGCGGATCCACGTACCGGAGAGAATGGTTTGGGGATGCTTCAACAGGAAAGCTAGCAAGCAGAGATGATCCTGTTTCTTGCTAGTGGCCGAGGATTCACGCGGCGTGAAGGACTGCGACGGATCAAAGAACGGCTCGAAATGGAGCCGGGGTTTTCTGACGTCCAGTATCAACCGTCCAGACTCCGCCCCCGGTCTGTTGTCGCTGATGTTGACACAATGATAGCGGAAGCCCACGACTTGAGTCCTGTCTCTTACCCATAAGTTCACGGGGTCACAAACAGACGTTTCAGACGCTGTCGACCCCAATCTGCAATCGGAAGATCGAGGTGAGGAGTGATCCGGGCGATAATCTCGGCGGTGGGTGGGTACTGAATGTGGTAAACGAGATTAGCAAAATCGTTCCATAGGAGTGTTACATCTGTAGATATCGAGGTTTCGATCGGATTTATTGACCTCGGCAGCGACTCGATTTGTGGGTAAGAGACAGGAGTTTACTCGTGGGAGGACGTCACACCGAGATGTTCTTCGGGGGTAGATTTCCCCGGAAACAGGCCACCTGTGAGGTCACCTGGCGTCCCCGTGCTGGCACGGATGTCCAGCGTGTGCAGTGGGTCGACGATGCGGTCAGTCTTGGCTGGCACAAAGATGACGATCACGAAGAGCTCGGCACTACTCACTTCCAGATCGAAGCTGCTGACGAACGAGTCCACGAGCCAGGACACCTCGAGGCAGAAGCTCCCCTGAGCTTTCTGGAGACCTGTCTGCAACGACTCCCTGCTAAGCTCGAGGCCACGATCAACGACTGAAGTGTGACACCGGTAGCTGGTGCGCTTGATGATCGGTTGCGTCTGTTACCAAGTTCGGGTACGAAAGCGGAACTGGCGGGTGGTCTCAGGTAAGGTATACGTCGAGCAACCAGGTGGCTGATTGTCGTATTGACATCCTCCTCCATATGAATGCGGAGGAGTCCCACGGCACCGCACCGCTGGATTGGGATATAATTCAATCCACATCCCCACCCGTCATTTCCGCTGTTCTGTGCTCGGAGCGGTGGTCGTGGGTGCCCCAAGTCATGAGGGTTAGCTCGGATCGACGAGTAGCGCGCGATATGGGGAGTGTCGGTTGTTCCATACGAGATGATCTCTACAGATAGCGGCGGCACTACTATATAAATTATAAATAGTAGCACGATCTATAACTACACATGCGCAGTAACAGTTCGACAAAGTTCGAACCATCGACACAGCGAGGATCATCGGTGGAACTAGCACTCCCGATCCGAGACACGGAACTTTTCAAACATACGGCCAGCCCGCATATCCTCAACTTTCTGTTCGACAATCCGGAGATCCATCTCCCAGCTCGTCAGCTCGCCAACGTCACACCGATGAGCGAGCGAGCAACTCTAGAAGCGATCAATACGCTCGAAGCGAACGATCTGGTTGAGACGTTTCGGGAGGGAAACGCTCGCCACGTGCGAATTAACAGAGCCAGACTTCACAAGCCGGACGATCCGATTTCGAGCGTTCCACAACTGGAGTTTCGGACTCCCCTACGCATCGCACGCCAGTATATCGAAGACGAGCTCGAAGAAGTTCTCGGAATTATCCTCTTCGGAAGTGTCTCTCGTGGCGAAGCCGATCGAAAATCAGACATCGACCTGTGGGTGCTCGTACGCGGCGATCACATGAAACGACGACATCAAGCGAATAAACTCGCAAACCATCTCGAACAACTGCAAATACCAGCTTCGATTGAGATATCGAGTGCGGATAGCGCTGATCTCGATTCCGACTGGGAGGCAATCAAAAATCAGCTCGAAAATCCGAGCCGATTACCACCGTCGGCCGAGCGCTATTCATTCGAGCTTATCGTAGAGACGCCGCAGTCGGTTCTGAATCAGCCCGATCGTATAGACGCCGAGGACCTATTCGGTGACGCCATTACACTGTGTTCCTCCGAAACACTCCAGCGGGTCAAACAGGAGCTACTGACAAATGAGTGATCCAACCTCCCTTCTGGATCAGATTGCTGCAGCGGAAGACGCCTTCGGGCATACACACGGACAGCCGACATTTGAGCCCGGGTTGAACGCTACCCCGGATGCGAATACCGGTGAGGTCCAGATCCAGAAGGCGTGTCGCCTTCTCGATGTGACGCGAATCATTGACGAAATCGGCGACTACTACAAAACAAGGGACTAGTCTGCGCTGGCAGGAGTGTTGTCTGGACCGACGTCGTCAAGAAGGGGGTAGTCGATGTGCATCTCGATTCTGTCGAATGGGACAACGGGCTGAATCGCTCCACTGGGCCCTCCCTCCTTGAGTTCGAGGATACCCAGTACTTCGAGGTGTTTCAGATCTGCATGGACATCCGAGACATCGCGGTCAACGAGTCGCGCAGCCTCACGCATGCTTGTAGGGTGCTCCTGAGCGATTGCCTGGATGAGATCAAGGCGCAGCGGGGTGAGGCTGTCGACAAGATCGTCATAGGTCCCAAACTGGAGGACTGCACGCTCATCTTGTTCATCTAGGTCGCCAGCCTCGACACGCTGAATGAACTGGAGCGTGTCCTCTCGGAGTTGTGCTCGGTCGCCGACGGTGATGTGAAGCGTGGTCATGGTTGGGTCTGTTAGATGTGGATTCTAGTTGTTGTCAGTAGGGACGGGGTGAGTTGCCACTAGCTGTGTCCCAGTACTCGTCAGCGCTGGCCCAGAACTCGACGATGAGTTCTTCCATGCCAGGAAACTCGACGTCTGCGTCGCCAGCAGCGGTGTGGAGTTCGTGGCCCTTGGTGTCCTCATGGGCATTGTCGTCTCAAAACGGCGAGCCGTTTTGACGAGTCGTCGACAATCTCCGATTTTCGAGATAGCGAATGAGCGTCAGATCCTGCAGCGTTCCCAGATGCAGTGTGTACTTCCAGCCGGACGGGTAGGTATCTGTATCGGTCGTTCGTCGGATGACGACGTTCTCGACAAGTCCGGCTTCGACGTGGGTGTAGCGATGCGTAAGGTCGTGGCCCATCCCTCGTCTGTTGGTTTATCGCCCAACATCATAACTGTGTTGGAGATTCGCCCAACAGTCACTCGGAGGATTCGTTTCTCGATCATAACAATTCCGTTAAAGATAGAGACGGATTCGACGTATACCACGCCGTCGACGTCCTCCTCGTGAAACGCGTCGAAAAGCCGTCGAGGTGACCTACTGAAGACGTTGTCGCCGTTGACGACCAGACACGCCCCCTCCACGTGGTCACGCGCCTGCACCAGTGCGTGTGCCAGTCCCCGGCGGTGTTCCTGCCAGGCGTACGTGAGCGAGATCCCACCGAAGGCATCACCGTAGTGGTCGATAATCTGTTGCCCCTCGTACCCGACGATCACGATGATCTCGTCGATCCCCAGCTCCACGAGGTGCTCGAAGCAATGGGTGAGAATCGGCGTTCCGGCGACCTCGACCAGTCCTTTCGGCGTCTCACTGGTGAGTGGGCGCAATCGCGTTCCCATGCCAGTAGTCGGGACGACGGCGTGCATCGTACGCAATACTCCGTGGCGCTCACGGAGAAACCTTCGGCCGTCGTCGACCATCTCGAAACTCGTGATCCTGAGGGTAACGGCCTGGGTGACCAGACTTCGGTCGCGGTTGTAACCAACAACGAACCCATCTTAACCAACAGAATCACTGGCTCTCTCACCGTGGTCCGAACAAGAGCTACGACCAACCCACACCGCCGCCGATCCAGACGTACCTTCCGAACACTCTCAAAGAGTGTTCCAGGGTCACACTTCGTGCGATCGTCAAGTACGTCGAGGCCCTGACTGAATAGCGCGAACGCGAGCAGCGCCTCGACAGACCGAATCGGGGCAGTGGCGAACGCCGCTCGCTACCGTTCACGCCTGCAAGTCAACCGCCTCGGGGTCAAGCCCCGTGGCATCCGCCTCGTACCGCCTGTGAATCGGGCAGTTCGGCAACTACATTTTCGAATTGAGCGAAAGAATTTTCCGAAGCTATGGTTCTCAAGTGAACTACCCTACCCTACTCGCTCACGGCTGACGCCGTTCGCTGCTTGAGGATAGGGCTTCCTGATTCCACGACGCGCTTTGCAGACACAGAGGTGTCCACAGGGAGCGCAGTCTCCACAGGCGTTCGTTCGGAGTGTCCCACTCCTACATCTTGTAGACCGCGAGAAAGGATGTTCCACGCCGCGTTCGCGTCCCTGTCCGCCTCAAACCCGCAGGCAGGACAGGAATGTTCACGGACCCACAGCGGCTTCTCCGTCGAGACGCCGCACGCCGCGCACTCTTTCGTCGTTCCTCTCGGGTTGACCGCCACGAAGTGCGTTCCTTCTCTTTCGCACTTGTATTCGAGCAACGAGAGGAACGTTCGCCACGCCGACGACGCCGTGTTGCGACTGTTCGACGGCGATTCGAGCATCCCCCTCACGTTCAAGTCTTCGACCGCCACGAGGTCGTACTCCCGAGCGTAGTACGCCGAGAGCTTGTGCAAGAAGTCGCGGCGCTTCCGTCGGAGGTCGGCGTGACACTCCGCGACCCGCCGCCGTTGCTTCTCCCAGTTGTTCGACCCGTGTTCCTTCCGCGAGAGCGACCGCTGTTCGCATTCCAGTCGCTCCCGTTCGGCAGAGAGGTCGAGCGACCCGACCGCCGCGCCATCGGTGTCGTGAGCGTACTTGCAAATCCCCACGTCGATACCGACGCACTTCTCGGGGTTCTCAGGCGGTTCGGGTGGTTCGCGGTCCATTTCGACGCCGAAGGTGGCGAACCACTCGCCCGTCGGTTCCTTCTTGACCGTGACCTGTTTGAGCTTCGCGTCGTCGGGGATGGCACGGTGGAGCCGGATGGGAATGTCACCGAGTTTCGAGAGCGACAGGACAGTCTGACCGCCCTTCTTGTCGAGCTTGAAGCCAGACTGGCTGTACGTGAAACTGCGGAACTCCCGCGGCGGCTTCCACTTGAGTTGGCCGACGCCGTAGCCCTTGTCCTTGAGTTTGGAGAGGCCTTTGAGGTTGTCGAACAGCCGTTCTACGACGGTTTGGAGCACCTTCGAGTACACGTCGGAGAGGTCGCCCCACCACTCCTTGAGGTCGGGGAGTTCCGACCGCAGGGTGGTCATGGACGGCAGTTCGCCGTGTTCGTCTTGGTACTCGTTGAGGCGGTAGAGTGTGTGGTTGTACAGTTGCCTACAAATGTCTCGGTGGCGGTCCAACTCCTCTCGGTGGGCGTCGGACGGTTTGAGGCGGTACTTGTAGGCGTAGTACATCAACTCTCCCGCTGGTCTTCGACGTACTGTTTCAGCACATCCAGCGACACCTGCCCCGTCGAGATGAGGCAGTAGGAGTCGTTCCAGAACGAGTCGCCCCACAGTTCGGTCTTCAGTTCGTCCGCGTACTCGTTACGGATACGTCGGGCGGTCGCGCCCTTGACCGTGTTGATGAACTTCACGAGGTCCGTGGTTGGTTTCGCACGGAACAGGATGTGAACGTGGTCGTCCTCTCCGTCAAGGTTCGTCAGCTCGACGCCGTAGTTGTCCGTGAACCCGCTGATGACCCCACGTATGAATTGGGTTCGCTCCTCGGTTAGCACTCCGCGCCGATACTTTGTGGTGAGTATCAGGTGGTAGTGCAGGGAGTACGTCGAATGCGCTCCCGAATCGAGGTCGTATTCCATTGGGTTCGTACTGTTATACAATATCCTAATGCAAAAACGTTGCGACTACGTGGGTCTGTGGGTCTGCAACCGTATCGCCGTATGAACAGGTGATGACGGCGCTGTATCCCCACCCTACTCCGCTCCCTTCGGTCGCTCCGGTGAGGGTGGGGGCTTAGCGCCTATATCCAGCTAATTGAACAGGACGAGAGCCTCCCGTCCGTGTTACAGGCCTTGTTCGACCACGAGTTCGATGAGTCGCAGACGACGTTCGTTCTCGTCGGGTCGTCGATTAGTATGATGGAGGAAGCGACGCTGCTTGGCGATAGCCCGCTGTACGGGCGGACATCCCTAACGCTCGACATCCGCGAACTCCCGTTCGACGCCGCGACGGAATTTCTCCCGGACGATGCGACAGCAGACGATGTCGTACGCGCCTGGAGTGTGTTTGGAGGAGTTCCCTACTATCTCGAGGAACTCGACGCCGACCGGTCGCTCGGCGAAAACATCCAGGAAACGGTGTTGACTCGTCACGGCTCGCTCCACAACGAACCGGAGCACGTCCTCCGCATGGAACTGACAGAGCCGACTCGCTACTTTTCGATCCTCGAAGCGATCGCTGGCGGAGCAACCGGCCGAAACGAAATTGCTGGCGTGACGGGCATCGACTACAACCAGTTATCGACGTACTTGGATCGCCTCTCGCGGCTTCGGCTCATCGAACGGCACGTACCGGTGACTGAGAGCGCCGAACGATCCAAGCGAAGCCAGTATCGGCTGCGTGATCCGCTCTTCCGATTCTGGTTCCGGTTCCTGTATGGAAGTGCTGATCGCTATGACCAGTTCGGCGACGGGGCCTATGAACGGCTCGTCGAACCAGAGCTGGCCGACTTCGTCGCGCCCGCCTTCGAGCAACTGTGTTGTGAGGCCCTGTGGACGCTGTACGACGAGACGCCGATCGTCGATGTCGGACAGTGGTGGTACCAAGACCACGAGATCGATGTCGTTGGACTCACCGACGAAGAAACGCTCGTCGTCGGCGAGTGCAAGTATCAGGACTCGCCACTCGATTACAGCGCACTGGCATCACTAGAGACGCACATCGAGGAACTCCGATGGCAGCCGTCAGGCGGCGGCACCCGAACCCTCGAATACGCGCTGTTCTCCCGGAGCGGGTTTACCGACAGCGTCACCGAAGCCGCCACCGAGCGTACTGACGTACGCCTCTACACGATCGATGACGTCGTCGCCGCGCTCGGAGCGTGAGTACAACGGTCCGACTTCGGCCGAGTACCAGGTCTCAGCGAACACATCGAACAGATCGATAGAGGTGTGTGTCGCCTATGTCTGCGAGCGTAACTGCGAACGAACGACGCTCTGGACGGACTTTTGGTCGACCATCTCGAGGCGGGAATCCTCGCGCAACGTGTCCAGACTCGTTTCGGGACGCTCGCCGAACTGGAACTCCAGAAACATCCCGGAACTTGGGCCGTGGCTGCGCCGTTCGACGTCGACGAGTGAGTACGTCGTCAGCTCCTTCATTTTGTTCACGTAGGTCTCTTGGTGGTACTGGTTCGCGTCGATTTGCTCGGTGAGGTATTCATACACCTGATACGCGGTCGTGCTCCGGGCGGTCCCGTCGCTGCTCTGTGCGGCGACCGCGGCCGTCGCGTACAGACAGAGCTTTTTTTGCGTGCTGATCCCGCGGACGACTTCGAGCACGCGGTTCTTCTCGACTTTCTCCTGTGCGGTACGGACGTGCTCCTCGCCAACGTAGCCGTCACCCTCGCGTTCGGCCAACTCGCCCGCAACCCGTACCAGATCGATCGCCTTCCGGGCGTCGCCATGCGTCTGTGCCGCAAACGCCGCGGCGAGCGGGATTACGTCATCCTCGATGACGCCATCATAGAACGCGTCCTGCCGACGCCGGAGAATCGCCTTGAGTTGGTTCGCATCGTAGTCGTCGAAGTGGACATCTTCGGGCGTGAAGGAGCTTAACGCCCGGGAGCCGACGGACTCCATCATACGCGTGTCGTTCGAGATCGCGACAATCGAGATCGCACAGTCAAGATCGTTGTCTGTCCCCGCTCGCGAGAGCTGGTAGAGCAACCGGGAGAACGCGGGTTCTTGCTTGTCGCGTCGCCCCACGAGCATATCTAACTCGTCGAGGACGAACACAGCGAGGTCCAATTGCTCGTCAAGGATCCGGAAGAGGTCGTCCCACTTCTCTTTCGTCGAGACGCCGTGCTTGGGTACTTGCACCTCGGCACCGGTCTCGGCGGCGGCCGTCTCGGCGAGCTCGTAGACGGCGATTCCCAGTGTATCCAGATCCTGGCACGTCACCTCGATCGTCCCGAACCGGATCTCTCGAGACTCACAGATCCGGCTGATGTTCTTACAGACCGCTTTCGTGATGAGCGACTTCCCGGTCCCACTCGGGCCGTAGAGAAAGAGGTTCGGCGGGCGGTTGTCCCCGAGTGCAACGCGAAGCATCTTCGTGACCTCCCGAAGTTGTTCGTCACGACCGACGATCCGGTCCTCCTCGACGACGAACGTCGGGTCCAACAGCGACCGGTCGCGGATCACGCCCTCCTGCTCGTCGAACTCCAGTATCATCTCCTCGATCGACTGCTCGCCTGACTCCGCTGGTCGGTCGTCTGGCGGCGGGTCTTCGGGCTGAGCGTTAACGTCCTCGGATGTCATACGTCGTGCCATACAGGCGAGGTATAAAAACCCAGCTATACCTCTATCGATATGTGATTACGCAGTACGGCCGCTATTTCGCGGATAATCGTGCATTTATCCCAAGTATCTCAACATATTATCCTCACGTCCGACGATGTGTTCTCACTGTTGATGTCGACCAGACACAGACACCCCTCTATCGATGTGTTCGATTTGTTTGAGGGGGAGGGGCCCCTAGCGGGTCACACCACCCGTGAAAGCCACGGAAACGTCGATATTACGCGTTTCCGCTGTTTAAGAACAAAATTTCGACCAGTCGTGGTCGTCTAGTCGTCTAGCGTTCTAGACTAGAGGCACAGACACACCTCTATCGAAGTGTTCGATGTGTTCCACAGACCGGGGGTAGGTTCCTCTCATCTAAAAATGCGGCTGTCCCGAGTAGATGTAGGTTTCGACCGTCTTGAGCACGAGTACAGCACCGTTCGAGTTCCTTTTGCATATTCACTGACTGTAGATCATCTATTTTACGCGCTATCGCGGCGGTTCTCTACAGATCGAACACATCGATAGAGGGGTGTGTCTACCGTACGAACGACTCGCAGAAACACATCGATAGAGGGGTGTGTCTACCGTACGAACGACTCGCAGAAACACATCGATAGAGGGGTGTGTTCATGTCGGTTGATTGTACCTCGACGACAGGCCCTGAACAGACAGAGATAACGAAGGACTGCACGTCAGGACGTGTAGCACTCAAACGCCAGTTCGACTACTCGTGTGACAAACGCCGGCATGAGGAGGACGGACCCTACAACCGGTTGCCAGGCCAATAGTAGAAACACGCCTCCGCGGGCGAGCGGTACGGGAAGAGTTGCTGTAACGAGATCAGCGAGGCGATCGACCCGCTGATCCAATCCGGCCTGACGATCGACGCCATCGGCCTAGACAACTGGCGCATCGACATCAGCTATCCCGAGGACTACGACGAAGCCAAAGAGCGACTCCAGGAGAAAGAGGAGGACGCGGCGAGTGCCGAAGCGGCCGAGTAGGGAACTCGGTCGGGACTCCGTCGGACTATGGTGACTCTACAGAAATCTAAACCACCTGGCTGGCCCGGCGGCGGGCCAACCCTACCTCACTCCAGACTTGCTGCAGTCACCTCCGCGAGCGCCTCGTAGAACGGCTCCTCGGTCTCTCCCTTGACGTCGGCGAGGAACTCGTCGAGCCACTGCTCGGGATGTTCGTCGAGGAACGACTCACAGGCGGTCGTTTCACCGCGAGCGAGCAGATACGCGGCGAACTCAAGTTCGGTCGCGACGTGATCGGGGAGGTCGGGCCAGTCGGGATCGAGCCCGAGGTCGTACTCCTGGTACCACTGGACGACGTCGTGAGCCGCCGGGCCGAGGACGTCCGCCGACTCGTTCCGATACACGCTCTCGTAGGGTGGACACCGTGGCTCACCCGGACCGACGAACAGGCGTGCGTGTTCCGCGCGCAGCGCGGTCACCGAGACGTCCTCGATGGAGACGCCGACCGATCGGAACAGCCCGCTGTCCGCGACGGCGTCGACCAGATCGGCCGTCGGCTGTCGCCAACACCGCGCGAGCATGGCGTACCCGCTGGCGAGATCCGCAGTGTCGCCGCCGTGAGCAGCGCCTGCGTCACTCATCGTCGTTCACTCCGTGGTTGCCGGTCCCGACTGCCCCGCCGTCAGTCACGGCTGCATCGGTCGTCGGCTCCTCCGACGTGACGGGCTCGGGCGACCCACCGCCCGGCTGGATCGGCAGGAAGCGAAGCCCGAGCGTGACGATTAGCGCGCCGATCGCGACGATGCCGAGGACGACCAGCAGTTCGATCAGCGTCGGGGTGTAGGTCCCGCTTGTCGCCCAGACGTCCGCCGTCACGCCGGTGTAGTCGGTGCCGGTCGTCACGCCGGGCGCGGCACCGATGTTCAGCTCGGTGTAGCCGGTGAAGATCAGGTTGACACCCTCGAAGAGGATCCCGACGATGGCGAAGACGCTCGCGGTCGCGACCGCCCAGAGCTTGCGACGGAGCGACGGGATCGCGAGCAACGCAATGGGGAGCGCCCCGCCGACGACGGTCCAGAGCCAGAAATGGATGGTGTCGCCGACGAGGAACGAGCCCGTGATCGACCAGAACTCGAAGTTCTCCGCCCACGCGTGGGGCAGGCGCTCGGCCGCCACGAGGTAGACGACGTGGACCGCGACGAACACGCCCAGTACCTTCGCGAGCTCGGAGACCAGGTCTTCCTCCAGTCGGAACTTCGTCGTCCGGTCGAGTACGATTGCGGTCACCAACAGCAGGCCGAGCCCGGAGACCAGCGCCTTCATGATGAACATCGGCGCGACGAGCGGGCTGAACCAGTCGCCGCGACCGATCTGTGTGGCGAAGATCCAGCCGGTCACGGAGTGCAGCGCGATCGCCAGCGGGATCGCGACCGCGGCCGCCCAGAACGCGAGCTTGCGGTCGCGTTCGCGGCCCTCCTCGGTGTCCTCGACGCCGAAGGCGAGTCTGGAGCCCATCCGGGCGAGATCACGGCGCGTCAGCAACCAGAGGTAGCCGGCGCTGAACAGCCCGTACACGAGGACGATCCCGAAGTCCCAGACCATCGGCGACCGGAAGTCCGGCGATGTGAGGAAGCCGACGACTCGGCTCGGGCGACCCAGATCGGGCAGGATCAGCAAGCCGGCGACGACGATACACCCGAGGCTCAGGAGTACGCCCATCGCCGCGAGGCTGTCGTAGCGTTTCGAGTGGAAGAACTTCGGCGCGCTGGAGATGATCAGCCCCCCCGCCGAGAGGCCGATAAACAGCACGAACAGCATGATGTACAGCCCCCAGGAGAACACGTTGTCCATCCCGGTGACCGCAAGGCCCTGCGTGAGCTGGTAAGCCCACGCGCCCATGCCGACGAGGATCGTCAGCACGAGGACGCCGAGCCACGCCTTGCCGCGCGTCCCGAACTGCGGGATGACGACGCCGCTTTCGGTATCGGTCGCCATCAGCTCTCACCTCCGTTGCTCGCGACACCATCAGGATGGCCGACCTCCTTCTTTTCCGTTCCTTCGAGCTGGTTCCCGTCCTGCGGGCGACCGGGACTCATCTCGCCGCGGATGTAGTAGGTGTTCGGATCGGTTTCGAGGTCGTCGAGCAGTTGATCGGTCTCGTACTTGTTTATATATCGGGAGACCGTGCTCTCTTCGTCATCGAGATCGCCGAAGATCCGCGCATCTGCGGGACAGGCGACCGTACAGGCCGGATCGAGATCCTCCTCGACGCGATGGCTACAGAACGTACACTTCTCGACGACGCCCTGCTCGCGCTCTTCGACGTTCCCGGTGCCCTCGGTCGGCAGCGTCTTGGGCTCGTCGTAGTTGAACACCCGTGCGTTGTACGGACAGGCGCTCATGCAGTACCGACAGCCCATGCACTTGTCGTAGTCGATCTCGACGATACCGTCATCGCGTTTGTACGTCGCGTTGACGGGACACACCTTCACACAGGGAGCGTTCTCGCAGTGTTGACAGGATGTCGGGAGGTGGTTCATCGAGAGGGTACCGTCCCGACCGTTCTCCGGGTACTCACCCTCCGGGGTGTCCATCGTATCGCCGCCTTCGGTGAGGATCCGGTTCCACCGGCTGTCCAGCGGAACGTTGTTTTCCTGGCTGCAACTCACCGAGCAGGCATGACAGCCGATACACCGTTCCAGGTCGATCACCATGCCGTAGTTCGTCATCAGTTATCACCTCGGTTCGGGTAGCCGTCGAGCCAGTCGTCCGTTCCGGGGTCCGTGTACATACTCGTGTCAATGTCTGCCGGAGCGGGTTCGACCTCGGCCCGAACGTCGTAGAAGGCGAACGTCGGCGCGAGGTCGTTGACGTCCATATGGGTCAGGTCCTGCAGGTTGCCGTGGATGTAGTCTTCGGTCCACCAGCCCTGGTCGATGTTGATCAGCCCCGGCTGGAACCCTTCGTTGTACTGCGCCCGAACGACGACCTCTCCGCGGTCGTTGTACACCCGGACGTAGTCGCCGTCGTCGATCCCACGCGCTGTCGCGTCCGAGGGATGGATGTCGAGTGTCGGTTCGGGGTTGATCTGTCGGACCATCGCGTTGTCCGCCCACTGTGAGTGGATCCGCCACTTCGAGTGTTTCTGCATGAACATGAGCGGATAGTCCTCAGCCAACTCGTGATCGTCGGCCGTCCGATCCTCGATCGGACGCGGGAGGTCGAGGACCGTCCCCTCGTCTTCGACCGGCTGGTCCTCGTCGTAGAGTTCGATGCGACCGGTGTCCGTGGGGAACGGATCGGTGTACTTGATGACGTCCACGTCGACGCGGACGTTCCCCTTCTCGCGTAACTCGTCGAAGTCGATCCGGTCATCGTTGGCTGCGATCTTGCGCAGTTCCTCACGCTTGTCGTCGAGGAACAGGTCGTCGTAGCCGAGTTTCTCGGCGAGGTCGGCGATGATGAAGTAGTCGTCCCGGGCCACCCACAGTGGCTCGTGTGCCTTCGTCCGGTGTGAGATGTGGGGGTGCGATCCCCAGGCGTCGGTGATGTCTTCACGCTCGAACCAGTGGGCGGCAGGCAGGATGATGTCTGCGTGCTGGACCGTCGGCGTGTTGTGGATGTCAGCCATCGCGAACATGTCGACGTTCTTGAGCAGTTCCTGCCACCGCTGTCGGTCCGGGAACTGGTTGACGAGCATGTTCGACTCCATCCCGTAGATCGCCTTGATCGGCCACGGATCGCCGTTTTCCAGCGCGGCGGGCTCTTCATGCATCCGGAGCGACTGGGCACCTTCTGCCCCCTCCGGTGAGCCGTACCCACCGCTGTTCAGCGAGGCACCCAGTGGGTGCTGAGCGTGGATCGTCCCGGACCGACCGTAGTCGCCCGTCAGGGCGAGCAGGATGGCGTAGCTCTGGCCGAAGACGTGGCCGTACTTGTATCGGCCGAGCGCGTAACTCGATGCGATCCCACCGGGGCCGCGCGTGGCCAGCCACCGTGCGGACGTCCGGATGTCTTCGGCATCGAGGTCTGCAACGTCGGCGACGGCTTCCGGCGAGTAGTCCTGAACGTGCTCTTCCAGCAGTGTTAGTCCTGTCGTCGTCGAAATACCTCCGATATCGTAGCGACCGAACAGTTCGACCTCTGCATGCGTATCTGGCTCCAGTGGGATCGGTTCGCCGGTCTCGGCATGGATGCCGACAACGCGGTCGTCGTCGTCCCCGGTGATATCGCTCATCCGGAGCATCTCCTCGGTGTCCTCGCGGACGAGGGCACCCGCGGTCGAGCGCTCGCGCAGGAACTCCTGATCGTAGATCCCTTCGGCCAGCACCTCGTGGATCATCGCCAGCGCGAGGTGGGTGTCCTTGCCGGGTTTGATCGGCAGCCACAAGTCGGCTTTCGCAGCGGTCGTCGTGTAGACGGGATCGACGACGACCAACTTGGCCCCGTTTTCCATCGCGTCGAGGACCTTCGAGGCGTCGTTCTGGAACTGGCTTTTGAACAGATCCGAGCCCCAGACGATGATCGTGTTCGCGTTTACCCAGTCTTCGCTCTCGTTCGTCGGCGGGAGGAAGTAGCCGTGTCCAGTTACACGACGAAAGCCCATCCCGACGTTCGAGTCGATCGACCACCCCTGCTGCGTGCCGCCAAACATCGACGCGAGGCGACCGAAGAACGTCGTCCCCATCCCGTTGTCTCCGGAGCCAGTGTGGAAGAAGACGCTCTCCGGGCCGTACTCCTCGCGGACCCTGCTCATTTTATCGGCGACGTAATCGAGCGCCTCGTCCCACGAGACTTGCTCGAACGTGGCGTCTTCGCCTCGGCCCTCTGGGTTCGGTTCACCTGGCGACCAGTCGCTTCTGACCATCGGGTACTTCAGCCGTTTCGGGCTGTAAACTCGCTGGACGTGAGACTGGCCAAGGACACAGCCACGCCGATACTGCTCGTCATCGGTCATCTGTGGCTCGACGAACTTGACCTGACCGTCTCTAACGTGAACGTTCAGTGGACATTTCCCACGGCAGTTCGGCGCACACGCCGTGTTGAGGACTTCGGTCTGATCGAATAGGTCTTCGACGACTGCGGATTCAGCCGTGTCCTCTCCGAGCGACTGCAGGACGTTCCCGCCACCGAGGCCGAGTGCCCCGGCCGCCGCTCCCGCGGAGAGTAACACTGACCGACGGTGGACGCCGGAGGACTCTTGCTCACTCATTGGTTACCTCCGGATCCGTCGGACGCTCGTCGACGCCGAACTCCTCGAGGATCTCTTCGTGATACTTCTCGTGGAACTCCGCTTCGCTCATCTCCCCGATACTCACGCGAACGGCGTCCCGACTCATCCGCTTCCCGAGATCAGCGTCGGCCGAGCTGTCGGCCAGTATCTCCTCCGACGCCTGCTCCCAGTCATCGGCGTCGACGCCGTGCGCTTCCTCTTCCGTCAGCCGATCAGTTTCGTTACCCATCCTTGTGCCTCTACTACGACGTAGTTCGTACGCCGCCCTGCCGTTCGCGGCTAATAGTTGCCCGTTTCTTCTAGGTCGCATATGTAGTTATAATCGGACCTGTTGTTACCAGATATCGTTACATAGTGAGATATAGCAGACATACATCTAGGAATAACGTGAAATAGTGGGCCCTCCTGTGCTATCGTGCTCGTTTGTAGGCTGTAACGTTCGTAGCCCGGCACAGACTGAAACGGTTCTAGTAAGTGAGATTTGCTGCCACAGATGCCCTCAACACAGGAAAAGGACTGGTTGCCGTAATGCTTATTCATACACAAATTCAACACAGCATATGCCAGAAGCGGAATCTCCACCTGAGAAAACGACGGTGAACGTCCGGATGACAGAGACCTTTTTGGAGGACGTTGACGTGACGTGGAAAGAATACGGCTTCAACAGCCGCAGTGAGTTCATCCGAGCCGTCCTCCGCGATGCACTCAAACATCCCGAATTTAACCGCGCAGATCTGAAGGCGATGCTCACCAGCGAAGCTGAGATTCGTGACGGTCGCACTCACAGTAGCGACGATGTGAAAGCCGAATACGGCCTCGACGGGACCGTACGTGACAGCGATGAGTGAGTGGGACTGGGAACTCACCGACACGGCACGGCGGGATTTCGACGGACTCGACAATCATGCACGTGATCGCATCGCTAGCAAACTCGACGAGATCACTACTGACGAATGGCGAGATCCACCCGAACATCTCGAACCACTGCAGGGAGCACCCCACGAAAAGCTCCGTATTGGTCCATTCCGACTTGGCTGTCGTGCGGACCGCACCACACAAATTCTCTACGTCTTACGGATTCGAAAGCGGGGTGGTGATGCATACCGCAGTGACGGCGATTGATTAGGTTGTGCCTTTCAGCGACTGGCTGTTTCGGGCGCAACTATATCTGAAGAATCGGGTTTCCACAGGACCACTGCCGCCTACTCTTCGACGAGGTCGACGAGCAGTTTCGATTCGGCGATACGCAGCCGTTTCGACAGGGTCGGCTTTGTTATCTCCAGTTCCTCGGCAAGCGCATCGAAATCGATCCGGCGCGGGTTGTCGTAATAGCCGGCGTCGATCGCACGACTAAGTGCCGCTTCCTGGGCATCACTGAGCAGGGAGACGTCCACGGACCGCAGATCAGCGAACCGTTCTTCGTCGAGGTCGACGAGTCGCTGTAAGGAAACGTACTCGCTTACCTCCTGTAGGTCACGAATCAGGTCCTGTACGGTCTCACGGTCGGTCAGATACGTCGTCACAGTGACGCGGCCGTTGCTCGCCGACTCGAACTCGGGGAGACAGCCGTATCGACAGAAGACGGTGCACGGACAGCACCCACTAACCGCTTGTTCGTGTTGTTGCACGGCACCATCATCGCCGTCGGCCTCGGAAACCACGTAACACCGGTTTTCGAGGATCATGTGCGTGGAGATGTTCCGATCGGAGGCTCTGGCGATCGGGCAGTCCGCGTCGGGGACCTCGAACCGAATATCAGCCCGGATCGTCCGCTCGGCACGACTGTGCTCGTCGCTGGAACGGATCGCTCCTGTCTTGGCCATGTCTGAATGTTTGGTCGATCCGGCAAATAACTCAGCGTACGAATCTCAGCTCGTGATAATGATCTGAATTTAACTTTTGGCCTCCGAATCGATTTGAGTTCCATATACGGGCGGACGTCGAACGAGGTGTGGTACACCACTGCTGTGTGCTCTGGTGGAGACTTCGGGGAGCCATACGCGGGGAGCGGCTCCGAAAAACGTCGTATTGGAGGCGAAAAACGTGGCTATAGTCGTGGAGTGCGAACGACGTCGTGAGACCGCCGAAACGTGAAAACCATGAGACGGCAGGGGAGTTGCGTGTACATAGGCACTAGACAGTAGAGCAGGAAACAGACATCGTGGTGAGTGGTTTCAGCGTCCAATTCTCCATTATCTCCGTGATTTTGCGGTTCTGGACAGCCATGGGATCAGCATGATACGTGAGTTGTATCGCACTCTCGACGTCGACTGCATACTCGAACAGGCCGTAGCGTCCCACACGAGTCCATTTTCGACTCGCACTGACGCGAGTGCATCCAGAGGGCTGTATCGACCGCACCATTCAAACGTCTCAGCCTCGACTCCACCATTCAAACGTCTCAGCCCGTGATTCGCAGGCAGCCTTTCGGAACACCACCGCACGTATGGACGCCGGGAGACGCTTCTGATCGAGGTGACGTCTGACCACGACTTTTGATACGTTGCTAACCCACTATGGGGTCTTCTTGAGACAACCACATCCAGCACTCCCAGTATCGCCGTATCTCGTCGTCGTTGCAATCAGCCCGTCATGTGGTGATTTCACAGTCTCAAGAAGTCGTCTCGTTATTCGTCTTCGTGCGCTCTGTCCGCCGGTCGTACTGCTTGTCGAGAAACCACCCGCTCGCGTCCAACCGACCGGAGACCAGCGATTAGCCCTCATTGGCGAGTCGATGAGCGGTCACCCGACCGCTTCGGACATCGTGGGGCGACCGCGACGACGGGCAGGTACGAAGCTTCGAGTAGTCCGTTGCCTCGCAGGTCTCCGGATACCGGTCATGCGGGCACGGCTTCCAGTGGAAACACGACTGAGTACCCCGATACACCGCGTCACGGATCGACGACGAACCGATGCGGCTGTATATCGACGTCGCGGCCCGCAACCCCGACTGTCGTCAACACTGACGCCAGAACGGTGCTGCGGGTCTGGCACGCAAAAGGCGACCAATACCGCGAGACGCCCGTCCTGAGAGATCTCGGTACGACTATCCGGACGGTCGACGTGTTGGGCGGCTTCACGGAATTGCTCGGACGTCTCATCAAGAACGAGATACTCGTCCTCGTCGACGTCGAGGTTAATTTCGAGATTTCTGACGACCATCACTCTTCAAATGTTGTCGGAATGATGTAAAAATCGTGATTCGTGCTGGGGGGAGTCACTCGTGCTGTAGAGTGTGGTTTGATTCAGCAGTGACGCGCTTCCTCCAACGGCTAACGCCGTGGGTTTTCGCGCTGGTTCTGTATGTGGTATGGGAATCGTCGCTACCGTGATCGAGAGGGATGCGACCGGGTCATCCATCTTGCAACAGGTGGCCCTGAATAAGACTGACGTCTCAGTGTAGGTGTGATCGAGGACCCCCCAGTGATCTGCGTGGAATTGATGTGCTTTTGTTCTCGATCGGGAGCATTCTGCGAGAGTGAGAGAGTACATTTCGTGTGCTTTCTGCTTTGTCAGTAGTTGCTCACTCAGGTGGTTGTTCGATCGAGATTCGCTTCTCAGTAACATCGTCAAAGGATTGGTCTGAGGATATTATGCGATCATGATCAGCATACGCGATGTGATATGCATCAAAAGCGGTGAGGCCATACTGCTCCATATAATCTGCTGCCTGGAAGAGAACCGTCTCGTCTGAAGACACCGATGCGATCTCAAGCGCATAACTGAGTGCTTCCATTCGGTCGAATTCGAACCGATCTGAGATCATTAGTAACTCTAGGAGCGTTGCCCGCGACGTGTAGATGTCCCCTTCGTGCTCTGTGGCGATCGCTCCTGCTCGTTCCTGAAGCCAATCGTCGTCTTTCACGAGTGCGATGAAAAAATCCGTGTCAGCGTAGATCATCGCTTCTCCGACTCAGTGACTTCCTTAATCACGTCCTCCCGGGCAGTATCGCGTGCCTCCCGTTTGATTTCCGCGATGGATTTCCCATCAAAGGCACCGCCAACGGCCTCTCGAAGTCCCTCAATCGGGTCATCGTTTAGCGGAATTAACTCAACACGATCGTCGAGTTCGACGATTCGATATCTGTCACCGTATTTTTCGCGGATCTCCTGTGGAATGACAATCCGACCACGATCGTCTACCTTCGCTGTCTTGCTCACTGTAATCTCCTCTATGCGGGGATGAAGTAAAAGTATTCCCACGAAAATGTGTATTGTCCCAACACTCGGTGTTCTTTCATCTAGAATTGGGTGGGTGTAAGCCGAGCAGTATCGGTCCGCGAGTGATCACAATGGCGTCATCGACGGTGACGGCCGGTGGTTCGTCGATGCCATATTCTGGATCTACCTGCTCGAAGTCTGTATCGAGGCCGATACCGGGAACCCGATCGAGACAGCCTGCAAGGCCAACCCCAACTGACAGTCCACAGCTCGCCAGGAATCTGCGACATCGCATAGTCTGATTCGCTGTGGATGAGAACACGTCAGGGAAATACCGACCTTGTTTGTGTATAGTATCTCAAATACAATAACTGGGCTTAACTCACCCCAGTATTTGCATTTGAATTCACTAGATTCATTTACTGGCGCTACATAGTGTCGGTACATGCATGAGAGGACCAGAGATCGAAGATACCGCGCCTGGAAAACTCATCTCCTACGGGAGAGAGTCATACTACCGGCCAGAGCCTCTACCACCCTCGAGTGATCTCCAGTTCGATGCGGATTTTCACGACCTGCTTTCGGAGGCCACGTTCTGGCTCGGCAAACTCAGTGGTATCAGTCTAGAAATCGGCTTTCCTCCTGTCCTCTATACGTCCCTCCTCCGAAAAGAAGCGATGGAATCGGCCGAAATCGAAGGAGCAGATATCGACTATAACGCGCTCTACAGTCTCGAAACACGCAGCTTCGACGAGTCTACAGCTGCAGACGCTATTGCATCCTCCACAAGTGAAGCAGCGACAAAAGATACCAAAGAAGTCCTGAATTACGAACAGGCCATCGAGGAGGGCATTGAAGCACTCGATAGCGGTGGGGAGATCTCCGTTGCGCTTTTCCATGACCTCCACGAGACGCTGCTCACGGGCGTTCCAGACGACCGCATTGAGACGGACACGATTGGTGCATACAAGACAGTTCCAAACCATCTCGGCGACTTCCTCCCACCAGTTCCGGGTGACGTCGAGGGGCTGATGGATGCCCTTCTCACGTACTACCGAACTGGGGGGAGCTATCATACGCTCGTGGACATCGCGCTATTTCACTACCAGTTTGAAACGATCCACCCATATGGCGATGGGAATGGACGCCTCGGTCGCCTCCTCATCACACTCCAGCTCTACGATGCCGATCTCATTGAGCGCCCGAACCTCTACCTCAGTGAGTACTTTAACCGGAACAAAGCCACGTACGTCGACCGAATGGAAGCGCTCCGGTCTCGCGGCGACTGGGAAGACTGGGTGTCGTTTTTCGTCAAAGGAGTGGCCCAGCAAGCTGCAGAGTCCGTTGACCGCACGCTGGCACTGGACGAACTTCGGCGTCGCTACGAGGAGGAGTACGGTGGTGTCCAGTACGCGAAGCATCGCTTGGCGTGCAAACTCTTCGAGCAGCCGTACGTGACCACGAAAACAGTCGCGACGATGCTCGATATAGAGCGTTCAACAGCATACCGTGCTATTGCTGATCTTGAAACTGAGGGAGTTCTAGAGGAAGTGACAGGGAAACAGCGCAACAAAGAATACCGCGCAACGGAAATTTTCGAGATTCTTGAGCGGCCACCGCAAACGTAGTGAACTACCCTGCCCTACCGCGCTCGGGGCTACTCGCCCCTCGCTTGTTGAGGGCAGGGCTTCCTGTTTCTGTGTCGGAATTTATACCCAACGTGGGCACAGGGATTCCAGACTCCGCAGACGATTTCCCTTCAGGGGCGGTTCGGAGTGTCCCACTCCTACCGAATCGACACTCGGCCACAACCGACGTTGCACGCTTTTTGTCGCGTTTGAACAACGCCAGAAGCGTGGTGAGCATCTTACTACCTCGTTCGACCGCAGGGGTAGTAAGCGTGGCGGGGAAAGGGCAAGTAACTCGTGCGGGCGCTGTATCCCCCTCCCTGCTCGCGGCTTCGCCGCTCGCTGAGGAAGGGGGCTTAGCGCCCTCAATTACAGCTAAGTCGGATGTCCGTGTGTCGGCACCGTTGAGGACTGTGACAAACTCGAAGCAACTGTAGAGAGTACATTTCGTGTGCTTTCCTTCTCGAACAAGTGGCTCATGGGGAGAGTGAGAGAGTACATTTCGTGTGCTTTCTCACCATGAGACGGTACCAATACTGGAGACAAAGTCCGAACACCAAACAGGGAGAGAGTACGTTTCGTGTGCTTATCGTCGAGCAGTAGTGTATTACAGATCGCCAGTCTCCTCGATCGTCTTGCGCGTCTCGATGACGATCTCCGGGTCGAGATCGAGTTCGTACTCGTAGTACTGCCCGCCACTGAGTCCCTGATTCCGCTCGAAGCGCTGGAGGAACCCGAGCATGTGGAGATCCGAGAGATGGTCCTGAATGCTCTTGAGCGTCGTCAACGGATCGGCACCACACGCCGCGGCGACGTCCTGGTAGACGTCGTAGATCTCCTTCGAGCGAGCGGGCGTTTTCCCCTTCTCTTCGAGGTATGCGATCGTCTCCAGGATGTACTGTCCGTGGATCGTCTGGTCGCGGATGCGATTTTTTAGTCGGCCGCGCTGGACGCGTTCGCGAGCCCGCCCGATGTGGTCGTCGGTGACGCAGTCAGCCTCCTCACGGAGGGCGACCTCCCCGCCAACGCGAAGGAGGTCAATGGCCTGACGTGCATTCCCCATATCCTGTGCGGCCAGCGCTGCAGCCCGACCGATCGCTGATTGATCACAGGCGTCCTCGGCAAACGCTTGCTCCGCCCGATCCTGTAGAATCGCACGAAGCTCGACGGCGTTGTACGGACTGAACGAGATTTCGGTCTCCATCAGCGTGTCCTTCACTTTGGGCGAGAGCGTGGTGCGGAAGGTGTAGTTGTTGCTGATCCCGATGATGCCTACCTGGGCGTCGACGATGTGTTTGTTCGAGCGTGCTCGCGGGAGTTCATAGAGGAGGGTATCGGCGTCGTCGAGATGGTCGATTTCGTCGAAGACCATTAGATGCGTCCCGCCGATTCGATCGAGTTGGCTGTAGAGCTCTTCAAAGGCATCGCCGGTCCCGAGGCCACGCTTCGGAAAGTCGCTTGCACCCTCGGGCAAGAGCGTGTTCACGAGCTGGCGAACGACCATGAAGACGGTCTTGCCGTTGCAGTTGAGGTCGTGGACGTGCAAGTCGTCGGCCTCCTCGCGTGTCTCGACTTCGTCCTGGAGTGCGTCGAGTATGTACTTCGTCACCGCTGTCTTCCCGAGGCCGGCTTTGCCATAAAGCATGACGTTCTCGGGTTCGCGGTCGAACAGGACGTCCTGCAGCGCGTAGCGGTATTCCTCGATCTCTTCGTCTCGCTCGAGAATTGTCTCCGGCTGGTAGCTCTCGGTGAGCATCTCCTTGTCCGCAAAAATCGTATCAACCATGTCGCCGAACGGATTGCTCATTCACTATCAACTGGTTGCTCAATAGTATTTAAAACCTTACTTTGTTAGCTTCGTTTGCTATTTCGTATCTTATTTTCTGCAGATTATCATCAACGTGTCTGGTAGATATGTATCGCAGTTCTACTGAAAGCACACGAAATGTACTCACACTATGTCTGATAAGATCACACACGAAATTCACGTATCCTCTCTCAAACCGGGCCTGTCTTCTTGGGAAAAGCACACGAAATGTACTCTCTCACTCCATCGACGTCGAAGCATACGAAAGCACACGAAATACACTCCGTAACCGCTTCAGCGTGTAGTCTCCAACACCCACTCGGTGTGATTCTCGGGAGCAACCATTCCCAAAGAACCGATGAAACAGTGGGGGGTGGGTGGTCTGTAATAAATCCACAAAGCACACGAAACGTACTCTCTCTGTGTTGGCGAGTGAGCACACGAAATTCACTCTCTCAATTCATACCCTCCCTGCCATCTTGGGAAAAGCACACGAAATGTACTCTCTCACTCCGTCGACGTCGAGGCATCCGGAAGCACACGAAATCCACTCCGTAACCGCTTCAGCGTGCAGTCTCCAACGCCCACTCGGTGTGACGCTCGGGAGCGACTATTCCTAAAGAACAGATGAAACAGTGGGGGGTGGGGGATCCGCAACAAATCCACAAAGCACACGAAACGTACTCTCTCACTCCGTCGACGTCGAAGCATATAGAAGCACACGAAGTCGACTCCGTTACCGCTTCAGCGTGCAGTTTCCAACACCCACTCGGTGTGACGCTCGGGAGCGACTATTCCTAAAGAACAGATGAAACAGTGGGGGGTGGGGGATCCGCAACAAATCCACAAAGCACACGAAACGTACTCTCTCACTCCATCGACGTCAGGGCATAGCAGTTGACGACGTGATTTACACCCACTCCGTGATGCGCTTTTTCAGTACCTCTACAAAGCTGGAGGATACTCCTCGGCTCACTAGTCGTCTTTCCCGCCAATCTCGTTTGTATTGCTCTTCCTGCTGTCGAAGACCAGACAGTCGTTCTCTTCGTTTGGGGTCTTCGACGCGCACACTCTTTTCATGATGGCCGTCACCGGGATCACGCTCGCAACCTCACCCGTCATGACCCCGAGTAGAAGCGTCCGATCGACGGCATCTCTGACCGCGAGGTTCTAGTTTGGGGCTGGCGATTATGAAGTATGAGCGGTTAATCAGGGCGCAGCTGCCTCAGGTGAGCTGTTCGAATCAGTAAGTGGAAGATCGATTTCGAGGCCGTCATAGGCCAGTTGCGGTTTCTTTGCCCGTCCTGAGCCACCGCCCGCGAAGTCGATGACGCCGATATCTTCGAGCTCGGTGAGGTTTTGATGGACCTGTTTGTAGTCGCGATCGACCAGATCTGCTGCTTCGCGAATACTGTCCGGATCGTGTTCAGCGAGAGCTTCTAACAACTCGAGGTTCTTCTGGCTCAACAAGCGGCTTAATTCGGCATACGACCCGAAATTGAGTACCGGCTGTGCGTTATCTAGTGCTTCGTCTTCTTGCGCTGCTTTGATACGCTGGCGCGTTTGCTGATCGAGACGAGTGCGTTCGCCGACGGTGACTTTGAGCGTTGGCATGATTTCTCTCCTGGTCAGGTACCCACGACTAAAGTCGTGGGCTTGTCAGTGGACTCCCGCTCTGACCACGAGATGTGGTAGGCGAAAACTCGCCGTTCGCGTTCACTGTCCCTGACTTCAGGGCGACCTGACAGTCCGCCCGTCCAGCCCCAGACTTGAGCCAGTGCTGGACAAGCCGCCACCCGATGTTCCGAGCAGCGTTATAATCCGCGTGAAGCTCCTTTCCACAGTTCAGGCACTTAAACTCGTCACCGTCACGGTTCTCCTCGTGCGTGAACCCGCACTCCGAGTGACTACATCGCTGGGACGTGTACTGTGGCTTCACGTCATCAACGACAATACCGTACTCTTCGGCCTTGTACTCAACAAGAGATTGGAGTTTGTTGAACGCCCACTGCTGGAACTTACTTGCATTCGAGATACGCGCTCGAATATGTTTCAAGTTCTCGAACGCTATCGCGTCACAATCGTGTCGGCGGGCTTCGAGAACCAGTGTGAGTGCGACGCGATGCAAGTAATCCTCGCCCCAATTCGAGAAGCGATTCCCGATGGCTTTCAGTGTCAAGTGGGCGCTCCGAGTGCCTGTCTGTTGGAGTTTTCCACGACGCCGTTCGTACTCCGCACGCTTGTGATTGAGGTAGTCTGCGTTGCCGAGGAACGCACCAGTCGAGGTGACAGCAAGGTAACCGTCAACGTTGAGGTCTACGCCGAGTACCGCTCCGTACTCAAAAGTAGATGCCTCGTCATCCTCGCGTTCCTTTTTTATCGACACGTGCAGATAGTACGTGCTGTCACGCTTGTGTAGCGTGGCCTCACCGCGTTCCCACTCTGGGTTCTCCCAGTATTCTTCGAACGGCGTGCCGCGAGTATCCTCGGGAATGGTGTATTCAGCCGAGACACGACTATCCACGGTAGACAGCGTGCAGTGGTCGTCGTTGTACGTTATTGTGCGACCGTCGTAGACGACTACACTACCGCGGAACTCTGATTTACTGGCTTTCTCACCGTCTTCGAGGATACGGTCTTTGCAGTTACCGAGCGCGTTTGCCGCGAGGCTGCGAGCGGCTTGGACGTGGTTTGCGGTGAGGTCTGTCTTTTCACGTACGTCTTGGTAGGTGGCGTCGTGGAGTTTCGACTTGCTGTCGATTATTTGGGTCGGGTCGTCAGACCAGCCGTAGTCCGCGGCGTGTTGCGCGGCTTGACGGAATTGCTCGAACGTCTCATCGAGAACTGGGTAGTCCTCGTCGGCAACGTCGAGCTTGATTTCGAGGTTTCTGACGACCGTCACGGTTCAAATATTGTGGTTTTATTATTTAAAGACTATGTTTTTCGTTGGGGAGTCAGCCGTGTCTGGATGCGTAGTTGGATTCACAAGTGACGCGCTTCCTCCCACGGCTAAAGCCGTGGGTTTCCGCGCTGCCTCTGTATGATGTCTTACTCGGGCCAATTCCACGAGACTGGTGTCATTTCGTCTGCTTCCCGCTTGAATCAGTCGTACAGCGCAAGCATTCCGGGAACATCGATGCGTTCGACATGATTCTCCGTATGTCGCTCGTGCCCTTTGGTTTGTTCGTGAGCATTATCGTACCGGAGGAGTGTAAGTCCACCCACTTCCCCAAGGTGGAGGCTGTAATCCCAACCGCTTGGATATATGTGACGTCCTCTTACGACTGAAGTCGTGGGCTTCCGCTGTTGTCGTGTCATAACCCGCAGACACTGGTCCTAAAGACCATCGTCGAGCACGACGATCTCGTGGCTGCCGTCGAGGAACTTAATTTTGAGCGCCTGAGCCTCTCGAACGTCCCCAGCTAATCGATGCTCAGCCGCCAGCCGGAGACGGTCGAAGACCCCTTCTTCATGAGTTTCTTGAGAAAGAAGAAAATCGTACAACCGACAGCAGGAAACGCAAGAACTGATGAAACAGTGGGGGGTGAGACTGGCTCCCCACGAGCGAGCTGGACTCATTCCGGGATTCGTTCCTCGAACAGATGAAACGGTGGGGGGTGAGGAGGATGGCCGAATCGCCTGTGTGGTCGATCGTCGATCCATACTCGTTCGTCTGGTCCGGTAGGACGTCTAGACGAACTACCATGTACAGAACTAGGAACGAGACCGAGAATGACGTTCAGGTCGGGGAACCAGAGCAAGACACCCAGAGGAGACCGAACACGCTGGTCCATTGTCTGGCCGGTCGTCGACGACGGCCTGTTTCTGCCCCACTTCGAGTTTCATAATCGGCTCCCGTCTAGCGGTTTGGGGTTGTTAGCCGTCGACGCCAGACCAGGGTCACTCGTCACGAAACCGCTCATCTGCAGCATACTCGGTAGAGAACCGTCCTACACGCCATACAGTATACTGTCACTGCGTTTTCCAACCAGCACACGACGGCTCCCACGAATTCCCATAGCTGCTGTAGAAGCGCTCTTCCCCCAGTATGATCCGATTATGAAGATTCAGCGATCGAGGTCGCAAAAGCCCTGCTGTCTGACGGCCAGCACTCACTGGTTGGGACCCCTGAACGAACTCCTGTAGGACGTCGAACGGACGGGGTGAGTTCCTGCTGATCCTCCGGTTCGTGTGCGCGTCGACGTCTTCGCGTACGTACCTGCAAGCGGGATGGACGCCGCTTTCAGCGGGCCGACACCCCGTCTTCGAAGTGTAACGTCTCCGCTATCCCGACCTATCCTGTCGTCGATACCGACCCTCGCATACTGTTTCAACGCCGTTGGTTGACCCGTTTTTCCCGACTCTCGTCTCGACCTCGTCGCGTCGACGACGTCGATTCCCCTCCGCTCAGACATGGCCCCGGTTCATACTTCGATTTCCAGAGTCCGTGCAAGAGTAGTAGCGGTGCTGAGGAGCGATTATGAACGGGATCGGGCCGCTAGTGAGGCGTCGAAACCCCTGTTTGACACCAGAAATGTCTTCGAATTGAATAGGCCCACTGGTGGGCCGTCGATAATGCTGTTTGCCGTAGACGTATCCTCGAATCCGATGTCGAATCGTCCGAGTCCCAGAGAACCGGTAGAGCGTCCGGAAAACGGAGACCCTCCGCAACGATTGGTGTCTGTGGTCGTCGGAACATCTAAGTCATTATCACGATAATCATTATTTAGAGTATGACCTTTTTCGACCGGACGGCAGAACTCGACGCGCTCGATGCGGCAATGGACTCTCCCGGGCACGAGTGTTTCGTCGTTTATGGCCGTCGCCGCGTTGGGAAGACGGAACTACTCAAGCAGTTCTGCGCCGACCGAGAGCACATTTATTTTCTCGCCTCAGAAGAGGCTGAACATCGACAGCGGGAGAAGTTCGTTGAGCAGGTGGCGGCCTACTTCGACGATCGTGTCCCACGTATCGACGGCTGGGACGAGGCGCTAGCCTATCTTGGCGACAAGATCGCCGACCGGGAGCTGGTGGTCGTTATTGACGAGTTCCCATATCTTACCGACGAAAACGAGTCGCTCCCATCATACATGCAGGCGTTCGTTGACGAACAGTTACAGCACAGCGAGTCGATGCTCGTTCTGTGTGGCTCAAGCGTGAGTGCGATGGAGTCGGAGGTGCTCGGCCACAAAAGCCCACTGTACGGTCGACGAACGGGACAGATCGATCTAGAGCCGTTCTCGTTCACTCAGGCGCGTGAGATCATCACGTACGGGATCGAAGATGCGATCAGATCGTACGCGGTCACTGGGGGAACTCCGATGTATCTCACGCTGTTCGACTACGAGCGTTCTCTCGCTGAGAATGTCCGTCAGAACGTATTGTCGCCAACGGCCGTCCTGTACACCGAGCCCGAGTTCCTGTTACGGACCGAGCTGCGGAGCCCAGCTCGATATATGAGCATTCTCGAGGCGATCGCGCTTGGTCATACAACACCGAACGAAATCTCGGGGGCGACGGGAATCGATGTCGGGCCCCTCTCGAAGTATCTACAGACACTGCGCCGTCTTCGGTTGATCACCCGTGATGTCCCGGTGACGGCAGCACAACAGAAGTCCAAGCGCTCACGGTATCGTCTCAATGACGAGTTCCTCAGGTTTTGGTTCCGATACGTCGAGCCGAACCGATCGAGTATCGAGGAGGCACCAGCACTCGTCTTCGAGGGAACGATCGAGCCGGACTTTCCGACCCACGTCGCGACCACGTTCGAGTCGGTCTGTCAGGAAGCGATCTGGGAAGCAATACGTCGAGGCGACCTCGATGCGTATTCCGATATCGGTCGGTGGTGGTACGGAGAAGACGAAATCGACATCGTCGGACTTGCACCTAGCGACG
The DNA here is from genome assembly GCF_042663585.1 of Natronoarchaeum sp. GCM10025321. Taxonomy (NCBI): domain Archaea; kingdom Methanobacteriati; phylum Methanobacteriota; class Halobacteria; order Halobacteriales; family Natronoarchaeaceae; genus Natronoarchaeum; species Natronoarchaeum sp. GCM10025321. Next base: position 445,425 of record NZ_JBHTAN010000006.1, read on the forward strand.
ATCGGATCCTACTGGGAGAGTGCAAGTGGACCACAGAGCCTGTCGGACACACTCTGGTCAACCAGCTCCGGTCGAAGGCCGACCGCGTTCAGTGGGGATCACCAGACCGGGACGAACGGTTTGTCCTGTTCTCGAAGAGCGGCTTCGTCGACGAACTGGAGCAGGATCTCGACGACGAGTGGGTACTAATCGATCTACCCGCGCTCGACAAACTGCTCACTCCACACACTGACGAATAGTCCCTGACCAAGACGGATGCCCACGACGGGAGTCGAGAGTCACTCCTCCAGATGATTCTCCCGCAGCCACTCCACGGGATACACCGCAGTCAGCCCTGGCGTATCGATCCGGAACTGCTGGGGTGGCGTCGTCTTGGCGTAGGTCTTCTCGACGCGTGGCTCTCCTTCGATCGGGTCGTTCAGCGCCGAGAGGACCTTGTGGCCGTCGCGCTGTTTCATGACGACCCAGATCGCCTCGTCGACGCCACAGTCGGCGATCTTATCGAAGTCGTCGGGAACTGCACGCTGGACGTCGTTGTTGATCCGCTCGACTTCCACGGCAACCACGACTCTCCCGTCCTCGTCGAGCGCGGCGACGTCCAGACGACGCTTGTCGAAGGCAGAGGCCGCGTCTTCGGCGGCCGCCTGATCACCACCCATGTAGATCGACGCGGGCAGAGTCACCTCTTCGAGGTCGTAGTACGGCAGCACTTCGACGACGGGTGAGTCGGGATCCTCGAGATACTCTTGACAGAGATAGCGTCGGGAGACCTCGACTGCGAGGACGTGCTGGCTCGATTCCTCCAGGTCGCCCTGTCCATGTCCGTAGTCGACGCCCAGCCGATAGCTCTCGCCTATCTCCGAGCGACCGTCAGGCGTCACCGTGTACAGCCGATGTGGGTGGTCGGTATCGTGGCGCAGTAGGTCGGAATCGATGAGCTCGTCGACGGCGTCAGCGTCGATACCCGCGTACTCCTGCAGGCGGAGCATCGAGTCAGAGAGGATGTCGTAGGCCAGTGGGTCATATCGGAGTTGCTGGGCGTTGTACACCGCCTGGAGGAACATGAGCTGGATGTCGGTGAACTCCGAGTCCTGACGTTCTTCAGGTGTGACCTTGAGGTTGAGTTCGCAGACCGGCACGTCGTCGCGATCAGTCTCGTCGAGTGAGGCACAACACGAGATGGCTCGCTTCATGCCGTCGATGTGTGGATCATACCGATTGTCACAGGCTGTACACCGCACTGCGTGAATCGACTCGTCGTATTCGACGGTCTCGGGCATCCGTTTCGTCGTCAGCAGAGCGGTGTCGACGCGTGCGACGGCCACGCCTTCCTCGTCCGTCTCCTCGTCTTCGTCCTCGTCGTCGGCGATGCTTGGCGAGTCGAGCGAGATCCCACAGCGCTCCAGCGTTCGGTCCGTAACGGCCTCGGTCTGCGTCTCGAAGGCCGCTCGTTCACTGGCTGTCAGCGGGCGTGGGCCATCCGGATGGCCAGCGGGTGGCGTTGCCGACTGGAGGAGGAACGGCCGCGGCTCCGGTTCGTCGAAGGGGGCGGGGAGGCTCACGAACCACTCGCCGCGTTTCAGTGCGCGAAGCCGATTGCCCACGTCCTGTGGATCCATCGCGTCGGTCGCCAGCCGTTCGGCGAGGCGGCGATCAACGGGGACGTTCCCCGTGACGAGCGTCGAGACGTTGTTCAGCACTTCGTCGTAGACGTCGTCGTACTGCTTGAGCTGGCCGGGGAACTGCATCGCCAGTGTGACCGAACAGCCAAAGCTCCGTGACTGGGAGAGCAACTCTTTGAGCAGATCAGAGACGGCGACGCTTGCAGCCTCTTCGACGTAGAGGTTCACCAGTGGCGTATCAGCTGTTTCGCTTGCGGACGGCCCCTCGCCATCTTCGCCCGCTTCGTCGCCCCCTGCACGCTGGCTGCGGCGCTTGAGCGCACTCCAGAGATTCGAGAGGATCAACAGCGTGAGGACGCGCTTGGCTTCGGATCTGAGGCCACCAGTATCGAGGATGATCACCGTGTCGTCGTCGAGATGCTCGGCGAGATCGAAGTGTGCATCGCCCTCCTGTGGGATGTTGTTGAAGATCTTGGCCAGGCGACGGTCGACCGGGATCTTCTCGATCCGGTTTGCAACCCCACTCATCAGGTTGTCGAACGTCTTGGGCCGGTTTGCGACGATCCCCCCGAGCATCCGTTCGAGGTCCGTATCCGAGACGGGCGGGCTCGACTGGCGTTCGTGCATACTCTGGACCTCGTAGTGGAACGCGCGGTGCGTGAACGCATCGGAGCCGTGGACGGGATCGAACCGCGCCTTCAGCAGGTATCTGATGATGTCTGGCGAGCGAACGGCCTGCTCGAAGCGATCCTTGCCCATGATCTGGGTGAGGATCTCGATGTAGTGATCGATCGTGTCCTCGACGGCTGTCTCGCGCGGGACGCCAGCAGCCAGGTCGTCGCGAATATCGAAAAACGAGAACGCGGGCAGCACCTTCGCGCAGTCGAAGTAGAGCACGTTCTCCAGCGAGCCATACCTCGCGTAGTGTGCCTGCAGGTACTCGATCGCCATCCCGTCGCCTTTCGGGTCGATCAGGATGTCTGCCCCTTCGGTGGCCGCATGATTTCCCAGGATCCCGTTGAGCAGCGATGTCGACTTCCCGGAGCCAGTCTTCCCGAACCAGCCGACGTGCATGGGCTGTAACGCAGGGGGAAGCGACAGCGGAGTCGGATCGGCGGAACCGTCCTGCGTGAGCGGGTTCCCCAGCAGCAGGCCATCGTCGTGATACCGGTCGAGTTGCCCTGTCGGCGGTCGGGGAACGGGTGCCCGTTCGCCGGGCGTCGTCGAGAGCGCGCGTTCGCCAGCCGTCGTAAGCGCCCTCCCACCGACGAGACAGAAACTCGGCGCCTCGTGGACGTCCGCGACGATACCGCGCGGTGGAGCGGAACGCCACGGGAGGCGATTCGAGAGCCCTTCCGTCTCCGGGACATAAACAGTCCGTGCAAGCAGATCATCGAGAACCCGCTCTGCGGCCGCTTCGCTCGTCCGCTCGCCGTCGATCTCGTAGGTGGTCCGATCGAGCTGGGTGAACGCACCTTCGAGTTCGCGGAAGGTGGCCGCACCCACCTCCTCGGTGGTAGTCTCGGCGGCGACGCTGCCGACGAGTCGAGCGGTAAGAACGAACGAGTGGCGCGCGTCCTTTGCCTCGAGTTCGGCGAGTCGCGTCTCGTTCGTGGGTGTAAGCGTCGGCTCTTCGGTCGGGTCTGGCGCACCGAAGACCGTATTCGCGAGGCGCTCGCCCAGCGTATCGCTGTGGAGTTCGATCGCCATGCGTCGCTCCTCGGCGTCGGCGGTCCAGTCCGGTTTGGGCTGTAAAAGCACCTGATAGACGATCGGCCCCTGGTGGGCACTCATCGTCTCGACGACGGAGGCGAGCGGGACGCGACTCTCCTCGTCATCCTGGAACGACTCGAACAGTGTCAGCTGGGTCTGCCAATCACGCGGTCGCGTCGGGGTGCCTTCGTACTCGACCGCATGGATAGTGCGGTCGGTCGTGGCGTGGTCTGTCCCCGCTGTGGCTCTGATGATCGATTCGAGATACCCTGGCTGGATCGCGCGCCGCTCGAACTCGTAGCTATCGGGAAAGACGCCACGGAGGATGCGTTCGAGCGCTGGCGTCGCCGCCGGGTCGTCGACGCCGAACCAGTACGTGAGTGGCTGCTCACGTGAGTGATCACTGTGGAGTAGACACTCGATCGTTGGCGGAGCCTCCGTCGTCGAACCGAGCGAGAGTAGCCGGGAAAGGCCACTTGCTGCATCGTCTGGCGTCGTGAGTCCGTGCAGTCGCTTGAAGTAGGTCGCCGCCGAGTCAGCGCGAAGCGATGCATCAGTCGGCGTGACCTGAATATACTCGCGGACGTCCTCGGCGGGAACGGGTAACTCATCCGCGTCGGCATTCGTCGACGAAGGGGCGGAGTTCGAGAGCGGGGCATCAGAACGGGGTGGTGAAGTAGGAGTGGGCATGTGTCGTGAGCGCTATCTCGGGTCGCGGTGGCTGGATGAGTGTGTAGATAGCGGTAGAAAGAGAGGATAATAAATTGCAGTTATGTGTAACTGAGACGTATGATAGCTGATGTATTTCGGGATCTAACAAGAGTTGAGTGTACTCTGTGTCGCTGTCTGGGTACCTCGATATCGGTTCTATTGATCAGTATCACAAATAGTAAAATCGCAATTAGTAAAATCGCGATTTAGATGATCCATAGCATTATCTTCACGTGGGGCGTAGCGTGGGTATGAGCAACGCAGCGTTCGTGAATCGTCGCAACGAACTCGAAACGCTTCAGTCACAGTTCGAGAGCGATACAGCGGAGTTGATCGTCATCTATGGCCGTCGACGACTCGGCAAGAGTGCGCTCGTCCGGAACGCGGTCGAGGGCCGGGACGATGCAGTATACTGGCAAGCAACCGAAGAGACAGCCGACGCACAGTTAGCAAACTTCGTGGACACTGCCAGCGAAGCGTTCCCCCTCCTCGAAGACATCCAGCGCGACTGGGAGGCGCTGTTGCGAGCACTCGGTCGTGAGGACGCTATCGTCGTCCTCGACGAGTTCCCGTATCTAATCGAATCTGACGATGCACTACCGTCGAAGGTCCAGCGAGTGTGGGATCTCCATCTCGAAGAGACGGAGATGACTCTCGTCCTCGTCGGGTCGTCAATCTCCGTGATGGAGGAGAACGTCCTTGGCGGTGGTAGTCCCCTGTATGGCCGCCGAACGGCGACGATCGACCTGCCTCCGCTCGGACTGGACCATGCCCGCGAACTGTATCCCGTCGAGGAGCCCGACGCCGCGATACAGGCCTGGGGGGTGTTCGGAGGCACACCGTACTACCTCCGGGCGCTGTCATCGGACCGAACACTCCCGGAAAATATCCAGTCGTTACTCCTCTCAGAGCACGGTGTGTTGCACAACGAACCGGAGTTCCTCTTGCGGACCGAGTTCGGGATTCGCGAGCCCCAGACGTACTACACGATCCTGCGGGCAATCGCCACCGGGAAACGCAAAGCGAACGAGATCGCAACCTTCGCCGGTGTCGATTCAAACACGCTCGGTTCGTATCTCTCGAAACTACGCCGACTCAGGCTGATCGAGCGTGATATCCCCATCACGGCGAACCCGAACGCAACACGGAAGAGCCGATATCGATTGCAAGAGCCGCTGTTTCGCTTCTGGTTTCGGTATGTCTACGGGCGGACGGGAGAGCTTGTACAGCTTGGTAGTGATGCGTACGATGAGGTCGTTGCACCGTCGTTCATCGACTACATGGGGCCGATGTTCGAACAGATCTGTCAGAACGCGCTTCCGGGCTTGGTTCCGAAGACCTACCGCGGGATCGGGTACTGGTGGCACCAGCACCACGAACTCGATGTCGCCGGCCTTGCAAGCGACGGAACGATCGTCGCGGGCGAATGCAAGTATACGAGCCGAGAAATGCACGAAGGCGATCTCGCCGATCTCGAACGCAGTGCGTCCCAGGTCGAATGGACGCCACCTGGCGGCAGTGACCTCACCCATCACTACTGCTGTTTCTGTCGCTCCGGCTTTTCCGATGGGCTCGAACGGACTGCTGCGGAGCGAGATGACGTCTCGCTGTTCACGCCAGCCGATATCGTCGACGGGATCGCAAGCAAGTGACCAGGTGATACTCGTTCATCAAGTGCGTCGTTCACAACCTGGAACGAGGTCTCACTATTACCGGGAGAAGTTTAAAGTTCAAGAATTTCGTACTAGCTAGTATGACTCCCCACCCCGTCACGGAGACACCCCCACATGATTTCGAAACCGGGATCAATCAGCTCGCAACTGTCGGCCGGTTATTGGATCATCCAGAACTGGCGCGTGTCTATGTGTATACCTGCTATTACGGGTCGGTCACTCGACCAGAGATCAAGGCGGCACTGGACATCCCGAAGACCACGGTCTATGATCACGTAGAGACGCTTGAGGCGCTCGGAATCGTCACGCTGGCGGGAGATCGACCGGTGGAAGTGACCGCAGATCCGGTTCGAATCACCACTGACGGTATTGTTGTGACGCCGACGATCCTCCACGCCGTTGCACTACAGGAAGTCGACGAAGATGTCTCATACTTTGTTGAGCGACACGGCGTTGGCAAACTCGCTGCCGCTATCCGGCAGGCCGGACTCCACTATGCTGGTCAGATCACGCAGCGAATGGCCGCTGATCCACTTGGTATCCCAACTGGGGAAGCGATCTGTATTGTCCTCGCGCTTAAGCCTGCGCTCGCAGTTGGGCACGAATACGATCCCTACTTCGACGTTATTTTCCCGGAAATTTCAGATGATATCGGATTCGAGAGTGAACTCGACGTGACTGCGCCTCATCCGAATACTGAGTCGTAATTCTTCTCATTCTCGATGGATAATTCATCTCCTCTCTCCCCCGAATCAGTCACATTAGTCGACGCAAACGTCTTCATTAGCGTCGGAAATCCAGGTATATCCAAGCATCATCGGTTCCGTCAAACAGTTCGGCGTGCTGGCGTGACGCTTCTGGTTCCTGCTCGCGTTGAAGACGAAATTGAACAGGGTGGAGTCAAGCCAGCACTGGAGCGCGCTCAAGACGAAGGATGGGCGAAAGTTGTGGCGGCCCCGACCGTCTCACACAGCAAGGCGACAACAGCCCAAGATATCGTCCGGCGAGCAATCGCCTCGAAATCGTCGAGCAAAGATGAGCACGACGTGGAAAAAGCCGATCCCGTGTTCGCTGGACTTGCTGTCGAATACCTTCTCGATACAGAACGAGCGGATAACATCACTGTGATCACCGCCGACCGGCTTGCCCGAGAGGCAATCGAAACCGCAATGTCGTCGTTAGGCTACGAGGGGCAAGTTACTATCATCACACTCTGGGATCTCATTGATAGCGAGGATGATGATATCACACTCATTTGATCACGTCTACCGAAATCGATGACCTCTCTGGCTCTCATCAATGTCGCTAGTTGTCCACTCTGGCTTAAGAGACCAGTTACTGACACATAGCGGTCAGATTGACATCCCCCTCCGCGTGAACGCGGAGGAATCCTGAGCGTTGGAGATTTCAGGTTTGCAGTTCCACCGAGCATCCAAACGGTAAGAATCCGTGGGGATGCTCACGGACTGTAGCGGGTGGGACTGCTGGGAGTGCCAAGCCCCCGGTACTCCTATCTTCCGTCGTGTATGGACTCCCAGAGTTGTTTTTGCCTCGGGGAGTCCGGCAGACTTCGACAGACTCGGAGTTACTTTCGTCGGCCGTACAGCAGTCAACTCCGGTCGAATCCTGTGAGGGTTCGCCGGTTATCGACTGGTTCCGATTATTGCTTGGTTGCTTGGGGCGGACAGGCCGCCATCGTAGGGCTGGTGGGAATCGCTCTATTCCCAACCGATTCCTACCTGTGTGTAGGGTTGTCTGTCAGTTAAAGCTACGCGCCAAATCTCACAGTGGCTCTTGTAGCGTCGATTGACTCCGTGTTGTCGGATTCATCCTGCGGCTAAAGCCGCAGGTATTCTCCTCGAATCTGTATAATTCAGCCCAAACAGTAATACTCGCGAGCTACTGCACCTCTTCGAGAACATTCACGACGGATTGTCTGCTACGGGAGTCTCCCGATATTTCCCGATTGTACAAATCGATCTCGTCAGGGTGTCTGTGGCGGCAGCTCACTCGTGAGAACAGCGGAAACGACGGGTGGGTGTCCCTGCTCTCATGTGATGATTGCGTGGCCCCGGTCAAAGTACGTCTTCTCGACCGATCACCAGTTGTTCGGCTGACGAGTGAGTAGCACGCCCCGCTCGCTGTCGCAGCTGCCCGCCGTATCGCTCACGGCAGAGCCGTTCGCTGCGAGGCGTTCCCTTCGGTCACGCCTCGCCTCGCTCGCGACCGACCAGTCCGGGCGGGCATGCCGCTCCATGCGGAGCGGTTCCTGCCGGGCATCTGGTTTCGACGCCAGTATTAAGCGCGCTTTCGCCCCTCACAGGTTCGGCGCGGAAACCGGCTTAAAACTGGACGCTCGCGGCGGGCACGACAGCGCGCGGTGCTGGTTGAGTCGCCGCAGAACGCGCGCTGCTCGCGCCCAGAGGGCGCTCGTGAAGGCGCGAGCAGCGCGCAGTGATGGTGTGATGTCGTCGTCGAGAGCTACGACTGGTGAGTTGTAGTGTTGGAAAAAGACGCTGTGTGGGCGCCTTCGGAGCTTGAGACTCCAATGAGTACTAAACGCACTATCGGAAAAGAAGGTTCGGTTGATGAACAGACGAACGAACACGAGACGGAGTGGGGACGAGGCGACGTCGAAGAAGGTCCTGAACAGCGAGCGAGCGTCGAGCAGGACATTCAGGCGAAAGTTGACTACGCGGATGACCGGGAGATCGAGGGGCGGTTGTTCGGACAGACGTTGGTTGCACAGGAAAAGCGGGAAGCGAGAGAGGTGGAAATCAACAGAACGAGAGATCGGTGGGATCGGCGCGCCGATTCGGATCGGGAGGCGCGGACGCGGCGTGTCGTCGAAGATGGGTGTGCGGAGCGACGACGCGAGTTCGAGCGGCGAGCAGCGAGCGTGGATCCGCGGTGTGATCCGGATGTGGCCGATCCGAGAGCGCGATTGAGCAGGGAGCAGTTGGGGCTGGTGAACGAACAATCGAAACGGTTGGAAGCGAAACTTGATGGCTGGTCGAGAGCGGCGATCAGTCGGCGGTTGGCCGAGCGCGTCGTCGATGGATCGGATGTTCTGAGTGCAGTCGTCGGCGTATTCGAGGAGTTAGAGCAGGCGGCCGGGACGATAATCCCGATCGCGGCGGTCGAGGAGGTCGACCGAGGCGAGGTGTGTGTGGAGGGCACGGTGAAGGTGTTGTGGAAAGCGACACATCCAAAGATCAGCCAGGTCGGCCTGATCGAGGACGACTCGGGCGTGTGTAAAGTGACGGTCTGGAAGGCGAGCGAGCAACCGGTGATGGAGGAAGGCGAGCGTGTGCGGCTTCGGGGGGCGGCGAAGAGCTGGTACGATGGGCGAGTCTCGTTGGCGCTGACTGGCTGGAGTGAGATCGACTTCCCGGGCCGGTAGTCGACGCGATCCGTTCTGTTTGTTCGTCTCCGAGATCCGTCATTGCGAGATCAGTATGACGTGGTGTCGCCCGAGAAGGTCGCCCAGAAACTCGACGCCGACGAGATAGAGGGGCGGGATGACCTCTCCGGGTGGAAAACCACGTTGCTGTTGCCCAAGCAGCCCTGGCCGACGACGAAGCCAGCCACCAGCCCATAACAGAGCGACGACGACCGACCCGGTGTGTTCGGGCCGATATATCTGGATGCCCTCAAACGCATTCGCGATCAGGACAAAATCGTAGCCCAAGCGACGGGTAAGACGCGTCAACCCCGGGCACGGTGGCCGGGGGAATCCGCCTCGCTACATAGTTTGAAAACGCCCGCGAGGACATGGAGACGCTTCGGGGGTACATTTGCGATCTCGTTGCAGACGCTCGCCGGATTCAGCCAGTGGACCGATAGGAAGAGTAATTCTTTTGGGGGTTGCACAGAATTGTGTAATCATAGGATGTACGAAATATGCGGTGAGAAGGAATTCAAGATCATCCTTGCGCTCGACCCAGAGGATTCCATATCTGATGTCGCGCGGAAGGTCGACGAGAACCGTGAGACGATTCGTCGCGTCGTGAACCGGCTTGAAGAGGCGGGGTACGTCGCGTACGACGATGGTCTCACGCTCGTCGATCAAACGCTCCGAGATGTCGGTCTCGAATTCCTAATGGCGGCAGCAGACACCTCACCCCCATCGATCTCGGAGGCGTATGTTCTCCCCCAGTTCGCTGGCATGGACTATGCATTCACATCCATCGATGCAGTCTACGTCTGGACCCGCGGTGGCTACCAGGTCGCTCGCGACCCGGAGGATTACCCGCTGTTTATCGCCGTCAACGAGTCCGACCTCGACGCTTGGATGGAGTTCTTCGATCGATTCGGAATCCCGACTGCGGAGGAGCGCCAGCCCGCTGAAGACCTCAATGGTGCGATACAGGTCGTCCTCGAGCGACGGTCGCAGGTCGAGGCCGAGCTGGTCGATGGACGGCCCGTTCTCTCACTCGAGGAGACCGTTGCGTTCGCAAACGAGCACTACGCGACCTTCGAGTCGGCACTCGACATGCTCGGACGGATGTACGACGACGTCGACACTGACGCGACCTACAGTAGGGAGCCAGCCTGAATGTGAACAAGACGTAGACTGGGTCGACGGCGAGAGACACCCGGAGCTGCGAGCGAGCGTCAAGCAGGACATTCAGGCGAAAGTAGATTACGCAGATGATCAGGAGATTGACGGACGGTTGTTCGGACAGACGGTAGTGGCTCAAAAAAAGCGAGAAGCGAGATACCGGGAGGTCAAGTAGACGAGAGATCGGTAGGATCGAAGATCCGACTCGGATCGGGAGGCGCGGACGCAACGTGTTGCAGAAGGCGGGAATAGGGCGGGACGACGTAACTTTGAGAGACGGGCACCGAGCGTGGATCCGCGGTGTGATCCCGACGTGGATGACCCAAGAGCGCGGTTGCGCAGAGAGCAACTGGGGATGGTGAACGAGCAGGTAGGACGGTTAGAAGCGAAACTCGATGGCTGGTCGAGAGCGGCGATCAGTCGGCGGTTGGCCGAGCGCGTCGTCGATGGATCGGATGTCCTGAGTGGGGTCGTCGGCGTGTTCGAGGAGCTAGAGCAGGCGGCTGGGACGGTGATTCCGATCACAGCGGTCGAAGAGGTAGATCGCGCCGAGGTGTGTATCGAGGGCACGGTGAAGGTGTAGTGGGAGGCGACGCATCCGAAGATCAGCCAGTTCGGTCTGATCGAGGACGACTCGGACGTGTACAAAGTGACGATCTAGAAGGCGAGCGAGCAATCGATGATGGAGGAAGGCGAGCGTGTGCGGATTCGGGGGTAGCGAAGAGCTGGTACGACGGGCGAGTGTGTTGGCTCTGTTGGTAGCCCCTTCTTCAGAGACACCACAGTTTGATATCCTCCCCGCGCTGAAAAGTGGGGCTTTCTCCTTGACTCTCCGTAAGAATGTCAGACTCGCCGGCCCGATGCGATGGTGTACCGCGACGATCAAGGAAAGAATATTGCTCCCAAGATTAATATACTTACACTCACGAGAATATGTATGACCGACGACCGCCCGGCAGACGTGAACGAGCGCGTCACCGAGGAGTGGAAGGCGGACACCAGTCCCGGCGAGCGCGTTCGCACCGTGATGAAGCGGGTGTACGGCCCCCAGTCTGTCGCCACCACCGCCGAGCGTGCGCTGACCTCTGAGACGACCGCACGAAAGCACCTGAACATCCTCGCCGAGGACGGATTCGTCGAGGCAGTTTCCCTTCCGGACGAGCGCGGGACGCGGTACAAACGTGCCCCTCGCTCGGTCGTTCTCGAACGTGCCCAGCAGATACTCGACTCCGTCGACATCGAGACACTATCAGCACGTGTCAGGGAACTTCGCGAGACCGTTCGTGAGTTCGAGGACCAGACTGGAGCAGAATCTCCGCGCGCAGCGGCAATCGATGGAGCGGAACTGGACGCGGCGACCATGACCGAGTGGCAGACTGCGCGTCGGAACCTGAAGCTCGCACGAGCCGCGCTCGCACTCGCTGACGCGACTGAGGTCGTTGGGGCGGACACCGAATCGGACGAATACGGTGAACAAGCAGGCGTTATGAGCTGACACGATGCGAGACACCGAGTCGCACTCGCTTCGGGGCGCTATCGACGCCGGCGCACTCCACGATTTTCGCTCCGAGTTCGAGCGCCTCGAACCACTCGCGAACGGGTCGCTGGACGACCAGTTGAGTCCCAGCGAACTGCGCCTTCAGCTTGATGACGGTATCGGTGAGGCGGCGAGCGCGACCATCACCGTCCGGTGGTCGGTGCAGAGTGACTACAACGTTCATTATAACGACAACACGGGTCGTGACCTCCGATGGGATGTGCATCCCCACGAGTACCCGGACCCCAACGGCGACGCTCACTATCACCCACCGCCGAACGCGTCGGGCGATACCGACGATGTCGAAGCGTCCTGTATCAGCGTCACGGAACTCGTCCTCGTCGCGCGTGCGGTACACCAGTTATGGCGGACTGGTTACGACAGTGGGACGGACGACCCGCTCAATGACGCGACTAACCCTCCCTAGGTGCGGTCGCCGCATCTTCCCATTGGGGCCCGCCTCGTTCGACGAGACGCTCCCGATTTGATTGGTATAAAAGCCGGGCACGTGATGGTGGCTTCCGAGCGGTCGGCTCACTCACGAGTGCCTCATCGCCATTCCACTTGCCGTCTTGGGCGTAGCTGCCTGCTCAACTTTCTGCCGAACGCGTTCTAGCGCAGTGGTTGAAGAGTTCCAGCTCTCTCGCGCTTCGATGATCGCCTCGATTTCATCGTCTGGTTGATTCGTTCCGAGCGCATAGAGTACTGTAATATTTTTTGTGCCCCTCACGGGTGCGGGGCACTCGAGATACCTGTGTCCTCGCAGTTGAGCAATGAAACCAGCAACCCAGAGGGTATCGTTCACAGAGAGCGATACCCGAACAGCGGAGATGCACAGCACGGTCGAGCGGTGGGCCGAAGAACTGGTCGAACTCGTCGACGATGCGACGACCAGCGAGGCGTTCAGAGCGTGGCTCGACGTCCAGAGCCGGTTTCACGACTACTCGCATCGAAACACCCTCCTGATTACCCTCCAGTGTCCGGAGGCGACGCGCGTCGCCGGCTACCGAACGTGGCAAACCGAGTTCGATCGGCAGGTTACAGCGGGCGAAGACGCCATCTGGATCTGGGCGCCGATCATCGCCAAGCGCTGTCCGGAGTGTGGCAACGCCAGATCGTATCACGAACAAAGCGACTGTGAGTACACGGACACGCCACCCGAGGAGTGGTCGAAAGGCCTCGTCAGCTTCAGGCCAGCCTCGGTCTTCGACGTCTCACAGACGGAGGGAGAGCCACTTCCTGAACTCGACACCGAGGCCGAGGGCGACGCCGAAGCAGTGCTCCCGCGGGTACTCGATGCAGCAGGGCCACTCGGTATCGACGTCCGGATCGTCCCCGACTCGGAGTGGTCTCATGGCGAGGCAGATGGGATCTGCACGCACGCCGTCGACGAGCAGCCGACAGTCGAGGTCCGTGACCGATCCAGCCCCGCGGCACTCGTGGGCGTGCTCATCCACGAGTACGCTCACGCACGACTGCACAGCGGCGACCTTGATCGCCCGGAGCGAACCAAACGCGAAGTCGAAGCGGAAGCCGTCGCGTATCTCGTGGGGCGGTATTTCGGTCTCGACATGAGCGGCTCTGCGTTCTACCTCGCGGCGTGGCAGGGTGAGGATCCCGAGGTGATCCTCGAACGACTCGGGCGGATTCGTGAGACGGCAACCCACCTGATCGAGGCAGTGGAAGACCAGATATAGTCAGGGCTGGCAAATACGTCGAGTGCTGGTGCTCCTTCCAGTCTTCCTTGCCAGTCAGCTCTTCGGGGAGACCGCCCGCTTCGAGCTCGTCGACGATTACGATCGATCTCCGGAACGAATCAGCCGACCAGGTCGATGGCGGCGTGGGTGTGTTTGAGTGCCAGAGGGACAGTGTGCGTCTACGAACGACGACCACGCCATGCTAACACACACCAAACATCTCGATACCAATATGTGTCTGCCGGGATATAGTATCGACTAGACAATGGGGGCTCCGACCGAACACGAGATCGAACGCGGGGTTCGCTATGGGTTATTGATGGTGTTCGTCACCGGTATTCGCCGCGGGGATCCGGGGGCAGTCGTCAACGCCGTTGCCGGCGTAGTCGGCACCTATGTGCCCGATTTCGTCGAATGGACGTTCGACGTCGAACTCCGTTCGTGGCACCGTGCGTACATCAGTACCGCAATGATCACCCACGCTATCGGAATGCTCGGTCCGTACGAAGATGTGTGGTGGTGGGATCACCTGACGCATACTCACTCCGCGACGATTATCGGTGGCGCTGCCTACGTAGTCAGCCGGCGGCAGGGGCGCGATCCTCGGCCTCGAGTCATCGCGGCCGTTGTCTGTCTCGGACTCCTGTGGGAACTCCTCGAGTACGCCATTCAGGCCGTGGCCAGATGGCTCGGTGTCGACGCGATACTCGTTCCGTACGGGGCAAAAGACACTGCCCTCGACCTCGTCTTCGATCTGGTCGGTGCGATGCTCGTGCTCGCGGTCGGTGATCGTGTCCTCGCTGATCTCGCAACCGAGGCGTGAGCCAGTGTACGGCTCAGTTCTGCGCGCTGGCGTCCCCAATCAGGCGGGTTCTTGATACCTGCCGACCCGCGTAACCGAGACCACGGCCACGGGCCCTCAGAACGCCACTGCGCGCATGCCGACGTCGTCGCTGTTGCGATACTCGTGACCACGGCAATACCACCGTTGGACTGCTGGAACGGCGGTCTGACCGCTCATCACGACCGCCCTTCAGAACAGCGTTCCTCGTCGATAGTTCGTTCCAACGCGCAGGTCCTCGGGCCCTTTTCGGCACCTACTCACTCCAGCAACACGAACGCAACGGTAGCCGAGCCGATGTGTCGATTCCAGTGACCAGGAAGCCTCCCCGACTGCCTGTGAAGACGGGTGTCTCGACGGCTTCAGAGAGATGGGCGCCAGTACGCAGATCTCGAACCTACTTGCGAGTGATTTCGACGATGTCGTCGACAAACTCCTCTGGAGTGAGTGGCTCTGTCCACTCTTCACCGCACGGTTGCAGGTGGACTTCCAGAAGCAGGCCGTATATCGAGAGATGGTCAACTCTCCACTCTGTGGGATCTTCTTCGAATCCTCTATCGAGCGTGAGCACGTCGCCGGCGTCGAAATCAAGGTCGTAGGACTCTACCTGGCCGGCAAGGGTTCCGTCAACATCTGGAAGGGGATCGCCTGGATCTTCGACGTGGATTCGCCAGTCATCCATAATGCGCTCCCTGCGAATGCCCGTCTTTCGCTCGTCTACTTCACGCAGGTCAATATCGTAGACTGGTCGTGGGAGAATAGGATCGCGTGAGAACCGTCTCGAAAGCCACTTTCCGTATCGATCCACGATCGTCACTCGGCCATGTTCGATCGTCTGGAAGGAATCACCGACTGCAAAGAGAAACTCACTGGAGTGTTGCTCTCGAAACTCGGATTCGGAGAGTACCGTGCCCTCCTCGATATACTCTGGGAGATACGACCATCCGATCGATCGTCCGTCGTTAAATGGATATATGAACGTATTTGCTGATCTGAACTCCTCGGCTAGGTGCTGGAGTGCCTCGCGTTCGCTCATCATCTTTGCAGGAACCCGTTCCGAGGTCGTGAACCCGTCGAGATGTTTGATATCCTCCGTTTCCTCGACGATCTCAGATGAGTCCAGACTCCCCTCACTCTCTATCGTTGCATCGGTGGGAAGGGAAGCCACGGCATCTTCGAACTCCGAGACTGGTGAGTGGAACTGATAGTTGCGGATCTCAAGACAGTAGTACTTCGCACCGTCGATGTGATGTAGTTGTATCTCGTCGACGTCACCCAGCATATACAGCCGCGCAAGAACGTGCGATTTGAGCTCGTAGAGTGCGCTCTTTCGCAGGCTATCGGCCTTTGCTACTCCACCGAGCCCCTGTTCATATGCTTCGGTTCCCCGTCGAGCATACTGCTTTGCTTTCTTGTTGATAACGAACAGCGCTTCTAGTTCCTTTTCAGTGTCTCTCATTGCGTTCTGTCCCCGCAACAAACAGTGGTTTCGTCATCGAATGTAAACTGCAGTACAATCGTCCGTCAGGGAGTTCGGGAGACGCTTCGAGAGATGCTCTCGAATGAAGTACTAATCGAGGTATAGCAAAAGTACGAACGCGACGAGATACCCCAAGACGTCGCCGAAATCCTCATGAGATCTGGGGCTGTGAAGTATGGATACTGGAGTAACTGACGGGCGAACTTATTGGCGCCTGCAACGGGTGCAGGCGCGCTCACAAAGTGCCTGCTGAGTAGAAGTGACACCATCGAAGAACTCCCAAATCGACGATGCAGAGAACGCGCTCGAGTGGTGGCTGGTGAGCAACGCCGACGCCGGTGTGCCAGATCGTGCCCTCGTAGCGGTGCTCCGAACCTACGCAGACACGATCGATCAACTTGGCCACATCCCACGGTCGTGGGACCGGTCACCGCCCGCTGCCGAACAGCACTGGAGGCCAGGGGAGTGCAGAAAACACAACAGATCTACCCTGCGTGTGTGCATGACCAGGTCGCCAAAGAGTTCGAGGTGTATCGACAACCGGACGCGTTCAACGAGGACTCACTTGTGATCGAAAACAGCAACGGGGAGCATTCGACGCTACTCGTTCAGGTTGACAGGAAGGACGTGGTTCCTTGCTAGCAGTTATTAATCTAGTTGATCAAATTGTATAGACAGATACTCTTGGAGTGCTACGGCTGTCTTCGTCGAGACAGCAGATGCCCCGAAATCACTCTGATAGCCGTGCTTGAGCACCTCACTCTCTAAGATCTCCGATCCACGCTCAAGTTGCCTTCGTAGCGCGTCCTCGTCCCCTCGCCGCAGATGGGGTGTGACAGCTTCGAGACCGATCTCTTCTGCGACCGCCAAGACGTCTCGAAGATCTGTTTCACGGCCGCTGTGGAGCTTTGCCGCCACGAGGACCGCTCCATCGATGACTCGGGCCGTCGTCGTCATCGTCCCACTGCTGACCTCCTGTTGTTGGCTGTGGTCGTATAGGTAGTCAAACGACCATTGTGCTTCTGTCTGGCGGCAGCCGAGTCCATTCACCAGCAGATCGAAGCCGATCGGCTGCTGCGGCGTGAGCCGTTTTTCGTACTCGATAACTTCGGTGTCGTAGAACCATTCCTTAGCGTGGCTGTCCGTTTCCTCGAAGCCTCGACGTTCGAGGAATTCGATGAATCCCGCCTTGGTATCCTGGGCGACGACGATATCGAGGTCAGTGGAGAAGCGTGCGTTGAACGCCGATACAGCATAGCCGCCGACAAGAACGTACTCGTGACCTGCCTGAGTGAGTTCCTCGAGCAGTTCGATGAGCGCGTCACTCCGGTTGTGGAAACTCATGTCTGTGCCCCTTCCGTTTCCCGGTATGTGACGCCAAGGTCGAGGTCGTCGTACATCCGGTCGACCATCGCCAGCGCCGACTGGAACTGGGCGTAGTGCTCGTGCATATACTCGATCGTCTCCGCTCTTGGGATCACCGCATAGCCTTCGACGTGCTCGATTTCGAGTGATGGTTGTGGATCGAGGACGACCTGGAGCGGTCCATCCAGCTCGTCTCGGGTTTGCCGCTCGAATGCGGTGGGGAGGTCGAACGATTCGAAAAACGTCTGCCAGGCGTCGACGTCATGCTCACGGACGGCAAGGAACAGCGGATAGTCGTTGGGATCGCGACCGACCTGGTAGCCGCCCTGTGTCCACACGTAGACGGCGTCGATCCGTGTGAACGCGAACGGCCAGTCACCGAACTCCGGGAGGACGTAGGCTTCCTCGATGGATGGTGGGCTGACGCTGGCGCTGGCAGCGATGAGTTCGCGTGCTGCGTGACTCACGTTGTCGTTGACGACTGAGAGGCCGTCGTCATAGCGGACGTAGCCTGCGTCTTCGAGGCGGTTGACGGCCTGTCTCACCGTTTCGTACGGCGTGTGGATGGTTTGGGAGACACGTCGGATAGAGTCACCACTCTCAATGGCGAGGATGATCTGTGCTGCCGTGTCGTCAAGTACCTCGTACATCTGGTAGTTACCAATACTTCGGTAACAATTAAAAGTCTTACTCGAACGAATCTGAAGCTACGACCTCCACATTCGTCCTGTATCGAGTTGTGGACCAGTGTCGAACACTTCACCACCGAATCCAAATAGCTGTTATCAGACAAGAACTTCTACGGAGCTAGACGTAAGACAGTCAGCTGCCCGGTTGAGAGGCGTTACTCACCGCGATTTTTTGAGCGCCTGCAACGGGTGCAGGCGCGCTCATAAAGTGCCTGCTGAGTAGAAGTGACCCCATCGAAGAACTCCCAAATCGACGATGCAGAGAACGCGCTCAAGTGGTGGCTGGTGAGCCACGCCGACGCCGGTGTGCCGGATCGTGCCCTCGTAGCGGTGCTCCGAACCCACGCAGACACGATCGATCAACTGGGCTATGTCCCACGGTCGTGGGACCTTGCACGCCCCGCCCCAGACCCACAACGGAGGGCACGACACCGATGAACCGTTCGTTCCTTGCGGTACTCCTCCGCGTCGGCCGACAACGCCCTGAGCGAATCCACGAGTGTCGTCACTGCGGGACGACGCTTGCCAGTGAGACTGAGCTGTGTCCGTACTGTTTCGAGACGGACGTCATCAGGTACGAGATTTCCTGAACGGGGCGACGTCGAACAGCGATTGTACCTGACCACGGAGAGCGACTGCTGTGCAGTCGCGCTTTCTGCAACCACCGAATCCTACCAATGAGTGTTCCACTATCCGAACTAGACGCAACGAGTAGAGTGATCAAACGAGCCCAGTACGAGGCCTTCGAGTTCACGGTCGAGGACGACGGCGTACGAGTTAGAAACGGCAGCCATGCGAACCCAGAGGATCACGAGTACCTCGTCACGCTCGAGGGCGGGCTCCCCACTGGGTGTGAGTGTCTCGCCGACGCGAACTACGAGAGCGCGTGCAAGCATCGAGTCGCCGTTGCGATTCGACGACCGATCCTGGATGCAGCAGTCGACCGACAGCTTGCCGCTGATGGTGGGAAACCACGATCTACCTCAGAACCCGCGGGAGATACCCCGGACTCGTCCCCACCGAGAGCGAGCCAGGTATCGACGGACCGATCTCAGACAACAGCAGAGGAAGACGATACCAGTGAAGGCGACGGCTCGGACACTGGATGCGTCTGCACTGCGCTTCCGGATGGACTGCCCTGCTGGGAGTGTGTCAGAACGGGACGACGTGAGGTGCCTAATAGACAAAACACTGAGCAGTGAGGTCTCCCCTGAGACCGTCATATGGGTTGTCGATCGTGGATCCAGTTCGTGTAAGTGGAGGTGTTATGACTTGCTGCGTGTTAATGCTCCCAGTTGACGAGACCGACAACTGTACAGCCGCTCGCCGAAGACTGCGAATGTAGCGTGAAGAGTCGTGGTACCTCGACCCTCGCAAGGGTTATCCCTTATCCACTCCTCTGTTTGTTTGTAATGGCAAACGGTAAGGTTGACTTCTTCAACGACACTGGCGGCTACGGTTTCATTTCGACTGATGACGGCGATCTCGACGACGACGAAGACGTGTTCTTCCACATGGAAGACGTCGGCGGCGAAGACCTCACGGAAGGTACTGAGGTCGAGTTCGATATCGAGTCCTCGCCCAAGGGGCCTCGCGCAGAGAACGTCGTCCGACAGTAATACTGACACACAACTGTCGTTCACAGCGACAGACACCACTCTCGATTTTTTGGCAGGCTACACGTCCGAGCTGATGCTATCTGTACACTCTGTACTCACCCGTACCGGGTCAGAACTTAGCAGTAATTGAGTATTCGAACAGAGCCTCTCGTAGGTAACTGATCGCTTCCGCATGCCATTTCTATCGCCCCCTGACGGGTGCGGGGCGTTCTGAAGAATGTCCTGTGTACAGAGTATGTCACTGAGAGATGTCTACGAAACTGGCTTCGACGAAGACGATGGACAGACGACAAACCGAACGGCGTGTCCCGAATGCGATGGGGGCCTGCAGACTGTTGGCGGAGAAACGACTTGCACTGAGTGTGGAGTAATCGTCGACGAATACCGGATCGACCATGCAGCGGCGAAGCGATCGTTCGCGGGCGGGACTCCCGAGCGAACACGAACGGGGGCACCGCTCACGCCTGCGAGACACGACCGCGGCCTCTCGACTGAGATCGGGCGGCGGGTCGATGCGAACGGAAACAGCCTCTCGAGCAGGAAGCGTCGACAACTGCATCGGCTTCGCAGACAACACGGTCGAGCGCGATATCGATCAAAGAAGGAACGGAACCTGGTGCGTGCCTGTGGAGAGATTGCGCGGCTCGTGGGGGCGCTCGATCTCACTCGGTCGCGACGTGAAGAGGCGAGCGTCATCTTCAGGCGGGCGCATGAGGAAGACCTCCTCCGGGGTCGCTCAGTGGAGTCGACCGCTGCCGGCAGCGTGTACGCGGCGTGTCGATGCAGTGGCGAGCTCCTCACCATCGTGGGCCGTCGGTGCGGAAGTCGCCCACGGAATGTCACTTTGCTTTGAGGAATCCAAGGCGATCAGACAGTGGGTACTCGTCTTTAAGCACGAACGGCCGACGGGAGATGTTGAGACGTAGATCGACGAAAACAGCGCCGATGGTGAGCTATTCGGTCAGTATGACGAAACCTCTCAGCAACAGGAAGACGACAGGGCAATCGTCGAAGCCACGATCACCCCCTCCGACCTCACCGACGTCCCCCTGTAGTCTGGACCGCTGGAAGCTGTTTGAATTCCGTACTCCGTACGACTCTCAGCTGATTGGGTGAGGCTCTCGGTCACTCTGAAGGAGTACATCTCTCAATCGAATACGGGTAACTACTTTCCCTTTGACAGATACACATGAAATATCGCCCTCCAATGACTGGAATCGAAACGACACAGCTGACGAAGCGATACGACGAAACGCTTGCCGTCGACGACCTCGACCTCTCCATCCCGAAGGGGGTCGTCTACGGCTTCCTCGGACCGAACGGTGCCGGAAAAACCACGACGATGCGGATGCTCACCGGCCTCACCAGACCGACCAGTGGGAGCGCCACCGTCGCCGGTGTCCCTGTCACGGATCGGGACGGGCTCCGCTCGCATATCGGCTATCTGCCCGAAGAGCCACCGCTGTACGAGCAGGCGACCGCGCTCGAACAGCTAGAGTACGTCGCCGGCCTTCGGAACCTGCCCGAAGCGTCCACACGAGAACGGATCGACGGGCTGCTCGATGCGCTCGACCTCGCGGCCGACGCGGAGACGCGGATCGCGGAGTACTCGAAGGGAATGCGCCAGAAAACGGCGTACATTCAGGCTGTTCTCCACGAGCCCGATGTCGTGTTTCTCGACGAACCAACGTCCGGCCTCGATCCCCGGGCGGCCCGGACCATCCGGGAGATGATCACGGACCTCGCCGACGCGGGAACGACCGTCTTCCTCTCGACGCATATCCTGCCGGTCGTCGAAGACGTCGCTGACACGGTCGGCATCCTCTACGACGGACGCCTCGTCACCGAGGGATCCCCTGAAGCCCTCACTCAGCCCGCGGAAACGGAGGCGGGGACCCAGACGCTCGAAGACGTCTTCCTCGAACTGACCGAGACCGATCCGGCAGTCGACGCGGAGGCGAGGAATGGCTGAGCCAGGGTGGCCAGCGAACGTACTTAGCGTCGGCATCTTCGAGTTCCGCCGATCAGTTCGGGACATCTGGGCGGACAAGGCCCGGTTCGCCCTCATGACACTCGGCGTGATGGTCCCCTCGCTCATGGCGGCCGTCTTCGCCGTCATCTTTTCCGATCCGATCCGCGGTGTCGATGCGCTTCCTGAACCGGACCTCTTCCGGGGGTGGGTGGCGCTGTTCTGGCTGTTTGCGGTGTTCCTGCTCGGCCAGCGCGTCGTCTCGGCCCGCTCGCGGATCGACGCCGAATCGCTGATGCTCACGACGGTGTCGGCCCGGACGGTTGCCGGCGGGATGGTCGTCGCGGAGACGCTCCGGATCCTCGCGTATCTCGCCCCACCCGTACTCGTGCTAACCGGGGTCGGCGTTGGCCTGCTGGGCGCGCCCGTGAGTCTGGTGGTCGTGCCCGTCGCGGCGGCGCTCTTTGCCGTGACGGCCGTCGTCGCGGCGGCCGTCGCCGGCTACGCGGTAGCCTGGCTGGTCGCGACGTCGCGGTTCGTCGCCAGACACAGAACGGTGCTCGCCTCGGTCGCCTCGCTAGCCGGGACGGGGCTGTATCTCGTCTTTTTCTTTCCACAGATCTCCGGAATCACGCCGGAGTTGCTCGCGCCACTCCCCATCGCGTGGCTCCTCGACCTCGCCCTCCTCGGCACCGGCCTCGCCGAGGCACCACTCCGTGCCGGTGGGGCCGTCGTCGTCAGTCTGGCCGTGCTCGGCGCTGGCGGCGTCGCCATCGAGCACGAGACCGTTGCGCTGTGGTTCAGCGAACCGGTCAGCGTCGATAGCGAGGATACGACGGAGACGACAGCGAGTGCCACGGATGGAGACCTGCGTCGCGACCCGCTCGCCGCGGCCATCGCTCCGCTGGCGGTCCCCGAGTTCGTTTCGACGCCGGTACGGCGCGTCGCCGAGTGGGCACTGCTACGCACGCGCCGGGATCCGAACCGATTGACGTTCATCCTGATCCCCGTGATCGCGATGAGCGGTCCGCTTGCCACTGGCGCGCTTGAAGCCGGAGCGATCGGTACTGTGGCGACGCCGGTGTTCGCAGTCGTCCTCCCGTGGCTCGCCGGTGCGCTATTCGCGATGAACCCCCTCGGCGACGAGGGACGGTTGCTCCCGATCACGCTCACAGCCGTCTCGGGCCGACAGTACGTCCGCGGACTCGTACTGCCCAGCCTGCTGTTCGGGCTCCCGGTCGTCGTCGCTTTGACGGCGCTCGGGGGCGTCTTCTCGCCGTACTCGCCCAGCGAGCACGTCGGGCTGGTCGTCCTCGGCGTGTATCTCACCTGCGTTGCAGCCACCATTACGCCGGCAATCGGGATGACGCTCCCGCGCTTTAGCGCGATCAGCGTCGGCCAGAGCCGGGACGTGCTCCCGCCACGGATGGCTGCCGTCGTCGTCCACGCCGGACTGACGACCGTTCCCGGTGGGGTGCTCGCGGCACTCGTCATCGCGCCGGCGGCCGCCCGCACCGGTCTTGCCGGCCTGTTCGGCTTTCTCCCCGCGATTTCCCTGCAGCTACTCAGTCGATCGGACGGCGGCGTCCTGATCAGGGTTGGTGAATCGTTCGCCAACCTCGGGGAGGTGATCCAGTCGATCGGTCTCGCACGGCTCCAGCTCGTCGGTGGCGGGCTACTGCTGCTCGGGGGCGTGCTCGTCGCTGTAATGCTGTACCTGAACGCGATCGGTCGCTTCGAGCGGTACTCGCCAGTGTGAGTCGCGAGTCACCAGGCGGCGGGCCCAGCGTTCGGATCACTCGCTCCCGAAGCATCAGCCCGGATGCACAGCAGGGTCGACGCCGGGCCACTCGGCGCGAACGCCAGGATCAGGGGGCCTGATTGCCGTGGTCATTGACTCCATGATCAACGCAGAGCGCGTCTCTGGGGGAGCTACAGTTCAGGTTCCCACCCGAAAAGAAGTATTGGCGCGATTAGTTCTCCTGTCCCTCGCTCTCGTCGGATTCGTCGGTCCCAGAAGAGTCGGAATCTGACTCTTCGGTGCTTTGCAGGAGAAGATCCGTCCCGGCTGCGGCGACCATACCGATGCCGATCGCGCGCACCTGTCGGAGATATTCCGGGGTCGCCTCGAGTTCGGAGGCGTTGTCAAAGTTCTTCCCGATCATCTGTTTCGTGAATTTGACACTCAATTGCGGCAAAAGCGCAGTCGCTACTCCCTGCAAGAGGACGAATGCTGCGCCGAACGAACGACCTTTTTGAGAATTCATTACAGATCTACACATGGGTCGAGTAGGGATTAATATTGTGACTAACAGGAAATATTGAGAATGCCAATAACTCTTTTTAGACCGTTTTAGAGTCGAATAGCAATTTGATATTGCTTTTTATACGCAACGCCACATTTATGCGTATTTCAATCATGACCCCCCCTCGGCGATGAGGGACGGTTGCCCCCGATCACGCTCACAGCCGTCTCGGGCCGACAGTACGTTCACGGACTCGTACTGCCTCGGCCAGAGCTGGGACATCTTCCCGCACCGGATGGCTGCCGTCGTCGCGCCGGCGGCCGCCCGCGCCGGTCTTGCCGGTCTGCTCGGCGGCGTGCTCGTCGCCGTGGTGCTGTACCGGAACGCTGTCGGCCGATTCGAGCGCTACTCGCCAGTGTGAGTCGTGAGTCACCAGGCGGCCCCCGGTGACTCGGGGGAGCAGATAAATCCGTAGCGAGAGTACTCTAACGGTATGGGGGAAACAGTCCTTGTTCCGATCGACGGATCACCGTTATCACAGAAGGCGCTTCGACACGCTCTCGAAAAGTTCCCGGACGCAGCGGTAATCGCCTACCATGTGGTGAACATCTACGAACCGGCATACGACGTGAACGATACGTCCATAGCCGAACTGCTCGGTGGGTCCGGGAAGTGGGACGAGATCGAACGGGAGGCAGCAGATCACCTGCTCTCGAAGGCAGACGAGATCGCTGCCGAGTACGATCGAGAGATCGACACCGAATCGGCTATCGGAGATCCACAGCGTCTGATTCCCGAGTACGCCAGAGAGAACGCTGTCGATCATATCGTAATGGGAGTGCATGGGCGAGCCGAGGAAGATCGATCGTTGGTCGGCCAGGTCGCTGAAACCGTCGTATTCCGCTCCCCTGTATCAGTAACGATCATCCGCTGAGATAGTTGACTGGTCGGTATTCGGTTTCGAGAACGAGTGAGGGCGCTGACAGCTAGTGCGCTACTCGCTCGCCCCGCTACCGGACCTGTCGCTCGCTGCCTCGCTGAGCGTGGCCTGTCGCCCCTCCGTTCGCCGCTCGCGGCGGGAGCGATAGCCCTCGCGCAGCCCGAGGGTGATCGCGCCCAGTCCGAGCAGGAGGGTGAAGAACTCGAGCAGGCTCCCGACGAACGGGATCGCCCCCAGGAGGGTGAAAGCGACGAGGCCGACGACCAGCGCGAGCCAGCGGTTGTCCGCACTGACGAGTCCCAGCGCCCAGGCCGCAACGGCGTACTGGCCGTAGATAACGGCGACCCAGACCCCCAGGCCGAACACGATCGCGCCGCCGACGGAGAGCGGGATCCCGACGATCGTGATCGCGAGGATCACGAGCACGACGGGAACTGCGATCAGCGTCAGGAAGCCGACGCCGCCGGCTGTGACGGGTGTCTCGGAGACTCTCGTCGCGACGCCCCTAGAGAACGCGGGGAACGCCGCGAGGAGCACCGCGCCGAGCAGGAGGCTGGCGAACAGGCCGTAAATCGTCGTCAAGGTCGACGACACCGGGCTGAGATCGGTGGTAACGCCGAAGCCGTTGCCCAGACTCGAATCCTGCACGACGCCACCGGTCACGGTCGCGGCGGAGTCCTGGGTGAAGCTTCCCGCGTCGTAGCGGAACTCGCCGCCCACGTCCGTGTTCGGTCCGAGTTCGATCGTCGCAGCGCCGGCCCGGGCGTCACCGCCGATGCGCCCGTCGACCCGAAGGAAGCCCGTTCCGACGTCGAAATCGTTGCCGATCTCGCCGGTTTCGCTCACTTCGACGTGGCCCGCGCCGGCGCTGACGTCTCCGTCCACCTGCCCGTCGATGAGCACGGTCCCGGCGGCGGCATCGATGGAGCCTTCGACGACTCCGGTCTCGGTTACGTGGATCTGGCCGGATACCCCGGAGACGTCACCCGTGACCGTCCCGGAGATGATGATCGATCCCGATATCCCGCTGATGCTGTCGTACGTTTCTCCTTCCTCGACGACGACCGTGCCGGAGGCGCCCTGGAACGACTGTGCGGCGACGACGCCAGTCCCGAGCGAGAGGACCAGCATCATCACCATCACAAACACCGCGAATCGGCGACTCCGGGAACCGAGTGATAGGTCCATATCTAATAGTTCAATCAACTACCGTATATCCCTATTTCCAGCTTATTGAGGGGTTCTACCTCCGGCGAGCGCGACGCAATACGGACACGCTGCCCGGAATCGTGAAGCCGGTTCCCATACACTGACGGGAAACAGTCGTGCAGGCGGGCACCAGTCGGGCGACGCCTGCGATTCGATTCGACGGCGACCCGCGGTGCTGTCGTCTGCGGTTACCTGATCCGTCTCTCTGCCCGCCGAATCCATAGCGTCCTACTGGAGCCACGCCCCGGCCCTGCGGTGGTTTCTACAGCGCCATCGTGGATCGCATAACTGTAACTGTCTCCGTTCTCAAGTGCAACTATGTTCGGTACAAGCGGTGTTCGCGGGCAGTTCGGCACTGACGTTACAGTTGATCTGGCGGTTGTGATCGGACGTGCAGTCGTCGCCGACGGAGCGGAACGGGTCGTCATCGGTCGGGACCCTCGCACGACGGGGCCAGTTCTCAGGGACGCCCTCTCTGCCGGCGTTCGGGAGTCTGGCGGGGACGTGATCGACTGCGGGATGGTTGCGACACCGACGCTCGCACGGGCAGTGGCGTGGCGCGACGCGGACGTCGGCGTGATGATCACCGCCTCGCACAACCCGCCCGAGGATAACGGCATCAAGCTCTGGACGCCGTCGGGGATGGCCTTCGATGAAGCCCGCCGGGGACGGATCGCCGAACTGGTGGAGGCCGACGAGTATGCCCCGGCCGACTGGGATGCAGTCGGCACGGAAACGGCCTGGTCGGACGCCACGGCACGTCATCGAGATGCTATTGTCGACGCCGTCGATCCGGTCGAGGAGCTGTCGGTCGTCGTCGACGTCGGCAACGGCGCGGGAGGTATCACCGCTGGCGCGCTCCGGGCGCTCGGCTGCTCGGTCGAGACGCTGAACGCCGAGCCGGATGGCCGGTTCCCCAGCCGACCCAGCGAGCCGACCGAAGAGGCCTGTGGCACCCTGCAGGCACACGTCGCCGCGACCGACGCGGATCTCGGCATCGCCCACGACGGCGACAGTGATCGGATGATGGTCGTCGACGAGACAGGCCAGTTCCCCGCTGGCGACGCCCTGCTCGCGCTGTTCGCCCGCGGAGCGGCGGGCGACGGCGACGTCGTGGCAGCGCCGCTGAACACCAGCCTCGCGGTCGACGACGTTCTCGCAGAGATCGGTGGATCGCTCGTGCGCACACGCGTGGGTGACGTATTTGTCGCCGAACGAGCCCGCGAGGACGACGTCGTCTTCGGGGGAGAGCCAAGCGGGGCCTGGATCTGGCCCGACGAAACGCTGGCTCCGGACGGCCCGCTCGCCGCGGCGAAACTCGCCGCACTGGTCGACCGGGAGGGCCCGCTCTCCGAACTGCTCGCCGAACTCCCCTCGTACCCACTCCGTCGGGAGAGCATCGAAGTCGAGGGGAAACGCAACCTGATGGAGACGGTCGCCACGCGCGCACACGAAGAGTACGATGGTGTCGAGAGTCTCGACGGCGTCCGCGTCGAACGCGAGGACGGCTGGTTCCTCGTCCGCGCCAGCGGCACCCAGCCGCTCGTCAGGATTACGGCGGAGGGTCGTACGGAAGCGGCTACCGCGGAGCTGTACGACGAGGCGCGGGCACTGGTCGAGGACGCGATTGAGGGGTAGGAACTCCACAACTCTGGAGCTGTAGATGATCGGTATCAGAGGAACGCGTCTGCTATCAGCAACCGAGATTGGAGGTGGTGGTGGCTTCAGAATCACCGAGATGCTGTGTGGGAATGGACTGTAGCTCCCCATTAACGCTTCCGGTACGGGAAACGCTTATATGTGAGACATGCGTCTCACACAATAATGAGTACTGATACTAATGACGCTGGTGACGGCAACGGTACGTCCAAGATCGACGTCCGGGTTCCGGATCGACTTCTCGAAGTGATCGACCAGGAGTACGAGCGCCGCGGCTATACGTCACGATCGGAGGCGATTCGCGACGCGCTCCGGGACTGGATCGACCCGCCGGAGCGGCTCTCTGAAGAGGTGCTCGACGCGCTCGAAGACAGTCGCGAGCAACGGGGGCGCGGAGAAACGTATTCGGCCGACGACGTTCGTGAACGCCTCGGCCTCGATGAGTAACGTCGAATACACCGAACAGGCGATCGAACACCTCGGCCTCGATGAGTAACGTCGAATACACCGAACAGGCGATCGAACACCTCGGCCTCGATGAGTAACGTCGAATACATCGAACAGGCGATCGAACACCTCGAAACGCTCGATCCGCAAGTTGCTGATCGCGTAATGAACAAGGTCGACGAAGCGACCGACTAGACGGAACAGCGACTAGAACGCCTGTCCGGCTACCCGTACTACAAGCTTCGCGCTGGCGACTACCGGGCGATCATTACGTGGGATCGTGACGACGACCTTCTGATCGTCGAAGCAGTCGGTCACCGACGAAACGTGTACGATCGACATCTCCCGCCCTAATCATCCTTATCACGGAAAGAAATCGGATTGTTTCACTCATCGTTGCCAGCCCGCTCGACACACCGGTAGTGCTCGGCGTCGAGGCCGGTCTCGCGAGCCGACTGTAGCTGGGACTCGATCAGCTTGTTCTGTTGGGCTCTCCACACCTCCGGTGGATGCTCCTCGATAAACTCGACCCACTGGCGAATCGCTTCCAGCCGGAGCTCCCGGTTGCGCTCGTGTTTCTCGTCGAGTCGGTCACGAAGATCCGAGTCGGTCATAGTCGTCCTCGACAGCCAGTGTCCGTACCCATTTTTCGAGTTCATCCGCCCTAAGGCTTTCCTCGAACCGCGCCAGAAGGTGGCGCATCCTCGATATGTGCAGAACCGTGCTCATGCCTAGTCGTGATTGTCGATACCTTCGTAGTGTTTCAGCCGACTATCGATCTCCCACGGCTCCCAGCCACAGTCGTGGTAAAGGACATCGGCGAGTTTGCCGAAGTTGCTCTTGTTGAGCTCGATACCACGGCTTCCGCGGTACGTGATATACGGTTCGCTGCGCAGGTCGGCGAAGACATCACGCGCCGTGGGATAGTCGCCATCGATCGCTGAGAGATCCAGGAGAGCATCCTCCGTGATCGGCGAGCCCCACCTGTGTTTCGCTATCATCGTTGCCAGGAGGGCACATTTCACTGACGGCTTCTGCATGATCGGTGGATATAGCCGCTGGAACATAAATACTGTTAATGGCTGTTAACGGTAGTGGAAATACTTATGAACGAACAGCCGTTGTTTCTCTGTATGAGCAGCATGGACCATGCGGCTGACCGCGGCGAAAAGAAGGAACTCCGCAAGGAGCACCCAAGCGGATGGCTCTACCTCACGCAGCACGACGCAGTTCCGATACTCGTAGATGCGTTGCTCGATCTTCCGCCAAACCGCGAATTCAACAAAACTGAACTTGCAGAGCACGCCGGTGTCACACGCCAGACTGTCGGCAACTATACCGATCTTCTGCTTGAGGTCGAACTCATCGAGGAGGTTCCAGGCACGTCTCCACGTCGGTACCGGGTTGCAGACAGCGACGTCGTCCGGGAACTCTTCGAGTTGAACAGCGCGCTCAACAACGTCGGCGACGAGTAGCAGTCTGCCCGCTGGTAGATTCTTTCACTCCCGCTTGGCTTCGCCAGCCCGCTCGACACACCGGTAGTGCTCGGCATCGAGTCCGGTCTCGCGAGCCGACTGTAGCTGGGACTCGACCAGCCTGTTCTGCTGTGGTCCCCATACCTCGGGTGGGTGCTCCTCGATAAACTCGACCCACCGACGAATCGCTTCCAGCCGGAGCTCCCGGTTGCGCTTGTGTTTCTCGTCGAGTCGGTCACGAAGATCTGAGTCGGTCATAGTCGTCCTCGACAGCCAGTTTCCGCACCCATTTTTCGAGTTCCTCGGTCCTAAGGCTTTCCTCGAACAGCGCCACAAGGTGGGCCGCATCCTCGATGTCCGTGCGCGTTCCGAGGTAGAGCTTGTACGGGATCTGCAGTTCGAGCGGCCCGACCGGCAGTTCGGCGTCGCCAACCCGGGCAGTGATAGCTTGGTCAAGTGAGGCACGGTCCGCCTCGTCGTCGACGAACTTCGCCTCGATATGTGGGATTACCTGTTCGTCCGGCGCGACCCAGATATTGTCCCCGTCGCTCAACATCATGTGTAGATCGTCGAGCGGCATTGCAGGTCCCCACATGCCCTCGCGTTTCAGACGCTCGGCCAGGCGCTCACTCTCGGCTTCGTCGATCGGTTCGAGCAACACGTCGATGTCTTCGGTCGAGCGCGAGCGGCCGGTCAGGATCGCCAGATAGCCCGCGACGTAGACGTGTTCGATATTGAGGTCGTCGAGAATCTCGGTGAACGCGATCGCTAGCTCGTCGAGTTCGTTCGGTGGCCGATCGATGACGAGTTCGCCATCTACAATCTCGATACCGCCCATAGTTGTGGCTCGCTCCCGATATTTATAAATCACTGTGCCCTCGCGAGGAGTCGACGGCCGACGCCCTCCGCTCGGAGGCCCGGTCGCTTTGTCGAGGACGCCCTCGCGTCGCGGTGAGCCTGCCGATGCCGGTAACCTAGTCTTTCACGGATCGCGTCGGATCGACGTCCCGGCACCGCTATTGTTTAAATAGAGAGTCGGACGAACGTCTGACGGTAAGATTTTCCTAATTAGCCGATATCGGCCGTCTCAGACTATATGGCACGTCTTACCATACCCCGAAACCACCACAAAGCATTTATAATAATGGTTCAACCAATGTAATGTACCCCTACCCATGGTACCAGCAATTAGTATCACGTTATGCGTGAGAAAGCTGCTGTTGCCGACGACAACGAAATACAACACACATGACAAGTAATACAGAATCATATCGTGAGAAGGGACGCGCAGTGTTCCTGGCCGCGATGATGATTATGTCGATTTTCGCCGCAGGTGCTGTCTTTGCGGGCAGCGCAGCAGCGAACGATGTAACAGCAGGCGATGACAGTGGTATAGATAGTCCAGTTTACGTTGGTCAGCAGGTCGCGCTGAATGATGTCAGCGACGACGCTGTTGTCGACCTCCTCAACCGAGATGGGAACTCTGTCAGCTCCCAGCTTGAATCGGACAATTCCGTCGTCTTCCAGACGGATGGTGTTTCCCCAGGCATCTACAAATTCGTAGATGACGGCCTGGCCGAGGACGCACAAGACCCGGACTGGCATCAACAGAACTTCGAGATTGTTGAGCAGGATCTCAGCGCCAGTTTCACAGATTCCACGCTTGAGGAAGACTCTGATGACCTCAGCACTCTGGAAATCGAGTCCGATAACCGTGATCTAGCTGACTTCGATGTCGAAATCAGTGTTGACGGCTACGACAGTAGTGCTCTTGATAAGTTGGCTGATGGTACCGCTGGTACGGATTACACCCTGAACGATGAAGACGACTCGATCACTGTCGCTGCCGATTCCGTTCCGGACTTCGACTTCACGGGCGAAGAACTCGGTGAAAACAACGTCACAGTTGATGTTGTTGACACGACGGCCTCCGCCAGTGGCACGCTCGAAGTAGTCGAGCCTGTGGACGCCAACATCGAATTCACCGAACCTGGCTTCGAAAGCGAACTCGGTGACGACGCCGAAGTTTCGTTTGTTGCGGACAACACCAACGAGGTATCCGTTCAGGTCGGTAACGCCGCTGACGTCAACTACGAGGCCATTCTGGACCTCTCCGGATTCAACGACGTTGCTGAGGGCGAAGAGGTAACTCTGACCCTCAACACCGCAGTGAACCCGGACGCTTCAGAGACTGACGGCGAGTACGACGCGTGGTCGGTCGACCACGAGGACGTCTCCATTGATACGGTCACTATCAACAATGGCATCGACACCGCACCGCTCGGTGCCGCCGACTACGAAGTGAGCCTCGGCCTCGACTCGTCCGACAACGGAGGAACGCAGGTCATCGATGATGAGCAGGACACTGCATTCCTGACGCTGACCGAGCGAACGCCGATCGGTCAGGATCTGACCACGTGGACGGCTCCCGACGGTGACGAGAACCTGAACCCAGAAGACTGGGAAGACGCACAGATTTCGACTACCGACAGCATCGCAGCAGGCGATGAGGTCGCAATGAGCTTCGAGGCAACCGGTGTTAACTCGTTCATCGAGACGGGTGATATCGGCGAGCAGGACGACCTCTCCCTCAAACTTGAAGAGCAGGACGACCGTCCGAACGCGGAAGGTCAGTCGCTCTTTACTGAGGACGACACGCTCGACGCTACGATTCTGACCGTCAAGGACGGACAGGTCATCGTCGCTGTTAACAACGCTGATGCGCTGAACGCTGGCTCGACCTACGACGCCACGTTCGCCATCAGCGGTGACAACGCTCTCGTCGGAGACAACGCAGAAGCTGACGACGAAACCTCCGAAGGTAGCTTCTCCGTTGAGGAGCGTACCATCGAATGGGACGACTCCGCTTCGGAAGTCGAAACTACCGCTAATGCGACCGCAACCGGTACGACCAACGTCGCACCCGGTACCGAAGTGACCACGCTCGCTCGAGCGTCCGGTGTCTTCGTCCAGCGACCGTCCACGACGGTTGCTGACGACGGTAGCTTCACGGCAACGCTCAACTTCGAGGGCGAAGAGGCTGACCAGAAGTTCACCCTCACCGCAACTGACACCAACGATGGCGACAACCAGGCCGAAATCACCTCGACCCTCGTTGAGGCAGGCCCCGAGCCTACCGCGACCTTCGAGGTCTCGGAGCTCAACCCTGAGGACGTGACAGTTAACCAGAGCGATCTGATCACTGTTACCGCGAACATCGCGAACACCGGCGACGCTGCAGGCACGCAGGACGTTGCCTTCACGCTCAACGGTGACGCGCTCGCAACTCAGGAAGTCTCCCTCGACGCTGGTGGCAGCACCACCGTCGAATTCGCTGACGTCGACACCTCCGAGCTCGAAGGCGACTACGAGCACGGTGTCGCAACTGACGACGCCAGTCAGACCGCGACTCTGACCGTTAACGTCCCTGACGATACGACGGACGAGAACGGTGAGGAGAACGGTACCGAGAACGGTGAGGAGAACGGTACCGAGAACGGTACCGAGAACGGAACCGAGAACGGTACCGAGAACGGTACCGAGAACGGTGGCGAGAACGGTACCGAGAACGGTGGCGAGGACACCGGTGACTCCCAGCCTGGCTTCGGCCTGATGGTCGCTGTCCTCTCGCTCTTCGGTGCTGCACTGCTCGCCCGCCGACACAACTAAACTCGACTGCAGTAGTTGAGTTCCCCTTTTCCGCATCGCGCGGATTTTTTTGATGCACTGATGAACTAGTGCCGACAGTAGCTTTGGTGTTTCTTGAGTACTTGATCACATATCTAGATCTGGCCTCCACTTTTTGACATAACTACAAAACTTTGTGGAACACTCATCTCATTCTTTGGTATTTGATTCTAAAAACTGTATAAAACTGTTTTAGAGTTCCTACGGCAAAATTTTGTCTGTGAAGAACTATAACACCGTAAATTATTACTAATAGCATTCTGATGTAACGAATGCAATCCCTACCGTGGTAGTAGATATTAATTACCTTCTCGGACTCGTCCGGGGTGAGGATTCTATTGCCACCAACCGACAGGATACTACAGACATGACAAACGACACAAAATCATATCGCGAGACAGGACGTGCGGTGCTTCTGACCACGATCATGGTACTTTCGATGGTTGCTATGACTGCTACCCTTCCGGGTGCAGCGGTAGCCGAGGCAGCCACCGATGCGACTGTACAGTTCGATAATCAAGAACTCGCACAGGATGACTCCATAAATGTGGACGTCGACACGAATGGAGATGCAACAGTTATACTGACTTATAATGATCCCAACGATGGCGATTCTACAAAAGTAGCGGGCATCAATGGGGGTGCGAACAATATCGGTGCATCAGTCAATATCGGTATCGACGAGGGCTATCCTGACGGCCTACATGGTGCATACACTGTACACGTTTTCGACGATAAGACTGCCAGTAGCGCAGGTCTCAGCGTCGGTGACGTAGTTGACGAGACAACGGCCAACGCCGCACTCGACGCTGACACGGCAGTTGTCGTTGCAGAAGGTGACGCAACCGAGGCATCCGTTCTTTTTGAGGGACAGGTCGGTAAGGGCAGCGAGGGCCCAGTTGAGGACATCACCATATCTGACATCGATGTCAATGGAGATGCAACACTACTGCTGGAAACTGACTTTGGTGAGGGAGGCCAGTACATGCGTGGCAGTACCGAAGTTTCTACCGCGGATGATACAGCCACCATCACACGAGAAACAGATGTAGGCGATAATGAGGGCACGTTCACAGTATACGCTGTTCCGACCAGTACTCTCAGTCAAAACTACGAGGACAGTTTGGGTGAAATCTCTACGAGCACCCTGAACAGCGCGATTGCATCAGATGATGCCCCACTAGTTTGGGAAAGTAATCTCAGAAAGGGAGAAGTAAGTCTTCAGTCACAGGGCTCGACCTTTGATGGGACTATCGTTGCGGACGCAGATCTTCCCTCTGGACCCGAAGGTGCCGGATTTTATATAGTGACCGATGAATCCGGCACCATTGTTGATGCTGATCACGGTGTTTCGTCTGCAAGCTCTCAGATTTATGGGACGACCGACGGGGCTGGTGAACATACGTTCTACATCGTTGCGTACGCGGGACAACCCCAGCCGGGAGATGGTATAGTGGGCGCACAAATATCCGACCGACAAAAGAAAGCGGTTATTAGCCAATCTACAGCGACTATATACGGTGCTGATATTTCAGTAGACGATCAAGTTCCGGACGAAAATACCGTCACAGTGGATACATATCTCGACCCCAATGATGAATATGTGGCTGTTATCCATGATGCTGAAAGTGACGAAATCCTCGGCACCAGTGCTCCGACCACGGGCGACAAATCTCCAGAGGTGACTCTTGACGAACCACTTGACGCTGGATTCACCGATGTCTATGCGATGCTTCACTTCGCAGAAGATGACGGGTCTCCTGGAGACGGAATTCAGCGGCTTGAAGCAGGTGAATTGGTTGATGTAACGGATACCGCGACTCTCTCCGAGACCTTTGTCGAGTTCGAGGATCAGGCTATCAACGAAAACAACGAGATCTTCGTGAATACGGCAGGTAGTGG
The DNA here is from genome assembly GCF_042663585.1 of Natronoarchaeum sp. GCM10025321. Lineage (NCBI taxonomy): Archaea > Methanobacteriati > Methanobacteriota > Halobacteria > Halobacteriales > Natronoarchaeaceae > Natronoarchaeum > Natronoarchaeum sp. GCM10025321. The sequence goes on from NZ_JBHTAN010000006.1 coordinate 480,470, forward strand.
CGCGGCAACTCTCGTGGCCACCTACGAAGATTCAGCAGGAGATCTGATCGTGGCCGGCATCGCAGATGGTGCCAACGAAGAACAGTACGTGAATATCGAACTCGAAGATTTGGGTGGAGCACCGGGTACCCATACCGTTCACGCGATCGATGGGCTGAACGGTGAAGAGATCGGTGATCCAATCAAATCAGAAACTAAAAACAACATTATCACTGCAGATACTGCAACGGCTTATGCAGCGGACGTGAACGTTGAAGATGCTGGCAACGATCAGGTAGACGGTGATATCGTCACTGTCAACTCTAGTAACCTGTCTCCTGCTGATGATTACACTATCGTCATACACGAAGCAACAGATGGTGAACTCCCAGTTCTTGGGTCGTCGCAAACGCTCAGTGGCTCTGCTGAGGATGTAGAAATTGAGATAGAGCCGCTGGCAGAAGATACTGAAGTTGTTGCGACACTCCATTACGACGGAAGTCCGAACGGAGAAATGATCCCCACAGCGGGCACATCTGCTACAGATAATCTGCCTACTGTCGTTTCCGATACGGCAGCAGTATCTCTTAACACCCCTGAAAATGCAATTCCAAAAAAAGCACTTGCAGGGATGACGATCTGGCAAGGCCAAGACCTCCATGTTGGTGTGTTTGATAGCAACCAGCTGGTTTCATTTGAGGAGCGTGCAACAGGGGAGTCCCTCGCTGGAGGTTTGGCAGACGATGACGGAACCGTCTCATTCGATACCTCGGATGCTGAAGGCTTACATCTCTTAGAAGTCGACGACAACGCTGGAACTACGCATGGTCCGGTAGAGATCAAGGTGCAGGAAACCACCTTTGCATTTGACCAGGCGACAATCGAACAAGGTGAATCTGCAGGTCTGAAGTTTGTAGAGGACAACCGGAACGAACGGGTTGATGCTCGGATCCGCGGCGAGCGTGATGGCGAGGCGATTGATGCCGACACGCTCGCGGACATCTTCGACAGCGTCGATCAGAACGATGACGAGAACACGGTGACGGTTGCCGACCTTGCTGTCGGCGACTCTATCGACGCCGAAATTGCCAACGATGCGGATCTTGGCCAGTACAATTTCACAGTCGCAGTCGCGGACACAACCGCCTCCGACAGTGTGACTGTCGACGTCGTCGAGCCACGCGAAACGAATGTAAGCTTCGCCGAGAACCAGTACGAGGTTCAGAACGGCAACATCGCTCACATCAGTGTCAATGTCGACAACTACGACGACGACAACCTCTACGTTGTAGTGGGCAACGAAGAAGACGTGGCCTACGAGGAAGTCATCGAAGTGAGCAATCTCGGAGAGCACAACGAGGACGAAGAGCTAGTCCTCACCTACAACACGTACTACCAGACCTGGGGCGTCGAGGACAGTGATGCCAAAGCCGACGCGTTCTACACCGTCTCTGGACTGTCCGACGAGATGCTCGACCCCGCCGACTACGAACTGAGGATCGCTAAGGACTACGATACTACAGAAGAAGCGCTCATCGACGAACTCGACACGACGTTTATGATGCTCAGCGAGCATCAGCCGATCTCTCAAGCGCCCGCAACGATGCTGACGGCTCCGGCTGAAACCATCGAGGACGCTGAGGATCTCGAAGATGCGACCCTCACCGAAACCGATACGATCGCTGCGGACGACGAGATGCTGATCAAAGTCGAAGCCGAGAGCGTCTATGGCTTCGCTTTCGAGGGAGACAGCGTCGAAACCTTCGGTCAAGGCCCGGGTGTCGTTGACGACATGCTGGTCAAGGTTGATAACCTCGAAAACGAGATCAATGTCGACGACGCTGGGGACTACGGAACGTGGCAGGATGACTTCGAAGCCACTGTCGTCAAAGCAGATCAGGACGACGAAGAGCTAATTATCCTGATCGAAACTGACCTCCTCAAAATGAACAAGGAGTATCAGGCATTCGTGGAGATGTCTGAAGCCAGTCCGCTCTATGACGATTACCAGGACACGACCGGTGCGTTCACCATCGAAGAGCGTACCCTTGGGTGGAGCGACGAGGCCAGCGAAGCACCGACTACCGCGAACGCCGAACTGAACGGCACGACGAACGTCGCGGCAGGCACCGAGGTCGAGACCCTTGCCCGCAAGGCCGGTGTCTTCGTCACCACCCAGACCGTCGAAGTCACGGATGATGGAACGTTCACCACCGCCTGGGACTTCAGCGAACAGAACGCTGACCAGGAGTTCACGCTCCGTGCAACCGAAGCGTTCGATTCGGACAATCAGGACCAGATCACCTCGACATTCGTCGAGGCTGAGCAAGAAGAGTCCGAACTGTCCGTCGACTTCGGCCAGGACACCTACGAAATCGATCAGGGTGATGCAGTCGATATCGACGTCACCGCCGTCGCAGGCGCTGACGGACTCGATGCCGACAACGTCACGCTCTCGCTCAACGGCGAGGAACTCGCCAGCGACGCTCTGACCGCCGATGCCGGTGCAAGTGACGGGGTCACCTTCACGCTCGACACCAACGCGGAGGACTTCCCCGAAGGCGACCACGATCTCGAAGTCGGCCTTCTCGACGCCTCCGGTGAGGCAACCCTGACCATCGTCGTCGAAGACGAGAACGGTGAGGAGAACGGCGCCGAGAACGGTGACGAAGAGAATGGCGATGAAGAAAACGGTGACGAGGAGAACGGAATGGAGAATGGCGATGAAGAGAACGGAACGGAGAACGGCGACGAAGAGAACGGCAACGAGGAACCCAACAGTGACTCCCAGCCCGGCTTCGGCCTGATGGTCGCTGTCCTCTCGCTGCTCGGTGCCGCACTGCTCGCCCGCCGACACAACTAAACTCGACTGCCGTAGTTGAGTTCCCTTTTCCGCACCGTGCGGATTTTCTTTTGCGTGCTACACCGGAGAGCGGTAGCACCGCCGAACTCCCAGTCGATACGGTCTGCCGTAGCCGTTAGCACACAAATGTATTAGTAGAGCCGCACGTACGATTGGATATGACGATCACCCAAGACGAAGGGGTTCTGGGGGGTGAGCCACGGATCGAGGGGACTCGAATTGCGGTTCGACAGGTCGCCGACATGGTGATCGACGGCGATCAGTCACCACCGCACGTGGCGGATCAACTCGACGTGGCGCTTGCTGCGGTGTACGAAGCACTCTCGTACTACTATGCACATCCCGACACGATGCGGGAGCTTGCGCGGGAGAACGCCGACGCGTTCGAGCGTGTTCGCGAAGCCGCACTGAAGCCGAAAGAGCCGGTATCGTGACTGTACAGTTTTTGCTTGACGAGCACGTCGGACGCGTTTTCGAGCGTGTGCTCCGGGAGCGTGGCTATGCTGTTTTGCAGGCAAAAGACCAGTTTGGAGAACGGACGACCGACGAATCGCTTGTTCGATGGTGTGAGAATAACGATACGATTCTCATTTCCAACAACGCGAAAGATTTTGAGCAGCTACACAGGGAACTCGACCACGCTGGTATATTCTTGTATTACGATCAGGAGTTGCCGGATACTGATCCGGAAGGACTCGCACGTACCATCGAGTCGATTCTTGAACAGTACGGTACAACCGAGATCGAAAACCAGCTCGTCGATCTTGGAGAATGGTACCAATGGATCCATTGAGTCCGCATGACCCGATCGTCCTCGACGAAGTGACGGTCGCCCGACTCGAAGTGCTTCGATCGGAGATCTAAAAGGAGACTGGGACCACGGTACGACGGGAGAATCTCCTCGCTCGTCTCGTCGAAAACGCGTACGACTCGCAGGACGAGGTCGTAGACATGTTCCGTGAATCCACAGTGCCGCTCTCGGAATCGGAGAAGGAGACGATGCGCTGCGGTCGCTTCGCCTCGGGAACCGACACCGACGAAGACGATATTGACGACGAACTGTATCGCTGACCTACCGTCCGACCGTGACGTTTTTCTGGGTACCACCTGTCCCCAGCAATAATGGATTCCTCCAGTGACCAACGCGCGGATGGCCACACGCGCCGCCGACTCCTGCAGGCGGCGGGCGTGACGGCGACGGCGGGCATCGCCGGCTGTGCGGAGTTCGGCGGCGAGCCGAATCCCGAGGCCGAGATCGATTGTGACCCCGTCGAGCCCGCGGCGGACGTCTCCGAGTACGCCACGCATCCCAACGACGACGTCTCGATGTTCGGCCGGGGACTGCGACGGCTGAACTACTACCCCGACGAGAGCATCCCCGAGGCCGTCGAGGTCAACTGGGCGACGCAGAAGAACTTCGTGGGGCATACAGCCGCCAAGTCGAGCCCCGTCCCGACGCGAGAGGGCGACACCATCGTCATCGCGGGCGATAGCGGGCGTGTCGAGGCCTACTGTCCCGACGGCCAGAAGAAGTGGAGCACGCAGACGAGCGCGACCAAACTCGGCTTTCACGGCTCGCCGGCCATCGTCGACGATACGGCGTATATCGGTGGCTACGACGGCGACCTCTACGCGCTGGATATGGACAGCGGCGAAATCGTCTGGCACACGACCTCTCGTGATTTCGAGGGGACGCTCGCAATCGGTTCTAGCCCGGCGTACTACGAGGGGTCGCTGTACCTGATCGCGGAGTACGGTAGTCCGTCGACGGGCGCGCTCTGGGAGGTCGACCCCGAGACGGGCGAACCGCTGTGGAGCGACCGGCGCATCTGGGGCCAGCCCCACCCCTCGCCGACGATCGATCTCGATCTCGGGCTGATCATGGCTGGCTCGAACGACGGCGTCGTCTACTGCTGGAACTTTCCCTCGCTGGACTTTCGCTGGGAGTTCCAGGCCGAGGCCAACGGCGAGGAGCGCGAGGGCGGCGCATTTCGCTCCGGCGCGGAGATCAAAGGTACCGTCGCGGCACACGACGGCCGGGGCTACGTGGGATCATGGGATCAGCAGCTCTACTGTCTCGATCTGGAAGAGGGCACGGAGGAGTGGTCGGTCGATACCGGTGGCTCGAACATGTCCAACCCCGCACTTGATCCCGACGAGGGCGTCGTCTACACGGGGAGCGATAGCGGGATCGTCCGGGCGCTGGACACCGTCACAGGCGACGAACTGTGGAGCGCCGACGTGAACGGCCGGGTCGTCGGCGCACTCAGCGCGACGGCGGGCAAACTGCTCGTCGGATCCTACGACTCCCACGTCTACGCGCTCGACCGCGAGACCGGCGAGCGGTGCTGGCGGGTTCCCAACCGGGGCCGGGTCACCAGCGCGCCGGTACCGGTCGACGGCCGGGTGTACTACGCCGAACGCGCCGTCTTCTCGAACTACTACGACGACGACGAGGAGACCGTCCTCGAAGAGCCGGGCCACGCATACTGTCTGCGCGAAGCGCAGTAAGCCGCGTAAGGGGACGTGATGGTCGTGGAATACTCTGTTCGCCGCGCCAAATAAAGTGGGAGAGAGGAACGGCCGAATGGCTGGAGTACGACGTTGTGGAATGGAGTGGCATCGAAGAAAAGCACGAGTGCTGAGAGTGTGATCACTGCTATTGTTCTTCCGACCAATAGTCTTATTGTATTGGTCTGTGTACCAATTAACGAGGATGGCCTCACTGACCGACGACGACCTCGATGGTGTGAGCGAGGGCCGGAAGTACCCCGACGGGACCGTTGTCCGCGTGTTTTGCATGCGGACAGACCGTGACGCGTATCCGTCTGGATGGGCCTACAGGCTCCACTATGGTACGACGGAGCCGAACCCACCCCGCACACTTGACGATGGGACGATTCGTCGACATCTCGAAAATCGGAGATTTTCGACGACTCGTCGAAACGGCTGCCGTTTCGAGACGATAACTCGCACGAAGACACCAAAGGCCACGAACTGCACGTCGCACCGGAGCCCGACCCAGACATAATCGAGTTCCCCGGGATGGTCGAACTCTGGGAACGATTCTGGAGCGAGATCCCGAAATCCGAGTTCGAGGTCAAGTGAGACCATTACACCACGGTGATACCCATGAACGACAATACGCCGCCGCTGCACCCGATGGAGCGCGAACAGCTTCGGGCCGAATCAACACTCGTCGTGACTGTGAAGTCGTCCAGTGAGTACCACGACGACGTCATCGACGGCATCAAGGCGCTTGAACGGGGCGACGCGGTGGATTCCACACCGACGCTCTCGTTCACCAGCTACGACGATCTCATGGAGACGCTGACGCCGCGCGTCCTCGATCTCATTGAAGCCATCCGTCGCGAAGCGCCATCCAGCATCAACGAGACCGCACGAGTTGTTGACCGGGATGTAAAGAACGTCCACGAGGAACTCAGTCGGCTCGCCCAGCTGGGCATCATCTTCTTCGAGGAACACGGTCAGAGTAAGCGCCCGGTCGTCTGGTTCGACGAACTCGTCATTAACCTCCCATTCGATCCAGAGGCTGACGACACAGCAACCGCCGCACCGTAAGATGCTACGAGCTTTTCACCGTCTCAAATCCCGGTACTGTGCAGCGTGAGGCAAGGGGTTTCACAGTCCATTATATGATGCAAGTTAATACATCAACGACTGCTCTTCTTCCGACGTGATCAGGCCACTTCCTGGACCGACTCGGCCAGCAACTCCACGCCCATCTGGATCTCTCGCTCGGTGACGTCGAGCGGGGGCAGCAATCGCAGCGTCTTGTAGCCACAGCCAAGCGTCAGCAGGCCCCGGGAGAGCGCCGCCCGCATGGCGGCCTCGCGCCGGTCCTTCGTGTCGAACTCGATGGCGAGCATCAGCCCGCGCCCGCGAATGTCCTCGACGCCGGGGAGGTAGGCGTCCGAGAGCAGTTCTTTGCACTGTTGGCCCCGCCGGGTCGCGTTCTCCATCAGGTCGTACTCGTGGATGGCGTCGATGGTCGCGACGCCCTGGAGCGCCGAGAGGAAATCGCCTGCGCCCCACGTCGAGGAGAGACGGCCGGTCTCGTCGGGGAAGACCTCCGAGCGGCCGACCGTCGCGCCCACGCGCAGGCCTTTCGCGCTGCTGATGACGTCCGGTTCGAGCGTGGTGTGCTCGATGGCCCAGAACTCGCCCGTTCGTCCGAGGCCGGACTGGATCTCGTCGGCGATCACGTTGATGCCGTAGCGCTCGCGGATCTCGGCGATGTCGTCGAGAAATCGATCGGAGGGGATGCGATAGCCGCCCTCCCCCTGGATCGGTTCGAGAATGACGTATGCGACCTCCTCTGGGTCGACGACGCCCCGTTCGGGATGGAGTTTGTCGCCCAGTGCGTTCCCGGCCGGGCCGTCCGTCTCCCACCCGCAGGCACACTCGCCGTCGCAGGTGCAGTAGGGGACGCTGATCACGCCGGGAATCTCGGGAAAGCCCTTGCGGTGGGTCGCTTTCGAGCGATTGAGCGAGAGCGCCCCCAGAGTGCGGCCGTGGAACGCGCCGTCGAAGGTGACGCCGCGATGGCCGCGGTCGGCATAACAGATCTTGATGGCGTTCTCGACGGCCTCGGCGCCGGTGTTCGAGAGGAAGACCTGATCGAGTCCGAGCGACTCCGAGGCCGAAACGATCCGCTCCATGAGCTGGGTCGGCCCGGGGAACTCGGGATCCTCGGGCGGCCAGCCGCCGCTTCCGTAGAAGTCCTGGCCGGCGAACTTCGTGGGTTCGGGCAGATCGAACCCATCCAGCGCGTCGGTCACCTTGGGGTTGTTGTAGCCCAGCGGCGAGGCGGCGACGTGGCTGGTGAAATCCAGCAGGACGTTGCCGTCGATGTCCGTACAGAACGGGCCGACCGACTCGCGTGTGACGTCCCAGACGAACTCGTAGACGTAGGTGCTCGGTGCGGCGAACTCGTGGTGATAGCGGACCCACTCTTCGGCTCGCTCGCCCGGTACGTCATCGACCACTGGCTCGGCGGTCTCTCTGTCCATAACTAGCGTGTAGGCTCCTGCTACGTTAAAGTATTCGCGGGGCGAGACGTTGCCGGGTGAGTCGTACTCAGACGAGGACGACGGCGGCAGTCGCGACGCCCGCAGTCACCAGCAGCGCGCCGCTCCACGCCGCGACCTGGAGGGCGAAGTTGCGGTTGGGGCCGACGGCGGTGAGGCCAACTTTCACCAGCACGCTCGCGGCCGTCGCGAGCAGGATCGCGACGACGGCCGTCTGGTCGCCGATCTCGCCGACGCGGTAGAGCAATACGGCAGAAGCCGTTGCGCCCGCGCTGGAGACGAGGCCGGTCGCCACTGCGGTGGCGTAAAAGCCCAGTTGCCCGAGTTCGACTTCCGCGACCGCCCCCGCAAGGAGGATAAGGGTAAACACCGCACCGAAGGCGAGCGCGTTCCGGAGCGAGAAGGGGCTATCGAGTTCCAGTTCGACCTCGCCGGACCAGTCGGCGACGTACAGCGCGATCAGCAGGGAGCCGATCACGATGGCCCCGAGCGGGACGATAGCGCCGTAGAGAAGGCCGCCGTCGATGGTGAACACGATAGCGATCCCCAGGTTGCGCAACGCCATGGCCGCGTTCGCGAGCAACACGGCCGTCAGCGCGTAGGCGGCGGCGTCAGGGCGCTGGTTCACGTGGTCGATCATCGTCCCGACGACCGCGGCGGAGGAGGCGAGGCCGCCGAAGAAGCCGGTCACCGCGATGCCGCGCCCGCCGTAGCTCTCGACGACGGCGTAGTTGATGATCCCGATGGCGGCGACGAGCACGACCATCAGCCATGCGACGCGGGGTTCGAACGCCACCGTGGTCCTGGCGAGATCGATATCGATCGGAGCGGCGGGCAAGAGCGGGTAGATCACGAACGCGAGGATGGCAAACTCCGACGCAGAGCGGAGCTCTTCCCGGGAGAGACCCCACGCGATGTCGTGCAGTTCGCGTTTCAGGACGAGCAGTAGCGAGGAGAGCACAGCGACGGTAACGCCCTCGATCAGAAAGCCCGACGCGACGAGCGCACCGACGCCGTAGGCGACGAGCATCGAGACGGAGGTAGTCAGGCTCAGCCCCTCCCCCTCGTCTTCGACCAACCCCTCGACGGCAAGTAAGATGCCCTGAGTGATCACGAGTACGCCGCCGACGACGAGCAGGGCGACCTGATCGAGCACGACGAAGACGGCCCCGAGCAGGCTGATCAGCGAGTACGTCCGAATCCCGGCCGTTTTGTGGGACCACTCACGCTCGAGACCGAGAAAGAGACCGAGCGCGGCGGCGAGCGCGATTCGGAAAACGGAGCTATCGAGCGGCGTCGCCTGTGCCACCTGTGGCTCTCCGACAGCGACAGCGTCGCCGAGCGACAGCACGACTTCGAGCACCCATCGGGCTACACGTCACAACCTCTTAAACGGCCCCCTCAGTCCGATTCCTCGGTGTAACTGGCCTCCCACTCATCGCGGGCTTCGATCTCTCGCTGGCCGCGGCGGGTGATCGTGTACGTGTTGGTGCGCCGGTCACGCTTGCCTTTTTCGACGAGGCCCTTGTCGACGAGTGTATCGAGGTTGGGGTAGAGTCGGCCGTGGTGGATCTCCGACTCGTAGTAGTTCTCTAGCTCGTCCTTGATGGCGAGTCCGTGTGGCTCGTCCTTCCCGGCGATGACGTACAGCAGATCACGTTGAAATCCTGTTAGATCGTACATCGTATAACGATTCAAGGGTAAACGTTAGTTGAAAATAAGTGTGTCGTCTCCCCCGCATATCTGGCGAACAGTGCAGAGACGATGCTGAATCCCTGTCTCGGTGCGATTCTCTGATCTATTTCGGTTAAATTACTTACAATTTGAAACGTTTGTGAATCGGTCTCTTTCCGGCCAGACAGTTATATCGGCGCGGCGCGTAGTGGTGGGTATGACTGAAGAAGTCATTTTCGAGACCGAGCGTACCCAGAGCCGTGCCGACATCGCCGAGACGTTCCGTGCCGTCGCGGACAAACTCGACGCTGGCGAGTCGATCACTCTCTCCGCGGGCGACCAGTCCGTCGACCTCGACGTGCCCGCCGATCCGACCTTCGAAATCAAGGCCGAACGGGAGATCGAGGGCGGGACCGAGGAGCTAAGCGTCGAGTTCGAACTGGAGTGGAAACCCGGCGAGAGCGACGACGGCCCAGTCAGCATCGAGTAGGAAGCGTCAGCGTTACTTCCGGGGCGCGTCGACGGTAGGGCATGGACGCCCACTGCGTGCGTGTCGACCGCGAGCGCGGCGAGGAGGCACGGCGCGCGCTTGCCGAGGCCGATCTGGTCGCCGAAGATGTCGAAATCGTCGCCGACGACGGCGAGATCTACATTCCGGTCGTCGACCCCGAGTCGGTCCCCGACGAGTACGACCTCGTCGTTCGCGACCTCCCCGAGCGCTCGCTCCCGGAGATGCCCGCGGACATCCTGGGCTACGACCCCAGCTACGAACGCCTCGGTGACGTCGTGATCCTCGACGAGGACGACCCAGAGCGGGCCCACGAGATCGCCGCGGCCGTCGACGAGTCAGCCCTGCCCGTCGAGACGGTGCTCGACCGCGCCTCGAAGATCAAGGGCGAACAGCGCATCCGTGATTGGACGGTCCTGCTCGGCGAGAGCACGGAGACGGTCCACCGCGAGTACGGCTGTGAGTTCGCGCTCGACCTCGACGAGGTCTACTTCTCGCCGCGACTCGCGACCGAGCGCCACCGCGTCGTCGAGCAGATCGACCCCGACGAGCACGTTTTCGACATGTTCGCCGGCGTCGGGCCCTTCGCCATCCCCGCGGCGGCCCGCGGCGCGACGGTCGTCGGCACGGATATCAACGAGCAGGCGATCGAGTACTTCCGCGAGAACGCCCGCCGAAACGGCGTCAACGAGCAGATAACGGCGATTGCGGGGGACGTCCGAGAGGTCGCCACCGAGTACGCGAACTGGGCCGACCGCATCGTGATGAACCTCCCGCACAGCGCCGACGAGTTCGTAGACACTGCCGTCGAGATCGCGGGCGACGACTGTGTGCTCCACTACTACGACATCCAGCACGAGGACGACCCCTACGGCCCCGGCGAGCGGGCGATCCGCGAGGCCGCCGAACCCACCTACGACGTGACCGTTGAGACGGCGCACACGGTGCGATCCTACGCTCCCCACGAACTCAACGTCTGTCTCGACGTCCGGCTCTCACGCAGGTAATTCGCAACCCTTATTGGGGTTTTGCGTCGTACAGTTGAGTGAGTGCGAGCGTAGCGGTGTAGCGCTGGCCCGTAGCGTGTCGGGGTCCTGCAGCGCGAAGCGAAGCAGAGCTCGGACACGCAGTGTGCCGGTGTAGCTCAGACTGGCTAGAGCGAATCCTTCGTAAGGATTAGGCCGGGGGTTCAAATCCCCCCACCGGCTTGCTTTTGCGAGGAACGGACGTGACGAGCTATGCAAATAGTGGGATTTGAACTACGGGACGAAGGAGCGGAGCGACTGACGTTCAGGAGGTTCACAATCTCCCCCACCGGCTTGCTTTTGCGAGGAACGGACGTGAGGAACAGGAGAGCAATTTGAGGATTTGAATCAGACCACGAACGAGCGCAGCGAGTGACGTGGGCGTGGTTCACAATCTCCCCACCGGCTCTTTTGTAAAAACCTACTAAGCAGTACTAACTCCACCGACCTTTCCAGCGATATCGACCCTCTATTCGCTGTCGGGGTCGACCGTCTGAAACGCCTTCGCGACGTCCTCTCTCCATTGGCGCGCGTTCTTGAGTTCGCCCTCGATTGCCGTCAAGTTCCGTCTGAGTGTCTCTCTGGTCTCGTCGACGGCTCCCTCGAGGGTATCAAGGTCGGCATCGCGGCGCTGTCCGTCCTGCTTGACTGCCTCGATATCGGTTTCGAGTCTGTCGATGCGTTCGACCTGCGTTTCGATCTCGTCGTGAACCGCCGCGAGTTCCTCGTTGAGTGCTTCGACCTCGTCCAGCAGGTCGGTATCGGTGTCGAAGAGGTCTTCCATCGCCTGGATGTACGCTTCGAGATCGAGAAACCGGGACTTGAGATGGGTGAACTGGACTTCCATCCGTCGCCTGTCCTGAATACCCAATGCCTCCCGGAGTTCGGACCGCTTGCCGTCGGTCACGGCTCCGTTTTCGAGCGCGTCGATCAGTTCGTCGACGGGTGTGGACTCGGCCTTGGCCTCCCGCTCCTCCGCATCGCCATCGGTGACCGTGATGCGTTGCTCGTCGTCTCGCTGGTGGTCCGTCGTGCTGTCGGCGCCCCCTGTCCCCTCGTCGGCAGCGGCGTCTCCTCCGTCGGAGGTGTCCCCTTCACTTAGAAGTTCGTCGAGGCTGACGCTGTCTTCTTCCATCTCTAGCTCGCCGTACTGGTCCAGGAACTCCAGATAGCTCGGATCCTCGACGAGGCCGTCGGCGCTCATCTCGTCCACCTCGTCCTGCAGTTCCCCGAACTGCTCGGTATCCGGGGCGCCCTCCCGAGTTGCCCCGCGTATGAACTCGTCGATGTCGTTTTCGGACTCGCCCGTGTGATTGTTGTCTTTATGTTCCATCGGTCTCCCCTAAACTGGTTTTGCTCCGTATCCCAGTCCCCCGCAAACCTGTTTCGCTCCGTGCCCCATCGGTCTCCCCCAAACTGGTTGCTCCGTATCCCAGTTGCCCCCAACTAGTTACTGAGAATACATATCTAAAAGCGTTTGGATAGCTACAATTGTTTTCACTTTTGTAGCGTAGAACTCTGCCCTGTTGAAATAATACTACACAGATATTCAGTATTTCAGGAACGCGAATCTGGCTGTGGTCCGAAACCGCCCGATCTGTCCGTCAGCGAGTCACGCGTAGACACCCGGAACTCGTCACCGACCACTCGAAGCCGTTCTTCACCTGCCGATCGACGAGCGGCGCTCGCTCACCGGTTCCGGATCGTCCTGGTAGAAGAAGTTCGGTCGCTCGACGCTGTTGTCGTACTGGTTCTCGAAGACGTGCGTCGTCGCCGAACTCATCGGTGGGAGCAGCCAGTCACGATCACCCGTGACGTCGCGGCCTGCTTCGTCCTCGTTGCGCTCGAACTGCTGGAACTGCTCGGTGACCGTGTGGTGATCGACGATCTGGACGCCCGCCTCGTCGAAGGAGTGTAACACCGCCCGATTCAACACGAGCAGGGCCTCGTCCTTCCAGAGGGTCCGATCCCGACTCGTATCGAGACCGAGATGTTCGGCGACGGTAGGCAACATATCGTAGCGGTCCTCGTCCGCGAGGTTCCGCGAGCCGATCTCGGTGGAGACGTACCAGCCGCTGAAGGGCGCGGCGGTGTACTGGATGCCGCCGATCTCCATGCGCATGTTCGAGACGACGGGGACGTCGTACCAGTAGAGACCGAGCTCTTCGAACCAGTCGTACTCGGGATGACTGAGCGGGACTTCGCCGATTGCGGAGTCCGGTAGCTCGAAGATCTCGGGCTCCTCGTCGCGGATCTGGACGACGTGGGGCAGGATATCGAAGGCCGTCCTCTCGCCCTCCCAGCCCCGGGACTGGCAGTACTCCGTCAACTCGACCTCGTCGGGGTCGCCGACGATGCCGTCGTCGGTCCGATAGCCCGCGTACCGCAGCAGTTCGTAGTTCCAGAGTCGGACCTGCTGTTCGCCGTCGATCATCGGCTTGAAGACGGTGAGCAGCGGGACGATATCGCCGCCGTTCCGGGCGTGTTCGAGGTGGTTACAGCAGGCCTCGTGGACCTCGCGAGCGGTCTCGCAGTCACGGGCGTCGGCGACGTTGAGGGCTTGCCAGAACAGCCGTCCGATGCACCGATTGCTGTTGCGCCACGCCATCTTCGCGCCGTGTTCGAGTTCCTCGCTGGTGTGGTCGTAGTGCCCCCGTCGCGCGATTTCGTCTTCGATCTCGTCAAGTCTGTCGTCGATAGCATCCTCCTTCCCGAGTTCCGTGTAACACTGCTCGATGAACTCGTAGGCCTCCTCAAACAGTTCCACCCGATCGTACTCGGGCAGTGACTCGTGCATAGCGGGCGTTGGGAGTTCGCGATAATACGTGTAACGACAGCGAATGACGAACATCCACGGACTCGAACACACGGCCACCGGTCGCACCGACGTGTTTTTGTTCGGTCCGACCAACGGGCAGTCAGTGATTCGATGAGTGGATCCGGTCCGGGCGTCGTCGGTAAACTGCGAACTCTGAACGAGTCGGGACGCCTGTACGTGCTCGTGGGCACTGTCACCGCGATCCTCTCGTGGGTCGTCATGCCGCTGCTGGGGCTGATCGCAGGCTTCTGTGGGATCGAACTCTACCGGAAAAAGGGGTTACCGCTCTCGGGAATCGTCATCGGCGGAATCGGTATCGCCGCCGTCCTGACGTGGTTCGTAATTCTGGCGATCTACTGACCGGCGTCAGGGCGTGATCACCGCTCGCCCCTCGATCTCGCGGTTTTCGAGCATCTCGGCGACGGTGTTGATCTCGTCGAGATCGAACTGTGTGGTGTGGAGGTCGACGTCGCCGCGCTCGACGAGCGAGACGAGTTCCTGTAGCTCCGTGTACTTGCCGACGATATTGCCCTGGTAGGCGAACTCGCCGTTGACCAGGGCCTGTGCCGGTTCGTGGATGTGGCCGCCGTAGCCGATGATGTGGTGGTCGCCGCCGGCCGCACAGATGTCCGGAGCCAGCGCCGTCGTCGAGTCCGCACCGACGAAGTCGAGCACCTGCGCCGCGCCGCTCCCGTCGGTGAGGCCCTCGATTTCGTCCGGAATATCCTGGCTCTCCGGGTCGAGCGTGTAGTGGGCGCCGAGGTCGCTCGCGAGGTCTCTGGCTTCCTCTTTGATGTCGACGGCGACGATGTCCGTTGCGCTCATGGCGTCGATACACTGGAGGCCGATGTGGCCGAGACCACCGATACCGATGACGACTGTCGTATCGCCGGGATTGAGCTCTCGGACGGCCTTCTTTGCGGCGTGATACGCCGTGATCCCCGCGTCGGCGTGAGGCGCGATATCGGCCGGATCGACGCCGTCAGGTAGCGGAATGACTGCTCGCTCGTTCGTGAGCAGGATATCGGCGAAGCCGCCGTCGGTCGTCAGCCCGGAGAACTGGTCGTTCTCGCAGTACATCGTCTCGCCCATCCGGCAGGCCCGACAGGTGCCACAGGTCCGGACCGGATGGCAGATCACCTGATCGCCCTCGGAGACGATCTCTACTTCGTCGGCGACCTCGACGACGGTCCCCGCGTTCTCGTGGCCGAGCGTCATCGGCAGGGGCTGTGGGACGTACTCCTCCCACATCCCCTCGATGATGTGGTTGTCAGTCTGGCACCAGCCCGCGCCCTCGACGTCGACGAGGACGTGATCGCTGGCCGATAGCTGTGGCTGATCGATCTCGTCGAGTGAGAGGCCGTTCGACATGTCGTGGGTGTACTCGTGGAGTCTAGCTGCCTGCATAGCTGTGGGTTCATCATGAACGATCATAAACGTATCTCAGAAACGGGTCGGGAGCCGCTACTCGTGGCCGCTGATCGGGACTGGCTCGTAGGGGGCTTCCAGATACTCGATCTCGCTTCCCGAGAGGTCGATCTCGGTCGCCTCGACGGCGGCTTCGAGATGTTCGACCGAGGAGGTGCCCAGAATCGGCGTCGTTACCCACTCCTTGTGGAGTAGCCACGCCATGGCGATCTGGGCCATCGAGCGGTCCTTCTCGGCGGCCAGTTCCTGGACGCGCTCGTTGATCTTGCGGCCACCGCCCTCCGCGTACGGGCGGCCGAGCGAGGCCTCGTGTTCGCCCCGCGTCGTCGCGTCGAACTCGTCGTGCGGGCGAGTGAGGAAGCCAGCGCCGAGCGGGCTCCACGGCATCACGCCGATGCCCTCCTTCTGACAGAGCGGGAGCATCTCGCGCTCTTCCTCCCGGTACGCGAGGTTGTAGAGGTTCTGCATCGTGGCGAAGCGTTCGAGGCCGAGCCGGTCGCTCGTGTGCAGCGCCTCGGCGAACTGGTGAGCCCACATCGAGGACGCGCCGATGTGTCTGACCTGTCCGCGTCGCACCGCGTCGTCGAGCGCGCGCAGTGTCTGCTCGATAGGCGTGTCGTGGTCCCAGCGGTGGATCTGGTAGAGGTCGACGGTGTCCATTCCCAACCTGTCCAGCGAGTTCTGCAGTTCCTGTTCGATCGCTTTCCGGGAGAGGCCCTCGGAGTTGGGGTCGTTCTCCCGCATCTGGAACCGGACCTTCGTCGCGACGACCATCTCGTCGCGGTTGTACTCCGACAGCACGTCGCCGAGGATCTCCTCGCTTTTGCCCTTGCTGTAGATGTTCGCCGTGTCGAAGAAGTTGATTCCCAGTTCGATGGCGCGCTCGATCAGCGCTTCGCTCTCGTCGCGATCCAGCATCCACTCGTTGTCGTCGCCGAAGCTCATACAGCCCAGACAGAGTTCGCTCACGTCGACGCCGGTGCTGCCGAGTGTGGTATACTCCATACACGAAAAGGACGTCCAACCCTGAAAAACGTTGATGAAGGAGTGAGTGCCCAATGACATCCTCCGCGCCGTAAACGGCGCGGTTTCCTCTCCGACGTGGGAGTCTCAGCCGGTCTGAGACTCACCGGAGGCAACATTCCCGTCACGGTGGACGGTACTCGGGTCTGTGCGCTGTTCTTTGGGACTTTCATGAGAGCGTGGTAACTCCGACCAGTTGTGGTCGTCCCACTCAAACCGCACGGGCGGTGCCATCCGCCTGACTCTCTTCTCTGTGTGCCGTTGACGAGACGCTCTGCGTCTCGTTCGCCAATCAGAACGTTCCGAGTTCTGATGACGCTTCAGGAACGTTTCCGATGCTGTAAGGTCGGCGTGCCCCTCGAATCCACATGGACAGGTGAGTGTATCTTGATGCCGTGTCGTCCGGTCTGTCGAACCACACTGCGGGCACTCTTGGCTGGTCCACGCCTCTGACCGAACCTCAACCGAGATCCCATATTCCTCGGCGGTACACGCAAGTCTCTCGGTGAATTGTTTGAACGCCCAGAAGTTGTGGGTCTTGGCGTTGGTTTCGACCGACCAGTGCGTTTCGAGTACGTCGGTCAGACCACCGATATACACGGTACCGATGCCCTCGTCGTACAGTCGGTCCAGCAGGTCACGACACAATGCCTCTTGTGCGTGGTCGCGCCGACGTGTCCGTTTCCGATACAACCGCCGGATACGCTCGCTACTGTATCGGCTTTCCCGTAGCTTGGACTGCAACCGGGCGATTTCTCGTGTCGTCTCACGGAACCGCTGGAACAACTCGCGGCCTTCGTAGAGGTATTGCTGGCCGGTTGTGGTGGTACAGGCGACGAGATTGTTTGCACCAATATCCAGAGCGGCCTTCTCTGAGGCCAGTGGAGTGTCCCGTGCGTCGTCAGAAACAGTCACGGGTTGCGAAGCTCGGAAGGTGCTGTCTGTCTCGTCGTACCACAGTTCCAGCCGGCTTTGGTCATCGTAGTCAGGCCAGTTTGGGTCGCCAACAACCTCCAGCCGGAACCGACTGTTCGGGCTGTTGTGTCTGTCTCGGAGCTTTTCACCGACGACGATCTCAAGCCGGGAGCGGTTGCCCCATTCGATGGTGTATGCGTCTTTTCGGACGACGCCTTTGAGGACACGTCCGTCGTCCTCGTTGCCACGGAATCCCGGCGGTTCCGGGTGTTCCGTGACCGATGTATTCGAGTCGTCGTGGTATGCGTTCTTGTTCTCGAAGAAGCCGCGCCACGCTTCGCTGTTTGCTCGCCGGACAGTTTGGGCGGTGGACGCGCCGAGAACGTCTTTGTATTTGCCCTCAAGTTTGCCGGTGTCGGCGTCCCACACGTCGCCCTCGAAGCCGTCTTCGTCGTTGTATCGCATGAGGCGCTGGTAGTTGATCTCGTTCCAGAGAGCGGCGGAAGCGTCCAACAGGTCACGTAGCACCTGCTCATCGTCATCAGTGAGCGGTCGCACGGCGAACGTGTTGGTACGCTTCATCCAAAGTATAATTAGTCCCAAGGTCTAATAAGTCCACCGATGAGGCCAAACATCGACATTGACTGGGCAATCCACGGGCGAATCAAAGACTACGCAGAAGCGAACGAGATGAACCTCTCAGAAGCTTATACAAAAGTGTTAGAAGCCGGTCTTGAAGCGTTGGAGACTCACGACCAGCAGTAACGCGGCGGTTTCTCACCAGAACTTACGCGATTCACTCCCGCCCTGTTCGCTCCTCGGTTCCGACAGAGCGTCGGAACACCCGTCACTCACAGAAAGGGCGGAATTCTCTCGCTGAATCAAGATAGTTATCTGGCCGACTCCCCGAAGGCGGATATGGAGCTTTCCTTCGTCGATCTCTCGCCGGTTCCCGATGGCGGCACTGCGACCGACGCGTACGCGAACACCGTCACGTCGGCCCAGCAGGCCGAGGCGCTCGGCTACTCCCGGTTCTGGGTCGCCGAGCACCACGGCATGGCCGAGACGCTTGCCGGCACGACGCCGGAAGTGTTGCTCGGACGCCTCGCGGGCGCGACGGACACTATCCGGCTTGGCTCCGGTGCGGTGTTGCTCAACCACTACAGCCCGTACAAAGTCGCGGAGGTCTTCGGCACGCTGGACGGGCTTGCACCCGGTCGGATCGACGCCGGACTCGGCCGGGCGAACGGCTCGCCCGCATCGGATCGCGCGCTCGGGACAGCGCGGGGCGTCGAAAACCCCGACGAGGATCACGCCGAGAAGGTCGAGGCAGTGATCTCACACCTCTACGACGATTATCCCGAGGGCCACGAGTACAGCGACCTCTCGGTCCCGAGTTCGGGTGAGGCGCCGCCCACGCCATGGATGCTCGGATCGAGCCCCTCCAGCGCGGCGCTCGCAGGAAAACTCGGCCTGCGCTACTGCTTTGCGGCGTTCATCCGCCCGCAGTTCGCCGTCCCCGCGTTCGAGAAATATCGCGAGGCGTTTCAGTCGTCGCCGCTCCCCGGCGGGATCGATGAGCCACAGGGCATGATCGCGGTCAACGCGGTGGCCGGGGAGACGGACGAGGAGGCCGCACGACTGCGAGCGATTGCGGAGGCCTCCTACAAGCGGATGGCCCGCGGCGTCATCGGGACGACGCCCTCGATCGACGAAGCCATCGACGAACTCGGAGGCGTCCCCGAGCCAACGCCCGCGACGCTCGGTCCCGACGAGTGGCCGCGAGCTATCTCGGGGAGTCCGGAGACGATATCCGGACTGCTCGAACAGCT
Organism: Natronoarchaeum sp. GCM10025321; assembly: GCF_042663585.1. NCBI lineage: Archaea > Methanobacteriati > Methanobacteriota > Halobacteria > Halobacteriales > Natronoarchaeaceae > Natronoarchaeum > Natronoarchaeum sp. GCM10025321. Next base: position 499,586 of record NZ_JBHTAN010000006.1, read on the forward strand.
GGCCGACCGGGTCGGTGTCGAGGAAGTGATGATCCAGAACGTCCTCGCGGAGCACGAAACCGAGCTTCGATCCCACGAACTGCTGGCCGAGGGCGTCGGCCTCTCGCCGCGGTAACTGTCCGCGCTACTCTTCGTCGACGCGCTCCTGGAACGTCCCCATCGAGTCGCGCCAGACCCGGATGATCTCGTCGTCGTGCTCGCTGTCCCAGGGCTCGATCTTGTCGTTGTCGTCGAGCCACGCGATTGCCCGGGAGACGCCCTCTGCGAAGGGAATGGTGTACTCGAAGCCCAGATCGCGCCTGGCTTTCGTGTTGTCGAAGACGGTGGAGTAGTAGGTATGGTTCTCCAGCAGATGTCGACGCTCCGGGTCGGCCTCGCGCAACTGCTCGGTCGGGATGTGGACGAGGTCCGGTTCCGGCGCGTCGAGCGCCTCGGCGACGATCTCGTAGTACTGGTTCCACGTGATCACCTCCTCGCTCGTGACGTGATACGCCTCGCTGTAGGCGCGCTCGTTGCCGACGGCGTTGACGAACGCCCGAGCCACGTCCTCGCGGTGACAGGGCCCCCACAGGGAGGTCCCGTCGCCGTGGACGACGATCGGTTTGCCCTCCCGGATGCGGTCGAGGACGTAGGTCCCGTCGCCGAAGGTGTGCAGGACCGGGCCGTGATCGCCGTAGGTGCTCCACGGCCGGATGATCGTCGCCGCGAACGCCTCGCCGTCGGCGTCGGTGAAGACGTCCTCGGCGGCGGCCTTGTTCGCGCCGTACTCGCTAGTCGCTGGCTCGCGCGCCGCGTCCTCGGTCACCGGATTCGTCGCCAGCGGTCGGTGGTAGACGTCGACCGTCGAGCAGAAGACGTACTGCTCGACCTCGCCAGCGAACGCCTCGACGGCGCGCTCGGCCTGCTCGGCGTCAAAGCAGATCATGTCGATCACGCAGTCGACGTCGAGGTCGCGGACCTGCGCAGTGAACTCCGCGTGGTCGTCCCGGTCGCCGTGGACGAACGCCACCTCCTCGGGGACGTCCGCCTCGGTCTCACCGCGGGTGAAACAGGTCACGTCGTGGCCGGCGTCGACGAGTTGGCGCGTGATCGCGGTGCTGATCAGTCCGGTTCCGCCGATGATGAGAACGTCCATGTCCGAACGTCTCGGTCCCTCGGCAAAAGTGCCTCGCCTGGGATACCCAGCAGGATACAACGGTCCGTTAGCTTGCGTGTGATTCGATCAGTTCGACCAGTCGATCCGTCTCGACGAACCCCTCGGCGACGCGCTCGACCGGTTCACCGTCGACGAAGACGACGAGCAACGGCACGCTCCGGACGTCGTACTCCTCGACCAGCGGCGGATCGTTCCGGGGATTGATCGTCCCCACGGTTGCGGCGGTGCTCCGGTGGACGTTGCTCAGGATCGGCTCCATCGACGCGCAGATCGAACAGCCGTCGGTGTAAAACTCGACGAGTGCGAGGTCGTACTCCTCGATGAAGGCGTCGAGGTCGTCGCCGTCGTCGAGCGCGGTCGGCCGTTCGGGCATCGTCTGTGACTCGTCCATACGCTTGCAACGTCTCGTGGACCTATGGGGATTTCGACGGCCGCGCTGTCTCGAACCGGTTCCCGTTCTCTCAGTGTGGTGTTCGGATCTCTCTCAGTGAGTCGCCCCCACGTTCGGGGGTGTCGGCGTTTCGACTCCCGGCCAACCGTCCGGTTTTTTCCTCCCAACCACCGTGTCTGACGAAAAGTTAACGTGACACCCCGCTCATGAGGGGGTATGGAGAACTCCTCAGCGGAGATTACTGCGCTCGTCGGCCGTGAAGTGTACTCGAACAACGGGGTGTTCGTGGGTGAGATCGAAGACGTCCGTCTCGACCTCGATCACAAGCAGGTGACGGGACTCGCGCTGCACCAACTCAATATGGAACTGTTCTCGGGCCACGTGGACGGCTCTCAGGGCATTATGATCCCGTACCGCTGGGTCCGGTCGGTCGGCGATGTCGTCCTGATCAACAGTATCGTCGAACGACTACGCTCGGTGGACGAGGACGGATCCGGCGAACTCGTCGTCTAGGCTATCCTTCGACGGGACGAGAACCCCTCGCGGGTCAGGGGCCGGTGTACGCACTTCCCCCGGCAAGTCCGACGCCCAACTCTTTGTGTTCGGTCGCTTCGATAGTCCACATCGATCCGTCGACGCGAGCAACGGCGTTCATCGTATCGAACACCCTCGGAGGGAACCTATTTGATTGTTTCCCTGAATGGTTCCCTCAGGCAATTTTCTCTCTATATATCATGTATATTTAGAAAGTATAAATGAATGAAAGATTTGGCCCTCTTTCGGCCAATAAAATTAAGTGTCTAACCCACTTCACCTGTACATAGACATGACTTCAAATTTACTCGATAAACAGCTTGATGATCTACTCCGTGAGCTGATCGACGATGCTGACGAGGAGCTGCTCGTCGTCAACCCGGCTCCCGGAACAATCGAGACGTTCGTCGACGTCGCGATCAAGTTCGAGGGGGACCTGCCGTCGATCCAGATGCTCGCCGAGGAACGAACGCTCAAGGACGTGATGGACGACTTCATCGTCGCGAGCAACACTGCGGATCTCGTCGACCTGGACGTACTCTCGCTCCGAACGGTCGAGAGCCCGCCGCGGAACTCCCTGCTCGTCACCGACGAGTCCGTCGTCGCGCTGATCGACGCCGGCAGTCAGGTCGCCGGACTCGTCTCCGAGGACGAGGAGTTCGTCGATCAGGCCGTCGAGACGTATCGCGACCGCTGGGACGCGGCCGACGAGTTCAATCTCCGTACGCCACCGATCACACGGGTACGCAACACCCTCGAAGACGAGATCGGTCCGGACGCCGAAGCGGACTTCTCGAACATTCTGGACTCCCTCGAGACGGCCCGCGGCGACGGTGACGGTCTCGACGAAGTGACGATCAGCCTGCTCGTCGCGGCCAAAAACGAGGCACTGCTGTACGACATCAGCAAGTGGGGCGAGGATGTCGGTATCGCCTCGAAAGCGACGTTCTCCCGGACGAAGACCAAACTCGAAGATATGGGCCTGATCGATACCGAGAAGGTCCCCATCGACGTCGGTCGCCCGCGCCTGCGCCTGAAGTTCGGAGACGACCGACTCCGCGACGCGGACAACGATCAACTCGCGACGACGGCGCAGTCGATTCTGAACTAGATCCCTACTCTTTTTCGACTTCCCGCCCGACGCTTTCCTCATGGACGTTACACTCGTCGGCGAGGGACCCGCAATCGACGCCGTGAGACAGACGCTGGCGGACACATCAGTCTCGACGCGGACTGGGGATACAGACGCAATCGATGACGCCGAGTTCGCTGTCGTCAGCGACCTCGCCGGCGCGGAGACGTTCGAGCGTGCAAACGACGCCGCTCTCGCCGGGGAGACCCCCTGGATCGCAATCGAAATCGGCGGGATCGGTGGACGAGCGCTCGACGCCGTCGACGCCGCCGTGTCCGGTTTCGCCCCCCCGACGGGCTGTTATGACTGTCTTCGCACGCGCGCCGAGGCGGACCGAGAGCCGGAGCCATCGGCCGAGGAACCGTCGGCCGGGCGCAGCGCGGTTCGGCTCGCCGGCTCAGTCGCGGGCCACGAACTCGTCCAGGTACTCTCCGGGGAGACGTCCTCGGTGCTGGGCGGCGTGATCGAAATCCCCCATCGCCGCCGTCAGTTCCTGCCGGTTCCCGACTGTGCGTGTGGCTCCCCGCCCGACCGCGAGTTCGACCTCGCGTACGAGCCCTCGCCGGTCGAGGAGGCGCTCGAACGGGCCGAGATGGCACTCGACGAGCGCGTTGGAGTCGTCGACTCGGTCGGCGAAGTCGAGTCCTTCCCCGCGCCGTACTACCTCGCGAACGTCCGGGCAACGGAGGGCTTCAGCGACGCCGACGCCCCCGCCCAGGCCGCGGGCGTCGATCCGGACTGGAACGCCGCGTTCATGAAGGCGCTGGGCGAGGCCCTGGAGCGCTACGGCGCGGCTATCTACCGCGAGGAGACGTTCCCGACGGGCACAGCCGACACGGTAGACAACGCCGTCTCGCCCGCGGCGTTCGTCGTCCCCGGAGACTCCGAGCCACCGACTGACGAACCGATCCCGTGGCTTCCCGGACTGGATCTCGATACGCACGAGACGGTGCATCTGCCAGCCGAGAAGGGACCGTTTCCGCCGCCATCACGCGAGTTCGGCCCGGCGATCACGACCGGCCTCGGCCTGGGTTCGTCCACTGTCGGCGCGTTACTCTCGGGGCTGTACGAGGTGATCGAACGCGACGCGACGATGCTGGCCTGGTACTCGACTTTCGAACCGCTGGCGCTCGCCGTCGACGACGAGGCGTTCCAGTCGCTCGCCCGACGCGCCCGGAGCCAGGGGCTCACGGTGACGCCGCTGCTCGTGACACAGGACGTCGACGTCCCCGTTGTGGCCGTGGCCGTCCACCGCGACGGCGAGTGGCCCCGCTTTGCGGTCGGATCGGCTGCCGACCTCGACCCGGTCGCGGCGGCGCGGGACGCGCTGGCCGAGTCGCTCCAGAATTGGATGGAACTGCGCTCGATCGGCGAAGACGCCGCCGAGGACGAGAGCGGTGCGATCGGCGAGTACGCCTCGTTCCCCGAAGAAGCGGCCGCCTTCGTCGACGCCGGCGATCCGATCCCGGTCGACTCTGTCGGCCCGGACGACGTGCCCGAGGGCGAGGCCGAACTCGAAATGCTCACCGAGCGCGTCGCCGACGCCGGGCTTTCGTCGTACGGTATCAGGCTGACGCCGCGCGATCTGGAGACGATCGACTTCGAGGTCGTCCGGGCGGTCGTCCCGTCGGCCCAGCCGTTGTTCACTGGCGATCCGTTCTTCAGCGACCGGGCCCGGTCGGTGCCCGACAACCTCGGGTTCGAGCCACGGCTGGATCGGCGCTATCATCCGTATCCCTGAGGACGCCCGACGGCGCTACTCGCTTTTGAGCGTCGCCCCGACCAGCCGTCGATAGCCCCGTCTGAGCCGCGAGGAAAGCGATTGCTGTGTGATATCTAGCTCCGCGGCGATCTCGTCGAGCGACGCCTCCCGCGGCGAGTCGAAATAGCCGTGATCGTAGGCCAGCACCAGGGCTTCTCGCTGTGCGTCCGTCAGTTCGTAGCCACCGCTCTGGATCGGCAACAGCGCGTGGACCGCCCCGACCTCGATGGGAATCGCCTGGTCCTGACAGTAGGTATGAAACTCGCGGATTCGTGGCCGGTCCTCACAGCGCACCTTGAACTGCCAGCCCTCGCACGTTCCACGCGCCGAGAGGACGACGATATCGAACTTTGCCAGCGCGTTCAGGACGCCGACGTACTCCGGCACCCACTCCGCTCGCAACAGGTACTCCTCGTCGACGCTGTCGACCAGTTTGATCTCGTCCACGCCGCTGTGGTCGCCGAACGCGGCTTCGATATCCGGGATCGCTCCGCCCCGGACCCAGAAGTACGGGACGATCCTGGCGTCGTGCGGGACGATCCGTTCGAGTTCGACGACCACCCCTGAAATAGTCTCGAAGATGCTCCCTAGCGGGAACTCCTCGGCGGGGATATTGAACTCCATGACCGTAGCCATATCGGGGTTCTCTCGGGGGAGATTCAATAACCTTGGTATACCAAGGTGCCCCCACGCCGCCGTTCGATACTCGGGCCGATCCTGTCGACTGCGGGGCCAGCATCAGGCAAACTGCCCCCTTGCTCATCAGGACTGCACCGTTGCTCAGGCAGACAGCATCGTCGGTCGGCGTCACCTGAAAGGGATGGCTACGGCTGACCGCGAACGAGTCCCGCCGTTAACGGCGATGACCAGACCGTCGGGTCTCGTACGCACGTCGGACCGATTGATGTTCTGAGAAGGGCCGGCAACATAACGCGCTGGTACCCAACAAGTGCCGTCTACGTCACGGTTCGATCCGAAACCCCGCTACGGGCACAGTTCAGATCCCCAGCGTCGCCCGGAGCATGTCGCGCGTCCCGGGACCGAGACCGACCGCGAGAACCGTGACCAGGAGCAACATCGAGTAGGTCGGACTCTCCTCGAAGATGCGCTCGTCGAAGATCCAGACGACGAACACGGCCGCCGCGAGTTTGAGGAGGACGAAGGGCCAGGCAGTCCCGATGGCGTCAGTGAGCCACGCTGGCTGGATCGCGCCAGTGTTGTTGTAGATGAAGCCGTTGACGACGTGTTTCGGGCCGTAGTTCGGCAGGCCGAACACGTAGCCCCAGTCGAGGCTCAGGACGTTCGCGATGCCGTCGACGTTGTGGCCCCAGATGATCAGCGCGCCCATGAGGCCGGTGCCGTAGTTGACGACCGGCGCGAACCGCTCGGTCGCCCACCAGACGATGGCGGTGAGCACCGTCGCGCTGCCGAGGATGACGACGGGCACCCCGGCGTTGAAGCTGATCAGTTCGGAGACCTGACTCACCCAGACGAGGTAGGCGAGCGTGATCGAGAGCAAGAACGCGCCGGTGACGGCCAGCGGCGGCTGGAACCGTTCGACGATACCCTCCCGTTCGAGCGCTATGCTCCCCAGCAAGGCCGCGAGCGTCAGGAAGAAGACGGTGAAGTAGATGAAGGGGCTGATGAGGACAGCGCTCCAGGGGAACGGAACCGTCGTCGCGGCTTCGGGGCCGAGTGTCACGCCGACGTCCTCGACGGTCCGGAGCGCCCCGCCGAACAGGACGAACGGGAACAGCGCGAAGAAGAAATCGGGATCGTAGCCGAGGTCCAGTCGGCGCAACAGCAGGACGACGCCGACGAGCATGAACACGAGGATGACGGCGTAGCTGACCGTCGAGACAGTGGTGTAGCCCGGCTCAGCGACGTAGCCCGCCGCCTGGGCACACTCGGTGCTGCTCGACAGGAGCGCCGTCTCTCCGCCCTCTCTGACGGCACACGTCGCTCCCTGGCCGTCGGCCGCGACGGGCCCCCAGAAGTAGCGCCAGAGAAAGCCATCGTAGACCTGCCGCGGAAACGCTAGCGACCCGACGACGAGCACGCCGATGAGTCCTACCAGCGCCGCAAGCCACGCGCGAAACGGGTCGACTCGCTCGTACAGCTCTTCCATACCCCATCCAGCGTCCGGACGCACTTTCAGGGTTCCGGTCTACCCCACCAGATCGAGTAGCGCGTCGTGGAGGTGACCGTTCGAGGCGACGAGTCCCTCCGCACCGACCTCCCAGCGGTCGCCGTGGACGTCCGTCACGACCCCGCCAGCGTTACGGATCAACTGGACGCCAACGACCGAATCCCACGGGTTCGGCGTGATCGGTGACGCCGCGGCGTCGACCGTCCCGCTGGCGACCATCGCGAGCGTCGCCTGTGCCGATCCGAACCGCCGGATATCGCCGAACGCTCGCCCGATGTCTCCGAGCGTCTCGATGTGCGCGTCACCGTCCATGAACCCCCACCAGAGCGTCGTGGCGACCTGTGCGGCCGCCGGGTCCGTCCGAGCGCTCACCGATATCGGCTCCCCGTTCAGCCGCGCCGTCGCATCGTCCGCGACGTAGGCATCCCCGAGCGCCGGCAGCACCGTCGTCCCGGCGACCGCCTCCTGATCGCTCACCGCCGCGACGCTGGTGCCCCAGATCGGGTTTCCGCGGACGTAGTTCGCCGTCCCGTCGATCGGATCGACGATCCACGCCGGCCCCGTCGCCGGCACCTCCTTCAGCGCGTCTTCCTCCTCGCCGACGATCGGATCGTCCGGATACCGCTCCCGGATCGTCTCGAAGACCGCTCGCTGGGCCTCCCGGTCCGCCTCCGTGACGAGATCCGCCGCGTTCGATTTCGTCTCGACGGCCAGTTCACCCTGGAACATGGCGAGCGCCCGGTCGGCCCCGGCACTTGCGGCGCGCTCTGCGACCTCCGCTCGTGCGGTCTCCTCGTTTCCCATACCCCTGCTACCCGCAGCGGTGCCGTCACTTTGTCGGTCCCGACCGGTTAGCCGAGTCGCTTGACGGTCACCCGATGACTGCCTCCGTCCCACTGCAGGGTCGTCTCCTCGACGATCCGCTCGCCGATGCGGGCGCGCCACTCCTCGACCACCTGCTGGTGATACTCCCGATGTCGGTCCGGCGCGTACTCCCGGTCCGGATCGGATCGCAGGTCGTCTTCGGTCTCTGCCGGTTCCGGATAGGCGGGCACGTCGTCGACGAGGTCGGTCGGGTCGACGTGGATCGGCGCTGGCTCGCCGTACTGATCGTCGCCAGCCCGGTGGATCCGCGCCCGCATCCGGCCCGCAAACGGCGGCGTCACGCGCAGTACGACATCGTCCTTGCTCCGCAGGCTTCGCTCGATTGCGGTCACGACGTCGCCAGCGGTGACTGCGATCGATCTGATCGCGCTGGGATCCGTCTGCTCGTCCATTATCACCGTCTTGGCCTGCGTACACTAAGACCTGACTTCCGGCTGTTGGAACAGCCAGATCGCAAGCGGGAACGTTCCGGCGACCAGCCCGTAGATGAGACCTATCAGCGGTTCGACGCCGAGTTGCGGGTGGAGCGCGTAGCCGAGTGACGCGCCGGTGAGATCACAGACCGTCGCGACGATAATTAGCTGTACCTCGAAGGGCTTCGAATCGAGCCATCCCGGGGACATCTGTGTCTGCACGATTCTTCCACTCCATATTCAGTGTGCCCATCTCGGTACTGACGGCTCTCGCCGGTGACGTCGGTGAGAAGTTTGCGAGGGCAAGACGCTCCGTCTTGCCGCACTGTTTGCGAGGGCCCGTGTGGGCTACAGTGCGAGGGAAGGGATTTGAACCCTTGGACCCCTACGGGAGCGGATCTTGAGTCCGCCGCCGTTTCCAGGCTTGGCTACCCTCGCACGCAATTCCGTGTAGCCAGTCGGCTGGGTTTAAGGCATCGGTTTCACTCGACGGTCAACGGTCGTAGGCCGCCCGGATCGCCGCCCGGAGCGCCTCGCCGTCGGCGTCGTACGCGAGATGGGCGGGGCAGTCACAGTCGGAGGAGCCAAAGCCGGGCACCGGCGAGTCGGGGAGCGCGGCGGCGACTGCACACTCGACGTCCTCGTCGGGGTGGCGTTCGACGTCGGCGACGCTCGCGGCGGGATGGCCGAGCAGGTAGTCGATGTGCCAGTGTCTGACCTCGTGTTCGCCCGCGGCGATCCGGCGATGGCGGTCGATCCGGGAGAAGCCGCCCGCGCCAAACGCGCTGCCGGTGTAGGCGTACCAGCCTGCAGCGAGGTCGTGGGTGCCGAGCGCGCCGATCTCGATTGCGGCCGGACTGGCGAGGTGAATCAACAGGGTGTAAGTGCCGCCGGTCATTGTCCGGCCGTTTTAGGTGCCGGACCTTCGGGCTGTCGACTTCTAGCGATCGACCTCGCCCATGATCGTGTCGAGGCTGCCGAGCGAGGCGATCAGATCGGCGACGTAGCCGCCGGTTCCGAACTCCGGTAGCGACTGGAGGTTCGAGAAGGATGGGCCGCGGATCTTGAACCGTGCGGGCGTGTCCGTGCCGTCGGCGCGGATGTAGATGCCGAGTTCGCCCTTGGCGGCTTCGACGGCGCGGTAGATCTCGGTGTCCGGATCGGGTTTGAGCGTGCGCGGGACGTTGCTCTGGACCTGGCGGTCCTCCTCGGGCCAGTCCTCGAGCAGGTCGATACACTGGTCGACGATCCGCGCGGACTGCTCGACTTCTCGCATCCGGACGAGCAGGCGCGAGAAGTTGTCACAGCCGTCCTCGGTGACGACGTCCCAGTCGAGTTCGTCGTAGTAGCCGTACGGGTCGTCCCGTCGGAGGTCGTAGTCGATGCCGGAGCCACGGGCGACCGGCCCGGTACAGCCGTACTGCTTTGCGACTTCCGGATCGAGATGGCCGGTATCGACCGTTCGGACCTGCAGCACCTCGTTTTCGGTCAGTAGGTTGTGGTAGTCCGCGACGGATTCGGGGAGGCCGTCGAGGAAATCTCTGGTCTTCTCGAAGAACTCCTCGCGGGGTTCGGGGAGGTCCCACGCGACCCCGCCCAGTCGGAAGTAGTTGAACATCAGTCGCTGGCCGGTCAGGTCTTCGAGCAGGTTCTGCACTCGCTCGCGGTCCTGAATCGCGTACATGAACGTCGCCGTGAAGTCGCCGACGACGTCGAGAGCGAACGCGCCGAGTGCGAGGAAATGCGAGAGCATCCGGCTGAGTTCGGCCGACATGGTGCGGATCACCTGCGCGTACTCCGGGACGTCGAGGTCGGCGAGGTCCTCGGCGGTGCGTGCGTACGCCCATTCGTTGAGCAGGCCTGCGCCGCCCCAGTCCCAGCGGTCGGGATACGGCATGATCTGGTGGCGATAGGTCCCCTGCGAGCACATCTGCTCCTCGCAGCGATGGATGTAGCCGATATCGGGTTCGACGTCGACGACCATCTCGCCGTCGAGGACCGTCTTCAGGTGCATCACGCCGTGGGTCGCAGGATGGTGCGGGCCGATGTTGATCAGCATCGTGTCCGTCCCCTCCTCGGTGACGCGTTTGTCCGCTTCGAGGGGGTTGGCGTGCTCGCGGAACGGGACGATCTGTGGGCGGTCCTGATTGTAGGCCTCTCGATGCGGGTGGCCCTGCCACGTCTCGGGGAGCAGGATTCGTTCGAGGTTCGGATGCTCGTCATACTCGATGCCGACGAGGTCGTAGGCCTCGCGTTCGTGCCAGTCGGCGGTCTCGTAGACCGGCGCGGCGCTCTGGCTTCGCGGGTCGTCGGTCGTCGTCGGCACGACCACGCTTACCTCCTGGGCCGGGTCGTCGTACTGCCGGAGGTGGTAGATCGTCTCGAAGCGGTCCTCGTACTCCTGGGCCGTGACGCAGGCGAGATGGTCGAATCCGGCCTCCTCGCGGAGTGTCTGGAGGACTTGCTGTACCTCGTCCGGACGGATCACGACGCCCGGCGCGTTGCTGTGATCCTCTCTGTCGAGAACGTACTCGTCGATGAGTGACTCGAACTGTCGGCTGCGCTCGATCGGTTGCGTATCCTGTTGCGATGTCATAGGCGGGGATTTGAGGGCGTTCCGCGTCTGTTCGCTGTACAGTTGGTGTTCGAAGGCCCACATGTTGTGTTTACTGCCTCACTGATGGGGTTGTTTTATACAGTGTCTCTCTGTATAGCCGGTGTGAGGTTCGTCCGTATCAGTCTCGAACTTCCGGAGTCGTTTCGGCACCCCATGCACCAGTACGTGGTGAGGGAATCGGCGTATCAGGGGTCGAAACTGCTGCACTGGCAGGCCCCGTCGGGTGGGAGTCTGGAGATGATCTTCCGTGTCACTGGGCCCCAGGAGCCGTATGTCGACGCTATCAAAGAGGTCGACATCGTCGAGGAGTATCACGTCTCTTCGGTCGGCGAGTCGTTCTACCTCTACGTCCGCGAATCGCTCTCCCCGGGAGGGGCCTCGATCGTCAGGGCGTTCGATCGGGCCGGGATCGTCATCGCACCGCCGATCGAGTACCGCGAGGACGGGAGCATGCGCCTGTCGCTGATCGGGGAGTCGGCCGAGGTGCAGGCCGCTGTCGAAGACGTCCCCTCGGAGCTAACGGTGGACGTACTCGAAGTAAGTCGGTACGACGCGCAACCGTTCGAGACCAGCACTCGACTGACGGCCCGCCAGCGCGAGGCCGTTCGAGCGGCGGTCGAGTGTGGCTACTACCAGTCGCCGCGGGAGGGAGAGCTGTCGGCGGTTGCCGACGTGCTGGGCTGTTCGCCCGGGACCGCAGCCGAGCATCTCAGAAAAGCGGAGGCCGTCGTCATGGAACAGGTCGTGGATCCGATGGCGTGAGTTACCCGCCGGGTGCTCCTGGTGCTCGGCGGAGTGAGTTATCCGTCGAGGCGCTCCCGGTGCTCGGCGGAGTGAGTTATCCGTCGAGGCGCTCGCGGTGCTCCGCGGAGTGAGTTATCCGTCGAGGCGCTCGCGGTGCTCCGCGGCAAGCGACTCGGCCTGCTCTTTCGTCTGGGTTTCTTTCCACCGCACAGCATCCGCGTCCCGGTAGCCTACGGCGCTTTTGAGTTCGTCCTTGAGCATCCCCGTCTCGACGGCTAGCACGTCGCTATCGGCGGTGCCGTACTCGATGAGGCCGTAGCGGTTCGGCGCGGCCCGAGCGGCCTCGCGGTCGAGGTCGCGCCACTGCGTTCGGAGCGGCATCTTACTCCTCGTCGCTCTCATCGACGATCTCGTAGGCCCGTTCGCCCATCTCGTCCTCCGCAAAGACGAACACGCGTCCGCGGGCCACGGCCGGGTCGGCTTCGACGATGACCGAGTGGCCCTCTGCGGTGGCGTGTACGCCGGGGAACAGTTGTTTCTCCTCGCCTGGCTCGACGTAGACTCGGCCCACACCCGTCGTTTCGAGGATCGAGTCGTGGGTATCCAGATCGTTGACGTACATCATTACGCCCTCTGTCTCGGTCGGGTCGGTGACCAGCACCTGGACGAGTTTTCCGGGGGCGGTCCGCACCGTCTCGTCGGCCTTCTTCGGCGGTCCGTGATAGAACACTTCGCGGCCGTCGAGATACTCGACGGTGATTCCCTCCTCCTCGAGAGAGATTCCGAGCGTCGATGGTGCGACGTGGTTGCGTGCGCTCATACGTGCAGGTTGGACCGACGAGGGGAAAAGCGCCGCGTTCGCCTGTCGCGGAGCGACGCCCGGCGGAAGAGCAAGAGGTAAGTACACTTTGTGACTCTATCACAGCATGAACGGGACGGCGGAAGCGCCTGCTGCGGGAACCATACTGAACGCGCTCGCAAGCGGCAAGGGATCGGCGTTCGCCATCGACGAGTACACCACAGCCACGGTCTCGCTGACCGATAGCGAGGGCGTCGACGGCGAGATAGACGGCGCACCGGAGGCCGACACGCGCCTGATCGAGCGCTGTGTCGAGTTGACGACCGAGCACTACGGTGCTGGCGAGGGCGGAACGGTCACGACGGAAAGCGAGGTGCCGATGGCGTCGGGGCTCAAGAGTTCCAGCGCGGCGGCGAACGCAACCGTTCTCGCCACGCTTGACGCCCTGGACGTGGCCAGTGAGGTCGATCGCGAGACAGCGTGTCTGCTCGGCGTCGAGGCCGCTCGCGACGTCGGCGTCACGATCACCGGAGCGTTCGATGACGCCTCGGCGTCGATGCTCGGCGGCGTCACGGTCACCGACAACACGGAAGACGAACTGCTCGCCCACGAGACCGTCGACTGGGACGTGCTCGTCTACACCCCGCCCGAGCAGGCGTTCAGTGCGGACGCCGACGTCGAGCAGTGTCATCGGATCGCGCCGGTCGCCGAACTGGTCGCCGAACTCGCGGTCGACGGCCGCTACGGGCTGGCGATGACGGTCAACGGCTTCGCCTTCAGCGCCGCACTGGAGTTCCCGACCGCACCCGCTATCGAGGCACTGCCCGACGCCTACGGCGTCTCGCTGTCGGGGACCGGCCCAAGCGTCGTCGCGGTCGGCGACCGAAAGGCACTCGAAGGGGTACGAGAGAGTTGGAATAACCGACGTGGGACCACATGGCTGACAACGACACAATCCAAGGGCGCGCGGACGAGATGAGCCTCGACGAACTCCGCGAGGAGATCGAAGACATCGATCAGGAGATCGTCGAGTTGATCGCACGGCGAACCTACGTCGCCGACACTATTGCCGGCGTCAAAGAGCAACAGGGCCTCCCGACGACCGACGAGTCACAGGAAGAGGCGGTGATGGACCGGGCGAGCGATAACGCCGACCAGTTCGACGTCGACCGGAATCTCGTGAAAGCGATCTTCCGACTGCTGATCGAGTTGAACAAGGCGGAACAGCGGGAGAGCCGATAGCTCGAAATTCGACAATATAAGCCGTATGGAGTCCGTTCACTCTTCGGAATGTTCTTGTGGTAGCTGCTCTTTCGATTCAGGCTCGGTGAAAAACACCGTGTCAGGGTTCGGTGGCTCCGAAGGATGTGGTAGTGACGAGAGCGCAAGCGTTTTGCTCCTGTACTCACAATGTACACATATGGGCTCCGAGTCCAAGAAGAAGCGCGTCCAGTTCCGTGCACCGAGGGGACTGGTAAACCGGGCCGACGCGCTCGCTGCGGTGTTCGAGACGGATCGGACGGACATCCTCATCTCCGCGCTTCGGGACTACTTGCGGGACGCCGCGCACTCCGACGAAATGAAACAGGAAATCGCGGAGGCCTTCTACGACGACGACATCACGTTCGAGGAACTGAAAGACCTCGTCGGGCACGAGGAGGCCGCCAACTTCCGACTGCTGAAAGAGCAACTGACCGACGAATTCGTGGACGAGGTCGCAGAGGAGCTGGCCGACTCGTAGATGGTTCTGATAGTCGCCGACACGTCGGCTCTCGTAAGCCTGGGGACGGTGGCGGGCACCTCACCGAATCCGCTCGACCTTCTCCTCGATTCGCACACCGTGGTCGTCCCAGAGCAGGTCGTCGACGAACTCACCGAGACGGCGTCCTACGACGACGCATCCGGTGAGGCGGCACAGGCGGTTCTCGACCGTCGCTCTGCGTTGGAGACTCGTTCCATCGAACTGGACGAGACGTTCCCGCTGGACGACGGTGAGAACGCGGCAGTCACGCTGGCGAACGATATCGACGCTGTGCAACTGCTCTGTGACGAGTTCAATCGACTTGCGCTCGTCCACGCCTCGCTGGCCGAGACCCGCATCGTCACGACGCCCATCCTCCTCACCGCACTGGTTCGCAACGACGCGATCTCGCCGGACGCTGCCGACGAGTTTTTGGCCGAGATGAGTGACGCTCGCAGTTGGTCGTCAAACTCTTACGTCGAGCGGGCGCAGTCCACGCTTCGACAGCAACGCGATAACGAGCAACCCGATCCGAAGTGATCGACTCGTTTGATACGCGCTAGCCGATCGGAACGACTCTCCGTAGAGCAAGGGCACTTCATTTCAATAGTCCACCGATAAACGCCCTTTGTATCCTGAATTCTGTCGTATTGGACGTGTGGTTGGACACTATCTTGATACAGCGAGAGAATCCCGCCGTTCACGGCGGGCGTGAATCGCGTACGCTCTGGTAAGAAACCGCTGCGTTACTGCTGGTCTTGAGTCTCCAACGCTTCAAGACCCGCTTCCAACACTTCTGCATACGCTTCTGAAAGTTCCAAGTCGTTTGCTTCGGCGTAATCTTTCAGACGACCGTGTAATCCGTAGGAAAGGTCAATTGCTGGCCTCATGTGACTTTCCCGTACTTCTCATAGCAGTTTTCGGCATGGTGCGGATTCTCCTCTTTGCACTCGGGACAGACGAACAGGTAGCTGTCCGGTTCTTTCCCATGCTTTTCTTCAAACCGTTCCCCTGCGGCCTGTCGATCCTCGAAACAACCAATCAAATCAACGGTAGTCCAATCGTCGGTCTCTCCACAAATGTAACACGTAAGCGGTGTGTCAACGGTCATGTCTTACAAGACTTATTTGACGTGGAGACGTGAAAAGAATTGTGGCATGAAGCGTACCAACACGTTCGTCGTGCGACCGCTCACCGACGACGATGAGCAGGTGCTACGCGGCCTGTTAGACGCTTCCGCCGCTCTCTGGAACGAGATTAACTACGAGCGTCTCATGCGCTACAACGACGAAGACGGCTTCGACGGTGACGTATGGGACGCCGATACAGGGCGTCTCGAAGGCAAATACAAAGCCGTTCTCGGCGCGTCCACCGCTCAAACTGTCCGGCGAGCAAACAGCGAAGCGTGGCGATCGTTCTTCGAGAACAAGAAAGCGTATCACGACGAGTCCAATACGTCAGTCACGGAACACCCGGAACCGCCGGGCTTCCGTGGTAACGAGGACGATGGTCGTGTTCTCAAAGGCGTCGTCCGAAAAGACGCATACAGCGTCGAATGTGGCGACCGCTCCCGGCTCGAGATGGTCGTCGGAAAAGAACTCCGAGACAAGCACAACAGCCCGAAAAGCCGTCTCCGTCTGGAAATCGTTGGCGACCCGAATTGGCCCGACTACGAAGACCAAGGCCGACTAGAGCTGTGGTACGACGAGACTGATTGCACCTTCCGAGCTTCGCAACCTGTGACTGTTTCTGACGATGCACGGGACACTCCACTGGCCGACGAGAAGGCCGCTCTGGACATTGGTGCGAACAATCTCGTCGCCTGTACCACCACGACCGGCGCGCAATACCTGTACAAAGGCCGCGAGTTGTTCCAACGATTCCGTGAGACGGCACGCGAGATCGCTCGGTTGCAGTCAAAACTCGAAGAAGGCAGGTACAGTAGCGAGCGTATCCGGCGGCTGTACCGGAAACGGACTCGTCGCCGCGACCACGCACAAGAGGTACTGTGTCGTGACCTGCTGGAACGGCTGTACGCCGAAGGTGTGGATACGGTGTATATCGGTGGCTTGACCGACGTGCTGGAAACACACTGGTCGGTCGAGACGAACGCCAAGACCCACAACTTCTGGGCGTTCAAGCAGTTCACCGAGCGACTGGCCTGTACCGCCGAGGAATACGGCATCTCGGTCGAGGTCCGATCAGAGGCGTGGACCAGTCAAGAGTGCCCGCAGTGTGGCGGCACAGACCGAACGACACGGCATCAGGACACACTCACCTGTCCGTTCGGATTTGAAGGACACGCCGACCTTACAGCCTCAGAAACGTTCCTGAGACGGTACACAGAGAAAGCAGTCAGGCCGATGGCACGGCCCGTGCGGTTCGAGTGGGACAGCCACGAATGGCTGGAGTCACCACGCTCTCACCGTCCCAAAGAACAGCGCACAGACCCGAGTACCGTCCACCGTGACGGGAATGTTGCCTCCGGGGACTCTCAGACAGTCTGAGACTCCCACGGAGGAAACCCCGTCGTTCACGACGGGGAGGATGTCATTCCAGAGAATCCATTATGGATTTCACCGACTTGAACAAGGCCGAGCAGCGGGAGTCTCGCTGAGGTAATCCGATTTCAATGGTTCAACCCTTTCCAGAGGCATCCCTGGGAACGATACACGAAACGCATTCACCGAAAGACACAGTATTCTGTGCGCACATAGCTTTCTGTATGCCAACGATCACGGTCAACGTCGGCGACGACCTCAAAGACCGGATGGAGAGACACCCCGAAATCAACTGGAGCGAGGTTACCAGACAGGCCATCCAGAAAAAACTCGAGACACTCGAAGTGATGGATGAACTCACGTCCGGGAGTGAACTCACCGAGAGCGACGTCGCCGATATCGCTAACAAAATCAACGAGAGCGCACACGAGCGCGTCGAAGAAGAGTCGGAGTAGCCTCGACGAATGAAACTGGTCGTCGATGCCAACATCGTCATCTCCGCGCTCATCGCCGACTCGAAAACCCGTGAACTCATCGTCACGCTCGAACCTGACCTCCTGACACCCAAATTCGTCTACGACGAGATCGAGAACTACACGGAGTTGATTGTCGAGAAGTCAGGGATGACTCCAGATCGAGTCGCGCAGTTCGTCGAACTCCTGTTTCAGTATATTGAGGTCGTCCCCGCCGACGAGTTCTATCCGCACATCGAAGAGGCCGAAGCAGCGATCGGGGGAACCGATCCCGACGACGTGCTATATGTCGCGTGTGCCTTCGCCAAGGACGCAGACGTTTGGAGCGATGATACCGACTTCGACGAACAAAATCTCGTCGAGACCCATTCGACGAGCAACGTGATCGATTCATTCGACACGCTCTAACCGATCGGAACAACCGCCAGTAGAGCAAGGCGCCTCTATTTATATGTTCTATCTACAGACGTCTTCTATCTCTCGAATTCAGGGGAAAAGTCTGTGACACGACGCTATTTTCACGAGATTCCAGTATGGATTGCATCGAACTGAACAAGGCCGAACAGCGGGAGAGTCGATAGCCGGAAGAACGGCTGTTACAGAACGTTTATGAGAATATTAGTACGATCCGCGTCGGGTCTCGACGCCATCCAACAGATGTTCGGACTCGATGTACAGCCGGAAGATTCGACGCAGGCCTGTGGTACATGCGGCCACGACAATCACTACGAGTACCACGCTTCGTTCAGCTGGGACGATATCCTCCGTCCGTAGTCATTCCTCGTCGGTCGGTTCGAGCGGGACTCGTTCTACCTTGATATCTTCGTAGTCCCTCTCAGAGGAGAGTACGTCCATCCCCCGCGTTTCCGCAGTTGCTGCGTGGAACGCGTCGAACGGCGTCATTCCCTCGTTGTAGTAGTTGACTGCTTTCAGCACTACCTGTTTCTCTTCCTCGTTTCGTACAGGGATGAGTTCGAGCAGGTTCGCCACCAGCGGAACGTAGTCGAACTCGTAGCGTTCTCGAGCGAGGAGGAGTTCGAGATATGAGAACGGTGACGTTTCGACGTCGTACTCGACGAGGGCGTCCTCAGCGGAGCCCTGCAACCAATCAGTGTCTTTGGCGAGTGCGAGCAGGAAATCAGTCTCGACGTACACCGTCATCTGTCGCCGCCGGCCTCCTGAGCTTCGTTTTCTGCCTCCGCCTCGATGTCCTCTTGGATCTCCTCGACGGATGCATCGTGAAGCTCGCCTGCCGCTTCGCGGACAGCGGCGAGTGGATCGTCCGCGACTGGGATCAGCTCGATTCTGTCCTCGTACATGACGATGTGGTACTTTTGGCCGTACTTCTCGCGCACCTCCTTTGGGATGTACAGCCGTCCCTGCCCATCCGTTTCTGATGACATAGCGAGACCTACGTCACCACAGATAAAGAATCTTACCATCATATCGTATTTGATGGTTTCAACCGAATCGTTTCGATAGTGTATATAATGGATTTTATCGAGTTAAACAAGGCAGAGCAGTGGGAGAGTCGCTGAATGGAGGCGACTCAGTTGATGCTCTTCGAGAGTTCAGCCCCCGCTTTGAACTTCACTTCGTTGGACGCCCGCCCTGCATTCACCAGGTGAAGAATCGGCGCATCCAACGGACAATGTAACACGGTAACCTCACCGTGAGCTCCGTCAGTTTCTCCGTTAGTACCAGAGTCAGCCTTCGAGTAATCATTCCTTCCCCACGCATACAGTTTCCCCCCACCATCTTCCGAAAGCACGCGAGCCTCAACCAAGGAACTGACCGACCCTAAATCAAGACGCGCCCCCCGCCGAGCCCGTTCAGTTGACAACGACCGCGACAGCGCGTCGTTGTAATCCAAACAGCACTCACCATCGACCACGGCTTCTACACCGACCACTTGCGTTCCCCCCGCAATCGTCAATGCCGTCACTGAATCCGGATACAGCGCCGCATCATCGAGAACCCACCCACCCGTGTAGACGAGCTGTTCGTCACTCCGACACCGCTTCACGTACAGCAACGCAGGAAGCGGGTACGGACACTCCGGCGGCTGTACCCACACCTGACAGACGACAGTCGGTGTCTCCGACCGTGCCCCAGATTCCGACCCCCACCCGCTCAAGTCCGACGGCTCGTACGCCTCACCATCAACAGGGCACACGAGGACCGACGGGCCTACCGCAGCTTCCGGCGGGTCATTCACGACCGTAACCCCCACATCTGTCCGCAGTGTGCGGAGACCCCCACCTGTCACAACCGGCCCGGAAATATCCGCTTCCAGATGGTTCGACTTACAGAGAATTTCGTTCGCGACGCTAGAGTTCACTGCTTCAGAACACACCGTGTCGTCATCTTCGTCACTATCTTCAGCTACCGCCGAGGGTGGATGAGTACTTCCCCACGCGTACACGTTCCCATCACTGTCAGCCGCGGCCCGCCCCGTGAGATAATCGATGAACCGTTGCGGAGTCACTTCCGCTGCGAGACTCCCGTTTCCGCCGGGAACGTCAGCATCGGGCAAACACACCGTAAACCGTCCGGCCACGACCGGCGCATCATCCAAATACCGAACGATCTCATCAGCTTCGTCGTCAGTACGGACGCCATCGGGGGCTGCAATGCTTCGATTGCTCCGAGGGGAGTTGTAGTCTTCGAGCCGTTCGATATCCCCCTCGACGATGTCCCGGACCTCGTCGACGGCGGTTGCCGCTTGGTCCCATTCCTCGTCGCCGACGTGTCTCTGTGCCTGCTGAACGAGCTTCGTTCGGTGGTCTGCGTTCTTCAGAACCGTCACACACACGTCATTAGAACAACGCTCTAACGTCGCCTGTATCCTGTCAATAGTGCCCATCATCTCCTCAAAACGCTCTGTGATTGGCTTGTTGGTTTCTGGATTCCGACCAGTTCGTGCACTGCGCTTGCTGATAGCTTCTGCGGCCTCGTTCGTCTGACCGAGGAGCTGTGTCTCCAGTTCTACTGCAGCATTGCGAACATCGGCCTCGTCCTCAACGCCGTCAGCATCCGAATCCAAGTCATCCGGTCGAGCAGCGGACCGGTTACTCCGAGGGGTGTTGTAGTCCTCATCGCGGAGCGCGACCGAAGTCACCCACGCTTCGAGCTCCACGTCCCCAGAAAGCAATCCAGACCCAGCTGAAAACGTCGGAGTCAGCCGACTCACGTGTGGTTCACCGACTGAGTCGTCTTCGCCTGCAAACACTGCTGCCGGTGATGCGCCAGTATTCGTGACAGCCGACGCCACTCGACTCACACAACCGCTCAATCCGCCGACTGCGACGACTCCACTCATCGCGAGGAGTCGACGCCGACTAATGGTGGCGTGTGACATACGGCCTGCGTCACCGTCTGGTCTCCGTGAACTCATGATCACTTCCTCAACGAGAGCACATGATATAAGTTTTCTTATGATATTGCGTGCAGTACGGTCCAGACGACCGAACAACCAGTACGGATCGTTCTAATAAAGGCGAATGGAGCAATATCCGGAGAGTAGCTGGGGCGAGGTCACCTATCAGTATATCTATGGGAATATCGAGGCGCTCGCCACGAATTGAGCGGTCAGCTCGACTATACCGATCGGAACCACATCGAAAAATGGTTCCAGACTGTGATATGCGGATCGACCGTTTTCACTCGTTTTGGCGGGGCAGTCAAGGTAGCGCGAAACGGTGGCTGCGGCGGTTTAGGCACTACTACAACCGATATCGGCCAAATCAAGCGCTAGATGGCCGCATGCCTGCCGAGGAAGTGCTGAACTAGACAGTGCCCTCTATGAGTATTTATGGTAGTATTGACACTATTTGGCTAAGCCACTGAGTAGCCGGCCCGAAACCCGGTTTTCGACCCGTCGTAGGCTAGACAGAACCCATGACCCATTGGATTGATAATACTTGATCTCCGAGTAATTGCTGCATGGAGAAAGAGCATGGCCGGCTCAACGGCGACGCACGTGTTCTACACCGAAACGCGGTCAGAACACCGCTTGCGACTATCGAGGCCGAGCGGCTATTCCATCAGAACATGATGCGCGTAGCGGACGCCAGAGAACAGAAGGCGGCGATGCTCGCCGATCCGAACGTATCATTATTGACAGCATACGAAACGGAACTCGACCGCGTCGCCAAGAGCTTTGAGCGACGACTCGAGCGCATTGCCGGCCCGGATTACAGAGCGGTCGCAGCGGCGTATGGTCGTGGTGAACGCGACGACCGGGTCGGTGAACTCACTTCGTACTATCTGGAGGCACTCTGGCGGATCCAGCAGCGAACCACCGTCACGGACATGTTGTTCTCTCCAATCATTGTGCGGTATCCCGATAGCTTCACGATGAACGTCCGGTTTGCCAGTGGGTATACGACGAATGAGTCTATACTGTATGAATCGCCGGGACACTTGACAGAGGATCTCGACGAGGAACACGCCGAGACGTACTATATCGAAAGCTCGTACTCCCAACAGCAGGCGGCCGAGTACATCAGAGACACGGCACAGATCATCCGCGAGGAGTTCCCCGACCCGGACGAGACTCCGTTTGAAGAACGGAAGTGCGGGGGTATCGTCATGGGGGGTGGACGGCGGGGAACGACCTTCTCGACGCTGGTCCAGCCTGTCGAACCCGATCCGGAACGGTTCTCCGAACAGGTCGAAGTATCGACGCTGGTCGGTGAAGGTAAAGAGGCAAGACGGACAGAAGACGAGTTGTTTCCCGAGGCTGAAGTCGTTATTTGATATCCTATTCCTCCCTCTCGACCGTCAGCAGTATGCTCGTTCAGATGGCCGATAGCGTCCCGATCAACGGGCGGGGATTCGTCCGCTACAGAGAGGTCGGCTGGGTGGATAGTCGGTGTGACACTTGGTCGTCGCGAAGAGACCGATAGAGAGTCGTTCGAGCGTCAGTGGTTCGTCTCTATTCGCTCGGGAAACAGGTCGGTCACGATCACTCACTTGGCGAGACCGACGGCGAGTCGCCGGCCTCTGGTCCCGACGTGGTGGGATCGAACAGCCTGTCTTCGGGCGCGATCCGTCCGGAGAGCGATTCCTGAAGCCGGTCCGCTACCTCTTCGCGCAGTTCGTTCGCCCGCTCGCGGTCGATATCGATCGCTCTTGCGTCCTGGCCGATAAGGCTCCGCGAACCGGCGGTGTCAATGGTGAGGGTTGCGAGTCTGCGGCGGCGCTGGAAGATGGTCTGCCTGTCTAGCACGGTCTGGACGCGGTGATAGGGCACGACGGAAGTCGTCCGGTTCCAGAAGCCCGACCGCGTGACGACGTGATCGTCGACGAGCGCGTACCCGAGATGTTTCCACTTCAGATGGGCACCGATCGGTACCGCCACCACGCCCAGGAGCATCCAGTACCACTCCAGGTTCGGCACCAGATACAGTTCGGCGAGATAGGCAAGGCCAGTCAGGACGGCCAGTACGCCCAGATAGCGGACGAAGTACCGCTCCCGGGCGCGTTTGGGCGGGCGCTCGAACTCCACATCGCCGTACGGTTCGATGGACTGGGCCAGACGGAGCACCCGGTCGCGTTTCGCGATCGGCACTGCGGACTGCGAACCACCCGACTCGCCGGGCGAGTAGCCTGCCGTCTCGATGAGCAGGGAGGCGTAGCCGACGGCGCGTTCGAGGACGTTCTCGCTGATTGTCAGCGTCTGGACTTTCTCTAGCGGGATCGTGCCGCTGTAGCGCTGGAGCAGGCCCCGCTCGAACCGGAGTTCGTCGCCGGTCCGCACCAACTGGAACCCGTAGTAGTTCGTCACCGAGATGATGCCGCTAGCGATCGACGTCAGGAGATACAGGACGATCGCGGCCAGCGGTGCGACGACGTACAGCGGTCCGGCATAGACCGCCGGGTTCGACAGCGCAGGCGAGATGAACGGCACTGCGAGGGTCAACAGCGGGAGCAACCGGAGATCGATCGAGACCAGACCGAGGACGGCGAGTTCGCCCTCGGTGATCTCGAACAGGCGTTCGGTCTCCCGTTCCGGGACCTCCTGCTCCTCCTCTTCGTCCGCCTCGCTCGCGCTCTCGCTGCGTGAGCGGCGTCGCTTCCGCTCGCTCAATTCGTCCTGGAGTCGCTGGGCTTCCTCGAAACTGACGTACTGTAACTGTGCCTCGGCGGAACTACCGCCCGCGGTCTCCAGTGAGACCTCCGCGATGCCGGCGAGTCGCTGGACCACGTTTCGGCTGATACCGACGTTCTGGATCCGTCGGTAGGGGATCTCCCGATCCCGCCGCGAGACGACGCCAGAGGCCAGATCGAAGGTGTCCTCGGTGAGTTCGTACTCGAAGCGCTGGTAGTAGAGTAGTTCCCAGACGACCGCACCGATGAGTCCCAGGAGGATCGCCGCGCCGAACACCAGCGCGCCGGTCGTCCCGCCGATAAAGGCGGTGCCCGAGAAGCCGATAATGAAGACGATCCAGAGGAAGTTCAGCGCCGTCTGGACGCTCCGGTACGGCACCGAGAGAGGGTGAAGCTTCGTCGTCATACAGCGTCGTCGCCCTCGGCGAGGATCGCCATCCGCTTCAGTCGGTTCTGCAGGTCGTCAGCGCCGTCGGCGGTCAGGCCGGGAATGGTTACGTCGGCCCCGCGCGACCCGGCGGTGTAGACGACCGCCGATGCCAGTCCGATGGCGCGCTCGACCGGGCCACGGCTTGCGTCGACGTGCTGGATCCGGACGTACGGGACGACGGTCCGTACGCGCGTCACGACGCCACGTTCGAGATACAGCGCGTCCTCGCGCACCTCGTACTCCCAGACGCGGTAGCGCAGGACCGCATGAAGCACGCCGATCAGGGCGAAGACGCCGAAGACGGCGGGCCCAACCCAGAGGCCGATGCCGGTAACGCCGATATCGATCGCGCCGACGATAGCGCCGAAGAGGGCCGCAGAGAGCAGCGACTGGACGACCCAGACGATCCGGACCTTGGGATGTAGCGACTGGGGCGGGACCGTTAGCTCGGACGCCGAGACGTCTTCGAGTTCCTCGCGCAGGTCGTCGGGCGTCGCGGAGCTGTCGTCGAGATCTGTCGTCGAGTCGGTTGCGCCGTCGTCGGAGTCTTCCTCGCGCGACGACGGCTCGGCCTCTGTAAAGCCGTCCGCGGCTATCGGTTCCTCGCGGGTAGACTCCGTGGAGCGACTGGTCGTCCCGTCGCGCTGGCCCTCTGTGGGCTGCTCGGGCGGCTCCGATCCGTCGTTTCCACTCATTACTTTCTTCTCAGTGTGTAAGGCGTATATAACCCCGGATCCGGACGAGAGATGGACCTAATTCACGAGATGGAGTAGCCGCCATCAGCCGTCAGGGCGTGGCCGGTGACGAACGAGGACTCCTCGCTCGCCAGGAAGACGACGCAGTCGGCGATCTCCTCGGCGTCGCCCAGCCGACGGAGCGGGTAGTCCTGAATCATCTCCTCGCGCGCCGCCTCGGGGTCGCTTCGACCGGCGAAATAGGCGTTGGTGAGCTGTGTATCAATAAAGCCCGGGCAGATCGCGTTCGCGCGGACACCGTCGGGACCTGCCTCGGCGGCGGTGGCCCGAGTGAAGTTGATGACGGCTGCTTTCGTCAGGGCGTACACCGACTGATACGGGAAGCCGAGTTTTCCGGCCAGCGAGGACATGTTGACGATCGTTCCGTGGCCCTGCTCTTTCATAATCGGGAGGGCGGCGTGAGTGCCGTTCCAGGGGCCTTTGAGGTTCACGTTGATGACGTAGTCGAGCACGGACTCGTCGACGTCCTCGATCTTGCTCGGCGGCTGGCCGATCCCCGCGTTGTTGACGAGGACGTGGAGGCCGTGAGTCGCCGCGGTATCTTCGAGCGCCGCCGCGAACCCCTCGGCATCGGTCACGTCGAACTCGTAGTGGTCGGCGCTGCCGCCAGCCTCGCGGATCTCCTCGGCGGTTTCGGCGGCGGCGTCGCCATCCACGTCCGTCGAGATCACAGTCGCACCCTCCTCGGCAGCGCGCAGTGCGCTGGCGCGTCCGATTCCCGATCCCGATCCCGTGATAAAGACTGTCTTGCCTTCGAGTCGCATACTCGTGGGAGGTGCCCCTCCTTCATAAATTTTGAACATAGATGAGAGTGTATTCGCGGAGCCGGTGACGACTCGGCAGTGAGGCGCAAAACCAGGGCCGCTACAATATCGTACCGTGTTTCTTTTCGGGGAGTTCCTTTTCGACGTCCTCGTAGAACGCGAATCGCCCGGCTAACTGCGCGCGTAGATCGCTCGGCGGAACGATGTCGTCGATAACGACCTCGCTTGCCATTCGGTGGACGTCGATATCCTCGCGGTACTCCTCGCGGAGTTCCTGTTCCCGCTCCGCTCGCTCCTCGGGGTCGTCGATCTCGTCGAGTTTGTTGGCGTAGACGGCGTTGATCGCGGCTTCCGGGCCCATAATTCCGATTTCGCCGGAGGGGAGCGCGATGACGCTCTCGGGATCGTAGGCCGGGCCGCCCATCGCATAGATGCCCGCGCCGTAGGCCTTCCGCGTGACGACTGTCTGCTGTGGCACGGTCGCCGACGAAGTCGCGTAGATGAACTTCTTGCCCTGTTCGAGGATGCCCTCCTTTTCGACCTGTGATCCGGCCATGAATCCGGGTGTATCACACAGATAGAGGATCGGGATCTCGTAGGCGTCCGCTTTCCAGATGAACTCCGCGGCCTTCT
Source organism: Natronoarchaeum sp. GCM10025321 (assembly GCF_042663585.1). NCBI lineage: Archaea > Methanobacteriati > Methanobacteriota > Halobacteria > Halobacteriales > Natronoarchaeaceae > Natronoarchaeum > Natronoarchaeum sp. GCM10025321. The sequence goes on from NZ_JBHTAN010000006.1 coordinate 525,579, forward strand.
CGGCGGCGTCGGGAAAGATCGCTCCCGCTCGTTCGGCGGGTTGGTTGGCGACGATGCCGACCGGTCGACCGTCGATCCGGGCGTAGCCCGTAACGATCTCTTTCCCGTAGCCATCGCGCAGTTCGAAAAAGGAGTCGGCGTCGACGACCCGTTCGATCAGGTCGAGAACGTCGTAGCTCTCGTTGGGTTTCTCGGGGACGATGGCGTCGATCCCTTCCGGCGATTTTGCCGGGGCTGTCCCCTCGCGTTCCGGGGGCTTTTCGCCCGCCTTGTCCGGCAGGTAGCCGATCAGGTCCGCGACCAGTTCGCGGGCGTGTTCCTCGTCGCGGGCGATCAGGTCGGCACTCCCCGATTCCTCCATGTGTACCGCTGGGCCGCCGAGCGTTTCGAGGTCGATCTGCTCGCCGGTGACCATCTCGACCATCCGCGGACTGGCGATGGCCATCGCGCTCACGTCCTCGACCATCACGGTGAAGTCGGCGAAGACGGGTGTGTAGGCCGCACCGGCGATACACGGGCCGTAGAGGACACAGATCTGTGGGACGCGGCCCGAGAGCATCGAGTGGTTGTAGTAGTACTTCCCGATCCCCTCGCGGTTGGCGAAGAAGCCTGTCTGTTGGTCGATCCGCCCGCCCGACGAATCCATCAGGTACAGCACCGGCTTTCCGGACTTGAGCGCTCGCTGTTGCATCCGGAGGAACTTCTCGACGCCGCGTCGGGCCATCGAACCCGCTTTGACCGTGAAATCGTTCGCCATGAAGTGGACGTCCCGGCCCTCGAACGCGGCCGCACCCGTCAACAGTCCATCGGCGGGGAGGCGATTGTCCGGGTCGTACTCTTCGACCTCGGGACTGTCGGGATGCCAGCTATCGAAGTTTGCGAACGTGCCGTCCTCGAAGTGGACGCCCGCGTCCGAGGACGATTCCTCGGCTTCGTCGCCGCCGAACCACAGGTCCAGACGGTTGCGGACGAATAGCTTGCCCTGCTCGTCGAGGCGCTCGCGGTACTTCTCCGGGCCGCCCGCCTCGATCTCGTCGATCTCCTCGCGGAGACGCTGCTCCCGTTCTGTCGGGCCCAGATCCTCCCCGCCATCTGCAGGCTCTCCGTGGGCGGCATCGGCGCCGGGTGACCGGGAGACCGTGGGCTCGGTTTCGTCGCCGACGTACACCTCGATTTCGCCGTCGACGTGCGTCGCCAGCGCCGCCGCGATCGCGGCGGCCTCATCGTCGGTCGCCGTCTCCCCGATACGAACTTTCACGTCACCGAATGGGACGACCGCGGATAAAATATTTTGGTCTTTCGTGAAAGATGCGCCTACTCGCTGTCCGCCGACGCTGGTTGCCAGCCCAGTTCGATTTCGACGGTCTCCCGCCGTCCCCTGAGCAGCGCCGACCGCTCGACGACGTCGATGGAGTAGGTGAGCTCCGAGGACGGTGATACTTTAACCGACTTGTTGCCGACTGTGATCCGCGTCTCTTCGGACTCGAAGGCGTCTGCGAGGTCTCTGAGTGCGCTGGCCAGTTCTTCCGTGGTCAATGTCTGGGTACTCGATGTTCGTTCTGCCATGCTCTAAGGCCAGCACTGACAAGGATTAGTAATATCGTGGTTATCAAAAGGTGAGGGAGGTCCGTCCCCCATCAGCGGTGCGTGTGACGTGGCCGTCCTCTCTCCTCTTCCCCTTGGTGGCCTGTCTCCCCAGCAGGCCACACTTTGTCGGCCTGTCTCCCCAGCAGGCCGTCGGACGCTCGTGCGTCCGGTTCACACCAACAATAGGGGACCTCATGGTAATACAGCTACTACTCCGCCGTAGGAACTGATTAACGCACGTCTATAAAGAATAGCATCGCGAGTACCCCGACCCACCGTGGTCGGGGGTGAAGCGCGTCACATTATTTCGCAAGATTTACGATTATAGCTAATAGACTTAGGGTAACGACCAGAAATAATCTCTCAAAGTATGGAGTTGAAGACCTCAATTCCTTCGCTGGTCGTTTGACCGTTTGGAAATGTGGCTCCTCTCAAAACCCGCCATTGGCGGTGAGACGGGAGTTTCAACGGGGGCTGGTGGAGGCCCCGACCCTCACGGACAACGAGTTCGGGTGTTAATTCCAGCCGACTCTTCACAGAGAAGGTCGGGGGGAATTAAATTCGCCTGTCGGTGCAGTGCGGCCCTAAACGGCGAAGCCCCGCGCCACCGGGCGCGGGGTACTTCACACTGCCAACTGCCGTTCGAGTTCGTCGATCAGGTTCTCGTTCCCGACGTGGAACGGGGTCCGCTCGTGGAGTGCACTTGGCTCGACTTCGAGAAGGGACTTCCGACCGTTGCTGGAGCGGCCGCCGGCACTCTCGACGATATACGAGACGGGTGCGGCCTCGAACTGGTACCGAAGCTTTCCGTTCGGTGAGGACTCGAGTGCGGGATACGCGAAGATGCCGCCGTAGCCGAGCACCTGATTGACGTCGCCAACGAGGGCACCGCCGTACCGTAGCTTCAGGTTCTCGCGGATGCCGTCCGCATATGTCTCGAAGGAATCAAACCACTCGTCGACGCCCCCACCGAACCCGAAGACGGCCGGCTCGGCCGGGAGTTCGAGTTTCTCCTCCTGACAGCGGAGGTCGCCGTGGACGACCTCGTACTCGGTGACGGTTCCCGCCGCCGCCGAGACCATGGTAATCGTCGGGCCGTAGATGACGTATGCGGCCCCCACGAGGTCACGGCCACTCGCTGGCAATGGGGCGTCGTAGACTCCGACAATCGTCCCCACGAGGTTGTTCGAGGTGAGGTTCGAGGAGCCGTCGAGGGGGTCGACGGTGACGCTCAGACCGTCGCCACAGTCGATCGGTGTCTTGCGTTCCTCGCTTGCATACGCGCCCACACCGTCGATGTTGCCGAGGCGCTCGGCGAGGAGTTCGTCGAACCAGATATCGGCCGCACGCTGGCGCTCGCCGCTTTTGTTCGTCGACTTGGTTTTCGCCCGACGACCACGGATCGCGTCCCGTAGTTCGGGTGTGCTCTCCGCGACCGTCTCGAAGACCTCGTCCGCGATTGTCGTTCTGACCTGTCCGGTCGCCGTCGCCGTCTGTACTGGATTCATACTGTCGCTCATTGGGTCACCTCGCTTGCCTGGTACCGGGGCTGGCCGGATGCACCGGATCCGGGACGCCCGTCATCTCGTCGCGTGACGCGCTGTTCGACGCCGCCCGCGCTGGCCGATGCCGTTTCGGTGTCCGGTGGATGCTCTCCCTCACCCAGAGCAATCTGGCCGAGTACGTCAGCAGAACTGTCAGCCATCCAGTCGATCGTCAGCGTCGAACCGGAGTCACGCGCCGAAAACGGAGCGTCGGTCAGCGGGATCATCTATTTCGTAATCCGGTAATCTAGCATATATAGGTAACGGTAGATGACAGATTCCTAATTACGGCTTCTATGGAGCTATACTAAGTTATACGGCGTTTAGAAACTGCTAGAGACCGCAGAACTGCATTACTACTAAGATAGTTAATTCGGGAGTTAGCGAACGAACTCTTCGGCGTTCGAGTGCCACTCGGCGACCTGCTCGCGCTCGACATTCAACAGATCGGCGACCTGTTCGGGATCGGAGGTCGCAAGCCGTCGTGCCGACGTGACGCCCGCTTCCTGCAGCAGACCGGCCGCTTCGTCGGTCACACCGGTTACCGCCGTGACCGGGTCCGGTTCCGCCCGGTCGCGCCACGCCGACTCGGCGGCCGCCGCCGTTCCGCCGCCGTCCGTCTCCGCCTCGACGTTCGGTTCGGTCTCCGTCGTCGGCGTCCAGTCGCCATCAGTGTGGGAGTCTTCAGTCTCGCCGACCGTCCCGGAAGGCGACCAGTCACCCTGCCGACGGACGGAGCGCTGCCCGTCGCCGGCGGAGTCGCTTGGCGTCCAGTCGCCGTCTGCCGTCGACTCATCGGTCGTCGAGTCGCTCCCCGCGCTCGCCGCGACCCACTCGCGTTCGCCATCGCGGAGGCCGCGAACGTTCTTCGAGCGGTTATCCAGTTGTGTCTCCTCGCTGTCGAAGGTCCACGGTAGCGAGTGCCAGCGCCTGATCTTGGTTGCCACGCCGGCGTTAATTCCCGTATCGACGAGAAACTGGTAGGAGACGCGTTTCGCGCGGATGTCCTCTACGTCGACGTTTTCGTCGTGTAGCGCTGTTGCTGTCGACGGTCCGACGTAGCGTAACTCCTGTAATCCATTGTCCTCCTGTATGTTCTCGCTCACGACGGGTCACCTGGTACCGACGATTATTACCCAGGTTCTTGAAACTTGCTCACAGTATCACCGGACGGAACCCGTCAGACACGTATTGTTTGCGCTACTATAGTTGGGAAACAAACGTTTATCGTCCATCCTGTTGTATCGGGAGCCATGTACGGTGATCTCGACGCAATCGAACGCATCGGCGTCGTCGGCGCAGGAACGATGGGTAGTGGCATCGCACAGGTCGCGGCGACTGCTGGCTACGACGTATGGATGCGCGATATCGAAACCGAACTGGTCGAGGACGGCCTTGCCCGGATCGACGACAGCCTCGCCCGTCTCGTAGACCGGGGGGACGTCGACGAGGGGACCGCCGAAGACGCCCGCGAACGGATCCGCGGGACCACAGAGCTAGATGACCTCTCGGACTGTGACTTCGTTATCGAGGCCGTCGTCGAGGAGATGAACATCAAACAGGACGTGTTCTCCTCGCTCGACGACTTGCTCGACGCCGACGCGTACCTCGCTACGAACACGAGTACCCTCTCGATTACGACTCTCGCCAGCGCGACGGAGCGCCCTGAGCAGGTCGTCGGTCTACACTTCATGAACCCGGTGCCGATCATGGACGGGGTCGAAGTGGTCGTCGGCGAGAAGACGAGTGCGGCGACGACCGAACTGGCTCACGCCCTCGCCGAGGACCTCGACAAGGAGACCTGGGAAGCGGACGACAAGCCTGGCTTCGTCACCAACCGGATCCTCATCCCCTGGATCAACGAGGGGGTTCGTGCCTACGACGAGGGCGTCGCCAGCAAGGAGGATATCGACCGCGGAATGCGACTCGGTACGAACGTTCCGATGGGGCCGCTGGAACTCGCCGATCATATCGGTCTCGATGTCGCACTGCACGCCGCCGAGACGCTCCACGAGGAGTTGGGCGACCGCTACAAGCCTGCCTACCTGCTCAAACGGAAAGTCGCAGCGGGCGACCTCGGAAAGAAAACGGGGGTGGGGTTCTACGAATACGATGAGAGCTAACCAGTGAGGGCGCGGGCAATAAATGTAGCACTCCATCTATATAAACTATACGCCTGTTCCTACGAGTGTGCAATAGAGTTCGGATATATTGCTATCTGATACTCAGAATCAGTCAAAGCTCATTCCATGTTCCCGCCACCAGCGACCATGGCTTCAACTGTGGTCCAGACGATGCAGGCAGTACCGCTCCTGTCCCCGGAGTTCGCCAGTCGGCTTCAGTTCGGCTGGACGATCAGCGTCCACATCCTGTTCGCGTCGCTTTCGATCGGTCTCGCGCCGTTCATCATTTACTTCACCTGGAAGGACGTCCGGACGGGCAAGCAACGGTTCGCCCGACTCCGGGAGTTCTGGCTGAAAGTGTTCGCCATCGGGTTCGTCATGGGGACAGTCACCGGCATCCCGATGAGTTTCCAGTTCGGGACGAACTTCCCAGTCTTTGCCGAAGCGGCCGGCGAGATGATCGGCGGGCCGCTCGCGTTCGAGGCCAAGATGGCCTTTTTCCTCGAAGCCGTCTTCCTCGGCGTCCTGCTGTTCGGTCGCGAACGCGTCTCCGACCGCACCTACATCCTGTCGGCGGTGCTGACCGGTGCCGGCGCGTGGCTCTCGGGCTTCTGGATCCTCGTCGTCAACGCGTGGATGCAGACGCCACAGGGCTTCGAACTCGTCCAGCGCAACGGCATGCAGATCGCGCAGTTGACCGATCCGGTTGCCGCGTTCTTCACGCCACGGATGCCCTGGATGTACGTCCACATGATCAACGCCTCGGTCATCTCCGTCGCGCTGCTGGTAGCCGGCGTCTCAGCGTACTTCGTCTGGCGGAAACGCAACTCGGAGGCCTGGAACGTCGCGCTGCGCATCGCCGTTGCCTTGCTCCTGATCACGGCCCCGTTGCAGGCGCTCCACGGCGACGCCTACGGCCGCCACGTCGCCGATACCCAAGAACAGAAGTTCGCCGCGATGGAGGCCCACTACGAGACGGGCCAGGCCGACCTCCACCTCATCGCTATCCCGAGGAGCGCTGACTCGCTGACCGATCCACGGACGGATAACCTCTGGACCATCAGCCTCCCGGCAATGGGGTCGTACCTCGCGAGCGGCGGTGACTTCTCGGAGGAGGTGGTCGGGTTACACGAGTACGACGACAACCCACCCGTCGCCCTGGTCTTCTGGTCGTTCCGCTTCATGGTGGGCCTCGGCTTCCTGTTCATCGGGCTTGCGCTCTGGGGCGGCAATCTCCTGCGCAAAGGCAAGCTACGCGAGAGCGACCGGTACTTGCAGGCGATGATGCTCGCCACACCGCTCGGGTTCGCGGCGCTGCTTACCGGCTGGTACGTCACCGAGATCGGCAGACAGCCGTGGGTGATCCAGGGCGTACTCAAGACGAACGAGGCCGCGTCGACGACGCTGACAGGTAGTGAGGCGACGGGGACGCTCGCCGCGTTCGTCGCGCTGTATATCGCCCTGCTCGGGACCTTCGGCTACGTCTTCAAGTGGCTGATCGAGGGTGAACTCGTCCGGATGGGGGTCCGTGAGAGCGACGAGGAGTCAGGTCAACTGGAGCTACCACTGGTGAGAAGCGATGATTAGTCCGCTCGTGCTCTCGACCGACCAGTATCTCGTCCCCTCGTTGCCGACCATCTGGTTCGGGGTCGTGCTGTTCACTCTCGCCCTGTACGTCGCCCTCGACGGCTTCGACTTCGGGATCGGCATGCTCTATGCCACCCGCGACGAGCACGACCGCGAGACGCTGTTGGCGGCCTTTGGCCCGGTCTGGGACGCAAACGAGGTCTGGCTGGTCGCCTTCGGCACGACGCTGTTGGCGGCGTTCCCGCCGATCTACTCGCGACTGCTCAGCGAGCATTACCTGCTCGCGATCGCGATCGTGATGGCGCTGTTGTTCCGGGGCGTCTCGCCCGAACTCCGAGAGCAGCGTGAGGACGAGCGCTGGCAACGGGCCTGTGACCGACTGTTCGTCTTCGGGAGCACGACCACGCCGCTCCTGCTCGGGATGCTGGTCGGTAGCTGGATCTTCGGCACCGCCTCCCTCAGCCTGCCGAGCCTCCTGACCGGGGTCGGGCTGGTTGCGCTCTCCCTCACGAGCGGTGCGGCCTTCGTCGCCGCGAAGACGCAAGGGTCGCTCGCCGCCGATATGGTCCGGTACGGGACGGCATCGACGCTTGCCTATCTCGGCGGGGTCGTCGTCCTGCTCGCCGTCGTCTTCTGGACGGATCCCGTCGGCGTTCGGGAGCTACTGCTGACGCTGCCGGCCGTCGCCGTCGTGCTCGGAAGCGTCGTCTTCGGTGTCGGCGGGATCGTGCTGGCCCGCCGTGGCCGACATCGGCTCTGGTTCGCCAGCACGTTCGGGCTCTCGGTCCTGCTTGTCGGTCTCGTCGCGAGACTGCTGTATCCGACGATCTACCCGGCGAGCGGGCTCACCATCGACGCCGCGGTGGTGTCGCCGCTTGCGCTCAATCTGGTCACCGTGCTTGGGCTTCCGGTGTTGGTGCTGGTGCTCTGGTACTTCAAGTTCCTCTACGGCGTCTTCGCCGGACCGATCGACGAGACCGTCGAGGGGGGGTACTAGCCCTCTTCCGGTCTGTAGTAGTTTTCTCCGATCTGCCCCGTTAATAATAAGTGCTCTCCAGCAGTTCCCTCTCATATGTCGATGAACACGCGTTCGGGCGGGGTGGGCTTTTTCGACCGGATCAAAACCGGGTGGACGCTCACCAAAGACAGCGTCGGCGTGATCCGGGAGTATCCGAAACTACTGGTCTTCCCATTACTGGCGGCGATTTCGAGTATCTTCTTTCTCGTGCTCTTTTTCCTCCCGATGGTGCTGGCCGACGTCATCGGCGGCGGACTGGAGTACGTGGTTCTCTTCGCGCTGTACTTCGTCACGACCTTCTTCAGCACCTACTTTTCGGCCGCACTGGTCTACGCGGCAAACGAGACGTTTCACGGCCGCGAGCCGGGTCTCCGGTCGAGTATGACGGCGATCAACGGTCGACTCGGGCCCATCGTCGTCTGGTCGCTGATCTCGGCGACCGTGAGCATCCTCTTCCGGATGCTGGAGAACTCCGACAACCCCCTCGCTGCGATCATGCGGTCGCTGTTTGCACTCGGCTGGTCGATTATGACGTTCTTCATCGTCCCCGTGCTCGTCTTCGAGGACGTCTCGGCGACGGAGATGTTCAAGCGGAGCGGCAGCACGTTCAAGAACACCTGGGGCGAGACGCTGGGCGCAGGGTTCGGGATCACTGGCATCGTCGTCGGTATCGGACTCGTCCTCGTCGTCGGTGCGCTCGCTCTCTCCATCCCAGTGGCGGCCGTCTTCCCTGGCCCAGGCGTCCTGCTTGCGGCCGTCCTCGTTGCGCTTGCGCTCGTCTTCACGTACCTGCTCAGTCAGACGATCTGGGGCATCGCCAAGGCCGCGCTGTACGTCTACGCTCAGGAGGGCGTCCAGCCAGCACAGTTCGAGAACTTCGACTTCGAGACGCTCGGTGGTCGGGCAGAACACAAAGCAAACACGGGTAGCGGCGGCGCTCCGACCTCGGGGACGTTCGTCGACGACTGAGCGGTGGCCGTTACTGTTCGCCGTTCTCGCCAGCGAGCGCCTCCTCGCGTAGCCGCTCGCCGCGCTCCGAATCGACGACGAGGTCGGGCACTGTGACGGTGTTCCGGTCCTCGTCGATGGCCACGTAGATGAAATAGGAGTCGGCGGTCTGTTCGGTCTCGCCGGTGAGCGGGTTCTCGCGATACGTCTGGACGCGGACACGAACGCTCGTCGTCCCGGCGGCGTAGACGTACGCCTCGATCAGGGCGGTGTCGCCCACCTCGATGGGGCGTTTGAAATCGACGCGGTCCATCCGGGCAGTGACGCAGGTTTCGCCTGCAAAGCGCATCGCGGACATCCCGCCGACCTCGTCCATCCACTTGACGACGTTGCCACCGTGGGCGGTTTCGAGCATGTTGGCGTGGTTCGGCTGGACCATCTCGCGGTTCTCGATATAGGATTCGAGGAGCGTCTCCGGCATGTCACGCACTCGGACCGGCCGGGAGAAGTATCCCCCGACTCGTCGGACACGACAAGCGTAAAAACCGCGCGCGTATATTTTGGCGTAGATGACGGACCCAGCGGAGCCGGATGACGTGGACGCCGTCCCCTCGGAAGAGGGGAGCGTGACCGTCGTCGGGACGGCCCACGTCTCTGCGGAGAGCGCAGAGCGGGTCGAGGAGACGATTCGCGAGGAGCGCCCGGACGTCGTCGCCGTCGAACTCGACGAGGGGCGCTACCGCCAGATGCAGGGCGAAACACCCGACGATATCGAGGCGAAGGACCTGCTGAGCGGCAACACTGTCTTTCAGTTCCTCGCCTACTGGATGCTCTCGTACGTCCAGACGCGGATGGGCGACCGGTTCGATATCGAGCCGGGCGCTGACATGCGAGCGGCGACCGATACCGCCGACGAACTCGGTCTTGGACTCGCGCTCGTCGACCGAGATATTCAGGTCACGATGCAGCGGTTCTGGACCAGACTCTCTATCGGCGAGAAGGCAAAACTCGTCGGCGGCCTCGCGCTCGGCATCACCGACCCGCGAACGCTCGGCGTCGTCGGCGGCATGGTCCTCGGGATGCTGTTCGGCGCGGTTGGCGGCGTCGCCGTTGCGCCCGCACTCGGCTACGGCGAACTACTGACGCTTGGCGTTACGAGCGCCGGGCTATTACAGCTTCTCGGCGCTGTCGCCTTCGGAGCTATCGCCGGCCTCCTGCTTGGGTCCCTGTTCTTGCCGTCGATCAGCCCACCGCCGGGACTTGGGCTTGACGGCTTTACGACGCGGTTGCTTGTCGGGAGCGTCGCCGGCATCGCCGGCGCAGTTGCACTCGTTACGAGCGGCGTCGCCCCGCTCGGCCTCTTCGGCCCCGAAACGTTCGAGGGCTACGGCGTCACGGCGCTTCGGCTCGGAACGGGCGTTGCGGCAGGTGGCGCGGTCGGCCTCCTGCTCGGAACGCTCGTCGGCGTCCTGCTCAGTGCCTCGATGGAGGAGGTCGAGGAGATAGACGAGGAGTTCGACATCGAAGAGCTAACCGACGGCGACGTGGTTTCGGCGATGATGGAGGAGTTCCGCCGGTTCAGTCCCCGCGGTGCCGAGGCACTGATCGACGAGCGCGACGCCTTCATCGCACACAAACTGAACGCGCTGCGGGCGAACGGTTATCATGTGGTCGCGGTCGTCGGCGCGGGCCATCGTGCCGGCATCGAAGAGTATCTCGCACGGCCCACGACGCTACCCGATATGGGGTCGATCTCGGAGACGGCGACGAAACGGCGCTTCTCGATCGGCAAGGCAGTCGGCTACCTCTTTACCGTCGGCTTCGCCGTGTTCTTCCTTCTCCTGCTCCTCGCAGGCGTCGAGGACGGGTTCTTGCTTCGGCTGTTCGGCGCGTGGTTCCTGATCAACGGCGTCTTCGCGTTCGGCCTGGCCCGACTCGGCGGTGCACACTGGTCCAGTGCGGGCGTCGGCGGCGCGGTTGCGTGGCTGACCAGCATCAATCCGATGCTCGCCCCTGGCTGGTTCACCGGCTACATGGAACTGCGCAAGCGCCCGGTCAACGTCAGCGACATCCAGACGCTGAACGAGATCCTCGACGACACCGAGAGTCCCATCTCGGAACTCGTCGACCGGATGTTCGACGTCCCGCTCTTTCGGCTGATCACGGTCGTCGCGCTGACGAACATCGGAAGCATCATCGCCAGTTTCCTGTTTATCACCGTCGTGGTGCCGTATATGGCCCCTGAGATCGGAGGACTCAGCGGCGTCGGTACCGAACTGATCAACGGCGCGCGAAACGGCGCGGAGATCCTCGCGGGGTTCCTCCCCTGATCATGGTCGGCGTTCCAAGCCGCACACGGCGACGTGAGCTAACCTTTAGCGCCGACGAAAAACGTGACCTCGCGGTCGCGTGGATCGCACTCAGCGTCGCCTTTGCGATCTTTATTTTCCTGCATATGGCCAGTGGGGCCGCAGGAATCGCCCAGGTCGTCGCGCTCTCGATGATCACTGTCGGCGTCAGTTTCGTCCTCCACGAACTCGGTCACAAGGTGGCCGCGGTTCGGTTCGGACAGGTCGCCGAGTTTCGCGCCGACTACGGGATGCTCTTTCTCGCCATCATGAGCGCGATTATCGGCTTCATCTTCGCGGCACCCGGCGCGGTACACCATCGCGGTCGGATCACCCTCGGAGAGAACGGGCTGATCGCACTTGCCGGGCCAGCGGTGAATCTGGGACTCGCCGCCGTCTTCCTTCCGCTCGTGTTCGTCCCGGTCGCATTCGTCGAGCAGGTCGGCCGTTTCGGCGTCTTCATCAACGTCTTCCTGGCGACGTTCAACATGGTTCCGTTCGGCCCGCTCGACGGGAAGACGGTCTATAACTGGAGCAAGGGCGTCTTCGCGCTGGTCTTTTTCCCGTGTCTCGCACTGATCTACTTCGTCTACACACGGATCGGAATCGGGATCTGATGCGCCGCCACCAGCTACCGATTGCGACCGGCGTCATGCTCGTCTCCGCGGCCACCGGTGCGGCAGTCTCGGGCTACCCACGGTTGGAACTGCTGCTGATCGGTGCGGGCGCTGGCCTTCTCTCGATACTGCTCGGTCTCGTGCTCGCGCCGAAGCCGTCGGCGAAGGAGTGACTCCGGTAGCACGGGTCGTCTGACCGGCTATTTGACGATGGTCACCGGAACTGTCGTCTTATCGACGACGGTCTTGGCGACGCTCCCGACTACGTAATCCGGCTTGTCCGAGAGGCCGCGGTGACCGACGTAGATGCCGTCGATGTCCCGCTCCTCTGCCCGTGCCGTAATCGACTCGGCTGGTCGGCCGGTCAGTAGTTCAGTGCTGATCTCGATGTCGGCGTCCTGGGCCGCGACAGCATCTTCGGCAACCCTCCTGGCCTGTTCGAGGATCCGCTCCGCCTGCTCGATTGCGGCATCCTCACCCGGGAGTACGACCTGTCCGTCCACGAGTTCGGTCTCCGGCGTCAGCACGTGGACGACCTCGAGGTCCGCGCCCACCATGGCCGCCTGCGCCGCGGCCTGTTCGACTGCGGTATCGCTGACTGCCGATCCGTCGGTGGCGACTATATACTGCATAGATGGAACTACTATCTCGAAGGTAGTTATTATTTCATGCATTCCTGCTTGCCGGGAATCACCGCAGTCGACGACCCCGAGAGCCGCCGCCGCGCTCAGCCCTCCGATTTCATCGGGACGAGCGTGTAGGAGACCAGCGAGACGATGGCGCGGCGGAGCCGTTCGGTGACGGCCTGATCCGAGATGCCAAGTTCGTCAGCGACTTCCTTGGTCGTACAGCCTCTTGGGATGTCGTAATAGCCCATCTCCACGGCGAGTTCTATCGCCTCCCGCTGGGGGTCAGTGAGGCCGTACCACGGGCCGACGTCGGGCTCCGTCGGATTGTAGACGCGGACTATCTCCAGTGAAATCTGTGCTTCCTTGCAGTGACTGGTGAACGAACTGAGCGCGTCATGCGTCGGAAAACGGATTTCGAACTCCCACTCTTCGGGGGTTCCGATAGCGCTCAGAAGTTGTCCGTCGTACTCTTGCATGCCTCCGAAGAGGTGGTCCTGGTTCACGTCCCAGTCCAGCGTGAACAGCGTCTTGTCCTCGAACACGTCAACCCGCTTTATTTCGTTGACAGCAGGATGCTCCTGGACGCTCTCGACGAACGACTCCCGCGCCCGATCGTGAATCCAGAAGAGGGGGACAGCAGCGTCGGCTATCGGGACGAGACTTTCGAGTTCGATAGAAGCGCCACCTTCGACGGTGAGAATCTGCCCGAGCTCGAAATCACCGGAAGCTACCCGAATCTCCCCGATTACGCTCATTAGTCACTCCTCCGTTGATTGCGCCGCTACAAAACATGGTGGCTTGGTATACCAAGTTACCACCCTAATTGCGGGATACTTCTGCTTTCGGTAGGCTCGGTTGCGGTCTTCGATCCGTGGCGGGGTCCCCCTTTGTCCCTGATACACCATCGGTATGTGTTATTCACGTGGGCCACCAAGGATATGTTATGGCTACCGTGATGGAGTTTACGAGTCCGGCCGCGGAGTTCCCACTCGGGACGGTCTTCGAGAACCTCCCCGACGTGAGCGTCGAACTGGAACGGCTCATCCCCCACGATACGCTGATTATTCCGTACTTCTGGGTGCGGGGTGCTGAAGCGGCCGATATCGAAGCATCGTTCGAGGCCCACGAGGGCCTGGCCGATATCGAACTGATCGACAGTGTCGAGCACGAGTATCTCATGCGCGTCGAATGGGAACGGGAGTACGTCGGGGTTCTGAACGCGCTTGCCGAAATGAACCTCGCCGTCCTCTCCGGCGTCGGCACCGCGACCGGGTGGGACTTCGAGGTCCGCGGCGAGAGCCAGGACGAGATCAGCGAGTTCCGCTCGTACTGTCAGGAGCACGATATCCCGATCGACATCACGGCCGTCCACTCGCTCCTGCCGATACAGAGCGAGGGCTACGAACTGACCGACACCCAGCGGGAAGCACTCGTGCTGGCCTTCGAGCGCGGTTACTTCGACTCGCCGCGGACTGTCTCGCTCGAGGAGATTGCCGAGGAACTGGGTATCACACAGCAGTCGCTATCCTCGCGACTCAGGCGTGGCCACCGCCGTCTCATCGCCGCCACGCTGGTCAAAGAGTGAGCCCGGGCGTTACTTATATAGGTACTGTATAATCAGTAACCGAACTCAAACAGCACTGGCAGCTAGATATCTTTAATGATCGCTACACGGAGTGGTGTCGGCCTACGACCGCTTGAGTCCTACCAGAACTCTCGAACGTATCGCACCCGGTACGAACAGGAAACGGCCTCTCGGACCATTGCCACGACTGCGTTGCTCGCGGAGGCACAAGACGTCGACGTCTCCCTCAGACTCGAGGAACACGGCATCGTGCCGAACTTCGATGACGTTGCGCTCACACGGCCGGACGAGCAAGGGACGGACGCGGATCTCACGGGGTCGTCAGCGTCATGACGGGCGATGAATCCGTGCCTGGGTCAGAGTCGGACTTTCACGCGGAGTTAGAATCGCTCCTCCAGCGCGCAGATCAAAACGGCATCGATGTCGAAGGGGGCTGGGACTGCAGAAACGGCCCCGAGCATCCGGACTGGGACATCATCATCACCGAAGTCAAAAAGACCACCAACGCCGAGTAGCAGCGATCATTGCTGTGTTTCACGCAGAAACGCTGCTAGCTCTTCTTCGATGAGTGCCGAGACGCGCTCGCTATAGTCCCAGAGCGCCGTATTGATTCGCTCTTCGGTGTCGTCGTCAAGTCCCGCCCCGCCTCGCAGGACGGAGTCCGCCGTGACCTGTGGGCGATACACGCAGACGACGCCGAGCGGTAGATCAGGGCCTGTCTCACCCGCAGAGTGAATCCCGTACTGGTCGGTTCCCCAGATACCGTCGTCTCCCTGCCGTTCGAGCCTCGAGTCGAGTGCGTCGAGAAGCCGTAGGTCTTCAGCCGAGAGGAGCGGATCCTCGCCCTCGAAAAGTTCGCTGTACGCCTCCATCCGTGCCCTTGCCGTCCAGTCTTCCAGTTGTGATTGGGCCTGTACGATCACGTGCCGTTCGTCACCGTCATCTACCATATGCAGCGGACGACGGCCTGGCCAATCAACGTTTGTGCGATCAGTAGTTCTTGAACAGCAGCGCCCGGACGTCGTCTTTCGTCGGGGCGTCCTCGCTCGTTCCGTCCGGGAGGTCGACCTCGTAGCGCGCGTCGCCACTGGTCTCTCGCCACTTCTCGTCGTGGGTGTCCAGTAACGACATCATCGCCGAGAGCCGGTCCTCGCCGCTCTGGTCGTCGTCGGCGTCATCGTCCTCGGGCTCATCGGCGTCATCGTCTTCGCTCTTTTCGGCATCATCATCTCCGCTCTCCTCGGCGTCGTCGTCCTCACTCTCCTCGGACGTGTCTTCGCTTTCCTCAGTATCCGCGTCGACGTCACGGCTATCGTCGGACTTTGTGACGTCAGCAGCCTCCTCTGCGAGCACGTCGTCGAGCGTTCCGTCGTGGTTGTCGATCAGATACTGGACCGCGTCGCCGATGCGGACGTGTCCGTAGGGACCGACGATGTCGGCTTCGAGTTCCGCGCGCAGATCTTCGAGATACTCCTGTTGATCCTCAGTAATCTCTATTGCAGGCATACAGTTCCCTGCGAAGGCGACTATTAAATAGCCTGTGACGACGGGCGGGCAGGACGGTGCCGTCGCTCGGGGGGCTGGCGCAAAGAAATCGAGCGACGGTCGGCCGATCAGATCAGGTCCTGATCGTCGAGCTGTTCGAGGACGTCGTCGACGAAGGCTTCCGCCGAATCGTACGGGAAGTCGCCGCCGCCGAGTTTGGTGTTGAGCTCCATTGCAGTCATCGAGAAGTCACCGGACTCGAACTTCGTTCCGGGGCCGTTCGGCAGTGCCGGAACGAGATCCATCGGACTGGAGATGGGGTAGTCAGCGCCCTCGAAGGCGTCGATCATCTGGTCTTTGAGGTCGTCTTTATCCGCCATGTACTACACTCTGAATCGGGATAAATATTAAACTTTCGTGTAGTTGGCCGATCCGCCCGCCCTCTGACGGTTCCCCACTCCAGTGGATTTTTGTCGCAACCACAATAAGTTCCCATATGAATCGATCACAGTCGTTTCTGCTGATCTGCATCGCTTTGTCCGGACTTGCGGCGCTTCTCATCGTCCTCCCTTTCGTCGAGTACGTGCTTTCTGCTGTCGTCCTCGCATACGTTCTCTCTCCGCTTCACCGGCGCCTCGTGCCCCATCTCGGCAGGCAGGCGTCGCCGTTACTGTTGATCGTCGCGACCGTACTGACGGCGTTTCTACCGTTTTATTATATCGCCACTGCGCTCACCCGAGACCTCCAGAACCTCGCCCGCGGCCGGACGGGCCTCGAAATCGACAACGTCGAGGCGACCCTGTTCGAGCAGTTCGGCCTCGTCATCGACATCGAACAGCAACTGATGACCGGTGCGAGACAGCTTCTGGACGTGCTCTCATCGGGGGCGACCGGATTCGTCGCATTCGCACTCCGGACCTCACTTGGCCTTGCACTCCTGTTCTTCCTGCTCTACTACGGTCTGAAAGACGGGCCGAAGTTCGTCGCCTGGATGCAGACGAACTCGCCGCTCCCGCGTGACGTGACCGACAATCTCTTCGAAAAGATCGAACAGACGACGTGGGGCGTCGTCATCGGTCATATCTCCGTCGCCTTCCTGCAGGGACTACTCGGCGGCGTCGCTCTCTGGGCCGCCGGCATCCCCAGTGTCGCCTTCTGGACGTTCGTGATGATCGTCCTCGCCCTGCTGCCACTGATCGGCGCGTTCCTGGTCTGGGGACCGGCCGCGCTCTATCTCGCGGTTATCGGCGACCCGGTCTCAGCGACGTTTCTCGCGCTTTATGGGATCCTGGTCGTGAGTATGGTCGACAACTTTGCGCGCCCACTCGTGATCGACAAGCGCGCCCATCTCAACCCCGGCCTCATCCTCGTCGGGGTGTTCGGCGGCGTCTACGTGCTCGGCTTCGTCGGCCTGTTCGTCGGGCCGATCGTTCTGGGCATCTTCGTGGCGATGGTCGTGACGTTCGTCGAGGACTACGATACGCTCGCTATCGGCGAACCGGCAATCGAGACCGCTTCAGCGTCTACATCGGTGGCGAGGAGTGCCACTGATGCTGAATCGACGACGACCCCGACCGAACACGGCGGTCGTCCCGAGGGTGCCGACGACGAGGGAGAGGAGTGATCCGCGTTTAGTCGTCGTACTCCGGGGCCAGATCCTCGGCCCACGAAAGCGCCTCGTCGATGCTCGTGACCGGCGGCGAGCAGGTAAAGGAGCGACAGGTGTAGAGCGTGGGGTCGCTCCCCTGCGCCTCGCGGTCCTTCCAGATCGGCGGTGCCTCGTCGAGGTCGAGCGTCGCCAGCCAGTCCGAGAGCCCCGCCGCGGTCGGCGGTCGCCGCGCCAGAATTCGGTTGGGCAGGTACGTCTCCGCGAGGCGGTCGCGCCACTCCGCGGGCAGTGCGTCGGCGGAGACGGTGAGTTCGAGGTCGCCAGTCTGTCTGCGGTCGGCCGCCAGCGTGAGCGTGGTGTGTTCCATCGGACTCGATTCGATCTGCTGGCCGTGCGTCGAGAGGACGGTCTCGGCGATGTCGCCGAACCGCTCGTGATCGACGAAAGGCGAGAGGGACAGCAGGAGGTCGACCGCGACGCCGAGACTCGACGGCGTCGACTGGTCGCGGCGCTCCTGTGGACGCGTCACGAGCGACTCGCCGCTTGCGGGGGTGTAGTAGATCGTTCCCTCCTCGGCGTCCCAGAACTCGGCTTCGATCGTCCGCGCCAGCTCCAGTGCGAAGGCGAGGTGCTCGACGTCGCCGGTCGCCTGATAGCAGTCGAACGCGCCGCGGGCAAGGAAGGCGTAGTCCTCGAGATAGCCATCGCCCTTGACGTCGCCCGCCTCGTCGGTCGCGGGTTTGTACCGCCGGGCGAGTTCACCGCTGTCCTCGTCCCAGAGGTGCTCACGGACGAACGCGAGCGCGTCCTCGGCGAGGTCGGTCCAGCGCTCGTCGAGGGCGAGTCCGCCCTCCGCCAGCGTGGAGATCATCAGGCCGTTCCAGCCCGCGAGGATCTTCTCGTCGCGCCGGGGCCGGACACGCTCCGCTCTCGCCGCGAAGATCTGCTCGCGAGCGTCGGACAGTCGGTCCTCGATGTCCCTTTCTGAGAGGTCGTACTCCTCGGCCAGCGAGTCGACGCTTCGCGCCAGGGTCAACACGGTCTTGCCCTCGAAGTTCCCCGAGCGGGTGATGCCGTAGCGATCACAGAACAGGTCGGCGTCCTCGTCCAGGACCGCCTCGACCTGTCCGGGCGTCCAGACGTAGAACTTGCCCTCCTCGCCGTCGCTCTGGGCGTCCAGAGTGCTGTAAAAGCCGCCGCGTGCGCGGTCACCGACGCCGTCCTCGTGAGTGAGTTCGCGTTCGACGAACTCGAAAGTCTCCTCGACGACCTGCGCGTAGCGGTCCTCGCCTGTGAGTTGATAGCCAGCGAGATAGGCGCGCGGAATCTCGGCGTTGTCGTAGAGCATCTTTTCGAAGTGCGGGACGATCCACTCGCGGTCGGTGGCGTAGCGGTGGAAGCCGCCGCCGACGTGGTCGTAGAGTCCCCGGTTGCCCATCGCGTCGAGGCTCTCGACCGCGGCGTCGCGGAACGTCTCCCGGCCCGTCCGATCGAACGCCTGCATGAGCAGGTGAAGCCGCGATGGCTGGGGGAACTTCGGGCCACTGGAGCCGAACCCGCCGTGGTCGCGATCAGCGGCACGAAGCGCCGTGTTCGCGGCGTCGACAAGCACGCTATCTTCGAGTTCGGTCGGCTGACTCGGCGTCTCCTCCAGTCGGCCTTTCGCCGCTTTCGTCCACTCCTCGGCGCGGGACTCCATCTCGTCGCGGGATTCGGCCCACGAACCGGTGATGTTGTCGAGCAGTTCGAGGAAGCCGGGCATTCCCTGACGGCTCTCCCGCGGGAAGTAGGTCCCCACGTAGAACGGCTTGCCCTCGGGCGTCAGCCAGACCGAGAGCGGCCAGCCACCCCGCCCGCTGACGAGTTGACAGACGGTCTGATAGACGCTGTCCAGATCCGGTCGCTCCTCGCGGTCGACCTTGATCGGGACGAAGTTCTCGTTGAGTCGTTCGGCGACGGTCTCGTCCTCAAAGCTCTCCTCCTCCATGACGTGACACCAGTGACACGCCGAGTAGCCGATTGAAAGGAAGATCGGTACGTCGCGCTCGCGGGCGGCCTCCAGGGCGTCCTCGTCCCAGGGCTGCCAGTTGACGGGGTTGTCCGCGTGCTGGGTGAGATACGGGCTCTGTTCCTCGTCGAGGCGGTTTCGACGGGTCGGATCGGTCATAACTCTCCGTAGGTGCTGGCGGTCCTAAAGGGCGTCCTTGCGGGCAGAACCTCCACCCCGACGACCACCCGGCCGAGAGCACGTCCCCCGCGATTGCGGGGGGTCGTGCTCGACGGGGGAGGGCAGGCACTGCGGCCCGAAGCAGTGGCTACGGTGCGAAGCCGTCGACTGTGCCGGTGTCACTGACCGACCCCCCGGTCTCGCACATCGCAATGCCGCACATGATCGCGACAACACCTAACTGGGGTGCCTGTGTAGCCCCCCGAACAGCTATCGTCGATGACCCAGGAAACGTCCCGCTGGTCGAAACGCTACGTCCTCGTGGGCGCGCTCGCGCTGATCGCCTGGCAGATCGGCATTCTCTTCGCGGTCCCGCGCCGGACGGAGATACTGCTGGCCGTCTACGGCTTCGTCTTTCACGTGCTCTTCGGCAAGGCCTACGCGCTCGTCCCGGCATATTTCGACCGGCAACTCGCCGTCGCCCGGGCACCCGCAGTGCAGTTCCCGCTGGTCGTCCTCGGCACTGCTGGTCTCGTCGCGGCCTCGCTCGACGTCGGCCCGGCCGCCCTCTCGTCTGCCGGCGCGCTGCTCTGGGCGCTCGGCGTCGCACTCTTCGTCGCCGCGCTGGTCCGGACCATCGGCGACCCACTCCTTGCCGGCGAGACGGGGACTGGCGATCACAACGCCGACCGCCGCCCCGTGGATCGGCTATCGAACGGCTTCATGCCGGTTGCGCTGGGCTATCTGCTCGTCGGAGCCTACGAAACCGCGGCACTCTATGGCGGATTGCCGACACTCTTCGACGGGCTCCCCGCACAGACTACCCATCTGCTCGCTGCGGGTACGGCGACGCTGTTCGTCTTCGCACTGGGCTTTCGACTCCTGCCGCGCTTTCTCGTGGCGTACCCGCCGCTGTGGGCGCCGTGGATCGTGCTCCCCGCGGGTGCGCTCGCGCCGCTCTTGCTCGTCTGCGGACTCGTTGACGCGCGATTCCTGCTCGCCGGGGCGCTCCTCGAAGCCCTCGCAGTCTCGCTGTTTGCGGCCGTGACGCTGTGGATGCTCTACCGGTCAGAGCGTCGCCGGGTCGGCTTCTACGCGGTCGCTGTGGCCATGCTAAGCGGTGTTGCCGGCGTCTCGCTCGGCCTGTGGTTCGCGCTGGAGGGGCTCACGGCGGCAACCGTGACGCTGCATCTCCGGCTGAATCTGCTGGGCTTTCTGGGGCTAACAGTGGTCGGGATGGCCTACCAGTTCTACCCGCCGCGGGTGGGCGTACTCCCGGGGTCGACGAACCGTGCCGCGCTGCTCTCTATCGGCGGACTTGGCGGTGCGCTCGTCGTCCACGCTGTCGCCCTCGCCGCGGGGAGGCCCTCCATCATCCAGTTCGGCTACGCGCTCGCGCTCGGCGGTGCGCTTCTCTTCGGCTATCTCGTGTATAGCGCGTTTCGCCGGGGAACCTCGGGGTAGCCGAAGAGGCTATTCCTGCCTGAGGGCGCTGGCCGACGCGATTTCCGGCCCAGGACGGCCGACCATAGACAAGCCGGGCGGCCAGAAACATGATCGCCGAGACGGACATGACGAGCAGAAAGGCCTGGTCGATGCCGACGGTCGAGATTGCATACTGCCAGAGCGGCGCCAGCAGAAAGAGTCCCAGCCCGTTCCCGACGAAGATCAGGCCCGTCGCCGCCCCGCGGCGCTCGCAGGATGCCGTAGGAAAGCGGCGTCCCGAACGTGAACACCATCGCGGCCGCGCCGACGACGGCGATGAACCAGCTATATCGGCTGTTGGGGGCCGCTCCGTCAGTCGAGAGCACGATGACGGGGTAGCCATCGCCGTGCGAAAAAGCTCCCGTTGTTCACTCCCGCTCGAAGAGGTCGTACTGTTGCTGGAAGGCGATGGTGACGCCGTTCGTCCAGCCGAAGCCGTGTTGCACGCGATACTCGCCGCCGCTTCCGGTCCGACCTGTGGCGGTGACGTCGTACTTCTCGATCATTCGGCCGGTTCGCTGGTAGACGACCCGCGCGTGGTCCACCCATCGCGTCGCGATGTCCCGGGCCAGTTCGTCGTGGCCGTAGCGTTCCAGCCCCTGGACCGCGAACCAGTGCAGCGGTGCCCAGCCGTTCGGGGCGTCCCACTGCTCGCCGCTCTCGGTGAGTGTCGTCACCAGCCCCCCTTTTTCGAGGAACTTCGTCCGGAGGTGGTCGGCGATGGCCGCGGCCTGCTCGTCGCTCGCCAGGCCGACATACAGCGGCACGGCCGCGGCGAGGCTCCACTTGTCGGTGCGCTCGTCGTCGACGAAACTGTAGTCGAAGTAGAACCCCGCTTGCTCGTCCCAGCAGTACCGGTCGAGGGCTTCGGCGCGACGCGCTGCCGCGGCGGCGTACTCGTCGCTTGCGGCGTCGTCGCCGACTGCCGCATGCCAGCGCGCCAGATCCGATTCGACGCCGTACAGCAAGGCGTTCAGATCAACCGGGACCAGTTCCGTGGTCCGGATGGTCTCCAGCGAGTCGTCCCGACACCAGCGACTGCTGAAGTCCCAGCCGGATTCACAGGCCGCGCGAACGTCGCGATAGAGCTTTTCACGGTCGCGCTCCGGTACGCTCTCTGCGAGTTCGACGTCCTCGTCGAACGCCTCCAGACGGGGGCCAGTCGTCTCGTCCCAGTATCGATTCAGGACTGCGTCGCCAGGGTCGACGACCCTGCGCGCTGCCGTCCCCTCGCCGTCGAGGTCCTCCTGCCCGGACATCCAGAACTCGTACTCGGCGTCGAGCGCGTCGAGATAGGGGGCAACCGCGTCGATGCCGCGTTCGCGTTCGAGTATCCCCACCGTCTCCGCGAACAGCGGCGGCTGGGTCCGCGAGGTCTGGTACTCCCGGTTCGCGTTGGGAACGTAGCCGAACTCGTCGACGGCCCACGCGAAGTTCTCGACGATGTTCTCGACGTCTTCGATGTGGCCGCTGGCTGCCAGCCCCTCCGCGGTGAAGTAGGTGTCCCAGTAGTATAGCTCCCGAAACCGACCGCCGGGCGTGACATATGGCTTTGGCGTCCCGATCAGCGAGCCGTACTCGACGGCGCGCTCGTCGCTCGGATGGTCGACCAGCTGGGGCCAGAGCGTCCGGATATGCTCGCCCATCGAATCGTCAGTCCGGGTGTCTTCGTCCTCTGTCGCCTCCCTGGCCGCGGCGTCGGGGACCTCGAAGTGCTCGTAGACGAAGTCCTGGAGATCGAACTCCGGGTCCTGTCGTCGGGTCTCGAACCGGTTGCGGATCGTCTTCGGATCCAACCGCGGGACGCAGTCGACGAACGTCTTCGAGTCCTCGAAGATATCGCTCCGCTGCACGGCCTCGAAAAGTGGGCCCTGGAGGGGTGGCGATCTGTTCATGCCGCCTACTACGTCGGGTCCGGTGTTTACGCTTTCGAATGGTTGTATATGGGTGTTGTTAATCAATTTCTCGGCGAGAACTGGTTGGCTGGCCGTCTACCGCGTGCGGAGAACAGCAAGCTTTACACTGTCCTGTGGCGGTTTTTCGGGTATGTCTGAAACCGTGCTGCTGGTCGGGGGCGGCGGCCGCGAACACGCCATTGCACGAGCGCTCGAGGACAGTGACACGACGCTGTACGCTTGCGCCGGAAACCGGAATCCCGGGATCGACGAGATCGCCGCAGGCTTCGAGTCGCTCGATACAACCGACGCTGACACAGTCGTCGACTACGCCGAGTCGGTCGACGCGACGCTCGCAGTCGTCGGGCCGGAAGCGCCGCTGGCCGAGGGCGTGGCCGACGCGCTCGATGCGGCGGGCATCTACGCATTCGGCCCGCAGGCCGAGGAAGCGCGCATCGAGACGGACAAATCGTTCCAGCGGGAGTTCATGGCCGAGCACGACGTTCCCGGCTGTCCCGACTTCGAGGTCTTCGACGACGGCGAGGCCGCCTGCGAGTATATCGACGAGTACGACGGCGACCTCGTCATCAAGCCGGCGGGCCTCACAGGCGGCAAAGGCGTCAAAGTGATCGGCGATCAGGTGACCGCCGAGGAAGGAAAGGAGTACATCCGTGACTCGAACTACGACCGGATCGTTCTCGAAGAGCGCCTCGTCGGCGAGGAGTTCACGATTCAGGGGTTCGTCGCCAACGGCTCGCTCCGGATTACGCCCGCAGTGCAGGATCACAAGCGCGCCTACGAGGGTGACGAGGGGCCCAACACGGGCGGGATGGGGAGTTACAGCGCGTCTAGTTTCCAGCTCCCGTTCATGACGCCGGCCGACTCCGCCGAGGCGCTCGACATCATGCGCTCGGTCGTCGAGGCGCTCACCGGCTACAAGGGCGTCCTCTACGGCCAGTTCATGCTCACCGACGAAGGCGTCAAGGTCGTCGAGTTCAACGCCCGCTTCGGCGATCCGGAGGCGATGAACACGCTGCCAGTGCTGGAGACTGACTTCCTCGACGTGCTGACGGCGGCCCGCGACGGCAAGGCCCTGCCCGAACTCGCCTTCGACGCGCAGGCGACAGTCTGCAAATACGCTGTCCCCGACGGCTACCCCACCGATCCCGACGCGGGCGCAATCGTTACGATCGACGAGGAGTCGGCTGGCGACGCCCTGCTGTACTACGCCAGCGTCGACGCCCGCGAGGACGGCATCTACACGACGACCTCGCGTTCCTACGCGGTCGTCGGCGTCGCTGATACGATCAGCGAGGCAGAGGAGATCGCAGAAGACGCCCTCGAACGCGCCGGTACTGAGGGCCTGCGCGTCCGTCACGATATCGGCAAAGAAAATCTCGTCCAGCAGCGCATCGACCACATGGACGACCTGCGCGGCGAGTAGGCGACGCCGTTTTTCAGTCCGCCTGTGGGAGCGAGTAGGCTCCGAGTGCGAAGAAGACGACGGCGAGCACCGAGAGCACCGCCAGATCGGCGAGCGGATCGCCGCCGGTCGAGAGCGTCCGGACGCCTCGCGCGAAGTAGGTCAGCGGCGAGAGTTCGATCAGCGGCGCGAACCACTCCGGGAGTAACTCCGGTGGGACGAACGTATCCGAGAGGAAGAGCAGCGGCAGGCCGATGGAGTTGCTCGCTGCAATCGCGCCGTCCTGGGATTCCGTGTAGCTCCCCAGCATCGCGCCGACGCCACAGAACAGCACCACGCCGGCGACCACGTAGGGCACGAGCAGGGGCGAGAGGGGCAGGGTCGCACCCGTCAGGACTGCGACCAGTACGAGCACCAGCAGGCTGGCAAGGCCGATGATGACGACGTTGACGAGCGTGTGTGCGGCCAGCCATTCCAGTTTCGAGAGCGGCGTCGTCGCTAGCTTCTCGAAACGGTTGTCGTCGCGGTGGCGGGCAACCGTGCTACCGAGTCGCGACAGCGGCGTAAAGAGCACGACGACGGCGACGTAGCCGGGCACGTAGTACTCCGCGGGTTCGGTGAACAGGCCGCCACCGCCGGGGTCGGTCCGGACGAGCGCACCGAAGATGACGATCAGCAGGACAGGGAAAAAGAAGGTGAAAAATACCGCCGTCCGGCGGCGTAGAAAGGAGTGCCACGAGGCGAGCAACTCGGAGCGAACGCGGCCGACGCTGCTCATTGACGCTCACCTCCTGCTGGCACTGACCGGTCCGGACTCGTCGGTGCGGGGCCACGGTCGACGAAGCCCTGCTCCTCGGCTCCCGCCAGCGTCATGTAGACGTCTTCGAGGGTTGGCTCGCGCCAGGTGAGTGAGGTGTACTCGAGTTCGTCGCGCTCCAGGGCGTCGACGACGGTACCGATCGCGGTTGGCTCGATCCCGTGGACTGCGATGCCCTGTCGCGTCGTGGTGGCGTCGAAGCCGTGTTCTGCGAGCGCTGTTACGGCGGCTTCCTCCCCGTCGTCGAGGTCGATCTCCAGTCGGCTTTCGCCGCCGTGTTCGGCGAGCAGTTCCTCGGGGGTGCCGACAGCGACGAGTTCGCCGTCCGCGAGCAGGCCGACCCGATCAGCGAGTGCTTCGGCTTCGGCCATGTCGTGGGTCGTCAGCAGGACGGTCGTCCCGCCCGCTGCGAGCGTTTCGACGCGCTCGGCGACGGTACGCCGGCCCGCCGGGTCGATGCCAGTCGTCGGTTCGTCCAGAAAGAGCAGGTCGGGGTCGTTGACGAGTGCACTCCCGAGACAGACCCGGCGTTGCTGGCCGCCCGAGAGGTTCTCGTACCAGGTATCGCCCGAACCGCTCAGCCCGACCGTCGCCAGCACGTCCTCGGCGTCGAGCGGGTCGTCGTACAGGCCCGCGTAGTACCGGAGCAGTTCACGCGCGGTGAGCCGATCCGGCGGCGAGAAATCCTGCGGCAAGACGCCGAGGCGTCCGGTGTCGACCTCTCTGGGGGCCGCACCGAAGACGGAGATGCTTCCGGAGGCGGGCTCAGTCGTCCCGGTGAGCGCTCGAACGAGGGTGGTCTTACCCGCGCCGTTTGGGCCGATCAGCGCGAACACCTCCCCTTCGCGGATCGACAGCGAGACGTCGTCGAGTGCCACGAGGTCCCCGTAGGACTTCGAGACGCCGTCGGCCGACAGCAGTGCGGTCATACCACTGACTCGGGAGCGCGCCGGAAAATGCCGTTCGGTTCCGCTCGGCCACTGGGGCCCGGCTATCGCTCTCGTCCCTCGTTGGTCGGAGGGCGGGTGTGCGGAGCGATACTCGGGGTGAGTGTACTCGATGAAACCACCGTTCTGTCTATCAGAAAACTGATCAGCGTGGGCCGTTTCGGTCGTGCGTATGGACAGGTTCCAGAATACGGGCCAACCCGATTGGGACTGGTGGGGGCGACTGTGGCCAGCACCGGGAGAAACCCTCCGCGAAGTCGGCGTCGAACCGGGAGACACACTCGCTGAAATCGGAAGCGGGAACGGCTACTTCGCGCTCCCTGCGGCACGAATTACCGCTCCTGCAACCGTCTATGCGGTCGATATCGACTCCTCTCTGTTGGCGGAACTGTCTCATCTCGCCGACCTGCAGTCGATAGAGAACATCGAAACGATCGATTGCGACGCCCGAACGCTATCGGAGCGGCTTCCCGAGCCAGTCGATACCGTGATGGTGGCGAATATCTTCCATGGAATCGACGACCCCAACTCGTTCGTTCGGGAGGCGTTCGATTCACTCCGCCCGGATGGCCGGTTCGTGATCTTCAACTGGCACGACACTCTGCGGGAGACGACTCGAATCGACGACGAACCACGCGGGCCGCCGACCGAGTTACGCATGACGCCCGAAGAAACCCAACAGTGCGTGCTCGATGCTGCAGACGTCACGCTCGAACGGACTGTCGAACTGCCGCCATACCATTACGCGATGGTATTCGAAGGATAAGCTCACTTACGGACCGGACTGGACGAGGATTTCTCACTCCACCGAATCGGGGCGCGGTATCAACTGTGGCGAGCGTCTGCGATCAGTTCCTGCACGTCGACGCATTCGCCACGCTCGGCCGATAGCGTCGCCGCCTCGCTGAGCGCGATGGCGCGAAGGCCGTCCTCGGGCGGCACCGCGATGTCGGCGTTGCCGCGGATCGCTTCGACCAGATTCGTCAGTTTCGCCTCGGTTAACACGACGAACTCGGTCTCGTCCTCGACGGAAATCTCCGTCGGATCGGCGCCGCGTTTGGCGAGAACGAGACCGTCCTGGGCGTACTCCAGTTGGCCACTCCTGCCGTAGACGTCCAGCGAATCGCCCACGTCCGGCGTTGTCGGCCCGTCGCCGATCAGCGCGACGCTCGCAGTCACCCGGTTCCCATTGCGCTCCAGTTCGACGGAGAGCGCGCTGTTGATGTCGACGCCGGTCCCCCGGGGATCCGTGGTTGCGCTCACGGACGCTGGCTCGGCGTCGAGAGTCCAGAGCAGGACGTCAAGCAGGTGCGACCCGGAGTCATAGAGGAAGCCGCCGCCGGATAGTTCGGCATCGCCGCGCCACGTCTTCGCGTAGTCGACCCAGTCCTGTTCGAGGTGACAGTCCACGAAGTGGGGTTCGCCGACGACTCCCCTATCGAGGCGCTCGCGGAGTTCCCGATACCGCGGATCGAAGTGACGCTGGTAGCCGACCTGCACCAGTTGGTCGGACGCCGCGGCGGCGTCGACCAGTGAAGCAGCGTCCGCTACGGTCGTCGTCATCGGCTTCTCGACGTGGACGTGCGCGCCGGCGTCGAGTGCCGCCATGACCTGCTCGTAGTGGACCGAGTGGATCGAGGCGACGTTGACGATGTCGACGGCGTGCTCGTCGAGCAGTTCCTCGGCCGTCCTGTAGGCCGGGGCGTCGAATCCGGTATCGAACTTCTTGCGCGCACTCAGCGCCGGGTCGGCACCGGCGATCACGTCGACGCCGTCCATGTCCGCGAACAACTGGAGTTCTAGCTGGCCGAGGCCGCCCAGGCCGAAGCCCGCGACAGTGAGTGTCATGATTCGGGGTTGTCGCCGCGCCGACTAATCACTGTGGGATCGCGGTATCTCTCCGCTCGGCCAATCGTGAGTCGTACGCCTCGATATCTAGCAGTCCACACGATCTAATTTCTGTCTCGATCCCAGTTTTGGAGTCCTAGAAAGTATTTTGTGTTTGTGTATGCATACACAAACTATGGGGACGAAAACCATCGGCATCCGGGAGGACGTATACGAGCGGTTGAAGGCTCGAAAACGGGAGGACGAGAGCTTCACGGACCTCGTGGATCGCATACTGGACGACGCGACCGCCGATTGGCGTGAGGGATTCGGAACGCTCCCGGAGGGAGACGCAGACGAACTCGAACGGATCGTTACGGACTCCCGTGATCGGACTGGTGAAGGGCTGTCCGCACGCCAGCGGGAGGCTCTCAACGAACTCGCGGATGTAGAGGCAGACGATGAAACTGCTTGATACAACCTTCCTCATTCATTACTGGGCGGGACGGCAAGCGGTGGCGGACTATCTCGAACGGCACGAACAAGAGGAGTTCGTAACGACGACACTGAACATCAAGGAAATCGCCGTCGGACGGGAGATTCAGGGGAAGCTGGACGCAGTCAAGATCCAGTCAAAATTCGAGTGGACGACGATCCTCCCGTTCCAGATGGAACATGCGGTTACTGCTGGCGAGCTAGAAGCGGAATTTCACCGGGACGAAACAGTGAATCAGGACAAAATCAATTCCCTCGCCGGAGATCTACTGATTGCCGCCGTCGCCAGAGAGGAAGGTGCGACAGTCGTCACGCAAAATACGGACGACTTCGAGCGATTCGATGGAGTGGCTGTAGAGAGCTACTGAGTGTGTGTGCCTGTGAATCAGGACTCGCTCAGGTTACTCTTCACGCCCGATTCCCAGTGTCACGATTGCGATCACTTCTCCCTCATGGTCGAGATATGGGCGTTCGGAAGTCCCTCCGCATTCTGCTGGGGGAGGTCTTCGTAGGCGTCCTGTGTCGCCTCGGCTTTGTCGGATGTCGCACTGACTCCGTGGATCGAAATCCCCTCGAACTCCCCGTAATCAGAACTGCGAACAGTACCGCGTTCGTACTTTTCGTCCGAAAGCTTCTCGAACAGCTCGGCGAAGAGCCCTACCCCGTCGACTCTGTCGTCGTCCGATGGAATCGGATCGATCGATGACGGAACGTCTTCGATAACCCAGGCCTCGATATACATCAGTTCCTCGGATTTCTGCTCGTCCCCAGTAGTGTCTTCACGTTCACCGCCGTTTTCTTCGCCGCCAGTCGTCGAGTTGGAGTCTAGACAGCCCGCGAGGAGCGTCAGAGCACTCACGGAGAGGACCTGCCGACGGCTCGGCGGCGTCATCGACTCACCTCCGGCGCGTGTTCAGGGGCGACCATGGGTATCGGTGATCGGATCGTCGTATAGGTTTTTGCCGGCTCTACTCGGTTTTGAATCGGATCCTGTGAGCGAGATCCGGTGTCCTCACTCTTCTTGTCCAACGAGGAGCCGTATTGTGATGACCTCGTCCTCGTGTTCGAGGTATGGAGCCGTGGGGAGCCCGTCCGGACTTTGCTCGGGAAGTTCGTCGTATGCCTCCTGCGTCGCTTCGGCCTTGGAACTCGTAGCATCACTCTCGTATAGCTCGAACGCTTCGAACTCCCCATACTCGGCACTCCGCACAGTGCCTCGTTCGTAGTCCTCGTCGGCCACTGTCTCGAATATTTCCGGGAAGAATCCGACGCCGTCCACTCGGTCGTTGTCCGACGGGATCGGATCGAGGGACGACGGAACCTCGTCGATGAACCACACTTCGATGACCATGTCCTCACTCCGAGGTTCTGCCTCTTCTGGGTCCTCATTCTCGTTGTCGTCGGAGTCGTCGTTGTCATCGCCGTTCTCGTCTTCCGATTGCGACTCTTGATCGAGACAGCCAGCGAGGAGAGCCAGAGCACCCGCAGTGAGGACCTGCCGACGGCTCGGAGGGGTCATCGGCTCACCTCCGGCACGTATTGAGGGGCGACCATGGGTATCGGTGATCGGACCGTCGTATATGTTTTGTGCTGGCTGTGGCGGTTCTGTTAACGATATACAATTCTGCGAATCAGGACCTGATCCGGTTACTCTTCCTGTATAACGCGGAGACGGACACTTACGACTTCTCCCTGATGTTTGAGATATGGGCTCGTCGGAAGACCTTCTGCAGTCTGTTCAGAGAGACTCTCGTAGGCTTCTCTTGTAGCCTCTCCTTCATCAGAGTCTGGGCTAATATCGTCGGTACTGATGCTCTCGAACTCCCCATAATCAGCCGTATGAACAGTACCACGCTCATACTCTTCATCGGCGAGCCTTTCGAATAGGTCTGCGAAGAGACCGGTACCATCGACCCGTTCGTCATCCGATGGAACTGGATCGATCGACGACGGGACATCTTCGATCACCAGCGCCTCGATACTCATATATTCGTTGTATTGTGGTTCCGTCGGTGTTTCCTCAGATTGATTATCGTCTGTACCATTCTCGTCAGACGTTGACATCTCGTCATCATCGTCCTCAGTTGGCGTTCCGTCATCCAAACAGCCCGCGAAGAGAGTGAGGAGGCTCGCGACGATCATATTCCTTCTATTAATTCCATCCATAGTCTACCTCACCTCACTTCCATATCTAGCTCCTGTTCTATATTTCCAATATACGTTCCATAGCCTAAATAATCGTCCCCAGCACGATGAATCGCAGCGGGGAGCAAGTCGTCGCCGTCTTCAACAAAATAGGGGCCTCCAGAATTACCCGATCCCTCCGTGTAAGTCCGGAAAATCTCTAGCTCTCCATCATCAGTTATTCGATTAATCTCCTTTCTACATCGACCTGACCGGATTCCCTGAGTACAAACATCCGGAAAATGATCAACTAAATCATCCTCAGCAACGATATCACCGGAAAGATCCCCTGAGATTTCGCCATTATTTCCAGCTAGCTCAGAACGAGCCTCCATTGTCCCGGATGGCTCCATGAGAGCTATATCTATGGGAGATTCCACATCATCATCTGAACTATGATACCACACGCGTTTTATTTCTCCGATCGGATCACCACCGTATGGTTGGAGTATCTCTCGTCCGATAGCATCGTCACTATCTTCGCCATCAGCAATTGCAGTGTGTGCCGCAGTGGCCATATACATCGTATATTCGTCCGGATCGTAAAGTCTTAGCCCGAGAGTCGCCCGTCTAAACGAGGTGCTGTCACCCATCGGCTGGATCTGACACCCTCCCGGAATCCCCTCGTTCCAGCGATCAGTGAGGCGATATTCTTCGTTGAAGTGAGTTCTCTCCGGCCGCCATTCACAAGTGACATCCTCACATGCCTCCTCGGAAACATACCCCTCAGAGAACTCGACTGGGATGTTTTCGACAGTGTAGGACGTATCTTTTGTCTCTCCGACTGTACCAGTTGCCTGATCAGGCAGTGTTGCCTTCAATTCGTCAGCGGTGATATCGGGCGTCTGAACGGCTGAATCGTCTTCGAGTTCGCTGACTGACTCTACCGCTCTCCGTTTTTCGGCAGGAACTCGTTTCTGAACGCTCACACTGACTGCATACTTCGTATGTTGCCCACGAGTCGTTCTCGTAATTCCGGCTGTCACCAGCCCGGTCGAATCAAGTGAATCGATTTGTTCCTGAAACCGACTGGCGGCATCTCGGGCCGTTTCGACCTCGATCCACTTGTCCCGAGAAATGGTGTAGAACTCAGGTTCTCTCGGCAACAGTTCGTCCGGATACGGCGGCTCTTCCCAGTCTTCCGGGTTCTGTACTCTGAAGGCTTTTACGCGGGGGACTTCGTCAGTAGGATCTCCGGTAAGATCTTCGAGATCTTCCTTTGTCATGTGTCGCACAGTTTCCGCTGAGAGTCCCAGTTTGCTGAGATTCTCCACGAATCGGCGACGTCCCATTCGGGTTAACTTGGTCGTTCTATTGACCATGGATGGTAGACATACCGAAGTAAAAAAAAACTTAACTGAATACAAGTAATATATTTAATGCTGTACGATCGTAGGTATTTTACATATTGTCAGTTGGTTCTTACATACTCTAGAGTTTCCGGTGCGTAGAGTGTGAACTCGAAATAGGTAGCCGCTACCCAACTGCTTAACTCGATTCCGACGGGAGAGCCGAGTGTATGGAGTACACACAGCTCGGTTCGACCGGTACGTCAGTTTCACAGCTCTGTCTCGGTACGTGGCGCTTCGGCCGCGAGACCGACGGGACCGTCGAGACGACGAAGGAGGAAGCCCACGAACTGCTCGACTCCGCCGCCGAGCGCGGGATCAACTTCATCGACACCGCGAACGTCTACGGCACGCCGAACGGAAAAAGCGAACAGTGGATCGGCGAGTGGCTGGAGGATCAGGACCGCGACGACTTCGTCCTCGCCTCGAAGGTCTACTTCCCCTACGACGGCGACGGCGAACCTGGCCCGAACGACTCCGGGCTCGGACGGAAACACATTCGATCACAGATCGAGGGCACGCTGGATCGGCTCGGCACCGACTATCTGGATCTGTACTACATCCACCGCTTCGACGACGACACGAAGGTCGAGGAGACCCTACGGACGCTCAACGATCTCGTGCGCGAGGGGAAAGTCCACTACATCGGCGCGTCGTCGATGGCGGCCTGGAAGCTCACCAAGGCCCTCTGGAAGAGCGACGTCGAGGGGCTCGAACGGTTCGACGTGACACAGCCGCTCTTTCACGCCGCCTATCGCGACGACGTCGTCGACTATCTCGATGTCGCCGCCGATCAGGACCTCGCGGTCTGTCCCTACTCGCCGCTGGCTGGCGGCTTCCTGACGGGCAAGTACGAGCGGACCGAGGAGGGGGTCGAGGCACCGGAGGGCTCTCGCGGTGCGATCGATCCCAACTTCGACGACTACTACGTCTCCGACCGCGGCTGGGAGGTACTCGACGAAGTCCGGGCCGTCGCCGACGAGGTCGGTGCCACGCCCGCGCAGGTCGCCCTGCGCTGGTTGATCGACCAGGAGAAGTTCACCTGCGTCCCCATCGTCGGTGCGCGGACCGTCGACCAGTTGGACGAGAACGTCGGTGCGGTCGACGTGGAACTCACCGACGACCAGCACGACCGGATCTCGGAGGCCCGCTACGACGAGGAGGGCAAGCGCTGGGGCCACCGCGACTAGACGTCTTCCCTACTTGCTTCTGACGACGAGCGTCGGACTGCTCGTCCGATCGTTCACGCTCCGGGTCACGGTCCCGAGGATCCGCCTGCGGAGCGAGGGCTCCGATTCCCCGACGACCAGCAGGTCGTAGTCCTCGGCCTCCGAGACGATAGCGTTCCCCGGCGATCCGGATCGCACCTGTTTCCAGCCGACCCGATCGGCTTCGATGCCGAACTCCCGTAATCGATCACAGGCACCGCGCAGGAGGAACTCCGAGCGCGCCTCGTCCTCGTCGGAGTCGGCGACGTGAAACACCGTCACGGCGGCGTCGCTGTTCCCGAGCAGTAGCCCGGTGAACTCGACGATGTGTACGATGTTCGGATCGCCCTTCAGCGGAACCAGCACATCATTGAGGCTCTCGCCCATGTCGCCGGGCGTCAACACCGCGTCGGCATCGTACTCCCTGACGACGCGGTCCAGCGTCGTTGAGCGCCCCCTCGTGAAGACGACTGTCGACGTCACGTCGGTGTCGCCCTCGAACTGACTCACGACCTCCTCGACGGTCTCGCGCGCTTCGTCTCCCAACTCCTCTTCAGCCTGCTCGATCGGGGTCTGATCCGGCACCCTGTAGTAGCTCAGAATCACCAACTGATGTGGCTGTAATAGCTCGACGAGCGCAGCGGGCGGGGTGTCCGGATCGGCCACATCGACCGGGATGAGGATCGTCGATCGATCAAGCATCGTTGCCATATGTGATACTGTGTGGCCTGTAGAATCAACATCCCGGTGCAGTCACTGTTCGGTGCCGACGGCCAGCAACAACGCCGCGAGCACGGTCGAGCAGGCAACCGACGCCGTGAGTAGCCAGAACGCCGGGACGAAGCCGACCGATTCGGAGAGTACGCCGACCACCGCGGGTGCAACCGCGCCAGCGCCCATCAGCAGCGTCCGGACGATTCCCAGACTACCTCCGGCCAGCGATTCCGGGAGCACGGCCATCCAGTAGGCCCCCCGCACCGGCCGGAAGCCGTGTGAGCCCAGACCGATTACGACGACGACGGCACCCAGTACGAGGGGGTTTCCGGTCGGCGTCAGGACGACCAGCGCAACGAGCGCGGCCGTCGCGAGCGCGAGCGTGGCGACGATGACTGGCAACTCGCCGACGCGGTCGCTGAGTACGCCGGAGACGACCTGCACCACGCTCGCGGCGAACAGCGCAGCGAAGACCAGTCCGGCAGTCGCCGACGTCAGCCCGGCCTCGCTGGTGAGATACAGCGGCAGAAAGGCGACCACGCCGTTGTAGGTGAACCCGAACAGCACCGTGACGACGACGAAGGCCAGCAGTCGGGGGTTCCGAAAGAGCGTGACGTACTCGGCGAGCGTCCCGCTCTGTGCGTCCGTGGGTGCAGGCCGCTCCGGGTTCGAGACCCGGACCGTGAACGTCGCGGTCGTCGCGAGTCCGACGACGCCTGCCGCGAGAAAGAGCGTTCGCCAGTTGTCGCCGAACAGTGCCGGCCCCGCGAGGACGGCGACTACCACGGCAGGTGCGGCGACGCCCGCGAACGTCCCGATGGTGTCCATCGTGCCGAGCGCGCGCCCGGTGCGTGCCGGATAGAGTCGCGAGAGCAGGCCGATGGCGACGGTCTTGTGCGCGCCCGTTCCTGCGCCCATGAGCACCATCGCGCCGACGAGGACGTAAAAGGGCGAGTCGACGCCGAGGGAGAGCGCGGCCAGCGCGGCGAGCAGGCTCCCGGCCGAGATGACGGTCACGGAGCCGAACCGATCCGCGAGCGCGCCGGAGGGGAACTGCATCGCCGCGTAGGTCAGCATGAAGCCGGTGTACGCGAGGCCGATTTCGGCATTCGTGACGCCGTAGACGCCCTGTAGCGGCTCGAAGAGTGGTGGAAAGGCGTAGCGGACGAACTTCGCGAGAAACCAGAGCAACGAGACGAGTAACAGGGCGTCGAACTCGTGCAACCGACCGGGAAGTGTTCGGATCGACGAGAGGTCCACGACTAGAGCAGCCTTTCTCCCTCTCCAGTATAAAGCGCCCGAGACGTCGCTACCGGCCGAACGGTCGCCAGTAGAGCAGCCCCACGGTCACGACGAAGACGACCGTCGAGAGCCCAAACGAAAAGCTCGAGGTGGCCGCAGTGAACGCGCTCGCGGAGCCGCCGGTGAGACTCGCCACGACGGCGGCGATCAGCGGCCAGGTACAGCTAACACACGAGACCAGGCCTAGGATCCCGGAGATGGCGGCGTTCGTCGCGTCGATGATCGTCGCGTAGACCAGATAGGCTAGCGCGGCGTAGCCGACGATGAAGGCGGGCATCAGCGTGAACTCGATCAACTCGCCGCCGTAGTACAGGTTCGGGACGAGACCGGGCGGCCCCTCGACGTTGAGGTTGAGGCCGCCCGCGTACGCGACCTCGTAAAACGACGCGCCCGGCCCGACCATCCCGCCGAGGACGGCGAGCATGCCGAAGTAGAGCACGGCGATGCCCCCGGCGAGCCAGCGCGTCCGTCCCGATGCATCGGAGGGGGACGTGCGGTAGATCGCCCACGCTCCCACGTTCAGCCAGATTAGCGGGTATATCTCGAACGTCGTCACGCTCGTTCGACCGATCAGGAGGAGATAGATGCCGACGAGGACGAGTTGCGTGTTGATGAGGACTGCATAGACCAGCGCTGTCTCTCTGTCGGGGAGGATTCGATCGAGATTCGAGCGCTGTGTGAGCGAACTCATCTGTCTACAGTACCAGCGTGTCCACGACGATTGCGACGAGCAGTGCGCCGAGATACGCGTTCGAGGCGTGGAACGCGCGGAACGCCGCCTGTTCGGTCCGTTCCCAGTGCAGTCGGATCACTGCCCAGAGGAAGACGCCACCGAGTGCGACGCTCGTTACGGCGTACAGTACGCCGAGGCCGCTGATCGCCGACAGTGCGCTCGCGCCCAGCAGTGTGGCCGCGAGATACAGCAGAATGTGCTTTCGCGTGACGGCTTCCCCGCGGACGACTGGCATCATCGGGAACCCGCCGCGGGCATAGTCGTCCTTGTACGCCAGCGCGAGGTTGTAAAAGTGCGCGGGCGTCCACAGGAAGATGACGCCGGCGAGGGCGAGACCGGGCAGACCGATCCGGCCGGTGACCGCGACCCAGCCGATCATCGCGGGAAGCGCGCCGGCCGCACCGCCGATGACCGTGTTCTGAACCGTGTTCGGCTTGAGGACCAGCGTGTAGATGACGCTGTAAAACATGATCGCGACCAGGCCGAGCGCCGCCGCGAGCAGGTTCACCTGCAGGAAGACGGCGAGCGAGGCGACCGTCAGCAGGCCGCCGAAGGCCAGCGCGTTCCGGGCCGGGACGAGATGCGTCGCCACCGGTCGGTCGGAGGTCCGGGCCATCTTCTTGTCGACGTCACGTTCGAGGACGTGGTTGTACGTGCCGCTTGCGCCGATTGCGAGCACGCCGCCCGAGAGCGTTAGTACGATGGTTCGGATCGTCAGATCTGGGCCTGCGGCGAGGGCCATCCCGGCCGACGCGACGAGACAGAGCAACCACATAAGACGGGGCTTCATGAGCCGGAAATACGCAAACGCCATCAACTTCGCCCGTCCGAACAGGCTGTCCGGAACCGTGGGCGTCGGGACGTCTTCGACCGGGTCGGCGTCCTCCTCGGGACCGGTGGGTTCTGGCTCCTCGTCGAGTCCCGCCGTCTCGGTCTCGAGCGTCCACGCGAGCGCGAGAATCAGCGTGCCGAACACCAGCATCGCGACGAGTAGATGGACGTTGGCAAGCAGGCCCGACAGTTCTGCCGTCGCCGCGATAGCGCCGATTCCGACCTGTACGGCGTAGAGCACGAGACCGAGACCGAGAGCGGCACGAACACGTGTGGACGCGTCGCCGAGCACTGCGAGCGCCGTCGTCGCCAGGACGAGCATGCCGACGATCAGCGCGATGACGCGATGGCCCCATGCGATTGCGATCTGCGTGTCCGAAATCGCGAGCCATTCGCCGCCACAGGCGGGCCAGCCACCACAGGCCGCTGCGGCATCGGTGATCGCTGTCGTCGCACCGACGACGATCAGCAGATACGCACCCATCACTGTTGCCGCGAGCAGCCACGTGAAATTGGTGTGGCTGTCGACGAGCGGAAACGACGGGTTCGTCCGGTGGGATGGATGTGTCACGAACGCGTACCTCTTGCTGTATTCTTCGACTGGGGATACTTATGCGACGCGCTTCTCCGGGGTCGATCCCTCGAAAAGTCAGCACATATTTAACCCCCTTTCCCTAAGAACGACCCATCATGAAGGGATCGCGGATCGCCCTGATCACTGCGTGGGCGGGGACGCTATTACTGATGCTGGCCCAGCCAGCAGCAGCGGCGTCGACGTCTGCCGAGTTGATCAACGACCTCAACGAACGGCTGATCATCGTTGCCCTCCCGATCACACTACTGGTCGAAGGGATCCTCATCTACGCCGTTCTCAAGTTCCGGAACAACGACGAACCGAGGCCGACTCAGGAGAACCGACGTCTCGAAATCACGTGGACGATTGCGACCGCCATCGTCCTGCTGTTCGTCGGATTCGCCGCCTTCGAAGTCATGGCCGACCCGCAGATCAGTTCGATGGCCGACGACGAACCGCCGGAGGACGCAGTCGTTATCGAAGTCGAGGGAACTGACGCGTGGCAGTGGGAGTTCACCTACCAGAACGAGTACGAGGGTGTCCAGACCAGAAACGAACTCTACCTCCCCAAGGGCGAGCAAGTCTATCTGCAGGTGTCGTCCGAGAACTGGTTACATATGGTCCACATACCCGATCTGGGCGTGAAACAGCAGGCCCAGCCGGGCACGGTCAACACCGTCTCCACGACGCCGAACGAGGTCGGTGAGTACCAGGGCTACTGTACCGAATACTGTGGTGTGGGTCACTCCGGAATGCTCTTTGAGGTGTACGTCGAGGAGCCCGAGGACTTCGAGAACAGCATGCAAGAACAGATGGAAACGTCCGAGAACGGCGACGAAGCCGACGCCGAATAACGCGCCTCCCCTTTTCGACGCGCTGTCCCCTTCGAGCAGACTCGGTCCCAACGAAGACGTTGAGGAAGTGGCCGACGGCGTCGAGGATTCGAGAACCGCACCACACGATGTAAACCGATCCCACCGAAAGGAATAGCTGTGACTAGCGGACTGTATCGCGGGAGAGAGTTGTCAGTAGCACTGCTCCTGCTGGCGTGTCTCGTCGGCGCGGTCG
This sequence comes from Natronoarchaeum sp. GCM10025321, assembly GCF_042663585.1. Classification (NCBI taxonomy): domain Archaea; kingdom Methanobacteriati; phylum Methanobacteriota; class Halobacteria; order Halobacteriales; family Natronoarchaeaceae; genus Natronoarchaeum; species Natronoarchaeum sp. GCM10025321. The sequence continues at coordinate 563,678 of NZ_JBHTAN010000006.1, forward strand.
GTGCTGGCGTCTTCATGACGGACGTCGACGACGCCGCGCCGTCACCGGAGCCGTTCGACTCCGTGACGACGCTCGGCCTCTCGCAGGAAGACGAGCGGGCCGCCGCGCAACAAGAGATATCTATCCCCCGCGTAGAGGTGTTTTACTCCCAGTACGAGTACGTGGTCGGCTACTACGGCGTCGAGCAGGCCGTCGATACGCTGAATCAGCCGGAACACGACCAGCAGTTCGGCTACCCGCTGGTCGTCTACGTCTCGAACTACGCCCACACGACTCTCGAACTCACCGATAAGGGGTATCTGACCCCGGAGACCTCGGTCGGATGGACCGACGCGAGTGAGGCCTCCTTCGTCGTCGGTAGCGAAGCGCAGACGCCCGCGGGCGAGACGGTCGTCCCGTTCAGCACCCGTTCGGCCGCCGTCGAGTTCACCGAGGAGTACGGCGGCGAAATCGTCGGCTGGAGCGAGCTTCAGAGCCGGTCGTTCGACATCGACACCGCCGCCGTCGTCCGCGACCGGGTCGACGACCAGCGCGCGCAGGCCGACGACCGGGTCGCAGCCGTCAGACCGTTGCTCGACCGCGACCCCGTTCGGACCCTCGGCGAGGACGAGACGGTCCAGGAGGCCGTCAACGCCGCGCCCGCTGGCTCGACGGTCGAGATACCCCCTGGCATCTACGAGGAGACCGTTCGCATCGACAGACCGCTCACGGTCCGGGGCGAGAACGCCACTATCCGCGGCGACGGCGAGGGGAACGTCGTCGAGGTGCGGGCCGACGACGTCGCAATCGAGGGTATTAACGTCGACGGCGTCGGCAATCAGACCCGGGACCCCGAGCAAGTAAGCGGCGAAGACGGCGACTGGGACCAGAACATCGAACTCGGCTACGGGCACGGCGATGCGGGGATCCACGTCGTCAACGCCAGCGGCGTCTATGTCACCGACGTCTCGGTCGAGACGCCGGCCAACGGCGTCTTGCTCCGTGACGCTCCTGACGCGGTCGTGGACGACATCGCAGTCGACGGGAGCGAGGAGTGGGCCGAGGGCTTCATGGGCGTCATGTCGATGCGCTCGCCCGCGGTCGTCCAGAACTCCACCTTCGACGGCGGCCGCGACGGCGTCTACCTCCATCGCTCCCACGGGACGGTGATCCGGGACAACGCCTTCTACGAGAACCGCTTTGGCGTCCACCTGATGCACACCTCCGATTCGGTAATCGCCGACAACGTCGCCCGCCGACAGGACATCGCCGGCCTGACGATCATGACGAATCCGACGCACAACGCAGTCGTCGGCAACGACATCCGCGAGTCGGATTACGGTATCCTCCCCGCCGGGTCGCGAAGCTACATCGCGAACAACGTCGTCGCCGACAACGGCTACGGGATCACGACCAGTGCCGATCAGTCGCTGTACGAGGAGAACGTTATCTACGACAACGAGGTCGGTCTGCGAACCGGGTCGATCCTCGCCTCCAACCGCGTCGTGCGAAACGACATCGTCGGCAACGACCAGCACGTCGAGGCCAACGTCGGGCCGCTCCGGATCTGGACGTTCGAGGGGCGAGGCAACTACTGGGACGGCGCGTACGGGACGGCATCGGGTGGCGTGCTCGACCGGTCGTACTCGCCGACCGACCCCGTCGACGGACAGCTTCACAGGACGGAGGGCGCGCTGACGCTCGCCGAGTCGCCCGCGGCCCGCGGGCTAAGCGAACTTCGCGGGACCACGCCGGGCCTGCGAACCGGGAGCGTCGTCGACACTGCGCCGCTCGCGGAGCCAGTGAATCCCGACGTGCTGGCGGAACTCGAAGCGGAACAGCAGGACGAAGACGATGACGGAGGTGCCGGGTCGTGAGCGACGGGCCGATCCTCCGCGCCGAGGACCTCGATCACTCCTTCGGCGACGTGGCGGTGATCGACGACGTCTCGGTCGGCGTCGAGGCAGGCGCCGTAACGGCAATCGTCGGGCCGAACGGCTCGGGCAAGACGACGCTGCTGCGACTGCTCGCCGGACTCCTGACGCCGACCGCCGGATCGGTGGAGTATCTGGGGCCGGACGCAGAACGCGAGATCGGCTATCTCCCCCAGCGCCCGACGTTCAGGCCCGGGTTCACGGTGTACGAGACGCTCGCTTTCTACGAAGCGCTCGTCGGCGACGCACCGGGTGACCGCCTGGAACAGGTCGGCCTCCCGGATGCCGCAAACAGACGCGTCGAGGCGCTCTCGGGCGGGATGACGCGCCTGCTCGGGGTCGCACAGGCGACTGTGGGCGATCCGCCGGTCGTCGTCCTCGATGAACCGGGGAGCGGCCTCGACCCAGGCATGCGTCGACGCACCTTCGAGGTTGTGACCGACCTCGCGAGCGAGGGGACGGGGGTCGTGTTGAGTTCGCACGATCCGGAACTGGTCGAGCGGACGGCCGACCGCGTACTCGTGCTCGACCGTGGCGGTGTCGTCGCCGATGGTTCGCCCGAGCAACTGATCGAGGAGTACGAGGTCGACTCGCTCTGGGACGTCTTCGAGGCGGCGATCACCGGGGCAGCCGAAACCGTCGACGTCGTGGGGGTACCCCGATGAGTGGCCGCCGCGCGGCGCGGGTGATCTTCGGCCGCGAACTCGCGAGCGTCGCCCGGTCGCGGTCGTATCTCCTGTTGTTCGTCGGCGTCGCCGCCGTCATCGTCGGCATCGCGACCGTCGGTGGCGGCACTGAGGCGGGCTACGTCCCGACTGCGGTCGATCTCCTCTTGCCACTGGAACTGCTCGTTCCGGTGGTCGCGTTCGGTATCGGCTACCGTTCGATCGCTGACGACGTCCAGCGCGAGGAACTCGAAGTGCTCAACACGTACCCGGTGCCGGACTGGGCGTACGTCGGGGGCGTCTACGCCGGTCGCGCGGTCGCTGTCGTGACGACCCTCGCCGTGCCGCTGATCGTCGTCGGCGTGCTGATCTGGCTCTCTGCAGGGCCCGGTACCACGATTGTCGCGACCCACCGTGGCATCGACTCGCCCGTTCTGTTTGGCCGGTTTATCTCCCTGACGCTCGGCTACGCGCTGATGGTGCTTTCGGTCGTCCTCGCTCTCTCAGCGCTGGCGAGCAGTCGCAAGGTCGCGCTCACGCTCGCCGTCGTTGGGGTCGGCGGAATCGTCGTCGGCCTCGACCTGCTGGTCCTCCGGGGCGTCGGCGCGGACTGGATCGCGAGCGATACGCTGGTGACTGCGCTCGCGGCGTCACCTGCGAGCGCGTTCCGTGGGCTGGTCTTCGAGACCGTGCTGTACGTCGCGTTCGACGCCGAGACCGGCTACGCCTCGCCGGTCGCGAGCGCGTTTAGCCTCGTTAGCTGGACGCTCATCGGGCTGTCAGCCGCCGCAGTCGGCGTCTCGCGTCGGTGATCACATTCCGAGCGAGTCGATCAGTTCTCGCGTAATCTCGTCGTGTGTAATGACCTGGCCGCCGTACTCGTCGGCGAAGGAGTCGGCATCAGTGGCCTCTCCGAACGGGATCAGGTCCTCGCCCATCGCGCCGCGCACGTCCGAACCGGCGACGAAGTTCAGGTCGGTCTCGTCGGCGTACTCGTCCGCCTGCAGATGCGCCGAGATGAACTGCGACTCCCCCTCACCGGAGACGGTGTACTCGACGGTGCTGTAATCGGTGAGATAGGTGACGATGGGCGTCTCGCCCCTGTCCTCGGCGTCGAACCGGTACCGGTAGGTACAGACGCCGCTACAGAAGTGGGCGGGGCCGTCCCTGTCTTCGGGATGGTCCTCGAAGAACACCTGTCCTGTCGGCCCCGGATGCTCCTCGATCACCATGCCACACTGGTCACAGGACTGCCCGGCGTCGAGTGCGATTGGCTCCGGCGCGGCCTCGTCGTCGCCGAGACAGCCGGCAAGCACTGCGACTGTGCCTGCACCCGCGAGAGCGAGCATGCGCCGTCTGGTGGGATGAGACTCGTTCATACTAAAACGGACGGCCGCGACGGCATTAGGAAATCTGGTACGACCGCCGAAAACCCTCACAGCGAGCGCGAGGAGTTGACGACCACGAGGAGACTCGACAGCGCCATCGCGCCGGCGCGCTGACGAACATTCCGAACCTGCTGATCGGGTCACTCGTCTTCGTCGGCCTGCTCGTGGCAGTAGTCCTCTACGTCGGCCGCGTAATGAGTGCGAACTACCGGCCACAGCAACGATTCTGACCTACCCGGGACCCTCTATTCGGCCCGCTCTCCACCGGCGCGGTTGGATGGATTTTTAGTAGTTCGACTGTAACCCCTCTGTATGACCGTAGCCGACGACACAGCGGACGACCACGGGCACCACCTCCCGGCGGTGAAAGACTTCCCGAGGGGGTTCGGGGAGGCGAGTTGGTGGCCCTTTATAACAGCGATCGGCGGATCGGGCTTTTACATCGCGGCCGCCATCTACATCCTCGGCGAACAGATGATCGGTGGCAGCCTCTTTGCCCTGAGCGCGCTGACCTTCCTCGGCGGCATCTACGGCTGGCTCTACCACGCCTTCGTCGCCGACTTCTGGAACCGCGAGGCCGACACCAAACACGAAGCGAAGCTTCGGTGGGGGATGCTCGCGTTCCTCGGGTCCGAGATCGCGACGTTCGGCGCACTGTTCGTCTACTACTTCTTCATCCGGGTCGGTAGCTGGCCGACCGGCGACTTCGGCGACGTGCCAGCACTACTGAACTCCGTTGTGCTGTTCAACACCGCGATGCTGCTGGCCAGTAGCGCGACGATCCACTACGCTCACGTGGCGCTACTCAACGATAACCGGAAGCGATTCATGCAGTTGTTCGGCGCGACGATCCTGCTCGGCCTGATCTTCATGAGTGGCTGGGCGTTCGAGTACTACGAGTTCATCATCCACTACAACTACGGCTTCTTCGAGGGCGCGTTCTCCAACGGCTTCTTCGCCCTGACCGGGCTTCACGGCCTCCACGTGTCGATGGGAATCGTCATGATGAGCATCGTCATGGTGCGGGCACTCAGAGGACAGTACTCCGCGGAACGGCACGTCTCCGTGAGCACCGTCTCGATGTACTGGCACTTCGTCGACCTGGTCTGGGTGTTCCTCGTCGTCGTGCTGTACGTCGGAGCTAGCCTGTAATCAGCAATGGAAGAGGTCACAGCCATCGACGTCGAGGTGCCGGACGACGCCACCGAATATCGGTGTCCGTACTGTGACCGACCGTTCCGCACCGAGCGCTACCGGACACTCCATCTCGGACTGGACCACCCGGATCTGATCGACGAGGCGGAACGTGATGCGTTCCAGGACGCGTATCTCGAAGAGAACGACGATATCGGCCGGTTCAGACTGAAAGTACTCGGCACGCTCGTCCTGGTTTATTTCCTCTTTCTGTTCGTCTACCTGCTCGTCAACTGATCACATTCCCATGTCGCTCGCGTCGTCGGGGATCGGCAGGTCGTTCGGCGACGCACCGAGCAGTTCTGCGGCGTGATCCAGCGCCATGTCGAAGCCGTAGTAGCGCTCTAGCTCGTCGCCGCCCTCGCTCGGCCGAACTTTCAGCATCGCGTAGCCCTCGATGTTCTGTGCGATTGCAGCACTGCGGCCGTCCCGATCGAACGCCAGCACGCGCTCGGACTCGGTGGTGTAGTACTCCGCGTCGATGTCGCCAGCCTCGGCAGTGGCGTCGCTCATACCCGGCGCTTAGGACGGCCCCTAATCGAAGTTGTCGGTTCCGGAACCCGCGAGGATTCGGGCACGCCCCATCGAACCGGAACGCCAAAGCGGCCGCCGCGACTGCTACTGGGTATGAGCCAGTGGCTCCAGAGCGGGTTCCGACGTGACCTCTGTATTCTGCTGTACGGCGAGGAACGGAGCGGACAGGCGCTCAAGACGGCGATCGAGCGCCGATACGACAGGCGATTCGAGCCCCGGCGGTTCTACGGCGCGCTCGATCAACTCGTCGACAAGGGGTTCGTCGAGGAACGAACCGAAGGGCTCCACGACATTTACGCGCTGACGGAGCCGGGTCGCCGGAGTGTCGAGCGGCAGTTCGAGTGGATGGACGAGCAGGTGGCCTGATTACCCGTCGAGTACCTGATCGCCGATGGTGTTGCGCAGGATTTCGCTGGTCCCCTCGTAGATCTCGTTGAGTTTCGCGTCTCGGTAGTACCGTTCGGCCGGGAAGTCCTTCGTGTAGCCGTAGCCGCCGTGGATCTGGATGCCCTCGTTGGCGACCTCCCGGGAGACCTCGCTGGCGTACAGTTTCGCCTGTGCGGCCTGTTTGATGTAGTCCTCGCCGCGGATCTTCCGGTCGGCCGCGCGGTGCATCAGTAGTTTGGCGGCCTGAAGTTTCGTGTCCATGTCGGCGATCTTGTGTTTGATCGACTGGAACTCGCCGATAGACTGGCCGAACTGCTCGCGCTCGTTGGCGTACTCGACGGCGGCGTCGAGGGCGGCCTGCGCGATGCCGACGCCGCGGGCCGCGATGGTGATCCGGCCCGCATTGAGCGTCTTCAACCCCTGGACGAACCCCTCGCCTTCCGCGCCGAGTCGACGGTCTGCCGGAATCCGCAGGCCGTCGAACCGTAACTCGGCGGTCGGACAGCCCTTGTCGCCGAGTTTGTGCTCGGTCCCCTCGACGTGGAAGCCGTCGTCCTCCTCGGGCCGGACGACGAACGAGGAGATCCCCTTGTTGCCGGCGTCTTCGTCGGTCTTCGCGAAGACGACGACGGTATCGGCGACGGAACCGTTCGAGATCCACAGTTTCCCGCCGTTCAGTATGTACTCGTTGCCCTCGGCCATCGCAGTCGTCTCCATCGCCGGGACGTCGCTACCCGCGCCGGGTTCCGAGAGCGCGAACGCTCCAATGTCTCGGCCCTCGTTCAGCGGTGTCAGATACGTCTCCTTCTGGTGGTCGTCGCCGAACTCGTAGAGCATGTTGCCCGCGAGGCTGGTGTGGGCGGCGACGATGGTTCCGAGACCGCCGCTCCCGCGACTGATCTCCGCGAGCGCGAGCGCGTAGCTGTGGTAATCGAGTCCGGCCCCGCCGTACTCCTCGGGAAACGGCATGCCCAGCAGGCCGAGCTGGGCCATTTCGTCGAGCAGTTTTCGGGGGAACTCGTCAGTCTCGTCGATCTCGGCCGCCCGCGGGACGACCTCTTCGTCGACGAACTCCGTCACCATCTCCTCGATCTGGCGTTGCTCTTGGGAGAGCGCGAAATCCATGTTCGAAGGTTCGTCCACCCCTACTTGACGGTTTCTGTGACCAATGCACATGGACCTGGAAGATCGAGGATTATCACTCGGGCACCCGTTGTAGTCCGTGATGACGTTCGATCCCGAGCGCGTTACGACGGTTACCTTCGATTCTTACAGTACGCTCGTCGACGTGGATGCGGCCGAGAACGCACTCGCTGACCGCGTTGCGGATCCTGAACCCGTTTCGAGACTCTGGCGTGCACGATCACTGGAGTATACGTTCGTCGCGAATCAGATCGACGCGTATCAGCCGTTCTACGAGATGAATCGTGACGCCCTGCAGTACGCACTTGACGTCCACGATGCCGATATCTCACAGGCGGAGCGAGATGAGATCCTGGTAGTGTACCACGAACTCGATGTGTTCGACGACGTTCGCGACGGCATCGAACAACTCCGTGATGACGGATACGCCTGCTACGTCGTTTCGAACGGAAATCCGGCGATGCTGTCGTCGATGGTTCAACACGCCGACATCGAGGATCTGCTCGAGGACACGATCAGTGCCGACGAGATCCGGACGTTCAAGCCCGACGCCGAACTCTATCGCCATGCTGCCGCCCGGACGGGAACACCGATCGACGAGATTGCACACGTGACGGCCGGGTGGTTCGACGTCATGGGTGCACAGCACGCGGGGATGCAGGGTGTCCGGGTGGATCGGCAGGCAACACCGTGGGAACCGTTCGACGGCGACCCTGATCTGACGATCGACTCGTTGCAGGAACTGGCGATTGCACTGAGCGAGTAGGCCGACCGAGTACGATCTGCTCACTTTTCAAATCCGGAACTGGATAGTGCCTGCTCGTCGCAAAACCATCCTGAAAAACCATTTATAACCTGCGGGCGGTGGGGCCGCCCGTTCTGAGTGTCAGGACAAATTCCTCAGACCTTTTTATCCCCGGAGTCTAAGGAAACTACTACGAGGATGAACGACACCCAAGAGGTGACGTTCGACGAGGACCTGGCTTGGTGTTTCGACGCCGTCTCGGACGTCTCGCGAACGTTTGCAATCACGATCGACGTGCTGGACGAGCCGATGGCTTCGCGGATCTGCGTCGGCTATCTCCTCTGCCGTGTTGCGGACACGGTCGAAGACGCCGGCCATATCCCGCCGACTATCCAGCAGGCCCTTCTCGAAGAGTACAACGACGCGATCGCTCGTGAGGCCGGCTCGGACGTGACGGTCCACGAGTTCAGCGAGGACATCGCCGAGTGGATCCCCGAGGAGCCTGGCGAGGACAAGGACGATTGGGGAGTCGTCGCCAACGCTCCCCGCATCGTCCGGACCTTCGAGAACCTGCCCGCCGAGGACAGGGAAGCTATCCGCGAACCGGTGCGCGAACTGGTCGGCGGGATGGCGACGTTCGTCGACCGTCACGCCGAAACCGGTGGACTCCGGATCGAAACGGCCGACGAACTGGAGGAGTACTGCTGGTACGCGGCCGGCACCGTCGGCGAACTGATTACGAACCTCATCACGCGAGGGACCGACCCCAGACAGACCGAGGTACTACAGAAGAACGCCCGCTCGTTCGCCCTCCTGCTCCAGTTGGTAAACGTCGCAAAAGACGTCACTGACGACTATCACGAGGAGAACAACGTCTATCTGCCCGCAAACTGGCTGCGAGAACAGGGCGTCGAGCAGGACGCCGTCTGCGAGGCGGATAACGTCCGCGAGGTGACGACTGTAATCGAGCGCGTCACCGACCAGGCCGCGGGCTATCTCGACGACGCGCTCCTCTATCTCGAAGCGCTCCCAGAGCATCGAGGTAACACGCTGGCCGCGTGGGCGATTCCGTACTTGCTCGCTGTGGGGACGATCCGCGAACTCCGCGAGCGACCAGAGGACGTGCTCAAACAGGGTGGCGTCAAAGTGCCGAAGCCGGAGGTACTGACCCTGATCGCGCAGTTCGACGGCGGCGTCGACAAATCGACGCTCGCCGAGTTGCGCCAGCAGATGGAGCGTCAACCCCTCCACCAGCACTGATCGCGACCCCAGCATCGAGTAGTCCGCCGCCGTCTGCGGGACGCTTATTCCCTCCACGCTCTTACCGCTCAGTATGAGTCTCGATGTCGACCCGCCGGACCCACCAGAACTGAGCGAACAGGTACCCGACAAGTACGACGACGACGATCACCTGGATGAAGACTCCGAGTACCGGCGGAACGACCTGGAGACGTTCTTGCACGAGGGGGCATGGACCGACGGCTTCGACGAGTGGGCCGAGCATACTGACCTCGACGAGGACGAATACGAGATTGCGGTCGAACTCGGTATGTTCGCCGCCTTCGACTTCTTCTGGGACGACTTCGCGGATCGGGTCGGCTACAACGCGCCGGGTATCCCCGAGGACTGGCGGGAAAAAGAGTACCACCCCGACCTCGACTCGTGGGGGACCGTGTCGGGCATCAACGCCGCGATGACCGAGTTCGGTCAGACCATCTCCGAGGTGCTCAAAAACGACTACATCGACTGGGAGGCCGAGTACGACGCGCCCGACGACCTGCCGGATTTCGACTGAGTTCGCCGCGTCGGACCGCCCGCGCTACTCGATCCGCTCGGCAGGATCGGCGTTGCCGAAGTACGGTTCGGGCCCCTCCGTCGGTGCCGCCCAGTCGACGGCGTTGACGAGCACTTGTCGGATCCCCTCCTGGAAGTAGATCGGATACTCCTCGTGGCCGGGCCGAAAATAGAAGATCCGGCCGCTGCCACGGCGATAGCAGGCACCGCTCCGGAACACTTCGCCGCCCTCGAACCAGCTAACGAACACCAGCGCGTCTGGCTGTGGAACGTCGAAGCGCTCGCCGTACATCTCCGCCTCGGGGACGACGATGGACTCGTCGAGTCCCGCAGTGATCGGGTGTCCTGACTCGACCGTCCAGAGGCGCTCGGTCTCACCGACCTCGCGCCACTTGAGCGAACAGCTCGTTCCCATCAGTCGCTTGAACGGCTTGGAGTAGTGTGCGGAGTGTAGCGGGAGAAAGCCCATGCCCTCGCGCACGCGCTCGACGACGCGGTCGACCACTTCCTCAGCAACTTCGTCGTGGGCGATGTGGCCCCACCACAGCAAAACGTCGGTGTCCTCGAGGACGTCCTGCGTGAGTCCGTGGTCGTCTTCGTCCAGCGTGGCGGTGCGGACGTCGTGTCCCTCGTCTTCGAGCAGTTCGGCCAGCACGGCGTGGATGCCGTTCGGGTAAAGCTCTGCGACCGCTTCGCTCTCCTGTTCGTGGCGGTACTCGTTCCAAACTGTGACGCTGACCATACCTGCTGGTCTACCTCGCGCGTAAAATCATCCTCGCTTCGCCGCGACAGCGAACGGTCTAGAAGACGTACTCGTCGTCGTGGCCCATCATCCCGTCGTCTTCTAGTGCGTCGTCGTATCCTTGCTGCTCGTCATCGTCAGACGGACCGCTGGTCTTGTACGCTTTGAGGCCTGCTGATAGCAGGTCTTCGATTGCCTCTTCACGGTTCACGAACTCGCCTTGCTCGACCATCTGCGTGATCTGCATATCCAGATGATCTGGCACGTTGATCTCGACTTTAGGCATCAGACAGTGAGGCTTTGCCGGAGGCATATATAAGTTTGACGGGGATGGTCCGTGATCGCCCGCCGCTCACCGTCAAATATGCACAACGCTTTACACGATTCCTGACCGTCATGCGGTATGAGCGATCCAGGATCGGGAGGGGAGCCCCCGTCGGAGCACGCCGGAGACGGTCCGGAAGAGCCATCCCGTCCTGATGGCGGCACACCCGACCAAGAGAAACTGCCACAGAGCGCGAACGTCGCCGACCTGATGGACGAACTCCGACTGCTCGAAGAGACGGTAGACGATCCAGCCGAACGCGAGCACGTCCAGCGGACCATCCAACTCGCACACCGGGTTCCGGGCGGGAAGACGTTTGGTAAACAGATCGACAAGTACACCGGCCGTGACGTCGCCGAGACCTTCGTCGGGAGCATCCTGATCTCGTTGCCCATGCTGGTCGAGGACGGCGTCTTCGCTATCGGTGACCACTTCGTCGCGGAGCCAGCCTTCTTCGTCGCCAATGCGGCCTTTGTCGTCGTGATGACGATCGGCCTGCTCTACTGGGCCGATATTCAGGAGGTAAAACGGGCGAACCCGATCCTCGGCATCGTCCCGCGACGGCTAGCCGGAGTCCTCTCGATTGCCTTTTTCACCGCGGCGTTCACGATGACACTGTGGGGCCGCGTCGACTGGTCAGTCCCGTGGGTGGCGCTCTGTCACGTCAGCGTCGTCTGGGCGGCCGCCGCGTTCGGCGGCGCGCTCGGCGATATCCTCCCCGGCGAGAGCAAGGGGAGCGATCTCACGCTCTCCCGCGACCGCTAGGTCGGCATCGAATCGCGCCATTTACCCACTCGACACGTCTACCGACAGCTATGCCCGTACCGAAATCCGAGTTCGACGAACTGTTTCCCTGTGACTTCAGCACCCCCGAGGACCTGCTCGAATCGGGGCAGATGTACACCGTCTACGAGATAGCGCGATTGCTCCAGCAACTCGATCCCGACGCCGAGATCGAGGCCGAGACCGAGGACGTCCTGCTCGACTGGGCGATTCCGTGGGTGATGGTCCACGCCGAGGATCTGGTGATCGCGGAACCGCGCGCGGAGGACGAACCGGGCTACTACGGCCTCAAGGAGTAGCGTATGCGGCTGCTCGTCGCCGGTAGCGATCGGGTCGACGCCGGGAAGACGACGTTCTCGACCGGACTTCTCGACTGGATCGACGGCACCGGCTTCAAACCTCGTGCGGGCAACGACTACTGGTTCGACCAGGACGACGTCCGGCAGGCCATCGGAGACGGTCGACTGTACGGCAAGGACGCGAAACGGCTCGCGGCGGCCAGCGCGGACGACGTGTCGCCGGAAGAGATCAATCCGATTCACCGCCTGTGGCGTCCCTCGCCCGGCCCGGACGGCGGGCTGATCGGTGCCGCTCACCGACGGTTCGTCCTCGACCGGGTCGCAGGGGCGTTCGTACGGAACGGGGCCGCGGACGTGCCTCACGCGGTTCGTGAGCGGCTCCCGCTCGCGGATGCGCCGACCGTCGAGACGGTCGACGAACTGAACGACGTGACGCGCAAGCGCCATCTCCCGGCCCTCGACGCCGTCGCGACGCGGATCGAGCGTCACGACCGCGCGGTGGTCGAATCCTACGGCGACATCGCGCGGCCCCTCCAGGGGTTTACGGCGGACGCCGTCGCGGTCGTCGAACCCGCTCGTGCGCGCATCTACGACGGTGACCGCTACGCGACCGCCTGCGAGGCGGCCCGCGGAAGCGCCCGCGAGGGGACGCTCGAACAGTGCGTCGAGGACGTCATCGCACAGATCGACCCGGTCGCAAGCGTCGGGCTACCAGCGCTCGGTGGCGAAAAAAGGGGCGAACCGGGTGCGGTCGCAGATGCCTACTCGCACGCCTACGACGAACTGCTCGCCGTCGCCGAGTGACGTTTTAGCTGTTCTCTCAGTCGTCCGCGGCCATCGGCTCCTCGTGGTCGATTTCGGTGCCGAGCACGTCCAGGAACGCCTCGATCCAGCCGGGATGGTCGGGCCACGCCTGGGCCGTCACGAGGTTCTCGTCGACTGCGACGCCCTCGGCCCACTCGCCGCCCGCGTCACGGACGTCCGCTTCGAGCGCCGGATACGCCGTGCAGGTCCGCCCCTCGACGACGTCCGCGGCCGTGAGGATCTGGGCGGCGTGACAGATGGCCGCGATCGGTTTGTTCGCCTCGTCGAACGACTGGACGGCGTCGATCACCTGCTCGAAGTTCCGCAGATACTCCGGCGCGCGCCCGCCGGGAAGCACCAGTCCGTCGTACGCCTCGACGTCGACGTCCGCGAACGTCGCCGTCAACTGGAAGTCGTGGCCGCGCGACTCCATATACGTCTGGTCGCCACGGAAGTCGTGGACGGCCGTCTTGACCGTCTCGCCGTCCTCTTTCTCGGGACAGACCGCGTCGACCTCGTGGCCGACCGCCTGTAGCGCCTGAAACGGTACCATAATCTCGTAGTCCTCGCCGAAATCGCCGACGATCATCAGCAGTGATTTGCCAGTCATTGTCGCTCCCAGGAGTTGGCTACGACAGCAACTGTCAAAGAGCTACGCCCGGCGTTACTGCTGCCGAGCCATCTTCGCGGACAGTTCGATGTGCGAGTACGGTTCGTTCGTGATGCTGGGGCCGTGGCCGACGTACAGTTCCGCGAGCGAGTCGTCGACGCGGTCGAGCACCCGGTCGATGCTGTCGACCAGTAGCCCCCGGTCGCCCTCTGGGAGATCCGTCCGACCGAAGCTCCCGTTCTGGAAGACGAGGTCGCCCGCGAACAGCCTCTCCCTGCCTGCCGCGTAGAAACAGAGATGATCGTCCTTGTGACCGGGCGTGTGCAGTGCGACGTACTCGTCGTCACCGATCTGGACGCGCGCCTCGTCTTCGATTTCGACATCGACGCCGAACTCGTCCGGATCGTACCCCCACGCCTCGACGTCGAACGCGTCCTTGACTGCGGGGAGGTTGTCGACGTGGTCCTGATGGGTGTGAGTCAGGACGACGGCGTCGAGGGCGTCGACGCGGTCCCGAACCGCGGCGACTGCGTCGAAGTTCGCGCCCGTATCGACGAGCACTGTTCGGTCGCCGGAGACGAGAAACGCGTTGCTCGTGAACGCCTGTACGCCTTTCGCGATGTTGGTCACCATGCCGGGCAGCTATGCGTGGCCCGCGTTTGGGCCTGTCGGCTGGGTGGTCCTACTCCGGCGCGCTCATCAGCACTAGCCGTGCTCTCTCGTCGCTTGTGTTGTGGACCTGGCGGGTCTGGTCGGCCGGGAGCCGGATTGCCTCGTCCGCGCCGAGGCGTTCGGTGTCCCCGTCGAGTTCGATTTCGACCGTGCCGTCGACCACGACGTATACCTCCTCTATTTCGTCCTCGATGTGATCGTGCTTCATGCCGCTCGCGCCCGGTTCGAGTTCGAGCACGGAGACGCCGAGCGACTCCGTATCGAGTGGCTCCTTGAGAAACCACAGGCCGCCCTGTTCGTCGCCGAGCACCGATTCGACGTCGTCCGGTGATGCGGTCTGATACGACATATGGAATACTGCTCACGAGAAGCCTTCAAATCCGTGGGAGAACAGCAGCGTTATCTTTCTGCCTCCCAGCCACGTGTGTATGGAAGTCCAACTGCTCGAAGCTACGGAGAACCCGGAGGAGGTCATCTGTACCGGCGCGCGCAACGACTACATGTCGGGATTCGTCGGCGACCAGTCGTTCGAGGAGATCATGGAATCAGTCGGCGGTGACTCGATGGAAGACAAAAAGGAGACGCTGATCGGCCACCTGCTTGACCACGGCCACTTCGGCCCGTTCGAGCACCCCCAGGCGACCTTCGTGATCAAGGGACTCAGCCGCTCGTGTATGGCCCAGATCACCCGTCACCGGCACGTCTCCTTCGACGTCCAGTCCATGCGCTATGTCGCCTTCGACGAGGTCGATCCGGCGGACGTGGAGGACGGCGAGATGGTCGTCACGCCGCCCTCTGCGAGCGATCCCGACTGGGTCGGCCGGAACCAGACGGAGGGACAGGTCGACGAGGAGACCGTCGAGCAACGCGAGGAGATATTCCAGCGCTCGGTTCGTCAGTCCGTCGAGGACTATCAGGAACTGCTCGATCTGGGAATGCCCCCGGAGGACGCCCGCTTTGTCCTACCGATCGGGACCGAGGTGAACATGGTGATGTCGCTGAACGCCCGGATGCTGATGCACGTGGCTGACATGCGTGCTGCGGCAGACAGCCAATGGGAGGTCCGCGGCATGACCGAGGACATCCTCGACCTCGCGGAGGAGTGGTGCCCGATCACCTTCGAGCACTACAACGAGCAGATGAAAAACCGGAAGAACCGTCTGGCTCCCTGAGGCTACTCCCGCCCGTAGTGACGCCTTACCATACGCTGGTATCGGTCGCAAGGTCTTTTGTATGGCCCGCGTTCTTCTTATACAGTATGAACCGATCGCTGGGCATCGGGCTTTTGTTGACGATCCTGGTTGGGGCCGCTCTTCTCATGGCCCTCTCTGGGGCCGCGGCGACGCCGACGGACGGGCACGACGGTCCGCTCGCCGTGTCACCCGAATACGGCAGTGATCTCGCCGCACAGTCAGATGGCGATCTCTCACTCGCACAGTCCGGCGAAGTCGATGTCGAGCGCTTCAAGATAACGGTTCACGAGAACGGCACGGCAAAGTGGACGTTTCAGTCCGATCGCTATCTCGAAGATCAGGCGGAGCGCGATCAGTTCGAGGCGTTCGCCAAGGAGTTCAACTCGAACCGCGAGCATCAACTGTTCGTTGACTTTCAGAACCAGGGACAGACCCTCGTAGCAAACGCTGACGGCGAACTCGACCGGGAGATGAACGCCCGGGACTTCGAGCGCGAAGCCACCATCGAGAGCGATTCCCAGGGTAACGATATCGGCGTCGTCAGGATGTCGTTTTACTGGGACGGCTTCGCCAGGCAACAGGACGACCGCGTCGTCGTCGGCGACATCTACGAGGGCGGCCACTACATCGGCGAGAGCCAGTGGATCGTGTTCGAGGCTGGCGAAGGGCTCTCGTTCACCGAGTACGATCCCGAGAACGCCCAACTCTCCGGGGAGAACCTGACCGACAGCGAGACGCTGACCTGGCAGGGCGAAGAGACGTTCACCGACAACCGCCCCCGGGTCGTCCTCCAGCCTGCTGATGCAGTGCAGGACGATACGACTGCTGACGGCGACGTGAACGGGACGACGAATGGCGAGGACGATCCGCTGATGTTGCTGACGGGCATCGTCGTCCTTGTCGTCGGAATCGGAACTATCGTCGCCTGGCGACGGGACGGGAGCGTGCTCGACAGACTCCCGTCGTCCGAGGCCGAGACGGCGACGCCTGCATCACCGCCCGAGGAGTCGGCCGCGGCCGAGCAGAGCAGCGAAACGACAGTCCCCGACGAGGAACTCCTGACCGACGAGGTCCGCGTGGTGACCCTGCTCGAAGAGAACGGCGGCCGAATGAAACAGGTCAACATCGTCGAGGAGACTGGCTGGTCGAAATCGAAGGTGAGTATGCTGCTGTCCGACATGGAAGACGAGGGCGAGATTTCGAAGCTACGTGTGGGCCGCGAGAACATCATCAGCCTCGATGGCCACGAACCGGAAGCCGCGGGGTCGCCGTTCGAGGACGAGTAACCGGTCCCGACCGGGTAGTCTGCGTCCCGTGTTTTCCTTGTTGTCACCGGCTCACCAGTCAGTTGTAACGCGATTACCGGACGGTTTTGGAACGGCGGAGTCATGCTCCGATACCGACACGGTTATATCTAAAACGTTGTTAGTAGTCGAATAACAACAGGACTGTTGTATGGATCCTACTAACAGCATATTTTACGACAACGATCGAAGCGAGGTGTCGCTGTGAGTCTTCCCGAACGACTCGCATCGCTCGTAACGACCTACAGCAAAACCGCTATCGCGGTGATGCTGGTGATAACACTGGTTCTTGGAAGCGGCGCGGCGATGGTCGAACAGTCATCGTCGCTCGACCAGTTCGAGAGCGAGAACGAAGAGGTCGACGCACAGGAGTACGTCGACAACAACTTCGTCCCGCCGGGCGAGGAGAACATCACACGAGTACAGGTAATCGTTCGTGGAGACGACGTCCTCACGAGAGAGTCCGTCCTGTCGACGCTCCAGTATCAACAGACGATACAGGACGATCCGGAGATCACTGATACTCTGGCCGAAGACAACGCCATCACCGGCGTCTCGAACCTGATCGCCATCACGTCGATTCAGACCGAGCGGGCCGCCGAACTGGAAGCCCGCGGCGCGCAGCTAGAAGAGGACACTGCGGCCCTCGAAGGCCGTGCCGGTGAACTCGAAGCGGCACTGAACGAGACCCGTGCACTGCAGACCGAACTCGACGAAGTCGAACGCCAGTTCGAGAACGGCGAGATAGATCAGGCGACCTACGAGTCCGAACAGCAGCGGATCGAATCCGAAATCGGTACCGTCGTCGACGACGCTACCGCGGATCTGGATGACGAAGAGACGGCGACGTTCGAGGATGCGGTCGCCCAGCTTCGGGGGCTCGTGAGCGATCGAAACGACCTCGTCGCCGCACAGGAGCAGGGTGCCGACAACGAGGCGGAGATCGAGCAGATCGACGAATCGATCGGCGAGGTCTACGAACTCGGTACTGTTGGCGTCTTCGAAGCGGAGTTCGACGAACTCGAAGAGCGCGGTGAGCAACTCGAAGCCGATCAGCAGGCGCTACAGGACGGCACGACGCCCTCGCTCGACGAGCAGATCGAGCACGTAGAGGGAATGGACGACGAGGAGTTCGAGAACGTCACGACGACGGTGCTCGATCCGGAGGAGGGTCAGGACTTCGCCTTCCAACTGATGCCGACCGGCTACGAACCGGGCAGTAGCTCCTCGGACGCGCGGATGATGCTCGTCCGACAGGACGTCGCCCAGGCCGGCAACTTCGAGACTGGTGACGTCTCCGACACGCTGATCGACAGCCAACTCGCGATGCAGTCGGTCGGCGACGAGCAGATAACCGAAGACGAAGTGATCGTCTTCGGCTTTGGCGCGATCAGCGAGGAGATCGACCGATCGATGGGTGAGTCACTGGCAATCGTTGGGCCGCTCGCCTTGCTCTTCGTCGTCGTCGCGCTAGCAGTCGCCTACCGCGACCTGGTCGACATTCTACTGGGTACTATGGGAATCATCGCGGTGCTGATCTGGACCTTCGGGTTCATGGGCTGGGCCGGTATCCAGTTCAACCAGATCTTCATCGCCGTTCCCGTCTTACTGATCGGGCTCTCGATCGACTACGCGATACACATCTTCATGCGCCATCGGGAGCAACGGGAAGCCGGTGGTTACACCGGCCGTGGCGGGATCCGAGAGGCGATGACCGTCGGCCTAACCGGGGTCGGCGTCGCGCTCGTGTGGGTAACCGCCACCACCGTGTTCGGGTTCCTCTCGAACCTCGTCAGCCCTGTCGCGCCGATCCAGGAGTTCGGTATCGTCAGCAGCGTCGGCATCATCTCCGCGCTGCTGATCTTCGGCGTGCTGATGCCCGCCCTGAAAATCGAGATCGACGAGATACTCGAGGGCTGGGGCTTCGACCGCAAAAAGACGGCATTCGGAACCGGCGGCGGGCGCTTCAGCGACCTGCTCTCGACGGGATCCGTTCTCGCACGGAAGGCACCCTATGTCGTCATCGCCCTCGCGCTGGTCATCAGCGTTGGTGGTGCTGTCGGCGGATCGCAGGTCAGCACTAGCTTCGACGACGAGGACTTCCTCGCCGACGACCCGCCGGACTGGATGAAAGATCTCCCCGACGTGATCGCCCCCGGCGACTACACTGCCAAGGACAACTTCGAGTACGTCAACGCGAACTTCATCCGGCAGGACACGCAGGCGAACGTGTTGGTCAGGGGTGGTGCGACCGACGCGGAGACGTTAGAGCGGATCGATGCCGCGGAAGCGGAGGCGGCGGAGACTGACTCTGCCGTGACCCTCTCGACGGGTGGGGCCGACACGCGGAGTCCGATCGGAACGATGCAGGCGGTCGCCGACCGGAACGAGTCGTTCAACGAGACGTTCACCGCAGCGGATACGGATGGCGACGGCGTTCCGGACCAGAACATCGAGGAGGTGTACGACGAACTGTACGAGGTCGCGCCGAGCGAGGCGGCCAACGTCGTCTACCAGACGGATGACGGCGAGTACGAAGCACTCCTGCTCTCCGTCTCGATTCGCGGTGACGCCGCAACGGGCGACGTGACGAGCGAGATGCGGACGGTTGCGGACGGCATCGACGACGCGGGACAGAGCGAGTCCCGAACTGCAATCGCCACCGGTGGCCCAGTGGTCAACGAAGTCGTCCAGGGTCAGCTATTCGACACCGTCATCCAGAGCCTGCTGGTGACGCTCGTCACAGTGTTCGGCTTCCTGGCCGTGATCTACCGGATCCAACACGGGAGCGCGGTTCTGGGCCTCGTGACGCTCGTCCCGGTTGCGCTCTCGGTGAGCTGGATCCTCGGGACGATGTATCTGCTCGGGATGCCGTTTAACGTGCTGACGGGGATGATTACGAGCCTCACTGTCGGGCTTGGCGTCGCCTACAGCATCCACATCAGCGAGCGGTACATTCTGGAACTCGACAGACACGAAAGCGCCTGGGATGCGATGGACGTCGCGGTCACCGGTACGGGCGGCGCGCTGCTCGGCAGCGCGGCGACCACCGTCGGCGGCTTCGGCGTGCTCGGCTTTGCCATCCTACCGGTGCTCCAGCAGTTCGGCATCATCACCGGGATGACGATCATCTACGCGTTCCTCGGGAGCGTGATCGTCCTCCCCTCGCTACTGGTGCTGTGGACACGTCACTTCGGCCCCGGTGAGAAGCTAGAGATCGAGCCGTCGGACGACCGCGACGACGACGCTGCAGCGGCGGCGGCTGATCCCGAACCCGGTGAGTCACCGGCTGGAGCCGCGAGCGAGGCGTCTTCGGCGCCCGCCGTCGACGAGGCTGACGCACAGGCGACCCGAACGGTGTCGAGAGAGGAGCTTTCGGCTGGCGAGGAGTTCGAGGCCACTGTGGCCGTCGAAGCCTCCGAGGGCCGGGTCGTCCTGGCCGAGGAGGCACCGGGCGAAGGTGGCCACGTGACGGCTCTTAGCCCGGAACCGACCGAGTGCGAACAGATCGGCCGGACGCTCTACGTGCTCTGGGAGACCGTCACGCCGGTCGATCTCCGAATGAGCTACGTCGCGACGGTGCCCGAGGACGTCCCGGGCGGTGAGACGATCGAGTTCGACGGAACGCTCACCACGGCTGACGACGACCACCCTGTCGAGGGTGCAGAGACTATCCCCGTCACGACGCCCGAGTCGGAGCGACTAGACGCGGTGGACGCCCCCGACGAGAACGTGCTCAGCGAGGCTGGCGTCAGCGCGAGAGAGGGCCGGATCGCCCAGTCGGTGCTCGAAGACGTCTATCACCGCTGGGTCTCGACGGCCGAGAGCCAGTCCGCCGCCAACTCAGCCGCGGAGGCTGACGAGAGTCAAATCGCCGAAGACTCGGCCGCAGAAGCCGCCGGTAGCCAGTCGAGCGACGACACGGCCACCGTCTCGGACCCGGCATCCCATACGGCCGATACCGACGGCGGCACGACCGAGGAGTTCCCCGAAGACTGGGAAGGTGCGGATAAATGAACGAGTCCGACGCTATCGAGTCGCTCGAACGACTCGGGCTGACGAGCTACGAGGCGAAAGTGTTCATCGCCCTCCAGAAACTCGGCGGCGGCACCGCACGTGACGTCCATCAGATAACGGATGTCCCACGCTCGCAGGTGTATAGCGTCGCCGACGCGCTGGCCGACCGCGGTCTGGTCGAGGTCCAGCAGTCCAACCCGATCCAGTACCGGCCTGTCGGGATCGAAGAGGCACAAGAGACGCTCCGCTCGCGGTTCGAGCGGGAGCAAAAACAGGCGTTCGACTACGTCGAGCAGGTTCAGTCCCAGCACGACGATGGCCAGGAGGAAAAGGAGGCGATCTGGACGCTTCGCGGCCGTGAACGGATCCATGCCCGGGCCCAGGAGGTTCTCGATGGCGCGAACTCCCGGATCGTGTTCGGTGCCGGCGAGCGAGCGCTGTTGCCCGACGAGATCGAGCAGACACTGCGGGACAGGGCTAAAGAGGGTATCTCGGTCATGGTGATCAGCGAGTCCCCGGAGATCCGGGGTATCTTCGCTGAGTACGCGGAAATCGACGTCGTCGAGCCAGCGATGCCGTACGACGAGGACAATCCTGCCGGTCGTATCGTGCTCGCCGACGGCAACGCGCTCCTCCTGAGCGTGACCGACGACGAGACGTTCGACGACTCCGGCGAGGAGACCGCTATCTGGAGCGTCGATACCAACTTCGCGGCGATGCTCTCACAGATCATCGAGTTGAATCTCGGTATCCAGTAAGCGCCGCCCTGCGAAGTCACGCGACTGCGGCCCGTTTTCTCCGCGAGAACGGAGCATCCAGAACCAGATACATCTTAAAACCAACTGCGGCAGTGTATGGAAACTGCATCATCGGAGTTGTTTAAATTAGGCGGGCAGCGTCTGTCCGATCACGATGGCTTCACTCATCGCTGGACTGATCGGCGGCCTCGTAGCAACGATCGTAATGACTGTGCTGATGTCGACACTGGGCGACGGTGGTCCGCCACCGACGGCCGGTCTCGTCGCGAAGATCGCTGGAGGCGACCCCGAGGAGTACGCAATGCCCGGAATGGCGTTACACCTCCTGTACGGGATCGGCGCGGGTATCGTATTCGCTTTCGGCGTCCCGTTCGTCGGGCTTAGCTTCGATTCGCTGGCCGTCGCCGCTGGTCTGGGCCTGCTCTACGGCATCGTCCTGATGATCGGCGGGATGATGTTCTGGATGCGTACGGTTTTGGGAATGGCTCCCGACACGAACATGATGATCACCTTTGGGGTCGTCCATCTCGTGTACGGGGTCGTTCTCGGTGCCTTCCTCGGGGCTGGCATCCTTGCGTAGAACAGATCGGGACCGGACGAACCCGCAGTGACCATCCTCAAACAGAGGTGAACCATGTCACGACTACCACTACTCGACAGAGACGAGATCCCGGAGGAGTATCACCACCTGTTCACCGACGAGTATCTGGGGGACCGCCATATCTTCCGCGTCTGGGCGCACAACCCGGAGGTGCTCGAAGCGACGCTCGAGTATCTGAACACGCTGTACGAGCAGATCGGAGACCGGCGAAAAGAACTCGTTATCCTCACCGTCGCGAAGGCACGCGGTGCCCGCTACGAGTGGCACCAACACGTCGATATCGCTCGCGACAGGGGCGTGACGATAGTGGAGATGCAGGCGATCGGTGGCGGCGACTTCTCGCCGTTCGACGACGCCGAGTTCGTCCTGTTACAGTACGCCCGTGCAGTCGAATCCGGTCGGGTCACCGACACGATTCACGACGCCCTGGCCCGCGAGTACTCGCCCTCGGAAATCGTCGCAGTTGGCCTGCTGATCGACTTCTACGTCGGCCTGTGTAACTACGTCGCCTCCGCAGACCTCTCGTTCGAGGGCGGCGAGTTCGTTGGCTGGACGCCCGACGAGGAGCGGGTAACGGAGCTATTCGGATGATCATCGGGCCAGGAGACGCCACCCGGGGATGGCCGATGGCGACGGAGTACAGTCGAGTCCGGGCGGGATCCGCCGTGTGTCAGACACGCCAAGCCGAGACCGATGACTGAACGTCGATCCGTACTGTTCGGCGCGGCGGTCAGCGTCCTCGGAGTCCTTGCTCTCGTCGCGTTACACGGATCCGGCGGCCCCAGCGCGTTCGATGGCGTTTTCGGAACGACCATCGTGCCCTCCGGCTTTCCGGTCGAGCAGTTCCTCGATCACTGGTGGGTGTTTCCGGCCTCGGTCGTCTTTTCGCTGGTCGCGCTCTCCTCGGGCGTTTCGGGGGCGCTCTTCTTCAGCCCGTTTTTCATTCTGGGCGTCGGACTCGCTCCCGCGCAGGCCATCGGTGCCGGCCTCCTGACCGAGGTGTTCGGGATGGGGAACGGTCTGCTCAACTACGTTCGGCAGGGCGTCGTCGATTACGCGACCGCAAAGTGGCTGCTTCTGGGCGCAGTTCCTGCGACTGTCGTCGGCGCGTTCGCCGCTCACGTCGTCCCGACAGTACTGTTGACTATCGCTTTCGGCGTCGGACTGCTCGTACTCGGCGGGTTTCTCGTCTACTACGATCCACCGGAGAAGTGTGTCCCCGGGGAGCGTGAAGGATCGTTCCTCGAAGAGAAAAACGACGATCGGGGCGAAACGGTGATCGAAACCGCCGACGGCGAGGTGTTCCGATACGACACCTGTTGGCGACCGCCGGGAATCGGGCTATCGACCCTGGGGGGGTTCATCACCGGCCTGATCAGCGCCGGCTTGCCCGAGATCACGACGACACAGTTGATCGTTCGCTGTCGGCTACCGCCCCGCGTCGCCATCGCGACCAGCGTCTTCGTACTCGGCGTCGCGGCGATTGCCGGTGCGGTCGTGCACGCCCTCTCGGCGACGCCAGTCTGGTACGTGGTCGCGTGGTCGATTCCGGGCGTGCTCGTTGGCGGGACTATCGGGACGAGAGTCTCGAAGTACGTTCCGAGCGAAGTGATGGAGCCAGTACTCGGTGTTGTCTTCGCCGTCGTGGGCGTGGTGGTGCTGGCAACCGAGTTCGTGGCCTAGCGGTGATCTCGGAGCCGTATCAAACGCCTCGTGTGTCAACTCAGTGCACGCCCGACCTACGATTATACGTAGGGGCAGTGTATTGGTCATAGTCCATGGCAAACAGTGACTTCGACCTCACGGAACCGGAACTGACAGCTGATGACCTGCTCGTTCTCGAAGACGACCATTTCACGGGCGACACCGTCGCTATCGTAACGGGTGCCGCGTCGGGAATCGGACAGGCAACGGCGGTCACGCTGGCGGCGAACGACCTCACCGTCGTCGGGGCCGACATCGACGAGTCGGGACTGAAGGAGACGGCCGATATTGCGGCCAAGGTCGATGTAGGCGGCGAGATAGTCCCAGTCGAAACGGATCTCACTGACGAGACCGAGGTCGAGGCGATGGTGGAGACGGCGGCCGATCACGGCGATCTCCGATACGTCGCCAACATCGCGGGGATGCAACATATCGCCTCGATCCCGGAGTTCTCGATGGAGCAGTACGACCTCCTGCTCGATATCATGCTCCGGGCACCGTTTTTCGTCTCGAAACTCGCCATGCCACACATCCGGGCGAACGCGGACGGCGTGGGTGCGATCGGCAACATGTCCTCGGTTCACGGCCACTACGCGACCCAGGACAAAGCGGCGTACATCACGGCCAAACACGGCCTGCAGGGGCTCACGAGATCGATCGCAGCCGAAGGCGAGGGGACTCTCCGCGGCTTTTCGGTCTCGGTGGGCTACGTGCTGACGCCGCTGATGGTCGATCAGATCGAGGACACTGCGGCCGAGCGCGGCATCTCCGAACGAGAAGTCGTCGAGGACGTGATGCTCGGACAGGCCCGGACCAAGGAGATGATGACTCCTGCAGAGGTAGCGAACCTCTTCGTCTTTGGCTTTTCGCGACACGGAAACCATCTGAACGGCGGCGATATGCTCTGGGACGGCGGGTATACGACGACCTATGAGTGAGACGGAGCCGACAAAAATCGCTATTGCCTGTCAGGGCGGGGGGAGCCACACCGCGTTTACTGCCGGTGTGCTCAAGGAACTGCTCGCGAACTGGGAGGACGGCTATGAACTCGTCGGGATCAGCGGCACCTCCGGCGGCGCGTTCAACGCCCTCGCGACGTGGTACGGCATGGTGACGGCGGACGAGGACCGGGCGATCGAACTCCTCGACGCTATCTGGGATGACCTGTCGGCGTCGGACTCCTCGGATCGGTGGCTGAACGGCCTCGTCGTCGGCTTCTCGCGCCTCCGGAGTCTGGGGGTTCCGGTGGTCGAGGCTAGCCCCTACGACATCCCCGGTTCGGAACTGGGCAAAGACGAGATCCGGGGGACTCTCGAACGCCACATCGACTTCGATTCGGTGCCCGACCTCTGCGGGCGTGACTCGCCCGAACTCGTCGTCGGAACCGTCAACGTCAACGAAGGTATCTTCGAGACGTTCACCAACGAGGACGTGACCCCGGAAGCGGTGCTGGCTTCCGCCGCCGTTCCGGACCTCTTCGAGGCCGTCGAAATACACGATCATTATCACTGGGACGGCCTGTTCTCGCAGAACCCGCCGATCGACGACCTCCTGAGCCTCGACGTGGACCGAAAGCCGGACGAACTGTGGGTCATCCAGATCAACCCGCAGGAACGCGATGGCGAGCCACAGACGCTCGAAGAGATCGCCGACCGACGGAACGAACTCTCGGGCAACATCTCGCTGAACCAGGAGCTACGAGCCGTCGAACGCGTCAACGAGTGGATCGAAGCGGGGCATCTCCCAGAGAGTAACTTCTCGAAGGTCGATGTTCACCGCATCTCGATGGGGAAGGCGTACCACTGCTCGACGAAGGTCGACCGAACCCCGTCGTTCATTCAGGAGTTGATGGACCTCGGCAAGCAACGGGCCATGGAGTTTCGCCAGTCGAAATAGCAGGTCAGGCCGACACGTCCCGGAACGCGGCCTCGACGACCTTGCTCAGCGTCGGATGCGCGTGAATCGTGTTTGCGATGTCCTCGACCGTCGCGCCGGTTCGCATCGCAACGACGGCCTCGTGGAGTAGTGAGGACGCCTCGTAGCCCAGCGCGTGACTGCCAAGGATATCGCCGTCCGGCGATGCGAGCACTTTCAGGAAGCCGTCGTCGAGTTTCTTGGCCCGGCCCATCGCCGAGTCGGCGTACTCGGCCCGTCCGACGACGTACTCGACGTCCTCGGATTCGAGTTCGTCTTCGGTCGCCCCAACGCCAGCGATCTGTGGCTCAGTGAAGATGGTGTGGGGCATCGCCGAGAGATCGATCGGCTGTTTCTCCTCGTGGACGACGTTCGCCACCGTGTGATGCGTCTCGTAATCGCCCGAGTGTTTGAACATCGAGTTGTCAGCGACGTCACCCTGCGCCCAGACGTTCTCGGCTGTCGTCGCCATGTGTTCGTCGACCCGGATGAACCCGTTGTCGTCGGTTTCGATCCCCGTCTGGTCGAGACCGATAGAGTCGCTGTTCGGTCGCCGGCCGAGCGCGACCAGCACCTCGTCGCTCTCGACAGTTAGCTCTGCCGCGTCTTCGGTCTCCGCGTGAACGGCATACCGACCGTCGACGTCCTCGACGGCCGTCACGCGGTGACCGGTGTGGACTTCGTGACGCTCGGCCGCGATATCGGTGAACGTCTCGGCGATCTCGCTGTCCTCGCGCGGGAGCAGCGAGTCCATCATCTCGATGATCGTTACGTCGGTGCCCATCGACTCGAAGAAGTAGCCCAGTTCGACTGCGATGTATCCCCCGCCGAGTACCACCAGACTCTCCGGGGTCTCCCGGAGGTAGAGCGCGTCCTGGCTGGTGAGGTAGTCGATGTCGTCGAGGCCATCGATCGGTGGAACGATCGGACGGCTTCCCGCCGCGACGACGACTTTCTCGCCCGTAACCTCCTCGCCATCCAGTTGGATCGTCCGGTCGTCGACAAACTCGGTGTACTCGTCGAACATCGTCAGGTTCTCTTTTTCCCGGTATCGGTCCGCCATGTCCTCGGCGAGGCCGCCCAGCAGGTCGTCCATCTCGTCGACGACGGCCGCGTGGTCGACATCCTGGAGTGACGCGTCGACGTGGAACTTCCCGGCGTCTCTGACGTCGTTGACCGCGTTTGCGGCCTGAATGAGCATCTTCGAGGGGTTACAGCCGCGGTTGAGACAGGTCCCGCCGAGCGGTCCCGGTTCGACGAGCGCCGTCTGCAGTCCGGCCTCCGCCGCGGCCGCAGCCACGTTGTTGCCTGTCCCCCCGCCGATTACGATGACGTCGAACTCTGCCATATGCCATCCACGACGACGGAGAATAAATACGGTCCGTGGCCGTGCGACTGGGATGCACAGCGGACGGCCCTATCGGTTCAGTCAGCCGGGTAGTCAGCGGTCACGGCGCTCCGTTCCAGAGGGGATCGAGACATCCAATTTGCGAGTGAACGTTTCAGACCGACGACCGCCCCACTCGCTGGAACAGGACGTACGCGAGGCCCAGCGTGACGCCCCAGACAAGATGGCCCACAAAGCCGATGACGGTGAGGTTCGGGACCGTTGCCTCGATGCCGACGAGACGAAGCCAGAGCGGCATGGCGACCCCGGCGGCGACAAGCCAGAGGATGATCCCCCACCCAGCGCCAAGGGCCGTCGCTGTCACCGTCTTGCTCGGCGAATCACGCCCCGCAAGCCGCGAACAACCGACCGCAAACAGGAGCGCGAAGACGACGCTGTGGAACAGGTGTGTGACCCAGCCGATGACCGGTATCTCGACGCCGTACAGCGCGCCGATCACCGGGAAGAGGCCGGTTGCGACCGAGTAGACGATGCCCATCGCGCCCCCGGCGACGATACCGGCGGCACCCGCCCGGTAGAGGTTCGGAAACGTCACGCCGAGCGCGGCCGCCAGTCCCCGGTCGGCCTCGTCGCGTGGAAGCCGAACCGTGATCGTAGTCGCCTCGCTATCCGCGACGGATATCCGACCGCCGTACCGGTCGACGAGTAGCCTGACGACCTGCAGGCCGAACCCGGCCGTCGGATCGTCGTACTCCGGGAACACGCCGTCTTCGAGGAGCGCCCGCTGTGTGGCCGGTAGCTCCGGGCCATCGTTCCGTACCGCGATACAGAGTTCGGGGCCTTCGATGTCGACGTCGACGCCGACCGAGGATCCCGTCCCGTGGTCGTGGGCGTTCTTGAGGAGTTCCCGGAAGATGAGGTGGAGTCCCTCGCCGGCGACCGCCATGTCGTCGGCGTGACAGTCGAACTCGACTCTCGACGATCGGTCGTGCTCGAACGTCTCGATCTCGCGTTCCAGAACGGTCGTGACGTCGATCCGTCCGGGCTTTGATCCGGTCGCATCCTGAGCGATCGTCCCGATTTCGTCGACGGTGTCCTCGATCCTGCCGACCGATTCCCGGATCGCCGCCGTTGCCTCGGACCCTCCTTCGTCCGAGCGCATCCCTGCGTAACCGTCGATGATCGTCGCGGCGTTGATCACCTCGTGTCTGAGGAGTCGATTGACGAACAGCGCACGATTCGACTGCCGGTCGATTGCCCGGCGCTGCTGTCGGTTCTCGGCGACGCGATGGCCGATCAGCATGCCACCGACGGCACCGCCCAACAGTACGTTGCCGACCAGGATCCGTGAGTCAGCAAAAAAGCGGAGTCCTCCGGTTCGGAGCAGTTCGTCGACGGCGGTCAGTCCGAACACGAACAGCATCGTCCCGGTCCCGGCGAAACTCCAGCGCATCACGGTGTTGACGTAGCCAGTCGAGAACGTACCGACGGCCAGCGTGACACCGTAGACGGCCATGCCCAGTCCGATCAGTAACGGAAGCAGGCCGACGACGAGAAACATCGTCGCCGTATCGGTCTGGACGGTTTCGGCGACGAACAGTCGGGTGATCGTGAATCCGAGCACTGCAATAGCGAGTCCGCCGTACTGGATCCATTCCTCACCCGGAACGTTCATTCTCTCGTAACGTATCCGGGCAATTCGCAATAAACCCCCTGTTGCTGTGTGTCGGCTACGGCAAGGCGGTCAGGGGATTCTCGCTGTCGCTCACTCCAGACGGTACCGAAGGAGCGCGGCAATGCCGCCCAGATTCGATAGCTGCTGGCCGGGGTCGAACTCCCCGGAGAAGACCACTACGTCGCCGCCTTGCTGTTCGACCTGCGTGATCACCTCGTCGGCGTCGATATCCCACTCGCCCTCGCCACTGCGTTCGGTTCTGAGTCGGTTGTCGAGGATCAGCAGTGTCTCGACTGCGCCGAACTCCGTCGCCTCCGCGACGTTCTCGGGGCCGTAGGAGGCCTTCGCACCGCTCGCAATCCGCTTGGTCAGTTCGTCGATGAGTTCGGCCTCCTCGGCGATGCGGGTCTCCGCCTGGACGTCCTCGACGGCACCGCGTTTGAGCACCTCGTGGACGCCCCGGTCGCCGACACCGCTCGTGTCGACCATCGTGATCTGGTCGGTGATTTCGGGCGCTTCCTCCTCGATGTACGAGAGGGCGTCTTTCTTCGTGAACCCCGGCCCGGCGAGGATGATGGCGTCGACGTCAAGCCGGGAGAGCGCGTCGGTCAGTTCGGCGAACAGTTCCTCGCGCGACCGCGAGAACTCGCCCTTGCCGGTCGTTCCGGTGAAACGGGCGTACTCCTCGGTGCCGTACTGCTCGACGGTGTGGATGTGCGCTTGCCCTTCCTCGACGGTCGCGATGGCTACATCCGGGTTTTCGGTCGCCTCGACCGCTTCCTGTAGCCGTTCTTCCTGATCGGGCTTGAATCGCTTCTCGACGGTGATTTCGTCGCGCTCTTCGACGTTGAGCGTGTGATGCAGACCGAGTTGGTCCTCCCGGGAACAGTCCTCGATGGTCCCAGCCACGCGAAGCCGGTTGGAGAACTTGTGGAACTCGACCTCCTCGACGCGGATAGTGACGTACATGTGCTCGCGCTCGCCGCCGGTGTCACGCATCTGATCGTCGTTGCGCTGGATCCGACGCGTCGTGTCGCCGCCGACGAGGTCGCCCGGCTCCAGCACGTACTGGAGATGCCAGAGGTCGTCGAGGCTCTCGGGGACGAGCGTCATCCGCTCGCGGCCCCCCTCGACCCGATGGCGATCCTGAATTCTCATACCCGAACGTGGGCGTTCCGACGATAAGTGAACTGTTATTCGTGACTGCAGAATCGCCACAATCGGCACACTAAACTATCATCGAACTAACGATAGCACAGATCCTCGGCAATGCAGGAATTAGTCGCCGTTCCGGCCTGGGTATGGATCCTCGTCATCGTGGTGCTCTCAGCCTTTGCGCTGGCCGCGTACACGTTCCGGAATCGGACGATTCCTGGTGCCCTCTATCTCACAGCGATGAACGTCCTTGTCGGGGTGTACTCGACGACGTACGTTCTCACGGCGACAATGGTCCGCTCGCCCGATGTACTCATACTATTCGAACATCTTCAACTCGCGCTCGGGACGCTCTCTGTCGCGGCCTGGTTCCTGTTCGTCCTCACGTACACCGGTCGGGAAGAGTTGCTGGCTCGTCGCGGCCGCGTCGCAGTCGCAGTACTGCTCGCGTTGTTAGTCCTCGTCGACATCACTGGGCCGTACCATGGCCTCGTCTACTCGGAGGTACTCGTCGACCTGTCCGGCGAGGTCCCGGTCGTCACGACGGAATCGAACGCCGTCGGCGTCTTCCAACTGCTCGCACTGTTCTCGCTCTCGCCGATCGGACTCGTCTTCCTCCACCGGTCGCTTTCGGAGTACGATCAACTGTTCTCCGAGCAGGCGCTCGCGCTGTTGCTGGGATCGGTCTCGCCGTACGTGGTCGCCGGGATCGACGTATTACAGCTCGAACCGTATCCTGCGATGCCCCTGTTGCCACTCGGGTTCGGCTGTATGAGCATCGCTGTGACGTACGCGGCGGCCAGACACCACCTGTTCGAGTTCGTCCCGGCGACCCGCCGGATCGGCGAGGACAGAGCGCTTCAACAACTCGACGAGGGTGTCGTTATCGTCTCTACGAACGGCACGGTGTTACAGACCAACGAAAGCGCGTGCCAGCTACTGAACTGCAACCGGCCAAACTGTCTCGGCGAACCGCTGGAGTGTGTCCACGATACGGGAGCCGACGGCCCGACTGACGTGCCGGCGATCATCGAACTTCGCGGGCGGACGCTCCGGACGAGCAAGTCGTCGGTGGAGGGACCGACCGGCGACGTGATGGGGTACGCCATCGTCTACCGAGACGTCTCCCGGAAACAGCGGCGCGAACAGCGGATTACGGTGCTGAACCGCCTCCTCCGGCACAACCTCAGAAACGAGCTTTCGGTCGTGGAGGGCCACGTCAGTCAGCTAGTCGACGTCGAGGACCGGGAGCACCGCCGAGAGCAGATCGACGAGATAGAGTCGCTGGTGGAGGGGATCGTCGACCTCAGCCGGAAAGCCCACTCGGTCGAGCGCCATCTGAAGACGGACGACTGTGCAGTCGAGCGGCTATCCGTCGATGACCTTGTCGAACGGCTCGGCGAGCGAGTCGATCGGCGATACCCGTCGGCCACGATAGTGACGACGATAGAGTCCGAGGCCACGATAGCCACGTACCGCGAACAACTGGAAGTCGCGCTGGAAAACCTCCTCGAGAACGCAATCGAGCACAACGACTCGGCGAAGCCACACGTCGAGATCGCGGTCAGGACCGACGAGGATGTCGAGTTCGTCGTCTCCGACGACGGTCCCGGAATCCCCGACTACGAGATCGAAGCGCTCGAAACCGATGGCGAATCCCAACTCTATCACGGAAGCGGGCTTGGCCTCTGGCTCGTTCGCTGGCTGGTCGCCGTCCTCGGCGGCGAACTCGACTTCGACGTGAGCGAGGCTGGGACGACAGTCTGCGTCCGGATTCCGACCCACCCAAACCAGTGACTCTGGCGCGGATCAGTCCTCGATGATTCGGCTCCCGCCCGGGGGCAGGAAATGCTGGATGAGGTCGGGACTGGCTACTTTTCTGACGAACGAGGTGTCCTCGAAGCGCTCGCGGAACTGCCGGTAGATCCGCTTTGCCACGTCGCCCTGTGCGTATCGCCCCGGCTCGACCTCGATGGTCGTCTCGGCGTGCTCACGGATCGCTGACGGCGGGCCGCCGATCACGCGCGTCGATGGCTCGCAGGTGATGCCGACGCAGGCACCGATCCCGACGTCCCGGAAGTACTCCCGATCCCCGCGGATCGCGAAGCCACCTTTCTCCAGGAACTCGCCGCTCTCGGGGGTCTTCGAGACCTGATCGTGATCGACGGCGTAGACGTCGCCCGAAAAGCGCCCGTCCTTCCAGACCGACGAGTACGAGACGGCGAACTGCGCGGCCTCGCGCTCGCTGGACTCGGGAAGGCTGACGTCACGTGCCGCTTCGCTCGGATCGGTGGCCTTGAGAATCGTCACTGGGCCACCGTGGGCCTGGGCGTGGAAGAAGCGATCCCCTTTGTCGAGATACTTCTTGACCAGTTCCTCGTTCTGGTCGGCGTTGCGCCCGCCGATCACGAGGAAGTCGTCGCTCGTGTGGAACCAGCGGAACCGCTCGTACCACTGCTCCGAACTACGGACGGGGATCGAGGGCTCGGAGAGCCAGTCGCGGTCGCCCGGTTCCGTCTCTTCTTCCTCGTCGTCCTGCTGCTCCTTGCGCTCCCACTCGTCGCGGCGCTGTTTGGCGTCTTCGAGCGCCTCGCGGGTGTCCTCGATGGCGGCGAGCGCGCCCTCTTTTTTCCCCTTGATGCGCTTTGCCTCGCGGTAGAGCCGATCCGCATTGTGCTCTACCCCTTCGCTCGCGTCGAGTCGCACATCGGTCCCGTCGACATCGACGGTGACGAACCCCTCGTCGGCGTCGATCCGCTGTACCGCTTCGGCCTCCTCGATCCCTTGCTCTGCGCCCTGGGCGAACGTCTCCTCGATCTCGTCCCACGGGACCTCCTCCTCGCGCGCGGACTGGATCGTCGAGAGCACCTCGTCGACCAGATCGTAGTGTGCGTACAGCAACTCGGCTTTCTCACGCTCGGCTTCGGCGTCCTGCTCGAACCCCTCGATCGCCCCCTCCTGCTGTTCGATGATCCGTTTCTGTTTCTCGATCTCGTTCTCGAAGTCGGGCCGCTGGGTGCCGCCCGCGTTCTCCTCGTCTTCGGTCAGATCGAGTTCGTAGAAGTAATCGTCGACGGCCGCGTTGAACGTGTCGAAGGCCTCGCTTTCGAGGTGGCTGTACTCCTCGAGGGGGACCGGCGTCACGTCGACGCGCCGCCTGCTCTCGCCGTCCTCTGTGTCCTCGTAGTACACTCGCGGGTTCAGTCCGCCGGTCCGGAGTTCGATCGCGAGTTCGTCGATAGCGGCGAACAGCGGTTCGTACTCGTCGTCGTCGGCCTCGCTGATGTCGATCGTCTTCTCGACGCCGGCGCGGGTACATAGCTCCTCGGCGTAGAGTCCGCCGAAGTTCAGTTGCGTCGCGAGCGTCCGGACGACGTCGGTGTCCGAATCCTCCATCATCGCGACGAACGCGTCGTAGGACATCGTCAGCGGATTGATCCGCGAGTCCGGGAACTCGTACTGTGCGCCAGGGGCTACCGTCCGCGATTTCAGGCGGACGGTGTCCAGACAGTCGACGACCTCACGGTTCGAGTCGATCACTGCGATGTTGCCGGGCCCGAACAGTTCGGTGACGATTGTCGTGTTCTCGTCGCCGCGCTCGAAGGTGAACTCCAGGATTCGGTCGAACTCGTACTGCTCGACACCGGCAAAATCGGCTCCGCTGAGCCGGTTCCGGAGCATCATCGCGAAGTTCGGCGGCCGCCCCGGCGCGTCGGGCACGTGTTCGGGCTTCGCGAGGTGGGCCCGTTTGACGTCGCCGATTTCGACCAGCAACTCGATGCGGCCGCGGTCGAAGTCCCGCATCTTCAGCCGGAGAAAATCGTCGCCGTAGAGGTAGGCTTTGTCGACTTTCGCCCCCTCGTACGCTCCGAACTCGGAGACGAGGGCTGCGAGGTCGACGCTCGTCAGCTCCTGCTTTTGATCCATACCGATAGGTCCGTCCGGGCGCAAAAATGCGTGTCGCTACGGTGGCCCCTGTCGGCCGCTCCCGATACGGCCAGCGCCGGTACGACGCGTCATCGAACATCTGGCTCGCCTCATTCGCCCTCGATGGTGGCGATCGCCCCGTCGTCGCCGACCACGAGCAGGTCGTCGTCGTCCCGGAACTCGAACGACGGCGAGATGTCCGTGAGGAGTTCGTCGTCCCGCTCGACGGCGACGACGATGTAGTCCAGCGCAGGGATACTGGTGCCGGCCATCCGCTGTCCGGAGATCTCTGAGCCCGAGATCCGAACGACCTCAAGCTGTCGATCGTACGAGAGGATCTCTTCATGTAACACCTCACGGACGAGGATCCGGCCGCTGATCTCGGGAAGCGAGAGGACGTAGTCCGCCCCGGCGCGGCGGAGCTTCGAGGAGTTTTCCGCGTGGGTTGCCCGTGCGATCGTATCCATCTCCGCGTTCTGTTCGTTGGCAACGAGAACCGTGAGGATCGCCTGATCGTCGTCACCGATCGCGACGATGAACGCCGATGTGGTCTCGATGTTGGCTGCCCGGAGCGTCGATTCGTCGGTCGCGTCACCGACCACGTCGACCGCGTCGGCTGGCTGGAGATCGATCGTCGTACACTCGACTCCGGCCGATTCGAGCGCCGCTCTGACCGTCGATCCGACGATTCCGTTCCCCGCGATGATGGCCCCGCCCTCGATCCCACGTGGCTCCGTCTCTATGGTGTCGAGGTCGTCGTCGTACCCCGCGACGAGTGCTACCGTGCCCTCGTCGACGAGACAGTCGTCGGGCGGCGAATCGACGAACTCGCCGTCCTGCCACACCCCCACGACCGTCAGCGAAGGCTCCTCCATCGCCTCGATTTCTTCGACAGTACAGCCACAGACTCGACTTTCCTCGGTAACGCTCAGTTCGACCAGCGAGTACTCCTCTCCCAGCGAGATCGAGTCGCTTCGCCCTGGGATCAGTTCGGTCAGGACCCGCTCTGCGAGACGTCGCCCGAGCAGGTCTCGTGGAGTCAGCACCTCGTCGGCACCAGCGTAGGTCAGATGCTGCTCGAACTCGAGATCGGCAACCAGCGCGATAATCCGGACCGACTCGTCGAGTTCCCTCGCGGCGAGAATGACGCTCGCGGTCCGTTCGTCGATCGTATCGACGACGACTGCGGACGCGCGGTCGAGGCCTGCGCATCGGAGCGTATCCACGGAAGTCGGATCGCCGTGGACTACCGAGATGCCGTCCTCCTGCAGCGACAGCGCCTCGGATTCGGTCGTCGCGACGACGACGTACTCGACGTCCCGTGTCTCGAACTGCTCGACTAAGCGATCGCTTTGCTGTTCGAGGCCACAGACGACCACGTGGTCCGACGCCTCGGTCGCCGTCGGGGCGTCCGGTCCCAGCGCCTCTTCGAGCACCGGCCGGAAGACGTAGGGAACGACGATAAACAGGAGCAGGAAGGTCGAGAGATCGACAGCGGAGACGAAGACGTTCCCCATCGTCGTGTCCCACGGCGAGTCCGAACCGTAGCCCGTCCCGGTGAACGTCTCGATGATTACCTGCAGACTGTGTGCGAAGAGCGGCTCTCGCCCCTCGACGGCGACCATGACGGTGTGATACAGTATCGAAGTAACGAGTACGAGTACGAAGATCGCACCAACCGTCCTGAGCGCCCGTCGGAGCCAGAGTTCCATTCGAGATCACCTAGCGATTGCAGTAAGAACTTCCGCACCAAGACCTATCATGATACCGGCACCTGCCAGTGGACCGGACCGTCGAGACGACATATCGACGAGTCCGTCGCTGTACAGATCATGAGGCCCATCGAACGTCGTCGCCGACCGACGAGCCCGATACCGCGATGGTCCGGTCAGTGGAGCGTCGACCGCCGGAGTGATCCACTGTAGCGGCTTTCGATGTCGGACTCATCGCGCTCGCTGCGGGGGCGACCACAGGCTTGGGTGCACTCCCGGAACCCCTTGCGGCGGCGGTCGGGGTCGGCGTGATGCTGGTCGTCGACGTGGCGCTCGCAGTGTGACCGCTTACTGCTCGAACTCGATGTCTCGCTCCTGTCTGCGCTGTCTGTCTTCGACGTCTTCGAGCGTCTCCGTCTCCAGCAGTCGGTCGAGTTTTCGCTCGAACTGCTCGTCGGTGAGTTCGCCGCGGGCGTACCGGTCTCGCAGGGTCTCCAGCGCGTCCTGTACCTCCTCGCTATCACTCTCGGTCGACTCGACCGGATCGTAGTCGTCGAGCCACTCGTCGATATCGTCGTCGTCGCCGTAGAGGAGGGCAACGATCGGAACCACCACGATGTAGCCGAACAGCATCACCCCCAGCCACCAGTTCCCTGGCCCGACGAACAGCAACGCAAGCCAGAGACCCGTGACCAGCATCGACGTCACCTCGACGGCGTTTTGCCGGAGCCGTTCTTCCGGTCCGTCCTTCATGCGTTAGGCTATGCGGGGCTGGATAAAAACCGTCATGATAGCTGGCGGAGCTGTCAACAGTGCTTCCGGAGGGCTGGCGGAGTCGCGACTCAGCGGCGCTTGCTCACGTACGGCCCGTCACTACGACCTTTTTCATCGTCGGGTGGCTACGCTCCGCTCGCCACCCTTCCTCGAAAAATCTCGGCCAAAAACTGCTCGCTCGGAAGACTCGCGTTGCTCGTCTTCCACGGATCTCGTTCGCTACACTCACGAGATTTTCGCTCGCTACAGTCGCTTGCTCACGTACGGCCCGTCCTGGTAGTAGTCGAGTTTTTCGCGGTAGTACTCGCGGGCACCGATGCCGCTGATGATGCTGACTTTCCCGTAGCCCGCGTCGGCGGCGAGCCCTTCAGCCTCCTCGATCAGACGGCGACCGTAGCCCTTGTGCTGGTGCTGGTCCCCTGCGGCGTCCTGTCCGATTGCGGCCTCGCTACCGTAGACGTGTAGCTCCCGGACCAGCGCGGCGTCCTCTAGTTCGCGTCTAACAGGGTTGTTCGGGAACCGAAGCCGACAGAAGCCGATCAGCAGGTCCTTCTCGAAGTCCTCGAAACTGATGAAGTGTTCCGTCCCGCCCCCCGCCTCGTAGGTCATCACGTCGAGTTCGACGTTCTCTGGCGTTTCGTCGTTCATCCCGGCCTCGCGACAGCGGATACACTCGCACTCCCAGCCGTGTTCTTCCATGCGTTTCCAGGCTAGCTGGCGGAGGTTCGACTTCCAGACGCCGGCGTCGATGAAGTCCGCAGGAATATCTCGCTGGACGCGCTGAAGCCGCGTGTAGCGGGGGATCATCGACTTGATCTCGGCGACGATTTCGGCAGCCTCCTCGTTCGTCAGGGGGTCGTACTCGCCCTCGTGCCACATATCGTAGGTCTGGGTGCCCCGGACGATCAGCGTCGGATAGATCTTCAGGTAGTCCGGCTTCCATTCCTCGTCCTCGAAGAGGCGGCGGAAGTCCTCGATGCACATCTCGTGGGACATCCCGGGCTGGCCGGGCATCATGTGGAAGCCGACTTTGAACGCGGCGTCCCGAAGCCGTCGGTTGGCGTCGATAGAGGCCTGCGCGCCGTGGCCGC
The DNA here is from genome assembly GCF_042663585.1 of Natronoarchaeum sp. GCM10025321. NCBI lineage: Archaea > Methanobacteriati > Methanobacteriota > Halobacteria > Halobacteriales > Natronoarchaeaceae > Natronoarchaeum > Natronoarchaeum sp. GCM10025321. The sequence goes on from NZ_JBHTAN010000006.1 coordinate 600,849, forward strand.
GATGCATCTCGCGGTTGATCCGCTCGAAGGTGGTCTGGACGCCGACTTCGACCTTCGTCCCCCCGAGGTCGAGCATCCGGTCGATCTGTTCGGGATCACACCAGTCGGGTTTCGTCTCGAACGTCGTTCCGATGTTTCTGATCTCGTTCGTCTCGTTTTCCGCGATGACGTCTTCGAGATACTCGAACTCCGTCTCCTCCGGATCGGGCGCGAAGCTTTCCTCCTCGGCAGGCGAGGGCTCGCTTTCCAGGTCGTAGTCGTTCATCGCCTGTAGCGCGCGTTTGACGAACCACTCCTGATAGTCGTGGCTCCGGGCGGTCATCGTCCCACCCATCACGATCAACTCGGCCTTGTCGACGGGGTGACCGATCTCTCGAAGCTGATGCAGTCGGAGCGTCACTTGCCCGTAGGGGTCGTAATCGTTCTGCTCGCCGCGAGCGGCGGCCGGTTCGTGCCCCGTGTAGCTCTGTGAACTCGTGAACTCCGATCCCGGGCCGCCGGGGCAGTACAGACACTGCCCGTGCGGGCAGTTGTGGGGGCTGGTCATGATCGCAATCGGCGAGACGCCCGAGGCCGTCCTGACCGGTTTCCGCTGGAGGACGGCTTCTAGCTCTTCGCGTCGCTCCTGGGGTGCGTAGTCCAGCAACTCGGTGTGTTTGGGCACCTTCGGCGAGGAGAACTCCGAACAGACGTCGAGCTTTGCGCTCTCCAGGTCATCTCGCTCTACGTCCCCGGCGAGGATCCGATCGACCAGCTCCGAACAGGCGTTCTCGAACGCCTCGCTTTCCGTGGCGTCCGACTCGGTACTCATTACTGGATCAGAGCGACTTGCAGCGAATAAGAGTATCGACTGTGGGTCTCTACAGCTCGCTCGCGATCGAGGCGATGGCCGCTTCGAGCACCTCGTCGCGGGCGCCCGCGAGGAACTCGATGTGACCGTCGCGGCCGCCAACAGCGGTGACGGCGGCGTTGTCGGCTCGCTCGGCGGCCTGCGCTGCGATCTCGCGGACGTCGAGATCCTCGGAGCTTCGGACGTGGATCTCGTCGTCGTCGACACCCAGCGTGACCAGCGGCGTTCCGAGTTCTTCGCTCTCTCGGCGGTGGAGCGCGTCGACGAGCAGCGTCGTCGTCGGGAAGTCGTACTGGTGGGTGTAGGCGTCGGTGTCGAGGACGGCGAAATGGACGCCGTCGGCCTCTCGAGTCGTCAGGTTCCGCTCTGCGGTCTCGATTTCGGTCTCGAGTTTCGTCCGGAACTGTTCGCTAATGTGGCTCGCCAGCCCCTCGGCCTGCTCGAACAGCAGGTCGATGATCAGTTCGCGTTTGTCGCGGTAGGTCTGGTAGTAGGCTTCGAGCGCGATTGCCTCGCGGAGTTCCTGCACGGAGTCGGCGTCGTAGCCGGCCTCGGCGGCGAGATTGACGTACGCCTCGGGAGCGGCCTCCCAGTAGCCGATTGCCGGGACGTGCTCTAAGTCCTCGCGAACGTCCGGGTTGACGGCGGCGGCGACGTTCGCCGCGAGCGCGGGCGTCGTGACGCCCTCGGTGGAGACGAACGTGTCGACGGCATCGGTGACGTCCTCGTCAGGCGCGTGCGTGTCGACGACGACTCGCTCGACGTCGTAGACGTCCAGCAGTTCGTAGCCATCAGTCGACTCTTTCGTGCTGCCGACGTCGGCGAGCACGACGAGGGGTAGCTGTTCGCCGTGTCGGTCACGGGCTTCCAGCATGTTCGTCACGTCGTTGGTCGCCGCCTCCATGTCGTAGATATGGCCTTCGAGCGGTCGTCGGTTGAAGTAGTTGTAGACCGCGTCCTGCCGGTCGTGCTCGTCACGGATCAGCGGTAGGGCGGCGCGTTCGATGGCCGCGCCGGCCGCGTAGCCGTCTGCGGTCGCGCTGTGTCGGACCACGATCGGTCGGCCGACCATGATCGCTCGGCGGATCGCCGTACTGGCCGCCTCGATGCCACCTTCGACCTCGGCGACGGCGTCGTTATCAGCTAGCAAGTCGATCTCGTCGGGCCGAGCGGCTTCCGAGAGCGCGGCGCGGAGCCGTTCCTCGACGACGGCGCGCTCGCCGCCGGACAGCCGCATGACGGCCTCGGTCTCGACCTGCAGTTCGTCGCGGCGCAGTTCGGCCTCGCCATCGAGTCGGACGAAGTCCTCGGCCTCGATGTCGGGGTAGGCACGAACGCCCGCCTCCTCGAAGGCAGCACACTCGACAGTCCCTGTCTCGTCGCGAAGCTCGAATATAGTCGGTCCGCTCGTCTGTCGGACGCTTGCGACTTCGCCCTCGATCCGGACGCGGTCGCCGACACGCTCGCCGAGCGTTCCGATCTCGGAGCGTTCGATCGGTTCGTCCTCGACTGCTTCGCCCTCCTCATCGACCGTTTCTTTGACTGTTTCTTCGACCGTTTCTTCGACAGTCTCTTCGACAGTTTCCTCGACCGTTTCTTCAACTGTTTCTTCGACAGTCTCTTCGACTGTTTCCTCGACCGTTTCTTCAACAGTTTCTTCGACAGATTCTTCGACCGTTTCTTCGACGACAGCCGTCTCGGACTCGTCGGCGGTGGTCGGTTCGGGCTGACTGCCACCGCCGTCCGTAGTCCTGCTCTCCTCGGGCGTGTCGGTCGATTCGGCAGTGTCGGTCTGCTCGGGCGTCGCTAGGGTATCGTCGCCGGCCGCTGCCGACGACTTATAATCGTTTCCCGACTCGTCCTCGTACATCTTGTCGCCGCTCGGCGCGTCGATGAGTCGACCCCGGAAATCGCGGTCCTCCTGTCGGATCGACCAGCCCAGGTCGACGTCGCCGTTATCGCGAATAGATTTTACTTTGACGTACATCTCATCGCCAGCGTCCCAGTCGAGACTGTCGAGGCGCTGGTCGAGTTCGCTGCGGTGGAGAAGGCCGGTGACGCTGTCACCGATGTTGACGAAGACGCCGAACTCGGCGAAGCCGTCGACGGTGCCTTTGTAGTAGCGGTTCGGTGTTAGCTGATCCGGGGAGCTACCGCGGAACTCGAATGCTACGTCCTCCTCGTGCGTACTGCAGACTAGCCCGTCCACGGGCTTGCCACAGATGATACAGTTGCTCATTTAATCGGTTTGAATAGCCCCGTCCTAAAACTGTTGTCGAAACTCTCTCGCTGTGGTCGACAGTGTACGGTCGAATCTGCTACTCGAAGAGGGGGCTGTTGGCCTCGAGTTGCTCGATATCGTCGGCGATCGATCGAATGTCCTCGGGAAAGAGTGCGACCTGTATCTCGCTACCGTCTTCGTCCTCGAAGACGAGTTTGACGCGCTCGTCGCCGAACTCCCTGGCTTCGGCACTTTCGACGTCGTACAGTTTTGCGGTGGCGCTCTTGTTCGACGCCCCGACGTTCTTGATCGCACCGTCTTTGAGTTCAAGCATGAAGTCGTCCAGTTGTAGCGTGAGCATGGGTGTCGTTGGGTCGGCAGACAGAAAACGGACTCCCTGTGAGACGCATCTCCGCGGGGGTCCCGTCTCCCAGGCGAGCACGTCCCACTCGGGACCGAACAGGGGCACGACGACGTGTGGCCCCATGCTGTCAGGTATCACTAAGTGAGTGAGAGGAGTAGCTTTTGATGTACCATGGAACTCACCTGGCACGGTCATTCGACCTGGCGTGTAACGGTTGGAGACACCGATCTGTTGATGGATCCGTTCTTTGACAACCCCCACACGGACCACGATCCCTCGGAGATCGAGACGCCGGATTACGTGCTCCTCACGCACGGCCACGCGGACCACATCGCCCACATCGGCCAGTATGCCAACGTCACGGCGGTCGGGACGCCGGAGGTGACAGGCTACGTCGCCGACCAGTACGGTGTCAAGGACACCATCGGGATGAACATCGGCGGGACGGTCGAACTCGGCGACGCCTACATCACGATGCATCGCGCCGATCACACGAACGGACTGGACACGGCCTACGAGAACGCGGGTGGGACGCCGGTAGGCTACGTGATCAGCGACACCAAGCCGACTCAGATCTCCGACGAGGAGAGCACGACGTTCTACCACGCCGGCGACACGGGCCTGATGACCGAGATGCGCGAGGTGATCGCGCCGTATCTCGAACCGGACGCGGCGGCCGTCCCGGCGGGCGATCACTTCACGATGGGGCCGATGCAGGCGGCGATTGCGGTCGATTGGCTAGATGTCGATCACGCGTTCCCGATGCATTACGACACCTTCCCGCCGATCGAGATCGACGTCGAGCAGTTCGAGCGCGAAGTGAAGGCGACCGGGAGTGAAGCCGAGGTCCACATCCTCGACGGCGACGAAACCTTCGAACTCCCGCCCGGTCCACTCTGAATTTTCCGGTGGAACAACCCTTACATCGACGGGGGTTGAAGAGGGAGGTGCTATGGCCAAAGAAGTACACAGCACCTCCACAGAGGGTTTTTCGACACACAACAAGATCCGAGAGTTCGAGACGACCGTCGATGCGACCGGCGAGGACGCCCCCGACACGCTCGAATCCCTGCTTGCCGCCTACAGCGCGTGTTTCGTCCCGGCGCTTCGCGTCGGCTCCGAACAGCGCGGTGGCGGCGACCTCGGCGAGATCGAGATTGCGGTTACCGGCGAACTGAATGACGACGACAAACTGGATTCCATCTCGTTCGACGTCACCACCGAGACCGACCTCGACGACGAGACGGCCGACCAGATCACGGAACGCGCGTTCGAGCTGTGCAAAGTCCACGACGCGCTCAAGGACAGTCTCCACGCCGACGTGACGCTCCACAGCTAAGCCACCAGTTCCGCTTTTTCCGCAGATGTAATAGGACCGTCAGTCGTAGTACCGGTATGAGCAACAGCGACTGGACCGACAGAATCGTCGGCGCACGCATGAAAGTCGATCAGGAGTTCTCCGAGCGAGTGCAGGCCTCGGAGTTCTCTAGCCAGGAGTGGGGGATGATCATGACCGCGGTCGAACTCGAAATCGAGAACCCCGAAGACCCGGAAAACGCCCGCGTCGTAGCGAACACTGACAACGTTCCGCAGGTGATGCCAGCACTGGACGACGTCCGCAGTCAGATGGGGGCGATGGGCGGCGCACCGAGTGGCTCCTCGGAGAGCGGTGGCGGTATCGTCAGCGCGCTCAAAGGGCTGTTCGGAATGGACGGCGGTGGCGGCGGGGATCAGGAACGGCTTGACGCGGCGGAGGCTCTCGCCGACGAGTACGCCGAACGGCTACAGTCCCACCTCGAATCCAAGCATCAGTGGGAGACCGCCTGTAGTGCGGCAGCGCGCGGAGCCGAATAGCGCACGGTGGCTCTCCCCAGCGATAGCTCCTTTGTCTACATGTTGTTGCTGTTCGGTCTCGGCGCGTTCGGTGCGGGCCGGACCCTGGGGCTGGACGGTCGCCTCGAACAGACCGAGTTCGTACAGAACAACTCATGGCTACGCTACCTGATGGGGTAGCTACCACCTCCTTGATTACCCGCTTTTGAACAGGGTCAACTCCTCGACCTCGTAGATGTTGATCAGTTCGTTGATCAACTCGTCGTAGGACTCGTCCTCGATTTTGAGATCGTCGAGACGCTCCAGTGTCTCTTCTTCGAGTTCGACTTCAGGCATATGTGTCTCTTCGAGTCGGACGCGCTTAATCGGCGGGGGGCTCTCACTCCATCTCGTACTCTCTGGACCGTGACTCGTCGTCCAGCGACTCTACATCGACCGGATCGAGATACCGTTCGAGGCGACGCTCGTACTCCGCTTCGTCGATTTCGCCCTCCACGTAGCGCTCTTTGAGCCGTTCCTCCGGCGATATCGACGAGCGTCGGCCCTTGTTCGCTTCTTCACCACCGCTCCCGTACATCGTCACCGCGGCGTACGCGATGAGCGCAAACACGACGACTGGAACGACCACCGCGAGGACGGTCCAGACGATACTGAGCGCCACCGAGATGACTGCCGTGACGACGACGAACACGACGAACAGCGCGAGCAACGCGAGTACCGTCCGCCCGAGCAGGCCGAGGGTGCGTGTATCGCTGGGCATGTCTCCTCGTACGTCCTCGTCGAGTGTAAAAATGAAGCCGCAGTTTCCCCGTCGGAAGCCGCGAACCGAACCGGCTGATTCAGAGACGGTCGACGATGGCTCCGGTGACGTCCTGGGTCGACGCCGACCCGCCGAGATCCGGCGTTCGGGGCCCCTCCTCGAGCACGGCCTCTGTAGCCGCTCGGACGCGGTCTGCCTCGTCGCCGTGACCGAGATGGTCGAGTAGCATCGCTGCCGAGAGGATCATCGCCGTCGGGTTGGCGATGCCCTCGCCCGCGATGTCAGGGGCGGAGCCGTGAACCGGTTCGAAGAGGGCGTTTTCCGCGCCGACGTTCGCGCTCGGGAGCAGGCCGAGGCCGCCGACCAGTCCCGCCGCCAGGTCGGAGAGCATGTCGCCCGCCAGGTTCGGGCAGATGATAACGCCGTAGTCCTCGGGATGGGTGATCAGATGCATCGCCAGCGCGTCCATCAGCGCGGTGTCGTACTCCGCGCCACGTTCTTCGGCGACGGCTTCGGCGGCGTCGAGGAAGAGTCCGTCCGTCTTGCGCATGACGTTCGCCTTGTGGGCGATTGTCACATCGTACTCGTTCTCTTCGGCGTAATCGAAGCCGAACTCCGCGATGTCGCGGGAGGCCTCTTCGGTGATGACGCGGGTGAGCGTCGTCACGCCGTCGGCGATCTCGCTCTCGATGCCCGTGTAGACGCCCTCGGTGTTCTCGCGGACGAAGACGAGGTCGGTCTCCGGTTGGACGGCGTCGAGACCGGGGTAGGAGACGGCCGGTCGAATGTTCGCAAAGGAGTCGACGACGTCCCGTAGCGGGAGGATCACGTCGGCGGCCGTCTCGCCGGCCGCGCCGAACAGCGTCGCGTCAGCACTGGCAGCCAGTTCGCGGGTCTCTACCGGGAGCGCCTCGCCGGTCCTGGCTTTCGTCGCGTCGCCCGCCTCGCCGTCCACAAACTCGAACGAGACGTCGAGCGCTTCGAGGACCTCGACTGCGGCCGGCGTCACTTCCTGTCCGATTCCGTCGCCCGGGATCACCGCGATCCGATGTGTCATTACCACCTCAGATGCTGTGGGGGTTGGAAAGGGATTCGGTTTGTCACCATTCGGGGTTTCTGATCGAAGTCCCAGAGGATTCTCCGGTACCCCCTCAACTATTAACGGCTCCGGCGATAGATCTCCATGATATGAACGCTGTTAGCGCCTTTCTTTGCGGACGGCAGCCAACCGAACTGACTCTGCGCTGTCTGCAGGGGTGGCGCTGACGTGTCGATCGCTTTCTGGGCTCTCGTCGGTCTGGGGACACTGACCTGTCTGTTCATGGCGTGGGCACTGGGCGCGAACAGCAACTCTCCACCCTTCGCCCCGGCTATCGGCGCGAACGCCATTTCGACGATGCGTGCAGCGTTTCTGATCGGTATCCTCGCGGCGTTAGGGGCGCTGACACAGGGCGGTGCGATCTCCGAGACGGTCGGTGCGAACCTGATCCTGAACGCTCCGATCACTGCTCTCGCGGCGATTTCAGGGCTCATGACGGCGGCGTCGTTCATGATCTTCGGCGTCTACTCGGGCTACCCGGTGCCCGCCGCCTTCGCCACCACTGGCGCGATGGTCGGCGTCGGCCTCTCGCTGGGCGGCGATCCGGCGACCGCGACCTACCGGGAGCTAATCATCTTCTGGCTACTGGTGCCGCCGACCTCCGGCGGCATGGCGTATCTCACCGCGAAACTGCTCCGTCGGGACGACATCCCGGATGCGATCGGGGTGCCACTGCTCGCCGGGATAGTCGGCGGGATCCTTGCAAATATCCGGCTCGGTGTGATCCCGTCGCCGCCCGACGTCGAACAGAGTTCCGTCGCAGAATTTTTCTCACGGACCGCCGGCGAACCGTCGGTACTGGGTACCGACATCGTCGTGATCCTGGCGACGATCGGGTTCGCAGTCGCCGGGTTCGCGTACATTCGTCGACGAACGCTCGATTCCGCAGAACAGGGGATCAGAACGTTCCTGCTGTTGCTCGGCGGCGTCGTCGCCTTCTCCAGCGGCGGAAGTCAGGTCGGACTGGCGACCGGGCCGCTGGAAAACCTGTTCGGGACCGAACTCGGGCTTCCGAGTATCGTCCTGCTCTCGGTCGGTGCCACCGGGATCATCGCCGGCGCGTGGATGGGCGCACCTCGCCTGCTCCAGGCGACCTCACGCGAGTACGCCCAACTCGGCGCACGTCGCTCGATTGCCGCACTCGTCCCCGGTTTCGTCATCGCACAGATCGCTATCGCGCTCGGCGTTCCCATCTCATTTAATAACATCATCATCTCCGGCGTGATCGGCGGCGGCCTCGCCGCTGGCTCTGCTGGGGTCTCTCGCAGAAAGATCGGTGTCACGGTCGCGTTCTGGCTGATTACGCTTTCGACGTCGATCGTCATCGGCTTCGGGCTGTATCGGCTCCTCTCGACGGTGTTAGGAATGAGCTGATCACTTCACGACCGTCACCGGAACCGGCGATTCCCCGACGACTGCGGTCGCAACCGTCCCGAGCAGTCGTCGTGCGACCCGGTTCGTCTCGTCGCTGTGACCGCCCATGACGATGTGATCGATATCCTGCTCTTCTACCATCTGAAGGATCGCATCGGCTGGATCTCCCGTCTCGATGATGACCTCGACTGGGCGGTCCGCCTCGGCGGCCCGTTCTCCGGCCAGTGTGATCACGCTCTCGGCATACTCGCGAGCGGCGTCGAGGCGCTGGTCGTCAGCGCCGAGCAGGCCGCCCTCGCTCATCGGTGCATCGAACGGCAGAACGACGTTTACGACCGTGATCGGGCAGTCGAACGTCTCGAGCGCGTATTCGAGCGCCTCGTCGGCGAGCGGTGAGCCATCGAGCGGAACGAGAACGTGTGAAGGTGCCACAGAATCACTTCGTCAGGGGGGGTTTAGTATCTCACGGCGTTGCTCTCCTCGCGGCCAGCAAAAAATCGCCCGTCCGTCAGTATCGCGGCCGGTCACTCGGTCGACTTACTGGTCTGGCGCGACGACGTCGACTGCGCCGAGCATTCCCAGATCGACGTGGGGTTCACAGTAGTATCGCTGGATCCCGTCGTCGAAGGACTGCTCGAAGGTTTCGCCCTCTTCGAGGACGACGCTCCCGCTTTTGAACTCAGCGGCGGAAGCCGCATCGGAGACGACGTTGTGTGCACCACCCTGCCAGAGCCACTGGATCGTGGTTCCCGAATCGACACGAACTGCCGGCGGTTCGAACACGCTCTCGGCCGTCAGCGCAATCGTTACCTGATCCTGACCCGTCGCGTCAACCATTCCCCCGTCGTAGTTCGGAGCATCCTGGAGGTAATCGTCGATCTCCGTCGGGACCTCAGCGACCATCGGAACGTCATCCTCGCCGTTCTCCACTTCTTCGTCGTCGCCGTTCTCCTCGCCGTTTGCCGTTTCCTCGTCGCCGCTCTCCTCGCCGTTTGCAGTTTCCTCGTCGCCGTTCTCCATTCCCCCCTCGTCGGCGTTTCCATCCGCAGAGTCTTCGTCGCCACCGAGACAGCCTGCGATTGTGGTGAGGGCTACTGCGCCGCTTGCACCGAGAAACCGTCGACGGCTCTGTCTATCAGACATGCACAGTAGGATTGGTCTCTACAGGTATACGATGCGTGATAGAATACAACTGATATGTAGTGGTCGATGATAGGGTTTCTCCGGGGCAGTCGACAAATTACGCAGGAACGTTCGGATCGCGACGAACCAGGCCGACAGCCGTCGGATTCGACGTCACCATCGGGATGCTCCCGAAGCCACTTCCGGAGGTTCCTCACGGTCTCTTTGTCGGCGGTTGCGGCGGGGATGCCAAGCGACCTGCAGTTGTCCGTGGAGCTCTCCGCGAACGTCTCGACGACGTCGCGCTTAACATTTGCACAGATACAGTTTTTATATGCAGGCTGATATATAACGGAAGATAATTTTCTTCCCACTACCGACCGAATCGCCAAGAGAGCCGGTTACTCGGCTTCGGGGATCGCAGTATCCTGCACGTAGGGCAGACTCTCAGATTTCTCGCGGACAGAGTGCGCGTTGGATTTCATCAGCGCTGTGGTATCCCAGACGCCGTCGACCAGCGCCTTGCGCTGAGCGTCGTCGACGGTGACGCTGATCTCGTTGCTACCGTACGTAACGGTCTCGGCGTCGATGTCTACCTGGATCTCGCCGTCGGGATTGTCGTCGACCCACTGCTGTAGTGCGTTGATCGTCTCGTGGTCGGCAGTCACGGTCGGGACGCCCAGCGCGAGACAGTTGCCCGCGAAGATCTCGGCGAAACTCTCGCCGATAATGGCGTCGATACCCCAGCGCATCAGTGCCTGGGGGGCGTGCTCGCGGGAGGAGCCACAGCCGAAGTTCGCGTTGACGACCAGTACGTTCGCGTCCTGAAATTCCTCGTCGTTGAACGGGTGTTCTTTCTGGTTGTCTTCGTCGTCGAACCGCTGATCGAAGAAGGCGAACTCGCCCAGTCCGTCGAAGGTGACGACCTTCATGAAGCGGGCGGGGATCACCTGGTCGGTGTCGATGTCGTTTCCGCGGACGGGGATACCCGACCCGGTAACGTAGTTGACTTCCGGAATCTCGATTTCGTCGGTCATACTGTAGTCACCTCTTTCAGATCGCGCACGTCAGAGACCTCGCCGGTGATCGCCGCGGTGGCGACCATCCGTGGGTTCATCAGGACGGTGCGGCCGTCCTTGCTTCCCTGTCGACCGACAAAGTTACGATTCGACGAGGACGCGCAGGCTTCGTCGCCCTCTAGCTGGTCCTCGTTCATGCCCAGACACATCGAACAGCCGGCGTTTCGCCACTCGAACCCGGCCTCCTCGAAGACGTCCTTGAGACCTTCCTCTTCGGCCTGTTTCTGGACGCGCTGGCTGCCGGGAACGACCATCGCACGGACGTCCTCGTGAACCTCGCGGCCCTTCACGATGCCCGCGGCGCGGCGCAGGTCGGGCAGGCGGGCGTTGGTACACGAGCCAAGGAAGGCAACGTCGATATCGTAGCCTTCCATCGTCTCGCCCGGTTCGACACGCATGTGTTTCTGGGCGCGCTTCGCGGTGTTCTGTTTGTCATCGGCCAGCGTTTCCGGCGCTGGGATCGGATCGTTGATGCCGACGCCCTGACCGGGCGTCGTCCCCCACGTGACGACGGGGTCGAGTTCGTTCGCGTCGATGGTGACGACGTCGTCGTATTCTGCGTCCTTGTCGGATCGGATCGACTCCCAGTAGGGTTTCAGTTTCTCGAACTCCCCTGGGTTCTCTTGGAAGTAGTCGGTCTCCTCGAGCCACTCGAGGGTGGTCTCGTCGGGGTTGACATAGCCCGCCCGGGCACCGCCCTCGATTGACATGTTACAGATCGACATTCGGCCTTCCATTCCCAGGCTCTCGATCACGTCGCCGGCGTACTCGTAGACGTAGCCAACGCCGCCCTCGGTGCCGAGCCGGCGGATGATTTCGAGGATGATGTCTTTCGCTTCGACGCCCTCGCCGAGCTCACCGTTGACCTCGATCTTGCGAACCTTCTGTTTCTCCATCGCGATGGTCTGGGTCGCCAGCACGTCGCGGATCTGGCTCGTCCCGATGCCGAACGCGAGCGCACCGAACGCGCCGTGAGTTGAGGTGTGACTGTCCCCGCAGACGATCGTCTTTCCGGGCTGAGTGATCCCCTGCTCCGGTCCGATGACGTGGACGATTCCCTGATCGCCAGTCGTCGGGTCCGAGAACTCGATACCTGCGTTGCGGACGTTCTCTTCGAGTTCAGCCATCATCTCCTCGGCGGCGTCCTCCTTGTACGGGCGAGACTGGTCCGCCGTCGGAACGATGTGGTCGACCGTCGCGTGCGTTAGCTCCGGATAGGCCACTTCCAGTCCCCGCTCCTGCAACATTCCGAACGCCTGCGGACTGGTGACCTCGTGGATGAGGTGGAGTCCGACGAACAGCTGGTCCTGCCCGGTCGGAAGTTCGGTTATCTTGTGCTCTTCCCAGACCTTGTCGTATAGCGTTCCCTTGCTCATCTGTTGTCCTTATCTACTGCTACGTTCACGGATACGTCAGCCTGCCGCTTCTTCCCGCGCTTAAAGACCGGACTCGCGCCCTCGCCGTGGGGCGGGACGTGGTCGACGTCCGCCATTCGTTCCTCGGTCTGTTCGTCCTGTCCACCGTCGGTGACGACGGTCGGGCCGCGCTCGAACGAGCGGGCAGCACTCCTGTCACCGAACGGGTGGGTGTGATCGACGTTTCGCATCTGTTCAGTCATCTGCTGGGACTTCTTCTTTTGCTTCCTCCCACGCGAACAGTTCGCGCAGGCGGCCGCCGACGGCTTCGATTTCGTGGTTCTCCTCGGCGGCGCGGAGTTGTTTGTAGCTCGGTCGATTCGTCTGGTTCTCGGTGATCCATTCGCGGGCGAACTCGCCGTTCTGGACCTCTTCGAGCACCTGCTCCATCCCTTCGCGGGCGTACTCCTCGTCGACGACGTACTCGCCGCGGGTGAGTCCACCGTACTCGGCGGTGTCGGAGACGGAGTTCCACATCCCCATCAGCCCACCCTCGTAGATGAGGTCGACGATGAGTTTCATCTCGTTCATGCACTCGAAGTAGGCCATCTCGGGCGAGTAGCCGGCGTCGACGAGCGTCTCGTAGCCCTGTTTCATCAGGTCAGTGACGCCGCCACAGAGGACGGCCTGCTCGCCGAAGAGGTCGGTCTCGACCTCCTCCTGAAACGACGTCTCGATGACGCCTGCTCGCGTACAGCCGATAGCTTCCGCGTAGGCGAGCGACTGCTCTTTGGCGTTGCCGGTCGCGTCCTGATAGACCGCGATCAGTCCCGGAACGCCCTCGCGGCGCTCGTAGGTTCGGCGGACCAGGTGGCCCGGGGACTTCGGCGCGACCATCGTCACGTCGACGTCTTCCGGCGGTCGGATCTGGCCGTAGTGGATGTTGAACCCGTGTGCGAACTGGAGCGTGTCGCCCGCTTCCAGACCGTCCTCGATGGCTTCGTACACTGCAGGCTGAATCGTGTCGGGCACGAGCATCTGGACGATGTCGGCCTCGGCGGTGGCGACGTCCGGCGTTTCGACGCGCAGGCCTTCGCTTTCGGCTTCCGGCCACGAGGACGAGTCCTCGCGCAGGCCGACGATCACGTCGACGCCACTGTCGTCGAGGTTGAGCGCGTGGGCGTGCCCCTGGCTACCGTAACCGAGTACGGCGACCGTCTTGTCTTCGATATACGAACTGTTCGCGTCCTCGTCGTGGTATACTGTCGTGGTAAACTCGTCTGCCATATGTTTCTCAATCTTCAGTCGTCGGCCGGCACTTCTTTGCTTTCCGGTTCCGCGGTCGGTGGCACTTTGGCGGCCGTCTGCTCCGCACCCCGCGTGAGTGCCGCGGTTCCGGTGCGAACGATCTCCTCGATTCCGAACCGCTCGAACGCCTCGACCGCGGCGTCGATCTTCTGCTCACTGCCCGTAACCTCGATAGTGACAGTTTCCTGGCCCGCGTCCACGGCCTGTCCGCCGTACATATCGGCCATCGCGTTGACCTGGTCGGGATGGGTGCCGTCGACCTTGATCAGCGCGAGGTCCCGCCTCGTCGCGTCGCTCGGCAGTTCCGTCACGGAGACGACCGGGACGAGCTTCTGGAGCTGTTTTTTGGCCTGCTCGACGCCCGGCCCGGGCTCCTCGATGACGAGCGTGATCCGCGCGCGGTCGTCGTCGGTCGTCGCGCCGACGGTCAGGCTCTCGATGTTGAACTGTCGCCGGCTAAACAGCGAGGCGACCTTGGCGAGCACGCCCGGTTCGTGAGCGACCAGCGCGGAGAGCACCGCGCGTTCGGTATCCGGTTCGGCCTCGGCGTCGGGGTCGATCCGGATCCCCTGTGCGTTGCGCCGTCGCGACGTCTCCGGTCGCTCGTTCGGGTGCGGTCCATCCAGTGCCTTGGAATCTGTATCGTCGCTCATTGTTAGATCTCGTCCAGTTGGCTTTCCGACAGTGCGAACTTCCCGTTGTTACCGCCGCTGGGAACCATCGGGTAGACGTTCGCCTGTGGGTCGATGCGGAAGTCGATGACCGTCGGACCGTCGTACTCCATCGCGGCCTCGACGGCGTCGGGGACTTCGTCGTAGTTCTCGACGGCCTCGCCATGCGCGCCGAAGGCTTCGGCGAGTTTGTCGAACTCGGGACACCAACCGTACTCCGAGGCGGCGTGTCGCCCCTCGAAGAAGGCGTCCTGCCACTGGCGAACCATCCCGATATACTCGTTGTTCAGCACCGCAACGGTGATATCGAGGTCCTCGCGGACCGCGACGGACAGTTCCTGCATCGTCATCAGGAAGGAGCCGTCGCCCTCGAAGCAGATGACTTCCTGGTCGTCGTCGGCCGCGACGCGGGCGCCGATGGCTGCCGGCAGCCCGTAGCCCATCGTTCCCAGCCCGTTTGAACTGACGAACGTGCCCGGTTCGAGCCAGTCCCAGTACTGCCAGGCCCACATCTGATGCTGGCCGACGCCGGTGGTGACGATTGCACGGTCGCTGGTCGCTTCGTCGAGCGCCTCGACGACGAACTCCGGCTGGAGCGCCCGGTCTTCGGGGACCGGGTAGTCCATCGGATACTCGGCTTTCCACTCCTTGCACTGGTCGCGCCAGGTGTCGGCGTCGGGCGTTCGCCCGACTGCGTCGGTGAGTTGCTCGATGACGGTCCCCGCGTCGCCGATCAGCGGGTAGTCGGCGTGGACGTTCTTCGATATCTCGGCGGGGTCGATATCGACGTGGACGACCTCTGCTTCCGGCGCGAACGTCTCGATGCCGCCGGTCAGTCGGTCGTCGAAGCGCGTGCCGATGCCGATGAGCAGGCTGGAGTGATGCAGGGCCATGTTGGCGAAGCCGGTGCCGTGCATCCCGCCGCCGCCCATCGAGAGTTCGTGGTCTTCGGGGAACGCGCCGGTGCCCGGCATCGTCGTGACGACGGGAATCTCGTAGCGCGTCGCGAACTCGTACAGTTCCTCGGAAGCCTCGCTTCGGATGACGCCGCCGCCGGCGAGGATGACGGGCCGTGCGGCCTCCTCGACGGCGCTCGCCGCCTCGTCGACGCTCTCTGTCTCGGCGTGTTCCCTGTACTGGTAGGTATCCGGCACCGAGGCCTCGCCTGGTTCCTGGTCGGTCTCGCCGTTGGTGACGTCTTTGGGCAGATCGACCAGCGTCGGGCCGGGCCGCCCCTCACGCGAGAGCGCGAGTGCGGACCCGACGTCGTCGCCGACCCGGTCGGAGTCGTCCGCGAAGATGTTGTGTTTCGTGATCGGATCGGTCACGCCGGTCGTGTCCGTCTCCTGAAACGCGTCGTTGCCGACGAAGTTCGTCGGGACCTGACCGGTCAGCGCAACGAACGGGTCGGAGTCCATCGACGCGTCGGCGATTCCCGTGATGAGGTTCGTCGCGCCGGGGCCGGACGTCGCCAGACAGACCCCCGGGTCGTTTGCAACGACGCCGTAGGCGTCCGCAGCGTGGGCCGCGCCCTGTTCGTGGGCCATCGTGATATGCGTGAGCTGGTCGGAGTCGTACAGCGCGTCGTAGACGGGCATGATCGCCCCGCCCTGGACGCCGAAGAGGTGTTCGACGCCGTCGTTTTCGAGCGCGCGAACGACGGACTGAGCGCCGGTGGTAACCGGCTCCTGGTCGGTTTCCTCCTCGCTGTCCGTGATCTCTGCGGCGTGTGCTGGCTCACTCATGCGCCTGCACCCGCCGATGGCCGTTCTGGTGGCGTGGTTGTCTGGCTATACTGTCGTCGTGGGTGTCGAGGTCGATACATGGTTCGAGCGGTGGCTGTGTGATCTATGGTCGATACGGTCGGGGTCGAAAACTGTGGTAGTGGTGGGGCTATAGAGCCCCTACAATCACACCGAGAAGACGCCGGACGGACCGTCCGCTGGTGGCAGTGGCGGCACCAGTCGGAGCGATCCGTTTCATCACGCCGTACCTGATGCTCTTTGAGTACATAATTCTTGTGTGTTATCGAGTACCGGTCGTAGACCAGTCGCTCGCAGTTGTCACTACCGGCGGACCCGGACGCGGTCATCAGGCGCGGACCTCCTCCGTGCGCTTGATGCCCTGCTCGCGTGCGAACTCCTTCAGCATCGCCAGTGTCACTCGCTCCTTTTCCGCGCCGCGGTCTTTCACCTCGCGGGTGACCGCGCGGACCTCGTCGTCGGAGGGAGCGAAGCCGGCCTCTTCTAGCCGTTCGCGGACCGAGTGATTGCCGGTGTGTTTGCCAAGCACCAGTTCGCGGTGGGCGCCGACCATATCTGGGGTCATGACGCCCGGCTCGAACGTATCGGAGTTCTCGATGACGCCTGCGGCGTGGATGCCGCTCTCGTGGGAGAACGCGTTCTCGCCGACGACGGGCTTGTTGCCCGGGACGTCGATCCCGCTTTTCTCCTCGACCAGCCGCGAGAGTTCGGTGATACGCGACGTGTCGATGCCAGTATCGACCTGGTAGACCGACTCGATAGCCATCACGAACTCCTCGTATGCGGCGTTGCCGGCGCGTTCGCCGATCGAGTTGACCGACACCTGCGCCTGCCTGGCGCCCGCTTCGATGCCCGAGAGGGCGTTGGCGGTCGCCAGTCCGAAGTCGTCGTGGGTGTGAACGTCGACGTTCGCGTCGGTGTGGGAGACGACCGTGCTGATCAGGTCGTAGAACCGTCGCGGCGTCGCCACGCCACACGTGTCTGGGATGTTGATCCAGTCGGTCCCGGCATCCGAGACCTCCTCAATCACTTCGATCAGGTACCCTTCGTCAGTACGGGTCGCGTCCATCGGCGAGTACATGCAGGTCAGTCCTGCGTCCTTGACTCGCTCGACGGCCGCGACCGAACGCTCTACTACTTCTTCACGGGTCGCGTGCATCGAATCCTCGATCTGAACGTCGCTCGTCGAGGAGAACACGTGGACCATCTCGACGCCGCTGTCGATTGCGGCCTCGATGTCCTTGTCGACGACCCGCGCCAATCCGCAGGTCGTCGTCGATGTGTTCTCGGCGATGTCACGCACCGCCTCGAACTCCGCATCGGAGTTGACGGGGAACCCGGCCTCGATGACGTGGGTACCCATCTCGTCCAGCACGGCCGCTATCTCGCGTTTGTCTTCGTACGAGAATGACGTCCGTGGTGATTGTTCTCCGTCGCGGAGTGTGGTATCGAAAACGCGTGCTGACTCAATTTCGTCAGTTGAATCTAACGTGCCCTGGAAGAACTCGACCCCCCTGACTGGTGTCAGAGGACGAATCCATGGACGTTTGGTCGGACATGGTATCTTAGTGAATCATGTCTCAGTATATAAGTGTGTCGTTCGTTCGGCCAATCGTCGACCTGCTTTGGCCGGCAAAAATTACAAACCGGCATCTACGGCATGCTGACGGGTACCGCTCGTCTATCGACGGGAACGCGCGACTCGAATCCTACCAGTACGACGTCACGACCACGTCGATGACCGTATTGTCGGTGTCGATATCGAGCGTCTAGACCACTCCGGGATCGAGCGTCGGTGTGTAGGTTTCCCTGACAGAAGAGTCGACGTACTCCAGCGTGTCGCTGATCACCGGATCGTCCTCCTCGCCGGGATCCAGTAGCGCTACGTCGGCCACACCCACCTCGCGGACATGGACGACGACCTCCGTCTCGTCGTCTTCAGCCACGTCGAACTCGAACGACTCCGCATCGAGGATCCGGTCGTCGATACGGACGACTTCCTCCTCCGGGCCGTCGTCGCCCAGACAGCCAGCAGTAGCCACTGTCGCACCAGCGGCCAGCACGAATCTACGTCGGATCATGCGTAACTGTCACGCGTAGAACACAAAACCCCACTGTTAGGCCAAATCATCGTTGTACCTATCGGTACGAGCGATGGGGTATCTGCGCCGTCTCTCTGGGTGCGACCTGACGGCTCGTCGCCCCGTCGGACTGAGAAGGTTTTTTCTCGGGGGGTTACCTCTGATGCGATATGACCGATTTCAACCTCGATCTCCGTTCGATGGAGGACCACATCGAGGACGAAGACGAGGGCGAAGCGTTCGACGGACGCGTCGTGCTCGGCGTACTCGACGGCACGACGGAACCGGACGAGTGGGTCGAAACTGTGATCGCCGGAAACGTCCTCGTCCTCGCCGTCGAGGGCGACATCAACGAACTGGCCGCCGGGTTTGCCCGAGACGTACGCGACGAGGACGGCGAACTCGTCCACTTCCGCGGGTTCCTGATCGTCTCGCCACCGGATGTGAGTATCGACACCGGCCAACTGTAACGCTCAATCCGTCGAGTAGGCGCGATTGAACCGGCTCTCCGAGAGTAACAGGTCCTCGACCGCTGGCAGGTGTTTCACGTTGAAGACGACTTTCGTGTCCTCGGTGACCGGAGCGGAGATACAGGACAGTCGGATCCCCCGGTCGATCATCTCCGAGGTGAGGACGTGGCTCGTCGGCGGCGGAACGTCCCCCTCGATCACCGCGACGGCACAGTTCGAGCACGCACCGCCGCGACAGGCAAATGGCCACGCCAGCCCGCTGTTTTCGGCGGCTTCGAGCAACGTCTCGTTTTTCTCGACCGTAATCTCGCCGTAATCGGCCTGTCCGAGATTTGCACCGGCCGCTTTCTCGAACAGATCTTCGTCTTCCAGGCTCCAGCCCTGCTCGTCGAGGCGCTGATAGTTCAGGAACTCGACGCGAAAGCGCTCCTCTTCTGCCTCGTCGACGGGATCCGTGTCGTTCTCGTGGACCGAGATCGGACCCGCCTTGCCCGCCTCGATCCGTTCGTACGCCGTCTTGACAGCCTGGAACGCGCGCGCCGATCCGCCGTGGTCCGGATGTGTCTCCTTGACCCGTGCCCGATACGCTTCGAGCAGTTCCTCGTCGTCCGCTCCGCGCTCGACGCCCAGGATGTCGTACGGCGATGCCACGCGAGCGGCTAGCGGCCCGTCGTATATATTCCCTACTCTTGGTGGGTGTTCACATATCACTCGGATCTGTTGGCGGTTCCTCTCGGGACGTTGGGGTGGGTTTATCGGGCTTGCACCCCGAGTTGTGGGCAGACAGATGCCGATCAAAGCCAGCGGAGCAGCCGAACTCGAGAAGACGGTAGACTGGGATATCGGAATGAGCTGGATCGCGTATCCCGACGAGGGAATGAAGCGCGCGAGCCACGCACTCGTCGTCGACGACGAAGTGTGGCTGGTCGATCCGGTGGACGCCGACGGCCTGGACGAGAAACTTGACGAGTACGGTCCCGTGGCGGGCATCGTCATCCTGCTGGATCGGCACAAACGAGACAGCGCCGCTATTGCGCGCCGCCACGACGTGCCGGTGTACGTCCACGAATCGATGGACGACGTCGCCGAGGATCTCGACGCCGATATCGAGCGGTTCGACGACCGGCTTGCCGAGACTGGCTTCGAGGTGCTGCCCGTGGTGACCAGGCGCGTCTGGAAGGAGGTCGCGCTGTACGACGAGGAGACCGGCACGCTGGTCGTTCCGGAATCCCTCGGGCGGGCGAGTTACTTCCTCGCGGGCGACGAGCGACTGGGCGTCCACCCGCTCCGTCGGACGACGCCGCCGCGTGACGTCTTCGAGAACCTCGATCCCGAACGGATCCTCATCGGTCACGGGACGCCGATCCTCAACGACGCAACCCGAGTGATGCGTGACGCGCTAGCCGGGTCGCGCAGGCGGATGCCCAGACTGTACCTGGAGAACGCCAGGTCGGTGCTCCCGTTCTGAGTGAGGTAACCGAGCGACACCGTTAACACTCGCTCTCCGCAAGTTACCGGTAGTGAGCCGCGATACCGGAGTGTTCGTAACCGAGGGGTTACAGGAGGCTTTGCTGGAGTACGCCGCCGAGCAGGATCCCGATCCGGTGAGCATGGCGCTCTCGGTGACGCCTGCAGACGAACTCGACGGCGCGAACGACCTCCCGGCGAACACGCCCGTTTTCACCGACCTGTACGTTCCCCAGGGCGACCGATCAGTCAATGCCGTCTTCGGCATGGACTTCACCATCCCGCCCCACCAGACGCAGGGGCGATTCCTCTCCCATCCGGACGGGAGTCTGGATGTCACGCTCGAAGACGACCTTCACGAAGTGATCCTCGTCGCGATACCGCCGTGGGAGGCCGGAGACGTCGCCGCTTTCAATCGGTCCGGCGAACGGCGGTCGCTAACTGTTATCGATGCCGTCCCGCCCACTGACTCGTTCGAGGGCCTCTGAGCTACTCCAGATAGCCTAACTCGCTTAGCTGGTCGGCGATCTCTTCGAACTCGGCCTCGGTTAGCTCTCCACGTTTCTGGTGCTGAATGACGATGCTCCGGAGCATGAACCGGACCAGATCGCTCGTACTGGAAAAGCTCGTTCCCTCGATCGTCTCGTCGACTCGGTCCGCGAGATCCTTCGGGATCGAGACGGTGGTGTACTCGGTCATGTCGGGACGTTAGAGGCGAGGCTGATAAGACCTTCCGGACTACGGTGGGCCGCTCGACGAGCAGAGAGGTGGTCTTGGCTATGCCACGGCTACGGCGCTTCGCTCGGGAACGCGGAAAAATCGACGTCAGTCGGCCTGCTCGCGCAGGTTCGCGCACTGGTTCCTTTCTGCTCACTCCTCGTCGTCGGTGATCTGCTCGATCCGCCGCCGCTGCTCCCGGTGTAGGGTCACGATCATGTCCGAGAGCACGCCGAACATGATGATCTGGATACCGAGCAGGATCGCAAAGGACCCCAGCAGGGCGAGCACCTCGTGGCTGATCCCTTCGACGAACCACCGATAGCCGACGTAGAGGCCGAGCACGCCCCCGGCGAGCATGCTCGTACTACCGATCGCCCCGTAGTACAGAATGGGGTTGTTCAGTTTCGCCAGTCGGTACAGCGTGAGGGCGATCACTGCCCCATCCCGCAGCGGATGCAGGTTCGTCTCCGAGCCATCCGGGCGTGGATGGTAGCCGATCGGGACGACCTCGGTGTCGATGCCCTGTCGGACACACTCGACTGCCAGTTCGGTCTCGATCCCGAACCCGTTCGAGGAAAGGTCGAGTCGCTCGATGGATTCGACGCTGAAGGCGCGGTAGCCGCTGAGTACGTCCGTGAGATTGCGGTGATGCACGACGGCGAAGGTCCGGTTGATCAGCCGGTTTCCGAGCCGATTGAGGCGGGTCATCGCGCCGGGGTGCATGTCGGCAAACCGGTTGCCGATGACGTGTTCCGCACGCCCCTCGCGGAGCGGTTCGAGCATTGCATCCGCGTCCTCCGGACGATAGGTGGCGTCACCGTCGACGAGCAGGACGTACTCGGCATCTATCTCCTCGAGCGCCTCTATTACTGCCTGTCCCTTCCCCTCGCCCCGTTGCTCTACGACGCGCGCCCCGTGGTCGCGCGCGATCTCTCGCGTCTCGTCCGCGGAACCGCCGTCGATCACGAGGACGTTCTCGTAGCCCTCCGCTCGGAAGCCGTCGATCACGTCCCCGATCGTTTCGGCCTCGTCGAGAGTTGGGATCAGCACACAGACGTCCTCGGTCATTGTTCTCCGATGCTCACCACGCCCGCAAAAGCCTTGTTTCTCCACGTCTTCCACGCAGTTGTTCACTTACCGCATGCTACGGTGTTCACCCCGTCCGCAGAGACCGTGATACGCCGTGCTGGCAGCGACCTCCCACCATGCGAGCCGTGTCACCTGTTCGCTAGCGACACGACAGCGTCGAGACACGTCGAAACCTATTGGGCCGTTCGCGTTGCATATTCGCGTATGACTACCTACGACGCCGACGGCATCACCCTGCATAAGGTTCGGGACTACGTCTGGGAGATTCCCCAGGAAGGCGAGATGCGCGCCCCGGCGCGCGTGCTCGCCAGCGAGCAGTTACTGGACGAGATTTCCGAGGACAAGACGCTCCAGCAGTTGAAAAACACGACACACCTGCCGGGGATCACGAAACACGCCATCTGTATGCCCGACGGCCACCAGGGCTACGGCTTCCCCGTTGGTGGCGTCGGCGCGCTCGACGCCGAAGACGGCTGTATCTCCCCGGGCGCGGTCGGCTATGACATCAACTGCCTCACGGGTGACACAGAGGTGCTCCTCGAACACGGTCGGGCGGTATCCATCGAGGACCTCAAAACACGGTTTGAGGACGAACGGGCGATGGTCGCGGACGATACGCTGACCCCGTCCTCGATACGGCTGTTCACTGAACGGGAAGACGCAACGGTCTATGAGGTCGAAACCGAAACTGGGGAGCGGATCACCGCGACGAGTGATCACCCCTTCCTGACCCCGGACGGAATGTGTGAACTCGGAGCACTCTCGAACGGGGACGAAGTGATGGTTCAGCCGTTCCGCGGCATCAAACACGAGGATCCCGAGGAGTTCACAGTACTGACCGAAGCGGATTTCGAGGACGAAAACCTACAGCTCGTTCAAGCACTGAAAGATCGCGACCTGCTCCCGCTGAAGTCGACTGACAACGAATTCAACCGACTCCTCAAACTTGTCGGATTCTTCACAGGAGACGGAGCAATCGGAAGCGGGGGACAGACTTGGTTCTACGGCGAGCCCGAAGACCTAGAGAAGATCCGGACGGACATCAGTGCGATCGGGTTCAAACCCTCGAAGATCTACGAACGGACTCGTTCTCACGAGATAGATGGTCGATCGTTCGAGAGCACGGAGCACAGTACGCGAGCGACCTCGAAGGGCTTCCAGCGGATGCTCGTGGAACTGGGTGCGCCGGAGGGGACGAAGATCCAATCCTCGTTTACCACGCCGTCGTACTTCGACCGGCTAGCAGACTGGCAGAAGGCACTGTACGTGTCGGCGTATTTCGGGGCCGAAATGAACGAGCCTGCAGCCCAACACGACAAGAACCTGTACTGTCCGAAAGTCTCACAGACTCGTGTGGTGGACGTCGCTGATGAAGGCGAACAGTTCATGGCCGAGATTGCCTCGTTCCTCGCAGATCTCGATATCGAGACGAACGAGATCGAGCGGTTCGGGACCGACTCGAATGCCGATCGGGAGACCGTTCGGCTTCGCCTCGCCATCAAAAACGATAGCCAAAACCTGATTCGGTTCTTCTCTGCAGTGGGGTACCGATACAATCAGGAGAAACGGCGCAAAGCGAGCAAGGCGCTCCAGTACCTGAAACGGAAGGAGACAGTAATTGACCGGCGCACATCGATCGCCGATCAGGCACGAACACTGGCAGACGGTGGGCAATCCGTCGAAGCGATCAAAATGGACTTCGAGATCAACGACCGGTTCATCGAACGTAGCGTCTGGAGCGGCCGTGAGGGTCGACCTCGGCCACCGGCTGATTTCCCCGGATTCGAGGAATTCTGTGAGGAGATCACCGTCGGTGATAACCTCATGGTGTCGGATCGAATCCGATCGATCGATTGCGTCGGCACGGAGTCGGTCTACGATATCGGTGTCGAGCACGGCGCACACAACTTCATCGCGGATGGGTTCATTGTCTCGAACTGCGGCGTCCGGATGATGACGACGAATCTGAGCTACGACGACGTCCAAGGTCACGAGGAGGAACTCGTCGACAACCTCTTCGCGAACATCCCCTCGGGACTGGGCGGCGGCGGGGTCGTCGAAAGCGACATGGAGACGATCGAGGCCATCCTCGAGAACGGCGTCGAGTGGGCCGTCGAGGAGGACTACGGCGTCGAGGCCGACCTGCTGGCCTGCGAGGACGAGGGACGCCGACCCGACGCCGATCCGTCAGCCATCTCCCAGAAGGCGAAGGATCGCGGGAAGAACCAGATCGGGAGTCTGGGGAGCGGGAACCACTTCCTCGAAGTCCAGCGCGTCACGGACGTCTTCCGCGAGGACGTGGCCGGCGAGTTCGACCTCGAAGAGGATCAGATCGTCGTCCTGATCCACTGCGGGAGTCGGGGGCTGGGCCACCAGACCTGCAACGACTATCTCCGAAAGATCGAGCAGACCCATAGCGACCTCCTGAATCAGTTGCCGGACAAGGAACTGGCTGCCGCACCAGCCGGTTCCCAACTCGCCGAGGAGTACTACGGCGCGATGTGTGCAGCGATCAACTTCGCGTGGGTGAACCGCCAGGTCATCATGCACCGCACGCGCCGCGTGTTCGAGAAGGTGTTCGACCGCACGTGGGAGGAGATGGAGATGAACCTGCTCTACGACGTGGCCCACAACATCGCGAAGAAGGAGACCCACACCGTCGACGGCGAGGAACGCGAACTCTACGTCCACCGCAAGGGTGCGACCAGAGCGTTCCCCGCAGGCCATCCGGAGGTTCCGGCGGCCTACCGTGACGTCGGCCAGCCGATCATCATCCCCGGCAGCATGGGCGCGGGAAGCTACGTCCTGCGCGGCGGCGACCGATCGATGGATGAGACGTTCGGTTCGACGGCTCACGGGGCGGGACGGCTGATGTCCCGCACCCAGGCCAAAAACGAGTTCTGGGGCGGCGACGTCCAGGACGACCTGCGCGAGACCCAGCAGATCTACGTCAAGGCCCAGAGCGGCGCGACTGTCGCCGAGGAGGCCCCCGGCGTCTACAAGGACGTCGACGAGGTCGTCCGCGTCTCGGACGCACTCGGTATCGGCGACAAGGTCGCCCGGACGTTCCCCGTCTGCAACATCAAGGGCTAATCCTCCGTCCGGCGTGCGCGAGGGACGCGCGCGAGGGCACTCGCGCCCCTCCGTGGGCGCGACACCGGTTGGGGAGGACGAGGTCTGAAAGATAGTGAGGCCTCAAAAAGAGTGAGGCCTCGCGAGCAATGCGAGACCCACTCACTCCTCGACGAACTCGACCAGCACGCCGCCGGTGTCGTTCGGATGCAGGAAGGCGACGTCGTGGCCCCACGCGCCCTCCCGTGGCTCTTCGTCGATACATTCGATTTCCAGTTCGCGGGCCGTCTCCAGGGCCGCCTCGATATCCTCTGTCAGGACCGCGACGTGGTGGACGCCGGGGCCGTGCTTGTCGAGAAATCGGGCAACAGTGGCGTGCTGAA
Organism: Natronoarchaeum sp. GCM10025321; assembly: GCF_042663585.1. Classification (NCBI taxonomy): domain Archaea; kingdom Methanobacteriati; phylum Methanobacteriota; class Halobacteria; order Halobacteriales; family Natronoarchaeaceae; genus Natronoarchaeum; species Natronoarchaeum sp. GCM10025321. The sequence continues at coordinate 625,930 of NZ_JBHTAN010000006.1, forward strand.
TGGGTTCGAGTAGCTCGAAGTAGCCCCCGTCGACTTCGAGCATGACGATACGCAGGCCGTCGAGTTCCTCCTCGTGAACGACGGGTGCGTCGAACAGCGCACCGTACAGATCGATCAACTGGTCAGCGTCCTGCGTCGCGACACCCGTGTGATGAAACTGCATACAGTATTCGACTACCGGCAAGTAGTTTAGCGTTTGGTGGCTTCCAGTCGGGCGACAACCATCGATGCCGGCGGCGACCGCGCCCACGCTCCGTTCAGACTGCGCCTGCGCCGCGGTACTCGCCGAACTCGTCGCGGAGCACGTCACAGACCTCGCCGACCGTCGCGTAGACTTTCACAGCCTCGATCATCGGCGGGAGCAGGTTGCCGTCGCTCTGGGCGGTCTCGCGCAGCGTATTTAGTTTCGCTTCGACGGCCTCGTCGTCGCGCTCCTCGCGGACCGAGTTCAGTCGGTCGATCTGTCGGCGTTCGTCCTCCTCGGTGACCTCCTCCAGATCCATCTCCTGGCGCTCCTCTATCTCGAACTTGTTGACGCCGACGACGATCCGGTCGCCGGATTCGGTCTCTTGCTGGCGGTCGTAGGCGACGTCCTGGATCTGGCGCTGGACCCACTGGTCCTCGATGGCGCGGAGCATCCCGCCGCGTTCGTCGACGGAGTCGAGGATGTCGAACGCCTCCGCTTCGAGGTCGTCGGTCAGCGACTCGACGTAGTAGCTTCCGCCGAGCGGGTCGACAGTGTCGGCAGCGCCGGATTCGTGGGCGAGGATCTGCTGGGTGCGTAGCGCGGTCCGAACGGACTCCTCTGTCGGCAGCGCAAGCGCTTCGTCTTTCCCGTTCGTGTGGAGGCTCTGGGTACCGCCGAGCACTGCGGCGAGCGCCTGATAGGCGACGCGCACGACGTTGTTGTCGACCTGTTGGGCGGTCAGTGTCGAGCCCGCAGTTTGCGTGTGGAACTTCAGTTGTTTAGACGCCGGATCGGTGGCGTCGAAGCGCTCCTCCATGATTCGGGCCCACATCCGACGGGCGGCACGGAACTTGGCCACCTCCTCGAGGATGTTGTTGTGGGCGGCGAAAAAGAAGGATAACTGCGGTGCGAACTCGTCGACGTCGAGGCCGGTCTCGACGGCCGCGTCGACGTACTCGATACCGTTGCCGAGGGTAAAGGCGAGTTCCTGCGCGGCAGTCGCACCCGCCTCCCGGACGTGATAGCCGGAGATGGAGATTGTGTTGAAGTTCGGCGTCTCGTCGGCGCAGAACTCGAAGATGTCGGTGATAATCCGCATCGACGGCTCGGGCGGGTAGATGTAGGTGTTCCGCGCGATATACTCCTTGAGCACGTCGTTCTGGATCGTGCCGCGAAGCTCTTCGCGGGGGACGCCCTGCTGGTCGCCCAGCGCGATGTACATCGCGAGTAGTACCGATGCGGGCGCGTTGATCGTCATGCTCGTCGAGACGTCCGCGAGCGGGATACCGTCGAACACCGTCTCGAAGTCCCGGAGCGAGTCGATAGCGACGCCGGATTTGCCGACCTCCCCCTGGGCCATCGAGTCGTCCGAGTCGTAGCCCATCTGTGTCGGGAGGTCGAAGGCCATCGAAAGCCCCGTCTGTCCCTGATCGAGCAGGTAGTGAAACCGCTCGTTGGTCTCTCGTGCGGTGCCCATCCCGGCGTACTGGCGCATCGTCCAGAGCCGCCCGCGGTACATCGTGGGATAGACGCCGCGGGTGTAAGGCTCCTCGGCGGGGTACCCGACGTCCTCCTCGTAGTCCTGTTCGGCGATATCGGCGGGCGTGTAGAGCCGTTGCACCTCCTGTCCGCCGGTGTCGGTGGTGAACCGCTCCCGGCGCTCGCCGAAGCGTTCGAGCGTCGGCTCGACCTGCTCGCGCTCCCACTCGTCTTTCCCGGCGCGGATCGCCTCCAGGTCGTCGGGGTCGAACATCGTTTCCCACGTTGGTGGCCGGGTGCATAAGGATTGGCGACGGCGATTCGAGTCCGCTGTATATTGACAGTCTTTTTACCGGACTGCACAGACAACCGAACGTCATGAGCTATCGTGAGATCAAACTCGACGCAGTCGAGCGCCATCGCGATCGGCTCTTCGATCGCTTCGGCGAGAAACCCGTGTACCAGCGCACTGACGCCGTCGACCCGGATCGGTTCGAGCAGTGGCTCGAGGGCTCGGAGAACGGCTACGTCGGCAGTGCCTACGCGCTCGTCCGCCGATGGCCCGAGCAACAGGCTCCGCTTTCGGAGACGCTCCCCGTGGACGGTCCCGAGCGCGAGCGCGTTCTCCTGATTCTGGGCCGCGGAAACACGAAGTGGAGTCTCCCCGGTGGCGGAAGAGAGACCGACGAGCCGTTCGATCGGACTGTAGAGCGCGAGGTTCGCGAGGAGGTCGGGATCGATATCGAACCGCGGACGATCAGTCATCTCCGCCACGACCGCATCATCTGTGAGGGGTACGAGGAGCGTCTCAATATGCTCCGCGTGTTCTTCCGGGCCGACTACGTCGACGGATCGATAACGGTCCAACCGAGTGAACTCAACGGTGCCGTATGGGTTGTCGATCCGCCTGACAAGGACGAGTTACATTTCGGAACGAAACGGGCGCTCGCCGGATGGTCGGTAGGAGATGACAGTTCACCGGAGACGGAACGCGGCGACGCCGGATGATGGACCGCGCCGTTTTTGATCGTGTAGCACCCAGTCGTCAGTAATGAGTGCGCCGTTCCCCGAGACCGACGACGATTCGCCGGGCACCAGCCGGATCAGGGCGGCGCTGTACATCCTCCCGTTTCTCCTGCTCGGGCTGGCGAACGTCGCACTGGTGATGGTCTGGGGAGCCGAACCGCTGTGGGTGTTCGTCATGCTCCCGCCGATCATCTTCATCACCGTCATCGGCTGGGTCGCGTTCAAATACGGAATCGGTGAGGAACAGGGCGCTTGACCGCGGCAAGTGCCGCCTAACCCGTATCGTATTTGTACGTCGCCGACTCCGGGTCGATGCCGAAGTCTTCTGCGGGCTCATCCGGCTCGTCGGAGCTCTGTTCTCGCGCGTTCTTGAATCGCTCGCGGAGTCGGTCGGGCATCCGGAACTCGTCGACGTCGATGACGAGTGGCACGGCGTCCGGCGCGGTGTTCTCTCGTTTCGCTTCGAGACGCTCCTGCAGTTTCTCGGGGAGCTCCGCGGCCGGGATACCCTGGAACCCGAACTGCATGAGATAGCCCGGCTCGTCCGTGAGGCTGTAGACCTGCTCGAACCCCTCGTCGCGGGCGTGTTCGATCAGCCGTTCGATAACGTGCGCGCCGACGCCCTGCTCGCGCCACCCGTCGAGGACGCCGATACTGGTCAGTTCACAGAGTTCCCCCTCGTCGATCCGGTGGATACGGATACGGCCGAAGCCCGCTTTCGTCCCGGACTGCTCGTCGAGCGCAATGACGTAATCCCGCGAGCGAAACGCGGTCTCGTCGAGCCCCATCGCTTCGATATGGTCCAGCAACCAGACCTCTTCTCGGTTTTTTGCGTCCCGGACGTACATATGCAACACTAGCCGGCCGCTGAATAAATGATTTGTGTGCATTGAGCCGCAGAATCGCAAGATTCGAGGGTGTCGGGCGGGACGTTCCAGTATGTCATCACCGAATCGTGTCGTCGCGGCGCAGTCGGTCGCGCTGCTTGGAATCTTTCTCGGGATCGTCATCATCGGCATCTACGCGCTGGTGACGGGCACTGCATGGGCCGAGCGGCTCGCCCGGGTGCTCGTCTTTCTCGGGGCCGCGAACCTCGGCCTCATGGAGCTATACGAGAACGCCGAAGAGTCGACGTACAGTCTCCTCGGCGGGGGGATGCTGTTTCTCGGCAGCGGCTACGGCGTCGTACTGGAGGCTCTCGGCACGAGCGGATTCAGCAACACCGCCGTTGCGACGATTGTCGTCGGCGGTGTCGTGCTCACCTGGCTGGGCCCCGGTCTCAACGCCGGCAAAGACGGAGAGGCGAACGGCGACGAGGCCGCAGAAATAAATGACGATGAGGTGCCCGAGGTGAACGATAATGAGGTTGCTGAGACGAACGACGACAAAGTGACCAACGACGAAATCGCCGGAGAGCGAGTCGCCTCGAACGACGGCGCGGCGACGGAGGACGACATCGATGGAGAGCAGGTGCCGGAGGACGCCTCGGAGGACCCGGATAATGAACGCTCCGTAAGGTAGCGTGCATCACCCCCATCAGAGCGACTATCCTTGTCCAGCCCCTAGCCGAATGCGATGACACGAATCGGGATCGTCGGTGCCGGTGCGGCCGCGGCCGCGACGACCTACGTGGTAGATGAGGCGGTACCGGATGCCGACGTTACTATTCTTGAGAAATCTCGCGGCGTCTGCGGGCGGGCGGCGACGCGGCGTCGCGACAACGTGACCTACGATTACGGCGCAAACTACGTCAGATCCGAGGACGACCGGGTCGTCGAACTGCTGACCGAAGTGGTAGACGACGACGGACTGGTCGACGTCCCGGAGCCGATCTGGACGTTTACCGAGGACGACGACGTCTCAGAGGGGCGAGACGATGACGAGTACAAGTGGACCTATCGCGACGGGTTGACACAGATCGCCAAACGCCTGCTGGGCGAGACCGACGCGACGGTTCATCAGGAGACGCGCGTCGAAACAGTGCGGCGGGACGGCGACACGTGGCAACTCGTCGATACCGACGGTGAGACGTGGGGGCCGTTCGACGTGCTCGTGCTGAACCCGCCCGCGCCGCAGACTGCGGAACTGTTGGCTGATGCCGACTGGGACGCCGACATCCGGCCTGACCTCGTCGATGCAGTCGCTGACGTCGACTACCGGCCAGTCTGGTCGGCGATCCTGCATTACCCCTTCGAGATCGACCGTCCGTACTACGCGCTGATCAACACCGACAACGAACACGAGATCGGCTGGGTCGCACGGGAGGAGTGCAAACCCGGCCACGTCCCCGACGGCGAATCGCTGCTCGTCGTCCAGGCCAGTCCGGAGTGGTCGGCCGCCAACCACGACGAACCGGCCGACGCGAATCTCGACGAACTCGCAAGACGGACTGCGACGCTGCTCGACGACGAGCGACTCGCCGATCCGGACTGGACGGATCATCAGGGATGGCGGTACGGGCTCCCCGAGGGGGCAGTCCTCGGTGGCCCACTCCAGTCGGCCGAGGAACACGGGCTCTACTGCGTCGGCGACTGGGTGCCCGGCGAAGGGCGGATCCACGCCGCACTCCGAAACGGACTGGAGACCGGCGAGCGGATCGCCTACTCGGTCTGACCGGCCGAACCTGTCGCCCCGGAAACCTTCTTAATCGTTCGTGTGGAATCCCGAGGTATGCCGTCTCTTAGCGACGTCGACGAGATCGTCCACGAGCCTTCGAGCGAGTTCGTCGAGTCGACGAACGTCTACGAGTTCATGCGCGAGTACGGGATCGACGACTACGACGAACTGATCGCGCGGACGACCGGTGAGGTCGCCGGCGAGCCAGCCTCCGGAATCGACTGGTTCTGGGACGAACTCGTCGAGTATCTCGGGATCGACTTTTTCGAGTCCTACGAGACCGTCCGTGACGACACCGATGGCCCACAGTTCACCGACTGGTATCCCGGCGGCGAGATCAATGCGGCCCACAACGTCGTCGACCGTCACGCCAGCGACGAAGCCAGCGAGGACCTTGCCGTGATCTGGGAGGGCGAACCCGGCGACGTCCGCGAGATAGCGTTCGACGACCTCGCCGCACAGACGAACCGGGTCGCCAACGCGCTCGACGACCGGGGCGTAGAACCGGGTGACACCGTCGCGCTGTACATGCCGATGGTACCGGAAGTCGTCTCCATCCTCTATGGCTGTCTGACAGTCGGTGCAATCGCGGTCCCGGTCTTCTCGGGCTTTGGCACCGACGCCGTCGCGACACGGCTCGACGATGCCGACCCGGACGTGCTGTTTACGGCGGACGGGTTCTACCGGCGCGGCAATCACGTCTCGCTCAAACCGACCGCGGACGACGCGCTCGAGGAGGTCGGCGGCGTCGAAAGCGTGATCATCTACGACCGGCTTGGTAGCCGGGAGGGTGACGGAATCGATCTGACGTGGAACGACGGGACCGACCAGTGGTGGGACGACGCCGTCGGCGAGGCCGACGACGAGTACGAGACGAAATCGCTCCCTGCCGATCATCCCGCGATGTTGCTGTACTCCTCGGGAACGACTGGAAAACCGAAAGGAATCGTCCAGACCCACGCTGGCGCGCTGATGCAGGCGGCCAAGGAGATCCACTTCGGCTTCGACCAGCAACCGGACGATCAGTTCTTCTGGCTCTCGGATATCGGCTGGATGATGGGGCCGTGGACTCTACTGGGTAACCATGCCTTCGGCGGGACGGTTGTGCTCTACGAGGGTGCGCCAGACCACCCTGAACCGGATCGGCTCTGGGAACTGATCGATAGCCACGACGTGACGACCTTCGGCATTTCGCCGACGGCGATCCGTGCGCTCCGGAAACACGGCGAGGAGTGGCTCGACGGCCACGACCTGTCGAGCCTTCGACTGCTTGGCTCGACCGGGGAACCGTGGGACCCCGAGTCGTGGCGCTGGTTCTACGACCGCGTCGGCGGCGGTACCTGCCCGATCATCAACATCTCCGGCGGGACCGAGATCATGGGCTGCTTTCTCATGCCGATGCCGACCCAGCCACTCAAACCCTGCACGCTCGGCGGCCCCGGTCTCGGCATGAATATCGACATCGTCGACGCCAGTGGGGAATCGATCGCCGACGAGCACGAACGGGGCTTCCTCGTCGCGCGGGACTCCTGCCCCTCGATGACGAACTCACTCTGGAGCGGCGACGAGCGGTATTTAGAGGAGTACTGGTCGACGTGGGACGACCTCTGGGACCACGGCGACTGGGCACAGATCGACGAGGACGGCTTCTGGTTCCTCCACGGCCGGGCCGACGACGCCATCAACGTTGCAGGCCGCAAAGTCGGCCCTGCCGAGGTTGAGGGCGCGCTAATCGACCACGAGACAGTCAATCAGGCCGCCGCGGTTGGCGTCCCAGACGACACGACGGGCCAGGCCGTCGTCGCGTACGTCGTCCTCGAAGACGACGCTGAGCCGAGCGAGGACCTGAAGGCGGCGCTTCGGGAGCAGGTAGGGGCCGAACTCGGCAAGCCGTTCCGGCCGCGAGAAGTGTTGTTCGTCGAGGCGTTCCCGAAGACACAGAGCGGAAAGATAGTCAGACGTGCCATCGAGGCAAGCTACACCGGCGAAGACCTCGGGGATCTTTCGAGTATCGAAAACCCCGAAGCGATCGAGGCGCTCGAAGCGGCGACGTAGGCGCAGGCGGCACGACTCTTTCTCAGAGATCGACCGTTCTGATGTCGATCCAGCGAGCGCTCGATGGTTCTTCCCGCGCGACGATTTCGGCGTCGGCCTCCGAACCGTCCGCGCCGAGTTGGACTGCACCGCCGGCGATCAGCGGTGCGAGCACGCCCGTCGCAATGGTTCGTGGGTCGACGAGCGGGGCCCGTACTGCGACCATATCCGATGCGTCGAGCGAGAGTCGATCGATCGCCGAGTAGGCGCTATCGATCAGGCGTTCGTGGGTGTAGCTTCCCGAATCGTCGACGAGTACCGGTGCCGAAGGGTCACGGTCCTGTGGCGGGAACGAGGGGTTCTCGCTCCAGATGTTCTCCTCGAAGTACCGGACGCCCGGTTCGGTGGGATCCGCGCCGTAGCCCACGCGCTGTCCCCCGGCCGGGAGTTCGTACCGGTCGATGCTCTCTGTCGGGGCGAGGACGACTCTGGCGTCGACCGTCTCGGGCGGGTCCAGTCGCACATGCGCGCCGAGCAGCGCCGCGCCGAACAGTCCGAGCAGTGGTTGCGGTCTGGGATCGGCGACGATACCGACGGTGACGCCCTCGCGGACGCCCAGATGGCGGAAGAAGTTCCCCGTCTTCCAGGCGGTGGTCAGGAAGCGTCGATAGGTGTAGACGTGGTCGGTGTCGCCGTCCGCACGAACCGCGACGTCCCCTGAGCGACGCTCGCGGTCGAGGATGTCGTCGAGTGTCCGTACTGTCTCCTCGTCGAGCGTGTCCATGCAGGGTGCTAGGGAGTCACCTGTGAAAAAGACGGAGTATTCCGGGGCACTTCCGTCCACGCTCCAGGATCCGGGTACGACGACAGTTCCCCAACTGTACGCCGGCCGCGAGCGACACCGACTCCGATCATGTCGACCAGCACGTGCGGCGCTGATCCCGTCACGGGAGTGCCATCTGCAGTGTGTCACTCCGGGTCGGCCCGCATCGTCGTGTGTGCCCCCATTGGTGCTCTGGAGGAGTTGCTACTTGGTTACCAGTTGTATAATCGCGGGTAGGAACCGTTTACCGTCCGTCGCTGGCGATCAGAAGGAGTTCTTGATCTTCTCGAAGAACCCTTTCTCGATCTCTATCTCCTCGCCGCCGGCCTCCGCGAACTGTTCGAGTGCCTCGCGTTGCTCGTCGTTGAGGCTCTCAGGGGTGACGACCTGCACCTGCACGTACAGGTCGCCCTGTCCGCGTCCACGAAGTCGTGGCATGCCTTTGTTCCGGATGCGGAACGTCTCGCCGCTCTGGGTCCCTGCCGGAACGTCCATCTCGACGGTGCCGTCGAACGTCGGGACCTCGACGGTGTCGCCGAAAACGGCCTGCGGGAACGAGACGGCCTTGTTCAACTGGAGGTCGTCCCCGTCGCGCTCGAAGTCGGGGTGGTCGGCGACCGACACCTCGATCAGAAGGTCGCCGTTCGGGCCGCGACCCTCGGAGGGTGCGCCCTCGCCGTCCATCCGGAGGGTCTGGCCGTCCTTGATTCCGGCCGGGACCTCGACAGTTAGCGTTGCCTCGTTCATCACCTGTCCGTCGCCGCCACAGTCCGAACACCGCTCGTCGTAGACCTCACCGTCGCCCTCACAGCGTGGACAGGCCTGGGTCTGTTGCATCCGACCGAGCGGCGTCTGGGTGACCTGTGTGACCTGCCCCTGGCCGTTACACTCCGGACAGGTCTGGGAATCAGCCTCCGGCGGATGGCCCGCCCCATCGCAGGTAGTACAGGTCTCGGGACGGCGGATCGTGATCTCCTTGTCGACCCCGTTGTAGACGTCTCCGAGGTCTAGTTGAAGCCGCGTTCGTAGATCCGAGCCCTTGCGCTCCCGGCGACTGCGACCGCCGCCGCCCTGACCGCCGAAGAACTGCTCGAAGATGTCGCCCATACCGCCCGCACCCCCGGCACCGCCAGCGCCGCCACCGAACGGCCCGCCCCCACCGCCGAACGGCCCACCGGCCCCGCCAGCACCGCGGCCGCCATCGAACCCGCCGCGTTTGTCTGCCTGCTCGAAGCGGTCGTGGCCCATCCGGTCGTACGCCTGGCGTTTCTCCTCGTCGGTGAGTACCTCCTTTGCCTTCTGGAGCTTTTTGAACATCTCCTCGGCGTTCGGATCGTCGCTCACGTCCGGATGGTACTCGCTCGCTTTCTTCCGGTAGGCCTGCTTGATCTCGTCCTCGGACGCGTCGCGGCTTACGCCGAGCACATCGTAGAAGTCCTCACTCATTCGTTGTCCCGCTATAATCGGTTGAGACACTTCAAAAGCGCGGCTTGCGCTTCACGGCTCACAGCGTCTAGTCGATCTCATGACTCCGGGATCTGATGGCTCTCAGGACTCCAGATGGACGTCCCGGTACGGCGTCTCGCAGGGTGGGCCGTCCGCAAACCGGTAGTATGCGCCCCCCTCGCCGAGCGTGATCACCGACGAGGAGCGCGTCCCGAAGCCGTCGCCGTGGATACAGACGCCATGCTCGTGATCGCCGAGTACGGATTCAGCGCGCGAGCGCCATTCCGCGGGGGTTTCATCCGGGGCGACCGCGAGCGTCTCGCGGAGGTGGTCGGCGTTTTCGGCCTGTCGCTCGCCGACGTCAGGCCGCGATTTGGGAATCGTATATCGTCCGTCCGCGCCGACGTTCACGATGACATGGATGCCCGGGCCGAACTGTCTGAACGCCAACTGGCCGCTCCACTCGTAGTAGAGCGCGGCGGTCCGGTCGACGACGGCGAGATTGAACCCCTCGTACTCGTGTTCCTGGACCGATTGCTCGACGTACCGGGCCGCGGCCTGTGCGCTCTCCCGACGTAGAGCGTCGCGGACGAGCAGTCCGCGCGAGCGCTCCCCGGCGAGTTTGGCATCGTTCCAGCGGTTCGTGATTCCGACCAGCACGCCGTGCTCGTTGTAGCCGATCCACGTCCCCGACGCCTCTTCGTCCTGTGGCGCGACGATCCGCGGATCGGACTCGATAACAGCGGGTGGCGTCGACGGCCGGTCGAGCGCTTCGTCACGGTTCGCCGCGACGACCACCGGCGCGCTCTCGAAGGTCTGCCACGCGAGCGTCAGTGTGCACACGAATATAGGTCAGACGAGCAAGGCGATAAAATCCTTGGTCGTACTGGGGGTGTAGCCCCGCCCACCGGCGGAGTGCGCCCGGGTGGCCGGTCACTCCGGGTCGAGGAGTCGCTCCCGGACGGTGGCCCGGTCGACGGTCCCCGACGCAGTGCGGGGCAACGACTCGGCGACTGCGATGGACCGGGGGAGTTTGTAACCAGCCAGTCGCTCGCGACAGTGCTCCCGGAGTGCGTCTGCGTCCGGACGGGCCCCTTCGGACGGCACCACGAGCGCCGCGACGCGCTGGCCCCACTCCTCGTCCTCGAGGCCGACGACTGCGGCGTCCTCGACGGCAGGATGGTCGCGGAGGGTCGTCCGTACCTCGTCCGGATCGACGTTCTCGCCGCCGGTGACGATCCGGTCGACTCGCCGGCCCGTAATCCAGAGCCGACCCCCCTCGTCTCGATGCCCGAGGTCGCCGGTGTGGAGGCCATACGGGCCGAACGCTTCGGCCGTCGCCCTCGCCCCGGTGTAGCCGGGCGTCACTGTCGGGCCGGCGACGACGAGTTCGCCGGTCTCGCCCGTCTCTACCGGCGTTGCCTCCTCGTCGACGATAGTCACCTCGGTTCCGAACAGCGGGCGACCGACAGTACCCTCGTGTTCGACTGCCTCCGCGGGCCGTGCTGTCGCGATCTGTGAGGCGGTCTCGGTCATCCCGTAAGTCGGACAGACTGGGATCCCGTCCTCCTCGGCGCGCTCGATCAACGAGGCATCCGCGGGACCCCCACCGAGCAAGACGAACCGAAGCGAGTCGGGGAGCGTTTCGTCCGCGTCGAGGATCCGGTGAAGCATCGTCGGCACGAGAGAGAGTCCGGTGACGTCGTGGGCCCGGGCGGCTGCGGGCGTCCGCTCGGCGTCGAACGACGACTGGAGCACCACGGTCGTCCCGTACAGCGTCGAGCGGAACACCGGGGCGAGGCCGCCCATGTGATACATCGGCAGGGCACAGAGCCAGCGCTCGTCCGGCGTGACACCGAGTCGGAACGCCGAGGCGACTGCCGAGGCGACCAGGTTTCTGGTCGTCAGCGGGACGGCTTTGGGCGTTCCCGTGGTCCCCGAGGTGAAGAGTACGAGTCGCCGATCCGCTGGCGAGCGCTCGATCACTGGGAGCGAACCGGCTGGCTCTCGGTCCCAGACAGCAGTTCCGGAGTCCGTCTCGCCGTCGACGAGCGCAACTCTATGTTCGGTATTCGATCGGTCCCGCAGGGCCGCTGCGACCGCTTCTGCTTGCTCCGCCTGCGCGGCGGTAGAGAGTAACGTCTCGACGCCGACGCGTTCACACTGGGCCGCCGACTCTTCTGGCGTGAGCCTGCTGTTGAGCGGCACCAGTACCGCACTCAGGCGGTCGAGCGCGTGGACGACCGCGACGAACGGGAGGCCCGTATCCAGCAGCGTGGCGACGTGCTCGCCCGGTTCGATCCCGAGCGTCGTCAGTCGTCGCGCAAGGTCGTCGACCAGGGAATCGAGGTCGGCGTAGCTCAGGTGGTCGGTAGCCGCACCGGTGGCTGGTCCGTCGCCAGCATCGATCACGGCGATGTCCTCGGGCGACGTGGCCGCTCGCGCCGCGAGGAGATCCGTTTCGAGCCAGTTGTTCATGGACCGTTACCCCTCCTCCCACGCCCCGCGTGTACCGAGACCGGCGTCCTGTGGTACCGTGGCGTCGCCGTCCTCGATCGGTGCGGGATCGGTCGCGAGATCCTCCGCGAGCAGTGCTCCCGTCGCCAGCCCACAGGCGTCGATCCCCGGCAGTGACGCCGCGAGGTGGACCGCGCCGGTGCGGGCAACGACCGCGTCGATGGTCGTCGTGACGATGGGGATCAGTCCCTCGCGTCTGGCGTAGATGGCGATCCGGCGCGCACGATCCAGTCCGCCCAGCGCCATCGGCTTCAGGACGAGGACGTCAGCGGCGTCAGCCGACTGGATCTCCTCGAAGGAGTGGCTCGCGAGCGACTCGTCCAGCGCGATGTCGACGCGAGACGAGCGCCGCAGGTCAGCGTGACCCGAGAGATCATCCGCGTCGAGTGGCTGTTCGACGTACTCGACCGACGAGGCGGCCAGTCGGGAAAGCGCGTCCTGGGCCTGCTCGTGGTCCCACGCGGCGTTGGCGTCGACGCGGATCGCGACATCCGGCCCGACGGCCTCCCGGACCGCCGCTACGCGCGCGGCGTCATCGTCGACTGGCCGGGTGCCGACTTTCAGTTTGATCGTCGTGAAGCCCTCGGCAAGCGCGTCGCGGGCCGCGGTCGCTGCTGCATCCGACGCTACGTCGCCGACCGTCGCGTTGACCGGGACGCGCGTGGTGCGGCCGACGGAGCCGAGAAAGCGATAGAGCGGTTCGTCGGCTTCGTGTGCGCGGAGATCCGCCAGCGCGAGCGAGACGGCGTGACGGGCGGCGGGCCGCTCTTCGACCGCATCGAGTGCGCCGGCAGGATCGTCGTCGTTGAGCCGCTCCAGCGCGGTCGAGACGCCGTCCCGACAGTCCGACAGGGACTCGGTCCTGCCCGGTAGCGGCGTCGCCTCGCCGACGCCAACGGTCCCGTCGGACTCGATTCGGAGCGCGATACCTTGCCTGCGCTGGATCGGTCCGGCGGCGGTCGACAGCGGTTCGGAAAGTGCCAGATCGAAGTGTGTCGTTTCGGCGTCCATTCAGATCACCATCCCGAGTGCGAACAGAACGGCGAAGCCAGCGAGCAGTTTGCCGGTCCGTTCGAGGGCGGGGTTGAGCGCGTCGCCGTCGGTCCGGGTCAGCACCGTCCGTGCGAGCAGCGCGGCGTACGGCAGCGAGAGGAACGGCAGCAGGATCGCCCCTCCGAACTCGCCCGTCGCGAAGAAGTACAGCGGGACCGCGTATGCAAGCGCGAGCAACCCGGTAAACTCCACGCGACTCCAGCGATAGCCCAGCAGGACCGCCAGGGATAGCTTGCCCGCCTCGCGGTCGGTTTCGAGATCCCGAATATTGTTTACCACGAGGATGTTCGTCGAGATGCCCGCGATGGGCAGGCTAGCGAGCAGTGCGGTCGTCGTGACTGTTCCTTCGGGGATGGTCATCGCAAGCGGGTCCGCGAGAACTGCGGCGGCCTGCACGTAAAAGGTCCCCACCACGGCGATGACGCCGAAGAAGACGAATACGAACAGATCACCCAGTCCGTGCGAGCCAAGCGGGAAAGGGCCGCCGGCGTAGGCGTAGCCACTCACGATGCTCGCCAGTCCGATCACGAGGATCGGGAGGCCGCCGACGTAGACCAGATACGTGCCGACGAGTATCGCCGCGGCAAAGGTGAGGATCATCCCTCGCTTTACTTGCTCGGCGGGGATCAGTCCGGAGTTGGTGACCCGTGTGAACCCCTGTCGTTCCTCCGAGTCGACGCCTTTCACCGCGTCGTAGTAGTCGTTGGCGAGGTTCGTCCCGATCTGGATCAGCGCCGCGCCGACGAGTGCGGCGACGGCGGGACCGAGCGAGAACACCCCGGCGCTGTAGGCCAGTCCGACGCCGACGATCACCGGGGCGGCGGCCGCCGGCATCGTCTGTGGGCGGGTGGCGATCAGCCACGCCCTCGCCCGCGACATCTCCGGCGTTTCGGCCTCTGTCGCCGTCATCAGTAGCGCCACGGTACGTCGTCGAAATCAGGTTTTCGCCCCTCGACGAACGCGTCGCGACCCTCCTCGGCCTCGTCGGTCATGTACGCCAGTCGCGTCGCCTCGCCGGCGAACACCTGCTGGCCGACCATGCCGTCGGAATCGAGGTTGAAGGCGTACTTGAGCATCCGCATCGCGGTGGGGCTCTTCTCGTTGATCCGCTTGCCCCACTCCAGGGCGCGCTCTTCGAGTTCCTCGTGGGGGACCGCCTCGTTGACCATCCCCATATCCGCGGCCTCCTCGGCGCTGTACGTTTTCCCGAGGAAGAACACCTCTCGGGCCTTCTTCTGGCCGATCTGTCGGGCGAGATAGGCGGAGCCGAACCCGCCGTCGAAACTGCCGACGTCCGGATCGGTCTGGAGGAACTTGGCGTGTTCCTCGCTCGCAATAGTGAGGTCACAGACGACGTGGAGGCTGTGCCCGCCGCCGACGGCCCAGCCAGGCACGACGGCCACGACGACTTTCGGGATGTGGCGGATCAGCCGCTGTACTTCGAGGATGTGGAGCCGTCCGTGCTCGCTGGCTTGCTCCTCGTCCCCCTCGTACTCGTAGCCGTCCGCGCCGCGGATCGCCTGATCGCCGCCCGAGGAGAACGCCCACCCACCGTCCTTCGGCGAGGGCCCGTTGCCGGTGAGCAGCACGCAGCCTACGTCTGTCTGACGTTTGGCGTGATCGAGCGCATCATAGAGTTCGTCGACAGTCTTCGGCCGGAACGCGTTCCGGACTGCGGGTCGATCGAACGCGATTCGGACCGTTTTCCCGTCGGAAGAGCGGTGATAGGTCACGTCATCGAAATCGAAATCTTCGACCGCTTCCCAGCGGTCTTCCTGCATGAGTTCCGAGACCATTTACCCGAACTCGGGTCGTCATGTTCAAATAGGTTCCCGTCGCGGGACAGGTCTTTATTATTCGATGCCGAACGGGGCATGTGGATAGAGAACGTATCACACGCGAGCTAACAGGCGCGGTCGCGGGCGGTCTCGGCGTCGCCTCCGACTACGAACGCGGCCGCGTCCCCTGCAAGCAGTGTCGCTCCGAGTCCGACCACGGGCCGGATCGGTCGGCGCTCGTCGCTGGCGACCGGGTCACCGTTGCGCTGCGGAACTACGAGGGCTACACCTGGGAACCGGTCGGCGTCTACTGTCGGACGCACGGAATCGAACAGGTCGACGATACGATGGACGTCCTCGCGGAGGAACAGGTCGTCGTCGCGGCGACGCTCGAACCGACGGGCTATCTCGACCCGCTTTCGGACCATCATCCGAGTGCGCTCTCCTTCGGCGGCGTCGAGCTCCTCGATTACAGTCCGGCTGCAGACGGCTACTGAACCGGCTGTCTCGGGCCGTTCCCTTCGGGCATCTGCTCGCTCAACAGGTGTACGAGCGTGCGTTTGACCCGCTCGGGGTTCGGGACGCTCCGAAACGTCACGTCCTCCGTGTCGGTCCCGGCGGTGAAGACCCTCACGTCGCCGAAGGAGAGGAACCGTTCGAGAATCGTCTGCTCGTAGGAGGTGTTCTGTACCCGTTCGAGTCGAATCGCCGTGACGTCGCGGCTGATCAGCCCGTGTTTGACGTATAGCTGTTCGTCGGTGATGACGTACAGCAGACGGAGCCAGTCGAGATAGACGGCAATCGCCCAGCCGATCCCCCCGAACATCACGAGCAGGGGCAGCGCTGATGCCCAACTCGGTAGGTCCGTCCATGCCGCCAGTAATGCCGACGCGACGAAGCCGAGCACGGTGACGAGCGCCGCAAGCGCCAGTGCTACGGCAATCGTGAACTTCGACGGCCGTCCCGTCCATCGGATCTCCTCGTCCTCCCCCAGATGAATCCAGTCTGCATCCTCGACGGTCTCCGCGAACAGTGAACTCCCCATATGGCACTATCTACGAGGTAGTTTGTATAATCGGGTGGTGAACGCCCTCTGGCTACCGAACGTTTTAGTTCGACCGAGAGAAACCTTCGGCGAACAGCCCGATGGCCAATGACTTCTACGACGTGCTGGACGTCACCGCCGACGCCACCCAGGACGAGATTACCGCCGCCTACCGGGAGAAGGTCAAGGAGTACCACCCGGACCAGAGCGACCGCGATGATGCCAGCGAGCGGTTTCAGGCGGTCGTCGACGCCGAGGAAGTGCTGGGCGACGAGGCGGAACGCGAACGGTACGACCGGCTTGGCCACGAAACGTACGTGGGCGACGGGGGAACTCGCCGCAGGCAGAGAACCGGTGACGACCTGGATTTCGATGGCTTCGACTGGGACGTGGACCGTGGGGGTACCTCCGATGGCTGGTGGGAGAGCCACCACGCCAGACAGCGCCGCCGCCGGCAAACGGCCGACTGGGAGTGGGTCGGGGACTCGGCCGGCACGGCCAGTGCGGGCGGCATGGGTAGCACAGGCAGTACGAGCGGTATGGGAGGTCCCGCCGGTATGGGAGGAACAGGTGGCACCTCGGCGACCAGTAGGGCGTCTACCGCGGGCGGTACGACAGCAACTGGGAGCACGTCTACAAAGGGGCGCGGCTTCGACGGCCATGCACAGAGTGGCGACGACTCCTACACGGTCAACGACTGGGAGACCGAACCGCAGAGCCGTGGGCTGTCGATGCCGTCGATTACGCAGGAAACGGTCTTTCTGATCGTCGTGTCGATGCTCCTCTACCCGCTGTTGCTGGTCTCGACGATCACGGAGCTCTTTTTCGCCCCGATACGGGTCGCGACCGGTTTGCTACTGATCGCTACTGCGGGCTATCTGCTCACGATTCCCGGCATCGGTGTGATCGTCTTCGGCGGTCTGAGCGTGCTCGTTCCCGGGGCACTCTTCGCCACTGGCATGCTGGAACCCCTGACAATGCGGGTCGTCGTCGGCGTCATGCTCGTCTGGATCCCGCTCGGCTACGCCGTCGCGGTGGTGAGCGTCGTCGGGCGCTAGCGCAACCGTTCACAGACCGACTCGTAGAGCGCGTCGCGACGGTCGTGACTCGCCTGACTGTCGATCCTGAACTCGATTACCTGTGTTCCCTCGCTGGCGAGCGACGCCTGGTAGACTTCCGTGAACTCGTCCAGCCGGTCGACGCTGGTAAGCGAGAGGTCGTAGAGGTCGGCTGTGGGGGCGAAGTCCAGCCCGTGTGGCGTCTTGAACTGCCCGGTGAAGGGCGGATCGAACTCCTCGATGGGGAGCATATGGAAGATGCCGCCGCCGTCGTTGTTGAGCAGGACGATAGTAGCGTCGACGCCACACCGCTCCAGCGCGAGTAGACCGTTCATATCGTGATAGAAGGCCAGATCGCCGGTGATCGCCACGAGCGGGTCGTCGGTCGCGCTCCCCGCGCCCAGCGCCGTGCTGACGATGCCATCGATACCGCTTGCACCGCGGTTGCCGAGCACGGTCAGTTCGTCCGTCGCGGGCCGGGCGAAGCGGTCGAGGTCCCGAACCGGCATCGAGTTCGAGACGAAGACGGTGGCGGGGTCGGGCGCGCCCTCGATGGCGGCGGCGACGACCGCTCCCTCGAATCGCTTGCTCCTCTCTCGGCGGGCGTCCTCCCGCGCCGTCCCGATCCGATCCCAGTAGGTGGCGTCGGCATCGAGCCAGCGGGACTGCCAGTCTGGCGCGGGTGCCACGGCATCGGCGTCGAGCGATTGGAGCACCGACTCAACGAGCGCCGTCGGATCGGCTTCGAGCAGATCCGTCGCGGTAAACGTCGCCTCGCGCCAGCCAGCGGCGGGGTCGACGATATACTGGCGCGCGTCGACACCGGCGAGATAGCTCCGGAGCGGCTTGGACGTCGGCGACGCGCCGAAGCGGACGACGACATCGGGGTCGGGCCAGTCGCCGGTGACGCGCTCGTCGAGGTAGCCGTCGTAGCCACCGATCACTTGGGCCTCGGCGACGTGGTCGCCGAACCGGAGTCCGGAGAGCGGGTCGGCCAGCACCGGAAAGCCCGTTGCACTGGCGATTGCGGCGACGCTCTGCCGGTCCACGTCCGGGATTGGTGGATCTGCGGGCCCGGCGACGAGCAATCCCCGCTCGGCGTCCTCGATGGTGGTCACGAGGTCGGCGACAGTTTCCTCGTCGGGGTCCATCCGCCCGCCGGCGGTCTGGACGAACGGCCCGTCACGCCCGGTCGCACCGAGTGGCGCGGTTTCGGCGATATCGTCGGGCACGTCTCCCGGCACCTCGACCGGTTCGAGGGGCTTCCGGAAGGGGACGTTCAGGTGGACTGGGCCGGAGGGGGTTCCCGTTGCTTCAGCCACCGCGCGGGCGGCGTCGGTGCGCAGGCGGCGCAGTTTTCTCCCCGTGGGTTCCGGCTCCGGCAGGTCGCGGAACCACCGGACTGCATCGCCGTAGAGCTTCTCCTGATCGATGGTCTGGTTCGCGCCGCTATCTCGGAGCTCTGGTGGGCGGTCGGCTGTCAGCATGAGTATGGGGACCCGCGCCTGATTGGCCTCGATCACGGCGGGGTGGAAGTTCGCCGCGGCGGTGCCGGAGGTGCAGATGAGCGGCGTCGCGGTCCCGGTCCGTCTGGCGCGGCCGAGCGCGAAGTAGGCCGCCGAGCGCTCGTCGAGATGCGAGAAGACGGTCAGACCCGGATGGCCGGCCGCGGCGACGGTCAGTGGCGTCGACCGGCTTCCGGGGGCGACACAGACCGCCTCGATCCCGTTGGCGACGAGTTCGTCGAGTAACGTCTCTGCCCAGAGCGTGTTTCTGTTAGGTGCAGACATGAGTAGCTACTCCAGCGCGTCTAGCATCGGTCCGTATTTGAGCTGTACCTCGTCCCACTCGCGGTCCGGGTCGCTGTCGGCGACGATTCCGGCCCCGGCAAACAGCGTCGCCCGGCCGCCCTCGGCGACTGCAGACCGGATACCGACTGCGAACGCGCCGTCGCCAGCGGCGTCGAACCAGCCGATGGGGGCGGCGTACCACCCCCGGTCGAACGCCTCGGTCTCCTTGATCGTCTCCCAGGCACCGTCCGGCGGGAGCCCGCCGACTGCGGGCGTCGGATGGAGCGCCTCGACCAGCGAGAGGACGTGTTCGGCGTCGTCGAGTTCGGCCGTAATCGGCGTCTGTAGGTGCTGGACGGTCGGGAGCTTTCGGATGGTCCGCTGGCCGGTCTGAACGGAACCGGCATACGGTGCGAGCTGGGCGCGGACGGCATCGGCCACCAGTTCGTGTTCGTGGATGTCCTTCTCGCTATCGAGTAGTTCGGCTGCGAGCCACTCGTCCTCCTCCGTGGTGTCGCCACGACCGGTCGATCCGGCGAGGGCTTCGGTGTGCACCGTCCGGCCGGAGAGCGAGACGAGTCGCTCGGGCGTCGCCCCGAAGAAGGTCGGGCCGTTGCCCGGCTGGAAGAGAAAGCGCTGGCAGTCGGGGTACGACCGATCCAGCCGCGCCATGACGTCCGGCAGCGATATCGGCTCGTCGAGGGCGACCGATAGTGACTGCGCGAGGACGACTTTCTGCAGGTCGCCGCCCGTGATGCGGCCGATCGCACGCGTGACCTGGTCGCGCCAGTCGGCCCTCGACGGGCACCGCTCGCGACTCGCCACACCCGGCGGGTCGGCCGGCCCATTGTCGGTGGTCGCCGCCTCTATCTCCGTGGCGACTCGGTCGAGTCGTTCCTCCAGTGCGGCCTCGCTATCGGGGTCGACGGCGTTGACCGTGAGCCAGACGTCGTCGTCGCTCCAGACCACCTGTGCCTGGGGCAGCACGAACCGCGCGCTCTCGAACCCGGTCCACGGCGGGTGCGGTTCGTGCTCGTCATGAAACGCGAAGCCGCCGACGAGTCGGGGGCGCGCCGCTGTCGGCGCGTCGTCGGCGTCGATGCGTGAGAACAGCTCGTCAGCCGCCGATCTAACGGCCTCGAACCGGTCAGGACCGGTCGCCGAGAGGGTCGTCGCGGTGCCCCAGCCGACGAAGGCGGGGCCGTCCGGCGGCGTCCACAGTCCCCGTGGCGGTTCGAACTCGTCGAGAACGGCCCGACGCGAGACGGCGTCCAGCTTGCGGCGTCGCGTCACCAATGCCGCGTCAGCCCGCGCGCTGGCGTCGCCCCCACTGCGCAGGGATTCCATTGCTCTCATCTCAGGAGCGTGGCTTCTTCAGCCTGTCCCTCTCTCGTGGTGGTGGCGCGGCGGTCGAGTCGGTAAGCGACCGACTTTTGACGTAGCACCGCCCGAATGCCAAACCGTGTCCCGAGACGACGAGGAGTCGATTCCAGACGAGGAACGCGAGGCCCTCCTGACAATCGCCCACGGAGCCGTCGTTACCTCCGGTGGCGTCTCCGGGCAACGTGCGCTGATCTCGACGGTCGAGATCATCCTCGCACGCGGACTGGGACCAGCCGCATACGGGGTGTACGCACTGGCGTGGCGGATCGCCCAGGTTCTCGTCCGGCTCGTCACCTTCGGAAGCGTGCCGGCGCTCCAGCGCTACGTACCCGAGTATCGGGGCGAGCCTCGACGACGCTCCGCTGTCGTCGGGTTAGCCTACGCGACGACGATCGGTTTTGGCGCGGTGTTGGCCCTCGGCGTCTGGGTGGTAGCGCCGTGGATCAACGACCGCACCGTCGAGCAGGCCGCCTTCGTTCCGACGATGCGGGTCTTTGGCCTTCTGGTCGGACTGCTCGGCGTCGTCCTGGTCGTCGCCGGCGTCTTCCGGGCGGTCGGCTCCGCACGCGGTGAAGTCGTGTTCAATAAACTGCTCCGCCCGGCCGTCCGCCTGGCCGGGGCAGTCGTGGCGCTCGGTCTCGGCTACTCCGTCGTCGGTGTCGCCGGCGCTATCGTCGTCGGGACGGCCGTGCTTGCGGCGGTCGCCATCCCGCTATCCGCGCGTTCGACGGGGATCCGCCCGTCGATTCGGGGAGTGAGCGCCGAGGCCGGACGATTCTACAATCACGCCGCCCCGGTCGCAATGAGCAGTTTCGGAAAGGTGTTTCAGAACCGGGTCGACGTCCTGCTCGTCGGAGCGCTGCTGACAGCGGTCGCGGCGGGCGTCTACAACGCCTTGCTCGTGTTGGTCGCTATCGCGTGGATCCCCTTGCTGTCGTTCAATCAGTTGCTCCCGCCGGTCGCGTCCGATCTCTATGCCGACGACCGAATGGCGACGCTCAACGCCATCTATACGGCCGTAACGCGGCTGATCGTCACGACCGTCGTTCCCTTCCTCGCGGTGATGGTCGTCTACGGGCAGGACCTGCTCGCCCTCTTCGGCCCGACGTATACGCAGGGATACGTCCCGCTGATCGTCTACCTCGGCGGCGTGTTCGTCGGCAGTGCGGTCGGGGCAACCGGCTGGCTACTGATGATGACTGACCACCAGTACGCGCGGATGCTCCTCGACTGGCTGCTCGCCGTCCTCAACGTCGTGTTGACCTACACGTTTATCGTGGAGTTCGGTCTCGTCGGTGCCGCGCTCGGCACCTCGCTCGCCATCTCCGTACAGAACGTGATTCAGGTACTGTTGTTACGCCGGTTCGAGGGACTCTGGCCGTTCGATCGGACCTACCTCACCCCAATCGTGGCTGGCGGCGTCGCACTCGCCGTCATGTGGGCGATCCGTGCCGTCGTTCCCGGCGTAGTTGCTCTCCTCCCCGGCGTCCTGATCGGGCTTGTCGTCTACGTCGCGGCGCTCGACGTGTTGGGCGTCGATCCGCGGGATCGGTTCGTTGTTCGCGAGCTATACACGAGTTATAGCGCCGCGCTGGGAGAGCGGTTCGCCCGATAGCTCGGCCGGACGGCGGTTCCACGACCTAGCTATACCGCTCTTCGTTCCACGGGTCGGCCGTGTTGGAGTAGCCGCGTTTCTCCCAGTAGCCTCGCTCCTGTTCGGTGAGTATCTCGACGCCACAGAGCCATTTCGCGCCCTTGTAGGCGTACTTGTGCGGCGTCACGGCGCGGAGTGGCCCGCCGTGGTCGGCCGGCAGCGCCTCGCCGCTGAACTCGTAGGCAAAAAGTAGTTCGGGTCGCAGACAGTCCTCGAGCGGGAGATTCGTGGTGTAGTCGTCCAGCGCGTAAAAGAGTACGTGCGAGGCGTCGTCGTCGAGACCGGCGCGTTCGGCCAGCGTCGGAAAGGTGACGCCGGTGAACTGACAGTCGAACTTGCTCCAGCCAGTGACACAGTGAAAGTCCTGGCGATGGGTCTCTGTGGGGAGTGCCTGAAACTCCTCCCAGTCGAACGATAGCGCTTCCTCGACGGCACCGGTGACGCGGAACTCCCAGTCTTCCGGGTTCCACTCGGGCGTACCGCTCTTCGAGAGGACGGGGAACTCCGCCGTTTCGCGCTGTCCGGGCGGGAGTCGCTCGTCGCCGAACTCCGTGTATAGCTCCGTACAGTCCCTGTCGACGTGCACGCTGTCGGTCATCGGTTCCAGTAGGACCCTCCGACGCGTATGTCTGACGCTTGGGGGATCGGTACACTTTTTTTGGGACACGTCCACGCGCCTGTAACGGACTGTCCCGTGATCCCCCTCCGCGGCGACAGTGTTCGAACAACTACTATGCGCTCTACTACAGTACGGCCGGCCGTCACGGCAGGTGTCTGTCTCGTCGCGTTCGGCTTCGGCGCGGCGACGATCGCCGATCCCACCGACGCGGCCTCGACGGCCGGTCTCGGCGTCTCGGCACAGCTATCACTACCAGTCTCCTCGACGCTCGTGTTCGGCGTGCTGACCGTCCTCGTGGTCGGGCTTGCCGCCGGCGTCTACCTTCTCGGCGACGCGCAGGCCTCGGACATGACGATGGGCAAGGCCATCCCGTTTCTCGCCGGCATACTGCTACTCGGGACTGTGGCTGCCGGACTGTTCCTAGCCTCCGGCGGCGACGGCAGCGCGGCACAGGAAGGGCTCGACGGGATCAGTGATGTCACGCCGGATATCGGCGTCGCAGAGAGTGACGAGAGTGCGGAACCCAAGGCGGGCGGCGGCGGAAGCCCGCTCGCTACGATCGGATTGATCGGACTCCTCTTGCTGACTGCAGTCGGGGCGTTCTGGTACTGGCTCACTCGAGACGAGGATGACGTCGACGCGGAAACGGTCGACCTCGCCGACGACCCCGAGGAGGAGACCAAACTCGGCGAGGCGGCCGGCGACGCCGCCGACCGGATCGAGGCGTCTGAGGACGCCTTCCAGAACGAGGTGTACACCGCCTGGAACGAGATGGTGGAGGTGGTCGACCTCCGGAATCCAGAGACGAGCACGCCGAAGGAGTTCGCCGCGGCGGCGACCGACGCCGGGATGGACCGGGGCCACGTCGAGACGCTCCGGGACGTTTTCGAGGAGGTCCGCTACGGCGAGCGGGCAGTGACGCCCGAGCGAGAGGAGCGGGCCGTCGACGCGCTCCGGGAGATCGAAGCGGCGTACGCGGGTGATCGCCAATGACGACCATCGAGCGCCGGATCGCCGCCGGCATCGGGGTGGTGATCACCGCACTCGGCGTCGCGACGTTCCTTTCGCCCGATCTGGGCGCGATGTTCTCGGCCGACGAGTTCCTGCTGACCATCGTCGGCATCGTTGCCCTGGCTCAGGGTGCTCGGATCGCCCGCGACCGGTGGGGCTCCGAACTCGGCTACGCACGCACTGGCGATCCGGAACTCATCAAGGGGATTCCGACACCGGGCGAAGGGTTCGACGTCGCCATGCGGTCGGCGTCGAGCGTCCACGAGATATCCGGCCGCGAGACGGTGAACGACCGACTCGAAGCGGTCGGCGTGACCGTCCTTCAGCGCCGTCGCGGCTACACCGAAGCGGAGGCGAGAGAGCGACTGACGAGCGGCGAGTGGACCGACGACCCCGTCGCGGCGTCGTTTTTCGACGGGACGCCATGGTCCGCGTTCCCCCTGTCGCTGCGGCTTCGGGTCCGTCTCGGGCGCGAGTCGAAGTACGGGCTCACGGCGAGACGGGCCGCCGGAGAGCTAGAGCGTCTCTGGACGAGACCCACGGAGGAGACCGATGAGTGAGCAACGCCAGACCGAACCCGAACCGAACGCGGAACCAGACGATGCCGACGAGGCGACGGTCGACAGTGCCGGACGACTCCACGAGGACGTCCTGCGCCGGACCGGTCGCTGGACCGGTGTCAGCGCGCTCGCACTGTTCGGCGTCGCCTTCGGCGTGTTCGCTCAGAACCCCGCTCCCTTCCTCGCGGGCGTCTTCGGCGTCACGTTTGCGGCCTACGCAGGGGCCGGGCGCGCGCCCGACGCATACCTCGATATCGAGCGCGACTTCGAGGACCGTCCCGACCCGGGCGAGGAAATCGAAGTCACCGTGGCGGTCGAGAACGCCGGCGAGTCGAGCCTTCCGGACGTTCGGATTGTCGACGGCGTCCCGGGGCAGTTACACGTCGCCGCGGGGACGCCACGCTGTGCGGCCTCGCTCGACCCCGGCGAGACGGCGACGTTTAGCTACACAGTGGTCGCCGAGCGCGGGACCCATCAGTTCAAGCCAGCACAGGTGCTCGTCAGGGGCTTCAGCGGTGCGGCCGAGCGGGAGACGCGAGTCCCCGGCGAGAGTGACCCGCTGGTCTGTACTCCCGGCTCCCTGCCCCCGTCGACGAACCTCTCCCTGCAACCGCTGACGACGCCGTATGCTGGCCGCGTCGAGACCGATATCGGCGGCGACGGACTCGAGTTCTACGCGACGCGGGAGTACCAGCCGGGCGATCCGCTCTCCAGAGTCGACTGGAACACCCGCGCGCGGACTGGCGAACTCTCGACGCTCGAGTTCCGCGAGGAGCGGGCGGCCTCGGTCGTCCTGCTGATCGACGTCCGCACCGAGGCGTGGTGTCGGCCCGACGAGAGCGCCACCAGTGCAGTCGAGCGCTCCGTCGAGGGTGCGATGCAGGTGTTCTCCTCGCTGATCGACGCCGGCGACAGGGTCGGCATCGCCGCGCTCGGGACGACTGAGTGCTGGCTGCCGCCCGGAAGTGGCGGGGACCACCGCACCCGCGCTCGTGAGATGTTCCAGACCGAGCCGCTGCTATCGCCGGATTCGGTCGACGACCTGATCGAGCGCCCGATCAGCGTCGCGGCGCTTCGCCAGCAGCTACCCAGTCACGCCCAGATCATCCTCTTCTCGCCGCTCGTGGACGACCTGGTCGTCGAGCAGGCGAAACTGCTGGATGCCAGCGGCCATCTGCTGACTGCAGTCAGTCCGAACCCGACGACGACGGCGACAACTGGCGAATCGGTCGCCCGGATGGAGCGGGACCTGCGGATGGCTGACCTCCGGCGATCCGGACTGCGGGTCGTCGACTGGAACTGGGAGGAGCCACTCGTCACGGCGATTTCGCGGGCCGGCGCGAGGTGGTCGGCGTGAGCCCTGCCGTCGACCGCCGGCCGACGCGTCCCGGCACCGTCATCTCGCTCGCCGTGGCAGTGCTCGCGGCGACCGTGCTCGGCGTCTCGATGGCCCCGTCGGTCGGGCTATCGCTGCCCGGTATCGTCCTGCTCGGTGCAGGCTTGCGCTACGGCCGAGAGCGCCTCGCAACCGGCGGCGGACTGGCGCTGTTTGCGGCCGCACTCGTCGCCGGGATCGGTGATGCGGGTGTCGGTTCCGTCCTGATCGGCGGCGCGCTCGCCGTCGTCTCGTGGGACGTCGCGGTCAACGCTATCGAACTCGGCGAGCAGGTCGGTCGTGAGGCGGAGACGCGCTCGGCCGAACTCTCCCACGCCGCGGGGACTGTGTCCGTCGCGTTCGGGACGGCGGTCGTCGCCTACGCGCTCTACGCCGGTCTCGACGGCGGTCGACCGATCGTTTCCGTCGTGCTGTTGACCGCCGCCGCCGTATTGCTCGCGTCGGCGCTCAGGCTCGAATCGCCGTCGAGCACGTGATCGACGGACGAGTGCATAGCTTTACTTTTTTTCCGCTGGAGAGTAGAGGTATGGGGCAGTTACAACACGTCGATAGTGACGATCTCAGGCGCTGGCTCGAGGAAGCACGTAGCAAGGAGTCGACACAGCTCCTGATGACCGCAATCGCCTACGACGAGGGTGCTTCGGTCTCCGAACTGGCAAACTGGTACGATCTCTCGAACGAGGACGTGCAGGGCTGGATCGATCGGCTCGAATCGGAGACGATCATCGTACCGGTGGCCGAAAACGAGGGCGTCGATTTCGATGAACTGGCCAACAAATCCGGGCTCGGCGGTCAGACGGTCGTCGACTGGTTCGCGTCGCTAGAGGCCAAACCGGTCGCGGAGGCCGCGAGTATCGTCCAGCGGTACAGTCAGCAAAACACTGGGCCGCTCATGGCCGGCACCGAGTCCCGGGTGCAGTATCTCGATTACGCCGTCCTCGACGAGCACGGCTGGTCGCTCGACGATAGCGACCTCTTCGAGAAGGCCTCCGACACCGATCTCGATCCGAGCGATTACGGCCGGTTTCTCGTCGAACCGGGCGAGACAATCCTCGAAGCCGCGGAGAATCGTGATCTGTCCTGGCCCTACGCCTGTCGCGGCGGGGCCTGTGCAAACTGTGCGGTGATCGTCAAGGAGGGCGACGTCGCCATGCCCGGCCAGACGATTCTCACTGACAAGCAGGTCGAACGGCTGAACGCTCGGCTGACCTGTGTCGGCGTGCCGGCGACATCCGAACTCAAACTCGTCATGAACGTGCAGTTCCTCGACGAGTTCGAGGATCTTCGACTCCCGTCACCGATGGCCGAATCGGGGCCTGCAGTCTGACCGCACCGCCGGGAATCAGTCCCTTTTTACTGGCTGAGGGGGTAGTCGAACCCATGAGCTTTGAAGAAGACGATAGCGTTATTCTGTACGACGAGCACAGCGAGTACGACGGCGAAGAGGGGACGGTTACGCAGGTCATGGAGACCATGTTCGGCGACGAGACCTACACCGTCAGCTTCGAGGACGGCCAGGAGACCGGTATCTCCGAGGATTCGCTCGAAGCGGCAGAGTAACTCCCCGATGGCGAGCGTCCCGTTCCACTACATCGATCTGCGGGCCTTCTGCTACGCGACCGAAGACGAAAAGCGCGTCAGAGAGGCGCTGCGGTTCTTCCTCCCCGAGGAGACGGAGATAGAGCGCACCGAGAGCGAAGGCCACTACGGTGACCGAATCGTCGTCCTTTCGACGCGCGTCGAAAACGCCGACGACATGCGCCACATCCTCCGACGAGTCGCCGACCTGAAAGAGATCGACCGGGTCCTCGACGAGTTAGACCAGCGCGTCGACGAGAACTGCTCGCTCTTTTTGAGCCTCGACAAACAGGCGGCCTTCAACGGCCGTGCAGAGATCGGCGACGGCATCACGCTCCGCGCGAAGGTCGAAGCCTATCCCGCAAAAAAGCCCGCGGCCGTCGAGAACGCCACCGAGGCGATCGAGGCCTGCCGCGACGACGAGTTCTGATCGGGGCGGTCGAGCCACCGTTTGCCGCCCGATAACGTAACAGCAAAGAGCCGTGGGGCTGGTTGCTGTTCTATGTACGAGGCGGTCCACGCCTGGCCCGATGGAGACGCGACAGTCGCCCGACTGGCCAACACGGCGGGCGAGTACGGGTACGACGGGATCGTCGTCAGGAACGCCGACGACGCTCGGCCGGACCACGCTGACGAGGATATCGATGACGACGTCGCCGTCGTCGAGGCAAACGAGATCTCGACCGACAATCCACAGCGTGCCAGCGGCTTCGTCGGCAACTACCGCGAGCGCGACCGACTCGTCGTCGTGGGGGGCGGGACCAACGCCATCAATCGCTTCGCGGTCGAGCAAGAACGTGTCGACGTGCTCGCGCACCCAATGCGCGGCGACGGCGATTTCAACCACGTGCTCGCCCGTGCTGCACGGGAGAACGGGGTTCGCGTCGAGTTCGACCTCTCGCCGGTCCTGCGTGCGGACGGCGGCGAGCGCGTCCGGGCGCTCAAATCGCTTCGGAAGCTTCGGGAACTGATCGAGCAGTACGACGCCCCCTACGTCGTGAGCGCGACGCCCGAATCACATCTTCACCTGCGGGCGCCCCGAGAACTCGTCGCCGTGGGCGAGACCATCGGGTTCGACGCCGGGATGATCAGAGAGGGGCTTGCCGAGTGGGGGCGGCTGATCGAACGAAACGAGCGGATCCAGTCCGAGGAGTTCATTGAGCCGGGGGTCGAACGGGGGAGATATGACGAAGACGCCTGAGGCCCACGGGGACCGGTTCGACGAGAAGGCCGCGGAGTACGACGACAGCGAGAGCGAGGAGTATCGCGCCTGTGCAGGCCTCGTCGTCGAGCACGCCGCGCCCACGGACAGCGACACGGTCCTCGACATCGGCACCGGCACAGGGGCCATCGCGCTGGCGCTCGCAGACGACGCCGAGAGAGTGATCGGTCGGGACGTCAGCGAGGGCATGCTCGAACAGGCTCGCGCCAAGGCGAGCGAGAACGGGATCGACAACGTCGAGTTCGGCGACGGCCGGTTCCGCGTGCCGAACATCGACGAACCGGTCGATATCGTCACCTCGAACTTCGCGATGCATCACCTCTCGGACGGAGAGAAACGCGAGGCGATCGACGTGATCGCCGGCCTGGGGCCGCGACGGTTCGTGCTCGGTGACGTGATGTTCTTCGGGGAACCCGATCCGGAGGAGCCGTTTTACAGTCCAGAGGTCGACGACCCCGCGACGGTTGGCACGCTCGTGGACGCGCTGACAGGCGCTGGCTTCGCGCTAACCGCCGTCGAGCGCGTCCACGAGCAGGTGGGCGTGCTCGTCGCCGAACGGGCCGCCGGAGGCGAGTAGGCATGAAACATCTCCCCAAACACTTCCGTCCGCGCTGGCGATATCTCGCGGTCGCCCTCGAATCGACGCCCGACGCTGATCTCTCTCGGGGGGCCTTCCAGCGCGAACTGTGGTATGCGGCACAGAACCTCGTCGGCGACACCGGCAGTGCGGACGCTGACCTCACGGTGCTCGATTTCTCGTTCTCGGACGGGCAGGGGGAGACGGTCGTCCGGGTTCGCCACGGACACGGCACCGAGGCTCGCGCCGCGCTTGCCTGTATCGATAGTATCAATACTCACTCGGTGGGCGTGCGAGTCATCGGTATCAGTGGTACGATCCGTGCCTGTGAAGAAAAGTATTTAGGACGACAGACGGAACTTTTCCACGAGAGAAACGTCGTGTTCGACGGCGAGGAGCGGCCAGCAGTTATCCGCGACAGTTCCGTGGATGTACGGGTCGACTCCTCGGTTGTCGGCGCGATGACACTCGATTTACAGTGATACTATGCAGGGACAAGCTCAACAACAGGCCTACGACCGAGGGATCACGATCTTCTCGCCGGACGGACGGCTCTACCAGGTAGAGTACGCCCGCGAAGCAGTCAAACGTGGCACAGCCAGCATCGGCGTGCGGACCGAGGACGGCGTCGTCCTCGCCGTCGACAAGCGGATCCGTTCGCCGCTACTGGAAGGAACAAGCGTCGAGAAGCTCCACAAGGCTGACGAACACATCGGCATCGCCAGCGCAGGCCACGTGGCCGACGCGCGACAGCTGATCGACTTCGCCCGCCAGAGCGCACAGACCAACCGCCTCCGCTACGACGAGCCGATCGGCGTCGAGACGCTGACGAAGGAGGTCACCGACCACATCCAGCAGTACACGCAGGTCGGTGGCGCTCGCCCGTTCGGCGTCGCGCTGATCATCGGTGGCATCGAAAACGGCGAGCCCCGTCTCTACGAGACGGACCCGTCGGGAACGCCCTACGAATGGAAGGCACTCGCAGTCGGTGCCGACCGCGGCGACATTCAGGAGTTCCTCGAAGAGAACTACGACGGCGGCGACAGCCTCGAAGACGGTATCGTGCTCGCACTCGAAGCGCTGGCCTCCGCTCAGGACAGCGGGTTGACCCCGGAAGGTCTCGCACTGGCGACCGTCGAGACCGAGACCGAGGAGTACGCCGAACTCGACACGGACGAGATCCGCTCGTACCTCGAAGAGAACGACCTGCTCGAAGAGGAGTCTGAGGAAGCGGACGAAGACGAAGAGTAAGCTGGTAGCCGTCCGACAGGCCTTTCTTCCTTTTCGACCGCATTGAACCGATACGAGTCACCTACCCGATCCGACGGTGTCTCACTTGCTTCGCTCCCGAGCAGCAGCGCCCGACGCATCCATCCGTTCGAGCAACGTCCGCCGGCCGCGTTCGAGGCCGAGGCCGACGGCGAGCAGGATCAGTCCGCCGATTATCAGCGTCAACGACCCGGATAGCACGTTGGCGACCGTCCGAGCAAGGAAGGATAACACGACCGCCAAGAACGCAAGGGCGGAGATGTTGACGACACCTGTCTCACGGAGCCGATAGCCGATTCCCACCGTGACGAGCACAAGAACGAGTGCGAGTAGGTGAGCGATCACCGACGTCGCGAACGACGAAAGGTCAACCGACGCGAGGGGTGGGAATACCAGCAGTACGACGATAGCGACGGCCGCCCAGAGCGTGAGAGAGTCGTCGCCGTCCGAACGCGAGTCGACGGCCGTCCGAACCGCCATCGCGGCCGCACCGAGGGCGACGCCCACGAGGACGAGATCCAGTTCCGGCGACGGACCCAGACGCCCACCCGACGTCGTCAACGCGACTGTTGATCCGAGCGTCGCGGCGACGCCGACGAGCAGATAGCTCATCGACCATCGCGGCTCCCTGTCCATCGCGCCGTGGACGAACAGGACGATTCCGTAGAGCCCGGTCACCACTGCCGGATCGAACGATGTCGCCGTCACGAGTGTCGCCGCGCCGACGCCGAGGCCCAGTGCCGTTATCAGCCGCGACTCCAGCAGATGGCCGGAGGGCAGCGCTACCGCTGTCCACGCGATCAGCAACCACTCGGCCGCGATATCGATCTCGTACAGGTCGGCCAGTGCGAACAGGCTCACACCGACAAAGGCCGCCCCGAGGACGAACAGCCCATGCCCGACTCGCGGGTACTCGCCGCGGCGGAGCCACCCACCCGAACCGTAGGCGGCAGTTGGAACCGTAAGAAGGATTGCGGCCCGGAGGGTCCGCGGGAGTTCGGCCCAGTTCCCCGTGAGATAGAGGATCGCTCCCGCGCCGATCAACACCGCACCCATGATCGAGAGCGCCGTGATTAGCCGCAACGATCGCTCGTCGCCCTCGTGACGGGCGAGGATCGCCTCGGCCTGTTCATGAGTGATGATTTCGGCCTCCACCCAGTCGTCGACCGCGTCTTCGAGTTCTTCGCGGTCCATCTCATCTAGGATATCTGTCTCGATAACTGATAAATACAGGGGGAGAACACTCTGTTTATCAACCGTTCCCTGACGGTACGGGACGTGGCGATCGGTTGTGCTCAGAGCCACCCGTCGCTGCCGACCGAACACATCAGTGGGTCGCCCGCTCGACCGAGGAACACGACGAGCAGGAGGATTCCGCCCGCCCGGAGCAGGTTGCCGTCGAACGGGAGCATTGCCATCGCGCCGACGAAGCCGAGCGCCCCGAGCACGCCGGCACCGCAACTCGCACACCCCGCTGCGAGCACGCCCGGAACGACGCCGAGCAGCGTCGACGCACCGGTACGACGTGCGCGCCGGAAGAGCGTGACGGCGTTGGTTACCGCGATGCCCGTCAACACTGCATACAGGGTGACGAGGCCGATACCAAGCCAGCCAGTGCTCAGATACACTTCCCTCGTAAGGGCGGTCACGGCATAGCCGAGGTCCGTAATATCGTTCGCGAGTAACTGGATCGAGAACTGTGGAAACGTGCTCAGCACCAGGAGGACGTAGGTCAGCCCCGTCACTCCCCCGGCGAACAGCAGTCGGGCGTTCGACGTGAGCGGATGGACGAGGGCGTCTCCGACGTCGCGGGCCCAGTCCCGCATCACGGCGACTCGCGTACCCGTCATGCCTCTCGTACCTGCTCGATGGCATCGGCAAAGCCGTCGTACGGCTGTGCCCCGACGATTGTCCCGGCCGCGCCGCTTTCACGGTTGTACAACACGAACGCCGGCGTTCCCTGCAGGCCGACCGATCGGGCAGCCTCGTAGTCGCCGTCGACGGTCTCCCGAACGAACCCCTCGTTGGAAGCGCGATACTCCTCGACGGCGGCACGGTCGACACCGTCTACTCGGTCAGTGAGACGCGTGAACGTCTCCTCGTCAGCCCAGTCGTTGCCCGACTCGGCCTGCGCGTCGAACACCGCAGTGTGCCAGTTCCAGAACGCGGTGGGATCGCTTTCGGCCACCCGATTCCAGACGCTTCGACCCCACATCGCCGCTGGCATCGAGTACTGGCCAATATTGGGATACGCGAGGACGACAACTCTGACCGTCCCGTTCTCGACGTACTCCTCACCGATTGCTGGCAACGTCTCGGTTTCGAACTTCTTGCAGAAGGGACACAGATAATCAGTCCAGTAGTAGATGTCGACAGGCGCATCGCGTGCCCCGACGAGCGGTCGGCCAGCCAACTCGACGCCGAATCCGCTCGTCCCGTCGCTCGTGTGGAACTCCGAGGGGACGTACTCCTGGCCCTCTGACTCCGAACGCGATGCGACGTACGCGACGCCACCCCCAAATACGGCGGTCCCGCCGCCTGCGAGGAGTGCTCGCCGTCTCGTGATCTTGCTCTGCTCACCCATTCGTCCACAGGTTTGAACGAGGGGATGTAAAACGGTTCGGCGTGGGTGCGAGTGACTGACCAGTTCGACCGTGTTGCTCCGCGGGGAGTTCAGGTCGTTGGGGTGAGAACATGGCCGGTTTTGCAGGGGGAGAGGGACCGGATTTGAACCTCGTCGAGACGGTCGCTCACTTCGTTCGCGCTGCGACTCGTCTGGTTCAAGTCCTCATTGCGCACTCACGGCTCTCACGTTTGTTCGAGCCGAGAAGTGCGCGGGACCGGATTTGAACCGGCGGACCCCTACGGGACAGCGTCCTAAGCGCTGCGCCTTTTCCTGGCTTGGCTACCCGCGCGCTACCCGATGTTCCCGAGTTGAAAGTAAGTATGTGTCGTTCTCAGTCCGTGTCTTCCTCGGGCGATTCGTCGTCCTCCCCATAGCGGCTCCGAAGCGACTCCAGTTCCGAGTCGACGTCGACTTGCACCGGGTCGGGTTCGGCCTCCTCGTCGTCCGTATCGGCGTCTTCCTCGTCACTTCGACGCTCGCGCCCGGTTTGCTCGTCGACGCGTGCTTCGGCGTCACGGACCTGTTCGTCGAGGTCGTCGCGTAATTCTCGGGCCTCGGTGAGAATCTCGCGGGCCGTCTCGTCCTGTGGGAGTGCGCCCTCGTCGACGGCGCGCTGTAGCTCTACGAGCGCGTCGTCGAGTCGGTCCAGCGTCTCCTCCCCGAACCGACCCGCCGTCTCACGGACCTCTCGGCTGCGGCGCTCGGCCTCACCGCGGATCTCTTCGCCGCGCTCGCGGGCCTCGCGTTCGGCTTTGGCAATCTCGATAGCGCGCTGGACCGCCTCCAGGATTCGAATGTTCGCTTCGAGCACTGCAATCGCGGCCGGGATTGCGACGTCATCGGTGAATTCGAGCACCTCTCGCGGAGAGGGCGGGCGGGGGAGACCGAGGGGGCCGCGCCGGGGCTGTGGCTCGACCTCTTGCCGGAGGTCGCGCAAGGTGTCGGCCAGCTCCTCGGCTGTACGGGCGAGTTCCTCGTCTGTGTCGTCGCCGCTGTCGCTCATACCATCGAGTTGGTGCGCTGGCGACAAAAGAGAGGCGGTCGGTCTACTCGTCGTCGGAGTCCGACCCTGACTGCACGCCGATCAGTCCGTCGACGTCTGCGTGGCTGGCAAGCAGTTCCTGCATGCGTTCTACGGTCTCGGCGTCCTTGGTACGACCTTCGCTGACGACGCCCTCGGCGCGGTCGATGGCCGTCAGCGTGTCAGTCTGCAGGAGGAGGATCGGCACACCCTTCTCCTCGGCTTTCCCGACGACAGCGCCGGTCGGGCGGTGGCCGCCGGTGAGGATGAGACATTCGATGCCGGGTGCCTGCAACGCGGCGGTCTGGACTTCCGAGCGGTCGCCCCCCGTGATGACTGCGGCGTCACGGGTCCGTCGGAAGTGACGGAGTGCGGCGTCCCGGCCCATCGCACCGACGCTGAAGCGCTCGACGTACTCGTCGGTTGCGGCGTTGGTCAGGATCTCTGCGCCGAGTTCGTCGGCGAGGTCCTCGACAGTGATGCCGGCGAGTTCCTGCTCCCGCGGCAGTGCGCCGTGGACCGAGATTCCCTTGCTCTCCAGGAACGGAACGGCATCGGTTTCGAGGCTGTCGAAGGCGTCGTCGGTGACGGCGTTGAACAACACGCCAGCAAGGCGATCGTCGAGCTGTCGAGCCGCCGCGAGTACCCCGTCGATGTCTGCGGGAGTGTCGTAGCCGCCCAGCAGGACGACTTCTGCATCGAGGAGCTCCGCGATGTCGGCGTCGGTCAGGTCGACGATGCCGCCGGTCGTTAGCGAGCCGCCGCCCTCGACGATCATCAGGTCGCGCCCAGCCGCGAGCGTCTCGAAGTGCTCTTTGACCTGTGTCTGGAGGTCGCTGGAGTCCTCCTGACCACGGATCACCTGCTCGATGAACGTCGGCGAGTAGACGACGGGTTCGAGTTCGTGCATCTCCGCGTCCATCTCCAGCAGTTCGCGGGCAAGCATCGGATCCTCGTCGAGGGTCTTGCCGACGCGGCTGCGGAGCCGCGTTCCTTTGGGTTTCATGTAGCCGACGTCGAGCCCGCGCTCCTTGGCGAGCATACCGAGCGCGATCGAGACGGCCGTCTTGCCGGTGCCTTCTTCGGTCGAGGTTACGAGTAGGGTCTTCGTCATAGTTTATCAGTGTCCACGGTCAGTTGCAGGTCGATCGCCGTCGCGCCGTCCGGCCCTGCGACGAGCGGGTTCACGTCGAGTTCGAGGATGGCCGGGAAGTCAGTCGCCAACTGTGAGAGCCGCTGGAGCGACTCCGAGATGGCGCCCGTATCCGCCGGTGTCCGTCCCCGGGCACCACGTAGTAGCGGTGCGGCCTGAATGTCGTTGATCATGGCGTCCGCCTCCGGTTCGCTGATCGGTGCGATCCGAACCGTGGTGTCTTCGAGCACTTCCACGAAGATCCCGCCGAGTCCGAACAACACCATCGGGCCGAACTGTGGGTCGCGGTTGAGGCCGACGATCGTCTCGGTTCCATCGTCGAGGTCGACCATCTCTTGAACCTGGATCCCGATGAGGTTTGCGTCCGGCTGATAGTTACGGGCCCGCGTCACCAGGCTCTCGAAGGCGTCTGCGACGTCCTCGGTCTCGACACCGACTTTCACGCCGCCGATGTCGGACTTGTGGAGGATGTCGGGGCTGACGATCTTCATCACTGCAGGACCGTCGATACCCTTCGCCACTTCCTCTGCGGCAGCGGGCGAGTCGACGACGTCGCCGTTCGGCGTCGGGATCCCGTACGCGTCGAGCAGATCCATCGCCTCGACGCCGAGGCGATTGTCGTCTCGCCCTTCGGCGCGTTCGAGGATCTCCCGTGCGCGCTCGCGGTCGACGTCGAAGTCGGCCGGGTCGTCGTGGGTCGTCTCGCTGATGTCCCGGTACTCCGAGAGCGCGCCGATGCTCCGGATCGCACGCGCGGGGTCGAAGTAGTTCGGGACGCCGTTGTCCTTGAGCTTCTGGGCCGCGGCTTCCGTGCTTTCGCCGCCCATCAGCGCCGAGACGATCGGCGTCTCGTGTTTCTCTTTCATCTTGCTGATGACGTCGGCGAGGTTGCCGAAGTTGAGCACGGCTGTCGGCGCGGCGACGACGACTGCGGCACCGACGCCATCGTCGGACAGTGCGGCGTCGAGCGCCTCCTCAAACCGGCCCGAGTCGGCGTCGCCGAGCACGTCCACGGGGTTGTAGATGTTCCCTTCGTCGGGGAGCATCTCGCTGTAGATTTCCAGAGTCTCGTCGGAGAAGCCCGCAAGGTCCAGCCGCGAGCCACCGATCGCATCAGTCGTCATCACGCCGGGACCGCCGGCGTTGGTGATGACGGCGACGTCGTCACGGTCGGGCAGGGGCTGGCCCGATAGCATCTGCGCATAGTCGAACATCTCCTGGACGGTTTCGACGCGCAGGACGCCGGCCTGATCGAGGCCGGCCGCGTACGCCTGCTCGCTACCGGCTATCGTCCCGGTGTGTGAGGAGGCTGCCTGCGCACCGGCCTCGGTACGGCCGGATTTGACCAGCACGACCGGGGTATCGTCGGTGACCTCCCGGGTCGCATCGATGAACTCGCGACCGTGGTCGATCCCTTCGAGATAGCCGATAATTACGTCGGTGTCGGGGTCATCGCCCCACTCTCTGACGAAGTCGGTCTCGTCGAGAACGGCCTCGTTGCCGAGCGAGACGACGTCTTTGAAGCCGAGATCCTGATCGTTCGCCCAGTCCAGCACTGCCGTAATGAACGCGCCCGACTGGCTCATAAAGGAGATCGAGCCTTCCTGTGCGTTGTCGGGGCCAAATGTCGCGTTCATCCCGTTCGGCGTGCTCATCACGCCGAGGCTGTTGGGACCGACCAGATTGAGGTCGTACTCTTTTGCGACCTCGACGAGTTCGTTCTCGCGTTCTGCGCCTTCACTGCCGGTCTCGCTGAATCCAGCCGTGATGACGACGACGTCGTCGACACCTGCCTGTGCCGCTTCCTTCACCGCGTCGATGACGATCCCTGACGGGACGACGATCACCGCCAGATCCGTCGGTGGCGCTTCCGCCACTGATTGGTAACAGTCCAGTCCCAGCACTGCATCACGGTTCGGGTTGATTGGAACAACGTCACCGGTGTAATCTTCCTGGAGGTTCGTCAGGATCGCCCGCCCAACGGATCCCTCTCGGTCGGTTGCACCGACGACTGCTACACGTTCCGGCCCGAACAGGTCCGATAACGCTCCCATCGCTAGGTAAAACTGAGTATACCCACGGATAAAAACTGACTGACATCGTACGGAGTATAAACAGGGGTCTTATAATGGCAAAGCAATATTCGTGATAATTCTTGTTCTTTGTATAACACTCACAAACACTCGACATCTCTTGTCGGTGATCTGTCCGCAGCTATCGTGTCGTGAGTGCGGCCGAGCGGTCCGACAGCGCTACCGTCACGAGATAGATCGCAATGGCGACAACGATCACCGACCCGCCGGAGGGCAGACTCTGCCAGATCGCCAGGCCGATCCCGGCGAGGATCGCCGTCTGCCCGAACAGTACGGAGAGATACAGCGTCTCCCGGAAGCCCTGTGCGATCTGTGACGCCGCCGCCACCGGGATCACAAGCAAGCCGGCGACGAGGATCACACCGAGGATCTGCATCGCACCGACGACAACCACCGCGGTCATCGTGACCAGCAAGGCGTTGTACCAGGTGACGTTGAACCGCGCGACTCGCGCGGCCGTCTCGTCGAAGGTGATGAACAGGAACTGTTTGTAGTTGAAGGCGACGAGGGCCACCACGACGACGCTGAGGACGGCGACGATCCGGGCGCCTTCCGCGGTGACGACTGCCATGTCGCCAAAGAGGAACTGCTCGATATCGATCGGGACCGAGACGAACTCACGACCCCACGAGATCAACAGCGTCCCGACGGCGAAGCTACCGGTCAGAACGATTGCGATCGGAACGTCCCCGTAGCTGTCGGTGTGTTCGGTGAGCCACTGCAGGCCGAGCGCCGAGAGGACGCTCACGACCAGCGCGACCAGCACCAGCCGACCGTTCGTGGCGTTCAGGCCGAGCGCCCCCACCACGACGATACCGATAGCGACTCCCGCAAAGGCGGTGTGGGCGAGCGTCTCGCCGATCAGCGCCATCTGTCGGTGGACGAGATACGTCCCGACGAGCGGCCCGACGATACCGACGAGGACGCCCGTGGCGATTGCCCGCCACATGAACGGATACTGGAAGACGTTCGTTCCGAGGTAGTAATCCGCCCACTCGCCAGCGATCAGGAACTGCTCGAAGCCGGTTTGGGCTAGCGCGCCGACCGCGCCGGGAAAGGTACGGAGCCAGTCGACGGCGATAAATGCGATCATCATCGCGCCTAACAGCCCCGTCAGGACCAACAGGACCTCCTCGACCCGTCGCCGTGTGGGAACTCGTCTGGCCGGTTCGCTCACCGATTGCTCCGTCTCCCCGTCGGCAGTGTCCGTACTCATGGATGGTTGTGATCGAGGACGCCTGTCGATTTCCCGTACGCCTCGGCCAGCGCGTCGCTCTCGATAAACGAGACCGTATCGCCGTGGTGGTATAGCTCCCGGTTGATGCACGCGACGGTGTCGACGTGTTTGGTGAGGACGTCGACGTCGTGTTCGATGAGGATGATCGTGATCCCCTGGCGGTTCAGGTCGTCGAGGAGATTGTAGAACTCGCTCCGCGAGTCGGCATCGACGCCGACGGTTGGCTCGTCGAGCGCGAGAAGGTCGGATTCGGAGGCAAGCGCCCGGGCGATGAACGCTCGCTGGCGCTGGCCGCCGGAGATTTCGCTCACTGGGCGGTCGGCGAGGTCGACGATGTCGACCGTTTCGAGCGCCTTGTCGACGATTTCGTGGTCCTCCGGGCCGAGTCTGGAGTGGCCAACGTGTGCGAACCGTCCCATCAGAACGACTTCGCGTACCGTCACCGGCATCGCGCCGCCGCGGTCGGTAGACCGCTGTGCGACGTAGCCGAGGCGTTCGCCGTCCTCGAACTCCGCCGCGGGCTCTCCGAACAGTTCGATGGAGCCGTGATCGGGCTGTGCGAGGCCGATCATGAGGTGCAACAGCGTCGTCTTCCCGGAGCCGTTCGGCCCGATCATACCGAGGAAGTCGCCGGCCTCGACGGACAGAGAGATGTCTTCGACTGCAACGGTCTCTCCGTACGAGAACGTTACGTCCTCGACGTCGACGACGGTCGTCATCTATTCACCATTACCAGCAGGCTGGGTTTGTCTCTTTTCATCGATCTATGCGTCGAGTGCCGCCCGGAGCGATGGGAGGTTCACTTCTTCCATCTGTTCGACCCAGCCCCAGTCGTTCGCCGCCCAGTCCTCGGTGACACCCGAGAGCGCCGAGAGCGGCTCTGCCTGATCGACGTCGCTGTTCTCGAATATCGTCTGGACCATCTGCGGGTGCTCCTGGCCCGGGTTCGACACCTCGAACGGATCGTATAGCACGGTGTCGATGTCGTTCGCTTCGATGATGTCGAGGAGGTCGCCGATGTCCTCGAACGATGTCGCGGCGTTCGGTGAGACGCCAGTCGGCGTCCGTAGGTCGAAGCCGTACCGGCGTTCGAGATACCGGAACGAGTCGTGCCCGGCAAGGATCGCGACGTCCTTGTCGGCGTTCGCCGCGAGCGTCTCGAACTGTTCGTGGACCTCCATAATCCGGTCGGTGTGTGCCGCTGCGTTCTCCTCGTACGTCGTCGCGTTGTCCGGGTCGATTGCCGCGAGTTCCTGGCTGACGCGCTCGACGATGCGCTCGGCGATTACGGGATCGATCCAAACGTGCGGGTCGTGAAAGTCGTCAGCGCCCTCACCACCGAGTTGCTCGACGACTTCGACGGACGTGGTCTCCTCGGCAGTCTCGTAGACGAGTTCGTCACCGCGTCGGATCTGGAACACGACGCCGGCATCGCCCACCTCGCGACCGTGGAACTCCACGTGGTCGCCGTGGGACTCGATTTCGACGACGCCATCGGGTTCGCCGTCGGCGAGCCGAGCATCGAGCTGGTAGGTTTCGTCCTCGCCCAGCGGGACGACCCGCCCCTGCTCGTCCTTGAGCAGGATGCCGACCGGAACGCTCTCGTCGAGCAAGACGTCCGGCACGCCGCCCTGCCAGTGTCCGGTGTGCCAGCCACCGAGTCGGGTACCGGACCGGAGGTCGACGATATCGAACTCCTCCAGTACGAGGCTCTCGACGGGGTAGTCGGGTTCGTGGTCCGGCTCCGGGATCGGCTCCTCGTCGAAGGGGATCAGGTAGGGCTCGATCCCTCGCATCGCGTCGACGACAGCGACGTCCTGATAATCGCGCCGGAGTTCGCTCGCGACGTCCTGTGCCCACGCGAACTCCGGCGTGTCCAGATACAGAAACATCCGGGTCGCGGCGATGTCACGCGTCAGATCGCCGTCCGGGCTCCAGCCGTGGCCCATCGTTCCCGTTTCGACCGGGTTCTCGAAATAAAACTCGTCGCCGCCGACCGCATTTGCGAGGCTCTGGAGAGCGTAAAAGACCGTATATCCTCCTTCGCCTCCCCCCTGATCGCCGCCTGGCCCCTCCAGACAGCCAGCCAGGGTTCCCAGGGCAGTTACCCCGGCACCGGCTTTCAGGACGGCACGTCGTGTTCGTTCCATGATTGGTAGTTGTGGTGTCGCGTGTAAAAGCGTTATTATATATTCGGTCTTGATTAATAACTTGATGGGGTGACGGTTAGTCGGCACGGAACTCCATGACCGCGTGACCGTCGTCAAGTTCGACGACGTATTGGTCGATCAGATTGCAGTTTTCGGCGGCGTCGGCGTGCTCGAGGTCCCCCTCGATGATGTTCGCGCTACCGCCGCGAGCGAAGAGAACTACAGACTCGACGGTGTCCTCGTTCTGGTGGTCGTCTTCTTCTTCGTGCTCGTCTTCCTCGTCGTGATTGTGCCCATCGGCCCCTTCGAACAGGAACGTTACGGAGGCGGTTGGTGTATCGTCCGTTCCGTTCCCCTTAGCATCGTTCTCGTCTCCGTTCGCTCCCTCAGCCTCGTCGAGACAACCGGCAAGCACGCTTGCGGTTAGCAACCCAGTGGTGCCGGCGAGTACACGGCGTCGTGATGGCTCCATTCTATCGGTGTGTGGTGTGCGCTACAAAGGTAGTATCATATTTTTAGGTTCAGTTAATAACCAATAGCATAACTGGGGGCATTTGTTACTAACGATGGGCTATCAGACCGATGTTATCGTCTTCGGAGACGAGTCTACTCCTGGTTTGAATTACAGAAGAACAGGGTCCGTGCGATTTATTGTACGACGATGGTGCCGACCATACCCTGGGACTCGTGGGGGTCACAGACGTACTCGTACGTGCCTTCGACGTCGAACGTGTGTTCGTGGACGAACCCGGCCTCTTCGATCGGTTCGTGCCCCTCCCATCCCCCGTTTGTTCCCTCGACCACCGTGAGGTTGTGTGTATCCGATTCCCAGACGAACTCGACGGTCGTTCCCACGTCGATCGTCAGTTCTCCCGGTTCGAAAATGAACTGGTCTTCCGGACCGACGAGTACCATCGTCGCGCCGCCGTCCATCTGATCGTCTTCGGAACCATCAGTCTCTTCGTCACCGTTTTCAGAGCCATTGGTGGGTTCTCCTCCGTCGTCTGTACAGCCTGCGACGACACCGGCAAGCCCGACTGCACCGGCTGTTTTGATATACGTGCGCCTATCGACCGTCGGTTCGCCAGTCATAATCGCGTAGACGTAGCAGTTGACCCCTGAAAAGGCTGATTATCATACTTGATAACAGATGCTTGCTGGATGATTTCTGGGCGTCGCCTACTCGACGTCGACGGACCCGCCATCAGCAACTGTTGCTCCGCGGTCCTCCTGGGCGGCCGGTTCCTCCCGTTCCATCTCCTGGACTTTCGGTTCCCAGACGGAATCGATTAGCAGTCTGACGTCGTACTCGACGACCTGTGAGAGGTCGAGTGTCTCGGTGAGGATCCGGTGGATCTCGCACTCGTCGACCGTCGCCCTCGCCACCACGTGTGCGTCCGCTGTCGCGTACACGTGATCGACGGTCTCCAGCGGTGCAAGCCGTTCGATGACGTCGTGGACGGTCCCTGGACGAAGGTGGAGGTCGACGAGTACGCCGACGCCGTCGCTGATCCGCGAGCGGTCGATATCCAGCGTAAACTGGCCGATAACATCGAGTTCTTCCAGTCGCTCGACGCGGTCCGAGACGGTCGGCGGCGAGACGCCGACTTGCTCGGCGATGTCGTTGTACGGCCGACGGGAGTTCTCGGTCAGTAGCTGTAATATATGCAGATCGGTCTCGTCCAGTTCGACCATACGCGCTCTTGTCGATATCTCCATAAACTACTTTCGACATTGTTTTCCTGATTTTTATGCCTAATATACGTATCGAGGTGAGGGATCGATACCGACCAGCCCGTCGCTCCCCGACGGCGTTGCCGCCATCGCTGACAGTAATCGAATACAGGCGTTCGTTCCGGTCACCCACTGGTCGTTCTCTTCGATATCGAGACGTCTACGCGAAGTTATAGGTTCGTCGGTGGCTCTGTGGACTGGGCGCACGAGTCCAAACGGTATTTATTCGCGGA
Source organism: Natronoarchaeum sp. GCM10025321 (assembly GCF_042663585.1). Classification (NCBI taxonomy): domain Archaea; kingdom Methanobacteriati; phylum Methanobacteriota; class Halobacteria; order Halobacteriales; family Natronoarchaeaceae; genus Natronoarchaeum; species Natronoarchaeum sp. GCM10025321. The sequence continues at coordinate 668,298 of NZ_JBHTAN010000006.1, forward strand.
TAAATTACAGACTTCCAATGCAAGGTGGTTCGGCCGACGTGTTTACCGAGCTGGGGACGATCGGTATCGAAGAGGAGTTTTTCATCGTCGACGAGACGGGTCGGCCGACCTCCGGGACGGACGAACTGGTCTACGAGACGGAACCTCCGGCGATACTGGATGATCGGCTCGACCACGAGCTGTTCAAATTCGTCATCGAGACCCAGACCCCGGTCATCGACGGACTTGACGATGCGCCGGAGACGCTCCACGATATCCGGTCGGCACTCGTCGACCATGCGACCGAGCACGGGTATCAGATCGCCGCGGCCGGCCTCCACCCGACAGCGAAGTGGCGCGAACTCGAACACGCCGAGAAACCACGGTATCAGCAACAACTGGATCGCATTCAGTACCCACAGCACCGGAATACGACGGCGGGACTCCACATCCATATCGGCGTTGACGACGCCGACAAGGCGACGTGGGTGGCAAACGAGGTCCGGTGGCATCTCCCCATGCTACTCGCCCTCTCGGCGAATTCGCCGTACTGGGACGGCTACGATACTGGACTGCAGTCCGCGAGGGCGAAGATATTCGAGGCGCTGCCGAACACGGGGATGCCGACCGCCTTCGACGATTTCGCTGAGTTCGCAGCCTTCGAGCGGATGATGATCGAGACGGATTCGATCAACGACCGCGGCGAACTCTGGTACGACGTCCGGCCACACTCCGAACTGGGGACGGTCGAGATCAGAACGCCGGACGGGCAGGCCGACGAGGACCGGATCATGGCCTTCGTCGAGTACGTCCACGCGCTGGTGCTCGACCTGGCCGAGCGCTACGAGGACGGCGAGTCGGGAACACCGATCCGCCGGGAACTGCTCGACGAGAACAAGTGGCGAGCGATGCGATACGGCCACGACGCCTCGTTTATCGCGCCCGATGCGGACGACACTGTGACACTCGGCGAACTCGTCGAGGTCGAGTCCGATCGGTTGGGCGTGAGTGGACTACGCGACCTCTTCGACGCCGAGAGCGGAGCGACGAAACAGCGTCGCCTCCGAAATGAGGAGGGTGTCGACGCGCTCTGTGAGTCGCTACTGCTCTGAACAAGGTTTTTATCCTCTCGCGGCTTGTGTCCTTCTAGAAACAACGCATGTCTCCCGAAGATACCACAGATCCGGATTCGCCGGCCGATGATGCACAGAACGCTGGACACGACGGTTCGGACGAGAGACTGCTCCCCGAGGACGGAAGCGGGACGCGCGAACGTCTCGAAGAGGAGGCAGACCGGGCCGTCGAGGGGTTCGATCAGGGAATCGTCGACCTGCTCTCGTGGCTCCTGGAGACCGAGACGCGCGCACGGATCTACGTGTACCTCCGGCAGCACCCCGGTAGTACGAGCGAAGAGGTCGCCGAAGGAACCGGACTCTACCCGAGCACGGTTCGTGAAGCGCTCGCCGAACTCCACGACGAGGAGAAGGTAACCCGGAGCAAACGCGAGAGCGAGGGCGCGGGCAACAACCCTTACGAGTACGATGCGATGGCACCGAGCGACCTCGTCGGAAGCGTCGCCGGACAGGTCCAGAAGGAGCTCAACACGGTGTTCAACATGGATCAGTATCTCGACCGTGAGGACGCCGGCGAGGCCGACGAGGAGCCGGTGACGATAACCGTCGAAGAGCGCTCGGGCGAACCGGAACCGGACGAAGCCGACGAGACGGGGACCGAGGAAGGGATGGACGACCACGACGAGGCGGACGAACACGAGCACGAAGAAGCGGACCACCACGACAAGACTGACGAGCACGACCACGACGAGACTGACGAGCACGAACACGACGAGGCGGACGAACACGACGAGAACTGATCCGGTTTCTGTTCCGACTCCGACTCTTTTAAGAATCGGGCCGGAGAATGGGGGGTATGAACGTCGCGCTGGGGGGAACGTTCGACCCGATCCACGACGGTCACAGAGCGCTCTTCGAGCGTGCATTCGAGCTGGGCGACGTGACCATTGGACTGACCAGCGACGACCTCGCACCGAAAACGCGGGACGAGAACCGCTATGTCCGATCCTACGAGGAGCGCAAAGCCGACCTCGAGGCCGAACTCGAAGAGTACGCCCGACGGTACGACCGCGAGTACGAGATCCGAACGCTCAGCCAGCCAACGGGCATCGCCACCGAGGAACGGTTCGACTGTCTGATCGTCTCACCGGAGACCATCGACGGTGCCGAGCGGATCAACGAACTCCGGGAACAACGCGGTATCGACCCGCTCCGGATCGAAGTCGTCGATCACGTCTACGCCGAGGACGGCGAGATCATCTCCAGCACCCGAATCGTCAACGGCGAGATAGACGAGAAAGGCAACCTCACGCCCGAGCGAGAGGGTCGTGATCGGGTTCAGTCGGACTGATTTTTCGTCTCCCATTACCAGCCAGGTGGTTCCATCCCTGCTTCACGCAGGAGGTCTTTCCACCGTTGCTGGATAGTGAGTCGGGCAACCCCGGCGGCGTCGGCGACGGCGCTCTGTGATCTGGCCTGACTCGTGATCAACGCCGCCGCGTAGATACTTGCGGCCATCACCGCCCGTTTGGATCGCTCTGTCTCCGGGACGCTGGAGAGAAACAGATCCGTCGCCGTCGACTGCGCGTCGGCGTCCAGATCGAGTTCGTCGGCCGTCGCCGCTATCTCTTCGATCCACTGTTCGTTCTCCACCCGGGTGCGGGCGCTATACATCACTGCTGGCTTTGCACCGGGTGCGGATAAGCCCCCCTGCCGGCTACTCGCTCCCGACGCGCCGGTCGAGGAACTCCGTGAGCAGTCGGAACATGCGGAGTTTCTGGTCCTGATCGGAGGACGCGTGACCCTCCTCGCCGAGTTCGCGGTACTCGTAGTCGCTGTCGTCGCCCTCCTCGTAGCCCAGTTCGTCGAGCGCGTCACTGAACAGTCGTGCCTGCGAGACGGGGACTCGCCGGTCGTTGACACCGTGAACGAGCAACAGCGGAGCGTCGAGGTTGTCGGCGTACGTGATCGGCGAGCGCTCCTCGTAGAGGTCAGGGTTCTCCTCGGGCGTCCCGAGATACTTCTCCATGAGTTCGGTCCGGAAGTGTGGCATCGTGGTCTCGAACATCTCTTCGAGATCCGTCAGTCCGATCCACGCGATGCCGGCGTCGTAGAGGTCGGGGTACTGGACCATCTGCCAGTAGGCGGAGTAACCCCCGTACGAGCCACCGAACACGACGACGCGGTCGTCATCGATCCAGTCGTACTCGGCGACGTGCTCCGCGGCGATGGCGACGTCACCCTGCTCCGCCCCGCCCCAGTCGTCGATCAGCGACTCGACGAACTCACGGCCACGACCGGTCGAGCCACGGTAGTTGACCTGCAGCACCGAGTAGCCCTGCGAGACGAGCACCTGCGTGTAGAGGTCGAACGATTGCTGATCTCTGGCGCGCGGCCCGCCGTGTGGGTTGACGATCAGCGGGGAGGGTCGTTCGCCGGAATCGTACAGCAACGCCCCGATTTCGAGTTCCTCGTAAGAGTCGTGGTCGACGGCTTTCGCCGGCGTCTCGGGCACGCCATCGGACTCGACGGTGAAGTACTCGGCATCGGCGAAGTCATCCGGCTCGAACGGGCCGTACTCCGCTTCGACGAGCACCTCGTACTCGTCGGTTGCGAGGTCGTAAGCGAGCAGTTCCGGCCGCCGCGTCGGGGTGGTGTGCTGGAAGACGAGTCGCCCGTCGTCGAGGACGACTTCGCCAGTTGAGACCTGCCCGAACGACGAGACGCCCTCCGGGACATCCAGTTCGCGGCCCTCGCCGGAGTCCAGATCGTAGACGACCGGTACCGAGACGGCGTCCCGGTCCCGGGTAGCGATGGCACGGTCCCCATCGGGGTGGAAACAGACGCCTGTTTCCTCGTACTCGCCGTCGCCGTACCATGTCACCGCCTCAGTTGTGAGGTCGTAGAGGCCGATACGGCCGAGATCCTCGGTGTTGTCCATCACGAGCAGTCGGTCGCCATCGGGTCCCCAGTCGACAGGGTTCGCTTCGGCGCCGACTTCGCCGATCTGGAGGTTTCGAGGGTCGCTCCCGTCGCTCGCCGCGACGTAGACGTCCTGGTTGTCGTAGTCGTCGGTCTCGTTGGTGGAGTAGGCGATCCGGTCGCCGTCCGGCGAGAGTAACGCCCCCCAGACGGCCCGTTCGTAGTCGGTCAGTTTCTCCGTCTCCCCGGCGGTCAGATCGTGTCGGTAGACGTTCATCTGGCCGTCCCGCGACGATCCGACGAACAACCTGTCCTCGTGGATGTCCGAGATCATCACCTGCCCGTCCATCTCCAGTACGGGTTCGGCCTCGCCGTCTCGGCTTAGGGCGTGGACGTCGTTCTGTTCGTTGCCGTCGTCATCGAGGTGGAAGAGGACGCGGTCGCCATCGTCGTCCCACTGGACGAACCAGCGGGCGTTCCGCGGAACCTCGCCCTCCGACCACTGTGTGATCTCACCGCTCTCGACGTCAAGTACGTGGAGTTCGTTGCGGCCAGTCACGTCGTAATAGAACGCGATTTCGTCGCCGTCGGGCGATACTGTCGGATGGGCGAGGGTGGGTAGACTCGCCAGTTCCTCGATTACGTCTGGACTCTCTGAGTCAGCCATCATCTTCCGTTTTTCACTAACCTTAGTTAAATTCTCGACAGGAAGGGAATTTGGCCGGGATCGGGAGTGTCTTTCGCAGTCGACTGCCTCTCGCGAACCGGGGCGTCATCCTCTCGATCTACCGATAGTTACCTGATCTATCAACTCTGGGCCAAGTGTAGTGTACTCTACTATTTCGGCGAGCAGTTCATCTACGATCCGGTTTCGAGGGTCTTTCGACCGCTTTCGAACTACCGCAAAACACATACATTCATAATACCCTTGCCTCTTATACTATACAGAATGTTCGATCTGACCGCCTTCCAGCGCGACTGCCTGTACGTCATCCAGGGGCTCGACGAACCGAAGGGCCTCGCAGTGATGGACGAACTCGAGGAGTACTACGAATCCGACATCAACGCCGGACGCCTCTACCCCAATCTCGACGAACTCGTCGACAAGGGACTCGTGGAGAAACACCAGAAGGATCGACGGACGAACGCGTACGTCCCGACGCGACGCGGTCGGCGCGAAATCGAGGCGCGAGCGGAGTGGAAAGAAAACCAACTCGGCACCAGCGCCGAGACGCCCGCGGACGACTGAGCAGGCCCCTCACAGGAGCCCTGCCGCTCCGACCCAGAGGAAGACGAGGCCGAACCCGGCCAGCACCACGCCACTGAGCCCCGCGATAATCGGTGCGAACGCGTCGATGCGCCGCCCCACTCTGACCAGCCCGCCTGGATACACCACTATCCAGATGGCGATGCCGGCGAAGAAGCCACTCAGGAGCGCAATGCTTCCCGTCTGTACGATCAGTGTTCCCGCCAGCCGCTCGCCCACCAGCGGGACGTATTTAAATACGTCGAGCCGTCCGGGAGTGAGCAGTCCGACGCCGACGGTGATCCAGAACCCGATCTGATAGGGGTTGGTCAACGAGAGGGCGAACGCCTTCCGAAAGCCGGTCGATTCGTGAGAGATGTCGCCGGTGAACGACCCTGCCGCACGGGCGTCCCGGTAGGCCCCGAACGCGAAGTACAGCATCAATACGCCCCCGGCGATGTACAGCAGTCCCCGGACCCAGTCAGTTCCGTCGATGAGGGCTGCGATCCCCAGCAGCGTCAGTATAAAAAACAATACGTCGGCGAACATCGCACCGAGGCCTGCCTTGAACCCTGCTGTCCAGCCGCGGAGCACGCTCTCCTCGGCGATAACAGCATTCATCGGCCCCGGCGGCGACGCGAGGACGAGTCCGAACACGGCCCCGACAGTCGCAGTAGTCAGCGCGGAGAGCACACTCAACATTGCCGGAGAACCGTGAAAAATTCGTCGACAGCGGTTCTACGTCGGTCGTCTCGCCGCTTTACTGGAAGGTTCGGCCGAGCTGTTCGGAGTCCGGTTCCGTTCGCGTGAGTTCGGATTCGAGCTCCTCGTAGCGCTCGCGAACGTCGTCGGTCACGCTCGGGCCGACCTCGTCGAGGGCCTGCTCGAAGTGTTCGCGCGTGATACGGACGTTCCCGATGCTCTCTTTGATCCCCTCGGGTTCGACCGAGTTGATGAACTCGCGGGAGGCGGCCATCGACGCCTCGCGGGTCACGGCCTCGATGTCCGCGCCGACGAAGCCCTCAGTCTGGCTTGCGAGCCACTCCATGTCGATGCCCTCGGCGAGGGGCTTGTTTCGCGTGTGCACCTCGAAGATGGCCTTGCGGGCGTCCTCGTCGGGCACCGGCACGTGGACGTGACGGTCCAGTCGACCGGGCCGGAGCAGGGCGTTGTCGATCAGGTCCGGACGGTTGGTCGTCGCGATGACGACCACGTCTTCGAGCTGTTCGAGCCCGTCCAGCTCGGTCAGCAGCTGCGAGACGACGCGTTCGCCGACGTTCGAGTCGCCGCCGCCGCTTCCGCGCTCCGTAGCGATGGCGTCGATCTCGTCGAAGAACACCACGGTCGGGGCGTTCTCGCGAGCCTTGCTGAACACTTCACGGACGCCCTTCTCGGACTCACCGACCCACTTCGACAGTAGCTCGGGGCCCTTGACCGAGATGAAGTTCGAGTCGGCCTCGTTGGCGACTGCTTTTGCCATCAGCGTCTTCCCAGTCCCTGGTGGGCCGTACAGCAGGACGCCCTTGGCGGCCTGCATATCCATCGTCTCGAACACGTCGGGGTACTCAAGCGGCCACTGGATCGTCTCGACGAGTCGGTCTTTCGTGTCGTCGAGTCCACCGACGTCGTTCCACGTGATGTCGGGGACCTCGACGAACACTTCGCGGAGTGCGGAGGGTTCGATCCCCTTGATCGCCTCCTTGAAGTCGCGTTCGGTGACCTGCAGGGAGTCCAGGATCTCGGCATCGATCTCGTCGCTTTCGAGGTCGATCTCCGGTCTGATCCGCCGGAGCGCGTTCATCGCGGCCTCTTTGGTGAGGTTGGCGAGGTCAGCGCCGACGAACCCATGCGTGTTCTCCGCGTACGATTCGATATCGAAGTCCTCGGTCAGGGGCATCCCGCGGGTGTGGACCTGCAGGATCTCCTCGCGGCCGCCCTTGTCGGGGACGCTGATCTCGATCTCGCGGTCGAACCGCCCACCACGCCGCAGTGCGGGATCGATCGCATCGACGCGGTTGGTCGCCGCGATGACGGTGACCTGACCGCGCTCTTCGAGCCCATCCATCAGGCTCAGTAGCTGTGCGACGACCCGGCGTTCGACGTCGCCACCGGCCTCGCCGCGCTTGGGTGCGATCGAGTCGATTTCGTCGATGAAGACGATCGCAGGCGCATTCTCCTCGGCTTCTTCGAACACCTCACGGAGCTGTTCTTCGCTCTCGCCGTAGTACTTCGACATGATCTCCGGGCCGGAGATGGTCTCGAAGTAGGCATCTATCTCGTTGGCGACCGCCTTCGCCATCAGCGTCTTTCCGGTGCCTGGCGGTCCGTGAAGGAGCACGCCTTTCGGCGGCTCGATACCGAGTTGCTGGAACAGTTCCGGATGGCGCATCGGCAACTCGATCATCTCTCGGACCTGCTCTAGCTCGTCGTCGAGGCCACCGATGTCCTCGTAGGTGACCGACGGTCCGGTCTCGGAGCGTTCGGCCTCGCCGCTGATCTGTTCGGCGGGCGTCTCGCTGATCTCGATGTCGGTCGAATCGGTAACGACGACTGTTCCGCTCGGCTCCGTGTTCGCGATTTTCAGCGGCACCGAGCGTCCGTTCCCGGACATCGGGCCGAACGAAAGCGGGAACGGCACTGTCTGGTTCTCGGTGATCGCCTGTCCGCTAAGCTTGTCACGGACAAGCGGACCGATGTTTCCGCGGATGCGGAGGTTCTGGGGAGTGCAACAGTCACACTCGTCGCGGGCTGGACGTCCGCCTTCTCCACGGTGACGCTGTCGTCGATACCGACGTCGGCCTCCTGTCGAAGACGGCCGTCGATCCGAATGACGTTCTGTCCCTCGTCCTCGGGGTAGCCCGGCCAGACGCGGGCAACCGCTTTCCGCCCGTCGCTCCCCTCGATGACGATGTAATCGCCGTTTTCGAGGTCGAGTTCGCTCATCGATACACGATCGATCGCGGCGAGTCCCCGGCCTGCGTCTTTCTGTTTGAGTGGTTTGACAGTGAGTTTCATCGTCGCTCCTCCAGTTCGATAGTGAGGACTCCGTTTTTGATAAACGCTTGCGCATCCTCGTGGGGCAGATCGATGTCGATCTGCTCGCCCTCTTCGGGCAGGACGATAGCGGTGTCACCGACGACGTCCACGGTGGCGTCCACGCCGCTTCCGAGATCCGCAACGACCCGGCGAGTGCCGTCGACGTCGTACTCCCGCACCGGCCGATCGTCTCGTCGTGAAAACTGTTTGATATCCATGATTCCTAACAATAGGTTAGTCGTGCTAGTATATAAACTTTACTCTCAGAATCGCAAGAGGGCATATATAGCACAAGTATAGACGAAAAGCGGTTCACACCAGATTTCGGTACGACTGCTTCCGGAGAGGCTACTATCGACCGGGCTCTGTCGGGGGGAACATTCACGTCGCGTTGCGGTCAACATGTAGTATGGAAACGTACACACACCACGGTCGGACGACGGCATATCGGCGGACCGACCGCGGTGGCGACGGCCCGACGGTCCTGTTCGTGCACGGTAGCGGTGCGACGAGCGATATCTGGCGGCAACAGCGAACGCTCGCGGATCGGTACGAGGTCGTAACGATGGACCTCAGCGGCCACGGCGAGTCGGAGGACGCCGACGTTGGCGCCGGCTACGAGACGCTCTCGGTCTATGCCAGCGATGTCGTCGCTATCGCACAGGAGACCGACGCGGACGTGCTGGTCGGGAACTCGCTTGGCGGTGCCGTCCTGTTGCATATGGCGCTCGAACGCGATTACGACCCCGGAGCGCTCGTGCTGACTGGGACCGGCGCGAAACTCGCCGTGCTCGAGGACTTGCTGGTTGGCTGACGACGACTTCGAGCGTGCCGTCGAGTTCCTCCACGCGGACGGGCGATTGTTCTACGACCCCGACGAGGAACTACGGTCGGCGTCGGCGGCGGCCATGATGGAGGTCGGCCGTGAGATCACGAAACGGGACTTTCGGACCTGCCACACGTTCGACGTTCGCGATCAGTTAGAAGAGACCGACGTGCCATCGCTTACAATCTACGGCGAGCACGACCAGTTGACGCCGCCGCGCTACCACGGGTATCTCGCCGAGGAGTTGCCCGACGCCGCACGAGCAATCATCGAAGATGCGGCCCACCTCTCGATGCTCGAACGGCCGGACGCTTTCAACACCGCACTCGAACGGTTCGTCGACGGGCTAGCGGAGAGCGGTTCGCTCGATTAGTATAGATCGTCGAGTTCCTCCGAGTACTGACTATGCTCCTCTGCCGGGAACTCACCCTCCAACACCGCTTCGACGTAGCTATCGATTGCCGACTGCATCTCCGCTCGGACGTCGCCGAACTGCTCCGCGAAGGGCGGCGACCACTCGCCGAGGCCGATGGCGTCGTTGAACACCAGTACCTGCCCGTCGGTTGCCGGGCCGGCCCCGATGCCGATGGTCGGTATCTCCAGTTCGTCGGTGACCGTCTCTGCCAGATTCGCCGGGACGTGCTCTAGCACCAGCGAGAACGCGCCCGCTTCCTCGTGGGCGTGTGCGAGGTCGATGATCTCCTGGGCGGCTTCTGGATCCGAACCCTGCTGAGTGTAGCCGCCGAGTTCGTTGATGCGCTGTGGCGTCAACCCCAGATGCGCCATGACCGGGATTCCCAGTTGGTGGAGTCGCTCGGTCAGTTCGACGGTGTGTTCGCCGCATTCGAGTTTGACCGCATCTGCGTGGGCCTCCTTGAGCATCCGACCGGCGTTCTCGATGCTCGTCTGCCGATCGGTGCCGTAGCTGAGGAAGGGCATATCCGCGACGACCAGTGCCTCTTCAGCGCCCCTGGCCACGGCGGCGGTTCGGCTCGCTACCTCGTCGACCGTTACCGGCAACGTGGAGTCGTAGCCCAGTACGGCGTTGCCCATGCTGTCGCCGACCAGTATCACGTCGACGCCTCGTTCGTCGATCAACTCTGCGGTCGGTGCGTCGTACGCTGTCAGCATCGTAATCGGCTCCTCGCCCGCCCGGGCGCGGATGTCCTGCACGGTCAGTCCCATACAGGGTGGTTGGTGATGGAGCAAATAAATGGCGTGGGAAGATCAATAGCCCGACATCGGCGAGGACGGCCGGCCACGATGTCGGATATTTATACCCACCCGTTCCGAACCCGGCCGTATGTACGGAGTCCGGGAGATTCTTGCGGCCGTGCTGGCGTTCGGCCTCGGCCTCGCGCTCGTCGTCGCGCCGAACGCAGTGGTCAGACTGCAGTTTTTCGCACAGGGGCCCACCACAGGCCGGCACGGCGAGTATGGCGAGGACCAGGTGCTTACGGAGCAACAGGCATGGCTTGCCCGTGCTGTCGGGCTGATTCCGATCGGGATCGCGGGCTACATCCTCGCTCAGCCGCTGGTGTGATCCCTCGATCACTCGGCGTATCGTTCGCCCATCGCTTGGACGACCGAATCGAGCGTCCGGACGGCCCACAGATAAAACCCTGAGTCCGAAGTCGCCTCGACGCGCTCGCGAAACGCGGGGATCCAGTCGAAGTGGGCTTCGTGAAAGTTGGCATACCCCTCGTGTTGCTCTGCTTCCAGCAACAGACTCGCGTACTCCAGCAGCAGGGAGACGTGATCGGCTGGATACTCCGGAGGAACCGCGGCGTCAAGCGCGTCGTATCGACTCTTCATGTCGCTCGCCGGCGGTCCCGAGAGGATGCCGCGTTCGGTGCCGTCCCACCACTCTTCGTAGGCGGATTCGGCGGGGGAGCGTACTCGCCTTCGAACGCTCTGAAGGTCCGGAGATACCCTGCGGGCCCGGGCAATATCTTCGAACCGGGGCGGTGCGTCGACGCTGTCAATCGGTAACGATGCTGCACACTCTGCGACGATCGTCCCGAGCGTTCCGTTCCGGACCGCGTCAACGAACGCTTCGTCCGGATGCTGGAAACACGTCGCAAGCGTGGCGTAGAGGCGGGTGTGGTCGTCGTTCATCGTTTGTGTAGTTGCTTATCCGACGTAGACTGGCTGGTGGATCGCCGCGTAGATTATCACAAATCGTAGCATGAACGATCCGGCGATAACCAGCCCGAACTTCGTCGTACAGATCCGTTTGGTCATCAACACGTTCTCTTCGCGGAGGAACTCGACGACCTGCTGGGCGCCCGAGATAACGAGCGGAACCACCAGTCCGAGGCCGAGCACGCCCACCCACAGCAGGAGACCGTACCCCTCCGTGAGGCTGGCGTACGTCTCGGTGTCTGCTGCCCGCCCGTAGACAGCGTGTACAGCAACGCCGCCAGCACCACAATCTCGACGATGATAATCGCGTCGTCGAGGATGCTAAACCGATGGACGAGATGGCTGTCTATGTCGCTGGCTAGCTGCGAGAGCATCAGAACCGCCGCGATACCCGCCGAGAACCCGCTCGCCAGGAACAGCAACGGGAGGATGTTCGGGTTCCACAGCGGCACGTTCCAGCCGACGTCGCTCAGCAGCAGTGCCGTGTAGACGATCAGCAACACGGCGAGGACGATGCCGATCACCTGCACGGCGACGGCGGCGAGGCCGGTCGGGCGCGTCGTGTCGGCAGCACGATCGATGTAGCCCTCGAACCCGGTCCGTGCCACGACGTGTCGCGGGAGTCCACTGGGGTCGTCCGTCGCTTCTGTTCCGAACGTGGCCCAGATGGCCCGGAACATGACGAGGAAGCTGAAGATCACGATCACCCAGGTCCCGATCGCCATCCACGAACTCCAGTTGGTGAACTGGACCGGGAACGTAAACGCCCTGAGGAAGGGGCCGGAGAGGTGCAACAGCAGGGTGATCGACCCCGCGGCGATCGTCAGGAAAGAAGTGAGAAAACCCCACTTCGTGACGTACTCGTACCCCTCGTAGCCGCTACGTGACCCAATCACTTCCGCGAGAGATGCGACCAGGAACGCCCCGCCCGAGAGCCCCCCGAGGAAGAGGTAGATCGCGACGAACACGTCCCAGTGGCCCGCGTCGAGCCAGTAGAGTTCCGGTGCAGTCATGATCGACTACACCTCGTAGGTCACTGCACCGGCTTCGTCGTCGTCCTGGTCCGCCTCGACGATAACGTTCGCCGGTTGAGAGGCGAACCGTTCGATAGCCTCCGTCGACGCTTCGGCTTTCAGTTCGCTAACCGGTCCGGCCTTGATCGCACCGCCGACACAGTTGTCGACGCATGCGGGCGTCGAGCCGCCGTCTTCTTGTTCCTCCCGAGGAGGCATGTCGTGGCCGCCACCGGGCCCCTCTCCGAGACACAGGTTGCACTTCGACATGGTGCCGCCATCGTCGTAGGTCGGTGCACCGTACGGACACGCCCATGCACAGTAGTGACAGCCGATACAGCTGTCCCGGTCGACGGTGACGATACCGTCTTCCTCGCGCTTTTCGATCGAGTTACACGGACACACCTTCTCGCACGGCGCGTCGGTACAGTGCATACACGACATCGAGATGGGCATCGAGCTTACATCGGGGAACTCCCCGCGCTCGACGTTACGGACCGTCCGCCACTCGTCCTGATCCGAATCGCGGTCGTGGCGTTGCTTGCACGAGACCGAACAGGCATGACAGCCGATACATTTGTTCGCGTCGAAGTAGAACGCCCACTGTTCACCCATCGTTACTCACCTCCGCTGGTGACGTCGACTGCGATGTGTCTGTCCGGCTGTCCGGTAATCGGGTCCATCTGTTTGGCGTGTAGTTTCATGGTGTTCATCCCCTCGTAATCCTCCTGTGCCGATCCCTCGCCGAAGCCGTACTCGGCGGTAACAATGCCCGGCTTGATTGTCTCGGTGACGTGTGCCATCAACTCTCCTCCGCCCGTCTCTGATTCGACGGTCACCATGTCACCGGTCTCGATGCCGCGTTCCTCGGCGTCCTCGGGATTGAGGTGCAGATAGTTGCCGCGGTAGTCCTCGTCTTCGAGTTCGTTCTTCCGGGCGAACTGGTCCAGACACCGGTCGATCCCCTGATCGCTACCGTGTGAGAAGAACACCGATCGGATGTCGTAGAACTCCAGCGGGTACTCCTCGTCGAGTTCGTCGCCGTAGGTCCCCGGAGGCTGCCACTCGGGAGCCGTATCCATTCCCGCCTCCTCGGCAGCCTGCACGAACGGCGGTATCTGGTCCAGATCGAAGCTGAACGCCGGGCCGTCCTCGTCGCGCCATTGCTCGTAGCCGTACTCGCCGACGAGTTCGTAGTTCTTGTCGCCGCTGTCGAGCTCTTCGAGGGTAAGATCGACCGCCTGTAGCTGATCGTCGATGAACTCCTCGTGGTCGTCCCACGGGAAGTTCTCGCCCCAGCCCATCGCCTCGGCGATGCCAGTCAGGATCTCCCAGTCCGGTTTGGTGTTGAACTGTGGTTCGACGGCGGCTTTCCCGCCGACGACCCACTGGTGTTCGGGGTAGGCGCTCCAGGAACCGGTGCCGACAGTGTCTTTCTCCAGTTGGGTCGCGTCGGCGAAGACGACGTCGGCGTTGCGCGTGACGCCGTTCCAGTAGGCGTCGACGGCGATCACCAGATCCATCTCGTCGAGGGCATCGAGCCACGCCTCGGCGTTGCCGTCTTTCAGCGGCATGTCGTGGTGGCAGTAGATGCCGTTGATGTGGTCGTTCTCGACCATCTCGGGGACGAGATTGTGGGCGATCCCTTCGATGTGCCGAAACGGGTACTCCTCGTACTCCTCGTACTTGTGGAGGGCCGGCTCTTTGCCCGCGGCGTTGTTCGGCAGGTCGACACCGATCGTCGCCTGGGTCCCTTTCTCGTCGGGCGTCCATTCGCAGACCTCGAACGGATCCGCCGTGGGCGTACTCTTCCACAGTCGGAGGCCGCCGGGGCGGTCGATGTTGCCGACTAGCCCGTTCAGCGCGGTGATGTTCTGGGTAGCCTTCCAGCCGTTGCCCATCTGGGCCGTTCCGGTCCAGACCGAGATTCCCGCTGCCGGGGCTGCCTCGGCGAAGCCGCGGGCGATCTCTCGGATCTTGTCGGCATCGATCCCGGTGATCTCCGCGGCCCACTCGGGCGTCTTGTCCGCGACAGACTCCCGGTAGGCCTCGAAGCCGTGGGTGTGCTCCTGTACGAACTCCAGATCGAGGCGACCCTCCTGGATGATGACGTGTGCTATCGCCAGCGCCAGCGCGCCGTCGGTTCGGGGCTCGATCGGGAGCCATTCGTCGGACTTCTCGGCCGTCTCGGTGTACTGGGGGTCGATCGTTACTAGCGTCGCGTCGTTCTTCTCGATGGCTTCGAGGACGCCTTTCGCCTCGAACTGCCCGGCAAAGGAGCCAAGCGGGTTCCGACCCCACATGATGAGATACTCGGAGTTCTGGTAGTCGGGAACCCGGTTGTTCGAACCGACGCCCATCATCCCGCCGGTGACGAACGTCGGCCCGGCACAGACGTGGACTCCCCGGCCGATCCGTTCGGGCGTGCCGTAGAGGTCGCGCCAGATCGTCCGGAAGATCGGCGTCTCCGCCCAGCTTCCGGCGTCGAGGAACGTCTCCGCACCGTGTTCCTCGTCGAACTCCTGAAGCCGTTCGGCTGTGTACTCGAAGGCCTCGTCCCAGGTCGCTTCCCGTAGCTCGCCGTCCTCTCGGATGTAGGGCTGTTTGATCCGGTCGGGGTCGTGAGTCTTGTCGAGCTGGGCTAGCCCCTTCGGACAGAGCGTTCCGTTTGTGCCGGGACCTGCGCTCCCCCGGGGGTTACCGTCGACGCCAGTGATTCCGACGACGGTATCGTCGTTGACTTTGACTTCCTGGGCACAGTTGTGACAGCACATCCAGCAGTTGCCGAAGGCGGTGTCGGCGTCCGCGACCGGTGTCGCAGACCGATCCGTACTTGCCAGCCCGGGCGCGCTATCCAGACAGCCACCGAGTGCGGCGGCCCCTGCGGCGGCCGCGCCGGTCTTCAGCAGGTTTCGACGGGTCAGTCCGCTCCCGTCCTCGCTACTCATCCGCGATCACCTCCGCTGGCGTGTAGTCGTCGCCGAACTCCTCGCGGAGTCGTTTGTCGTACTTTTCGTGGAACTCCGTCTCGGTGAGTTCGCCGTTCGCGACGCGCATCGCGTCGATGCCGACCTGCCGGCCGAGCTCCTGATCGTATTCGCTCTCTTCGGGATCGGTTCCAAGGGCGGACAGCGCCTCGAGTGGATCCTGTTGGTTTTCTGGGCTCATGGAGTGCTCACAATAGGAACCACGGTTCTAGACCGCATAGGTCGTCCTCGGGATCTATTCAGGTTTTATATGCTGGTGAATCCCGGACGTGCCGGACGAACCATCGGATCGGCCGATCAAAAGAGAGTGTTGCGCGCTGACGGCGATAGCCCTTCAGGTCCGGACTCAGAGCGTCGGCGTCGCGACCGAGCTACAGCCCCAGTCGCCGCCTCCGTCGCCCCCGTCGCCCCCGTCGTCGGTCTCCATCTCGTCGCCGGCCATGTATGCGGCATCGGCCGCCTCGATCTGGTTCGCACCAGCGGACGCGAGTTCGGGGATCTCGTCGACGACGATCTCCAGGTCGCTATCGCCGGTATCGCCGTCCGTCCGGTCGTTAACGTCGACGCGCCACTTCTCCGGCGGGACGTTACCCTCCGTGTTGTTCCCGTCGTACTGGGCCCACTGTCTGGAGAACGAACCGTCGTAGACGACGACGTCGTCGTAGCCCAGAATCCCGTCGAGGGCGAAATATCCCATCGACGCACGGTAGCCGCTCCCGCAGTACGTGACGATCGTATCACCGTCCTCGACGCCCTCGAGGCCGAAGACGTGGGATTCGATCGCGTCGGCATCCTTCCAGTCCCCCCCCTCGGCGAACTTCGTCGAGTAGCTGTCGCCCTCGTTATAGTTCCCCGGATCGTCGACGGTCGCGGTCGAGATCGTCGCGCCCGGATCCGGCCGGTTGTCGAGGAATACGTCGTCGCGCTCGCCCTCGTGTTTGAGGTCGACGCGCTGGATCATCTGGGCGATGCCGAGCCGGTCGTCGTTGTTCAGCTCACTGTTGGCCTGCACGCTAAACGTCGCGGACGGCGCGTCGGGTTCGCCGCCGGTTTCGAGCTCGTACTCTTCGCCGTACCCGGCGTAGCCCCCGTTGAGGACTTTGACTCGCTCGCGGGGGAAACCCCAGTAGCGGAGCGTCCAGTAGGCCCTCGCCGTCCGGAGCGAGCTCGGCCCCGAGAGGACGATCGTCGTCTTGGGACAGACGCCGCTACGCTGTAACACCGCGTCCATCTGCGCACCGTTCGGGACCATCGGAGCGACCTCGCCCAGCCCCTCCACGCGAGCGGCGTGGAACTCGTTTGGACCCCACTTGAGCGCCCCCGGAACGTGACCGTCATCGTAGGTTTCGGTATCCCAGACGCGCAAGACGACGACCCGCTCGCGGACGTCCAGCTGGCCGAGGTTAACCAGCCCAACGTCTTGCCACTCTTTCAGCGTCGCGGGTTCGATCAACGCGTTGTCCGTCGCCGTCGGATCCGGAATGTCCTCCTCTGTCTCCTCTTCTTCCGGCCCGTTTTCCGATTCGTCGCCGTTTTCCATCCCGTTCTCGTCGCCGTTTTCGGCCGCCGGCTCGTCGTCACCGAGACACCCGGCGAGCGCGCCGAGACCGGCCGCGCCAGTAATCTGTACGAACCGCCGTCGATCGAGTTTTCGGTCCATACCCGTGACTACACGATGGGGGTCGTTGAGGATATCCCGGGATCAATTCGGATTTTATATAGGGGTCAGTATAATAGAGGTTGCAATGCCGTGGCTGGTCACGCCTCCCAGCACGAGCAGTCACAGGAGAGCTGCCGGACGACGTTCGACTCGGCACGTCGGAGTCGCTGTGACGTCGCCGATAGGGAGATGCCGAGTTCGTCCGCGATCGCGTCGAGCGGAATCGACGAGTCCGAATCGTAGTAGCCCAACTCCTGGGCGACGTTCACTGCCTCTCGCTGCTTGGCGGTCAGTTCCGAAATATCGACAGAACAGAGTTCTTTGACCTCGGATCCGTCGGTCGAGACGATGCTACGCACCGAGACGCGCGTGCAGGCCTCCCGGACCTCCGCGACGATCTCGGCAACCGTCTCGGTATCGGAGACGTACGTCTCCATGACGAACTCGCCGTCCCCGACCTCAAGATAGCGCGGAAGACAGCCGTACTCCGAGAACACTTTGCCGGGACAGTGGTCACAGATTTCGTTCGAGGTGTGTTTCGTGCAGACGCTCTCGTCGTCGTCGTCGCGAACCGCGATATCGAGGTTGCAGTGCTCCTGATCGAGACGGACGTCGATGTCGATGACGTCCTCCTCGATCGCGTCCATCACACAGGCACCACCACGTTCGATCTCGAGGACGACCCGTAGGTCACGGTCCTCTACGGGCGGAATGACGGATTCTTCTTCGTCGGACGGAGACCCAACAGCCATACGACAGTCTAACGAGCGACGCAGTATAAACGAGTGAGTGCATTCCTGTCCAGTGGGAATCCGTTCGAGAAACCGCTCGTCACCGGTCAAATCCGGATACTACTTTATGTTTGGGTCGTAACCGGGAGGCGTGCCAGAGCCAGTCGAGACCAGCGATCCCGAGGGCGTCGACTACGGATGGGTGATGCAGACCACCTTCGTGCTCACTATCGTCGTCGGCGCGCCGGTCGTCGCCCTCCTCTCGGTCCCGTACACCCTGCCGACGTGGGGTGTCCGAGTGGAGTTTGCGATCCGGGTCGGTGCTGTCGTCTGGATTCTGATCGCTCTCCCGGTGTTTGTTTACGCAAAGCGAAACGTCGACGCGGGGAACGACTCAGGCGAGTAACCGACGGAACGGCGTCCAGACGAACCGTCTCCCGATGAGGAACACCCCGGCCAGCACCGGCACCAGCAGATAGCCGAGTAGATCGACGTAAAGCGGTAGCGTGCCGAGTGCGGCGTTCCCGACGAGTGCGGCCAGCGGTGCGAACACCGCGAGCGCGAACACGTACGAGAGATTACGGCCGCGATGTTGGCGCGTTCTCCGGATCGCGAGGAAGAACACCAGCGGCATGACCACGACGCCGAGCGCAAGGACGGCGCTTGGCCCTATCTCCGCGACTTCGGTCGCGTAGACGTACTCCCACGCCGAGGTGATGCCGTAGGCAGTCGTGTACTCGGTGAGCAGTGCCTGTAAGGCGGCCGTATCGGTGCCTGCCGCTCTGAGTTCGATTGCGAGTTCCTCGATACTGACCGCGTTCTGGTAGCCGTAGTGTGCAAGCCCGGCTAGATACAGACCGAACGCGGCGATGATCGCCCGCCAGCCGAGGCGTTTCGCCCCGATCCATCGGGCGATCGGGTTGCCGAACAGGAGGCCCGAGGCCGATCCGGACGTGTCGCTTTCTGCCGCGCCGTCGGTTGCCGTCGCCCCGCCGGTGTTCGTACTCGCCGACGCGCCGGCCCCTCCTGCTGTAGAGGCGGTTTCGCCACCTGTCGCGGAGCCAGTGCCGCCCGTCGCTCCTGCAGTGGTTCGGTTCCGGGACGTCGATCCGCCTGTGTTCGTACTCGACGAGGCCGACGACCCGGCCGAGCGGTTCGACGGTCCCGACCCGCTACTGGACGCCCCCGAACTGCTCGTTCGCGACGAGGTGCGATTGGACGTTCGGGAACTGCTCGAGGAGGGACTGGACGACCCGGAACTCCCGGATGAACGGCTGGACGATCCGGAACTCCCGGACGAACGGCTTGAACCGCTGGACGATCCACTGCTATTGGATGCCGAACTACTCGTCCGGGTCGAGGACGAAGTGGTCCGGCTACTCGACGTGCTGGTAGAACTGCCTGCTGATCTGCGGGTCGAACTGTTCGACGCACTGCTACCGGTCGTCGACCCGGCAGTCGATGTCCCCGAGCGCGTCGAACCGGTGCTCGAACTGGTACTCGTTTGCGAACTGCTTCCGGTCGTCGCTCCGGAGTCAGAAGCCCCGCTCGAACTACCTGCCGACCCCGACGACTCCGCTTCGTCGTCGTTGGAGGGCCAACTACTCGGCTCGGGAATCCCGTCGAGCCGTTTGGCGACGTAATCCGTATGGCCCAGTCGGTCGTACGACTGACGCTCGGAGGGATCCTTGAGCGTGTCGTAAGCCTTCCGCAGAGCCGTAAACTGGGCGGTCGCGCGCGGGTCGTCGTTGCGGTCCGGATGGTACTCCTGGACCATCTCCCGGAACGCGTCCCGGATCTCGTCTTTCGAGGCGTCCTCGTCGACGCCGAGCAGTTCGTAAAAATCTCTCGTCATATAACGGCGGTCACTTGCGGCAAATGAGGCGCAAGTTTATACTATTTTCGAGGCAAATACCCGGAGCAACGGTGGGCATTATATCACTTTGCCGTCTGATCGACCCTGTGCACCCGCCTGCATCCGGGAAAATATACTCTCACTGAAACCTCACCGGGGATGCTGATTACGAGAGATCGGAGAAATCAGCCAGCGACGACTGTCCCGACTCCTCTCCCGGTGATGGCTCCTCGGTCCGTCCCCCGTCATCCGTCGGTTCCGCGTCGGTGCCGCCGTCGCTGTCGGCGTCCCAGCCACTTAGTCGCGCCTGCTCGCCGCTCGGGAACTCCAGGTTCGAGACGCGCACGCCGACTTTTCGGACTGCGGCGTCGTCGAACTCGGTGATCTGTTCCAGTGCGATCCGTTCGACGAGGTCCGGATCGTCGATGGGCCCCGGCAGGGAGCGCTCGCGCGTATTGACATCGTACGGCGGCGTGACGGCTTTGACGCCGATAGTTCGGTAGAGCGCGCCCCTGCTTCGAGCGCGGTCAGCGACCGCGCCGGCGAGGGCGCGCACCTGCTCGCGCTTTCGCTCCGGGTCCTCGACGGCGTCGGCGAACGCCGATTCGCGCGAGAGGCTCTTGGGATCGCCGGTCGGGGTTACCGGGCGAGTATCTGCGCCCCGTGCGCGGTCGTACAGCTCTCGCCCGCGATCACCGAAGGCATCGGTTAGCGCGTGTGGATCCGCGGTCGTCAGATCGCCAGCGGTCTCGATCCCCATTCCGCGGAGCGATCGGGCGGTAACGGGACCGACGCCGTGGACCTCCTCGACCGACAGCGGGGCGAAAAAGTCCGCCACTTCGCCCGGTTCGACGACGACGAGCCCGTCCGGCTTGTCGCGGTCGCTGGCGACTTTCGCGGCGCTTAGCGTGGGCGCAACGCCGACGCTGGCGACTACGCCGACCTCGCGCTCGATCCGGTTTTTGACGTGGCGACCGAAGCCTTCGGCGACCTCCCAGGCGGTGCGATCTGTGACGTCCAGATACGCCTCGTCGATGCTCACCTCGCGGACCACGTCGGCGCAGTCGTGGAGTATCTCCTTGACGTCTGCCGCGATGGACTGATAGAACTCCAGATCGACGGTGCGGTAGTAGCCTGCGGGCCCCTCCGCAGGTTCGTCGCTCCCCTCGTCGAGGCGGGGGAGCCGATCGAGCGCGGTCGATATCGCCTGTGCGCTCTCGATGCCGTGCTCGCGGGCCTCGTAACTCGCCGTCGCGACGGCCCCGATGTCGTCGCCAGGTTCGTAGCCCATCCCGACGACGAGCGGTTCGCCCTCTAGCTCCGGTTCGCGCAGGCGCTCGCAGGCGGCATAGAAACAGTCCATGTCGACGTGGAGAACGATCTGATCCGGCGGCTCGTCGTCGACGCCGGGCAGCGTAGCGTCCCCCGCACTCGGCATACCCGTCGGTTGGGACGGCTCCGTCCTAAACGTCCCGCTCCGGGCGCACTACCTACAGGGTACAGAACGCTTTTTTGCTCGCGTTCGAAGCCTACGTATGGTCATCTCGCCAGACCCCCCTTCGATCTCGAAGAGATAACTGGAGCGTCCCGAACGTTCGAAGAGGCCATCGTTTACGCCGACATGGAGGGTAAAACCGTGCTACACGAGGGAGTTGTCCGACTGCTCGGAAACGGCTGGGTGGAGCTACCCACCGGCTGCCTGCTATCACCGGACGCCGTCCACCACATCGACCGGCAGATGGACTGAGACGGCGTGAATGGCTTGGTCGCGATGCTCCGGCCAGCGCAGTTCGGCTGCCTTCCGAATCGACTCGTCGAGTCGTATCCGGGCGAGCCTGACTCTCGCACCGAACAGCATCTTCCGGGTTCCGGTGTTTTTCCTACCGGCCACCCAATAGGTCGGTATGGACGCCCCCGACCTCGATCGGTTCGAATCCCGGCGCTCGACCGTGCATGCACCGGAGGGTATCGTCGCGACCAGTCAACCGCTCGCCGCCGAAGCGGGCGTCTCGATCCTCCGTGACGGGGGTAACGCCTTCGACGCCGCCGTCGCGACCGCGGCCGCGCTGAACGTCGTCGAGCCAACGAGCACCGGACTCGGCGGCGACGTCTTCGCGCTATACCGCACAGCAGAGGGCGAGGTCGGAGCGATGCGTAGCTGTGGCGGCGCACCCGCCGACGCCACGCTCGACCGGGTTCGGGACGCGGTGGCCGAGGAGCAAGACGTCGCACCGAGTGATGCTACAATGCCCCAGCACGGTGCACATCCCGTGACTGTTCCCGGCACAGCGCGTGGCTGGGAGGCCACCGTCGACCGGCTCGGAACGCGCTCGCTTGGCGACGTGCTCGCACCGGCGATCCGGTACGCGACCGAGGGCTACCCCGTCAGCGAAGTGATCGCCAGCGCATGGGAGCACGGGGAGGACCTCTTCGACGACCCGCATGCCCGGAACGCCTATCTCGTCGACGGCGAGCGCGCGCCACGGGTCGGCGAGCACGTCACCCTGCCCGAACTCGGGGGGAGTCTCCAGCAGATCGCCGAAGAGGGGGCTGACGCCGTCTACGAGGGCGAGATCGCCGATGCCATCGTGGACGAAGTGCAGTCGAACGGCGGCTTTCTGCGCCACGACGATCTCGCCACTTTCGAACCGGAGTTCGTCGACCCGGTGAGCGCCAGCTATCGGGGCGCGGAGATCTACGAACTGCCCCCAAACAATCAGGGGCTAATCGCCCTCGAAGCGCTCGGCATTGCCGAGGAGATCGGTGCGGGCGACGAGCCGTACGACTCGCCCGAGCGCGTCCACAAGTTCGCCGAGGCGACGAAGATCGCCTTCCACGATGGCCACCAGTATATCACCGATCCGGAGTACGAAGCGGTTCCCCCACTCGCCGACCCGGAGTACACTGCCAGTCGAGCCGAAGAGATCGGGTCGGAGCCGATCCAGGACGTCGACGTCGGGTTCGGTGACGGCGCGGGCGAGAACGCGGATACCGTCCTGCTGACGGTCGCCGACGGCGAGGGCAATCTCGTCTCCTACATCAACTCGCGGTTTGCCGGGTTCGGGAGCGGGCTTGTCGCCGGCGATACCGGCATCGCCCTGCAGAACCGCGGCTGGTCGTTCTCGCTGGATTCCGACCATCCGAATCGGATCGAACCGGGCAAACGCCCGTTTCACACGCTGATCCCCGCGCTCGCCCGCTTCGGCGAGGACGACTGGGCGGCCTTCGGCGTTATGGGCGGATACATGCAGCCGCAGGGCCACGTCCAGGTCGTCTCGAACATCGTCGACTACGACATGCCGCTCCAGCGGGCACTGGACGAACCGCGGTGGCGCTACCAGGCTGATGGGCGACTCGCCGTCGAGGGACAGTTCGACGGGGCGCTCGCCTCGAAACTCGCTCGGCGGGGGCACGGGGTCTCCGTCCTCCCGCCGATCCGCTTCGGCGGCGCACAGATCGTCCGCAACCGGGAGGGGACGTTATCGGGAGCGACGGAACCGCGAAAGGACGGCGAAGTCGTGGGCTACTGACGCAGGGGCTGGTCCGCGGTCCGGTTACTTTCGGTGAAAAATGGTGGCATCTCGTACTGCAGAGATGACTCCTTCTAACGACCCTGTTTTCTGTTCCCGGTTGGGACAGATGGGGAGATTCAATAGGGACCGGCTACCGTTGATACACAATGCGGGACGAGCACCTCATAACGGCAAAACAGCTAACGCGAGAGGAGATCGAGAGCGTCCTCGACCGGGCTGCCGAGATCGCGGCGAACCCCTCGGCGGTCCGCGAACGGCACGCCGACACGCTGCTCGGGTTGCTCTTTTTCGAGCCGAGCACCCGAACCAAGATGAGTTTCGAGGCCGCGATCAAACGCATGGGCGGGGATATCGTCGATATGGGCTCGGTCGAGTCCTCCAGCGTGTCGAAAGGCGAGAGCCTCGCGGATACCGTCCGCGTCATCCAGGGCTACGCCGACGCGCTCGTGTTGCGCCATCCGCGCCAGGGATCGGCCAAGATGGCCAGCGAGTTCGTTGACGTCCCGCTGGTCAACGCCGGCGACGGTGCGGGTCATCACCCCACCCAGACGCTTCTCGATCTGTACACGATGCGCGAACAGAACGGCCTCGACGATCTCACGATCGGCATCATGGGCGACCTGAAGTACGGCCGAACCGTCCACTCGCTGGCGAACGCGCTGACGAACTTCGACGTCCGCCAGCACTTCATCAGCCCCGACAGCCTCCAGATCCCCCGGAGCGTCCGGTACGACCTCCATCAGGAAGGCGCGTCGGTCCGAGAGCACACCGATCTCGACGAGATCCTACCGGAACTAGACGTCCTCTATGTTACGCGCATCCAGCGCGAGCGGTTCCCCGACGAGAACGAGTATCACGCCATCGCGGGCGAGTATCAGATCGACGAAGAAACCCTCGACGCCGCGAGCGACGATCTCACTATCATGCATCCGCTCCCGCGCGTCAACGAGATCGCACCGGCAATCGACGACACCGAGCACGCGAACTACTTCTCGCAAGCGCACAACGGCGTCCCGGTCCGGATGGCGCTCCTCGACATTCTGCTGTCGAACCAGCGAGGTGAGTCCCAATGAGCGAACACGAACTCCGCGTCAGCAAGATCCGCAACGGTACCGTCATCGACCACGTCCCCGGCGGCCAGGCGCTGAACGTCCTCGCCATCCTCGGCATCGACGGCTCAGGCGGCGAGGAAGTCAGTGTCGGAATGAACGTCCCGAGTGACAGACTTCCACGAAAGGACATCGTCAAAGTCGAGGGGCGCGAACTCAGCCAGAACGAGGTAGACGTCCTCTCGCTGATCGCCCCCGACGCGACGATCAACATCGTCAACGAGTACGACGTCGTCGACAAGCGCCGACTGGACCGCCCGGATACCGTCGAGGGCGTGCTGGAGTGTCCTAACCGCAACTGCATCACGACCGACGACGAGCCAGTCGACTCGAAGTTCGAGGTGCTCGACGACGAAGTTCGCTGTGTCTACTGCGATACGATCCTCCGCAATAACCTCGCGGACCACATCAGTAACTGACGCGTCTCCCGCTTTCGGCGTTTTTTCTCGGCACTGCTGGTGCTACGTATCGATAACTGCTCAGAGCGCATCAGCCGTGGCTCGTGGGCTATAAAAAAACTGAAAAGTATCCGTTGCGGAGAACTCGTTTACTGTCGGACGAGGTTCGTCGCGCGGGGTCCCTTGGGGGATGATTCGATGTCGAACTCGACTTCCTGACCCTCTTCTAGGTCGGGACCGCCGACGTCTTCCATGTGGAAGAACACGTCCTCGTCGTCGTCTACATCGTCGCTGTCAGTGGAAATGAAACCGTAGCCGCCTGTGTCGTTGAAGAAATCAACCTTACCTTCTGCCATTACATACTATTCGAGGGGCGTGGGATGTATAACACTTGCGAGAGTCGAGGTACCATGACCCGCCGTCGATCCGTGGACGATGCCAGTCAGCTAGGTTCGGGGGACAGATACTTGTGATGTGATCTCATACCAATAGTTGAATCGCTATGAAACCATGCCACAGCTGTCAGGCGGTCATCGACGAGTACCTTCTTGATAAACAACTCGAACCCCTGCGTGAACTCACAGTTGACGACTTCAACCTCTGTGCGGACTGTGTAACGGTCGTCGACGACGAGTGTGTAGAATGTGGCGGCGCGGTGTACGTCCCCGACGGAACATCTGCGACTCCCGACTACTGCCCGGCGTGCCGGGCCGACCTGATCGACCAGACAGGCCAGGATCCCGGCTGGCAGGCGAACACGGTGTCGAACTGAGCGATTCCGTTTCTGAGCAGTCTTTTTGATCGGAACCGTTCGACAGAGGTGTCGCTCCGGAGTCGTGAAAGAGAAAACCCGAACTGCCGGGCCTACGCTACTCGTAGAGCCAGGTCGCTTCGTGGTTGTCGTACTCGACGAGTTCGTCCTCGTCGAAGAAGAGGTCGATCTCGCGTTCGTTCGCGCCCTCGTCCTCGTGGTCGGCCGCGTGGACGACGTTGCGGCCGAGGTCGACGGCGTAGTCGCCGCGGATCGTCCCCGGCGCGGCCTCTGCGGGGTCGGTCGCGCCGATCATCTGTCGGACCTGTCGCGTCGCGTCCTCGCCTTCCCAGACCATCGGGAGGACGGGGCCGGACGTTATGAACTCCACGAGGTCGTCGAAGAACGGCTTGTCCTCGTGCTCGCCGTAATGATCTTCGGCGAGGTCACGATCCAGTCGCGTGAGCTTCATGCCGACGAGCTTCAGCCCGCGCTCCTCGAACCGACCGACGATTTCGCCGACCAGCCTGCGCTGGAACGCGTCCGGCTTGATCATCACAAACGTCCGCTCGCGGCTCTCGCTCATTGGTCGTCCTCTTCGTCGGCGGCCTCGTCGGCGTCAGCCGCTTCGTCCGCTTCGACGTCTTCCTCGTCTGCCGATTCTTCGACGTCCGGCTCTGCTTCTTCCTCTGGTTCGGGTTCCGGCTCCGGCGCATCGCCTTCGTCGGACCAGTTGCCGCCTTCCTCGGTCCATTCGAGGTCGCGCGGTTCGCGGCCGAGGAAGTAGTTCTTCTCGCACTTCGAGTCGGCGAAGTGGAGCACTGTACCGTCGGTACGGACGTACATGATGCCCGTACCCGGCTCGATCTCTTCTCCGCTGTAATCGCACGTTCGGTGCTGAACCATTGTTACTGACCTCCGATCGAATCGGCTTCGCGGGCAGTTTCACGGAGTTGGAGGATGTCGCCCTCCCGGACGGGACCAAGGACGTTTCGGGTGATGATCCGTCCCTGATTCTCGCCCTCCCGGATGCGGCACTTGACCTGCATGGCCTCGCCGTGCATCCCGGTCTTTCCCACGATCTCGATGACTTCTGCGGGCGTGGATCCGCTTTCAGACTCTTCTGCGCTCATGAGAGATCTCTACTGAAGGTCCTCGACCTTGGTTGCGATCTCGTCGACGTCGTCGGACGCCTCGCCGGCGTCGACGATCGCCGCGGCGGCGCTCCCGACTTCGAGACCGGCCGCGTGGCCGACGTCGTCCTGCGTCTCGATGAAGATGACCGGGATGCCTTTCTCCTCTGAGAGTTCGGGGAGATGCATCACGATCTCTTCGGGCTGGACGTCCTCGGCGACGAAGACGAGGTCGGCGTTGCCACGCTCGATCGCTTTGGTGGTTTCGTTGGTTCCTTTCTTCACTGTTCCCGTGTCTCGTGCGACTTCCAGGGCGTCGACGGCGTCGTCCTGAAGGTCGGCTGGTACGTCGAAATCTACGTATACTGGCATGGTTGTTCACCTCCCGCGCGTGGGCTCGCGCTCCCCTGCCGTCCGGATCCCCTGTTCGGAGAGCCTGTCCGACCGCCCGAAGGCGGTCAGCGAAAGTCCTGTGTGGCTAGGAGCATCATCAACCCCGCGCAGGCTGTACACTTGCGTTGCACACCACTCCATAAAAGCGCTTTCAAACGTCCCAGGCCATGAGCCACGGTCACAGGGAGATCAAGGGGGTGTCTGGCGTCGGCGAACCGTCCCCTTTGTATTCGCCCGGGAACAGCACCACGTATGGACGTGCAGACGGTCGCCGAGGCGCTCCGTCGCGAAGCGACTGCGACGAACGAGCGGCGCGTACTGGTGCTGTCGGGCAAGCAGTCGGCCTGCCAGGACGCCGCAGCGACTGCGCTCGACGTGGCCGGAATCGCCCGAAGCGAGACGACCATTGTCGGGTCAACCGACGCGCTCGGCTGTGAGCGAATCGCCCACCGCAACGCCAACGAGTTGCTCGGAACCACTCGTGACGCTGTCGTCTTCGATGCCCACGACGGCTTGCGCCCGAACGCGCTCGGCCGGGTGGTCGGCGCAGTCGACGGCGGGGGCCTCCTGATCCTGTGTAGCCCGCCGCTCGACGACTGGCCGGACCGTAGCGATCCGTTCGACTCTGCGCTTGCGGTACCGCCCTTCGGCGTCGAGGACGTTACTGGCAACTTCCGCCAACGGTTTGTCGAACGGCTTCGCGCCCATCGCGGCGTCGCCATCGTCGACGTCGATACCGAGCGCATCGAGGCCGACGGCCTGACCGATCCGGCGCCTGTGCTCGGGGACGTGTCAGAACCCGTCACCACCCCCGAGGACGCGGTGTTTCCTGACGCGGCCTACGAGGCCTGTCTGACCGCCGACCAGGCCGACGCCGTTCGCGGACTCGAAGCGCTCGCCGACGGGGGGCAGGCGGTCGTCGTCGAATCGGACCGCGGCCGGGGGAAGTCGAGCGCGGCCGGACTCGCGGCCGGTAGTCTCGTACGCGCGGGCGAGAACGTGCTTGTGACCGCGCCGGAGTTCCGGAGCGCCCGGGAGTTGTTCGCGCGGGCCGACGAACTGCTCGACGCGGTCGGCACTGATCGGGCTACAGAGGCCGACGGCACCGCTGTCCCAACGCGGATCGACCTCGCAGACGGTGGCTCGCTTCGGTTCGCGGAGCCAACGGCGGCCGCCGAGTGTGCGGGCGATGCGGACGTCGTCTTCGTCGACGAGGCCGCCGCGTTCCCGGTCGGACTGCTCGAACGGTTCCTCGCGGCGGACCGCGTCGCCTTCGCGACCACCGTACATGGCTACGAAGGGGCTGGCCGCGGGTTCTCGGTGCGGTTCCGGAGCCGACTCGACGAGAGCAACCACGAGGTCACGGATCTCTCGCTGGCCGAACCGATCCGGTACGCGCCCGGCGATCCGGTGGAAGTCTGGGCGTTCGACGCGCTCTTGCTCGACGCGCGCCCGGCGGTCGACCAGTTGGTCGCGGACGCCACACCCGAACGCGTCGAGCATCGGCGGTTCTCCGCGGAGGAACTGCTCGACGACGAGGTGCGCTTTCGTGAGGTGTTCGGCCTGCTGGTGCTGGCGCACTACCGGACCGAGCCGAACGACCTGGCCCGACTACTCGACGCGCCGAACCTCACGGTCCACGCCCTGCTGTACGACGGTCACGTCGTCTCGGTCGCCATGCTGGCCCGGGAAGGCGGGCTCTCGGCCGACCTGCGGGCGAAGATGTACGACGGCGAGCGCGTTCGCGGCAACATGTTTCCGGACGTGCTGACGACACAGTTACGGGACGAGCGCGCCGCCGTGCCGGTTGGCTGGCGCGTCCTCCGGATCGCTACCCACCACGCCGCCCGCTCCTGTGGACTCGGCTCGGCGCTCCTAGACGCCGCTCGGGAGCACGCAGTAGAGATCGACCTCGACTGGATCGGCGTCGGCTACGGTGCAACGCCGGAGCTACTCCGGTTCTGGCACAGGAACGGCTTCTCGACGCTGCATCTCTCTACGACCCGGAACGACACCAGCGGCGAGTACTCCGCGATCATGATCGATCCGCTCTCCGGGGCGGGTCAGGACCTCCGCGACCGGACCACCGAGCGGTTCGTCCGCCGGATCGGCGGCGTGCTCTCGGACGCGCTGTCCGATGCCGATCCGAATATCCTTCGGGCGACGCTTCGTACGGTCGCCGGATCGGTCCCGCTCGATCTGACCGCGTGGGAGTGGCGCGTCGTCGTCGGCGCGGCATACGGCCCCGGACTCTTCGACGTCTCGCCGCGACCGTTCCGCCGACTGGTGCTGGCGTACTTTCTCGACGGGGAACAGCCACGCCTCGACGATCAGGACGAACGCCTGCTCGTTCTGCGTGTCCTGCAGGCCCACGACTGGGAGACCGTCACCGACCGACTCGGCTATCACTCGACGGGCCAGTGCAAACGCGCACTCGGCACGGCGTTCCAGCCCCTCGTCGACGACTACGGCACCGAGACGGCGCTCGACGAGCGAGCGCGATATTCCGAGTAACTACGCGAACAGCCGTTTTAATACGGATTCCGGAAGCGCCCGCAGGAGCCACGCGACCGCCCGCCAGCGTCGGGTAACGTAGGCGTGCGTTCGTTTGCGGTCGATCGCTTGCCGGATCTGCCGGGCCGCCGTCTCCGGGCTTGCCATCCAGAACTGGTCCTCTCCCAGCGCCAGATCCGTGTCGACGAAGCCGGGTTCGATAGTCGTCACGGTCACGTCGGCCTCACTGTTGGCGGCCCGGTATCTGAGTCCCTCCAGATATCGCGAGACGAACGCTTTCGAGGCGTTGTAGGCGGGCGCGCCTGCGTTGCCGAAGTTCCCCGCGACGGAGGAGATGCCGACGAGGTGGCCGGCACCCCGTTGCTCGAAGTGGGCCATCGCCGCGACCGCGAGTCCGGCGAAGCCCCGGACGTTGACGTCGACGGTCTCCCGTTCCGGCGGCCAGTCGAGGTCGTCGTTCAGTTCGCCGACGGCCGCACTCAACACGACGAGGTCGACGCCGCCCATCGCTTCGACGAGGCGCTCGAACCGGTCGATAGCCTCGTCCGTTTCGGCGACGTCCATCGTCGCAACGTATGCTTTGGTCGGGAGCTCCTCGCCCAGTTATTTCAGTAGTTCGGTCCGCCGTGCCGTCAGTCCTACCTCGTACCCCTCTCCTGCGAGTTCGTGTGCGAGCGCCCGGCCGATTCCGGAGGACGCGCCGACGACCACCGCGCGTTCTGTCATACCGGTCCCTGCGAACGCGTCCGGTGTAACGGTTCGGGTCAGCCGAAACCCCCATTTACCGATCCTCCCGAAAATATGCACATGGTAGAGGTCGCTTTCGCCGTCGCCGTCGTGCTGTTGATCGCCGGCATCATCGGGAGCATTGTCCCGATGGTTCCCGGCCCCCTCCTGTCGGTAGTCGCTGTCGTCGGCTACTGGTGGTCGACCGGCTACACGGACCCGGGAGTCGTCGTGCTCGGCGGACTCGTCCTCGTGGCCGTGCTGGCTTTCGGCGTCGAACTCCTCGCCAGCGCGATCTCCGCGAGGGCAGGTGGTGCATCCTGGCGAGTTACCGGGGTTGCGGGCGTTGCCGGCGTCGTACTGCTCTTTCTCACGGGTCCCCTGTTGATGATCCTCGGCGTCGGCCTGCTCGTCTTCCTGCTGGAAGTCCGCCGGCACGACGACGTCTCTCGCGGAGTCACGTCGGCGGTGTACACCACGATCGGCATTTTAGGGTCGACGGTCGCGCAGGCGCTACTGACGTTTCTCGTGCTCGTCGGATTCCTCCTCGCGGTCGCGTGAAGGCCTATCACTTTACTCGTTGCCGAGGGTAGTCTGCGTATGCTCGACATCGACGGGACTGCCGGGGGCGGTCAGATCGTTCGGTCGGCACTTTCGCTCTCGATACTGACTGACACGCCGATCCGTATCGAAGATGTCCGAGGGAATCGACCGAATCCAGGGCTAAAACACCAGCACTGTAGCGCGGTCGAACTCGTCGCCGATATCTGCGATGCCGACGTGACTGGCGCGGATCTCGGCTCGACGACGCTGACCGTCGATCCGGGCACAGTCTCTGGCGGACGCTACGAAGCGTCCATCGGGACCGCCGGCAGCATCACGCTCGTGTTCGACACGCTCCTCCCGCTTGCGCCATTACTCGACGAACCGCTATCGGTGACCGTGGACGGCGGCACCGACGTGAAGTGGTCGCCCCCGCTCGACTACTACCGGCGAGTGAAATTCCCCTTCCTCCGCCAGCACGGCTTGCAGGCCGCCGTCGAACCGGGACCCCGCGGCTTCTACCCCGCCGGCGGTGGCGAGGCAACGCTCCGACTCGGTCCCTGCACACTGGGACCGATTCGGTCGACCGAACGCGGCGAGCGCCGGGATGTCCGCATCTACTCGGTGGCGTCCGAGCATCTCGACGAGTCAAACGTCGCCCCGCGACAGGCAACCGCCGCCATGGACGAACTCCCGGAACACGCCTCTGTCGTCGAGCGTGTCTCGACGGTCGCCACCGCCCAGTCCCCTGGCTCCGTGGTCGTCGTCGTTGGCTCGTACGAGGACGGTCGAGCGGGGGTCTCGGCGCTCGGGGAGCGCGGGACACCCGCAGAAGAAGTCGGCACCGCCGCCGCCGCCAAACTCCGCGAGTTCGAGCGCAGCGGCGGCGTCGTCGACGAGCATCTGGCCGATCAGGTACTGCTCCCGCTCGCCGTCGCCGGGGGCGAACTCGCCATCCCGGCAGTGACAGATCACGTCGAATCGAGCATCGAACTGCTGGAGACGTTCGGCGTCGACGTCCTGCTGGAGCAAGAAGACGAGGCACCGGGGGTGACGGTGCCCGATCCGATCACGAACCGAGACTCAGGAAAATAAGCTCCGAGTATCGGCTCTCCACTCCTGCGAACTGCATCAGACACTATCCGGCGCACGGACGTCGACGGCACACTGTTTGAAGTTCGGCTCGTCGGAGTCCGGATCGACTGTCGGGAGCGTGAGTGCGTTGACTGCCGGATGGTGGATCGGGAGCCAGATCAGCCCCTCGGGCACGCCCTCGTCGGACTGGACCGACACCGTCACCGACGCCCGCCGAGAGACTACCACGGTCTTCCCGCGCTCGAACGCCTCGCCATAGGTCAGCATCGTCTCGGGATGGATCCGTGCGACCGGCGGAACGTCCGTCCTGTCGCCGCGAGTCCGGACCCCGGTGTTGTACGCGTCGGGCTGTCGCCCGGTTGTCAGCGTCAGCGGATACGTCTCGTCGCTTGGTTCGGCGAGTCCGGCGTGTGTCCCCGTCGAGAACCGTGCCCGGCCGGATGACGTCGGGAAGGTCCACCCGTCCTCGGAGTAGTAGCGGTAGCCGCCCTGCGTATCGGAGTCAGGTGCCGGCCAGCGAACCGCCATCTCCGACTCCAAGCGGTCGTAGGAAATTCCGGAGAGATCCGCCGGCGTCCCGGCCGTCAGGTCGCGGAACTCCTCGAACGCCGATTCCGGGTCGAGGACCGACTGCTCGAACAGTTCGCTGTCGAGTCGATGGCCGATTGCGGCGATGATGTCGATATCCTGTCTGACCTTCGGGGGCGTCTCGGTTGCGGCCCTGACCTGTGAAACGGTCCGCTCCATGTTGGTCACGGTCCCCGCTGACTCGCCCCACGTCGCGGCTGGGAGGACCACGTCTGCCACCTCGGCCGTCTCGGTCATGAAGGCGTCCTGGACGACGAGGAACGTCTCGGAGAGGGTCTCCCTGACACGGTCGGCGTCGGGCATCCCCGCAACCGGGTTCGTCGCGACTGTCCAGCACGCCTCGGGGTCGCCGTCGGCGAGCGCGTCGACGATGCCCACCGGTCCGGGGCCCGGATCCTCGGGCAGGCGACCCTCAGGGACCCCCCAGGCGTCGGCCACCGCTTCTCGGTCCTCGGGCGTACCGAACGGACGGTGACCCGGCCAGGTTCCCTTCGAGGAGCAGAGTCGCGTTCCCATGGAGTTGGCCTGTCCGGTCAGCGAGAAGGGGCCACTCCCCGGTCGAAGGTTATCGGTCGCCAGACAGAGGTCGATGAGGGCCCGCGCAGTTGCGGTTCCCTGAACGCTCTGGTTCACGCCCATGCCCCAGTAGACCAGCGTCTGATCCCCGAAGGCGTCCGCGATGCGCTCGACCGTCTCGACGGACACGCCCGCCGTTTCTGCAGCAGCCTCCACGCTCGGCAACTCCCCGAGCAGGGCGTCGAAGCCGACGGTTGCCTCCTCGACGAACTCCTCGCAAACCCCGCCGTCGGCGACGACCTGGGCCAGCACGGCGCGGGCGAAGGCGAGGTCGGTCCCCGGTTCTAGCTGGACGTGCTCGTCTGCGTCCTCCACAGTCTCGCTCTCGACGGGGTCGACGACGATCATCTGGCTGTCGTCGTCGCCGGCGCTGTCGGCGATCCACCGGTACATCACCGGGTGGGCCGCCGCAGGATTCGCACCCCAGATCAGGTGAGTTTCGGCCTCCGGTACGTCGTCGTAGGTCGGCGGCGGTGCGTCGCTACCGAACGCCTGATAGTAGGCCGTGACGGCCGACGCCATACACAGCGTGGTGTTGGCGTCGTAGTACCGTGTACCGAAGCCGCCCCGGGCGAGTTTCCCCAGCGCGTAAGCCGCCTCGTTCGTCTGCTGGCCGCTCCCCAGTACGGCGACGCCATCATGGGTCGCTTCGAGGGCCGACCGGAACTCGTCGCCGACGATTGCGAGTGCAGTGTCCCAGCTAGTCGGAACGAGCGTGCCGTCTCTACGAACGAGCGGACGCGTCAGCCACTCGCCGTCGGGATCTGCGGTCTCGTCGATCCCTCGCTGACACGCCATCCCCTGGGTCACTGGATGATTTGTATCCCCGCGGACCGTGTCGAGTCCGTACCCGGCGTCGACGCCTTTCTGTAGGTGGCCACAGCCGACGGCACAGCGCATACAGGTCGTCGGCGTCCAGCCGTTCATTGTACGCTCCGTCCGCCGAGACGCTCGCAGTCATCGGGAGCGATGAGCGCATCGGGACCGCGGCGTGTAGTATCCCTCATTACTGTGCTGATCTTGCCCGAATATCTGGAGGTTAGCGGTAAAACTGTTCTGATAGGTATGTTATTTAAGAAATTATTAGATTTTACAAACATTCGTGTGTGCATACTCTTACGCGTAGGCCAGCCTGTCCGACCGGGGGCGAGTGTACATGACCGACGGGCGGACGAGAACACCTGGCAGTCCCAGCCCACTGAACACGTCTCCGCCGATGTCGCACCCGAACGCTTCGTCTGACGTTCGACACAGCAAGTGGTCTATTTACCCCTGAGCGCTGTAGTGCGGTCACATGGCGAAGGACCTCCCGGCTGTCGATCATCGAGTGAGCACCGACGAAGAGGGTGTGCACACTGCGTGGGACAACGGGATCGATCCGGTACAACGGATCGAACCGGGTGACGTCGTCGAATTCACATGTCGTGACGCAACGAACGGACAGATCGGACCGGATTCGACCGTAGAGGACCTCGCAGAGCTAGATCTCGAAGAGATCCACCCGTTGACCGGCCCTCTCGCGGTAGAGGGTGCTCGTCCGGGCGACGTGCTACAGATAGAACTGTTAGATGTCGAGCATCGAGGCTGGGGCTACACACTGGTTCTGCCGGGAGAGGCTGAACTCGGCTTGCTGGCCGACGAGTTCCCGGAGCCAGCACTCCACGTCTGGGATCTAGATGGGGACGTTGCCCGGTTCGTAAACGACATCGAGGTACCGGTGGCTTCCTTTCCCGGTATCGTCGGCGTTGCACCTGCTGAGGAAGGCGAGCACGGTACGTTTCCGCCGCGCCCCCCGGGCGGCAATCTCGACATCAAGCATCTAACAGCGGACTCGACGGTGTATCTCCCTATCGCGGTCAAGGATGCTCTGTTCAGCATCGGCGACTGTCACGCCGCACAGGGGGACGGCGAAGTCTGTGGGACGGGAATCGAGGCACCGATGTCGGTCACGTGCCGGTTCGACCTACGTTCGGATCTGACGATCGATCGGCCACAGTTCGAGACTGACAGGCCGTTTACCCCCACCGGCCGTGACCAGCGCATGTTCGGCACATCGGGCATCGACGAGGATCTGTACACCGCGAGCGAGAAAGCGGTCCGGTCGATGGTCAGCCATCTTCACGACGAGCGGGATCTGACCCGCGAGGAGGCCTACATCCTCTGTTCGGCGGCTGTCGATCTGAAGCTCAATCAGGTCGTCAACGCGCCGCACTGGACGGTCTCCGCGTATCTCCCGGAGAGCATCTTTCCGGAGGCACTCCAGCGGCAACCATGATTCCAAGACGGAGGTGTCCGACACGACCCCCCTGAAACACACTTGTTCACTGAGGCCATACCGTTGCTGTGGCCAGAAATCGACCCGTCGGTCCGCCGTTCCGTCGGCGAACCGTTTACACACCAGTCAGGGGGGTGGCAATCGACCGGGAGTGGAACCGTCGACGGCCTGCTCTCCCCGTGAGTAACAGGGTCAACGACGAGCATGTGAGAGCATGACGAACAGCTCGGACGACGGCTCGCGGAGCGGCGACTTGGCCCCAGATGGCCAGTCAGACGGCGATGGGGGCACCCCCTCCCAGAGCCTCGCATACCGCATGTTCGAGGCAAGTCCCATCGCGCTGGTCGTGATCGATGCGGGCGGTGAGGTCGCGTATGCCAACGAGCGCGCGACGGAGACGCTCGACTGTCCGCGCGCGCGACTTCTCGGTCGGACATATCACGCGTCAGACTGGGAGATCTATCACGAGGGAGGAACGGTCACGGTCGACGATCATCCGGTCACGCACGTCTTCGAGTCGGGGAGGCCCGAGTTCGGCTACGAACAGCGGCTCGAACTGCCGGATGGCTCCGAACGATGGCTAACGAACAACGCCGCCCCGATACTGAACGACCACGGCGAGGTCGAGTTCGTCGTCGTCGCGTTTCAGGACGTGACAGCACTGAAACGCCGGGAGGAACGGCTGAGTAGCGATCACATGCAGCGGGTCGAATTTCGAGCGAGCCAGTCGGCGGTCCCCCCGTCTCTTCGTATCGAAGCAGGTGAACACCGGCTCGAAGTCGAATCCGTCGTCTCTTTACCGGATGGAGCGACCATTCAGTACATGGGGACGCGGGACCTCTCCGCGGGTGATTTCGTCACCGCCGTCGAAGAGGTGCCACATTACGTCAACGTCCGCTTGCTCAGTACTATCGATGGTTATAGCCGTATTGAAGCCCGCGCCGAGTCGGCGACAGTGGCCGAAGTATTCCAGTCTCTCGGCGGCCAGCCACGGGCTATCGTCATCGCGCACGATCAGGTTCGGTTTTTGGGCGAACTCCCGGGCGACGTGGATCCTCGCCTCGCGGCCGAGGGTATCGCCAGGTTCCATTCCGAAGTCGAACTGGTATCGGAAGAACTGGTCTACTCGCCGCACCTGCTGTACGACATCGTCGAAGACGCGCTGACCGACCGACAGCTTGCCACGCTCAACGCCGCGTACTTCAGCGGCTACTTCGACTCGCCACGCACGAGCAGCGGCGACGAACTGGCCGAGCGGTTTGGCGTGACCAGACAGACGTTCAACCAACACCTCCGTATAGCCCAGCAGACCGTCTTTCAGCATCTTTTCGAGAAGTCGGCAACAGACGAGGCTGACTAGTCAGTCTATGTCCTTATTCCGATCCGCCGTGTATCCGCCCATGGACAACGAAATGGTCGACTCAAGTAACAATTCATCACGGTTTTTAAGCCAAGACACATCCAGCGACCCTGACGCCGAAGTTATTGATCTATCAAATAATTCAGAGGGCGAACTCGTCGTCACCATCGTCGAGCGTGTCGCCGACATCACCGATCAGGACGTAACGGCAATGCCGCCACTGTACGACAGCGTCAACCCCGGTGCACTGGCTGACCTGATGTCGTCTTCGGTCTCTACGGACCTCCCAATCGAAGTCTCGTTCTGGTACCAGGATTGCCAGATCACTGTCTCGAACTCCGGGACGTTCACAGTCGAGACGTCGTCGCAGTAAACGTCGATTCTAACGGACCTAGCACGTCGCTGTTACTCAGTCTCGATTCCCCGCTCGTGTGACCAGTGGTTTAGAGGCGGCTACGACGAACCCAGCCGGACGCGTCGACGTATTTTCGTCATGAGTAATAACTGCGGAGAATGGAACCGTTCTCTGCGAGAATCAAATCCCACAGCGTGCGCTTTTCCTCACGAAGTTCGGAAAAATGCTCCGTCTGGGATTTGAACCCAGGTCATCGGCTCGAAAGGCCGAAATGATTGGCCGGACTACACCAACGGAGCGCACTTCGCCCATGCGAAGCGTATCTTCGAGTTGCTGGCTATTTTGCTTAAACCTGTCGTTACGACGTCGCCGTGTGAACGTGTTCCGCGGGACTGTCAGCCGTTCTCGTACCCAACGATCGGAACCGACATACAGAACGGCCACGTTATCCGGGCAACGAGAGATTCCATGATCGATCCCGTTCTCCTCACGCTCACGTTCGAGGCACTGTTTCCGAATCACGTCTGGCAGTACCTGATCGGCGGCGTCTTCATCGGACTCGGCGCCTCGGCTATCTATCTGGGCACGGGGATCACCGCGGGCGCGAGCACGTTTCTGGAGTCGACGCTCTCGTACGGCTCGAAGCTCCCGCGACTCCAGCAACGACGGTTCGTCACCTCCCGTGACTGGCGCGTCGTGTTCACCGTCGGCATCGTCCTGGGTGCGGGCCTCTACGCGCTCGCCTTTCAGGACGGTATCTGGACGACCGACGTCCAGTGGTGGCGGTTGCTCGTCGGCGGCGTTCTCATCGGTATCGGGACCCGACTCGGGAAAGGCTGTACGTCAGGCCACGGCGTCTGTGGCGTCGGCTCCCTCTCCCGGACGTCCGTCGCGAACGTCGCGGTGTTCATGGCTGTCGCAATCGGAACTGCGATGCTCGTTGGTGTTGCCGGGGTGAGCCCGTAATGTCCGAGCAAGAAGGCGGGACGGCCTTTCTCGCACTCGTCCTGTTCGGCGGGATCCTCTTTGGCTTCGGACTCGGCTTCAGTGAGATGGCCCGGCCCGAAGTCGTGCTCTCGTTCCTCCAGCTAGTCGACCTCGGTCTGGTGTTCGTGATGGGCGGGGCCGCGACGGTCACGGCGCTGACAATCTTCCTCGCGATGCGCCTTCGGGAGGACGCCCCGCTGACGGGTCGCCCCTACGAGCGTCGCCTCAAGTCGATGGACAGGAACGTCCTCTCGGGCGGTTCGATCTTCGGCATCGGCTGGGGGCTCTCGGGGATCTGTCCCGGTGCAGCCTACGCGAGCCTCGGGATCGGCAACTATCCGATCCTGATCGGCATCGCGGGGATGTTCGTCGGCGCGTATCTGCAGGCGTACTGGCGGTCCCCGCGCACCGAGTCCGGGACGGCCGCGGTCGGCGCGGACTGAGCGTTCGCCGTTTTCTGAACTTTTAACGCGCCGGACGACGAGTGGTCGGTATGAGATCCGTTCGCTTCCGAGATCCTGCCGGTTCGACTCGACGCGGTGAGCTAGACGAAGACGGCGTCGTCCGGTTCGGCGACAGTCGCTACGACCTGTCGAGCGTTGACGTCCTGCCGCCGGCGACGCCGGACAAACTCGTCTGTATCGGTCGCAACTACGCCGACCACGCCGCCGAACGTGGCGAAGACGTCCCGGACCGGCCCTTGCTCTTCCTGAAGCCGCCGAACACGCTGGCTGGCCACGGCGATACGGTGACCCTTCCTGCCGGGAAAGAAACGATCGAACACGAGGCCGAACTCGGGGTCGTCATCGGCGAGCAGTGTCGCAACGTCGACGCCGCCGAGGCGATGAACGTCGTCGAGGGCTTTACTTGTGTCAACGACATCTCGAACCGGGACGACCAGCGTCGGGAGACCAACTGGGTTCGCGGGAAGGCGTTCGACGGCGCGGCACCCATCGGCCCAGTCGTCGCGTCGCCCGAGCACGTCCCCGAGGATGCCGCGATCCGGCTTCGGGTAAACGGTGAGGTTCGGCAGGATTCGACGCGAGACCACCTCATCTTCTCGGTCCCCCAGCTAATCGAAGAGATTACCGCGTACATGACCCTCGAACCCGGCGACGTGATTTCGACCGGAACGCCGGAAGGCGTCGGCCCACTGGAAGATGGGGATCTCGTCGAAATCGAGATCGAGGGGATAGGAACGCTCGAACACGGCGTTAGACAGCCCTAACCGTGCTGAGAGGCTCTCGACACTCTCTTGTGGGAGGGCTTTCATCTGAAAGTATGCACCCCTCTATCATGGATGGGCAGATCCAGTTCCACAGCGAGTGGTTATCCGCATTGACAGAACTCGATCCTTCTTGCACCCGCGCGCAGCCCACCAATACGGGGTGGGCGGCGTGGTAGACCTACTGGTCTCGGGCGGACGGCTCCTCGCGGCGCTGTTTTTGGTCGTACTGAACGGGTTTTTCGTGGCCGCAGAGTTCGCCTACGTCCGGATCCGATCGGAAGCGGTCGACACGCTCGTCGAGGAAGGGAAAGCGGGCGCAGGACAGCTAGAAGCGGCGATGGACAACCTCGACGACTATCTCGCCGTCACGCAACTGGGCATCACCATCGCATCGCTCGGCCTGGGATGGATCGGTGAACCTGCGGTCGCGGCGCTCCTCGACCCCGTGCTGGCACCGCTACTCCCCGAGAGCATCGTCCACTTCGTGGCGTTCGGGTTAGGGTTCGGTTTCATCACGTTCCTCCACGTTGTCTTCGGCGAACTCGCGCCGAAAACGATCGCTATCGCACAGGCAGAGCGCGTCGCGCTGTTCGTCGCGGCACCGATGCGAGCGTTCTACATCGTGTTCGTGCCGGGGATCATCGTCTTCAACGGTACGGCCAACTACTTCACGCGGCTTATCGGGATCCCCCCGGCCTCCGAGAGCGAAGAGACCTTCACCG
The DNA here is from genome assembly GCF_042663585.1 of Natronoarchaeum sp. GCM10025321. Classification (NCBI taxonomy): domain Archaea; kingdom Methanobacteriati; phylum Methanobacteriota; class Halobacteria; order Halobacteriales; family Natronoarchaeaceae; genus Natronoarchaeum; species Natronoarchaeum sp. GCM10025321. The sequence goes on from NZ_JBHTAN010000006.1 coordinate 708,057, forward strand.
AGAGCGAACTCCGCACCGTCCTCGCCCGCGCGGGCAGGGAGGGTAACATCGACATGGAGGAAGTCGAGATGATCGAGCGCGTCTTCGAGTTCGACGACGTCAGCGTGCGCGAGGCGATGGTCCCGCGTCCGGACGTGGTCTCCGTGCCCGCCGATATGTTAGCGTCAGACCTCCGCACGCTGATCATCGAGCAGGGCCACACCCGCTATCCGGTCGTTGACGGCTCCGACACCGATCAGGTGGTCGGCTTCGTCGACGTGAAAGACGTGATGCGCGTGAGCGAATCCAGCGATGCAGACCCTGTAGATCCGACAGCAGGCGAAATCGCACGCGAGATGCCAGTCGTCCCCGAGACGACCCGTGCGAGCGAACTCCTGACTCAGATGCAGTCCGAGAGCCGACAGATGGCCGCCATTATCGACGAATGGGGCGCGTTCGAGGGGATCGTGACGATCGAGGACCTCGTCGAGCGGGTCGTGGGCGATATCCGTGACGAGTTCGACGAGGAGGCACGCGAACCGACGATCGACCGTCGAGACGACCGGACGGCACTCGCCGACGGGGGTGTCACGCTCACGGACGTCAACGACGCGCTCGATGCCGACTTCGAGAGCGACGAGTTCGAGACCATCGGCGGGCTAGTGCTTGCGGAACTCGGACGGGCCCCAGAGGTCGGCGATGAGGTGATGGTCAGGGACTGGCGGCTTACCGTCGAGGACGTCACTGGGACGCGGATCGCCGCCGTGCTCGTGCAGGACGAGCGGCCCGACGAGGAATCCGAGGACGGATCCGACGGTGAGGAATCGGACGACGAAAACTGATCGCCGGGTCGCGGCCGGGGATCCACGCCCGGTGAGAAAGAGACTGTTACTGCTCGCGGGCCGTCTCGAAGACGTCCTGATGGAGCTTCTCCTGTACCGTTTCCATCAGCGACTGGAGGTTCACTGCGTCGTCACGGTTGTACGAGACCAGCGTGTCGAGCGCGCTCTCGTCGCCGCGTTCGTACTCGCGCCAGAGCCTGACAGCGTCCTTCCCGGTGATGTCGGGTTCGTCGCGCTCGACGCCGAGGTCCCCCTCGATCGATTTGAGTCCCCCCGAGTAGCCGAGCTGTTTGCAGGGGTACATCAGATCGACGTGGGGCATGTCGAGGTCGACGTCGAACGAGGTTTCGAGGAAGGGGACGTCGAAGCGCTTGCCGTTGAACGTCACCAGTAGCTTGGCGTCCTCGAACTGCTGTGCCAGCGTGTCGGCGGTGAGATCCTCGCCCTGGACGAGCGTCGTCGTCTCGCCATCGCGGTGAAAGCTCACGGTCGTCACGCGGTCCCGGTGATGGTCGAGGCCGGTCGTCTCGATGTCGAAGAAACACGTCTCCGCGCGGAAGTTCTCGTAGAGTCGCCAGCGCTCGCCCGAGGGGAGGGTTCGGTCGAAAAAGGAAGCGTCGCCGTCGTCGAGGTGGGGCCACGCCTCCGCGATGAAGGTCTCTATCCGGTCGGCGCGCGTCGGGCCGACGACCGAGCCGTCAAATTCGTCCCAGTGTGTGATCCCGTTCGACCAGAGTTTCCGTTCAGTCGCCTCGCCGACGCCCTGGACGGGGATGAAGCTATTCTCGATTCGCACGGGCAAGTGAACGTTGCAGTGGACTGTAAACCCTCCCTTTCCAGTCGCGGTACTCCCTCCAGAACCGGTCCCCTCACTCCGGGACCCAGTCGGGATCCGTCGTCGGACTGAGCGTCCACTCCTGCGTTCTGATCCGTGCCTCCTTCGCGTGGTCGGTCAGCGACGGGACGTGTCGACGCCGAACGACCGCGACCGGGTGGTCGTACGACTGCTCCTCGACCCCCCGGCGAATCGTCTCGAACAGGCGGGCGCTCTCGCTCTCGATGGTCGCGCCGAGATACGCCAGGACGTACGCGCTCGCCAGTGCGACCGCGGCCACGCAAAAGACGACGCCGCCGAGTCCGGGTGCGACGAGTCCGTAGATTGCCGCCAGTAGCAGGACGAGCGTGACGACCCAGCCGCCGAGATGCCACGGTAGCGAGACGGTATCGACCGCTGTGAGGGGTGACCGACCCACCGATTCGACTGGCAGGCCGCGCTCGTCGGCGACAGCGTCGACTGCCTGCCGGTCGAACTCTCTGCTCGTGGTTCCGTAGCTAGCGTAGTCGCTGAGGACTGCGATGGCGGCCGGAATGCCGAGTAGCGCCAGCGCAGGATTCAGTCCGTACGCCCGCCAGCGGTCGCGTCGAGAGAGCACCGTCCCGTCCCGGTCGGTGAACAGCGCGTCGGCGTCCTCGGGGACGGCGTCGCGAAGCGTCTCCGGAAGCCCGTCGTCGCCGCGGTCGACGCCGAGCACTGTCAGCGTCGCCGGTCGGTCGACGGTCTCCGCACGATCCGGCCACGGTCCGTCGGAGGGTCCGGGCATTCGCTGTGGACGGCACTGGGTGGCGGGTAGACTTAAACGCTCCCCGGGCACTCGCTTCGCGTCGGTGGCTGTGCCGAGACGCTACGCTTACCCGTCTTTGTCTCCTCCATACGGGCAATGAACGGAGAGTGGTCGCCGTGAGCGAAGGATCCTGGTGGTCGATTTCCGGCGAGACGCCGGGCGAGCGGATGCGCAACGGCTGGCTACAGCTACTCGTCCTCGCGGCGGTCGTCTGGATCGGGACGCTCGTCGTCTACAACGCAGTCTCGTTCGTCCTCGATCCGATCACGGCGACGGCCGTGTTGCTCGTCGGCGGGCTATTCGTCGGCTTCAAACTGCGCGATTGGCTGGTCGAGGGGCAGGGAGGCGAGGATAGGGAGACCGAACCGGCCGATCAGTGAGCGAGTTCCGACTCGCGTAGCTGATCGGCGAGATAGATGGCCGCAGGCACTGGCTCCTCCTCCTCGAACCGTGCGACCTCCTCGCCGTCGCGCTCGACGACGACCGTTGCGATCAGTTCGACGTCGTACTCGTCGGTGAGCGGGCCCTCCTTGTCGCGGTCGACCGCGTACTGCTCGATTCGCTCGTCGGGGACGCCGGCCGCGTCGAGCGCGGCGGCGAAGTCCGGTAGCTCCCGACGGCAGTCCTTGCACCAGTCTGCCCCCCACACTTTGAACGTGAGGTCGTCCAGTTCTTCGAATACCTCGACCGTGCGCTCGTGCGCCGTACCGTCCCACGTCGGCGTGGGTTCCATCGTTTCGAGACTCATACCCGTTGGTTGGCACCGGGAGAGTATAACAGCCCCGCACCGGATCCGCTCACTCTTTAGGCCTCGCCTGTGAACGAGTGTATAAATGAAGACGAGCATTCTCGAGACGATCGGTTCGCCGCTCGTACAGGTCGACTCACCGGAGGGGGCGACGATCGCGGCGAAGATCGAGTCGTTCAATCCCGGCGGGTCGGCGAAGGACCGGCCGGCGCTGGCGATGGTCCGCGCCGCCGAGAAGGAGGGTGCTATCTCACCGGGCGACGCGCTTGTCGAACCGACGAGCGGGAACACGGGGATCGGACTCGCGCTCGTCGCCGCGGCGCGAGGCTACGATATGACGCTCGTGATGCCCGAGGGGAAATCCAGGGAGCGACGACAGATCATGCGCGCCTACGGTGCGGAGATCGAACTCGTCGACGGCGACATCTCCGCGGCCCGCGAGCGCGCGGACGAACTGGAAGCGGCCGGGGCGACCCAGCTAGGCCAGTTCGAGAACCCAGCCAACCCGGAGGCGCACTACGAGACGACCGGGGTCGAGGTTCTCGAACAGATCGGTGACCGCGAGGTAGACGCCTTCGTTGCCGGCGTCGGGACCGGCGGCACGATCAGCGGGACGGCCCGCCGCCTTCGCGAGGCCTTCCCCGAGATGGACGTCGTTGCCGTTGAACCCGAGGAGAACGCCGTGCTCTCGACTGGCGAGTCCGGTCACGACGACTTCCAGGGGATGGGACCGGGCTTCGTCAGCGAGAACCTCGACGTCGACCTGATCGACGACGTCGAGACGGTGAGCCTCGACGACGCCGAGGCCGAGTGCCGTCGCCTCGCACGCGAGGAGGGGATTCTCGTCGGGCAATCTAGCGGCGGGACGAATCTTGCCGCGAAACGCGTCGCCCAGCGTCTCGCCGACCCGGAGGGCAACGACGCCGACGGCCCGCTGGTCGTGACGGTCTACTGGGACAGCGGCGAGCGCTATATGTCGACGGGCATGTTCGACTAGGCCGTTCGAACTCGTCGACGAACCTGAAAAGCTATCTGTCAGTCGTGACTACGCGCCGGTATGTCTAGAGGATTCGGTGAACTAGGGCCGATTCAGGAGGCCATCCCGGAGTCGCTGGCCGTGGTCGTCGCCCTGCTCACTCAGTTGGGTGACGTCTGGTTTCTGGCGCTTCTCCTGACAGGACTGTACGTGTCTGGCCTGGCGAGACGCGAGGACATCGCAACGGTTGGTGGGCTCTGGTTGGCAGGGCTGGGGCTGTACAACGGCCTGAAGGAGTTCTTTCAGTTCCCCCGTCCTGACCAGCCACTGGCCGACCCCGCGGCACTGCCGGAACTGATCCAGCCGATATACGAGGCGACTGCGATGGCGGGCGGCTACGGGTTCCCGAGCGGCCACGCCGTCAACAGCACCGTCGTCTACGTCGCGCTGGCGGCGGTACTCACGGTTAGCACGCGGAGACGGCGCTTCGCGGGCGCGGCAGCCATCGTCTCGACAGTCTGTTTCACCCGCCTCGCTCTCGGCGTGCACTACCTCGTCGACGTGCTTGCTGGGGTCAGTGCTGGCCTGCTCCTGCTGGGCGTCGCCGCGACGCTGATCGACCGAGAGGTCGCGGACCGGCCGTCGGTCGCGTTCGGGATAGCGATCCCACTTGCCGTCTTTTATCTCCTCACGAGCGCGGCAAACACGGAGTCGCTGCTCGTCCTTGTCGCCTCGGTCGGTGGCTTCGTCGGCTGGCGGCAGTTCGGGCCGGATCGCGGGTGACCGCCGGATCGGCTACGTCTCCGGAACGAGGCGGACGAGCGGTGCGTCCTCGTCGTCGATAACTACGTAGAGATGCCCGGTTCTGGGGTGGGCTTCGACTGCGCGGATCCGCCAGCCCCGTTCCGCAAGCAGTGGATCGAGTTCGGTCACCTCGCGCCCGTCGACGGCGAACCGCCCGAGAGAGCGCCCTGCGAGGTTGCCGACGAACAGATCGCCGCGCCAGTCGGGGAACGCGTCCCCGTCGTAGAACGTCATCCCGGCAGGCGGGAAGCCGCCGGAGCCACACTCCCAGTAGTACACCGGTTCGACCAGGTCCTCGCGCTCGTCCGGTCGATCACCGACCGGGTCGTCGGTTCCGTACCGGCAGGCGTAGGTGGCAATCGGCCAGCCGTAGTTGCCGCCTCGCTCGATGACGTTGAGTTCGTCGCCGTCCTCCTCGCCGTGCTCGCTCTGCCAGAGGTCGCCGGTTTCCGGATGGACGGTCATCCCCTGTGGGTTGCGGTGACCGTAGCTGAATATCGAATCCTCCACGTCCGGGTCGTCGACGAAGGGGTTGTCGTCCGGAATCGTCCCGTCCGGATCGAGGCGGAGCGTCGTGCCGAGTTCGTTCGTCGGATCCTGGGCGACGTGCTCTGGGCCGAAGTTCTTGAACTGTCGGTCTCCGGCGGTCATGTACATCGCGCCGTCCGGGCCGAAGACGACCCGGGAGCCGTAGTGGGCGTCGCTCTCGACGAACGGCTCTGCGACGTGCAGGCGCTCGAACGCAGTGAGCACCGCCGCATCCGGATCCAACCGCCCCCGTCCCAGCATCGTCGCCGTCGCGCCCGCTCCATCGGTCCCCGAGTAGGTTAGATACAGCCACGCAGGCTCCGGATAGTCTGGATGGAGCGAGACATCGAGAAGGCCCCCCTGACCGGCCGTCGAGACGTCCGGGACCCCGTCGACCCGTTCGATATCGCCAGTCTCCGGAGCCACGATTGCCGTCGCTCCCACACGCTCTGTAAGGACTACGCGGTCGTCGGGCAGGAAGTCGATTCCCCACGGGCTCTGCAGGCCCGTCGCGACGGTTTCGACGGTCACGTCTTCGATACTCGGCTTCCCCGACGAGCCTATACAGCCGGTACTGCCGAGGATGCCAGCGCCGACGCAAGCCCGGAGTAGCGCCCGCCGGTCGAGTGTGTCCTCGCTCATCGGTTCTCGTGCAGTAGCTACGGTCTGCCGATGAATGAACGTCTCGCCGGGTGGAGTCGCTCGGCCAGCCACTGCCGGTCCCCGACCGAACTGATGGCTCCGGAACTCTCAGAGAAAGGTCGCCAGAACGTCGTTAAACACGTCCGGACGCTCTCGCGAGGGCCAATGGCCACAGCGCTTGATCACCATCAGCCTCGCCCCGGGAATCGACTGTGCGGCAGTCGCCGACCACTCGACCGGGACGAGCGGATCCTCCGCGCCATGGACGAGTAGCGTCGGAACGCCGAGGTCGTCGAGCCGATCCGAGTAATCGGTTCGGACGCCGTCCGCCTGGAACTCCTCGCGCATGAACGAGAAGAAGGCCTTCCCTGCACCGGGTTGTCGAAGTCGCTCGTTGACCTCCGCGACGAACTCGTCGTCGAGCGATGCGGGGTCGTGGACGAACTCGCCGACGGCGACTCTGGTACCCGCCACAGTGGCGCCAGCGAACTGCCGTCCGAACAGGTTCGCAAAGGGAATGTTCGCCAGCAGATACGAGCCTGTTCCACCGGGTACCTCGTCGCGGAGGCCATAGCTATCGACGAGTACGAGCCGTGAGACCCGATCCGAGTTGTCGAGCGCGTAGCCGAGGGAGACGCTCGCCCCCATCGAGATACCGACGAGAGCGGAGCGGTCGAGATCCAGTGCGTCTAGAACGCCCGTCAGCACCTCGACGTAGTACTCGGTCGTCGACGCGGCGGGGTCGTCGCTCTTGCCGTAGCCCGGCCAGTCCGGCGCGAAAACGTGTCGTCCGAGGTCGTCTGCGACGAACTCGATGGTGTGCTTCCACGAGAGCGCGGCATCGTCGATGCCGCTCCCGTGCAGAAGGACCACGGGTGGTCCGTTGGAGTCGTTGTCGATACCCGCTTCGAGATAGTGGATCCGCCGGTCGTCGACAGTTACGTATCGTGAGTTGGCCGCCGGAACGCGTTTGCTTGCGATCATACTGTGTGCGGTCCTGTCACGCCTCGAACTCCGATTCGGAAACCCTGACGACGACCGTCTCGTCGACGTCGCGCAGGTCGTACTCGGGGAGTTCCCGGTCGGTGCGCCGGACGTAGAGCGGTTCGACGAGGCGTCGTTTCGTCTCCGTCTCCACCTGGACTGCTCCGGCGTGATCCGCGGTCGATTGCTGATCCGGCGTCTCCTCGTCTCCCTGCTGTCCGTCACTCGGTTCGGCCCCATCCACCACGCCGTAGAGCTTCAGGTACTCCCCCGTCTCTTCGGGATCGACCTGGTTCGTCCTGACGGCTTCGGCGAGGTCCCGCGAGAGCCACTCCTCGTCGCTGATCGATGGCTCCCTGACGAGTGCCGTGTCGACGAAGCGGACGAGATACCAGTTGAGATCGTTCAGTAGCGAGACCGCGGCGCCGACGCTGACAGTGTCGAGCGCGATAGCGTTCTCGAACGGTTCCTCGAGGGTGTACGTCGAGAGGGCGTCCCGGGACGTCTCACGCGAGAGCAGTTCGTACTTCAGAACGACATCCGGGGCACCGACGAGACAGACGCGGGTCACTAATTCACTGTCGGAGACGGGGCGTATTGTGGATTTCGACTAGAACGTCGTCAGTTCGCCGTCGATGACGCGCTGGGTGATCGAGGTGACGTCGGCGAGTTGGTCGTCGACGATGCCGACGATTTCGTCCTCGACGTCGTCGAGCACGACACCGTCGTCGGTGACGATATGAACGTCGGCGACGTGTGGCTGATCGATGGGGCGGCCGATCTGGCTCAGCAGTCGTACGCGCATGTCACGGATACCAGTCACGTCGTCGACCACGCTTTCGGCAATCTCGGTCGACAGCAGATTGTAGATCTTCCCGATGTGGTTGACGGGGTTCTTGCCGCTGGTCGCTTCCATCGACATCGAGCGGTTCGGCGTGATTAGCCCGTTCGCGCGGTTTCCGCGGCCGACGGAGCCGTCGTCGCCCTGTTCGGCGCTGGTGCCGGTCGTGGTGAGATAGATCGACCCGTCCTCGTAGTTGTCCGCGGTGTTGACGTGGACAGACACCTCGCGGTCGGTGTACTCGCCCGCGAGTTCGACGACGTAGTCGTGGATGTTCGTGATGGCTTCGTCGTATTCGTCGAGGTCGGCAACGTGATCGTCGATGATCGCCACGGCGACGGTGATATCTATCTCGTCGCTCTCGCGTTTGCCCATGATCTTCACGTCGGGGCCGACCTCGGGATTCTCGGCGGCGTAGGGGCCGTTCAGACGCTGTTCCGTGTTCAGGACGATCTGTTCGGTCTCGGTGAGCGGCGCGTGGCCGACGCCGAAACTCGTGTCGTTGGCCATCGGTACTGTCGGGACCGCTTCTCGCGAGGCGTCCCCGCTCGAACCCTCCGAGGAATGTTCCTCGTCGGTATCCTCACCGAAGACCTCCTGCAGGTCACCGCTCCCCTCCCCGAGTTTGACGTCGACGATGATGTCCGTCCCGACATCTAGCTGGGGGATGTTCTCGTTGAGATACTCGCGGGCGGCTTCCAGCGCGATGCGCTCGGCCGGAATCTTCGTCCCCTCGTACTCCTTGGTTGCACGGCCCACGATAAGCAGATAGATCGGTTCGAGAACCTCGCCGCCGTCGAAGGCTGGCGCGGCGTTGCCGGCGACGAGTTGGGTCTCATCGGTGTTGTAGTGGAGCACCTTCCCGACGCGGTCGAGATACTCGCTGGCAATCGCCTGTGCGACGTGTTCGGCGATACCGTCACAGATCGAGTCTGGATGTCCAATCCCCTTTCGCTCTACGATTTCGACGTCCTGATCCTCGACTGCACGGCGGTCGATCGGCTCGACCCGGATATTCCGTTCTGTCATTGGCCGGAGTTTAGTCACCGGCCGTTCTATAACTTGCGGAAACCTCTGGGCACCAAGTAATGTTTCGGGGTTATACCAATCCACCAGCCGTCGACGGTACGGGCTACTTCTCGGCGAGCAACAATCCGAGGTACGACGTCTGGATCTGCTCGTCGGGATCGAGTCCCAGGCGGTCGAGCACGGCCCGTCCGCCGTCGCGTGCATCCTCGATATCGGCCGACTCGATTTCGGTTTCGACCTCGACGAACTCGTCGAGGCCTTCGACGCTGTCGAGCGTCACCGTGTAGCCGTCCAGCGAATACGTTTCGCGATCCTTCGAGACAGTCGCGGTCGGATCGTAGCCAAGCCCCTGCAGGATCCGGTCCATCGTCTCGCCGTTGTCGACGCCGGTCTCGAACTCCTCTCGCGATTTCGATTCGGCTTCCAGCAGTGGCCCCTTATAGGTGACCCGCGCCGTCGCCTCCTCGTCGTCGACGCCGCCCGGTCGAACGCGCCGGATCCGCAGTGCTTCGTCGGTCTCCGCGAAGTCCCGGTCCGGCGCATTGTAGTAGGTATCCTCCTGGTAGAGCCGTTCGTCTCGGTCGGCTCCGAGTTCCTCTAGCCGGTCGCGAACAGCCCCGTGGTCCGCTCGGACTTTTAATTCGACCTCATACATACTCGCTCGAACGTGTCCGGCCGGAAAAGGCGCGTCGTTTCGATGGTCGTGGTCCCGGCAGGTCAGTTGTGCCAGACCCCCTGCCCACCGATCCGGCCCTTGCAATCGCTACGAGTCACCCAGCGACCTCGAACGCTGACGGGACCGAAACGTGGTGTTTAAATGCTGAACGGGAAACGTTTAGAGTATGAGTGACGATCAAGAAGCCGAAACAGAAGCGAACGACGACCAGCCCGAAGCGGAGGGGCTTGCCGATGGAGACTTCGTGCGTATCGCCTATACGGCCCGCACCGTCGAGGACGGTCAGCTAGTCGATACCACCGACGCGGAAGTCGCCGAAGACGAGGGCGTCGACGATCAAGAACAGACCTTCGAGCCGCGCGTCATCGTGCTCGGTGAGGGCCACATCTTCGAGAGCGTCGAAGAGGACATCAAAGGGAAAGAGATCGGTGAGGAGGGCGAAGTCGTCGTCCCCGCCGAGGAAGCCTTCGGCGAGCGCGACCCCGACGAAGTTCGCACCGTCAGCGCCGACAAGATCCCGGAGGACGACCGCTATCCCGGCGCTCACGTCGACCTCGACGGCGAGCACGGCCACGTCGAGGCCATCATCGGCGGCCGCGCACGCGTCGACTTCAATCACCCGCTCGCGGGACAGGACGTCAAATACGAGTACGAACTGCTCGAAGCCGTCGACGACCGAGTCGAGCAGGCGAAAGGCCTGATCGGCATGTACGTCGACACCGACCTCGAAATGTGGATCGAGACGGACGAGGAAGAAGAGGAAGTCGTCGTCGAAAGCGATGACGACGACGAGGACGCTGAACCCGAGACCGAAACCGAGACCGTCGAGAAGGAGACGCTGTACATCGAGGCGACGCCGCAGCTCTCGATGAACCAGCAGTGGATGTTCTCGAAACAGCAGATCGCGGACGACGTCACCCAGAAACTCGACCTCGATCGCATCATCATCCAGGAGACCCTCGGTGAGGGCGCAGGTATGATGGGCGGCGGTATGGGCGGTATGATGGGCGGCGGTATGGGCGGCGGCGACATTGAGGACGCTCTCGAGGACGCCGACGTCGACGCCGACGAGATCGTCGAAGAACTCGAGAACGCAGAAGAGTAACGCGGCTTCCGAGCGGTATTTTTCTTCGTGACCGGGGTCGTAGCGGCGCAGATGCCGTGTTCACCCTCGTAGAGATCGGGGCCTATGCGATATCTCGGCTCGTGTCGATGGCGACTTCGTCTTTGAGTTCCAGTTTGATCGTCTCCGTGAGCGCCTGCCCGCCGCGGAACTTCGGTACCGAGAGGCGGTTTTCGAGGTCCGTCCCGCGGACCGTCGTGGTCAGATCGAAGACGATATCCGCCATATGTTTGGTCGTATCCCGGTTCTCCGGGAGCGAGTGGCCGGACAGGCAGTGTAGAATGGCGATGCTCCCCGTATTCACCATGTGGTTCTGGAGGTCGTTGAGGAAGTTCTGATAGCGAGTCGGCTCGCGGCGTTCGAGCGAGTCGGCGGGGTCGATGATGAGGTTTGCCCCCTCCGGAAGCGCTCGGATCAGTCTGTTGGCCTGATCGAGCGGTTCGCTACCGCTGATGTCCCTCACGGTCGGACTACCGGTCGGTGCGCTGGCCGACTCGATCGCATCTCTGACCGCCTGATCAGTCCGCTGACTCGTGAGGTACAACGACCCGCGCGCGGCAGTCAGTTGGTACAGCAGGAGTTCGGATTGACTTGCCGGCGGGGCAGTAAAAGCGATGATACTCCCCGGCGGAATACCGCCGTTGAGCTTTCGGTCGAGGACGTCAATACCGGTGTCCAGTCGACCACTCATTGTTTGGTATCATACTTTCGTTTAGTACATAATTGTTTGCCTCCTCTCCTGATCGGCGACGAAACTATATCTTTTCCAAGGTAATCGGCTAAATACAGACGCCAGGCAACAATGCTGAAGGGACGAGCGAAGAACGGATTGTGAGAGGAAGCGGTGCTGTCAGTCGTCTACATCCCCGCCGGTCGACAGCGGTTCCGCCGGGACGCCGGCGACTGTCTCGCCCGGCGGGACGTCCTCGGTCACCAGCGAGTTCGCAGCGACCTGTGCCCCTGCACCGATTTCGACGCCGGGCAGGACGACCACACCCGCGCCGATCATCGCCCGCTCGCCGACGACAATCTCGCCAAGCCGGTACTCGTGCTGGAGGAACTCGTGGCACAGCAAGGTTGCGTCGTAGCCGATGATGGCGTGGTCCTCGACGGTGATCCGTTCGGGCCAGAAGACGTCGGGCGTCGATTCGAGTCCCCACGACACACCCTCGCCGACGCTCACGCCAAGCCGTCGGAGGAGCCAGTTTTTCAGCGTCAGACTCGGAGAGACGCGGCAGAGAACGATTACGACGTAGTTCAGCATCACGCGCAGTGGATGTTTCGCGTCCGGCCAGTGCTGGAGCGAGTTCAGGGGCCCGGGCGTTCCGTGGTAAGATAATCGGTCGTGGCGGGACTCTCGATCTGTCACAGTACTGGGGTTCCTCGCGTAAGAGTATAAACCGGTCGCCCGGCGACCGCGTGTTCGGGGCCGTGCCGGCCCGACGAATTACATGAAGCTTCCGAGTCCGGTCTGTTCCTGCCCACTTTTGACCTCGCCCCACGAGATGTCCAGCGCTTCGAGGACGCGCTCGATGGGGCCTTTGAGCGTCTTGTCGAGCATCTTCCCGTAGTCGACCTCGAACTCCTCGGGGATCTGATCGTCGTACTCGAAACAGATCACGTCCGGATCACGCTTGAACTCGCCGTACAGCGGATCGGTCTGGGGGTCGAACCCTTCCTCGGCCTCCAGCCGTTCGAAGTAAGAGGGATGGACCTTCTTCAGGTAGAGCCGTTTCGGCTTCGATCCCGACGAGAAGTTCGTTCCCAGTAGCTCGTTTGCGTACTTCGCACCACGGACCTGGGCCGTGTCGGTGTCGTAGTTATCGAGTTTCTTCCCGATCCCACCCGGGATCCCGATCTCGTCGAGGGAGATATTCCCGGCCTGTACCTCCTGAATGATCTCGTGGACGTACGTCTTGACGTCCTCGATGTCCTCACCGCGGACGATTCGGGTGATCACTTCCAGTTGGACCTCCTTCGTGATCTGGGCGATGTCCGAGCGCTTGTACTCGAAGCCGGTGATATCGATGTCGTCGACGTCTTTGCCCTCTTTCCAGACGATGTGGCCGGCGTAGCGTTTCTTCTTGCCCGCCTGGAAAAAGCGCCGGTAGAGCTTCTCGAACTCGATCTGGAAGCGGTGCTGCTCGGCGTTTAGCTGGTCGAGGGCGAACTCGTCGTACGCGGAATTGATGTGTTCCTCTATCTCGAAGGACTGTTCGATGGCGTCGTCGGTCTCGATGTCCGGGCCGAGTTCGAGCATCACGGAGTCGGTGTTGTGCAGAACGACACCGCCAACACCGTCGACGAAGTTCTCGTTCTCGGCAACGCTCAGGTCATAGACGTAGCCGTCGTGGTCGACCTCGCGGACGACCGGCTCTCGGCCCGACCGGTAGAAGTCACACGTTCGGATCGTGTAGCTTCCCTTCTCGGACCGGTATTTGAGCGAGTGCTTGCGCCCGCGCTGGGTGAGCAGCATCGAGAGGCCAGCGGCGAGTTCGCGACTCACGGTTTCGTAGTCGAAGTTCCGCTCGCGGTACTGTTCGGAGTACCGCGGGAACTCTCGGGAGCCGTCCCCTTCGACGAGGACGTTGATAAACAGGTCTTGGAGTTCCGATGGCAGATGGAAGACGAAAGAGGGGACACGTTTCCCCCCAGACGTCTGACCAGCGAACTCACGGAAGAACACCGCCGAAAGCTCGTTCATCATCTGGAGTTTTAGCGTCCCATCGTCGTATACGTAGTCGTCGCTGTCGTCGGATTCGATGGTACGCTGTTCCCGGCTGTCAGAAGCTGTGATCCCGGCAGTTGCACCGTCGAATAGTCTCCGGTAATCGGTCTGGAGTCCTTCTAGCCACTCCCGTCGGGACTCGGCAATCGACGCACCGAACTTCGCATCCGTTGTCTCGACTGTCGAGGCGCTCCCCTCGGAAATGTACGCAGCGAGTAGTCGGACGAGCGCCCGACCGTCCTCGGAATCGATGTCGATGTGCCGCTGGATCGAGATCGTCGACTCGATACCGTCGTGGTGCTCGTGTCCAAACCAGACCCGCTCGTCGTCTGTGTGGACGCGTTTGGTTTTCGAGATGGCGTTCTCGCTGCCCACGCTCCGACCGTCCTCGTACTCCCGGACGTATCCGTCGAGCATCTCGTAGACGTCAATGGTTTCGACAGGCTCGACCGGTGGAATATCGGGGACTCGAAGCGGTTCGTCGACGTTTTTGGGCTTCGCTTCGACGTACTCGTTGTCCTCCTCAACGACGAACGAGTGATCACGTGTCACCGTCGACTCGCCGAACTTGTGCTGGAGCGTACAGACGGACTTGTCCGTCTGGTGGCGAACTACTCCCTCGATCGGTTGCCATTCGGCCTGTCCCGTCTCGGACAGCGACAACGCCTGCCAGCCGTCGAGTGTCCGGCGATCTTTCTCTGTCGTCGCTGTGCCGACTGTGCCGCCGTCGGCAGTAATGACTACCTCGCCAGGGACATCGAGATCCCTCCCTGCCCTGAACAGTTCCTCGATCGGTCTGATCCGAACCGCTCCGGAAGGGTCACGAACCACGATCGGTCGATCACCGGTGACGCTGTCCCCATATGTTACATCGTAATCAAGTTCGTTCGCAGCCTCCTCCGTGAACTCGATTACCTCCCGACCTGTCGCGGTCACTGCTGCACCCATTTCCTTGTCGTACAGGCGGAACCGATCCCACCCCAAAACGCCGTATAGCGACTGGCCGACGAACTGGAACTTACCGTTCCGCCCGGCGAGCAGCGTATGGTTGTCCTCGACTGTGACACAGTACACGCCATCGTCTGCGGTACTCCGAGAGCTACTGCGATGCATCCGGAGCGTGTTTTTCGCGTTCTCGGTGACGTAGACGCGCCAGGTTCCGCTGTCTTTGCGGTAGTTCGCCGTCAGGCCGAGGTGTGTACACAACCGGAGGACGTCGTCACGGAGTTCATCGCTGGCGGTGCTGTACCGCCAGGAGTTGGGCTGTCTATCCCCATCACCGGCGATCAGCGTGTCGAGGAAGGACTCCTTTTGCGATCGGCTTGCGTCGAACACCAACTTCGGAACCCGTTTCTCGAAGCTGTTATCGCCACAGAGTTCACGGAGCAGGTCACCGAGCAGTTTCGACGTGAACTGATAGCCCTTGTCGTCGACGTAGTAGTCGAATCCAAGCCGATCAAGCATCGTGCCGATGGCAGCGTGATCACTACCGCCATCCGTGACGGCGGCGGCGTCGTCCGTCACGTCCTGGGCCAGACTGATCGTCGTTGCGGAGCCCCGGAACTGTTCGCCGAACTGCTTGTCCTCTGACGTTTGGACCGACCCTTCAGTAATATACCACGCCAACAGTTCGATGAAGTCGTCGGCATCGTAGGTGCGTGGGATCCACTTCCGACCGGAGTCCCGATGGATAAAGCTCCGTTCGCAAACTTTCTCTATGTACTCTCGATGCGTCTCGAACTCCTCGGCGGTAAACACGTAGCCCGTCTCGCCGACGTCTGCTTTGGGAACGCGGCGCGGCGTCCAGCCCAGTTCCGCGGTGAACGTGTGTCCGTGGACTGACGGCCGAACCCAGACTTCGTGCTCGTCGTCGAGCAACCGCGTTAGATCGATTTCCTCGATCGGATCCGGGTCAGGGCCATCCCAGTCGTGCGGGAGTTCGTAGTTCGTGGCGTCGTCGAGTTCGCCCGCCTCCACGAAGCCGTAGCCATCTTCCGTGATCCCGTTCGTCTCGTTCTTTCGGACCAGCATCCGGTGGTTCGGCGTCACGCTGAAGTCGGTCTTGCTGGTCTCGATATCGATCAGTTCGCCCCGGTAATCGGGATACGCCTGTGTCTCGACGACTGGCTTGGTCTCCATCTCCATCGTCTCGGGATCGATCGAGTATACGTCGTCGCCGACCCCGAGGTCCCGGATGTTCTCGACGCCACGGGGCGTCAGCACGTCAGTATCCGGCGTGAAGCAGTTCATAATAACCTTGACAGCTCCCTGCTGCTGGTCGTATCTGGCGTAGGCTTCGCTGTCGGGGTCGTGCTCGTTCCGGAGTTCCTTCTTGCTCTCGCGCTCGGTCAGCAGTTCGTCGACCATCTCCCGGATGATGCCGTTCGGCTCCTTCCGGAAGTGGGTCCCGTTGGGTGCACGGTAGGTCTCACCGCCGTAGTCGTCAGGGTCGACTTTCGTCTCCGGCGACGCGTTTGTCGTCACCATGCACATTGGATAGAGACTCTTCAGATCTAGAACTGTGACGTTTTCTTTGACGCCGGTAATCGGGTCGAAGACGGCTCCGCCTTCATAATCCTCGCCCTCGTGTTTACCTTTCGAGGGGAGCGAAAAGTTGCCGTGAACCTTGTGGAGGACGTACATGTCGACCGCGTCGCCGGGCGTCGGCGCGTCTTCGAGTTTACAGCCAACGAACGTGCGGACCTCGTCCCAGAACTCGACGATGTTCTGTTTGCGATCCAGTTCGACGCAGAGTTCGACGTCCCGGAGGTTGTACTCCAGTAGCTGTTCGGGGTCGCCCTCCCAGAGGTCGCCGATATCGCCGGTGTAGCGCTCTTTCCCGACGCCGAGTTCCTGTTCGCCGACGGCGTCCAGCCGGTAGGATTCGAGTTCGGTGAACTGCGTGCGCTTGTAGGCGTACAGCAGATCGAAGACGACGCGACCCTTGATCTCCGGGCCGCCCCAGCCCCCGGCCCAGACCTCGCCCACGCGGGAGAGGCGGTCGTAGGAGAGTCCCAGGTTCTCCAGCCGATTGACCAGATACGGCGCGTCGAAGTCCTCGAAGTTCCACCCCGTCAGCACGTCGGGATCCGTCCTTTCGAGATACTCTATGAAGGCGCGAAGCATCGCTTCCTCGCTGTCGAAGGTGCGAACCTCGTGGTCGGCCCCGTCGGTCAGGGGGTCGTAGCCGTCCAGCGCCTCGGGGGCGTCGATGCCGCCGACCGGAGCGTCGTAGAGCCAGACGACGTACTGGTCGTCGTAGGAGTCGTGGCTGGTCAGACAGATGATCGGCTGCTCGGCGTCGTCAGGTTCGGGGAAGCCGTGGCGGTCGTCGACCTCCAGGTCGAAGGTGTTCACCCGTGGTGTCGCCGTCATCTCGACGGCTTCGACTTCCTCCTGGGCGACGATGAGCGAGCCGTCCTCGTCCCGGCGCACGGGCACCTCGACGCCGCTCTGAATGTCCTTGTCGATCAGGAATCGGTTCGGAAACAGGATGTCGGCCTCGTAGTGGTCGAACTCGTCACGGACGTTTCCGACGTCTCTCGGCGTCCGGCCGTAGATCTTCGTGAGGTGTTCGCCGCGGATGCTCTCGAACGGTTCGCCGTCCTCGTCCGTGTCGTCGGAGCCGACCAGTTCGTCGTACTCCTCTTCGGGCGGCCTGTCGAGAGAGTCGGTGGGGGCGTAGAAGTACGGCTGAAACCCGAGCACTTTGACGTGGTGTGGATCGTCCTCTGCGTCGCGGCCGTACAGGTGAATGATCGGCCGTTCGTTCGGCTCTCGTCCCGCAACGGTGTAATCGATCTGCATCACCGACAACTGGAGGCTATCGCCCGGTTCTCCGTACCGGGCATCTAACCCGTCCCGCGTCGGATCGATCATCTCGATCCCGTTGCCGTCGCCGTCGCCGGCGATGGCTCGGGCCTCCGCGGCGAGGTCCCGCTCGTCGCCGGAGGGCGACGTATCGTCCACCCCGTCGCGGAATTCCGCAAGTCCCGTCTGCCCGTCGTCAGTCATGTCCGTCCGGTAGGTCGCCCTCGGTTAAAAACCACCGTAATCCCACAGTACAGTTACGGGCCTGTCGGGTGACGATTCCGGCGGTGGGCTTTTCTCCTCCCTGTCTGATGCTCACGTATGGCTGGCAACTACTTCGAGGAGTTCGCAGTCGGGGAGCGCATCGTCCACGAGAAGCGGCGCACGATCAGCGAGAGCGACAATCAGCGTTTCTGTGATCTGACAATGAACCAGCAACCGCTCCACCTCGACGCCGACTTCGCCGCCGAGACGGAGTTCGGCGAGCGCGTCGTCAACGGACTGTACACAATGAGCCTCGCGGTCGGATTGACGATTCCCGAGACGACTGATGGTACGATAGTAGCTAACCTCTCGTACGACGACGTCGAACATCCCGCGCCGGTGTTTCACGGCGACACGATCCGTGCCGAGACGACGGTGACGGACAAGCGCGAGACCAGCGACGGTGAGCGTGGCGTCGTCACGATGGAGGTCGAAGTGTTCAATCAGGACGACACAGTAGTCTGCCAGTTCGAGCGGACGGTGCTCTCGAAGAAACGGCCCGATGCAGATGAGGGATGAAAGCCGGACTGGCCGGAGTCTGACGGAACTCCGATTCGGGCCGATCCGAACCCGGTGCGAACTCGACGATAACAGATCGACCGAGCGCTACCGGCCGATCAGCCCGAAATCCTACCGCTCTCCCCCTCGTGAGGCCATATTTATGAAGTAATCTTTCACCATAATTATTATCAGGGTGTAGCCTAACGGGTGGTACAGTGCAACGCAGAACCTTCATAACCAGTCTCGCCGCAGTCGCCGGTGCGACGGCGACTGGCGTACCCGCCACGGCGGATCACAAGGAGAACCGATCGGCGCTCGATCTGGAGACCGACGACGGCTCCCATCACCCCGGCCCGCCTCGCTTCACCCACGTCGGCGACGGGATCGTGAACCCGAACTTCGACGAGGAGACCATCCGCGACGACCTCGCCCCGCGCAATCCCGACGGGGATGCGGAGTACTCCTGGTCGATCGTCGACGCGCCTGCTGGCTCCTCGGCGACGCCAACGGACGCCGCCGTCGCGGAGTTCGAGCCGGACGTCCCCGGCGAGTACACGCTCGCTCTGGACGCGCCCGATGGGACTCATGACCTCACCGTCCGCGTGTTCCCCGAAGAGAACGAGGAGGATCCACGGCCGCGCGTCGATCTGGACGCCCAGATCGTCGACGGGCAGGTGCTGCTCTCGGCGAACGCGATGGCACCGGATCGCGAGGACGTCATCGAGGAGCACGTCGACGTGGAGTTCTACGTCGACGACCGCGACGCGGATGTGCTCTCCGGCGACGGTGCGGTTTCTGCCAGCGAGATCAGCGAGCGAGTTCGGATCCACGCCGTCGCAGTCGGCGACCGTCACTCCGTCTCGGACATGCTCACACTCGTCCCGGATGGTGACGAACTCCACGTCGAGCATCCCTACGAACCGCCGGAGTGGATCGCGAACTCGGTCATCTACGAGATATTCTCCCGGCGGTTCCCGGAACAGCAACTCGAAGACGGCACCGTCGTCGGCGAGACGCCCGGCTTCGACGACATCGCGGACAAGTTCGACCACCTCGAAGAACTCGGTATCGACGTGCTCTGGATGACGCCGATCACGCCGACCGACCGCGGCTTTGGCACGCCCCCGGAGCAGGGTGGGCCGCACGGCTACCACAAGACGGACTACTTCGACGTCGACCCCGACCTCGGGACGATGGCGGAGTTCGAGGCGATGGTCGAGGAGGCGCACGACCGGGACATCAAGGTCGTCTTCGACCTCGTCATCAACCACGCCTCGGAGAAGCACCCGTACTTCCAGGCCGCGATCGACCCCGACCACGAGGACCACGAGAAGTACTACGACTGGTTCCGCTGGACCGAGGACGGCGAGCGCGACGCCTACTACGGCTGGGACGCCATCCCGAACCTGAACCACGAGAACCCCGAGGTGCGCGAGTGGCTACTGGACGTCGTCGATTTCTGGGCCGAGAAGGTCGACGGGTTCCGCTGTGACATCGCCTGGGGTGTTCCGAAGGGTTTCTGGACGGAGGTTTACGACCGGGTCACCGGCTACGACTCCGAGTTCTTCCTGCTCGACGAGACGCTACCGTACGCCGAGGAGTTCGGCGCGGGCGGGTTCGACGTCCACTACGACAACCACCTCCACGGCGCGCTGGGGGCCGCTGCGGAGGGGACGGCTGGAGATGTCCTTGAGGCCTACGAGGGACGGTTCCAGAACGGAGCACACACCGACTCGCTGTTCATGCAGTACATCGAGAACCACGACACGGACCGCTATCTCGACGAGCACGGCTTCATGGCCCAACTCGCCGCTGGGGCGGCGACGTTTACCCTCCCCGGCGTGCCGATGATCTACTACGGGCAGGAGACCGGCCTGACGGAGCACCGCGAACCGATGAACTGGGGTAACTTCGACGGGAACACGCTGGGGTTCTACCAGAACCTCGTCGACCTGCGAAAATCCCATCCGGCGCTCCAGCACCGCGCCCGCGTCGAGCGGATTGATTACGAGGCCGACTCGGACTCGACGCTCGCGTACGCCCGCTACGACACCGAGACCGATCGGCGCGTCGTCGTCCTGCTCGACTTCAGCGACGACATCCAGACGGTGCGGATCGGCGACTACGTCGACTCGGAGAACCTCATTACGGGCGACGATGCCGGACTCGAACGCAACGAGCAACACGAGTTCGTCGAGGTCGACGTCGCGACTAGCGTCGTGCTCGAAGCCGACGAACCGACCGAGTTCACCCTGCCCGGCAACGTCATCGCCGAGTTCGAACAGCCGGAGGGGACAGACGCCGGACCGGGCAACTACACCTATCCGACGACCCCGGAGATCCCCGAGGGCGAGTTCGACCTCGCCGGTGTCCGGATCGAGGAGACCGACGAGTCCTACCGCTTCGCGTTCGCGTTCCACAACGAACCGACGAACCCGTGGGGCATCGATACCGGCATCTCCCACCAGCACATTCAGGTGTATCTCAACGATCCCGAAACGGACGCCGGGGCGACGGAAACCCGAACCGGCGTCAACGCCGAACTCGATGCGCCGTACCAGCACGTGCTGGTCGCACAGGCTGGGAACCCGACAGTATACGACGCGGAGGGGAACGTGGTCAGCGAGGACGGCAACTACAGCTACGATCCCGAGGAGGCCCCCAACACTATCGTTGCGGAGTTCGACAAGAGCGGCATCGAGTATCTCCCCAATGGTGGCATGGCCGTCACCGTAATGAGCATGGACGGTTACGGCGAGGGTGGCGTCCGACAGGTCGAGTCCGAAGCCAGCGAGTGGCAGTTCGGCGGTGCGGAGAGCGAGACGGCACCGAACGTCATCGACCTGCTGACCGCCGAGGACGTCGATAGCGCGGACGCGCTCGCGTACGACGAGAACACCCCCGCACAGATCCCATACGTCGCGCTCGGTGACGACGACATCGAGGCCGAGGACGGCGACGGCGAGGACGAAGACGAAGACGCCCCTGCCGACGAAGCGGACGACGAACTCCCCGGCTTTGGCATCGCCGCCGGTGCGGCGGGCGTCGCGGGTGGTGCCGCCTACGCCGCGAACCGGGTGCTCGGTGCCGAAGACGACGACGACTGAGCGTCCACCGCTCGCGTCTCAGAACGTACCAGTCGTGGCAGCGGTCGTTGCGGCGGTCGTCGCCGCGCCGTTCTGATGATATTTCAGAGGTTCTCCCCACGCGACGGGTGGAATCTCGTCGTCGCCGTCGTCCTGGGACTCGATCTCCCGGCGCAGTTCGGCCGCGTCGAAATCCGGTTCGCGCCCGAGTCGGTCCGCCAGCGCTGGCGTCACGGCGATCCGGCGTTTCTCCCGCTCACCGATCCACGAGTCGTCCCCGTAGACGAGGTGGATGTCGTAGTTCCGAACGTGGCTGTCTGCGAACTCAGGGTGGACTGCCCCGAGGACGGCCTCGGCGATCCGGTACCCCGTCGCCCGGTCCGGTTCCTCGTCGGTCGCCAGTTCGACCTCGATCACGGGGACGACGATCGGTTCGCCGTCGCGGTGCGTGTTCACCTCCGGCGTCGACTCGACTGATGACGGTTTGGAGACCAGATCGGAGTCTCGGCCGAACGAGACGGATTCGAGTGCGGCACGCGCGGCAACTGCAGAGTCCGACTCGTCGCTCCAGTCGCCCATATAGACAGCAGCGAGGGTGCCGACAAGCGTGATAACGCCTCCTCCTGCGATTATTGCTACTACGACCATACTGTAACTGATTCGTGACTGGAACATAATTCCTTTGATCGTTCTGAGAAAACAAGCGGGGGTTGGGGCCACGTCAGGTACAATTCCTCACCGGGCGTTTATGCCCCGATAGCTCCGTTATCAGAGTATGCGCCGTTCGGCTCTACTCGTGCTACTCAGTCTGTTGGTAGTGACCGCTGGCTGTGTCGGCGAAGTGCCACTGGATGCCGCCAGCGAAGAGCCAGAACCGCCACTCGACGACGCCGTCGAGATCCATCATATCGACGTCGGGCAGGCTGATGCCACGCTGATACTCGAACCAGAGGGTGAAACGATGCTGATCGACTCCGGCGACTGGCGACAGGACGGTGAAGCGGTTATCGCGTATCTCGAATCGCAGGACTTCGACCGGATCGACCACCTCGTCGCGACCCACGGCCACGCCGACCACATCGGCGGCCACGAGGCGGTGATCGACCACTTCGAGGAAGAGAAAGACGGCATCGGGCGGGCCTACGACAGCGGCGTTACATCTACCTCCCAGACCTACGAGCGATACCTGGATGCGGTGGAGCGCCACGACGTCGACCTCCGAACCGTCGAGGACGGCGATAGCTTCGAGTTCGGAGCGACGACGGTCGATATCTACAATCCGCCCGCGGGCGACTCCGGATCGGACCTCCACGAGAACAGCGTTGCGCTCTCGATTCGTATCGGCGAGACGAGCTATCTGACGACCGGTGACGCCGAGGGCCACGTCGAGGAGCGCCTCGTCGAGGTACATGGCGAGGCACTCGACGCAGGCATCTATCAGGCGGGCCATCACGGCTCCTCGACCAGTTCGACCGAACCGTTCCTGGACGTCGTCGATCCCGAGGTGGCGG
This sequence comes from Natronoarchaeum sp. GCM10025321, assembly GCF_042663585.1. Classification (NCBI taxonomy): domain Archaea; kingdom Methanobacteriati; phylum Methanobacteriota; class Halobacteria; order Halobacteriales; family Natronoarchaeaceae; genus Natronoarchaeum; species Natronoarchaeum sp. GCM10025321. Next base: position 730,751 of record NZ_JBHTAN010000006.1, read on the forward strand.
TGATCTCCAGCGCTCAGGAGAGCCAGTACGGCCACCCGCACGACGAAACCCTCGAAGCCTTCGCGGACAGGGGCATCGAGACCTACTGGACCGGCGTCCACGGCGACGTGGTGGTTCGGACCGATGGCGAGGAGACGACGGTCACCACCGAGTACGACGAGACGACCGATCCGGCCGAACTGCTGGATGAAAAGCCCGATGACGAGACCGCCGCCATCGCCGCACCCGGGACTCAAGCGGTTGGCGTCCCTATCGCCGAGTGATGACCGAGACCTACGACGTCGTCCTCGACCGGATCGTCGACGGCGAGCACGCGACGTTACTGCTCGAAGCCGACGACCGCGTCGTCGACGAGTTCGTCATCGACATCGAGCGAGTCCCCGACCCCGGGCGTCACGAGGGGGCGGTGTTCCGGGCAACGGTCGCTGACGATTCTCTCCTCTCACTCTCCTATCGACCCGACGAGACGACGGCGCGCAAAAAGCAGGCTCAGGATCGACTCGATCAGCTCTCTCGACCGCTCTCGGACGACGAGTCCTAGCCGATTCGGACCGTCATGACGTCCTTGGCGAACCGCACGTCGCCGCCGTAATGCTCGCCGATGGCGTCGAGCATCTCCTCGTGACGGCCGTCCGTATGCGGGTACAGATGCGTAAGATAGACCCTGCCGTACTCGTGGCCGGATAGCACCCGCCCTAGCTCAGTCGGTGTCGGGTGGTTGTCGACGTCGACGTCGTCGGGGAACGAGCAGTCGTGGACCAGTACGGCCGATCCGTCGGCGAAGGCCGCAAGCCCCTCGAACGCCTCGGTGTCGCCGCTGAGCGTCAGGCGGTCGTCGAACCGGTAGGCGAGGGTCCGCTTCGAGTGGCGCACCTCCCGAGCGCTCATCTCGAACCCGGCGATATCGTAGTCGCCGTCGGCTATCTCTCGGACGCCGACGTCGATCCTGCCGTCGAGATAGTCGTGGACCTCGAACAGGCCGTCGACCAGCGCCTTCGTCCCGCGCGGACCGACGACCGAGAGGTGTTCCTCGCCAGCGAGCCAGCGGGCCTTCAGTAGCGGCATCAGATCCGCCACGTGATCGAGGTGGTGGTGGGTCAGCAGAACCGTCGAGATAGACTCGTAGCCGACCCCGCTCTGCTGGAGGCGCTGCAAGACCCCCGCACCACAGTCCACGAGCAGCGTACTGTCGTCGGCTCTGAGCACCGTCCCCGCCTGATATCGTTCGCCGGTCGGCATCGCACTGCCAGTGCCGAGAAACGTAACGCGCATGGTAGTAATCCCGTGCCGGCCATCCTAATCGCTTTGGACGTCACGTTCGATCCATCAATTTCACAATGTGTTTATGCGTGGCTTCCAAGTTCCACTCAAATGGCCGAAGACGAGGAACTGACACCGGGAGACTCGGGGCCCGTGGCGGCCGCGGAGGCGGGCACCAGCTCGTTGATACTGACAGCCGGAACCGACGACGATATCGAGTTCACCGAACGGTTCGTAGACGAACGAGCGCCCGAGGATCTGCTCTTGCTCGCAGGATATTCCGAGCGGTCCGACGCAGTCGACCGATTCGCCGATATCACTGTCGACGGCCGCAAACGGCTCCTGACCGCGGGGCAGGATGGCGAGGAACTCACAATCGACGACGCCCTGATCCAGACGCTGGCTGACCCTTACGACCTCAGCACGGTCGGGATCAAGATCAGTTCATTCCTCGACGACGACGGCGGAACGGTTGTCTGTCTCTACTCGCTGACTGCACTGCTCGAAACGGTAGGCGTCGAACGGCTACTCAGGTTCCTTCAGATCCTCACGAACCGCATCGCGGCGGCCGACGCCGTCGGACAGTTCTACCTCGACCGCTCCGAACACGACGACCAGACGATATACATGCTCCAGAGCGTCTTCGAGAATGTCGTCGAGACGGGTATTACCGCCCGTTTCTCGTACTGAGAGTCCTTTCGTTCCTCATCGGCTCTCTCGTCTATTCCCTCGCTTACGGCCTTAAATCGTCGTATGTGCAAGATACAGTGTATTGATAGATACTTTCTCTTATATTGTATATAATCTATTATTTTTACTGTAAGCAAGTTTTAAATATACTTATTTCCATTGGCAATTACCGTTAGCATGTACGATGGAAGACAACAATAGCGGAAAGATGGAAGCGTTCCTCAAGAACCACCCGCGGATGATCGGCGCGCTATTCACGATACTGCTGGCGCTCAGTCAGGTTGGTGGTGCAGCGGCGGCGATGGCTCACACGATTGATTAAGTAACCGAGATTTCGGCTGCTAGCTCAGAACTCCACCGAAGACGTCCATCGAATCTTACTGGTACCTTCTCAAGCCGTAGAAAGTCGAGTAAATCTGCTCTCGAAAGATTGATTGACTCTGTTGTTCCCGAGTTCAGCGTATAATTAGCTACTTGCTCGATATGTGGAGAGAATATCCCCCCCATACCTCCAGATGTCGTTGGGAATCCTCTCAAACAAACGTTGAATTTGTCATCGTCTTTTTGTTCGAGCTGGATAAGTATCGGAGTCCCACTCTCCGCCTGCGTGATTGCCAGACCGCCGTCGCCGATCACGAGGTACTGGCTCCCCACGATGCTCTCGCCTTTCGCAATCTTGAGAGCGGCCCGAAGCGGGAATCCGGAGTTCAGCAGGCGCGAGAGCGTCGACCCGATACGGATCGCACCGGAGTTGACCACGTCACTCAGCGTGACGACGCCACCGATCGCTCCGCCTTCGATCAGTGCCATTCCCTGGTGGTAGGACTGGCAGGCGTTGAGCAGGAACGCGTCGATGCCGATGGTCTCCACGTCGGCGACGTCGAGAAGACCGTCAGTACAGCGGAAGCCGCCGTCCTCGATGTGGCCGATATAGTGGAGGAAGTCCGACGGCTGGGCGAGGACGTCCGCCAGTTCCTCCTTTGTCAGGTCGTGATGCATCGCTACCTCGAATGGGAGATCGGTTCGTGAGCCGTACACGTCGTCGACGACGCCCCGCTCGCGGTCCATCCGATCGTCGTTGCAGACGACCGTGATCGAGATGTCGCCGTCCGATGGGTCGCGGTCGAAGCGGTTTCGGTAGGCTTCCGGCGTCGCCTTGGACAGTCCGACCGGCGTCTCGTCGCCGATCCACGCCTGTTCGACGGCTTCGTCGTCGTCCTCGACCTGTACGTAGGTGGTGTCCGAGGACTGGTTGACGGCGCTTCGGGTGTCGCTCCCGCGAGTGTACGCGCCCATCCCGGAGTCTTCCACGGAGGACCGAGAGACAGTCTGGGGGTCGGCAGTTCGGACTATCGCCAGGTCGTTGATGAGGTACGGTAGCGTCTCGATTGTCTCCGCCGTCGGCGAGACGTGCGTCGTAAGCTTCCAGTCCGGCAGGAGATCCTCGACGGCCGAGTAGGGCACGTCGAGATACGTCGCAAGGCGATCCGCTGGCGACAGTTCGTACAGTCTGCCGAACGGCAGGTCGATCCGGTCTTCCAGGGAGGTGCGTTCCCGGAGCGGCACCGGGTACAGCCCTTCCGTCCGGGTTACACAGTCCAGGAAGAACACCTGCTTGAGGGTGCGGGCGATCCGCTCCTCGTAGGAGTGTGCAGCCACTAGCTCGTGCGTGTAGCCCCCCTCGGTGACGATCTGGGGCTCCTCGCCGGGCCGCATCTCCGCTCCGAGGTAGTACGCGAGCGGGGCCGCGGGGAAGATGTGCCGGTAAGTCGGCGGAACGTGGAGTTCGATACCCGTGTCGGGTGCCGAGAGTTCGTCGGGAATCGAGAGCGTCTCGCCGAGTTCGATCTCGGGTGGGTGGCCGCGGAGCGTGGGCAGGGAGCGCTCCGGCGATATCGTCTTTAGCGACGAACTCAACGCGGTCACCGTTTTCATGATGTCTCGCGGTCGATCCGTCGTCGTGATCGTCCCGGCTGGCTGTTCGTGTTTCGACCGGACGCCGATCGAAACGTCCGTCTGCTCGCCGAAGTCGATCAGTAGTCGCTCGTCATCGGAGGAGAACTCGATAGCGCTCTCGACGCGGATGTATAGCTTGAGCGGGAGAGATAGCTCGATGCTGTACTCGCCGGAGGGGAGGGTTTCGTCCGAGAAGTGTTCGACCTGTGCGACGACCGTTTCGGATTCGTCCCGCACGAGCGTCGCCGGGACAGTCGGGAGGGTTATCCGCTGGCTTCGGAACCCAGCGGCCGCATCGACGGGGAAGCGAAACTGCTCGGTATCGGCCTCGGCGACGCTCACTGGGTCGGGCGTAAACAGCGTGTAGTGGACGCGCTCGATCGGGTCAGCGATCTCCAGACCACCATCTTCGAGGGGGGCGAAATCGATGTTCACCGAACCGAGCACCTCCACTCTACCGGAGACCCACCCATTTGAAGAGGTCTACACAGAGGACTCGAATAAAATTACCGACGGCCCGCTCCGGGCCGTCAACCGCGTAACTCGCCTGTCCTATCGCCGGGATTCCTTCGTTTCCAGGTCGGCCGTGGGTAACGATATTGTCACGACGGTGCCGGCGGTACCGTCGACAGTGACGTCGAGTTGTCCGCCCGAAATCGAGACGATCCAGTTGACGATCCACAGGCCAAGCCCACTGCCATGCTCCAACGGCGTCTCCATATCACCGTTGAGCACCGCTCGTTCCGACGGGGCCAGTCCGGGCCCGTGATCGATCACGTGGATCTCCGTCCACTCACAGCCGGGATCGATCCGCATCTCGACGCCAGCATTCGACTGGGCATGTTCGAGACCGTTCTCGACGAGTTCGGAGAGCACGGTTACTAGCCGTGAATCACCGCTGACCCAGCAGCTATCGGGGGCTACGACATCGATGTCGGCAGACGGGTTTTCTGCACGAGCGTCGCAGCGAACACGCCGGGCGACCTGTACGAGATCGATCGCGGTGGGATCGATGTCGTCCCAAGTCTGGCGCAGCGTACTCGCAGTGTCTCCAAGACCGACGAGGCTGGCTGCTGCTTGCCGGATTGCCGTGCCTGCCTCCTGCGCGTCCGGGTCGTCGACTCCGGACAACAACCGGTCGACGTTACCGAGGATGACGTTCATATTGTTGCGCAGATTATGGCGCAATACACGATTGAGGACCTGTATCTGCTGTTCACGACACTTCTTTCCGGTCACGTCGGTGTACGTAATCCAGAGATCGGACTCGCACTGATCGGCCTCTATCATTCGAACGAGGAAATCCCGCCGGCCGTGTACGGTGTCTCGACGGAGAGCACGTTCTACCGTCTCCCCGGCCAGCGCTCGGTCGACGAGGCGGGAAGTGTACTCCGCCACCGTCTCGGGAACGATGAGTTCGTCGAGGTTCGCGTTCACGAGCACGTCCGCATCGAAGCCGAATTCGGTCGCAAACGCCGAGTTTGCCTGCCTCACGATTCGGCGACCGTCTTCGACGTCGACCGCGAGTGTCGGGTCCGGAATGCAATCGATCCCAACGAGAGCGTGATCCGGCTTCGTCTGACTGTCGCCTGTCCTGGTCATCGTATTGCGGATCCGTGCTTCGAGCGCTTCGGGCACCAATGGCGGTTGAAGCACGTCGTCGATCATCTCCCATACGTCCGTCGGTATCGTGGATGTATCCGTAGTCAGATACAGTATCGACGTCTCGGAGTTGCCCCGCTCCGTCATTTCAGGAACCGGTCCAGGGGAACTACCCGACTCCTCGAGAATCAGCAGATCGAACTCCTCGGGAGATACGGGGGCGCCCTCGATCTCCGTGATCGAGAACGAGGTCGGCACTGCTGTCCGAACCTGGGTTCGGTACTCATCGCTCTGGAGCAGGAGGCCGACTGTTGGCGCATGTGGGGAATGCCGACCGTCTTCGATGGGTTCCACACAACTGTGGTCCGTCATAGTCGGTCCCCGAGGAGCGGGTAGTTGTAGGGCTCTGACATGGCTAAACTGTGGTCCGGTCGTGTTTGGGGGGCATCTGGGGGCAAACACGCCGAGCCACGAATACCCCATCGTACCCTCACAACTTAAAATTGCCGATGGTAATTACCTACAGCATTTGATTACGGCACTTCAACATGGTAGTAAAGGGATGGTTACTTATCGGGGCCGGACTATCTTTACGCAAGGAGAAAAACCGTGAAATTGCGCCAGCCTACAGACTTCCTGATACTCGAAGCACTACACGCATACGGGCGAAACGTGGCGCCTAACCTCTCGCACATCACTGGCAAGAGTCGGAAAAACGTCAACAACCGACTGCCAGTGCTGGAGGATTACAGCCTCGTCGAGAAGATCGGACCGGCCGAACGGTCGGGTCTGTACGAAGTAACCGAACGTGGTCGGGTCGCGCTACGCTGTCGCGACGAGTACGACTCTACCGCCGATTTCGAGGGGCTGATCGACCGGCGTCTGGAAGTGACCGATTCCGCAAGCGCCAGCGCCGCGATGGCTCGTGGCGGAGACGAGCCAAGCAACGACGGCGACGTCGAGTAGTAGGGATCCGGTCCAAACCCACTTGAGCTATCAGCCCTCAGTAGCGGGTAATGGGCTGGAAGGAGGTTCTCTCGGACGTCGGGGACGAGTCTGTCGACAGCAGCGCTGTCGCCGACGGCGAGGTACTGGAACGGCTCGATCCACACGTCCAGGAGTGGTGGATTCGGGAGTTTGGTGAGTACGTCGACGAGAACGCGGGATTCTTCACACCGCCACAAAAAGACGCGATTCCGCTGATCGACGACGACGAGAACACGCTGATCTGCGCGCCGACGGGGAGCGGCAAGACCCTCGCCAGTTTCACGGCAATCATCGACGAACTGTTCGCCCGCGAGCGCGAGGAAGGACTCGAAAACTCCGTTTACTGTCTGTACGTCTCCCCGCTGAAGTCACTCGCCAACGACATTCATCGGAATCTGACCGTCCCGCTCGATGGCATTGCCGATATCGAGCGCGAGCGGAGCGACGGTGAGCCTGCGGCGGCGAACATCCGCCACGCGATCCGACACGGCGACACGAAAGACAGCGAGCGCCAGCGGATGCTCGACGAGACGCCGCACATCCTCAACACGACGCCCGAGACGCTAGCGATTCTGCTTAACTCCCCGAAGTTCCGCGAGAAACTGCGAACCGTCGAGTACGTCGTCGTCGACGAGATCCACGCGCTGGCGGCCGGGAAGCGCGGGACCCACCTGAGCATGAGCCTCGAACGCCTCGACTGGCTAGCCGAGAGCTCTCCGACACGCATCGGCTGTTCCGCGACCATCGATCCCCTCTCGACCGTCGCTGAGTTCCTCGTCGGGCAGGCCGAACCGGGCGGCGATCCGCGGGAGTACGAAATCGTCGACGCCCGCTTCGCCCGCGAGTTCGACATCGAACTGCAGTCGCCGACTGACGACCTGATCCATACCCCGCGTGACGTGATCCAGAGTCGCTTTTACGATCAGCTACACGACCTCATACAGGACCACACCAACACGCTGGTGTTCACGAACACCCGCTCGGGGGCCGAACGCGTCCTCCACAACCTCAGGGAACGGTTCGACGACTACGACGAGGACAACTCCGGCTGTCACCACGGGAGCCTCTCGAAGGGGGAGCGCGAACGCATCGAAGGGGCGCTCAAGGAGGGGTCGCTCGACTTCGTCACGTCGTCGACGAGTCTCGAACTCGGTATCGACATGCCACACGTGGATCTGGTCGTGCAGGTCGGCAGTCCCAAGTCCGTCGCCGCGCTGCTCCAGCGCGTCGGCCGTGCCGGCCATCGCGTCGGTCAGACGGTGACCGGTCGAGTCATCGCGCTCGACCGCGACGAACTCATCGAGTGTGCGGTCATGCTCAAGAAGTCCCAGGAAGGGTTCGTCGACAGCGTCAACATTCCCGAAAAGCCCCAGGACGTCGCCGCCCAGCACGTCTACGGCATGGCGATCAACGAGATCCGTCCCGAGCAGTCGGTGGTCGATACGCTCCGGCGGGCCTACCCCTACCGCGAGTACACCGAAGCCGACTTCGAGCAGTTGGCCAGATATCTCACCGCCGACTACGACGGACTGGAGGAAAAGAACGTCTACGCGAAGATCTGGCGGGATCCGAACGACCCGCCCGAGGGCGAACATCACCACGAGGAGTTCCCCGTCGGGAAGCCGCTGATCGGGAAGCGCGGCCGTCTGGCGCGGGTGATCTACATGACGAACATCGGGACGATTCCCGATTCCTTTAGCTGTGACGTGTACACTCGCGCGAGCGACGAGTGGGTCGGCCAACTGGATGAGACGTATCTCGACACGCTCGAAAAAGGCGACGTGTTCGTCCTCGGCGGCTCGAACTTCGAGTATCAGTACCGCCGCGGGTCGAAAGTCTACGTCGACCGGACGAGCGCCCGGCCTACAGTGCCGTCGTGGTACTCCGAGCGGCTTCCCCTCTCCTACGACCTCGGCAAGGAGGTGCTTCGGTTCCAGCGGGATATCGTCGAGCGCTACGACGATGGTGGTGCCCCAGCAGTCCGCCACTGGCTCCGGGAGTTCCCGCTCGACGACGACAGCGTCCGCGCCGTCGCACGGATCTTCGAGCACCAGATCAGATACGCCGGGACCGAGAGCGTCAGCACGGACGAACGCCTTGCGATCGAAGTCGAGCGCGACCACGACGAGTACGAGCGGAACTTCCACGTCCACTCGAACTACGGCCGGCGGTTCAACGATGGCCTCTCACGACTGCTTGCCTATCGCTGTGCTCAGGAGGCCAACGCCAACGTGACTGTCGCCGTCGCCGACAACGGCTTTACGATCTCGATGCCGCTGAACCGGAAAGTCGATGTCCGGGGCATTCTCGAAGAGACGAATCCGGAGCGAGTCCGCGAACTGTTACGCGCAAGTCTCGACGGCACCGACCTGCTCCAGCGGTATTTCCGGATCAATGCGACGCGCTCGCTGATGATCCTCAAGCGGTACAAGGGCTACGAGAAGTCCGCGAGCGAACAGCAGGTCTCCAGCGAGATGTTGCTCGGGTTCGCCCAGGATCTGGAGGACTTCGCGGTGATCGAAGAGACCTACCGCGAGATCCTCGAGGACAAACTGGATCTGGCGGGCATCGAGACGGTGCTCGGTGCCATCGGAGCGGGCGATATCGACGTCGTCAGCCAGTCGGTCGATTCGCCGACGCCACGGGCGTTCGGGCTAGCGACGCTGTCTGCCAGCGACGTGGTGCTAGCAGAGGACGAGAGCGCCGTCTTGCAGTCGTTCCACGAGCGTGTCATGGCCGAAATCGGCGAGGGAGAGAGCGTGACCGATCGGAGCGGCTACGGGGCCGCCGGCACCGACGAGTAGCACCCGAGGTTTAAATCCGATCCCGACGCCAGAACGGTCGTGATCGCGATCGCAGGCGGGAAAGGCGGCTGTGGAAAGACGACGACTACGGTAGCGCTAGCGCGATCCGTCGCGTCGAGGACGTCGCGTCCCGTCGTCGGCATCGACGCGGACTGGGACATGCCCGACCTCCACTCGCTCGCGCGTGTTGCGCCCTCGCTCTCGGCGACGACGGGGTCGGTTACTGCACCGAACCCAGCCACGCAGATCGATAAACGCGGCGTCACGGTACTCGAAGCCCCGACGGAGCGGGATCACCCCCGCCCGCGCCCGACGTTCGAGCGGATCGGCCGGACGCTCCGGGACGCCACCGCGCGGACGCTGATCGACTGTTCCGCCGGGGCCGGGCGTGACGCGGCGGTGCCCATCGACGTCGCGACTGGCGTCGTGCTCGTCTCGACGGGCGAACCCGCGAGTCTGCGTGACACCGCCAAGACGGCGGCGATGGCACGGGAAGTCGGGACACCGATTCTCGGTGCGGTCCTCACGAGGACGGACTCGGTCCCGAAAGGCACGGCAAGCCTGCTTGGCACTGAGCGGATCGTTGCGGTCCCCGACGCTCGGCGACCGCTGGACTCGCCCGCCGTTAGACGGGTTTATGACCGTCTTCCTGCGCTACTTGATAGCCAAAAGAGATAATCCGGTCCGGCAAGTCCCTTGAGCCTTGCTAACACCGGAATAATATGAACGATGCCAACGAAGGGTACAGTATGGCAGACGACATCGAAGAACCCGAGGAACTACCGTCAGTACCCGGACGACTCGCCGCCGAGCATCCCGAGGTCTGGGATAGCTATGCCGACCTGGGCGAAGCCTGTTCGGACGCCGGGCCGATCGACGGGGAGACGAAGCGCCTCGTCAAACTCGCGCTGGCGGTCGGTGCACAGTCCGAAGGCGCGGTCCACTCGCATGTCCGCCGCGGCCTCGACGAAGATATCGATCCCGAGACGCTGCGTCACGTCGGCGTCCTCGCCATCCCGACGCTTGGCTTCCCGGAGTCGATGGCGGCGCTTAGCTGGATCGAGGATCTGGCGGACGGCGAATAAAAAATACGATCGCTTCTACAGCAGGTCTTCGACGGCGTCAGCGACCTGTTCCGGCGTATCGCCGACCGGAACGCCGGCGTCGTTGAGTGCGTTGATCTTCGACTCTGCGGTACCGGTACCCGAACCGGAGACGATAGCGCCTGCGTGGCCCATTCGCTTGCCCGGCGGCGCGGTACGGCCCGCGATGAAGCCAGCGACCGGCGTATCCATGTTGTCGGCGATGTACTGGGCGGCCTGCTCCTCGTCCTCGCCGCCGATTTCGCCACACATCACGACGACGTCGGTGTCGGGGTCTGCCTCGAACGCTTCGAGGGCGTCGATGAAGTTCGTCCCGATGATCGGATCGCCGCCGATGCCGATGGCGGTCGACTGACCCAGTCCGCGGTCGGTAAGGTTATCGACGACCTGGTAGGTTAGGGTACCCGAGCGCGAGACCAGCCCCACGTTCCCCGACGAGAAGATGTTCCCGGGGAGAATGCCGAGTTTCGACTCGCCCGGCGTGATGATGCCGGGACAGTTCGGGCCTATCAGCCGCGTGTCGGTCTCGGTGAGGCGTTTGTTGACCTTCGCCATGTCCTGAGTCGGAACGCCTTCCGTGATGGCGACCGCCAGATCCAGCGGCGAGTCGAGCGCCTCGAAGATGGCGTCGCCCGCGAACGCCGGCGGCACGAAGATGACCGATGCGTCGGCGTTCTCCTCGCGTGCTGCCGCCTCGACGGTGTCGTAGACCGGGACGCCGTGGACGTCCTGCCCGCCGCGGCCCGGCACTGCGCCGGCGACGACGTTGGTCCCGTACTCCATCATCTGGCCGGCGTGGAACTTCCCTTCGCCGCCGGTGATACCCTGCACGACGACGCGCGTGTCTTCGTCGACTAGAACACTCATGCTTCCACCTCCGTCGCGTACTCGACGGAGCGTTGCACCGCATCCTCCAGCGTCTTCTCGACGGTCACGAGGTCCTCGTTGAGGATCTCCATGCCTTCCTCCCAGTTGGTCCCGGCAAGTCGGACGACGACGGGCTTGGGGATCTCGTCGAACTGTTCGAGTGCGCTGTTGATCCCCTTGGCTACCTCGTCGCCGCGGGTGATCCCGCCGAAGATGTTGAAGACGACCGAATCGACGTTCTCGTCGGAGAAGACCATATCCAGCGCGTTGGCGATCCGCTCAGCCTTCGCACCACCGCCCACGTCGAGGAAGTTGGCGGGTTCGCCGCCGTAGTAGTCGACCAGGTCGAGGGTCGTCATCACGAGACCGGCACCGTTGCCGATGATGCCGACGTTGCCCGACAGGCGAACGTAATCGAAGCCGTACTCGCCGGCTTTGGCTTCCAGTTCGTCGCCGCCAGCGGAGTCGTCCTCCATCTCGGCGAGTTCTGGCTGGCGGAACAGGGCGTCTTCGTCGATGTTCATGACGGCATCGGCCGCGATCACTTCGTCGTCGGCCGTCACCATCAGCGGATTGATCTCAGCCTCTGTGGCGTCGCTATCGGCCCATAGCTGGTAGAGTGTCCGCAGGACTGAGGCGACATCTGTCGCAACCTCGCGGTCGACGCCGGCCTCGAAGACGGCGCGTCGCGCCTTGTAGGGAAACATTCCGAACGAGGGGTCGATATGCTCGCGGACGATGGCGTCGGGGTCCTCCTCGGCGACCTCCTCGATATCGACGCCGCCTTTCGTCGATACCATGGCGACGGGCTTGCCCGCGTTACGATCCATCGTGACGCCCAGATAGAGTTCGTTGACGAAGTCGACTGCGCCCTCGACGAGTACGCTGTCGACGTGGAGGCCCTTCAGATCCATCCCGAGGATCGACTCGGCGGCCTCGCGGGCTTCCTCCTCGCTATCGACGAGTTCGATCCCGCCGGCCTTTCCACGTCCTCCGACCTGAACCTGCGCCTTGATGGCGACCGGATACCCGATCTCTTCGGCGGCAGCGACCGCTTCGTCGACGCTTTTTGCGAGCGTCGACGGCGGTGTCGGAATCCCGGCGTCGGCGAACACCTGCTTCGCCTGATATTCGTGTAGCTTCATTTCTGACTCGTCCCGTACTTTCGGTGAACCCGAGTTAGTAGTGTCGAAACGTGGTGCGGAGGGACACACCGCCAGTCTGGCCGACGGACCGTCGCCGCCTCGATTCGTCCGCTCGCGGTCGACGTCTCGGAGCTGCACGGAGAGCGTCGGTCAGATCGGTTCTCGACGTTTTACGCGAGATCCACTCGAAGCCCGTTCGGCGTCGGAAGTCGATCGAACACCCGGTACTGGGGCCGGAAAATCGAGTGACGAGGGCGCGGTACTTACCGACGTGGTAACCTCTGTCTCTCCGCCCGTAAACGAAAGCCCTTTTATTCACCCGTGGAATAGAACTGAGTGCAGTAAGACAGCGGGCGTGGGTAGCCAAGCTAGGCCAACGGCGCAGCGTTGAGGGCGCTGTCCCGTAGGGGTCCGCCGGTTCAAATCCGGTCCCACGCATCGCATTGGTGGGCATACCCCACCGGAAACGATGCACGGTGCATTCCCCCTGGGACTGCACCCACGCACAACTTCTACCGAAAATAAACACGGAGCAGTAGTGCTGTCCCGCAGGGATCCACCGATGAACGAGCGGTTGTGTTACTCGCGTGTGACTCCAGGGAGCGCAGCGAAACGACGTCGACTAAATCCGGTCCCACGCATCGTCTGCGAACCGTCGGGTTCGCAGGCTCGGAAATCTCGGATTTCCGGTGCATTGGTGGGCATACCCCACCGGAAACGATGCACGGTGCATTCCCCCTGGGACTGCACCCACGCACAACTTCTACCGAAACAACGTTCGAGAGAGCAGTCAGTAGGCGCGTGTTCCGGGTCAATTAGGATTGGGAAGCTACAGCTCCGTGGGCATAGCTCACCGTAGACGCCGGTGGCCGAGGCGCGCTGTATGCGCGCCGACGGGGGAGGGCAGGCGGTGCGTGGCGGGAGAGACTGGGGAGGAACTACTGCGACAGCGAGGCGACGACGAAAGTCGTTTGACCACCGCGACCACTAGAACGGACAGTGACAGACGAGTCCCCGACAGCCGACGGATCGACCGAGGACCCCGAGGCATCCGACGACCCCACCGACCCTGCGCGAACGCTCTCCATGCGAGGCTTTCACGACGCCCTCGAAGGCCTCGGCCGACCGGTCGTGACGGCCAGCGAAGTCGCCCGTCAGAGCGACTGGACCCAGTCCGAAGCGATGGGCGCACTGGAGAACCTCGCCGCGTCCGAGGAGATCCAACACGTCGACGTCGGCACCGATCCCGTGGTCTGGTTCCCCACCGACTGGGGCAAGCTTGCCGACCACGAGCGCGTCGTCCCGTTCCCCAAACGCCGCGAGATCGTCGTCGACCAGCCGACCCAGTTCACCCGGGCACAGCTATCCCAGTTCGCCCATCTCGTCGACGTCTCCGGCGCGGAAGCGTACCGCTACGAGATCAGAAAGGAAGACATCTGGCAAGCGCCATACGAGTCTTTCGAGCGCCTGCTCCGAACCGTCCAGCAGGTGCTTCCCGACCGACTGCCCGAACTGGAGGAGTGGATCGAGGACCAGTGGCGCAGAGCACGCCAGTTCCGGCTGGTGACCCACGAGGACGGCTACACCGTACTCGAAGCCCAGAGCGCCGAGTTGATGGGCAACGTCGCCAGACAGGAACTCGAGGAGGCACAACTTCGCGCGCCCATCTCCGATACCGAAAGTTGGGTCGCCGAGGGCTCGGAGGCGTCGATCAAACGGACGCTTTACGAAGCGGGCTATCCCGTTCAGGACGAGCGCGAACTGGAGGAGGGCGACCCGCTCGATATCTCGCTCGGCCTCGAACTGCGCGGCTACCAGCGCGACTGGGTCAATCGCTTCGTCGACGCGGGATCTGGCGTGCTTGTCGGCCCGCCGGGGAGCGGGAAGACCGTCGCCGCGATGGGGATCATGGAGGCAATCGGCGGGGAGACGCTGATCCTCGTCCCGACCAGAGAGCTAGCGAGCCAGTGGCGCGACGAACTGCTCGCCCGCACCGACCTCACCGCCGAACAGATCGGAGAGTACCACGGCGGTAGCAAGGATATCCGGCCCATTACCATCGCCACCTATCAGACTGCGGGGATGGATCGGCACCGCTCGCTGTTCGACGGCCGACGCTGGGGGCTGATCGTCTACGACGAGGTTCATCACATCCCTGCAGACGTGAGCCGCCGGAGTGCCGACCTCCAGAGTCGCCACCGACTCGGTCTCTCGGCGACGCCGATCCGCGAGGACGAGCGTGAGAAGGACATCTACACGCTGGTCGGCCAGCCGATTGGCACCGACTGGGACGAGCTGTTCGACGCCGGCTACGTCCAGGAGCCAGAAGTCGAGATCCGCTACGTCCCGTGGGACGAGGAGGTCTACCGCTCGGAGTACGCGACCGCCGAGAGCCACGAGAAACGCCAGCTCGCTGCCGGAAATCCCGTGAAGATCGACGAGATCCGGTCGATCCTCGCCGACCACGGGAACTCGAAGACGCTCGTCTTCGCCGACTACATCGATCAGGGCGACGTGCTCTCCGAGGCGCTTTCGGTGCCGTTCATCAGCGGCGAGATGCCACACGCACGCAGGGAGAAGTTGTTCAGCCAGTTCCGCCAGGATGAGCGGGACATCCTGATCGTCTCCCGCGTCGGCGACGAGGGGATCGACCTCCCCGATGCAGATCTGGCGATACTGGCCTCGGGACTCGGTGGCTCCCGACGCCAGGGCTCACAGCGGGCCGGGCGAACGATGCGTCCCGCCGGTAAATCCCGCGTCTACGTCCTGGCGACTCGCGGGACGACCGAGGAGGATTTCGCTCAGCGACAACTGCAGCACCTCCGATCGAAGGGGATTCGGGTCCAAGAAGTCGATAGCGAGCGTGTAAACGACGGACCGATTGAATAGCGTTTTCGCAAGACGTAATCGGATAGTGTTAACCACATTAGGGGCTATTTTTACCAGATAATATTTAATTTTCATACTTCGTTATATTTTAGTAATACAAACCTATATCTTACGAGAAGATGACTTGGGAACGAATATCACACCGGGAAGACCGGGGCATCACTCCTGTGGTGGCGATCATTCTACTGTTCGGGCTCGTCGCGATAAGTGCGATGATCACCATGGTTGCCGGCATGAGTTTGATGGATACGATCGAGACCCAGACCGATATCGAGCGGACACAGCAGAACTTCGACGTGACCTCACAACAGCTACAGCAGGCGGTAATAACTGGCGATCCCCAGGGATTGCCCGATATGGCGGCATCGACCGAGCTACGATCCGGTACGACGACGATAGCGTTCAAGCGGGCGGACGTCGACTTCGACGAGGCGGACTACGATACTGATTGGGAAAAAACGTCCTCTCCGTACGAGATAGATCTCAACTCCGTCCGGTACCAACCTGACGGCGCCAACGAGCAGTTCGTATTTGAAGGGGGTGGACAATGGCGCGTCTCGGGCGACCGGGTCACTGTCCAGTCGGCACCCCAGTTCCAGTTCTCTTACGACGAGACGCTCGGTCTCGATGTCTCGCTCCTGAACGTCGACGACTCCTCGCAATTTTCTGGTGCCGATGTGGTCGCCCGGACTGAGGGGCCCGGATCGAATGCTATCGATGAGTCGAAACTCGCCGACGTTCTTGAGCACGACGGGACCGACGGCGGTGAGGACATCGTGATCGAAATCGAAACCGAATACTACGAAGCATGGGAGGCGGCGCTGGAACGCCACAGCGACCTCGACCACGAGCACATCAACTACTATCATGATCCGGACGAGGATCTGCTTCGCATCGCGATCAAACAGTTAGCGACCGAACGGTCGCCGACATTCAACGTCGACTCCATCGATACCGTCACGGAAACCGTCGAGCACGGAGAGGACCTCGTTGTCGAGGTAACAGTCGGGAATACGGGGACTGCTCCCGGGAGTACGGCAGTCGATATGTCTATCGAGGGAGATGCAATGGAGACCCTCTCGACAGACGAGTTATCGCCGGGCGAGCGGCAGACGATCACTTTCGAGTACGCCTCTAACCCCGGTGGTGGCGGTGCCGATGGCTCGCTAGTCGATGTCGGCGGGATCAGTAATCAGAAACATCAGATTGTCAGCCAGTACGACGAGTACGCCTTCGAGATAGCGACTGACAACGACAGCGGAACCGGGAGTTTCCTGTTTAGCCAGCCCAAAGCGTTCTACCGGATCGAAGCCCACGAGTACGATCCGAGTTCCGGCGTCGTCACCGCGGAGTTCACAAACATAGCGGGCGACATTCAGGAGTACGATGTTACCTTCCTGCTCGAAGGCGAAAGCGCCGACGGCGAAGTCGAAATATCGGAGGAGCGAACGCTTGAAGACCTCTCACAGCGATCCTGGGAGGAGTCGACCTACGAGATAGATATCAACCAGAGCCGACTCCCCTATGGCGAGTATACGTACACGATTGACGTCGCAGACACCAACTTCCCGTCAGCCCACAACAACAATCCGGACGCTAGCATTGCCACCGGAACGTTCGAGCTAAACGCCGGTAACGGCGTCGGTACTGATCCCGGTGAGATCGTCGTTGACGAACCGACCGACGTGAACGTGAGCCTGATCGGGACGGAGATTTCGGCGGAGTGGTACGATCCGTGGGAGGACCACTGGACAAAGCGGTGGGCTGGCGTCACGTCGTCGGCAGTGGTCGGTGACACGCGTTACCGGTTCCTCCCTGATGGCTCCACCCGAGAGATCGATCTCGACGACCCACACACTACCGGGCCGGGAGCGGAGATGGAGGACTTCAATCTGAATACGTTCGGAACGCAAGAGCAAGTGTACGAACTCGAAGAGTCACTCGACGAGGGATCAGTTACGATCGAAGCGACGTACTGGCGGTGTGAGACGTACGAGTACGAAAGCAGCGATACGTACAACTCTCGGAACTACGATCACTACGAGTGTACTGATTTCGGTGATCCGATAACCGTCGACGTCTCTGACGGCGAAATCGACCCCGGTTCCGGGTTCGTAATGACCCGGGATCACCAACGGAACGATCTCCCGAATATCGAAGAAGGCTACGAACGCCAGCGAAGCGTCGCGGAGGTCTTCGATCACGGTACCGACGATGTCGAACTCCAGGAGGACGGACTCCAACTCGGCACAGAAGACTTTGCGTTCATGATGGAGGTGACAATGGATCAGGACGGGTTAGCAGACGAGTACGATCACGCCAGTGGGTACGACGGTGAATACTCCGAGGCGTTCGATTCGGCTGATCCGACACTTGCGAATCAAGCGGCCTGGGATATCGCTGGGGGGTACCGAGACAGATCACAGACGGATACCGGTGACCCCAACTTCAACGACGTGATCGGTCTGGTCGAGGTCGACCCCGGCGAGTCCTACGTCGAGAGTGAAAACCCCCTCGACGAGGACCCGACTATAGACGGCGAACAGCGCGAGGTAGACACCGAGACGAGCGGCGTCAGCGGATCGACCGATGACGGTTCGCGCACCGTCGACGTGGGCGTCGACGAGATCGTAATCGGTTAGAACCGGTACTCGACGCCGTCGTCCGAATCTTCGACAGTGACCCCGAGCGCTTCCAGGTCGTCACGCAGTGCATCGGCCCGCTCGTAGTTTCCTGCTTCGCGTTCGTCCTCGCGGACGTCGAGCACGAGTTCGACCAACTCCTCGGCGAGTCGCACGTTCCCGCCGGTCTCGCCGTCGAACGCGAACCCGAGCGCCTCGCCGCCGAACGTCTCGAACGCCTCGATGGCGTCGGCCAGCCCCTGATAGTCGTAGGTTTCGTGCCCGACGTGTTTGTTTACAGCGCCGGCAATCTCCAGCAGGGCCGCGAGCGCCCTGCGCGAATTGAAGTTGTCGTTCATCGCACGCTCGAACTCCTCGCGGGCGTCCGCTACGGTCGCGCGGAGTTCCTCGTCGACGACTTTCGCCGCGGCGTCGGGACTGTCGGCGGCGTCGACCGCAGTCCGATAGCCCCGCTCGAGTCGCTCCCAGCGCTCGACGGCTTCGTCGAGTGCCGCCTCGCTGTAGGTCTGTCTGCTGTCGAACGCGGCCGACAGCAGAAACATCCGAATGGCGTTCGGGCCGAACTCGCGCACGGCGTTGCGGACGGTAAAGAAGTTCTCCAGACTGGAGGACATCTTCTCGCCCTCGGTTTCGAGCAGATTGACGTGGAGCCAGTAGCGGGCGAACTGCTCGCCGGTGGCGGCCTCGCTCTGGGCGATTTCGTTTTCGTGATGCGGGAAGATCAGGTCCTGTCCGCCGACGTGGATATCGATCGAATCGTCGAGATGGGTCGTGCTCATCGCCGAGCACTCGATGTGCCACCCGGGGCGCCCCTCGCCCCACGGGGACGCCCAGGTCTGTCCACCCGGGTCGGCGTCGTCGGGATGTGCCTCGCCGGCCTTCCAGAGCGCGAAGTCCGCGGGATTGCGCTTCTCGGAGCGTTCGTCAGGATCCCCCTGTGATTCGATCTCGTCGAGATCCTGATTCGAGAGTTTGCCGTACTCGTCGAACGTCGAGATGTCGAAGTAGACTGAACCGTTGGCCTCGTAGGCGTAGCCCCGGTCGAGTAGCGTCTCGACGAGGTCGATGATATCGGGGACGTGCTCGCTCACACGGGGGTAGACGTCCGCACGCTTGAGGTTCAGCGAGCGCATGTCCTCGATGGTCTCGCCGACGAAGTGACGAGCCACCTCGCTCTCGGTGTCGCCGTACTCCTCGTTGACTCGGGCGACGATCTTCTCGTTGACGTCGGTGAAGTTCTCGACGTGGCGGACGTCGTAGCCGAGATACTCCAGCCAGCGGTGCATCACGTCGACGTGGGCCCAGGCGCGGGCGTGACCGAGATGCGGGAGGTCCGAGACCGTCAGTCCACAGTAGTACAGGAGAACGGAGTCGGGGTCCTGTGGCTCGAACGGTTCCGTCTCGCCCGTCAGGGAGTTCGTGACCTGCAGCGTCATCTACCCGGTAGTTCTTCCAGCATGCGCTTGAATCCACCGACTGCCACCGTCCGGGAGGACTCGAAACCCACAAGCCTTCGTCGGCCTACCCTCCCGGTAATGCCCACGGGTGCGATACCGACGGCGTCGCTGGCGGGCGGGATGGATCTTCACCTCACCCTCGAAAGCGGCCAGTCGTATCTCTGGCGGCGCGAGGACGGTCGGATGTACGAGAACGCAACGGAAGGGTCGCCGTGGTACTACACGGTCGTCGACGGCGAAGTCGTCCGGGTTCGCCAGACCGAGTCGGCCATCGAGTGGCACGCCAGCACGGAGGCCGAACCGCTCGTCAGGGAACTGTTGCGCCTCGACGACGACCTCCCCGAAATCTTCGGGGCCGCCCCCGACGAGCAGATACTCGAGGCCGCCTACGAGTACGCCAGGGGACTCCGATTGGTCGCCGACCCGGTCTTTCCGACCCTGATCTCGTTTATTCTCTCCCAGCAGATGCGCGTCGAACGGATTCACTCGATGACGACGACGCTGGCCCGCGAATACGGCGCGGAAGTCGAGTTCGATGGCCAGACGTATCGCGCCTTCCCGACGCCCGAGGAACTCGCCACAGCGTCCGAGAGCGAACTGCGTGACTTCGCTCTGGGCTATCGCGCCCCATACGTCGTCCGAACGGCAGAGATGGTCGCGGACGGCGATGCGCATCCGAACGAGGCTCTCGGACTCTCTTACGAGGACGCCCGCGAGAGCCTCACGCGCTTCGTCGGCGTCGGCGACAAGGTCGCGGACTGCGTCTTGCTGTTCTCGCTGGGCTATCTGGAGGCCGTCCCGCTGGATACCTGGATCCGGACGGCCATCGAGGACCACTTCCCCGACTGCGACTGCGGTAACTACGCCGAGACGTCACGGGCCATTCGCCAGCGCTTCGGCGTCGGTGACGGCGACGACTACGCGGGCTACGTCCAGACGTACGTGTTTCATTACCTGCGAACGCGCGAGTGAGACGCCAGGGCGGGCGAGGTACGGTTCGGCATCGGCCAGCAGTGTGTGCAGGACTGAGACGATTAGCACCTTCCTCCTGCAGGGGACGCCGTGGGCGACGGCTGCGCGGGACCACGACCACATTCTACTACCGTGTCTCGACGATGTCCGGCGACCGACCGGTAGTCACGACCACGTCGCGCTCGCGGGCCCACCCCCCCCGTGTGAGACCCACACATACATTACCGAGGTCGCTCATACCGTCTCATGGATGTCAATAAAATACACTCTTCGTCGGGATACCAACAAGTATTATAAGGGGGTTACTAATCATAAATATGGTTTGGGGACAAGCTTATATAGCTTGGATTCTGTGACTAGCACACGATTCGGTGACCGCCCGCCGGACCCCCACCCGGACTTCGACGCGTCTAGCACTGTTGAGTCGTTCATTGCCGAGTCACTCGTTGCGCGGAACGGTCTGGGGAGTGACAGCACATGACATATACGATCCGAACCGACGGCGAACCGCCCGACGTGGCATCAGCCGCGACGATGGAACAGTCGACCGATCGGTGTTTATCGAAAGCATGAACGGAGATACAGAAACGCTCGACGAGCTCAGTCAGGAGTACAGAGAGTCGATACCGTCAGACCTGCGTGAGACCAGATCCTTTGACTGGTATCTGGACGAGGTCTACGAGGATCCGAAGATAGCGCGGAACGCACACCAGCGGGTGGCTGACATGTTCGACCACTACGGTACCGAGTACGACGAGGAGGCAGGCGTCGTCGAGTACCACCTCGCGTCGGAGGATCCGCTTCACGACGGCGAAAACCGCTTTTTCGGCCGCGTAATACACGACTCGATGCACGAGTTCGTCAACAAGGTCAAAAGCGGTGCCCGACGGCTCGGCCCAGAACGCCGTATCAAACTGCTGCTCGGGCCAGTCGGGTCAGGTAAGTCCGCCTTCGACCAGCAGGTCCGGCGGTACTTCGAGGACTACACGATGCAGGAGGAGGGTCGGATGTACACCTTCCGGTGGACCGACCTCTGTTCGGTGATCGACGATCAGGACCCCGCCGACGACACGGTCCGATCGCCGATGAACCAGGACCCGCTCGTCCTGCTGCCGCTCGAACAGCGCCAGCAGGTCATCGACGGGATCAACGACCGACTAGAGGCCCCCTACACGATCCGCAACGAGCAGTCGCTGGACCCGGAAAGCGAGTTCTACATGGACCGACTGCTGGGGCATTACAACGACGACCTGCAGAAGGTGCTCGAAAAACACGTCGAGATCATCCGGCTCACTGCCGACGAGAACAAGCGCCAGGCCCTGGAGACGTTCGAGCCGAAAGACAAAAAGAACCAGGACGAGACCGAACTCACCGGCGACGTCAACTACTCGAAAATCGCAGTCTACGGCGAGTCCGACCCGCGCGCGTTCGATTACTCCGGCGCGTTCTGTAACGCGAACCGCGGCGTCTTCTCGGGCGAGGAGCTACTGAAACTCCAGCGGGAGTTCCTCTACGACTTCCTGCATGCAACCCAGGAACAGACGATCAAACCGAAGAACAACCCCCGGATCGATATCGACCAGGTGATCGTCGGCCGGACGAACATGCCGGAGTACAAGGACAAGAAAGGCGACGAGAAGATGGAAGCGTTCAACGACCGCACCAAGCGGATCGACTTCCCCTACGTCCTGTCCTATGACCAGGAAGCCGAGATCTACCGAAAACTGCTCGGCAACGCCGACGTGCCCGACATCCACGTCGAACCGCATACCCTGGAGATGGCCGGGCTGTTCAGCGTCCTCACGCGGATCGAGGAGCCGGATACGGACACGGTCGACCTGCTTCAGAAAGCCAAAGCATATAACGGCGAGGAGGACGAGGCCGACGAAGTCGACGTGAAGAAACTGCGTGAGGAAGCCTCGACCACGGCGGAGATCGGTGAAGGAATGGACGGTATCTCGCCCCGGTTCATCGGCGATGAGATAGCCGAAGCGATCATGGACAGCAAACATCGCGGCCGTGGCTTTCTCTCGCCGCTGATCGTCTTCAACTTCTTCGAGGAGAACCTCGAACATCACGGCTCGATCCCCGAGGACAACTTCGAGACGTACTACCGCTACCTCGAACGCGTCCGCGAGGAGTACCGCGAGCGAGCCATCGAGGACGTCCGCCACGCCCTGGCGTACGACGTCGACGAGATCCGTCGACAGGGCGAGAAGTATATGGACCACGTCATGGCCTACATCGACGACGACACCGTCGAAGACGAGATCACGGGCCGCGAACAGGAACCGGACGAGACCTTCCTGCGCTCGGTCGAGGAGAAACTCGACATCCCCGAGGACCGGAAAGACGACTTCCGACAGGAGGTCAGCAACTGGGTTTCCCGGCGTGCACGCGAGGGTGAGGCGTTCAATCCGCAGGACAACGAGCGGCTTCGCCGCGCGCTCGAACGCAAACTCTGGGAGGATAAGAAACACAACATCAACTTCTCGGCGCTGGTCAGCGCGAACGAGTTCGACGACGACGAGCGCTCGGCGTGGATCGACGCGCTCGTCAAGCAGGGCTACAGCGAGGACGGTGCGCGCGAGGTGCTCGAGTTCGCCGGTGCCGAGGTCGCAAAGTCCGAACTAGAACAGTAATGTCTCGAGGAGAAGAGTACGTCAGCGAGGCCGATGCCGCCCTCGAAGGGGCTTACGAGGAGCCACACAGTCTGGCCGAGTACGTCGACGAGGTCTTCGAGCGCCCCCGGATCGCCTCACACGCGAGCAAGTATCTCGTCGAGGCGATCGAGTCCCAGGGAACCCGGACGGTCATCGAAGAGGGCGAAGAGAAAGAACGGTATCGCTTCTTCGACGACCCGCACAACGACGGCGAGCACGCCGTACTCGGCAACACTGAGGTGCTCAACGCCTTCGTCGACGACCTGCGGACGATAGCCGCCGAACGGGGGAAAGGCGAGAAGATCATTTGGTTCGACGGGCCAACGGCGACCGGCAAGTCCGAACTCAAACGCTGCCTGATCAACGGGCTACGGGAGTACTCGAAGACCGAGAAAGGACGCCGGTACACAGTCGAATGGAACGTCGAGGGGGCCGCCGATACACGGGGACTGAGCTACGGCAGCGAGCAGCGCTCGGACGAGGACGACTGGTACGAGAGCCCCGTGCAGGCGCACCCCCTCTCGGTGTTTCCCGACGAGGTCCGGTCGGAGATATTGGCCTCGATCAACGACACGTCCGACGATCACGTCGACCTTCACGTCGACGCCCGACTCGATCCGTTCTCGCGGGAGGCGTACGACTACCTCGAAGAGCAGTACCGCCGGAACGGCGATGCCGAACAACTGTTCTCTGCGATCACCGACCCCGAGCACCTGCGAGTGAAAAACTACGTCGTCGACGTCGGACAGGGGATCGGCGTCCTGCACTCGGAGGACGAGGGCCATCCCAAACAGCGTCTCGTCGGTTCCTGGATGCAGGGAATGTTACAGGAACTCGACTCCCGCGGTCGAAAGAACCCGCAGGCGTTCAGCTACGATGGCGTGCTCTCGCAGGGCAACGGCCTCCTGACTATCGTCGAGGATGCGGCCCAGCACGCGGACCTGCTCCAGAAGTTGCTCAACGTCCCCGACGAGCGAACGGTAAAACTCGATAAGGGGATCGGGATGGACATCGATACGCAGATGCTGATCATCTCGAACCCGGATCTGGAAGATCAGCTGAATCAGCACTCCGATCGCAACGGGACGGACCCGCTGAAAGCGCTCAAGCGACGCCTCGACAAACACGAGTTCACCTACCTCACGAACATCTCGCTGGAGACCGAACTGATCAGGCGGGAGTTGACCGGTGAAACGACCGTCTGGGAGACCGAGGAGTACGACGAGCTAGAGGCAAAGATCCGCGAACCGATCAGTATGAAGGTGCGGGGATCGGATAGCGAGATCTGGGAGCGCGAACTCGCACCGCACACTATCGAGGCGGCGGCGATGTACGCCGTCGTGACGCGTCTGGAAGACGGCGACCTCCCCGCGGGAATCGACCTCGTCGACAAGGCCGTCCTGTACGACAAGGGCTACCTGCAGGACGGCGACGAGCGACGCGACGAATCCGAGTTCGAGTTCGACGACGAGACGAATGGCGAGCAGGGGATTCCCGTCACCTTCACGCGTGACGTGCTGGCAGAGCTCCTCCAGACCGAAACGGATCGGCACCACGCCGACCTCCCTGTCGAACGGGTGGTCATGCCCCGCGACGTTCTGAACGCGATGGCGGAGGGCCTCGAGGACGCGCCGATGTTCTCGGCGGGTGAGCGCGCCGAATTCGAGAACCGGGTCGTGCCGGTGAAGAACTTCCTGTTCGGCCAGCAAGAAAGCGACGTCCTCGAAGCGATGCTTCACGACAACCGCGTCGACGAGGAGACGGTCGGCGAGTACGTCGAGCACGTCTACGCGTGGGCGACCGACGAGCGGATCACCAACGACCGCGGCGAGCGGATCGAACCGGACCCGCTGAAGATGAAACTGTTCGAGGCAGAGCATATGGGTCGGTTCGCCGAAAGCGATTACGACGGCAACGAGCCCTCTACCGCGGTCGCGGAGTTCAGGCGGAGCAAGATCATCACGTCACTGAACCGCCACGCGTGGGAGCACCGTGACGAGGACTTCTCCGTGTCGAACGTGGATCTGACCGAGATCCCGATCATCCGAAGTCTTCTGGAGAGCTACGACTGGGACGATGTCGCGCGGATCTACGAGGACTTCGAACCGAACCAGTGGGACGATCCCCCGGCAAATACGGAGACAGAAAGCGTGAAAGCACAGACGATAGAGAACATGATCGACCTGTTCGACTACACGGCGGCGTCGGCCGAGTTGACGAGCCGTCACGTCGTCGGACAGATCGCCTACAAGTGGGAATAATGGGACTGCAAGACGACCTCGAACGATTCAGGGCGGTGGGCGAACAGCGCCGCGAAGACCTCGAAGAGTTCATCCAGTACGGTGATCTCAGTGGGAGCGAGAAGGACGAGGTAAAGATCCCGATCAAGATAGTCGACCTGCCCTCGTTCGAGTACGACCAGCGCGATCAGGGCGGCGTCGGTCAGGGTGAGGGCGACGTCGGCGATCCGGTAGGGCCGCCACAGCCACAGCCAGGGGACGGCGACGAGGAGGGCGACCCCGGCGAGGAGGGCGGCGAACACGAGTACTACGAGATGGATCCCGAAGAGTTCGCCGAGGAACTCGACGAACGACTGGGGCTGGACCTGGAGCCGAAAGGCAAGAAAGTCGTCGAGGAGAAGGAAGGACCCTTCACCGATCTCACCCGGAGCGGCCCGGACTCCACCCTCGACTTCGAGCGGATGTTCAAAGAGGGGCTCAAACGCAAACTGGCGATGGACTTCGACGAGGAGTTCCTCCGTGAGACACTCAAAATCGACGGCTGGGGGCCCCAGCGCGTCTTCGAGTGGGCCCGCGGCGAGAACATCCCGGTCTCGAAGCCGTGGATCGAGGAGGCGTACAGCGATATCGCCGCCGAGGAACTCGACACGTGGGAGAGCTTCGAACAGCTAGACGCGAACGTCGACCGGGAGCCGATCCAGCGAAAGATCCGACGCGAAGGCCTCCAGCACGTCCCGTTGCGCCGCGAGGACGAGCGGTACCGACACCCGGAGATCATCGAAGAGAAAGAGAAGAACGTCGTCGTGGTCAACATCCGGGACGTCTCGGGATCGATGCGACAGAACAAGCGCGAACTGGTCGAGCGGACGTTTACGCCGCTGGACTGGTATCTCCAGGGCAAGTACGACAACGCGGAGTTCGTCTACATCGCCCACGACGCCGAGGCGTGGGAGGTCGACCGCGACGAGTTCTTCGGGATCCGTTCGGGTGGCGGGACGAAGATTTCCAGCGCGTACGAACTCGCAGAGCAACTGCTCGAAGAGTACCCCTGGCACGAGTGGAACCGCTACGTCTTCGCCGCAGGTGACAGCGAGAACTCCAGCAACGACACCGAATCGGGCGTGATCCCGCTGATGGAGGAGATTCCGGCGAACCTCCACGCCTACGTCGAGACCCAACCCAGCGGGAACGCGGTTAATGCGACCCACGCCAAGGAACTGGAGAGCCACTTCGGCGAGGACGACGACGTTGCGGTCGCGTACGTCTCGAACCAGAACGACGTCGTCGACGCCATCGAGGAGATCCTCAGTACGGAGAGTGAAGAATGAACTTCGATCGATACAACGCACAGCGCGAGGCAACGAAACTACAGGAGCCAGTCGACGAGGCCCGGAAGCTAGCCGAACGGCTCGGATTAGAGCCGTATCCGGTCAACTACTGGATCGTCGACTACGACGAAATGAACGAACTGATCTCCTACGGCGGGTTTCAACAGCGATACCCGCACTGGCGCTGGGGGATGCAGTACGACCGCCAGCAAAAGCAGGGCCAGTACATGGGCGGGAAGGCCTTCGAAATCGTCAACAACGACAACCCATCACACGCCTTCCTGCAGGAGTCGAACGAGCTAGCCGACCAGAAAGCGGTCATCACGCACGTGGAGGCGCACGCCGACTTCTTCGCGAACAACGAGTGGTTCGGCCTGTTCACCGACGGGCGCAGCGACGATACCGTCGAGGCGGCCGCCATGCTGGAGCGACACGCACGACAGATCCGCGAGTACATGGAGGACCCCGAGATCGATCGGGCCGACGTGGAGCGCTGGATCGATCACGTGCTCACGCTCGAAGATACGATCGACCAGCACCAGGCGTTCTCGGCGTCACGCCCCGGAGAACCCGACGCCGAAACGGAGCAACTGGAAGAGGATCTCGCGGAGAAACTCGGCGAACTGAACATGAGCGACGAGGTCCGCGAGGAGGTGTTCTCCGACGAGTGGCTCGAAGGCCAGTCGTCCGAGGAAGACGCCGCAGAGCCAGAGACGCCCGAGAAGGACGTCATCGCCTTCCTGGGCGAGCACGGCAAACAGTTCGACCAGGATACCGGGAAGGCCCGCGAGTACGAACCCTGGCAGCGCGACGTGCTGGAGATGCTGCGGACCGAGTCGTACTACTTCGCCGGCCAGAAGATGACGAAAGTGATGAACGAGGGATGGGCCTGTGTCGCTCCTGATACTCCTGTGTTCACCGTAGATGGGGTGCTTCCGATGCGGGAGGTCGTCGAGAGACACGTTCCGGTTTCGGACGGGACCGACGATCAGACAGTGTATGACTCGAACGTCATACACGATCACGAGACAGTAACGATCGAAAGCAGGCGAGGATTCGAACTGACCGGCTCGAATAATCATCGTGTACAGCGGCCTGATGGATCCTGGGTACGGTTGGACGAGCTAGAAACCGGCGACTCAATCGAAGTGTCAGGAGGGAACGGACTCTGGCCGGAGGAGTACGTACCGGTCGAATGGACGAACCCCCAACAAAAGACGCTTGACGATGTCGCAACTCAGGCAGGCGTATCTGTCTGGACGGTATTGCGATACAGAGAAACCGGCTCCGCACGGAAAGCGGATGCGATAGAAACCGCTCTGACGGACTACAAAGGACAGAACCTGAGCGTCTCGACACGGAACGGTATTCACATCCCGGATACTGTATCCGAAACTTTCGGGCGGTTCCTTGGTCTGCTGACCGGTGATGGGCACGTCTCGGCGAAATCCCGACAGGTCGGTCTCACCAGTGGCTCACGGGATCGTGCAGAGGAATTTGCGGGGCTAGCGGACGAGCTTTTCGGGACCAACGCATCTGTTGAAGAGTCGGGGGATCGATGGCG
Source organism: Natronoarchaeum sp. GCM10025321 (assembly GCF_042663585.1). NCBI lineage: Archaea > Methanobacteriati > Methanobacteriota > Halobacteria > Halobacteriales > Natronoarchaeaceae > Natronoarchaeum > Natronoarchaeum sp. GCM10025321. The sequence goes on from NZ_JBHTAN010000006.1 coordinate 758,920, forward strand.
TGTGTATCTCTATTCACAGAACCTGGTAGAGCTTTTGACTGAGGGGATCGGGTTACCATCCGGTAAATCGGCAAGTGATAAATCGGTTCCAGAGTCGATCCTTCGATCACCGAAATCAGTTGTCGCCGCGTTCCTTCGTGGCCTCTTTGATGCTGATGGCTATGCGGGAGAACAGGGTGCCATCCTCAGTACGAAAAGTGAACAGCTGAGCAAGGAAGTGCAGCTTCTGTTGACCAATTTCGGAATACTGACCCGGCGGCGCCAGCAGTCGGATGGTTGCTATCACGTCCATATAACCGGGAAATCTGCAAGTATTTTCGGTGAAGAGATCGGGTTCGGATACCAGGAGAAACAGGCCCTGCTTGATCAATACGTCGATGAACTGGCCTGGTTTGAGGAAGAAAGCTGGACTGACGAAGTTATCGATACGTCAGTGAGTACCGGTACAGTGTACGATATCTCGGTTGACAACACACACAGATACGCCGGTGCTGGATTCGTCAATCATAACTCCTACTGGGAATCCGGGATGATGGCCGACGAGAACTTCGCCAGTACTGACGAGTTTCTTACCTACGCAGACCACATGGCGCGGGTGCTCGGTTCGCCCGGACTCAATCCCTACAAACTCGGCCTCGAACTCTGGCAGTACGCCGAGAACACGGCCAACCGACGCGAGGTGCTGGACAAACTCCTCCGCGTAGAGGGAATCTCGTGGCGGAACCTGCTTGATTCGGTCGATTTCGATAGCGTGCTGGAGACTCTCGAACCCCCGTCGGCACTGAAACTGATCACCAGTGACCGACTCGACAAGGTGGCCGCGCTCCCGGACGAGTTCGTCGACGGGGAGCACCTGAAGCGCGCCCGCGAAGGTGAGATCGACGTCGACCAGTACCCCTGGAAAGTACTCACCTACGAGGGGCTTGCTCGACGACACTTCTCGCTCACCAAGCCACAGCACCGGCGCTTCCTGCCGAGTGTGAGCCAGTCCGAACTCGAACGGATCGGCCGATACCTGTTCGACGACGCCATCTACGGGAGCGTCGACGAGGCCCTCGAAGACGTGGAGTACACCACTGGCTGGGATCGGATGCGCGAGATCCGGGAGAGCCACAACGACGTGACCTTTCTCGACGAGTTCCTCACACAGGAGTTCATCGAGGAGAACGAGTACTTCACCTACGAACACTCCCATGCCACCGGCCAGCCACGGGTTGCCAGCAGGGACGCCACGGACGTCAAACAGAAGCTACTGCTACGGTTTACCAACTTCGGCAAACCGACCATCCTCGTCAAGGACGGCAACTACAACAACCGCAACGAACTCCTGCTGGCCCACCGGTACAACGGTGTGATGCTCGATATCGAGCAGGCAAAGAGCACGCTCGAACGCGTCTTCGAGCTATGGGGTCGCCCCGTCAACCTCGTGACAATCGTCAAGACCGTCGATGATCACGACCTCGAAGTCGCCCGCCGCCGCAACGAGGAACCCGAACCCACCGAGCAAGGCCGACTGATCCGGTACGACGGCGACGGGTTCGACGAGCGCGAACTCCCCTGGGAGGACGTCGAAGATATCGCCGCAAGCGACGTCGACTACGACACGAAACCCGACGACTGGCTAGCGTAAGCCCTGTAGAACCGTCGTCCGACGAAACGCGGTCCCGCATCGGGACCGGGAACCGGCCTCTGGGGACGACAGATGATCGGATTGATTCTGTAAGACCGCAACGTCGGATGCGGCCGAGCGATCAACGCTGTGTTTCTGTCCAATACGATGGGGGTGATGCTGCGCGCGAGCGTGTCCCCCGTCGAATGATCAGCGGAGGATAGTTTCGTTGGCCGCCAGTCGCCACGAAATTCCTCATCTACAGATATAATATAAAATTGATATTAATGAGAATTAAAAGCTAACGTATATTATAAGATATCATATTGCAATAAGTGGATCGGTAGCCCTGGTTCAATATTCCCGGTGAAAACTAACTGATTTTGAACGGTTGATAAGTCTTAAAACACGATTTGAATCCGCAAAATATGGACGTGGCGGAGGCAGTTTTATCTCCGGATAGAAACGGAGTTAGCATTCAGAAGTAGAGTATAATTGGTTTTATAGGCTCTAGCGGCGGAGACAGCGTAAATTTGGATGACGTCGACGATACTAACGAGAGTATAATAAATAGAAGAAGTAACGGAAATATTGAAAGTTAAAAATAGTTGTTTTTCACGTGAGTACTATAGTAATGACATTAATATCGTTAAATTAGTTCGCTGCGGCTCAGAGACCGATCGACGCCACAACCTCGCTCCATGCTTTGGTAGCCGGAGCATCTGAACACGTCTGAGGACGGGCTATTACAGAGGTACAGTCGTAAATCTATTCTCCGATCAGCGTTGAGTTCGTACCCCGGAAGTAGGGAGAGCTATATAGTAGTACTAGTTTTCCACATTTACCCCCCGATCCGCAATACTAGTAATACTTCCGGCAGTTTTCGTGTCCACCTGTCTCGACAGAGCGGTACGATACGATTATCGGCACTAGAGAGGCTGAGTGGCGGTCCAGTTCGAATCGTCTAACGGAATCGGGCGATTACTCGTATTCGTCCTGGATGTACTCGAGCATCGCAAGTGTATCATCGCTATCCGACTGGTTCAGGCTGTTCAGACCTACTGCTGCCAGTAGGGGGTAGAAGTCCTGTAACTTCTGTAGATCGTAGTTGCTGGTACGCTTGCAGTCGTAACTCACCTCTCGGTAGGTTAGTTCCAGCGCGTCGTGTAGCTCTTCAGGCAGATAGATCGTTACGCTCTTCCACTCTTGCTTGACGTTTCCTAGATCCGTGAGGTCGTAGTCGTCGGTCGGTGCTTCGTCGCCGAGTGATTCCCCCATATCGGGGATTCCCGACTGCATATCCTCGCTATCCGAATCCTCAGTCATCGCTACCCCCCGTCCGACGAGCGTTCATCGGGCCCGACCACCGTTCGCACAGTATTACTTTCATGGACTATACTGATAGTCTCATTTCGTATTACTGTTTCGGTTCCCCGCCTGGCGCGCTCACGCGGGCACCCGTACCTCGTCACCGACTTTCGACGACTGAATAAATAAGAAAATTGTGCTCCAAAGCAAAATTTTAAGTGGTGTGGTCCGAAGTACCCGAGTGGAATCTCGAATATGAGCGAAAAAAACACTAGCAATTCGAACCACTCACGACGTAAGATTATCCAAGCAGCGAGCGCGCTTGGTGTCGCCGGTACGACTGGCCTCGCCGGCTGTCTCGGCGGCGGCGACGAGAACGGCGACGAGAACGGCACCGAGAACGGCGACGAGAACGGCACCGAGAACGGCGACGAGAACGGCAACGAGGCCAGTCAGCAAGAGATGGAACTCGTCCACTGGTGGACGGCCGGTGGCGAGGAGGAAGCACTGAACGCCCTGCTGACTGGGTTTAAGGAGGAGTATGGCTACGACGATAGCAATATCAACGAGAACCCCGCACCGGGTGGTGCTGGATCCGCAGTCGACGCTGCAATCCAGTCGCGGATCATCGATCAGGACCCGCCGTCCTCGTTCCAGATCTGGCCTGGCGAGTCGCTCCGTCCGTACACCGATGCAGACGTGCTGGCGGACATCGGCGACATCTGGTCCGACGACATGCAGGACGCGTACGTCCAGGGGGTTCAGGACACTGCACAGCCCGACGGCAATTACGTCAGCGTCCCAATCAATATTCACCGGCTGAACAACCTCTTTTATAACACTGATGTCCTCGACGACGCGGGCGTCGACCCGGCGAATATCAACGACCCCGAAGGGCTACTCGATGCGCTACAGACTATCGACGATGCTGGCTACACGGCCTTCGCTCACCAGACGGGCTCAGTCTGGTCGACGCTCCAGCTATGGGAAACGGTGTTCATCGGTCACACCGGCGTCGATGACTTCATGTCGTTCCTCGACCGGGATGTCGACAGTCTCGAAGAGGAGATTCGTGCTTCGCTACAACTCGTTGCTGACTACAGAGAGTACTTCAGCCCCGATGCCAGTTCGATCGCATGGGACGAGGCGAACGGCCAGGTGATTGACGGGGAGGCTGCCTTCATCCATCAGGGCGACTGGGCGGCCGGCCAGTACGGTGCCACCGACCTCACATACGGCGAGCAGTGGGACCACATCGCGTTCCCGGGGACAGAGGGAACGTACTCGCTGGTCATGGACTCCTTCGTGATGCCCGAGCCGAACCCGTCGCCGGAACTCACCAAGGACTTCCTGACCTACTGTGGATCGATCGACGCACAGCAGCGGTTCAACAGTATCAAGGGCTCGATCCCGCCCCGAACTGACGTCCCGTCCGACGAGTTCGGTCCGTTCCTCCAGAGCCAGATGGAGGACTTCGAGAGCTCGGACCAGCAGCCGCCGACGATCGCACATGGATCGGGTATCGATCCGCAAGGCAAGAGCGTTCTCGAGGAAATCTTCTCCGGGTTCATCGAGAACTGGGACGCAGATGCGACGACGGCTCGCATCCTCGACGAGCTGTAAATAGGGTCCACACCTATGATTCATATATTTCGACGAATACTGAACCGATTACGGGCCGGTAATCCGCGAGATCGGCGTGAGGGCTCCTCCGATGGCACCGGTGATTCCGGTGCGGATAGCGATGCGATTCGTACCGACGGCGGCGAGTCGGTGAGCGCTACCTCGACCCCCACGGTCAGCGTCAGCACCCGAATCAGACGTCTGTTCCAGGACGAGCGCGTCGCCGGGCTTCTCTTTTGGGTTCCGCCGTTTCTCCTGATGGGGTGGTTCGTATACGGCGCTATCGGCTGGAACGTCGTGATTTCGCTGACCGACTGGAGCGGTCTTGGTCAGCCCCTCTACGATTCGTTCGATCTCGGTATGTATCGAGACTTGCTGTCCGACCCCTCGTTCAAGGTCGCAGCACGTAACCAGGTCGTGCTCATGATCAGCTTTACAGTCGCGGCGCTGGGTCTCGGACTGTTGTTAGCGATCATGATCGACCAGAATATCCGGTTCGAGAACACGTTCCGGACAGTCTATCTGCTCCCGATGGCCCTCTCGTTCGTCGTCACGGCTATCTTCTGGTCGTGGCTCTACAACGCGGACATCGGTCTGATCAATCAGGCACTGGAGACGGTTGGATTGGGCGCAGTGGCGCTGGACTGGCTGGGCAATCCGCGGACGAAACTGGCTGCAATCATCGTCGCACTGACCTGGCAGTTCAGCGGCTACTGTATGATCGTCTATCTCGCGGCGCTCCGTGCGATCCCGAACGAGCACTACGAGGCCGCCAAGGTCGACGGTGCCTCCACATTCCGGATGTACTGGCGAGTCATCGTCCCGCAGCTTCGGTCGGCGACAACCAGCGCGACGGTCGTGTTGATGGTTTTCGCGCTGAAAGCGTTCGATTTCATCTTCGTGATGTTCGGAGACACACCCGGCCCGTCGGCCGATATCCTGTCGGTGATGATGTTCCGGGAAGCGTTTTCGCGGAGCAACTGGGCGTACGGATCCGCCGTCGCGACAGTGTTGTTCCTGTTGGCACTGGCGATCGTCGTCCCGTACCTCTACACGCAGCACAAGCGAGGTGACCTCTAATGACTGATTCCGACACGTCCGACGGTACTCACAGCTCTGACCAGGATTCGACGACAAACGATAGCGGGGCCCTCGGACGGGTCCGCGCTCGTCTGAACGCGACCAGTCCGCGACGGCTGGCACTCTATGCCGTCCTCGCAGCAGTGCTAGTGTTGTTTCTGTCGCCGCTGTGGAGCGGCCTCATGACATCCTTGAAAAATCAGACGGCGTTCGCCACGACCGCTCCGTACATACCACCGTTGCCCGGTGAGATGGTCGCACAACCGTGGTTTGAGGCATGGTCACGCCTGCAGGGTGGAATGTTCAACAGCCTACTGTTCGGCATTCCGGCAACGATATTCTCGGCGCTTCTGGGGAGTATGGCCGCGTTCGGACTCACCAAGATCGACTGGCGGGGACAGTTGGCAGTCCTCTTGCTGTTCGTAGCCGGCGTGTTCATCCCCTACCAGTCCGTTCTGGTCCCACTTCGGGTTTTCTGGGGGATGGTCGAGATCGAGAGTATGATGCTGACCGCAGAGTCGAGCGTCGCGGTGCTCCCAGTGCTACCCGCGCTGTTCGCCGCGCTGGCGGAACGTGCTGATCTGATCGAGTTGATGATCACACACACCGCCTTCGGTATCCCGATCTGTACCGTGCTGTTCCGGGGCTACTACCTGACGATCGACAACGATATTCTCGAGGCGGCCAAGATCGACGGCGCATCGACGATCCGCGTCTACTGGCGCATCATCCTGCCGCTCTCGAAGCCGATGTTCGCGGTTACGCTCATCTACCAGTTCACGAATATCTGGAACGACCTGCTGTTCGCACTGGTGCTCGTAACCTCGTCGAGCAGTCACGTTGCCACCCAGAAACTCAACGAGTTGCAGGGTGCAATGGTCTCCGAATACAACCTACAGATGGCGGGTGCGTTCCTCGTGGCGCTCCCGACGCTGATCATCTACGTCGTGTTCGGTAAACAGTTCGCGAAAGGAGTCGCGGGAGAACAATGATTCGACTGACTAACGGTACACGAATGACAGATATAGACGCGTACGATGGTGGTATCAGTTCGACGAACGGCGGAGGATCGGAGGTGCTCTCCCATGGCTGATCTGACGCTCGACGGGGTGACGAAAGTGTTTCAGGACGGCAGCGAGGAGGTCGTCGCCGTCGACGACGTCTCCATCGAGGTCGAAGACGGCGAGTTCCTCGTCCTGGTCGGCCCCTCCGGGTGTGGCAAGTCGACGACGCTGCGGATGGTCGCAGGGCTCGAAACGATTACCGAGGGTGCCCTCCGACTCAACGACAGGGTCGTCAACGACACTCCCGCACAGGAGCGCGACATTGCGATGGTCTTCCAGTCGTACGCTCTGTATCCGCACATGACTGTGCACGGGAACATGAGCTTTGGCCTCGAGGAGTCGACGGATCTCTCCGATAGCGAGATCGACAGCCGGGTCGAGGAAACGGCCTCGATGATGGGTATCAACGACCTCCTCGACCGAAAACCCGCCGACCTCTCGGGGGGACAGCGACAGCGGGTCGCACTCGGCCGAGCGATCGTTCGTGAGCCACAGGTGTTCCTGATGGACGAACCCCTCAGCAACCTGGACGCCAAACTGCGTGCCGAGATGCGGACCGAACTCCAGCGCCTGCAGGAGGACCTGGATACCACGACGGTCTACGTCACGCACGATCAGACCGAGGCGATGACCATGGGCGACCGAATCGCCATCCTCGACAAGGGTGAACTGCAGCAGGTGGGGACGCCCCTGGAGTGTTACCATCGGCCCAACAACCAGTTCGTCGCCGGGTTCATCGGAGACCCCTCGATGAACTTCTTCGACCTCGAACTCGACCGCGGATCGGAAGTCGGAACCACTGACGGAGCGGCCACCAGTGGTGCATTAGTCAGAGACGGGTTCCAGTACTCGCTGTCCGAGGAGTCTCTCGAAACGCTCGGTGACGTGACGGATGTCGTACTCGGGGTCCGGCCAGAGGATATCGAACTACTGGAATCCGGGTCCAGCGTGCACGACTACGAGGCAACCGTCGACGTGGTCGAGCCGAAGGGTGACGAGAACGTTGTCTACCTCGAATTCGAGGGTGCGGACTACGACAGAACGTTTGTCGCCACCGTCGGCGGTATGCATCGTATCGAGGCAGGGCAGTCGATCACCGTTCGGTTCCCGGAAGATGCCGTCCATATCTTCGATGGCCGCACCGGAACCGCACTGCAGAACCGTCAACTCTCGGGAACGGAAGAACCGGAACTGACATTATAGCTCCGCGCCAGCGGTCCGCGATCCGATTTTGTCGCTGCTGTCGTCGATCCACCCGATTGGGTGTCGGTCACTCTTGTTCGTGCTATCTAACTTATCTCTGAGACCAACATAACTGAAAACCAAAACATTAATAAAACTATTCATCATTACATAATTCGATGTTACACTGGCTTCGCCGTCTCATACCGACAGTAGTTCGCAGAAGCTACGCGCTGAAATTCGGGATCCTCCTGCTGGTTATTGGGGCCTCTGTCGGCGCGGTGGGTCTGCTGGCGACCGAAGCGATCGGCGCAGAAGTCCAGGAGAACACCAACGATGAGTACGCGACGCTCGCCGAACAGGAGGCACAGAACCTGCAAGGGTGGTCCGAGAGCAACGAACAACAGGTCCGGACGCTCGTCAGAAATCCGGACCTCCGTGGGCTCGGTACCACGGATCTCCGACAGTATACACAGTCTCCGGACAGGGCGCGTGCGATTCACATAATCGACCAGAACGACCGCAGTATAACGGCCAGTACGGATCGTGAGTTGGTGGGCGAATCCGTCGACAACCTCTCGGTTCCCGATACTGATCGGATGCTCACGGAGCTCGAACCGTTCTCGGTCTATACTTCGGAGCCGTACCGTCTAGACGACGGTGAGGGGACCCCCGTAGTGACCTACGGACAGGCCACCGAGGACGGCGCTATCGGGGTCGTGTACACCGTCGAACTCGAGCAGTACGCCGAGAAGTTCAACAGTTACGGCAACGACCGCTCGACCACGCTCGTAGTGGATAGCCAGAGCAGAGTCGCCTTCGACGATGCTGGCTTCGGCGAGCAACGACAACACTTCCTGCAATCGTACAATGGAGACGTTCTGGAAGGACAGAGTCAGACAATCGGGGCTCGTACGGTCGCGGCCTCTGACAGCGCTGGGGCGCTCTCCGCGTACGACTTCCCCGATGAGGAGTACGTCGTCGGCTACGCACCGGTCGACGGCACGGACTGGGTCGTTCTCGTGCACGAACCAACAGCGGACGCATACGGGTTCGTGGCGACGGTCCAGCGGTTCGGTCTCGGTGCGACGGGTGCAGGCGTGTTACTCATCACAGTGATGGGGGCAGTTATCGGGCGAAGTACCGCGGTTTCGATCAACCAGCTCACCGAGCGAGCCGAACGCATGGAATCCGGCGATCTAGATGTCGATCTGGAAACCACACGGATCGACGAGATCGGACAACTTTATGACGGGTTCGCGAACATGCGGGATGCATTACGGGAGCAGATCAGCGAGGCGCAGGCCGCGCGTTCGCAGGCCGAGTCCGAACGCGAGCGAGTCGAGCGGATCAACGATGACTTGCAACAGAGCGCCGAGGAGTACTGTGCCGTGATGGGGGCCGCCGCGGACGGAAACCTGTCCGTCCGCGCGGACGTCGATACGGAGAACGAGCAGATGCGTGGCATCGGCGAGGACTTCAACGAGATGCTGGGAGAGATCGAGGTGACCGTTGCGGACCTGAAACAGTTCGCAGAGCAAGTAGCGGTCGCCTCAGAGCAGGCCACGGCGTCGAGTGAGGAGGTTCGCAGCGCGAGCGAGCAGGTTACCGAGTCGATCCAGGAGATTTCCGACGGGGCCGAACAACAGAACAACTCGCTCCAATCCGTCAGCCAGGAGATGGGTGGCCTCTCGACGACGACCGAGGAGATCGCCGCCTCGTCGAACGAGGTCGCCGATATCGCCGAACGGACGGCCCGAACGGGCCGAGAGGGGCGCAAGGCCGCTCAAGAAGCGATCGAGGGGATGAGCAGTATCGAACGTGGGAGCCAAGACGCCGTCGAAGAGATCGAGGCCCTACAGGAGGAAGTCTCACAGATCGACGAGTTGCTGGAGTTCATCACCGAAGTGGCCGAGCAGACGAACATGCTGGCACTCAACGCCAACATCGAGGCCTCTCGATCCAGCGAATCCGGCGACGGGTTCGCCGTCGTCGCCGAGGAGGTCAAAGAGTTAGCCGCCGAAACGAAAGATGCAGCCGAGGACATCGAGGACCGCCTCGAACGGGTCAAATCACAAACTGACGAGACGGCACTGGAGGTCCAGAAGACGAGCGACGAGATCACCAACCACACGGACTCGGTTCGCGATGCCGCCAACGCGCTCGACGAAATCGCCGACTACACACAGGAGACGAATACCGGCGTTCAGGAGATCTCTGCGGCGACCGAACAGCAGGCCGCCTCGACGCAGGAGGTGGTCGCGATGGTCGACGAAGCAGCGACGATCTCCGAAGAAACGACCGCGGAGGCGGAAAACGTCGCCGCGGCGGCCGAGCAACAGACAACCGCACTTACCGAGGTTTCACATTCGGTGTCCGACCTGGCCAACCAGGCCTCACAACTTTCGGAGGCACTCGACCGCTTCGAGACCGATGCTTCGGAGGAGCACTCGGATCTCGACACGGGCGGCGAACTCCCCGCAGCGGACGATTCCAGTGAGACTGACGGGGAATCGACGGAGCGTAGCGACGCTCCCCCGGAGACGGCCGATGCCGATGTGACGACGACGTCGACGGATACCGGGACACCGGCGTCCGAAACGGAGGCGGACAGTAGCGACGAGTCGGAGGAAGACATGTTCTCGTTCACCGGGACCGACGCAGAGAGCACCGACTCCCGCGAACACTGATCCCCTCTCCGGGGTCAGCGATACCGCATTGGTAATCCCGTCGTCGCTGGAGGCCCCGGCGGGGTGTGGTTCGTTCCGAGTGTGGATCGACGTCTCTGGCTATCACGTATTCGATGACCTAACCAGTATGCTAGATGTATTTCTCTGTTAACTATCTGTTACAGCAAACCGATACGAACTACAAAGTATAAAAAATTTACAATTTGCCTGTAGTCAGGAGGTTTAAGCTATTTCGTCAACAGCGTACAGTATATGTTTAATATTCTACGACGGATGATCCCAAACAGGGTGCGGCGGAGTTACGCCCTGAAGTTTGGAATCGTCCTCCTGATCATTGGGGTGTCCGTCGGGATGATCGGACTGTTGGCGACCGAAGCGATCGGTGCACAGGTTCAGGACGACGCTAACGATGAGTTCGCGACGCTTGCGGAACAGGAGGCCCAGAGTCTCCAGGCCTGGTCCGAGAGCAACGAACAACGGGTCCGGACGCTCGTCCGGAACCCTGAACTGCGGAGCCTTAGCACGACGCAACTGCGCCAGTACACTCAGGCACCCGACAGGGCTCATGCGATCCATATTGTCGATGCCGGGGATGGAACGATTACGGCGAGTACGGATCGTGGCGTCGAAGGAGAGGGTATCGACGTGCTTTCGATTCCGGACTCGGACCGACTGCTGGAAGGACTCGGGCCGTTCTCTGTCTACCGGTCGGAGCCCTACCGTCTGGACGATGGTGAGGGGTCACCTGTCGTAACGTACGCACAGACGACTGGTGACGGCGCTATCGGGGTCGTCTACACAGTCGAACTGCAGCAGTACACGGAGACGTTCAACAGTTACGGAGACGACCGGTCGACTACACTCGTCCTCGACAGTCGGAACAGAGTCGTTTTCGACGACGCCCACTACGGTACTGAAGGAGATAACTTCCTGTCGGAGTACGGTGCCAGCAGCGCGCTCGACGACGAGAACGGGCTGTCGGGAGCTCATACGGTGGCGGGTAGTAACCGCGCCGATGCGCTTTCCGAGTACGGTTTCCCCGAGGAGGAGTACGTCGTCGGCTATGCACCGGTCGACGGCACGGACTTTACTGTCCTGGTGCATCAGCCGACCGCTGACGCGTACGGGTTCGTGACGACCGTCCAGCGCTTCGGGTTCGCCGCAACCGCGACGGCTATGATCCTGATCACTGCTATCGGTGCTGTACTCGGCCGGAATACGGCGCTTTCGATCAACCGACTGACTGATCGTGCTGCTCTAATGGAGGACGGTGATCTGGACGTCGACCTGGCGACCGAACGTATCGACGAAATCGGTCAGCTATACCTGGCGTTCGATGGCATGCGTCTCTCGCTACGGGAGCAGATCGAAATGGCTCAGCAAGCGCGACAAGAGGCCGAACAGGAGCGTCGACGGATCGAAGAGATGAACGAGGATCTCACAAAGACGGCCAATGAGTACGCGGACGTGATGCAGGCGGCCGCAGCGGGCGATCTAACCGCACGCATGGATCCTGCGGCCACGGAGACCGATGCGATGTGGGAGGTCGCCCACGAGTTCAACAGCATGATCGAAGAACTCGAACACACTATCGCCCAACTGAACCAGTTCGCGAGCGAAGTTTCGGCCGCCAGCGAACGGGTGACTGCGTCGAGTGAGGCCGTTCGATCCTCGTCGGAGCGTGTCGCCAGCTCGGTCCAGCAGATTTCGGCGGGAGCAGACCGTCAGAACGACTCGTTGCAGGACGTGAAAGCGGAGATATCCGATCTCTCCTCGACCACCCGAAGTATCGCAACGTCGTCAAACGAGGTTGCCAATATTGCAGAAAAAACGGCTCGTACCGGTGCGGAAGGGCAGGAAGCGGCCCAGGAGGTGGTCGCAGGTATCGGCCAGATCGAAGCCGAGTCCGAGCGTGCGGTCGAGCAGATAGAGGAACTGGGCGAGGAGGTCGCCCAGATCGACGAACTCATCGATCAGATCCAGGAGATCGCGGATCAGACGAATATGCTGGCGCTCAGTGCAAACCTCGAAGCCGTCCGCTCGCCCGGGGGCGAGCAGGACGATGGGTTCGACAAGGTCGCCCAGGAGGTCAAAGAGCTATCCACGGATGCGAAATCTGCCGCAGGGGAGATCGAAACCCGACTGGGACGCATCCGGACACAGACCGAACAGTCTATCGATGCCGTCGAAAAGACGAGCGACCGAATCGAAGACGCGAGCAGCAGCGTTCAACACGCCGCCGAGGCGCTCGAATCCATCGCCACGTACGCCGACGAAACGTCCTCCGGCGTTCAGGAGATTTCCTCCGCGACCCAACAACAGATGATCTCGACCCGGGAGGTCGAACAGCGGATCAGCGAAGTAGCGTCGATCAGTCAGGAGACGGCTTCGGAGGCGAACACGGTCGTCGCTGCTACCGAAGAACAGACGAACGCCCTTACCGAGGTTTCCGGTTCGATGTCCGATCTGGCAACACGTGCTACACAACTGGCCGACGCACTGGACCGCTTCGATGCCGACGGTGACGCCGAACCCGGTGGGCCGATCGACGTTCTCTAGCTGTAGTGGTACTCCGATATTTGGGTTCTTATTTTATATCGTATATACATAGCCAACTGTTACTCTGCCCCGTCTCGGTGAGAGCGATCATAGCCAGTACCGAACGCGCGAATGCAGATACGCTCCGAGAAAACGCTGGTAACTGCTGGAGTAGCGGCTATAGCCGATCAAGATTCGGTTGTACGACTCCGGATAGATGCCTCTGAACTGATTCGACATGTCACGAACGCTGGCACTCGCGAAGACCCCAATACGCCCGTCTTAGCCGTAATTGGAGATTAATACGGCAGTTACTGTTGACTGATTCGCCGTGGAGCCGCTGTGAGCCCTCTTATATAGTAGTTATTACAGTACTACAGTTGCATAGGAATTCTTAATTAAGTAAGGGTCCCGTCCAACTCCAGACCGCTATCGCTCCCGAGAGTCGGACTACGCTTTTACTGGCCGATCACGAATAATCGATATGACCAAGACGATCACCGCGGAGGAGTTCCGCGACGTACAGGACAGCGGCGAGCCCTACACGCTCGTCGACACGCGCCCGGGAGAGAGCTTCGAGTCGTGGCATATCGACGGCGCGATCAACTACACCTACAAGCCCCACTACGACTTCGACGCCGAAGACTTTCGGGCACAGACCGGGCTGAAGCCGGACGACCGGATCCTGACGATCTGTGCCAAAGGCGAGTCGTCGTTCGAGATCCTCGACGAACTGGACGAAGCGGGCTACGACGACGTCACCGTCATCGAGAACGGCATGCGGGCGTGGAGCCGTGTCTACGATCACACCACCGTCCCGACCGACAGTGACGGCGTCGAGATCATTCAGGTACAGCGCAGAGCAAAAGGCTGTCTCGGCTACGTCGTCGGCTGTACGGAAACGGGCGAGGCATGCGTGATCGATCCGACAAGACACGTCGCGGAGTTCGTGGACGCCGCCACGGAGGCTGGCTACGATATCACCGCGGCTTTCGACACGCACGTCCACGCCGACCACATCTCCGGCGCTCGGACACTCGCCGACGAGCAGGACGTGCCGTACTACCTCGGGGCCGACGCGACCGACCGGGGCGTGACCCACGAGTACGAACCGCTGGAGCGAAACGAGGTCGTCAGCGTAGGCGAACTCGACATAAAGGCGCTGTCGACGCCGGGCCACACGTCCGAAATAGTGAGCTATCTCGTCGAGGACGAGGCCGTCGCGACCGGCGATACCCTCTTCGTCGACTCGGTCGGACGCACCGAACTGCAGTTCGGCGACAGCGAGGCCGCGGAGGGTGCCAGCGAACTCTACGACTCGCTCCATCGCACCCTGCTCGCCGAACCCGACAGCGTGACCGTCCTGCCGGGGCATTTCCCCGTCAGCGACGCGGGCGAGGACGGCGAGCTAACCCCTGGCGAACCGATCACCCGACCCATCGGCGATATCCGGCAGTCGGTCGACCTGCTCGACCAGCCCCGGGAGGCGTTCGTCGAGCACGTCACCGAGCGTCGCCCCGAGAAGCCACCGAACTACGAGCAGATCATCGGCCTCAACACCGGCCGCGAGGCAGTCGCGGACGAAACCGAGGCGATCGAACTGGAACTCGGGCCGAACCGCTGTGCCGCGGAGGTCCAATGACGAGTCGCAACCAGTTCTCGGTGTCGACGGGCGACCGACTCACCGTCGTCGACGTCACCGACAAGGTCGAGCAGGCCATCCCCGACGATGTCGAGCAGGGACTCTGTACCGTATTCGTCCAGCACACGACTGCGGCACTCGTGATCAACGAGGCCGAACCACGATTGCTCGACGATATCGAAGGGTTCCTCTCCAGTCTGGTGCCCGACGAGGGACACAGCCACGACGAACTCGACGAGAACGCCGACTCGCACCTCCGAACGACGCTTCTGGGCCCGAGTGAGACCATCCCGGTCGTCGAGGGCACCCTCGACACCGGCACCTGGCAGTCGGTACTGCTCGTCGAGTGCGACGGCCCGCGGACGCGGACGGTGTCGGTGACGGTAGTCGGGGCGTAGCTCACGCGCCGGAGGTACTGTCGGTACCGACGATGATCCGGCCCAGTGCGTCGGAGCCGACGGGTGCGACGACGAGCGGTGCGGACGCCGGGACACCCGTCGTAAACAGAAGGACACAGCCCAGACCGACCGCCACGGCGAGCAGCCAGCCGGTGTTCTGGACGTTCATACGTAGAATGAGACGAGTACAGTCGCGTTCCACGCCACCACGACGAGGCCGAGTACGGCGAGCGTACCGGAGATGGCGAGGCGGTGGGCTGGCCGCAGCTGTCGGGCGACCACCACGAAGCAAGTCATTACGACCGCTTTCCACGCGGTCAGTGCGACGGCCGGACCGAGGGCTCCCGGGACGACTTCGACGAGCATGGCAGGAAGCGGGTTCCCCTCTGTCGCGCCGAGGCCCAGTCCGACGAGCGTCGAGACGAGGTCGCCGAAGCCGTAGAACAGGAGTGCAAGCACCCACAGCGCGCGCTCCGCGGATCGGTGATCGATACCGGCCGACGCCTGATTGACCCGGCCGGGCGCGTTATCGGCGGCCACGGCGACACCTCTCGTTCCGGGTGGCGACGTTCAGGTGGCGACTGGCCGTGGTGTCGGACCTGGACGGTCCGGGCCCGGCATCGACTTTGCACAGTAGGGCCGCTCTGGCGTGTCGATACCGGTCTGCGGGCGGGACTGTCGTACGGTACATGAGCCTCGACGTCGCCCCGAGAGGCGACTCCGTTTCGACGCTCGCTATCGCCACCCTTTGATATGACTTCGATACCAGTACGCAGGAGCGGCTTACCACCGACAGGAGCGGAATATGCTGCGTCTAGGGGCGTTTCGACTCGTGGACCGGCGACTGCTCGACGCTACAGATACGGGCGAGCGACCGCAAGCCCGTCCGTGGCGATACCGTCGACGCCGCGCCAGGCAAGCAGGCGGGCGAGACGGGCGTTATTGACAGTCCAGACGTTGATGCCGAGGTCGACCGCTCGCGCACGGGAGAGCAACCGCGAGTACAGCAGGAGCGTGAAGCGGGGGTGGACGTACTGGCAGTCGAGTTCCACGGCACGGCGAACTGGCTCATCACGCACCCGTTTCGTGATATACGCGGTCTCGACGGTCCGGGGGATGGACTGCACCTCCCGCAGCGCCGCGGCGGAAAACGAGGAGACGATCGGGTCGTTCTCGACCGCGGCGAGTGCCTCTAGTACGTCGTCAGCGATGCCGGTCTCCTTGAGTTCGATGTTGACGTCGACCTCCGGCGGGATGGCGTCGAGAACGGCGTCGAGTGCCGGGATGGACTCGCCGCTGTCGAGGATGTCGAGCGACTGCAGGTCGTCGAGGGCGAACTCGTCGACGCGCCCAGTTCCGTCGGTGACCCGGTCGACCGTCTCGTCGTGGAAGACGACTAGTTCGCCCGAGCCACACCGACGGACGTCGAACTCGATGCTGTCGGCCAGGTCGCTCGCCTGCTCGATTGCGGCCAGCGTGTTCTCGGGGGCGTCCGCGGAGAACCCCCGGTGGGCGATCACTCGCATAGCGGAGTCTCGGTCGCCGGCGTAATGAACTGCCCGCCCCATGGATTCATTTTCGTCCCGCCCTTTACCGTGGATATGTCCGTTAGCTTCGATTTCAGTGATCGTGTCGTCGTCGTGACCGGTGCCTGTGGCGCGCTCGGGAGCGCCGTCGCCGACGAGTTCAGCGCGGCAGGAGCGGCGGTCGCCGCCGTCGACGTGCTCGCTCCCGACGACGAGGACTCCTTGCTCAACCTCAACGAGCGAACCGAGTACTACCAGATCGATCTTACCGACGAGGACGATGTCGAGCAAGGGTTCGGCGAAATCGTCGATGACCACGGCGGGATCGACCACCTCGTGAACGTCGCGGGAACCTGGCGCGGCGGCCAGCCGATCGATGAGACGCCGGTCGACGAGTTCGAGATGCTGTTCGACGTCAACCTCAAGACGGCGTTTCTCGCCTCGAAACACGCGCTGTCACACCTCCAGGAGAGCGAGGGCTCGATAGTGAGCATCAGTTCGCGCTCCTCGCTAGAAGGTGGCGAGGGCGACGGTCCTTACCGGGCGTCGAAAGCGGGGATCCGACGCCTCACCGAAACGATAGCGGAGGAGAACAACGGCGTCGTCCGGGCGAATGCGGTGATGCCGAGCGTCATCGACACGCCCATGAACCGCGACATGATGCCGGATTCGGACCACGAGAAGTGGGTCGACCCAGCCGCTATCGCGACCGTCATTGCGTTCCTCTGTAGCGAGGGCGCGAGTCCGACGAGCGGCGCGGCGGTACCGGTCTACGGCGAGGCCTGAAACGCGAGTCGCGGTCAGCTAGCCAGCCACTCGCTGAACGGCCCGGTTAGGAACTCGTGGTAGCCCTCGATACCGAGCGCCAGCGTGACGACGAGGACGACGACAAGCGGGATACGGACGAGCCACAGCCAGATGTCCCCGCGCTTGCCGATGTCGGTGATCCCTTTCGCGAGTTCGTCCCGTCCGGCGTCCGGAATCACCCATCCGACGAGCAACACGAGTAACAGTGCTCCGAGCACGAGCAGGAAGTCGTTGACGAAGCCGTCCAGCAAGTCGAGGAAGATCAGGTCCTGAGTGACGGGGATACCGAGCAGGAAGATGCCGCTACCAGCGACAGCAGTTGCGGGCCGTCGGTCGACGTCGAACTGGTCGATGATGTACGAGACGACGACTTCGAGGATGCTGATCGCACTCGACAGCGCCGCCAGCGCGACGGTCCCGAAGAACAGGAGGCCGAGGATCCGGCCACCGGTAATGTCGCTGAACGCGGCCGCGAGACTGACGAAGACCGCGTTGACCGTCTCCTCGCCTGCGGCCTCGACGCCCGCACCGGTGATGATGATCGGGAAGACGGCAAAGCCGACGAGAACGGCGATTCCGGTATCGAAGCCGATGATCGTCAGCGCGTCTTTGACGAGGTTCCGGTCCTCACCGAGATAGGACGCGTACGTGATCATCACGCCCATTCCGAGCGAGAGCGTGAAGAAGGCCTGTCCCGCGGCGAGCGGAAGCAGGGTCTGCCACTCGGCGGCGATGACGCCGAAGTCCGGCGACAGGTAGTAGGCGTAGGCCTCGCCAGCACCGCTCAGCGTCGCCCCGTAGGCGGCCAGAACGACGAGCAGGATGATGATCGCCGGTACCATGAACTTCACCGCTTTCTCGATGCCGTCCCGGATCCCGACCGCGACGACCCCGATCACGGCGGCCATGAAGACGATGTGATACAGTAGGGCGTCCATCCCAGTCGAGACGCTGCCGAACAGTGCGGCCGCGCTGTCGGGATCGGCGACCGTATACCCATCGGTGATGCCGATCACGAAGTAGCGGACGAACCAGCCAGCGACGACGCTGTAGTACGCCATGATCGCGAACCCAGTGGCGAGGAACAGATAGCCGATATATCGCCACGGGCCCGTTGCGAGGGACTGCAGCGCTCCGACGGGGTTGAGGTTCGTGCGACGGCCGATAACGAACTCGACCAGGATTGCCGGGAATCCGATAATCGCGATGAATAACAGATACACCAGCAAGAACGCTGCACCACCGCCCTCTCCGACAGCGAAGGGAAACCGCCAGATGTTACCGAGTCCGACGGCGCTCCCGACCGCGGCAAAAATGAAGCCGGTGCGGGTTGCCCAGGTTTCTCTCTCTGACATACACCACTGGCTCCGCAACAGTGCTATAAAAAGACACGGACCTATCCCGAGGGGACGTTCATTCGGAATCCGAGTCGAGAGGCGGTCTCGTCGCCGTTCCTGACAACGAACCCACATTCCGGCTCGTATCTCTCCGCCGAGGGTGAGTACTGTGACCGAAATTTTTTCCCCCTACTAGTTGTCAGAGGCGGTATGGACTGGACTCGGAGGCAGCAACTATGACGATGGAAGATCGGTTAGCGGAGCTACGGGGTCTCCGCGAGGAGGCCGAACTCGGTGGCGGGGAGTCTCGGATCGAGCGCCAACACGACAAGGGGAAAATGACGGCCCGTGAGCGCATCGAATATTTCCTCGACGACGGCACCTTCTACGAGTTCGACAAGCTTCGAACCCACGGAAGCCACAACTTCGGGATGGAAGAAAAGAAGATCCTGACCGACGGCGTCGTGACGGGCTATGGCGAGGTAGACGGCCGGAAGGTGTTCGTCTTCGCACACGACTTTACCGTCTTCGGCGGGTCGCTGGGTGAGGTGTTCGCCGAGAAGATCTGTAAAGTGATGGACACCGCGATGGAGGTCGGCTGTCCGATCGTCGGCCTGAACGATTCGGCCGGCGCACGGATTCAGGAGGGCGTCAACAGTCTCGCTGGCTTCACCGAAATCTTCCACCGGAACCAGAAAGCGAGCGGCGTGGTTCCGCAGATCTCCGGCATCATGGGCCCGTGTGCGGGCGGGGCCGTCTACTCGCCCTCGATCACCGACTTCATCTTCATGGTCGAGGACACGAGCCACATGTACATCACGGGGCCCGGTGTCACCAAGACGGTCACCGGCGAGGAGGTCTCGCACGAGGAACTCGGCGGCGCGTCGACACATAGCTCGACGACCGGCGTCGCGCAGTTCTCCGTTCCGGACGACGAGACGGCACTGGACAAGATTCAGCATCTGCTCTCCTATCTCCCGCAGAACAACGTCGAGGACCCGCCGCGCGTCGAGCCGTGGGACGACCCTGACCGTCGCGACGACGAGCTAGAGGAGATCGTACCCCCGAGTCCGCAGAAACCGTACGACATGGTCGACGTGATCGGCTCGGTGATGGACGAAGGCTCCTTCTTCGAGGTCAACGAGAACTTCGCGAAGAACATCGTCGTGGGCTTCTCACGGCTCGACGGCCACTCGGTCGGCATCGTCGCCAACCAGCCGCGGGTCAACGCCGGGACGCTCACCGTCGATTCGAGTATGAAAGCGGCCCGGTTCGTTCGTTTCTGTGATGCGTTCAACATCCCCATCGTCTCTTTCGTCGACGTACCGGGCTACATGCCCGGAACCGATCAGGAACACCGCGGAATCATCCGTCACGGCGCAAAACTCCTGTACGCCTACTCGGAGGCGACCGTACCCCTGCTCACGGTGATCACCCGGAAAGCCTACGGCGGGGCCTACTGCGTCATGGCGTCGAAACATCTCGGCGCTGACGTCAACTACGCCTGGCCGACCGCCGAAATCGCGGTGATGGGGCCACAGGGTGCGGTGAACCTGCTCTACAGCGACGAACTGGAGGCGGCCGACGACACCGAAGCGCTCCGCCAGGAGCTCATCGACGAGTACCGCGAGGAGTTCGCGAACCCCTACACCGCCGCCGACCGGGGCTATCTCGACGACGTCATCGAGCCAACCGAGACGCGACCGCGACTCGTTCAGGATCTGGAGATGCTTCGCTCGAAGCGCGAGGACGGTCCGGACAGGAAACACGGCAATATCCCGCTCTGATCGATGGACGACCGACCGACCTCCACGACCGATCCGGAGGACGTCAATCAGCCACTGGGGAACGTCCTGCCCGAGCACGTGTCGATGTCGCTCCCCCCGGACGCGACGGACGCCGAGGCGGCGGCGATTGCGGCCGCTATCGGTGCGCACCTGCGCGACCGCGAGATAGCCGCTGCCCAGGCCGGGAGCGAGGAGGACACCTGGGAGGGCAAGCGCTGGGTGTTCGACGGCAAACTCTCCAACCGAGGCGGCTCGTTCCGACGCGTCCCGCTCGACGCGCCGACTGATCCGTGGACTGCGGCGGGTCGTCGCGACCGGTTCTAGACGGCTGTTGGCGGGCCGCCCTCGCCGCGGCCGACGCCACGGGCGAACCGACCGACCGATTTCTACGATTGTGGGTGATTCGCCGCGGACTCGGACTTCCCGAACCGGAAAAGTAAGGTACGTGGTGGGTGATACTTCCATCAAGAATGTTCCGGAAGGTTCTGGTCGCGAACCGCGGTGAGATAGCAGTTCGGGTGATGCGCGCCTGTGAAGAGTTGAACGTCGGAACCGTCGCGGTCTACAGCGAGGCCGACAGGGACGCCGGACACGTCCGCTACGCCGACGAGGCGTACAACGTCGGCCCGGCCAGAGCGAGCGACTCGTATCTGGATCACGAGGCCGTGATCGAGGCGGCGCGGAAGGCAAACGCCGATGCGATCCACCCCGGCTACGGCTTCCTCGCGGAGAACGCCGAGTTCGCCGCGAAGGTGGAGGAGACCGAAATCACGTGGATCGGCCCCTCCGCCCACGCGATGGAGCAACTCGGCGAGAAGACGAAAGCCCGCAAGGTCATGGACTCCGCGAACGTCCCCATCGTTCCGGGGACGACCGATCCAGTCACCGAGACCGATGAGGTCGAGACGTTCGCCGAGGAGCACGGCTATCCCGTCGCAATCAAGGCCGAGGGTGGCGGCGGCGGCCGCGGGATGAAGATCGTCGAGAGCGAGTCCGAGATCGACGAGCAACTCACGAGCGCGAAACGCGAGGGAGAGGCCTACTTCGACAACGATTCGGTCTATCTCGAACGGTTCCTGGAGAACCCCCGGCACGTCGAGGTACAGATCCTCGCGGACGCCGAGGGCAACGTCAGACATCTGGGCGAGCGCGACTGCTCGCTTCAGCGCCGCCACCAGAAGGTGATCGAGGAGGGCCCGAGTCCGGCGCTCTCGGACGAACTACGCGAGGAGATCGGTGCGGCCGCCCGGCGCGGCGTCAAGTCGGCCGACTACACCAACGCGGGGACCGTCGAGTTCCTCGTCGAGGAGGACGACGACCGGGAGGCGGGCGAACTGCTCGGGCCCGAGACGAACTTTTACTTTCTCGAAGTCAACACCCGCATTCAGGTCGAACACTGCGTCACCGAGGAGATTACGGGCATCGACATCGTCAAGTGGCAGATCCGGGTCGCCGCCGGCGAGGAACTCGGCTTCGAGCAGGACGACGTCGAGATCAACGGGCACGCGATCGAGTTCCGCATCAACGCGGAGAACGCCGCCGAGGAGTTCGCCCCCCAGACGGGGACGCTCCGGACCTACGACCCGCCGGGCGGGATCGGCGTCAGGGTCGACGACGCCCTGCGCCAGGGCGACGAAATCGGCGGCGACTACGACTCGATGGTCGCAAAACTGATCGTCTACGCGAGCGACCGCGACGAATGTCTCAGCCGTAGCCTGCGCGCGCTCCGGGAGTTCGATATCGAGGGCCTGACGACGGTCATGCCGTTCCATCGGCTGATGTTGAGCGACGAGGCGTTCGTCGACGGCCGTCACACGACGAAGTATCTCGACGAGGAGATGGACCGAAGCAGGATCGAGGAAGCCCAGAAGCAGTGGGGCAGCGACACCGAGACAACCGAGGCCGAGGCCGAGGAGGTCGTCGAACGCCAGTTCACCGTCGAGGTCAACGGGAAGCGCTTCGACGTCGACCTCGAAGAGCGCGGCGCGACGCCGATCACGTCACAGCCATCCGCGAACACCGGGAACCGGCCCGACACGGTCGGCCCCGGCGGCGAGGATGAAACCGCGATAACGGGCGAGGGCGAGACCGTCACCGCGGAGATGCAGGGGACCATCCTGGAGATCAACGTCGAGGTCGGCGACGAGGTGGCCTCGGGCGACGTGCTCTGCGTCCTCGAAGCGATGAAGATGGAGAACGACGTCGTCGCCGAACGGGGCGGCGAGGTCACTCAGATCGCCGTCGCAGAGGAGGACAGCGTCGACATGGGCGACGTGCTGGTCGTGCTCGACTAGGCGTTCGAGGATCGCACCAACGAGGCTTTACTCGGCCGCTAGCTATTCCCGACAAATGAACCGCCGTCACTATCTTCGAGCGGCCGCCGGCGTCGCCGTCGTCGCGGGCGCTGGCTGTCTCGGCGACGATGGACCGACCGCGCTGTCAGCACCCGAGGACCAGTTGGCCGACCCGGAGGACCTGGCCTATCCAGCCTTCGGTCAGGAGTTGCCCGATGTAACGGTCCCCTCGCCGATCCACGACCGGGAGGTGAACACCCGGGAGTTCGTCGGCGAGCGCCACGCACTGTTGACGTTCGTCTTCACGCGCTGTCACGAGGTCTGTCCCGCGCTCACCTCGAACCTGGCGCAGGTCCAACTCGACGCCGCCGAAGCGGAGTACGCCGACGACGTCGTCCTCATGCCGGTCACCTTCGATCCAGTCTACGATAGCGCCGACGTGCTCCGGGAGTTCACCGAGGCCCGTGGCGCTGATCCGACCGCCGAGAACTGGCAGTTCCTGCGGCCAGAGAGCGAGGAGCGCGCCCAGGAGGTCGTCGGCGAGGCGTTCGGCATCCCGTTCCAGAAGACAGACGCGTTCACGCCCGACGAGGACGTCGAAGAGATGGAGTTCATGCACCAGTCGCTGACGCTACTGGTCAACGTCGACGGCTACGTTGAACGGGCGTATAGCGGCGATGTGCCGCGACCGGACGTCGTACTGGAGGATCTGACCGAGGTTCGAAACCACTTCGAATGAACCGCAGAGAGTTCGTCGCCGCGGCGGCAAGTCTGGGCGTGCTCGGGGGCGGGGCGGCGGTCGCGACGGGCCGACTCGATCTCGGCGGATCGCCGGGCGAGGCGGGGGCCAAGCCGGTCGAAATCGAGACGCTCGACGCGCCCGGAAGCGATGCGGGAACGATTGCTGTCCCCGAAGAGGGCAGAGTGACACTCGTCACCTTCTTCGCCACGTGGTGTCGGATCTGCCGGCGCTCGAT
This sequence comes from Natronoarchaeum sp. GCM10025321, assembly GCF_042663585.1. NCBI lineage: Archaea > Methanobacteriati > Methanobacteriota > Halobacteria > Halobacteriales > Natronoarchaeaceae > Natronoarchaeum > Natronoarchaeum sp. GCM10025321. The sequence goes on from NZ_JBHTAN010000006.1 coordinate 782,782, forward strand.
GCCGGCGCTCGGGACCGTCTACGACGAGCGCGGCGACGAAGTCCAGTTCCTCTCGGTGACAAACGAGGCCGTCGGCGGGACGGTGACCCGCGAGGACGTCGTCGACTGGTGGGAGCGCCACGACGGTCGCTGGCCGGTCGCCGTCGACACCGATCTGGAACTGACGGCCAGACTCGACGCCTCGTCAGTACCGACCGTGCTCGTTCTCGACGCCGATAACGAGGTTGCGTGGTCGGCCACCGGCGAGAAGACGGCGGCGGAGCTTCGGGCCGGAATCGACCGCGCGGAGGGCGGATGAGTTCACTCGGCTTCCTCGCCACCGCAGGGCTGGCCGCCGGGGCAGGCGTCGCGACCTTCTTTTCCCCGTGTGCGTACGCCCTCCTGCCGGGCTACGTCGGCTACTACGTGGCGTCGACTGGCGAGGACCAACCCCCGCTCTCCGGCGCACTGGTCAGGGGCGGTGCCGCGACTGGCGGGGTCTTCCTCTCGTTCGCCGCGCTGGCGCTGGTAGCGGTCGCCGTCCAGCAGTCGATCGAGGCGTATCTCCCGGCTGTCGAACTGTTCGTCGGCGGCGCGCTGGTCGTGCTCGGAATCGCGCTGGCGGCCGGTCGCGGCCCGCGCCCACACGTCTCGTTGCCCGAGCGGCGGACGACAGTGCTCGGGTTCGGCGGCTTCGGCGTGCTGTATGCGCTCGCCGCGGCGGGCTGTGTCGCCCCGCTCTTTCTCTCCATCGTCTTCCAGTCGGTGACGCTCCCGACGGTGGAGACGGTCAGCGTCCTCGCGGTCTACGCCGGCACCGTCGGCGCGCTCATGCTGGCGACGACGGTGCTGACCGCGATCGGTCACGGCATCGGGGTCGACCGGGTGGCGTTGCCGACGCGACGACTCGTCCGGATCGGCGGGGGCGTGCTCGTCCTCGCCGGACTGGCCCAGATCTGGCTGGCGCTCTGAGCGCTTCGGCGCTTTCTTTTAACCCCCACCCGTTCCTGCTCGTATGCTGACGCTACTCTGGCTGTTTACTCTCGCCGCGGTCGCCACTGCGTTCGTCTGGAAGGGCAGTCTCTATCTCGAAGGCGCGGCCGACCGGTTGGCCCTGTACTACGGGCTCCCGGCAATCGTTCAGGGTTCGATCATCGCGGCGGCAGGCTCTAGCTTCCCCGAACTCGCGAGCATCGTAATTTCGACGCTCCGATACGGCGAGTTCGAACTCGGCGTCGGCGCAATCGTCGGTTCAGCGGTCTTCAACATTCTCGTGATTCCGGCGATGTCAGCACTCGCCCGCCGGGGGACGCTGGAATCGAGTCGTGCGCTGGTCTACCGCGAGGCGCAGTTTTATATCATCTCCGTCGCGACGCTGCTGTTGACCTTCTCGCTCGCCGTCATCTACTTCCCGGCTGGCAACGGAGGGCTCGTCGGCGAGATCACTCGGCCACTCGCGCTGTTCCCGATCGGGCTATACGCCGTCTACCTGTTCATCCAGCAACAGGAGACGAGCGATTACGACGCCCCCGCCCCGCCGGAATCGCTGTCGGTCGGCAAACAGTGGGCACTGCTCGCGGCGGGCCTCTTTTTGATCCTCATCGGCGTCGAGTTGTTCGTCCAGTCCGCCCTCGGCCTCGGCGAGTACTTCGGGACGCCCTCGTTCCTCTGGGGGCTGACGATCATCGCCGCCGGAACGAGTCTGCCCGACGCCATCATCAGCGTTCGTGCCGCTCAGGGGGGCGATTCGACAGTCAGCCTCGCGAACGTCTTCGGGAGCAATATCTTCGATCTGCTCATCGCGATCCCGATCGGCGTCATGCTCGCGGGGGCGACCGAGATCAACTTCGCGGTCGCGGCCCCGATGATGGCGTTCCTGATCGTCGCCACGATAGCGCTGTTCACAATCGCACGGACGGACTTCGAGATCACCGATCCCGAATCGTGGGTCTTGCTCTGCCTGTACGGGATTTTCGTCTGCTGGATGTTCCTGGAGAGTATCGGCGTGACGAGCGTCGTGTTATAGCAGGCGATCGACCAGTTCGACCGGATGTGGCGGTTGCTCCTCCTCACCATCGTACTCCTCTAGCTGGCTTCGACAGGACGTTCCCGGCGCGGTGACGAGTTCGCCGTCGCTGTCCTCGACCTGCTCGAAGAGAATCGAGCCGATAGCCTGGCTCATCGAGTAATGTTCGGCCTCGTAGCCGAAGCTTCCAGCCATCCCACAGCAGCCACTGTCGAGTTCGTCGACGTCGTAGCCCGCCCGTTCGAGAACGTTTGTGGTGTGATGCTCGCGTTTGATCGCTTTCTGATGGCAGTGGCCGTGATACGTCACCGGCTGGTCGCCATCTGTCGGCACGTCGAGCGCGAAGCCGTCGAGATACTCCATGACCCCGTAGCTGTTGCCGGCGACCCGGTCGACGTCCTCGCCGTCGAGCAGGTCGCGGTAGTCCGACTGGACCATCACCGCGTCGGAGGGCTCGATGAAGACGACGTCCCAGCCCTCTCGGACCTTCGGTGCGAGTTCCGAGACGTTCTTTTCCGCTCGGTTCCGGGCCAGATCGAGAAAGCCCTTCGAGAACGGCGGGCGGCCGCTCCCTGTCACGTCTTCGGGGACGTCGACGTGGACGCCCGCCGCTTCGAGGACACGGATCGCCGCCAGCCCGATATCCGGGTCGCTGTAGTTGCTGTAGGTATCGGGGAAGAGCAACACCTTCCGGTCGGCCTCGGCCTCCGAGACTGCCGGGTCGCGGTCGGCCGCCTGATCGACGAGCGAGCGGCGCTCGAAGGTCAGCAGGTCGCGTTCCCGGGCGATTCCGACCAGTTTCTCGGTCAGTATGCCAGACCCAGGTATCTTCTGTGCCCAGTTCGCCAGCGGTGCCGTTGCGCTCCCGACCTTGGCGAGCAACTCGACGTTGGCGAACAGCCGATCACGCAGGTTCGCGCCCTCGCGCTGGTGGTACTCGTGGGTCAACTCGGCTTTGAGCTTCGCCATGTCGACCTCGCTGGGGCAGTCCCGCGCACAGCCCTTGCAGCCGATACAGAGATCGAGCACCTCGGTGACGAACTCGTCGGAAAACGTTTCCTCGTCGGGCAGGTCGCCGCTCATTGCCCGACGGAGCGCGTTGGCCCGCCCACGCGTGCTTGTGACCTCCTCCTCGGCCGCCCGGTAGGTCGGACACATCACGCCGCCAGTGGTCTCCTGTTCCCCTCGACAGCCGCCACAGCCGTGACAGAGTTCGGCCATCCCCTGAAAGCCGTTCTCGTTCTCCCACGAGAGCGTCGGCTCGAAGCCAGCCTCGAAGTCGTAGTCCGGGTCGAACCGGAGGTTCTCGGTCATGTCCGGGGAGCGTCCGCCCTCTCCCTCCTGCGGGCGATAGCCGCAGACCTGTCCCGGATTGAGTAGCCAGTCCGGATCGAACGCCGCCTTCAGATCCCGAAAGACCGTCCAGACGTCGTCGCCGTAGAGCTTGCGGTTCCACCCCGTCCGGGCGCGTCCGTCGCCGTGCTCGCCCGACACCGAACCGTCGTGCTCGACGACGAGGTCAGTGACGGCGTCCGCGACAGACTCCATTCGCTCGACGCCCGCCGACGTCTTCGTGTCGATCAGCGGGCGGATATGGAGACAGCCGGGACCCGCGTGGCCGTAGAAACTGGCGAACGTGTCGTGCGCTGCGAGCACGTCCTGGACGTCGCTGACGTACTCGGGGAGGTTCTCCGGCGGGACGGCGGTGTCCTCGATGAAGGAGATGTGTTTCGCGTCGGAGGTCCGAGAGAGCAAGATCGGGAGCCCGGATTTGCGGAGTTTCCAGAACTCCGCCCGTCGAGCGGGTTCGTGGGCCTCTAGCGCATCGAACGCGGTCACCGGAACCTCGGTGATAAGCCCGGCGTCCGCGTCGGCGTCGCCCGTCGGCGTCGCCGCGGGGACGCGGTCGGCGTACAGATCGGCGACTCGACCGACGCCCTCGGCATCGGTCTCGGCGTAGAACTCCACGAGCAGAGCGGTGTCAGTTCCCTCCGGTAACATTGCGACGAGGTCGGCGAACTCCTCCGTCTCTCGCGCCATATCGAGCAGGACGTCGTCGAGCACCTCCAGAGCGGCCGGATCGTGGTCGAGAATCGGTGCGACGTCTTCCATCGCGTGGCGGAGGTCCTCGTAGCAAAGCAGTGCCAGCGATTTCGTCTCGGGGATCGGCTCCAGCGAAACTGTGGCTTCGGTGATGATGGCGAGGGTCCCCTCGCTCCCGGCGAGCAGGCGTGCGAGATTGACCGACCCGCCTTCGGCTTCGTCGAGCAGTCGATCCAGATTGTAGCCCGAGACGTTTCGTTTCAGTTGCGGGTAGACCTCGCGGATCGACGCATCGTGCTCGTCGATGACGTCGGCGACGCCCGCGTAGATCCGTGCTTCCGGATCGCCGTCCGGGTCGGCGCGCTCGCGGAGCGTCGAAAGCGATACCTCGCCGAACGTCGTGACAGTGCCGTCCGCGAGCACGGCCTCGACCTCCTCGACGTAGGCGTCGGTCAGCCCGTACTTCAGCGAGTGCGCACCGGTCGAGTTGTTGCCGATTGCGCCACCGACGGTACTGCGGTCCCCCGCGGCCGGGTCCGGCGCGAACTTCAGGCCGTGCTGTTCCAGCGCCAGATTCAGTTCGTCGACGACTGCGCCTGACTGGACGCGGACCGTCCTCGCGTCGGGGTCGAACGCCAGCAGGTCGTCCATGTACCGATCGAAGTCGAGGACGACGGCCTCGTTGACCGCCTGTCCAGCGAGGCTCGTTCCGCCCCCACGGGGGAGTACCGGGATCAGCCGTCGCGCACAGTACTCCATCACCGCGGCGACGTCCGCGGTCGAACGCGGGTAGACGACGCCGATAGGTGTCACCTCGTAGGCGCTGGCGTCAGTCGCGTACAGTCCCTTCGAGTACTCGTCGAAGCGGACGTCACCCTCGATCAGGCGTTCGAGGTCGTCGACCAGACCGCTCCGACGAACCTCGTCGCTTCGGTAATCGTACGATGCTCGCGGGTCGGCGGACGGTGGATGCAGGGAGTCGCTCATAGATCTGTGAGGGGGCGTTCCGGACATGGACCGCCCGTGGAATCGAACTAGTTATGTATGTCTGACTTGGCGGTAATGAATGGTTCGGGATATCGCCCCGCACGTCTGGGCTGTATCCGTGGATCTCCAGTTTTTTGCCCGGCTTCGTTACAAACAGTCAGGGGATCCGGGAGAGCCATGCGTAGTGTTAGCACCATCCGCCCCGAATTACGGCAAATAAATTATTACCCCGGGGCACGTTACGCAACGTATGGCCACAAGGATCCGAAAGCCGCGCTCCCGTGAATGCGAACTCTGCGGCCGACAGGAAGCCTGGAGCGATGAAAAAGGCACGTGGGAGATCGTCAGTGCCGATGGCGAGCGACAGGTGGGCAATCCCCACTGCATCCACGAGTGGGACATCACGGGCGCGTTCACGCCGATCGAGCGGACCGACGCATAACGGTCTCGTAGCTTTTTCTGCTCTCGTCCCCGTCGTACACCCATGCCCACTGCGTACATCACCGCGCCGCCCGAGGCGGCCGACGATATCGCTCGAACGCTGGTCGCGGAGCGACTCGCCGCCTGTGTGAACCGCATCGACTGCGAGTCGACCTACCGCTGGGACGGCGCGGTGCACGACGACGCCGAACAGATCCTGTTAGCGAAGACGACGGGGGAGGCGTATCCCCGACTCGTCGAGCGCGTTGAGGCGCTTCACCCCTACGATGTCCCCTGTATCGAGCGGTTCGACGAAGCAGGGATGCTCGACGCGTTCGCGGACTGGCGTGCGGGTGCAGTCGAGTAATCGGCCGCCGGACACGGTAAAATCGGGAGCCAGATTGTGTGAGGGTGTCACATAGTAGCACGGCCACGACAGAAAGATAATCCTTAAAAATCGCGCGGCGGTTCTACACCATATGGCTGGAACTATCGAAGTACTCGTCCCCGGTGGCCAGGCTGATCCTGGCCCGCCGCTCGGACCGGAGCTCGGCCCGACCCCCGTGGACGTGCAGGCAGTTGTACAGGAAATCAACGACCGCACGGAAGCGTTCGACGGCACCGAAGTCCCCGTCACCGTCGAGTTCGAGGACGACGGCTCGTTTACCGTCGAAGTCGGTGTCCCGCCGACGGCCGAACTGATCAAGGACGAGGCCGGCTTCGACACTGGCAGCGGTGAGCCTCAAGAGAACTTCGTCGCGGACCTCTCGGTCGATCAGGTCAAACAGATCGCCGATCAGAAACACGCAGATCTGCTGTCCTACGACCTCAAGAACGCCGCGAAGGAAGTCGTCGGCACCTGTACCTCGCTCGGTGTCACCATCGAAGGCGAGAACCCGCGCGATTTCAAAGAGCGGATCGACGCCGGCGAGTACGACGACCAGTTCGAAGCGTAATCGACGCCATCGCTTCTCACCCCTCGCTTTTACTGTGTTCGACCGGTAGCTACGGGCACGTATGGCCGAACCAGCAGCGCGCGACGACCCGGACAGTACGGTCGACCCCGAGCATCTCGAGGGGCCGGTCCTCCTGTTCGACGGGGTCTGTAACCTCTGTAACGCCTCGGTGCAGTTCATCATCGAGCGCGACGACGAGGGCGTCTTCTCCTTTGCTTCGCTCCAGTGGGACAGCGCGGACGAGCTGCTGGATGCCGTCGGCGCGCCACACGGCGACCTCGATTCGGTCGTCCTGATCGAGGACGGTCAGTACTACCGCAAGTCCTCGGCCGCGATTCGCGCCGCGCGCCACCTCGGCCTCCCGTGGTCGCTGCTCGCAGTGGGGACGATTCTACCGAAGCGAGTTCGGGACCGGATATACGACTTCGTCGCCGAACACCGGTACGGCTGGTTCGGCAAAAAGGATCAGTGCATGATCCCGGACGAGGACGTCTCGGATCGGTTTCTTGATTGAGGATGCTCGTCGTGGGAGTTCGCGATCAGTTCCGGATCAGCAGCCCTCGAACGTCGATCCGAATGGTGCCCGAAGCCATGCCACAGGCCCCCGAACGGGGCCGTACCCCCAAAATCTCGCGTCCGTAACGACGACTTTAAGTGTCGCATCGGACTCGTTACGGGTGAGACAGGCTACGCCTGTTTCACTGACCCGTAGGAGCATACCCTGCGTACTACGGAGGTGAACGATGGCAGATCAGGAACTAGAGCAAGCAGTATCGCGCGCACTCGAGGATGCACCTCCGCGGAATTTCCGCGAAACGGTGGACCTTGCAGTGAATCTGCGCGATCTTGACCTTAACGAACCGTCGAATCGAGTCGACGAGTCCGTGGTCCTGCCCAGCGGTACTGGACAGGAGACACGGATCGTCGTGATCGCCGAAGGCGAGACAGGCCTTCGAGCAGAGGACGCCGCTGACGAAGTTCTCGACAGTGACGACCTCGCAGATCTGGGAGACGACGACGACGCGGCGAAGGATCTCGCCGAGGAGACCGACTTTTTCATCGCGGAGGAATCCAAGATGCAGGACGTCGGTCGCTATCTCGGTACGATCCTCGGGCCTCGCGGTAAGATGCCCGAGCCGCTGTCGCCCGACGACGACGTCGTCGAAGTCGTCAACCGGATGAAAAACACAGTGCAGATCCGTAGCGGCGACCGACGCACATTCCACACGCGCGTCGGTGCCGAGGACATGAGCGCGGAGGAGATCGCTGACAACATCGACGTGATCCTTCGCCGTCTCCACGCGGATCTCGAGAAAGGTCCACTCAACCTGGACACCGTCTTCGTGAAAACGACGATGGGTCCGGCCGTGGAGGTGGCCTGAGATGAGCGCCGAAGCGGAGCGCAAGACGCAGAACCTGCCCGAATGGAAGCAGGCCGAAGTCGACGCGCTTGTCGAGGTCATCGAGAGCTACGACAGCGTCGGCGTCGTCAACATCGCGGGGATCCCCTCGCGACAGCTCCAGGAGATGCGCCGCGACCTGCACGGGAGCGCGGAACTGCGCGTCAGCCGCAACACGCTGCTCGCGCGAGCGCTCGAAGCGGTCGACGAGGGCATCGAAGAGCTTACCGAGCATATCGAAGGCCAGGTCGGCCTGATCGGGACGAACGACAACCCGTTCGGACTGTACCAGCAACTCGAAGCGTCCAAGACGCCCGCACCGATCGGTGCTGGCGAAATCGCGCCGAACGACATCGTCATCCCTGAGGGTGACACCGGCGTCGATCCGGGGCCGTTCGTCGGCGACCTGCAGACGGTCGGCGCATCGGCGCGGATCCAGGACGGTTCGATCAAGGTCACCGAGGACTCGACCGTCCTCGAGGCCGGCGGAGAAGTCTCACAGGACCTCTCGAACGTCCTCAGCGAACTCGGTATCGAGCCCAAGGAAGTCGGGCTCGACCTGCGATCGGTCTTTTCCGAGGGCGTCATGTTCGCACCGGAAGACCTCGACATCGACGTCGAGGAGTACCGGACGGACGTCCAGACGGCGGCCGCTCGCGCACGGAATCTCTCGCTCAACGCCGAATACCCGACCTCGTCCACCGCGCCGACGCTCATCGCGAAGGCGACCGGCGAGGCCAAGAGTCTGGGTATCCAGGCGTCTATCGAGAGCCCCGACCTCGCGGGCGATCTCGTGAGCAAGGCGGACGCACAGGTCCGCACGCTTGCCGCGCAGATCGACGACGAAGAGGCGCTTCCCGAGGAGCTCCAGGGCGTCGAAGCCCCCGCCGCTTCCGAGGAAGTTGACGAATCGAGCGACGAAGAAACCGCGGACGAGACCGACGAGGCAGACGACACCGAAGACGCCGACGACGATGACGACGACGACGACGGCGACGACGGCGACGCCGCGGAAGGTCTCGGCAACATGTTTGGGTAACTACCAATGGAATACGTTTACGCAGCACTCATCCTGAACGAGACGGGCGAAGAGATCAACGAAGAAAACCTTAACGGCGTCCTCGAGGCCGCTAGCGTCGACGTGGAAGAGTCCCGCGTCAAAGCGCTGGTCGCCGCTCTCGAAGATGTCGATATCGACGAGGCAGTCGCCGAGGCCGCAGCCGTCCCCGCAGGGGGCGCAGCGGCAGGCGGTGCCGCGGCGGAAGCCGAAGACGAGGAGACCGACGAGGCCGAGGAGGCCGAGGAAGGCGAAGAAGACCTTCCGGACACGACCGACGAAGACGATGACGAAGACGAAGATGCCGATGGCGAGGGCCTCGGCGAGCTGTTCGGTTAAATCGTCGGAGACCAGTTCCCGATTTTTTTGATGTAACGCCAGCCAGCGACGGCTGTCGCGCGCCGGAGCCGTACGTATTAGGCTGGGCGAGACCATCCGTCTCGTATGGACCGGATCGAAGCGGTCACGTTCGACCTCGACGACACCCTGCTTCAGTACCGTCGCTCCCCTGGCGCGGTGCTTCGCGCGTCGTTCGAGCGTCTCGGGGTCGACCCGCTGTTTGCCGTCGAGGAGTACTACGCCCGGTACGACGAGTTCGCGGAGACCTGTGATTCGATGGACCAACTGCGTTCCGACTGTTTCGCCGCCCTCGCCGCCGGGAACGGCTTCAACCGGGAGCGTGGCCGGGAGGTCGCGGCGACGTTCAGCGACGAGCGCGATCAGTCGAACGTCGAACTCCTCCCTGGTGTCGAGCGCGTCCTGACCGCAGCCAGTCGTCAGTATCCGGTTGCAGTGGTCACGAACGGCGCGCCCGATGCACAGCAGGAGAAATGCGACGCGGTGGAGCTAGAGCGGTGGGTCGAGCGGATAGTCGTCGCCGGGCACGAGACGCCGCCGAAACCTGCCCCCGACGCCTTCGAGCGGGCGCTCCAGTCGCTCGACGTCGCACCCGACCGGGCCGTCCACGTCGGCGATTCGCTCGACACGGACGTTGCTGGGGCGAGCGCGGCCGGACTCCATTCGGTGTGGGTCGGCCACGGGAATCCGGAGACCGTTAAGCCAACCCATCAGGTGGAAACCGTCGAAAACGTGCTATCGCTACCGTGGCTACGCGACGGATCGGACGACGCCAGGTGACTGCGGGCGCTGATATGCATGTATATGCATAATTGTCCCTCTATACAGGTGGAGATGCACACGAATCCGAGAGTTTGAAGGCCACGGCGAGCGCCCACCTACGTAATGACGGAGATCATCGACGGGAACGCAGTCGCAGACGACATCCGGGCGGAGCTTTCCGAGAGCATCGATGCGCTCGCCGACGCGGACGTCACGCCGGGGCTGGCGACTGTGCTCATGAGCGACGACGGCGCAAGCGACACCTACGTCTCGATGAAACAGCGCGCCTGCGAGGAAGTCGGGATCAACGGCATCCACGTCGAAATCGACGCCGACGCGCCCGCCGAGGAACTGTACGACACCATCGACGACCTGAACGACGACTCCGAGGTCCACGGCATCCTCGTCCAGATGCCCGTCCCCGACCACGTCGACGAGCGGGAAGTGATCAACCGGATCGACCCCGCGAAAGACGTCGACGGCTTCCACCCCGAGAACGTGGGCAAACTCGTCGCGGGCTACCCGCGATTCAAGCCCTGTACCCCCCACGGCGTCCAGAAACTGCTCGCATCTGCGGATGTCGACACAGAGGGGAAAGACGTGGTCATCGTCGGGCGCTCGAACATCGTCGGGAAGCCCCTTGCAAACCTGCTGATCCAGAAGGCCGAGGGCGGCAACGCGACGGTGACGGTCTGTCACTCCCGCACCGATGATCTCGTGGCGAAGACCCAGTCGGCGGACATCGTCGTCGCGGCCTGTGGCGTCCCCGAACTGGTCGACGGCGAGATGCTCTCGGAGGGTACCGTCGTGATCGACGTGGGCGTCAACCGCGTCGACGCCGACACCGAGAAAGGCTACGAACTCGTCGGGGACGTCGACTTCGAGAGCGCGAAGGAGAAGGCAAGCGCTATTACGCCTGTGCCGGGCGGCGTCGGCCCGATGACCATCGCGATGTTGTTGTACAACACGACGAAAGCGGCGAGTCTCTCGGAGGGCGTCGACGTCGAGTTGCCCTGAGACTCCGCGATCAGCGTCTCACGCCTGTCTCGCCGACCATCTATCAGCGATACCGAGTACCAAGAGTACCACAGCAACGATCATTGTGACCGGGACGACTGTCGAGATACCGATTCCGAGGCCTGTAACTGCAGCGTCGACAGTTAGCCCCTCTCGGAACAGGCCTACCGCGACCCCGCCAACGAGGAGGGCTACAAACCCGATCCGGAAGGCTTGGAGTAGCTTCTGCCGGTGATCCATTGTCGTGAGAGTAGTTCGTCATGTATCGACTTATCTTTTTGCTGTACCGGGCCCAGTTCGTGGCCGAGTTCGGTTCTACTGGCTCTGTTGAACTCCCCGAAGCTGATAGAAACCGCGTACTGAAGAAAGACTGTGGATTCAGCATGGAGGTTCCTGCAGTGAGAGGGCGGCCCCCAGCGACACTTTCCTCTACATATCACAGGTCAGCATACCGTGCCGTTGTTTCAGTCTACTACCGGTTCTTTATTGCTTACATCTGGCGATGATACCAGATTCGGAGCGAGCAACTCAGCTGGCAACTGTGAGCCTACCGCAGTCAGTGTAACCTGATTCTGTTCTGAATCCCAGGTGAGAAGTTCTGCTTCCGCCAGCTCCGGAAGACGGACGTGGTGAAGCCTGACCCTCATCGTGTCGGATCTCTCCTCAGTGGAGCCATACCCCCGCTTGAGGAGCTGCTGTGCCACGTCCTCGATTTGTGCCACTTGAACGCCTTTGAGGTATTGGAGCAACTCCCGGCTCTCCTCATGGGCCAGGGCGGCATAGATCGTCTTCCATGCCGCACGGTCTACGGTTGTCATCAGAGAGTAGTTCGATGCAATCTCTACTGAGTCTTTGCCTGTTATGTAAGTCGGTATAAATGGCTCTACCTGACTAGACCCCATCACGATGGGTCAGATTCGGACGGATTCAATACCACCTGTTTTAACACCTTGTTAGCCCCTCGGCGAAGGTTTTCCGAGGCGGTCTGTTCAGAGATGCCGATTTTGCCCCCGACATCACCGAGTGTCGTTCGACGAGGGACCTCGAAATACCCGTCTCTGACAGCCTGGAAGAGCGTCTCTCGTTGCGAGTCCGTTAACTCGAACTCCGGGGTAGCTCTCGGATCTGTCAACGTGTGCAAACGGTCCAGTTTGATCGAAATGTCGTGTTGTCGACAGAAGTTATTGAACTCAGTGAGTTCCACGGGGGAGTCAAACCGGACTCGAAAGAACCACTCTTCTTTTCCACGGGCTTCGAGGATAGTCGCGTCAGTTTCAGCGATTCCGTCAATAAGGCTTTCCGCCTCGTCCTCCCAGTCGATGCGATACAGCGCGCTCCCGTTTGTCTGGTCTAACTGCTTGAGGTCTTTCACTTGCTCGCTGGCATGGAGCGACGCCTCGAATTGGTCAAGCTCGTCTCCATGTATCCAGACGTATGGCATTATCCGCCGGGCCGCCGGGACGACGCGCTCCATCTCAATGTGGGCGACCGGGTCGCGGGCAAGCGTTTTACCGAGGAGAAACTCATCGCCATCGATAGTGAACTCTGCAACGATGCTCATACCCGAAGTAGCGGGGTCACGTGTTATGAATACTCGCTATGCAACCCTGACGGTGAAGCGTTGCGAGACACGCGCGCTATATTCAGCACGGCCGTCGATAACTGTCACTGCTTGAGTATTTCAACAAGGCCGCTCTACCGTAGTTCGGAGTTCCGCCAGCGCGTTTGTAACGTTATCAGGTCGAGAGCCGTTTCAGTCGGTCCTGACACCGGACCAGCGCGTCCTCGTCGTCCCAGCGCAGGTATTCGCCGAGCGCGCGGGCCGCCTTGACAAGCCGTTCGGCCGTCTTCGGGTCGACGTCGCCCTGCAGGGCCCGGACTCGCTTGATATGCTCGGAGAGCGACTGGAGCGCCGAGAGGGCCTCGTTGTCGGTCCGGTTCAGGTCCTCGGCGTAGGTCTTGAGGTCTTTCCGATACTCGTCGATGGCGTCGGCATAGCCCAGTCCGCGCGCCTCGCGGATCGAGTCGGGGACGCTCTCGGGATCGGGTCGTTCCCCGTGGTCGGCACCCCGAAGGAGAGAGAGGTAGTACAGTTCCTCCTCATCCGTGGGATCGAACGAACGCGCGAAGACGTCCGCGACCTGCCGGAGTTCGTGGGCAGCGAGATAGACGTCTTCGAGCGCCTGCAGTTCCCCGGCGTCGATAAAGCCCTGTTTGAGCACGTACTCCCGGCATTCGTCGATTGCCGCCGACGCGATATCCTCGCGGGGGGCCTCGTCGATCATGTTCCGGACCGACGTGAGATTTAGCGTCGCCGGTGCGGCCGTATGTTGTTTGCGTTCGTCGTCGATACCGACACTTTTGACGCTGCCACAGGCCGGACACGAGATGGTCCCCGTCTCGTAGTAGGACCACCTGGTCTCACACTCGGTACACTCCCGCTCGCCGCGTATCTCCATACCCGGTCTAGCGCGTGGCGAGTCAAATACTCACTCCCTCGCAGTTGGCAGTTCGGCCCGACTCACTCCCGTCGTGCGAGCAGTTCCTCGACGAGAGCGTCTATTTCGGCGCGGATCGGCACCAGATCGTCGATGGTCGTTCGGTTGTACGCTCGCTTGCTCACGTCGGTATGCTCGGGGACGATGCCGTGAGCGGCGCGGGAGAGGTCGGCCAGCCGATCCGCTGCCCGGGCGTCGACGTCGTCGAGTCGCGGGAGTTCGAGGCGCGAGACGACCGACTTCGAGAGGCTCGATTTGCCGCCCGAGGAGACGTCGTCGAGCGTCCGCTGATAGATCGAGGAGTTGAGTAACGCACAGAGGAAATGCGCCTCCGATCCGTCGTCGGTACCGATGAACATACAGTGGTCGCCGGGCACGATTGGCTGCTCGCCCAGCAGGTCGTCCTCGACCGTCGAGACGACGACGAAGTGGGGTTTGTAGCCGAGTCGACACCAGACCACCTTGTACTCCGCCCAGGTGTACTCGCCGAGGCCGAAGACGTTGTAGAAAGTGCCGTTGTCGAGCCACGACGACGAGCGGGCCGCGAGCGCCTCGCGGTTCGCGTCGAGATACGCGTAGGTCCGCGGGCACTCGGCTTCGAGCCACGCCTCGTTGTCCTCGTCAGCACTATCGAGCGGGACGAGTCGGTAATCGTGGCCGAAGAGCCCGAACTTGACGACGTGTCGGGACTTCAGATAGGGAAAGACCCGGTCGGGTTCGAGGTCGTCGACGCGCTCGGGATCGAGTTCGAAGACGTCCCGCGCGTCGTCTTTGACGCCGTGGCGGATCTCGTGGGAACACTCGCCGAGGGCTTGCCGTTCGGCGTCACGCCGGAGCCACGAGGAGGCCGGATCGTCCTCGTCGACCGGGGCAAAGCCGGTCTCCTCGCACGCGAGCGTCTCGCGAAGTCGGTCGAGGGTTCCGAACTCCGGCAGCATCCCGTCCCGCGACCACGCCGTGACGGGGACCGGCGCGGTCGGTTCCGACCCCACCGAGAGCGAGTAGATTGCCGCGCCGGCGCGTGCGTCGCCGAAGGGGCGCAGGTCAGTAAAATCGTGGACGTGGTCGACGGCGACCGGCGCGCCGTTCAGGCGCTGTTCTCGAAGGCGACGGCCGGCCGGTCCTTTGACGATGCCACGCTTGAGGACGAACGCGGCATCACCGCCATCGAGATAGCGGTCCATACAGGCGAGAACGAACGGGACCGAGATATCGTCGTTGGCGTGGCCGAGTTTCGCGTCCGCGCCGCGGTGGACCACGAGGTCGAGGCGGTCGGCCGGCCCTTCGCGCCACGCCTTCCTGACATCGTCGGGAAGCGCGCTCCAGGTGAGCCACGGCGGATTCCCGACGAGGTGGTCGACGGTCGGCGTGAACCTCTCGCCACCGTAGCGGAGGTCGTCGTCCCGTGTGAGTCCGAGCGCGTCGGTCAGAAAGACCGGCAACTCGACGGCGTCGACTGCGTCGTCGAGCAGAGGGGCGAGCGAGAGCAGATACCCAAGCCGCGCACTACGGACTGCGATAGGATTGAGGTCGATGCCGTACACCGAGTTCGTAATCTCGGCGACCTGCTGGGCTGGCGTCGGTGCGTCGTCGGCCTCGGCGTAGCCCGCGCGCTTTCGCTCGACGACCGTCGATAGGAAGACGCCGGAGCCACAACCCGGGTCGAGAAACGTCTCCGTGGCGAGGTTCTCGATAGCGAGGTCGTCGACGGCGAGGTCCGCGACGCCACGCGGGGTGTAGTACTCGCCCAGTGCGAGTCGAACGGGCTGGGTGACGACAGACTCGAAGAGTCGCCGGAGCACGGAGCCGTCGAGTACCGTAACCTCGACAGCGGCGATGGATTCGTCCACCTGTTCGGCGAGTCCATCGCTAGCGACCATATCGTGGACGGCGACGAAGTCGACGTCGAGCGCATCGGTGTTCGAGCCCGGTTCCCGGTTGCTCACGTCGACGCCGAGCACCCCCTCGGCACGCGAGAGTAGTCGCTCGATCAGGAAGTCGTAGTAAAGCGCGTCCGCGAACACGGCTTCAATCGTCACGCCGTCGGGAAGTCCGGCAAAAGCGTCGCCATGGCTCTGTCTGAAGAACGACCGCCACGCCGCGAACGCCGCCGTGACGACGCCATCGTCGTCGAGGGCCGCCTCGACGCCGTCAGTATACTGTCGGTAGCAGTCGCCGTCACGCGCAAATCGGTCGAGGAGTCGCTCCGTCGCGGTCTGTCGGGTTCTATCTGTCACGTGTAGCTCTGTGGGGCGTCGCCGCCCGGTTCATCGCCTCTTTGGAGACCGGCGGTTTAACAGTATGGGTGCTAAGTCGTCTTCCTCAACGAACACAGTGAGTAGGGGGGTGATACAGCACCCGTCCGGGACAACGAAAGAGTGTGCATCGTGCGGTGTAGAGTCAGAGAAACCGTTGTGGGTGCGTGAGCACTCGTGTCCGTCATATGGGTACACAACAGACCGGGATTTCAACGCAGCTGCGAATATTCTACACCGAGGATTGGAAGAAGTAGGAGTGGTTCACTCCGAATCAACGTCCTCAGAATCGCACGGCGATTCTGATGTGCGAACGAGAGCTCCGCTCTCGTCAACGCCTGTGGAGACTGCGACCGCTGTGTCTACCGACGGAGGCGATGCTTCCGTTGCTGTGGATGCAAGTCGCGTCGTGGAAGCAGGAAGCCGCGTCCTCAAGGAAACCGTTTCCACGGTTGAGTAGGGCGCGGTAGTTCACCGACTGGGAATGTAGCCCGTCGCGGGTTTCATGACGCTACCGACGGTACGGACCCACATGCGTGACGAGGACGAGATTCGCGAACAGTACGAATACCTGCAAGAACAGCTCGAAAGCGAGGAAATGCGCCACGAGGGGGTCCGGAAACTGTTCAGTCATTACAAGCGAGCATTGGGGTGGGCCCTCGAAGAGGAACATATGTGAGAGTAGTTGCGGATTTGTGATGGTCAATGGCCGAACGATTACACCGTGTCGGTACATTTATGAGGCACCAACGGTTTCGTTTAGGTGACGCTTCGCTTTGGAGGGCCGAAGCGTCAGCGGGGACCAATTCAGGGCGGCAAGCGGCACTTCGCGCTTTTTACGCGAGTGCCGCTTTCCTGTTTCAAACTATCGCGAGCGGCCGCTCCGCCGAACTAGCTTCGATACGCAGTATCTACTCGACGAACCCCTGTTTGAACCCGCGCACTACGTTGGGAGGGTGCTTTTGATAGCTCCGCCCGTCAGTTTATCTATGGCATCTCGTGTCCTCGTCGCGCTCGACGGATCCGAACAGGCCGAAGCGGCGCTCGAACACGCCATCGAGGAGCACCCGGAGGCCGAACTGATCGCGGTGCATGTCATCGACATCCTCTCCGGGATGTACGGCGAGCACTACGTCGATTACCAGTCGATCCGAGAGGGCCAAGAACAGCGCGCGGAGCGGATACTCGATGACGCCGTCGAGATAGCGGACAACCACGACCGCGAACTCGTGACCCAAATCCTCGTCGGCAAGCCCGCATCGGGGATCATCGACGCCACCGAGGAGTTCGATGTCGACCACGTCATCGTCGGAAGCCGCGGGCGCTCGGGCGTTTCCCGGGTACTGCTCGGGAGTGTTGCCGAGACCGTTGCCCGCCGCTCGCCCGTTCCGGTAACTATCGTCCGGTAGGATCGCAACGTATCTTGGTCTGCGCCGGATAGGATCTGTATGGCCGAACCGCTACCGATCACGGTGTACACGCGTGAGGACTGTCACCTCTGTGACGAGGCCGTCGACACGCTCCGCCGGATCGCCGATTCGGAGGGCGTCGACATCGAGATCGACCTCGTGGACGTCGACGAGGATCCCGAGCTCCACGAGGAGTACAGCGACCGCGTTCCCTACGTTCTCGTCGACGGGACGCCGAAATTCAAGTATCGGGTCGATCCCGCGAAAGCGCGGATGGAGCTGAAACGGTACGCGTAGCAGCAGTGAGCCGCTTCTCTGCCGGGACTGGCAATGACTCGTAGTTGGGACTGGATCTACTGCTGCCCTCCCCGAGCCGTCACGAGGCCTCTTTCTGCCTGAAGTAACACTGATGATACTACCGGACACCGGTGTCCGCGAGCACTTATCCGCCAGCGCCGACTACGAATCATTGCTGTCATACCGTCTATTTCAACTATGTCTCAACAGAAACCGGACTACGTAGACGATGCCGAGATCGACGAATCGCTCGACGACCTTCCCACCGAGGAGACCATCGAAGAAACAGTCGAAAACCTGGAGGCGAACGGCTTCGATGTCGTCGTCGTCGACTCGCCTGCGGACGCGCTCGCACACGTACAGTCGCTCATCCCCGCCGGAGCCTCCGTGATGAACGGACACTCGACGACGCTCGAGGAGATCGGATTCGCCGAGTATCTCAACGAGGGCGATCACGACTGGGAGAGCCTCGCCGACGAAATCTGGAGCATCGACGACGACGCAAAGCGACAGGCCGCTCGCCGCGACGCGCAGACGGCTGATTACTTCCTCGGCGGCATCAACGGTATCGCACAGACCGGCGAACTCGTCGCGGCTGATCGCTCGGGCAGTCGCATCGGTGCGTACCCGTTCGCCGCCGGCAACGTCGTTATCGTCAGCGGCGTGAACAAGGTCGTTCCGACGCTCTCCGACGCGCTCGATCGACTCGAATCAGTCGCCTATCCCCTCGAAAACGAGCGCGCCAAGGAGGCCTATGGCGTCGACTCTGCCGTTGCCAAACAGCTCATCTTCCGACAGGAACTCGACGAAGGGCGCACGTCCGTCGTGCTCATCCGCGAACAACTCGGCTACTAGTCGGGCAGAATCGTACGGTGCAACGAGCCTCGTAACTGCTGACCACGAGGCATGTCGTTTTCGGTTGTCGGCGAACGAGCGTTGGGGGGTTTTACTCTCGCGAGAGGCGTCCCGGCGACCAGTCGCCGTCGAACTCCTCGTGGGTGAACGGTGCGGCGTCCTCGCCGGCGTAGGTGGCGACGAGGTGGCCGTCGCCTTCGAGGTGATACTTGTAGGTCGTCAGTCCTTCCAGACCGACGGGACCGCGGGCGTGAATCTTGCCCGTGCTGATCCCGACTTCCGCCCCCAGACCGAACCGGAAGCCGTCGGCAAAGCGCGTCGAGGCGTTGTGGAAGACGCTCGCCGCGTCGAGGCTTCGCATGAACCGACCCGCGCGGTCGGCGTCCTCGGTGACGATAGACTCCGTGTGTTTGGAGCCGTAGGCCGTAATGTGCTCGATGGCGTCGTCGACCGAGTCGACGACTCGGATCGAGAGTTCGAGGTCGCCGTACTCGGTCGACCAGTCCTCCTCGGTGGCGGCGTCGACGTCCACGACGGTTCGGACGCGCTCGTCGCCACTGATCGTCACGTCGGCGTCCTCGTACCGCGCGACCATCGCCGGGAGGAAGTCGGCGGCGACGTCCTCGTGTACCAGCAGGGTCTCGACGGCGTTGCAGACCGCGGGATACTGCACCTTGGCGTCGAAGGCGATCTCCTCGGCCATCTCCAGGTCGGCGGCCTCGTCGACGTAGACGTGACAGATGCCCTCGGTGTGGCCGAGGACGGGAATCTGCGTGTTGTCCTGAATATAGCTGACGAACTCCGAACTGCCGCGAGGCATCAGCAGGTCGATTTCGTCGTCCATCTCCAGCATCCGGTCGACTTCCGCGTGGGCCTCGATCTGCTGTGTCCAGCCAGTCGGTAGCTCCGCTGTCGCTTCCAGAATCGTCTCGTAGAGCACACGGTTCGAGTGGCTGGCCTCGCTGCCACCCTTCAGGATGACCGCGTTGCCAGATTTCAGGCTTAGCGCGGCGATCTGGACCAGCGCGTCCGGGCGGGACTCGAACACCGTCCCGATGACGCCGATCGGTACCGCGACCTTGTAGAGTTCGAGGTCCTCGTCGAGTTCGCGGGCGGTCAGGGTTTTGCCCAGCGGGTCCGTCTGCCCGGCGACACTGCGCACCATATCTGCGATGCTCTCCAGTTTCGACTCGGAGAGTTTCAGCCGGTCGACCAGCGCCTGACTGTACTCGCCCGCTTCGAGCAGTTCCTTACCGTTCTCGACGTCTTTCGCGTTCGCTTCGAGGATCGCCTCGCTGTTCGCCTCGATGGCGTCAGCGATCGATCGGAGCCCCTCGTTTCGTCTCGCTTCGGAGACGTTCGCGAGTTCGAGCGCGGCGGACTGTGCCTCACGGACTTTGGTAGTGGCGTCCCTGTCAGTCATGATCGACACCGTTTATGGGTGTAAATATCGTTCCGACGGTCTTGGTTGCAGCGATCTGTTCGAGCACGTCCGGTTCCGTCGATTCCGCGATCACGGCCGGGATGCCATGCTCGCTGACGCGGCGTGCGCCCTCGACTTTCGTCATGATCCCGCCGAAGCCGTCCGAGGAACTCTCCTCGACCAGTTGGTGGACGTAGTCGTAGTTGGTGCCGACGGCTTCGATCCGCTCGGCGTCGTCGTCGTGCTTGGGGTTGCCGGTGTAGACGCCGGGAACGTCGGTGAGCGTGACCAGCAGTCCGGCATCAACCGCGATAGCGATCGACGACGAGAGCATGTCGTTGTCGCCGATGCGGATCTCCTCGGTCGCGACGGCGTCGTTCTCGTTGACTATCGGGACGACGCCCCACTCCAGCAGGGTCTCGACTGTGTTCCGGAAGTTCGTGTACCGTTCGGGATTGTCCAGATCCTTCTGTGTCAGGAGTAGTTGCGCTGTCTTCAGCCCGTAGCGCTCGAAGCTTTCGGTGTACCGCCGCATCAGGTGGCTCTGACCGATCGTCGAGAGTGCCTGAGACTTCTCGACGGTGTCGCCGGTGTAGTCGATCCGGCCGATACCTGCGCCGACCGCGCCGGAGGAGACCAGCAGGACCTCCTTGTCGCGCTCTCGCAATGCCGCGATGTCGTCGACGAGTTTGTCGACTTTCGTATCGTCGAGGTTCGAATCGGCATCCGTCAGCGAGTTCGTCCCCGCCTTGACGACGACTCGCCCGGCGTTGGCAGCGAGTTCTCTGGTCCTTTCCACCGCCGCGCTGTCGATCTGCTTACTCATCGTCGACGGCCTCCGCTAACTCTCTGGAGCGCTCCTCGGCGGCGGCAACGGCCTCGCTGATTTCCGCCTGTACGTCGCTATCCCAGAGCACTTCCATCCCCTCGATAGTGGTCCCGTTCGGCGAGCAGACGGCGTCGATCATGTCGTCGAGGTCGTCGTCGGACTGGAGTGCCATCTCCGCAGCGCCTCTGAACGTCTGTGTAGCCAGCGTTTCGGCCTGTTCGGGATCGAGTCCCCCGTCGATCCCGGCCTGTTTCATCCCCTGAATGAGATAGTAGACGAACGCGGGGCCGCTGCCGTTGACCGCGGTTGCGATGTCCATCTGCGCCTCGTCGATTTCGGCGTACTCGCCGGCGGCGTCGAGGATCCCCCGTACCTCGTCGGTGACGGTATCCTCGGTGACCGCGGCGGCCATGTTTCGGGTCTCCGCGGCGAGGTTCGGCATCACCCGGACCACGGTCGCGGGGGTTCGCCCGGCGACGAAGTCCGTCGAGACGCCGGCGGCAAACGTGACGAGCGTGTGCTCCGGCGAGAGTTCGAGTTCGTCGAGAATCGTCCCCACAACGTCCGGTTTGACGGCGATGATCACGACATCGGATTCGGCCGCCGCGTCGATGTCGTGGGTGGTCCAGTCGCTGTACTCCTCGACCGCTGCCAGCGCGTCCGGGTCGACGTCAATCGCTGTCACCCGGTGTGCGTCCGACGCCGAGAGCCCTTTGACGAGGGCGCTCCCCATATGTCCGCAGCCGATAATACTCACGTCAGTCATCCTGGTTGTCCTTACTGTAGTGGCCGATATACCAACTTTGATTCCGTCCGGCGAACGGCCGCTGTCTGGACCCGGATGCCGACCCGCCTGACTCCCACGTTCGTGCACATGGAAAGCCATTTATCCGCCCTGAGTCAACACGGGGATGAATGAGTCTCTCCGATTCGGACAGGGAGGTCGTCGTCGACGAGTTGGGACGGGAGCCGACCCCGGCCGAGACGGCGCTGTTCGAGAACCTCTGGAGCGAACACTGTGCGTACCGTTCGTCACGACCGTTACTCTCCGCCTTCGACAGCGAGAGCGATCAGGTCGTCATCGGCCCGGGCGATGACGCCGCAGTCGTCGCCCTGCCCGAACCGTCGGGCGACGGCAACAGCGAGACGTACATCACGATGGGTGTCGAGAGCCACAATCATCCCTCGTACGTCGACCCGTTCGACGGCGCGGCGACGGGCGTCGGCGGCATCGTTCGGGACACGCTCTCGATGGGTGCGTATCCGATTGCCCTGCTCGATTCGCTGTACTTCGGCAACTTCGACCGCGAGCACTCTCGGTACCTGCTCGACGGCGTCGTCGAGGGGATCAGCCACTACGGTAACTGCATCGGCGTCCCAACGGTGGGCGGGAGCGTCGACTTCCACGAGCGCTACGAGGGCAATCCACTGGTCAACGTGGCCTGCGTCGGCCTGACGAACGAGGATCGACTGATCACCGCAGTCGCCCAGGAACCGGGCAACAAACTCGTCCTTCTCGGCAACGCCACGGGTCGGGATGGCCTCGGGGGGGCCTCCTTCGCCAGCGAGGATCTGAGCGAGGACGCAGAAACCGAGGACCGCCCCGCAGTCCAGGTGGGCGACCCCTACAGCGAGAAGCTACTGATCGAGGCCAACGAGAAACTGGTCGAGGACAACCTCGTCGAGTCCGCACGGGACCTCGGTGCGGCCGGTCTCGGCGGCGCGTCGAGCGAACTCGTCGCAAAAGGCGGCCTCGGTGCGGATATCGACCTCGAAGCCGTCCACCAGCGCGAACCGAACATGAACGCCCTGGAGATCCTGCTCGCAGAATCCCAGGAGCGAATGTGCTACGAGGTGACGCCCGAAAACGTCGACCGCGTCGCCGAGGTTGCCGAGCGGTTCGACCTTGGCTGTTCGGTGATCGGGGACGTGACCGACACGGGCCGGTACGTCTGTCGCTTCGAGGACGAGGTGGCAGTCGACGCCCCCGCCGAGTTCCTCGGCGACGGCGCGCCGATGAACGACCTCGATCACGTCGAACCGCAACAGCCGGAGCGTGATCTGCCGGACGTCGCGGTCGAGGACGCCTTCGAGGCCGTCGTCGGCAGTCCGAGTACGGCGAGCAAACGGTGGGTCTACCGACAGTACGACCACGAGGTCGGCGTCCGGACGAGCGTTCCCCCGGGTGACGACGCCGCCGTGCTCGCCATCCGCGAGACGGAAGGCGACGACGGCGTCGGGACCGGCCTCGCGCTCTCCTCGGGGGCCGCGCCGAACTGGACCGAAACAGCGCCGTACGACGGTGCCCGAGCAGTCGCCCTGGAGAACGCGACGAATATCGCGGCCAAGGGCGCGACACCGCTCGCCGCGGTCGACTGTCTGAACGGCGGCAATCCCGAGAAGCCGGAGGTCTATGGCGGCTTCAAAGGCATCGTCGACGGCCTCGCGGACATGTGTTCGGAGCTTTCGGTGCCGGTCGTCGGCGGGAACGTCTCGCTGTACAACGACTCGCCGACGGGGCCGATTCCGCCGACGCCGACCCTCGCGATGACCGGAACGAAAGCGGGCTACGACGCCCCGCCGCTCGCGGCCGACGCCGACGCCGAGGTGTTGCTCGTGGGCGACCGCGGCATCGCGGAGGGGACGCCCCGACTCGGTGGCTCCGAGTATCTCGCACAGTTCGGTGGAACTGACGCCTTCCCCGACCTCCCGGAGCGTCCTGCCGTTCTCGTCGAGACGCTCGCGGACGTATCAGATCGGGACTCGACGACCGCGGTCCACGACGTAAGCCACGGCGGCCTCGCCGTCTCGCTCGCCGAGATGGTGACAGAGACTGCCGGTCTCGACGTCTCCCTGCCGGGGGAAGCACCCCTTGCCGAGTTGTTCCACGAACAGCCAGGCCGGGCGATCGTGGCGACGACTGACCCCGAGGCCGTCGAGGACGCGTTCGACGGCATCGCACCGGTCGAACGGCTCGGTACCGGGACTGCAGGCGGCGAACTGACTATCGATGTCGGCGACGAGACGGTCCGGTCGGATGCCGAGACCATCGCCGAGCGCCGCGACGTGATCGAGCGCGAACTCGACTGAACGGCTCGCTCTCTTCCGTCGAATCCCCACATTTGCTCTCTCGCATAGCCGTTATATTGAAGTAACTCCCCTGCGAAAGTTAGATCAATGACAGGTACAGAGGTTGTAACTAATGGCTCAGACGGTTGATCCAACGGTGCTGATCGCCGAGGACGAACCGGACCTCGCCGACCTGTACACGGCCTGGCTTCAGGAAGACTACGAGGTTCGAACCGCCTACAACGGGAGCCAGGCACTCGATTCGATCGACGAACGCGTCGACGTGGTGCTTCTGGACCGCCGGATGCCGGGGCTCTCGGGGGACCGGGTACTCGACACGATCAGGGACCGTGAACTCGACTGTCGCGTCGCGATGGTGACCGCCGTCGAACCGGATTTCGAGATCATCGAGATGGGGTTCGACGATTACCTCGTGAAACCGGCATCCAGTGACGAACTGCGTGCGATGGTCGAGCAACTGCTGTTGCGAAGCGAGTACGACGGCATGTTACAGGAGTTCTACGCGCTGGCATCGAAGAAAGCGATTCTCGACAAACAAAAGCCGGACTACGAACTCCGGGCGAGCGAGGAGTACGTTCGACTCGAGGACCGACTGGCTGTTCTCCGCTCGGATATCGACGACACGATGGCCAAACTGTCGGACCGGGACGCCTACGACCGGGCCTGTCAGGACATCGCCCGGTAACAGAGAGGGCGCCGTCGAGAGCCCCCACCTCGCTCTGATACTTTACAATACTCTTGTACTCACGACTCGCGGTCACGCCCGTCCATTGCGCTCTCGACGAGATCGATTGCCAACTCCGCGGCATCGACCGCAGTCTCGCCCAGCACGTAGGTCACTGGCTCGATACCGAACTCGCCGCGATGGTAGAGAACCAGCGGGACCGACTCCCGTTCGGCGAGTCGTTCTCGGAGATGCTCTTCACGCCCCTCGTAGCCCGCGTCGAACTCCAGCGGGTCGATTCCGGCGTCCCGGGCGGCATCGAGCAACGCATCGCTCGTTGCGAGGTTGAGCGCTGCCCTGAGGTCGTCATCCGCCTCTTTCGCGACGAGGACCGTCCCTGCAACGTGTTCTGACGCGCCGAACTCGGGGTTTGCCGCGCGCTCGACCGTCCCGCGGATCCGGTAGATCCGGCCCGGAATCGCCGCCAGGTCGGTCGGCCCCTCGGCCTCCGGCAGTGCCATTCCGATGTTCGTCCCCACGTTCGGGACGTACTCGGTGACGGCATCGGTGCCGGTCAGCAGGCGTGCGGCCCGACGGACGGACCGGAGCACGTCCCGCTCTGCGAGGACCTGTGAATCCGTTCCGCGGACGCAGAGATCACAGCCCAACCCCTCCAGTTCCGGCATCAGTTCCTCGTGGATGGCACAGATCGGCCCTCTATCCTCGAACTCGCGGATCAGCGCCAGCAGTTCCGCGAGGGCGTCCACCTCGTCCATCTCGCCGGAGTCGAACCCCTCGGCGATCCGCTCGACCGTTGCGATCATCCGTTCGTCCTCGCTAAATCGCGGCTCGATGGCGACGTTTTCGTTGACGAGGTTGCTGATCGCGGCCTGCGTGACCCCAAGCCGATTTGCGATTTCCTGCTGGGTGAACCCTCGCTCGTCGAGTTCGCTCGCGAGCAACACGCGGGCCGTCGGCATGAACCGCTCGACGACGATCTCCCCCGGGAGGACCAGCGACATACCAGCCGATTGCGCGGGATCGTATATAAGTGACTCGTCGATTCGTGGAGTAACTGGCCGTCCATTTATCAACAATGCCGCGGCGAGGGCCGGCATGATCTGACTGTCGACGTGCGGTGGCTGCCGTTGTGCGACGTCCCACCGCACGATCCGTCTTCGTCGCCTGTTCGCTCAGAGGTTCGACGCCCCGGCGCCGCCGTCGATGGGCACCGCCACGCCGTTGATGTAACTCGACCGCGGAGAGCTTAGAAACGCGACCGTGTCGCCGAGTTCGCGGGGCTCACCGATCCGCTCCATCGGGTTCCCCTCGCTCCAGTCCGCTAACCCCTCCTCGTAGCTGTCGAACTCGCCGCGCTCTATGGACTGCTCGATTAGCTCCTCGACGCGGGCCGTCTCGTGAGCGCCGGGGAGGACGGCGTTGGCGCGCACGTCCGGCGCGAGTTCCTTCGAGAGCGTCTTTTCCAGCCCGATGACGCTCATCCGGACGGCGTTCGAGAGCACTAGCTGGTCGATGGCCTCCTTGACGCTCCGGGAGGTGATGTTTACGATGGTGCCCTCGCCCTCACGGAGATATGGCTCGCTCTCGCGGACGAGTCGGACGACGCTCATCACCAGCAGGTCGAACGCCTCGTACCAGTCCTCGTCGGTCGTGTCGAGGAAGGGGCCGCTCGGCGGCCCGCCGGCGCTCGTCACGAGGTGATCGATGCCGCCGAACTCCTCGACGGTGCGCTCGACGAGTCGCTCGATGTCGTCTTTCTTCGTGAGGTCGGCCTGAACGGCGACGACCTCGCCCGTCGCGCTCTCACGGATCTCCTCTGCCGCCGCTTCGAGACGCTCTTCGTCGCGACCGTTCACGACGACGTTCGCGCCGTTCTCCGCGAGCGCCGTCGCCGATGCCTTGCCGAGGCCGCTGCTCGATGCTGTGACGAGCGCTGCATTCCCGTCGATTGCCAGGTCCATAGGGAAAGTGGGCACGAGCGGAGCGTTAAAAGCTTCGTCCGGAGACGAAAGCGTGCTCTCAGTCAATATAGCTCTCGATCCGTCGCATCGCCTCTTTCAGGTCGTCGAGGCCGGTCGCGTAGGAGACCCGGAGATGTCCTTCGCCGTCCTCGCCGAAGACATCACCCGGGACTGCGGCGACTTGCTGCTCTTCGAGCAGTCCTTCGGCGAACGCCTCCGCGTCGCCGCCAGGCACTTCTGGGAAGACGTAAAACGCCCCCTCAGCCTCGAAGCAGTCGATACCAATCTCCTCGAACCGCGAGAGGACGAAGTTTCGACGACGGTTGTACTGGGTGACCATCTCCCGGACGTCGTCATCACAGTTTTCCAGCGCTTCCAGGGCGGCGTTCTGGGCGGTCGTCGGGGCCGACAGCATCGCGTACTGGTGGATGCGGTTCATCGCCTCGATGGCTTTCGCCGGCCCCATCGCGTAGCCAAGGCGCAGTCCGGTCATCGCGTAGGCCTTCGAGAAGCCGTTAAACACGATGGTTCGCTCGCGCATCCCTGGCAGCGTGGCGATCGAGGTATGCTCGCGGCCGTAGGTGAGATCTGCGTAGATCTCGTCGCTCAGCACCGTTAGATCGTGTTCACGGGCAAACTCCGCAATCGGCTCTAGCTCGGATTCGGTCATGATCGCGCCGGTCGGGTTGTTCGGGTAACAGAACAACATCGCGTCGGCGTGCTGTGCGCCGGCGCGTTGTAGCTCCTCGACGGTGAGCTTGAATCCGTGATCGCTGGTCTTGACCGGCAGCGGATCGGCCCCCGCGAAGGTGATTCCCGGCCCGTAGGAGACGTACGACGGATCGGGAACGGCGACGGTATCGCCGGGATCCACGAGCGCCCGGAGCGCCACGTCGACCCCCTCGCTGACACCGGTGGTAACGATGATCTCATCGTCCGGATCGTACGTCAGCCCGTATCGCTCGTCGACGTGCTCGGCGATTCCCTCACGGAGCTCTCGTTTCCCGCGATTCGCCGTGTAGGACGTCTTTCCGCGTTCGAGCGAGGCGATAGCAGCCTCACGAGCGCCCCACGGTGCGGAGAAGTCCGGTTCGCCCACACCCAGGGAGATTACGTCGTCCATCTCCTCGGCTAGCTCGAAGAACCGCCGGATCCCCGACGGTGGGACCTTCCGGACGCGCTCGCTGATCTTCATGGAGAGATCGACAGCCTGTCGTCGTCGTCGTCCTCACTCATTCGGATGCCACGGTCCTTGTAGGTATCCATGACGTAGTGGGTTACCGTCTGAGTGATCTCGGGGACGGGTGCGACCTTGTCGCTGATGAACTTCGAGACTTCCTGCATCGACTCGCCCTCGACGACCATCTCGAAGTCGTAGTCGCCACTGACGAGCCTGAGCGTCTTGACCTCCGGAAACCGCGCCAGCCGCTCGGAGATATCGTTGTAGCTAGTCTCCCGGTCGAGTTTGACGTTCAACTCGACCGACGCGCGGACGCGTTCTTCGTCGACCTCGTTCCAGTCGACGACTGCCTGATACCCTCTGATGATACCTTCGTCTTCGAGCGATTCGATCGTCGAGATGACCTCGGTCTCGTCGAGGTCGGTCATCCGCGCCAGGTCCTCGGTGGAGTACCGTGCGTTCTCCAGAAGGAGCTCCAGCAGCTCGCGCTTGCTCATGCCATAACCAGGCCGTGGCGGGAACAAAAGGGTTTCTCCGCACCCTCATGACATGTGGTGTGGTACCGCGACCCTGCCCGTCACCGGCCTCCCGACTGGCAGGCGTCGCAGATGGATACTCTGGCGCTGATACTGCCGTTCTGCTCCGACCCGATCTTGATCGGGGTAACCGGGACGTAGCTTCTGCAGTACGCACATCGCTCAATCGCATCGATCTTCGATTTCATGCGGTTTACCCAGAGATAGTTAGCACGTTATTTAAAATTCGTGTAAAGTTTCTCGTATCTACTTGCTCTGAATAACTCTCGATCCTCGTTGAGTGAAAACGTGTCTGTCGTCCGGCATAGTTCGACTGGGAAGCGAAACGCCCTAACACGCGTCGTGCTACGGATCGGACATGCACAACGAATCCGAAGTCACCGTCCTCCGACTCGGCCACCGCCCCGGCCGAGACAACCGGATGACGACACACGTCGGGCTGACCGCGCGCGCGCTGGGTGCCGACCGGGTACTCCTCGACGGCGCGTCCGGTCCGGCAGAGACCGTCGAGGACATCACCGAGCGCTTCGGCGGCCCCTTCGAGGTAGAGGTTACGGAGAGTCCCAAAGGCGTCCTGCGGAACTGGGAGGGGGTCGTCGTCCACCTGACGATGTACGGCGAGCGCGTTCAGGACGTCGAAGCGGAGATCAGGGAGTCCCACGAATCGGGCGAGCCGATACTGGTCGTCGTCGGCGCGGAGAAAGTCTCTTTCGACGTCTACGAGGCGGCCGACTGGAACGTCGGCGTGACGAACCAACCCCACTCCGAGGTTGCGGGGCTGGCCGTCTTCCTCGACCGCCTGTTCGAGGGGCGCGAACTCGACCGCGAGTGGGAGGACGCAGACCAGCACGTCGTGCCGATGGCGACCGGAAAGAAGGTCGTCCCGGACGACGAAGAGTAGTTTTTTCTAGCCCGGCACCCCACATCCGCTATGTCACTCGCTCTCGCCATCGTTGGGGTCGTACTGCTCCTGATGGGTCTTTCAGGCTACTCCTCGCCGGAGGGTATGATGGAAGCCCAGAACCGGTATCCAGTCGGCCCCACCGACGATATCGAGTCGGAGACGCAGTATCGTCTGACCCGCTTCGCCTCGGTGATAGTCGCGGCAATCGGTGCGGCCCTGCTCGTTTTCGCGTATCTGTAACTCGGCTACTGTTGCCCGAACGCTCGACCCCCGGTAACCCGAATTATTAATCATTCACCACGACAATAGGTAGCTATGTACGACGAGGAGGATCTGGCGTCGATCCGAGAGTCCCGCGAGGAGTGGGAGGAAGAACGACTCGATCCCGTACTGGAGCAGTACGGCGAACGCAAGGAGCGCTTCGCCACCGTCTCGAACCACGAGGTCGATCGACTGTACACGCCCGACGACGTTGCAGACCTCGACTACGAGGCCGATCTGGGCTTTCCCGGGCAGGAGCCGTTCACCCGCGGCGTCTATCCGACGATGTACCGTGGGCGGACATGGACGATGCGACAGTTCGCGGGTTTCGGCACCGCCGAGGAGACGAACGAGCGGTTTCACTACCTGACCGACGAGGGCCAGACTGGGCTCTCGACGGCTTTCGACATGCCGACGCTGATGGGCAAGGATTCCGACGACCCGCTCACTGATGGCGAAGTCGGCAAGGAAGGCGTCGCGGTCGACACCCTGCGGGACATGGAAATCCTGTTCGAGGGGATCGATCTCGCCGACGTCTCGACGAGTTTCACGATCAATCCCTCCGCGCCAGTGATCTACGCGATGTACGTCGCACTGGCAGACCGGCGCGGCGTACCGCGCGAGCAGGTTCGGGGCACCCTCCAGAACGACATGCTCAAGGAGTTCATCGCGCAGAAGGAGTGGGTGATCCCGCCGGAACCATCGCTAGACCTCGTCACGGACGTGCTCGAGTTCGCAGTCGACGAGACGCCGAAGTTCAAGCCTATCTCCATCTCTGGCTATCACATCCGCGAGGCTGGGTCGACCGCCGTGCAGGAACTCGCCTTCACTCTCGCCAACGGCTTCGCCTACGTAGAGGACGCGCTGGATCGTGGCCTCGACGTCGACGAGTTCGGGCCACAGCTTTCCTTTTTTTTCAACTGTCACAACTCCTTTTTCGAGGAAGTCGCGAAGTTCCGCGCGTCGCGTCGCATCTACGCACGACTGATGGACGAGTGGTACGACGCCGACTCGGACGGGGCGAAACAGCTCAAGTTCCATACCCAGACCGCCGGGCAGTCACTGACAGCCCAGCAACCCCTGAACAACGTCGTCCGGGTGACGATTCAGGCGCTCGCGGGCGTGATGGGCGGCACACAGAGCCTCCACACCAACAGCTACGACGAGGCGCTAGCACTGCCCAGCGAGGACGCCGTCCGGGTTGCGCTCCGGACCCAGCAAGTTATCGCCGAGGAGTCCGGCGTCGCGGACATCGTCGACCCGCTCGGCGGAAGCTACGCCGTCGAGACGCTGACCGACGAGGTCGAAGCAGAGACGATAGCGTATCTGGAGGAGATCCGGGAGATGGGCGACGGGTCGATGCGCGCCGGTGTCCTCCGGGGGATCGACCGGGGCTACTTCCATCGCGAGATACAGGACGCCGCCTACGAGTACCAGGAACGGGTCGAACGCGAAGAAGAGGTGGTCGTCGGCGTCAATGCCTACCAGATCGAAGAGGAGACCGAACCGGAGATACTCTCGGTCGACGAGGACGTTCAGGAGCGCCAGCGCGACCGACTTACGAACGTCCGCGAGGAACGCGATGATGAGGCCGTCGAATCCGCACTCACCGACCTTCGTGAGGCCGTCGAGGCGGGCGAGAACACGATGCCGGCGATCCTCGCGGCGGTCAAAGCGTATGCGACGATGGGCGAGATCATGACCGTCTTCGAGAACGAGTACGGCTCCTACACCGAACAGCTAGCACCGACGTGATCTGGCCGGCAGTTCTCGGGGGAATGTTTATTCCGAAGCACGGTGCATATCATGATGAAATATGACAGATGAGCCCGATGTGGAGTTGGAGGCGCGGCTGGCAGAACAGGAAGAGTTCGAACCACCGGAGGAGTTCGTTGAACAGGCCAACGTCTCCGACCCGGAGATATACGACGAGTTCGAGGAGCCAGAAAGTTGGGAGCGGGCCGCTGACCTGCTCGATTGGGATACCGAGTACGACGACGTGCTCGTCGACGACGACGCCCCGTTCTACGAGTGGTTCGTCGACGGCGAACTCAACGCCGCGTACAACTGTATCGACCGACACGTCGAGTCCGGCCGCAAGAACCACGCCGCGATCAAGTGGGAGGGCGAACTCGGCGAGACCCGGACCTACACCTATCAGGACCTCTACCGCGAGGTAAACGAGTTCGCCGCGGGACTCCGCGACCTCGGCGTCGAGGAGGACGACGTCGTCACACTGTATATGCCGATGATCCCGGAGCTACCGATCGCGATGCTCGCCTGCGCGCGGATCGGAGCACCCCATTCTGTCGTCTTCGCCGGGTTCTCGGCTGACGCCCTCGCCACGCGGATGAACTCCGCGGACTCCGAGTATCTGGTCACCTGTGACGGCTACTACCGCCGTGGCGACGCCCTGAACCACAAGGAGAAAGCCGACAAAGGCCTCCGGAGCGTCGACGAAGACGTCGAGACGGTCGTTGTCGACCGACTCGGCGACGAACTCAACCACTTCCTCGGCGAGCAGTCCCACGACTACGACGAACTGGTCGCGGCCCACGACGGCGAGCGCGTCGAACCGGTCTCCCGCGACGCCGAGGATATGCTCTTTCTCATGTACACCTCGGGCACGACGGGCCAGCCCAAAGGCGTCAAACACACGACCGGCGGCTACCTCTCCTATGCGGCGTGGACGTCCCACTCGGTACTGGACATCAAGCCAGAGGATAGCTACTGGTGTGCGGCCGACATCGGCTGGATCACGGGCCACTCCTACATCGTCTACGGGCCGCTCGCTCTCGGCACGACGACTGTGATGTACGAGGGGACGCCAGATTACCCCGACAAGGACCGCCTCTGGGAACTCGTCGAGAAGTACGCCGTGGACATCTTCTACACCGCGCCCACGGCGATCCGCTCGTTCATGAAATGGGGCGAGGAGTACCCCGCGAGCCGGGACCTCTCTAGTCTTCGTCTGCTCGGGACAGTCGGAGAGCCAATCAACCCCCGCGCCTGGAAGTGGTACTACAAACACATCGGTGACGAGTCCTGTCCAATCGTCGACACTTGGTGGCAGACCGAGACCGGCGGAATGATGATCACGACACTGCCGGGTATTGGCAACATGAAACCCGGGTCCGCCGGCCCGGCACTGCCCGGCATCGACACCGAAATCGTCGATACGGCCGGCGAACAGGTCAGTCCGGGTGATGCGGGCTATCTGACCATCCGCAACCCCTGGCCCGGCATGTTGCGCACCCTCTACGACAACGACCAGCGGTTCCTCGACGAGTACTGGCGGGACTACTCCGACGAGGACGCCGACGAATGGGTCTACTTCCCCGAGGACGGCGCGAAGATCGACGAGGACGGCTACATCACCGTCCTCGGTCGCGTCGACGACGTCATCAACGTCTCCGGGCACCGCCTCGGTACGATGGAGATAGAGAGCGCCATCGTCGGCGTACCGGGCGTCGCGGAGGCGGCGGTCGTCGGCGGCTCACACGAGGTCAAAGGGGAGGCGGTGTATGCCTACGTCATCACCGAGGACGACGCCGAGGGCGGCGAGGAGCTTCGCGAGAAGGTGATCGACAACGTCGAGAAGGCCATTGGTCCGTTCGCACGGCCGGAGGAAGTCATCTTCACGCCTGAGCTACCGAAGACCCGCTCCGGGAAGATCATGCGCCGTCTGCTCGAAGACATCGCCAACGAGGAGGAACTGGGCAACACGTCGACGCTCAGAAACCCCGAAATCGTCGAGGACATCCAGGCGCAGGTCAGCAGCGACTAGCCGGCTTCCCTGACTCCGTTTTTTCGACTCAGTTGTTCTCGCCGAGGCCGTAGTACCGGATCGCGAACAGCGGGATCCCGAGCAGAGTAGCGATCGTTATCGCGCCGTACAGACCAAGTCCGAGCGCGTTCGGCGGCATCTCGATGAACCCGTAGAGCGCGACCGTCTCGAGCTCGTCCGAGAGGACCACCGACAGGACAACACCCATGAACGCGGCGATACCGATGAGGATGAAGTAGAGACGGATGACGACTTGCTGTCCGTTGAGATCTGCTGTCGCGTCGACGCCCTCGAACGACGTTTCGCTATCTGTCACGAGTACTCATTGGGGTGGCAAACGATTAGGTTTTTCCACTTGCCCCGCCAAACAACGGTATGACTCAACAAGAACTGCTCGGGCTGATACTGACCGCGGTCGCCCTGCTCATGTTCTCTACCGGCTTCGTTATCGCACTGAGCTAGCTCGTCGCGCCGTCGGCTCTCTATCACGCTCTGACGTAGTTCCCGAATCCACGATATTCGACAAAAACAGCGGTCAGCTATTCGCTCGAAGCGTCGTCGCTCGCGTCCGCAGCGTCGGCGTCGGTCTGTAGTTCGCCCGGCGCCTCTTCGCCGTCGACCGCTCCGCCGTCCGAACGCAGTTCCGACGAGGACTGCTCGTCTTCACCGCCGTCGGTCATCGGCAGAATCTTGTTGTCCTTGAACCAGTCCCATTCGCGGGTCTTCATGCCGTGTTCGTCGAGGTTCCACGGGTCGCCGTCGCGGACCTTCGGTCCCTCCAGCCAGGAGATGACGAAGTTGTAGACGAAGATCATCTGTCCGATCAGCAGGATGAACGCCCCGACCGTGGCTAACTGATGCAGATCAGTGAACAGTGCCTGCGGACCGAGGGTCACCTCATAGTTCGCGTACCGGCGCGGCATTCCGCCGTAGCCGAGGAAGATCATCGCGAAGAACGTGACGTTCGTCCCGATCATCGAGAGCCAGAAGTGCCACTTGCCGAGGCGTTGCTGGTACATCCGCCCGGTGTACAGCGGGAACCAGTAGTACAGCCCTGCGAAGACGGCGAAGCCGATCACCCCCATCACGATGAAGTGGAAGTGTCCGACGACGTAGTAGGTCTCGTGGAGCACCTGATTAACCGGTACCGCACCGAGGAAGACCCCGGTGACGCCGCCGATAATGAAGTTAAAGATGAAGCCGAGACAGAACAGCATCGGCGTGTTCAGCCGGATAGAGCCGTTCCAGAGGGTCGTAATCCAGTTGAACGTCTTCACTGCGCTCGGTATCGCAATCGATAACGTCACCGCCATGAACGCCGATTCCAGCCGGGGATCCATCCCGGAGGCGAACATGTGGTGCGCCCAGACACCAAACGAGAGGACGCCGATTGCGAGCGTCGAGTAGACGACGAACTTGAAGCCAAACAGCTTCCTGCCCGCAAAGCGGGGGAGGACGTAGCTAATGATTCCCATCGGTGGTAACACCAGTATGTACACTTCGGGGTGGCCGAAGAACCAGAACAGATGTTGCCAGAGGATCGGGCCACCGCCAGCTGGATCGAAGAACAGCGTGTCGAGGTTCCGATCGGCCAGCAGCATGAGGAGCGCGCTACCGAGCAGCGGGAAGGCAAAGAGGATCAGGCCGGACTGGGTGAGCATCGTCCACGAGAAGATATCCAGATTGTGCCAGCCCACGTCGTCGCCACGCTCGGTGAAGATAGTCGCGATGAAGTTGATCGCTCCCATCGTTGCCGAGACACCTGAGAGGTGTAAGCCGAGCATCATCAGGTCCGCGCCGGGGTTGAGCGGCCCGCCCCCGGATGGGGTGCCGGCGATAGTCGAGTCAGTCGAGAGCGGCGGGTACATCGTCCAGGACGTCTGCGCGCCAGCGATGCCGTCGATGACCGGCCCGAGAATCAGCCCGGACCAGACCAGCAGTGCCGCGGGCGGGAGCAACCAGAACGCGATGGCGTTGATCCGTGGGAACGCCATGTCGTCCGCGCCGATCATCAGTGGCAAGAGATAGTTCGCGAAGGCCGCGATGATCGGCGTCCCGAACAGGAACAGCATCGTGATGCCATGGGACGTCAACAGGGCGTTGTAGGTGTCCGCCTGGATGATCGACGTTCCAGGGTAGGTGAGTTCCACGCGCATGACGATCACAGCGAGTCCGCCCCACGCGAACGCGATGATCGCGTAGGCCCCGTAGAGCATTCCGATATCCTTGTGATCGACAGTCGTGAGCCATCGGATAACGCCACTTGGCTTTTCAGAGTGCGTCGTCTCGGTGTCGTCGCCATAGCCCGTGCCACCGACTGGCGAGTACGTACGCCAGCTTTCGAGGCGCGTGAGCCATGCGACGACGGCGACGAGGAAAAGCCCCATGAACGCCGTCAAAGCTACTTGTCCGTTTACCATATAGACACCCTCTGTATTGAGGAGTAAAGAAAGGTTCGTTATTTTGGCTTAGTTTCGGGCCGGTTAGTGAAAGAATACGGAGAGGAAGCTAGTGTTCCTCGCCGCCGAACCGTTCCTCGTCGGTTTCGATTGCCTTCGCCGAGAGGTAGGTCAGCACCGCCAGTAGTCCGAACCAGAACGCGATCATTCCGAACTGAAGCGTGCTGTACAGCGAGTCCCATCCCCAGGGGTTCAGGATGACGTACATTGCGACGAACAGGGCCAGAATACCCAGCGGGATGAAATTGACCGTGAGGTCCAAAAGCGTATCCCGGTCGAAGATCTCTCGTGACATTGGGCTTCGGTAGTGTATGCGAGCAGAAATAGATTCCCCTTCAGCGTGTCCGCTGTCGCCGACGCGTCACGCTTAGACGCTCGGTTGCGTCCGAAGTCGTGAACGGAGGATCGGCGCGAGCACCGCCCCGACGAGACCCGCGGCGGCTATCGATAGCCCGCGAAGCGCGATCGAACTGTCTGCAGCCGAGATAGTCAGGCTCTGGCTGATCGTCCCTCCAGCAAAACTGAACAGACTCATCCCGACGGCGACGAGTACGACGGAGAGCCCAAAGAATACAGGCCACGGGCTAGAGACGTACTCCGTCTCGCGCAGGATGCCGCCGATGCTCCCGAGCAACAGTACCAGGCCACCGACCGCGACGGGGAACAGTGCGAGCACGATTCCGACCTCCGAGAACACGATTCCGAGGGCGATCAGCATCGGCCACGGGCTCGATTTCCGGTACTGATCGGACAGTCCGGGTTCCTCATTCATAGAGATAACTTTGGCTGGAGAGTATAGAACCCACCGGTATATGATGGGCACCCAAGGTAATATATGCAGTTCGTGATCTAGGTATTGTATGAACGGGCCACGTGTTGCTGGAGTGGGTGTCACCGAGTTCGGTAGAGCACCCGAACGGACCGGCCGTGATCTCTTCGGCGAAGCGGCGGCGACAGCTATCTCTGATGCCGGAGTCGATCATAGCGACGTAGAGGCCGTCTACTACGGTAACTTTATGGGCGAACTCGCGGAGCATCAGGGCCATCAGGGTCCGATGATGGCCGAAGCCGCCGGGGTACAGGCACCAGCGACGCGCTACGAATCGGCGTGTGCGTCGAGCGGGGCGGCCGTCCGGCAGGCCGTCTACGATGTCCGGAACGGCGAAGCGGACGTGCTTCTGATCGGCGGGGCGGAGCGCATGACGAACCTCGGCACGGCGGCTGCGACGGACGCGCTGGCAATCGCCGCCGACGACCTCTGGGAGGTCGGCCATGGGATGACGTTCCCCGGCGCGTACGCGCTGATGGCGCGGGCGTACTTCGAGGAGTTCGGCGGGTCGCGCGAGGACCTCGCGTATATCGCCGTCAAAAACCATGCAAACGCCGTCGAGAACGAGAAAGCACAGTACCAGCAAGCCATCTCGGTCGAGGACGTGCTCGATGCTCCGATGGTTTCGGCACCGCTCGGACTGTACGACTCCTGTCCGATCAGCGACGGTGCGAGCGCGGCCGTCATCGTGAGCGAGTCCTACGCCGCCGAACACGACCTCGATGCCGAGGTTGCGATCACCGGGACTGGACAGGGCGGCGACCGCCTCGCGCTACACGACCGCGCACATCTCGCGACCTCCCCCGCCGCGGACGACGCCGCCGCGGAGGCCTACGCGGACGCCGACATCGATGTCGACCGGATCGATGTCGCCGAGGTCCACGACTGCTTTACGATCGCGGAAGTGCTCGCCATCGAATCGCTTGGGCTCTACGAACCCGGGGAGGGAATCGGGGCGGCACGCCGCGGCGAGACCACTATCGACGGGTCGGTCCCCGTCAACCTCTCCGGGGGACTCAAGGCGAAGGGTCATCCCGTCGGCGCGACCGGCGTCGCCCAGATCGCGGAAGTAGTCAAACTCCTCCGGGGAGATCACATCAATAGCGACGCCGTCCCCGACGCGACGACCGGCGTCACGCACAACGCGGGTGGCACCGTTGCGAGTGCACTCGTTCACGTACTGGAGGTTCAACAATGAGTGATTCCGAGGAAACCGTGCGCGACCGCGGCTACGACGACGCTCTCGACGCTATCGAATCCGGCGAGGGCTACTATCTGGAATGTTCGGCTGGTCATGGCTCGCTTCCACCACGCCGACTCTGTCCGGAGTGTGGCGACGACCAACTGCGCGAGGAGCCACTGCCCGAGACTGGACGGGTCGACACCTACAATATCACCGAGGTCCCGGCACCGGCGTTTGCCGACGACGCGCCCTACGTGCTGGCAATCGCCGACTTCGGCCCGGTCAGACTGACTGGCCAGGTACAGGGCGTCGATCCGGAGGACGTCTCTGTCGGTATGACGGTCGAGGTAGAGATTGCGAGAAGCGAGACGAACGGCGAACGTCTACTCGCTTTTCGGGAGCGATAGCTCCTCGCGGAGCAGTTGCGCGAACGTTTCGGGGTGCTCGGCGTGGGGTAGCAGTCGGGCGTAGTCGACGACGACCAGCCGCGCGTCGGAGCGATCGGCGAGGTCTCGCCCCTCCGAGAGCGGGGTCGTCTCCGTCTCGCGGCCCCAGACGAGCGTCGTCGGGATGTCTAGCTCCTTTAGCTGATCGGCAAGGTCGAGGTCGGGGTCGAGATAGCCACTAATGAAGGAGGCGGGTGCGTAGCGCGCCCCCGGTTGGTGTGCGGTTTGCCACTGATACTCGACCTGTTCGTCGGTGATCTCGCTGGAGTCGTAGTAGCCGTGATCCGCGCTGAAGTAGCGGATCCCCGGCTTGCTCGTCACGAGGTTGTTGATCGCCGTACCGATCAGTGGCGTCCGCAGCAGTGATCGGAGCCAGGTGCGCTGGCCGGGCATCGTCTCGGCCGTCGGCGAGACGAGCACGAGCCGTTCGATGTCGACATCTTCGGCCGCCGCAGCGGTGTATGCGCCGGTCAACGAGGACGCGACCACGGTGGGCTGGTCTGTGACGTCACTGATGAAGTCGGCGACAAAGCCCTCGTACAGCGTCGGGGAGTAGATCAGCGGCGGTCGATCCGATCGACCGAACCCTGGGAGGTCGGGAACGATCACGTGATGATCCTCGGCGAACTCGTCGATCACCTCGGCGAACTCGTAACTCGACCCCGCGGCGCCGACGCCGTGGAGCATGAGGAGATCCGGATCCGACGGGTCCCCACGCTCCGTGTAGGCAACGTCCATCCCGCGCCATCGGTACTCCTTCTGGTCACCCTCGATCGCTGGGGGGAGTTCCTCGGCACGTCGAGCGAGGACGGTGTTCGCCACAGCGGCGGTTCCAAGCGCACCGACCGTACCCGCGAGCAGTGTTCGGAGCTTCATACACACCCATTCGTCCGGAGGGGACTTATAAAGCTCGCTGAATTGACCAGTTACCCGTCGCGTTGCTCTGCGAGACACTCCTCGATGGGGGTGAGTATCTCGTCGGACAGCGTGTAGGGGTCGCGGTCGCCGTCGATCATCGACTCGACGAGCGCGTCGATCCCACCCTGGTGTTCGATCTCGTCTTCGACCATCCCGTTGAGATCGCTCCGCAGGAGTTGGCGGAGTTCCTCTGCGGACCGGGTGCGTTCGCGCTCTGTGCGCCGGCCCGACTCGTCGAGATACGATCCGTGGGCAGCGAACTCCTCCATGAGTTCGTCGACGCCGTCGCCCCGCGTCGCGACCGTCTCGACGATCGGCGGCGTCCAGTCCGCCTCCTGTGCGTCGCTTTCTGTGCTCTCCGTCCCCGTCCCGTGGCCGTGTTTCGCCCCACCGTCGATGATCGGGTTCACGTCGTCCCCCAGGCCGACCATCTCCCGGAGTTCCATGACCGTTCGATCCGCGCCCTCCAGATCGGCCTTGTTGACCACGAACACGTCCGCAATCTCGAGGATCCCGGCCTTGAGCGTCTGAACGGTGTCGCCGCTCCCCGGCGGGACGAGGACGGCAACGGTGTCGGCCGCGCGGACGATATCGATCTCGTTCTGTCCGGCGCCGACGGTCTCGATGATGATCCTGTCCATTCCGAAGGCGTCGAACGCCTTGACGGCGTCCGCGGTCGCCGTCGAGAGGCCGCCAAGGCTCCCCCGGGCGCTCATCGAGCGGACGAAGACGTCCATGTCGCCGACGTTCGAGGCCATTCGGATCCGGTCGCCGAGGACGGCCCCGCCCGTGTACGGCGACGAGGGGTCGACAGCGATGATGCCGACCTGCTCGTCGCGCTCCCGGTAGGCGAGTGCGAGCTTGTCAACGAGCGTCGACTTCCCGGAGCCAGGGCTTCCCGTAATCCCGATCACGTCGGCGTTCCCGGTGTAGCCGTGGAGCGCGGCGACCAGTTCCCGATACCCATCCTCCCGGTTCTCGATTACCGTGATGGCTCTGGCGAGCGCGCGGTACTCGCCCGCCAGTAGTCCTTCGATCAGCGTTTGCTGCTTGCCGCTCATCGCTCGGGCACGTTCTCCCTGACGAACTCGATCGTCTCCTCCAGTTCCGTGCCCGGCCCGAACACTTCGGCGACGCCCTTCTCTTTTAGCGCCGCCTTGTCGTCGTCCGGGATCACCCCCCCGACGAGCAACAGGGTATCCTCGAACGCATCGTACTCTTTCAGGCCGTCGACGACTTTCGGGACGAGCGTGTTGTGTGCCCCCGAGAGGATCGATATCCCCAGTACGTCGACGTCTTCCTGCACTGCGGCCTGCACGATCTCTTCGGGCGCTTTGTGCAGGCCGGAGTAGATCACCTCGAACCCGGCATCGCGGAAGGCGCGGGCGATCACGTGTGCACCCCGGTCGTGACCGTCGAGACCGACCTTCGCCACGAGACACCGGATCGTCCGCTGCTGTCCATCGGCGCTCATACATGATCGTTTGCTAGCGACTCGTTTATACTTTGATCTCCTTGGAAGCGACAGGAAAATACCGGACCACGCCTAATCGCCCGCTATGGCGACAGCGACACCTGCCCGTCCGATCAAAGGTCGGGTCACCGAGTGGACGGTTCTCCTGACGGCGGTCGGCTACCTGCTGGTGATTGGAACGTTCGGTGGCTGGTTCCCCTACCCGAACATCACCGAGTCCGGCGTCGACCTGCTGGGCCATGCTATCGCGGCCGTGAACGCGCTGGCGACGGTCTGTCTCGTCGCCGGGTGGTACTGGATCCGCAACGGCGAGGTCGACAAACACCGCAAGGCGATGGCTTCGGCGTTTACGCTGATCCTCGTCTTCCTCGTGCTGTATCTCCCGAAGGTCGGCGGTGGCGGGCAGAAAGCCATCGCCGACAGCGCCCCGGAACTGGTCAGTTACAGCTATTTCGCGATGCTCGCGATCCACATCCTCCTGTCGGGCCTGGCGATCCCGGTCGTCGTCTACGCCCTCCTGCTCGGACTGTCTCACACGCCGGGCGAACTCCGCGAGACACGCCACGCTCAAGTCGGCCGGATCGCCGCCGCCTCGTGGATCCTGAGTCTCGTCCTCGGCGTCGTGACCTACGTCATTCTCAATCACACGTACGGAAACACGTTCGAGCCAGCACTCGTGGCGCTGTTCTAACAGATCGGTTAGGTCGGTTTACCGGCCGCGGTGACCCGTATCGAGTCGCTTTTGTCGGTACGCTCTAAACACGGGAGCGTGCTGTCGGTCGAGCTACACACCCATTCGGCGCTGTCATACGACGGTCGTGACCCAGTCGATCTGCTTCTCGAACAGGCCGAAGCGGTCGGCCTGGACGCGATAGCGGTCACCGACCACGACGAGATAGACGCCAGTCTGGAAGCCGTCGACAAGGCACCGGAGTACGGACTTGTCGGGATTCCGGGGATCGAGATCACCAGCCAGGCTGGCCACGTGCTTGGGATCGGTATCGAGGAGGCCGTTCCACCCGGGCTCTCGTTCGGCGAGACGCTCGACCGGATCCACGATCTGGGCGGGATTGCTGTCGTCCCGCATCCGTATCAGGAATCACGTAGCGGCGTGATGGCGAACATCACGCCCGAAGCGCTCGGGACCGCAGACGCCATCGAGGTTTACAACTCTCGACTGCTGACTGGCCGCGGTAACCGACAGGCCCGGACGTTCGCGACGGAGTACGATATGCCGATGACGGCGGGCAGTGATGCCCACATCAGCGAGATGGTCGGACAGGCGGTGACGCGGATCGACGCCGAGGAACGCTCGGTCGACGCCATTCTGGACGCGATCACGGCAGGGCATACGGAGGTCGCGGGGAAACGAACGCCGTGGCGGATTAGCCTCCGGCAGGCCGCCGGCGGCGCGAAACGACGCGTCAAGAACCGGATTCAGGAGCTGTTCTGACGGTGCAGGGGGCCGATCCCAACGCCGTCCGCCGGGCGGTCGAGACAGGCGATCCGCTGCCGGGCACTGCGGGCTTTGCCGGACACGTCGACGAGATGCTCGTCCGGGACGTCCTCGGCCGGTACCCGCTGTTCGTCGAGGGCGATGACGCCAGAGAGTGGCCCGCCGACCCGACGTGGGCGACCGATCCGAACGACCTCGACGAGCCTCTTTCATTTCCCGCCGGTCACGTACAACACGAGTGCGAGGAGCCTCAGCGGCGCTGGTCGCTGCCGGATCCCGCCCCCTTCGAGCGCGAACGCGGCGCTGTGCGCGAACTCGTCGACGCCGTCCGGGACGGCATCGCGGCAACGCGTCCCGACGAGGCCGACGCCGTCGCGGTCGCCTTTTCGGGCGGCGTCGATTCCTCGGTCGTCGCCGCGGGGTTCGACGCCCCGCTGTACGTCGGCGGCTTCGCGGGGAGTCACGACCGCGAGGCGGCGGCGACGGCGGCCGACGCGATGGGAGCGGAACTCCGCGAGGTGGCGTTCACCCCCGAAGACGTCGAACGGGCGGTGCCAGAAGTCGCACGGGCGATCGGTCGCCCGAGCGCGATGGCGGTCCAGATCGCGCTGCCGCTGTATCTCGTCGCCCAGCGCGTTCGCGAGGACGGCTACGACTATCTCGCGGTCGGCCAGGGAGCGGACGAACTGTTCGGCGGCTACGCGAAAGTCGCCCGTGCGCCCGAGGACCCCCGCGTCGACGCCGACACCGTCCGCGGCGCACAGCGTGAGATGATCGCCACCCTGCCCGATCAGCTAGAACGTGATGTTCTCGCGCTCCGCGCGGCGGGCGTCGAACCGGTCGCCCCGCTACTCTACGACGGCGTCGTCGAGACCGCGCTTCGACTCCCCGCCGACTCGCTCGTCGACGACCGCGGCGAGCGCAAACGAGCGTTTCGGCTCGCGGCACGGGAGTTCGTCCCCGACAGTATCGCCTTTCGCGAGAAGAAGGCCGTCCAGTACGGCAGTCTCGTCGGGCGCGAACTCGACCGACTCGCCAGACAGGCCGGCTTCAAACGCCGGATGGACGACCACGTGAGCGAGTACATTCGCTCGCGGGTCGACGACTGACCGTCTGCGGTCACTCTCCCCATGGACCTCCGCATCGGAATCGAAGCCATCGAAGCGGTCGAGGGCCCCCTTGCGTACCTGCTGGTGTTCGTCTTCGCGGCGGTCCCCGTCGTCGAGGTACTCGTCGTTATCCCGTTCGCTATCGCAGTCGGTCTCGACCCACTGCTGGTCGGCGTCGCCGCGGCGACCGGCAACCTCACGACTGTCTACGCCGTCGTCGTCGCCTCCGACTGGAGCCTGCGCTTCGTCCGGCGGCGCTACGGCGATCCGACAGCCGATACCGACTCCAGCACCGTCCGCCGCGCCCGCCGGATCTGGAAGGGATACGGCCTGCCGGGCGTCGCACTCGCCGCGCCGGTGACGACGGGCGTACATCTCGCCGCCGTGTTGGGACTCGCCTTCGGCTCCTCGCGTCGTCGGGTGCTCGGCTGGATGACGGGGAGTCTCGTCCTCTGGTCGACTGTGCTCGCCGCCGCGTCGTGGTACGGCATCGAGCGTCTGCTGGGACTCGTCGGGTGACGTGATTTACTCCCCGAACCGCGTAATCCGCTCTAGCTCCTCCATCGGCGGGTCCTCGAAGGCTTCGCGGGCGATGGAGCGTTTGTGGACCTCGTCCGCGCCGTCGATGATGCGGAACTGCCGGACGCTCTCGTAGAAGTCCGCGAGGGGAAGGTCCCGGCTGATGCCGGTGCCGCCGCAGTACTGGAGCGCCGAGTCGACGGCCTGCTGGGTGGCGTTCGCGGCGAACGTCTTGCACATCGCCACCTCGATTCGGGCGTCTTCGCCCTGCCGGATCTGCTCGGCGGCGTGGCGCACCATCGTCCGGGCGGCGTGTAACTGGATCCGGTGCTCGGCGACGTCGAACCGAATCGCCTGCTTCTCGGCGAGAGGCTCTCCGAAGGCTTCCCGTTCGCTGGCGTAGGCCGTCGCCACGTCGAGCGCACGGTCGGCCATCCCCAAAAAGCGCATGCAATGGGTCAGTCGGGCGGGGCCAAGCCGTTGCTGTGCGATGGCGAAGCCGGCGTTTTCCGCACCGAGCAGGCTTTCCTCGGGGACGCGGACGTCGTGATACTTGATCTCGGCGTGGCCCATCTCCACGAGATCGGGGCCGAGATGCGGCACGTCACGGACGATTTCGACGCCCTCGGCGTCCGTCGGCACGAGAAACATCGAGGTACCCTGGTACGGGTGGGAATCCTGATCGGTTCGGGCCATCACGAGCAATACGTCCGACTCGCTGCCGCCGGTGGTCCACCATTTGTGGCCGTCGATCACCCATTCGTCGCCGTCTTTCTCGGCAGTCGTGGCGATCATCTTCGGGTCCGATCCACCGCCCTGTGGCGGTTCGGTCATGGAGAACCCGGAGTGGGCCTCGCCAGCGACGAGTGGGTCGAGCCAGCGCTCTTTCTGGGCCTCGGTCCCCACCAGTTCGATGGTGTGGATATTCCCCTCGTCGGGCGCGCTACACCGTAGCGCCGCCGGGCCGAGCAGACTCCGCCCCGCTTCCTCGAACACCGGCAGCATCTCGCGGAAGTCCAGTCCGAGGCCGCCGTGTTCCTCGGGCACCTGCGGGGCATAGAGGTCGCGCTCCCGCGCCGCGTCGCGGAGTCGGTCTATCTCATTGCCCGGGACCGGTCCCCGCCCGAGATACTCGCGTTCGACCGGCAGGACGACCTCGTCGACAAAGTCGCGGGTGCGTTCGGCGAC
Source organism: Natronoarchaeum sp. GCM10025321 (assembly GCF_042663585.1). NCBI lineage: Archaea > Methanobacteriati > Methanobacteriota > Halobacteria > Halobacteriales > Natronoarchaeaceae > Natronoarchaeum > Natronoarchaeum sp. GCM10025321. The sequence continues at coordinate 827,337 of NZ_JBHTAN010000006.1, forward strand.
CGCTCGTCCGCGCTCCGGGTCGTCGTATGTGAAATTCATATTTGTTCATTATTGTAAGACGTGAAAAACGTGTTCCTGGGAGTTCACTCGCGCCACGCTTCGCGGAACAGCACGTACTGGACGGTATCGATGTACTCGCCGTCGATGAACCGGTCACGACGAGTCCGGCCTTCCTCCTCGAAGCCGAGCGATTCGAGCAGTCCGCGCGACGCCTCGTTGAACTCGTAGACACCTGCGCCGATGGCCGGGTGGTCGTGCATTCGGAAGACGTAGTCGATGACGAGACTGACCGCGGCTTTCCCGTAGCCCTGACCGTGGACCTCGGATTTGAGCCAGTAGCCCAACTCGGGTCGTCGCCAGTCGACGTCGTCGACGGAGACAGCGCCGATGCGCTCTACCTCGTCCTCGGGTGTCCCCGGTCCCGCGTCGTCGAGACAGACGAGAAACTCGGGAGTTTCGCCGTCCTCGTGGCGCTCTTTCAGTTCCGTGCGAGTCTTCAGTGGGTTCCCGATCGGATACCTGATCTCGGGATTAGTAAACGAGCGCTGGAGAAAGGACAGATCTTCCGCTTCGAGCGACCTGAGCGTCACGTCGCCGTCTGTCGCGATGCGTGATCCTGGCATGGGTACGACATATCGAACTCCACCTAAATGCTTTCTCCAAATTTATCGCATCACTGCTCCGTCCCAAGCTATTTGATAACGGTCGACTATGAACGACGTATATGAACGGACAACTCGTGGAGGGTGGTTCGACGTGAGCGAGGAGTATCTCGACAGACTCGTCGACGAGGGATCGCTATCCGACTATCTCACCGACGAACTCGGTTCGGCGGAGGAGTTCACGGTGACCCGGCACGATCAGGGCCACTCCAACGAGACGCTGTTCGTGGAATGGGGCGACCGGGAGTTCGTGTTGCGACGCCCGCCAGCGGGCGAGACCGCGGAGACTGCCCACGAGGTCACCCGGGAGTATCTGGTGATGGACGCCCTGCAGGAGACGCCAGTGCCTGTCCCGACGACCGTACTCGCCTGTGAAGACGAGAGCGTTCTCGGGGCGGAGTTCTACCTGATGGAGCGCCAGCACGGCGACGTGTTGCGGACGGACGAACCGGAACGGTTCCAGTCCGAGACTGCCCGCGAGCGCCTGAGCGAGGAGGTAATCGACACGCTCGCGGCGATTCACTCGGTCGACCCGGCCGCCGTCGGCCTCGACGACTTCGGCTACCCCGAGGGGTTCACCGAGCGGCAGGTCCGGCGCTGGTCCGAGCAGTTCACGTGGGCCTTCGACGTCACCGGCGAGGAGCGCGAGGTGCCGGAAGTGTACGAACTGATGTCCTGGCTCACCGAGCACGCGCCCGAGGGGCATCCCCACATGCTCGTCCACGGCGATTTCAAGCTGGACAACCTCATGTTCGCGCCGGGGACGCCGCCGGATCTCACCGCCGTCTTCGACTGGGAACTCTCGACGCTGGGCGATCCACACACTGATCTCGGCCTCTTGCTCCTGTTCTGGCAGGAACCGGACGACCCGGACCCACCGATTCCGGAGCTAATGCCGACGTTCACCGCCAAACCGGGCTATCTGTCGCGGGAGGAACTGATCGAGCGCTACGAGCGCGAGAGCGGTATCGAGGCCGAGAACCTGCGCTTCTATCGGGTGCTCGCGGCGTACAAGATGGCCGCGCTCGGCGAGATGTTCTTCCGCCGGCATCTGGAGGGCAACGCGGCCGACTCGCTCTACCCGAAGATGCGCGACGGCGTGCCGCGGCTGGCAAAGCGGACTCTAGAGATGGCAAAGGGGTCGGGCGACGTCTCCCTCTAGGACTCTACTGTCTCGATGGCGTCGATGCCGGCCGCCACGACGTCGGCTTCGAGTTCGTCGCGTCGTTCTCGCAACTCGCCTTTCGTGAACCACTCCCACGCACTAGCCGGGGCCTCGCCATCGGACGGCGATAGCTCTCTGTTGTCGGTGTGGGCGTAGTAGACGAAGTCGATGTGCTGGTGGGCGACGTCGCCGTCGATCCGGTCGATATCCTCGAGTTTGAACTGTTCGGGCTCTGGAAGGGGCCGAGCGGAGTCGGAGGCCGTCCCGTCGGCGTCGGCGACCAGATCAACGTCCAGTCCGGTCTCCTCGTGGACCTCTCTGAGTCCGGCCTCGTGCGGTAGTTCGTCACGGTCGATATGACCGCCGGGCGGCAGCCACATCCCGAGTTTCTCGTGTTCGTGTAGTGCCGTCGCGCCGTCGTTGACCACGAGGACGGTCGCTACAAAGTGTCGAGTGGTCTCCATACCGTCCGCTTGGTGAGGGTCGATTTGTAGCCGTCGCTTTCGGTAGAAAACGAGCGCCGAAGACGAAACGGATCAGTCAGCAGTGTGACCGTCGGCTTCCAGCAGCTCGTGGTAGCGGTTCCGGATGGTCACTTCGCTGATGTTCGCTACCTCGCTGACGGTGTTCTGTGTGACCTTCTCGTTGGTCAACAGCGAGGCGGCGTATACCGCGGCGGCGGCGAGGCCGACTGGGCTCTTACCGCTGTGGATGCCTTCCTGCTTGGCGTTCTTGAGTAGGCCGCGAGCGCGACGCTCGGACTCGTCGGAGAGCTCGAGATCCGACGCGAATCGGGGGACGTACTGCTCGGGGTCGGCAGGCTGAATTTCGAGATTGAGTTCCCGGACGATGTACCGGTAGGTCCGGGCGACCTCGGAGCGATCGACGCGACTCACGGTGTTGATCTCGTCCAGGCTCCGTGGGGTGCCAGCCTGTCTGGCAGCAGCGTACAGCGAGGCCGTCGAGACGCCCTCGATGGAACGGCCCGGGAGGAGGTCCTCGTCGAGTGCGCGGCGGTAGATGACGCTGGCGGTCTCGCGGACGTTTTTCGGGAGTCCCAGCGCGGAAGCCATCCGGTCGATCTCGCCGAGCGCCTGTTTGAGGTTACGCTCTTTTGCGTCGCGGGTGCGGAACCGCTCGTTCCAGGTACGCAGCCGTTGCATCTTCTCGCGCTGGCGTGAAGACAGCGACCGCCCGTACGCGTCCTTGTTCTGCCAGCCGATGTTCGTAGAGAGACCATCGTCGTGCATCATTTTCGTGGTGGGTGCGCCGACGCGTGATTTCTTGTCCTTCTCTTTGGAGTCGAACGCACGCCACTCGGGACCTCGGTCGATCTCGTCCTCGTCGACAACGAGACCGCAACCGAGACAGACCGTCTCGCCACGTTCCTCGTCGGAGACCAGCTGTCCATCGCATTCCGGACACTCCAGTTGCTCCTCGTTTTCCGACTGGGATTGTTCTTTCTTCTGTCTACGCGCGTGCTCGCGCGTATTCGAGTGATCGCGAATCGTTGTATCAGTCATTGCTCTTAGGGTTGGGGACTGCAGACGGAGAACGTCGTATTGCAATCATTTGTTGCACTGCGAGCAACTTAAAACTACCGCGGTATGGCCCCCACCTGCGCACTATCGATTCAGGGATCGAAACCCTTACTCCCGATCCACCAGTTTCCCCGTATATGAGCGACACCCCCGCCGGACCCGACACTGTCCGCCACGCCGCGGAGCTCGCGCGGGTCGACCTCGCCGACGACGAGGTCGACCAGTTCGCCGAGCAGTTCGCCGACATTCTCGATTACTTCGAGACGCTAGACGAGGTGCCTGAAGTCGATCGTGACGCCGACCTCGTGAACGTGATGCGGCCGGACGAGGAACGGGAGGGACTCACGCAGAACGAAGCGTTGTCGAACGCCGAAGAGAGCGAGGACGGCTACTTCAAGGGGCCGAACGTCTCATGACTGATAACGTCTACATCACCGAAGAGCGAATCGAGGGTGACGAAGAGGGCCCCCTCGCCGGAAAGACGATCGCAGTCAAGGACAACATCTCGACTGAAGGCGTCCGGACGACCTGTGGCTCGGCGATGCTCGACGAGTACATCCCGCCGTACGACGCCACCGTGGTCGACCGACTGAAAACAGCCGGTGGGACGATCACCGGCAAGACGAATATGGACGAGTTCGGGATGGGAACGACTACCGAAACCTCCGCGTTCGGTGCGACCGAGAACCCGGCCGCGCCGGGACACGTTCCCGGTGGCTCCTCCGGTGGCTCCGCGGCAGCAGTCGCGTCGGGCGAAGCCGACCTCGCACTGGGCACCGATACCGGCGGCTCGGTCCGCTGTCCCGCCGCGTTCTGCGGCGTCGTCGGCATCAAGCCGACCTACGGGCTGGTCTCACGATACGGCCTGATCGCGTACGGCAACAGCCTGGAACAGATCGGCCCGCTGGCCGAGACCGTCGAGGACGCTGCCGAACTGCTCGACGCCATCGCTGGCGAGGACCCAAACGATGCGACGACGCGTGAGCGTCCCGACGACGAGTACGCCGCCGCCGCTGACGGCGACGTCGACGGTCTTCGGATCGGCGTCCCCACGGAACTGGTCGAGGGTGCCGACGAGGGCGTCGTCGAGCAGTTCTGGAACGCCATCGACGAACTCGAATCGCAGGGCGCAAGCTATCACGAAGTGAGCCTCCCGTCGGTCGAACACGCCGTCGAGGCCTACTACGTCATCGCCATGTCGGAGGCCTCCTCGAACCTCGCGCGGTTCGACGGCGTCCGCTACGGGAAATCGGGCGGCTACGAGGGCAACTGGAACGAGGCGTTCGCCGCGTCGCGCCGCGAGGGCTTCGGCGACGAGGTCAAACGCCGGATCCTGCTCGGTACCTTCGCGCTCTCGGCAGGCTATCAGGACAAGTACTACAAGAAGGCCCAGGACGCCAGAGCGTGGGTCAAACAGGACTTCGACGAGGCGCTCTCGGACGCTGACGTGCTTGCGAGTCCGACGATGCCCATTACCCCTTTCGAACTCGGCGAGAGCCTCGACGACCCGCTCAAGATGTATCTCGCGGACGCCAACACCACACCGGTCAACCTCGCGGACCTGCCAGCCATCTCGGTTCCGGCAGGCGAGGCAGACGGCCTCCCGGTCGGTATCCAGTTTGTCGGTCCCGCGTTTGGTGAGAAAGAGATCATCCGCGCCGGTAGCGCCCTCGACTGATTACGTCGCTCCTTCTCGTTGGCGTTTCCGAATCTCCAGAACAGTTGCTTCGCCGATAGCCGTCAGAACCACCAGCGCGAGGAACAGTCCTACCTTCGAACGGAGTTTCGGTGCCTCTCGTTCGTCGTCTTCCGTGGTCGCCGCCATGTCTGTATCGTCCGCGTCGAAAACCTTCTTGAGAACGCCCAGATTCGATATCACGGGTGTTCTAGGGGTTCAAGCATCATAAGCGCCCTGCGCTACCCGAACGATTTTACTGTCACTCTCGAAGGGGTATGTATGCAAACCGACGCCAGCCTTCTCGACGCGCCCTCCATCGAGTCGACAATGCGAACGGTCAACGGGGTCGACCTCCACGTCGTGACGGCCGGCGACCCCGATGACCCGCTCGTCGTTCTCCTCCACGGGTTTCCGGACTTCTGGTACGGCTGGCGGGACCAGATCGAACCGCTGGTCGACGCTGGCTATCGCGTTCTCGTCCCCGACCAGCGGGGCTACAACCTGAGCGACTCACCCGAGGGCACCGACGCCTACCGGATCGAGGCGCTGACCGGCGACATCCGGGCGCTCATCGAGACCGAGGGCCGCGACTCCGCCCACGTTATCGGCCACGACTGGGGCGCAATCGTCGCGTGGGAGCTAGCCATCGATAGCGAGGTCGTCGACCGTCTCGGAATCATCAACGTCCCGCATCCGAGAGCGTTCCAGGAGGCACTCCGGTCGAGCGCCGAACAGCTCCGGCGGAGCTGGTACGTCTTCTTCTTTCAGATCCCGCGGATCCCGGAGTGGGCGCTCGGTCGCGACGACTACCGGGGTCTCGGTGACGCCCTGCTGGAAAGTGGCTCGCCAGCGGCCTTCTCCGACATCGATATCGAGCGCTATCGGGCAAGCTGGGCGGCGGCAGACTCGCTATCGGGACTTATAAACTGGTACCGCGCGGCCGGGCTTCACCCGACCGACCTGTTGCTCGGAGACTCGTCAGAAAGGGCTGAGGGCACTGGCCACTCCCAGGACGAAGCGATAGACCACCCGACGCTCATCGTCTGGGGCGAGGAAGACACCGCACTGATCCCAGACCTCGCGCCGATGAGCCTGCAGTACTGTCAGAACGGCCGCGTCGAGCGGTTCCCCGACGCGACCCACTGGGTCCATCAGGAGGAGTCGGAGGCGGTGACGGAGCTACTGCTGGAGCATCTGTCGGAATAACGGAAAACGGATCGCCGGGTCCTACTCGTCGTCGCTATCGCCGCCACGGAGCTTTCGCAGCGTGACGAAGGCGATACCGGCGCTCAGGGCGACGCCGGCACCCTTTATTAGCGTTCCGAGCCGCGAGCCGCTCGATTCGGCGTCTTCGTCCTCCGTCTCTTCGTCTTCGGTCGCTTCCTCCTCCGTCTCGGTCTCTTCGGCCTCTGTTTCGGTCGCTTCCGCTTCGGCTTCGTTGGTTTCGGTACCGTCCAGCAGCGACGGTGGGCGTAGCTTTTTGAGCGCCATACTAGTCGGTAGAGCAGGGGTGAGTATAAAGATACGAACCGTGACCGGGCTTACTCCTCGTACGCGAGGTTCATCATCCACTGCGAGAAGGCGTCGCTCTGGGGATCGATCTCTTCCTCGCCGATAAACGGTGAGAGCATGTCGCCAGCCATCAGCAGGGAGAAGTCCAGATCCATCGCTGTCGGGGAGACGTAGTAGGTGTTGTGGCCCTGATACACCGTCTCTTCGCGGTCGACGAGGTCCTTTTCGGCGAGGGAGTCGACGATCCGGCTCCCCTGCCGCGACGAGATGTCGAGTTCCTTCCAGAGTTCGCTCTGGTGAATCCCTCCCGTCTCGCGGACTAGTTCGAGCCCGGCGTGCTCTTCCTCCGTGAGCTCCTCTTCTGCAGCCGAGATGCTCATCGATATCGCCCCCACGTCGCGGAGAGATCTGACGGCATGATCATATATGCAATACTGAGAGCAACGGGCTTAAAATTGGCCTTCCTGCCGTCGCAGACGTCCCTAGATCCAGCCCATGAGCGTTGCGCCCAGAAGCGCCACCCACAGCGTGCCGCCAACGACGAGCCAGTCGTTCGGTAGGGCCTCGTTCGCCTGTCTGGTCGCCCGGTCAGTCGAACCGATGGCGATCAGTCCCAGTGCGAGCACGATACCCGCCCGCTGGAGGACGATTCCGATGGGCATCACGGCTACCGATAGCGCCATCAGATCCAGTACCACGGCCGTCGACAGCGCGCCGGCGGCGACGACGCCGGCGTCCATCCGTCTGGTCATGCGGCGTGCGATCAGATACGTCACGAGCGGAATCCCCACCGCGATAAACGGGTACAGGAGCCCAGCGATGTTGTGCATCGTGAGCGCGGGGACGTGCCGTTCCAGCAGTATCCCACCGACCCGAACGCCGAAGTACAGCCCGACGATTCCGCCGAACAGCAGGATGTGATTCAACGTCAGGCGGTTGTACGCGGCGCGGAGACGCCGCCTGTCGACGTAACTCAAGCTCTGCCAGAGCCGCCTGACACTGTCTCGGAGGCGCTGGCGGCTGATCGCCCCGATCATGAACAGGGGGAACATCCACGCGAACTCGACGACGGTCATCCAGCCATCGTTGTCGTAGGGTTCGTCGTTTCCAACGTACATTCGCCAGACTTCGTCGGTGAACGGCTGGTTCCTGAAGTCGAGTTCGACCTGCCGCTGAGCTTCGTCGTTACCGTGGACCGCGTGGCGAAGCGTGAACCAGTCGAAGTGCTCGTTGTGGGCCTGCATGATCACCCACTCGTCGTTGGGGTGGGGTGCCTCGTACATCCGGATGTGATACCGATGGCCGTAGTAATCGCCGAAGTGGATCTGGGCGGACTCGGTGACGAACTCGCCATCGTCATTGCTGTTCGTGTCGTCGACGAACGCGTACCGTGTTGCACCGCCCGCTTCGTCCCACTCCATCGAGGTGCCGCCGGCCGTGTCGAGTTCGATCTGTTCGGCGGAGAGTTCCTCGGGCCCGACTTCCTGTTCCTCTCCCTGAGTCACGTTCCAGTCACCGGTTTCGGTCATCCGCTGTAGCGTAGTGTCGAGGTCAGCGCGGACGACGACGTTGACCGAACTCCCCTTTTTGTGTTGCTTCGTCGAACTCAGATACGGCGAAAAGGCACTCTCACTGCCCTCTAGCTGGACCATGTTGCGTTCGGTGTCGTCCTCGGGAGCGACGAGATCCGTAGTCGGTGGTGCAACAAGCGACATTGCCGTCGAGACCCCCACAGCGATCACGAGAATTGCCAGAACGATACTGACTGTCCGTCTCACTGGATATCCATACTGCGTAGCCTGAGTTATATTTACTGGGCGAGAGGATCAGTCGTTTCTGGCATCGGACTCCAGCGCCTCTGCTCGCAGTCGTTCGCCCCGTTCCGACTCGATGGAAAGATCCGGAACCTCCACCGGCGATCCGTCGTCCAGCGCGACGAAGACGAACGCTGATTCGGTCGTCTGCTCCTGGACGCCGGTTCGGGGGTTCTCCCGGAACGTCCGGAGACGAACGCGGACGCTCGTCCGGCCGGCCTCGTAGACGTACGCTTCTACGAGGACGTTGTCGCCGATCGGGATCGGTCGCTGGAAGTCGAGTTCGTCCACGTTTGCGGTGACACAGGAGTGGCCGGCGAACCGCATCGCCGACATCGCGCCGACCTCGTCCATCCACTTCATCACGTTCCCTCCATGTGCGGTCTCGTAGTTGTTGGCGTGGTTCGGCTGTACGCGGTACCGGTTCTCGATGTGAGTCTCCAGAAGGCTCGGCATGACATGTCGTAGACGGCGGGGACCCAAGAGTCCGCGGGATCTGACAGCACCGATCACGCCTCTTTTTGCCGGCCGGGGGACAAGTATCGCTATGTCCGGATCGAGCGACGTTCGGTATTTCGACCTGTTTGCGAGGTTCTATGACCTGTTTATGCCGGATGCGGACCCGGCGGTGTTACGGCGAGGACTCGATCTCGGTACCCGGGAGATCGAGATCGGTTTAGATGTCGGCGGCGGGACCGGTCGTGCGGCACGTGCGCTGCCCGGCGTGAACTGGACAGTCGTCGACGCGTCCGCCGATATGCTCGCACAGGCCGCAGAACGCGACATTCCGGGCATCCGCGGTGACGCCGTACGGCTTCCGGTCGCGGACGAGTCCGTCGACGCGGTGACGATCGTCGACGCTTTACACCATATCGGTCGGCCGAGAGAGGCTATCGCGGAGGCGGCACGCGTCCTCGCACCGGGCGGGGTGCTGGTGATCCGCGATTTCGATCCGAACACCGTCCTCGGGCGGTTGCTCGTGGCGGGCGAACATCTGATCGGCTTCGAGTCGACCTTCTTCGGCGCCGACGAACTCGCAGGGATTCTCGGCGACGCTGGCCTGTCGCCGACCGTTCCCGAACGTGGCTTCGACTACACGGCTGTCGGCGTCAAGCCCGATTGAGCGGCGCGGTCGACGCCTCTCCAGCACCCGATCTGGCCCGCTCTGATTCCAGTACGTCCTTATTCGTCGAGCCAAAAGTCCGAGTATGTCCACGCTCTCCGCACGCCTCCCGCTCGGTGACTCGAGACGGCTAGGCGTACTCACCGGCGACCTGCTCGCAGTGATCGGTATCGTCTCGGTCGGCCTGTACCAGCACCACGGGGCGGCCGGCTTTGCTAGCCCGCTGTCGGCGGCCGAGACGATCACCCCATTCGTCGTCGGGTGGCTCCTCTGTGCGGGCCTCGCCGGTCTGTACGGAACCGAAGTACTGACCGATCTCGGGACGGCGGCCCGACTGAGCGCGGTGGCCTCTTTCGCTGCGGTCAACATCGCCCTCGTCCTGCGCGCGTCGCCGCTGTTCGAGGGGAGCGCCACGTGGCCGTTCAATCTCGTGATGACTCTGACCGTCCTCGCCGTTGTCGTGCCGTGGCGACTCGTCGTTGCCCGCTTCTGGGCGGGTCGATGACCGCTGACTGAACGGTACTGCTCGCCCGACGCCGGGCAACCCGCGGGGTCGACCGCCAGTGGACTCTTCTCGGATGCGCTCGTAGACATCGCGTATGACGCAGGCACTGTTTCTCTCCAGTAGTGACGTGGATGGCTTGGCAAGTCCGGACGAGTTCGTCGAGGCGGTCCGCGAGGGCTATCGACAGCACGGCGAGGGCGCTCCGGCCCGCCCCCGGACCAGACTGTTGCGCGGCGATCCGCCGGGGATGCTCACCGATTACGCGGCCGTCCTTCCGGAGACCGGCGTGATGGGTGGGTACATGTACGCCGCAGGTTTCGGCGAGCAGGACGCGTGGTTCATGACCCCGCTGTTCGACGCCGAGAGCGGGGAACCGCTCGCCATACTCGACGGCGCGAGCATGAACCCGTTCAAGACCGGGGCGACCGGTGCGGTCGGCGTCGACGCGCTCGCCCGGGACGACGCCGAGACGCTCGCAGTCATCGGGAGCGGGGCACAGGCGCGTGGACAACTTCGCGCGACGGCCACGGTCCGTGATTTCAAGCGCGTCGACGTGTTCTCGCCGACGCGCGAGCACCGCGAGTCGTTCGCCACCGAGATGGACGACCTGCTGGAGGCCGACGTCCGGCCTGTCGAGGCGAGCGCGGCCGCCGTCGAGGGGGCCGACGTGGTGATCACAGCGACGAACGCCAGCCAGCCAGTCTTCGACGGCGACCGCCTCGAGGCAGGCACCCACGTCACCGCGATGGGCCAGTACAACGCCGAGAAGCGCGAACTCGATACGACGACAATCGAGCGGGCGACCTACGTCCCCGATCTGCGCGAGCGGATCGAGATCGACGCCGGATCGTTCATCCACGCCGTCGAGGAGGGAGTGGTCGACGAGAGCCACGTCCACGCGGAACTGGGCGAGGTCGTTGCCGGAACAGTCGAAGGGCGGAGTTCGGCCGACGAAATCACCATCTTCGACAGCGGCGGCACCGGTATCGAAACCGTCGCCGGCGGCGCGCTGGTCTACGAACGAGCGCTGGATGCGGGACTAGGGACGGAGATCGAGTTCTCGCCCGCAAGCGAGGCACTCACCGGACGCTGACCCGGCCGCGTTCAGAAGGGGTTGAGGCCGACCGCCTGCAACAGCGTGATGCCGCTGCCGAGTGCGCCGAGCAGGTAGCCCGCGATTGCTCCGCCGTTCAGGAGCGGGAGTCCGGCGTGTGCACGCCCTTCGAGCACCATCCGGAGGAGTATCACGAGTCCGATGAGCGTCCCAACCATCGCGCCGAGGGCTGGGAGATTCATCGATATGACCGGGATATCGAACTGGGCGGCCGCCTCCGCCGGAATAAAGAACGCGGCGCTCGCGATCAGAATCGTCGGCATCACGGCGTCGCCGAGACCGATGTACAGAGCATCCCGGACGCCCTCCGGGGCCTGCTCCTCATCTCCGGTATCTGCGGATTCGTCCTCCTCAGCGTCCACGATATCGTCAGATTCGGCCTCCACGTCTCCGCCGTCTGGGGCGGTTTCGTCGGTCATCTCATCGCCCGCACCGGCCTCGCGGAACGAGTACGAGAACGTGGTCGGAATGACGAGCAGGACGGGAATCTTCTGGCCCATCACGCCGTCCGCGAGGGTGAGCATGTGCTCCGTCTTGTAGACGCTGATCGCGTCGTAGACGGCCAGCACGGCGAGGAAAACGATTGCTGGTAGGAGTCCGAAACTGATGCCGAACATCCCTGCGGCACCCGCGCCCATCAACACCCCGGCGGCGTCGATGACGTACCACTCGGGATGATAGACCAGGCCGAGGATGACGGCGAGCGCCGCCAGTATCGGCAGGAGAGCGAGCGGGACACCCGCGACGGATCCTACTGGGACGATGGCGTTGAGCACGTACCAGGCGAGCATCCCGCTGACGCCGATGACGCCGGCGCGGATCAGCCACTCGGCCTCGTACTTGATCACGGCCAGCATCACGAGGGTGGCGACGAGGATAGCCCCGAAAAAGAGCGCGCTGTTCGCCGGGTCTGACGGGTCCTCGACGGCCTGATACTCGGCTTGCTGGAACGGCTCGACCAGCGCGAGTGCGCCCAACTGGACGAGGACGAAGAGTGCGACCGTTCCCGCCACGGCCGCAACGAGTCGCGTACGATCGTTCATACCACCTTCTTACCGATGGGGGGTAATCGGCGTTGTGTTGTCGGTCGTTCCGTAGCTACCGCTCACCCGAGCGGCTGACACTATGAGAAACGTAGACGTTTCCCCGAGCTCCGAACCGAACTGCGTCACGTTCGCTTTTGCTCGGCTCCCGCCGTACCCGGTCGACCTGTACACTCATTGTCGGACCGTGTCCCGTAACTGGTGACGACATCATGATCGACTCCACACGACGAACACCGTTCCGGTGTGTTCTCGGGAGACTGGCTCTGTACGAAGGTCCGGTCCCCGGTATCCTGGGAAACGACGCCCAACCAACCATCCCGGGCGTCGCCACCTTAGCCGACCGTGGATCGGTTACGATACTGGATCCTTTGTTGGAAGATACAAAATCTATTAAGAGATATATATCAGTAATAGAAACGCATTTTATCATTGAGTAAAGTGATGGTATCATGGCAGATAACAGACCATCGGCGAACAGGCGAAGGTTCTTAAAAACCGCGGGAGCCGCAGGGATCCTCGGCATATCCGGATGTGTCGGAGGCGACGGTGAGAATGGCGGCGAAAACGGCGGGACTACCGGTGACACCGACGACCCGACGGAGGTCACGTGGGTAATGAATCCCGCAGAAGAGGAGATCGATATTCGGGTACAGTATCAGCCACTGTTCGAGTATCTCGAATCGGAGGCGGACGTCGAGATCGTCGAGCAGCCCACTCAGAGCTACTCCGGAACAGCACAGGAACTCCGGCGCGCGTCCGAGGGCGACCGTGTCTTTGCGGACACCTCGCCCGGCGCGGTCGCACAGATCCCCGAGGAGATCGACGTCACGGGGCTGCGCGTTGCCTACGGGGCGGAACGGTACTTCTCGCTCATTACCACGAGAGCCGACAGCGATATCGAGGAACTGAGCGACATCGAAGGCGAGGTCTTCGCATCCGCGGGGGCGACATCCGTCTCCGGAACACTGTTCCCCCTCCTGATGCTCAGAAACGCGGGCCTCGATATCGGCAACGCACCCGCTGGCTCGCCCGAGGATTTCGACCTCAGGACCTCGGACCACTCCACCGCACGCGATCAGCTTATCAACGATGACCGGATCGCTGCCGCCGGTACCGGTGCGTTCTCGACGGCAGGGCACGTCCCACAGGAGCAGTTCGACGAGATGTCACAGGAGTTCGTCGATATCTCCGCGGAGTACGATAGCGCCGGCGAGCGAGACCCCGAGCTCCAACTGCTCGCCGTTTCCGACCCGATCCCGCGGGCCCCGATCGTGAGCAACGCCGCGTGGGACGAGCCGATCAAGGACGAACTCCGACAGCTCATGATCGACGCACCGGAGGAGGCGTTCCAGCACGAGTCACAGGCCGACATCGCGGAGGCACTCAGCATTGATCCCGAACTGCTCGACATGGAAGAAGACGAACTCTCCGAGGATGAACTCGATGACGTCCAGCTCGTTCAGGACCACGAACTGTGGTTCAGCGGCGTCGTCGAGGCAAGCGTCAGCGATTTCGACCCGGTCGCGGAGCTGGGTCAGGAGCTCGGGCTGGACTGGGCCAACCTCTAGGCGTCGGTTACTATGTATTTATTACTATGAGCTATATCGAAGTAGACGGTCTCACGAAACGATTTGGCGACACAGTTGCGCTCGACGACGTGTCCTTCTCGGTGCCCGAAGGAGAGTTCGTTATCGTTCTCGGCGTCTCTGGCTCCGGCAAATCCACCCTGTTACGGACGCTAAGTGGATTACTCTCACCGACCGATGGCGAGATAGTGATCGCCGGCGAGCCGATGGTTGACCCCCGCCCCGAAGTGGCGATGATCTTCCAACAGCACAACATCATCGGCGATATGACGGCGTACTCGAACTCGCTTTCCGGGGGCATCTATCGCTCCGGATTCTTTTCTAGTGTGTTGCAGCTACAGGACGAGAAGGAGAAACACCGGGCGCTTGACGCGCTCGACACTGTCGGCCTGCTGGAGGAGGCCCAACAGAAGGCGCGCAGCATGAGCGGTGGCCAACAACAGCGGGTCGGGATCGCCCGAGCACTCGTCCAGCAGCCGGAGGTCCTCCTCGCGGACGAGCCGGTCGCGAGCCTCGACCCGGGCAGCGCACAGGACGTGATGCGGTACTTGTTGGCCGCCTCGAAAGACCGTGGACTGACCACCTTCTGTAGTCTCCATCAAGTGAACATCGCGCGGAAGTTCGGACAGCGGTTCATCGGCCTGCGAAACGGCCACAAAGTGTTCGACGGGTACCGCGACGAACTCACGATCGACGCGATCGACACCATCTACGGTGATATCGATACCGATGGGATGTTTGTCGGTGGTGAAACGGCGGACAAAGAGAACGCAACACAGTGACACAAACGGAGCTGATCATCCAGTGAGAGACGATGACAACGACGTGGACGTAGGATCCGCCCACACCGATTCGAGTGAATCCGGCGACACGCCAACCACCGACGGTGGCGAGGAGATCGATAGCGATATGACTCCGGGTCGGATCGCGGAACAGTTCGAGAACATCAAACGGACGAGACGGCGCCGCGCAGTCGGCTGGGTCGCGCTCGCTGGGTTCCTCGTCTTTGCGACGATCCAGGCATTCGCCGCGACCGAACTACTCAACCCCGACGCGCGCCTCGAGACGTTCGTCGAGTCGCTGACCGGGTTCTTCCCGATCACGAGATACTTCGACGTAATCCCGTTCCTCGACATCAGCCAGTACATCTCGTTCATCCGCCAGGAGAACCTGCTGTACGACCCCGAGATCGGTGGGCTGTTGTTCCAGTTCCCGCCGAACCTGACCGACATGTATGCGTTCTTTTTCCAGGAGCTCGGGATCTTCCAGATCTTCGGTGAGGCCGGTATCACGCTCGCAATGGGATTCGTCGGGACCGTCATCGGGTTCCCGTTCGCGTTAGTGTTCGGGACGCTCGGCTCCGAACGTGTCACGCCGTTTCCGTTCAACTTCATCTTCCGTGGCACGATGTCGTTCATCCGGGCGATCCCGGCGATCATCTGGACGCTGATCTTCATTCCCTTCCTCGGACTGGGTCCTGCGTCCGCGGCGATCGCGATCGCGTTCGACACGATCGGGAACCTCGGACGCCTGTTCGTCGACGAACTCGAGGAGATCGAGGACGGGCCGATCGAGGCGATGCGGACGACCGGTGCGAACAAACCCCAGATCGTCTTCTTCGGCATGTTGAGTCAGGTTCGCACAGCGTTCATCGCGTGGACGCTGTACATCTTCGAGATCAACGTCCGGATCGGCGTCACCGTCGGCGTCATCGGCGCGGGCGGGCTGGGCTACGTCCTGACTGCTCAGCAGAATCTGCTGCGGTTCACCGAGATGATGGCGACGTTGCTCGCTATCTTCGTTCTCATCATCTCCGTCGAGCTGTTCAGCCAGCGGCTCCGATCGCGGCTCCGCTCGGACGACGTGGAAATGAGCCTGTGGGAGCTGATCACTGGCTTCCCGCAGCGGATGGCCGACTCGCTCATGCGGTAGACGTCTCTCCTTTTTTATCGCGCCGCGTCGATCTCGGCCACCGCTTTCAGCAGTTCCTCGTGGGCGTTCCCGTTCGATGCGACGAGGCCGCGACTCTGCGGGGTCCACGGCTCGCCGTCGAGGTCGGTGACCTCGCCACCGGCCCACCGGACCATCGCGACGCCCGCGACCGTATCCCAGGCGTTCGTCTCGACGTTCGTGAGAACGCCCTCGACAGAGCCAGCGGCAAGTAGCGATAGCGCCGCCTGCGCCGACCCGACCCGCCGGAGGTCGCCAAATCGGCGGACTATCGCGCCCGTTGCCGCGCCGTACTCCCGCCGCCGGTCCCGCGGCCACCAGACCGTCGGGACGACCTGAAACGTCTCCGGATCGGAGCGGTCGCTGACCGAAACTGGCTCCCCGTTCCGCCGGATACCCTCGGGCGTTCCGACGTAGGTGTCGCCCAGTGCCGGCATATCGTTTACCGCCGCGACCGCTTCGCCGTCGACGAGACAGGCGACGCTCGTCGCCCAGCGACGGTTCTCCCGGACGAAGTTGTTCGTCCCGTCGATCGGATCGACGATCCAGACGGTGCCCTCCTCCGGTAGCTCTCCGGTCGCGCTCTCCTCGCCGTAAATCGTGGCTTCGGGCATCGACTCCCGGATGCGTTCTTCGACCGCGGCTTCGGCCTTGCGGTCGGCCGCGGTGACGAGATCCGTCTTCTCCGATTTCTGCTCGACGTCGAGATCCGTCCGGAACGACGCCGCGGCGACTGCGCTCCCCGCGGCGGCGCTCTCCCGTGTGATCGTCGTCAACTGCTCGCAATCCGGCGTCCCGTCAGCGTCGGTCGACGTTCGGTCCATCCCAGAAAGTTCAGGTGCTAGGGGTTTAGCGGTGGCGATTTCGGCGACCGTTCGGAGCGGATCAGACGCGCTCGCGAAGCCGTTCCGCCCGGTCGAGAAACAGGTCGCGCGCTTCGCCGGGACGCCCCGGCGTCAGTTCGTGAGACAGGTCCGGAACCGGCGAGGGCGCAAACTCCGAGAGCAGTGTGTCGGCCTCGTATCTGAGCAACATGTCGTCGGCGTCCATCACCGCGGTCCACTGCTCGTCGGTCGGAGCGGGAACGTCCAGCCGTTCCCAGACGGCGGCGAGAATCTCCCGCTCCATGGAGTCGTACTCCTCGAGTTTGCGTTTCACTGGGCGGGGGACGTCGGTGATGTACGCCTCGCTTGCGTCGTGAAAGAGTCCGTAAAGCTGTACAAGCGGCCCGTACTCCTCGAGTTCACGGCTCACGTAGAGCGCGTGGGTCGCGACGGAGTAGTAGAACTGACACTGGCCGGCATACCGACAGGTGTTCGCCAGCCCGTGTGCGACGTCCTCGACCCTGACCGATGCTGGCTCCGGGTCGAGCGGGTCGAAGGCGACGCCGGAGTAGGTCTCGATGGCACTCGTTCCCTCGAAGTTCGGCATACCGACAGGATTGGCGAGCGGGGACTAAAGGGTGTCTACCGCTCCCGGCGTAGTCGAAGCTATTTTGCACCCGCTGGTCCGACGTGACAGCAAGACCCGGCACCTGGGTCGGAATACAGTATGTCCGGAGACCACAGCGACGGCGAGGCAACAGCGCAGGGTGAAGACGGCGAACCGGCGGGCGGCGACGACCCGTGGCTCGTCGTGCTCTGTGGGCTTCCCGGCGTGGGCAAGTCGACTGTCGGGGCGGTGGTCGCGGAGCGCCTCGGGGTGCGACGCCTTCGAACCGACGTGGTCCGCAAGGAACTGTACGACGACCCCCAGTACACCGACGAGGAGATAGCGAGCGTCTACCGCGAACTGCTCGACCGAACCAGGCAGACGGTCGAGGCGGGCGAATCAGCCGTTCTCGACGGGACGTTTGCAGCGCGCGACCGTCGACGCACTGTCCGGGAAATCGCGGAGGAAGCGGGCGCACGGTTTCGCCTGCTCGAAGTCGTCTGCGAGCGCTCGGTTGCAGAGGAGCGCATCGCCGACCGTGAGGGCGGTATGAGCGACGCGGATGTCGAGGTGTACCACCAGTTCCGCGAGGAGTTCCACCCTATCGAGATGTACCACGTCGCCATCGACAACTCCGGTACGGAGCAGGAGACCCGCGAGCAGGTCGCCCGGACGTTTCCCGATACCTAGCGAAGGCCCAGCACGTCCCGGGCGGCGCGTTCGACCGACTGCGTCTGTTCTTCGGGAGCGTAGACGCCGAGGCGCCAGCGCGCCCGCTCGGCCATCCGGATACCACGGACCAACTCCGAGGCGTCCTCCAGTTGCTGGACGACGCCGTCGACGACGACGCTCGTCGATGATTCCTTGAGTCGCGGACGGTCGGGGATGTCGACGATCACTGCGGCGGGGTCGACGCCTGCCGCTTCGGCGATCTCGCGCTCGGCCTGCCGTTCGTCCTCGTAGTCCACGTCCGTGATCTCTCGGGGGACGTTTTCGATGCCCGTCCAGACGGCGCGTTTGTAGAGGTCGCGGTGCTCCAGTCGCCGGCCGAGCGTCGGGACGTGCTCGGCCAGTGCGACCAGCAGGTCGTGGTCGGCCATCCGTCGGAACGACTCGATTCCGGTCTCGGTGGCGTCTAGATACTGCTCACAGGCCCGGTCGAGCATCGCACCGGCGATCCGGGAGACGTGATGACGGTAGACGATAGCGTTCATCAGCGCCCGCGAGAACAGCATCGACTCGGCCGTCGCGACGTTGCCCTCGCCGAGAGCGAGGTGGCCGTTCTCCAGTCGGAGTTCGCGGACGAGGCGTCCGTGGTCGATTGCGCCGTAGGGGACGCCGGTGTGGTGGGCGTCCCGGGAGAGGTAGTCCATCCGGTCGACGTCGAGTTCGCCCGAGACGAGCGAACCGAGTCGGCCTTCACCGGCGACGAGCGTGGCGACGCGCTCCGGATCGAGGTCGAGGCCCTCCAGTGCCTGACAGACGGGGCGGTCGGGATCGGTCAGTAGCCAGCCAACATCGTCGTGATCGTTCCCGGTCCGGCGGTGAATTACCTCCTCGGTCTGGTGGCCGTAGGGGCCGTGGCCCACGTCGTGGAGGAGCGCCGCGGCGCGGAGGTGGGCCGCGGTGTCGGCGTCGACGTCGAGATGTCCGATAGCGGTGTCGGCGAGGTGGTAGACGCCGAGGCTATGCTCGAACCGGGTGTGGTTGGCCGCGGGAAAAACCAGCCGAACGGTAGAGAGTTGCTTGACGTGGCGAAGCCGCTGGACGGTCGGGGTGTCGACCAGCGCTTCCGCCTCCGGACCGAGCGCGATGTAGTCGTGGACGCTGTCCTTGATCGGCTTCATTGTGGGGTGGACGAACCCCCGGTGCATTTCGTTTTCGACTCGCCGTGCGCCCCATCATTTTTGATCGCTGGCGATCCATCTTCGAGTATGACGCGAACTCGCGCACACGTGTTCGTCTCCGGTCGTGTCCAGGGCGTCTTCTACCGGGCGACGACCAAAGAGACGGCGGAATCGAACGCTGTCGACGGCTGGGTCAGGAACCTCGACGACGGCCGCGTCGAGGCAGTTTTCGAAGGCCCCGAAGAGGCCATCGAAGAGATGGTCGAATGGTGTCACACTGGCAGTCCCGCAGCGACTGTCGAGGACGTCGACGTGGAGTACGAGGAGCCACAGGGAGAGGACGGCTTCCGGATCCGGTACTAGCGGTCGGCCGTAATACGACCAATAGGGCCGGCTACTGGATACTGCAACTCTCGCACGGTCCGACGATAGTTTCCGAAGCTTTCTGCTCCAGAAATTGAAGTCAGGCGTACAAGACTCCAAGCGTGTAGTCAATCGTCCTATGCCCATATTTATTCCAGCCTGCTTGTTCTGAACAAACACGTCCGTGAGACTGTAAAGCAGTCACTCGAACATAATAATACATTCGACAGACTGCTTAGAGGTTAACAAAGACATTGTCAGTGAGTTAGACAAGATTAATACGCGAAAGACTGCAAATCGCCGGTGATGAATTGGTCCGACCCAGACCAGTGGCAGAATCAGCTGAACTTGGAGATTCTCGACCAGAACGCCCGCCAGGCCGATCCGATGGGCGAGGAGTTCGATTACGGCACGGAGTTCGAGACACTCGACCTCGAGGCCGTGAAGACGGACATCGAAGAGGTGATGACGACATCACAGGAGTGGTGGCCGGCTGACTACGGCCACTACGGCCCGTTGTTTATTCGGATGGCGTGGCACAGCGCCGGTACGTACCGAACCACCGACGGCCGCGGCGGCGCGTCCGGCGGAACCCAGCGGTTTGCACCCCTCAACAGCTGGCCGGACAACGCGAACCTCGACAAGGCGCGCCGCTTGCTCTGGCCGGTCAAGCAGAAGTACGGCCGCAAACTCTCGTGGGCCGACCTGATCGTCCTGGCCGGGAACTGCGCCCTGGAGTCGATGGGATTCGAGACGTTCGGCTTCGCCGGCGGGCGCGAGGATGCGTTCAAGCCCGACGAATCCGTCAACTGGGGGCCCGAGGAGGAGTTCGAGGCCCACCAGTCCGAGCGTCGTAACGAGGAGGGACAGCTCGACGAGCCAGTCGGGGCCAGCGTGATGGGGCTGATCTACGTGGACCCCGAGGGACCGAACGGTGAGCCGGACCCGCTTGCGTCGGCCGCGAACATCCGTGAGTCGTTCGGCCTCATGGCCATGAACGACGAGGAAACCGTCGCGCTCATCGCCGGAGGCCACACGTTCGGCAAATCCCACGGTGCCGACGACGAAGACCTCGGGCCAATCCCGGAAGAGGCCCCTATCGACGCGCAGGACCTCGGCTGGGAGAACGACCACGGCACCGGCAAAGGTCCCGACACGATCACCAGCGGCATCGAGGGCGCCTGGAACGGCACGCCGACGATGTGGGACACCTCCTACCTCGACAACCTGCTCGACTACGAGTGGGAGGTAGAGGAAGGCCCCGGTGGTGCGGTACAGTGGGCACCGACAGACGAAGCCGCACAGGACACCGTCCCGGACGCCCACGATCCGTCGGAGAAACACGCGCCCATGATGATGACGACGGACATCGCGCTCAAGGAAGACCCCGAGTACCGGGAGATCGTCGAGCGCTTCCGCGAGAACCCCGACGAGTTCCAGCAATCCTTCGCAAAGGCGTGGTACAAACTGATCCACCGCGACATGGGCCCGCCGACCCGGTTCCGCGGTCCCGAGGTTCCGGACGAGGAGATGCTGTGGCAGGACCCCATCCCCGAAGCCGACTACGACCTGATCGGGCAGGACGATGTCGCCGCACTCAAAGAGGAGATCCTCGACTCGGACCTGTCCGTGCCCCAACTGGTCAAGACCGCATGGGCCTCGGCGTCGACGTACCGCGACAGCGACAAACGCGGCGGCGCAAACGGTGCCCGTCTCCGCCTCGAACCCCAGAAGCACTGGGAGGCGAACGAGCCGGAACAACTGGACACCGTGCTGGAGACCCTGGAAGGGATCCAGACAGAGTTCAACAGCACACAGTCCGACGGGACGCGAGTCTCGCTCGCTGACCTGATCGTTCTGGGTGGCTCTGTGGCCATCGAGCAGGCTGCGGAAGACGCCGGCTACGACGTCGATGTCCCGTTCGAGCCGGGACGGACGGACGCCTCGCAGGAACAGACCGACGTCGACTCGTTCGACGCGCTCAAACCGGCGGCGGACGGGTTCCGTAACTACCTCGGCAGCGACGCCGACCGACCGGCCGAGGAAGTACTGGTTGACAACGCGGAACTGCTGAATCTGGCGGCCGACGAGATGACGGTTCTGGTCGGCGGCATGCGCGCACTGAACGCCACCTATCAGGATACCGACCTCGGTGTGTTCACTGACCGACCGGAGACGCTGACCAACGACTTCTTTGTGAACCTGCTCGATATGGATACGGAGTGGGAAGCGGCCCCGGACTCCGAGAACGTGTTCGAGGGGCGCAACCGTGAGACGGGCGAAGTCAGGTGGAGAGGCACCCGCGTGGACCTCATCTTCGGTTCGAACTCCCGGCTTCGGGCGCTCGCGGAAGCCTACGGTGCCGACGACGCAGAGGAGAAATTCGTGCATGACTTCGTGGATGCGTGGACCAAAGTGATGACTCTCGACCGGTTCGATCTCGAGTAATCACGGCCCGGAATCCGGGCTGGTATCTCCCGACAACGCCCGGTCCCGATCTCCTGTCTCGGCTTCTGTTTTTTCGCTGTCGACGCCGAGCCTCCAGCATCGTTTTGTCGCCGGACGCCGAACCTCGCTATATGATCACGAGCGAGCGCATGGCCGCGGTAGACGCGAACGCCGAGGCGCTTGGCGTCCCGCGGAAACAGCTCATGGAGTCGAGCGGTAACGCCGTCGCCCAGGCCGTCCGAGACGTCGCCGAGCGGGGTACCCGAGTCGTCGTCGTCGCCGGCCGGGGCAACAACGGCGGCGACGCCTTCGTCGCGGCGCGCTTTCTCGACGCATACGACGTCTCGGTCCACCTGCTGGGCCGGGCAGAGACCATCACGACCGATATCGCACGGGAGAACTGGGATGCTCTGCGGCAGGGCGAGTACGATATCGAGGCGGTCAGAGACTCGGCCCAGATCGCACTGCCCGACGCGGACGTCGTGGTCGACGCGATGCTGGGCACTGGCGTCACCGGCGCACTGCGAGAACCGGCCGCGAGCGCCGCCGAAGCGATCAACGCGAGCGATGCGACGGTCCTCTCGGTCGACGTCCCCTCCGGTGTCGACGCGGACACGGGCAATGCGCCGGGCGTCGTAGTCGAGGCCGATCACGTAGTGACGTTTCACGACGCGAAGCCGGGGCTCGAAGCAGTCGACGCCGATATCACGGTGGCCGATATCGGCATCCCCGCGGCCGCCGAGTTGTTCGTCGAACGCGGCGACCTGCACTCGCTCGCGCGCGATCCGCAGAGCCACAAGGGCGACCACGGCACGGTGCTGGTAATCGGCGGTGGCCCCTACTCCGGCGCACCCGCGCTCTCCGCGCACGCCACCCTCCGCGCCGGCGCGGATCTGGTCTACGTCGCGACGCCCGAATCAGTCGCCGACGCCGTCGCGGGCTACTCCGAGAACCTCATTGTCGAGGCCCTGCCCGGCGACCGTATCGCGCCGGTCCACGTCGACACCTTGCTCTCGCTCGCCGCGGACGTCGACACGGTGCTCGTCGGCCCCGGACTGGGTACCGCCGAAGGGAGCCTCGACGCTGTCAGCGAGTTCCTCGCATCCTACGACGGGCGCGCGGTCGTCGACGCCGATCCGGTCCGGGTCGTCCCGGATGTCGAGACCGACGCACAGCTCGTCTGCACGCCCCATCAGGGCGAACTGGCGGCGATGGGCGGCCCGCGCGAGGAGGACTGGCGCGAGCGCGCCGACGCCGTCGAAGCCTTCGCCGGAGAGGTCGGCGCGACACTACTGGTCAAGGGTGCCTACGACATCGTGAGCGACGGCGAGCGAACGCGAGTCAACAGAACGGGCAACCCCGGCATGACCGTCGGGGGCACGGGTGACGTGCTGGCTGGGGTCACCGCCGCCCTGGTCGCGACGCTCGACGACTCCGTACAGGCCGCGGGCATCGCGGCGTACGCGAACGGCACTGCGGGCGATCTGGCCGTCGAAGATCACGGCTACGGGCTGGTCGCCACTGATCTCCCACCGCTGGTCGCCCGGGCGCTGTGGGGTGATGGCGATGAGTGAGGAGGACGGTGCGACCGAGACCCCGGCCGACGAACTAACGCACGTCGACGACTCCGGCGATGCGCAGATGGTCGACGTGGGCGACAAGCCCGACAGCGACCGCCGGGCCGTCGCCGAGGGCGCGATCCGGCTTCAGCCGTCAACGGTCGAGGCGATCCGGGCCGACGACGTAGAGAAGGGCGACGTGCTGGCGACGGCGCGGATCGGCGCGATACAGGCGGTCAAACACACCTGGGAGACGATTCCACTGTGCCACCAGATCCCGGTCTCGAACGTCGACGTGGATTTCGAGGTCGAAGACGACCGCGTCGGCCTCGCCGTCGCCGTCGAGACCACCGGGAAGACCGGCTGTGAGATGGAAGCCCTCGAAGGTGTGACGACCGGTCTGAACGTCGTCTGGGACATGGTCAAAGCCGCCGAGAAGGACGCCGACGGCCAGTATCCGGACACCAGAATCGAGAACGTACACGTCGCACAGAAACGTAAGGAGCGACTGTGAGTATCCAGCGATGACTGTTCTCGATCCACCGCCACTGGCCGACGCGCTCGACGCTCGCTCGGGCCTCGTCTGCGTCGTCGGCGCGGGCGGCAAGAAGACGACGCTGTACGCGCTTGCGAACCGACTCGACCGGGCCATCGTCACCGCGACGGTTCGGATTCCGATCTTCGACAGCCAGGTCTCCGAAGTCGTCGTGACCGAGGATCCGATCACGGCGGCCCGCGAGACCGACGAGTGGCCGCTCGGTCTCGTCCCGGAGCGCGAGCGCGAGGACCGGTATCTGGGCTACGACCCCGAGACCGTCGACGCGCTCGCCGACGCGGACGTCGAAGCGCCGATACTCGTGAAGGCCGACGGCGCACGGACGCGACTGCTGAAAGCGCCCGCCGAACACGAACCGCAGATCCCCGCCGGGGCGGATACCGTCCTCCCCATCGCGAGCATCCGGGCGGTCGGCAAACCGCTCACTGACGAGTACGTCCACCGGCCCGAGCGCGTGGCGGCGATCACGGACCTATCGGTCGGCGACGAGATCCGCCCTCAGACCGTCGCGGGCGTCCTGACGAGCGATTTCGGTGCGCTCAAGGGCGTTCCCGAGAGCGCTACCGTGATCGCAGTCGTCAACATGGTCGACGATGCGGCGGCCCTCGACGTAGCGAGAGAGATCGGGACGCGGGTCCGCGAGGAGCCACGGATCGACGCCGTTGCGCTCACTGCGATGATCGAGGAGGACCCGGTTCGCGAACTCCTCGACTGACCGGCCCGGAAACACGGACCGGACTCACTCGAACTCGGCGGTCGCCTCGTCGAACTCTTCGTTCGTATTGAGGTTTCTGAACGTCTGCAGGTCGGCGTGATCGCGAACCGCGTCTTCCTCCACCGTGACGTACTCGATCCGGTCGAGTGCGGCGAGAACCTTCCGCTCACCGGCGTCGAGGGCGCGCTCACAGGCATCCGCCATCGCCTCGGCGCGGTAGACGGCCTGCGTGGTCTGGTACCAGCCATCATCGAGTAGCGGAACTGCGCCGTCGTGGCCTGCGGCGCGGTCGAACAGGAACTCCACGAACGAGGGGTCGACGAAGGGCATGTCGCAGGCGACGACGAAGGCGTACCCGGAATCGACGGCGCGGAGGCCGGTCATCATCCCTGCTGTCGGCCCGGCATCGGGGCGTTCGTCCTCGGCGATACTGACGGGGGCATCGTAGCCAGCCATCGCCGACTTTATCGCCGCACGCTGGTCGGCCCGGCAGTTGATGACGACCGAGTCGACCTCCTCCGCGACGGCGTCTGCGACGCGCCGGATCATCGGCGTCCCCCCGAGGTCGGCAACGGCTTTGTCCTGGTCGCCAAAGCGCGTCGAGCGTCCCCCTGCGATAATCACGGCCGTAGACATACTCCGACTATCGACTTGCGGGGTAAAAGCCCCTGTGGGAGCCGCGGCTCTCAGCGATCAGAAAGCTGTCGGAGAGCCTGATATAGCGTCCAGAGGTCGCAGTCGAACCGGTCGGCGAGTCCCTGACAGACGTCGAGATACTCCCTGTACTGGTCGAGCGTGGGCGGATCGGGGTATGGCTCCGAGAGGTAGTCGGCGTCGTGCAGGACGTCCCACTCCGTCTCGCTGACGACGAGATAGCGGTCGGGATCGATAAAGAACAGGAACGCCGATGCAACGGTGATGTCCACGCCGGAGAGCGCAGTGAGAGAATCGGTTGCGGCGTCGAGCGTGTCTGCGTTCGCGGCGTCGACGACTGCCCGTTTTATCTCCCGCCGGTCGTTCTCCTCGAACTCGTCTTCGAGGGCGCGTCGCTCGCGGTTCGAGACCGCGCCCAGTTCGCGGCGGTAGTACCACTCGACGATCCAGATGGCGTCCCGGCGGCCGAACTCACCGTTCTTGAACGCCGCGGGAAGCGTCTCGATGGACTCCTGCTCGACCGTATAAAACGGCGCGTCCCGTTCGTACTCCGTCGCTGATTGTTCGATGAGCGCTCGAGTTAGCTCCATCGTGTCCAGTGTCGAGCGCCGGCGTTGTGAGCATTGCCCCATCTGATCCATAACTAGTCAGATATCGTAGGATAACTTGATGAGTGCTGAACTGTCATTATATATCATAGGCACCTCAACAGGGAGGCTTCAACTATGTCAAGCGATAACCAAGAACCAGTCAAAACGATCTGTCCGTACTGTGGTGTCGGCTGCGGAATCAAAGTGCAGCAAGGCGATGAACCGGGCGACGTTCGCTTCATGCCGTGGGGCGACGCACCGGTCAACGAGGGGCGCGTCTGTATCAAGGGCGGCGCGGCGACAGAGGTCGTCGACCACGAGGACCGTCTGACAGACCCGATGATCAAGGAGGACGGCGAGTTCCGGGAGGCATCGTGGGAGGAAGCGTACGACCGGATCGTTTCGGAGATGGAACACATCCGGGACGAGTACAACCCGGACGCCATGGGCTTTTACGGCTCCTCGAAGACGATGAACGAGGAGAACTACCTGCTCCAGAAACTCGCCCGCCGCTACGGCACCAACAACGTCGACAACTGCACGCGGATGTGTCACGCCTCGACGGTGTGGGCGCTCCGGACGAGTCTGGGTGCGGGCGCAATGACCAACAGCATGGCGGACCTCGAGGAGGCCGCCGACGTGTTCTGGATCCAGGGGGCGAACCCCGGCGAACAGCACCCCATCGCCAACAGCCAGTACTTCCGACAGGCCGTTCTGGAGGGGGCCACCGTCATCCAGGTCGACCCACACGCCAACAAGACCACCCGGTCGTTCAGTATCGACGAGACCGACCGCCACATGCATCTCCAGTTGAATCCGGGAACCGACATCCCGCTCCTGAATATCGTACTCAAGACCGTTCTGGAGAACGACTGGATCGACGAGGAGTTCATCGCCGAGCGGACGGAAGGGTTCGACGACCTGAAGGAGACGCTAGAGGACTTCGACAAGGAGGAGGCCGCCGAGCAGTGTGGCGTCCCGCTCGAAGATATCGAACTCGCCGCGGAGAAGTACGCGAAGGCGAACAACGCGGCCATCTTCACCGGAATGGGGATGAGCCAGCACGCCTGTGGCGTCGACAACGTCCAGAACGAGATCAACCTCGCGCTGACCACCGGTAATCTCGGCCGCCCCGGCACGGGCGTGAACCCGCTGCGCGGCCAGAACAACGTGCAGGGGACCTGTGACGTCGGTGCGATGCCGAACGTCCTGCCGGGCTACCAGCTAGTCGACGACGACGAGGCCCGCGAGAGCGTCGAAGAGGAATGGGGCTTCGAGATACCGGACGAACCCGGACTGACCAACGTCGAAATCTCGAACGCCGCGGGAAGCTCCGTTCACGGACTCTACATCATGGGCGAGAACCCAGTGATGTCCGAACCGGATGCCAACGAGGTGCGAGAGCGCTTCGAGGAACTGGAGTTCATGGTCCTCCAGGACATCTTCATGACGGAGACAGCCAAGTTCGCCGACGTGATCTTGCCGGCGACGACCTGGGCCGAGCGCGACGGCACCGTCACGAACACCGACCGGCGCGTCCAGCGGATGCGCGGCGTCGACAAGGTCCACGAGAACACGAAACACGACCTCGAGATCCTGATGGAGATGGGCAGTCGGCTGTTCGACGAGGAGACGTTCCGGTTCGAGGACGTCGAAGCCGTCTTCGAGGAGCTCCGGCAGGTCTGTCCGAGCTATCACGGAATGACCTACGAACTGCTCGGCGAGGAGGGCCTCCACTGGCCTTGCTACGAGATCGGTGACGAGGGCGATCCGTTCCTCTACGAGGAATCCTTCGACACCGAGAACGGACTCGGTCAGATCGAGGGTGTCGTCCACCAGCCACCGAGGGAGGTGCCCGACGAGGAGTACCCGCTCACGCTCACCACCGCACGCCTCGAAGAGCACTACAACACGGGGACGATGAGTCGACGCTCGCCGACGCTCAAGCGCCAGCACCCCGAGAACTTCGTCGACGTCCACCCCGAGGACGCCGAGCGGTACGGTATCGAGGACGGCGATTACGTCACTCTGAAATCCCGACGGGGTGAGATCACGCTGAAAGCGCAGGTCACGACTGACATCAAGGAGGGCTCGGTCTGGACGACGCCACACTTCGCCGAGGCGTCCGCGAACGTCCTGACGAACAACGTCCTCGACGAGCGGGCGAAGATCCCCGAGTACAAGGCTGCAGCAGCCGAGGTCGACGTCGGTATCGAGCCAGCCGACGAATCACCCGCGGACGACTGACGTGATCGCTCACGAGCGGTGCGGACACGCCCCGCCCGGGAACTCCCGGGTGGGACCGAACCGAGAGTCCCGACTGGCGTACCGATGACGGAGCCACTCACGCCCGACCGGCTCCTCCGCGTGGACCTCTCGACGCGGTCCGTGACGAGCGAGCGCGTCCCGAAGCCGTGGCTACGGAAGTTCATTGGAGGCAAAGGACTCGGCGCACGCTACCTCTACGACGAACTGGCCCCGGGTACCGATCCCCTCGGTCCGGAGAACGTCGTCCTGTTCATGCTGGGCCCGCTCACCGGCGTCCTGCCGGGCGACGCCCGGTACGCCGCCGTCACGAAGTCACCGCTGACTGGAACCTTCCTGGATTCCTACGGTGGCGGGGAGTTCCCGGCAGTACTGGCTGGAGCACTCGACGACCATATCGGGGTGCTGGTCGAAGGCGAGGCGAGCGAACCGCTTCGGCTCGACATCGAGTCCGGCGACGCTACCCTCGAACCGAGCGACAACTGGGGCGAGGACACCGTTTCGACCGCGGAGAGCCACGACGGGGCAGTCGCCTGTATCGGCCCCGCAGGCGAAGGGCGCGTGGCCTACGCGACGATTGCCTCTGACGCTGGCGAGCACCACGCAGGGCGGGGCGGTGCCGGTGCGGTACTCGGGGCCAAGCGTCTGAAAACGGTCGTCGCACGGGGCGACCCCCCGACCGGTCTGGAGACGCTTCGGGAGCGCTACGAGGAGCGCTACGAGAGCGACGCGGCAACCGGCTGGCACCGGGCCAGCGGCACGGTCGAGAGCATCGATTTCGCCGACGCCGTCGGTGCGCTCGCCGCCGAGGGGTGGCAGCAACGCGGCGTCGACGACGTCGATGCCGTGGGAATCGAAGCCGTCCGGGAACACGCCACCGAGCGCGAACGACCTGACGACGCCGCACCGGGCGACTTCCGTATCGAGACCGACACCGGAGAGAGCGTCCCGCGCGGCGGGACTGCGATGTCGCTCGGCGCGGGCCTCGGTATCGACGAGTTCGATGCCGTCGTCGAACTGGGCGCGCTCTGTGACGACCTCGGCATCGACCTGATCAGCGCCGGCAGTGCAGTCGCCTGGACGATCAGGGCGAGCGAAGACGGTATACTGGACAGGAAGATCGACTTCGGTGATCCCGTCGGGGCGCGACGGCTACTCCAAGAGATCGCGACCCGTGACACGCCCCTCGGTGACGTTCTGGCCGAGGGGATCGATGCGGCGGCACACCGGTTCGGTGGGCGAGAACTCGTCCCGACGGTCAAGGCGATGGCACTGCCCGCCTACGATCCCCGGGGAGCGCCGAGTATGGCGCTCGCGTACGCCACCAGTGATCGAGGTGCCTGCCACCGCCGAGCACTCCCCATCGAGAACGAAGTGTTCGAGGACGGCTGGACGCCAGAGCGCGTCGCAACTGCCGTGGCCGAGGAGCAAGACCGCAGAGCGGTCCTCTGGAGTCTCGTCCTCGACGACTTCGTCGCGCCCGTGTTCAGCGACCTCGGGGCGGAGTGGCTTGCTGCGGCCGGCGTCGTCCCCGATACCGACCTGCGCACTGTCGGCGAACGCATCTGGACGCTCACGCGCCTGTTCAACGTCCGCGAGGGGTTCGACAGAGCAGACGACGCGCTCCCGCCCTCGCTCGCCGGAGACGACGGCATCGATCCCGAATCGTTCGAGACGACGCTCGACCGATACTACGAGGTCCGCGAGTGGACCGCCGACGGCCGCCCGACGCGTACGCTACTGGACCGTGTCGGACTGGATAACGTCGACAGGAACGGCTTAAATGGGTTGCCGGTGCAGTCCGATATCTGATCCCCGAGGGATGCAAGCATATATTAACCCACTATATTCGTTAATATATTCGAGATGGTACTCTCAGATCGCCTGAAATAACTATAATAGTTGATCTGTGGAAACATTCCGTGCAGGGGGAGTTACAATATGTCAATGAATGCTGTCGTATACCAAGGGGAATACGACGTAGCGATCGAAGAGGTAGATGAACCGGAAATTCAACATCCGAACGATGTCGTGATAGATATCACTACGTCGGCCATCTGTGGGTCCGACCTCCACATGTACGAGGGCCGCACTGCGGCGGAACCCGGCATCGTCTTTGGTCACGAGAACATGGGGGTCGTGAGCGAAGTCGGTGAGGCCGTCAGTACGCTGGAGGAGGGCGACCGGATCGTCCTGCCGTTCAACGTTGCCTGCGGGTTCTGTCAGAACTGCGAGGATGGATTCACCGGATTCTGTACGAACGTCAACCCCGGCTTTGCCGGTGGGGCGTACGGATACGTCGCGATGGGACCGTACAAAGGCGGGCAGGCGGAGAAACTGCGCGTTCCGTACGCGGACTTCAACGCGCTCAAACTGCCCGAGGGAGAGGAACACGAGGACGCGTTCGCACTGCTGGCCGACATCTTCCCGACGGGCTGGCACGGGACCGAGCTGGCGAATCTCCAGCCCGGAGAGTCCGTTGCTATCTTCGGTGCCGGACCGGTCGGGCTGATGGCCGCCTACAGCGCCAGTATCAAGGGCGCGTCGGAAATCTACGTTGTCGATCAGGTGCCGAGCCGACTGGAACTCGCCGAAGAGCACTGTGATGCGACGTCGATCAACTTCACCGAAGGAGATCCGGTCGAGCAGATCATCGATGAACACGGCGGCGAGGTCGACAAAGGCGTCGACGCGGTCGGCTATCAGGCGACCGATCCCGATGACGTCGACACCGATACCGATGAGTACGCGTACGACCCGGCCAAGGAGAACCCGGCGGTCGTCCTGAACCAGCTGATCAAGGTCGTCCGTCCGACCGGTCAACTCGGGGTGCCGGGGCTGTACGTCCCCGAAGACCCCGGCGCGCCGGACGAAATGGCCGCGCAGGGTCGACTCGGCATCGACTTCGGCAAGTTCTTCGAGAAGGGTCTCAAAGTCGGCACTGGCCAGTGTAATGTTAAACAGTACAACCGCCAGCTACGCGACCTGATCATCGAAGGGCGCGCCGACCCGTCGTGGGTGGTCTCTCACAGAGTCGATCTGGAGGAAGCACCCGAGATGTACGAGCAGTTCGACGCGCGCGAAGAAGGCGTTATCAAAGTGCTGCTCGAACCGTAGCGCGACGCCCTCTCTTCGATTTTTTAGGCTTGCAGCCAGGCTTTCGGATGGTGTTCTTTTAGGTGTGAGTGGTAGGATTTGATAGCCTCGGGGAACGTTTCCGCGAAGGCCGCCCACTCACATTTACTACAACCGTGTTCAACCCACTGTCCTTCCTGCTCCATGTAGTTCGCCGAATTCATGCTTGACCTCGTTACCGCCGATCGGTTATCTCACCCGGTACCTAGAACCTCATGCATAAGTATTTATTGTCCCACGTTGTATATTCACAGGGACCCTGCGAAATCGAACCCGGCAGGCCAACTCATATATTCTCTCCCGTAAACGCTATCGTATGTGTAAGTACTGCACGGCGGCGTTCAGCGAGGGGTGGTCACAGTTGCTCGAATACGACGACGTGTACCAGTCCGCAATGTCGACCGACTCAGCATCGACCCACGGCTTCCACGAGGAGTGGGACGACCTCAGAGAGACGTTCGAGGGCTAGAGCGGGAAACCGCCTTACAGCGGGAACGGATCCGTCGCTGGCCGCCAGTCTTCTCCGTCCGCCTCCTGGGCCAGACAGCCGTCCAGTTCGTCGGTTATGCGTGCTTCGTCGAGTGATTGTCCGATGAAGACGAGTTCCGTTCGCGGGTCGTCTCGTTCGGGGTCCCACGTCCCGATGGGTCCCGCCTCGACGGAGGGTCCGGCCTGACTGAGCCCGATCACGTCGTCGTCTCGGCCAGCGATCCGACAGATCCCTTTCGCCCGGATCACATCGCCCGTCCAGTCGTCGAGCCAGTCGGCGAACTGATCGGGGTGGAAGGGCTGTCGCTGGCGGTAGACGAACGAACTGACCCCATGAGCCTCGGCCACCGAATGCCCGTCCTCGTGGTCGTGGCCGTCCCCGCTCAGTTGCCGTTTCCAGCCCTGTGACTGCTGTGCCGCCTCGAAGTCGAACCGGCCCGTATCGAGGACGAGTTCCGGATCGATCGCCGAGTACTCCGTCCGCTCGATGTGGGCACGCGGCTGGAGTTCGGTAACTGTCTCCTCTATCTCGTCGATGACGTCCTCCGATAGCGTATCCGTCTTGTTGAGCAACAACACGTCACAGAACTCGATTTCGTCGATCATCACAGCCGAGAGCGGCCGTTCGACGTCCTCGTTTGGCTCACGGTCCTCCGGATCGAACTCCTTCCAGAAGCCGAAACTATCCAGTACGGTCACCATCGTATCCAGTTCGAGACTGGCTCCCCCGGCCACCGCGTCGTCCTCGATGTCGAGTAGCGTTCGAGCGATGGGAACTGGCTCGCTGATCCCCGACGCCTCCACGACGAGCACGTCGAACTCCCGGCTTTCCGCGAGCCGTGTCGCCTCCGTCGCAAGGTCGTCACCCAGTTCACAACAGATACAGCCGTTCGAGAGGTCGACGACACCCTCTTCGTCGTCTCCTTCTCTGGCGATCAGATCCGCGTCCACGTTCACCTCTCCCATGTCGTTGACGATGACGGCTATCCTCCGGTCGCCGGGGTTCGACAGGAGGTAGTTGACCAATGTCGTCTTCCCCGCGCCCAGATAGCCAGAAACTACCGTCACCGGAATCGCGTTCGTGTTGTTCTCCCCCATACGTACGTGTTCATCTCCGAAAGCAAAAGCCCCACCCTCGTCAGGCCGATTCGACGGCCGGAGAGAGGTCGCGCGCTTTCGCCCGCGATTGCTCGACGACCGTCGGTCTGGCCTCGAAATCGACCAGCACGTCGTCGTCGCCGTAGTTCACGTCGTTGACCTGTGCGTTGTCGTGGATCCACGAGACGATGCTCATCGTCTCGTCGGTCATCGGCATGACGAGTCGTTCGTGCTCCCATGCGGGTAGTTCCTGGTCGATGCGTTCGATCAGGCGCTCGACGTTCTCGCCCTCTTTCCCGCTCACGGCGACCGGGTTCGGGGCGAGCGCCGACAGCGCCGCGCGCTTCTCCGCGAGTTCCTCGTCGTCGACCTTGTCGATCTTGTTCAGCACCGTCACGATCGGCGCTTCGTTGCGCTCGTAGAGGGTGTCGTGACTCGTCACGACTTTCTCGCGGATCTCCTCGACCGGATCGGTGACGTCGACGACGAGCAACACCAGATCGGCCCGGTAGACCTGATCCAGCGTCGACTTGAACGACTCGACGAGCCAGTGGGGGAGATCACTGATAAAGCCGACCGTGTCGGTCAGCAGGACGTCCCGCCGACTCGTCTCCATCTGTCGGGTCGTCGTCCCGAGCGTAGTGAAGAGGCGGTCTTCCGACTCCGCGGTGGCGTCGAGGTCGGGATGAAGCTCCTCGTTTTCGTCGACATCCAGATCGGACGCTAACTGTCGCATCAGCGTCGACTTGCCGGCGTTCGTGTAGCCCGCCAGCGCGACGAGGTCGAACCCGGATTCCCGGCGTTGCTTTCGCCGGTTCGCCTCGGTTTTCTCGATCTGTTCGAGTTCGTCCCGGATGTTGCTGATCTGCTTTTTGATGTCCTGCTCGCGGCCCTCGTCATACTCGCCGAGACCCATAAAGCCTGGCCGCTCGTCGCGTTTTGCCAGGCTGGCCTTGGTTTCGGCTCGCGGAAGTTCGTACCGTAGCTCCGCGAGTTCGACCTGTAACTGGGCCTTGCGCGTCTGGGCGCGCTGGCCGAAGATATCGAGGATCAGGGTGAAGCGATCGATCACCTCGATCCCCGTCGGAAGTTTCTGTCCCAGGTTGTAGGTCTGGTACGGATCGAGGCGGTTGTCGAAGATGACGGCCTCGACGTCCTCCTGGGCGGCGAGCACCGCCAGTTCTTCGACCTTCCCTTCGCCCATCCCGAGGGCTGGATCTTCAGTCCGGGTCTGAGTTACCTCGCCGACGACAGTGTAGCCCGCCGCACGGGCGAGGTCACTGATCTCGGACGTATCTGGCGTGCCGGAATCGACGCGTTTTGCGATTATCGCGTTCATGTGAGTGAGCCTGTCCGCTATAGCAGAGGATAGACGCTCGACGCGTATTAAATGCCGGTACGGCATCGACGAAACACTTAGCCTCGATGAGTGATACGTCAGAGCTATGCACCGCCGCCGACTCCTCGCGCTGTCCGGCGCCCTCTTTGCCGTCCCGCTCGCCGGCTGTTCGTCGTCGGACGACGGTGACGAGCAAGCGCCCGAGCCAGTCGTCGAATCGGTTCGGTATCCCGACCCGTACCTGCCGGAGCGGGACGTGCTGGACGTCACGCCGGTCCCCGAGGACAGCACGCCGATCACGGAGAGAGTCGGGAACGCAGGCAACACCGGCGAGGTCGACGTCGCACTGACGCTGCTGGAGAGTGCGGAGGACGAAACCGATGGCGGGACGGTCTACACCGGCAGCACCGATCGTGTTCGAAGAATCACAATCGACGAAGCCGGGATAGGGGAGGTATCCTTCGAGGGCATCGCTACGGGATACGACACCTACTGGATCGACGCGCGCCCGGCCAGCCTCACCGCCACTGTGACGAACGAGAGCGAGGACGGCCGCGTTGTCGTCTCAGTGTCGTCGCCCGACGGCTCATCGGTCCACGCCGAGGAACGGATCGACCTGGCGGCGGGAGACACTACCGAGCTAACCTTTCGTGGCTACTACGTCGCGATGTCGGCGGATGACCTGGTCGTAGAGGCGTCCGCGGCGTGAGTCCCTCGGAGCCTCAGTTCCGCCAGGGGTAGATCCCCATCGTCTCGACGGAATCGAGCCGTCTGCGTTCGTCCTTCGTAAAGTCGACGTCGAGCGCGGCGATGTTCTGGTCGAGTTGCTCCAGCGTGCTGACGCCGATGACGGGGACGGTGGGCTGTTCGCGGTCGAGTAGCCACGCGAGCACAACCTGATTGCCGTTCAGAGCCTTCTCGTCGGCGATTTCCTCGACGATATCGCGTTTGACCCGGTTTTCGGTATTGACGTAGCCCTCGGGGATGCCCCGGTCGTCGCGGCCGTAACAGCCACTCAGGGTCGGCGAGTACGGCAGGACGGTCAGGTCCTCGTGGTCGGCGTAGGAGAGTAGTTCGTCGGTTCCTTGCACCTGCCCGCCGAAGTCGGCCCCACGGTTGGGCGCGTAGTACGAAAAGCGGGGCTGGACGCACTGGTACGGCGTCAGGCCCTGCTCCTCGGCGATCCGGTTCGCGCGGGCCAGTCGCCACCCGAGGAAGTTGCTGGCTCCGAGATGGCGAACCGTGCCCGCATCGACGGCGCGCTGGAACGCGCGCATCGTCTCCGCCTGTGGCGTGTCGAAGTCGTCGACGTGGGCGTACAGCAGGTCGAGTTGGTCGATGCCGAGACGGTCGAGGCTTCCCGCAATCTCTCCCTCGATAACGTCCGGTGCGAGGCTCTGTGGTGTCTCGCCGAAATTGAAGCCGAGTTTGCTGGCGATGGTCATCTCCTCGCGGACGCCGCGCTCGTTCAGCCACTCGCCGAGGAGCGGTTCGCTCTGGGGTTCGTCGTACCCCTCCATCCACGTCGCGTAGTTGTTCGCCGTGTCGAGGAAGCGTCCGCCCGCCTCGTAGTACCGGTCGAGCAGGTCGAACGAGGTGGCGCGGTCGACCTCGGTACCAAAGAGCATCGGACCGAGACAGAGAGAACTGACCGTTTCGCCGGTCGTACCGAGCGGTGTCGTCTGCATGCGACTATGTGGACACCGTCGGCTGAAAAGTGTTGTAGTTGCCGTGAGTGTGTGACCTGACGGCGATCAGTTCGCTCCCGAAAGTTCGATTGTGACGACGGTTCCCCGTGGTTCCCTGTCTTCGACGCTGATCGAGCCACCCGACCGTCTGACGATCCAGTAGACCAGCCACAGACCGAGTCCGCTTCCGTGGTAGAGGTCCCCGGTCGCCCGGCCGCTCACCAGCACGTCCCGATCCATCTCCGGCATGCCGGTGCCTTCGTCGGCGACGTGGATCCGAACTCCCGACTCGTCCCGTTCGACGCGCAGTTCCACGGACGAAGACCCACAATCGCAGTGAACGACCGCGTTTTCGAGCAGTTCTTCGAGCGCCAGATCGATCCGCTGTGTGGCGAATACATCGCCCGGGTCCTGAACATCGACATCGATCTCTGCGCCCGGGTACGACCCAGCAACCGATTCGGCCACCACGCTCACGGTCTCGCCGATATCAATCCGGCCAACGTCTACCGTCTCACTCAGCACTTCGGTAATTGCCCGGGACTTGTGACTGGTCGTCAGCAGGTCGTCGCTCCGTTCTATTATCGTATCGGCCAGCGTGCTCATCTGTTTGTCACCCTGCGCGCCCATCTGTTCGGCGTGGCCCCGGATCAGTTGGAGGCTGTTCCGCAGATTGTGACGCAGGATCTGGTCGACAACGCGTAGCTGTTTGGTCTTCTCCTCGTTTTCGGTCACGTCCCGAAGCACTCCGACGATGCCGATGACACCGTCCTCGTCATCTCGGAGCGGATGATACCGCACGTCGAGTGTCCGTTCGCCACGGATGGGATGCGTCCTGGTGGTGCGATACTGGACGCTCTCGCCGTTGAGGGTGCGCTCTATCGACTCGGCGACCGTCGTGTACGCTTCCTCGCCGATGACATCAGTGAGCGAAAGCGAGCTGATCTCATCTGGGGAGATATCGTGATACTCACAGTACTGTGGGTTGGCAAACAGGAACTCCTCATCGATATCGACTGCCGCGATGAGGTCGTTTGCCTCGGTGATCGCCCGCTCGTACTGCCGAAGTTCCATCTGGCGCTGTTTGAGACCCGTGACGTCCCGGCAGATAGCCATCGTCCCAGCGAGTTCGCCGTTCGGGTCGTAGTAGGGGTAGCGTTTCGTGCTGAACGTTGGCTCCCTGTCGGTACGCTGGAACGTGGGCGATATCTCGTACTGGAGCGGTTCTTCCGTCTCCAGCACCGTTTCCTTGTTCTCCGCTATCGTCCGAGCGGATTGCTCGTCCATGAACGGCATCTCGTCCGCCTCACGGAGGTCCGCTTTCGAGAGCCCCGCATACTCGGTTACAGCCTCGTTGAGTAGTCGGAACTCCCCGTCCGTGTCCTGCATCATGATCGGGTCGTCGAGTCGCTCGATGATTGCGGCGGACTGCTTGACGTCCCGCCGGAGCTGTTTTTGTTCGGTAATGTCGGCCTGGACGGCGACGAAGGCACATGTCTCTCCGTCGGTGACAATCGGTGCGATAGTCTGATACGCTGTATATACGGTTCCGTCCTTGCGTTGATTGCGTATCTCTTCCTCCCAGACCTCGCCGGAGAGTATCGTCTCCCACAGGTTCTGGATGTACGCGTCCGACATCTCGCCGGAGTCCATGATTTCTGGCGTCGAACCGACCGCCTCGGACGAACTGTAGCCGGTAATCTCCTCGAACGCCGGATTGACGTACTCTATCTCCCCGTCGAGGTTTGCGATGTAGACAGCGTGTCCGGACGCATCCACCGCTTCTTTGAACCGACGGAGTTCGCTCGCCTGTGCCTCTAGGGCCTCGGACTGCTCTTGCAGGCGCAACAGTGCCTTGATCCGCCACCCGAGTTCTGCCTGTCTGATCGGTAGCGAGACTATCTCGTCGATTGTCGTCGCGAAGACGTTGTCCGCAATCTCGCCAGCGTCCTCGTCGATGACGTCCATCCGGCGCTCCGGGAGGAGGAGCAGGATCGGTAACAGTCTCGGGCTGATGGCCTCTTTCAGCCGTTTCAGCTCCGTTGCATTGCGCTTTAGCTCCCGATAGTCGACGACGCAGAGATCGAACTGGGCCTCCTCGAGCGAAGTATCCGGGTCGGCGGCCCGATACTCCTCGTGACCGTCGAGCCACTCCCGGAGAACGCGTCGGTTGCCGCTGTCAGCCAGCAACGGGAAGATGACTGTTCTAGGCGGCGAGTCATCACTGTCGTCCTGTCGCTCCATGTCGGTTCCCGAGGGCCGTTCAGACGTCATCGTCCCAGTCCGGCGTGCCGGTCAGGATGCCACGTAACCCAGTCAGTGACTCGCCGACTGACATGCCGTCTTCGGAGATCTCCAGGTCGTGGATCGCGGAGTCGCACTGGCTGGCTCGCATCTTGAGGACGCCGATTACCTTGCGCAGTTCGCCGTCGTACTCGACGTGGCGAAGAACGACAAGATTATCGCTGAGGTGGCTCAACCGCTGTTCGGTCGCCTGAACGTCTCCCGTTATCTGATGGACTTCGTTGGTGAAAATCCCCGTGACCCCCATGTTACGGAGATACCGCCCGATCTTGATCAACTGTCGCGTCCCGTCGTCCGATGCGCCACGAAGCGACCGCGTGTAGCCCGTGATGCCGTCGATCATGACGACCTGTGCGTTGTCCGCTTCGACGCTCGTCCGGAGTCGGTCCGTGAACTCGTCGACCGCGATTTCGTCCGGATCGATCTCTTCGATGATCAGTGTTCCCTGTTCGACCATCTCCCGTGCCGGGATGCCGATGTCGTCCGCCCGTGCGAGCATCGTCTTCTGAGCCTCCTCGAAGCTATACAGGACCGCCCGCTGTCCACGGCTCGCGGCTTCGGTGAGGAACTGCAAGCCGGTAGTCGTCTTTCCGGCACCTGTCGGCCCGCTCAGGAACGTGATCGTTCCCGTAGTTATGCCGCCGTGCAGGAGGTTATCGAGCCCATCGACGCCGGAGGGGAGCGTGCCGAGCGAGGAGTCTCGATGATGATCGGCGGGAAACAGTTGCGGCCACACGTGTATCCCCTCGTCGTCGATGGTGACCGTGTGTGGGCCGGGCTTCGAGCCGGATCCACGGAACTTCGGCACCTGCAGTGTCCGACGATTGGAGTCTGCGTCCAGTTCGATCACCGCGTCGGCGAGGAACTGCAGATCGTCGTCGGCCATCGACTCGGCGGCCTGGGACGTCAGCAGGACGGTTGCGCCTTCGTCCTTGAGAAGAGCAAGCAGACTCAGGATCTGCGTTCGGAACTGGTGTTCGTCCGAAGAGAGGTATTTGAGTTCGGTAACCGGATCGACCACCACGCGGTCGGGAGAGATATCTTCGATCTCACCTCGAATCGCCTGGACAAGCGACGGTTGTTCTACTTCGCTCGATTCGAAGATATCGTAGGATTCGGAACTCTGGAACTGTTCTTCGGAGGGAGAGAGATCGAGAAATTCGACGGCGCCGATATCGAGTCCGAAACGTTCGGCAGTGTCGCGCAGATACTCGGTCGGTTCGCCCAGATTGATATAGAGCGTCGACTCGTCGGCTTCGACACCGGCCGCAAGAAAGTGTAGCCCGAAAATCGTCTTGCCCGCACCGGGTGAGCCTCTGACGAGGGTTGCAGAGTTCGGAACGAGTCCTCCCTTCAGGACGTCGTCCGCGCCAGCGACTCCTGTCTGTATCCGATTGTTCTCGGCGATCACAATTACAATGGTGGAAGGCCTTGTGATTCAAATAGTTACTGGCTACTCCCGGAGAGTAACACTCGATCGTCGACTCCTCCGCGAATCTTCGATATCCCGTTCACCAGATGATCGACCAGTGACACAGTGCTTATTATGCTCGGCTTACCCCTTTCCTGTATGGAGATCGAGGCCCAACAACTGGCCCTGGAGTTCGGCGGCGGCGCGCTGATCGGCGGACTGATCGGCTACGGGACCAAGAAAATCGCGAAACTACTTGCTGTGATCGTCGGCGTCCAACTCGCCCTGTTCCGCTTTCTGGAGTCGAAAGGGATCGTGATCGTCGACTACAACCGACTGACCAACGGCGTCGTCTCGACACAGGAGACGGTGCAGAACCCTGGCTGGATCGTCCCGATCCTCTCGACGCTCTCGATCGGCGCGGGCTTCATCGGCGGCTTCTGGGTCGGCTACCGTCGAGGCTAACGCGTTTTGATGTCGTCTTCGTCCTTGAGGATCTGTGTCTCGGCTTCGCCGCTCGTCACTTCGTTCGCCCGCTCGAAGAACTCGTTTTGAAGCCCGGCGGGGAACTTGAGGACGCCGATCCACGAACCGTCGGCCTGCCACTCCTCGCGCTGGAGTTCTCCGAACTCGCGGAGTTTCGCCTGCGCACTGCCGGCCTTGTCGGCAGGTACCTGCACGGCGACGGTGACCTCGTCGAACCGGATCGGAATGACCGGACGCAGTGCGTCGAGCGCGTCGTCGACCTGTTCCTCGACCGGTTCCATCGGATCGACGCTAAATCCGGCGTCTTCGAGCGCGCTTTCGATCCGGTCCGGCGGGTGCGGCGCGTCGTCCATCTGCGGATTGACGGCGTTTCGCGTGATCTGGTTGACTAGCTGTTTGTGCTTTTTCTCCTGCATCTCGCGGCGCTGCTCGGCCGTAATCTGGATCTCGCCGCGCTCGATGACCTCCGGGATTATTTCCAGTGGGTCCGTCGTGCCGAACACGTCCTCCAGATCGCTCTCGGTCGGCCGATCCCCCCGACTAGCGTTCTCGAAGACGTCTTCGGCGGCGATGACGTCCTCCAGTTCGCCATCGAAGTCGTCGCGCTTGATCGACAGCGCGGCGTCCGGATCGACGAGCACCTCGAACCGCTCCCCGTGTGATTCCAACCGTGCCGTCACTGCCTCGTCGAGCGATATCATAGCTGATAGTAGCAGACGGGGATAAAAAGGTGTTTCCCGATCAGAACTCGAACGCGCTGGCGACGAGTAGCGGGACCACGAGCGTCGCCTCGGCCTCGACCTGCGTGTAGTTCGCATCGGT
This sequence comes from Natronoarchaeum sp. GCM10025321, assembly GCF_042663585.1. Taxonomy (NCBI): domain Archaea; kingdom Methanobacteriati; phylum Methanobacteriota; class Halobacteria; order Halobacteriales; family Natronoarchaeaceae; genus Natronoarchaeum; species Natronoarchaeum sp. GCM10025321. Next base: position 868,233 of record NZ_JBHTAN010000006.1, read on the forward strand.
ATCCTTGATCTTCCCCCACGAGACGGCTTCCTCCGGCGGTGCGCCCGACAGTGAGCCATCGCCCTCCATCCCCGTGGAGACGTAGACTGCGTAGTCCGCGCCGCCGCGGAACAGGTTCGTCATGATGGCGTGGTGTTTCGGGACGCCGTCCCCGAGTGCGATCAGGCCGGTCGTATCAGCGAGCATACCGTCCTCGATGAGGGTCTCGTAATCCTCCAGAATCTCGATGCCGATGTCTTTCTCGGCCTGCTGGCGGTAGTAGTAGAGGAAGTTCCCGACCTCGGCGTCGGTCAGCGCCGGGCAGAACACCGGAACGTCGTTGTCCGCGGCCTGTTTCAGTACCGAGTTCTCGTCGTCGAGCGTCGCGCCCAGTTCCCGGGCGAAATCGGTCGGCGTCCGCACCGCCTCCTCCGCGAAGAAATCGTCGAAGAAGTCGTAGAGATACTCCTCGAGCCAGACGTACCGGTCCGACGGAACGTAGATGTTACCGAGACGGTTGATCCCTTTCTCGCGGAGTTCGGCCTCGTCGGCGTCCCACGAGCCCATCTTGAACGGCTTCGCCGTCTTGATGACGTCCTCGGTCAGCGATCCGGACGTGGTGATCAGGACGTCGACGTGCCCCTCGCGGATCAGCGCGGCGATAACTTCGCGTAGGCCCGAAGAGACCATGTTCGAGGTGCAGGTGAGATAGACCGTCGCCTCGTCGTCTTGCATCCGCTCGACGATGTCGATGGCCTCGGCGAGAGCGGTCGCCTGAAACCCGGTCGTCGCATACGAGTCGAGTAGAGATTCGAGGGTGACGTCGCCGGTAAAATCGAAGCCTTCGACGTCCGCCGTGTCCAGTTCTTCGTCGCTATCGGGAAGCACGTGCTCCCGTGACTGATCGTCGCTCATACCCGTCCTTGTGTGTGGCCGAACTTGAAACGATTGAGTTCGATCGATCGGCGAAATCGGGGCGTACGCCACCCCTGTGACCAAAACCTTTTGCCCTCACACGGAGTTGGTACGGGCAATGTCGGACGTCAGTGAGTTATTCGAGGATTTATTTGTCGGTGCGGACGGAATCGTGCTGTTCTCGCCGAGTAGTTCGTACTACCAGGCGTTTGCCGAGATGGAGGATACCGACGTGATCGTTGCCGGTCGGGAAAACGAACACGGGGCCGACAGTTTCGTCGAGCTACCGCTGGTGTTCGATGACATCGCCGAGCAACTGACCTTTGCGATCGAAGGGGCACTCGACGACGACCTGGTCGAGGAAGGCGACGAACTGCTCTGTGGCGCGAAACTGTTCGACGAAGACGAAGTTGATACTGTCGCCCGCGTCAGGGCGAGTGAGGGCGAGAACTCCGGCGTCTACGATCTCTTTACACAGTCTCGGGCCGAGCCATCGGTGATCCGTTCCGTCTTCGAGGTGGCGATCGAACTGGGACAGAAGGGCCAGAAAGGGAAGCCAGTCGGCGCACTGTTCGTCGTCGGCGATGCCGGGAAGGTGATGAACAAGTCCCGGCCGCTGTCGTACAACCCCTTCGAGAAGTCCCACGTCCACGTCGGTGACCCCATCGTGACGGTCATGCTCAAGGAGTTCTCCCGACTCGACGGCGCGTTCGTCATCAGCGACTCCGGGAAGATAGTCAGCGCTTACCGCTACCTCGAACCCGCGGCGGAGGGCGTCGACATTCCCAAAGGTCTCGGCGCGCGACATATGGCCGCTGGGGCGATCACCCGCGACACGAACGCGACGGCGATCGTACTGAGCGAGAGCGACGGACTGGTCCGCGCGTTCAAAGGCGGGGAACTGATTCTGGAGATCGATCCGGAGAACTACTGATATGCAGGTCGACCAGGCGCTGGTGGAAGTGGGCAACCTGATACAGGAACCGATCGTGCTCGCACTGCTAGTGCTGGTGTTCGGTCTACTGTTGGGCCTTGGCATCGGCCGCATCAACAAGCAGATCCTCATGACTGCAGGGATCGGCGACACCGTCGAGGGGACGGCGTTCGAGCGCACAGCCAGAAGCATCGGGACGTCGACGGTCGCGCTCATCGCCCGGGTCACCTCGTGGTTCATCTACGGCGTAACGATCCTGACTGCGATCCACATCTCAGGACTCTTCGACGCGCCGGCGTTCTGGGTCCGCGTCGCCGAGTTCGTCCCGCGCCTGTTCATCGCCGTGCTCGTGCTGATCGCGGGCTTTATTCTCGCCGACAAGGCCGAACTGGCCGTCAGCGAGCGACTCAAGGACATCAAACTGCCGGAGGTCGGCGTCCTTCCGCTTGTCGTCAAGTACAGCGTCCTCTACATCTCGCTGCTGATCGCGCTCGGGCAGGTCGGCGTCAACACGACGGCCCTGCTCGTGTTACTGACCGTCTACGTCTTCGGCGTCGTCCTGATCGGCGGGCTAGCGTTCAAGGACTTCCTCGCGTCGGCCGCGGCGGGGATGTATCTCCTGCTCAATCACCCGTACGGGATCGGCGACGAGGTCCGAATCGGCGGCCGACAGGGCATCGTCCAGGAGATGACAGTGATGACGACCCGGATCGAGAACGAGGAAGAAGAGTACATCCTGCCGAACCGCCTCGTCTTCGAGGAGGGCATCGCCCGGATGCGGAACTAACCGGCGCGGAACGGAGAGTATTTTTGCCCGGAGCCATCGCCCCTACGTATGGACGCGGCGCTTGGACCGCCCGAGAAGATGGCCGATCGGGGCGACGAACTGACGCCGATGCTGTCACAGTACTACGAACTCTGTGACCGCTACGACGACTCGCTGGTCCTCTTTCAGGTCGGTGACTTCTACGAGGCCTTCTGCGAGGCGGCCGAGGCCATCTCCCGGCTCCTCGAGATCACGCTGACCAAGCGCGAGGACTCGACCGGCACCTATCCGATGGCCGGCATCCCCATCGACAACGCCGAATCGTACATCGAGACGCTGCTAGACGCCGGCTACCGGGTCGCCGTCGCCGATCAGGTCGAGGAGCCCTCGCAGGTCTCCGGCGTCGTCGACCGTGCCGTCACGCGTATCGTCACGCCGGGAACGCTGACCGAGGACGAACTGCTCCGAACCGACGACAACAACTTCGTCGCCGCGCTGACCGCGGACGGCGAGGAGTACGGCCTGGCCCTGCTCGACGTCTCGACCGGCGACTTCTACGCGACTGCCGTGGGATCAGCAGCCGCCCTGCGCGACGAGATCAGCCGGTTCGACCCGCAGGAAGCCATCGTCGGCCCCCACGCCGATCCCGACCCGTTCCCCGACGGCTGTATGGTCACGCCACACGACGAGCGAACCTTCGAGCAGGAAAACGCACGCGAGCGGGTCAGCGCGTACTTCGGCGATCCGGAGCGACTGCTCGCCGGAGCGGTCGAGATCCGGGCCTGCGGCGCGCTGCTTGCGTACGCCGAGTACACCCGCGGTGGGAAACACACCGAACTCGAGCCAGATACGTTCGCCAGACACGCCGACGAGGATACTGAGGCAGAAGCCGAGGCGGCAACGCTCGACTACATCAACCATCTCACCCGCTACGATCCGCGGGAGTACATGGTGCTCGACCGGGTGGCCATCCGAAGTCTCGAACTGTTCGAGCGCCGGGGTGCCCACGATCAGGCCGGGGCCGCGCTGGTCGACGTGCTCGACGAGACGTCCTGCGCGCTCGGGAGCCGAGAGCTACAGGACTGGCTCCGCCGGCCCCTGATCGACCGCCCCGAGATCGAGGCCCGGCACGACGCCGTCGAGGAGTTCGTCGGTGACCTCCGGAGCCGAGAGGAACTGAGTGACCTGCTTCGGGACGTCTACGACATCGAACGCCTCATCTCGCGAGTCGCTCGCGGCCGGGCGAACGCTCGCGACCTCCGCTCGCTCAAGCACACGCTCGATGTCATCCCGGAACTCCGGGACGCCCTCGCCGACGTCGAAACCGACGTGCTGGTCGATCTGCGTGCGGATCTCGACGAGATGGCTGACGTGCGCGAACTGATCGGGGCGGCGATCCGGCCCGATCCGCCGACCGGCGTCACGGACGGCGACCTGATCAGAGAGGGGTACAGCGACCACCTGGACGACCTCCGGGCGACCGAGCGCGAGGGGAAAGCCTGGATCGACGACCTGGAGGCCGGCGAGCGCGAGCGCACCGGCGTCGACTCGCTCAAAGTCGGCCATACCTCGGTCCATGGCTACTATATCGAGGTGACGAACCCGAACCTCGACGCCGTCCCGGAGGAGTATCAGCGCCGACAGACGCTGAAGAACTCTGAGCGGTTCGTCACGCCCGAACTCAGATCCCGAGAGGACGAGATTATCAGCGCAGAGGAGCGCGCGGACGACCTGGAGTACAGGCTGTTCACCGAGGTGCGCTCGGAGGTCGCCGCCGAATCAGCCCGAATACAGGCGGTCGCCGAACGGATCGCGGAACTGGATGCCCTCGTCTCGCTGGCGACGGTGGCGGCCCAGCACGACTACTGCCGGCCCGAACTGGGCGGCGACGGTATCGACATCGAGACCGGTCGCCATCCGGTCGTCGAACGCACCGAGGAGCGGTTCGTCCCGAACGACGCCGACCTCGACGACGACGCCGTCATCACCGTGCTCACCGGACCGAATATGTCCGGCAAATCGACGTACATGCGACAGGTCGCGCTGATCGTCGTGCTGGCCCAGATCGGCAGTTTCGTCCCCGCTGAGAGCGCCACTCTACGGCTGGTCGACCGGGTGTTCACCCGCGTCGGCGCGAGCGACGACATCGCCAGCGGGAAATCGACATTCATGGTCGAGATGACCGAACTCGCGGAGATTCTCGACGCCGCCACCGAGCGCTCGCTGGTCCTGCTCGACGAGGTGGGTCGGGGAACCAGCACGACGGACGGACTCGCCCTCGCTCGGGCAGTTACCGAGCACGTCCACGACCGGATCCGCGCGACGACGCTGTTTGCGACCCACCATCACGAACTGACCGAGATCGCCCGAGAGCGGGCAGGCGTCGTGAACCGCCACTTCGCGGCACGCCGGGAGGATGGGTCAGTCACCTTCGACCACCAGCTATCCGACGGCGCTGCAACGGCATCTTACGGCGTCGAAGTTGCGAGGATGGCGGGCGTCGACGGCCGGGTCGTAGAGCGAGCGCGAGAGCTACTGGGTGATCGACAGGATGATAGCTTGGCTGGAACCTCCGCCGCCTCGCAGCCAACCCAGCCAGCCGACGCCATCGGCGATGGTGGGGGAACCGATGCCGCGGTCGCCGCCCGCCTTCGGGACGTCAATCTCGCCGACACGACGCCGCTGGAAGCGTTACAGCTACTTGACGAGTTACAGCAGGAGTTCGAGTAACGCCCTGGACCCGGGGAATGGCCCTTGTAGACTGATCGCGTCGGACCGATACCGGGTCGATCCTGTGGTATGGTCGGTCTCACTATAGCTTTGAAGTTCCTTCGTACAGATGTACACATATGACACACGTAGCTGTCGTCGGCGGTGGACCGGCGGGACTCAGCGCGGCACTGTTCACACAGAAAAACGGTCTCGATGCGACTGTCTTCGACACCGACGAGACGTGGCTCCACAAGGCACACCTGTTCAACTATCTCGGCATCGGCTCTGTCGGCGGCAGCGAGTTCCTCGCGACGGCGCGCCAGCAGGCCGACGATTTCGGTGTGGACCGCCGGCAGGGCGAGGAAGTGACAGGAGTTACGGAGACCGACGACGGCTTCACCCTCACCACGGACGACGACGAGATAGCGGCCGACTACGTCGTCCTCGCGACCGGAGCGAACCGCGACCTCGCCGAGGATCTGGGCTGTGAGTTCGATGAGGACGATACCGTCGACGTCGACATCACGATGGAGACGAGCGTCGAGGACGCCTACGCGACCGGTGCGATGCCGCGGGCCGAGGAGTGGCAGGCGGCGATTTCGGTCGGTGACGGTGCGGCCGCGGCGCTCAACATTCTGACAAAGGAGAAAGGCGAACACTTCCACGACTTCGACGTCCCCGCGGACGCCGAAGCAGTGTTCGGCGGCATGAGCAAGGAGTAACGCGGTTCGATCCTACGGAGTCGGTTGTCCTCGCCGAGTGACCGCCTGTTCGTTGGGCATCGGATTGATCGACAGCCCTCCCTCAACGAACTGCTCAGTCTTCGTGGATCTCTTCGCCGCGGTTGAGTCGCTCCGCGATCCGGAACGTCTGCTCGCCCGCACGACGGGTCGGCGTGTGAGCCGCGAGATATCGTGCAGTGGCGACGAGATGGACGCGCGCTCGCTCCTCGTCAACGGCGTCGTACTGGGCGAACGCCGCCTCGACGTTCTGTCGGGTGTGGAAGCCGACGTCCTCCCGGAGTAGCGCCTTGCCGAGCGTCCGTTTCAACTCCCCTGCCTCGCCGCCAGCGGCGAGGTACTCGGCGGTCAGGTTGCCAGCACGAGTGACTACCTCGTTGGCTTCGACCTCGAAAGTCTCCTCCAGGTCGGTGAGGACCGTCGATGGGTCGCGGTCACCGTCGGGGTCGGGCAGCGGGATCGGCGGCGTGTTGAGGAATCGGTCGAAGTAGACGGCGAACGCAGCGTCGAAGATACCGCGGTAGAGCTCCGGGGCGTCCGTGCGCTGTGAAAGGGCGTGTACGGCGTTGCTGTAGGTGTAGGTGTGGTGGACGGTGTCCCAGTCTCTGAACTCGTTGGCCGTCCCGAACTGTGCGATCCGGCGGGCGGCGGCGTGCGCGACAGTCTCTGCTAGCTCTGTCGCCGTCGCACCAGCCGTGATCGCCTCGGTTAGCGCGTCGGCGATATCGTGCGGGTCGTCACCCAGCAGTGTCGCAACGAACCCGTCCGGCTCCTGCCACTCCTTGCCGTCGCCCGCGGCCAACAACGTCGGTAGCTCCTCCGCTATCTCCGAGCGAAGCGCGGCGACGTCGATCGGTTGTCGCCAGGTCGAGGCCTCCTCGGCGCGGCTTGCGCTCGCTAGCCCGGGCACGAGACTGGGCAGGACGTCGTCCGCGCGGTCCCACCCCACGTGATCGAGCGTCTCGAACGCCTTGTTGATAAAGTCCAACCGGTGGCCAGCGTCGAGGTAGATATGATCGGTCGCGGCAGCAACGAGCAGTCCGGCGATTTCGTTCTCATCGAGGCCCGCGTTGATCGCCGCCCGGATGACTCGTTCCGCACCGTCGGAGTCGCGGACCTCGATGTTGTCGCGGAACCAGGACCGAAGGCGCTCCGGGGCGACGTCCTCGGTCGACAGCGGATCCTGCACGAAAAACGGCGGTTCGCCGGCCGACTCCTCGGCGACCTCGGTCAGACCGGTGTAGAGTGCCCGGCGGCGGTCTTCGCTCCGGAGATCCGACAGGAGGTTCGTCATCACGCCGAGCGTCGTCAGTCCACGGCCCCAGCCCTCTCGCCGGTAGTGCGTGCCGAAGTCCACGCCGATGTCGACCGGCGTCGTGTAGGCCACGTCGGCGTCATCGAGACCGATCACCGATTTGGCGACGACGAGGCTCAGGTTCTCCTGTAACCCGTGATCGAGACGCTCGCTCCAGCGCTCTGCGGGGTCGCGGTTTCGCTCCGGATGCGGGTCGACGTACACCTCTCCATCTCGCAGTTCGACGGGATACGTCTGGACGTCGTCGGCGAAGGGGTCGAACGTATCGCCACAGGAGACCTCGAAGCGCGCGTGGTGCCACGGGCAGGTGAGGATACCGTCGTCGACCGATCCTTCCGAGAGCGGAAACCCCATGTGCGGACACCGGTTGTCGACGGCGTGGATCTCCCCCTCGTGGTGGACGATAGCGAGTGGCCGCTCCTCCGTGCTGACCAGAAACGGTTCCTCTCGCGGAACGTCGTCGAGATCACAGGCGTAAACGAACGCACTGGTATCATCGAGTGACATGATAGGATACAGCACGCGAAGGACTCTAAAGATTTCCTGAAGCGAATATATGTAGGATAATTAATACGCCTCCGGAACACGGCCCTGCGGTCAGTTCTCGAGTTTCCCGGCGAGCACTTTCGCCGCCGTGAGGACGGGATCCCAGACCGGGCTGAACGGCGGCGCGTACGCGAGATCGAGATTCTGGAGTTCCGTGACGGTGAGTGCAGAACTGAGCGCAGTGGCGACGGTGTCGATCCGCTTTGCACCCTCACGACCGACGATACTGGCGCCGAGTACGCGTCCGGTCTCGGTGTCGCCGACGAGGGTCACCGTCAGTTCCGAACTGCCAGGGTAGTAATGTGGACGCGTCGGAGCGTCGATACTGACGGACACTGGATCGAAGCCGGCTTCTCGGGCCCGCTCCTCGTCGAGAACACCGGTCCGGGCCGCGCCGAGGTCGAACGCTTTCACGATAGCCGTCCCGGCAATTCCCCCGGTCGGTGTCGGATCGCCCGCGACCGTGGTCCCGATGGCCCGTCCGGCGCGGTTTGCGGTGAGCGCCAGCGGGACGTGCTCCGGTTCGCCGGTGACGACGTGTTCGGCCTCGGCACAGTCGCCGGCCGCGTAGACGTCCTCGTAGTTCGTCCGGCCGTACTCGTCGGTCGCGATAGCACCGGTCGGCCCGAGTTCGATCCCGGCCTCCGCTGCGAGTTCGACGTTCGGTACGACGCCCACGCCGACGATAACGAGGTCGGCGGCGGCCGACCCGCCCTCGTACTCGATCCCCTCGACGCTTCCATCGCCCGCAAAGCCCTCCACGGCCGTGTCGAGGTGCAGATCGACGCCCTGCTCGCGGAGGTGGTCCTCGACGGTCCGGGCCGTCTCCTCGCCGAAGGGCTGGAGCGTCCGGGGTAGCATCTCGTAGATCGAGACGTCGAGGCCCCGCTCGACGAGCGCCTCGGCCATCTCGACGCCGACGTAGCCGCCGCCGACAATCGCCGCGCTCGCAGGGTCGGCATCGGTGACGTAGCCCTGGATCGCGTCGGCCTCGTCCATACTTCGCAGCGTGAACACGCCGTCGAGATCGAGGCCCTCGAACGGCGGTTCGATCGCTCGCGCGCCCGTCCCGATTAACAGGGAACCGTAGGGTTGCTCGAACGGTTCGGCACCCGCGCTGACGGTGACCGTTTTCGCCCTGGGGTCGATATCGACGACCTCGTGGCCGGTTCGCAGGTCGACGTCGCGTTTCTCCCGGAACGTTTCGGGCTCGACCGCGACAAGGTCATCGAGTTCGTCGACCTCGCCTTTCACGTAGTACGGCATCCCGCAGGCGGCGTAGGAGACCCACTCTCCCTTCTCGAACACGATTACGTCGAGTTCCGGGTCCTCCCGTTTGGCCTTGCTTGCGGCACTCATCCCTGCGGCGTCGCCCCCGACGATTACGAACGGATCCTCCATACTGTATACTACGTGGACCTGGATGTAAAGTATTTCGCAGAACTTACAATACTACTGTTTGAGGTTCGATTACTTCGAAAACAGAATACTCAGCGAGGTCGTGGAGATCAGCGCCGAGCGACGACTGCGAGCGTCTCGGGGCGGTCGTGGACGCGTTCGACGGTGAATCCGGCCGCCTCGAACTGCTCGCGCACGTCCTCCGGCCCGAACCGCTCGTCGGGGTCTGGCCCGTCCTCGCCGGTTCCGGTCGCCGACCAGTCGACGGTGACGACACGGCCACCGGGGCGGAGTACGCGTGCCAGTTCGGCCATCGTCTCGTCGCTGGCGTACTCGTGGTGGGTCATCGTCGAATACGCGCCGTCGAGTTCGTCGTCGTCGAAGGGAAGCGAATCGACGTTCGCGGCCACCAGTTCGACGTTCTCGGAGACGCCGTTCTCCCGATGGACATCGTGCATCTCGGACTGGACGTCGACTCCGTACACCGCTCCGACGAACGGCGCGACGTCGTCGGTGTAAAAGCCCGTCCCCGAACCCAGGTCGGCCACGACGGCGTCGGCGGCCACGTCGAGCATCTCCAGTAGTTCCTCACGAGAACAGAAGCGATAGCGCGCCGGATCGTCGAGCGCATCGGCACGGTCGACGGGGAAGGTATGAAAACCCATGTAAAGGCATTGTGCGGCGAACGCAAAAGCGTATCCGTTCTGGCATCTGTCAGGTGCTACATATCGGTCGAGACGGCGTTAGTGCCAGAGAGTATTGCACTTTATATGCACAAGTATTATACTTCGGAGCGCCGTACTGGGATCTATGAGCAGCGACGACGAACGTGAGCGGATCCGTGAACGAAAGAAAGAGCAACTGAAACGACAACTCGAAGGCAACGACGCCTCCAGAGAGGAGAGTGCTGGCGATAGCGCCGCCCCCAGCGAGCCGATCCACATCGACGGGTCCGCCGAGTTCGAGGAGGTCGTCGACTCCTACTCGGTCGTGCTCGTCGACTGCTACGCCGACTGGTGTGGGCCGTGTAAGATGATGGAGCCGGCAATCGAGGCGCTGGCCGCCGAGACCGACGCAGCAGTAGCGAAAGTCGATGTCGACGCCAACCGGCAACTCGCAGGCCAACTCGGTGCCCAGAGCATTCCGACCCTCCTGCTGTATGCCGACGGTGACTCCGTCGAGCGGCTTGTCGGCGCACAGGACCGGGGGACGCTCGAATCGCTAATCGAGAAGTACAGTTGAACAGTAAGCGTCGAGTAGCCAATCGGCTGCCACGGCGTGGTGTCCGGACACAACCCTCACGCCGGCGACTTTCGACACATAACAAAGCGCATTTGACCACGGAGTGGTAATTTCGTACTCCGTGTATCGCCCTCCGAACCCGATCCGTCTGCTCATCCTCTGGATCGGGCTAGCGCTCGCACGTGCCGGCCTGATCGACCGCGAGCGTGCGGTGCAGACGACCGAACTCGCGTGGCCCCGTATCGTCACTGGGATCGCGCGGATGTCAAAGAACGCGGTCGACGTCGCCCTCGTCGGCGTCGCCGTCGGCACCTCCGCAGTTGCGGGTGTCGGTTTCGCCGGTCCGTACTGGGGGCTCGCGTTCGCACTCGGCGGCGGCGTCGCCGGTGGATCGATCGCGCTCGTCTCCCAGCGCTACGGCGCTGATGCCCACGACGAACTGGGGCTTGCGGTACGGTCAAGCGCGCTGCTGGCGACCGTGATTACGATCCCTGTCGCGGCCGTCTTCTGGCTGGTCCCGCACACCCTCATCTCCATCCTCTCCAGCAACGAAGCGGCGATAGAGTACGGCGCGACCTACCTCCAGATCGTCGGCTTCGGGGTTCCGTTCGCCGGACTCAATCTCGTCGGGAGCCGTGTACTCGTCGGTGCCGACGACGCCTACACAGCCATGCAGGCCCGGGCGGGCGGCGCGATCATGAACATCGCGCTGAGCGCGCTCCTGATCTTCGGCCTCGATATGGGCGTCGCCGGGGCGGCCGCCGGGACCGTCCTCTCGAACGTCGCCGTCACGGCGGTTTTCGCGATAGGCCTCGTCCGGGGGCAGTTCCCCGGCATGGGCGCGTTCCCGGTACAGATCGATCCGTTCGGAAGCTACGTTGATCCCGGCACGCTCCACGATCTGGTCGAGATCGGCGTGCCCGTCGGCGCACGCAACCTCGTCTGGACCGCCGCGGAGTTCCCGATGCTCGGTATCCTCGACATCTTCGGCGAGAACACCGTCGCCGCCTTCGTCATCGCCCGCCGCATCTGGGGCATCATGAACGCGCCCGGGTGGGGCTTCGGCCTCGCATCGTCGAGTCTCGTCGGACAGGCGCTCGGCAAGAACGACGAGCGGACCGCGACGGCCTACGGAAACGACATCATCGTCTTCTCGGTCGTGACCTACATGTTTTCGGCGGTCATCATCGCCATCTTCGCCGGGGACATCGTCGTCCTGTTCGCCGAGGACTCGACGAGCGGCGAGATCCCGATTGCAATCGACCTGGTCTACGCCGCCTGTGTGGCGGTGGTGTTCGCCGGCGTCTCCAGCGGCGCGGCCGGCCCGCTGGACGCCAGCGGCGACACCCGGGTCCCCTTCCTCAGCCAGTTCCTCGGGATGTTCGGCGTCTCCATCCCGCTTGCCTACCTCGGTGCGACGACCTCGCTCGGCTACTGGGGGCTGTATCTGGCGTTCCTCGCGGAGACCACGGTTCCCGCGGCGATCAACTACTGGCGCTTCCGGACGGGCAAGTGGAAGCGAATCAGTAAAGCGTATCGTCCGGACGTCACCGCAGACGACTGATCGCAGTCGTCCCATCCGGTCGCATTGGCCCCACCACAACGACTACACTCTGCCGGTTTGATGATCCTGTATGGTCCGAACAAGTGCGTTCATGACCGAGGATGTCGAGACGGTGCATCGGGACGACCGCGTCGACGAGGTGCTCGAACGCCTCGCAAAGGCCGACTTCGAGGGGTACCCGGTCGTCGACGACGACGACCAGGTCGTCGGCATCGTCACGCAGACCGATCTGGTACAGTTGTTTCGCAGTAAAGACCGGATCGTCTGGATCCCCATCGGCGTCCCGCCCTTCAGCGAGACGCTGACATACGGCTTCGACCTCTCGCTCGACGAACTCGACATCGGCATCGACGCCGCGAGGGCCGCCCGCAAACCGATTCACGAGATCATGACCGAGGACGTTGTGACGGTCGAACCCGACACCGACCTCGACGAGGTCATCGAACTGCTCACCGACGAGACGCGAGATATCAACCGCCTCCCGGTCGTCGAGGACGACCTGATCGTCGGCATCGTTACCCGAGAGGATGCCCTGCGGGCGGTGCGTGACGAGACGTAGGCTAGAACTTCCGATCGACGGTTCGGGTTGCTCGCTCGACGACGGTCGACTCCGCGCGGGTGATCGACCGGACGGCTTCGTCGGTGTACTCCAGTGTCACGCTCGGCATCCCACTGGTCAGCACGCTCGCAAGCGATCCCTCGATGACTGTTCCGGGGTCGAACGTCGCAGTGAACTGGAACGCGTCCGCTTCGGTCCGCAACGGCCCGGCAAACCGGAACTGGTCGTCGACAAAGGTCCGTGCTTCGTCGTGAGTGAACACGTCTCGGACGGCGGGCCAGAACGCCGATCTGTCGCTCTCGACGAGCGGTGCCATCGCGTCGCCGAGGCGGAGTTGGCGTTCTACGAGTCGGTCCTCTATCTCGTTCCGGCGCGACGGATCGACGTCTTTCCGGAGGGCGTCTAGATACGCGTCCTGGGTGAGTATCGGATCCCGGTACTCCTCTCCGGTCGCTGTCGGATCGGCGGCGTACTCCAGTACGACCTCGAACTGGTCGACGATCTGATCACGATACTCCGATAGCTCCGGCCCGACGACCTTGCGGTCGAACGCCTCCGAGTTCTGTACGATCCGATCGACGACCGATCCTGACACGCCCCGACTCCCAGTCAGCACCCGCGAGACGCTGAACTGCGCTCTGGTGGCCTCGATAGCGTCGTCGACGAACCGTTCGAAACCCCTGAGTGCCGCCTGTTCGGTCATTACCGAGAGACAGGACGGCAACGGCTTCAATGCCTCGGCCACGACAGCGCTACTGATCGCCGCCAGCGCAGTCCGATCGCAGGTAATTCTGGCTTATCAGTCGGCCTCGGCGAACAGGCCGTTTCTAACTAACCCCGTTCGCCGACAGCACGTATGCATGGCCGAAGGGCAGTCCTCCCCAGCGGCTGGTGAATCACGGACGCCACAGACCGCGGAAACGAGCGGCTACGGCATCACGGTCACTATCCTCGGTGCGGTCCTGCTGGCGCTGGCGTACTACGGCGTCGTCGCGATCCAGGAGGGGCGGATGATCGGCGAGGCACTGCCCGAACCGTTCTATTTCCTCGCAGTTGCGTTTCTGTTCGTCATGGAGTTGCTCAACAGCCGGCATCTCGGCTCGCTCGGCTTCCTGCGAGCCATCGCCTTCGCCGCTATCTACGGCGCGCTGTTCGTCTTCGCCGTCGAGGGCGGGCAGTATCTCTGGGAAGAACCGTCGGTTGCGCTAGAGGGGTACGTCGGCGTCACGGTGCTTGCAGTCGCGCTCGTCGCCGCCGCGCTCGTCTACGTCGGCTATCTGACGGTCGTCGAGACGCGTGCGGGCCGAGTACAAGCCGAGTAGTCGAGGTTCGTTACTCGCGGGGGGCCGCCGAGACGAACTCCAGTCCGTTTCGCTCCAGGAGCTCTGCTGCGCGGTCAGTCACCGACGGTGAGACGAGGATCCCGCGGATCTCGGCGTCGTCGTGGAGATCACGCCGGAGCGCGTCGACGTACCGCCCGAGTTGGCCGACCGCGTCCGGACCTACGCGCTTTCGCTTGAGTTCGACCGCGACGGTCCGGCCGTCGCTATCCTCGCCGAAGATGTCGATTGCGCCCGCGGCGGTGTCGCGCTCGGTCGCGAGCGGCGTAAAGCCCGGTTCGACGAGTTCCGGATCGTCCAGGATGCGATTTCGGAGATCCTCCTCGGTGCCGTCGAGGGTGAGTTCGGTGGCGTCCTCGACGGCAAAGGTCGACACCTGAGCGATCTGCTCGAACCGGACCACCAGTCGCTCGTCCGGGGTCGAGCGCTCGCTTTCGAGGACGAGTCGGTCCTCAGCGACGCCAGCCTCGTGAGTACAGCCTGGTGGTTGCCAGTTGACCGGTTGCTGGCTCTCGTCGGTGTGGACGAGAATCGAGCCGTCGGGCTTGCACATGACGTGGCGGTCACCGAGTCCGAGCGTCGAGGACGCCCGGCCGTCGTACTCGACGGTACAGCGGCCAAAGAGCGTCACTAGCCGTTCGGCCTCGAATCCGCTTTCGACCGCCTCCGTGGCGGCGTCCAGCGAGGGGTCGACGAGGGTGTTGATCACCGAGTCTCCGTCCGTCCCTGTCACTGGTTCCGGTTACGCGTTCGAGTATAAAAACGGCCCGTTCGTCGTCGCCGACAATCCACGGCAGTTTTGACGCCGCGCCCAGTATCGACCGGTAATGAACGACGAACTCCGCGAACGGGTCGAGCGGGCAGTCGAGAAACACGCGCTGATAAACGCCGTGAAACACGAAAGCGACGCGGACGTCGGCGCCATCATGGGGCCGCTGATGGGCGAGAACCCCGAGTTCCGCGAGCACGGCGACGAGATCCCCGGTATCGCGGGCGGCGTCATCGCCGAGGTGAACGGACTCGATACTGACGAGCGACGGGAGCGACTCGCCAACCTTGCTCCCGAGGAACTCGAAGAACTGGAAAGCGAGGACGAGGAGGACGAACAGGTCCTGCCCGACCTCCCCCGTGCAGAGGAGTACGACGAGATCAAGATGCGCGTCGCTCCGAACCCGAACGGTCCGTGGCACATGGGTCACGCCCGGATGCCAGCCGTAATCGGGACGTACAAAGAACTGTACGATGGCTGGTTCTGCGTCCGCTTCGACGACACGGACCCCGAAACCAAGCGGCCAGACCTCGACGCCTACGACGAGATACTCGACGCTATCGAGTATCTCGTCTTCGAACCGGACGCGGTCTACCGCGCTAGCGACCGCGTCGAGACCTACTACGAGCACGCCCGTGACCTGATCGACAACGGCGGGGCGTACACCTGCTCCTGTCCCGGCGAGGAGTTCTCCGCGCTGAAAAACGACGCGAAGCCCTGCCCGCACCGCGACAAGGACGTTGAGACGATCCACGAGGAGTTCGACGAGATGGTCGAGGGCGAGTACGAGAGCGGCGAAATGGTCCTGCGCGTCAAGACCGACATCGAGCACAAAAACCCCGCACTCCGGGACTGGGTCGGCTTCCGGATGATCGACACGCCCCACCCCCGCGAGGAGGCCAGCGAGTACCGCTGCTGGCCGATGCTCGACTTCCAGAGCGGCATCGACGACCACCTGCTCGGCATGACCCACATCATCCGCGGGATCGACCTGCAGGACTCGGCCAAACGCCAGCGCTTCGTCTACGATTACTTCGACTGGGAGTACCCGGAGGTCCTCCACTGGGGTCACGTCCAGATCGACGAGTACGACGTCCCGATGTCGACGTCTTCGATCAAGGAACTGATCGACGAGGGCGAACTCGACGGCTGGGACGACCCGCGCGCGCCCACGATAGCTAGCGTTCGCCGACGGGGGATTCAGGGCGAGGCCATCACCGACGCGATGGTCGAACTCGGCATCTCCACAAGCAACGTCGACCTCGCGATGTCGAGCGTCTACTCCAAGAACCGAGATATCATCGACGACGAGGCGGACCGGGCCTTCTTCGTCCGCGATGGCGTCGAGGTGCCGCTCACTGGCTCCGGACCGGACACTGCGACCCCGCCGCTTCACCCCGACCACGAGGACCGCGGCACTCGCGATATCCCCGTCGGTCAGGCCGTACTGATCGAACCCGATGACCGCCCGGACCACGAGGAGCGCGTCTGGCTGAAAGGCCTGGGTTGCGTGAAACACACCCGCGATAGCTTCCAGTTCACCGGCGACGACATCGATGCCGTGCGCGAGGAAGGCGTCGACGTGATCCACTGGGTGCCGGCCGCCGAATCCGTCCCCGTCCGGATGCGCACGATGGGGGGCGATATCTCCGGCCGTGCCGAACCCGGCTTCGCCGAGCGAGCGCCCGACGAAATCCTCCAGTTCGAGCGCGTGGGCTTCGTCCGCGTCGACGATATCGACCCCGCTGGCGAAGCGGAGGCAGTCGTCTACTACACCCACTCCTGAGAAGGCCACAAACTGCCCGCCGGACCGACCTGTAAACGTAACGTATTTCACTATACCCCGGCAACTTCGGGGTACGTTGGGCCGGTAGCTCAGTCCGGCAGAGCGTCTGACTCTTAATCAGACGGTCGCGCGTTCAAATCGCGTCCGGCCCGCTTCTGTGAGGAACAGTTCGTGACGAGCGAAGCGGATAGAGCGATTTGAATCAGAACAGAAAGGCGCAGCGAAGCGAGCATTTCTGGGCGTGGTTCGCAATCGCGCCCGGCCCGTTTTAGCCACGAACACTCCGTGAGACAACTGTCAGTCCGAACCGACCTCGAGGGTAAGTATCGATACGCCGCCGGGCCGCGAGATACACAACTCAATTCGCTTGAATCGCATCGATAACGACGGTCCCGAGCACAATCGGCTCTATCGGAACCGAGCTGGCGTCGGTAATCGTGATTTCGTACTGGTCAAACATGGCGAAGTCGCTCTCGATAGAGCCGATAGTTTCGCCCTCTGCATCGGTTATTTCGTACTTGTGGCCGATCCACTGGCCAAACGGCAGAACCTTGCGACCAGCGGTGACGAGTACACCACGCGAGTCGATTTCGGCGAGGAGCGACTGGTCATCGGCGTCGCGGATCCGCCAGGTGTCCTGAACCAGTGAGAAATCGTTGTCCAGTATGACGAGGTCGTCTCCAGTGTGACTATCTGTAAGGACGTAATCGCCGGCGATATCCCAGGTGCCACTTGCCTTCACAGTAAACATCTCGTTCCCATCAGTGTCGACGAAGGGAAACTCGTCTTCCTCCTGGTACATCTTGTACAAGCCGCTGAAGACGGTGTCGCCAGCAACGTTTCTGGCCTCATACTCGGGTCGAAGGTTCTTGTCCCGTCCCGTCTGTTCGACGATATACTGGCTGCCGGAGAGGTCAATCGCTGTGAGATCATACTGTTGTGGAGGTGTCATACTTCTACATATCGCGCAGTGCCAATAAAGAACAAGGCAGTGTTTCAGAGTCGGAACTACCAACTCACGGAGAATCGCTAGTGGGCTTCCCGCCACACTGAGTGAGCGTCTGGCTTCAGAAGAGGCGGTGTGCGAATGGTTCTATGACTCCCTGAAAAGATACAACTGCGCCAACTTGGTGTTTCAGCCCGATCTTCATAGCCCCCTGGCTCCGCACACGTAGCAGAATTGATTCAAGCGGAATTGAACCGGTAAACGACACGATTACGAGTTGAACAGTCGACCCTGGCTTCTTCGATATCATCTACGGAATGAGACGACGTTTGTTATCGAATTATTACTCGATACTAACGTTCGATTTCGGCTTTCTAACGCTATTTCACCGCTGCTGAGCGATAACCAATAAACGTACAAACATTATATGTTCGCGGGTTTTATGATGGACTACTAATGGGAATGCACCCACAGTCACCCTCCGACGACAGCCCCCCAACAGCGGAGCGGATCGACGAGGAGGGGGTAGCCGCATCGTTCGGACTCCTCGCGAATCGACGCCGCCGTCGAGTACTCGAGGTTCTCGGCCATCATCCGCGGGAATCGGTCGAGCGACACGAGATCGCACAACAGATCGCGACCGACACGTCCGAAGTCGAGCGGCGGGGAGAGAACCAGATACGTCGGATCGAGATCTCGCTGCATCACAACCATCTGCCGGCACTCGACGAGGCAGAACTGATAGCATACGACAGCGAAGAAGCGGTCGTCCGCCTCGAACGTCCCGATATGGTTCACCGACTCCTCATGCGATTGCGCCAATAAACGGATCGGAAAAGTCGTTACTCTTCTGGGCTGTAGTTCGGCGCTTCGTCAGTGATGACCACGTCGTGGGCGTGGCTCTCGCGCTGGCCAGCACCGGAGACGCGGACGAACTCGGAGCGCGTTTTGAACTCGGGAATCGTCTCCGCACCGACGTAGCCCATGCCGCTTTGCATGCCGCCGGTTAGCTGGTGGAGTTCGCTCGCGAGGCTCCCCTTGTACGGCTTCGCCGCTTCGACGCCCTCGGGGACGTACTCTTCCTCGTCGGGTTCCTCTTTGAGATAGCGGTTCTCCTCACTGTCGCCGCCCTTCATCGCGCCGACGCTACCCATTCCACGGTACTGCTTGTACTTCTTGCCGTTCATCGTGATGACCCGTCCGGGCGCTTCGTCGGTGCCTGCGAAGTACGAACCGAGCATCACGGCGTCCGCGCCGGCCGCAATGGCCTTGATTGCATCCCCGGAGTACCGAATTCCGCCGTCGGCGATGACTGGCACGTCCTCGGTGGCCGCGATGTCGGCGACCTGTGAGACGGCGGTGATCTGTGGCATTCCGGCCCCGCTGACGACGCGGGTGGTACAGATGCTGCCGGGGCCGATGCCGACCTTGAGTCCGTCGGCGAAGTCGACCAGATCCTGGGCCGCTTCGCGCGTTCCGATGTTGCCGACGACGACGTCGGCCTCGACGTTGTCTTTGATTTCCCTGGCACCGCCAACGACGTTGCGGTTGTGGGCGTGTGCACAGTCGATGAAGATGATATCTGCACCCGCTTCGTCCGCCATTATCGCTCGCTCAGTGCTGAACGGGCCGACGGCGGCGCCACAGCGCAGGCGGCCAGTCTCGTCGCGCGCCGCATTGTTGTACTCGCGGCGCTGGAGGATCCCCTGCATCGTGACGAGTCCGGTGAGTCGGTTCTGCTTGTCGACGACGGGGACGCGCTCGATTTTGTGTTCGTACATCAGTTCCAGCGCATCACGGGCCGTGACGTCTTCGGGCGCGGTGATGACCTCGTCGGTCATCGCTTCCCTGACCTCGTCGCTCTCGCCGACTTCGAGATACGGTCGGATGTCGGTCCCGCTGATGATCCCCAGTACCTCGTCGTCGTCGTCGACGACCGGTGCACCGCTCACACCTTCGTTCTCCATCAGCGTGTCGACGTGATGGACAGTCTGGTCGGGTTCCGCGGTGACGACGTCACGAATGATCAGCTCGTCGGCGCGCTTGACTTTGGTGATTTCGTCGACCATCCGGTCGTCGTCCATGTTTCGGTGGATGACGCCGAGGCCGCCCTGTCGTGCCATCTCGATGGCTAGCTCGCTCGTCGTCACCGTGTCCATCGCCGCCGACAGGATCGGAACGTTGAGTTCGACGTTGCTCGATACGCGCGTCGAGAGGTCCGCCTCGTCGGGTTCGACGGTACTTTCTTTGGGCCGCAACAGCACGTCGTCGAAGGTCAATGCCTCTGGAACGTTTAATTTCGAAGAGAATCGATCGTTTGCGTCGTTCGCCATGTCAACCGTCCGATTCGGTCGCTGAAAAACGTTGCGAGACGCGCCGAGGATCCGGCTGTTCGTAGCCGCTGTTACGGGGGTTCAGTACAGGATCTGACCGATCGTCTATCGATCTGTCGTACAGTCGGTCACATCGATGAATAAAACAGTACATACTGCGTGACCCGCGATATGTGGACGCTCCTCACGCAACGTTTATCACTCGATATGAACAATAGTGATGTATGCAGTCTACCAGTTCCGTCGTCCAGAGCAACGCCGGTCAGATGACCATTCGTTCCGGCAACTGCTTCAATTTCTTCTGGATGGGGACAAAACTGGTGGACATCTCCACCGCGATCGACTGGCTGTCCCACGAGGCCTCCGATTCGCATCGCGGTATACACCACCCATCGGCCACGGGGTACGGCCACGCAAGTTGATCGATGAGTACCTCACAACACCCGATTGCACTGGAGCTAGAGCGACGCGTTGGTGGTGCGACTCGGCTCCTTGCAACGGTGATGTTCCTTCCCCTACTCGACGGCATCTTCCCAGCACTCGTCCTTGCAGGGGCACTCGACACGACCGCCGGCATCGTACAGGTCGGCTTACTCGTGTTCGGCGGGAGTGCAACGGTTGCGGTCATTTTGGCGGAGATGAACGGCACCTCCCGTAGCCAGGCAAAGACGGTGACGCTCGTCGGTATCCCGCTGTTGATCCTGGCCGCGGTCGAAGCCGCGCTCGCGCCGTCGATCGCAGAACTCGTCGATCTGGTGATCTTCGAGCGGTTCGCCGCGCTGGTGATCCTGGCAATCGCGGCGAAGACGGCGAGCGCTACGGTCGGCGAGTACATGCCACGCCCGGCGATTATCGTCGCCCTTGGCCTGTTCGCCAGCATCGACCCGAGCGGCGCCCAACTCGCCTTCGTCTCCGACCTCGAACTGGTCGCTCGTGGCGTTGCGGCGGCCGGCGTCGGCGTCGGCTTCGCGCTGCTGGTCGCACTGTTCGGGCCCGTGCTCCGGTCGATGGTCGACCTCGATCGGTTCCGATTCGGGAGCGCCGTAGCACTCGGTCTGCTACCGCTCTCGCTCCTCGACCTTCCGCTCGGCGACCTGGCCCCGCTGGCCGTACTCGCCCTGACTGCGCTGTTTGCCCTCGACCCGAACGCGTCGAACAACGCCGAAACCACGAGCGCCACTCCGTCGGACACCGGTGCCGGAGACGCACATCTGGCTGATGGTGGTCCAAGCGCCTCGTGGACGCCAGGCGACGACGATGACGGCGACGACAACGCAGGCAACGAACGCCGCGAACCATGGCTCTAACCCCGCCAAGCAGAACGCCTTTGGTGCCGCCAGCCCCTCGTTCACACGATGAGTGATAACCGCGTCGTTCAGGGTCGAATGGTCACGCCTGCACACCTCGCAGAGATGATCGAAGACGAAAGCATCATGGAGGCCGAATCCATCGAGGAGAGCGATACCGACTGTCCGGACTGTGGCGGTTCGGTTCTCGAAGTCGTCTATATGCCGACCGTAACGGAACTGGTCACAGGAAAGAAATGCCAGGACTGCGACTGGGCGAAGGCCGAACGAGATTGATCTGAATCGAAACCACTTTAGGGCGGTCCGGGTTATGGAGTAGTGACGGGGTTGTGGCCAAGCCAGGCATGGCGACTGACTCCAGAGACTGACACCCGGTGACGAACTCCAGACTGATATACTGAGCGTGCGACTGATCATCGTTCGCGTTGACGACTCTCTGGAGAACCGAGGTGAATCGGAGATATCAGTCAATCGGGGGTTCAAATCCCTCCAACCCCATTCTCTGCCGCGAGCAACACCACGAGCGGCAGGTATGTTCTGAGTGATTTGAACCCAGAGAACGAGCGCAGCGACGTTCTTGTGGTTCACAATCTCTCCAACCCCACAGCGTTCGTAGCTCTACTTCTCTACTAATAACCCCAATCCGCCGGCACCTGGAGATGGTTGGTCCGAGTCTCCCTCATTCCAACACACTCGGTACGACGAGTGTCGGGACTGCTGGCCGAAGACGACCGTCTGATCCAAATATATGCCGAGTATGACGCCAACGAAGTTCCCTGATCGTTTAATTAAAAACGCTGTACTAGAGCCGAACTATGGACGAAGTTTGAACGGGGTTTGAACGGATGTTGGTCACAATTTGTCCGCTTGTTGAAAAATCTCTTTTAATCTTCTATATCTCTGTGTAGTCGTAATGTCAAACAAGTCACGGCGGAGATTCCTACAACTCGCAGGCGGATCGGCGACAATCGCACTGGCTGGCTGTATAGGCGGCGACGAAGAGGACAGCAACGACGACATGGACGATGAGATGGACGACGATGAGATGGACGACGACATGGACGATGACGACATGGATGGTGAGATGAGCGGGATGGATCCGGACGAAGCACCACGCGCCGCCATCGACCGTTTCAGCGAATCGGCCGGGACTCTACTGGTGCGCAATGACGAGAACGGGCTTCCCGGTCCCGATGAACCAGTCGATTTCGATCAGGAACCGTTCATTACGCAGGGATTCGGTCCCGACGGCAACACGGTGGAGTACTACAACTTCGACGTCCAGGAGACCACGCCAGCACCGATCTACGCCTTCTTTTACGAGAACGGCGATCCGGTCGAAGAGCAACTCAACATCGTCGATGCAGTTCCCGGCGACGAACTGTACAACGACTTCTGGCGTGTCAACATGGTTACCGTCCCCGACGAGTACGAGGCGAATACGGTGACCAGTGTCTCCGGTATCTCCGAGGCTGGCTACGACGTCGAACAGACGAACACGATCAAGAACTGTCCGATCGTCCCCCAGGGGTCGACAGCCTCGAAACATCACGGTGACGGCCACGACGAGGCACCGCTCGTTCAGGGCTGGTACGAGGATGAGGTGGTCCAGTACTTCCTCTTCGAGGAGGACAGTTTCGAGACCATGGACGGTAGCGTTCCGCTCTCCCAGATCTACGTCAGTTTCAACACCAACCCTGGCCAGGACGGCGGCGGTCCGGCGTCAGGGTTCATGACCGAGGAGATGAGCGCTCAGACGCACAACGTCGTCGCCACGCTTCCGGGTGATGCCGGCTACTCGCCGCTGTGGCGGGTCAACGTCTACGACAACGCTGACTTCGAGGACGTTTCCGATCTCGACTCGGCGACGAGCGCGACTATCCTCGACGACGAGGCAGCACACGTAAACTGCCCCATCGTCTCTACAGAGTAAGAGTATGAGTGTCCAGTCTGTCAACTATCGGTCGTCGCTTCGCCGTCTATCAGCCGTCTCTTCAACACTGAACACTCGTTCTTCGCAGAACGTGTCGGCCTCTGGGATCGCGCCTGACGACGGACTGGTACGGTACGGAATGGAACAGCCAGGCCACTGTCCGGTCTCCGTCCGTGGCCCCGACCGCCGACGTAACTGCCAGGAGGTGAGCATCCCATGAGACGCCCGACGCAAACTGAGGTGATTTTCGCGTTTCTCGCGGGGGTCACAGCGGTCATCGGTTCGTACGCGACGGCCGGCTACACGCGGTCGTTTGTCATGCAACCGGTCGACGACTTCGTCGTCAACATGACGCCGGGCGTGATTTCCCAGTATATGATCGAAAACGTCGGACAGGAGGCCCACCACCTGCATCGGGCGCTGTCGGTTTTCATCCTCGTCGGTCTGTTCGGCCTGATTGCGCTTGGTGGGTTCGCAATCGCCAGACGGTTTGAACGATCGGTCGCTGGCATTGCACTCGCGGGGCTGCTCAGTTGGGCGGTGACAGCGGTGCTCATTGGCGATCCCATGCTTGCAATCGGCGCTGCGGTTCCGGTCGCAGCGTTCACCGCCGTCGGAATCGCGCCGATCCCGGCCGATCCGGATCACTCCCGACGGCGTGTGCTTGCTGCGAGCGCCGGCGCAGTCGGGTTCGCCGGACTCGGAATCACCGCTGGCAGTACCCTCGTCGGGGACGGACTCGACATCGGTGAGAGCGCTCCCGGAGCGGACGAAGAAGAAATCGAACAACGGTTTCAGAAGACACAGAGTCAGGAACTCGATGTCGCCAGCGACGACCTGCCCGGACTGGTGAGCACGATCGACGATTTCTTCCGGACGAGCATCTCCGGTTTCGATCCGGAAGTGCCCTCCGACGACTGGGCGCTGACGGTCAGCGGCGAGGTCGGAATGAACACAGAGATCGAATACGACCAGCTAACGGAGATGCCCGTCGAGCACCGGCTTATCACCCTGCGCTGTGTCGGCGAGAACCTCAACGGTCACAAACTGGATTCGGCCATCTGGACCGGGACGCCGATCCGCTCCCTGCTCGACGAGGTCGATCCGGAAAGCGAGTGTGGCTGTGTGATGCTCCACGGCGAGGACGGCTACTACGTCCAGTTCCCCGTCGACGTTCTGGAGGACGGCTTCCTCGCCTGGGGCATGAACGGCCAGCCTCTCCCCCAGAAGAACGGGCACCCCGTTCGCCTGCTCGTGCCGGGCCACTGGGGCGAAACTAACGTCAAGTGGATCAACGAAATCGAACTGCTCGAAGCCGAAGAAGACGGCTACTGGGAGGAACGTGGCTGGGAAGGCACAGGCCCGGTCAACACTGTCGCCAAACTCTGGGACGAGGGCATCACCGAACTCGACGACGGGCGGTACGAACTTGCCGGCCACGCATACGCGGGCACTCGTGGCATCGAGCGCGTCGAGGTCTCCACGGACGGCGGGGAGACGTGGGAAGACGCAGAACTCTCCGCACCGCTGCCCGACGAGGACGTCTGGCGGCAGTACCGCTACGAATTCGACCCCGACGGAAGCCACGAGGTCGTCGTCCGAGCGACCGACGGGATAGGAGAACTGCAGGAGCAGAACCGGTCGGACCCATCCCCGAGCGGGGCGACTGGCTGGGTCAGTAAGACTGTCAACTAATGGTCGAACGGCTTGTACGGAAGTCCTATTGCCAGTTCTCTACGGCTGGTCCAGATGTCGAAACGACTTTGATTGCGCGCTTTACACCAACTACACAGCAAATGGAGAAGGCCCTGTGGTACCTGTTTGCCGGAAGCCGTGGCGGGACAAACAGGGTTCGAATCGTCAAAGAACTCCGTGATCGGCCCCGGAACGCGAACGAGTTGGCCGACCAACTGGATGTCGATTACAACACGATCACCCACCATCTGGACATGCTCACAGAACACGACGTCGTCGAACCGAGTGACCACGACTACGGAAAAATGTACTT
This sequence comes from Natronoarchaeum sp. GCM10025321, assembly GCF_042663585.1. NCBI lineage: Archaea > Methanobacteriati > Methanobacteriota > Halobacteria > Halobacteriales > Natronoarchaeaceae > Natronoarchaeum > Natronoarchaeum sp. GCM10025321. The sequence goes on from NZ_JBHTAN010000006.1 coordinate 893,325, forward strand.
TCTGACCGATCGGTTCGGACGACACTCGGAGACGTTCGAACAGATCGCAAGCAAGGTGGAGTAACCATGGCGATGGAAGGCTTTCGGCTCGCCGGCATGGTTCTATCGGGGGTCAACAGCGCTCTTCTCGTCGTCCTCCTGTCCGTCTGGCTGAAGAACTACCGCACCTTCAGATCCGGGATGGTGCTCGGACTGGTCGGCTTCAGTGGTGTGCTCCTGCTCGAGAACATGGTTGCAGTGTTCTTTTTCTTCCGGAGCATGCAGATGCTGTACTCCACGGACCCAATGGTCGGCCAGGTCGTCGTCGGGATGCGCCTGCTCGAACTGCTCGCAATCGCCTTCCTGACGTACGTGACCGTACAGTAACTCTCTCCAGCCAGCCCCATCACACCGCGAGCGCCGAATCGCGCGCCGAACCGACGATCAGTTCCTCGACGAACGAGACCGCCGCGGAGCGCTCGGTGACGTTCTCCATCAGCACGGTTTCGCTGGGGAACAGTCGCTCGCCGAGTTCGAGGCCGTGCTCTCTGGCCGTCGACCCGGTCATCGTCAGATAGACGCCGAGGCCCACGTCGGCAATCGAGGCCTCCTCTTCGCGGCCCTCATCAGGGTAGCAGAAGGTCACATCTTCGACTGCGGCAGTGCCGAGCACCGCTTCGACCAGACGCTCGTACCGGGGCGAGATACAGAGTGGCCCCTCGTAGGAGCGAATGAACTCCCGGTCAAACGCGTCGGCATCCAGTCGCTGGCGCGTCTCCGGCGTGCCCATCAGCGTGTGATGCACCGTGTCGCCCAGACCGCCGACGACACGAACGTCGGTGTCCCGCGGGTCGATCCGGGCGTTGATGTCGCTGATGCGCTCGATGGGCTCCTCACGGAGGCGGACGACTTCCTCCAGAACGAGGTCGGCGCTATCGAAGCCGAGGGTGAACTCGTGTGTCCGGAGCGCCCGGAACGGCTCTTCGCGGCCGATCAGTTGGAGGTCGACGTCGCCCAGCGGGACCGTGACGCTGTCGAAGACGATCCGTCGCGGGCGGCCGCCGCGGTCGTCACGCAACAGCGTGTACTCTGGCTTGGTCGGATCGTCGAGCGTGCTGTACGCGGCCAGCCGTTCGTAGACGTCCTCGCTGGCCTGCTGGCTCCCTTTGGTGATTGCTTTCTCGTATCTGAGCGTCGAACTGATAGAATCCGCGAGCGCTGCGATGTCGGTAGTCGCGTCGTCGGGCGTCTGAGCGCTCTCATCGACGCGCCGTGCCACCCGATTCAGGACGGCTTCGAGGGGCCGTCCCTTTCGCGGCACGGCAACCGAGATGGTCGTCATTGTGGCCACAAACGGCTCCGGCTGTCAAACAGGTTGTGTTTTCCCGATTAGCTGAACATCTCGCCGAGCTGTTCGCGCCAGTTTCGGATCTCTTCGACATCGCCGGCCACGTCGTCAAGGTCGTCGCCAAGCGCCTCGAGCGACCCGGAGAGCTCGTCGATATCGGCCGCCGTCTCGTCGGCGGTACCTTCGACGTCGTCCAGTCGTTCTGCGACCTCAGAGAAGTCCGAGTGGACGCTCTCGACATCGTCGCTGACTGCATCGAGATCCGCGGCGACCCCGTCGATCCGTTCGTCCGCTCCGGCGACCGTCTCGCGGATCTTCCCGACTTCGTCGTCGAGGCCGGCCATCCGTTCTTCGAGGCGTTCGTCGAGGTCGTCGATGACCTCGGCGTTGGACGTGACCGCCTGGTCGACGCCGTCGAGGTCGGCACGGAACGACGCGAGCTCGTCCTCGAACTCCTCGATCAGTTCGTCGCCGCGACCGTGTTCTTCGAGGAACGTCTCCAGCGCACCCGTGTACGCGGCGACTTCCTCGACGCGAGACTGGAGGTGGTCGATCCGGGCGACGACGCTACTGTCGACGCCGGTATCCTCTGTCGCGACGTCGAGTTCCTCACGAAGGACCGCTTTGTCCTCCTCATCGACGTTGCCCGCGCGAAGCTCAGCCGCGAGCGCGCTTGCGACGCCGCCGGCTTCGATTGCTTCTGTCGCTTCGTCGTCCGTCTCGGCGTCCGCCGCGGCCGAAACGGGCTCCGTTGCCGGCGTCTCGTCGTCGGTTGTCGGTTCGTCGATAGCGTCGGTCTCGTCGTCCACCACTTCGTCGGCGGACTCCTCGACCGTCTCTGTGTCGTCCTCTATATCTTCGACCGTTTCGTCGACTTCGTCCGCGTCTTCGTCCACTTCTTCCGTGTCCTCGACATCCTTGTCGAAGTCCTCTTCGAGGTCTTCAGCATCCTCGTCTTCGAGGTCTTCGTCTGTCTCCTCGATCTCTTCGTCCACTTCCTCGACTTCATCCAGACCGTCTTCGATATCCTCGTCGAGGTCGTCCTCGGCGTCTTCGTCTCCGGCGTCTTCGGCTTCGGCGTCTTCGACTTCGAGACCCTCGTCCACCGCTTCGATCTCGTCAAGTTCTTCTTCGATGTCCTCGTCGAGTTCGTCCTCGAAGTCTTCGGTTTCCTCGGTCGTTTCCTCCACCGGTTCGTCTGTGTCGTCTTCGAGGTCCTCGTCCACGTCGTCGACATCCTCGTCGTCCTCGTCGAGGTCGGCATCGGCTTCGATTTCGAGATCGACCTCTTCGCTCTCTTCTTCTGGTTCCGGGACACCTTCCTCGATACCGAGGTCGATATCGGGGACGTCGTCGTCCTCGTCGGCGTCTTCGTCGTCCGAGTGGTCCGGTTCCAGATCGACGTCGTCGAGACCCAGGTCGAGGCCGGAATCGTCCTCTTCGGCCGCCTCGTCCTCCGAGTCGTCAGCCTCGACTGCTTCGGCCGCCTCGTTCTCGTCTTCGAGACCGGGGACCGTGTCGGACTCGCCCGAGATCATGTCTTTGACGGCCTGACTGCTCTCTTCGGAGGCGATGTCGTCGATCATCGAGTCCTCGACTTCGTCCTCGTGTTCCGTCGCGGCCTCGTCGGACTCTCCGGTGGGCGTGACATCTGCAATCTCCGGTTCGGTCATGAACGCGCCTGCCTGTTCCGGCCCGTCGATCCGGACCCCGTAGACGGTGATTAGCTCTTCGCCCGCGTCGATCGTTTGCTCGAACTCGACAGTGTGATCCTCGAACGCCGTCCAGTTCTCGCTCTCGTACTCCGGGTGAAAGCCGATGCCATCCATGGAGAAATCGTCGGGAATCGCCTCGGAGAGTCGAACCGTCGCCGAGTCGCCTCGCTCCGACGTGAGTGTGAACTTGACCGTCGGTACCGCGAACTCGTCCGTCTTGAACGCCTTTTCGACGGTGATCCCGTCCGCGGAGACTTCGATGTCGTCCTGATATGCCTCTTCGCTCATAGCCACTCCTATCCACACCACAACCATAAAACAAACGGGCACCAGATCACAGGCAATTTTGTCTAACGTTACCCAACCCGCAACTACGATCGGAGCGGATCAGAGATCTACGCGATCACCGATCTCGACGACCTCCAGGCTATCCGGGTACTCGAAACTCCGGGCGTGGTGGTGGAGCACCTTCGGATCGGCGGTCAGCCCCTTCCACATGTCCCAGTGGCTAGGGAGGAATCGGTCGAACTGCAGATCGCTGGCGGCCTTGATTGCCTGATTCTCGTCGTTGTACCAGCGCGTCCGGACTGGTTCGCGTGTCTCCTTGTCGGGGATGTTCCCGACGGTACCGAAGGCCAGAATTCCCAGATCGATATCGTACTGCTCGCCGATTCGGGCAAACTCGTCGGTGGGTTTGGTGTCACCGCCGTGGAAGACCGTGTCGCCCTCGTGTTCGATGACGTACGACACCGGATGCGTGGCGTCCGCGTCGTAAGCGTCTTCGATGTGGATCGTAAACCCGCCGACTTCGATGGTCTCTCCCTCGTTCACCTCGACGAACTGCTCGTCGTCGATGTCGTACTCTGCCTGCCAGTCCTCCTCGTCGAGGGCGACGTCGAGGCTGTCGTCCGGCGCGTACAGGTCCGCTCCCGTCGCTTCGAGGATCGGCGCTTGCGAGGGGCCGTGGACGTGATCAGTGTGTTCGTGCGTCGCAAGTACGGCGTCGGCCTGCTCGACGTCTGCCGGGTCGAACGGGACCGGGATCATCCGGATCGTTCTCGGCGGATCGCCGAGTCCGACGTACGGGTCGATAAAGAGGGTCGTGCCGTCGCTCGCTTTCAGGACGAACCCGTTACAGCCCAGATACCAGACTGCGATGCTTTCGGGAGTCGCGTTCCGAACCGCGTTCGGGAGCCAGTCGCCCCAGTCGCTTTCGATGTCCATATCGGAACTCACCGTTCACCCGGAGGGTAAGTGTTCCGCTCTCGGTGGAGCAGTACCGGTACACTAAGCGGGACGACTCACAGCAGAAAAACCGGTCAGCCGATCAGTCCTGACAGCAACCGCCAGCCTGCTCGCCGAAGTCGACGTCGAGCGGTGCGGAGATGGCTTCGTTCACCGCCTCTAGTCGCGCGTCGAGTCGTTGCTGGGCTTCGAGATACTCGGACATGGTGGGCTGTGAGTGGAGTTTACTCTGGGCCTGCTGTAGCTCTTGGAGGTCCTCGTCGCTGGCGTCGCCCGTCTGCCGGGCGAGCATGAACTCCTGACGAAGCGATTCGAACTCCTTGATCTGCTCTTGCAGGTCGTCGTCCGCTTCGACTGCCGCCTTTGCGGACTCGAAGGCCTCGTACTCCGGCAGATTGCGGATCGCTTCACCAAGCTGTCGTCCGAGCGTCTCGACGTCGTCGTCGGGAACGGTCACGTCAGTGTCGATGCTCATACCTCGGATTACGACTGAGTGTGTATCAACCTGCTGGTCTCAGCCATCTACGCGTCGAGCAGGGTCGCGAGACGCGTCGACCAGTGGATATCGCCGTCGTAAACGACGGGCAGTTCCGCCCGGGTGAGATAGGACACGAGTTCGTCACGGCCGAGCGTGAACTCCGATTCGTTGCCACACAGGTACGAGTACTCGTTGTCCTCCAGATACGGATGGTAGAAGCTTCCCGTATGCCGGGACGAGAACTGGTCGTAGGTCAGCAAGAATCGCTGGCCATCCTCGATCGGTTCGAGCCTCGCCGTGGCGGGCACCCGGTTCTCGCTCTGTGTCAGCGCGTGGGTGCCGTCCCCGACCACCGCGTAGTCCTTGCCCATCATGATCCGACAACGGGCGTGCTGGAGCGCACGCTCGATGCCGAAGCCGTGGGCCAGTAGCTTCGCGAACGTCGATCCGACCTTCACCGCATGATCGTTGAGCACCTGCGAGAACGTCACTGCCCCTGCGACGGCGCCGCGCTCGATCAGCTCTTTCCCTTCGTAGTAGGAGCCACAGGCGTTCAGAAAGAACGTCTCGACGCGACAGCGATCCAGCGTCGAGGCCGCCATATAGCCGTCCGGGCAGCGCAGTCCGTCCGTCTCGCAGTGGCCGATATAGTGGACGAAGTCGTACTCCGACTCGAACGTACGCGCCAGCTGTTCCGTCGTCAGCCCCTCCTCGACGGTGACGTCGATCGGAAGCCGTTCGCCACGCTCCCGGTAGATGCCGGCGACGTCCTCGTGTTCGTCAGCCATCTCCTTGTCGTTGAGCACGACGACGACTCCGATCCCCTCGCGATCCTCCCGCAGGAACTGCAGTCGGTTCTCGTAGGCCGTTGGCGACGTGGTGAACACGTCCAGCGGCGTGCCCTTTGCGAGCCAGCCGTGGATTCGACCACCCCGTAGCTCGGGCTTGAGAATGTCGACCGACGCGACCTCCCCTGCGGCGCGGCCGCCACGGTAGAAGTCGTCGAGCGAGCGCTCCACGAGTTCGCTCCCTTCCAGTTCCGAGGTGCGTGGCGTGTACACGAGGCTCATTCGATCCAACAAGAACGGGATCGTCGAGAGATGCTCGACCGACGGGTCGACGTACGTCGAGAGATGCCAGTCGGGGATCCGGTGCTGGATCGCATCGTTCGCCACCGAGAGATACGTCGCGAGGCGCTCGGCCGGTGTCGCGTCGTAGAGGACGTCCACGTCGAGACCGAGCGTGTCGAGGAGGCTCCCCTCGGAGAGTTCGGTGCCGTACGGTCCCGCGTTACGGACCAGACAGTCGAGAAAGAACACCTGTCTGAGGAGCCGCTCGGTCTCCCGTTCCAGCCCTGGCTGGGCGGGTAGCTCCCACTCCATATCGAGTTCCGGCGTCCGGATCACGGGCCGGTCTCGCTCCCGGACGTCGACGGTCGCTTGCAGGTAGTACGCGAGCGGGGCGAGCACGAACAGCGCCTCGAAGTCGGGCGGCGAGACGATTTCTATCCCGGTGTCGGGCGTCGCCGCGACGACCTGATCCGGGACGTCGACGGCGTCGCCGGTCGATAGCTGTGGGGGATGCCCGCGAAGCGTCGGATAGCTCCGGTCGGAGCCGGACGTCTTGTGAGAGGCGTGGAGATGTGAAAGCGCGGTGGCCAGTCCACCCGGCGTCGGTGGCACCGTTAGCTCGTGGCTCGGCAGTTCGGCTCGACTCCGCAGGCCGATAGTCGTCGCCGTGCGCTCCGGAAAGTCGATGCGAATCGCGTCGTAGTTCGGTGACCGATCGATAGAGAGAGCACTCTCGACGCGCAGATACGTCTTGATCTCACCGTCGACGTCGATCAGATACTCGTCCTCTGGCAGGCTGAGTGACTCCTGATCCGCGCCGAGTTCGTACGTCTTGCCGCCGGAGAGGGGCGTGACGTAGACGACCGCAGAAGGGACCGATAGCTCGGCCGTCGAGCAGGTGAACGTCGCATCGGTGGGCCGCTGTAGTTCGGCGTGGGAGCGCACCAGATCGAGATCGGGGCTGTCGATGACGAGTTCGGCATTGCCCCCATCGAGGGCTCTGACCCCCGAGTCCATCACCTCCCACTCGATCATTCGGTCGTAGGAATACGCTGGGATCAGTTATTACTATCGGTGACGTGGTATGTTGTGTCACCACCCGGTTTTCGGGCCGCGCGCGCGTCGAAGAAAGGTACAATTATACGCCGTCGTCCCCCGACGTAGACGTATGAACTACGATACCGTCCGGGAGAACGATCCCGTGGTCGCCGACGCCCTCATCGGCGAGGTAGAACGACAGCGCAACTCCCTGCAGATGATCGCGAGCGAGAACCACGTCAGCGAGGCGGTGCTCGAAGCCCAGAGCAGCGCACTGACGAACAACTACGCCGAGGGCTACCCTGGCGCTCGGTACTACGCAGGCTGTGAGTACGCCGACGAGGTCGAAGAACTCGCTATCGAGCGCGCCCACGAGCTATGGGGCGGCGACCACGTCAACGTCCAGCCTCACTCGGGCACGCAGGCTAACCAGGCGGTCTACCTGGCGACGCTCGATCCCGGCGACAAGATCCTCTCGCTGGATCTGACCCACGGCGGCCACCTTTCCCACGGCCACCCCGCGAACTTCACCGGCCAGCTTTACGAAGTCGAGCAGTACGAGGTCGACATCGAGTCGGGCTACATCGACTACGAGGCCGTCCGCGAGCAGGCCGAGGAGTTCGATCCGGACATCATCGTCTCCGGCTACTCCGCATACCCGCGCACTGTCGAGTGGGAGAAGATTCAGGACGCCGCCGACGCCGCCGACGCCCTGCATCTCGCCGACATGGCCCACATCACCGGCCTCGTCGCGTCGGGCGTCCATCCCTCGCCGGTCGGTGTCGCCGACTTCGTCACTGGCTCGACGCACAAGACCATTCGCTCGGGCCGCGGTGGCATCGCCATCTGCGACGAGGAGTACGCCGACGACCTCGACAATGCCGTGTTCCCCGGCGGTCAGGGCGGTCCCCTGATGCACAACATCGCGGGCAAGGCCGTCGGCTTCGGTGAGGCCCTCTCCGACGAGTTCGACGAGTACGCCGAACAGACCGTCGAGAACGCGAAAGCGCTCGGCAATCGGCTTCAGGAGCACGGCTTCACGCTGGTGTCGGGCGGTACTGACAACCACCTCGTACTCGCGGACCTCCGCGAGTCCCACCCCGACGTCACCGGCGGCGACGCCGAGGACGCGCTCGAATCGGCCGGCATCGTCCTCAACGCCAACACGGTCCCCGGCGAGACCCGAAGCCCGTTCAATCCGAGCGGTATCCGCGCTGGCTCCCCGGCGCTGACCACCCGTGGCTTCGATACCGACGCGATGGAGACGGTCGCAGACTGCATCTCGACCGTTGTCGACGCCGTCGCCGAGGACGAAGTCGAGGCGGCCGTCGAGGAGGTTTCGGCCACCGTCGACGACCTCTGTGACGAACACCCGCTCTACGAGTAGCGTTTCTGCCGACGTCTGCGGCGCTGTCTTCGTTCTTCCTGCGGTCTCATCTCACCTGTCGCTCTTATCGTTGTACCGTACTCTCATCGACATATCCGGAGAGCCAGGTGTTATGCCTCAGATGCTCACTTAGGGTCGGAAATCGAACTTCGGCGAATCCTCCAGGGACGGGCCGTCGTCGCGCTCCCGGCCGCCCTCGAACTTGACGTAATTGAGGTAGAACGTTCGACCACAGCCCTCGTCGCTCGACGTCTCGTCCGGCCGGCCGATACAGACGAACTCGATGCCGTCCGCGTCCTCGTACTCGCCCGTCGTCGACGCGTACTCGTAGTCCGACAGCGGTTCTCGGGTCACCGACTTGTCGGCCATGTAGGCGTCCCGCTCTATCTCGACGACGGCGTCGCAGTAGGGACAGGTGTACGTTACGGATGCCACACGGAGAATACGGCGTCGACGAGTATCAGGGTTCCCCTGCCAGTCCGGTGGTGACGCCGGCCAGCCCAGATGGCAGACACAGTTTTATACTCCGGTACGAACAACTGGCAGGTCATGAGTGCCCTCGGCGTCTTCGATAGAATAATTCAGGTCCTCGTCGGCCTCGCCGTTCTCGTGCTGGTGCTGGGACTGGTCGTCGACGCCGGACTGCTGTTGCTCGGCGGCTTCCTCTTCATCGTCGCCGGCATCTTCTACGTCGGCGTCCGGATGCTGAAGATCAGAGCGGAGACGTCGCGGACCTGATCAGGCCTCGACCTCGTCGCCCTCGAACAGTTCCGGCCCAAGCCCTGCCAGTAGCGTTCCGATAGCTATCAACAGGGTTGCGACGGCGAGGACGAGCAACGGCAGGTCTACTCCCGCGGCGGTGACGATCAGCATGGCCCCTCCGAGAAGTATCAGGACGAGGCCGGCGATGGTCTCCGTTTGTTCGACGAGCGCCATACTGTACTTTTCGCCGGCCCGACTCATAAGCGTAGAGCCCTTCCCCCGCAAGGACTTTGACGAGGAGTGGTGATGAATGAGATATGATCGACGAGACTGTCGAAGAGATCGAAGATATGCAGACTCATAGCTCGTCTACCGTCGCGGTCAAGGCCGCAACAGCGCTCGAATCCATCACCGACCGGGAGGTCGCGACCACCGAGGAGTTCGAGCGCGACCTCGAGCGGAACGCTGGCGCACTGCGACGTGCGAATCCCTCTCACGCCACCCTCCAGAACGCGATGCTCGAAATCATCAACACGGTAAAGAGGGCCGATAAAACGACCGTCGAAGACGCCAAAGCCCTGGCTCGCTCGACGATTACCGACGTCGTCAAGGATATAGAACAGGCGAAGGGCCGTGCCGCCCGGAACGCTGCCACAGTACTCGAAGACGGCGCGACGGTGCTCACACATGACTACTCCACGACGGTTATCGAAGCCATCGAGAGGGCGGCCGAGGACGGTCGGGAACTGGACGTCTACACTACCGAGGCCCGCCCGCGGTTCCTCGGTCGCAGAACTGCCCGCAGGCTAGCGTCTGTCGACGGCGTCGAGACGCATCTGGTCACCGACGGAGCGGCCGGCCACTACCTCCCAGAGTGTGACCGTGTACTCACCGGGATGACCTGCATCGTCGACGACAAACTCTACAACCGCATCGGCACCCTCCCGCTGGCTGCGACCGCCGAAACGGTCGGAACTCCCCTGTCGGTCGTCGGTGCGGAGTCGAAAATCGTCCCCGGCGGCTTCGTCTTCGAGAACGAGTATCGGGCAGCAAGCGAAGTGATGCGCGAACCCGCGGAAGGATTCACGGTCGAGAATCCCGGTTACGACGCCACCCCGCTCTCTCTGGTCGACAGTGTGGTGACTGACGAGGGGCACAAAGAGCTATAGACCGATCTCACGGTCCTCGAAGCCGACACACTCACTAAAACCTCTGATCGACGCCGTCGAGAGGCTACCAGTTCTCCACGGTGACCCAGGCGCCGCGTTCGTCACTGCGCTCGACCGCATCCAGCACCCGCTGGGCGGCGAGGCCGTCCTCGAAGTTGGGGTGGAACTCGCCCCCCTCAGCCACGGCCGAGAGGAACTCGTAGTTCTCGTGGACGAACGTGTGCTCCCAGCCGATGACGTGGCCCGGCGGCCACCAGTGCTCGATGTAGGGATCCGACTCGTCGGTGACGAGAATCGTCTCGTAGCCCCGCGAATCCTCCCGCAGCACTTCGAGTTCGTTGAGGCGTTCGAGCGAGAACTTCAGGCTTCCGTTCGAGCCCTGAATCTCGATGGTGTGATCGTTCTTGTGCCCGTTCGCGAAGCGCGAGGCCTCGAAGGTGGCCATCGCGCCGTTCTCGAACTGGGCCTGGGCGGAGTACGCGTCGTCGACGGTAACCGGCCGCGTTTCGACGGCTTCGTCGTCCGGAGTCTCGCCGTCTTCGACCGGACGCTCGTCGACAAACGTCTGCAGTTGGCCCGAGACTCGTTCGATCTCTCCGGCCTGCTCGCCGACGAGAAAGTGCGCGAGATCGATCGTGTGGCTCCCGAGGTCGCCCAGGGCACCACTGCCGGCCATCTCCTCGTCGTTTCGCCACGACCACGGCGCGTCGGGGTCGACGAGCCAGTCCTGTAGATACCGGCCGCGGACGTGGTGGATCTCGCCGAGTTCGCCGTCGTCGATCAGGCCCTTTGCGTAGCGGAGTGCGGGGACGAAACGGTAGTTGAACGCGCTCCCGGCAGGGACGTCCGCCGCACGTGCCGCCGCGGCCATCTCCTCGGCGGCGTCGAGCGTTGGCGCCAGCGGCTTCTCACAGAACACGGGTGTGCCCGCCTCCAGCGCTGCTATCGACGGTTCTGCGTGGACGTGATTCGGCCCGAGATTGTAGAAGACGTCGACCTCGTCGACGACTGCTTCCCAGTCGGTCGACGTTCGGGCGAACCCCAACTGATCGGCGGCATCGGACAGCGCCGCCTCGTCGCGACCGACCAATACGTCTCGTTCGACTTCGGGCGCGTCCTCGAAGAACATCGGCAGTCGAGCGAGGGCGTTCGCGTGGGCCTGTCCCATGAACCGATAACCGAGTACGCCGACCTGTAGGGTCATGGGTTCACGTTCGTCGCGTTCGGTAATTAGTGGTTATGGTGGAGAGGCAAGCGCTTCGTCAAAAGAATACTGCGGCGCAGTCTATCGGGGCTTGCGCGCGGTGATTCGGTACTCGATGGCTCCGACGCCCGGCACGCGGAGCTTCCGGGTTCGGTCGCTGTCGGACCGGTGCGCGAGGTAACTACGAACGCTCAGAGCGGTGACGAGGGCCCCCACGAGTACGGCCATACTGATGAGCGGATAGCTCACGAACACGGCGATTGCGGCGACGAGGACGGCGAAAGCGGCCATCCCTCGAAACGTCGGTGGTTCGGTCGGTCGAGTCGACGGTCCACGTATTGGCTGCGGAGGTATTGACATATTGAATACATAGTGCTGGAGGCATATATATCTTTCAGAATATAGATAGTTATCGAGAACAGTTAGCATGGACCAATGAAGAATAGTGGTATAAAGGCCCTCTATTGGTGTGTAAGCAATACCATGTCAAACCGTATCAACAATTCGGAAATCTGAGGGTTGTTCCGTTCGTCGTTTTCTGAGAGACGCCAGAGGCGAGTGAGATCACTGGACGAGAGTCGTCAGCAGCGCCGCAAGTGTCGCTGTTACCGCCGTCCCGATGCCGATGCCAGCGAGCGCTCCGAACGAGAACGTCGCGCCGATGCCGCCGATATCGACGAGGACTGCTAGCAGGTAGATAACCATACTCGTGACAGTCGACCCGAACGCCGCCCCCAGACCGGCAGCAAGCAGTACCGCCTCACGTTCCGCGTGGAAAGTGAGACCCGTCAGTACACCCGTTCCGACTGCGACGAGCGGTAACAACAACACCGCGAACCCGAGCGCCGTCTGTGCCGCAAACGAGTTGATGCCGCTGACGCCCGAGAGTGCACCGACGAGAAACCCACTCAGTCCGAACCCGATACCAGCCACGAGGAAGAGTCCGGCCGAACGCCCGATATGCTGCTGCGTCGACGGACGTTTGAGCATTGCTTCGAGCCGACGTATCCGGCTATCTATAGTTTTTCTGTCTCCTGCCCCGCCGTCCATGTCCGGTCTATCTACCGCCATTACGACAGAGTCTCTCGATTCCCACCTGATAAGCACGGCGTTATATCAGAGCTTTGGAACATATATGGATGGCATCTGTGACCAAGATATTGTATCTATAATTAACCAGTAGCTAACTATAACCTACCTGCAACAGTAGTAGCGAAATACGATGCTACTGGGCAGTCACGCCCAGAACGCCTCGTCAGGATGCGAATCGAAAACGGCCCGATCCAGCATCTCGACGGCTTTCTCCAGTCCCTCGAGAGAGGAGGTCAGTGAGTCCTCGTGTTCGATCGAGAGGGCGCCGTCGTAGCCGACCATCCGGAGCGTGGAGACGACATCTTTCCAGTGGAGTTCGTCGTGGCCGTAGCCGATCGATCGGAAGAGCCACGAGCGGTTCGCCTCGTCCGTGTACGGTGTCGTGTCGAGAACGCCCTTCTCGCGCGCCTGCTCCTCGTAAACGCGCGTGTCCTTGGCGTGGAAGTGGTGGATCGCATCCTCGTCACCGAGCAGGCGGATTGCATCGGTGATCTCGATCCCTTGCCAGTAGAGATGCGAGGGATCGAAGTTCGCACCGATCCGTTCGTTGGTCGCCTCGCGCAGGCGGAGCAGTCCGTGCGGTTCGTAGACAAGCATATTCGGGTGCATCTCGATGGCGACGTCGACACCGTGGCTCTCGGCGTGCTCTGCGATACCGCTCCAGTAGGGGATTCCGACCTCCTCCCACTGGTACTCGTGCGCCTCGGCGTGCTCGCTGGGCCATGGCGCAGTGATCCAGTTCGGCGTCTCGTCGTTGGGACTGCCTGCCGGGAGGCCCGAGAAACACGTCACTGTGTTCACGTCCAGTTGCCCCGCGAGTTCGATCGCCTCGCGGAGTTCGGTGTCGGCCTCGGCGGCGCGCTCCTCGTCCGGGTGAATCGGATTGTTATGCGTTGCCAGCGCGCTGATACGCATATCGTGTTCGTCGAGGAGTGCGGTGAGATCCGCCTGTGCGTCCTCGTCGTCGAGATAGGCCCGGCGGTCGAGATGCTCGTCGCCGGGATAGCCGCCGACGCCGGGTTCGACCGCGTCGACGCCGATATCGTCGAGGTATGCGAGCGCTTCCGCGAAGGATCTGTCGTACAGCGGTGGGCTATGTACGCCGATATCCATGCGTAGTACGTCTATGGTTGACAAGAAAAAGCTTCGGAGACCCTCAGTGCTCAGTTAGCCGGCAGGTCGGCTTCTAGTTCGTCGTCGATTTCGACCGCACGTCCCGACGCGCTCGAGCGGTAGATAGCGTCGATGACGCGCTGGACCGTCAGCGCCTCCTCAACCGTGTTCATTCCCGACGGTTCGCCGGCGGCGACGGCTTCCAGGAACGCCACCTGTTCCTCGCTGTGAGGATTGTGCTCCTGTGTGTCGACATCCGTCGTCTTCAGGTTGTGTGCGCCCTGCTGATCGGCGTCGTACAGCGTCAGATCGCCGCTCGACTTGTCGAACCGCGCACCGCCCTCCGTCCCGCGGACGAAGAACTCCTGATTCGGCGGGCGGTTCGTCGCCCATGCGACTTCGAGCGATATCGTCTTCCCGTCCGCACACCGGATCAGCGCAGTCGCCGAATCGTCAACATCGAACTGTTCGGGGCCCTGATCCTCGCCCCACATTGTCACGTAGGAGTACTCGTCGTCGGTGCCGAATTCGCTCCGCGTTTCACCGCTGACCTCGACGACCTCAGGGTAATCGAGACAGTACAGGGCGAGGTCGAGCGCGTGAACGCCGATATCGATGAGCGATCCCCCACCGGAGACTGCCTTGTCGGTGAACCACGATCCGCGGCCGGGGATTCCACGTCGTCGGATATAGTTCGCTTCGATGTGGGTGACATCGCCGAACGTCCCTGATTCCTGTTCCTCCTTTATGATCTGCGCCTGGTGGTGGAACCGGGTGTGGAACCCGACCATACAGAACCCTTCGGCGTTGCTGGCCGCTGTAGCGATCCGCTCGGCGCTTTCGAGCGAGTGAGCAAGCGGCTTCTCCAAGAGGACGTCGAGTCCCGCGTCGAGTGCTTCGACGGCGTACTGCTCGTGGAACCTGTTCGGCGTCGTAACGATGACAGCGTCGACTTGCTCGAACAACTCGGACGCCTCTTCGTATGTCGGCACGCCGAACTCGTCAGTGAACGTTTCCCTGGCGTCCGCGCTGATGTCGACACCCCCGACGATAGTCGCGCCCGTCTCGACGAGCATGTTCGCGTGGTGATGGGCGATGTTCCCTTGCCCCACGATTCCGACGCGCACGTCGTTTGGATCCATGCATCTACATCGGTTAGTGACCTGTTTAACTCTTTCAGATCCGGGTAACGCTCGATTTCTGCCCTACCGATGCTACGCCTCGTGGAGAGTGCAGTGCTCGCCCCGCGGTCGAGCGCAGATCCGACCAGTCGGTCGGTCTCCGTGACCATACTTTTACCAGTAGCGCACGAAACGGGCCAGTATGGACCAGTTCGACAAATTCGTCTCGTCGACGACGTTGCGGGAGGAAAACGACTCGATCAAGCTGTACCAGAACACAGTCGCGCTGGCCTGTCCCGCCTGCGACGAGCCGTTCGACGACATGGTCGTGTGCAAAGGCGAGTTCACCAGCCTCAACCAGACGATGCCGCTCGACCTCTGTGCGACGGTGCACGACGGCACGCCGGTGCTTTTCACCCACAAACCCTGACTACTGATCCGACCCGGTCCACCGCTGCCAGAAGGTTTCGAACTCCGCGTCCTCTTCGGTGAGCCGCTGCCACTCGGCGAGTCCCCGCTCTTCTCGGGTGCCCGGAATAGTGTTGTCGAGCACGAGCGCGGCCAGACCGCCGACCGCCATCCCCGTCGAACCGATCACGAATACCGTGTCGGCGATCACTCGCTCGCTGAGCACCGGGCCGAGTACGGCGACGCCGTCCATCACCGCACGGAACTCCGCTGCACCGCCGACGTTGGCCATGTACTCGGGGATCGACAGTCCGACGAACAGCGCGAAGCCGATCACGAAGACGTTTCGCGAGGAGTCCAGATCGACGTGTTTCAGGTTCGAGATACCGACGGCAACGATCTGAGCGAACATGGCGATAAAGAGACCACCGATGATCGGATCGGGAATGGTCGCTATCAGTTGCCCGAAGTAGCCGATGAAGCCGACGAAGAGCATGATCAGTGCTCCAACCTGCACGACGTACCGGGAGGCGACGCCAGTCAGTCCAATCGCGCCAATGTTCTCGGAGTACGACGTCGACCCGCTCGTTCCCATGATCCCCGAGAAGACGTTCATCAGTCCCTCCATCCCGATGCCGTGGTTGATCCGTTTCGCGCTCGGGGCCGCCGAACCGGTGATGTTCGCGACGGCGTAGTAGTCGCCGAGGCTCTCGACCATCGACGCAAGCACGCCTGCAAACATTCCGATAATGAACGCGCCCGTGATCTCCGGCATCCCCCACTGGAAGGGGTAGATCGGCAGTATCATGGTCGTATCAGTGACTTGCCCGAGCGGGACGTATCCCGGATGACCCGACCCCAGCGTCCCCGTAACCGAGAGTCCCGCGGCGACGAGCCACGAAATGCCGAGCGCCAAGATGACCGGATAGAGTCGGAACGCACGCCGTTTGACGTCCAGATACTGCGAGAACAGGACGATCAGACCGAGCGTCAGGCCGAGTAGCCACCAGCTCTGGTCTGTCGTCGTGATCTGAGGTGCGCCGAACAGCGAAAGGCCGATCAGCGCGATTGTCGGTGCGATGACGACCGGCGAGAGGAACCGTCGGAGTTTGCCGACCAGGCCGAAGTAGCCCATTGCGACCTGTACCGTCGCGGCGACGATAATCGCACCCTGTAACTGGACCAGAGCGTCCTGCCAGTTATTGGCTGGATCGGACGTGACGACCAGCACGATTGCCAGTGCCGGCGCGAGCATCGAGAAGGGCGCACCCTGAACGATCGGGTAGCGGTTCCCGAAAGTCGTCTGGGCGAGCGTGGCGATCCCGGAGACGACGAAGAACGTCCCGACGAACTGTGCGGTGATGTCGTCCGGCATCCCCATCGCGCTGGCCAGAATCAGCGGCACCGCGATGTTCGCACCGACCATCGTCAGATAGTGTTGCACGCCGAGCACGGCCGATTCGCCGGCCGGCGGTTTCTCATCAATACCGTATTCGATCGCATCGCTGGGGTCGATCCCGTCTTCCCCAGCAGAAGGTTCCTCCGCCATTTTGTTGTCGTCGGTCATAATTCGGAGGGAGGTAAAAGGGGTGTTGATCCGTCGTCGCGGGCGGAGGTATCGTTAAACCCCTGGCCCGTCGATACTGTGATACCGATGTACACGAAGGTGAACTACGAGGAGGTCGACCCGGTCGGGGAGGCGATGCATCTGCTCCGCGAACCCCTCGATACCGAACAGGTCGGCGTGACTGTCGCGCGCTGTCCGCCGGGGTGGAAGTCCGTCCCGCACGAACATACCGACAACGATCACGAGGAAGTGTACGTGCTGATCGAGGGCGAGGCCGAGGTGATCGTCGACGACGAACGAGTCGAGATGGCTGAAGGCGACGCCATCCATATCCCACCGGAATCGACCAGGCAGATCCAGAACGGCGATGTCGAGAGCGCGTTCGTCCTCGTCAGCGGGCCGGAAGGTCTGGAGAGCGAGGGTGTCGAATCCGAGTGGATCATCGACGGATTCAGCGGCTAACCCACAGTTCTTTGCGATCCCCGTACGAGCTAGCAGCCATGACCCAGATCCTCCCGGACGAGACAGCACGGTTCGTCAGCGCCGCGGGGCCACAGCCGGACGACGTGCTGGTGGAGATGCACGAGTACGCCCGCGAACACGGCTTTCCACACGTCGGCCCGGAGGTCGGCGGCTGGCTTCAACTGCTGGCGCGGATGGTCGACGCCGAGCGGGTGTTCGAGTTCGGATCGGGCTACGGCTACTCGGCGTACTGGTTCGCCCGCGCACTCGACGAGGACGCTGAGATCGTTCTGACCGAGTTCGACGCCGACGAACTCGACATGGCGCGGGAGTATATGAAACGCGGCGGCTTCGACCCGCTTGCAACCTACGAACACGGCGACGCTATCGAGATCATCGAGGGGTACGACGGCCCCTTCGACGTGGTGCTGGTCGACGTCCGGAAGGACCAGTATCCCGCGGCGTTCGAGGCGATACGAGAGAAAGTCGCACCCGGTGGCGTCATCGTCGCCGACAACGCGATGACTGCCGGAACGATAGAGTTCGAAAAGCTACTGGCGATCCAGGAAGGCGAGGACGTCACCGACCTCAGTGAGGCGACGCGCGGTATCGCGGAGTATCTCCGGGCCACACAGGACGCCGCGGAGTTCACGACTGCGGTGATGCCGGTGGGTGAGGGCATCGCCGTGAGCTATCGCTCGGCGTAGCCGTCAACGCCGACCACGACCCGGATGCCCTCCGCGTACTCATCGTCGATCCACGTCGACCAGCCATGGACACGGGCGAGCGCCCGGACGTTCGGCAGTGCGACTCCTGCTTCCGCGGTAGGGACCGCCGAGCCGTACTCGAAGTACTCGTCGAGCTGGGCGACTGCCGGCGGTTCCCCGTTACCGCTCATCGCTATCTCGCCGTTCGCCAGCGAGACGACGACGCTGTCAGCACCGTTCCGGTCGAAGAACTCGTACGCGCTCCGGCACAGCGCCCGAAGTCTCGCTTCGTCGGCCTCCACCTGAAGATCACCTTCGATAGTGAGCAAGAGCCCATCCGCTTCGACCTCGTCTCTGGCCGTCTTTGCCGCGTCGCCGACATCGACCTGGCTGGTCTCCCGAACCGTCTGCCCGTGTTTCGCCAGGATCGAGAGGTCGTTGACGATCCCGGTCATCGTGTTCGCAGAGCCGGACGCGGCTCTGAGCGACTCGTTTGCGGTTCCGATCTGATTGTCGGTGATCGCGTCGCCGGCCAGCGAGACGTGGCCTTCGATGATCGTTAGCTTGTTCCGTAGTTCGTGGGTGAGCGCCTCGGCGAAATCGTGCAGTTGGTTGTTCTGTCGTTTTAGCTCTCGGCGTCGCTTCTCGGTCTCGGTGATGTCCGTGAACATCAGTAGCTTGCCGATCCGCGTCGCCCCGATTTCGAAGGACGTCGTCGACGCGAGATAGTAATTCATCGATCCATCCGTCTCGCGTTCGAGCGTCTTCTGTTCCATCGTATCGCCCTCGCTGATCTCCGGGAGGACCGTCTGTATAGACTCGCCGATGGCGTCGTTCAGCTCTGGCAACAGTGCGGCTGCACGGTAGTTAAAATCTCGAATTCGGTCGTCGTCGTCCAGGAAGACTGTCGCTTCGTCGACGTCGTCGGTCAACTGGATCGCCATGAACCGGTCCTGATGAACGAACAGGACGCCGATAGCGAAGACGGCGACGCCGAGCGGCGAGTAGATCATCCCGAGCAGCAGATCGCTCTGATAGCCGACGAGGTCGAACACGACCGGAAGCCCGGTGAGGGCGGCCAGCCCAGTAAGCGGCCTCGTGTCGTACTCCGACTCCGCGAACATCTCCAGTAGCATAAACAGGCCGATTGCGGCGAGCATGTAGGAGACGGCGGTCGTCACCCAGTGGAACGGCTGATGGACGACATTCAGATGAACGAACGGCTCCGTCGCGGCCTCCATGGTGAAATACTGGCCGTGAATCGGGTTCGTGACTTTCACACCAACGACAGCTAGATAGACGCCAACTGCGAGTTGACGCAGTTGTCGGTTTTGATGATAGGTCCGACCGGTGTACGCCGAGCAGAAGTACAGCCACCAGCCGACGGTTGCGAAGCCGACAGTTAGACCAAGAACGTAGATGATGTTGGTAAGTTCGTCCGTGGGTAACACGAAATAGCCGACGTAGGACAGCGACCAACAACCGGAGGTCGTGAGCAGCCCCATGAGGCCGATTCGGGTATCCCTATCGGTCACTTTGCGGGCCCGTAGCAGGGCGAGAAAACAAAGGATCGCCGCGGCAGCGAACCCGCCGAAGTGGAGTGAAAATATCATGGATAGATATGGTTGACGACTCGTCCATTGCTTTCTTATCGGATAAATCCCTTCTTTACTCGGATGGATTCTGGGAGTCTCGGTCCTGGGAATCGAGCGTATCGTCTCCGCGATTGGGAACGTCGACCTCACACCTCTCACGCGGCGGGGAACGTACGACTTAACCGGCTCCTCGGCCTTTCATTAGCCAATGACAGCAGCGATCCAGACGCAGGATCTTCTCAAAGAGTACGGCGATCTGCGAGCGTTAGACGAACTCTCGCTCCGTGTCGAGGAGGGCGAGTTCTTTGGCCTTCTCGGCCCAAACGGGGCGGGCAAGACGACGTTTATCAACATCCTCGTCGGCCTCGCACGCAAATCGGGTGGTGATGCACACGTCTTCGGCCACGACGTCGTCGAGGAGTATCAGGACGCTCGGAACGCAATCGGGCTTGCACCCCAGGAGTTCAACGTCGATCGGTTCTTCCCGATCCGGGAGGTGTTGATGCACAAAGCCGGCTATCACGGGATCCCGGAGGACGAAGCGGAGCGTCGCGCCGAGTATGCGCTCGAACGGGTGGGAATCGCCCACAAGGGCGACGAGCGGTTCGACTGGCTTTCGGGCGGAATGAAACGTCGGTTCCTGCTGGCGCGTGCGCTGGTCACCGATCCCGACCTCCTGATCCTCGACGAACCGACTGCGGGCGTCGACGTCCAGTTACGTCACGACATCTGGGAGGTCATCCAGCAACTGAACGACGAGGGGACGACCGTCCTGCTCACGACCCACTACATCGAGGAGGCCGAACGGCTCTGTGACCGCGTCGCCATCGTCAACGAGGGATCCGTCCTCGACGTCGCGACGCCGGGCGACCTGATGGACCGCGGTACGGACACCATCTACGTCACGGTTCGGGCGGACGTCAGCACACCACAGGCCGCGACTACGGCTGTCGCCGGTGCGGCCAGTGAGACGACTGGCGCTCGGACGGCAACGGACGGTATCGGCATTGACGGCCAGGACCGACTCACCGCTCTCGACGGCGTGGAGACGGTCAGCGTCGAGGATGGCCGGCTAGCGATCCGCGCGGACGACGGCGGCGCGCGGGCCCCGGGCGTCCTGAACGTGCTCGAAGAGCTGGGCCACGAGATTACCGACATCGAAATCTCGCGAACCTCGCTCGAAGAAGTGTTCGTCGAGATGACGAACGAGGAGCGCTCCGACCGCGAGGGGATCGAAGCATGATGGGGATCACGATGGGGCTTCCGACGGGCGTCCGAACGCTCCTCAAACGCGAAATCCAGCGCTACGTCCGGCGTCCGACGAACACGTTTATGCCGCCGCTGATCACCAACATCCTCTACTTCTCTGTGTTCGGGATCATCCTCGGCGGGCGGATCGATCAGATTCAGGGCTTCGATTACATCGTGTTCATCATTCCGGGCCTCGTCGTGCTCGGGACGATATCGAACGCCTTCGAGAACGCTTCCTTTTCTATCTTCCACGGGCGGTGGAACGAGTACATTCACGAGACGCTTACCTCGCCGCTCTCGTACTCACAGATGGTCGGCGCATACGTCGCGGCGAGCGCGTTGCGAGGGCTGCTCGTCGGTGCCCTCATCGCCGTCATCGGCGTCCTCTTCACGGTCATCAGCAGTGACTTCGCCACAATCGGCGTCGAGCAGCCGATCTATCTGCTTGCGTTTATGCTCATCATCTCCGTGCTGTTCGCTGCCTTCGGCGTCATCGGGGGCCTCCTTTCGGAGGATTTCGACCACCTGACCGTAATGAACCAGTTTATCGTCCGCCCGCTGGTGTTTTTCGGCGCGGTGTTTTACTCGCTAGAGACGCTCTCGCCGCTCTGGCAGACGGTCTCGCTGCTGAATCCAATGGTCTACATGGTCGACGGCGTCCGTTTCGGCTTCCTCGGCTACTCGGACGTCGAGCCACGGATCTCGATTGCCGTCCTCGGCGGACTGACGATAGCCGTCCTGCTGGTCGATATCGTGCTGTTCCGGGAGGGCTACGGACTGACAGACTGATCACCGTCGGCGCGGCCCCGCAGACCTAGACGTGTGGTTTCGCCGCGAGCGCCTCGTAGGGCTTGTCGTCGAGCCAATCGAGCAATGCCACCAACTGCTCGACTGCGGCATCGAACATCACTTCACCTTTCTCCGCAGTCGCGTCGCGCTGATCGCCGAGGACGCCGTTTTCGGTGTTGTCGATGGCGTCGTAGAAGGTGCGTGCGCCGTGGTGTCGTAACTCCTGTTCGTCCATTCTGGTAGCACCGCCCTGCGCCGCGTCGTCGATGCGCTCCTCCCGGACGAGGTCGGGGGCGATGTGCTGGATCATCGCTGTTTCCTTGGGCCCGCCGTGTGGCCCGTTGTGCTCGAAGAGGTCGTCGACCAGGTCGGGGATGCTCTCGTTCCACATCCACTCGATGGCGTAGGCGGTATCGTCTTCGCGGAGTCTGCGGCCGACCTCGCGGAGGTGGTTGATGTTGCCGCCGTGAGCGTTGACGTAGACGATTCGGTCGATTCCGTGCTCGGTGAGGCTCCGGGAGAGGCTCTCGACGTAGTCCCGGAACGCGGGCGGATCGACCGACATCGTTCCGTGGAACTGGCGATGATGCGAGGAGACGCCGACGGTGATCGGCGGGGTGCAGAGATACCCGGTACGCTCCGTCGCCTTGCGTGCCAGCGCCTCCGCGATCATGTGGTCGGTGCCCTCGGGGAGATGCGGGCCGTGCTGTTCGGTCGAGCCGAGCGGGACGACAGCCAGAGAGTCCTCTCTGCAGTAGGCTTCGATCTCCGGCCAACTGTGTTCGGCGAGTTGCATACTCGTACCAGAGGCGAGACGTACAAAGGAACTCCGACAGTCGTGAGTGGACCTCTCGTCCTACGTCGCGGGTATCTCAAAACGCATTAGAACGGGTCGGTCCGTAGTACCCCTATGACCGCACCCCTCGTACTGGATATTGACGGGACGCTAACCCGAGCAGACGGCGAACCGGGGATTGATCCCCGCGTGTTCGAGCCATTGCGGGCCTGGCCCGAACCGGTCGTCGTCGCGACCGGCAAGGCGTTCCCGTTTCCGGTTGCACTCTGCCAGTTTCTCGGCATCGAAGAGCGTGTAATCGCGGAGAACGGCGGGATCGTCTACGCGGACGAGGCGTTGGCCGTAAACGGTGACCGGGAAGCAGCCGACGCGGTGGCCGAGGCGTTCCGCGAGCACGGCCACGACCTTGGCTGGGACGGCCCGGACCTGGTGAACCGCTGGCGCGAGACCGAGATCGCCGCGCGGCTAACAGTTCCCGAAGAGGTCCTGCGCGAGGTCGCCGCCGAGACGGGGCTGGAAGTCGTCGATACGGGCTATGCGTTCCACGTCAAGGACGCCTCGATCAGCAAGGGCGACGGCCTCGAGAGCATCGCCACACTGCTCGATCGACAGCCGTCTGACTTCGTCGCGATCGGCGATTCGGAAAACGACGTCTCGACGTTCGGCGTCGCGGGCGAGAGCTACGCCGTCGCGAACGCCGACGCCGCCGCGCGCGAGGCCGCGGATCACGTAACTGACGGCGTCCACGCCGCCGGCACGATAGAACTCCTCGACGAACTTCGGTGACGATCCGGTTAGCGCGGTGGTGATCCGACGGCGGTGTCGACTGCCCCGTAGGTCGCGATAAGACTCTCTCTGAGCACCGGCGCGCCGTCGTAGAGCCAGAGGATTGCTGTGAACGCAAGTACCCCGCTCTGGACCAGCAGGTACGTCGGTGGGTCACTCGCCGTCAACGTGGCCCAGTACTCGACGAAGTACGTCAGCGTGAGATCGACCAACCCGTCGGTGCCCCCCGTTCCGGCAGGCTCCGCAAACGGCCAGAACAGCACCTCGAACCGTTCGGTTCCGCGCAGGTAGTGAGGGACGGAATCGCCCAGCGGATGGAGGAGATAGCCGACGCCGAACGCCAGTCCGACCCGTGGTCGACCGATCCGGTGCGCCACGATGCCCACGAGGATGGCGAACGGGATGCCGACGAAGACCGAGTGTCCGAGTGCATAGCCGGTGTCGAACATGCCGTACTGGTAGGCAAGCGGCTTATCGATCAGATCCGGCAGCACCGACGCGAAGACGACGGTGAGAGCGGCGAGCGCGCCCGGCGACTCACGATAGTACGCGTGACTGAACAGCGAATAGACCAGATATGCGACGGCAGCGTGTTCCCATGGCCACATCGGTATCGTCTGGGCGTCCGATACGATTAGTTATGTTCCGGCTTTGCACCGAAACTCGGAGTAGGATGCGCTTTCGGGAGTGCATTGATACCGACTGTCGTACCCCACTCACGCGACACGAAGGGAAGGGTTTTCGGCAAGCAGTCTCCAAGCCCAGTGTAATGGGGCTTGAAGAGGAAATCGAAGAACTCCGCGAGGAGATTACGAGTACGCCCTACAACAAGTCGACCGAACAGCATATCGGTCGGCTCAAATCCAAGCTCGCGGAAAAGAAGGAGAAACTGGAGGTCCGTCAGCAGTCCTCGGGTGGGGGCGGTGGCTATCACGTCGAAAAACACGGCGACGCGACGGTCGCCCTCGTGGGCTTCCCGAGCGTCGGCAAGTCCACGCTCGTGAACGCGCTGACCAACGCCGACAGCGAAGTCGGCTCCTACGAGTTCACGACGCTCGACGTCAACCCGGGCATGCTGGAGCTCAACGGTGCGAACATCCAACTGCTCGACGTGCCGGGGCTGATCGAGGGCGCGGCCAGCGGTCGCGGTGGTGGCCAGGAGGTGCTTTCGGTCGTGCGCGCCGCCGACCTCATCGTGTTCATGCTTTCTGCGTTCGAGATAGAGCAGTACGACCGTCTCTGCGAGGAGCTCTACCACAACAAGATTCGGGTCGATGAAGAGCCTCCCCGCATCTCGATCCGACGGAAAGGAAAAGGGGGGCTGAGAGTCACCTCCAGCGTCGAACAGGATCTGGACGAGCAGACGATCAAGGAGGTACTGCGAAGCCACGAGTTCATCAACGCCGACATCACGCTCAACGAGAAAGTCGACATCGACCGATTGATCGACGGAATCCAAGACAACCGCGTCTATCTGCCGTCTATCGTGACGGTCAACAAGACCGATCTGATCGATCCGAGCTATATCGACACGGTCAAAAACGACCTCCGTGATCACGACCTCGATCCCGAGGAAGTCATCTTCATTAGCGCCGAAAAAGACAAGGGACTCGACTCGTTCAAAGAACGGATCTGGGAGGAACTGGGCCTGATACGGATCTACATGGACAAACCCGGTCGCGGCATCGACTACGAGGAACCGCTCATGGTCGATCAGGGAAGCACGGTCGAGGACGCGACAAAAAAGCTCGGTGGTGAGCTCCAGAAACGGTTCCGCTTCGCCCGCGTCTCCGGCGAGAGCGCGAAACACGACGGCCAGCAGGTCGGCCTCGACCACGAACTCGCCGACGAGGACGTCCTCCGACTTATCACGCGGAAGTGAGCGTCGGATGGATCTCCGACCTCCGGTCAGGCGTCTCGTCGCTGTTCTACTGCTCGGCGTTGCACCGTGGGTAGTCGTGCGCTTTCCGGGCCAGTTCGATATGGTGTTCTCGTGGGGCTGGATCAACAGCTACAACTGGAACGTCGTTACCATGTGGAAGTACCTGTTCGAGTACACGCTCGGCCTGCGCTCCCTCCCACGGCACCTGCAGGCGTGGCCGGTCGCGACAGTGCTGTACCTCTGTGCGCTCACCAGCGCGTCGAGCGGGGCAGTAATGGCGACCGAGGATCGGCGCGTCACGGCGGGACTACTGGTGCTCGCCGCGCTCTCGATACTCAGATACACGGTCGGCTTCAACAATCCGAGGGCGACCGTGGTTCCGCTCTTCATTCCGGCAGTGCTTGTCGTCTGCTGGTGGTTCTACGCGGACGTACTGACGCCGGAGCAGCTAGTCAGTAGAGACAGAGAACAGCAGTAGCTACTACCTTCGAGTCCGGTACGAAAAGAACCGCGTCCGACCGCAAAAACCGCTCCACGGAGACTACCCGTTCTCAGGCGAACTGCTCCTGACCGTCGGCTTCGAGTAGCTCCTTGTAGCGGTTGCGGATCGTCACTTCCGAGATGTCGGTGACCTCGCTAACCTCCGACTGGGTGACCGATTCGTTGCAGAGCAGCGGTGCCGCGTAGACGGCGGCGGCCGCGAGGCCGACGGGACTCTTGCCGCTGTGGATGCTCTGCTCTTTGGCGTTCTGTAGCAGTTCGCGAGCGCGGTGCTCGGCTTCGTCCGAGATGCCGAGTTCGCTGGCGAACCGGCCGACGTACTGCTCGGGGTCGGCAGGCTGGATCTCGAGGTTGAGTTCGCGCACGATGTAGCGGTAGGTGCGTTTGAACTCCATCTCGTCGATCCGGCTGACGACGGCGACCTCGTCGATGCTGCGTGGCGTGCCGGTCTGGCGTGCTGCGGCGTATAGCGCGGCCGTGGCGACGCCTTCGATCGAACGCCCTGGCAGGAGGTCCTCGTCGAGTGCGCGACGGTAGATGACGCTGGCCGTCTCGCGGACGTCCTCCGGGAGGCCGAGTGCGCTGGCCATCCGGTCGATCTCGCCGAGCGCCTGCTTGAGGTTGCGCTCTTTGCTGTCACGGGTGCGGAACCGCTCGTTCCAGGTGCGGAGCCGCTGCATCTTCTCGCGCTGGTTCGAGCTCAGCTGGTTGCCGTAGGCATCCTTGTTCTGCCAGCCGATGTTCGTCGAGAGGCCGTCGTCGTGCATCATCTTCGTCGTCGGTGCGCCGACGCGCGACTTCTGGTCCTTCTCGGCCGAATCGAACGCGCGCCACTCCGGGCCGCGGTCGATGCTGTCTTCCTCGATGACGAGTCCGCACTCTTCACAGACCATCTCGCCGTGCTCTTCGTCACTCAGGACGTCACCGCCACACTCGGGACAGATATCCTCCGTCTCGCTCGCTTTCTCGGTCGGTCGCTCAGTCTCCTCTGTCGTTACGCTCGTATCTTCGTTGTATTGTACTCGTGTATCAGTCATGGTTGTCTCCGTGGATTGCGGTTGGAGGGCCGGGGCTGCCGGTCGGGAGTATCCCTAAGAAATACCGGGAATCCGTTCTCCTATCTATACGTACGGGGGAAAGCCTTATAAATGTTACGAACATAACGTTAGTGCAGTATATATAATTATCCCTCACACTCGCCCGGACTCCAGCGTCCCCGATTCACCGCCACACGATTCGGTCACCTCCCCTGTTCCGTGTTAGACGGTATTGTCATTTCCTTACAATCTCGTATGTTGCCGTTCCGCTCTCACTCACTGCTCTCCGGATCGGGGGACGTTCGCGTCCGTCTGGTCAGGGCTTGGGTCGTCGTACTCTGGGTCTGACGGGGCTATCTCGGACGCATCGGCGTCCGCCAGGACCGCCGTCACCGCGTCGACGACACTCTCCGGTCCAGTCGTCCGAACATCCTGGTCCTCGAGTTCCTCCGACCTCGGTTCCTCGCTGGGTTCGGCCTGGACGATCACAAGCGGTTCGGCATCTTCCAGAACGTTCCGGACGACTGTAGGGTCGACGCCGTGCTCACCAGTGACGAGGACGGCCGCACTGGCCGTGCGCGCACGCTCCGTCGCGGTCTGTAGCTCTTCGGCGCTCGGGGTCGAGAGGGGCGGCGTCACGACGGTTTCGCTCCCGAGACTGCGGGCGGCCGAGACGGCCGTATCGCCGGCTGGCACCGGTCCGAGCGATAGATCGAAGCCAGCCCCGTCGAGGGCCGCGATTACCCGTGAGGCGTCGGTCCCGCTCCCGAGAACGTGCACACGCCGGCCTCTCGGCGGGTCCCGGTCCTCGAGCGCTCGTACCGACGCCGTGCCGGTCACTGGCTCCGTTCCGACGACCGACCGCACGTCGAACGTCGTGGAGATAGTCGACTCCGTCAGGACGGACTCCGGCGAACCGGTTGCAACGACCTCGCCCTCAGAGAGCAGGACCAGCGAGTCACAGTAGCGTGCCGCCAGGTCGAGGTCGTGGATGGCGGCGACCGCGGCGGTGCCGTCGTCGACCAGCGAGCGGACCAGTTGTAGCGTCTCTATCTGATGGTTCACGTCGAGGCTGGCTGTCGGTTCGTCGAGCAACAGCGCCGGCGTCTCCTGTGCGATAGCCCGCGCGAGGAGCACTCGCTGGCGCTCGCCGCCGCTGATCGCGTCGATAGAGCGCTCGGCGAACTGTTCTGTTGCAGTCCGTTCCAGCGCCGCCTCGACCGCCGCATGATCCGCCTCGGTCGTCGCCTCGAACCGGCCCCGGTGGGCAGTCCGCCCCATCCCGACGATCTGGCGGACGTCGAAGGAAAACGAGATCGAGGTGTCCTGTGGGACGACCGCGACGCGCTGGCTCGCCGCCTTCGAGGAGAGCGCATGGACGTCGTCGCCGTCGACGCGGACCTCCCCCGAGTCGGGCGTGAGCGCGCCGCTGATCGTTCGGAGCAGGGTCGTCTTCCCCGACCCGTTCGGGCCGACGAGACCGACCAGTTGTCCCGATTCCGCCCGTGCAGAGACCTCGGAGAGCACCGGCACGTCCTCGAACGACACCGACACCTCCTCGACCTCGATGCTGCCACGGGTCACAGTCCATGCACCTCCCGACGGAGCAACAGGAAGAGGAAGAAAGGTGCACCGATGGCGGCGGTCACGATGCCGACCGGTAACTCGGCCGCGCCGGATCGCGCGAGAGTGTCGGCGGCGACCAGAAACGCCGCGCCGGCAACCGCGCTCGTCGGTAGCAAGATCCGGTGATCCGGCCCGACGAGCAGGCGCATGATGTGGGGGACGACCAGTCCGACGAAGCCGATGACCCCCGAGACTGCAACTGCGGCCGCAGTGATCAGACTCGACACGGCGAGCAGGATCCGTTTGGTGCGCTCGACTTCGATTCCGAGGTGGTGGGCGTCTTCCTCGCCGAGCAAGAGGACGTTCAGATCGCGCGTGTAGACTGCCAACAGGGCGAACCCGACGAGGGCGACCGGGAGCGCGAAGACGACGTGATCCCACGTGCTGTAGTGGAGATGGCCCATCAACCAGTAGACGGCCTCCTCAAGACTGTCACCGGCCTGGAGGAGCAGGTACGAGATAACCGCCCCCAGAAACGTCTGGACGGCGACCCCGGCTAGCAGGAGCGTGGCGACCGGCGTCCGGCCGCCCTCGGTCGCCATGGCGTAGACGCCGAAGGCAGTGACCAGCGCGCCGACGAACGCGGCAAGCCTGAGATCCACTACTGCGAGGCCGGGAATCGTGATAGTCGCGACGGCCCCGACTGCCGCGCCCGACGAGACGCCGATGATCGACGGATCGGCGAGCGGATTCCGGAAAAAGCCCTGCATCACGGTGCCCGCACTCGCGAGCGCGAACCCGACGATTGCCCCCAGCAGGATCCGCGGCAATCGGATGTTGACCACGATCGTTCGGGTCGTATCGGCGACGTCGAGTCCGAACAGCGGCCGATACTCCACCGTGGGGGCCGGGTACGGCACCGACCCGAACGGCCCGATCGTCACGCTCCCGGCGTCGACCGTCGCACCCACCGGCACGACGAGTTCGTCGAGAACTGCACGCACGACATCGAGTGCGGCGATTTCGACCGGCCCGATGGTCGCGCTGACGACGACAGTACCGAACAGAAGGGCCACCAGCCCTGCCGTCCACGCGAGGGTCCGCGTCAGTCGAGGGGCGTTCGCAACCGTCTGCTCCGCTGGCGAGGAGTCGCCGGACTCACCAGCCGAGTCGGTTGCTGTGCCCACGTTGTATGCAACTGCGCTTTCATTAGACAAATATTTATTGATTACTCTGCATCGTTCATTTGATGACACGAACTGGACTGCGGTTGTTCGTTGCACTGCTGGTCGTTATGGCCGGTGTTGCCGGCGGTATCGCCCCCGGCGTGGCAACGGCGGAATCGACGGCACAGGACGCCCAATGCGAGTTCCCCGCCACCTTCGAGGACGCCGGTGGAGCGGAGGTAACGCTCGCTGAAGAACCGGAAGAAGTCGTGACGCTGAATCCGTCGGCCGCCCAGACGATGTGGGAGATCGGCGCTGAGAACAAAGTGACTGGCGTCTCGCAGTACGCCAGCTACCTCGACGGTGCCGAGAACCGCACCGCTATCTCGGCCGAAGACGGGTTCACGTCCGTCGAGACCGTGATCGATCTCGATCCCGACCTCGTGCTCGCACCGAACACGATTCCGCCGGAAACGGTCGAACAGCTCCGGTCCGAAGGGGATCTGACGGTGTATCAGTTCGAGTCGGCCTCGTCGATCGACGACGTCCGAGACAAGACCCGCCTGATCGGCCAGCTAGTCGGCGAGTGCGAGGGTGCCGAGGAGACGGTCTCGTGGATGGACGAGGAGCTTTCGGCGGTCGAGGACCGGATCGAGGGCGAGCAGCCGGCAGTCTACTTCGAGTTCTTCGAGACGACGCCCGGCCAGAACACGTTCCAGAACGACGTTCTCACGACTGCGGGCGGACAGAACGTCGCCGCTGAAGCCGGGATCGACGGCTGGGGACAGATGTCACAGGAACAACTCGTCGAGCAGAACCCCGAGTGGCTCGTCGTGACCGAGGGCTATCCACTGCCGGAGGGGGAGGGCATCGAGTCCAGCACCGCAATGGAGGAGGACAACATCGTCAATGTGACCGAAGAACACATCCAGCAGCCAGCACCGCGCGTCGTCTACGCCGTGAGCGCGATCAACGAGGCGCTCTACCCAGAGACTGAAAACGGCGAGTCGGCTGACGACGAAAGTACCGATGAGGAGAGCACTGATGACGAAACCGCAGACGAGACGAACGCCGACGAGGAGTCGACCGACGACGAAACGAATGACGGCGGCGCGAACGACGACGAAGCCACGGATCCGGTCCCTGGCTTCGGGATCGCTGCCGCCCTCGCCGCCCTGCTGACCGTTGTTGCGCTCCGACGCCGATAACGCCGTTCGAGAAAACGACCTTTTTAGGTGCCGACCGCACACTGTCGAGTATGGTCGAGAACGTCATCTGGCCCGCCTATCTCGATGCCGAGCTATCGCGCTCGCAGGGACGGCGCGTCCCGCAGGAGCTAGCGGTCGAAGAACCCACCGTCGACGAGATTGCACAGGCCGTCCAGCAGGTCGGCTACGATGCCAAGATAGAACGCGACGTGGCGTATCCCCGGAACCACTACACGCCACGGGGCCGCGTACTGGTAAAGGACAGCGAGGACTCGAAAAACGACGTCGTCCAGGCCGTCGCGGCGTACGTCTCGACGATGCGGGACTGATGCAGCGGCTTGGCACTGTCGACCGGACGGCACAGGGCCTTGCGATCGCCCGTGTGTCCGGCGATTACGACCCTGCAATCGGCAACATGGTCATCGACGAGTCTCTCGAAACGATCGGACGGGTCGTCGACGTGTTCGGGCCCGTCGAAACGCCCTACGTGGCTGTCACCACCGACGACGACGTGAACCTCGCGACACTGCTCGGCGAGAAGCTATACGTCAAGTCCTAGTCGGCCTTTCCTTCCATCTCGACGACCAGACAGTCACACTGGTCGGCTTCGGGGTCGAAACAGTCCGGACACTCCGGGCGGCGGTCGATGATCGTATCGAGTCGTTCCGCAACCGTGTCGTCGATGACGCTCTCCAGCGCTCGCGCTTCCTCACGGTAGTTTTTCACTTCGAGTACGTTCGCGAGGAACCGCTCGATGATACAGTACGTCTGGATCGCATCGCGGGCGCGGCCGATCCCTTCGTCCGTCAGGCGCGCGCCCTTGTACTTCTCGTGGTCGGCTAGCCCCCGGTCCTCTAGCTTCCCGACCATCTCGTTGACGCTTGCCGGGCTAACGTCGAGCATCTCCGCTAGCTGGCCGGTAGATGCCGGGCCCTCGTCGATCATCTGTGCGAGATAGATCGCTTTTAGGTACTGGTCAGCGGTGTTCATGCGAAATCACCCTGCAGATCGCCCCGAGCTAGAAACGACGCAGTCGTTTCGGTGTTCATTCGTGGTCCTCCATAATTCGCGTCACTTCTTCTACACCCTCCTCTTCCTCCGAACGGATCTCCCGGAGGGTCGCCAGCACGCGCTCGCGCTCGATGCTGTACTCCGTCTGACTACACTCGATAGCCTCGATCAGGTCGTCGTAGAACTTGTAGGCGGTTTCCTCGTTACAGAGCTGGTCGTACAGGACGTCATCGAACTTATCGTCGGCCTCGTAGGTCGCCTCGACGAGCGTTTCGATCTGTTCGAAGGGGACGGTCTCGGCGTCTAGATCCGCGATCAATCCCTCCAGACGGTCCCGGTGCCGGGCGGATTCTTCCGCGGCCGATTCCATGTACTGCTCGATCTTCGTCTCCCCAGCGACCGTTTCGACGTGTTTCGAGGCTCTGGCTTCGACGACTTCTTCGAGAACGATCCCGATCTGGAGCATCCGTGCAAGTTGGTGGTCCGTTCCCAGCGATTCGCCGACGCTCACCGTACTGCCACCTCTCGGGGGTCGATGCGGACTGTCATAATCAGTCGTCCGGGAGCGGGACCCTTAAGCGGTTCCCTCCGGGCCGGTTCGGGCACGCTTGCGAGCGCGTGAGCAGTCCGGCCACAACTAGATCTTTATAATTCTAACCGAACCTTCCTATGCATGGACAACACCGTCGACAGGGTTGACGGACGCTCCGTCGACCCCCCGGACGGAGAAGCACCGCCTGTCGATGCCGTCGAGACGACCGACGAGGTAACCGTCGAAGACGACACCGAACTCGAACGGACCATCGGCCTCGTCGGCGGCCTCGCGATCGGTATCGGGACGATGATCGGCGCGGGGATATTCGTCTTCCCCGGTATTGCGGCGGGAGAGGCCGGGCCCGCCGCCGCGCTGTCGTTCGCCATCGGCGGCTTCGTTGCACTGCTAGTCGCGTTACCGGCCTCCGAACTCGCGACGGCGATGCCCAGAAGCGGCGGCGGCTACTACTTCATCTCCCGCGGCCTCGGATCGGTCTACGGGGCGGTCGTCGGCATCAGCCTCTGGCTTGGACTGGTGTTCGCGTCGGCGTTCTACCTCGTCGGCTTCGGCGAGTACGCCGGGGCGGCAATGGCGGAGATCGGGATCACGCTACCGGGTGGGTCAAGCGTCGTGCTCGGCGTCGTATTCGGGGCGATCCTGACGGTCTTCAGCGCCACGGGGACCGAAAACGCGGCCAAACTACAGAACCTCATCGTCGGCTTTCTCCTGCTGATCCTGTCGATCTTTCTGACCTACGGATCGCTCAATGCAGTCGGCGTCTTCGGTGGTGGAACGGTGCCCGAGACGTTCGCGGCCGAGGGCCAGTTCGCCATCCTGACGACCGCGGCGCTCGTCTTTACATCGTATCTCGGCTTTGCACAGATCGCCACCGTCGCCGGTGAGATCAAATCCCCGGACAGGAACCTCCCGCTTGCGATGGTTGGCTCCGTGATCGTCGTGACGGTCTTTTACGTCGCCACAATCTTCGTCGCGACGAGTGCGCTTGGGAGCGACGCGCTGGAGGGGTTCAGCGAGACTGCGATGGTGGAAGTCGGTCGCGAGTTCTTCGGTACGGGCGGCGCAGTCGCTATCCTGGTCGCGGGGTTGCTCGCGACTTTTTCGAGCGCTAACGCGTCGATTCTCAGTTCCTCACGGGCGATTTACGCGCTGAGCAAGGACGCCCTGCTTCCTGCGAAGGCCAGCGAGATCAACCTCCGATACGGGACGCCGCACATCGCACTCGCGCTTGCTGGGGGCCCAATCGTGGTACTGACCGCAACCGGGCAGGTAGAACTGCTCGCCGAGGTCGCTTCCTTCCTCCATCTCGTCATGTACGGGCTGATCTGTATCGCCCTCATTGTCCTCAGACGAAACCCGCCGGACTGGTACGATCCGGACTACCGGATGCCGGGCTACCCCGTCCTCCCGGTGGTCGGGGCAGGAGCGAGTTTCGGACTGATCGTCTTCATGCAACAGTGGTCGATCATCGTCGGGACAATCATCATGTTGCTCGCAGTGGTATGGCATCGGTACTACGCTCGGGAAGTGCGACTCAAAGGGATCCTCTGACATGAATCCAACACTTATCGTTCCGGTACGCGTGCTCGAAGGTGAAGGCATAGAACAGGGCGTCATCGACCTGCTGGCCGACGCCCGCGTGGTGCTGGTCGGCTATCACGTCCTGCCCGAACAGACCGCTCCCGGGCAGGCCAAGTCCCAGTTCGAGGATCGGTCACAAGAGCGCCTCACTGATCTGGCCGACCAGTTCGAGTCCGTCGGAGCCACGGTCGAAAAGCGGTTGGTGTTCACGCACGACGAAGACCAATCGATAGACAGGATCGCAGACGAGGTCGATGCTGACGGCACACTGGTGCTCAACCCAGCCACGAAGATGGAGCGTGTTCTGGTCGCGGTACGGGGCGACGTCATACTCGATCGGATCGTCGACGTGACCGGGGGGCTGCTCCGGGATACCGATATTTCGATCACGCTACTGCACGTCGCGACACCCGAGAGCGAAGTCGATGGGGAGGCACTGCTCGACCAATCTGCCTCGGTCCTCCAGGAGCAGGGCATTGATGCGGATCGGATCGAATCCCGGATCGAAACGTCTGGGACGCCGCTGGATCGGATCGCCGAGATCGCAAACGAACACGACGCTATCGTGCTCGGCGAATCCAACCCCTCGGTGACGACGTTTCTGTTCGGCCAGACGAGCCAGAAGGTCGCGGAACGGTTCATGCGGCCGGTCGTCCGCGTCAGACAGCCGCGGGCGTCCGAAGGGCCTGACGCCGACATCGCCGAAGCGGCCCGGAAATCGAGCGACGGAGAGAGCGGAGACACATAGCCGTCGTGTGGGTGCGCCATCCATCGCTGTCGAGGACTGGCTCGGCGAACGCGATTGCCGGAAACGGTTCGATATCGGCCGGGAATACGTCGGGTGGCCGTGTGGCGGCCCTCAGACGTAGTCGGCGGCGATACCCCCGAGAACCGGTAGCTCGAATCGGTCACCCTGATACGCTTTGACTATCAGGACGATCCATAGGACGAACGCAAGCGGTGCCAACAGTGTCGAGAACAGTCCAGCACCTAGCGCGAATATCCAGCCGACAAACGGGATAAGGTCCAGGGTGACCTGGATAGTACCCAGAGCGAACCCCAGTAGTGCAAGCCCACCGAAGACGAGTATGCTCTGTGCAGCGTGAAACCGGACGAACTCGTTCTCCTCTTCTATCAGATAGAAGATCAGTCCGGTAATGAATCCGAATACGTACGTCAGGGCTCCTGCGACGTTCTCGTCGAGGTCCCCGACGACCTTCTGCTCGAACTCCGGTCCCTCGGTAGTCGTCCTCGGTTGTCCCCCGTTCGGTTCCGCGTCCGTATCTGTATCGTTGGTGGCCATCTGGTCTCCCTCCAATGTGGTATTTCTCAATCGCCGGTGATTGAGTGTTCAAATAAACACAGTTCATAAAAATAGGGATTTGGCAGATTTAGTTAATAATACGCTTGTTTAGTTAATTCTGACATCGTATACGTATAGATTAGTTAAAATTCTATATCCGACTACCAATGTCCAGTGGGATGTATCAGGTGTGCCTGTACCGGGCTACATGTTGCCAAAAAAGGCTCTCTCAGAAACGAAAGCTGACGACGCCGCGACTCGGACGGTCGCTACGCTCAGTTTGCCAGGCGCTGCTTGACGTTTTCTCGCAGATCCTCGCGGAGTTCGTCGACGGCGACTTCTTCGAGAACCGGGACGAAAAAGCCCTCCACGAGCATGTCTTTGGCCTGCTGTGCGCCGATACCGCGGGCCATCATGTAGAGGAGGTCTTCCTGATCGACCTGGCCGACCGTCGCGGAGTGGCTGGCCTCGGTATCGTGGTTGTTGATGATCAGTTTCGGGGAGGCGTCGGCCTCGCTCTCGTCGGAGAGCATCAGCGTGTTCTCCCGCTGGTAGGAACTGGTGTCCCACGCGTCGCTGCCGACGTCTTGGACGCCCTCGTAGACCGTCCGGGCGACGTCGTCGATGACGCCGCGGGTGACGAGGTCGGCGGTCGTGTGCTCGGCACGGTGCCAGACTTTGACGTCGAGGTCGAAGTGCTGGTCGTTGTGGCCGAAGAACGTACCGACGATCTGGCTCTCCGAGGAGTCACCGTTGAGTTCCGTGGAGACCTCGGTCTTCGTGAGTCGGGAGCCGATGTTCCCCTCGATCCAGTCGATCGAGGCGTACGTGTCGGCGTCGCCACGCTTGAGCGTGAAGTTGTACGTCTCCTCCGAGAGGTTCTGGAGGGCACCGTACTGGACACTCGCGTTCTCGGCGGCGGCGATCTCGACGATGCCGCTGTAGTACCGTTCGCCCTCCATGTCGTCGCCGGTCGACTGTCGTTCGAGAAGCGTCACCGAGGACGACTCCTCGGCCACGATGAGCGTGTAGTTGAACAGCGAGCGACTGTTCATCTCGGTCCGGATCTTCACGTCTTCGGCGTCGACGCCCTCGGGGACGTAGACGACCGTACCGGTGTTAAACAGTGCCGTCGAGAGCGCAGTGAGATAGTTCTCCTGCGGGTCGACGATACTGCCGAAGCGCTCTTCGAGCAGTTCCTCGTGCTCCTGGACTGCCTCGCTCCACGAGAGTACGTCGACTTCCTCGGGACCGACCTGGTCCTTGTCCTCGGCGGCGTTGAGCGGATCGACGAGGCTCTCGTAATCGAGGTCTTCGAGGTTCGTCCAGGTGCGTCCCGGCGTGCGGATGACCGACGGCATGTCGAGGTCATCGAGTGCTGCGAGTGCGTCGAGACGTGTCTCGAGGAGCCATTCTGGCTCGTCGAGGTCCTCTGAAATCTGGCGAACGGTGCTTTCGTCGACTGCTGCGTGTACCTGCGTAGACATATTATCCGAGCGAACCCTCCATCTCGAGCTCGATGAGTCGGTTGAGCTCGACTGCATACTCGATCGGCAGTTCCTCCGTGATCGGCTCGATGAAGCCGGCGACGATCATCTGCTTTGCGTCGTCGTCATCGAGACCGCGGCTCTGGAGGTAGAAGATGTCCTCGTCGCCGATCTTGCCGACTGTCGCCTCGTGGGCGACGTTGACTTTCGACTCCTCGATCTCCATGTACGGCATCGTGTCGCTGGTCGACTCGTTGTCGAACATCAGCGCGTCACACTCGACAGCGGTCGAGGAGTTCTCGGCGCCGTCGGCGATGTGGACGAGACCACGGTAGTTGGTGCGGCCGCCGTCCTTGCTGATCGATTTGGACTCGATGGTCGACTTGGTGTCCGGTGCGTTGTGGTAGACCTTCGCGCCGGTGTCGATGTTCTGGCCCTCGCCAGCGAAGGCGATGGTGATGTGGTTGTCCGTTGCGCCTCGACCCTTGAGGATCGTAGAGGGATACAGCATCGTTGCCTTCGATCCCATGGACCCGGAGATCCACTCCATCGTACCGTTCTTCTCGACGATGGCGCGCTTGGTGTTGAGGTTGTACGTGTTCTTCGACCAGTTCTGGACGGTCGAGTACTGAACGTGAGCGTCCTCCTTGACGAACACTTCGACGCCGCCGGAGTGGAGGTTGTGACTGCCGTACTTCGGTGCGGAACAGCCTTCGATGTAGTGGACCTCGCTACCCTCTTCGGCGATGATGAGGGTGTGCTCGAACTGGCCCATTCCTTCGCTGTTCATCCGGAAGTACGCCTGCACGGGCATCTCGACGGTGACGCCCTCGGGGACGTAGACGAACGACCCGCCCGACCAGACTGCACCGTGCAGTGCGGCGAACTTGTTGTCGCTCGGGGGGACACAGGAGGTCATGAAGTACTCTTTGACGAGCTCTTCGTGCTCCCGAACGGCCTCGTCCATGTTACAGAAGACGACGCCTTTCTCCTCCCACTGCTCCTGCATGTTCTGGTAGACGACTTCGGACTCGTACTGTGCGCCGACGCCCGACAGCGCCTTCCGCTCGGCTTCCGGGATACCCAGTTTCTCGAAGGTATCCTGGATCTCGTTCGGAAGGTCCTCCCATTCGTCAGCGCCGGAGCGCTTCTCGACGTCCGGGCGGATATACGGAACGATTTCGCCGATATCGAGTTCCGTCAGGTCCGGCATTCCGGGCCAGTCGGTCGGTAGCGGCATTTCTTTGTACTGACGCAGCGAGCGGAGACGCCGCTCCCGCATCCAGTCCGGTTCGTCCTTGTCGTCGCTGATGAGACGGACGACCTCTTCGGTCAGTCCCTTCCCCGACTTGACGGCGGACTTCTCTTCTTTCTTGAACTCGAACCGCTCTTCGGTGTCGGTCTCTTTGAGGTGATCTTGATCTGAACTCATGATTTTGAATTACGTCTGGTTGCTTATAGGCCTACTTCTAGCCACTCGTGGTTACGCAGTCTCGTAGACCTGCTCGCGGACCCAGTCGTAGCCTTCGTCCTCGAGCTTCTCTGCAAGCTCCGGGCCGCCGCTTTCTGCGATCTTGCCGTCGAGCATGACGTGAACGTGGTCTGGCTCGACGTAGTCGAGAATTCGCTGGTAGTGCGTGATCTGGAGGATACCGGTGCCCTCCTCGTCGCGCAGCGCGTTGATCCCGTTGGAGACGTCCTGCAGTCGGTCGATATCGAGTCCGGAGTCGATCTCGTCGAGGACGGCGATCGACGGCTCGAGGATCGCAGCCTGGAGGACCTCGTTCTGTTTCTTCTCGCCACCGGAGAAGCCGGCGTTGAGGTAGCGCTGGGCGAACTTCTCGTCCATATCTAGCTGCTCCATCTTCCCGCTGAGGATCTTCTGGAACTCGGCGACGCCGATGTCGCCTTCGTCCGCGGCACCCTCCATCGGCGAGGACTCGTAGCCCTCGTCTTCAGCTTCTTCCTCGTCGGCTTCCTCGTCTTCGTCCTCGAAGAGCTCTTCGCGTTCCTCGATCTTCGCGTTGAGCGCCGTCCGGAGGAAGTTCGTCATCGTGACGCCCTCGATTTCGGCCGGATACTGGAAGCCGAGGAAGATGCCGAGTGCGGCACGCTCGTTGGGTTCGAGGTCGAGGAGGTTCCACGTCCGGTCGTCCTCGTCGATCTCGATTTCTTCGCCGAACTCTCCTTCTTCGATATGGAGGAGAACCTCTCCCTCTGTTACGTCATAGGCGGGGTGACCGGCGATGATCTTCGCCGTCGTCGACTTCCCGCTACCGTTCGGTCCCATGAGAGCGTGAATCTCGCCGGATTTGACTTCGAGATCGACGCCGTCAAGGATCTTCTCGCCGTCTTCTTCTGCCACTTTCGCGTGTAGATTTTTAAGTTGGAGCGTAGCCATTGATGTAAGCCTCTGTCGTCAGTACGGAGGGGGTCGCCACCCATAATGGTTTCGGATTTCAGGCAATCAGTTCTCGTTCGAGAAAAATAGTTTTTGCAAAACAGAAACAATCGGGATATTTCGTTACGAGGTCGCCTGCTCGATCGCCTGGTCGAGATCGGCGATAATGTCCTCGATATCCTCCAGTCCGACCGAGAGCCGGATGAGGTCCGGCGTCGTTCCGCTCTCTAGCTGTTCTTCCTCGGTCAGTTGCTGGTGGGTCGTACTCGCGGGATGGATGATGAGCGTCTTGGCATCGCCGACGTTTGCGAGCAGGCTGGCGAGTTCGGTCGATTCGGACATCGTCCGTCCGGCCTCCTTGCCGTCCGAGAGGCCGAACGTGATCATCCCGCCGTAGCCCCCGTCGAGATACTTCGTCGCCTCCTCGTGGGTCTCGTGATGTTCGAGGCCGGGATAGTTGACCCACGCGACCTCGTCGTGACCGTCGAGATACTCCGCGACCGCCATGGCGTTGTCGGAGTGACGCTGGACGCGTAGCGGGAGCGTCTCCAGTTTCTGCAGGGTGACCCAGGCATCGAACGGGGCCTGCTGGTTACCGAGGTCACGGAGCGCTCGTGCGCGTGCGGTGGCCGCAAACGCGGCGTCGCCGAACGTCTCCTTGAAGTTCATCCCGTGATAGGCGGGGTTCTCCGCCGCTATTTCGGGGTAGCCCTCGGCGTCCCAGTCGAACGTGCCGCCGTCGATGAGGACGCCGCCGACGGTCGACCCGGAGCCGTGAATCCACTTGGTGGTCGACTGCCAGATCAGATCCGCGCCGTGTTCGATCGGATTGCAGAGATACGGGGTGGCGAAGGTGTTATCGACGAACAGCGGCGCGTCGTTGTCGTGTGCGATCTCTGCGATCCGTTCGATGTCCGGCGTCACGAGCGCCGGATTGCCGATCGTCTCCAGATGGACGTAGGCGGTGTTCTCGTCGATCGCCTCCTCGTAGGCGTCGTAATCCAGCGTGTCGACGAACCGCGCTTCGACGTTGCGCCGGGGGGCGGTGTGAGTGAAATAGGTGTAGGTCCCGCCATAGAGCGACGAGGACGTCACGATGTTGTCGCCCGCCGAGGCGAGCGTGAAAGTCGCGAGGTCCAGTGCGGCCATCCCGCTGGAGGTCGCGATTGCGCCGACGCCGCCCTCCAGTTCGGCGAGACGGCCTTCGAGCATCCCGTTCGTCGGATTCATGATCCGGCTATAGATGTTGCCGGGTTCTTCGAGGGCAAACAGAGATGCGGCGTGTTCGGCGTCGTCGAAGACGTACGAGGTAGTCTGATAGATCGGCGGCGCTCTGGCTCCCGTCGACTCGTCAGGCTCCTGTCCCGCATGAACGCTATCGGTGAAGAAGCCGTAATCGTTGTCTGACATACGTTCGCCCGTTCTCATCGGGCTAATATAAAACGACGGCGACCGGCAGGAACCGCCGCTCGTTCGGACATCCGGCAGAACTCGCCGCTCACTTGGTCGCCTGGCCGGTCTGTCGTGTCGTCCCATGGTTCGACTGGAGCGAGTACGCCATGACGACGAACCCGGCCGCGATAGAGATACTCTGCACTGCGACGGCGAAGAGCAACGAGACGAGCGCGAACTGGTACAGCGCGATGCTAGTCAGCGTTCCACCCGTGATCAGTCCGAAGCCGACTGCCAGCGCTTCGAGCTGTCTCGATTCGGTCCGGGTGAACGCCTGATATGCGAACAGCGTTATCGCGCCCCCAAATACGAGTATCACTGTGTACGCGCCCACGATGATGGCGGACACTCTATCCACTGGAGACACCCCCGCAAGCTAGTGTTTTGCGGACCGATACCGGCCTCCCCAATTGACAGATAGTGGTAAAGTCACACATGGTATCGTCTCTCTAGCATAAATCGGGTGGAACAACACTATTAATCATCCTAATATTCTCGCGGACTGAGAATGTGCTGACAGACCAGATGAATAGCAGGGATATCGTGTCTACCGGGATGGGATGGATCCGATACTGGATATGGCCCGCCCCTGCCCGTCGGCTGAAACGATTCTCAGTTACGGTGTTCGCTTGCACCGCTCAAATAGCGAAAAAGTAACTATATATGATTTCATTCTACACTTTTGGGAAACGAGATAAGTTATATACACGACTCAGTACAAGCATCAACCAATGGTGGAGATGACCGCTCGGGGCCAGTCTGTCATGGACCGCCGCTCGCTACTCGCGGCAACGGGCAGTCTGGCAGGGGTCGCCTCGTTTGCTGGCTGTCTCGGCGACGAGGCGACGAGCGTTACCGTGCTTGCCGCCGGAAGCCTCGCCCGGACGTTCGAGGAATACGTCGGCCCGGCGTTTCGCGAGGAGACGGGCATCGACGTCCACGGGGAGTACTACGGAACGAACGCGGTGATGCGGATGGTCGAGGAGCGGACGAAACATCCGGACGTGATCGTCAGCGCCGACGCGACGTTGCTCCGGGACCGACTGTACGGCGAGTTCACCGACTGGGACGTCGAGTTCGCGACGAACACCCTCGGTATCGGCTACAACGAGAAGACGACGTTCGGACGCCGCCTGGACGACGGAGAGCCGTGGTACGACGTGGCGCGCCAGACCGACGACGGCGACCTCGCGATCGGTGACCCGGACCTCGACCCGCTCGGCTACCGGGCCGTACAGGCGTTCGAGCTAGCGGAGAGAGAGCACGACCTGGACGGGTTCAGAGAGCAGATGCTGTCGCTGGCCTACAGAGAACCCGAGGAGCCACAGATGATGGCTGGCGTCGAGAGCGGGTCCCGTGCCGCGGCGTTCGTCTACCGGAACATGGCGGTCGATCACGGACTACCGTTTTTCGAGTTTCCCGACGCGTACAACTTCGCAGAGCCGGATCTCGCTGATCACTACGCAACCGCGGAGTTCACTACCGACGAGGAGGGCTACACCGCCACGGGGCGGCCGATCCTGTACAACGCGACGGTTAACGATGACGCCGACGCGCCGGACGCCGGCCGCGACCTCGTCGCGTTCCTGGCGGAGAATCCCGATCTGCTCGACGCCGCAGGACTGACCGTCGCCGACTCACTTCCACGCTCGGTGGGCACCGTTCCGGGGGCGATCAACGTGTGAGCCTGGCCGATGCCCTCTCGCGCCAGCGCCCGACTCGGCCCACGGGATTGCTGCTCCCGGCGCTACTCGGTGGTCTCCTCGTCGTTTACTTCGCCGTCCCGTTCGCCGCGTTCCTCGCCCGGACCGGGTCGGTCGATATCCTCGGTAGCCTGTCGTCGCCGGAGGCACGAACGGCGATTCGGAACTCACTGCTCACCGCGCCTGCCGCGACCCTGATCGCGACGGTGTTCGGTATCCCGCTCGCGTACGTCCTCGCGCGCAAGTCGTTTCCAGGGAAACGGCTCATCGAGGGCCTCGTGATCCTCCCACTGATCGTGCCGCCGGTCGTCGGCGGCGCGATG
Source organism: Natronoarchaeum sp. GCM10025321 (assembly GCF_042663585.1). Classification (NCBI taxonomy): domain Archaea; kingdom Methanobacteriati; phylum Methanobacteriota; class Halobacteria; order Halobacteriales; family Natronoarchaeaceae; genus Natronoarchaeum; species Natronoarchaeum sp. GCM10025321. The sequence continues at coordinate 935,521 of NZ_JBHTAN010000006.1, forward strand.
CTGCTGACCGCAGTCGGCCGGTTTACGCCGATTGGCTCCGCGGCGGCCGCGGCCGAGATCCCGCTTACTGGCAGCCTGTTCGGGGTCGTGCTGGCCCAGACGTTCGTCGCCGCGCCGTTCGTGATCATCACTGCACAGTCCGGCTTTTCTGCGATCGACGAACGGCTCGAACAGTCCTCGCGCTCGCTGGGGCACGGCCCGCTCGCGACCTTCTGGAACGTCTCGCTCCCGCTGGCCAGAGGGGCAATCGTCGCCGGAATCGTCCTGACGTTTGCCCGCGCAATCGGGGAGTTCGGCGCGACGATGATGGTCGCGTACAACCCCCGGACGATGCCCACGCGGATCTGGGTCGAATTCATCGCGGGCGGCATCGATGCGATAGTTCCGCTCGCGCTTGCGCTGTTCGCGATCACGCTTGCAGTGCTTGCCGCAGTCCAGTACTTCGGGCGAGTACCGACGGTGATCGACGGATGATCCTGGACGTCGACTCGGTCTCGAAACGGTACGGCGACGACATCGCAATCGACGACGTCTCGCTCACCGTGGACTCGGGCGAACTGGTCGGCCTGCTCGGGCCATCGGGCTGTGGGAAGACCACGCTGGTCCAGGCGATTGCGGGACACGTCCGACCGACCGCCGGGACCGTCTCGCTCCGCGGCGAGGCAGTCACCGAGGAGCCACCGGAACAGCGGCAGGTCGGACTGGTCTTCCAGCAGTCGACGCTGTTTCCGCATATGACCGTCGCCGAAAACGTCGCCTATGGGCTCGAAGCGACCGGTATGGACCCCGAACGGCGTGCAGAGCGCGTCAGCAAGCATCTCGATCTGGTCGGTCTTGACGGCCGCCGGGAGGCCTACCCCGCGGAGTTGAGTGGCGGACAGCAACGCCGCGTCGAACTGGCTCGCGCGCTCGCGCCTGGCCCGGACATCCTGTTGCTCGACGAACCGCTGTCGGCGCTGGATCGCACGCTCCGCACCCGGCTTCGCGATGAGATCGGTCGCATCCAGCGGGCGACCGGGGTGACGACTCTCTTCGTCACCCACGATCAGGAGGAGGCGATGGCGCTCGCCGACCGCCTTGTCGTCATGGACGACGGACAGATCGCCGGAGCGGGGCCTCCCCGTGAACTCTACGAGTCCCCACCGAACTCGTTTGTCGCCGATTTCCTCGGCCGGTCGAACGTGCTGCGCGCGCCGGTGGACGGGTCCGACCCCCTCACGCTCTCCGTCGGCGGCCGGGACCTGCAGTTCGAGCCAGCGGGCGACTCGACGACTGGCGATGCCGTGACCGTTCGCGCCCGGCCACGAGGGCTGAATCTTGCTGTTCCGGACGATCCGGACGCGACGCTGTCGGTTCCCGTGACGGTGACCCGAATCTCGGATCGCGGAACGAGATACGATCTCATCTGTCGAACAGGCGGCGACGAGGAGTTCGTCGTCGAGCACGAGGCCGAACCGCCCGGAATCGGCGAGTCGCGGACGCTCTCGATCGCTCTCGATGATCTCGTGGTGTTCGACGACGGGACGGGTGAACGGATCGATGGGACTCTCTCGATGCCCGCACCAGCAACGCCGACCGCTCAGTCCGACGGCGTGGGCGATGACGAGGAGGGGACGCGTTCGTCAGACTTCAAATAACACTGCGGATCGGGCGCGAACGGGTCGTCGTGGACCGCCAGCGCGCGGAGGCGAGAGCCCCCTCGACAGATCTCCTGATACTGGCAGTCGCTACAGCGACCTTTCAGATGCTCGGAGCGCTCTCGGAGACGGGCCAACAGCGGGTTGGACTCGTCCTCCCAGATCGCGCCGAACGAGCGGTCGCGGACGTTGCCGAGGCTGTAGCCCTGCCAGAACTGCGTGAGGTGGACGTTGCCCTGATAGTCGACGTCGGCGACGCGCTCGCCCGCCGGATCGCCCCCGTTGCGCCGCAGATACCGGTAGATCCGGTTGGCCTGTGCCTCGCCCAGTTCCTCGCGGGCGTACTCGACGAGGAAGCCGGCGTCGGCGTAGTTGCCGACCAGTAGCGTCTCTATCTCCTCGCCCTTCTCGTGGTACTCGCGGGTCATGTCACAGAGCCGTCGCACTGCTTCCCGGCGTTTTTCGGGGGTGAGATCCACGTCGCTGATGTCGGCCCCGCGGCCGCCGTAATCGAGATGGTAGAAACAGAAGCGGTCGACGCCCTCGTCGCTCAGCAGGTCGACGACCCCCTCCAGATCCGGTGCGTTCATCTCCGTGATCGTATACCGGAGACCGGTCTTCAGGCCGACGTCCTGACAGGCGTGGATCCCGTTGAGCGCCGCCTCGAACGCCCCCTCCTGCCCGCGGAACTCGTCGTTGCGTTCGGGGAGGCCGTCGACCGAAACGCCGGCGTATTTCAGCCCGGCGTCGCGCAGTTCGCGGGCGCGCTCCCTGTTCAGCAGGGTGCCGTTCGTCGACAGCACGGGCCGGATACCCTGATCGTCGGCGTAGGAGACCAGTTCGGCCAGATCCTCCCGAACAAGGGGCTCACCCCCCGAGAACAGGACGACCGGCGCGCCGTACTCCGCCAGGTCGTCGAGCAGGTCTTTGCCTTCCTCGGTCGTCAGTTCACCCGGTGCGGCGACCGATTCCGCACCCGCGTAGCAGTGAGAGCAGTAGAGGTTGCACTGCTTGGTCGTGTTCCAGACGACGACCGGCCGCCGCTGTTTCTCCTCGGTGATCTGGGACTTGTCGGACTCGTCGGCGGCGTCGTACCGCAGGCCATCGCCCTCGGCATCCAGGTCACAGAGGAGTTTGCTGATCGAAATCATCGTCAGAACTCCATCGTTCGCGATTCGGTCCCGTCCTCGGGCGTCGCGTCTTCGCCCTCCGGACCGAGCGAGTGCGTCGAGAAGCGGTGCATCTCCCCGGCCGGACAGATCCAGACGTCGCTGGCGAACCAGCCGAACAGCCGACTGGCGTGTTCGTGGGCTGTCTCGGCCGTTGCGGCGCTAACGCTCCCGACGTGGGACATTTTGGCGTCCTCGTCGTCCCGGAGGAACACCTCCCACTCGGGGAGGTCGTCGCCACGGTTCTCGTCGCCCACGCGTGTGCGCGACGCCTTCTCAACCTGTGTCGATCCGTCGTCCATACCTCTGCTCCGTGATTCGTTCAAAAGGCGGGCACGCCGATTTTCAGCCACTGGGAATCGGCTTCGTACTACATAGCCGATCCGAGGTAACACCCGGTACCGCTCGGACACATGCTGCCAAGGCCGCTTCACCACCATGCACGTCGATACTGACCGTCAACCGCTCGTACTGATCTGGGAACTGACGCAGGCCTGTGATCTGGCCTGTGACCACTGCAGAGCAGACGCCGTTCCGGACCGACATCCCGAGGAACTGACGACGGGCGAGGCGAAGGCTATGCTCGACGACGCCCGCGAGTTCGGCGAGGGCCAACTGGTCGTCTTCTCGGGGGGCGACCCGCTCAAGCGTGACGACCTGATCGAACTCGTCGAGTACGGCACCGATATCGGGCTGAGCGTGACGCTGACGCCGAGCGGGACGGCGTCGCTCACGCGTGATCGGATCGAGGCGCTGGCGAACGCTGGACTCCGCCGGATGGCCCTCAGCATCGACGGGGCGTCGCCGGAGACGCACGACTCCTTCCGCGGCGAGGACGGAAGCTACGCGGATACCATCGAGGCCGCACGAACTGCGGCCGAGTTCGATATCCCGTTACAGATCAACTCGACTGTCTGTCAGCGGACCGTCTCGAACCTCCCGGGACTCCGCGAGGTCGTCCGTGACCTCGGAGCCGTCCTCTGGAGTGTCTTCTTCCTCGTCCCGGTCGGCAGAGGCAAAGCCCTCTCGCCGGTCAGTCCGGACCGGTCGGAAGCGATCATGGAGTGGCTTCAGGACGTCGCGGACGAGGAACCGTTCGGCGTCAAGACGACCGAAGCACCCCACTATCGACGCGTCGGCATCCAGCAGCGCGAGGACGAAGATGGCGAGGCGACGGGAAGCCGGGGTCGGTCGATGGGGATCACGGCGGGCGACGGCTTCGCGTTCGTCAGCCACACGGGCGAACTCTTCCCGTCGGGCTTTCTACCGATGTCGGCGGGGAACGTCCGCGAAGAATCAGTCGTCGAACTCTACCGGAACGCCGACCTTTTCGAGGGGCTCCGGGATCCCGACGCGCTGACTGGCAAGTGTGGCGCGTGTCCTTATCGGGCGGTCTGTGGTGGCAGTCGGTCCAGAGCGTTCGCGACCACTGGCGACCCGCTGGCCAGCGATCCACTCTGCCCGTTCGTCCCGGAGGAGTACGACGGGCCGCTTCCAGCCGACAGCAACGCTGACTAACCGTACATTGTCGGCGTCGGAAAAACCGATAGAGAGAACCGGTCCGAAGTGCCCAGCTTCGGAGCGGCACTTGGATGAGAACGAACCTGATGGATCGGCAGTTGAGCACTCGTCGTTTGTCGCGCTGGCGCAGTGCCAGCGGTACGGAGTAATGGCTGCAGACGGGTATAGCGTGCACCGGCGAACGGCGGCAGTATAAGTCCCCTCCCGGAACCGAACGCCATATGAATCATCAGCCAAACGATTCTCCAATGCGCGTGGAGCAACTCGGAGAGGGAACCCCAACCGTCGCCATCGTTGCCGGTATTCACGGTGACGAACCGGGTGGAGTCGCCGCCGTCGACCGTCTCGTCGAGGCGTCACCGCCTGTCGAGCGTCCGGTCTTGCTGGTCGTCGTCAACGAACGCGCCCTCTCGGCGGGTATCAGATACGTCGATACGGATCTCAACCGGGCGTTCCCCGGCGACCCTTCTCAGGACGCTCACGAACCGAAACTCGCACACGAACTCGCGGACCTCCTGGACGGCTGTACGGTCCTCTCGTTGCACTCCACGCAGTCCCACCCTGACCCGTTCATGGTCGTCGACCGGGTGGATCCGCTCGTCGAACGGCTTGCCGCACAGCTACCGCTCGAATCGGTCGTCGACACCGGAGAGTACATTCAGGGTCGGTTGTTCGCGGCCGTCCGAACAATCGAAGTCGAGTGTGGCCTCCAGGGATCCGACGCCGCCGCAAGCACCGCGCTCCGACTCTCGCTCGCCTATCTCCGGACGATGGACGTCCTCACGCCCGAGGTCGCCGACGACCTCGCGGCGGAGTTTGACGTCGCCCCGCTGGTCGATCCGGACTCCTCGGAGACGCCGGTGTACCGCCTCACCGAGCAGATCCCCAAAGACCACGAAGCGGAGTACGAGGTGCTCGTCGACAACTTCGATCACGTCGAGAGGGGGACGGCCTTCGCCAGAAACGGACACGGCGACATCGTCGCTGACGAGCCGTTCTACCCGGTCCTGCTCTCGGCGGACGGCTACGAGGAGATACTCGGATACGCTGGGCGGCGCCGGCGCATCGTGTCCAGAACCGCGGCTCAAAAGTAAGCGTCTCACCGGTGCGCTGCTGGTAGTTACTCCGTGAGTGCCGACCCTTTCCGCTCAGTCGTCGGCTTCGGCAACGTCTGCCCGCGGAACCGTGATATCGGCCAGCGCTGCTTCGGTCGCTTCCCGGCGGTTCTCGAACTCCCCCGGAAGGACGAGTCGTCCGCCGAGGTCATCCAGCGGTTCGTCGCTGGTGTAGCCGGGGCCGCTCGTCGCCAACTCGAAGAGGACGCCGTTGGACTCGCGGAAGTAGACCGAGCGGAACCAGTGGCGGTCGATCTGTTGGGTTGGCCGTAGTCCCTCGGACTGGACGGCCGTGCGCATCGCCTGCTGGTCCTCGTCGGTGGGTGTCTGGAAGGCGACGTGGTGGACCGTCCCGTGCCCCTGCTGACCTGCCTCGATTGTCGGTAACACGTCGACGTACTTTCCGACCGGCCCGCTCGCGGCGAACCGAGTCCGTTTGTCGCCCGGTGCGTCGCCCTGTGCCTGCTCGTGACCGACTTCGTCGAGACCCATCGTCCGGAGGAGTTTCTCGGTCGGGCCGGGATCGGCCAGCCAGAGCGTTACGGAGTGGAACCCACGAATCGCGGCGTCCTCGGGGACGAACTCGGTCCACGGGACGGTCGGGTCGTCGTCGGGAATCTCGGTTTCGACGAGTTCGACAGGAAGCCCGTCAGGGTCGCGGAACGGGAGCACGGTTTCCTCGAACCGCTCGACGCGCTCGTCGTAATCGACGTCGTACTCGTCGAAGCGCACCTCCCAGTAGTCGAGACTTCCCTCCGGGACGCGAAAGGCGGTTCGGGAGACCTGTCCGGAGCCGACGCGCCCGCTGGAGAGGTTCTCCCACGGGAAAAACGTCATACTCGTTCCGGGCGTCCCCTCCGCGTCGGCGAAGAAGAAGTGATAGGTCTCCGGGTCGTCCTGATTGATCGAGCGTTTGACTAGTCGCAGGCCGAGCGTCTCCACCCAGAAGTCGAGGTTTCGTTGCGGATCACCGGCCACGCAGGTGACGTGGTGGATACCGGGCGTTGGGTTCGTCATCACTCTCCCTATGCGTCGCAACGACTTGAGTTGCCGCTGACGTGAGTGTTACCGGGAGGAAGTCCTGTCGGGGCGCTACTCTTCGGGTGTGAACTCGACGAGCGTGAGATCCCGGTCGAGTTCGCAGTGGTCGTGTGGCGGGTCCCCGATGACCGAGTCGATCCGGCGCTCTTCGCCGAACTCCACGCCGTCCGGTTCGCAGTAGACGTGGCTCGGACACTCCGTATGTGGACAGGGGCCTTCGAGTGTCACCTTCGAGCCAGCGTAGGCGTTCCGCGAGGAGACGTTCGCCGGCACTGAGGCCGGTTCGACTTCGACGGCCTGGACGCCAGCATCGTGGACTGCACAATCGAGGACCTGTGCGTTCTCCCGTACGTCCGTGACCCGGTACTTGACGCCCGTAGTTAGCCCGAGACACTGGCTGCGATACGGACAGCCGGCACAGCCGCTCGCCTCCCCCTCGAAGACGAACTCCTGCCCCTCCGAGGCGAGGCGGGTCCCGATCAGCGTGACCTTGCTCATACGGGGTGATACCGTAGGGAAGAGGTTAAGAGTCCCGCACTGGTACGGGGTGATACCGTAGGGAAGAGGTTAAGAGTCCCGCACTGGTACGGCGCTCACTCGCCTGTCACTTCGTCCAGTTTCTCGAAGTACTCCGGTCGGGGCACCTGATACAGCTTTCGGTAGTCGATCTCACCGTCGGCGAAGGCTTCGGCGAGTTCGACGACGCGCCGAACTGCCGCTTCGCGGTCGTCGAACCGCTCGTTCTCCCGTTCGACCTCCGGTTCGAGATACAGGATGACGGTCCAGCCACTCCCGGACTCGATGGGGTCGTGCCCGGCGGGCCGCCGCGACGGTCGCCCCCGCGTCAGATAGATCGTCGGCAGACACTCCGCCGGAAACCGGTTCGCGTCGAAGATGTCGGGACGGTAGGCGAGGACGCTACGCCCGTCCGGCTTGTCGTTCCAGACGACCCAGCCGTCCGGAAGGTTCTCGTAGCTCATGTCTCCGGGTATGGTTCCCGTCGCCAAAAGCCGTCCTACTCGACAACGATCCGACCGGGAGAGAGCCACATCGAGCGGCAGGTCCTAAACGAGTGTCACACAGACCGCCGACTCCGACTTCGAGCGCGCCGATGCGGCGTGGTCAGCGTCCCGCCCAGTCGACCATCCGCGCGTAGCGCTCGTCAGTGGAGAGCGCGTCGGCGTCGCCGATCAGGACGAGCGAGCGCTTCGCCCGGGTCAGCGCGACGTTGATCCGCCGGTAGTCCTCGAATATCGGCCCGTCGAGGCTCCCGCTGGCGACGAAGGAGACGACGACGACGTCCTTGCTCGATCCCTGGAACCGGTCGACAGTATCGACCGCGACCTCCTCCGGGGTTCGGCGTCCGATCTCGGCGACCTGCGCCCGGAACGGCGCGATTACGGCGATTCGGTCGGGTGCGACGCCCGCCGAGAGGAACTCCTCGACCACCCTGCCGACGCGGTCGGCCTCTACGGCGTCGGTGTGTTGTCCGCCGTCGCCCGGCACGTCGAACAACGTGACGCGCTCGCGTAACGGGGCCGATAGCTGGCTCGCGTCGACGCCGTCGAGAGTAGCGATGTTCCTGCCTGCGACCTCGCCTGTGGCGGGCCGTAGCTGTCCGTCGTAAAACTCGCGGGAGGCGAACGCCTGAATCCGCTGGGCCATCCGATACTGCCGGGTGAGTAGCACGGACGCCTCGGGGTGTTCCTCGTGCATACGCTCGAACAGCGACGTCGAGAGGCCGTTCTCGCTGCGGACGACCGGAGGTAGCTGGTGGTGGTCGCCGACGAGGACGAACCGGTCGGCGCGGTTGATCGCCGCGAGCGTGTTGGGTTCGGTTAGCTGTGAGGCTTCGTCGACCACCGCGACGTCGAAGGACTGCTCGCGGAGTTCGCGTGAGCCACAGGTCGCCGTGGTCGCCGCAACGACCTGTGCGTCTTCGAGTTCGGCCGCCCGTTCCTCCGGATCGCCGCGCGACTCCAGTCGGAGATCCTGCATGTCCTCGCGGATGCCGCTTTTCGTTCCCACTCTGACGACGTCGGCCGCTTCACTGCCGTCGTCTTGCCCCTCTGGCGCGACGCCGTACCCCTGCTCACGCAGGGCTTCGAGGGCGTTGTCGACCGCCCGGTTGGTAAAGGCCGACAGCAGGACGCGCTCGCCCCGGTCGACCATCGCCCGGATCGCTCGCGCGATGGTGTACGTCTTCCCGGTGCCCGGCGGGCCGTGGATCAGTGCCAGATCCTCCGCGGTGACGGCCTTCTTGACGGCCTCGTTCTGGGCCGTGTTGTTGTCGATGAACGTCTCCCCGGTCGTCCCGAACTCCGGGTCACGACGCCCGAACAGGACGTCTTTCCGGCGTTCGCTTCCCTTGAGCACCGTGTCGTGTAGTGCCGTTAGCATCCGGTCGACGCCCAGTTCGGAGGGGTAGACGTCGAGTCGCGTGAGTGAAACGGGTTCGTCCGCCGTCACGACGACTCGGTCCTCTTCGAGCCGTTCGATCCGGGCCATCTCGGAGTGGCCCTCGATCGGATCGCCGTCGCTCGCGAGCACCACATCACCCTCCCGGAGTTTCGAGACTGCCGACCCCGTCCGGTCGGCGTGTAGCTCCCAGCGCCCACCCGGTAGCTCCTGCCTGTCGGTCGGTTCGAGGCCGATCAGTGCGCGGTCATCGTCGGCCCGCTCCTCGGGCGTCTGCTCCCAGAGTTTTGCGTACTCCTGATGCGTTTCGCGCCGCTCCGCTTCGAGCCACTCGTAGAACCGATCGAAATACTCGCGTTCCTCCTCCGGTACCGCACGACCGATCTGCCCCGCTTTGGACTCCTGGTTCAGTCGCCCGGAGACGACCATGCAGGTGTCCTGCTCGAAACAGGAGTCACAGTTCGCGTCCGCCTCGTAGCCAGTCGGGACCGTCATGCCGTGTTCCATCGCGGCAATCCGATTCCGCTCGCGGACGACGAACTCACAGAGGCCTCTCCCGATGGAGAACTCCTTGGCCGGCGAGAGGTCACCCGTCGCCTGGCCTCGATCCAGCGTCGTGTTCTTCGTGTAGAGCAGGGTGCCCGTATCCGCCGGGACGTCCCGCTCGCGCAGCAGCAGCGCGTACGCGGCCGCCTGTATCTTGTCCTGAAACCGCGGGTCGCGCCGCGTGTTCTTGCCGGTTTTTAGCTCGACCGGCATCCCGCGACGGATCGCGTCGGCCCGCCCCTTGATGCCGAACCGGTGGCTGATCAGCAACTGCTCGCTCCGCCAGTTGTCCTCGTCAGTGAGCGTTCCCTGGCTCAGCCAGCCGTCGATTGCCGCGGCGTTCCCGCGGACGTCCTCCCGAACCTCTTGGGCATCGCGGCCGAGCAGGCCGAGTTCCAGGCCGACCTCTTCGACCCGATCATCGATGGCGTCGTCGAGGTCCCGGCCACGCAACAGGTCGCCGAACACCTCGTGGACGATGGTCCCTTTCACGACGGGGTAGTTCAGCGGGATTGCCGAAATCTTGTTCAGATAGTACATCCGCGGACACTGCACCCACGAGCGGATGTGGGTCACGTTGACTAGGAACGATGGCTCGACGATCACGTACGAATCGCCCGTCGTCGAGTACTGCTCCTCGCCGTCGTAGTCGTCCTGCTTGGCGTCCGTGACGACGAGTTCCATCCCCGCCTCGACGTACTCGCCGGTCTCGGCCCACTTGCCCCACAGCGTCACGGTGACGGGGTCGCTGTCCTCATCACGGCGGACCGATAGCTCCGCAAGATCGCTCTCCCCGTGTTTCGTCGTGATCGTCCTGGGCTCTTCCGCGTCGACGATCACGCCTTCCAGATTCACGATAGCCAGTCCGGCGTCGTGGGGCAAAAGGGCTCGGGTCTTCGGAGACGATGATGGCTACCAGATATAATCAAATCCCCATGGATAAAATTATGTGTTTCTATATCTATTGAATTGCATGGAGTGTCCGTCCTGTAACAAAGAGTTACGCACTGAACAAGGAATGCGGCAGCATCATACCAAAGTTCACGAAACTCCCCTCGCTAACCGGGAGTGCAAGGGATGCGGGTCCGAATTTCACGATTCTAAAGCGCGTAATGACTATTGTGAGAATTGCAACCCCAATGCGGGAGTGAATAATGGAAATTGGAAAGGTGGGAAGACCGAAACTGATTGTGCGGAATGTGGTTCAACCTTTTTATACTATCCTTCAAATAAACAGGGAATGTACTGTTCCAGTTGCGTAGAATCGGCAGAGGGAGTGCTTCCTGAGGACTGCTTCCCATCCACGGAGAAAATAAGCACTTGCTGTCGTTGGTGTAGCGCAGAACTCTCCCGCTACGCATCAGAACTTGAGGAAGCGAAACGGGGGCCGTTTTGCGATCTCGAATGTTATGGCGATTGGCTCTCGGACAATATAATCGGAGAAGCGCATCATCAATGGTGTGGTGGGGCTATCAACTACGGTCAATCTTGGTGGAGGATGAGACGTACTGCACTCGAACGGGACAACTACGAGTGTCAGAATTGCGGAAAAGGTGAAGAAAGCCTTGGACAGAATCCGGATGTTCATCATCAGAAGCCAGTACGAGAATTCGAAGCACCTGCTGAGGCACACTCACTGGAAAATCTAATTACTCTTTGTCGTAGCTGTCACCGACTCGCCGAGGAAGCCTCGATCATGGTATCGGCAGAAACAGAAAAGTAAGACTATTATGCCAACGAGCAGAATATCCGATTCGCTAACACGGTACTGCGAATAAGTCGTAGAAATCGTGGGCGGTTAGCGCAAACGCGGTTTAGTCCCGTGGTGTAGTGGCCAATCATATGGGCCTTTGGACGTGTTCGGTTACGGCCGTCACGGAAGTGAGCCCACGACGGCGGTTCGAATCCGCCCGGGACTATATAAAATAAACTATACAAATATTCTACCAAAGATCATTTCGCGTACTCAAACCTCTCCGAGGCGTTTTTTGATAGTCTAATTTGTGTCAGTTATATCTAACGTGACCGAGGCCGTTCAGTAGCCGACGCCGTCGACGCGACTTGCTTTCAGGCTGGTTGGTGAGTATCATATAGTTTTACTGGCGATCGCTAGAGTATCGTTTTCACCCCCCAGTCCGGGGGTGACACCCTGTCAAGAAATTATCAACTTCTTATACTTGCAAAAGGTAGTGTCAACAGAGATATTTTCAACAACAGTTGTGTATCTCGATTAAGTTGCTAAAATCAATTTATTTGGTTTTTGATCTGCTCTGAAAACGTAATAATTGATATGTAATTCTACATCTTATTTCCATACATATCGAAGAAGTTTTACCATATCACTGTTAGGTGGTAATCAGCCATGTCAGAGCGACACGAGTTCACGGGGACCAGACGTACAGTACTCAAAGGGATCGGTGCGGCAGCAGTCGGTGCTGGTATGTCGGGGACGGTGAGCGCAGGCACCAACACCGTGGTTTCGGACGGTGAGCGTCTCGGACCGGTAACACCTCACGACACCGTCTACCAGATCCTCGTCGACCGGTTCAGTGACGGAGATCCGAACAACAATGATTTCTCGGACTTCGACAGTAGCCTGGTCGACGGGACGGGACAGGATCTGAAACTCTACCAGGGCGGCGACTGGCAGGGTATCATCGACCGGATCCCGTATCTCGTCGATATGGGCATCTCCGCGGTGTGGATCTCGGCCCCGAACCAGAACCGAGAGGAACGGATCGAGGACGATCAGGACGACGGGACGGTCGACGTCTGGACGAGCTATCACGGCTATCACGCGAAGAACTACTTCTCGCCCCACCGGTTCTTTGGCGACATGGGAGACTTCGAGGCCATGCGTGACGCCCTCCACAACAACGGCATCAAACTGGTCGTCGACTTCGTCTCGAACCACACCAGCCGATGGCAGAACCCAACGCGAAACTACCAAGCAGAGCACGGGCGGCTGTACGAACCGGATAAGGACAGCAACGGGGACTACGTCTTCGACTCGGAGGGCAACGCGGTCGGCTCGAACCTTTTGGCCGATCCACACGGCGATAACGCCGACTGGTTCCACAACCTCGGGGACCCCGAAAGCGGCGATAGCTCGCGGTTCGCGTATCGGTACAACGATCTGGCGTCGCTCGCGGACTTCAATCACGAGTACGCCGATCCGGTCTCTCACCTGATCGATGCCGCACACTTCTGGAAGGGGAAAGGTATCGACGGGTTCCGCCACGACGCGACGCTACATATGAACCCGGCCTTCGCTCGCGTTCTCAAAGATGCGATCGACGGCGATGCTGGTGGCCCAGTAACGCACTTCGGGGAGTTCTTCATTTCCCGTCCGGATCCGAAGTACGACGAGTATACATCGTTCCCGGATAGAACGGGAATCAACAACCTCGACTTCGAGTATATGCGCGCCCAAACCAGCGTCTTCGGGGACTTCTCCGCGACGATGACCGAGTTCGGGCAGATGCTGATCGACACGACTGACGACTATACCCACGAACATCAGGCGATCAACTTCGTCGACAACCACGACGTCGGCCGGTTCCGACTCAAACAGCAGAACGATGCAGTGTACAACGCGGCTCTCGCAGCGGTGATGACGGTTCGCGGGACGCCCAAAATCTACTACGGAACCGAGCAGTACGTCGATCCGGACGGCGACAGCCCGAACGAGGGTCGTGTCTATATGGAGGCCGATTACTCCTTCGACAAAACGTCCACGGCATACAACGTGATCTCCAAACTGTCCTCGCTCCGGAAGGACAATCTGGGGCTCGCGTACGGTCAGACGTTCATCCGACACGACTCCGACGACGTCATCGTCTTCGAGCGGTCGTTCTACGACCACGACGTCGTCGTGGCGATCAACCGCCAACCGGACCAATCGGAAGCGGTCCCCTCGGTCAGCACCGAACTTCCCGACGGAACATATGGCGACGAGCTAGACAACCTCCTCGGCGGCGGCTCGATCAACGCCTCCGGCGGGACGCTCGACTCGTTCACGCTCGGTGGGGGCGAAGTCAACGTCTGGGCATCGACGCCGACGACTTCTCCGACGACGCCGCGACTGGGGACACTCGTCAGCACGATGGGATCGGCCGGTCAGACGGTCTACCTCTACGGCGACGGACTCGGCACCGACGTGTCCGTCCAGTTCGGCGGTGTAGACGCAACCGTCGTCGACGGATCGGAGAATCACGTCGAAGTTGTCGTGCCGAACGCGACCCCGGGAGATGTTGCCGTGACGGCATCCCGCGATGGCCAGACGAGCAACGAGTTGGCTTTCTCGCTCCTCTCGGGGCCGCAAACCCAGGTCGTGTTCCACGTCAACGCCCAAACGGATCCCGGCGAGAACATCCACGTTGTCGGCAACGTCCCCGAACTCGGCGACTGGGACCCGGCAGAAGCGCCCGAAGCAATGCACAACCCGAACTACCCCGAGTGGTTCCTGCCGGTGGGCGTGCCGACAGACACCAACCTGGAGTTCAAGTTTGTCAAGATTGCCGACGACGGCACGGTAACGTGGGAGAGCGGGAGCAATCGCACGTTCACGTCGCCGGCCCAGCGGTCGGGCGTCGGATCGACGCCGACCTACGACTGGCGTAGCTAAATTCTCTGTCAGGCGGTCTCCCGATCCAGCCGTGGATCCGGAGAGCAGGCCTCAGGTATTCAACGACCGACTAAACGGACTGTCGTACCATCCTGATTCTACCGGGCGTCGGGAAGCCCGTGTGCGATCTCTGGAACTAATCACTATCATTTATCACCTGTAGTCGAGTGGCTCAAAAACATGGACTTACAGGAGTACCACGTCCCGGATTTCGAGCCAGTGGCGGACGACGCTTCAGTCGTCACAGGGCCGAACTGCCGATTTACCGTGCTCTCTTCACGTCTCGTACGGCTCGAACACGACCCCAACGAGACCTTCGAGGACCGGCCGAGCCAGCTCGTCTGGTATCGGGACCAGCCAGTCCCCGAGTTCGACGTCGAGAAGACGGACGAACGGCTCCGTATCGAGACCGACCACCTCACGCTCGAGTACGAGTATGGCGACGGCTTCACGGGGGAGACGATCTCGATCGAACTCGCCGACGGGACCGTCTGGTCGTACGACGACGAGGAGGAGAACCTCGGCGGGGCGCTCCGGACGCTGGACATGGTCGACGGGCCGGCGGAACTCGAGGACGGTCTGCTCTCGCGTGATGGCTGGGCCGTCGTGGACGACACCGACAGACTCGTCTTCGACGACGAGGGCTGGGTAACGCACAGAGAGGCCGCCGCCGGCTACGAGGACCTGTACTTCTTCGGCTACGACACCGACTTCGAGGCGTGTCTGAGCGCCTACACCGATATCACGGGCGAGGCGCCGATGCTTCCCCGCTGGGCGCTGGGCAACTGGTGGAGTCGCTACTGGGACTACTCTCAGGACGAACTTCGCCAGCGCGTCGAGGGGTTCCAGGAGTACGACCTGCCGCTCTCGGTCTGTATGATCGATATGGACTGGCACGTCGTCGACAACCCCCATCACAACGGCTGGACCGGGTGGACGTGGGACGACGAGTCCTTCCCGGACCCCGGGGGGTTCGTGGACTGGCTCCACGAGCAGGACGTGAAGACCTCGCTCAATCTGCACCCCGCCGATGGCGTCCATCCGCACGAGGACCAGTACGAGGAGTTCGCCGAATTCGTCGGTATCGACCCCGAGAGCGAGGAGCCGATACCGTTCGACGCCTCCGATCCGGAGTTCCTCCGGGGCTATTTCGACTACCTCATCGATCCGATGGAGGATGAGGAGGGAATCGACTTCTGGTGGATCGACTGGCAACAGTGGGAGGAAGCGCCGGAGATGGAGGGCCTCGACCCGATGTGGGCGCTCAACCATCTCCACGCGCTCGACCGGACGCGGGACGGCAAGCGCCCCTTCATTCTCTCGCGCTGGCCCGAACTCGGCGGCCATCGCTATCCGATCGGGTTTTCCGGCGACACGATCATCTCGTGGGACTCGTTGCGGTTCCAGCCACACCTGACCGCGCGGTCGGCGAACGTAGATTTCGGCTGGTGGAGCCACGACATCGGTGGCCACATGGGCGGTACGGGCGACCCGGATGGGTTCGGCGAACTGTACACTCGATGGACCCAGTTCGGCGCGTTCAACCCGATCAATCGGATCCATACGACCCAGTCCCCATCCGTGGACAAACGGCCCTGGGAGTTCGGCGGCGACGTCTTCGCCGCGCTGGCGGATGCGCTCCGACTGCGCCATGCGCTCGTGCCCTACCTCTACACGATGGCGTGGCGCGACCACACCGAGAGCGTCCCGCTCGTCAGGCCGATGTACTTCCACCATCCCGAGGCGGAAGCGGCCTACACGACGCCTCATCAGTACTACTTCGGGAGCGAACTCGTCGTTGCTCCGCATCTCAGCGAGCGCGACGACGACACCCACCTCGCCCGGCGCTCCGTCTGGCTTCCCGAGGGCGAGTGGTTCGACGTCTTCTCCGGTGAACAGTACGATGGCGACCGCTGGCACGCTCGCTACGGCGACCTCCAGGACCTGCCGGTGTACGCGAAAGCCGGCGCAATCGTTCCGACCGATCCGGACGTCGGGTCGGGGGATGTCGACACCCCCAAGCGACTGCGGATCGTCGCCTTTCCCGGCGACGACAACGAGTTCGAACTCTACGAGGACGACGGTACTTCGCTCGACCATCGGGACGGCGCATTCGTCACGACGACACTCACGCAGCAGTATCAGGGCGACCGCCTAGAGTTCGAAATCGACCCGGCCGAGGGGGACCGCTCGCTCGTCCCCGACGAACGGGAGTACGAGGTGGCGTTCCGCGGCGTCGTCGACCCGGACAGCGTGTCGGTTTCGTTGGACGGTGAGCAGGCTGGCGACGGGAGTATCGAGACGAACTATATCGCCGAGGAGGCGACGCTCGCAGTCGAACTGCCAGCCGTCGCGGTTACTGACGGCGTGACGATCAGCCTCGATACTGAGGACGACTCGCTCGTCTCACGCCGTGACCGAACCGACGAACACGTCGAGCGGATCTTGCACCACTGCGAGATGCCGGTCAGTGCGAAAGATCAGTTGCTCGAAGAGACCTTCGACACGGACGATCTGTCGTGGGTCGCGGACTACCTGCAGGTCATGTCCGCCTCACAGAAACGGGCGTTCTTCGAGACGCTCACGGGTGCCGGGATGGACCGCCTCGATCACGACGGCGAGGAGCGCATCGTGCTGTGGAACCCCGAGGAGCGCTCGGACGTCCGGTTCCGCTACACCGCTTGGGATTACGACATTCATCCGTTCGAGCAGGGTGGCGAATCGGAGGCCGACGTTGTCTCGGAGTTCGACCGCCTCGATTTCGACGAAGAAGACGTCGACGCGACGGTTGCGATGCACTATTCTGACCTCGCGACGGTTGTCGTGGAGAGTCCGTCGGTCGAGGACTGACCATCGACGAGTAACCGCGATTATAACGCCGACCGATCCAGATCCGCCGGGACGATGGTCACGGGAACCTGGGCCCCATCCGCGACGACGAGTCCGGTGTGTCCTTTCCTGACCTCTCCGAGCCAGGACTTCGAGCGGTGACCGATGACGATGTGATCGATGGTGACGTCCTCCGCGAGGTCGATTAGCTGACGACCTATGGCACCGCTCGATCGAAATCCGTTCCGATTGACGTACTCGATCCCCACGTCGAAGGCCACGTCCCTGTCCTCGAACTGCTCGCGGACGTCGTCCCGGATCCGCCGTTCGTGTGCGTTCGCGTACTCGTTGTCAGTGAGGTGTACCACGTACAGGTCCTCGTCGAACCCTGCCCCGAGTTTGCAGGCGACGTCGACGACCGCCGTAGAGACCTCGTCGTCGGCAACTGCGACGAGAATTGTCATACGCCTGCTAGTGACTAATCGGATTTGTAGTTACCGCCGAGGTGCGGTTCTCTCCGTCGCTATGGCCAGAACCTTCGAGCGACGACCGCTGGGATTCTCTCCCGACAGCGTGCCGGAGAGCGCAGGTTTATACGAATATATCCGCTAGGGAAGACAATGAGTGCGACCGATAACGACGTGTACGAACTTGCAGTCGTCGGGGGCGGACCGGCCGGTCTAACGACCGCGCTATACGGTGCCCGACTCGGACACGAAACAGTGGTAATCGACCGCGGTGGCGGCCGGGCGGCGATGATGACCGACACCCACAACGTGATCGGTGTCACCGAGGAGGTTTCGGGCAACGAGTTCCTCGAAACCGCTCGCGAACAGGTAGCCTCCTACGGCGGCGAGTTCGAGCGTGGTTTCGTGATGGATATCGAACGGACCGACGACGACCGGTTCCGACTGTCGACGACCGACAGCGAAATCGTCGCCGAGCGGGTGACGCTTGCGACCGGCTTTTCTGACGAGCGCCCGGATCCGCCCCTCCCCCGAACCGGCCGCGGTCTTCACTGGTGTCTTCACTGTGACTCGTACATGTTCGTCGACGAACCGGTGTTCGTGATGGGTCACGGCGACTCGGCTGCTCACGTCGCGATGATCATGCTCAACGTCACCGACGACGTCGATCTGCTAACTCGCGGTGACGACCCGACGTGGAGCGACGAGACGGCAACGATGCTGGAGAACCACCCTGTCGACGTCATCCACGAGGACGTAACTGGAATCGAGAAGGACTCCGAAACTGGCTGGCTCGAAGCAATGGAGTTCGAAGACGGTAGCCGCCGGGAGTACCGCGGCGGCTTCCCGATGTACGGCTCCGACTACAATACGGCCCTCGCGGAGTCGCTTGGCTGTGAGCTAACCGACGACGGAACGATAGACGTCGACGACCACGGCCGAACCAGCGTCGACGGCGTCTTCGCCGTCGGTGACATCACGCCGGGGCACAACCAGATTCCGGTCGCGATGGGACAGGGTGCGAAAGCGGGCCTCGCGATCCACAAGGAACTGCGCGAGTTCCCGCGCTCGGCAGAGGCGGTCGAAGCGGACGGCCCGGTGAGCGACGAGGAAGTGCCGGCAATCTCCCCCGAACTACTCGCGACGGCGGTCGAACACGAAGGGCACGCGGGTGGTCCGCGCGAATCTTCCGTAGCCCCGCCCACCGACGACGACTGAGCCGGAGAGTTCTGGACAGAGACGGGTGTCGCTTATCCATATCGAGTCCCTACCAGTAGTCGATGGCAGACACCTCGTCGGCGGCCGAAGACCCTCCCGAGCGGGTGACTGAAACTGATCGAGGACGGATGAGTGAGAACAGTTCCCGTCGCGGTACCGAGACGTTTGCAACCGACGAGACCGATGGGCAGTCGGCTCCTGCACTGGTCGTCGACGGCGTCTCGAAACGCTACGGCTCCGGCGAGGGAAGCGTGCTGGCGGTCGACGACGTGAGTTTCACCGTCGAACGAGGCTCGGTGGTGGGGCTGCTCGGCCCGAACGGGGCCGGAAAGACCACGCTCATCAAGTCCGCGCTCGGCATGGTCCTGCCCGACGACGGCTCCGTCTCCATCCTTGGGTCGGACGTAACCCCCGGGAGTCGAGCGGCATACGCCGACGTCGACGCCATGCTGGAGGGCGCTCGCAACGATTACTGGCGGCTCACCGTCCGGGAGAACCTCAGATACTTCGCAACGATCAGCGGCGTCGATCCCGACTCAGTGACGGCGCGTCACGACCGCCTGCTCGAACGCCTCGACCTGGCCGAACATGCCGACACCGCCGTCCGCAACCTCTCGCGGGGAATGAAACAGAAGGTGTCGCTGGCGAGCGTACTCGCCGGCGGTGCCGAACTCGTCTTTCTCGACGAACCGACGCTTGGCCTCGACGTTGATAGCTCCCGGACGCTTCGCGAGGAACTCCGCAGACTTGCCCGCGAGGAGGGACTCACTATCGTCGTGAGCAGCCACAACATGAGCGTCATCGAAGACGTCTGCGACCGCGTTATCGTGATGTCCTCGGGCCGAATCGTCGCGGACGACTCGGTCGAGGGGCTTCTGGCGCGTGCCGAGCAGGACGTCGTCCGCATCACCAGCGGCGACATCGACGATAGCGTCGTCGCGACCCTCGCCGACGGGTTCGAGATACTCCGTGACGTCCCGATCGGTGATCGTCGGCAGATCGACGTCAAAGCGCAGGGCGAGCGGCTGTATACGCTGCTCGACGCCCTTCGCGAGGCGGGCGTTACGATAGAGGGCCTCCACACTGCCGAACCGGATCTGGAGGACGTCTTCGTCGCGCTGACTGGCGACGAGGGAGGCCTCGTCTCCCCGGACGGTCGGAGGGGGTCGGAATGACGGGCGCCGTCGACGCCGAGGAGGGGCCACAGTCGGGCAGTTCACAATCGAGATCCGACGCACAGAGCAGTCACGACCAACTCGATGAGCCACGACCGGCGACCTACTACCACCTCGCTCGTGCCGTGCTGTACCGCGAGTTTTTGTTGTTCGTCCGGTATCCTGCGAACGCTATCGGCGGCATCGTCATCTCGCTGTTCTTCTTCGGAGTGCTGTTCTACGGTGGTCAACTCCTGGCGGGACAGGCGCTATCGGATTCGCTGGCGGGGATCATCGTCGGCTACTTCCTGTGGACGCTGTCGGTCGGCGCGTACTCGTCGGTATCGAACGATATCGGGAGCGAGGTCCAGTGGGGCACGCTGGAGCGACACATCATGACGCCGTTTGGCTTCGCGCCAGTCGCCCTGCTCAAGGGCGTCGCAAAGATCGTCCGTACGTTTCTGACCTCGCTGATCGTGCTGGCGGCGATGCTGCTGTTGACCGGGACGCGACTCCAGTTAGAGCCGATTACGGTCGTTTCCATTGCAGTGCTGTCGATCACGTCCGTCCTCGGACTTGGCTTCGCTGCAGGAGGAATCACCGTACTGTACAAGCGGATCGGGAACTGGCTCAACCTGTTGCAGTTCGGCTTCATCGTGCTGATCTCCGCACCCGTGTTCGACGCGCCGTGGACCCGACTGCTCCCGCTGGCACACGGCAGCGCCCTGCTCCAGCAGGCGATGGTCGACGGAACCCGACTCTGGATGTTCGATCCGGCCGACCTCGCGCTGCTGGTCGGGGTTGCAGTCGTCTATCTGGGAGGCGGCTATCTCGTCTTCCACTACGCGACTCGTCGGGCCAGACGACTGGGTGTCCTCGGCGACTACTGAATCCGTCGGTCGCTCAGTTCTCCGGTTTCGGCGTGTCGAAGTAGTCCAGCATGTCGAGGATGGCTCCGAGCAGGAAACTGATGATGGCGACGACCAGCACGGCGGCAGTAAGGAGGTTCGAAATCGGGGACGGGAGCGTTAACTGGAAGGCTGCGATGAACACGCAGGTCACGATACCGACCACCAACAGGAACGATCCCGCGTTCGGGTTCTCGCCCGTGACGAAGACGAACCCGTCGATGACCGACGAACTCTCTATCTCCTCGACGTCAGCGCCGGGTTCGTCGTGTTCGGAGACGGACTCTTCGCTCATGATTTGGCAACGCTTGCATTCTTTTCTTTCACAGCGTTGTGGACGATTCCGACCAGGTGCGACACCCAGAGGCCGGCGGTAAACCCGAACAGGGTGCCGACAAGCGCAACCTGCGTCAGTTCGGCAAGCGGTGCGACGGCGGCGAGCAGACACAGCCCACCAAACAGGATCATCAGCGCGTACTGGACGCGAGTATCCATATCGACCTTCCGGATCGACTGCGATATGCTACTACTCATTTCTGGTATTCGTTAGCAACCCGAGATGGATAAGTACATAGGATTTTTGGGGAATACCTCTGTATCTGCCGCCCCTGCCGTGACAATCGCCAGTAGTAAAACCGCGTGGTACGAAATACGGCCGAGTAGTATGAATGTAGATATCGGGACGTATCTCGTAACGCAGGAGGACATCTCAGCGGGCCGACGCACTCTCGAAATCGTCGAGGATGCGATCGCTGGCGGCGTTGACGTCGTACAGGTCCGGGAGAAACATCGTAGCGCGGCCGACCAGTTGGCGATCGCAGCGGCCCTGCGAGAACCGACCGCCGATGCCGGCGTCACTCTCGTCGTCAACGACCGAGTCGACGTGGCTGTCGCCGCCGACGCGGATGGCGTCCACCTCGGCGACGACGATCTGCCAGTCGCAGTCGCGCGCGAGCAACTCGGCGACGACGCCATTATCGGCCGATCGGTCTCGACGGTCGAGGGTGCCCTGGACGCGGAAGCAAACGGGGCCGATTATCTCGGCGTCGGTGCGCTCTACGCGACCAGTTCCAAAGACGTCGACGAGGCCGAACAGGCGATCGGACTGGACGTCCTCGCCGACATCGCCGATTCGGTCGAGATACCGATCGTTGGGATCGGCGGCGTCACGTCCGAGCGTACGCCCGACGTGATCGAGGCGGGTGCGGACGGCGTCGCCGTCATCTCGGCGATCACCGCCGCCGACGATCCGGAGGCCGCGACACGGGCGCTCTCCGAGGCCGTCGCCGAAGGGAAGCGCCGCCGTAGTGACGAGGCCGCCATGGAGGGGTCGGCATGACGGTTGATCTGGAGGCCGACCTGGCGGCGGTTGCTGACGGGTCGCCCCTGGTGAACGCCGTCACGAACAACGTCACGGTCAACGACGTCGCCCAGGTCATCCTGCACTGGGGTGGGCTTCCGGTGATGTCCGACGACGAGCGCGAGGTCGGCGATATGGTCGCCGGCGCACAGGCCTGTCTGCTCAACATGGGTACCGTCAGCGAAGTCGGTGAGGCGACGATGGTCGAGGCGGGCGAGTCCGCGAACGAACACGGCGTGCCGGTCGTGCTGGACCCCGTCGGCGTCGGCGCGACACCCACCCGCAACCGCGTCGCGGAGCGACTCGCGGCCGATATCGACGTCGCCGCGATCAAGGGCAACTACGGCGAGATCACCGCGCTGACCGGGGAAGACGCCGACGTCCGGGGCGTCGAATCTGTCGGCGAGTACAGCGACATCGCGACGACCGCAGTCGCGTGCGCACAGAAGTACGACACGGTCGTCGTCGCCTCCGGCGAAACGGACGTCGTCGCGACCGATGAACGCGCCTACGAGGTCACTGCCGGTCATCCCGACATGGGCACCGTCGTCGGCACTGGCTGTATGCTCGGCGCGTCGGTCGCCACGTTCGCGGGTGCGATAGCGGACACCGAGCAGGCCGCACTTTCCGGGACTGTCGCGTTCGGTCTGGCCGGTGAAGCGGCCGCGAACGGCGCGTTCGGCGAGGTCCACGGGCCAGGAAGCTACAACGTCGCGTTCAAGGACGCGGTAGCCGGACTCCGCGATACCGAGTACGATCCGGCGGCCGACCGTGTCGAGCAGGTGCTCACTGCCGGCACCCAATGACGGGCGACGGCGAGACGGCTGACGAGGATACGACAGATGATCCCGTCGCGCTGATCACCGGGGCGAGTCGGGGCATCGGTGCGGCGACCGCGACTCGTCTGGCCAGCGACGGCTACGACCTCGTGCTCGCGTCGCGGACGGAGAGCGACCTCCGGGCAGTCGCCGACCGAATCACTGCAGAGCGTGGCGTCGAGGTTCGGGTCGTCCCGACCGACGTGACTGATCCGGCCGCGGTCCAGTCGCTCGTCGATGCCACCGTCGAGCGGTTCGGCCGACTCGACGCCGTCGTCGCCAACGCCGGCACCGGCGAGCAACGAAACCAGCCGATAGACGACCTCCCGCTGGCGGAGTATCACGCCGTCCGGGCGACGAACGTCGACGGGGCGTTCTACACCGCCCGGGCCGCGCTCGAACCGCTCCGCGAGTCGGGCGGTACGCTGGTGTTTCTGGGCAGTTTCAAGGCGAAGTACCCCAGCACGTCGACACCGGTCTACGCGGCCTCGAAGTGGTGGCTCCGGGGGTTCGCCCATAGCCTCGCCGGGCGCGCCGGACCCGACGGTGTCGCCGTCTCGTTGATCAATCCCTCCGGCGTTCCGACCGAGTTCGCCCGCGAACGGCGCGAGACGACCAACGTCGAGCGGCTAGACCCCGACGAGGCGATTTCCGCGGACGACGTTGCGGACGCCATCGCCACGGCCATCGGACAGGACGCGCCGGGCGCGATTACCGAACTGGATCTGTTCCGCCGGGACATCCACGAGCGGTTCTGAGCCGTCACCGTCGGCCCGTCGTGCAAAGCCTGATAAATTGGGGGTGACCAGTAGCAGGTAATGGAGACACGTCATCGCGTCGTCGTGGGCGACGCCCGGACGCTCGCCGAACTCGACGACGACTCCGTCGAACTCGTCGTCACGTCGCCACCGTATCCCATGGTGGAGATGTGGGACGACCTGTTTGCGGAGCTACGGCCAGAGGTCGCGGAACTGCTGGAAGAGGGCGACGGACAGGCGGCCTTCGAGGCGATGCATCAGGCTCTGGACACGGTCTGGGCGGAGGCACAGCGCGTGCTCGTCGACGGGGGCATCGCCTGCATCAACGTCGGCGACGCGACGCGGAAAGTCGACGGCAGTTTTCGAGTGTACCAGAACCACTCGCGGATCGTCGATGCCTTCGAGGACCTGGGGTTCGAGCCGTTGCCCGAACTCCTCTGGCGAAAGCCCGTCAACTCCGGGACGAAGTTCATGGGCAGTGGGATGGTGCCGCCGAACGCCTACGTCACGCTCGAACACGAGTACGTGCTGGTGTTTCGCAACGGCACCGACAGTCGGTCGTTCGAGCCAGGGGCCGACCGGCGTTACGAGGCCGCGTACTTCTGGGAGGAGCGCAATCAGTGGTTCTCGGACGTCTGGACGGACATCAGGGGTCGCGCGCAAACCCTCGAAGAGGACGAACTCCGGAGTCGGTCGGCGGCGTACCCCTTCGAGATACCCTATCGACTGATCTCGATGTACAGCGTCTACGGCGATACCGTGCTGGACCCCTTCTGGGGGACGGGCACGACCAGCCTCGCGGCGATGGTCGCCGGCCGGAACTCCGTCGGCTACGAACTCGATCAGGAGTTCACTCGTCTCTTCGACGAGCAGGTACTGGAACTGCCGGCGCTCTCGGCCGAAATCGGTGGGGAGCGCCTCGACGACCACCGCGAGTTCGTCGAGAAGCGTCTTGACGACGGCGAGAGCTTCGAGTACGAGTCGGATCAGTACGGCTTCCCGGTGACGACGAAACAGGAAACGCGGCTCCGTCTCTACGCCGTCGACGAGATCACGGATACCGACGAGGGATACGCGGTGACTCACACGCCGATCGAGGAGTAAATCGAACCGGCGAGCAGAGCGGATCACAGCGAGCATCGCGGTCGTCGCCCGAATCGGCTGAGACGCGCTCCCCGAAGTTGTAGCTGCTGCATCATTTTTACCAATGGTTACACAAGATATTTTTGTAATGGCTTCGAGTGAACAAATACGATGGATCGTCCGTACACTGTCCTCGGTCTGGACCCGGGTGCCGATCTCGATACCGTTAGATCGGCGTACCGCTCGCTGTTGAAAGAGCACCATCCGGATCAGGGTGGATCGACCGAGGCGTTCTTGCGGATAAAGCGTGCCTACGAGGCGATCCAGGAGCGCAGCGGGGGCGGTTCGGAGCAGTCTACCTCGGCGACGGCACAGACGAAGACGGCGACGGATGGCGGAGCGACGATACGAGACCAGAACGCGAACTGGCGGCTTTCGGGCGACGAACGGGTGACCGAACACTCGGATGCGACGCCGATGTCGTGCTGTGCCGGGATCGGCCTCGGACTACAGGGCGAGTATGCTACGCTTACCCTCGTTTCGCTCGTCGAGGAGGCCCCGCTCGACGGCATCGCTTGGAACACGGAGGACGACCAACCGAAACGACGGGTCGCGTATCTTACTGTCGAGAACACGAGTGACCGGCCGTTCCGGTGGCGTGGCACCCAGTCCACGACGTTCGTCGGCACTGATGGCGAGAAGTACGATCCATCGAGACGGTTTCGACCCTCGGATACGCTTCTCCCCGACGACTGGCGTGGCTCCGACGTCGAACTCGATCCCGGCGAGACGATGCGGACAGTCGTCATCTGTGAGCGACTCCCGCCGTCGGTCGGGGTCGGCCGCATCTCCTACACACAGACGTTGTTCGGAGGGGATGGAGAACCAGGCGTTACCGACAGGGAACGCTTCGCGTTCGCTATCGGGGCGGGCACCAGACCGCAACTGTCCCGTCGGCCCTTCTGAGTGCTCACAGAATGCCCTCGCCTTCCCGGAGCATGGACTTTTGGAAACGCTCTCGCGGCGGTTTCGCTACTCGCGCTCCAATATACGTAACGCCTAAGAGTCGAACGGACCTTTGTGATACTAACATGAACATTGCACATACGCCTACGAGGTGGTTCCGTGGTGGTTGAAATAAAGGAGTCCCGCGTCTCCGAAGAGGAGTTCGCGGATATGGCCGACTTCGTCTTCGAGTATCTCTCTGCAAGCGTCCAGAACGAGGACGAGGGCGGGCGAATGCGGTGGTACCCGTGGCACAGCGCCGAGTACCGACACAACCACATCCTCAACGTCGTCGAACTCGCGACCGAGATCGCGCGCAAGGAGGGCGCGGACGTCGACGTCACACGTGTCGCCGCGCTCTTTCACGATATCGCGAAACTCGACGCAGAACAGGACGTCCACGCGGAGGAGGGCGCGAGTGTCGCGCGCCAGTATCTCGAAACCCACGGGGAGTTCCCCGAATCGTTCGTCGATAACGTCTGCCGGGCCGTGCGGGATCACTCCTACCAGGGACCACTGGACGACCTCCCGCTGGAGACCCGGTGTCTGATCGAGGCCGATCTCCTCGACAAGATCGGTGCGAACGGGACGGCGCTGATGTTGCTCCGGATGGGCTACGAGGCGCGCACCCACATGGATACCGCCGAGATGGTCGAGCGGGTGCTCGAACGCGGGCAAAGCGCCGCCGAACGGGTCGAAAGCGAGACCGCACAGGACATCGCACACCGCCGGCTTAAACGCGTACGATGGTTCAGCGAATGGCTCGACGATGAGGTCGCAGCGATCGACCTCGACGATATCGGGGAGTAAGGTTCCCTTGATCCCCTGACTCATCAGGTGGCTCCGGAGTACGTCGTCGTCCTTGCTCCCGGCACCGGTGTTGAGGACGACGACGCAGTCGTCCTCGCCCAGTTCGCCCTGTTCACCGAGCGACCACGCTCCGCCGAGCGCCGCACCCGTACTCGTTCCGACCTCCAGCCCTTCGCTCGACGCCGCGGTGACGGCACTCTCCAGAATCTCCGGATCTTCGACCGAGACAGCACCGCCGTCCGTGTCTGCCAGCGCATCGAGCACGTGTTTCGAACCCTTCGGTGCGGGTATCTCTAACTCGCCACAGATCGTGTCGGGCAGTTCGACGGGCGTGCTCTCGTCCTCGCCAGCGCCCCACGCCTCGGCGAAGGGGGCACAGCCAGCGGCCTGCGCGGCGTAGAGCGCCGGGAGGTCCTCGATGAAGCCGAGTTCTCGTAGCTCTCGGGCCGCCTTGTGGAAACCGACGATAGAGAGGCCACTGCCCGTCGGCGCGACGATAGCGTCGGGGAGCGAGTCGAGTTCCTCGACGACCTCGAACAGCGCCGTCTTGTGCCCCTCGTGGCGATAGGGCGTGTCGAAGGCGGCCAGCGAGTGCCAGGATTCGCCCTCGATAGCGTCCTCGAACGCCTCGACAGCATCGTCGAAACGCCCGCCCACGACGTTCATATCGCCGCCGTGGACGTTGATCATCGACTTGTTGGTAAACGGTGTCCGCGAGGGGACGAACGAGTGAGAATCCAGCCCCGCTCGCGCGGCATACGCCGCGGCCGACTGCGCGCTCGCACCGGGGGAGGGGAGCGCAACGTCGCTTTCACCGTGTCCCTCGGCCGCGGTGAGCGCGAGCGCCTGTCCGCGGTCCTCGATGGATCCCGTCGGAAGCCGCCCATCGTCCTTGATCAGCACGCGCCCGACGCCGAGTTCGTCGGCGATTGCCGGACACTCTACCAGCGGCGTGCCGCCCTCGTCGAGGCTCACGGCGCTCTCGCGGGTGAACGGTAGTAGCTCCCGATATCGCCACTGGGACCGATCCCCTCGGTCGGCGAGCGTCGCCGGATCGAGGTCGATCTCGTCGTACTCGTACTGCGGGTCGAGAACGCCGCCACAGTCGGGACAGCGGCCAGTCGACTCCTCGGCCGACATCGTCGTGCCACAGTCGAGACACTCTAGCCCGCGAAACGCGTGGGTCGTCTCCATACCCCGAGTTACGACGGGGCGGCCTAATTCCTGTCCATCCCGGCGAATCCGTTGATCGGCGAACACAGATGGACCCGGCGACCCTCGCGACGGATCAATATGTATGGAATTTTGACCCGGGGGTACTAACGACGAGGCATGTCAGAAGCAAAGCGGGTGCTCGTCGCGGGCGCCGGTCTCGCGGGACTTGTCGCGGCACGCCACCTCGCAGAGACGGGCGTCGACGTCGAGGTACTGGAGCGGCGCGACGAGGTCGGCGGGCGCGTCCGAACGGTTCACGAGGACGGCTACACCTTCGACCGCGGCTTTCAGGTGCTCTTTACGGCCTATCCGGCGGTCCAGCGCGAACTGGATCTCGACGCTCTCGATCTGAGACATTTCACACCCGGGGCCTGTATCGCCCGCGAGGGCCAGCGCTCCATCCTCTCGGACCCGTTGCGCGACCCGGGTGCGTTCACGCAGTCCCTGTTCAACCGCGAGGTGACCACACGGGACAAGCTACGTATCCTGAAACTGCGGCGCGACCTCGCCGAAAAGTCCCACACAGCGATCTTCAGTGGCTCGGATCGGTCGATCCGGGAATATCTCCAAGAACGAGGCTTCTCCGAGCAGTTCATCGAGAACTTCGCCGCCCCTTTCTACGGCGGAATCACCCTCGACCGCTCGCTCTCGAACTCGGCGCGCGTCTTCGAGTACACCTTCAAGATGCTGACGGAGGGGCTGATCGCTGTCCCGGCCGACGGGATGGGTGCGATCCCCGCGCAGTTGGCCGACATCGCCCGCGACGCCGGTGCGACGATTCGCCTCGACGAGACGGTCGAAGAGGTCACGGCGAGCGACGACGGCGCAACGGTGACCGTCGACGGCGATCCCAGAGCGGTCGACGCGGCCATCGTCGCGACCGATCCGCCGACCGCGGCCGATCTCACTGATGTCGACACGATCCCGGTCGCTGGCCGTGGCTGTGTCACCCAGTACTACTCGATGCCCGCGAGCAAGAGCCTCGACGCCGGCAAGCGACTGATTCTCAACGCCGAGAGCGACTCGCCGAACCAGTTACTCGTCAACTCCAAAGTCGCGCCCGAGCACGCGCCGGAGGGACGTAAACTGGTCAGCGCAACCTTCCTCGGCGACCGTGAGGAGGCCGACGCACGACTCGACGATATGACTCGCCGGGCGCTCGCGTCGTGGTATCCCGAGCGTAACTTCCCGGACTTCCGACTGCTCCGGACCGAGCGCGTCCCGTTCGCCCAGTTCCGCCAGCCGCCGGGGTCGCTTTCTGACCTTCCGAACGTCGACGACCCGGCGGGCCGGTGCTATCTCGCCGGGGACTACACCCGCTGGTCCGCGATCAACGGCGCGATGGAGAGCGGGAAAGACGCCGCCCAGGCCGTGCTGAGCGATCTATAAAAAAGAGCAGCGCGAGTACCACGGGTCACCGCACCCGTGGGTGAAGCGCGTCAACTATTGTCCAAATGATTAAGTATCTCGTACACGTTTGTTCGAGAACGACCAGAAAACGATACGCAAAGTATGGGATTGAAGACCTCAATTCTTTTGCTGGTCGTCCGATGGCATGAAAATGCGGCTCCTCTCAAAACCCGTCACGAGGCGGTGAGACGGGAGTTGTCGGGTCGTGGTGGAGCGACCGACCCTCACGGAGCAACGTTCGCTTCGGGTGTTTACCCGTGCCGGGCACGAGCCGTAAGGCGAGTGCGAGGGGGATTAAAGTCTGGTGCTGGTGCAGTGCAGCCCTAAACCCGGACGCCACGGGCCACCGTGCCCGTGGTACTTCACAGCATCTCTCTGAACTCCGAAAGCGGCGGAAAGCGGAACGTCTCCTCGGCATCGGCGTCCCGAACGATCGGTCGAAACCGACCTAGAGCGTCGACGAGTGGCGACTCCAGGCTCCGCGTGCGATTGAGCAGGACGCCCGGTGCGAGCCTGTTGAACGCCGGCAGGACGAACACGTCGCTCCCCCGGTAGACGGCTTCACCGTAGAGATGGCAGGGGCGGCGTTGTCCCTCGATCTCGATAGATGGGTGATCGTGGCCGATCACGTAGCGCTCGGCGTCGGCGCTCGGTGTCTCGTGGCCGTGCAGGACGACGGTTCGGTCGTCGGCGAGGCGGTGTTCGTCGACCACGTCGCCCTCCCACATCGCGTCGAGCATCCCATCGTGGTTTCCGGCGACGAGAATCGGCGTCGCGCCGGCGTCCCTGACGGTTTCGACGAGCGCTGCGAGCGTCTCGTCCGCTCCTTCCGGAACGCTGTCGAACGCGTGCAGGATATCGCCGCCGAACACGACGGTCCCGGGGGCGAACCGGTCGAGAAGGGAGGACAGACGCTCGGTCAGATCCTGGCGTTCGCCAAGCGGCAGTTCGACGTTCGAGGCGGCGTCGCGACCGATGTGGACGTCGGCGAGAACCAGCGCGTCAGCGTCGGGCAGGTACACCGAACGGCGACCGATCCGTAGCTCACTCGTCGCCGCCATCGGTACGAACCGTGTCTACCCCGAGTTCGGCCCGGAGGTCGTACTCGTCGCCGGTCAGGACGAAGAGCAGTTCGTCGAGCACGTCGAACAGCTCCGGCAGGACGCGCACCACGAGCAGCGTGATGCCGACCAGCGCGACGATCGAGAGCGTCTGCGAGATCATGTGGTGGGAGACGAAAAACGAGGTTCGCATGCTTTCGCCGGCGAACAGTACGGTGATAGATTCGAGGATCGGGTAGTCGAACCAGGCAAGCGGGGAGGCCAGTCCGACGAAGACATTCCGGGCGAGGTTGAGGATCCAGATGACGCCGACGGCAAGCGCGAACGCCTTGACTTTCCGGGCCAGTGGCGCGCGCACCGAGGCGATCAGGCCGCCGAAGATGGAGATGCTTCCGATCCCGGTACACGCGAGGACGATGTACGTCGAGTAGCCCTCGAACGCAAAACGGCTCACGAGGCCGTTAGAGCCCTCTTCGAGCCCCGGAGAGTAGCCGAGCAGTTCCATCCCCATGTGCGATTGGATCGCGACCGTCTCGATGAGCCAGATCCGGAGCGGGTCGATCGTGGTAAACGGCAGGTAGATCAGACCCATCAGCCCGACGGCCCTGGTCAGCATCAACAGCGAGTCGCGGCCGCCGTAGAGCAGGTAGCCGGCGTAGACGCTCAGTGGCAGCCCTGCGATACTGAGGATCGTTTCGAGGGGGCTCTGGGCCTCGTAGTAGAAGTGCGGAACCATCGTGAGCCAGAACACGCCGAACAGTACCCACGCACCGGTACCGACGTACCGGGCCTGCTTCCGGTTCCCAGCCGCGTCGAGCGCGGCCGTCAGGAGGAAGGCACCGATGGCGACCCAGACGAAGTGGTCCGTCGGATCGAAGGAGACGATCCCATCGACCACGAGCGGCATACTCGAAGCTACAGTCACTGAAGACGGGTAATCCCTGATTAAATATAGGCTTATCGGGATCTGACGGCGCTCGCACATGACCGGCATTGGCCCACACTCACGGCGAGGACGTGGTACTGCACGGCGACACCGTGGTGTTTTTTTACGGCTGCGCGGCTACTGTGGGGATATGTCCGACGTTCTCGAGAACAAACGATCTGCGACTCGCTTTCGTATCCTCGTCGAAATCGCGGATCGACAACCTGCAGTGAGTCAGGGTGAGATTGCAGATGCCGTCGGCGTCACGAGTCAGGCGGTAAGCGAGTACATCCGGGAACTGGTCGACGATGGCCTCGTCGAGAAGGAGGGCCGGTCGCGCTATCGGGTCACAAAGGAGGGCGTCGACTGGCTACTCTCTGAAGCGACTGACGTCCGCCGGTTCGCCGACCACGTCACCGAGGACATCCTCGGGAGCGTACAGGAAGACGCCGCCATCGCCGCCGATACGATCGAAGAGGGCGAACGCGTCACGCTCACCGTCGAGGACGGCCTGTTGCACGCGACTCCCGGCGAGTCGGGACCCGCGACCGGTGTCGCGACGACCGACGCGGAGGGGGGCGAAGACGTCGGCGTCACCGGCTTCGAGGGGATCATCGATCTCGACCCCGGCGACGTCACAGTACTCCAGATCCCGCCGGTACGGTCGGGTGGAAGCCGGGCCGTCGAAAGCGACGCGCTCGAAACACGCTGTAGCGAGGTAGATATCGTCGCGGCCGCGGGTGTCGAGGCCGTCGTTGCCCTACGTTCGGCCGATGTGGACATCGATACACAGTTCGCCGCCGGCGAGGTGGCCGTGGATGCGGCGGGCAGGGGGCTAGATGTGCTCGTGGCGTCGACGACCGACAACGTCGGGCGCGTGACCGACGCGCTTCGGGACGAAGAGATCGCGTACGAAGTCGCGGATCTCTAGCCCGTCGCGCGCTCAACTCGCGTGTTCTTTTGCGGCGTCGTAGGCGTCCTGGACCTGTTTGAACTCCGCGTGGTCCCCGCCGTGATCGGGGTGGACGTCGATGACTCGATCCCGGTAGGCGTGTTCGACCTCGGCGAGGTCGGCGTCGGTCGAGAGGCCGAGTTCGGCGTACGCGCTCGTCGGCACACCCTCGGAGCGATCGATGGTCACAGTCGGCGTCTCGAACGGGAGGCGGCCGCCGAGCGCGATGCCGGGGAGTTCGTGTTCGACCAGTACGGGTTCGCTATCGCTCGATCGTAGCGTGAAGTAGACGCGGGGATCGAACGTCACCGCGACGTCGCGTTGTGGAAGATAGAACTCGGTCGTCTGGCCTTCGATGGTACGTCCTTCCTCGTATCGTTCGCCGATGGCTTCGAAATAATGTCTGATCTCGGCGCGCCGTCGTGCCATCCCGTCGCCCGCTCCGTCCGCTCTCCGCTCGCGCTGGCTGCTCGATTGCGGAGCGAACCGGTGGCCGATAAAGAAGATTCCAGCGACGATAGCCGAGAATACACCGGCCAGGGTGATACCGCCGATGAGCCAGTCGGGGAGCACAGCGAGTGTTTGCCAGACCACACGCGTGATTACTGCTGGATGCTAATGAAGGTCTCGGGGACGGATCGAGTCACAGATCTGAGATGGCAGGGCGGAGCGCGGTATCTCCCAACCGATCTCGGTTCGGGTAGCTACGTCAGTAGCTTCGTCGTCTGTATTACAAAAAGGGCGCTGATCTGAAGGCCGCAACACTCAATTAGCTTCCAACGAAGACACAGTAGCGACTGTGAACCGTCGAACACTACTTGTCTCCGTCGGAGCAGTCCTTGCCGGTACGGCTGGCTGTACCGATCTGGAGTCCTCGCTCGACGAAGCGGGGGATCGGTTAGGCGGAGACTCCGGCCCGGACCGCCCCTGGGGGGAGCTACCGGTCACCGTCTCTCTCGACGACCGGACCGATGGCGGT
The DNA here is from genome assembly GCF_042663585.1 of Natronoarchaeum sp. GCM10025321. Taxonomy (NCBI): domain Archaea; kingdom Methanobacteriati; phylum Methanobacteriota; class Halobacteria; order Halobacteriales; family Natronoarchaeaceae; genus Natronoarchaeum; species Natronoarchaeum sp. GCM10025321. Next base: position 968,547 of record NZ_JBHTAN010000006.1, read on the forward strand.
CGGCAGGGGTTCGAGGCACTCCTCGTCGAGGGGATGGAGTACTGGGAGGCACGGAGCGAGGAGTTCGCCGGCTACGGGATCGAGTACGCTTTCGACCCCGACCGGGACGACACGGACGTTATCGTCGAGTTAGTCGAGAACGTCCAGACCTGCTCGGTCGATGGCCACAACCGTGAAGCGGTCGGCTGTGCCCCGGTAATCGTCGGCGACGCGCCCGACACTGCGACGATCGAGATCAAGGACGGCTTTTCGGACGAACTAACCCTCACCACGATCAAACACGAGTTCGGCCATACGCTCGGCCTCGGCCACGACGACGATCCGGTCGAGATCATGTCCGACGACCCCGGCGACCGGATCCCCGACTACGACCTCCGTGTCGAGATCCACGAGCGCTATCGCGAGACAGTCGAGCAGATCAACGAGGGGACGGATCGGTACCAACGGGGAACCGAACTGCTCGGCGACCTGGAGTGGGCCGAAGCCGTTGAGCCGTTCGAGGAGGCCAGCGAACACTACAACACCGCCCGCGACGCGCTAACCGAGATGCGAGAGGATGCCGAATCTATCGACGCCCACCGGGCCGTAGCGCTACTCGGCGAAACGGAGAGCTTCGCCAACCTGTACGGCGACGCCGCCGAATCATACGCGCTGATGGCGGCGGCCCGGGCCGACGAGAACTTCGCCGAGGCGCGCGGACACCGTGAGGACGCAAACGAGGCTGTCGGAGCGGCACTTGAGTACGACGTCGAGGTCGGGTATTCGCTCGCCGAAGCACTCGGCCTGCAGTAGCGTCGGTCGCGACGTTCCGCAACCATTGTAACTCAGGCACCCAGAGACAGTGCCATGACCACTTCGAGCGCCCCCGGCAAGGTCTACCTGTTCGGGGAACACGCCGTGGTGTACGGCGAACCCGCGGTGCCGTGCGCTATCGAGCGCCGTGCGCGGGTGACGGTCGAACAACGCGAGGACAGTCGCCTCCGCGTCCATGCCGACGATCTGAGCCTGAACGGCTTCACCGTCGAGTACAGCGGTGCGACGGACGAGACGCCCGACGTTGACGTCGCCGAGCCGCTGATCCGGGCCGCGATGGGCTACGTCGACGCCGCTGTCAGGCAGGCGAGAGACGCCGCGGACGCACCCGAAGCCGGCTTCGACATCACCATCGAGAGCGACATCCCGCTCGGGGCGGGTCTCGGTTCCTCGGCCGCTGTGACCGTCGCCGGCATCGACGCGGCGACGCGCGAACTCGGCGTCACCCTCGATCCCGAGGAGATCGCCGACCGCGCGTTCCAGGCCGAGTACGAAGTGCAGGACGGACAGGCCTCCCGCGCCGACACCTTCTGCTCGGCGATGGGCGGCGCAGTCCGGGTTGAGGGCGACGACTGTCGGGCCGTCGACGCGCCCGAACTCCCCATCGTGGTCGGCTTCGACGGCGGTGCGGGCGACACCGGCGAACTCGTTGCCGGTGTCAGGGAACTCCGAGACGCGTACGGCTTTGCCGCCGATACGGTCGAGGCCATCGGCGACATTGTTCGCGAGGGCGAGCGCGCACTCGCAGATGGCGACGTCGAACGCCTCGGCGAACTGATGGACTTCAATCACGGACTGCTCGAAGCGCTGGGCGTCTCCTCCAGATCACTCGACAACATGGTGTGGGCGGCCCGCGACGCCGGCGCGTACGGCGCAAAGCTCACCGGTGCGGGCGGCGGCGGCTGTATCGTCGCGCTCGACGACAGCGAGGAGACCGAGACGGCACTCCGGTTCACCCCTGGCTGTGAGGAGACGTTCCGGGCCGGACTGGACCGCAAAGGCGTCCGCGTGGAGAACCAATGACCGTCGTCCTGAAACTCGGCGGGAGCGTCGTCACCGAGAAAGACCGCGAGGAGACGCTCGACGGCGAGTCGCTCGACGCCGCGGCGACCGCGGTGGGCAACGCGCTGGATGGGCTGGACGGCCTGATCGTCGTCCATGGGGGCGGAAGCTTCGGCCATCCCAACGCCGCGGCCTACGACGTCTCGACGACGCAGGGCACGCACGACTCCAACGGTGTGCTGGCGATCCACGGCGCGATGAAGACGCTCAACACGTTCGTCCTTCGACGGCTTCGCGAGCACGACGTGCCCGCCGTCCCCGTCCATCCGCTCTCGGCGGCGAGCAGGGATGGTGATGGGGAACTGACCCTGCCCACGGAGCAGGTACGGACCCTGCTCGACGAGGGGTTCGTCCCCGTGCTTCACGGCGATGTCATCGCTCACGCGGGCGAGGGCGTCACCGTCGTCAGCGGCGACGAACTGATCGTGGAACTGGCACAGGGCGTCGACGCCGACCGGGTCGGCCTCTGTTCTGCCGTGCCGGGCGTTCTCGACGCTGAAGACGAGGTCATCCCGCTGGTCGACGAGTACGACGACGTCGCAGACGTACTCGGCGCAAGCGACGCAACGGATGTGACCGGGGGGATGGCCGGGAAAGTGCGGGCGCTACTCGAACTGGACGTCGAGGCGTCTATCTTCGACCTCGACGCCGTCGGGCCGTTCCTCGCAGGCGAGCGCGTCGGGACGACTATCCAGTAGTCCGTTTGTAGCGTCTTTCGCTATCTGCTCAGTCGTTGTCGAGTTCCTTTATAACAGTCGCAGGGTTCCCCTGCACGACGACATCGTCAGGGACGTCCTCGGTAACCACCGCACCCGATCCGATCACGACCCCGTCGCCGACCGTCACACCGGGGTTGATTACCGCCTGCCCGCCGATCCAGACGTCGTCGCCGATTGTCACCGGTTTGCCGTACTCCAGCCCCTGCGATCGTTCGTGGGCGTCGATCGGATGGGTCGCAGTGTAGATGTGAACGCTCGGTCCGAGCATGCAGTCGTCGCCGATCTCCACGGGGCAGACGTCCAGGATGATACAGTTGACGTTCGCGAAGAAGTCGTCGCCAACGGTGATATTGAAGCCGTAGTCACATCGGAAGTCGGGTTCGACGTACGGGTTCTCTCCGACCGATCCGAACAGTTCGGCCAGCAGTTCCTGTCGTTGCTCCTCGTCGTCTATCGGGGCATCGTTGTACTGCCGGGTGAGTCGACGGGCACGGTCGTGTGCGGCGTCGAGTTCGGGATCCTCCGGATCGTATAGCTCTCCAATAACCATCTTCTCCTTCTCGCTGGTCATGGCTGGGGTTCGCTGGGCCAGCGAGAAAACCGTTCCCGTCTCGCCCCGACTACTGCAGATACCGCTCGGGGACGTACTCCTCGACCGGTCCGGGGACCTTCGAGAAGACCGTCGGTGCAAGGTCTGCCAACCACTTCCGCAAGAGCACGTAGACGAGCGAGATGGAGAGCAGGGCGGCAACGAGGGTGATCGCTGGACCGTCCAGCCACACGATTGCTGGTACGGCGAACCCACTCGCGAGCACCAGATCCTCGGGGGCGCCGTCGTAGCGGATCAGCCGACGTGGCGCGACCCAGCGGCCGTTGTAGTGGTCGTAGACCGCTCTAGTGGAACTCCCTTCCCACGGCCGGAGTTCGAGACCCCCACCGAAGACGTCCATCAGACAGTGGGCGGCAGCAGCGGCGACGCCGACCGCCAGCGCGACCGTCAGGGCGGTCGGGACGAGGAGAGCGACTGCTGCGGCGGGAACAGCCAGTATCGAGTAGTACACCGGGAAGTGCAGCGTCTGACGATGGCCTGCGTACATGTCGAGGTCCGGAACGGCCCCGCCGAGCGCCCCGGCGACGAGGGCCGCCGGTGCGAGTTCGGGAGCCACGGCCACGACTGGTAGCGCGAGTGCAAGCCCTGCCAGCACGTGGGTGGAGAGCATCATCGTGTATCACCGAACGTCTCTCAGAAATATATGCTTGCTGTGGGTGAGTCTGTCAGCCGGAGTAGTCTCAAATCCGCTGTACGCCCCCCCATTTCAGTCACGGCCAAGCCGCGCCTTTTTAGTACAGGGACTCGTAGGCAGGAGTATCACGACCCGCGGGTAGTAGTGTCCGTCGCCGGGACCGGCACTGCGGGCGGGTGCGAGGCCGACGTGCTGTAAGACGCCGGGGTCACGTTCCCGTTGCTCGCGGGCGTTTCAGTGAGCGGACGCGCCACGCTTGTGGCTTTGAATGCTCGGACCAACTATGGAAATCGAAATTGCAACAATCGGCGGCTACGAAGCGGTCGGACGGCAGATGACTGCCGTCCGCGCAGGCGATGACGTGGTAATCTTCGACATGGGACTGAACCTGTCCCAGGTGCTGATCCACGACAACGTCGAAACCGAACGGATGCACAGTCTCGACCTGATCGACATGGGAGCGATCCCGGACGATCGGGTCATGAGCGAACTCGAAGGCGACGTCAAGGCCATCGTTCCGACCCACGGTCACCTCGACCACATCGGTGCGATCAGCAAACTCGCACATCGATACGACGCACCGGTCGTCGCGAGCCCCTACACGATCGAACTGACGAAACAGCAGATCGAGAGCGAACAGAAGTTCGGCGTCGAGAACGATCTGGTGAAAATGAACGCTGGCGAGACGATGAGCATCGGCGACTCCGGTAACGTCGAACTCGAGTTCGTCAACGTCACACACTCGATCATCGACGCGATCAACCCGGTCCTTCACACGCCCGAAGGCTCGGTCGTCTACGGCCTCGACAAGCGGATGGACCACGATCCGGTCATCGGCGACCCGATCGACATGAAGCGGTTCCGTGAGATCGGCCGCGAGGGAGAGGGTGTCCTCTGTTATATCGAGGATTGTACGAACGCAAACAAGCAGGGCCGCACGCCCAGCGAGTCAGTCGCTCGGAACCACCTGAAAGACACGCTCTACAGCATGGAGGACTACGACGGTGGAATCGTCGCGACGACGTTCTCCAGTCACATCTCGCGGGTCTCCAGCCTCGTCGAGTTCGCCAAGGATATCGGCCGACAGCCAGTGCTGCTCGGTCGCTCGATGGAGAAGTACTCGGGCACGGCAGAACGCCTTGACTTCGTCGACTTCCCGGACGACCTGGGGATGTTCGGCCACCGAAAGAGCGTCGACCGGACGTTCAAGCGGATCATGAACGAGGGCAAGGAGGACTTCCTGCCCATCGTCACCGGCCACCAGGGCGAGCCACGTGCGATGCTCACCCGCATGGCCCGCGGCGAGACGCCGTACGACCTGCACGACGGCGACAAGGTCGTCTTCTCGGCCCGCGTCATTCCGGAGCCGACCAACGAGGGACAGCGCTATCAGGCGGAGAAGCTCCTCGGCATGCAGGGCGCACGGATCTATAGCGACATCCACGTCTCCGGACACCTCCGTCAGGAGGGCCACTACAAGATGCTCGACGCGCTGCAGCCCCAGCACGTCATCCCGGCCCACCAGGATATGAAAGGATACTCGGGCTACGTCGACCTCGCATCGAGCCAGGGCTACAAACTTGGCCGCGACCTGCACGTAACCCGCAACGGCAACCGCATCCAGCTCGTCGACTGATATGACGGATACCGAGGCCCGCGAAGAGCGCGTGTTGGAGGCGGTTCGCGAGCGACGCGAACTTGTCAACGCCGCGATTCCAGAAGAGCTACCGGTTGTAGAGCCAGAACGGCTCTACGAGGCCTCGCGCTATCTACTCGACGCCGGTGGGAAGCGACTCCGCCCGACGGTCTCGCTGCTCGTCGCCGAAGCGCTCGCCGCGACAGAGCCGGTTCCGGGCGACTATCGCTCGTTCCCGACGCTCGTCGACGGCGAAGAGATCGATCTGATGGCGGCGGCGGTGAGCGTCGAAGTCATCCAGTCGTTCACGCTCATCCACGACGACATCATGGACGACGACGACCTTCGTCGGGGGGTCCCCGCAGTCCATCAGGAGTACGATCTCGAAACGGCGATTCTCGCCGGCGATACGCTGTACTCGAAAGCCTTCGAGATCATGCTCGACACGAACGCGCCGGCGGAGCGGACCGTCCGCGCGCTCGACGTCCTCGCGTCGACGTGTACGCATATCTGCGAGGGACAGGCCCTCGACGTTGCGTTCGAGACGCGCGACGACGTCTTGCCCGACGAGTATCTCGATATGGTCGAACAGAAGACCGCAGTGCTGTACGGGGCCTCGGCCTGTCTCCCGGCCATCCTGATGGGTGCCGACGACGAAACGGTCGACGCGCTCTACGGCTACGGAATCGACATCGGTCGCGGTTTCCAGATCCAGGACGACGTGCTGGATCTGACTGTCCCGAGCGAGACGCTCGGCAAACAGCGCGGCAGCGACCTCGTCGAGAACAAGCAGACGCTCCTGACCCTGCACGCCAGGGAACACGGCGTCGACGTCGAGTCGCTCGTCGAGACCGACTCGGTCGAAGCGGTCACGGAAGCCGAAATCGACGAGGCGGTGGCCCGGCTTCAGGAAGCCGGTAGCATCGACTACGCCCGCCAGACGGCGGCGGAACTCGTCGAATCGGGGAAATCACGGCTCGAAGTACTTCCGGAAAACGAGTCCCGTGAACTGCTCGAGTCGCTTGCCGACTACCTGATCGAACGCGGCTACTGAGTCGCCGTTCGTCTGTCGTTCTTTTTGGACCACCCTGTGCGCGCTTCAGATCGCAATAGCCGTACCGCAGGCCATATGTCGATACTACCTCAAGAGAGCATAATGGATCGACGAACGGTTCTGAAGACCGCAGGTGGGATCGTCGCGACGAGCGCGCTGTCCGGGTGTCTCGGCGGCGAGGACGCGCCCGGAGACGCGAGCGTCTGGCACGAACTCTCCGATCCACTCGCAGAGGCGTTCACGACGAGCGTCGACGCGTACGAGGCAGAGACCGATGCCCAGATCAGCGTTCAGCAGCAGTCCGCCCTTGAGAGCCAACTCGCGACGGCGGTGGACGGCGGGTCGGCCCCGGAGCTATATATCAGGACGCACGACCGCGTCGGTAACCACGACGACCGCGGCTTCCTGTTCGACGGGAGCGAGTATCTGGACGTCGACGTCGACGAGACGTTCGACGATCTGGCCGCCCAGTCGGTACGGACCCCCGACGGCGGGGAGACGATTGGACTACCCCGCTCGGCGGAAGTACCGACACTACTGTACAACGAGGCACATCTCGATAGCCCGCCCGAGACGTTCGACGAACTGATCGCCGATGCCCAGGCGTTTCACGCCCCCGGCGACGACCAGTACGGCTTCACCTGTCCCGGGCGAGCATACTTCATCAGCGCGTGGCTCCTCGCATTCGGCGGCTTCGTCTCTCGACTGGACGACGAAGGCTCACCCGAACTCGGGATCGAAAATCAGGAGTTCCACGACGGGATGGCGCTGTACCGCGACGAACTGTCCGACCTCCAACCGACGGAACTGACATACGACGAGCAGACCGACACCTTCGCGACGGGGGACGCGCTGTTCCACATCAACGGTCCGTGGGCGGTAAACGACCTGCACGAGGCCGACGTCGAACTGGGCGTCGCGGCGCTCCCGGAGCTAGCCGACGGGGAGTTGACGCCGTACGCCAACGTTTCGTTGTTGTACTTCACCACGAGCATGACCGACGACGAGGAGGACGCACGGCGTGACGCGGCAATCGATTTCGCGGAGTGGTACGCAACCAACGACGAGGTCGCCGAACGGATGGCCGAAGATCACTCGCGTATCCCGGTGCAGGACGACATCGATCCCGCGACACTCTCCGATGACGTCGCGGCCTTCGCCGAGACGTTCGGACAGGCCCGCCTCCAGCCAGCCCACCAGTCGATAGAAGCAGTCTGGGGGCCACTCGACGACGCTATCGTGGACGTGCTCGACGAGGGTGCGGACATCGCGGATCGGTTCGCGGACGCGGCCGATGAGATCCGCGACGAGTGGACCTGATCGGCACGGCTTTTAGTCCGGCAGTTCCTGCAACAGCACTGTCGCCGTCCCGTCGACCGCGACTGTCCCTTCCTCGCCGTACACCCGGGTCGCCAGCCGATACCTGTTCTGACCGAGATCCTCGACGAACTCGCACATTGCCGTGACCGTCTCGCCGACGGGGATCGCCTCGCGAAAACTGACGTCCTGCGAGAGATAGATCGTCAGTCCGGGGATGCGAGCGAGCGCCGAACTGATCAACCCGAGGGTGAGTACGCCGTGGACGATCGGTTTGCCGAACTCCGTTTTGCTGGCGAACGACTCGTCGAGATGGAGTCGGTTCGTGTCCCCACTGGCCTGTGCGAACGCCCGCACGTCGGCTTCGTCGATGCGCTTCGTGAATCGGACCGTGTCCCCGATGTTGATCGTCTCCTCTTCCGCACCGTCGACGTATTCGAGTTTCCAGTCCTCCTCTTCGTAGGTCACCCCGAGATGCGGGTCCAGATCGTGATTTTCCTCCGGAATCCCGAGTACGAGCCTCGGAACGTAGTTCGAGACCGATTTGGTCGTGACGATACCGACGATTCCGTCCTCGGTGACGGCGAGACGTTTGATCCCCTTCCGGTCCATCTTTCGAGCAACGGTTTCGATCGTTGCGTCGGCCCGGATCGTTTCCAGCGGTGACGACATGATATCGGCGGCCGTCACTTGATTTGTGTCGGTCTCAGTCGCCAGTAGGTCGACGATATCCGTCTGGGTAATGATTCCTCGTGGCTCCTCACCGACGAGTACAGCACCGACAGGGCCATCCCGTAGCGTCCGCGCGACTTTCTGCGCGGATTCGCGGGGGTCGACGATGTCCACGGTTTCGGTCATGACGTCCTCGGCCCTGATCTGAATAATCATATGCAAACTACACAGGATCGGAGCAAGTATCTAGGTGCAGACGAGGGAGCGGGCCGGTCGAGTCCGATGGATCGTTACTCTCCCGCCTACCCGTTCTGAGATGCAGTTGCAATGCTGATGAGCGAGCGTTTGTTTCCAGATCGCTACGTCGACGGTGGCGTCACGTCCGATAGTCGGACCATCTGGGTAATTTCATCAAAATAGTTAGTATTAATTTAGAACAATATTATTTACGATCAGTGCTGAATCTGAACGGTTAGCATCTGAAGACGGCGGATAGACGTACAACTCCCGTCAAGACGATTAGCACCGAGAGGAGTAGATAAAACCACTTTAGATAGACTATAGAAGTATGTCGATGTCTATGACGCCACAGAGAAAATACTCCGCGACTGTATGTATGTGTCTATAGTTCAGACCCATTGAAAAGACGATAGCGGCATCAGTGGGCGATATCGACGCAGCACACGAGAGGATCTTGACGATACTTGATAGAGTCAGGGTCCGAATCGAAGTAACGCACAGCCACCGTACTTTTTAATACCGTATTTATTATGGTTCGAACTATATACAGGATTTATTATAATATTATACTGGCCTCCGCTAACGGCTGGGTTGCCACGATGAACCGTTCGTTCGGGATCATCTGCGTCTACCACTGAGAGTGCGTACCACAGCTCACGTATGGCGAGAGCGATCTTCCTGCCGACAGCGGTCCCCGCGCTCTAGAAAACCGATCGAAACAACACCGACCGATTTCGTCGACGAAGAGATCATCGCCTATCACGTCATCGGTCTGATCGAGTCCGGACCTGGCCTCATCGAAGTCCTGCCTCCGCGGTTCGAAGACGGTCCCTCCCGGATCCGTCTCGTGGAGTACTGGTGCGAGTGGCGAGGGCAGGCCGAGGATATCAGTCACAGCAGTAGCCATTCTCCGCTTGCTGCACCAATCCTCTGGACGTGAGGGTTTCGAGAACGCTAAACAGCGTCAGTTTCGGGATATCGAGCCTCCGTTGCAGTTCACTCACCGCGGCCTCGTCGGTGGTGGTGAGGTACAGATACACCAACTTTGCATCGGCTGAGTCCAGTTCGTCCGGCAGCGAAAGCCTCGGTTCGGCACTGGATTTCATGCACTAGTCTACCGGTTGCCTCGGTCTTCGTTATATTACAGATACCGCAGGACGCTGTATGGACGGAAACGATCTGGCTGGCGAACAAGTGTAGCTTTCCGAGTGGTCCGGTTGATCCCGCTGAGGTGGTCTGTCTCGGAAGTCCAGGGTTCGCACGAGGGTAAGTGAGGTGGTAGTGACAGATCTGCATTGACAGTCGTACCGTTGTAATAAAAGCGTGAATACTAGCAAGCCAGAGCGAATAATAAGCTTAGTGAGAAGTATACTAGTCTTACCGAGAACGATTGGCGCATTTCGGCATCTCGAACGGGATACTCGCGACCAGTTCGACGCCACAGCGTAACTCCTGTATCCGGGCCGCGAACGAGTCTGAAGCCTACTGATCAAACGGGTTACTGTACTGTTGCTCGCTCTACAGAGCTAAACGTATTTATTGCTGTCAGTCGTCTACATACCACCCCATGTATGATAGAATCCTCGTAGCAACGGATGGGAGTAACTCGGCAGAGCGGGCGATCTATCAGGCTCTAGACCTGGCGAAGACGTTCGATGCTGAGCTATACGGCATCTCCGTTATCGATACCCGCCGGTACGGCGATTCGATGCTATCCGATTCGGAACAGGTCCTCGGCGACCTCGAGGAGCATGCCGACGAACTCCTGGAGGACGTGCGTTCCCGGGCCGACCTCGATGTCACGACCGAGTTGCGTGAGGGTCGCCCACACGTCGAGATCGCGGAGTACGCGACGGAGATCGATGCTGACCTGATCGTACTCGGGAACCGGGGTATGGGGAGCGGTGAGGATATCGGTAGCACCGCCGAACGCGTCGTCAGGAACGTCGCCCGGCCCGTGCTCACGGCCTGATCTCGCTCCCACTGCCGTCGTATCATCCGACAGTAAACGACCTATTTGACAACTTTCGTCGTAATTAAACGTGTGAAAATGTACGAAACGATTCTGGTACCCACCGATGGCAGCGAACCGGCGAACAGAGCAGTAGAACACGCGCTGGAACTCGCCGACCGGTACGACGCCCACGTGCACACGATCTACTGTGTCGAAACGAATCGGTACGGCCAACCCGCGTTGAGCAGCAGCGAACTCGTCCTCGACGACCTCGAGGATCGAGGGGCGACGATGCTAGACGAGGTCGACGACCGGGCAGCGGATATCGGCATCGAGAGCGACCAGACAGTGTGTCGCGGGGGGCCCTGGGAAGAAGTCCACAAGAAGGCACTCGAAATCGATGCGGATCTGATCGTCATCGGATCCCGGGGACAGAGCCACCAGCGAACGGGCAGAATCGGTAGCATCGCGGAGCGGATACTCCGAAGTCCGGATCGGCCCGTGTTGACTGTCTGATCGGCCCGGAACTACGGACCCCATCCGTTCGAGATCCCATCGCGAGGATCGGAACTCCGCCTCGACATTTACGTACACTCAGGTCGAACGTACACCTATGAGGTGTCTCGTCGCCGTCGACGGCTCTTCCGAGTCAGAAACAGCACTCGCGTTCGCGACCGACATCGCGGATGCGACGGACGGAGCGATTACGATGGTGCACGCGGTCGACCCCACCGTCTACGAGGAGGGCGGGACCGAACCGATATCGTCGCTCTCGGATGCGGACCAGCGACTGATCATCGAGAGCGTCGAAGAGGCCGAACAGCGTGGGCTGGACCTGCTCGACGAGGCTGCCGCCTTCGCGGACGAACTGGGCCACAGCGTGGAAACCGAACTGCTCTACGGCGATCCGGTCGCGGAGATCTCCGGCTACGCCGAGAGCCAGGAATTCGACATCATCTTTGTCGGCCACCATGGCCTCTCCCAGCAGACCGAGCGGGTTCTCGGTAGCATTGCGAAGTCACTCGTCGAGCGCGCGACCGTCCCCGTAACAGTCGTCCGCTGACTGCGTCGCGTGGGTAGGGTCGCGTCGTCAGCTAGCTCTCTAGCAGCCAGCCAAACCGTTTGTCCCAGAACTCCTTGTCCGGGGGCTTTTTGCTTCGACCGTGGGTCTTCTGATCACGGATCTGGCGCTCGATGATCTCTCTGGCCTCGTTGAACGCATGGCTCGCTCCGTATCCCTCACCCGAAGCGATATAGAGCCCCTGGTCGGTGTGAAGCCGAACGCGAGCGAGCAGCAGCGGGACGCCACGTAGCCGCTCGTCGTGTTTGTGAAAGTGGACCTTGGCGTCGAGGACGTTCATGCCGTGGTCCCGATCGTCGAACTTGTCGATCATCGCAACGATGTCGTCGTAACTCAGATCGTCGACCATCTCGATGCCGTAGATCTGGACGCTTCGGTTCCCACCGGCTTCCCACGTCAGCGCGTCGAGGGCGTCCGTTTTCGTCACGATCCCGTGTGGCGACCCGTCCTCGGTGACGACCAGCGATGACGCGCCGGCTTCGAACATGTCTGCGACCGCCTCGTCGAGGGTTGCACTCGGGTGAATCCCCTTGACGGGTTCGGTCATGACGTCCCGGATCGGCAGATCCAGCATCCGATCGCTCTCGCCCTCGCGCGCGCCGTAGCCGCCGCGCCGTGACCGAGCAGTGCTCGAGGAAATCTCACCGCCGAACGGGTCGGTTCCACCGGCATCGCCGCCCTGGCTCTGCACCTCGGCTCTGATCGTGAGATCCGTTATATCGTACAGGCTGAGGATACCGACCGCCGTGTCGTCCTCGACGACCGGGAGATGCGTGATCCGGTTGCTCCGGAAGGTGTTGATCGCGTCACCGAGCGTCGAGTCAGGATCGAGCGTGACGAGATCGGAGGAGTGAGCCTCCGCGACGGTCGCCGCATCGAGGAACGGCTCGACCTTCCGGAGGATATCATCGACTGTGACGACGCCGATCAGTTCTCGCCCCTCGAACACGGGCAGGATCTGTGCATCGGTGTCGATCATTAGCTGTGCGACTTCGCGGATATCCTCGTCCGGTGCGAGTCGTGGGACGTGCCAGACCAGCGAGCCCAACTTTTCGTTCGGCTGATGATGCGAGGAGGCGAGTTGTTTTCTGGTCACGACGCCCTCGAACTCGTCGCCACGGACGAGGACGCCCTTGACGTCGGAATCCTCGAACGTTCCGACCAGTTTCGAGACTGACGCTTCCGGATCCAGTTCGACGTACTCCGTCGAGACGATGTCGGCTATATTCATCTGGAATCGATATTACAGTACTGGCAGTTGTGTCGCGATACTGTCACGGTCGCTTCCACAGGTGTAGTTCGATAGCTGTTCACAAGTATTCGAGGGTACTCGCGAGACGGCGGGTGGACGAACCACCCGCACGTACCGACGGTGATCAGTCCTCGAGATAGGTCATTGCCTCCTCGTCCGAGACCTGATCGAAGCGCTCGTAAAACTGTCCGACGCTTCTGAAGCCACTCGGCGTCTGGAGACAGACCACCTCGTTTGACTCTTCCAGTTCGGTGATCCTACCCGGCGGCCCGACCGGCACCGCCAGTACGATACGGTCCGCATCGGTGGCGTTGAGGCGCTTGAGGCAGGCCCGAACGGTCGATCCCGTCGCTACGCCGTCGTCGACGACGACGAGGGTTTTGTCAGCCAGATCCGGGGCGGATCGGTCTCCCCGATACCGCTCGGCTTTCTGGCGGGCGTTCTCCGCTTCCTCTTCGCGCTGTCGCTCGAAGTATTCTTCGTCGGCACCAGTCCCACGGATGGCCTCTTCGTTTCGCCAGACGCTTCCGTCGCTTGCGACCGCGCCGATAGCGTACTCCGGATTGCCCGGGGCACCGATCTTCTTCGCGACGACGATATCCAGCGGTGCATCGAGCGCATCTGCAACTGCCCGTCCCAGCGGAAGCCCCCCTCTCGGAATCGCGAGGACGATGTCGGCATCGATCTCTCGCTCCCGGAGTGCGTCCGCGAGTTGTTCTCCCGCGTCTGTCCGGTCTTTGAATCGCTGAGATGGCACCATCGTTTGCAAATACGTCGCGAATCCGCATAATACACGGGTGTAGGGGCTCGGTCGAGCCTGAAACACCCCCGTCGGTAAATATCCTGGTTGCAGTATCTCCACGTATGACACAGTCCGACGAACAGCTCGTCTCGATACCGGTCGATGGCGTCGAACTGGAAGGAATGCTCGAAGTGCCGGCTGACGCGTCAGGAGTAGTCGTCTTCGCACATGGAAGCGGCTCCAGCCGAAAGAGCCCGCGGAACAACTTCGTCGCGGACACGATCCGAAATCGAGGTCTCGGAACGCTGTTGTTCGATCTGCTCACCGAGGAGGAAGACCAGGTGCGTGAGAACCGCTTCGATATCGAACTGTTGACGGACCGTCTCATAGCGGCGACCGACTGGCTGTGGGACCGGGACGGAACCCGCGACGTGAACGTCGGATACTTCGGCTCGAGCACGGGCGCTGCGTCCGCACTTCGGGCGACGGTCCGTCGGGGAAACGACGTGGACGCTGTCGTCTCGCGCGGTGGCCGGGTCGATCTAGCCTCGGAAGTGCTTGACGACGTCGACGTCCCGACGCTGTTCATCGTCGGTGGTGCCGATACACAGGTGCTCGAACTCAACCGGGACGCGCTGGAACAACTCACCTGTCGGAACGAGGTACACGTCGTCGAGGGTGCGGGCCACCTGTTCGAGGAAGAGCACGAACTCGAAGAAGTGGCCGATATCGCGGCCGACTGGTTCGTCGAAACACTGGACTGACCCCTCGGGTCCGAGCGCGGCAGCGCTCCGAAAGGAGCGCCTCGAAAACGTGGACGGCTCAGTCCGTGTCGATGATGTCGTGTTGTTCGAAGTACAGCCGCAACTTTCGAATCGAGGTCACGACCACGTCACAGTGGGGCTCGACGACAGGGTCCGGTTTGAATCCGATAGCGGTTCCCGCCGTCTGGAGCATCGGGAGGTCCATGATCCCATCGCCAACTGCCAGCGTCGCTTCGAGCGGCGTTCCCTCGGAGAGCGCGATTTCTTCGAGCGCCTGGTGTTTCGTCCCATCCAGGAGGGGGCCGTCGACTCCACCTGTCACTGCATCGTTTTCCAGCATGAGTCGGTTTGCGACGAGGTGGTCGACAGTTACGTCCGCTTGCTCGAAGGCCATCCCGATGCCGCGCTCGAGACTCCCAGTGACGACGGCGACTGCCATGCCGGACCGGCGGAGATCTGCGAGCAACTCCGGGACATCGTCACGTAGCTTGCACCGCTGAAACGCCGACATGACCTGATCTCTCGGCATCCCTTCCAGTAGCGAAACCCGTTGACGGAACGTCTGCTCGAACGAGCCATCATCCGGACTCGCCTGCTCCGCAGGCTCCGCCATCTCGCCGGCTACGTCGTACTCCCTGCCCAGAAGGAGCGTGGTATCTGATCGAGTGAGCGTCCCGTCGAAGTCGAAGACGACCAGAGACATATGCGTCACTTCGCTCGCTGACAGTATAATACCGCCACGTCAAACGGTTCGACCTGGTCGACAGTACGTCCTGCATCGGCCGACACTGACTAATTCTGCCGCTTACTGGAACATCCCTCTCTGGACCTGCTGTTGCTGGTCCTGTTGTTCCTCGGCCATCTGCTGGTACTGCTGGGCGACCTGTTGCATCCGCTCTCTGATCTCGTCAGCCTGTTCTTCGAGCTGTGTCGTCTCGATATCGAACTCGACGAGTGGCTCCAGTGCCGTCTCTATCACCGCCCTCGCCGCCTCGGGATCCGGCAGAAACGGGTGGGACCGAACGATCAGGAGCGCTGCCGGGACGTCAGCGTGGTAACACGCCTGCACCAGCGCACCCGTGATTCCGCCGACGAGTCCGGGGTCGTCCGGCACCGAGATTCCGGCTTCGATAAGTTCGTTTTTGAGCGCCTCGGTCGTCGCAACGCCGGTCACCCGACCGATTCCTTCTTCGGACTCCGCCGGTGCCCCCGCGAGAAAGACCGCGCGGCTGAACTCCTCCGCGAGTTCTTCGAGCACGCATTGTGAGAGTGGCTCGAACGACGGGGCCGGAAGCGCAATATCGCTTTCGAGAGTCATCACTGCCGGATCCGAGCCACTGTACACCCGAACGAGATCATGAACCCGTCCGTTTTCGAAGGTCACGGCAGGAGGGAACTCCTTGGAGGTGATGTTCCCGACGTGTTCAAGCCCGAGTTGTTCCGTGACCTGATCGACGGCAATCGCTGCGACGAGGCCGTGACCGGGTAATCCTTCGATAAGCGTCGGCGACGCTTTCGGCATCTCTGCTACCTCCTCGAACTCCGCGGCAGTAGTTTCGTTCGTCATACATGTACATGCTTCAACGGCATCGGATATGATCGTATGGATGAACCATGCTGTGGCACATGCGACCCGAATACGGCTACTGAGCCATCGGTTGCGTTTACTGCCATCCGACGGCAAGCGCAGTTGCGAGACGCCTCACTCATCCAGTGAGAGGACGAGTTCCTCGCCCTCCTGTTCGAACGCCGTTCCGAACTCACTGGATAGCGACCGCATCCGGTCGCGGCTCCACTGTGCTGAGTCCGGGGCGACCGCGTGCACCGCACAGTCGTCGATCCCGGTCGGAGCCAGACGGAGTTCCGTTAGCCGCCCGTCGGCGGTACTGGAGAGTTCGAACAGGAAGCTTCGATCGTTACGGAGACGGTCGTCGACCGCGTAATCGTCGACGAAGTCCCCCGTATCGTACAGGATCGGTTTCCCGTCGTACACCTCGATTCCGTGGAAGACGTGCGCGCTGTGGCCGTGGATCACGTCGACACCTTGGTCGACGAGCCACCGTCCGAATTTCCTGAACGAATCGGGGGGTTCTTCGACCATGTTCGGCCCCCAGTGGAGCGACGCAACCAGGAGGTCGGGATCTTCCTGTCTGGCGCGGTCGAGCGCCTCCCGAACCCTCTCGCGCGTTTCGTCGTTGTCGACATCTATCTCGATGAACGCCGTCCCCGGCGAGGTGTCGTCGGCAGCGTACTCCGGGACGTTGTCGGTGAGGGAGACGATGGCAACGGTGAGGTCGTCGACGGTGACGAACGCGGGGTCCAGCGCGTCGTCGAGCGTTCGTCCGGCACCTGCGTGAGCGATGTCGGCATCGTCGAGTTCGTCGAGCGTGTCGCGGAGCGCTACCTCCCGGAAGTCCAGGACGTGGTTGTTCGCGAGCGCACAGTAGTCGACTCCGGCGCTCTCGAGTGCGGGCACCGCCCAGTCCGGGTCCGCCCGGAAATGAAACGGGCGGTAGGTTCGTTGCCACGGCTCACCCTGCGCCGATAGACAGCATTCGAGATTGACGAACAGGGCATCCTCGGACTGCAGGCGCTCGTGCATGCTCCCCCAGACCGCCTCAGGGGGTCGGCTCTGCTGGCGCTCGTCGACCAGTCGGCCGAGCATCACGTCGCCGGTCAGGCCGATCTGTGACACCATTTCCAGACACCCGGTCTCGCAGGACTAAAACGATGGAGGCTCGGTCGAGCGCGATCCGTCGTGCGGGTCACGGTCCCGAGGACGAGGAGCGTCATTGGCCCACATCCGGCCCGATCCGCTTGACGCGTCCGCGGACGCCGGATTTGAGTTTGACGAGTATCCCCTCGGGATGGGTTCGTTCGTCGGAGAGGATGGGACCGACCTCCCCGATGATGCGGTCGCCGTTCTCCTGTTCGACCTCCACGGTCATTCCCGTCATGAGTTCGTTCCGGGTCGGAAGGTCTGCAGACATGTTCGAACATACGAGACGGCCCATCATAGAGGGAGGGTATCACCAGAAATCGAGGGCCACACCTCTTTGCTGCTGTGTCTGTCACTCCAGCGACGGGGTTATCGCCGCTCGACGAGCGCGTCGGCCTTGCTCCGTACCCGAACGGGTTCGAGGCGGTCGGCCAGCGTCTGCGCCTCGTCGAGTTTCGATGACTGCTCGGCGTAGATCGTATACAGCGGATCGTCAGCCTCGACCGCATCGCCGACCGACCGATGGATAACCAGTCCCGCTCGACTGTCGAGGGGGGCACCCGCCCGTCGCGCGAGGTCGCAGAGCTGTCGGTTGTCGACGCGCGTCGTGAAGCCGGATCGCTCCGACCTGATGATCGTCGATTCGGTGCCGGGGCTGAGGTCGTCCGAGGTGATCTCTGGATCGCCGTTTTGGGCTTCGAGGATCCGACGGACCCGCTCCAGTGCCCGACCGGATTCGAGGATGTCGGTCGCCGACGCGTCGACGCCACAGTGATCGAGCAGCATCTCCGCAAGCCGAAGTGATTTCAGTCGGAGCGACTCCGGGCCATCCCCTTCCAGGACTGCGAGGACGTCCCTGGCTTCGAGGACGGGCCCGACGCCGCGGCCGATCGGATCAGTCCCGTGGGTGATCGCACAGGTGACATCAATATCCAGATGCGTACCGACGCCCTTGAAATCGTCCGCGAGTTCGCGTGCTTCGGCGAGGTTCTCGACTTTCGCGCCCTCCCCGTAGGGAATGTCGATCACGACGTGTGTCGAGCCTGCACTGCGCTTTTTCGAGAGCACTGATGCGATAACCTGTCCCGGCGGATCCATCGACAGCGGGTTCTCAGCGCGGATGATCCTGTCGTCGACGGGCGAGAGGTCCACGCCACCGCCCCAGACGAGACAGCCGTTCGTCTCGTCGACGATCGATTCGATCTCGTCGGTCGTGAACTCGACGTCACAGAACACCTCCATGACGTCCGCGGTTCCCGCCGGCGAGGTGACCGCACGAGAGGACGTTTTTGGCATCGTCAGCCCCGCTTCCGTGACGATCGAGACGATGATCGGCGTCACGCAGTTACCGGCCACGCCGCCGATGGAGTGTTTGTCCGCTACTACGGGGGCGTCCCACGTCAGCCGTTGTCCCACGTCGCTCATCGCCTGGGTCAGGTTTTTGGTCTCTTCGAGCGAGAGCCCGTTCGTGTACACGGCCGAGACGTACGCACTGAGTTCGATATCGGAAAGCCGGTTCTCGTGGATGTCCCGAACGATCGTATCGAGTTCGCGCGCCTCGAGTTCGATATCGTCCAGTTTCTTCCGGACGTACCGGACCGACTGGGGCGTTCCGGCGAGGCGCACGCCGACGGGGCCCCGAACGTGATCGATTGGTTCGGTGACGCCGATGGTTCCCGGTTCGACTAGCTTGTCGGTTCGCTTGACGATTCCTGTCGTCGCCCCGTCTGCGTGTTCGATCCGGACGCGGTCGAGTGGATGGGCACCCAGTTCGTCCGCGTCGCCGTTATTCAGCAGGACAATCGGGCGAGTCGTGCCGAGGTCGACGGTGTCGGCTTCGAGTTGCATGTGTCCATCTACGGTGTCCGCACAGAGATACCGATGGGGGAGAATCCGTCCGCTGGCCGAGGTCAGTAGCCTGCGATTCACCGACGGGACGGTATCGGCACTCGTTCGACGATGTTGACCTGCACGCTCTGTTTGACTGACGGCCAGAGCCCCTGGCGAACCAGTTCGGCGTCGCTCTCGATCCCGTCGCCCGCTTCGTAGTCGACACCGCGGACGAGGACGACCGGTGTTCGCTCGGCCGCCTGTCCAGAGAGTAGTGCTGCGCCGGCGGCGAGTTCGTCGGCGATCAGATCGACGCCGCCGAGTTTCGGGTTGCCGAAGAGGTCGGTCGCGCCGAAGTTACTGTCCACTGGCTCGATTCCGGCACAACCGATTGCGACGTCCACACTGCCGCCGTGGTGGCTGACCTCCGAATCTGCAAGCACGATTGCCACGTCCGTGCCTGTTCGATCCCGGATCTCCTCGCGAATCCGGCGGGCGCTCGCGTTCGGGTCGGGCGGCAGGAGCGTCGCCATTCTGTCGGGCGAGTTCGAGAGGTCAATCCCGGCGTTCGTGCAGAGCCGTCCGTTCCACAGTGTCACGAGCAGCGACGGCAGTGCTTCGAGGGCGTCTTCGGCCGCGTCGGAACTCACTGCCGCCGATTCGAGGAGTTCGGTGCCGATTTTAGAGACCGGAACCGCGCCGAGGAGCGTCGATTCCCGCAACACGAGTTCCGCCTCGCGCGGATCGACCCCTGTCACATCGGCGACCCGTCTGGCTGGGGGTGAGACGGTCAGGCTATCCAGATCGACCAGCAGTTCCTCCGCGAGCGAGACGACTTTCGACGAGACGACGAGGACGTCGTCGTCCTCCAGCGACGGGACATCGCTCTCGCCGGTCGCTCCGAGTATCAGGTCGACAAGGTCCTCGCCACCCTCCAGCAGTCCGATATCGATCCCGTAGTAGGTCATCTCACTCATATGTAGTGTGCCAACGAGAAGATACGTATATCCGGGCGATTGTTGCCTGGTAACTATGAGCGAACGGCACGAAGACCCACCCCGGAGGCGACAGTGACACCCTCGGTTGGCCTGAATGCCTGTCGACTACGTGGCACAATTACGGTCGCGTCCATCGTAGCCTCTCACGGAGCGAACTATGACTGTAGAGAACTCGATAGCAGTCGTCACTGGCGGTGCGCGCGGTATCGGGAAGGGAATCGGCGAGGTACTCGCTGAAAAGGGTGCGACGGTCGCACTGGCCGACGTGGACAAGAGCAAAGCGCAGGCGGCGGCCGACGAACTTCCGGGGGAGTCGATGGCTGTCGGCGTCGACGTGACCGATCCGGCGGAGACGGAGGCGCTCGCAGCAATGGTCGTCGACGAGTACGGCCGGATCGACGTGCTGTGTGCCAACGCCGGTATCTTCCCGTCTGCCGACCTCGACGAGATGACGGTGGACGACTGGGACGAGGTCCTGGACGTCAACGCGAAGGGTATCTTCCTCTCGGTCCAGGCGTGTCTTCCCGCGATGCGGTCGCAGGACTACGGTCGGATCGTCCTCACCTCCTCGATCACCGGACCGATGGTCGGCTACCCTGGCTGGACCCACTACGCCGCCAGCAAAGCGGCGATTACGGGGTTCATGCGGACCGCGGCGATGGAGGTGGCAGACCAGGACATCACGATCAACGCCGTGCTACCCGGCAACATCCGCACCGGGGGCCTCGACGACCTCGGCGAGGAGTATCTGGACCGGATGCGAGCGTCGATCCCGAAGGGTGAACTCGGCACCCCCGAAGACATCGGTCACGCGGTCGCGTACCTCGCCTCCGAGGAAGCAGGCTACGTCACCGGCGCAAGCCTCGTCGTCGACGGCGGACAGACGCTTCCGGAATCCCAACTCGCCATCGAAGAGATCGGCGAGTGATGATCAGCCGGAGGGAGTCACGAGACGGCCAACAGGTGTTCATCTTCCCACCACCCCGGTACTAGCTTGGCCGGGGGCGATAGAGAGCGCTGCGTCAGGCAGGCAACGGCTTACCGAACGGCAGCAAGTAGAGCGGATCCAGCCGATCCGGCAGGTCCAGCACCTCCGCCACCTCGGCGTCGGCAAACGCCCCGACTGGGCAGCTATTCAGATCGCGCAACTCGCAGACGAGATGAACGTTCTCGGCGGCGTGACCGGCCTCCATGTGGACGTACCGATCGCCGTGCTCCGGATACTGCCGCCGCGTGCGGTCGTAGTTCCCGGTCAGTACGATAGTCGTCGGAGCCTCTGCTATCACTTCCTGGTCTCCCGCCGCCCGCGTGAGTTCCTCGTGTACCGGTGCGGTCCCGCTGACATCGAGAGCGTGGCCGATCGGATCGTACTGGTAGACGCCCTGTTCGAGGTCCTCACAACCGCCCGGAGCGACTTCCAGAAACGTCGTGAGTGGGTACGTCGCGCCAGCACTCGGTGCCGCCCGCATCTGGACGCCGTCGGTGCGATGCGTGATCCCCTGTACAGCCCAGAGCAGTTGCGCTACGTCTTCCATCCCGACCGGAGACTCGGCGAATGCCCGACGACTCTCTCTGGATGCAATCGCTCGTTCGACGCTCGTTTGCCCGTCGGTATCGGGTCCGGGGAGTTCGATCTGAGCCATACCGGATGTCCTACCCTCGGAGAAAAAATACTACCGACAGTTCTGAGTTCTGATAGCTTCGCGCCCCGACTACCGCCGGTATTGATGAGGACACGCGTCGAATCAGTCCATATGTTCAGAACCATGCTCGTTCCGACGGACGGTAGTCCGGGCGCCGAGGTGACGATCGAGCACGCGACCGAACTGGCCCAGGCGTACGGTGCGGCCGTCCACACGCTCTACGTCGTCGAGATGGGGGGCGAACCGGTCGGACTCTCCGGTGAGGACCCGTCCGAACTTCACGAGTCGTCCGAGCGGCGGGGACGGGAAGCGACGATCAGGATCGCCGAAGAGGCCGAACAGCACGGACTCGACGCCGCCCGGTCGGTACGCGAGGGAACCCCGTACAGAGCAATTCTCGACTACGTCGACGAGCACGACATCGACCTCGTCGTGATGGGAACACACGGGAGGACCGGGGCAGACCGAGTCCGTCTCGGCAGCACCACCGAACGCGTCCTCATGCGGTCCGAGATCCCAGTGCTATCGGTTCGACTGACCGACGACCCCGTCGAGGACGTGACCTACGACCGAATCGTCATCCCGACCGATGGGAGCGACGCGGCCGAACGGGCCGCAGAGACCGCACTCGACGTCGCCGAGAAATACGATGCCGACGTGCACGTCGTCTACGTCATCGATCCGACGACGTTCGACCTGGAAGACGCGCCCAGAAGCATCATCGGGATGCTCAAAGAGGGCGGACGGACCGCGACGGACGAGGTAGCCGCGATGGCGCGCGAACGGGGCCTCGACGCCGGGACGGACATTCTGCGTGGCGTCCCCAGTGAGGAACTGCTCGAGTACGCCTCGGGCGTCGATGCGGACCTCATAGCGATGGGCACTCGCGGACGAGCGGTCGGTTCGGGCCGCCTCATGGGGAGTACGACGGCCCGCGTCGTGCGTCGTTCGTCGATGCCAGTTCTGACCGTCGACTAGTCGGTCGATCGCTGGGCGAGACCGTATCGCCCCTTGGAGTTATTGCTCGATACCTCCTCGTACTAGACATGGCATTCGTCGTCCCGTTCGACGGCTCAGACCTCGCCGAAGCCGCACTCACAAGGGCAGTCGAGTACGCGCGCGTCCTCGACGAGGACGTGGTCGCTGTAACGGTCGTCCCCGAACGGAAACGCTACGGTCGGGAGAAGGGCTGGATCGACCCGGGCCAGTCCTACGACCCGGACGAGATCATTGAGTCCCTGCACGAACAGGTCCAGGAGCTAGCCCCCGAGGCATCGTTCGACTACGAGCGGATCCGGGAGTTCCCGCCCGAAGCGGAACTCGCCGGTCATATCGAACGGCTGGCTATGGAACACGACCCGAGCGTCCTCTTTCTGGGGAGCGACAACGTTGGCCGAGTGGTCACGCCGCTGACGAGTGTCGGCGTCCGCGTCGCCGCGGAGGACGTCTACGACGTGTTCGTCGTTCGTCGCGCGGATCCGCCGAACATCGACGCAATCGAGCCACACGAGGAGTTCTACGAGGACGAGTCGTCATAGCGAGCAGGGGTATGCAGGGATGTGGTACTGCCACAGCTCGCCGCCAGGCCTGCAGACCGCTCAAGAGGTCGTCTCAATGTACTGTGTGGCGTCCTCGACGTGCTCGGCCAGCGTCCCGAGGAAGCGGGCGGCGTCGGCGCCGTCGACCACCCGATGGTCGAAGCTCAGATCGAGTGTCAGTTGCCGGCGGAACTCGACGCCGCCGTCATCGTCACTGTCGCCCGGACGCGCCCGCTCGACGATTCGGCCAACGCCCAGAATCGCCACCTCGGGCGGATTGATGACCGGCGTGAACGAGTCGACGCCGAGGACGCCAAGGTTCGAGACGGTGATCGTCCCGCCCCTGAGATCGCTCATGTCGTACTCGCCGCGCTGGACGAGCTCCGTCAGGCGACGGCGCTCGGCGGCTATCTCGCCCGGTGACTTCGAGCCGACATCCGCGATCACCGGCGTGACGAGGCCGGCGTCGATATCGACGGCGACGCCGACGTTGTGCTCCTCGTAGCGCCGGTGCGTTCCGTCCTCGAACGTCCCGTTGAACGCGGGGTGGGACTCCAGTGCGTCCGAGAGCGCACTGAGCAAGACGTCGGTGAGCGAGACGGGATCGTCGAGGGCGTCCGCCGCTCGCACCAGCGCTTCGGCATCCACCTCGCGGCTCACAGTCACGTGAACGGCGTTCTGATAGCTCTCCTGCAGTCGGTTCGCGATGGTTCTACGCATCGGCCCGAGCGAGTGCTCCTCTGCAACCGTACGCGGGGCAGGGCCGTCGGTGTCGTCGCTCACACCGTTTCACCCCGGCTCGATCCAGGCGAGCGTATCGCCGATGGTAAACTCGTCGTCTTCCCCGCGAGCGATATCGACCAGCGTGCCATCAGTGGGTGCGAGGACGTCGATACTCACCTTTTCGACCTGGATCTCACAGAGCGTGTCGCCCTCGCTCACACTGGCCCCCTCGCTGGTGAACCAGTTGACGACGATGCCCTCCTCTTCGTCGACGTCCGCCGTCCACTCGCCGTCGGCGGTGACCGCGACCCCATCGGTAGCCTCGGACATCTATTGAAGATCCTGGACGGCGGTTTTAATGTCGTCAGCGTCCGGGATGACCTCGTCCTCCATGGGTCGGGCGTAGGGAATCGGGACGTCCGGAAGCGCGACCCGTTCGACGCTTTCGAGGTCGTCGAGCGCCTCATCGGCGACGCTGGCGACGATTTCGCCGGTCACGCCGAACGAGCGGTAATCCTCGTCGACGACGACCAGACTCCCTGTTTTCCGGACCGAGTCGACGACCGTCTCCGTGTCCAGCGGGACGAGCGTTCGGAGGTCAACCACCTCCGCGCTGATCCCGTCCTCGGCGAGCGACTCCGCCGCTTCGAGGGCGCGGTGGACGTGCAGGCCGAGGGTAACGACTGTCACGTCCGAGCCCTCGCGTTTGACGTCGGCGCTGCCGAACGGGATGGTGTAGTCGTCCTCTGGAACCGGCGTTTTCGGCCCGGTCGGGGCTGGCATCCAGCCGATGCCCATCAGGCGCTTGTGGAACATGTAGACGACCGGGTCGTCGTCGCGGATGGCGTTATGCATGAGTCCCTTCGCGTCGTAGGCGGTCGACGGGACGACGACTTTCATACCCGGGAGATGCGCGAAGGTGCCATAGAGCGTCTGGGAGTGCTGGGCGGCGTCGTTGTAGGTCCCGCCGACAGCAGTCGTGAGCACCATCGGGACGTTCACTGACCCGCCGCTCATGTAGGTGTTTTTCGCCATCTGGTTGTAGATCTGGTCCATCGCGACGCCGAAGAAGTCGACGAACATTAGCTCCGCAATCGGGCGCATTCCCGACTGTGCGGCACCGACTGCCGCGCCGAGATACGCCGTCTCGCTGATCGGGACGTCCATGATCCGATCGTAGCCGAACTCGTCGAGCAGGCCCTCGGTGCTGTCGAAGATGCCGCCGTAATCGGCGACGTCCTCGCCCATGTAGAACACGTCGTCGTTCTCGCGCATCTCGTGGCCGATCGCTTCGACCATCGCACGGCTCATCGTCAGTTCTCGCTCGATCGTTCGTTGTGGTTCCTGTTGTGCCATCAGTCGTCACCTCCTGTGAGTTCGAAGTCCGGTTCGGTCTCTGTCACGCCGGCCGGCGGGTTCACGAACACGTCGTCGTGTGCCTCTTCCGGGTCCGGCTTTGGCTGGTCTTTCGCCCACTCGATCGCCTCGTCGACGCGCTCGTGGGCAGCCGTCCGGATCTCCTCGAGCGTCTCGTCCGCCACGCCGTCCGCTCGGAGATCCTCGGCGAGGCGCTCGATCGAGTCCCGCTCTTCGGCGGCTTCCTGGTCCGCTTCGGATCGGTAGGTCTGCGGATCGCCCATGAAGTGGCCCATCCGCCGATGTACCTGTACCTCGATGAGCGTCGGTCCGTTGCGGTCTCGTGCCCGACCGATCGCCTCTCTCGCGGCGTCGTAGATAGCGATGGCGTCGTCCTGGTCGACGCGGACGCCGGGCATCTCGAACCCGCCTGCACGGTCGGAGCCCTCCCGGACGTCGGTGATCCGATCTTTGGGCATGCTGATCGCCCAGTCGTTGTCCTCGACGACGAACACGACCGGCAGGTTCTGGACGGCCGCGAGGTTCAACGATTCCAGAAAAGCGCCCTGGTCAATAGCGCCCTCGCCCAGGAACGCAACGGCAACGCTGTCCTCGTTGCGCTTTTTGGCTGCGAGGCCGGCACCCACGGCAGGCGGGCACCCCTCGGCGATGATGCCGCTACACGCGAAGTTGACGTCCGGGTCGAACAGGTGCATGTGGCCGCCCTTGCCCTTCCCGAGTCCCGATTCACGGCCGAATATCTCGGCGGTCATCGGCTTCAGATCGACGCCTTTCGCGATGGCGATATGGTGCGGTCGGTGGGGAGCAGTCACCGTGTCGTCGTCGCGCAGGTGTTGACAGACGCCCGCGCCGGACGCCTCGTGACCGGCGGCGAGATGCAGTTCGCCCGGGATCGGTCCTGCCGAGATGTCAAAGGCCGGTTGCTTTCCCTCCAGGTACTCCTCCTGGAGTCGCTCTTCGTAATACCTGGCCGTCACCATGTCCTCGTACATCTCTTTCAACCGCGGTGTGTTAACAACCATTACAATACTGGTCTCATCGTAACGGACATAATAACTACGTGCGGGTTCGTTGCCGGGAGGTTACTTCCGGGAGATAACTGGGGGCAAGCACAAACGGTGGTTCCAACAGATCAGAAACGGCCACACGACCATACCGGCCGAAACACCGTCAGCTAGCCGCCCCTACAGTCGGACGAGCAGTGGTTTTACCATCTGACTGCATAGTTCTCAGTATGACGCAACCAGAGCGGTACAGCTCGCCGCGCAGGAGGCATCCTCTCGTGGCCAGGAGCAACAGTGCGCATCTCCCGTTGGTGACGAAACATCGGTCATGCTAGCGTTTCAGGAGGAGTTCTACTGGATCGCGGTGTTTGCCATCGTCGCCGCAGTCGTGAACGGGGCAGGCATCATCGCAATCTTGCAACACCGGGAGCGGGCGGAACAGACGCTTCCCTTTCTCATGTGCTTTGCCGCGGGAATCCTGCTCACGACGCCGCTGATTCACGCGCTACCGAACGCGATCGGAAGCACCGCTGACGCGGGATTCACCGCCCTGGCTGGCTTTCTCTTCATGTACCTCTCCAACGAACTGATCCAGCGCCGGACCGGAGAGGCGACCCTCGCGTTCGGGGTGACGGCCGCGGAGGGCATCGGGATCCACTCGCTCGTAGACGGCGTCGTCTACACGGTTACGTTCAACATCTCCCTCCTGACTGGCGTCCTTGCAGGAACGGGATTGGTGGTCCACGAGTTCGCCGAGGGGGTGATCACGTACCTGGTCTTGCTGAAAGGGAACGTCAGCGAGCGAACCGCGGCGATATACGCGTTTTTCATCGCGTCACTGACGACGCCGTTTGGGGCCTTCGTCGCCTATCCGCTGGTGAGCGGCCTGGAAGCACACCGTCTCGGACTCCTGCTCGGCTTCGTCTCGGGTGTGCTGATCTACGTCTCCGCCGCCCATCTGCTTCCCGAGGCGCGGTCGTACGAAAAAGCACATTCGGTGCTTGCATTTCTGGCCGGCGTCGGGCTGGCGTTGTTCATCGTGTTCTCGCGGACGGTGTGATACGGACTGTTGACGGCGACACGACCAACCGATTGAGCCGTCGGATGCCCTACCGAAATTCGTCGACGGAGTCGTATCGGTCGATATCGACACCCCTCTGCGAGATTTCGGCGACGTGAACCCCGACCCCGGTCTGGACATCTCGCTCGATGGCGCTTTCGATGGCACGACCCGCAATCAGTCGGGCTTCCGACAGCGACGGCGACTGTGGAACTTCGGCGTCGAGAATTCCATAGGCGGCCTCCCGACCGCTTCCCACGGCAGCATACGTCTCCTCGACGACGCCTTCGTCCCGACCGATGGTGAACACGTGCGAACCGTCATCGACGCCCCCGAGGAGAACGGTTATATCGGATACGGCGTGTTCTCGAAGCTCCCTTGCCGTCACGGTGCTGAGCGTTGCACTGTCCATCGGTTCGTCGTGTTCGGTCTCGTAGCGGTCGGCTTCGGCTCTGATCGTCCGGACGAACGATTGCAGTTCTCCGAGGTCCCCGGTCGATCCCAGTACAGCGGTCGGATGGACCTGACTCATCTTCTGGACGTCCTCACTGCTCGTGACCGTGCCCCGACTCGTGCGTGTATCTGCTGCCATGAGTACACCATCTCCCGTCGTAATCCCGAGGAGCGTACCGCCCGACGCGGTCCCACCATCGGCTATCCGAACCGGGTCGAACGACCCTCGGTGGATCGTGCGAGGTCGATCCATCTCGTCGATAGCAGACCCATCGTTCTCATCCCGTGACTCAGCCATATGGGTGCCTACGGAACAGGTTCGTAACAAGCTTTCTCGGAACTGGAGTAGAAGGATACATTGGTAGTGCCGGGGAATCTATATCCGACTATGCCGAAATCAGCGCCGTTCGAGACCCACACTGAACGATACGAGGGTTGGTTCGAGAAGCACGAGGACGCCTACCAGTCCGAACTGGCTGCGCTGGATCGGCTCGTCCCGGCGACCGGCCGCGGCATCGAGATCGGTGTCGGGAGCGGACGCTTCGCCGCCCCACTTGGCATCGACGTCGGGATCGACCCGGCCGAGGCGATGCTCGAACGGGCCCGCAAGCGGGGAGTCGACGTGGCCAGAGGCGTCGCTGAACAGCTCCCCGTCCGGGACGCCACGTTCGACACTGCGCTGATCGTGACGACGATCTGCTTCGTCGACGATATTCCCCGAACGCTGGCCGAAGCCGACCGGATCCTCTCGGCGTCGGGCCAACTCGTGATCGGCTACATCGACAAAGACAGTCCGGTCGGCCGGATCTACCAGGAGAACAAAGAACAGAACCCGTTCTACAGGGAGGCGACGTTCGTCTCGACGGATGACCTCCTCGACTCACTCGAAGCCGCCGGCTTCAGTGAGTTCGAGTTCGTCCAGACGATCTATCAGTGGCTCGATGAGATAGACGATCCCGAACCGATCGAAGACGGATACGGCGACGGTTCCTTCGTCGGTATCAAAGCCAGCCGCTAGTGGCGAGAGGCGCCGAATAACCCAGATAAGTTGTAATCTGCTCCTTGTCTGGCCGATCACTGTACCCCACCACAATCATATATCCGTGAATTCGCCGTAGCTTTTCGTATGCTGCAGCTAGCGTTGGTAACTCCCATTAGCCGCCCGCCAAGCGGAGGTGGGGCCAGGAGATGACCGATTCTACCGTTGCCGAGACGGACAGTCACTCAGATACGGCAGTTTCCGTCCAGCAAGTGGTGAAGACGTACTACGTCGGTCAACCCGTGCATGCCCTTGATGACGTGACCTTCGAACTACCACGTGGCTCCTACACGGCGGTTATGGGGCCGAGTGGCTCCGGGAAGAGTACCCTGATGAACCTCATCGGGTGTCTTGATACGCCGACCGAAGGAACTGTCGTCGTGAACAGTCAGGACGTGACAAGCCTCTCCGACCGCGAGCGAACACGGCTACGCGGAGAGGAGATCGGTTTCGTTTTTCAGACGTTCAACCTGATGCCCCGGCTCACCGCCCTGCAGAACGTTGCCTTGCCGATGGTCGCTCGGAACGTGTCTCGTGACCGGCGGGTCGAGCGTGCACAGTCGCTACTGGGCCGGGTCGGCCTGGCTGATCGGGTCGATCACTTGCCAAACGAGTTGTCCGGTGGCCAGCGTCAGCGGGTTGCCATCGCCCGGGCACTCGTCAACGACCCCACACTGCTTCTGGCCGACGAACCGACAGGCAACGTCGATACCGATACGGGAGCAACCATCATGAATCTCTTCGCCGAACTCCACGCCGCCGGGAACACTCTATTGGTGGTCACCCACGAGCGCCGAATCGCCGAACATGCTGACAGAATACTCCACCTCCTCGATGGCGAACTGGAGCGTATCGAACGGATAGAGACACCACGGCGGCCGACAGTTGACAGTGGGGAGGGAGACTGATGGAGGTCTTCGAAAGCTTTCGGATGGCCTGGCGGTCGATCCGTGGTCATCGCCTCCGCTCGACGTTGACCACTCTCGGGGTCGTCATCGGCGTCGGTGCAGTCATCACCTTCGTCATGCTCGGCGCCAGCCTGGAAGGTGCGATCATCGGTGACGTCGCCGCCGGACAGTCGCCTGCGATGGCCGTCTCGGCCCAGCAAGTAGACGGTCAGGGTGGTCCGGGCGTAGAGAGCGGTCAGGCGGTCTTCACCGAACACGATATTCAGGAGATTCAGCGCCTCGAAGGGGTCGAATCAGTCGTTCCTGAGGGGACCGTTTCGCTATCAGGGGTTACGTTTCAAAACCAGACCATCGGACTCAGGTCGATGACCACAACCACGCCGAACTACTTCGAAGCGACGGGGACCCAGAACTTCTCTGAGGGTGGAACCTTTGCGCTCGGTCAACGCGAAGTGGTTCTCAACGACGCGGCGGCGACGGTCTTCGATACAAATGTCTCGGTTGGAGACACGATTGCGATAACGTACAGCAGCGGAGAGACTGTGGACGCCGCGGTCGTGGGCGTCCTCAAAGCGACGTCGACTGATGGCGGGGGATTTCAACCCGGTGGCATCGGTCGACCACAGGTGTACGGACCAACCGATCCCTTTGCGCAATCTCAACTTACGAGTCCATCTACGGGCGAGCGCCAGCGGGTCTACTCGCGGTTGACAGTTATCGCGACGGATTTCGACCAGGTCGACGCAGTCGCCGAGAGAGTCAGAGGCTATCTCGAGTCCGAGTCCGATGCAAGCGAACTCCTCCCGTCGTCGTACGAGACGTCCGTGCAAACGAACGAGCAGTTCGTCGAACAGATCCAGAACGTTTTGAACACGTTCACGGGATTCATCACCGGTATCGCGGTCATCTCACTCGTCGTCGGTGCGATCGGTATTGCCAACATCATGCTGGTCAGTGTGACTGAACGGACTCGTGAGATCGGCATCATGAAAGCCGTCGGCTTCCAGAATCGGGATATCCTCCAGCTATTTCTGGTCGAGGCAGTCATTCTCGGACTGATCGGGTCGGTCGTGGGAATTCTGGTAGGGATACTCGGCGGGTATGCAGTCACACGGGTTCTGGATCTTCCGTTTACGTTCCCACTGGAATGGGCCGTTATCGCGGTAGTCGTCGGTATCGTCGTCGGTGTGGTCGCCGGTCTCTATCCGGCGTGGGACGGTGCGCGAACTGATCCGATCGAGGCGCTTCGATACGAGTGAACTGCAGATTCCAGTTCATCGGCTCTGAAACGGGACCACGTTGTCGATGAAGTTTCCCTGTTGACGTCGATCAGTGTCGCAAGCCATTCACTCGCTGCGTCGAGATCGGCTGGCGTATTCACATTTGTTCGTCACCTGTCGCGTTCGGCCAGTTCGACGTACTGATCGGCCACTAGCTAACAGTTTCGCTCAGTTCGTGTTCACCCTCTTTTGTGGCTGTACTAACTACGTGTAGTTTCTGTGTAGGGGACGTACCAGTCGAGCCGACCAATCCACGGTCGTTTACATAGCTGCTGATCGATACAGAGCGTTCTCCTTCGAGTCTCTAGGTGGCTCAGACGTCGTAACGGACCGATCATACTGCTCTCACGTCCGGTACTGTGTAGAAGTTAGCTACGATCCCCGATCTAGGAACGAAATCACACAAGGGCAAGAAGAGATAGAGTGGCCTCCAGAGCGGGTGGACAGTCTGTGGTCCCGGTATCCACAATCAACGATTTGAGCGTCGACGTCGAACACACAGTTGACTGCTTCATAATCGGGTTCCGTCTATCGGTTTCTCCTCTGCGGGCGTGAGATGGCTGTCAGAAGACATGAGGCACTCGTCTGTATCACAGTTAGCCAGCGGGTAGATCCGGTCTATCCTCCGTTTTCGTCGAGTATGACGTATGATCTGCCGGGCTGGGTTGCTCGACGACGGAGCGTCCCATACTGGCGCTACAGACGCTTACTCGCCATTACAAGCCGATTATGAAGTTTTGACGTCTCCCGCTTCGGAGCCGAGAGTTTCGAGCCACCAGTGGGAGGCGATTCCCTGCTTTTCCGCCTTTCTGTGCTCGTCGCTCGCTCCGACTGCCAGTTTTTCTCCTAGATCATATCCGAACTGTCTGTCCACACTCTCTTGCGGGGCTGAGAACCGATTATGAATCATCGACGACGACGAGACCGCCATCCGGACAGGCGCTCAACGACGGAGGTGGCTTCGGAGTGAGTATGACATTTACCGTTTCTTCCCGGCATGAAGAGTTGATAGAAGGTTCGTCAGGGGAGAGCGCGTCTCCGTACCCTTACCGTTCTCACTGATGAGCAGCCGAGCGAAACAGCGAAGCACTAATTACCTGCGAGAGTGCCCCCGTCTTTGTCAGGCACAGCCTCAGTATTTCACTCGTGCATAATACTCAAGGAGACAGTATCTACTTCTAAGATATGGAGACCTAAGACATTGCTATTGTCGGGGGTGGCTGCGTGGGGTGTTCGGTCGCGTACCACCTGGCGAGGGACTCGTCTCTCGATATCTGTGTCATTGAGAAGGAGCACCACCTCGCCGAGCACCAGAGCGGTCGGAACTCCGGGGTCTTACATCCCGGATTTAATTATCCACCCGGGTCACTGAAAGCCGGTTTGCAACCGAGGGCACTCGACGAATGAAAGAGTAATGCAGGGCCAACATTCTCCCTCTCGATGAACTCGGTGTCGTAGTAATCGCAACCGATCAGGAAGAACGACACCGTCACACTGAACTTCAGGTTCAGGCCACCGAGAACGGTCGTGTTAAGTTAGGAACGAGGCGGTCGAAGATTCGGATGTTCATGGCCGAAACCGACCGCCTCAACGAATCTACAGACTGGATCGACTTGGAGTTTGTGCAGCGTGAGAGGACACCCCCGCAGCTCATTAAAAAGGGTATTCGCCACCATCTTGCGGGCCTATCACTCTCGAATACAGTTGTGTTACGTGAGGAGTCGGGTGTCAAACGCAGTCGCACTGCGGTTCACAACTGGGTTCAAAAAGCGGATTTACAGCCGAGCGGCGGTGAGAATCTGGATCGAGTTGCGGTCGATCAAAAATCGATCCGGATCAACGACGAGCAATACTGGCTGTACACCGCGGTTGATCCTGAATCCAACAAAATTCTCCATTCACGACTGTTCCCAACGTATACGGTGCCGATTGCACGAGAGTTTCTCACTGAATTGACCGAGAAACACGCCGTCACAGACGCCGTGTTTCTCGTCGATGACGCAGATGACCTCATCGCCGGCCTTCGACGAGAAAATCTCAGCTACCGCGTCCAGCAACACGGCTTTCGAAACGCCGTCGAACGTGTCTTTCGTGAGGTAGAACGACGAACATCTTCGTTTTCAAACTGCTTCAGCCACGTTGATCCAGATACCGCAGAATCATGGCTACAAGCTCACGCCGTCTGGTGGAATCAATGGCTAAGTTAACACCGCCCCGAGAACGGGGTTAAAACCGAACTCCTCGAGGACCAGGGCGCGATTCGAGAGCAGGAACAGTTGCTGTTGGAGTGACTGCTCTCTACTGTCCGGAGGCTGCATCGGTTGACTCACAGAAATACGTCTACTCGCTTGCTGGAGATGCAGAGAACATGGGCGTGGATTTTTTCACCGGCTACGAGGTTGAGGCGATCCGTACTGGCGATCATAGCCATCGTATTCAGACATCAAACGGAACGATCACGAGTTCGTATCTGGTCAATACTGCAGCCCTCAACGCAGACGAACTCGCCCATCAGATGGATGTCGGAACCGAGTATTAGATCGTTCCGTTTCGTGACGAGTACTACGAACTGGTCCCGGAGCAACGCCACCTGGTACGATCGATGATCTGTCCAAGGCCCGATCCTGACCTGCCCTTCCTGGGCGTCCACTACACCCGGCGGACCGATGATAAAGTGATTATCGGTCCGAACGCCGTCCTCGCATTCGACCGTGAGGCATACGAAAACACACCATTTGATATATCTGAACTCCTCGATACGCTTGGATTCGAGGGATTCTGGAAGTTGTTCGCGTCCCCAAAGATGATTAGCGTGGGTATTACCGAACTGAACAAGTTCCCTAACGACGGGACACTGATCAAGGATCTACTCTTCGAACACGGCCCTTGTTCCATTCACGTACTCAATGCTGTGTCGCCGGGATTGACGTCGTCGCTTCCCTTTGGCGAGTATCTTGCAAGTGAACTCACAGATCGGTTCGAGTCATTATGCCACCGGATGAGGATGATGACGTGAATCCGGACGATGTGCTTCTTCTTTGTTTGGAATCACCATGTCGAACTTCGACTTCAGCTCAGAGGCACCATATGCAACCGATAGCCGATGGCTTGAGATTCAGTTCTTTCTCCGTGTGTGGGGTGGCGAATCGGCCCCACTGTGACCTTTCGTTTGGATCCACCTGAGAACCCGTCCAGCCCGGCTGGTTGCGAGTGCATCGCGTGCCGAAACCGCTTTTATTTCTGGTTCTGATCCGTCCGAATCTACAGAAGTATAAGGCCGACGAACAGGCCAAGGAAAACCGACGAAACGCCCAGGCCACCGAGAAAGTGAGACTCGAAAATCATATAGACGTATATTGCGCTGGCCTTACCAACAACGTACGCATTCCATGTCGTCCAGCGCTTCCTGATTCCACAACCGAGTGCGTAAGCGAGCGATCTGAGGTAGAGTGAACCTGCAATTAGCCCTGGGCTTGGAAGTGGATATAGATAAGAACGTATTTATATAACATATTTTTGAGGTTAAGCAGGCTTGTTATTGTTATGAATCAAGCGAGAATAGAATCCTCTGGTTGGGCACCCGACAGGCTGCTTCGGTTCAATTCTATTGTGGCGAATTGTTTCAACAATAGCCATTGGAAGAGTGTCGACGGAAAGACCGGTTAGGGCCGACTCCTGTTGATCGCAGAACAGCTTAATGCACGTCTGCAGCCAGTAAGCCAACCCCTTTCGCCCGCTACCGTGCATAAGATATTTATACTAATATTATCTGCGACGGTAGTACACGTGGATGCACCGGCGGCAATATCTAGGACTGATCTTGACCGGAGCCGTGGCACTCACGGGCTGTACGAACAACAGTAGCGAGGACGCGCCGGCAACCACTGACCAGCCCAAGGAGACTACCGTCGGTGACAATCAGGCATATATCTCTTACGATTCCCTGGCGTACCGCGAGGTCTTTGACTATGAGGAGGAACGAAGTAGGGACCTCCTCACGAACTCCCCCTCGCACAACGGCTCGGCGCTCGAAGTTCCTATTCCGGAGGGGCAGCACCGTGGGATGCGGATGCGCTTCTGGTTTGCGGACCACTTCAGCGAGGAACCCGAAGCCGCGTCCGCCACTTACTGGCTGTACGTCCCGAAGGACTTCGAGTTCGCCGCGTCGCACTCCGGTGGTGGGAAGCTACCTGGGTTCCAGGGAACGTATGGGAACTGTGGCGCTGGTGACCTCGGCCCCTGTGACGGCTCGGACGGCTGGTCGGCGCGGATGAGCTTTATCCGTCCGAAGGCGGCGTACCTTGATACAGATATTGGGCTCGCACACTACGTCTATCACGGCGAAATGAACTACAGCCCAACCTACCCGTACGGCACCTACCTACGATGGAATCGCGGTCTCACGCTCGGTGAGTGGCACCGCATTGACCAATTCGTCCAGATGAACACTCTCGGTAACCACGACGGTATACTCCGCGGCTGGGTTAACGGTAAGCTGGCGCTCGACCGAGACGGGTTGCTCTTCCGTGGGGCCGAGGCCGAGGACATCCGTATCGAGGAGTTCGTGAACACGGTCTACTTTGGTGGCCAGTGGCCATCCCCAGTGGACAACGCGATGTACTTCGGGGATCTCGAGATCAGGACCGGGCCGCCGGAGTCCTCGTCACTTGACAAGCCGACATGACGGGCGTCGCGAACACCCTCACCCGTCACGAGTTACTTTCCGAGGTTGAGGTCGTCTGCGAAGATATGGTCGTCGTACCGGATCATATAACGGTCGGCGACGTACCTGTCGACAGGCGCTACCGTCTCGTGGAGCGCGTCCCTAACGAGGAGGTCAAACTCATTGACGTCAGCCGCGACAGTCAGACACGAGGTCGACGAGAACCGGGGATTAACCTCGATAGTTTTGGGGATTCCCTCGGCGTCCAGCACCTGCTGGACGTTCACCGGCCCCTTCGGGTCTAGCGTATCGAAGATGCTGCGACACGAGTCCGCAACAGCGGGCGCGCGACGCGTCACGCCGAGCACCGTCGAGCCGTCCTTCTCGATTGCTTCCTTGGGGACGACGCCGAGCAGGCGGCCGTCTCTCGTTCCGACCACGCTAGTCGTGAACTCGGGGCCGTCAAGGTATGCTTGCACCAAGAGGTCCTCTGGGTTCCTCTCGGTCCGCGCCAGGTGGTCGTGGAGGCTAGACTTGTCGTCGACACGCTGGACACCCCGGCTTCCGCGCCCGCGTCGAGGCTTCACGATGAGCGGGTACACTTCTTCGTCGATACGCTCCGCCTCGGAGGCGAGCCAAGTCGCGGGCAGGTCATCGCCCGCGTCGGCCAGCCACTGGTGCATCTCGTATTTGTCTAGGGCGGCGTCGATAACGGGCTGCCGGGGGGCGACTATTGGTGTCTCGGATGGCAGCGCCGCCCGGAGGCGTGTGAGTTCGGCTAACTCCTCGTCGACGGTTGGGACCAACACGTCTACACCGAACCGATCGACGACCGCGGCCACCGCAGCTGGCCAGTCGTCGTCGGTCGCCAGCGGGACGGGTGCCCCCGCGTCTGCCAGGCGAATTCCCGCAGCTGCGGGGTTCGCGTCGATACCGATCACCTTGTGATCCGTCCTGGCCAGCAGCGATTTCACCGCCCCAACGCCGCTTGCGCCGCCGACGCCGGTCACGAGTACTGTCGCCATGTAGTTCGTTTGCCAGTTGTGACACTTATCTAATAACTGCTTACGACGGGACGACTACAGTAGGACCTAACTATTGAAATGCTATTGTCCCTAAATATAACCACTTGCAATGCCTGCCGCAGTGTGTTTCGACCTTGATGGGACACTGTTCGACGACCGTCAGTACGTGCGCGCGGGCCTCGAACGTGCCGGCGAAGTCTACGCTGAGCGAACTGGCGTTGACTTGACCGATGCTTTTCTTCGGGCGTACTTCCAAGCCAATGCGACCGACGCAACGTTCGATGCGGTGCTCGCAGAGCGTGGATACTCCCTTGATGCAGTCCCGGAGTTGGTCGATGCGTACCACGCCAACGACGCCGCGCTGGTACCGTTCTCGGATGTTGAACCGACGCTGTCGGTCCTCAAAAACGAGTACGCGCTCGGCTTGGTCACCGGCGGGCGAAACGGTCGCGCAAAACTTCATCGGCTCGGGCTGGCGGACTACTTCGATATCGTGATCGTCACATCGGAACTCGACACATCCAAGCGGGAGCCCAAACCATACAAGACTGCACTACGGGAACTCGACGTGCCGGCAGAGGCGGCGGTGTACGTCGGTGACCGCCCCAGCCTGGATGTCTTACAGCCCCGAGCCCTTGGCATGCGGACCGTGCGAGTACGGCGGGGCCAGTACGCGGAGCGCGTCCCGACCGGGGATGCCGTCCCGGATGTCACCATCGATAGCCTTGCCGAGCTCCCAGACTTGCTGGCGTCCCTGCCGGACGACTAAACCGAGTGAGGTAGGCCGGCAGAAAACACCACTCAGGGACTCGTCCGCTAGTTCCTCGGATCCTGCTTGATGCGTATGACTTGGAACGCCTCGGCATATCGGGTATTTGCTTGTCGCCCGCGGAACCGTGCCAGCCCTTCCATCGCCTCTGCTTCGAGATACTTCTTTTCGGACTGGCTCTCGTGAGTGCGAATTGCCTCGATCTTCTTTTTGAGCACAGATTCAGGCATGGGGCTGTAGTATTCCGGCGCGAACGAAGACCGCGTTGACGGCGACTCGAAGGACAGCACCTCGTCGACGTTCCGGGCCGCCGCGATAGATGCCAGCGCGGTGTTTCGGTGGTCTTGGTGGGTGTCTTTTTCCGAGTGGATGTAGACACGGTCGGCGCCGACCGACTCGAGGATGTCATCGATCTGCTTGACGAGTTCACCCCCGTAAGCGACTTCGGTGTCCGTATAGCCGAGAAAGTGGAGGTTGTCGACATCAAGAATCTCTGCTGCCCGCTCGCACTCGCGCTCCCGTTTGGCCGTGTTCGAGAGTTCGCCGCCGCTGGTCACCACGATGAAGTCTATAGTGTGTCCCTCGGCTCGGTGGAGTGCAACCGACCCGCCAGCCCCGATCTCGATGTCATCAGGGTGAGCTCCGATGGCGACAATGTTCATAACAGTAAGATGATTTCATAGGCATAATGTTATTTTCCAAATACCACTAGCGATGAGTTCGGGTCCGGACCGGTCGGCTGTTACGAAACAGTCAGGTGTAAAAATGTTGATGCTGCCGGTCCACTTGGCTTTTTCACTCGTCATCGAAACTGTGCGAAACTCGTAGTCGATCTCCGGGGAGAGCCCAGTGAGGCTTGTTACAAAGAACCCGGTCTCTACCCGCGTCTCGCCGATGCTACGGTCTATTCTTGTCGTCAACCTCAAGTCATTTGAAGTGACAGTTGGCAAACTGCGCGCCATCGAAGCCACTGAACGCCCAAAAGTCCATGGCTATCGTGTTCGGTCACGCCCCCCACCCCTTAGAACCATATCTCTATAATTGCGCTATTCACCACCATAGGCACCCCTGCCGAAGCCCCCCTCGCCGTAGCCACTATTCCCGGCGCGTGTGCTACCTTTCTGGCTCGCCACCGCTCCGAGACCAATGGCGACCGCCCCAGTCATATGCACGAAGCCTCGTCGATCCACGGAAAATTCGGAATCGGGACTGGTAATATCGTCATACTCGTGTTTAGGATCTTCTACCATATGCGTAGGTACAAGCTACTACGGGTAATTAATACTTTTTGCTAACTGCTTACCTACTATACAAATTTATATACTTACTAATATAATATAGGATATTTATACTAACTAGATAGGAATCTCCAAACCTAAAGTAAGGTACTATTACCTCCACCGATCAGGCGACTCTGAGTGTTCGCGCTGTGCAATCGTCGCTACGCTCGTGGAGTCGCGATTCCCATGTGCGGAGCCGGTCGCAGGGGTGCTCGGACGCCATGAAAGCTGCAAATACTATTGCCGGGCCTGATGTTCTTTGTGCCACAGCAGTCGTCACGAAAGCCGGTCGACCCGTATCTGTGCGTCGCAACCGGGTGGGTCCAGGGTAGCGTTCGCGCCACTCCTATGATTGACGGGGCCGTGCTTCGTCGTGGCGGTTGTCACTGGATACGATGGTCGACGCTTCGAGCCTCTCACGGGACTTCGCGACTGAGACTATGGCGAGACTGGTGTACTACGTGACCTCGGGCTTAGTCATCGTCTTCCTCTCCCGAGAGCTGATGCCGTCGGACTATGGCAAGTTGTTTTTCGCCATCTCTGTACTGACCGTCTGCCGACTGTTCAGCAGTCTCGGGATCGCGAAGTCCGCGGCGAAACACGTCTCGTATTACCTCGATGCCGACGGCCAGCAGGTCCGCCACGTCCTCACACAATCCGTACGGTACAATGCCGTCTCCATCTCCGTGGTTGCTGGCACGGTCCTGTTCGGCGCAGGCACCATTGCGTCCGCTCTCGGCGAACCGACCATCGCTCCGCTGCTCGCCGTCGGGAGCCTCTACGTGGTGTTCGCAACATTGTACAACTACACTCGCGTGGTGCTCCAAGGGTTCCAGGACATCACCGCCAGCGCGACCGTCTATGCGAGCGAGGGCGTCGGGCGCATCGCTGGCGTGTTCATACTCGTCACGTTAGGCTACGAACTACTGGGAGCGCTCGTCGGCTACATCGTCGGTTTCGTGCTCGCGGCTGTCATCGGTGTCTGGCTGCTCGCCCAGCGAATCCCCTCCCGCAACGAGACCGACCCCATTGAGAACGGACTGGTCAGGCGTATGCTCCGGTACAGCCTACCGTTGACGGTGACGCGGGGTGCGTGGGTGCTCGACCGGGAAGTGGACATCATCCTCGTGGGATTATTTTTGAACCCCGCGGTCGTGGGATACTACGTCGTCAGCAAGCAGATCATGACGTTCGCGACGGGGCCTGCCCAGTCCATCGGGTTCTCTATCGGACCGCAGTTCAACGAGGCTGCGGTCGCCGAGAACGAGGCGTATGCCAGAAAGACCTACGAGCGCGTCCTCGTCTACCTCCTGTTGTTCTACCTCCCCGCCGTCGTCGGGCTGTTCCTGCTGGCGGCGCCGGTGGTAACGACGGTGTTTGGCGAGCAGTACCGGGATGTCGTGCCAATCCTCCAGACGTTCTGCGCCGCCATCGTGCTAGTTGCAGTGACGAAGTCGACAGAAGATATCCTTGACTACCTCGGGCGAGCTGACTCCCGTGCCGTCTTCAAGATACTGACTTCCGCCGGCAACGTTGCGCTTACTGTAGTGTTCATCCAGTCGCTAGGCGCGATCGGGGCCGCCGTAGCGACGGTCCTCATGCAGGCGGTGTACGCGGCGCTCTGTCTCGGAGTTGTGAACACCGAGCTCGGACTGCGGGCGGGGTTCCTCCTTCGGCAGTCCGTACAGGTCGTCGGAATCAGCACGATGTTGGCTATGGTGGTGCTGGTGATCCGCGGATATGCGAGCAGCCCAGTGGCAATCGCGGGCGTCATCGTCACAGGGACGATGGTCTGGACCGTGCTCGCCGTGTTCGGGGGGTTCTTTTCTTTGGACTCGCTGTACAACCTAGCGCCCGGAAAGGAGTAGCGTCCCCCGATGGCCGACGGTCTCATCGACCCGCCGCCCCGCACGCATTCTCTTCCAAACGGGTATTCGATCACATTACTAGCTCACGCTACGGACAGACAGGGAGAGTGTTCGCGGATATCTGGGAGCTTTTCTGCGCTTGCAGTGGGGGGTCGATCCGGCGCCACAGTACTTTGGCTGGTAAGTTTCAGTTATATATAATTCGTTGCTCATAACCAAAAGGGCCCTCCACAAAAGGGGGATAGCATGACGGAGATACGCGTCATTGGGATGGGGTTCGTTGGGATTCCACTCGCAGTCGCGTTCGACGACGCCGGCCACGAAGTCGTTGGACTCGACATCAAAGAAGAACGGATTCGAGAACTCAGACTAGGGAACGACCCGACTAACGAACTAGAGGACGCGGTGATCAGGGAGAGTGACGTCGAGTTCACGACCGACCCGACAGCCGTCGAGGGGTTAGACTACGCCATCATTACGGTTCCCACGCCCATCGACGACTGGCACCGACCGGAACTCGACATGATAAAAGCCGCTGGACGCATTGTCGGCGACCAGCTTCAGCCGGGGGGCACGGTCGTTCTTGAATCGACCGTCTACCCCGGGGGTACAAGGGAGATCCTCGTCCCGGCGCTTGAAGCCGCCTCGGGGCTGGAGGCCGGGCATGACTTCGGAGTCGGCTACTCTCCCGAACGCATCGCCCCCGGCCCCGCTGACGACTACAGTTTGCGACAAACGAGCAAGCTCGTTAGCGCGGGTGACGAACAGACGCTTTCGGAGACCGTCTCGCTCTACGAGTCCATCATCGAGGCCAGCGTCCACCCGGTGCCCACCATCGAAACGGCAGAGGCGGCAAAGTGTTTGGAGAACGTCCAGCGAGACGTCAACATCGCACTCATCAACGAGTTCACCATCGGATCCCGGAAACTCGACATCGACCTTGACCCCAGGGCAGTCCTTGACGCGGCAGGCACGAAACCAGCGTTCCACGACTACCAACCGGGTATCGTCGGCGGCCACTGCATCCCGATCGACCCCCATCTGCTGGCGAAACGGTTCAATCGGGACGGCTTCTACTCGGCACTAATAGAGAGCGCCCGCCGGACGAACGATTCCTTTCCGCGGCATATCGCCGAGCAGGTCGCCAAGAACGTCCCTCAAACCGAGACCGTCCTGCAGGCGGACGGGGGCGGAGTGGAAAGACTATCGGACGGAACGATGGCTGACAGGGAGTCCGAGGGGTTCC
Organism: Natronoarchaeum sp. GCM10025321; assembly: GCF_042663585.1. Classification (NCBI taxonomy): domain Archaea; kingdom Methanobacteriati; phylum Methanobacteriota; class Halobacteria; order Halobacteriales; family Natronoarchaeaceae; genus Natronoarchaeum; species Natronoarchaeum sp. GCM10025321. The sequence continues at coordinate 1,010,520 of NZ_JBHTAN010000006.1, forward strand.
GTACGCTGGTCCTCGGATTCGCTTACAAGGCGAACATAAGTGACCCACGTAACGACGCCCTCGGCACGCTCATCGACGAACTGAACTCCTACGGCGCGTCCGTCGATGGTTACGATCCGCTGGTCGACGACAACCATTTGGCGGCCGAGTTCGGCGTCCATCCCGTCGATGATCCCGACTTCGCGGCGTATGACGCTGTCATTGTCACGACGCTTCACGACGAGTTCCGGGATTACAGCCTCAACGACCACAACACCGCGGACGAGTCGCCGTATATCGTCGATCTGACCGGCCACTTCAGGCAGTCCGCGGACACGCTGTCGACAGAGAATAATGTATCGTGATGCCACCGTCGGCGTGGTCGTCCCCGCCTACAACGAGGAAGGGTTCGTCGGTGACGTGCTGCGGGACATACCAGACTTCGTCGACCGGGTATACGCCATTGACGACTGCTCCACGGACGGCACGTGGTCAGAGATCCTTGACGCTGCCTCGGTAGCGGTGTGCGGCAACGGCGCCGGCAAACTCCAGTACCGCGACGAGCGGCCGGACGCCCACGGGTCATTCCTTCGCGAGCCCGAAGCATCGCGGTCAGTCGTACAGACGTTCGAAGATCGCATAGACACCATCGAGTCCCGTAACGATCTGGTAGCAATTGCACACACGGAGAACTTCGGCGCGGGCGGCGCCATCAAGACGGGCTACCTCGCCGCGCTCGTTGACGGCATTGACATCACCGTGACCATCGACGCAGATGGACAGATGGACCCACGAATCATGAATCGACTCGTCAAGCCCGTCGTCGACGGCCGCGTCGAGTACACGAAGGGGACCCGGCTCGTAGACGGCCGGCACTGGCGTGAAATGCCGCCAGTACGCGCGTTCGGTAACACCGTCCTGACATGCATGACGAAGGTAGCAAGCGGTTACTGGCCGATGACAGACTCCCAGAACGGGTACACGGCAATCTCTCTAGACGCCCTGCAGCGCATTGGGGTGGAGAACCTCTTCGAGTACTATGCGTACTGCAACGCAGTCCTCGTTCGCTTGAACACCCAGAATGCGCCCATCGCGGATGTCGAGGTCCCGACCACATACGGCGAAGAGACAAGCAACATCGAAATTTCAACGTTCCTGACCAAGGTAACGCCAATGCTCGCGGAGCGATTCCTCTGGCGGCTCCGCACTGAGCTTGTCGCCGACAAGTCGTCGCTCGTGGCGCTGCTGTACCTCGTCGGAGTGGTCTGTCTCCTCATCGGTTCAGTGCTCCTGACACCGCTTTGCCGGCTGGTAACCGGCCGGCGGTCCTACCGAGGTGCGGCGGAAACCTTGGGTGCGGGCGCGCTTTCGTTGACAGTCGCCATGGTCGTCGAGCGCACGGCATCAGCCGACCTCGTCGAAGTGGTGCTAGCCGAGAACCACGACGGCTGGGGAGGTAAACGATGACCCGGTATTCGCGATTGGAACAGTCTCACCACCGACGCCCTGCCCCCCGAGCATGGGTGCCGCTGCTCGACACTGACCAACTATGACGTTGCCGATGGACGTGTGGGCGATCGGAAGGGATTACGACAACATCGCAGGTACCGTTGCATACCTCGCGCCGGCGGCGGCCATTTCCGCGACAACCGGTGTTTACGTTGCGGGACTGACGACATTCGCTGTCGTCTCTCTGTACGCGACCGTGCCGATCGTGGTCGCGTCGACGACGGCACTCCTTGTCAACCGCGTTTCGATCGCGCGCGAGGTGGTGTTTGCGAGATCACTCACCCCGGCCAGATTGCGGCTCTCTGTTGCCGGCTACTTGACAATTCACGGACTCTCCCTGCTGACTGCGTCGGCCGGGGCCATCCGACCGTATGCCTACTACGGTCTTGTTGCGCTGGCGGCCGCCATCATACTGTTCCAGCTGCTCCACACTGAACCGAGCCGAGCACGAGTCGTTCTCTTCCTGACGGAGATTGCAGCCCTACTTGCGACTCTTGTCTGGTCAGTAACTCTAAAGTACCGGTATTTTTTTGGACGCACAGATGTATTTCCCCACCACCGTTTTGTCGACAGCCTGCTGACCACCGGACACATTACTGATGCCTTCGGTTCGTACCAGGGGTTCCCGCTATGGCACGTCCTAATGGCGTTCCAGCAGCAGCTCTATGGCGGCGTCGTGGACACGCTCGTAGTGTTCTTTGTGACAACGGGCGTCGTCTATGCTGTGGCGACAGTCGCCATCTACGCGATGGCGAGACGGTTCGGATTTTCAAGAGTCATCGCCGTCGTGGCGGCTCTCGGGATGTGTGCGATACCGTTCGTGGTTTTATACGGGATGTATTCCATCCCGCGGAGCGTCACAGCTGTCCTGTTCCTGTTCTCCCTACTAGCCCTGCTGCTTGAGGACCGTCGAGGGACCTTCATATTCCTCGCGTTCGTCGTCGGAATCGCAGCCTACCACACTGTCAGCCTCCCGTTTATTTTCGTCACCCTTGGCGCGTACTACGCCGCGGAACGACTTCTCAACACGCGCTCTCACGGGAACGGAGCGTCTTCGTATGTGGTCTCCACAGGAGCCCTGCTCACGATACCGGTTGTGCAGGTGGTCTACTGGGGACTCATGGATCCTGCTTTGATAGAACGGCTCATCTCCCTCGCCACCGAGAACGCGACATACGGCCTGTCCAATGAGACCGGAGGTATCACGACACAGTTCATTGAGTCGCCACTGCACGAACTCGCAAACTACACTCCGTTCGGGTTCCTGTTGCTGTTCATAATGTTCGCCGTTGTCGGCTCGGCGGCCGCAAGCAGGCTCTCGCGGCGCGGCGAGTGCGTCCTATTGGCGACGCTGCTGCTGGTCCCACTCTCGTTCCCAGGGCCGGCGATGCTATTTAGCGTAGTGTCGAACGTTACGGCTGACATGGTCCTCCGGTTCGGCCAGTACACATACCCCTTCGTCGCGCTCACGTTCGGCGTCGGAGTCGTGTCTGCGGCGCGGGCCGGGGCGGCCGTCGGCGGCCGTCGCATCGCGCTGGCGGTTGTCGTCGTGCTGGCGTTCACCACCGTCTTCTTTGCCGTCTCGAACGACTTCGTCGCCTCGGACAACCCGGTGGTTGAGCGCGACGATTTCTACACTTTCTACCTCTCCGAGTCCGAGGTGACGAGCGTCGGGACGATCACCGAGACAGCCGACCGGTCGGTGACCAGTGACTACGTGACCTGCAGGTACGTTGAGAACCCCGGGAACGGGGATTGTCACATTATCCAAGCAGACCCGATGAACAGGGAGTTGCACACCGCGGACGGCTCAGTGTTCGTTCTCCGGGGCGCCGAACTAGCACAACGGCCGCTGAGCGTGTTCCCGACCAACGAGAGAGTGGAGGACCCGCCGTACTCGAACTTCCGCCAGTCCCTTCCGGCATCCTCGCCAGTCTGGAACGACCTCGACGACCGTCACCGCGTCTACGACTCGGGGTCCGTGACGGCCTATACAGCGGACTAACAGTACGCTCAGCCAGGGGTGGCCGCTTTCCGGATAGCGACATTATCTTCCCAGGAACAATTTATTACATTCCAACTACCGTACTCATACGGTTTCGATATATTTTTATATTAGTTATATATATACATATAAAATTAACCAAAAAGAGTATAAACCGTTTTGCTATATGGGTACCTATGACAGAGAACCACGGCTTCGACACACCCGAGCAGGGCACAAGCGACTGGGGGGTGCCACTGAACCGGAATTTCGAACGACTCGACATTGCCGTCGAGGTGCGCGACCAGGAGTCCGAACTCGACACCTACGACCCGAAATCTGGTGCCAAGTTCTACGCCGTCGATACTGGGAACGCGTACGTCGGTGACGGAAGCGAGTGGTCCCAGGTGCCAGTCGCGACCCATAACCACCAGCAACTCGCCGTCGGGGACTCCCTCCGACTCCCGGTGAAGGACAGCGACCCCGATTCGCCAGCTCCCGGCGACGTGTGGTTCCGCGGCGACGCCGGTGAGGTCCGCGTCCACACTACCGATGGCACTCAGACGCTCGGCGGGTCCTCGACCAGCACAGCCGACAGCACCCAGGTGTCCTTCGACGTTACCGAACCGTTCGAAGACGACAACTGGACCGCCACCTTCGGCGACGGCTGGGACTACGGGCTCGCCGCAAACGCCGATATCCGCGATGTCGCGGGACGCGACGGGAACCAGCTCCAGGCAACCGTCCCCGGCGGCGAGAACCGTGGCATCTACACGATCCACAACCATGCGGCTCGAACCGGCCAAGCGCCGACGTCGTGCTACCACAGCTTCGCACTCCGGTTCGAGCCCGGGTTTACGGACAACATCACCGACGACGGGAAGCTCCCCGGGTTTGCCGGCCGCGACGGCACTGACGAGGGCGCTGGCGGCAGTCCCGCCAACGGCACGGGCTGGTCGGCGCGCATGGGGTGGGACGACCCCAGCGACCACGGCCCCGGCATCGCAGTCGACTGGTACATCTACCACATGGACGTATCGGGCTCGTACGGCGAACACGATTATTGGGGCCGGCTCCTTGAGGAGGACGTGTGGCACGACTTCGAGCAGTACATCGACCTCGGCACGCCCGGCGAGAACGATGGCGTGCTCCGGGGCTGGATCGACGGGAAGCTCGAGTACGAGCGGACGGACCTCCGCTTTCGGGACAGCGGCGGAAACGATGTCCAATGGTCTTGGTGGGATTTATATCACGGTGGCGGCAACACGCCGAGCGGCAACATCACCGTCCAGTTCGACGATCTCGGCATCGTCCGCGGTGGGATGCCATAACCGGCACAACCCACCGCAACCGACCCGGTTGCCGAGTGATCACGCAACCATCGCGGGGTTGGCCGGGTAGGCTGTTTAGAACAATACCTTAGGCCCTCTTGAGAATGTCAGACAATGACCAGCGACGACACGGACTGCGACGACCCAGGACCCGGGGTCCAGATGATCGGAACACTCCCGCCCTGGAAGGGCATCTCGTCGTACTGCAAGGCGCTGTACGACGGACTCAACCGGTCGCTCCGTAACTTCACGTTCGCCGGCTGGCGGAGCCTCTACCCGGCGTCGCTCTACCCGGGCGGCGACCCCCGGACTGGCGAGGAGCCTGTCAAGGCCGAGAACGTCCAGCGTCGGCTCGCCTGGTACGACCCGGTGAGCTGGCTACGCTTGGGCCTCGACCCGGATATCGACCTGATTCACGCCCAGTGGTGGTCATACCCGTTGGCGGTCCCGTACGTGGTCGTCTTCGCCGTCGGCAAGGCCCGCGGCAAGACTATCCTTCTGACCGTTCACAACGTCGAGCCGCACGAACAGACGCGGCTCAAGATGTTCCTGAACGCTGCCGTCTACCGGTTCGCCGACGAGCACGTCGTGCACAGCGACCGCAACCGTAAACAGCTTACCGACGGGCGCCCCATCTCGCCCGAAGATGTCCACGTCATTCCCCACCCGACCATCGGCCCGGACCGCCGCGGCGTCACCGCGACAGAAGCCCTGTCCTGGCTCAACCTTGACGAGGACGCTGATGTAGTCCTGTTCTTCGGGAACGTCCGAGAGTACAAGGGCCTAGACTCGCTCGTCGAGATGGTCGCGGCGCTCCAGGAAAATCGGGACATCGAACTGGTCGTCGCAGGCAAGTCCTGGGTCAACTGGAGTAACTACGAGGCGCTCATCGCCGAACAAGACCTTACAGAACACGTCCACCGGTTCCCCGGCTACATCCCCGAGGCCGATCTTGAGTACTTCTTCACGGCCGCCGATGTCGTCGCGCTTCCCTACGATTACTTCGACGCCCAGAGCGGCGTCGCGGAGCTCGCGGACCACTTCGAGACGCCGACCGTAGGATACGATGTCGGGGGACTTGCCGACCAAGTGGACGTCGTTGCTGACGACCGCGCCGAGTTCAAGCAGGCGCTTTGCGACGGTATGGACAGCAATTTGTCCAAGTCAGCGGACTCTGAGGACGCGATCGAACGCCACCTGCGGCTGTACGAAGACCTGCTCGACGAGAACGTGACTGTTTCTGAGGAGCCTGTGCCGCGCGGGCACTGACGGCGGTCACTGCGCCGTCCGATAGTCGGACTTGCTCGCGTTCGATACAACCCAGAGGTATACATGGTTCGCCGCGGACGCCGTCGACGCGGTGTCCGGGACGTCGTTAGGATAGAGGAGCCAGACGACCCGGGATCGGTCGTCGCGGGCGGCTGGCGTGAACGTATAGTTCCGGACCACGGTCTCGTCGGCGTCGACGGCGACGGTGAAGCTGTCGAGCGGCGTCTGGTCGCGGACCTCTGTTGCGTTCCCGGCCTCGTCGACAGTCTGCTGGATGACGACGACCGTGTAGTTCTTAGGCTGTCCTTCGTGGTTGCTGATGGCCACGCCGATGGTTTGCTGGTCGCCCCCGACAACCACCGAGGACTGGTCGACACCAGCGAACGTCTCCCCATCTCCCGACAGCAGGTAAAACTCCGAGTACTGCTCGTCGTAGGACAGCTCCACGGCTGCGTACCCGGCGCTCATCGCGAAGAAGAGGACCGACACGACGAGAACTGCGTTCACCACCCTCACTGATCCACCGCCAGTGCCAACCGGCCACACCTCGTCGAGACCGTCTGGCAGACCTGGCCGGAACTGTGCATTGCCGGGAAGCTGCCACCGGCGCAGTGCGGCGAGGACGGCAACCACGATTGTGAATCCGCTCACTGAGAGCAATACAGGGACCAACTGGATGCCCCAAGGCGTGAAGTTCCACGCGTATCCGATGGCCGGTACTATGATGATGCTTAGCCCGACGGAGAGCAGGAACCGCTCGGTGACGGTGACGCCGTTAGCTCCCTCCGTCCCGGGCGCTGACGATAGCTGTCCTCCAACACGTTCGCCGCTCTCAGCACGGAACCGCTCTGGGAATAGGGCTGCGACAACGACGTACCCGGGCACGAGACAGACGAAGACGAACCCGAGGGGTACTCGAAGCGGCGTGCTGCGGAGGATTGGGAAGAAAACGGCAGTGTTCAACGCGAACGTCAGTCCAATCACCCCTAGGAGGTCGACCGGTACGGGGCGAGCTGTCGAACGGAAAATACCCATTTATGGTCCACGTTATCATACGGTAGTAAAGTAATGCGGCCCGAAACGACCTGACGGTCGCCGTCCGACGGACGAATCCACTGACCGTTGGCGAGGCGCTCTGGGTACGCCAATGCTACTGTCAGTCGTCGGGACTGCACTAGACGGAACGCACAGACCGACTGACCTGCCCCAAGTAACACTGCAGCACGACTCCTCGAAATCTAGAACTCCGCGGAGAATTCGAGCCGACCCAGACAGACTTGGGACGCGAACAACACAATTTGCGAGTATAGTTTTGTGGCTGGATAACGTTATTATCGGTGAACAATGGGACACAAGCCAATCAATCGGCGACAACTATTAGGTGCGCTCGGCGGGAGCGTTACCGTTTCTCTAGCCGGCTGCCGCCGGATTAGAGAAGGGACACAAGCATCGCCAGATTCGAACCAATCTGATACTACAGATAGTGACGAGACAGAATATAACACGGTTGTAATATTCAGAAACGACGATCCAGCGCCCTGGACAGATATTGAGGTTCTTTCTGGTGTCAATGAAGTCTTCATAAATAATGAGATACCCTTCACACAGGGGATAGTTCCATATGATAAAAATGAAGACGAAGGTATTAATTTAGAACATGAAGTCTGCGAGTACTTAAATTCTGTCGCCGAAGACAACCCAGAGTTGGTTGAAAATGCCCTGCACGGTTACACTCATGTCCGAGAAACGGATTTCTTCTGGGGTAGTGAGTTTGGTGGCCTAACATACGATCAACAGAACCAAAAAATAACAAATTCACTACAACAGTTCGACGAATGTTTTGACCAGACCCCAACGACATTCATACCACCCTTCAATACATATGATGAAGCAACAGTACAGGTGTTAGCCGAGAAAGGATTCCGGCTGGTATCCGGTGGATTTTATTTTCAGAGAGACTATTTTGGAAAAGAAATGGTTTGGGAAGATAACGGAATCATACACCTACCAGCTAACCTGGCTATGGAGGACTCAGAGACACAAGAAGTCAAGAAAATAGACAGTTTAGAACAGGAATATGACAAAAACAGCGAGGAATATAGTCTAAATGTTATAATGTTGCACTATAATCGTTATTCTGAAGAGGCGGATAAACAAGTCTTGGAGGGAATGATACAGCACGCCTTGGAGGACAATAGTAAATTTATGACGTTGGGTGGGTTTGCAGAGCAGATCGAAAATGGCGCCCTCAAGAGAACGGAAGACGGGTGGAGAGTGAAGGAAACCCACTCCACCAAATCCTCTTGAGAATGAACGAAGGGGAGGTTGCCACTATCATACCCGTCCAGAATTCAACGAACGTCTAATATTATAAATCATAGTATAAATTCCCTATAGGGAACTGTCTAGTTGAGGGATTGAGGAACGAGGAGGTCGTAGTGAGTTCTGTCCATGAAACTCGTAGACCTCCTCAAAGAACGCTTAGATGTGGAGAATAAAGATACTTGGGAGAACGAGCGCACGCCGACACCCGTGCGCTGTTTCGCGATTCGACTTCACTCGAGGGGGTTGTCAGTGCGTAAAGTCGAGGTCGTCTTGGACTAGTTGGGTGTCGATCGCTGCTATCAGGCAGTCTGGAACTGGAAAGAGAAACTAACCGAGACAGAGCCCGAACCGCCGATGTCCACGAGAACAAAGTTCTCGTGCGACCCATCAGAACGCTTGAGTTCTGAGGACGGTGGAGCCATCGCGGGTTGCGGTTGACGAGAAGCAAATCAAAGTTGACGGGGAGAAAAGTTGTTCTACGCCGCGATCGACACAGGGTCAAAATTGCTGCTTGAAGTCGATGTCTACAGCTGCCGCAGGACAGACCTCGCAGCGGCGTTCCTGTATCGCCTTACCGAGAAAAATGGGATCGCCAATACAGAGTTTCTCGTCGATGCTGGAGGCTACTTGACTGCCCCTGCTCGCCGAGAATTGAGCGGTCAGCTCAACTACATAAGGCGGAACCACATCGAAAAGTGGTTCCAGACCGTGACGATGCGAATCAACTGCTTTCACCCGTTTTGGCGGGGCAATCCATCCAGTGCGAAACGCTGGCTGCGACGATTCAGACACTACTACAATCGACACCGACCGAACCAAGCGTTAGATGGAGCGATTCCTGCCGAGGTGGTTCTGAACTAGACAGTGCCAAAAACAGGCGTTTGTCAGCCATTCGGTGGCTTGTTCGTGTACTGGCGACACACTCGTTTGATACCTTCTTCGAATGATACTTGGGGCACCCATCCCGTTTCTTCCTTTATTTTCTCTATATCGGCACACGTGTCAGAGACATAGACATCCTGTGGAATCGGATTCTCCACGTATTCTGGATCGATATTTCGTCCTAGTTCCTCGTTCAGCAACTTGACGACGGTGTTGAAGTCGTAACTTGTCTCGGTACCGAGATTGTAGGTGCCATCGAGTTCGTGATCAGCTGTGAGTTCGAGCCCGCGCACTACGTCGTTGACATGGGTGAAATCCCGCGTCTGGGTACCGTCCCCGTATAGTTTCGGCGACTGTCCGTTCGCGATATCGTCGGCGAACTGAGCGATCACGTTCGCGTACTCCCCTTTGTGTTCCTCGGCGCCACCGTACCCCTGGTAGACCGAAAAGAACCTCATTCCGGCAACGTTCATATCGTAGTGATTCGAGAAGTACTCGCCGTACCGCTCGCGAGCGAGTTTCGAGGCCTCGTATCCCGTATTCACTGAGACGGAAAGGTCCTCCGGCGACGGTTCAGTCCGGTTTCCGTAAATCGAAGAGGTGGACGCATAGACGATCGTCTCACAGCCGCTTTGGCGGGCGTGTTCGACGACATTTGTGAATCCTTCGACGTTTACACGCGCACCGAGCTGGGGATCCTCCTCGTGCATCGCGTACGAAGAGAGTGCAGCGAGGTGGTATACGACATCGACATCGGTCGGGAGATCGTCTTCGAGCACGCTTCGCTCGTGGAACGTGACCGCTCGGTCGAGATTGTCCGGCGTTCCCAGATACCCGTTATCGACTACGACGACGTCGTTATCTTTTGCGAGGTAGTTTGCGAGATTCGATCCTATGAACCCGGCACCGCCGGTTATCAATACGCGATCGTCCTCCATAGAAGAATACGCCACAAACGGATACAAAAACGTGCCACCCGTCAAACACTGTGATGAAATTCCATGTCAGAGTAGGCTACCCCGCATGGACGGCCGAACGAGACGGTTAGAGCGGTCGACGATGGATCCGAACTATGGCCACCGTGCTCAAACACAAAGACGTGTATACCGGACAGTTTTCGTGTGTGTCGTACATCGGATCGATGCCCGGTAGTCCCCTACCGATTGATATAGCATTATTTGATTTATTAGGTGGCAGTCGGACAGCTTTTACCGTTCAGCAAACCAGAAAGTCGCTCCACTACACACGAAATCAGTCGTATCGGTGTCGAACTACAACAACGAGTAAATACTCTCCTCGTACGTCTCCCTTACCCGATCCCCCCAGTTGTGGGTGTACGTATCGATGACGTCGTCGGCGACGTCCCCACGCAGATACTTCACAATCCCACGGTCACCCGTCTCACTCCGAAGGTGCGTTGTGAAGAAGTGCCGAAAGTAGTGCGGCGTGACGTTCTCTGCGGCCCCGCCGCCGGTCCGGTACCAGCCCCGCTCACTGGCGTGGTCCGTGACGAGCGTATGAGCCATGTCCGTCGTCAGGCGGTGGCCCCACGAGTCACCGGTGCTTACGAACAGTGGATCGGCCTCGGAGATCGGATCCGGGCGGACGGCCAGCCACTCGACGAGCACGGATCGGAGCTCGTCGTCTATCGGAACGACCGTCTGGCGTTTCCGCTTGTTCGAGGCCGTCCGTTGCTCGCCGTTCGTCAGTTCCCCACGGGAGGGCTCCGGCGAAACGTACAGTGTGTTCGTCTGTCCGGAGAGCTGCGGTCGGACCTCACTCTCCGTGTCCAGATCCAGGGGCTGTAAATTCACGTCCTGGATGTCGAGATTGCAGAGTTCGCCGACCCGCAGTCCGGTCTTCAGCAACGTCACGACGACTGCTTTATCCAGCGGGTGACAGATACCCTGTACGAACTCCCGTATCTCCGGGATGGAGATCTCTCGCCGGGCGGGGTCAGTGTCGATCGATTCCTCGATCTGTTCGACGACCAGCGTCATCGGGTTCGATTCGAGTACGCCGACCTCCATCATGTAGCCGTAAAACCGGTGGAGATACGAGGCGTAGGTCGCAACGGTGCTTCCCGCATGCCCTCCCCGTAGCGAATCGACCCACTCCATGCAGTCCCGATGGGTTGCCCCGTCGATACTGAGGCCACCCTGAGAACGTTCTGTCCCCTCGCCGAGGAATACCTCGAACTGCCGCAAAACGCGTTCGTAGGCCGCCTGTGTCCGCTCTGTCTTGCCGTGATAGCCGACGTCGCGGACGAAGTATTCGATCGGATCCTCGACGCTCTCGTCGGGCGTTTCGGTACGGCTCATCTGTCCCCCGAGAGCGTGTAGCCGCCATGCCGGCCGCTGTAGCGGACCTTGCTTTCGTCCTGCAGTTCGGCCATCGTATCGTCAAGCCGTTCCTCGATGTCGTCGGTCAGCGCCTCGACCAGTGCTTCCCACGAGAGCGTCCCCTCGCGTTCGAGCAGGGCAACGACCCTTTCGGAGAGTTCACCACTGCTGCCGGCCTGTCGGACCATGTTCTCGTTCTCTCTCTCCTGGGCCGATGCACCTGCTGGGGAGGAGTCATCGGCGTCGCCGTCCGACCCGCCGAATCCACGCCGACCGGCCTGCACCATCGACCGGACGAACTCGCTCTGACTCATACCGAGTTCGTCGGCGTGAGATTTCCATTGTGCTTTTTGATACGCCGGGACGTAGGTCTTCACGGAGGTTCGCGAGGTATCGACGTCGTCGTCGGTAGCCATGAACGGGTGAACGACTCCCGCCTGCATTAATGTTACCATAACTCCAGATAAACATACTTATCCCTAATTCTGACACTGTATATTTTCTTTCTAAGAGCCTGATACCCTTCGTTTAGATTTTTATATTATATTTTAGGACCATATATTGATCGCTGGTTTGAGAAGAATCTCCAGATTTGCGGAGTACGGTTATAGAGTGATCTCCTCATTCACCCTTGGGAATAGAGCCCGACAGTCGTCTTCCTGAAGCGGGTTCCAGACGCCGAATCTGGTATGGCTCTTGCTTCAGATTCGCTACTGCGATGCGAAGATTCCGCAGTGCAGTTGTTGATTTACTCGGTCGAGATGCTCATATCAGTGGGATGATGATCGACGGTTGCACCCAATGAGTGCGTCGGCCGGGTGGCGGCGTGTCGGCGAATCACGCGGGAGGCCCGCGCCTGCTCCAGGCAGATCAAGCATCCGGACCGTCGTTGAACCCGGAAGAGGTGGTATATCGAGAACATCGTCTCGTCCGATCGACCGACCTGTCGGGCGGGGTAGTCCCCTATCGGGCAGTCGTCGAGAAGTATGTGCGAAGCCGTTTCATGGGTCAGTCCGAGTAACAACCGACCGGGCATCCCGCAGTTTCAGAGTCGTTTGACCACCCTGCCGCAGGAAGTACGGTTACAGCTACGACTGCAATCGGATGCTCCTTGCCAGAAAGCTATGTCGGATCGAGAGTGTCACCATGACTGCGGTGGTAGCTAGCGACCCGCCTCGAAACGAATCGCTTGCCAGGTGAGCAGCGTGAACTCCGATACGAGACCACAGTTCCAGTGGGGCGTCTATGTCCCGGGAGTGGGGTGGCTGTGTCCGCCGACGGGTGTCATCTCCGGGGGGGACACATAAAAGCACGCCCCAAGGTAGATGTAGGATAGTTTGTCTGTGAGAGTGTGGGACGCTGATACAGAGTCCGATAGCCGCGCTCCAGTATTCGGTCTCCCCGGGTGACGGTTCCCCTGGCTGATTGGGGTGGGAGTACCCGCTACCACTTGCAGGATACACCCCTCGCGCCTGTGCACACCAGGGGTTCCGGTGTAGATGATGGCATCAAGCCACGGGTATAATGGAATTGACGGTGCCGGATCCAGGCTTCCGGCCGGGGTACAGTTGGGTCGATCCAGAGCGGTGAACGAGCCGTCGAGTATGGGGTGTAGGATTCACGATGGACAATCAACGACATTTCCCGGGGTCGTCCGGGAGGGCTCTGTACTCAATCATCAGCCAGCCGGGAGCAGTGATAACGACTCCGACGATATCGGTAGCGGGCAGGTACAACCGCCGCTGGTTCTTGGATCTGTTCGCAGTCCTAGATCAATAAAATCCTGCTTCATACCTCTCGACGACGGATTCCGGCATCGACCAGACTACCGAATCCGTTCTCAGTAGAGTACAGATACTGTCCGAGTGTGTACGCATAAACTACATATAGCTATATCGAAACTGGGGATGTGTTTGTAGATAATCGAGTGAAAGATACTTAATCAATTCAGCGGGAATTGCGCTCGCTGGATGGGCTCGTACGGGTTGCAACGGGAAGTGGACTCTCGTCCACCCCTCGCTACGGCCTACCCGCTCTCGGTCGTCTGCCCGACTGCCTTCGCGAGCGAGAGGAAAAAGCCAAGGCCTTCTTTGACTTCGGGGTCTCGCAAGGCTTTGACGACGCCGACTGCACCGACTGGCTCCGTCGGTTCGGCACCCGCTTCACCCACCGCTTCGAGTAGCGACTCGACAGTTCGGGCGACGTCGTCGTCCGAGGCAGTGTCCGCGACCTCGCCGAGCGTCGTTCCCGTCGCCGCGAGTTCGGTCACCATCTCGTCGTCCATCGCGTTCGAGGCGAGTGCGATGAGGTCAGCCATCGCCATGAGGTCCTCGAGCGTCCCCGACCGCTGCAGTTCGGCCACTCCCTCGATGGCGTCGGCCATGTCCTCAGCGTTCTCGCCTGCGGCCTCGCCGAGTTGTGCGGCCTCGGGCGTCGCCAGCCTATCGGCCGCCGCACCGAGATTCGTCGCAGTGCCAGACAGTTCCTGGACCATCCGGTCGTCCATCGCGGACGTCGCGAGTTCGGCAGTGTCGAGCAGGTCGTTAGCGACCCCAAGCCGATCGAGAAAACGGGCGACCTCCTCGGGGTTCTCGGCGACGAGGCTTTCCAGGTCGACCTCCTCAGCGTCGGGAGGGTGTGCAGTGTCCGACATTACAGTAGACCCCGTGCTGTCAGCCAGTAGGACTCGTTGTAGCCCAGTTTCGCCCAGTGGAGATGTTTCGACGGCTCACGGACGAACGGTTCATCACCGTACTCGAACTCGATGAACGTGGCCTCGTCCATCCCAGCCTCGAGGAAGCAGACTGTCTTGCCGCTGTAGGTGGCGGTAGGAACCGCTCCCCGGGCCTGGCTAGCGATCCGGTCGGCGACCACGTCTGCCTCATAGTGGGCGACGCTGCCGGCCTTGCTCGTCGGGACGTCCGCCGCGTCACCGATGGCATAGACGTCTTCGGCCGCCGTTGCTTCAAGCGTGTTCCGGTCCACGTCGACCCAGCCATCGTCGCCGAGACCGGCGTCAGTGACGAGGTCGGTGCCGCCGTGGGGCGGAATCGCGACCAGCAGGTCGTACGACAGTTCGGAGCCTTCCAGCGTCTCGATGACCTCCGCCTCGGGGTCGACCTCGTCGACGTTGAAGAACGTCTCGTAGCCGATGTCGCGTTCGTCGAAGAGATCCGTCGCCCAGTCGGCGATCGATTGGATCCCGTGAGTGCGGTTGATGGGATATGTGTACGTGATTTCGACGTCATCGCGCAGGCCGCGCTCGCGGAGCCAGTCGTCGACCATCAACACGAACTCGACGGGTGCGGCCGGACACATATGGGGAACGCCGATGACGCTCAACACCAGGTGTCCGTCGGTGAACTGCGCTAGCTCGTCGCGCAGTTGCTCGGCCCCGTCAGGGCCGTAGAAGTGGTGTCCACCCTCTACGAGCCCCGGGACGGTCTCGGGTTCGAGGTTTGCACCGGTCGCCACTGTGAGTTGATCGTACGCGAGCGCGGGCCCGTCCGCGAGTGACAGGCGCTTCCCGTCAGTATCGATGTCGACGACCTCGTCGATGGTAAGGGAGACGCGTCTGTCCACGAGTTCCTTGATCGGTCGCTTGGCGTCCTCGACCGTCTTCTTCCCGAACGGGATGTAGAGGAACGTGGGCTTGTAGACGTGGTTCTCGTCGGCCGTTATCAGCCGTACCTCGACGTCGCCGTTCTCGATTTCGGTCTGGAGTTCGTCCGCGAGTCGGTTCGCGAGCACGGTCCCGCCCGTCCCGCCGCCGACGATAGCGATTCGCTCCATCTCAGGTAACCTCGATGTAGATGTTCCAGTGGTCGTCGAGCTCTTCGATCTCGAGTAGCTCGTGGCCGGCCTCGTCGAGCCACTCCGGAACGTCAGTAGTGGAATTACGCTCCGTCGTCTGTAGCTTGACGACCGTGCCGGGGTCGAGTGTCTTCACCTTCCCGATGAGGTCCATTAGCGGGCCGGGACACGTTGCTTCGCGCGAATCGATCGTAACGTCCGCAGTGATATTTTCTGTCATTGTTTTCGGTTTCGTAGTCGAGCACCGCCGCGTCGTCGATGGAACTCGTCCGCGCCGAGTTCACCGTACGCGTTGCGGTCGCGGGTGGTCACGAGTGCTCAACCTCCGTGATCACAATGGATCTACAGTATTGTTAAATAAACCCATTTCTACAAATTCCAGACTGGGAGATTCGGCGATACGTATATATGCGTGTAGACGTTCTGGGGGTAGGATCCGCCTCCAACGACGCCTCAATGAATACACTAAAACCCGAAATAGGGGCTATAACGCTATAAAACGCATTTTCTTGACGAGGCTAATGTCTCGATGTCGGTCAGTCCGACAGTCATAGGAATAGCACGATCCAATGGGAACGACGCCGCCGCGGTTCTGGGCGAACCCGTCTTGTTTTATATGCACACGATAGCTGTGTCAACTCCCGCAGTTAGCGGACTCCGTCAATCGTCGGACGGCACCTGCTCCGACGACATGCCGTTTTGCTCCCCGAAGCCGGCGCTGAGGACGCGGGTCAACGCATCCTCGATCGACTCGTCGATCTCTTCGAACTCGTCATCGTCGAGTTCGATGACGAGGCCGCTGGTGACGTTCGGGGAGGTCGGAACAAAGATGACGTGATCACCCGATTTGGACCGCTTTCCAGTTTTGAACGCGGTCATCCGCAGGTCCCCCCAGAGGTTCACTTTGACAGGCTGATTGAGCTCGGACGATTCCGTGACGGCGGTTTCGACAGCCATCTGGGAGGCGTTGTAGACGATCCGAAGGCCGGGAACGCGATTCATCAGGGAATCCATCCAGCCCGCGAAGATGGAGCCAATCGCCGTGCGCATTAAGTATCCGACGCTAAGAACGACGGTCGCAACCAGTAGAATGCTGAGGACGACGCCGACCGGGGAGGGGTTGATGTCGTTGAACAGCGGTAGCCCTGCAATAAACCCGTAGAGCCATCGGAGTGCGTACAATGAAACGAGAATCGGGACCAGAACGACGAAGCCGCTTCCGAGGTCCCGTTTCACCCAGTCCATATCCTACCCTGGCTACACAGCCTCATATGCGTTCCTGTCGATGCTACGAGAGGCGGCCGGCGATGTCGGCCTCGGTGAGGATGCCGACGGTCTCGCCGCTATCGGTCACCATCACGGCCTTGTAGTGTTCGAGTAGGCTCGTAACTTCGTCGAGCGTAGTATCTTGGGACACCGTCGGAAAGCTCTCGCTCATGAACTCCCGAACCGGTTCGTTCCTGTCGTCTTCGTCGGCATGAACCAGGTCGCCCTGGCTTATACTGCCGACGGGGATACCGTCCTGCAGGACCGGTAGCTGGGAGTACGCCTCCTCTTCCATCTTCCTGACCGCATCGCTCAGTTCGTCGTCGGGCGAGACGCTGATCACGTCGCTGTGCATCAGATCCTCGGCTCGCACGATTCCGGTTTCGGCCTCGGCGAGCGCGCTAACGATCCGCCGAAGCGTCGACAGTCGCGGATCGACATCGCCTCCCTCGATTCGCGCGATCAACGGCTGTGAGACGTCCGCACGATCCGCGAGTTCGCTCTGGGTTAGCTCCAGTTCGTTCCGTCGTTCTCGAAGATCGGCTGGCGTCGGGAGGTCCATACCGGTAATTACCCGGGGTTATAGAATAATGTTTGGGTCAGGGTTCCGATTCTTCTTCGAGTTCGGCCTCGTCCTCGTACTCGATCGTTTCGACGACCGAGAGCGGGACGTCTCGAAGGGTGCCACCGACTTCGCTTTTGCCGATGCGCTGGGCGTGCTCCTCGCTATCGGCGTTGAACACCTTCATCTCCAGCACGAGGCCGACGAGCGCGGTGTCAGCGGCGATGAATGCCGAGTCGAACGGCTCACCGCAGGCGGGACAGCCCGTCGCCCCGACATCGACCTCGACGTAGTCCATGTCCTGCTGATTCAGTCGCTTCCCGGCTTCGCTGACCGCGACGCCGATTGCGTCGTCGATCGAATTAACGTCACGAACCAACCACGCGGCTTCCATCACAACGAGATAGTTGCTCATAGCTGTACCTTCCCGCTGGAGGTTATCGTTCTTTGCGGTTCGTCCCTGTGCTCGACGAGCGGAAAACCGTCACTGCCGGGCGCGCACGAGAACGGGATAATACTTATAACTTATACAGTGCCACCGGATGTGCGCTCCGATTCCTACCGCACGTCTGTCGGCTATCCTACTGTAATTTCTCCCGGGAAAAGCGGAGTTGAATCGCACGACGTAGTCGGTGTGATCCAGCTATGATCTGTCATTCTATATGATTTCATTAGTTATGCTTTTATACGACCCTCGCAGAGCCACGAGCGAAGACAGATGATCGAACGCGTTGCCAAAGCCACACTGCTTGCCCTGTACCAGCTTACCATCGTGATCGGGATCGTCCTGATGCCAGTCGCGGTAGCACTCCAGCGCACCCTCGGGCGCGCCCCCCCGCTTCACCGGTTTATCGAGCGCGTCGATCGAACGTACGAAACGGCGGTCTGATGGCAGTACTCTCGCTGAAACGCAGTATTTGGCCAGCAACAGTAGGGTTCCGATAGCTGCCCTCGAATACCGCAAACTCGGCCATTTATATGTGGCCGGCTTGTAGTAACGCCCAATGCGTACCCCCATGGATAACTCCCAGTTCTCACGCAATCAGGACCGTCTCGATAATACCGGTACGGACCCGCTAGAGCCCTCGCTCGGCTCTCTGCCGGACCCGCAGGTCTCCGAATCCGAACTCGAAAACGTCAACAAGACCGGGACGACCACCATCGGTCTGACGACCGACGACGGCGTCGTCGTTGCGACGGACATGCGTGCCAGCCTCGGCGGCCGCTTCGTCTCCAGCAAGGACGTCCAGAAGGTCGAGCAGATCCACCCCAACGCCGTTCTCACGCTCGTCGGCTCTGTCGGCGGCGCGCAGTCCTTCATCAAATACCTCCGCGTCGAAGCGAACCTCTACGAGACCCGCCGCGGCGAGACGATGTCTATGCAGGCGCTGTCGACGCTCGCCGGGAACTTCGCCCGAGGCGGACCGTTCTTCGCCATCCGACCCATCCTCGCCGGCGTCGACGAGGAAGGCTCCCACGTCTACAGCCTCGACCCCGCGGGCGGCGTCGTCCGCGACGACTACACCGTCACCGGAAGCGGCATGCAGGTTGCCTACGGTACCCTCGAACAGTATTACGAGGAAGGAATGTCGAACGAGGAAGCAATAGAGGTCGCCGCACGTGCGATCCAGAGCGCCACCGAACGCGACACCGGGAGCGGTAACGGTATCTTCATCGCCGAAGTGACCGAGGAGGACGTCGATATCCACGGTCACAAGGACTACGACGAACTGCTGTAGGCCACGTGCCATCCTTTTTATAGCAACACGCCGAACGCGCGTCCATGGCGACGATCAAAGACAGCGTCCACGACCATATCGAGGTCGAGGGCGTTGCAGCGGCGTTGCTGGACACCCCCGCTGTTCAGCGGCTCCGACGGATCAGACAACTTGGAACTGTTTCCTACGTCTACCCGTCCGCGAACCATACCCGATTCGAGCACAGCCTCGGCGTCTACCATCTCGCCTGCCAGGCACTCGATGGACTCGGCGTCCACGGCCAGCAGGCCGAACGGGTCCGCGCTGCCGCGCTCCTCCACGACGTGGGTCACAGCCCGTTCAGTCACAACGTCGAGACGGTGATCCACCGACACACCGGCCGGTATCACGACGACGTCGCAGAGCTCCTCGCAACGAACCCCGTCGGTGACGTGCTACGGGCACACGATCTCGAACCGGCCAGGATCGCGGATCTGATCGCCGGAAACGGACAGTACGGACAACTCGTCTCCGGAGAACTGGATGTCGATCGGATGGACTATCTGGTCCGTGATGCTCACCACACCGGCGTCCCGTACGGCACGATCGATCACGGGCGGCTCGTTCGGGAACTGACGTTCAAGAACGACCAACTCGTCCTGCAGGAGGGGAACGTCCAGAGCGCCGAGAGCCTGCTGGTCGCGCGTGCGCTGATGAACCCGACCGTCTACAACCACCACGTCGCCCGGATCAGCAAGTCGCTGCTCAGACGCGGCACCGAGCGGCTGATCGACGAAGAATCCGTCTCCGGGTCGGACCTTCGCCGGATGGACGACAGTGACCTACTCGTTGCGCTCCGGCGTCACGACGCGACCGAATCATACGCGGAGGCCCTGGACGAACGGGACCTGTTCAAACGAGCCGTCTGGGCCGAACTCATGGACGTCCCGGACGAGATTATCGAGGCCGGACACGACCGCATCCGCGATCTGGAGGCGGATATCGCGGATCAGGCGAACGTCCGATCCGCACAGGTCATCCTGGACGTCCCGGACCGACCGACGATGACCGAGTCGACGACACGGGTCGTCGTCAGCAACGAGATCAGACGGCTCGATCAGCAATCGCCGCTCGTCGAGGCGCTCCGTGCCGCACAGCAGTCACAGTGGCGGCTTGGCGTATACGCCCCCGAGGAAGTAAGCGAACGCGTCGGGCGGGCGGCCGCGTCCGTCCTCGGTCTCGATACCGATGGTGGCCTCGTCTCCGACGTTCGCGAGGGGCACTACGCCACACTCGACGAGTTCGATCACGCCTCGAACTAACGGCGATAGACCCGCTGGGACGGTCTCGATCCGGAACGACAGGCAAATGGGTGATACGCGTGTACACCCGCGTATGCATCTGGACGGGACAGTGCTGCGCGGTCCCTCCTTCGAGCCGGTCGAGGGGCGCGTGGTGATCGATGGCGGGGAAATCGTCTCTATCGAGGAGATGGAGACGACGAGCGATGACATCATTCTCCCGGCGTTCGTCAACGCCCACACCCACCTCGGCGACTCGATCGCAAAGGAAGCGGGCGGGGACCTTTCGCTCGAAGAGCTAGTCGCGCCGCCGGACGGGCTAAAACACCGACTGCTCAGGGAGGCATCACGGGACGAACTCATCGAAGGGATCCGGCGCTCGCTCCAGTTCATGGAGTCGACCGGGACGGGCACCTGTCTCGAATTCAGGGAGGGCGGCGTCGAGGGAGTCCGAATGTTCCGAGAGGCGGCCGAGTACAGCGACCTGCAATCGCTAATCCTGGGGCGGGAGACCATCGATGCGATGCAGATCGCGGACGGCTTCGGTGCCAGCGGCGCGAACGACGCCGATTTCGAGACCGAACGGACGGCGACTGGGGAGGCTGGCAAACTGTTCGGCATCCACGCCGGCGAGGTGGACTCCAGCGACATCAACGCCGCACTGGACCTCGACCCGGAGTTCGTCGTCCACATGGTTCATCCCGATCCAGTCCATCTCCAACGCATCGACGACAGCGAAGTTCCGATCGTCGTCTGCCCGCGATCGAACATCGTCACCGGCGTCGGCCGCCCGCCGATCGCGGAGTTGGCCGAGCGCACGACGCTCGCGCTCGGCACGGACAACGTGATGACCAACAGCCCCTCGATGTTCCGGGAGATGGCCTTTACTGCGAAACTGTTCGATCTTTCCGCCCGGGACGTACTCCGGATGGCGACGGTAAACGGTGCACGGATCGCGGACCTCGACCGTGGCCTCGTCGAGGAGGGCCGGCCCGCGAAACTCCTCGTTCTCGACGGCAACTCCGACAATCTCACCGGTGCACAAGACATCGTCCGGGCGGTCGTCCGCCGCGCGGGACCGGCCGACGTGAAGCGACTCGTTCTGTAGCTATCGGGCCGTCGAGCATGTTTCGGTAGCGGTCCTCGTCGACCGTTTCCCGGGCGTTTAATACAATCCGCTGATTCCATCGGATTAATGGAGGCGGTTCTGTGGTACGTGCTAACCGGAACCCGCGGTGGTGAGAACCGTGTTCGGATCCTCAACGCGCTCGACGAGAAACCGCGAAACGCCAACCAGCTCGCTGAAGCGCTCGACCTCGACTACAAGACGGTTCGTCACCACCTCGACGTGCTGATGGAAAACGACATCGTCAGCAAGAGCGGTGACGACTACGGAGCGATCTATCTACCCGCTGACCGGACCCGCCACCACTGGGAGACGGTCGAAGAGATCATCACACAGGTGGAGTAACTATGTACGAAATTGGGAAAGGACGTATCAGAGCTGACTGTAAAGGAGGGGACAGATGAGTATCTGGGTATCAGTGGCTCAAGGCGCCACTGCCATCAATGTCCTGTTGCTGCTCGGGTTGAGTTACATCTGGGGTAGCAATTTCCTCAAGTTCCGGTCGAAGCACGCTTTCGGACTACTGCTGTTTGCTGTCTTCCTGCTGCTGGAAAACGGTCTCATGCTGTACTACTACCTGATCGATCCGATGCTTTCAGCGTGGTGGCACAACGAGTCGTTAGTGCCGATAATCGTCTGGCAGACACAGATGGCGATCAACGTCATGCAGACGGTCGGTCTCTCGGTGCTGCTCTGGATCACCCTCGACTAACGCTCCTGCGGGCACCACTCCCTTCCTGCGCTCCCTGACCGCCAGCGACGCAACGGCCCGCGCGTCGCGGACTCTCCGGGCCTCTCGACCCCCCCGCCGTCCCGTCCGATGTGGCGGAATTTGGGTGACAATCAGGCCGGAATACTGCACGAGTACGGCCGTAGTCCGGGAAATCTTCTTTTAAGTAGTCCCGGGGAAGTATGATATGCGTCGAATCAGCGCAGCGCTGATGGCACTCGTCGTTGCGACCAGCGTGGTCGGGATGGCGGGGGTCGTCGGTGCGAGTGCGACCGAATCGAGCAGTATCGGACCAGCAACAGAAAACGAGGCAGCAGTGACCTTCGAGACACAGACTTCTGGCGGATCGACCGTCACCGTCGACGAGGCGACACTCCCAAACGGCGGCTTTGTGACGATTCACGATAGCTCGCTGGCCGACGACGAGGTGTTCGGCAGCGTCGTCGGAACGAGCGCGTATCTCGAAGCGGGCACGCACGAGGATATCGAGGTCGCCCTCGAAAAACCGGTGACCGAGGACGACACCCTGTTCGCGATGCCCCACACGGACACGGACGACGACCGGATCTACTCGTTCGTGTCGAGTAACGGCGACGCCGATGGCCCCTACACCGTCGACGGGGAGATAGTCCTTGACGACGCGGACGTGACGGTGTCGGCGTCTCTGGAGGCGACGGCACAGCCAAGCGACGGCGAGTCCGTCGTCGTCGACCGCGTCGAACTGTCCGAGGGCGGTTTCGTGACGATTCACGACAGCACGCTCGAAGACGGCGCGGTGTTCGAGAGCATCCGCGGCACGAGCGAATACCTCGCCCCCGGCGTCCACGAGAACGTTCGCGTGACGCTCGACGAGTCGCTCCACGGCCACGAGACGGTGTTCCCGATGGCGCACATGGACACGAACGATAACCAGTCCTACGACTTCCCCGAGACTGAGGGTGCCGAGGACGGGCCGTTCGCCGATGCGCATGGTGCTCCAGTTACGGTCTCCGCGGACGTGACAGTTAGCGAGGACGCCACGGTCTCCTTCGAGGCACAGTCCTCGGGCGGCAATGCGGTCGTCGTCGAGGAGGTCTACCTGCCCGACGGTGGCTTCGTCACGATGCACGACAGCACGCTCGAAGACGGCGCGGTGTTCGAGAGCATCCGCGGCACGAGCGAGTACCTCGACGCCGGACTTCACCAGAACGTCGTCGTCCACCTGGACGACACGGTGGAGGCTGACGACACCCTGATGGCGATGCCGCACACCGACACCAACGACAACGAGGCGTACGACTTCCCAGAGACGGAGGGGGCGGAGGACGGCCCGTACACGGTCGACGGTGAGATCGTGATGGACGGCGGCGAAGTCGAAATTTCGGCCGCGGTCTCGGTGAGCGACCAGGACTCCGACGGTACCAACCTGGTCGTCGACCGCGTCGACACCGCCGAGGGCGGCTTCGTGACAGTTCACGACGCCAGCCTGTTCGGTGGCGACGTCTTCGGCAGCGTCGTCGGGACGAGCGAGTACCTCGCCCCCGGCGTCCACGAGGATGTCGAGGTTCAGGTCGACGAGCGACTGACAGCGAGCCAGGTGATCGTGCCGATGGCCCACACGGACAGCAACGGGAACGAGGCCTACGACTTCCCCGAGACGGAGGGCGAGGAGGACGGCCCGTACGTCGCTGATGGCGGGGCAGTCGTCGACACGGCGAAAGTGACGGTCCCCGCGAGTATCGACGTGAGCAATCAGGACTCCGACGGCAAGTCGGTCGTCGTCGACGAGGTCACGCTTCACGACGGCGGCTTCGTGACGGTTCACGACAGCACGCTCGAAGACGGCGCGGTGTTCGACAGCGTCGCTGGGACGAGCGAGTATCTCGGACCGGGAACCCACGAGAACGTCGAGATCATGCTCGACAGCGAACTGACCGCCGACGAGACGGTGTTCGCCATGCCGCATCTGGATACTGACACCGACGAGACGTACGACTTCCTCGACACCGAGGGTAGCGAGGACGCACCCTACACTGCTGGCGGCGAACCAGTGCTGACTCCGGCAACGATCAGCGTCGATGGCATGGACGACGAGGAGATGAACGGTGACGAAGAGATGAACGGTGACGAAGAAATGGACGGTAACGAGGAGATGGACGACGAGGAAATGACCGCCGAAACCGACGATGGCGACGACGGATCGCCCGGCTTTGGCTTCGTCGCTGCAGTCGCTGCGCTACTCGCCGCGGTCGGTATCGCCCGACGGCGCGAGTAGGCCCGAACGGTCCCATTCGGCTCACGCTGGTGGTTCGGCCCTGCTTTTCACCCCGTTTCCGCTTTCCGGGAGCGGCGCGAGCACGCACCGAAACGTTATACTCCCTGATGGTAAGGTACCATGTAACAAGATGTACGATCGGATACTGGTTCCGACCGATGGCTCCCCTGGCGTCGGACGCGCGGTCGATCACGCGGTCGACCTCGCCGCAACCCACGATGCGACAGTCCACGCCATCTACGTCGTAAACTCGGCGACGTTCGCAGGACTCCCCATGGAGGCGTCGTGGAACGGGATCAGCGACGTCCTCCGCGAAGAGGGTCAGGAAGCGCTGAAGCTAGTCGAACGAACCGCTGATAAAGCGGATGTGCCCCTGAAGACACGCCTGATCGATGGCTCCCCACGCCGTGCAATCGTCGAGTACGCGGACGGCCACGACTGCGATCTGATCGTCATGGGCACCCACGGCCGCGGCGGGATCAACCGCCTCCTGATGGGCAGTGTCACGGAAGGCGTGATCCGGACCTCCGACCGACCGGTGCTGACGGTGCAACTGGGGGACAAATCCGACAATGACGACCAGCGAGACGACACACCAACCCAAGCCTGAGTCCGACGATCAGGTCGCCCGGAGATGTTCGCAGTCCCCCGCGTGGACCCGCACCGTTTCCGTTCCTGTATCGACGAGCAATGTCCCCGGCCGTTCGACGTCGATTGCTTCTCCCTCTACGACACCGTCCGGCGTCTCGACGCGGACGCGCCGGCCGAGCGTCAGCGCGAGGTCGCGCCAGCGGTCGAGAATCGCTTCCTCGTCAGCGAGCAGGTCGTCGAGTCGTTCGAGCACTCGCTGAGTGAAGGTTCGCCGGTCGACGTCGCCGACCTGCTCGCGGATGCTCGTCGCCGTATCCGGGAGTTCCTCCGCGTCGATGTTCGCGTTGACACCGATCCCGACGACGACCCAGGAGACGCGGTCGGCTTCGCCCTCCATCTCCGTGAGGATGCCAGCCAGTTTTTTCTCACCGTCGTCGGTCGGCACTAACACGTCGTTTGGCCACTTGATCCCGGCGTCGACGCCCGTCTCGCGGGCCGCCGTGGCGGTGGCGACCGCAGCAGCCAGCGTCACCAGGGGGGCATGCGCCGGCGGCATGGATGGTCGGAGGACGGCACTCAGCCAGACGCCGCCACTCGGCGCGGCCCATTCACGGTCGAGTCGTCCGCGCCCACCCGTCTGCTCGTCGGCGAGCACGACACGGTTCTCTGCCCCCTCGCCTGCCGCCTCGCGTGCGCGGTCGTTAGTACTCCCGATCGAGTCGTGATATTCGATCTCGAAGGGGGCTTCGAGGCCGTACTCGACGGCGCTTTCCCCGAACTCGGGGACCGATTCGAGGACGTAGCCGTCGCCCTCGCTCTCGATGACGAAGCCCTCCTCCCGGAGCGCCTCGACGTGTTTCCAGACTGCGGCACGGGTGACGTCGAGGCGCTCCGCGATCTCTGCCCCGGAGACGTCGTAGTCGGCGATTGCTTCGAGAACGGCGCGTCGGGTCTCGTTCATGCGTGGGTGTTCGAAGCGGGGGGTATTGTCGGTTCTGTCACGCCGTCGAGACCTGCCCGACTTGGGAAGCCCTAAATTCCCTCCCCGATAGAGTGCTCGTATGGATACTTACGACCTGATCACTCGCAACGCCGAGGAGGTCGTCACCGACGAGGAAGTCGAAGCGCTCGCGGCCGACCCCGACGAGAAACGGGCATACGTCGGCTACGAGCCATCCGGCGTCCTGCATCTTGGGCACCTGCTGACAGCGAACAAACTGATCGACCTGCAGGACGCGGGCTTCGAAATCGTCGTCCTGCTCGCCGACGTCCACGCCTACCTCAACGGGAAGGGGACGTTCGAGGAGATTCGTGAGACGGCCGAGCAGATGCGCGAGCAGTTTCTCGCGTACGGACTCGACGAGTCCCAGACCGAATTCGTCTACGGTTCCTCCTACCAGATGGACGAGGAGTACGTTCTCGACCTCCACGCCATCGAACTGGAGACCTCGCTGAACCGTGCCCAGCGCGCGATGGCCGAGATTCAGGGCGACGAGACGGCGAAGGTCTCTCACGTCGTCTACCCGCTGATGCAGGCGCTCGACATCGAGTATCTGGACGTCGACCTCGCTGTCGGCGGTCTCGACCAGCGCAAAGTCCACATGCTCGCGCGTGAGGAACTCCCGAGTCTGGATTACGAGGTCCGGCCGTGTCTGCACACGCCGATCATCGCCGACCTGACGAGCGGCGAGGGGAAGATGTCCTCCAGCAGCGGGACGACGATTTCGATGGAGGACACGCGAGACGACCTCGAAGAGAAGATCAACGCGGCGTTCTGTCCGCCCACGCGGGACCCCGAACCGGACGACGACGGTAACGAGCGCGAAAACCCCGTCCTCGAACTGTTCCAGTACCACGTCTTCCCACGGTTCGAGTCCGTGACTGTCGAACGCCCCGACGAGTACGGCGGCGACGTCACCTACGAGGAGTACGAGATACTCGCCGAGGACCTGGAAAGCGGCGAACTCCATCCGGCCGACGCAAAGGGTACTCTCACCGCCTACCTCGACGAACTGATCTCGCCCGGCCGAGAGCGTCTCGACGAACTCCGTGCGTAAGCAGTTCTTCTGATCGTTTTTGAATTGAGGCGCTACGACCCCTTCCTCAACGGGCGACCGAGGGGAGCGAGTAGAGAGGAGAGACAGCGTTCACTGCTCTTCCATGAGATCAGTCACTCGGTGCTATAGTCACGCATAAGTTATAGAGATATAATTTAGCACATATTGCGTGGTTCATCAGGAAATTTGTAAAGAATCTGAAGAAGTGTTTTAGTGGGATTACATAGTATATCTTCCTGTACCGGTGATCAAATGTCCCAGAGCACGTCAGATCCCACTAGAGGCGAGTTGTTTCAGAACGAGCGACCGACCCGGCAGGGATCAATATCGAGATACGACCTCCTCCTCGCGGTCATACCGCTGGTGTTTCTGATCGCAGCAGTGTTCGGCGCTTTGCTCTCGGTGCCGCTAAACCTCTCGCTGTTCGGTGCGGCGCTGGTCGGTGCTGTCGCAGTCGTCGACGGCGTGTTCTGGAACCCGCCAGTGTGAGGATTCGGCAGCGTCGAATCCCGACGCGCACGTTCGTCCAGCAGTCTCTACAATCAGCGTAGGATCTCAACCAGTTCGTGCACCTCGACGGAATCAGCGGTTACGCCGCGATGAAAGGCATTCCCGCTCCGAGACTGAGCGTTGCTTTCAACGGTGGTCTCCCGGATCGACGTCGAGCGGACCGGTAGCCCCGGTTAAGGTCGCTTAACTATCGGTGAACGGCGCGGTAGCCGACTCGACGGTCGCGTATTCGTCGTCGCTATAGGCGATAAACCGAACGTCCGATAGCGAATCGGGGTCGTACTCGGCGATCGTTTCCGCGATGATTTCAGCCCCTCGGTCGAGGTCGAAGCCAGCGACGCCACAGCCGAGTGCGGGGATCACGAGCGACTCACAGCCTCGCTCGTCCGCGGCTTCCAGCGCATTTTGTGTGGCCTCGCGGATGCTTTCGGCCGTCGCCTGGCCGTCGCCGTAATGGGGCATCGCGGCGGCGTGGATGACGTACTCCGCGTCGAGGTCGTAGGCGTCGGTCACCGCCACCTCGCCGAGGTCGATGGGCCCTTTCGACGTCGCTTCATCGTCGAGTTCCTGGCCTGCACGACGTCTGAGTGCCCCGGCGACACCGCTTCCCATTTTGAGACTCGTTCCGGCCGCGTTGACCAGTGCGTCAGCGGACTGTGCAGCGATATCACCCTGAATGGTCTGGAACTCCATGATCGGAGCTACCACCTCCGACCCCCTCACTGTAATGGGTAGTAACGGTACCATTTGACATGGCATGGAAAGGTAGAAATGCCCTCGATAAGTAGTATATAACGAGACAGTACCCCGCAAATGAGTCCCGACGACACACCGGATCCCTACGGCGATTATGCCGAGTTACTCCGTGAGATCGGTATTCCAGACGAGGAGACCCGATCACTCCACGTTGGCGACGGCCACGACGTCGCCGACCAGCCGCTCTTGCCCTTCCTGGAAGACAGAGTTGAATCGTCGGCCGCGACAGACCTCGCCCGCAAACTCGTCGACGTCCTGACTCAGTCGCGGCGCGGGATGAGCGCGACCGGGAGCTACTGGAACTACGCGCCGGAGGTGCACCTGAACGAAGTGTTCGAGCCCTACGGCTGCTCTGTGACGTTCCAGGACGCCTCACACGGCGATGGCCAGTCGAGTTTCGAGGTGATCCTCGAAGACGCCTCCGGAACTGGCCACCGGACCACCTTCGAGTACCCCGAAACGCCGCTCGGAGACGATAACTTCCCGGCGCTGCTCGCAGCCATCGAACGACGCCTGCTCTCGAACACCGACCTGACGTTCGTCCTGCTGACCCCAATCGACCGGCGCTGGCGAGTCCTCATGATCGAGCACGCACGGCTCGACCATCTCCGAAGCGAGTACGGCGAGCGAATCAAGTTCGCCGGACTCCCGCTCCTGCGCGAGGACCAACTCGAGGCCTTCGAGCGTGGCGAGGCGACCACAGTGAAGCCACAGTCTGGCGAAACGATGGCGGGGACGGATCGCGACCCCAGCACCGCCCATCGGCGAACACACCCGGACGCGGCCGACGGTTCGCTTGCACGTATCACGAGTGTCGATGACGGACCGACGCCCGATCCGGACAGCGAGGGCGATCCTGGGGCGGTGTTCGCGGGCTCTCCGGACGACCTCGCCGCCCAAGCAGGGGAAGACGCCGGCCAGTCCAAGCGCGACGGTATGCAGGCCACGGATGGCGAACTCAATCAGGTGTTCGGCGACCTCTCGGGCGTCTCGCTCGAACCCATCGAGCAGGAGACCGACAACGACGGCCCGGTCGAGGAGTCGGTCGATATCGGCGAGCGAACCGAATCCGAGGCCGAGGCCGAACCGGATGGCCTCGACGACCTGTTCGAACAGATCGAGCGCGAAGCGCTCACCGACGAGGATAGCGCCTCTCCGGCCGGACCCGGCGACTCGACTGCCGTTGCTGCCACGGCAGGGGGAGGCGGAGCGTTACTGACGGCGTCCAGCAAGGGCCAGTTGGCCGAGGACAGAGAGACGACCGACGGGACAGAGATAGCTTCAGACGCGGATTCGGCGGACGAAGACGCGTTCGACATCGCCTCGCTGGTGGCAGGGCTATCCGCCGAGGAGGATGCCGACGCTACGGAAACGAAGGAGAGAACGGAGGACACCGACCCCGTCGAGGACGCCGACAGCACCGAGTCGTCTCCCGAGTTCGAGTGGGTGAGCGACGACGAACTCAGCAGTCGTTAGAGGCGAAGCCAGTCGCTGGAGACGTCTTTGCCGAGCAGATGCCAGCGCTGCTCGGCGATTCCGTCCTTCTCACGAACCTCGACCAGTGCGTCGAACAGCGGTTCGATCAGGTTGACATGATCGCTCCCCCGTTCGACGCGAAGGTGGTAGTGGCCGATCCCGTAGACGCGTCTGACCGAGGCCGTAAGGACGTGCAAGAGCCGAAACAGCTCTTCGGGGTCGTGGTCGACGAACAGGGGGCCAAGCGAATCGAAACAGAGTCGCAGTTCGGCTGGCGAAAGCGCTCCGGCACGCGTCTGGAACTCCTCTATCCGGGAGACGACCTCGCTCCCGAGCCCGCTCAGTGAGCTCTCGCCCGTCGCAGACTCCTCGCCAAAGCGCACGATTTCCCGGTCGATGCCGTCGAGGGTGTCGGGAGCACAGGCACAGACCGGCCCGCGTCCGGAGAACACGAACAGTCGGCGACGGTCATCGTCACCGACCAGATGGCGACATGCGTTGCTGTGGACGTTCCCGT
This sequence comes from Natronoarchaeum sp. GCM10025321, assembly GCF_042663585.1. NCBI lineage: Archaea > Methanobacteriati > Methanobacteriota > Halobacteria > Halobacteriales > Natronoarchaeaceae > Natronoarchaeum > Natronoarchaeum sp. GCM10025321. Next base: position 1,040,797 of record NZ_JBHTAN010000006.1, read on the forward strand.
TACCGACGAGCAGGAGGTTACAGCCGTTCTGTTTGAGTTCGGCCAGTTCCTGGGAGAACGTCGTGCTGTCCGGAACGCCGTCGCCGCGTCCGAATTCCATCACTTTTTCGTTTGAAAACAAGGTCTATTAAACATTGCGGCGTCCGGCGTTCTCAGGTGGCTACAATCCATCCTCCTTGAGCACGCTTAAGAACCGCCGGAAACTGGTAGGGAGTATGAACCCACGCGACCTGTCGGCCCACACCGAGTACGTGGCGGGCCGAGGTATCGAGGAGGTCGCCCGCGACCTCGGCATGGATCCGTCGGACCTGATCAAACTCGCGTCGAACGAGAACGCGTTCGGCCCGAGTCCGGCCGCCGTCGAGGCTATCGAGGCCCACGCCTCGTCGGTGAACAGCTATCCGAAGACCTCACACGCGGATCTGTCCGAGGAACTCGCCCACCGCTGGGATGTCGAGCCGAAACAGATCTGGCTCTCCGCCGGCGGTGACGGCTCACTCGATTACCTCTCGCGGGCCATGCTCGCCCCCGACGACGAGGTGCTCGTGCCGCAACCGGGCTTTGCCTACTACGCGATGAGCGCTCGCTATCACCACGGCGAAGTGAACGAGTACACCATCTCACAGGCGGACGGCTTCGCACAGACCGCAGAGCGGGTACTCTCGGCGTACGACGGCGAACGGATCGTCTATCTCACGAGTCCACACAACCCGACCGGGACGGTCTGTCCGCTCCCCGACGTCGAACGGATCGCCGAGGAGACTGCCGAGGAGACGCTCGTCGTCGTCGACGAGGCCTACGGCGAGTTCGCCGATATCGATTCGGCGGTCGGCCTCGTCCGCGAGCGAGAGGACATCGCGATCATCCGGACGTTCTCGAAAGTGTACGGGCTAGCAGGGCTTCGGCTGGGCTACGCCATCACGCCGAGCGAGTGGGCGGATGCGTACGCCCGCGTCAACACGCCCTTTGCGGCGGGAGAGCTCTCCTGTCACGCCGGCCTGGCGGCGCTCGACGACGAGGAACACGTCGAGCGAACCGTTTCGACGGCCGAGTGGGCGCGCGAGTATATCTACGAGCACGTCGACGCACCTACCTGGGATAGCCAGGGGAACTTCGTGTTGCTCAGGGTCGGAGAGGCCACTGCAGTCGCCGACCGACTGCAGGAGCGCGGCGTCATCATCCGCGACTGCACTAGCTTCGGGCTGGACGACTGCATCCGGGTGACCTGCGGTACGGAAGCCGAGACGAAACGCGCCGTGGACGCGATAAACGAGGTGTTAGCGGAGTGAGAGTCGCAGTGACTGGGACGCCCGGGACGGGCAAGACCACCGCGACGGAACTGCTGGAGACCGACCTCGACGTCGTCCACCTCAACGAGGCCATCCGCGAGGAGGCTCTCTACGAGCGGGTCGACGAGGAGCGCGACAGCGTCGTGGCCGATATGGATGCCGTCGCGGAGTGGCTCGGCGGTCGGGACGACGTCGTCATCGACTCGCATCTGGCCCATCACCTGGACATTGATCGCGTCGTCGTCCTCCGCTGTCGCCCCGACGTGCTTGAGGAGCGCCTCGTCGAGCGTGGCGAGGGCGAAGCGTCGGCCGCGGAGAACGCCGAGAGCGAGGCGCTCGACGTGATCCTCTCGGAGGCGGTCGACACGCACGGCTTCGATTCCGTCTACGAGATCGAAGCGACCGAGCGCACGCCCGAGGCGGTTGCCACGGAGATCGAAGCGGTCATCGAGGGAGAGCGCGATCCGAGTGCCGGCGAAGTTTCGTACATCGAGTATCTATGACACTGGATCAGTTCCGTTCGGTCGCCGACCGAGCACTCGAACCGTTCGTCGCGCTATCGACCCGACTCGGACTGTCGCCCGACGCGATCAGCGTGCTCGCCTTCGTCGCCGCGGCCGTCGCAGGCGGTGCCTACTACCTCGCGAGCGAGACGGCGATCCTGTATCTCGCGGGGGCCGTTCTCGTCGGACTCAACGGGGCACTCGACCTGCTCGACGGCGCGGTCGCTCGCGAGCAAGAAGTCGACTCGAAGGCCGGGGACCTGCTCGATCACGTGCTCGATCGGTACGCCGATATCGTCGTCATTGCGGGACTCGCCGCGGGAATCGGCCACTACCCGCTCGGGTTCGCGGCCGTCACAGGCGTCCTGATGACCTCCTATCTCGGAACGCAGGCCCAGGCGGTCGGGCTGGACCGGGTCTACGCCGGCGTGCTCGGGCGTGCCGATCGGCTCGCACTCATCGGCGTCGTCACCGGCGTCGCCGCGTTCGTTCAGCCGTCAGTGGCCGGATTCGGCCCGATCGGCTGGCTGCTCGTACTCTTTGCCGTCGTCGGCCACGTCACGGCGCTCCAGCGGTTCTGGGGCGCATGGGGCGCACTCGATTGACCGACGGCGTCGCCACGGCGTACCTTTTATCAACGCTGGCAGCGAAAGGGGAGACATATGGTGCAGTGTGAAATGTGCGGCGCCTCGGTGTCGTCGCCTAAGACCGTCAAGATCGAGGGAGCCGAACTCGACGTCTGCAGTGACTGTGCTGACTTCGGGACCGAAATAAAGACCCAGCAGTCCTCAAGTTCGTCCACGAAGTATTCGACGGGGTCGAGTTCGAGCGGCTCGGATGGTTCGAGCGGATCGTCCGGAACCAGCGGCTCCGGCGGTTCCAGCCGATCGCGATCCCGCTCGGACATGTTCGACGACATGGACGAGATCGTCACCGATTACGACGAGCGGATCCGCTCTGCACGCGAAGAGAAGGATCTCAGCCAGTCCGACCTCGCGAACGAACTCAACGAGAAGGCGAGCCTCATTCGAAAGCTCGAACGCGGTGACACGCTACCGAGCGACGACATCAAGTCGAAGCTCGAGAGCTTCCTGGGACTCTCGCTGACCGGCGGCGTGGCGTCGGACGACGAGGAGTGGAGCGGCGGTTCGGCTGACGGCGAGTACACGCTCGGCGACGTCGTCAAACGAAAAGACTGAATCCGGCCTCGAACTGGGGAATCGTCTTCTCAGCGGCCGGGAGTTCTCGCAACCTATTTGTCGCCAGCGACCGCTGGTGAACGTATGTTCGTCCTTGTAAACCTCAAGGCGTATCCGTGTGATCCAGTCGAAGTAGCCACCGCAGCGCGCGAGGCAAGCGAGTCTTCCGGCATCGACGTCGGTATCGCGCCCCAGGCCGCAGCGATCGAGGCCGTCGCCGAGACGGGCGTCGAGACCTGGGCCCAGCACGTTAGCCCCGTCGAGCACGGGAGCCACACCGGTAGCACCCTCGCCGAGGCGGCCGACGACGCGGGTGCGACTGGGACCCTGCTCAACCACTCGGAGAACCGTCTCAAACTCGCCGACATCGATGGCTCGCTCGACGCGGCCGACCGCGTCGGCTTCGATACGGTCGTCTGTGCGAACAACCCTGATCAGATCGCCGCCGCGGCCGCGCTCGGTCCCGACGCCGTCGCTGTGGAGCCGCCGGAGCTAATCGGGACCGGCACGCCGGTCAGCCAGGCCGATCCCGACATCGTCCGTGACGCCGTCGACGCCGCCGCCGCGGTTGACGAGTCCGTCGACGTCTACTGCGGTGCAGGGATCAGCACCGGAGAGGACGTCGTCGCAGCCGAGGAACTCGGTGCTGACGGCGTACTGCTCGCCAGCGGCGTCGCGAAGGCCGACGACCCGCAGGCGGCGCTCGAGGATCTGGTCGAACCGCTGTAGACGCCCGAAAACACTCCTGAAGTCACGATTATAGCGAAACCTCGGTTTCGTCGTTTTCGAGGTACCGTCGCTCCCACTCCCGCCGCGCTTCGAGTTCCCGGTCGCCCCGCTGGGTGAGTGCGTAGTAGTTGGTTCGGCGGTCGAGTTCGCCTTTTTCCACTAGCCCCTTATCGACGAGAGCATCGAGATTCGGGTAGAGCCGTCCGTGATGGATCTCGCTCTCGTAGTACTCTTCGAGTTCTTCTTTGATCGCGAGACCGTGTGGGTCGTCACGGCCGGCGATGACGTACAGTAGGTCCCGCTGGAATCCGGTTAGGTCATGCATGTTCTCCCCCATATAGTTATCCAACTATCAAACTGATAAATGTACAGGGAGTTAGGAGATACTGAGAGGGGTATCTGTCGGATCCCGGTGAAGATCAGGTAACCGTGTTACCTCCGAGACATCGGTTATTGGTCGTCTTTCACCGACATATTCGAGCATGCTAAACTACTGCTGAGAATTCATGTCATATATTGATAGTGCTCAGGAATACGTGTCAGTTACATACGGTTCTTGGGGGCGTTAATACTTTCAGCTAACCGTAGCGTACTGCAGAAAGAATCGTGAGGTCTTGGCGGCTACACTACTCGAAGTGGTCGAGGCACTTATCGTACTCTTCAGTTGCCTTGTCCCAATCGACGACCTCGAAGAACGCGCTGATGAAGTCGCCACGGGCGGGGCCGTAGTCGTAGTAGTAGGAGTGCTCCCAGACGTCGATGGCGAGAACGGGATGTGCGCCCCAGAGCGCGCCCTGGTCGTGCTTGTCGACTGCGACGTTACGCAGTTGTTTGGCGACCGGGTCGTAGACTAGCAGGGCCCAGCCACCAGCAGCGCTGGCGGCGGCCTCGAACTCGCCTTTCCAGCCTTCGTAGGAACCGAAGTCCTCTTCGATGCGTTCGAGTAGTTCGCCGTCGGGTTTGCCGCCCCCGTTGGGATCCATGTTCTCCCAGAACAGGGTGTGGAGATAGTGTCCACAGCCGTTGTGGGTGACGTTGCCGATAGCGCCCGCGGAGGTACCGAAGTCCCCGTTCTCACGGTTCTCGGCGAGGGTCTCCTCGGCGCTGGCAAGGCCGTTCACGTAGCCCTGATGATGGGTGTCGTGATGCCACGTCAGCACCTGCTCGGAGATGTGCGGTTCGAGCGCATCGTAGTCATACGGCAGCGGCGGCAGTTCGGGTTGGGAATGTTCTGGCATAGCTATTGCCTCCAGTTCCAGTATCGGTTCGATGACTGTTAAACGTTTAGAAGAGGGTAGTTGACATACCACATACCAGAGAGTTGTCCCCGGCTTTCACAGTCGCCCTGGTCACTCGCCCCGTGCCGTCTCGAACATCTCGATTGCCGCTTCTCGGCGCTGGCTATGCTCGACGATTGGGTCGGGATACTCCGGTGCGAGTCGACGCCGTTGTGTCGCGGAGAGTTCGTGCCAGGTGTGGATCTGCTCGGCCTCGACCGCTTCGAGTTCTGGTATATACCGCTTGATATACGTCGCGTCGGGGTCGTAGCGCTCACCCTGCGTCATCGGATTGAAGATCCGGAAGTACGGCTGGGAGTCGGTGCCGGTCGAGGCGGCCCACTGCCAGCCACCGTTGTCGTTTGCCGTCTCGTGGTCCACAAGCCTCTCGCGGAACCAGTCGTAGCCCTCGCGCCAGTCGATCAGCAGATCCTTGGTAAGAAACGAAGCGACGATCATCCGCACGCGGTTGTGCATATAGCCTTCGTCTAGCAACTGGCGCATCCCGGCGTCGACGATGGGATAGCCCGTCTCACCGGCTTTCCACGCCGCCAGATGCTCCGGGTCGTCGCGCCACTCGATTCCGTTCTCGTACTCCTTGTAGTTCTCCGAGACGACTTCCGGATTGAAGAAGAGAACGTGGCTGTAGAACTCCCGCCACGCGAGTTGGGATTGGAACTCCTCGACGGACTCTGCTTCGGCGTCGCTGTCGGCACGCTCCATCGCGTCGGCAGTCGCCGCGTACACCGTGCGAATCCCGATGGTTCCCCACTTCAGATCCGCCGAGAGCCGCGAGGTAGCGTCGTCTGCCGGGTAGTCCCGCCGCTCGTCGTAGCGGTAGATATCCCCGGCACAGAACTCGTCGAGACGGTCGCGGGCGGCGTCGGTGCTGGCCGACTGCAGGTCGGCATCAGGTTCGTCGAAGCCGAGGTCGCCGACGGTGGGTAGCGACGTCGACCACCGATCCGGGACCGAGTGCGACGCCGGATCGGCGAGGTCGTCCGCATCCGGTGTCTCGTAGGGGGTCTCCTTCTCCCGATCCAACCACTTCCGGCCGAAGTAGGTAAAGACCGAATACGGGTCACCGTCGTTCGTCGTGATCGAGCCTGGTTCGTGACAGATCGCGTCGTGGTAGCTCTCGCGGGCGACGTCAACCTCGTCGAGCGCCTGTCGAACCTCGGTATCGCGTTCCCGCGCCAGTCCCGAGTAGTCCTTGTTCCAGACGACGGCCTCGGCGTCGGTCGTTTCGGCGAGACGCGACAACACGGTTCGAGGATCACCGCGCGCGAGGAGGAGGTCACTGCCCTTGTCACGATAGGATTCTCTTAGCGAATCCAGCGCATCAAGCATATACGCGACCCGTGGTGGTGATCCGTGCTGGAGGACGGCTTTGTCAAATACGAAGACGGGCAGAACCGATCCGGAACCGGCAGCCTCGGTGAGGCCGCAGTTGTCCGTCGGTCTGAGATCCCGTCGGTGCCAATGGATCTTCATACCCTTCTTGACGACCCGAAGGGAATAAATCCTCCTCCTGACCGGTCGGAACGCTCGCTATCGAAAGCTACAAACCCGCCACAAGCAAATTTGTCGACATGGAACTACGGGTCATCGAAAACACTGAGGACGAACTCTCTATCGAAATCGGCGAAGAGGATCACACCTTCATGAACGTACTCAAAGGCGCGCTACTGGAGACAGAAGGCGTCACTGCGGCGACCTACGACATGAACCCGGAGCAGTCCGGTGGACAGACCGAACCGATCCTCGGTATCAAGACGGACGAGTCGACGGACCCGCTCGACGCGCTTGAAGACGGCGCGGGACGAGTTCGGGACAAGACGAACGCCTTTCGCGATGCCTTCGAGACGGCGGCCTGATCGGAACTAGCTTTTCTGTTGTGGTGTCGGATCGGACACTGGTCGTCCATGCCGTTCAGTGAACCGCCTCGGGGTCAAGCTCCGAAACACTCGGCCTGTTTAGATGTCTCACAGCAAAGCATCTGCTTCGGTTTCGCCTCTGCCGTGCCACCACAGGCAGTTCAAGGCTAGGAACCCTGCCCGGTCTGAAACGGCATAGCTACGCGTCGCCGGTCGATCACCCCCTTTTTGAGTTCTCGGAGAACATAGTTGAGAACATGTACCAGATCGAGTCGTCCTGGGGTGCCGTGATCGGATTGCTCGTTGCTGTCGTCGCAATCGTCGGTACGCAGATGCTTGGCTGGGAGTGGGGATCCGAACAGCTAGTGCCAACGATTATCGGCGTCGCTGTCGCCGGAATTGCCGTCGTACTCGTCGTTCGAAGACTACTGGGGTAATAAGTAATTAGGATCCAGTCATCACCGGGCCGTCCGCGCCCCCCCACCGTTCAGTCCGGGTGGGTCACTGATCGGTCGGTTTGGACCCTCCAACGTCTTCCACGGCACCGATTACAGCGCGATGAGCGCGATCAGTCCGAGTCCCGCAATCGCGATCAGCACCATCAGCGGCAGGTACGGCCTCGCAATCGATTTCCACCCGGTCCGGCGTTCGAGGTCGCGATCGAGTTGTTCGTAGGAAGGTTCGATCTTCTCCAGTTCCTGACTGCCACAGCGACTGCAGGGGGGCGTGTGCTTGACGTGCTGGCGACCGCAGTCGCTACACGCCCAGACGAAGTTCGGGCCCGTCTCGACCGTTGCCGACGTCTCCTCGTCGTACTGCTTGAACGAGTCGTACCCACAGTCGGTACAGGGCGGGTCGTCGCGTGCGTGAGGTTTTCCACAGCGCTCGCACCGGTAGACCATTCATTGAACCTAGGGAGATGGTACATATAAGACCCGTGAAACCCCCCTCCCCGGCGCCGGAGAAGGAAGGTTTTAGTCACGAACTCGGCTACATTCGACTATGATCAGAGCGCTCGTCTTCTACGTGTCGACGGCGGTAGTCCGGGCCATTTTCGCGGCTGTCGGCGCGGTGAATCTCACCGGCGAGATCATCGGGCCGGGGTCCATGCTGATGGCGCTTGGCGGCCTCGCGCTGGTGGTGTTTGCGGCGTACAGGCTTCTCCTCGACGACCCGGCCGAGTCCGCGCCGGACGATAGCTGGGTCGGGACGATGGTCGTCGCTGCCGTGCTGTTGAGTCTCTGGGCGGTGACGGTGTCGCCGATATCGAGCGGGTGAGGTCGTGGCTTGTTTTCGACGTGGTTCGAGTATCGTGACAGACCACTTCGAGAACTGTAGCGGTATACTTCGAGAAGTGTAGAATCGAACTTCGCAGCGACAGACGAACGGTCTACAGCCGAACAGGCACGTCCCGCTCGTCCAGATACTGTTTCACTTCCTGAATCGAATACTCGTCGAAGTGGAATATCGATGCCGCAAGCGCGGCGTCGGCGTTCGCCTCAGTGAATATATCGTAGGCGTCTTCGGGTCCCCCACAGCCAGAGGACGCGATTACGGGCGTATCGACGGTATCACAGACTGCCTTCGTCAGCGGGATGTCGTAGCCGTCTTTGGTCCCGTCGGCGTCGATGGAGTTGACGAACAGTTCGCCCGCGCCGCGGCGTTCGGCCTCCGTGGCCCACTCGACGACGTCGATGCCGGTTCCCTCGCGGCCACCCTTCTTCGTGCACTCGAACCAGCAGGACTCGCCGTCGACCTCGACGTAGTGTTCGCCCCCCTCGTCGTAGCGGCGCTGGGCATCGACGCTGATAACGATACACTGGCTGCCGAAGGCCGCCGCCCCCTCGTTGATGAGGTCGGGGCGTTCGAGCGCGCCAGTAGTGATCGAGACTTTGTCCGCGCCGGCGCGGAGCGTCTCCTTGATGTCCGCACGGGTCCGGATGCCGCCGCCCACAGTGAGGGGAATGAACACCTCGTCGGCGACGTCCTCGACGACGCCGAGCATCGTCTCGCGCCCCTCCGCGGAGGCGGTGATATCGAGGAAGACGAACTCGTCGGCACCGGCCTCGTTGTACCGCTTTGCCATCTCGACCGGGTCGCCGGTGTACTTGAGATCCTCGAAGTGAACGCCGGTGTAGACCGCGGGGTTGCCCTCTTCGTCCAGATCCACGTCGATACAGGGGATGATCCGCTTTGTGAGGCCCATATGCCCGACCGTAGTGTGGGAGGGTATACAAAGGGACCGCTCCACGCAAGCGCGTCAGTCGGCGACGATCCGTTCCAGTCCGGCACTGACGACGACGCCGCCGACCAGACCGAGCCAGTGCGCGTAGACGTTGATGATCATACCGTCGACGACGACCCGTTCGGGGAACAGTCCCACGACGAAGGCGACGAGGAGGGCAGTGACAAGGCCAACGGGAATCGCTTCGGCACCGAGTTGAATCCAACTGGCCCGGTCGTTGGGGAGTCGACCGCGGACGCTGACGGCCAGCGCTCCGAGACACAACACTGAACTCCCGGCCGCGCCGGCGAGCACCAGCGGGTCGACGACGCTGGCGTGCGAGAGATAGAACGTCACCAGTAGTATCAGGAAGATCAATGCGCCGGCAAACGTCGCGGTGCTTTTCGAGTAGGCGGTTCGCAACAGGACGAGCAGGGCGACGTAGACGAACCCCCCGGCGGCGGCGACGACTGCCGAGAAGCCACGCGTCGTCGGTGCTCCGGGAAACATCGTCGCGAAGGTCGTGTAGCTGACGACGTTGACCGTTATCGGAACGACTACCAGTATCGCACCGAGCGTGGCGAAAAACCACCGACGGCGTCCTGCTTCGAGACAGAGCAGGTAGGCCATCACGATTGCAGCGACGTAGCCAGTGACGTTGTTCCGTAGATGTGGGACGTTCGAGTGGACGTAGGCGGCGGTGAGAAACTCCAGTGGCTCCGGATCGCCGTGCTGGAGGATGAGCGTTGTTCGCAGGCTCTCCGGTGCCAGGAGATGAACTCCGATCAGCAGCGCCGGGATCGCAGTGGCCACTACGAGCACGTCGAGCGCGACGCTCCGGCGCCTGTAGCCGAACACCCGATGAGCCTCTTCCATGCGACCTGTCGTCAATATGTAGCGTCAGTAGGGCTTTCCGCGTTTCGGCTCCGGCCATCGAGACTGCCTGGAGAGAGTCAGTTTTTTCTCCGTAGCTTCTGTACGAGAGTCTATGCCCGGACCCGTGTTTCTCCAGGGCGAGCAGGTCGAGTTACGCACCATCGAGAAGGCCGACCTGCAGTTCATGCAACAGCAGGTCAACGATCCGCAGGTCTGGCGGGCAATCGGGAGCGACCGACCGATCAACGCCGAGCAGGAAGAGGAGTTCTACGACGACGTCGTCTGTGCCGAAGACAACGTGAACCTCCTGATTACGGACGAAGGGACCGCCGTCGGGACCATCGGCCTCGACAAACTGGATACGGGTAACCACACTGCGGAACTCGGTTACTGGGTCGCACCCGACCACCACCGGATGGGCTACGGCGGCGACGCCGCCGCCCGGATTGTCGAGTACGGCTTCCAGCAACTCGGCCTCCATCGGATCGAGGCCCGCGTTTTCGAGTTCAACGATGCCTCGAGTGCGCTGCTCGAATCGGTCGGCTTCCGAGAGGAAGGCGTCCACCGGGACGCGGAGTTCGTCGACGGCCAGTTCCAGGACGTCTACTGGTACGGCCTGCTGGAAGACGAGTGGCGCGAGCGTCAGTGAACTCACACGGCCCCCTTACGGCAGTTCTTCAGTCGCTTCTACGAGATCAGACACCGTCCGCCAGCGGTACAGTCGCCCTTCCCCTTCGAATAGCTCGAAAACGCCGTCCTGCATCCAGCCGAACGGGTGGTCCTCCTCGTACTCGCGTTTCAGCACGTGGCTCCTCTCGAAGTACTCCTCAGTGCCGACGAGCAGTCCCTGCTCGACCAGGAAGCCGCTCTGCTCTTTCTCGGCGACGCCGACGAGATAGGTGACAAGGTCGGCGATCAGGCAGAACTTCTGGATACTGTTGTCCCACTCGCCGCGGACGTCGACCATGCGGAAGGCGTAGGCGTCCCCGCGGCGATTGAGACGGTCGACGACGAGATTCAGCCGACGTATCGGCTCACGGTCGTAGTTCCCCAGCACGAAGTACGACCGATCCGTCTCGTAGACCGGACCGAGTTCGGCCATCGCGTGGAGGATCTCTTCGTTGTCGGCCAGCGTGATCTCGTCGGCGTCGAGACGCTCTGTCGCACTCGTCAGGACGTCCCCGGGCACGGAGGGATCCTCCTCGTCCGCGGACTGTTCGCTGGAGGTGGACGGCGCTTCGTGGGAGGGCCCCTCGTTCGGGGACGACGACTCCTCGTTAGACATATCGGTGTCGTCTCACCGGGGTTGCATAGGCGTTGTGTCCGACTGCTCCAGCAGATCCTCTAGAGTACTTTCTCTCGAAGTAATCTACCCGAAAGTGATTTACTCCAGAGTAAACTACTTATGGACACTTCGCGTAGATCACAGTATGAGCACCGACCTGAGCGAGGACGAGGGCGCGGACAACCGCGAACTGCTGCACTTCGTCACGCAGGAGACGCGGTTTGCCATCCTCAGCAACGTCCTGCAACATCCCGAGGGACTGCCGTCGATGTACGAACTCGAACAGCTAAACCCGAGCGTCAGCGAGGCGACCGTCTACAAGCACGTCCAGAAGCTCATCGACGCGGGCGTCCTCGAAGAGGTCGCGCTGCCGGACGGCGAGCACCGGCAGGGCTACCCGTGGAAGTTCTACGGCCTGACCGAGGAGGGACGGGCGTTCCTCGAGGAGCACAACCTACTGGCCGCCGAGGAGACGCTCCAGCGGATCTACGAGTCCATATCGGACAGACCCGAGAAGATGGAAAAGTACGAGAACGCGCCGCGGCCTGACGGCGGATAACCGCGGGCACTCTCCTCCAGTTCTGACGGATTTCTTCGGGCAAGGCTAGGCGGTCGCTCGGAGTAGTTGAGACCGCAGGAACGGACTCGCACACCTGCAGATGGAGCACCGGTTCGGATTCTGCACCGTCCGGACGATGAGGGCAACAGCCTACGGACAGAACTGCGCCCCCTGCAGGGGCAGTTGATGCCGTCCGAGTCGTAGTCAGTTGGCCTGTCACATGTTTTGCAATACACACTATATCATACAATGACGTATCTACTACTGTGACCGGCATATGAGGCCATCATTACACCGTCTCGGCCGCATCGCGCATAGGGTCCTTCTAGCAGGACTCGTGCTCGGTGCAGTCCCAACTGCTATCGCCGCCCCGCAGCAGCGAACTGGCGAGATGATGAACGAGAGCTGGGGCCTGTTCGGTGTCTGGTGGATACTCTGGCTGTTGTTGCTCGTCGGACTGATCGTTCTCGTCCTTGTCGTACTCGGCCGGGGCTCCCAGTTTCAGTCCAGCGATGAGCCGGATCGAGCCCTCGCCGAACTGCGCGAACCGTACGCGCGCGGCGAACTCGACGACGAAGAATTCGAAACACGATGCCGGCGGCTACGCGAGGAGCGATGATTCCCCATGACTGAAAAGAAACTCACTCGACGACAGGCGCTCGCAGTTACCGGTGGTACAGTCTCGGCCGGACTCGCTGGCTGTCTGGACAACTTTCCGGGCGGTGATAGCTCGCCCGAAACAGGTCCGTTGCCGGAACCGGAGTACGGTGATCCGGACCGAACGTATCGCCTGACAGCAACCGAGAGCGACGTCTCGGTGGCGTCCGACGAACGCCACGACGGCTGGACGTACGACGAGGAGTACCCCGGTCCGGAAATCCGGGCCCGCGAGGGCGAACGCGTTCGCGTCGTCATCGAAAACGACCTCCCGGAGGAGACGACGATCCACTGGCACGGGATGGTCCTCGACGGGGACAACGCGATGGACGGCGTACCCGGCGTCACCCAGGAAGCGATCCAGCCGGGCGAGGAGTTCACCTACGAGTTCGACACTGAACCGGCCGGCACACACTGGTATCACAGCCATGTCGGCCTGCAACTGGATCGGGAACTTCTGGGCCCACTCATTATCGAAGAGAGCGATCACCACGTCGAGTACGATACGGAGGAAACACTCATTCTCGACGAGCACCTCCCCGGTGAGCCGCGGGTAGAGACCTCGTCGAGGAACGGCCGGGGCATGGGCGGCGGATTCCCCGATGCGCCACCTGCAGTCGGCACGCTCGTGAACGGACAGCTCCCTCGCGAACCAACACACGTCGACGTCGAGGAAGGCGAGCGCATCAGACTCCGACTGATCAACGCGGCAGCAGCAGCGACCTACCGATTCGGGATCGAGGGACACGAGCTACTCGTCACGCACACTGACGGCCCTGCTGTCGAGCCTGTCTCCGTCGATACGCTGGAGATCGGCATGGAGGAACGATACGACGTCGTGGTCGAGGCGCAGTCGCCGGGACGATGGCCGATCCGGATCAGGCCGGTCCGCTCGTCGACGCCTCCCGGCCGAGCGATACTCGATTACGAGGGGAGTGACGGGCGGATCACCGAGGGAGGGATCGGCCGTCGGATGCTCCAGCTAACGGACCTCCGATCGACCGACTCACAGGCCGCGTCCGAGGGGACTCCTGACCGGACGGTCGATCTAACCCTATCAGGGACGATGATGAGTGGCGACGCGTGGACTATCAACGGACAGACCTACCCTGATGCCGATCCGATCTATATCGCCCCAGGGGAGCACGTTCGGTTCCGGATGGTCAACCGAAGTCCGATACGCCATCCGATGCATCTTCACGGACATCAGTTCAGAGTCGGCGACGTACTCAAAGACACCGTCGTCGTGCCCGGTCGCATGGGCCAGGTGACGTTCGACTTCGTCGCATCGAACCCCGGCGGCTGGTTCTTCCACTGCCACCATCTCTATCACCTGGAGACCGGTATGGCGCGGGTCATTCGCTACGAACAGTGATCGAAACGATTTGCCTGGTCTGCGATTCAGAACTACTGCTGGTAGACGCGTGCTTCGTAGGGTCGTAGCTCCAGCACTCGATCCTCCGGAGTCTCGTCGACGTCGTAGTTGCTGACGACGAGTTCGGCGTCGTCTGCGAGATCGCCGATGTGGATGTGGGGATGACCGTTAAAGAAGTTACAGACGACGATCAGTTCGTCGTCGTCGAGTCGGCGCCGGTAGGCGAACACCTCGCCGTGTTGGGGATCGATCAGTTCGTAGTCGCCGTAGACGAAGACGTCCCGCTCCTCGCGGAGATCCATCAGTTCGCGGTAGTAGTGCCAGATGGACTCTTCGTCGGCACGAGCAGCCGCGACGTTTACTTCGTCGTAGTTGTCGGTGACGTGGATCCAGGGCTCGCCGTCGGTGAAGCCCGCGTGCTCGGAGCCGTCCCACTGCATCGGCGTCCGGGCGTTGTCACGGCTCATGTTTTCGAGAATCGGCCGGACGTCCTCCTCGTAGTCGTCGGCCCAGTCGCCGAGTGACATCTCAGTGAAGTTCTTCGCTTCGACGTCCCGGATCCGGTCGGGATCCTCGAAACTCGTGTTGGTCATGCCTATCTCCTCGCCCTGGAACACGAACGGCGTCCCCTGCAGGGTGAACTGGAAGGTGGCGAGCATCTTCGCGGACTCCTCGCGATACTCTCCGTCGTCGCCGAAGCGCGATACTGCGCGGGGCTGGTCGTGGTTAGTGAGATAGTTACAGTTCCAGCCGTCCTCGGCGAGGGTGTTCTGCCAGGAGCCGATGATGCGCTTGAGTTCGCGCAGATCGAGTTCCTGCAGGTCCCACTTGTCGTGGCCGGTGTCGACGCCCATATGCTCGAAGTGGATCAGCATCGAGAGGCCGGTCCCCTCCTCGGCGACGTACTCGCGGGCGCGGTCGGCATCGACGCCGACCATCTCGCCGACGGTCATGACGTCACGGCCGGCGACGGTTTCATCGACCATCTCGCCGATGTACTCGAGGATGCGTGGGCCGCCGACGAAGTGTGAAGCACCGCCGTGTTCGCCATCCGGTAGGCCCTCCGTCTTGGAGACGAGGTTGATAACGTCCATGCGGAAGCCGTCGATACCGTGGTCGAGCCACCAGTTCATCATGTCGTGGATCTCCTCGCGGACGGCCTCGTTGCGCCAGTTGAGATCGGGCTGTTTCTCGTCGAAGAGGTGGAGATACCACGCCTCGCGTTCGTCGTCCCAGCTCCAGGCCGGGCCACCGAAGAAGGACTCCCAGTTGTTCGGCGGTTCCTCCGGGTCTCCCTCACGCCAGTAGTAGTAGTCCTCGTACTCGGGGTTACCCTGCCGGGACTGCTGGAACCACTCGTGCTCGTCGGAGGTGTGGTTAACGACGAGGTCCATGATGAGCCGCATGTCGCGGTCGTGGAGTTCGTCGAGTAGCGTCTGCCAGTCGTCCATCGTCCCGAACTCGGGGTGGATCGACTGGTAGTCTGCGATGTCGTAGCCGTTGTCGGCCATCGGGGACTCGTAGACGGGGTTGAGCCAGACGACGTCGACGCCGAGCGCGTCGAGATAGTCGACTTTTTCGACGATGCCCGGGATGTCACCGATCCCGTCGCCGTCCGAGTCGTTGAAGCTTCGCGGGTATATCTGATAGACTACTGCCTCCTTCCACCAGTCACGGTCAGGAGACTGCTCGTCGGTTCTCGTCATTGCCAGATTGTCAGCAATGGACAGTCAAAAAGACAGTGATCCGTTTCTTTACGGCCTCTACCGGTGTATCTATTGGCTCGGACCGCTGAGCACGGTCCCCCAGCGGTTCAACGTCGGAAGGGCGGGCCGTCACCCCGCGAATCTCGACTGGACAGTCTGGAGCCCTCATCGGCGGACAGAACTGCTTAAGTTCACCCGTCGTAAACATCCGCCTATGACCGATGCTGACGACGAGGCCGACGACGAACTCGCAGTCGACCAGAACCCCAGCAAGACGGACGTCCCGTTCGGTGAGGGTAGCGAGGACGACGAGGAGTTCGAAGAGCCCGAGTCGACGTCAGAACCCACGGAATCGGATGAGGACGCCGACAGCCCAGCGACCGTCGAGGGGCGGACGACTGCCCCGCAGAGCGCGTACAGCAACCGTCAGGCACTGATCGGCGGCCTGATCACCGCGGTCGGTCTCGTAGTCGCGTTCGGCATCCCGCTGTTGCTCTGAAGACGCCGTACCTGAGGACTGCAAATCGCGTCGCGTCATCGCTGGCTTTCGATCCCTGCTACCGCTGCGTGCGTATCCGGGAGACGTATTAATCGCCAGTAGACAGGTGTCGCTCCTGTTCGAGGCGCTGGCAACCAACGACCAGCGAATCGGGGATCCGGCCCGTGGAGGTGTGAAGTGCCTCAAAGACGGCCGCGACTTCCTCGAACCGCGGACCACGTTCCACGACGAGGGGATCAGTTTTCCACTCGACGAACTCTCGGTCCGCCAGCAATGGCAGGTGGCGGTGATACAGCTCTACTTTCAGTGCCTCCGAGTCGGCGGGAGCGTTCGGATTGACGGCACTCTCGGGCAGGGGAACTGCTCCCTCGGTGTCCAGCAACGAGACGATCAGTTGCCGACGGGGTTCAGCTGTGAGGACCTCAAATACGTCATTCCATTTCTCGATATTATGTTTTCCGTTTTTAAATTGGGTACCGGTCATACTGTCAACGAATGTGGACATCGCATAAAGTATTATCTTGACAACGCTAGACACAGAGAATCCATCGGGACTCCCTCTTCTCACAGGGATAACGTTTGCGAGTCTCGGCCCTCTCCGTGACAGAGTGTATGGCCGTTTCAGCGAGTCCGGGAGAACACGACCGCCTCGCTGTCGTTCAGCGTCAACGGTTCATCGGCAGCGACCTCGTCGAGGGCTGGAGTTGCCAGCGCGACTTCCCAGCCGTCGCCCGCCTCGTCGACGAGGTCGGTCGGCGTGACTGTCGCCGCCCGTCCCTCCATATTTGCCACGAACAGGAGCTCTTCACTGTCGTCGGGCGCACTCCGCCGACCGTAGTAGAGTACAGATCCGTCCGTCGGGTGACGGTAGTCGAAGAGCTCGCCCTCGTCGAGCGTCTCGCGGAGCCACGGCCGGTCGTGGCGGAACTCGCGGATGCGCAGGTCGAAGGCCGTCCGGTCGGCGTCCTGTTCGTCCTCGTAATGAACGAGATTGGCAAACTCGGCGACGTCGCGCATCCAGGCGAGCGCGTAGGCTTCGAGGTCGTCGGGCGTCAGCGGTCCGTCGCCGAGGGGCGGATTGGTCGCGTCGAGCAGTGGTGCCATCTCCTCCAGATCGAAGTCGACGGCCTCCCCGATCGCGGCGAGGGTGTGGCCGAACGCACACAGGGCGTCTGCGCTCTCGAAGCCGAGTTCTCCGAGTCGGGTGAACTGTTCGGGATCTGCGAACGCCTCGTCGGTGACGTACCAGTCGACGAAGTACGCGCCGTTGGCGACGACTTTGACGTTCCAGCTATCGTCGGTATCGCGGGTGAAGTACCACGGTGCGCGGGCGTTGCCGTGAGCGAAGTCCATCGGGACGCCCGGGAGGAAACAGTACATCAGCGCGTTCGAGGCCGGGTTGTCGTAGGCGCGTTCGATCGTTCCACGGAGCGTCTCGGCGAGATACGGGTTCTCCTGGGTGGCGTCCCACTCCTTGCCGACCTCGACCTGCGCGCCGCGGCGCATCGTATCGTGGTTGGCGACGCCGGAGATCCAGTGGTCGCCCAGATCAGCTAGCTCTTCGACACGCCACCATTTGCTCGCCCAGAAGGTGAGGATCGCAGGCGTGTTGTGGGCGAACGTAACCGGTCCCCACTGGAACGAGTGGGGGTGGTCCTCGATCAGTTCGCGGTAGGTAGAGGCGAGTTCCCAGTCCTCCTCGGGCCACGGCCGGCCGTCCTCGAAGATCATCCACGGCCGGTACTCGGTACCGGCTATCTCCTGGGTGACCTCGTCCATCTCGGTGAGATACGCGTCGTCGTGGTACTCCTGTTCCGTCTCGGAGTCCCAGTAGGTGAAGTCCTGTGCACCGTCGACGCGAATACCGTCGGCCCCCCAGTTCATCTTTCGCCGCTGGAGTTCGAGCAGGATCGCCCGAACGGTCGGTTGGCGGTAGTCCAGTTCCTGCCCGTACATTCCCGGCCCCTCGAAGTAGTAGTCGTTGAGTAGCGGGAGCGCACCGTTATCGGCGTGGCCGAGCGCGATGTCGAAGACGACCCGCATCGGCGTCGGCATCTCGTGGAGGGTTGCGATGAAGTCGACCAGTTCGTCCGGACGGCCGGTTTCGAGCACCGCGGGGTTGATCGCCGAGAAGCCCGAGACAACGATGTCGTAGCCCCAGTTGACCAT
The DNA here is from genome assembly GCF_042663585.1 of Natronoarchaeum sp. GCM10025321. Taxonomy (NCBI): domain Archaea; kingdom Methanobacteriati; phylum Methanobacteriota; class Halobacteria; order Halobacteriales; family Natronoarchaeaceae; genus Natronoarchaeum; species Natronoarchaeum sp. GCM10025321. The sequence continues at coordinate 1,059,021 of NZ_JBHTAN010000006.1, forward strand.
GTCGGGGGAGCGAGTCGTGATCTCGACATCGGTCGGCTCCGGGTCCGTAATCGGGCCGTCGATCTCGAAGTGATTCGGCTGGTGGTCGCTCTCGACGATCGGCGCGATCGGCATCACCTGCACGCCGTCGTAGCCCGCGAAGTTCCGCTCCATCGGAGTCAGTGCCTCGCCCTCGCGCTGTTTGCGGGCGATCTCCTCGTAGCGACGCGCAAGTCCCCCGAGCGACCCCGCTTCCGAGGTGGTGCCGGGGTGCAGTTCGAGCAGATTCGTCGCCGGGTCGACCCGCGGAAGCCCGTCGTGCTCGCTCGTCCCGACCGGTTCCTCGTCGGCGCCCAGCGACTCGAAGTACCCCCGATCCGGACGACTCGCGTTCAGCGCGTCGACGTCGTATAGCTCCGCGGGGGCGTACGCGCCGAACGGGAGCGAGTACGCGAGCGGGTCCTGAATCGTCTCCCAGCCCTCGTCGGTCTCGTAGGTGAGACGGTAGAGTGTTCCGAGCGTCTCCCGGGTTCCTGGCTGTGCTCCCTCGACGGCGGCCCAGGTGTACTCGCCCTGACGTCGAGTCGGCACGCGCTCGTGGCGGAACGTTGTCGTGGCCTTGTCCGCACCTGGATCGACGTCTTCGACCGGCGTGAACAGTTCCAGAGAGACATCGTCGGGGCCAACGCCTTCGTCGACCAGCTCCGGCGTCCAGAAGCCGAACTCCGCGACGTCGCCGTCAACGTGCGCGCCGAGTCGCTCGACGACGACCTGAGCGCCTTCGAAGGACTCGTCGTGGCGCTTCAGTCGGTCCACCGTCCATTCACAGAGTCGTTCAGTCCGACGTTCGTGCAACGTACAGGGGTCCGATGTGTGCTCACTCATGCTATCTCCTCAGTCCGTGGCCGGGAGTCGACGGGGCGCGCCGCCGTATCTCCGGTCCACCGATGGCCTGCTGCCTAGGTTTGTCGTAACAGGTGTTGATAATACTTTTCGATACGCCGGATGACCGGGTAGTTAGTCGATCAGCTCTGGAGGTGTGGACTCGTCTGGGGCTACGCCTGAACGAGCAGTAGCGCGATTCCCATTGCGATGAGCCCGCCGACGAGGTTCCCGACGACGTGGAGCGCCGACATCCACTGTTGCCCGCGGTCCCAGAGGTCGACCGCGACAAACGAAAACGAGGAGAAAGTGGTGAAGGAACCACACGCGCCGACGCCGACGAACAGCATCGCGCCTTCGCCGACGCCGCCGAACGCGACCAGTCCGAGCACGAAGCTTCCGATCACGTTCACGACCAGCGTGGCCCATGGGAACTGGGCGGCCGGAAGCGACTCACCGACGGCGTAGCGGAGGACCGCACCGATCGCACCGCCCGCCCCGAGGAGATATGCTGGCTCCATCTACGCCACCTCCTCGACCCTCGGCGCGACGACCCGGTGTACGACTACGCGCCCCAGAAACACGGCCGCAAAGCCGGTGACGTAACTGGCGAAGATGTAGCCGAGTCCGATCAGCGGGTCGGCGGTGACCACGTCCAGCACGAAGGTGCTGAACGTCGTAAACGAGGAGAGAAAGCCCGTGCCGAAGACGAACTGGGACTTGTCCGAGAGCGCGCCGATCATCGACGCCTCGTAGAGGATCAGCGCGAGCGCGAAACTACCGAGAACGTTGACGGCGAACGTCGCCCCGAGCGTCGATGGGATGGTCAGTTCGACGAAGTAGCGCAGGTTCGAGCCAGCGAAGCCGCCGACGGCGATCAACAGTACCGTTTCCAGACGCACGAGTGGATGAGGGCCTGACATTGTAGAGTCCCACCTGTAGCGGCGGGTTCGGGGTAGGAGTCATCAGCCAGCAATGCTGCTGGCGGTTGAGTCAGGCGGACTCCATCGCCCAGTACAGAAAGATAGGTGATAGAAGGAGTAATAAATCTATTCGTTCCGGCGACTACTCGGCGGGAACGACGACGACGTCCTCGACGAGCACGTCGGCGTCATCGGCGTCGATGTCTTCCCCGGAGATGAGGTCTTCCGACCCGACGGCCTCGCCGAGCGAGACGGACTCGGCGTCGGGGCCGAAGTTCAGGACGACGACGACGCGTTCGCCCTCGTTTTCGCGGGCATAGGCGACGACGCCCTGGTGAGACGCCTCGCTCTCGACTTCCTCGTAGTCGGCATCGTAGCTGAGTGCATCGAGTTCGTCGCGAACGTTCACCAGTCCCCGGTAGTGGTTCCGCAGGTCCTCGTCGGGGTCGTGCCAGTCGACTTTCTCGCGGCGGGTCTCCTCACCGATCTCCTGACCCGCGTACAGGAGCGGGATACCGGGCAGAGTAAACAGCGCACCAGCGGCGGCCTTGGCCTGGGTCTTCCCGCAGTCCTCGGCGTAGCGGCTCTCGTCGTGGTTCTCCATGTACAGGAGGAACGCGGCGTGATCCGGGAAGCCGGTTCGCGCGCGGTTCTCGATGGCGTCGGTGATCGCGGAGGCGTCCATCGCCGCGTTACCGACCTGCCGGAGGTTGTGATACAGCGTCGTGTCGAAGTGGACGTCGAAACAGAGTTCGTGGAAGTCGGCAATGTAGGGAATCGTCTCGTCGAGCAGGAGGAACTCGGAATCCTCGGCTTTCACGCGGTCGCGAAGTTCCTGCCAGAAACTCGTCGGGACGGCCCAGGCCATGTCACACCGGAACCCGTCGACCAGCGGTGCCCACTCGTCGACCGCGTCCAGCAGGTGACGACGAACCTCCAGGTTGTCGAAGTTGAAGTTCGCGATGTAGGGCCAGTCGAAGTAGGTGCCAGGCTTGTCGTTCTCCGGATCCTCCCACTCGTACCAGTCGCGGTACTCGGAGTCACCGATCTCGGCGCGTTTGAAATACTCGTGTTCCCGGGCGGAGTGGTTCATCACGAGGTCGAACAGTACCTTGATACCGTTGTCGTGACAGTCGTCGACGAACGCCTCGAACTCCTCGCGGGTGCCGAGGTCGTCGGCAATCGAGAAGAAGTCGACGATGTTGTAGCCGTGATCGAAGTCGTCGTTCTGGAGTACCGGCGTCAGCCAGATACAGTCGATACCGAAATCAGAGAGGTCCTCCAGTCTCTCGGAGATCGCCTCGAACGTCGCCTCCTCGCCGTCGGAGAAGGTTCGCACGTAGATCTCGTAGAGTGTGACTTCTTTGCCCCAGGCCGGCGGTTCGTTGAGACGGTCGACCGTGACCGTCTCCCCGGTGGTGTCGACTGCGACCGCGTCGGCGACGCTGTACGCGCCGGGAGCGACGGCGACCGCGTGGAACCGGCTGTACTCGCCGAGCGACTCGATCGGGACTCGGGCGGTGTGATCATCGACTTCGATGTCCTCGGTCGATGCAGCATCGCGGTCGTCGGCGACGAACTCGACGTCGAGATCATCGACGGAGAGATCGCTTCCGACCGGCGGCGTCGCGTCGCCAGTAAGCACGAGGTAGTCGCCGTCGACGTGTGCGTCGAGTCGGAGGCGAGGTCGGTCGCCGGAGCCGTGGACGCCCGTTCCTGCGCCGCTCCCGCTACCGCTTTCCATGCCGGATCCCGAGCGCAGACCGGAGCCAGAGCGAAGGCCCGATCCGGAGCGCAGACCGGAACCGGATCGTGGACCGGAGCCTGCCGGATCGAGCACTGGTGGGCTGTAGTTCGACGGGAATGCCCGGATCGTTAGCTCGTGGTATCCGTCCGGGGCCTCTAGTCCGATCGTATACGTCCCGACTCCGTCGGGGACGAACGTTTCCACAGGATCCGAACCGACTGCCGCGTTACTCTCGTCAGGTGCGTCGACGACGTTCCAACTGTAGGTGCCGGAGGGATCTGGATCCCTCGGCGCGAGATCGATCTCCGAACCGACTGCCTCGAAACGAGGCGGGCCAGGGTGATGCATAATCACTTCGAAGTTCATCCTACCCCACCTTTTATTTCCCGGTTCCCGTTTTCGTATGTACTACCGCAATTAAACATGTTGATTCCGGTTATATGCTACCTAAGAATCGTCCTCGTAGGCATCGGATCACGACGCAGCCGGGTGATTTTGCTCATCGAACCCGCCCTTCCACAGAGAAACCCCGAAACAGAAAACACCTGTAAAGTTCTCACAAGTTGTACACGATTTATACATGCGGCTGCCCTACGAGCGCACGATGCAATCAGTGCTGGTCGAGGCGTTCGGCGGGTCGGAGACGATGACAGTCCAGGAACAGGAACGTCCAGAGCCGGGTCCCGAGCAGGTCCGCGTCGAGGTCGAAGCGGCCGGGATCAACTTCGCAGACATCATGCAGCGCCGCGGCAAGTATCCCGGGGGTCCAGAGCCACCGTACGTTCCTGGGATGGAGGCGGCCGGACGTATCGACGCGACCGGCGAGCGCGTGAATCTGGACGAGGGCGACCGTGTCGTCGCAACGCTACCCGGTGGCGGCTACGCGGAGTACGCTCTCGCCGACCCACAGGCGCTGTTTCCGATTCCCGACGGAATGAGTTTCGACGAAGCTGCGGGCTTTCCGGTGCAGTTCCTGACCGCTCACGGCTGTCTGTTCGGCTGGGGTGACCTCGAAGAAGGCGAGCGAGTACTGATCCAGGCCGCCGCGGGCGGCGTCGGAACTGCGGCGGTGCAGTTGGCCTCGCAGGCGGGTGCGGAAGTGTTCGGAACGGCGAGCACGGCCGAAAAACTCGACCTCGCCAGTGATCTCGGCTGTGATCATCCGATCAACTACACCGAGACCGACTTCGTCGAAGAGATCGACGAGATCACCGACGGCGAGGGGGTCGATCTGGTGCTCGACGGTGTCGGCGGCGACGTGTTCCACGAGAGCCTCGATGCGCTCACCCCGTTCGGTCGGATCGTCACGTACGGTGCGGCCAGCGGCGAAACCGCATCCGTCGACACCGGGCGGCTCCTGTTCGAGAACAAGAGCGTGATCGGCTATCACCTGGGCCGCGCACGGGCGGAGGATCCGGGCCGTGTCCTCGAAGCCGTCCCGGAGCTAACGGGTAGTCTGACGAGCGGCGATATGGAAGTCGTCGTCGGCGAGTCGTTCCCCCTCGAAGACGCCGCGGAGGCTCACGACTACATCGAGGACCGACAGTCCTCCGGCAAAGTCGTACTCCATCCGAACTAGATCGGCAGGTCGGACGTATCGATTTCGTCCCGCCGACCATCGAGAACCTCGAACTCGTCGCCTCGCCGACGCTCTAGCCAGTACAACAGGCGTTCGGCCCAGTCGAGTTTCTGTCGTTTCATCGGTTCGACCGAGTGGTCGTCCAGATCCCACCCGGGAAAGCGTAGCTCCCGCACACCGAATTCGTCGGCGAGAAACGCCGCCCGGTCGCCATCAGTAAAGCCGCCGAAATTGTAGACCGGCCCGACTGGAGCGGCCTGCGTCGTCGCAAGCACCTGCTCCTGGTCGAACTCCGGGACGTGCTCGCGCACCGCAGGGACGTTGTCGCCGTGTGCGTGGACGGCGACCGGAACACCCGCGTGGGAGAGTTCGATGGCCGTGTCGACGTTCTTGTCGAGGTCCGTCACCATCAGATCGATGTCGACCCCTGCGTCTCTGAGGTGATCCGCCGCGACGGAGGCGGCGACGACGAAACCGGCCTCGGCCGCGCGGTCGGTCTCTGCCTCGATAGACGGCCCTCCGCCAGCGATGGCGACCGTCCCATCCCCTACGTCGACCAGCCGATCGAACTCGAACGGCGTCGCAATCTCCGCAAGGACGTCACGCGCGTGCTCGTCGGCCGTCCGGTCGAAGCCGAAATCCCGAAGAATCGCTTCGTACACTGGCTCCCACTCGGCTAGTTCCATGCCGGTCCCCCACGGTGCCGAACTGGACTGCCGAGGCTGTTCGGAGTCCCATCGGCAGTAGAACCGCGCACACGGCGCTGTCGCTCGGATATGTAGGTCCACAGCAAACCGCTGATGTGGGCCGGAACGGCACCTCCAAGTACCCCTACCCGAGGGCCCTTCCGGCTTCCAAGCTTTCTTTTCTGGTCCTTTGGCATAAGCTTTCTCTTACTCAAGCACCGTCCGGAGAGCGCTCGTAACGGACTCTCGACCCGTCTCAGGTTCGTTTGCCGTAGCTGAATCCGTTGTTTCCGAGAGCCGTTCGACGACCGATCGGAGCGCTCGATCCGACCCGACCAGAAGGCTGGATTCGGTCCCCGCGACGAACGACACGCCGGCGGACTCCGCCACGTCTGCAACGAGTTCCGCCGTCGCCGCACTGACTCCGCTCAGTTCTATCGTGCGAGTGACGAGCGCGTCGGGATCCGGTTCCGGCGCACCGATCCGGTCAAGATGACGCGCCACGTCGCCCGCCGTCCTGACATCTAGCTGTTCTGCGCTCACGTCACTGCCCCACTGTCGCGACGAGGAGCGGCCGAACTCGTGACCGATCGCGGCGGCGTCGACCGTCTCCTGCACGTCGTGCGTTCGGATGACGTGTGCGCCTCGTTCGACCGCCATCGACGTCGCGGCGAGGCTCACCGGAAGCCGCTCGTCGGTCCCGCGGCCAGCGACGTCACCGAGGAAGTTCTTCCGGTTGATCGAGACCAGCATTGGCTGGCCGAAGCCGCGGAACTCCCGTAGTCGGTGGAACGTCTGCTGGTCGTCCTCGATGGTCTTCGCCTCGCTCCAGCCGCCGAACGCGGGGTCGACGATGGTCTTGTCCGTCATCCCGTTCTGCTTGAGCGCCTCGTACAATCGATCGACGTAATCGGCGCTTGCCGCCCACTCCGCCGAGCGGCGCTGTTCCCAGTCGATAGCTTCGATCGCTCCCGGACGCTCCAGATCGGCCGGGCTAGCCATCTTCGCGACGGCGACGTCGTACTCCCGGCAGACATCGGGCATTCTGGGATCGGCGAAGCCACAGATGTCGTTGACCATGTCGAAGCCGCGGTCGAGTGCGGCCTCTGCGACGCTAGCGTAGCGCGTCTCGATCGAGAAGACGGCATCACCGCTGACGCTCTCGATCGTCTCGATGGCCGTATCCAGCCGTTCGAGTTCTCCCTCGGCCGAGAGCACCTCGAAGCGTTTGTTGGCCGATTCGAGGCCGACGTCGACGATGTCGGCTCCCTCGCCGATCAGTTCGTCGTCGACGTAGGCCGCCGCCTCGCCCGGATCGTCGTAGACGCTGGGGTCGTAGGGGGAGTCCTCGCTGACGTTCAGAACGCCCATGATCCGCGGGGGATGATCGTCGCCAATACCGAGACCGGCCGCGTCGACGGTTTGCATGTGCGGGTAGTAGGATCGAAGCAACATATGGGGACCGGTACACCCGACCACGGACCGGTATTCGATCGCCTCCTCGGCGGGATTGGTGTCGAACCTGGCCGTTGCGATCGACCTGCAGACGCGCTCTTTTTACTCCCGCGGTGGCTATCCGGATCCATGAGCAAGGTCAGTATCGGTCTGCGTGGCTGGCGGTTCGACGAGGAGAAGGTCTTCACCGACGACGGCGAGTTCAGACCGCTCGAAGAGATGCCACTGGAAACGAAAAAGCGGCTGGTACGGTTGCAAGACATCGTCAGCGCACCGTGTGACGCCTGCTGGCTCGAACACGGCGACGAGAACCCCGACGAGTACAATCCGAGCGAAGTCGTCTACGGCGAACCGCTCTCGGAGGTGTTGCTCTGTGGCGAACACGAGAACGATCTGGTCTACTGGTTCCGCGAGGCTGGCGGGAGCGAGTACGCCGAGACCGACGAGTTCGACGACGCCTTCCACGAGTGGTTCCTTGACGGCGGCCGCGCCCCAGAGGGGTACGACGGCGTCGAACACGTTGCGACGGATCCCGACGAACTTCCGGATCCGCCGGCCGTCGACGAACAGGAACAGGACGGAGAGTGGGAAGTGACCGAAAAGGTCGATCTGCAGGACCTCGATCAGGAGTACCCGGGCGCGGATGAGTAGTGCCCCAGCGGTCGCAGTCGTCGACGCCCAGACGCCCGGCAACGTGGGGACCATCGCCCGCGCGATGAAGAACTTCGGGTTCTCCGAACTGTTGCTTGTCGACCCGCCCGAACTCGACCGGGAGGGGGAAGCCTACGGCTACGCAGGACAGGCCCGCGAGGACATCCTGCCGAACGCTACCGAGATCGAGTTCGACGACCTCGTGAGCGAGTACCATACCGTCGGACTGACGGCGACGACCAACAAGAACGCGACCAAACACGTCCGCTATCCGTTCTCGACGCCCGACGAACTGGCCGAGGAGTTACAGGTCGTCGACGCCCCCACCTGTCTCGTCTTCGGCCGGGAGGACAACGGGCTAAAAAACGAGGAGCTGGCTCGCCTCGACGAGGTCTGTGCGATTCCGGCCAGCGAGGACTACCCTGTTCTCAACCTCGGACAGGCGGCGACAATCACGCTCTACGAGTTCCGCGAGTTGGCGCTATCGAGTACGCAACTTCCCGATGTCGAGCGGGATCGGGCCAGCGAAGCCGAGATAGAGCGGCTTTACAGCCAGTTCGACGAACTACTCGCGGGGATCGGTCATCCCGACGAGAAACGCGCGAAGTCGGGACGGATGTTTCGTCGGCTAATCGGTCGCGCACATCCGACAGATAGAGAAACGGTAACGTTGCTCGGGATCTTCCGCCGGGCGGCCGAGGAACTGACTCAGGACGTCGACTGAGCGGCGTCCCGATCCGCGATCAGTTCCTTGCGGCGGAGTTTCTCCTTGTCGAGCCACATCCAGTCCGCGCGTGGATGGGTCTCATCCTCCGATTCATCCGACCGGACTCCCTCATCGTCGATGGCCTCGCCGATGATCTCTCTGGCAGTCAGTACGGATTCCTCTCGCTTGTCTTTGATAATCTGTGCAGGTGTCAGTTCCGGAGAGTTGCCCATGCTCCAGGATAGGACGCTATCACTCGTTAGTATGAACTCCATACGGCTACAGTAAGCTGTGTTTACCTTCGTTTAACGACTGTATTCTATCGGCAATCTACCAGACATAACGATGACCTATCAGCAATATAGGAAAATTATAACATCGATACGATTAGTCGGCATCCTGTTCAGTCGGCCGACCGCCGTCAGTTCGTGTTGGGCCCCCGTGGGCGTCTCCGGTAGTTGCCGCCCTGCCAGTAGCAAGCGTCGACCGGAGCAGGGCGCGGATGGACTTCCGCTTGATGAGTGCAAAGCCGGTCGCGATGGTCACGAGGCCAACCACGGTCAATGCATCGACGACGGATCCGAGCAGGAGCCAGCTAATGCCGATGGCGACGACGGGTTCGGCGTAGCCGACCAGGTTGACCTGAATCGCCCCGCTCCGCTCGAGCAACTCGAAGTACAGCAGGAACGCGAGGACGCCCGAGACGAGCGTCAGATAGCTGTACGAGAGCACTGCGGTCGCCGTCATCTCGACCGCTGCGAGGGACTCACCGCTGGCGAACGCCCAGACGAGCAGGACGGCAGCACCGATCAACATCGCCCACGCCTGCAGGGTTTCGATCGGTAGACCGGCGTCGATCGGTCGGACGAGCACGCTCCCCAGCGCGAACGCGGCCGCGGCCCCAAACACGAGTGCGACGCCGACGGTGACGTCGGAGGTCAGGGCCGCTCGTGAGGGCTGGACGACGAGGCCAACGCCGATCAGACCGAGGACGAATCCGACGACGCTGATGGCGCTCAGTCGCTCGTTCGGGAGGATCGTTCCCGCGAAGGCGACGGTCAGGATCGGTGACGTGCTGACGATAGTCGCCGCTACAGCCCCCGAGACGTACTGCTCGCCGATGTACAGCAGGCCGTGATACAGCGCAATGACGAACACGCCTGCGACGATCACTGCGAGCCACTCGGCCCAACCCGTCGGTCTGAGCCGATCAGTGACGACGCCGGCGTAGCCGAGCACGATCACACCCGCCAGCGCATAGCGAAGACCCGCAAAGAGCAGCGGGGGGACGTGTTCCAGTCCGATCTCTATCGCCACGAACGAGCCACCCCAGGAGAGGGCGAGCAACGAAAACAACACTGTATTCCGAAATCCAGACGGCATAGATCCGAACGTTCTCATACTGGGTTCGAAATTGTTGACTAAACTTATAGTCTTCTACAACACACCGTGATATCGTTGATGATGATTCCCACATATGGATAATATCCGAGTCTATACCCATAGCAGGCCCATCAGTTGTAGCTTTCTTCAATCATATACGCCGAAGAACATTAGTGACGGTATCGCAAAGGGCGGATCATGGACGAACGCGACGTGCGCCTCCTGAAATCCATCGCCGAACTCGGGACGGGAAGCCCCGAACAACTCCACGAGGAAACCGGGATCCCGGTCTCGACGATCCACTACCGGCTCTCGAACCTCCGGGAGGAGGGTGTCATCGAGAACGACCGTTACGAGATCGACCTCGACGAACTCGGCCTCGGCGTCACGGTGCTGATCGAGGTTCACGCCGATTACGAGGGGTCCTACGAGGAGTTCTCGGAGCAGTTGCTCTCCGTCGAAGGCGTCACGAACGTCTACTTCACGATGGGCGAGACGGACTTCATCGTCGTTGCACGGCTGAGCAGCAGCGAAACGGTCGAACGACTGATCGCGGATTTCGAGCAACTCGATGGCGTCGACCGGACGGACTCGACGTTCGTCATCTCGGCCATCGAAGAGAGAGACGCCCTGCAGAGTTACAGTCTCAACACGTTACTCGACGAACTGGTCGAGTAGTTCAGGCTCGCTTCTGGATCTCCTCGCGCAGTAGTTCGCTCACGAGGTCACCGTCGGCTTTCCCGCGAAGCGCGCCCATGCACTCGCCCATCAGGCCGGAGAACGCGCCCATCCCTTCCTCGGCGACCTGCTCTTCGTTGCGCTCGACCACTTCGACGACTGCCTCGCGGACGTCGTCTTCGGCCGCACTGCCGAGCCCTTTTTGCTCGGCGAGTTCTGCGGCGTCCGAATCGGGATTCTCCGCGAGCGCGGTCAGGAGTTTGGGGACGCCCTCTTTGGCGAGGTCACCGTCGTCGACCAGTTCGAAGACGGCGAGGAACTGCTCGTCCTCGAGCGCTTCGACCGGCACGTCGTCACGGCGGAGTTCTGTGACCGTGCTTTCGAGCGTGCCCGCCACGAGCGTCGGATCGGTCCCGTTCTCGACGGCGTGCTCGAACAGCGGCATTCGGCGGCCGTAGGCGACCTGCTCGGCTAGCCCCTCGCCGAGGCCGAACTCGGACTGGTAGCGCTCGACCTTCTCCGTGAGGAGTTCGGGCTCTTCGACCGCCGAGAGGTCGGGTTCGACCGGCGGAACGTCCGTCTCGGGATACATTCGCGCCGCACCTGGCAGGGGCCGGAGATACTTGGATGTGGTGTCCTGGTTCGCGCCGCGGGTCTCCTCGGGAACGCCCTCCATGGCCGTCTCCGCTCGCTCTGCGGCGGCCTCGATTGCGCCGTCAGCGACGTCCGCCGCCGCGGCGACGATGGCAACTGCGTCCTCTTCGCCTGCGCCGACCGCGTCGCGGAGCGCCGCGACCTCTTCCTCGGTGACGCCGTAGGCCGGCAGTTCGTCGGTGTGGAAGATACCGCCAGCGCCGTGTCGTTTGGCATGATCGGAGAGTTCGGTTCCGAGTCGGCGGTCGGGCTGGATCTCCCTCCCGACCAGCCCATCGAAGCCGTAAAGCGGGACGGCAGTGACGGCACCCCCCTCGTCCAGTGCGCCGCGGATGACACCGCTGTCGGTGTCTGCAAACACGTCCGAGACGTCCTGTACGTCCCCGACTGCGGCGTCGCGCTCGCGGAGTTCGTCGCGAATCTCCAGCAGGCGTGCCTGGCGGCGGACCTCGTTGCGGACGAACTCGTCGATGTCGTCGAGGCTCTGGACGCCTTTGAGTTCGACGCGTGCGCCGTCAGCAATCGAGATGTTGACGTCCTGGCGGATCGTCCCGAGGCCGCGCTTGACTGCTCCCGTCGAGCGGAGCAACATGCCGATGCGCTCGGCGGCGTCGCGGGCCTGCTCGGGGGAGGAGATGTCCGGTTTCGTCCCGATTTCGACGAGCGGGATGCCAAGTCGGTCGAGGCTGAATCGGACGCCCTCCTCGGTCGCGGCGACGCGCTGGGCGCTTTCCTCTTCGAGCATCAGGTCCTCGATGCCGACCGGTCCTTCGTCGGTCGATATTTCGCCGTCGTCGGCCATCTTCGTGGTCCGCTGGAACCCCGTCGTGTTCGAGCCATCGACGACGATTTTCCGCATGACGTGTGCCTGATCGACTGGCGTCATGTCCAGTAGTTGGGCGATTTCCAGCGCGACTTCCAGCGCCTCGTCGTCCAGCCGTCGCGGCGGTTCGTCGTCCTCCTCGACCAGACAGGTCGTATCGTAGCCGAGATACTCGAACTCGCGTTCGACCTGGCTCTCTTCGAGCGCGGCATCGTCGATCTCGCCGAGTTCGGATTTCGTCGGGTGGAGATACCGCGTGAACCGGCGCACCGACTCCTCAGGGTCGCGTAGCTCCGTCGGACAGTCACAGAAAAGCTTCGTCGCCGTATCCAGTTGCTGGTGGATCTCCAACCCGGCGACGAGGCCCAGTTCCTCGTAGTCGTACTCGGTCATTGACTGACAGTCGGACCGCGAGGGGTAAAAAACCGTTCAGTTCTGCTCGGCCAGCGGTCTACCGACACACCGGTTTGGTGGGGTAGGTTCCGGCCGGACTGACCGACCCCTGAGCGACGACTGGCACGAGAGCGGTCGCTGTCTGTGCGCCGGTCGCTTCCGTCTCCGAACGGCGTGGGTGGGCTAGCTTCGGCGTTCTACGCTTGCGGTATTCAGTCGATAGAGGTCCTCTGTCAGTCCTTCGCCGTCGCAATCGTCGTTCGGACATCGATAATGCCAACCGTCCCGTGTCGCCGCCGCCTCACTGAACTTATCTCCGCACTGTTCACAGAGGAGTGTGTCCTGTTTGCAGGTGTCGCGGTGGAGTTCTAGCTTTAGCTTCGTCGAAAACGTCTGATTACAGATACGACAGGTGTGCATACTGCTACTTCGGATTCAGGGTTAAAAACTGCATGGGATCGTTCGCGCGGGTATTAGGTGCTGAAAACTCCGTTTTCGCCAGAACTAACTGCCAGACAGCGCTACGATCCGCTGACAGTGTAAGAATTACGAAAGAATCGACGTAGTATGTTCGAGCAGTCGGTATCGAGGGGCGAAACGCTTAGATATCCGATAGAATCGGGTCGGTGCTTGCGCGCCCGAGGTCAGTCCCCGCCGAGGATGCCGGGCGAGGTCATCTTCGCGGGGTCGAGCACCTCGTCGGCCTCCGCCTCGGAGAGGTAGCCCTTCTCGACGACGACTTCACGGACCGTCTTGCCCTCCTTGAGCGCCGTTTTGGCGGCCGTCGAGGCTTTGTCGTAGCCGATGTGGGGGTTGAGTGCTGTCGCCAGCGCCATCGACTGTTTGACCTGCGTCTCACAGTGTTCCTCGTTGGCTTCGAGGCGGTCGACGAACCGGTCGGCGAACACCTCGCTGGCGTTCGACAACAGGTCCGCCGACTGGAGGAAGTTGTACGCGAGTACGGGTTTGTAGAGGTTCAGGTCGATCTGACCTTCCGCGGCACCGGCGGAGACGGCGGCGTCGTTGCCGACGACCTGCTTGTGGACCTGATTGACCGACTCGGCGACGACGGGGTTGATCTTGCCGGGCATGATCGACGATCCGGGCTGGTTCTCCGGCTGTTCGATCTCGCCGAGGCCGTTCCGTGGGCCGGAGGCGAGCAGTCGGAGATCGTTCGCGATCTTGTTCAGCGACCCGGCGACGACCCGAAGCGCGCCGTGGGCCTCGCTCATCGCATCGTGTGCGGCCTGCGCCTCGAAGTGGTTGTCCGCTTCGCGGAACTCCAGTCCGGTCTCCTCGCTGATGTACTCGGCGGCGCGCTCGGCGAACTCCTCATGGGTGTTGAGGCCGGTGCCGACCGCTGTCCCGCCCAGTGCGAGTTCGCCGAGATGCTCCCGGGTCGACTCGACGCGTGCGATCCCTTTCTCGACCTGGCTGCGGTAGCCGCCGAACTCCTGACCGAGGCGGATCGGCGTCGCGTCCTGCAGGTGTGTTCGACCGGTTTTGACGATCCCGTCGAACGCCTCTTCTTTCGCGCCCAGCGCGGTCTCAAGCGTCGACAGCGCCGGCAGGAGATCCTTCTCGACGGCTTCGAGCGCGGCGACGTGCATCGCCGTGGGAATCACGTCGTTGCTCGACTGGCCGTAGTTGACGTGATCGTTCGGATGGATCTCGCGGGATCCGATCTCGCCGCCCACGATTTCGGTCGCCCGATTGGAGATCACCTCGTTCGCGTTCATGTTCGAGGAGGTCCCACTCCCCGTCTGGAACACGTCGACCGGGAACTGATCGTCGTGCTCGCCGGCGATCACTTCGTCGGCGGCCTGGACGATGGCTTCGGCGGTCTCCTCGGATAGCAGGCCGAGGTCGAGATTCGCCCGGGCGGCGGACTTCTTGACGATGCCGAGCGCGCGGACGAACCGACGGCCGAAGGTCAGCCCGCTGATCGGGAAGTTCTCGACGGCGCGCTGGGTCTGTGCGCCCCAGTACGCGTCAGTCGGCACCTGCATCTCTCCGAGACTGTCTTCCTCCGTACGGTAGTCGTCCGACATATGATACCGTACTCTCGACCGGAGAGTAAAACCACCGAAACGTCGGCGGCGAGAGGGGTCAGGTCCACCGGTCGAGACCGGTCTGGGTGAGCGCTTCCTCGATACGCTCGAAGCCGCGTTCGACCTCCGCCGCATCGACTTCCCACTCCTCGACGACGTACTCCCGGGCGGCCTCGACGTCAGGCGAGGGATCCGTCGAGAAGTCGTACTCGTCGGTCACCGCCGGATCGAGAAAGAGCGAGCGGATCCGGTCGGCATGTTCGATGTGCTCGTCGCGCTCGTCGAGGACGGCCCACAGGTCGCCGTGCTCGTGGATCAGTTTCACCGCCGTCTTCGGCCCGATACCGTTCACGCCGGGGTTGAAATCCGTGCCACAGAGAATCGCCACGTCGACTAGCTGTTCCCAGGTCAGGTCGTGCCGGTCGAGCGTCTCCTGTAGCGTCATGAGTTCGGGGTCGCCCTTGCTCGTCAGTTGGCGGAGCGTCTTCGGCGCGCCACAGAGCAGGGCGTCGTAATCCTCGGTTCCGACGTAGTCGACGTCGCCTTTCCGGGCCATGTATGCGGCCTGTGACTCGCCCTCCGCCGGCGCTTCGACGTACGGGATGTCGAGCAGGTCGAGTAGTTCCCGCGACGTCTCCTGGATCGTCGGCGTGAGTCGCTGGGTGCGAGATTCCAGCCGTGCTACGGCGACGCTATCGCCCCGCTCGCGGGCGTCTGCGAGTTGCTCTTCGGCGTCCTCCCGGGCCTCGCGTCGGGATGCTATCTCGTCGTCTTTGAGTTCGGACGGCCCGCCGTCGAAGACGAACACCGGCGAGAGGTCGTTCTCGAAGAACTTGGGCAACCCCTGCACGATGCCGACGAGATTGGCCACTTCGGTGCCATCGGCCGTCGTGTACACCGCGTCGTTAGTGAACTTCACCGTCGTCGTTAGATACCGATAGAGCCAGTTGTGTGCGTCGACGCCAACGACCCTCCCGTCGAGGTCATCGAAGGACACTGTTTCGAGTGCGGCCAGTTGGCGGAGTGCTGCGTTTCCCATTACGGTTTCGTAGTGTACGACGTTTTGAATACTCTCGGTTCGCGGCGACGAATCGGAGCGGATCGGCCACTATATCATGTCGATTGTTACCACTCCATATACGTGAGATACTCGGTGCCCTCGTACTCCAGGAGCCACGTTCCGTAGAAACCGTCTTCACGGATCCCCTCGTGCTCCCGAATCCGTTCGCTCACAGACTGGAAGTCCTCGTCGTCCGAGAAATATCCCTCATCTATCGCCTCCTCGACGACCGCGCGTTCGTCCTCGGAGAGGCCCGATAGCGTGAACAGATACTGCTCGCGAACCTGATCGGCGAACGGTTCGACGCCGGACGCGACTTCGTTTACCTCGTACCGATACTCGTCCTGGGTGGCGGTTCGCGAATCGACAGCGACCCGATACCGGTTCTCGTCGTAGACGAGGATATCGTACTGTTGCTCCGGGACGAACACCGACTCGCCCTCGACTTCCTCGGCGGTTCCGTAGCCGACGCCGAGGTCGTAGCCATCAGTGTTGGGGGCTGATTCCCTCGATACGATCGGGTCCAGACGCTGTCGATCGGCTTCTGGGAGGTCGTCGTACTCGATCTCACCGCGTTCGGGCGTCGAATCCGCCGGATCGAAATCGATCTGGACCTCGTAGACGGTTACCTCGCCACTGTCGATCGGACTCTCCGAGACCTCGTAGAACGTGTCCTCGTACCGGACTGTGTCCTCTCGGTCGAACAGTTCGTATCGCCCGCTCCGGGTGGCCGATCCGTTTTCGAGGGCGGACGAGACCACCGTATACTCCTCGGAACCGGGTTCGGCCGTCATCGAAACCTCGGAGGCGATATCGTCTGGCGTTGCTTCGTCCATATCGAGGACGACGGATGGATGAGCGCACCCGGCGAGAGCAACGGAGAGGAGGGCTGTTCCGCTCGCGAGGAACTGGCGACGTCGCATGGAGGAAGTGACAGGGGATCTGCATGAAAGCTTTCTGGTTCGTCCCTGTATCGACCACTCCGCACCGCTCACCGTGGCGAATTCGACCGAGTCACAAAAATCGGCTCGTGGCCCGCTACGAATCACTCCCCGGCGGTTCGGCGTCACGTCGCACCGAGAGGAACTCCCTCTCCTTCTCGGAGAGCGTCTCCCGGCCCCGGAACCGCTCGATGCCGCTCCGATACAGTTCCCCCATCGAATCGGCGTCTCCATGCGCGACGAGTGCCTGCTCGCGGGGGTACACGAGCACCAGTTCCGCGATGCCCGTCTCCTCCCCGGTAAAACCGAAGCCCGCTTTCCAGAGCGCCTCGTAGGCGAACGGGTTGTTGACGGCGATTCGGATCCGCTCGTAACCGCGGGCCATCGCCCTGTCGACGGTCTCGGAGACGAGTTCGGGACCGAGTCCCTCGCCACGCAGGTCGGCCCGCACGGTGACGTAGCGAAGCCAGAGCGTCGTCTCGTCGGTTCTGTCCTCGTTGAACGCCACGGCGGCGAGCACGTCCTCGGGGTCGATGGAATCACCGTTCGCGGTCCCATCGCGACGGAGAACGGCCTTCCCGGTTGTCGACATCACGAACTTCCCCGCGTAGCTGAACACCTCCCAATCGAGTCGGAGCGTCGGGCCGTCCTCGGGCCAGCCGAGGAGTTCGAACGCCATCCCTCAGAACTGGTAGCGGCGCTCGTCCTTCTGTTGTTGCTGTGGGTACTCGATGCCGCCGCCCATTTCGTCGTAGGTCATCCCCGATAGATACTCGTCGTAGGTGACGTCGTACGCGCTTCGGAGATGGAAATCGAGCTTTCCAGTCTCGACGGTGCTCTGGAACAGCAGCCGAACCGCCTCCTCGATCAGATCCTGCGGGTCCTCTTTGTCCATCGCGGCCATCAGCATCGTTAACTCCCGGCGTGTGTCGTCGTCGAGGTCGAGTGCGAGTTCCTCGTCCAGCGACTCGTAGGTCTCCTCGACGTCTTCAGTCAGGTTGTCGAGACTCATATCCAGCATTTGCGCCGAGTCGCGGATACCCCTTTCGCTGTCCGGTCACAGCGGGTGGCGTTCGCCGCTCAACAGCGGTGATCAGAGGCGATAAACCGATGCCGTCCCAATGGCTGCCAATGACAGACGACGCGGCGTCGACCGACGATGGCCCGTTCCCCGGCGGGCAGTCGCTCCCGGACGACCCCGAGGCGGTTCGTTCGGCCCTGATCGGGTGGTACGAGTCCGACCACCGTTCGTTCCCGTGGCGGGAGACGACCGATCCGTACGAGATTCTCGTCTCCGAGATCATGAGCCAGCAGACCCAACTGTCCCGGGTCGAGAGCGCGTGGGAGGAGTTCGTAGACCGATGGCCGACGACGGCGGCGCTCGCGGCGGCCGACCGCTCCGATGTCGTCGGCTTCTGGAGCGATCACAGCCTCGGCTACAACAACCGCGCCCGCTACCTCCACGAGGCTGCCAATCAGATCGAATCGGCGTACGACGGCGAGTTCCCCACCGATCCCGAGGCGCTACAGGAGCTACAGGGTGTCGGCCCATACACTGGCAACGCCGTCGCCAGTTTCGCCTTCAACAACGGCGATGCGGTCGTCGACACAAACGTCAAGCGTGTGCTCTATCGGGCGTTCGACGTCGAGGACGACGACGGAGCGTTCGAGGCCGCAGCGCAGGCGCTCATGCCCGACGGCGAATCGCAGGTCTGGAACAACGCGATCATGGAACTGGGTGGAGTTGCCTGCGAGAAGACGCCCTCCTGTGACGCCGCTGGCTGTCCGTGGCGCGACCGCTGTCACGCTTACGCGACGGGCGATTTCACCGCGCCGGACGTTCCGACACAGCCGAGTTTCGAGGGCAGTCGTCGGCAGTTCCGCGGCCGGATCGTTCGACTGCTCGGCGAACACGAGGAGATGGATCTTGATACGCTCGGCCACCGGATCCGCGTCGACTACGCCCCCGACGGGGAGTACGGCCGTGAGTGGCTTCGCGGACTCCTCGAGGACCTCTCGGACGACGAACTCGTCGAGATAGAGGACGGGGGCGAGGAGACAGTCGCAACGCTTCAGTCTTGATGTGAAATATATGGGCCGCGAAAGCCTCCGGCGCACCACCGAACGGGATGTCTACAGTTCCACGGCAACGCCCTGGAAACGACAGGTACCACACGGTTTTTGACTGCCGAGGACGACTCCACGCTATGGACGAGTTGCCACACGTCGTCGCGATCTGCGGGAGCCTTCGGGAGGAGAGCCACACCAGGAACGCGTTGCTGGTCGCCCTCGCCGGCGCGGAGGCCACCGGTGCGACGATCGATCTGATCGATCTCCGAGAACTCGATCTGCCGGTGTTCGACGCCGACGAACCAAGCGCCGGGGACGCCGAAGCACTAACTGATCGGGTTCGGCAGGCGGACGCAATCTTGCTTGGAACGCCAATGTATCACGGGTCGTACTCCGCGCCGCTGAAGAACGCGCTCGATTACTGCGGGTTCGACGAGTTCGAAGACAGATCCGTCGGGCTACTGGCGGTTGCAGGCGGGCGGTTTCCGGTCACGGCGCTCGACCATCTACGCTCGGTGTGTCGCGCGCTCGACGCCTGGGTACTCCCGTACCAGGCGGTCGTCCCACAGGCCTCCCAGGCGTTCGAGGGCGGCGAGTTCGTCGACGAGGAACTCGCGAACCGCGTCTCGACGCTCGGTCGACGCCTCGTACAGTACGCCGATATTCGGCCCGATCCCGCTTCCTTCGAGAGCGAGGAGAACGTCGGTGCCCGATGAGCGAGACAGTACAGCCAGGAAAGCGTGGTGGGCTCTTCTCGGCGCTCCTCAGCGCCTGGCCGTCGGTAGTTCTGTCCCCGAGAGAGTTCTTCCGCACCAGCATCGTCCCCGGCGAACAGGCTCCGGGGCTCCTGTTCGCGATGGGCGTCGTTCTGGTCTCTGAAACTCTGCGCCTCCTGCTCAGCGGGAACCCGCTACCGGCGCTGGGTGGCTATCCGGTACTGTCCGCGATACTCTGGATCTCGGCCGCAGTGCTGTTTCTGACACCGGCGGCTCTCCACCTGATCGCCGCCTTACAGACGGTGTTTCTGATCCCGGTCGCGGCCGACCGTGCCGGAGTCAGCGAGACTGTACAGCTACTCGGCTATTCGGCCGCTCCGTGTGTCCTCGCTGGGGTTCCGGTGCCCGAGGTACGCGTCCTCGCAGGCGGATACTCGTTCGTCCTGTTACTCATCGGGCTCTCGGAAGTCCACGGGATTAGCTTCGAGCGAAGTCTGCTCGTCGGCATCGTTCCCGCGTCGCTCGCGTTCGGATACGGCTTCCGGACCTTCGACGCTCTCACGACCCTGCTCGCCCGCTGGTACATTATCTAACGCCCGAGAGATATGGCATCCCAAAACCGAAAGAGCTGAGATCTAAAACTGTTACGAGATCCCACGTCAGTTTTTTATCTCCAAAGGTATAGGTGGGATACGATGACTACAATCGATCCGCAAGGGCAGGAGTCGGTCAGTACGACGGTTGTCCATGCGCTCGCGGATGCGAAAGAGGTCGATCCTCTGGAACTGGACCCTCTGTACGAGGCGCTCGATCCGGACGCGCTCGACGCTCTCTTTGCACCCGTCGAGGGATCCGAATCGGAGCGCCACGGGAAAGTCCAGTTCACTACGAACGGCTACAAAGTCGAGGTGACGAGCACTGGGCGGGTCCACCTCACTCCGCAGGCCGTAGAGCCCCAGTAGCGAAGCGGCCCGGCCGGTCCTGACGACAGTATCAGCCTCGATGCCGAAGTGTCTTTGAATGCGTCTCGCCAAGTGTAGTGTATGCTCGACGACCAGTACGACGCAGTCGTATACGATCTCGACGGGACCCTCGTCCGACTCGACGTCGACTGGGGAGCGGTAACACGGGACGTACAAGCCGTCTACGACGAGCATGACGTAGACGACGTCGACGGCGACGGCGGTCTCTGGAGTCTCTTTCTCGCCGCCGACTCACACGATATCGCAGCGGAAGTCGAACGGACGATCAGTCGGCACGAACGAGCGGGGGCGACATCTTCTCGACGGCTACCGCTTGCTGATCGCGTGAGCGACCACTCTGTTCCCGTTGGCGTCTGCTCGCTCAACTCCGAATCAGCCGTGCGCATGGCCCTGGAGACGCACGGTCTCGACGCAGACGTCGCGGCGGTCATCGGGCGCGACTCCGTCCCGGGGCAGAAACCCGATCCAGAACCGCTACTGGCTACGATCGATGGACTGCCAGCGACGGTCGAGCGCCCGGTGTTCGTCGGCGATTCCCCACGTGACGCGACGACAGCGGACCGGGCCGACATCGCATACAGGGCCGTCGACGACCTGCTCAAATAGGAACACGAGTCAGGAGTGCAGTCAGTGTGATGAACTTGTGGGCCGTGACGGGAGCCAGTTCAAGTGCCCGCACTGTGGGTACGTGAGACACGCGGATTTGAACGCGGCTGAGAACATCAGTCAAAGAGAGGGTGATCCATGCACGGCGTAGCACTAACGGTGACGCGAACCGTGCGGCCCAGCACGCTGAAAACCGTGCCGTCTGCTTCGCAGACGCCTACCATGTGCAGGTGGGAAGGCTCGTTTGACCGAGCTACACGCGCTGTAAAGCACGCTCGTGGTAATAATCGAGCGGCGACCTGTGACGCTGGCCACGCGAAAGCGTTTTTGAGCCGCCAAGGAAACGCGCAACCTTAATATCCCCATCGGGGAATCCCACGGGTTCAACCGTGGGAGGAGGTCAACGAACGATGTACTGATCCTGCGTCGCGACGAATCGACCGAGTTCCGACGCCTGGCGATAGTCAGACGCGAGGATCGATCGCATCCGAGAAAGCAACTGTTCTCGCTCGTTCCCGCCCCAGTCGGTCGGGTCGGCAATCGGCACCACGAGAAACCCGCTTCCACGGAGTTCAGAGGCGTGTAACTCCTCCATATCAAGCGCTTCGCCCACCGGTCGTGCGGTGTATGACTCGAAGACGCGGCGCGTCGCTCTCTCGCCCACTGGCAGGAGGACGTGGGCCGAGATTGCGCGAAGTTCGGCGTCGAAGAACGGTTCGAGTCGGGCGTACTGGCGCTCAGAATGGCGATCACCCTCCGGCAGACAGCACATGTGGAGATAGCTACAGAACAGGTCCGAAACTCGTGGGTCCGACTCCGCGTCCGGATCGACCAGGTCGACGTCAGCGAACACTGACAGTAGTTGTTCGCCCGCCTCGCTGCCGGTGAACGGAATACCACTCCCTTCGCCGCCGTGGACGGCCGGGCAGTCGCCGATCAGGTGGAAGTCGGCATTCGCATCGCCGTATCCGTACACTGCGTCCGATCCATCACCCTCACAGGGAACCTCACACGGAGGCTGCATCCCGAACGGATTACTCGTCCGATCTGTTACGTTTTCCACGCGAAGCGGCTACGTCTCAGGACAATAAAACCGGACCGGTTCGCGCAAAGCAAGGGGTTGTCGGCGTAGTTACCACTTGCTAATTGGCCGAAATATTGACACCTGCGGCAACGAGAATACTGACAGCGACTACCAAACAACTCCCCACGGCGGGCCCGCCCTGATAGTGCGTTATCGCTCGATAGTCTCTCCATAGGTCGGACAGATTGTCCGCAATCCCTCCGGGGACTATCCGGGGGTAACTGCTTCCAGTATCTGGATGTGTACGATCCGAGGAGATTTCTCGGGTCCATCTCCTCGCCGTTTACCAATCGAAAGTAGATAGTCCGTATAATCGCGACGAACGATACCCCAATGACGGGTATTCACCAATGCCACGCGATAGTCCCGATACTCTTGAAAATTACCGAGAGATATATAGGAGTATTGCCATCTATTAGAAACTTATTAATCCGAACGCGGACAGTTTTCATTACGAAGCCGAAGTCCTTCGAGAAGCCGCTTTAAATTTCAATTCAATGACTATACCGCCCCAATTCAATCATGATGTCGAAGCACACCACCAGCGGTTTGACATCGATGGATACGATCAGGTCTACATCGTCGGAGACGTCCATGGAAGCCAGTCAGCGCTTGAGGATCTGCTTATCGAACTCGAGTTAACCGCCGACGACCTCGTCGTCTTTGTCGGCGATTTGGTCAGAAAGGGACCGAACAGCCCCGGAGTCATCGATCTGGTTCGCGACGATCCGCGTCTTGTCAGTATCCGCGGAAACAACGAGCAAAAAATCGTGCGGGGAGACAAGAACCCTGAGTGGCTCCGTAATGGTGATCAAGAGTACTTCGAATCGCTTCCAGTCGCGATCTCTTTTGACGATACTCTCGTTATCCATGGCGGCATTGACCCGGAACGAGCACTTGACGACCACACTGTGGAAGAGCTGTTGACGATGCGTGCACCACACGGCGATGGGTACGCCGGACCGTTCTGGTACGACGAATACGATGGTCCCTACCGTGTGTTTTTCGGTCACACTGTTCATGACCACCCGGTGGAAAGAAACTACGCTGTCGGCCTCGATACCGGCTGTGTCTATGGAGGAACGCTCACTGCGTACGACTACCGGAACGACGAGTTCGTCACGGTAAATCCGACGACGACTCATCAAGACCGGGCCAGTTCAAAGGTCGTTGACCCGGCCTGACTCGGTAACCCCACCCGGGTGCTATTGATACTCGGAACGAAGGCGGTTGCGTGCGCCGTCACGCGTTTTGAAATATCGACGGTCACCATCGGTCGTTCGAATCGCCCAGCCGTACATCTCGCTGTCAGGACGATACCACTGCTCTGAATACGCGTTGAACACGGACACGTGTCCACCGTCCGATTGAGCGTTTTCAGCATCAGCGCCAGTAGCTTCGTCCGACTCCTCGGATTCAGCGGTCGTCTCGTCCTCCGTAGCATCCTCAACGAGGAGATTCCCCTCGATTAGATCCGCATCGACCACTATTCCCGGTCCGTAGCCGCGGTCGAGGGCTGCTTCTGTGGCTGTTATTAGTGTCTCTTGGATATCTCGTACCGGCCCGTCATCGGGGGACGCTTGTTCATAGCTTCCGTCGCTTTGCATCACCCATCGGCGGCGATTATCCCTCAGCGAGACTTCCAAAATGAAACGGAGTTGTCTACGCAGTTGTGTGGCCTCCACAGGTGTAATAGCCTCTACTCGATAATCGAGGTTGCGAGTCATCCAATCGGCCGATCCGATGTACCACTCAGGCTGGCCTCCGTTCTCGAAGTAGAATATCCGGGCGTGTTCGAGGAATCGGCCGACGATAGAATGAACGGTTATGTTCTCACTCAGCCCCTCGATACCGGGGCGGAGTCGGCAGATGTCCCTGACGATCAGGTCAATCTCGACACCAGCCATCGAGGCACGATAGAGTTCCTCGACCATCGAGGGGTCCTCGAGTCCGTTTACTTTGACCACGATTCGTGCGTGACGGCCGGCATGAGCGTTTTCAGCCTCCTTTCTGACCATCTGCGTGAATCGCTCTCGCATCGTCACAGGTGCGATCAATAGCTTCCGAAAACGGTCGTCGAGCGTGGGTCCGGTAAAGAAATTAAATACCTTCGTGAGATCAAGACCGATATCGCGGTCAGCAGTCAACAATCCTGCATCAGAGTATCCTTTTGCTGTTCCTGAGTGATAGTTTCCGGTACCGACGTGTGAGTAGAGTTGGACGCCGTCGTCCTCCTGACGAACGACGAGCGCCGTCTTGGTGTGGGTTTTAAATCCGACGGTACCATAGGCGACGTGGATACCTTCCTCTTCGAGTTGTCGAACCCACTCGAGGTTGTTTTTTTCGTCGAACCGAGCTTTGAGTTCGACCATCACCGCTACCTGTTTGCCGTTTTCGGCGGCGTCGATGAGGCTCTGAATAACCTTCGAGTCGCTTGCCGTCCGATAGATAGCCGCTTTTACTGCGAGCACGTCAGGATCGTTCGCCGCTGCGTCGAGAAACCGCTGGACAGTCCCCTCAAACGAATGATACGGGTGTTGCGCAAGAATGTCTTCTTTCCGAATCTCACTGAAGATATCTATCGATCCGGCTTGAGTGTCACTCGTAATCGGTCCAATTCTCGGGTGGGGTTGGGGAGTCCAGGATGACGGTTTGAGGTCGGGACGGTCGAGCTCACTCAGTTCGAAGAAATCCTCAAAATCGATCGGTCCATCGCGATAAAACACCTCTTTGTCATCCATATCGAGTTGCTCCTTGAGGATCGAAACCGATTTGTCGGGCATATCGGCGTCAACTTCAAGTCGGACAACTGTCGCAAAGCGACGCTGTTCGAGGACTTCCTCAACCCTATCTATAAGATCTTCAGCAACTTCTTCGTTGCGCCGTACCTCGGCGTTTCGGGTCACTTTGAACTTCGATACGTCCTGGATATCGAGGTCGGGAAGTAGCAGGTCGAGATTGGCTTCGATGAGATCCTCGATGAGAATATAGCGGTTAGCCTCACCAGGGACCGTTATCAATCGAGGCTGGTTCGACGGGATTTTGATTCGAGTGAACGTGGATTCGCTGGTCTCGTCCGACGAGAGTACAGCAAGAGAAAGCGAAAGGTTCGAAATGAATGGGAACGGGTGAGCCGGGTCGAACGCGAGTGGTGTCAGGGTAGGGAGAATTGACTTCTCGAAGTCGGTCCGTAGTTCTCTTTGCTTATCCACCGGTAGTTCGTCGGGGACACGGATCTCGACTCCCTCTTCAGCAAGCGTTGGCTTCAGTGTCGTCTGCCAATAGTCAGACTGCTGTTGAAAGAGCGGATGTGCCATGTCGAGCACCTCGTGCCACTGTTGTTTCGGCGTTCGGCCGTCCGGCGTCGTCTCCATCACACCCGCATCGATCTGTTGTTTGAGGCCGCCGATGCGTTTCATAAAGAACTCATCAGTGTTCTTCGTAAAGAACGCGAGAAACCGAAGTCGCTCGAGCGGCGGATTACGCTCGTCCATTCCCTCACGGAGAACGCGCTTTTGAAACAGGAGTTCTGAGAGTTCTCGATTGAGATAGTAGTCGGGGTCTTTGAGGTCTCTGTCGCTCACCGGATCACCCCACCGGGGGAAGTTGACGTGACGGAACGATATCCGGTTTCGTGGGCCTGAATATACCTAATCATGGAAGCAGTATATGATTTCTTTTGGTCATTCTATGATTGCTAGTAATTTCGTTTGCCTGGGTTGACAGCGACCACTCAGTTCTCGGTAGGGGACTGGAGGGGTGGACTCTCACTCGGCGACTCAGGTGGTTTGTCGGACGTTGTGACACCCGATGATACGCCCTCAGGTAGCCATGTGGTAGTCCGTTTCCGCCACTCTCCTATCGGCAGGTATTCGAACTCGTCTGGTGTGACAATAAGCTCAAGCGTTCTATCAGTTATCTGGTGCTTTCGAATGGCGGCCTTGCTCTCATCTAGAGGGTGATTACGGAGGTGATTCTTAACGATTGGAAAGAAATCATCCTTCGAATGATCGTTCCTCTTTCTTTCAAGTACTTGAATAGAGTCACAAGTAGGACACTCTGAGAGAACGGCGCTTGGCATTATGGTACCTTTGTAATCCAATCATAAGTAACATAGTAAATAGTCCTATTGTACAGTATATAGTTTTTACTCGTTGATACCGGCGTATTAGATTTAAATAATTAATGTCACTGATTCCGTATTATACTTTAATAGATCCATTTCTGGCACGGTTACTAATCCTGACTTTTATCTTATATTTTAGTCGTTCGCGCACTGTTTTGGAGTTCGACAGCCTCCGTCTGCTCAATCGACGACTATATCGAGTTGGTCTGGTCATCAGTGACCGGTTCAGCCTCGTCGAGTCGGCCAAAGAAATCGTTGGGTCGGTCACTCCGACCACCCCGTCTCCGTGGGTGTCCCTCACGGATTGTTCGGGGCACCAAGCCAGGGCAGGGATTTGAACTACGTGAAGACGGTCCTGTTCACTCCGTCCACAGGCTGCAACTTCTCTCGTTCAAATCACTTTGTCGACGTGGGTGTCCCTCACGGATTGTTCGGGACACCAAGCCAGGGCAGGGATTTGAACTACGTGAAGACGGTCCTGTTCACTCCGTCCACAGGCTGCAACTTCTCTCGTTCAAATCACTTTGTCGACGTGGGTGTCCCTCACGGATTGTTCGGGACACCAAGCCAGGGCAGGGATTTGAACCCCGGGAGTCTCGATTACAAGTCGAGTGCTTGAACCGCCCAAGCTCCCCTGGCGCAATCTGTGATAGGAGGTACCCCTTTGAGTGGTTTTCGTCTTGGAGTCACGAGAAAGAGCGACGGCGATCAGACGTCACGGCAGTCCGCACAGAGCATCTGCCCGTTGAAGTTCTGCAGTTGCTGGGTCAGGCTGCCACAACTCTCACAGACGCTCTGACTGGAGTACTCCGATCCGGGACTTGGCGAGACCGTTCGGTCGGCGACCGCCCCGGCGCTCGTCGAGGCGACGGCCTCGGTGTCCTCACGGGGTTCCGAGCCGTTTTCGAGCAGTGATGCTGTAGCGGTCAACAAGTCGTCAGCGGTCACCACGCCGACCAGTTCCTCGCCCTCGGTGACGAGCAACCGGCCGGTGCCCTGCGTCGACATCCAGTCGATTGCCTCCACCAGTGGGGCGTTTGGCGATAGTACGGCTTCTGGCTCTCGCATATACTCGCTCGCCGTAGACCCCGACTTGGAGTCTGGAATGAGTGGTAACAGATCCAAGGCGCTGATAATCCCGACTGGTTCGCTTCCCCGGACGACTGCCGCCGTGGATGCCTCCTCTTCGCGCAGCACATGCGCGACGTCGGAGATCTCATCTGCCTCGCTTACGCCGACAAAGTCACGAGACATGATTTCGCGTACTGTCAGATCGCTCTGCATGTGAGAATGTACCACACCTATCGTCTAAAAGCTACCCCCATCAATTTTATATTTGTAGCAGCGGTAGTTACTAAGTCCCGAAACCTCACCGACGGAATTCGACCGTCGTCTCCTCCGCACGGGCGTGCTCCAGCGCGTGTTTGGCGTCCATCCCCGCATTGTGGGCGTTCCGACCGACACCGACCCCAACTCGCAGGTCTACCGCAGCGGTATCGGTGACGTGATCGACCGCAGCATCGTACTGCTCGGCGCTCAACTCCGGACAGGTGGCGATGATGTTGTCTCCGCCGACGAAAAACGAGAGCGCGTCGTTCTCCCGACGCATGTACTTCATCAGTGCCGCGTAGCCCTGCTCGATCTCGATGAAGCTATCGAACGCGTTGAGCTGATCGGTGTACTCGCCGGTGGCGTCGATGACGTCGAAATGAGCGATCTGGACGTCGTCGTCGGTCCGGTACTCGAGGTCGATCGTCCGGCCGGCGAGGATCTCTCGGCGTCCCTTGTCCTGTGCGCTACCGGCATCCTGCAGCCGCTCGGTGGCGTCCGACAGCGCGGCCGCGGGTGAGACACCCGTCGCGACGGAGAGGCTGATACTTACCGGATAGCGGTTCCCGATGGACTCCTGGATCAGTTCGTGGTCCTCGACATCGAGGCCGTTCGTCACGGCGATCATGTTGTCGAATCGGGTGAAGAAGACGTAGCCCCCACGCTCCCCGACCTTCTGTGAGAGGTCGGCGTAAAGTTGGGACTGGAGCGTCTGGAGGTCGACCTCTCGTCTCGGTTCGGGCGTCACAGTCCACGGGCCGTAGTTGTCGATCTGAACGAGCGTAACCTGCGTATTCGTCACAGTATTCCGTGATTGGCGTGACTACCCCATAAGTATCCTGAATCGCAGTGCAGTCGGTCCCTATGCGTGCTTGGTCTCCGGGTCCGCACCGACCGGGTGGTAGTCCCAGAAGTCACCGCGTCGCATCGCGTCGCCGAGTTCGCCGTGCATGTCGACGAACGACTCGAACTCGTCGGCCTCGACGTACTCGAAGATGTCGGCCACACTGACCACTCGCTGGTAGTTGATCCGGATCGGTTCGTCGCCGTGTTCCTCGACGAACTCGTCGACGGAGAGCGGGAAGTCCTCCTCTTCGTCGACCTTCTTGGCGATGATCGCGATACCGTACTTGCGCATCCCTTCGCTGCCCTCGTCTCCGTCGGGGTCGTGGGGCCAGTCCATACCGAACGTGTGGACGGGGTCGGCAAAAACGTTCCTATCGGATCAGTTAGCTCGACACCGTGACAGTCCGTTCGGTGACGTGGAGGTAGTAGAACTCGGGGCCGCTGCCTTCGTCGACGAAGGAGAATCCCTCGCCTGCCGTGATCGATTCGTGGTAATCGAAATTGTTGGAGTTGACGCTGCTCCCGAACTCCATCTCGTCGGCGATAACTGCCCCCTTGAATTCCTCGTTGCCTGCCTGCATGTATCCGTCAGAATCGGGGGCGTAAACGATTGCGTACACATCCGTTTTCGGATTTTTACTCCCTTCCCCATCGCTGAAGACGTATCCATCAGAAGAGACAAATATCACCGTTTGCTTAGGTTCGGCGTCGTTTCCGACGACTGCGTTGTTGTCTTCGGTGGTATCGAAATTCCCACCGACATAGAAGATCACTCGATTGTCCGCTCCTTCGACAGTGAGCCCGTCGCCGTCGGCGATGACGTTGCCGTCAACGTACACCTCGATTTCCTCGTCGTCCTCAAAGTCGCTGGTATCAAAGTGGTGTGCGCTGTCCAGATCGTCATCGATGTAGTAGAACCCTGGATCGTCGACGGTATCCGGCAGTTCGTTGTAGTCAGCGTCGTCCCGGTCGCTCGCCTTGTTCTTGATGAGAGTATTGGCCGAAACGTGGTCACCCTCGGTTTCCGCCAACTCATCGTCATCATCGGCTGATGCATCAATGTACTCGGTCGCACCGATAGCGGTTTCATGATCGAAGGCTTCCGGACCGAGCTCGAATGGAACACTCAGTTCGACTTTCACCATGCCTTCGGTACCGTCTCCACAGCCCTCAGAAATAGAACCCCGAGTCTGCTGGCTGAAATACTCCTCCCAGCCCTGACAGTACTCACTTTCCAGTTCGACGTAAACAGTACCACCGCTTAGCGGATTGTTCTTGTTGACATCGTCCGTCGGGTAGTGTCGGTCCTCGCGTTCGAGTTCCAGTTCACCGCTGAGGGTGCCGCTACTGCTGATATCGCCGTCGACTTTCTGGATTGGGAACGAGAGCGCGTTGTCCCGGTAGTAGAAGTCCGGCGCTGAGACGAGCGAACTACCAGAGCCACGCTGTCGGAAGACGCCACCGCCCTGATACGCAACCGTGTCGCCGTTCTCGTTCGTGTAGACCAGAGAATTGATCGGAATCGGATCGTCACCGTCGCTGTAAACGTTTTTTGTCCCGTCGGTCCCGACGTGGTAGATCTTTAGCTTTCCAGTTCCTTCCTTTACTTCCAGGTTGCCGTCCGCCGTCCCGAGGTCGAACTCGACCGAGTCACCGTCCTCCAGGTCGCTGGCGTCGGCGGCAAGACTCGAGAACGACGACTCGACCTGCGCCGTCTCGATACCGCTCTGGCTCTCTGTGAACATCGCCGCACCGGCGACCGCAACTGTGGCCGCGACCGTTATCGCAAACCCGGCCATCAGTATCACGCCGAGAACGTGGGCGACGCCGCGATCTTCATTCATTATGGATAGGTACACTTCCCAAGTACATATGTTTAATTGCTGGCCGGCAGTTGCACGGAGATGTTCGGAATCGGCCCGTCTGTCGAAAGGGACGTGCATTGCCGGGTAGTGGCTAATCAGGACGCGGCGTCGATATTAGACGATAAAATTAAATACGTATCGGGGTAACAGATTAGCCGTGATGAGTAATAATTTACTCGATCGAGCGCGCGAAGATCTACTATCTGACGTCCTCTCGGGGACGACGGACGATCTACTACTGGTAAGTCCGTCCGAAGCGACGCTCGTCGATCTGATCGACGTGCTGTCGGACCACGAAGACGGACCGCGTGTAGACGTGCTTGCCGACGCTGCGACGATCAAGAACGTCATGGAGGACTTCATCGTGGCCAGCAGGGCCGCGGATCTGCTCTCGGCCGGGGTGCTCTCGCTCCGAGCGAGTGACTCGCTGGCGACCAACCCGCTAGTGATCACCGCCACTGGCGTCATGACCCTCGTCACGACCGACTCGTCGGTGAGCGGACTCACCTCCGAGGACGGCGCGTTCGTCGAGGATGTCCGGACGGAGTACCGCGATCAGTGGGACGATGCAGAGGAGTACTCCCTGCGGACGCCGCCGATTTCGGAGGTCAACGACGGCCTCGCAGAGAGCCTCGGCGAGGACGCCGAAGGCGATTTCCGCGCGATGCTCGATTCGCTCGAAACCGCGCGGGGTGACGACGGACTGGACGAGGTGACCGTCAGTCTGCTCGTCGCCGCCAAGAACGAGGCGCTCCTGTACGACATCAGCAAGTGGGGCGAAGATACGGGCGTCGCCAGCAAGGCGACGTTCTCGCGGACGAAGACCCAGCTCGAAGAGAAGGGCCTGATCGAGACGGAGAAAGTGCCGATCGAGGTCGGACGCCCGCGACTTCGGCTCACACTCGCAGACAGACGGCTCCAGTCCGCCGACAGCGACCAGATCGCATCGGCCGCCCAGTCGATCCTGACCTAATCCTCGAACCGATGCAGTAGTTCTTCGAGCGTCTCCTGCTCGGCGACCGACTCTATCTCGCGTTCGAGTACGTCCTGCTCTAGTCGGTACAGGCCCGTTCGATCACGTGTAATGAACGGTCGCTCCCGGAGTTCCGAGAGGAACGTCCAGACGTACTGTACGGGCACCTCAGTCGCAGATTCGATCTGAGCTACGGCTACCGGGCCGTCCGCGGCAATCGTCTCGACGATCTGCCAACACTCGTCGTTCCCGACCGGGACTTGCGTCGCGGCCGCCTCGATTTCGGAGACGATCGGCTCGCAGTGGAGGCGATCGATCGTTTCGGACACGGACACGTCGGAGTCGACGTCGCTCTCGTCAGGGGAAGCCTGTTCCTGCCCCTTCGGTACGTCCGTCGCCGTCGATCCCGCTTCGCTCTCCGAGAGCGACGATGTCTTCTCCTCAGGAGAATCCGGTAGATCGATCGGTGAGTCGTCGCTGTCCGCTGGCTCGGAGTCGGCAAACGCGGTCTGGACGACGGACTCCTCCCCGTCGTCGAAATCAATGGTCGCTGTGGCGTCCCGAAGCCGCTGGTTCTCCGTCTCTAGCTCCGCGATGTGCTGATGAGCGTCCCCCAGTTCGGTCTGCAGGTCCTCGATCTGTGCTTCGAGTTCTTCGATCCGGTCGTCTTTGGCCGCGAGGCGCGCTTCGACGTCCTCGGGGGTCATGGCTACGTCGCCACGAGAAAAGGCGTTAGCGAGCTGTCTCGCCGCGTTCGAGACGTCACGAGCCTGATCGAGTTCCGATTCGAGCTGGTCGATCTGGGACCGTTTCTTGTCGAGTTCCTGTTGCATGTCAGCCAGTTCACTCGACCGTTCCTCTTCTTCCTCCGATAGCTCCGCCAGGTCGTCCATCAGCGAGTCACTGACCGATTTTAACTCCGGGCGCTCGAAGTCGTCGAGGCCGGGCGTCGCGCCCGCGTCGAAGGTCCGCTTGCGTCGGAACTGGATCCGGCGAACGTCGACTTCCGTCCAGTCGGTCTGGACGAACGCCTCGCCATCGCCCAGGTCGGCGACCAACTCCTGGTACTCGCTCTCGACGACCCGCCCGACGACTTTCGTGTCGTTGTCCCAAGTCAGTCGGTGCCAGACGAGCCAGTTCGCCTGCGTGATGAAGTCCTTCTTGACGTCCGCGGGCCGCTGGCTGATCCCCATGATCCCGAGGCCGTGTTTCCGGCCGCGCTTACCGATCTTGATGAGCATCTTGCCGGTCTCGCCGCCACCACCTTTCTGTGGGAGATACTCGTGGACCTCCTCGACGACGAGCAAGAACGGCTTCTTGAGCTTCTTCTCTTTGGTAAACAGGTGTCGTGCCGTCTCTCGGAGGAGTTCGTCGGCGACGTCCTCGTCGAGATAGCCGGAGACGTCGAGGATGATCGGTACGTTCTCTTCCAGCGCGAGCGTGGCGATCCGCTCGGCGTGTGCGGGACCGATCTGGATGTCACATTCCTCGTCAGCACCCGCGTGAAGCAGTTCGTACTCCTCTTTCAGGCCGTAGTACTCGCCGTCGGTATCGACGATCAGAACCGGATAGCCGGAATCGAGTAGCTCCTCGATGACGACGCTCGCAGTGTTCGACTTCCCGGAACCGCTCTTGCCGGTGACGAAGCCACGGCCGGTCAGAACGTCGACGACAGGAAGTCGGACCGGGGTTCCAGCGACGGCATCCCCCGCGTCGGTACTCAGTTCGCCGATAGTGATCCGCTCGCGTTCGCTCACCTACGACCCCCTCCCCGATTCCCTGCGTGTTGCATTACTCCGTATCTCACGTGACGACCACTTGAACCCTTTGCCGGGTAGGGATCCCTACTCGTCGCTCGGCGTCGGTCGGCGGGTCGACGCCCGCACTTGCTCGTCGAGTAGTTCCGCTCGATTCTCGTCGAGCAGTGGGGCACGGTAACCCGGGTCCGGCGGGGTTCGCGTCATCTTGATCGGGTTGCCGGCGACGGTGACCGACGACTCGGTGCCTGGCTGGGCGACGTCGACGAGCATGTCACGGTCGTGGACGTGGTCGTCCGCAAAGACGTCCGCGACGTCCTGCACCGGCGCGACAGGGATCCCGGATAGCGCCGAGAGAACCGTCTCGGTGTCGTGCTCGCGGGTCCACGACGCGATTGCCTCCCGAAGCGTCTCCCGGTGTGCAAGCCGACTGGCGCGGTTGGGGTACTCCTCGGCGAGCGCTGGGCGGTCCATCGCCGTACAGAGCTGTTGCCAGTGGTTCGTCCCGAACGCCGCGATGACGACGTAGCCGTCAGTCGTTTCGAAGGCGTCGTACGGGAACAGCGTCGGATGGGAGTTGCCCTGACGAGTCGGCGCTTCGTCCCCGTAGGAGTACTGGTAGACGGTGCGCTCACAGAGGCTGATCATGCTGTCGTACATCGCGGTGTCGACGAACTGTCCCTCGCCGGTTCGCTCGCGGTGGTGGAGCGCCGCGAGGATCCCGACGGCGTTGAGTGCGGCTGTAAAGAGGTCGCCGACGCCCGGCCCGACCTTCGTCGGAGGCCCGTCCTCCTCGCCGGTGATCTCCATCACGCCGCCGAGCGCCTGCGCGATCAGGTCGAAGGAGGGCTGGCCCTGTCGGTCGGTCTCGCCGGTGCGGGGGTCGCCGAAGCCACGGATGGCGCTGTAGACGAGGCCGGGGTTGTGCTCGCGGAGTCGTTCGTAGCCGAGGTCGAACTTCTCCATCGTCCCCGCCCGATAGTTCTCGACTACGACGTCGGCTTTTTCGACGAGCGAGAGGAACGCCTCGCGGTCCTCGTCCTCGCCGAGGTCGAGTTCGAGGCTCTCCTTCCCCCGGTTAACGCTCTGGAAGTAGCCGCCGTAGGCCTCCGCGTCGGGGTCGTCGTAGAACGGCGGGTTCGACCTGATCAGGTCCCCGCCCGGTCGCTCTATCTTTACGACCTCCGCGCCCATGTCCGCGAGCAACATCGTGCAGTACGGGCCGGCGAGCACCTGTGTCAGGTCGAGAACGTACAGATCGTCTAGCGCACCCATGGTTCGGCGCTCGGGGAGGTGGTCAAAAAACCTTATGGATTAATCATTAAGAATACGTCGAACGTTCGGATTTCTGTGGGTATGTACTGGTTCACATTGGGTGTGTATAAGGATCCTTCGAGAGTAACATCATGAAAAATCATTAAGTTTAAGTCCGCCTCGGTCAACGACTTCGATACCGACATGCAAAAGACAGTCATCCTCGGCGTGATCGGGTCCGACGCACACGTCGTCGGCATCACGATCCTCGAGCAGGCTTTGCAAGCGGCAGGGTTCGACGTCGTCAACCTCGGCGTCCAGACCTCTCAGGCTGAGTTCGTTGAAGCAGCGAGCCGCGAGGACGCCAGCGCGGTACTGGTCTCGTCGATGTACGGTCACGCCAGTCAGGACTGTCAGGGCTTCCACGAACGGATCGCCGCGGCTGACCTCGACGTCGTCACCTACATCGGCGGCAATCTCGCCGTCGGGCAGGACGACTTCGAGCAGACCCGACGGGAGTTCCGGGAGCTCGGGTTCAACCGGGTCTTCGATTCGGAGACGGATCCGGAGGAGGCTATCGCCGCGCTCCGGCGCGATCTCCAGATCGCAGCCACAGAGCCGGAGAACCCCCCGATCAGAGGCTAATACGGATGCTACGGGACGAATGCATGCCATCCGACGAGTTGCAACGCATCGACGAGCGCGTCCGGGAGAACTGGCCGACCGGCGCTGCCGCGGCGTTCGAGGAAGCCATCGAGTTCCACGAGTCGCTCCCGCGAGAGAAGCAGTTCGCGACGGTACTCGAGTCGGCCGACAGGCCGCTGTTACAGCCCCGTGCCGGCGTGCCGTTGCTGGACGACCAGATCGACCTCCTGGAGCATCTCCGATCGGCCGGGAGCGCGGACCTGCTGCCGACGACGATCGATTCGTACACCCGCGACAACGAGTACGGGAAGGCCGAAGACGGTCTCAGCGACGCACGGGAGACAGGCGAGGCCACGCTCAACGGCTTCCCCGCGGTAAACCACGGCGTCGAGGGCTGTCGAGAACTGATCCTCGCGACCGACGCGCCGGTCGAGGTGCGCCACGGGACGCCGGACGCCCGACTGCTCGCCGCCATCACGTTCGCGGGCGGCTTCCAGAGCTTCGAGGGCGGTCCGATCTCCTACAATATCCCCTACACCAAAGAACACGATCTCGCCGAGACGATCGAGCACTGGCAGTTCGTCGATCGGCTGGCCGGGGCGTACACCGAGCGCGGCGTCCGCATCAATCGCGAGCCGTTCGGTCCGCTGACCGGGACGCTCGTTCCGCCCTCTATCGCCATCGCGGTGATGCTGCTGGAGGGCAAACTCGCTGCGACGCAGGGCGTCCGCTCGCTCACGCTCGGCTACGGACAGGTCGGCAACCTCGTTCAAGACGTCGCGGCGCTCCGGTCGCTCCGCTCGCTCGGCGAGGAGTACCTGCCCGACGAGGTGACGGTGACGACGGTGTTCCACGAATGGATGGGCGGGTTCCCGCCGGACGAGGCCCGGGCGAACGGCGTCATCGGGCTCGGCGGCGCAACGGCCGCCGTTGCACAGCCCGACAAGGTCATCACCAAGTCACCACAGGAGTTCCAGGGCGTCCCGACAAAGGAGGCGAATGCCGCCGGACTCCGCACCACGCGACAGCTGATCGACATGATGATCGAGCAGGACGTCCGGCTCGACGGCGTCGAGCGCGAGCGCGAGTTGATCGAGCGTGCGACCCGCGAACTGATCGACGCCGTTGAGGCCGCGGGCGACGGCGATGTTGCCCAGGGGACGATCAATGCCTTCGACTCCGGCGAACTCGACGTCCCGTTCGCGCCGAGCGACAGCGCGCAGGGGGCGGTTCTGCCGGCGCGAGACGACGACGGCCGCGTCCGGATCTTCGAGTTCGGCGAACTGGCGGTCGGCGAGGAGATCAGGGAGATCCATCACAACCGGCTCGACGCCCGGGCGGAAACGGAAGGGCGCGACCAGTCGTTCCGGATGGTCGCCGACGACGTCGATGCGATCAGCGACGGTCGGCTGATCGGCCGTCCCACGGGGGGTGACTGAGATGCGGATCGAACGCGTTCGCGCCGTCCCCACCGTGTCGGGGTTCTTTTTCGACGACCAGCGGGCGATCAAACGCGGCGCGGAGCAGGACGGTTTCGGCTACCGCGGCGAACCTGTTACGCCGGGGTTCGACAGCATCCGGCAGGCCGGCGAGGCGCTGACGGTCGAACTGGAGCTAAGCGACGGCTCGGTCGCCGTCGGGGACTGCGCCGCGGTCCAGTACTCCGGTGCCGGGGGGCGCGATCCACTCTTCCGGGCGGAGACGTACCGTGATGTCGTTAGGGGGTCTGTCGCGGACGAACTCGTCCGCCGGGATCCGGACGCGTTCGCGGACAACGTCGCAGTGATCGAGGCACTGCCGGCGGTCCATGGCGACGGCGGCGCGCTCCACACCGCGGTCAGGTACGGCGTCTCGCAGGCGCTGCTCGATGCCGCCGCGACCGCCCGGCGAACCACCCCGACGGACGTCCTCGCGGAGGCGCTCGGGACCACGCCGGCGACCGAGCCTGTGCCCGTGTTCGGGCAGTCCGGCGACGACCGGCGAGCCAACGCCGAGAAGATGCTGCTCAAGGGCGTTCCGGTGCTCCCGCACGGACTGTTCAACAGCGTCGAAAAGCTCGGCCCGGACGGCAAACGGCTCCGGGAGTACCTCGCGTGGCTCGCCGACCGCGTCGACGACCTCGGCCCGGCGGGGTACGATCCGCGCTTCCACGTCGACGTCTACGGCATCATCGGCGAGGTCTTCGGCCCCCCGTACGACCGGGCCGAACTCGCCGAGTACTTCAGCGAGTTACAGGCCGCTGCTGACCCGTACCCGCTCCAGATCGAGGGACCGATGGACGCCGGCAGCCGTGCCGAACAGATCCGGGCGATGGCGACGCTTCGCGACGGGCTGGCCGAGGCTGGCGTCGACGTCGACATCGTCGCCGACGAGTGGTGTAACACCGCCGGGGACGTCCGCGCGTTCGTCGACGCTGGCGCGGCGGACGTCGTTCAGATCAAGACGCCGGATCTCGGCGGGATCCAGCACAGCGCCAGAGCAGTGGAGTACTGCCGCGACACCGACACCCGTGCGTACCTCGGTGGGAGCTGCAACGAGACGGAGATATCCGCCAGAGCGTGCGCACACGTCGCGCTCGCTACCGACGCCGCGCAGGTGCTAGCAAAGCCCGGCATGGGGTTCGACGAGGGGTACATGATCGTGACCAACGAGATGCGGCGGACACTGGCGCGGCGACGGCGGGAGGACCCCGTCGGGGCACCGACGACCGACTGATGCGACCGACACTCAACCACAGACGATGACGGATACCACAGAACCGACCGACTGGACCGACACCGAGACGTTTCAGAGCGCCCTGGAGCGCGCCGAGACGCTCGAGAAAGGCACGTACTTCGAGGGGTTCGCGGAGGGCGACTCGATCGCTCACGCGCCCGGACTCAGGCTCACGCGTGCCGGTAACGACCGCTGGATGAGCCAGACGCTGAACCACGATCCAGCCTACTGGCGCTCGGACGCCGCTGCCGCACTGGGCTACGAGGAGCCGCCGATCCACCCCGACTACCTGCTTGCGGCCGTGATGGGCCCGACCGTCGAAGACCTCAGCGAGGAGGGGGGCTACTTCCTGGGCCGAACCGACGTACAGTATCACACCGACGCCGTCTACCCGGGCACCGAACTCCGCGTGGAGTCAGAGGTGCTCGAAACGACGGCCTCTAGCTCCCGACCCGCCTACGGCATCGTGACCTGGGAGACTCACGGCTACGACGCGACGACCGAGGAGCCCCTGCTGTCGTACCGCCGGACGAACATGGTGCCCCGCCGTGAGCCGGTCGAGACCGACGGCGAGGAGGCCGACTCGCAGGGAGAGACCGAGCGCAATACGCCGGACCTACCAGAGGAACTGATCGCGCCCGACGGGCCGTACTTCGAGGACTTCCGCGCGGCGCTGGGCGAGGTCGCCGGCCGCGACGCTACGGTGGCCTATCGCCACGAGCGCGGCCGAACCCAGGACGACCTGCTCGTCGCTGGTCTCCCGCTTGCGACGCTCAACACCGCAAAACAGCACCACGACGCTTCGGCGATGGCCGATTCTCCCTCCGGCGAGCCGGTTACCTACGGCGACGTGACACGCTCGATAGCGCTCGGGCACGCCCGCTCGGACGAGCGGACCTACCGCGAGCTCCGGTGCGAGGACGAGCGGTTCCACGACTTCGTCACCGCAGGGGACACCATCTACGGCTTCACTCGCGTCCTCGACACGGCGGCGACGCCGACCGTAGCGATTCCAGAGAACACCGATCCCGGCCGCGCCGGACAGGTCACCTTCGAGCATCTCGCGTTCAATCAGCACGACGAGCCGGTCTACTCCGGCCGTCGAACCGCACTAATCGAAACCAGAACCCACCGATGACACGACTCTGTCGCACGTTCCAGACCGCACCGGCCGCCGTCCCCCGCGAGGACTCGGCGAAGTACCTCCGCTCGGGACTCACCGCCGAGGGGTTCCAGCTACCCGACTGGCTCGTTCCGGACATCGAGGACGGCACGGCACCGGAGATGAAAGACGCCGCACTGGAAAACACTATCGAGCTACTCGGAGAGCACGGCGACGCCTTCCCCGGCGAACTCTGGCCCCGCGTGCAGTGGGGCTACGACAGCGAGACGGCCCGCGAGCGGGGTCGCCAGGAGATCGAGACACTCGTCCGCTCGGTCGGCGACCGGATGGACGGCGTCGTCGTCCCGAAGGTGGGCCGCGTCGAGGACGTCCGCGCTGCGGCGTCGGCGATCGAGGAGTACGAAACGTCGTACGGCTACGAGGCCGGATCGATCGAACTCGCCATCATCGTCGAGACGGCGCGAGCAGTGTCGGATCTCAACCGCATCGCACGGCTGGGCGAGGGCCGCCTCGCCGCGCTCGTCTTCGGGCCCGTCGATTACACGGCTGAACTCGGCGGGCGCGAACTGGACGAGGGACGGCCGGCCTGGCCCGGCCTGCTCGAACGGCTCTCGAACGAGGCCAGCGCGGGCGGCCTGCTGGCGATCGGCGGCCCCTTCGACCAACTGTACCGCGAGCGCGCCGGCGTCCAGTTTTATAACGGCGACGCCTACGCCGAGCAGGTCGAGCGCGAGGCGACGGTCGGGCTCGACGGGAGCTGGTCGTTGCATCCCAATCAGACCGCACAGGCGAACCGGATTCACATGCCGCGGGAGTCGGAACTACGGCGCGACGTCGGGCGCATCGAGGCGTTCGAGGAGGCCAAATCGACCGGCACCGGCGCGGTCTCCGTGGACGGGCAGATGGTCGACGAGGCGACGTTCAAGAACTTCGCAAACACCGTCGAGACGGTCCGCCGCATCGATGAGACGCGTCCCGAGCAGACGGCCGCCAGATACGACGACCGGCTTCTGTCGCGGGCGCTTGATCTGGATACGGACTGGTGAACTCTGACGGGTGGATTCGCAACTGCAGATGCTGTAGCTGGCTCTCGAACGATACTCCCGCATCTGTGATCCGGTAGAACGGCGGTCTCAGCCGTCGAGGAACTCGCCATCCGCGAACCCGAGTTCGTCGTGTTCGGCCAGCATATCTTCGAGATCCTCCTTGATCGACGTTGCGAGCACGGTCAGTTCCTCGTAGCGGTCGTCGTCTTCTAGCTCGAATCGGGGCTTCGAGCCTTCGAGCGTTCGTAGCTTCGATTTGAGTCGGAAGTACTCGTTGAGACGCATCTCGTAGGAGTCCAACAACAGTTGGGCCTCGACCACGTCACGGATCTCCTCCCCAGTTACGGGCTTGATGACGTACTCGTCGAAGGGCATGTCGACGATGTCGAAATCGGGGTCGGCGGCGGTAACCATCACGACTCTCCCGCTGTACCCCTCGGCTCTGATCCGGTCGAGGAGTTGATCGCCCGGTAGTTCCGGCATCCGTCGGTCGAGAAGTACGACGTCGAACTCGTCGTCGATCAGTTCGAGCGCTTCGGCACCGCTGTAGGCTGTCTCTACTCGGTACGTCGTCTGAAGATGGGACGCGTAGAGGTCAGCCAACCGTTGCTCGTCGTCGACGACCAGGACGGACGCTCCCGGATCTGCCGTCGTCTCCATCATCGGAGAGTTTGGCCTGATATGACAAGTAACCATGGGCACTACGGACCTGCTTCATTCAGAGGGCCGAGCGTTTGTCGGGGACCAATCTTATATTAGGCACCATACGTAATAGCCCACTTAGTCGGTAGCTACCGAACCCGTCACAGGGCTACCAACGACGACCAGGGGTGCGAAACTCTCGGTAGCACACAGGGTGCAGTACTGAAAAACATGTTAGGGATACACGAAATCGCCGGGATCATCCACCGACGCTGGGACTGTCTAGATGCCATCGTCGAAGCACCGGGACCGAAAGGAGAACTAGTCGACCGTCTCGATACCCCACGATCCACGCTCGACGACATCGTCCGCGAACTCGAGGGGGCAGGCCTCGTCGCCTACGAGGAGGGTAAATGGCGTGCCACCACCGTCGGTCACTATGCCCACGATAGCTATGGCCGATTTCTCGGGTCACTGGACGGTGTGCAGGCGGTCGGAGACATCCTCGCTCCGCTCTCGGACGCCGAGAGCATCGCGCCAGCCATGCTGAACGGTGCCGTCGCACACGAGGCAACGGACCCGGTGCCGGATGCGGTCGTCCAGCAGTTCATCACGCGCATCGGCGACGCCGATCGGATCAGGGGCTTTGCCCCCCGGGCAGTGTCAGGCTACGCCGATACGGTCCCCGAGCAGGCGGCGGAGACCGACACGACCGTCGAACTGGTGATGACCGAGGATATCTACGAGCAACTCACGACGCTGTACCCGCCCGACAACCGGCCGGCTGCCCAGCGGGAGTCGCTACGGGTCTTCCACGGACCGATTCCGTACGAATACGGCCTCTGGATCGGCGACGACTCTCACGCGGGCCTCGTCGTCTACACCGACCAGGGTATCAATGGCCTGATTATCAACGAGTCCGACGCCGCCGTCGAGTGGGCGACCGAGCAGTACGAGCAGGTCCGCGAACGAGCAACGCCGGTCACCGAGCAAGGGGCCTACGACACTACTCGGTGACGACCTCACAGAGGGGGAGAAGGCTGTTAAGACCGGACGTCGAACGACGACGTTATTTCGGGATTTGAACTCGATGGCAAACGTGAGCGTCAGCGAGCGTTTGCGTAGTTCAAATCCCAGCACGGATGCTTCGCTCGTCACCACTGTTCCTCGCAGAAGCGGTGGGGCTGGGATTTGAACCCAGGAATCCGTGAGGATACCTGCTCTCAAGGCAGGCGCAATAGGCCGCTCTGCCACCCCACCACAACTACCAGTATACGGGCGGGCGGTTAAGACCTAACGGATTCCACCGATACTCACTCGCGAGTCAGTACTGCGTCTCCATCCTTCTCAGTGACGTAGAGTCCAAGTTCGTCGAGATGTTCCGTCGTGTACTTCGGGACGACGCGCTGGGCCGTGACGCGCGAACGGATCCGCGACCAGAGCGTCAGGAGGTCGTCGCCGTCTTCGAGCAGCGGGAGCGACTCGATGAACTCGATATCGTGACCGGCATCGCTACCGCGCGTCGAGAACGTTTCGAGGGCTGGCGTGCGGTAGACGTCCTCGAAATCGACCGGTTCGGTGAAGCCGGCGAAGTAGACTCGACCGCTCGACGCCGGACCGAGCACGAGTTCGTTGGTTCGGAGTTTCATCGCCGCGCTGTCGATATGTGCCCGACCGAGCAGCGGCGCGGCCGGATCGGCGATCGCCGCGGAGCGGACGCCCTCCTCGTCGAGGAGGTGAGTGATGGTGTTCCCGACGCGTGCGGCCCGGTTCGACCCGACCTGCACCTCGAAGCGGATCTCGCCGATATCCTCGACTGCCTCGGCGGCGAGCGCGCGAAGTTCGGCCTCGGGGCCGGCGTCGTACCGATCCGGCAGGTCCGCCGCCGCGCGGTAGTTGACGAGTGCTTCGCCCCCACTCGCGTCGATAGCGCGCACGACGTCTTTGAACATCGCCGCGTAGAGGTCGGCGGCCTCGTCGGCCGACAACGGCGACGTATCGGGGAGATCTTTCAGCACGAGTTCAGGGCGAGGCAGCGTCGCGGGAACGGCAACCACGGTCATACTACGCCATACCGGCCAGTCGGTTTTAAACCTCGCCGTTCGATCCGTCCTCGTGTCGTTCCGCCGGTGTTTAGGTAGACCCGGTCCGGACGTGTACACATGGATCTGTTCGGGACGGCAGGGATACGAGGACCAGCTCGCGACCGGGTCACGCCGAAACTCGCACTTTCGGTCGGGCAGGCGGTCGGCAGGTATATTCGAGAGAGCGAGACCGGAACACCGCCGGTAGTGACCCTCGGTTGGGACGGCCGCGAGACCAGCCAATCCCTCGCTGCCGCCGTCGAGGCTGGCCTGACCAGCGGTGGCGTCGATGTGCTCCGGGTGGGCGAACTGCCGACGCCGGGACTTGCCTACTGTTCGCAGGGGCGCTACGGCGTCATGATCACCGCAAGCCACAACCCGCCGACAGACAACGGTATCAAACTCTTTACCGACGGCGAGGAGTTCGACAGCGCCGCGGAGGGACGGATCGAGCGACTCGTCACCGACACCAGTGAACCGACCGAGTGGACCGAGTTCGGGACGACGCGAACCGCCGACGAACTGGCGACCTACCGCGACCGGATCACCGAGTACGCCGCCGAGACGCTGGGAGGGGCCGAGGAACCGCTCTCTGGCGTCTCAGTCGTCGTCGATTGTGGGAACGGCGTGGCGAGCGTCGCGACGCCGCAAGTGCTCCGCGCGCTCGGTGCCCACGTCGTCACCCTGAACGCGAACGTAGACGGGACCTTCCCCGGCCGCGAGAGCAAGCCGACCCCCGAGACGCTCGGCGATCTGCGTAGATTCGTCCGCGACGGCGACTTCGACCTCGGTATCGGCCACGACGGCGACGGCGACCGAATCGTGATCGTCGGGCCGGACGGTGATGTCGTCCACGAGGATACTATACTCGCCGTCCTGGCGCGTCACTACGTCAAAGCGAGCATGAACGAGGATCCTGTCGTCGTCACGACGCCGAACGCCTCCGCCCGAATCGACGAGGCGGCCCGCGATCAGGGCGGTCGGACCGAACGGGTTCGACTCGGTGCACTGCACGAGGGCATCGCCCGCGAGCGCGACGCCGGAACCGACGAGACCGAGGTCGTCTTTGCTGCAGAGCCCTGGAAACACGTCCACACGGCACTTGGCGGCTGGATCGACGGCGTCGCCAGTGCCGCCGTGCTCTCCGGCCTCGTCGCGGAGGCCGGCGACGTGGCGACGCTTATCGAACCGATCACCGAACGTCCCTACCGGAAGGTCAGCGTTCCCTGTCCCGACGGGGTCAAATCACAGGCGATGGAGCGAATCGAACGGGAACTCCCCGAACAGTTCCCCGAGGGCGACGTCTCGACCGAGTACGGTGTCCGCATAGAGTTGCCGGACGCGTCGTGGGTGCTCGTCCGTCCCAGCGGCACGGAGGAGTACATCCGGTTTTATGCCGAGAGCGACGATATCGATGCTCTGGTCGAGACGACGCGGGGCGTCGTCGAGGAGTGCATCGCAGCGAGCGAGTAGACCGCCGAACTGGACGTCCCTTACTCTCTGCCGCAGGCTACTTGTGACTACTCCGTCTACTCCGCGCCATGGACGACCTGATCGAACTCGCCCGCGAAGCGCGTGAGGCGTCGTACGCACCCTACTCCGAGTATGCGGTTGGCGCAGCGCTCGAAACGAGCGACGGCACGCTCTTTACTGGCTGTAACATCGAGAACGCGAACTACTCGAACAGCGTTCACGCCGAGGAACTCGCGCTGTCCGAAGCGGTCCGGGAGGGCTACCGGGAGTTCGACCGGATAGCCGTCAGTTCGAGCGAGGAAGACGGCGTGACTCCGTGTGGGATGTGCCGGCAAAGCCTCGCCGAGTTCTGCCCGGAGGACCTCGAAATCCTGTGCGACGAGGGCGATACCGTCTCGGAGTATACCCTCGGGGAACTGATCCCGAACACGATCCACCGCGGAATGCTGGAGTAGCGTTCGACACCGGGCTATTTACTGGCTGGCAAGAAACGTCGGTTTATGAGCGACGAGACAGACGACAGCGCGACCGGGGATGTCGGCGTCCCCGGCGACAGCGAGGATCCGAACGAC
The DNA here is from genome assembly GCF_042663585.1 of Natronoarchaeum sp. GCM10025321. Classification (NCBI taxonomy): domain Archaea; kingdom Methanobacteriati; phylum Methanobacteriota; class Halobacteria; order Halobacteriales; family Natronoarchaeaceae; genus Natronoarchaeum; species Natronoarchaeum sp. GCM10025321. The sequence continues at coordinate 1,103,521 of NZ_JBHTAN010000006.1, forward strand.
GAACAGCAGTACCACCTCGAAGTCGGGCCGGACGACGTCGCCGACGCGGTCTTGCTGCCGGGCAACCCCGAGCGCGTCCCGACGATCACCGGCTTCTGGGACGACAGCGAGGAGGTCGGCCGCCACCGCGAGTACGTCACCTCGACGGGACAGTACGAGGGAGCGTCGATCAGCGTCACCTCGACGGGAATCGGCTCCCCATCGACGGCCATCGCGGTCGAGGAACTGGCCAGGACCGGCGTCGAGACGTTCATCCGGGTCGGCTCCTGTGGCGCGCTCCAGCCGGAGATGTCGGTCGGCGACCTGATCATCACGACGGGCGCAGTCAGACAGGAAGGGACCAGCGACGAGTACGTCCGGGAGGACTACCCCGCGGCCGCGGACCACGAGGTCGTTTCTGCGCTGATCGCCGCCGCTGAACGGCTCGGACACACGTATCATACCGGCGTGACGATGAGCGCCGACAGTTTCTACGCCGGGCAGGGACGACCCGGCTTCGACGGCTTCGAGGCCGCCGGAAGCACTCAACTGATCGACGATCTACGCGAGGCCAACGTCGCCAACATCGAGATGGAGGCCAGTGCGATCCTGACGCTGGCGAACGTCTACGGGCTGAGAGCAGGTGCGGTCTGTACCGTCTACGCCAACCGGGAGACCGGTGAGTTCAGGACTGAGGGGGAGGCTAGAGCCGCGGAAACGGCGTCGCTGGCGGTTAAACTGCTGGCGAGGATGGACCGGATCAAGGCTGAGCAGGATGTCGACCGCTGGCACGCCGGACTGTCGCTATAGGTCGCTCCAGGCCTCTCTGGCGCGGGACCAGGAGGTCAGATCCGCGATCCAGCGGGCGGCGATGAACTTCTTGAGCGTCTGTGCGGGCACCGAGCCAAATGTCTCGATGGGCATGTACATGACGTCGCTTGCAACGGCGTCCTCGCCGACCGAGATGACCGTTCCTTTGTCGTGGTGTGTCCAGGTCTTTAGAGGCCGATTATTGACCGCTCGGGCGAGGTTCTCACCGGCGACTTCCGCTGCCTGCCAGGCCGCCTGAGCCGTCGGCGGCGCGGGCTGGTTGCCCTGTTCGATGATCGCGCTGTCACCGATCGCAAAGACGCGGTCGTCGCTCGTCTCGAACGTCGACTCGGCGTTGACACGATTGTGCTCTTTCTCGACCTCCGCATTGTCGAGTGCGTCGCGCCCGGTGATACCGCCGGTCCAGACGAAGACATCGTAGTCGATCGGTTCGCCCTCGTCGAAATGGATCGTCGCCTCGTTGGCTTCCGTGATCGGGTCGTCCGTCATAATTTCGACTCCGGCCTCTTCGAGTTCCTCCCGGAGTGCCTGCTGGATGGCGTCCGATCCCGACGGGAAGATATCTTCGAGGGCTTCGACGAGCGTGATCTCGATCGGCGCGTTGTGGATGTCGCGGAACTCCGCGACCTCACCGGCGATCTGGATGCCCGAGAGTCCGGCACCGCCGACGACGACGTGGGCGGGATCGTTTCGGGTCGCATCCTTGGCGGCGGCCGTAACCTGCTCGTGGATCTCCAGCGCGTCGTCGAGACTCTTGAGCGTCAGGGAGTGCTCTTCGAGGCCGGGAATGCCGTAGTACGCAGTCTGGCTTCCCAGTGCAACGAGCGCGTAGTCGTAATCGACCGTCTCCCCGTCGGAGAGTTCGATCTCTCGGTCGTCGACGTCGAGGCCCGTGACTTCTTCCTGAATAAACTCCGTTCCTGGAGATTTGATCTCGTCGACAGGGATCTTGATGCTCTCCTGAACTGCTGGGTTGCGGATACAGCGATGGGATTCGTGTAGAACGAGATGATAATCGGTGTCCGAGATCCAGACAATATCGGCAGTGCCACTCAGCTCTTTTTCGAGTTGTTGTACTGCGCCAGCGCCCGCATAGCCGGCACCGAGTACAACGACCGTGTCCGTCATGGATGCTACTCAGCAACCCTTGGATACAAACCCTTTGCATCACAGTTTGGGTAGTGACAATGTACCATAGGCTGTCCGGAAACTCGAAACGCAAAGAGAGAAGAAAGCGCTAGTGCTCGGGCTCTTCGGCCGGAGCGACCATCTCGTTCAGCTGGAGGATGAGGATATTGTTGGTGTCGTCTTTCCCGTCAACTGTTCCTTCGATGAGCAGTTTCGAGAGCGGCGTCGGACCGACGGTGACGTCGTCACCCTCGTGGATGTCCCGCGACGAGCCCTGGAGGTGGATCTCGGCGCGACAGAGTTCGGGGTGATGGACGCTGCTGAGGTTGATCTCGCTAATGTTTGCTTCTTCGACCGGTTCGCCCTCGTGTGCGAGGGGTACGGAGGCCGGTTCGTCCATTCGCTGGATGTCGAGCGCCTCGAACGCGGTAGCCGTCGGCTTGTAGCCGCCTTTCGGTCCGGGTACACCCTCGACGAGTTGGAGTGCTTTCAGACTCTGCATCTGGTTACGGATCGTCCCCGGGTTGCGGTCGACCTCGTCCGCGATATCTTCTCCTTTGACTGCGTCTTCGGTCTCCCCGTGAAGGTTGACCAGGGCAGTAAGGATGGTCTTCTGGCTGGGAGTCAGTTCAATCGATGACATAGCCAATTATTCGGAACAGATCCTCTTAAATGCGGCGAATAGCACCGTTATCATTTCGAATATAGTAGCGTCAATTCAAAAAAATAATCCATCTAGGATGCACGTCAAACAGACGTTGTACTTTCCGAATAGCGTCCCGGTTGCGGCTAGTTCGTCAATCGTGCAGTCGATGTCCGGTCGACTTCGACGTTCGCCGCGATCCGTTCGGGGAGCGAGACTGTCCCTCCGCCCACCTGTACGGTCACCATTCCGAACGGTGCGATCTCATCGATCGTTAGTTCCACGCCGGGATCGATGTCGTGTTCCGACAGATACTGCAGAACCGAGGGGTCACGGTCGCTGATCCGGTCGACGACCACGCTGTCACCCTCCTCGAACTCGATTAGCCCACGCCCGTCGCGCTCGACGGGGGGTTCGAGTTCGGCGTTGGGAATCGGGTCGCCGTGTGGGTCGACCTCCGGGTCCCCGAGTGCCTCGACGACGCGCTCTTCGAACTTCTCGCTGATGTGGTGTTCGAGGCGGTCGGCTTCCTCGTGGACCTCGCTCCAGTCGTAATCCAGTTCGTCGGTCAGATACGCTTCGAGCAAGCGGTGGTGGCGGACGACTTCCAGTGCCACCCGCTCGCCCTCCTCGCTCAGTTCGACACCCTTGTACTTCTCGCGCTCGACGAGACCCCGTTCGCTCAGTTTGTCGATCATACTGGTGACAGTCGGGGACGTAACGTCGAGATACTCAGCAATCTCCGAGGTCTTGATCCGGCCGTCTCGCTCTTGCTGGAGGTGGTAGATCACCTTCAGATAATCCTCCATGACGTCGCTGAGCATCATCGTTGCAGTAATTAGACGTGGCTAACTTGTATATCTACCGTCAGGGCAACCATCGCTAGACGGGTCTTTTCACGACAGTACTACTAAATCGCCGGTTTGTGTAAAACCGTGTATGAAACGCACCGTTCGGATTATCGGCGCACCGACGGACTACGGAACCAACAGGCGTGGTGTCGACATGGGGCCGTCGGCGATCAGATACGCCGGGCTAGTTGACCAACTCGACGCCTCCAATCGACAGACGACCGACGTTGGCGACCTCTTCGTGGCCCGAACGGCCGCCGAGGACGAGCGAACCACCGACCCGAACGCGCGCCATCTCGACGAGACGCGGGAGGTCTGTGAGCGCGTCAGCGCCGAAGTAGGCGACGCTGTCGACGACGGCGAGATACCGCTTCTTCTGGGCGGCGATCACTCCGTCGCAATCGGCACGGTCAACGGTGCCGCGCGTGACTCGGCGCTTGGCGCAGTCTGGTTCGACGCACACGGCGATTTCAACACGCCCAGCACCACACCATCAGGGAACGTTCACGGTATGCCCCTCGCCGCATTGCTGGGCCACGGCGAGTTCGAATCGATGGAGTGGGCCAGAACGGAGGGACTCAGCGAGGAAAACGTCGCACTCGTCGGCGTCAGAACCCTCGACGAGAACGAACGCGAGCACCTCCGTGAGAGCGATATCACCGTGTTCACCATGTCCGATATCGACACCCGCGGACTCACGGACGTCGTGCAGGAAGCGCTGGATATCGCGACAGACGGGGTCGATGGGTTCCACGTCAGCCTCGATATGGACTGGCTAGATCCCCAGATTGCACCGGGCGTCGGAACGCCAGTCCGCGGGGGCGTCACGTATCGGGAAGCACACGCCGCCATGGAGCAGGTCGCGGCGCGGGACGATGACGGGTCCACGCTTCGCTCTATCGAAGTAGTCGAGGTCAATCCGATACTGGACGAACAGAACGAGACCGCAGACCTCGCCACCGAGTTGGCGACGAGTGCGCTCGGCAAACGGATCTACTAGTTTACTCGCCGTCGCTGGATGGGAGCACGTCCACGCTCGCGACGGCGTCGTCATCATCGACTTCCATCACCGTCACGCCCATCGTGTTCCGGCCGACTTCGGAGATGTCCGCGGCAGGGATCCGCATGATCTGGCCGCGTTCGCTCATCAGGACGAGATGGTCGTCCGGACTGACGGACTTGACAGTCGTCACCGGCCCGTTACGCTCGCCGGTCTTGATGTCGATAAGCCCCTTGCCGTACCGTGACTGGGTACGATACTCCGATAGCTGGGTCCGCTTCCCGTAGCCGTTTCGGGTGACGGTCAACAGCGCGTTCTCGTCGTCCTCGTCGGTGGCGACGAGGCCGGCAACGGCGTCGTCCTCCTGTAGCTTGATACCGCCGACACCGCGGGTGTTCCGACCCATCTTCCGGACGTCGTTGACGTCGAAGCGGATGGTCATCCCGCCCTCGGTCGCCAGGACGATATCCTTGGAGCCATCCGTCACTGCGACGTCGACGAGTTCGTCGCCGTCTTCCAGGTTCGCCGCGATGATCCCCGTCGAGAGGACGTTCTCGAACTCCGTGGCCGCGGTCCGTTTCACGTAGCCGTCCCGAGTACAGAGTGTCACGCACTCGTCGGACTCGAAGTCGTCCGTCGCCACGACGGCGGTGATCTCCTCCTCGTCGTCGAGGTCGATGAGGTTGATCGCGGACTTCCCGCGGGCAGTCCGGCCCATCTCGGGGATCTCGTAGGCCTTTAGCTGATAGACCTGTCCGTGGTTGGTGAAACAGAGTAGGTAGTCGTGGGTGCTCGCGCGGAACACCTTCGACACCCGGTCCTCGTCTTTGACGTCCGCGCCGATGATCCCCTTGCCGCCGCGACCCTGGGGATCGAAGTTGGCGGCGGGCATCCGCTTGACGTAGTCGTCTTCGGTGATAACGACGAAGACGTCCTCCTCGGCGATGAGGTCCTCGTGGGTGACCGTCCCGACGTCCTCGACGATGCTCGTCCGCCGGTCGTTCGCATACTCGTCTTTGATCTCTCGCAGTTCGGTCTTGATAACCTCCAGCAGTTCGCTTTCGTCCTCGAGGATCGTCTCCAGTCGCTCGATGGTCTCCTGGACGGACTCGTGTTCCCGCTTGATCTCCTCGGCTTCGAGCGAGGTCAGGCTACCGAGTTGCATCCGGACGACGTGGTTTGCCTGCTCCTCGGAGAACTCGTACTGTTCGCGTAGTTGGGCTTTCGCCGTGTCGCGGTCCTCGGAGTTCTGGATCGTTTCGACGACGTCCTCGACGTGTTCGAGCGCGTGGAGTCGGCCTTCGAGGATGTGTGCACGGTCCTCCGCCTCGGCCAGGTCGTACTCGCTACGGCGTCTGACGACCTCCTTGCGGTGGTCGACGTAGTGTTCGAGCGTTTCCTTGAGCGTCAGGACTCGTGGCTGGCCGTCGACCAGCGCGAGGTTGATAACGCCGAAGGTCCGTTCGAGGTGGCTTTCGAGTAGCTGATTCTTGACGAGGTCGACGTTCGCGCCGCGCTTGCACTCGATGACGACGCGGACGCCGTTCCGATCGGACTCGTCACGCAGGTCGCTGACACCCTCGATCTTTCCTTCGTTGATGTCCTCGGCGATCCGCTCGACCATTCGCGCCTTGTTCTCCTGGAACGGGATCTCGGTGACAACGATCCGGTCGCGGCCCGTGTCGGTCTCCTCGACTTCCATCTCGGCACGCACGCGAAGTCGCCCGCGGCCGGTAGAGTACGCCGAATAGATCGCGTCGCGGCCGACGATGTTCGCGCCGGTCGGGAAGTCCGGGGCCTTGATGTGTTCCATTAGCCCGTCGACTCCGACGTCGGGATTGTCGATCAGTTCGACCGTCGCGTCGATGACCTCCCCGAGGTTGTGCGGCGGGATGTTCGTACTCATCCCGACTGCGATCCCCGAAGAGCCGTTGACGAGCAGGTTCGGGAACGCGGAGGGCAGAACCTCCGGTTCGGTTAGCCGGTCGTCGTAGTTGGGCTTGAAGTCGACAGTGTCTTTGTCGATGTCTTCGAGTAACTCCTCGGCAAGCGAGTCCATCCGCGCCTCTGTATACCGCATGGCTGCGGCCGGGTCACCGTCCATCGAGCCGAAGTTACCCTGACCGTCGATAAGCGGATGTCGCATCGAGAAGTCCTGTGCCATCCGGACCAGCGTGTCGTAGATCGCCTGATCACCGTGGGGGTGGTAATCACCCATCGTCTCTCCGATAACTGAGGAGGACTTGCGGTGCGAGGAGCCGCTGCTGACTCCCATCTCGTTCATGGCGTAGAGGATCCGCCGGTGGACGGGTTTAAGCCCGTCTCGGACGTCCGGCAGCGCGCGGCCCGCGATGACGCTCATCGCGTAGTCGATGTAGCTCTGCTCCATTTCGTCTTCGACGCGAACGCGCTCTACGCGAGCGGCGTCGGCGTCTGCGTCTGCTGGATCGGGAACGTCTGAACTCATACTAGAACCTCCATTAGATGTCTACCCACTCTGCCTCCGGCGCGTGTTCCTTGATGAACTCCTTGCGTGGCTCGACGGCGTCGCCCATCAGGACCGAGAACATCTTGTCCGCGGCCGCAGCGTCCTCGATATTGATCTGCTTGAGGACGCGGTTTTCGGGATTCATCGTCGTCTGCCAGAGCTGTTTCGGGTTCATCTCGCCCAGTCCTTTGAACCGCTGGACCTGCGTGGGGTTGCCGTTACACTTCTCCTCGACGATCTCCTCGCGTTCGGCCTCGGTCATCGCGTCGTAGGTGTTGCCGTTGTACCGGATGCGGTACAGGGGTGGCTGTGCGGCATAGACGTAGCCGGCTTCGAGCAGCGGCTTCAGATGCCGGTAGAACAGCGTTAGCAGTAGCGTCCGGATGTGCGCGCCGTCCACGTCGGCGTCGACCATGAGGATGATCTTCTCGTAGCGCACGTCCTCGATGTCGAACTCGTCACCGATCCCCGCACCGATAGCGGTGATCATGTTCCGGATCTCGTCGTTTTCGAGGATCCGGTCGAGGCGGTGCTTCTCGACGTTCAGAATCTTCCCACCGAGGGGAAGGATCGCCTGAAACTCGGGATTACGGCCCTGTTTGGCACTGTTGTGCACGAACACCCCCGATTCGAGAGCGAAGTTATGGGTTCCGGGTACTTCAATATCGTAGACATCCTCGGTCACATCAAGTTGTTCGACGGATTGGACAGTGTGATTATGGGATTCGACAGCCTCTATCATCGCCGACTCGTCCTCGAAGAACTTCTCGATAGTCGTCGCTTTGGTCAGGACATTCGGATCGTCCTCCTCTCGTCGTAACTTGTCATAGTTTTCGAGAGATCCTTTTGATTCGAGAATCTCCTGCATGAACGGGATGGTGTTCTCGTAGTAGGTTTCGTTGTACGCTTCCATCCGTTGTTCTCGGAACTCCTCGGTCCACTGCTCCTCAGTCTTCTGACTTCGCCACTCCAGAAGTTCTTCGTCGTCCCACTGCTCAAGTGCTTCTTTTCGTCGCTTTTTTACTGCCTCTGGGTTGTTCTGGAAGTACTCTTTCACACGGTCGGACTGTTCCTTTCGGTTTTGCTCGTCCGACCAGTACTCTCGTGCTTCCTCTGTGAGACGTTGGTGGACCCGCTCTCTATAGTCAGGGTTATTATCGTAGTACTCTTGCCACGCGTCCATCATATAGGCCTTGTACTCGTCGTCTTCCCACTGTTTTTTGGCCTGTTCGCGTAGGATCTCAACCGTTTCATCTCGTTGCATCCGCTCGCTCATCATCGCCCGGAACTCCTCGGATTGTCGTAATTCTCGGAGCTTCTCCCACACTTCCTCCGTGTGAAGCGTCTCCGCCGCGTGTTCTCGGTGAAGCTCCATGTGTTCGTCATGCGAGAGCCGTTCTATGTTGTCAGGGCGGTTGTTTCGCTTATCGAAGTCGACGTGATGTTTATGATCTCCTTCATCCGGGCTGTAGGTTCCGTTTTCAAGATTGAACCGATCAGCGAGCAAGTGGGTGAACTCCCAGAAGTCACGCATGACTGGCTGTTTTACCATCTCGTAGCCGTCAATGGTGATGTTCTCTTTATCCGTATCGGACGCCTTCCGGTACAGAGGCATCAGAGACTGACCCGCATCGAGGTCAGCAGCCTCACAGTAGCTGCCGTCTCTGAGCATGAACTCGTGGTCCGGGGTACATCGAATTGACTCGCCATTGTCCAGCGTGACTTCGACAAGCTCAGCATCTTCTTTCGTGACGCGGGGGTGTTCGACCCGACCGATGCCGATTTTCCCGTCGTCCTCGACTGTGTAGCAGTAGTGGCGTCGGCCGTTCTCGTACTCCTCGACGAGTTGCTCGAATGAGACTGAACGTCCTGAGGCCAGTGCAACTTCAGTATCACCGGTAAAGCAACCGCCGGCGCTGTCGCCCTCCACGATGAACAGTTCGGAGTCCTCGGGGTCGCGGCTCTGGCAGTCGGCCAGTTTGCCCGGCAGCGCGGTCGATTCGAGCGCGCTCTTGCGGCGTGTCAGCTCTTCGGCCTTCTTGGCGGCTTTCCGCGCTTTGGCCGCTTCGACGGCCTTCGAGACGACGGCTTCTGCGGTGTCCGGGTTCTCCTCGAAATACGTGCCGAGACCGTCGTGCACCGTTCCCTCCACGATCCCACGGACCTCGCTGTTACCGAGTTTCGTCTTCGTCTGCCCCTCGAACTGCGGGTCGGGATGTTTGATCGAGACGACTGCGGTCAGACCTTCGCGAATGTCGTCGCCTTTGAGGTTCTCGTCGAGGTCTTTGAGCAGGTTGTTCTCTTTCGCGTAGTCGTTGACGATCCGCGTCAGCGCCGTCTTGAACCCGGTCAGATGGGTTCCACCCTCTCGCGTGTTGATGTTGTTCGCGAAGGCGTGGATCGATCCCTGTAGTTCGTCGGTCGCCTGCATCGCGACCTCCACCTGGATATCGTCCTCTTCGGCCTCGAAGTAGATGATGTCCTCGTGGAGGTTCGTCTTCGTCTCGTTGAGATACTCGACGAACTCGCGGATGCCGCCTTCGTAACAGAACGATTCCTCGCCCCCGTCGCGGTCGTCCTGCAGTGAGATTTCGACGCCGGAGTTGAGGAAGGCGAGTTCCCGGAGCCGATTTGCGAGGGTCGAGAACTCGAAATCCCCGGTCTCGAATATCTCGTCGTCGGGCCAGAAACGGATCTCCGTTCCGGTCTCCTCCGAGGGTTCCAGATCGCGTACGCGCTTGATATCGTACTCGGGTTCGCCGTGGTCGAACCGCTGTTTCCAGACGGCACCGTCACGGCGTACCTCGACTTCGAGCCACTTCGAGAGGGCGTTCACGACGCTTACGCCGACGCCGTGAAGCCCACCGGAGACCTGGTAGGACTTGTTGTCGAACTTCCCGCCGGCGTGGAGGACGGTCATGATGACCTCCAGCGCTGGCCGGTCGTGCTTCTCGTGAGTATCGACCGGGATCCCACGACCGTCGTCGCGGATAGAGACCGACTCGTCGTCGTGGATCGTCACCGTAATCGAGTCACAGTGGCCCGCAAGTGCCTCGTCGATGGAGTTGTCGACCACCTCATAGACGAGATGATGCAACCCCCGAGAATCTGTAGAACCGATATACATCGCAGGGCGCTTTTGGACAGCCTGGAGTCCTTCGAGGACCTGTATCTGTCCAGCGCCGTACTCCGTTTCATTGGACATTAAAATCTACTTTCCTCTAGTCTTTCGGGGGTGATAAAGTTCACGTACGCGCGCGAGCGCGCTCGGCCAGCAGGTTTAAACAGGAGGCGTATGCTCTGCTTACCGCCCGGTGTTTGGCGTGTAATCGGATCTTTCGAACGAATCCCACCCGATTCCACTTTCACTCCGCTAACGAATGGGTTTTATTTCCCCCACCGCTAACCGTTCCGTAATGACCTCGTTTCAATCGACGCTCGGCGAGGACGAAGGGATCGCCGAAGAACTGGCCGAGAGCCAGCGAGCGATCTCTATCGCCGAGTTCTTCGAGAAGAACAAGCATATGCTCGGCTTCGACAGCGGTGCCCGCGGGCTCGTCACCGCCGTCAAAGAGGCGGTCGACAACTCGCTCGACGCCGCCGAGGAGGCCGGCATTCTCCCGGACATCTACGTCGAGATTCAGGAATCGGGCGACTACTACACGCTCATCATCGAGGACAACGGTCCCGGTATTACCAAAGAACAGCTTCCGAAAGTCTTCGGAAAACTGCTGTACGGCTCCCGGTTCCACAAGCGAGAACAGAGCCGCGGTCAGCAGGGGATTGGAATCTCCGCGGCAGTACTTTACTCCCAGCTCACCAGCGGCAAGCCGGCGAAGATCACCAGCCGAACGCAGGGTTCGGAGGAAGCCGAGTACTTCGAACTCGTCATCGACACTGACACCAACGAGCCGGAGATCCGGGCCGAGGACACGACCTCGTGGGATCGGCCACACGGCACGCGGATCGAAATCGAGATGGAGGCGAACATGCGAGCGCGCTCACAGCTTCACGACTACATCAAGCACACTGCAGTCGTCAACCCGCACGCACGCGTGGAGCTAAAAGAACCGCAAGAACACTTCAAGTTCGAGCGCGCCGAGGAGGCCGAACTGCCCGCCGAGACCGAGGAGATCCGCCCCCACCCCCACGGCGTCGAACTCGGGACGGTGCTGAAGATGCTTCAAGCGACGGACTCACACTCCATATCCGGATTCCTCCAGAGCGAGTTCACCCGCGTCGGCAAGAAGACGGCCGACAGCGTTATCGACGGCTTCCGCGACCGACACTACGGTCGCGAGATGTCGTGGACACCACCCCAGACCCACGAGGCTGGCATCGCCGACGCAGTCGTGGACGCGACCAACGGCAAAAGCCCGGCCGCGACGGAGGCGTTCGGAGAGGCGGTCGAAGCGGAACTCGACGACGAAGAGCGGATCGCCCACCACACGGTGGTCGCCGCAGTCCGCGAGGCCGCGACCGAGGTCGGCAACGGCCACGATACGACCCTCGGCGAGACGGTTCGCGAGAACGTCGTCGAGGCAGTCTGGACCGTCGTCACTGACGGACGGCTACCGGACGAGAGAGCCGAAGACGACGAAAGCGAGGGAACTGGACGGCGCGCAGCCGACCTCTACACTATCGTCGACGACGCGACGAGTACGCGCAAGGACGACGCGACGATCAAGGGAATCGCCGACCGCCTGGCCTCGAAGTTCGCCGACAGCGACGATTTCCGCGACCGGACGACCTACGACGAACTGAACCGGTACATGGACCGCTCAGCGGACATGCTCGAAGAGCACAGCGAGGCGACGTTCGGCGGGACAGCGCGCGAGAACGTCGTCGAGGCGGTCTGGGATCGCATGCAGACCGTGCCTGACGACCCGCCGAAGGTCTCGGCTATCGCGGACAGCCGTGACACGGCAAGCGAGCTACTAGAGGCGATGCGCGCGGCGAACATCATGTCGCCGCCGACGAACTGCCTCTCGCCGATCACCGATACGCTGGTCGAGGCCGGACTCCGCAAGGAGTACAACGCCGACTTCTACGCGGCGGCGACGCGGGACGCCGACGTCCATGGTGGCGACCCGTTCATCGTCGAGGCCGGCATCGCCTACGGCGGCGACCTGACCGCCGAGGGGAAAGCGGAGGTGCTTCGGTTTGCCAACCGCGTCCCACTGGTCTATCAGCGTGGCGCGTGTGCGACGACCGACGTCATCAAGAATATCGGCTGGCGGAACTACAACCTCGATCAGCCGGGCGGCAACGGCGTTCCGAACGGCCCCGTCGTGATCATGATCCACGTCGCCTCGACGAACGTTCCGTTCACGAGCGAGTCCAAGGACGCCATCGCCAACGTCCCGGAGATCGAAGACGAGATCGAACTCGCCATCCGCGAGGCGGCCCGCGAACTCAAGAGCTACCTCAACAAGCGCCGCTCGATGGAGAAACGGAAGAAGAAACAGGACGTCCTGGCGGATATCCTGCCCGAGATGGCCGAGAAAGTCTCCGAAGTCACCGACCAGTCGGCGCCGAACTTCGACGACGCGCTGGCCCGGATTATGAACAACGTCCTCGTCGACCGAGCGGTCGAGGGCAACGGCAACGCCAGCACGGTGAACCTGACAATAGAAAACAACTCGAACACGAACGAATCGATCGAACTGACAGACATCGTGACGGCCGAGCCCAGCAACCTCCCCGACGACGCGACCGTCGTCGAGATGGACGGCGAGTGGTTCGTCAAGTGGTCGCCGACGATCAAAAGCGGCGACGAAGCCACGCTATCGTATGCCACGGATCCCGATGCCACGTTCGACGTGACGGTAGAGGGCGTCGAAGACGCGAAACTGACGGTGAATGACCAATGAGTACTGACAGCAACACGGAAGCCCAGAAGAAACTGATCGACCTCGCCGCGGAGTTTTACGACCAGTTCGACCGCGGAGAGATCCCGACGATGAGTCTGCCGACCCGGACCAAGACCAACATCGAGTACGACGAGGACTCTAACGTCTGGGTGTACGGCGACCGCGAGAGCACCCGCTCTGCCAACAGCATCCGCGGTGCGAGAAAACTGCTGAAGGCGGTCTACACCATCGAGTTCCTCAACAACCAACTCGAAGAGGATCGCTCTTCGACCCTGCGTGAACTCTACTACCTCTCGGAGTCCTGGGACAGCGACGAGGCCCAGTTCTCCAGTCAGGACGAGTCCAACCAGATGATCGAGGACCTGGAGATCGTCTCGGAGGTCACTCGCGAGGACTTCCACATGCGTCCCGAGGAGTCCGGCGCGACGGTCATGGGGCCGCTCCACATCCGCGAGCAGACCCGCCGCGGCGAGCGCAAGATCCACTGCCAGAAAGACGTCGGCGAGGGGGGCTACCAGATCCCGAACAACCCCGACACGATCGAGTTCCTCGACTGCGACGCCGACTTCGTCCTCGCCGTCGAGACCGGTGGTATGCGCGACCGCCTCGTCGAGAACGGCTTCGACGAGGAGTACAACGCTCTGATCGTCCACCTCAAAGGCCAGCCAGCGCGGGCGACCCGCCGGCTGATCAAGCGACTGCAAGACGAACTCGGCCTTCCGGTGACGGTCTTTACTGACGCCGACCCGTGGTCCTACCGGATCTACGGCTCCGTCGCGTATGGCTCGATCAAGTCCGCCCACCTCTCGAAGTATCTGGCGACGCCGGAAGCGCAGTTCATCGGCGTCCGCCCCGAGGACATCGTCGAGTACGACCTGCCGACCGACCCACTTTCGGACTCCGATATCAACGCCCTGGAGAGCGAACTGGAGGACCCGCGCTTCCAGACGGAGTACTGGAAAGAACAGATCGAGATCCAGCTCGATATCGGCAAGAAGTCCGAACAGCAGGCGCTTGCCTCGCGCGGTCTTGACTTCGTGACGGACACCTATCTCCCGGACCGTCTGGAAGAGATGGGGATGCTATAGACTTTTTACGATTCGTCCAGCGCGACGGGCAGGCCCCGCTTTGCCAGATCGACCACAAACGCGTCCGAGTCCGCCTCCAGCGCCCCGAAGGTGTTGTAGTGGATCGGTAGCGTGAGGTCCGGGTCGAGTTCCTCGGCGAGATCAGCCGCGCTGTGGCGGTCCATCGTGAAACTCTGGCTGATAGAGGGCAAGAAGACGTCGACATCTAGCTGCTCGTGGCCCTCCAGCACGTCCGAGTCCCCCGGCCAGAAGACGGTCGTATCGCCGAACGTGAGGTGATAGCCCACGCCGAACCCCTCGGGATGGATCGGCTCGCCGCTCGCGTCGACGTTCGGGCCGTCCGGCCTGTTGTACGCCGGTACTGTCCTGACGATCACGTCGCCGAGTAACTCGTCCGTGTGTTCGTCGACGCGCAAGACGTCGTAGGGCAGATCCTGCAAGCGCTCGACGTCGCGGCCGATTCCCGGTGCGTACACTGCATCGTAGGCGACGACCGTCGCGTCTTCGTCCGCCACGCGGCGAATCCCGTCGGAGTTGTAGTGGTGGTCGTGGGTGATACAGACGAGGTCGCCGTCCTGCGCATCGTACTCTCGGGCCGGCGGGTGGCCGACGTCCCGCCCCTCGGGCGTCCATTCGCCGGTCAGGACGCCGTAGCGGCCGGGATCGAGGTAGACGACCGTATCGTCGTGTTCGATCCGAACGGTCGCGTAGCCGAGCCAGTCGATAGTGAGGTCGCCGTAGGTAACAGTCATAGTTGGACGCTAGTCGACTGGATCGTTAAGCGTTCGGCTTCCGGCGTTCGGTCAGGGCTCAGTCTGCAAGCCGTTCGACCCGTTCTAGACTATCCGCGTCGTGGACGTCGATATCGTCTCTGACGCCGACGAACCGGGGGAAACGGAGCGCGTAGCCCGAGGAGTACGTCGGCGAGGACTGGATCTCCTCGTAGCCGACCTCGAAGACCACTTCGGGGTCGATATCGACGCTCTGGCCGTCCTCGCCGCGCATGTGCGGTTCGAGCAGGTCCGTCAGTTCCGCGAGTTCCTCGTCGGTGATACCCGTGGCGACTTTTCCCAGCGTCTCGTAGCCGCCTGCGGTCCGGGCCGATAGCAGGAACGTGCCGAGGAAGGTGGCCCGTCGCCCCTCGCCCCACTCCGCGCCGGTAACGACGAGGTCGAGCGTCTCGACGTCCGGTTTGCGTTTGAGCCAGTGCTTGCCGCGACGGCCCGGCGAGTACGTCGAGTCCGGATCTTTGAGCATGATCCCCTCGTGACCGGCCGCCAGCGCCTCGCTATCGATTGATTCGATCTCGTCGGGATCGTCGGTAATTTCGAGCGTGGAGCGCTCCGGGCCGTCGCCGAGCAGGTCGGCAACCCGGTCGTGACGCCGGGAGAGCGGTTCTTCGAGCAGGTCCTCCCCGCCCGCGTGCAGACAGTCGAAGAAGGACGGCCGGACCGTCACGTCCTCGCGTGCGGCCTCGATATCGTGCTTGCGCCGGAACCGCCGGAGCACCTGCTGGAACGGGAGCGGGTCGCCGTCCGCGTCGATGGCAACCACCTCCCCGTCGAGGATGACCGGTTCGGCGAGACGGTCCTCCGCGAACTCGACGACCTCCGGAAGCGCGGCGGTGACGTCCTCCATGTTCCGCGAGAAGACGCGGGTCGTCGTATCACGCTTGCCCTCGATTCCGTTGGGGTCGTAATGCAACTGGACGCGCGCGCCATCGTACTTCCACTCCACGGCGGCTTCCTCCCACTCCTCCAGCGCGTCGGTGACTGACCCGGCCTGTGCGAGCATCGCCTGTACGGGGCGGCCCAGTTCCAGCGTGATCTCTTCGAGTCCCTCGCCCCCCTCGTCGCAAGCGACCTCTGCGACCAGACCGTAATCGTTCGAGACCTGCAGGGCGCGCTGGACGTCCTCGACGGGCACGTCGAACGTCGACGCGATGGCGTCCCTGACAGCCCCTTCGCCGACGCCGATCCGCATCTCCGAGAGGACGATCCGGGCGAGATAGCGCGCCTCGATCGGCTCACAGCGGTTCAGGAGGCCAAAGAGGAGATCTATCTTCGTGTCCTGACTCCCGTCGCCGGAGACTGCTGCGAGCGTCTCCAGTTCGTCGGCTACCTCGCCGACCGTCAGGGCATCCTCGTCGCCGCCCGCACCGAACGACGCGAGGCCGCGCTGGCCGCCGAACTCGTAGCTTGTCGCGACGGCACCGATCTCACCGACATCGGCTAGCGTCGACTCGACGTCGTCCGCGCCGACGTTTCGTCCGGCGGCTCTGGCGATTGCCTCGTAGAGGTAGTTCGGACCGATGTCGAGCGTCGTCGAGTCCCACGCCGGGAAGACGCGACCCTGCACGAACCGGGCGATCAGCGGGAGGTCGTCGTTGCCGGCCGCGAGCAGGTCGGTCACCAGCGAGACGATTTCGAGATCCGCTGGCTCCTCCTCGATCCGTTCGGCGTGGTCGGCGAACTCCCTGAACTCCATCGCCAGCCGGTACGCCCGTCGGTGTTAAAAACGATCCGAAGGTGACGCAGCCGCGGGTTTCAATACCGTCGGCGTCACAGAGAGGGGTATGCCGGAGGCCCAACTCGCGGCGCAGGTGGCAGACCTGCTGTCGGTCGACGCCGAGGAGTTCCAGGCGGCTGTCGAGACAGACACGGAGGTCATCAAGGAAGAGCTTAGAGCAGGAACGTTCGACAACTCACAGGCCATCGTCGGCTTCGAGTACGAGTTCTACGCTGTTGCCCGCCCGGACAGCGACCCGTGGGCAGGTGTCGACGATGCCGTCGGAACCCTTCGACGGGTCCCACGACGACTGCTCTCGCTGGTCGGCTTCGAGAAGGAACTGGGCCTCCATAACGCCGAGATGACGACGAGCCCACAGCCACTCAACGCCCACGGCCTCGCCGCCGAGGAGGCAGAAATCTGTGCGCGACTCTCCGCCGCGCTCGACTGCACCCGACCCGAGGGGATCGAACTCGTCAGCGACGGCATCTGGACGATACCGCCGGAGGGCGAGACGGCCCAGAACTATCTCACCGACAGCGTCGAGGACAGCGAGATTCGGATCGCAACGAACATGAGCAACACCGCCCGGTATCACGCGATGGCCAACGCGGACGGCACCACCGAGGCCGGAATGTGTATCGAGGCACCCCACGTCTCCCTATCGGCGGACACGGTGATGCCCGAAAGCCTCATCACGTCGATCCAGCCACACTACCAGGTGCCACAGGCCATCGACCTCCCCGAGTACTTCCGCTATGCGATCCGGATCGCCGGGCCGCTCCTCGCGCTGGGGGTCAACTCCCCGTTTTTCCCCCCGGACCTCTACGACGAGGACGCTACCGCGGCGGACATCCTCGACGACGGCTGGATGGAACACCGGATCGCTATCTTCGAGTCCGCGCTCAATCCGCCCGGATCGGAGCGGAGTGAGGGGAAAGTCAGCTTCCCACGCGATGTCGACTCCGTCTCGCAGGCCGTCGAACGGATCGCTACGGACGAGACCATCGTCCCGATGCCAGTCGAGACGGGCAACCGCTTCGACGACGAGTTCGCTCACTTCCGGCGCAAACACGGCACCTACTGGCGCTGGGTCCGCCCGGTCCTCGGCGGCCCGACGCGCTCGGAAGCGAACGCCCGAATCGAATTTCGCCCCATCGCCGCACAGCCGACGGTCAGGGACTCCGTCGCGTTTCTCGCCGTCTTCGCGGGGCTGTTGGAGAGCCTCCCACAGGTCGAACACCCCGTCGCCGATCTGGAGTGGGAGGCCGCCCGGGACAACTTCTACGCGGCGATGCGGAACGGCCTCGACGCCGAGTTGCAGTGGATCACCAACAGCGGCGAGCACACAACCGACACGTCGGCGCTGTACGGCGACCTCCTCGCACACGCCGCGGAGGGGCTTCGCGGCCGAGGCCTCACCGACGAAGATATCGAGACCTACCTCTGGCCGCTCAGACAGCGCGTCCGTCACGGGATCACGCCTGCCGAATGGAAGCGCCGCGAGGTGCAGAACCGACTGGAGGACGGCGACGACTTCGAGAGTGCGGTGTACGGGATGCAGCGCCGGTACGTAGAACGCCAGCGCGAGTCGTTGCTAGATGGTAGTTTCACCGACTGGGTCGACGATCGGTAGTCGACCGGACATTGGGTCGACGATCGGTAGTCGACCGGACATTGGGTCGACGATCGGTAGTCGACCGGACATTGGGTCGACGATCGGTAGTCGACCGGACATTGGGTCGACGATCGGTGTCTAATTAACTGTCCGGTGGATCGTACTTCTGGGATTGGCGAATAGCGAGCGCAAACACGACGACGACGGCCAGCGACGCGATGAAGAACTCGATACCGGGAACGATTCCGCTATTGATCCAGATGAAGATATCTTCGATAGTCAGGATCAGAAAGATGGCGACAAGGACCGCCACTCCGTGTTTCCCGATACGAAGGTCTCTCATACGTACTATTTGACGGGACGAACGCTTAAAACTACATAGAGGCGTCCAAGATCCACATTTCGGGCATTAGGAGGCCTCTACCGTCGTAGCTCCGTGTTGATCACACAAAATACAAGACCACTCGAAATCAACCCAGTTCCATGCTATCGATGACGAAACGTCTGTTCCGTCTATTCCCGTACGACCTTTCGAACGGATCGTTCGAGTTCGTCGTTGCCCCAGGATTCAGTGATCGTTGATGTATATGATCATCGTCGGCGCGGGCGATATCGGTTCGTATCTGGTCGAACGAGCGGTAGAGGACGGCAACGATATCGTCGTCATCGAGCAGGACGAAGAACGGGCGAACGAGGCCGCAGCGACATACGACTGTCTCGTACTGAACGACGACGCGAGAGACCACGAGACGCTCGTGGAGGCGAAAGTCGATCAGGCGGACGCAGTTATCTCGACGACCGATATCGACGCGACAAACATCATGGTGATGTTGCTCGCCCAGGAACACGACGTTCCGAACCTCGTGAGCGTGGTTCACGACCCCGATAACCTCCCCGTCTTCGAGAAGGTCGGCGCGACGCTGATCGAGAACCCACAGCGGCTGATCGCCGATACACTGTATCACTCGGTCCGATATCCGAAGGTCAGCGACTTCATCGAACTGGACTCGACGACCGAACTCGTGGAGCTAACTGTCAGCGAAGATGCACCCATGGCCGGGGTGCGTCTCAACACTGCACTGGAATCCGGCGGACTGCCCGAGGGGGCACTCATCGTTGCACTCGAGCGGGAGGGGAAGATTCGCGCACCGAAAGGGAGCACGAAGATAGAGGCGGGTGATATGGTGACCGTCTTTACCGATGATGCCTCGCTGGACGATGCGGTTTCGGCGTTTACCGGCAGTCCGTCATGAAGCAACGGTATCGGACGATTGGACGTGACCTCGGTCGCATACTGCAGGTCGTCTCGTTAATGATGCTAATCTCGATACTCGTTGCCAGCATCTATCGGGAGTTCTACGCGATTCCTGCGTTCGCGGCCTCCGCAGCCATCGTCGGTGGCCTGGGGACCGCCCTCGTTCGTCAGTGGGAGACGGCTCCGGACGCCGGGAAACTCGAAGCGATGATTACGGCCGCCTCCGCATGGGGGGCCGTCGGGATACTGGGTGCCCTTCCGTTCCTGTTCATCGCGTGGACCATCGCAGTAGATCCCTATCCGGCCTGGGCGAACACGCCGCCGACGAACGAGACTGTCGCCGTCTTTCGACGGCCGGTCAACGGTATCTTCGAGAGCATCAGCGGCTTTACTAGCACTGGGCTGACGATGGCCGCAATCGAAGAGCAGTTACCACGATCACTGCAGTGGTGGCGCTCGTTCACCGAGTGGATCGGCGGTGTCGGCGTCATCGTCCTGACGGTCGCCATTCTCGCTCGTCCCGGCAGTGGGTCGCTGACGCTGTACGAGAGCGAAGCACGGTCGGAGAAGATCCACCCCAGCATCGTCTCGACAGTAACGGAGATCTGGAAGATCTACGTCGGCATCACGCTCGCAGCAATCGTGCTCTTTCTCGCGGCGGGGATGCCGCTCTGGGGCGCGATCAACCACGCGATGACCGCGATTGCCACCGGCGGGTTCTCGATTCACGCGAACTCAATCGGCCATTACGGCGAGCCGTTGATCGAGTACGCAGTCGTCCCCGTGATGATCGCGGGGAGCATCGCGTTCCCGGCCCACTACATGATCCTCAAAGGCGACCTGCGTAACGTCTACAGGGACATTCAGACCCGCTGGGTGTTCATCTGGTTCACCGTCGGAACGGTCGTTCTGACCGCCCTGCTCTGGGCAAACGGACAGTACGAAACGTTCGAGGAGACGTTCCGGATCGGACTGTTCCAGTTCGTCTCTGCGACGTCGAACGCCGGGTTCGGAACGACGACCATCGGTAACGGGACCGAACAGGTCTGGACTGCGGGAGCGACGTTTCTGCTCTGTCTCGGGATGCTCACCGGGGCCGCGGCGGGGTCGACTGTCGGCGGTCTCAAACTCATCCGGGTCCTCGTCCTGCTCAAAGGCACTGTCTGGCAGATTCGGGGCGTCTTCACCGCCGACAGCGCAGTACGATACCTGCAGCTAGGAAATCGGAAACTCGACCAGGAGCAGGTCGAGCGAGAGTACACGGAGGCAGCCGTCGTGCTCGTCCTCTGGATCCTCTGTCTTATGGTCGGTGTTGCCCTGATGCTGTTCGTTCTCACACCGGACTATCCGGCCGAATACGTGATCTTCGACGTGATGAGTGCACAGAGTACGGTCGGACTCGATAGCGGGATCACCGGGCCGACGCTCCCCGACATCGCAAAGGTGACCCTGATCTTCAACATGTGGGTCGGCCGACTGGAGATCATCCCCGTCGCCGTCCTGCTGGGGACGGTGTTCCAGAAGCTCGATCTGTACCGATAGCCGTGTGACTGGCCTGGTCGGATCTTTCTCTGGGTGAAAGCGGAGACACTCGTCACTACTATATTCCCGCACTCCCCTACGACTCGTATGGTTACGTTTCTCTCGGGCGGTACCGGCACGCCGAAGCTACTGGACGGTGCCGCAGCCTCGTTTTCTCCCGACGAGACGACGGTCATCGCGAACACGGGCGATGACGTAGAACTCGGCGGACTCCTCGTCTGTCCGGACGTCGACACGCTACTGTTTCAGGGCGGTGGCGTCCTCGACCGCGAGCGCTGGTGGGGGATCAAGGGGGATACGACGCGCAGCCACACCGCGCTTCAGGAACTCGGCGAGGCGATGGGAATCGACGACGAACCGGCATACCTACCCGACGAGAAACAGACGGCAGGTCGGCCGCTGGCGAACTGGCGTCGGTTCTCCGGAGCCGCGGAGTTCATGGAGATCGGTGACCGGGACCGGGCGGTCCATCTCACCCGGACGAGTCTGCTCGATCAGGGCAAGACGCTGTCGGAGGTCACGACGGCGCTAGCATCGGGCTTCGACATCAAGGTGGACGTCCTCCCGATGAGCGACGATCCGGTCGCGAGCATGATACATACACCCGACAGGACGATGCATTTCCAGGAGTTCTGGGTCGCCGAGGAGGCCGACCCCGCGGTCGACAGCGTGGAGTTCCGTGGCTCCGCCGATGCCGAGCCAGCACCGGGCGTGCTGGAGGCGCTCGAAGACGACGTGGTCGTCGGCCCCTCGAACCCCGTGACGAGCATTGGGCCGATGCTCTCGGTGCCGGGCATCGGTGACGCGCTCGGGTCGACGAACGTCGTCGTGGTCTCGCCGTTCATCGAGGGGGAGGCGTTCTCCGGGCCAGCCGCAAAGCTCATGCAGGCGGTCGGCGCGGAGCCGGGCAGCGCGGGACTCGAAACCGCGTTCCCGTTCGCCGACGCGTTCGTCGTCGACGAGAGCGACGACACCGAGTTCGAACAGCCGACCGTCGAGACGGACATTACGATGGACGACCGCTCCGACGCCGCACGGGTGACGACGGCGGTCGAGCGCGCGCTGGAGGAGGTCAGATAGCGACGTGTTCGCACCGCGCGTCGCGCTGGCCAGTCTGAGCGGCCGGGCGGATGCCGAGTGGGCCGAGTACGGCGCCGAGTACGCCGGTGCGGCGTTTCTGGGCGGAATCGCCCTCGACGAGAACAGCAGGGAGGCCGCGCGCTCGCTCGTCAACCGCGACCGCGAGGAGTTCCTACCGGACGATCCGCTCGCGTTCGTGGAACGGGAACTACAGGCGCTCGAGGACGTGCCGATCCGGCCGGGGTGGAACGTCCGGACAACCACCCTCGACCCGCTCCAGTCTGCCGCACAGGTCTGTGCGCGTCACGACGCGCTCCTGGAGATCAACGCGCACTGCCGACAGGACGAACTCTGTGCGGTGGGCTGTGGGGAGTCCCTGCTCGCCGATACCGACCGCCTCGCCGAGTACGTCGGTTGCGCGGCGGCGACGGGGGCGACCGTCGGCGTGAAGATGCGAACCGAGGTAGAGGGTGTCAATCTGGTGGGTACGGCCGAAGTCATCGAGGATGCCGGGGCATCGTTCGTCCACGTCGACGCGATGGACTCCGAACCGATGGTCGACGAGATAACGGACGCGACCGAACTGTTCGTAATCGCCAACAACGAGGTCCGTGATCGGGCGTCAGTACAGGAGTACCTCTCCTACGGAGCGGATGCGGTCAGCGTCGGTCGACCGAGCAACGAACCGGCCGTCCTCCGCCGCGTCCGCGAGGCGGCCGACGAGTGGTTCGGGCAATACTCCGTCTAATTGTGATCGTAGGCGACCCCCTCAGCCCAACTTTCAAGCGCCGGTACGGCTACTATAGCACATGGCCCTGGCCGGTTGGTTCGACGACCTCCCTCCCCGGGCGACGGTCGTAGCCATCCTGATCGGACTAGTCGTCGTCATGACGGTCGCGTCGATGGCGCTCGGCGTCGTCTTCGCAGCGATAGCTGTCGGCGCGGAGACTGGCAACGCACTTTTCGGCCTGCTCGCAGGAACCCTCGGGATCGCAGTGATCGTCGGCCCGCTGATCGCGTTCGCCTGGATGCTCACGAGATCCGAGTCGGATGAGGTGGCGGAGGGGGAGGAGACAGATATCGTCGACGAACTCAGAGAGCAGTACGTAGCCGGCGAAATCGACGAAGAGACCTTCGAGCGTCGGATCGAAGGCTTTCTCGACGACGACGCCGAACTGGACTTCGATGGCGACACGCGTCAGTCCGATACCGACGCGGCCGCGAGGGAACGCGAACGGTGACCGGATCATCGGCTGTCTCGCCACGTTATAAGTAGCCAAAGCGACCACGTAGACACGTATGCGAACGCCCGCACAGAACGCCGAACTCGCGCTCCTGGTGGAGGTCACTGGTACCCCGAAACCGGGCAACGTCGATCGGAAACACGATCTTCCGGGACTGCGGTTCGAGCACTTTCTCGCCGGTGCAGTCGGTGCACAGAACGGACTCCGCATGGCGCTGGATCCCGAACGGGGGGTCGGTACCGCGTTCGAGCGATCGATCGAGGGGATGGCCGACCAGTCCGGCGGTAACACGCAGTTCGGCGCCCTTCTGACTCTCGTACCACTCGTCAGAGCGACTGCCACGGAGGAGTTGACCCGGGACGGTGCGCGGACAGTGGTCGGGGGAACGACCGTCGATGACGCCGCCGAGTTCTACCGCGCGTTCGACCATGTCGAGGTCAGAGCGGGCGATCCACCGGAGGAGATGGACGACCTCGACGTCCGGCGTGGAAGCGAGGCGGTGCCCGCAGTCCGGGAGCGCGGACTGACCCTGGCCGAACTAATGGAAAAGAGCGCGGATCGGGACGGCATCGCACAGGAGTGGACCAACGGCTTCGAGCGGACGTTTCAGGCCGCGGATCTGATCGCCGATGGGGACGGCCCGCTTCCGGACCGCGCCGCAGCGACGTTTCTCTACTTGCTCTCGCGGGAACCGGATCAACACATCGCCAAGAAACACGGGAATGGGACCGCCCGGAGCGTGATGGTGCGGGCACAGGAGGCGCGCGAGGGAGGCCCGGAACTGGTCGAGGCCTTCGCCGAGTCGCTGCTACGGGCCGGGATCAATCCCGGAACGACGGCGGATCTGACGGCTGGCGGACTCTACGTCGCGCTGGAACGGGACAGGATCGAACCGTGAGTCGGGACGCGTCCGGGCGGCGACCGGGAGGTGTGTTCACGTGAGCGAGACCGACACCGCGGAGTGGCCCGTCGACCTCGTCGGCGTGACAGAATCCCTCGTCACGACGCTCGGGCCGAACGATCTGTGGAACGTCGCCGCCCTCGGCGTCCACGCGGGCGATCCGGTCACCGCGACGACGTGGGGGAACACCCGGACGCGGCGCAACTTCCGCCGGAACGGTCGGGGCCACGTGCAGTTCGCCTACGATCCCGAACTGTTCGTCGACGCCGCGCTATCGATCCGCGAACGTCAGGAACCCGTGCTCGACGAGGCCGACGCGTGGGTCGAAGTTTCCGCCGAATCGATTGGCGTCGAGAACGACGAGGGGACGAAAACGGAACAATGGGCACTCAGACCCGTCGATAGCGCGGTCGCCGAGCGCCACCCCAGAACCACGAACCGTGGCTACTACGCCGTCATCGAGGCCACCGTTGCGGCGTCACGCCTCGACGTCGACGCCTACGACACCGCGACGCTGGTCGACCGGCTAACCTACTTCGAGAGCGTCGTCGATGCCTGCGGCGGACCGGGGGAGCAGGCCGCTTTCGAACGGCTCTCGGAACTGGTCGACTGGCGAGACGCCCAGTGAGAACGTCCGCTAAGGATGCGGAATCGAACCCTTTTAGGCACCGAGCGGACAACTCTCCTATCATGCCGATCAAACCAGGATACGTCAAGAAGACAGGCCACATACTACTGGAGCGGTACCCCGACGCGTTCTCGGACGACTTCGAGCACAACAAGAAAGGCGTCGACACGCTCACCAACATCGAGTCCAAGGACGTTCGTAACCGCGTCGCGGGATTCATCTCGCGGAAGAAAGCCGGTCAGGTAGCGTAACTCGTTTTCTGCGTTCCTCGTGAATCGAGTTCGGCACCGACAGGTCCGTCCTCGAACCGTGAGTACGGCCGACCCCGCTCAGTCGTCGTCAGCGGGGAGTTCGCCGCTCTGACGGTCGAAGACGCGATCAGAGATGACGTTCCGGGCGCTCTCCTGAGCGGGTTTGCGGTGGAACAACACCTTCTCGGCGACGTCCCAGGCGAAGACGAGCGATCCGAGGATCACGAGCGTGTCGCCGGGCATACGGAGCCAGAACAGCGTCTGGATCAGTTCACCGTTGTAGAACTCCAGGCTCCGCGCCGCCGCGTAGCCGTCGGCGAAGGCGACTTCTAGCTGCAGGAAGCCGATCGGGAGCAACGAGAGGAACAACATCAGCGCGAGACCGATGTTGCACAGCCAGAACGACCAGCGCAGGCGTCGCTCGGACCAGCGCTCGACGCGAGTCGTCACCCGCAGGATGTAGACGGCCATCCCCATCGCGAGGAAGCCGAACGCGCCGAACATCGCACCGTGGGCGTGCGCGACGGTGAGATAGGTTCCGCTCTGGAAGTAGCTAATGATTGGGAGGTTGATGAAAAAGCCCATCACCCCGCCCCCGAAGAAGTTCCAGACGCTCGATGCGATAATGAAGTAAAACGTCATCCTGTAGGGGAAGTCACGCTTCGTACTGCCCATTGCCCGGTACTGGCCGATGGCCTCGTAGAGGATGAACAGCAGCGGGACGAACTCCAGCGTGGAGAAGATAGTCCCGAGTGGGAGCCACACCTCCGGCAGACCGATCCACCAGTAGTGGTGCGAGACGCCGATGATCCCACTGCCCATCACGAATATCGCCTGGAAGATGACCGCCTTCTCGGCCGAGCGCTTCCTGAGGAGGTTCATCGAGACGAGCGTCAGCGAGATGACTACGAGGATGAAGAACTCGAAGACACCTTCGACCCACATGTGGACGACCCACCAGCGCCAGAACTCGGTGGTCACGATGTTCGTCTTCGGCGTGTACATGAACCCCGCGACGAACAGGAGTCCGATCGATCCGCCCGCGTAGACGATCATGTGTGCAAGCCCGTAGCGAGGTTCTCTATCGAGTAAGGGCTTGAACGCACGTGCGACCAGTGCAGTCCATCCCAGGAAGCCGACGAGGAGGCCCGCCTGCCAGACTTTCCCGACCTCCAGGTACTCGAGGCCCTCGGTACCGAGGAGCCACCACAACTGCCCGTCGAAGAAGTTGTGGACGCCGAGCCAGATTCCGGCGAGTCCACCGACGACAACGACGAGCAGGGCGGCAAGCAAGCCTTTCACGTACAGCGCCTGCCGCGGCGGATCACGGCCGGTCATCAGCGGTGCGAGGAACAGGCCGGCCCCGATCCACATCGTCGCGATCCAGAGGATCCCCATATCGATGTGCCAGGCCCGGACGATAGACCACGGTAGCCACTCCAGAATGTCGATCCCGACCAGTTCTCGGAGCGCGAAAAAGCCGTCGCGCTCGATGTAGTAGTGGGCAAGTAAGCCACCTAACAACGTCTGTGCGAGAAATAAGAGCGCGCCGACGAGTATGAACCACGAACTGAGCAGTTGACTCGGCGTGAGATCGATATCTCTGGGATGCGGGATCGACATCCCTGCGGCGTTAGGTTCGGGGATTTCGACCGCCTGGTAGAGCCAGATTCCGGCCCCGGCACCGGTAACGAGCAACACAATCGCGACAACGCTCCAGGTCATCACCGACGCGCTGGCGTCGTTCCCCGCTGCGGGCGAGTACGGCCACTCGTTGGTGAACGAGACGTCCGAACCCGGTCGATCAGTGTGGGAGATCCACGCGGTCCACAGCGCGAAGTCAGCGAACTGCTCGGCCTCTTCAGCCGTCGAAATCTGCTCGCTGGGGATGCCGCGTTCGCGGTCGCCACCGTAGTAGCGCTCCACGTACTCCTCACGGACCTGCTCGTGTGCGTACAGTTCGGCCGCGGAGTACTCGATTCTGGACTCGTACTCGCTGTTGTCCAGTTCCTGGCGAACCTGCTGGTCGACTCCGGCCTGATCACTGGGATCGAGGGCCGAATACTCCGTGCCGTACCGTTCGTCGGCGTAGTACGACCGCATGTGTTCGGCTTTCAACTCCAGCGTCTCCGCCGTGTAATCCGTATCGTAGTAGCTACCGTGTCCGAGGATGGAGCCCTGGTTCATCAGGCCGTTCTCCTGAAAGACGGTCTTTCCGGCCTGGACATCCGCATCGGTCGTAACCGTCTCGCCGTCCGGGCCGACGATAGTGCCCGGTATCTCCGGTTCGTTCTCGTAGGTGAGCCATGCGCCACCACCCATCACGATGAGGTTCACGATGAACACTCCCGCGAGGATGGTCGCGATAGTCGAGCGTTGTAGCTTCATACCCGGCCCTCTTGCCGGACCACCTATCAACCGTTTACCGATTCTCAGCCACCGGTAGGGGGGACGAATATGTTCGGCCGATCCGAGTCGTCCCGCTACCGAGACCGTATCCAAACCGTTTTGACTCGTGGAATCTCACCTATACCAAATGTCTGTACGCGTTGGAATTCTTGGAGCGACCGGTGCCGTTGGCCAGCGACTGATCCAACTACTCGACCCCCACCCGGAGTTCGAGATAGCGGCGTTGACCGCCAGCGAATCGAGCGAGGGATCGGCCTACAGTGACGCGGCGAAGTGGCGCGTCAATTCGCCGATTCCGGAGGACGTCGCCGACATCACCGTCGGCGCGACGACGCCGGACGCCGTTCCGGACGACGTCGACCTGATCTTTTCCTCGCTCCCCTCGAGCGTCGGCGAGACAGTCGAACCGGACTTCGCTGAGGCCGGCTACATCGTCTCCTCGAACTCCTCGAACTCACGGCTGGCCGAGGACGTTCCGCTCGTGATTCCGGAGGTCAATCAGGACCACATCGACCTGCTCGAAGTCCAGCGAGACGAGCGTGGGTGGGACGGCGCACTCATCAAGAACCCCAACTGCTCCACCATCACGATGGTGCCGTCGCTCAACGTCCTCGACCAGTTCGGCCTCGACCGCGTCCACGTCGCGACGCTCCAGGCCGTCTCGGGCGCGGGCTACTCGGGCGTCACCTCGATGGAGATTATCGACAACGTCCTCCCGCACATCGGCGGCGAGGAGAACAAGATGGAGACGGAGTCCCGCAAACTGCTCGGCGAGTTCGACGGCGCGGAACTGACCTGGCACGACGTCGACGTCTCGGCATCGTGTAACCGCGTCGCGACGCTCGACGGTCATCTCGAGAACGTCTTCGCCCGACTCGACGATGACGTCGACAGCGCAACGGTCGAGTCGGCGTTCCGCGCGGCCGAGACCATCGACCTCCCCAGCGCACCGGACGAACTCATCAAGGTCTTCGAGGATCCGAACCGGCCCCAGCCACGTCTGGATCGGAACCTCGCGGACGGGCAGGCGCTCGCAACCGGCCCGGTCAAAGAGACCAGCGACGGCATCCAGTACGACTGCCTCGCACACAACACCATCCGTGGGGCCGCCGGCGCGAGCGTGCTGAACGGCGAACTACTGCTGGAGAAAGGCTACCTCTAGAACTCGATTCCGTCTCCCAGTCGGCTGTGTATCCCGAATACATTTCAGGAGAGATACTATACCCTGTCCAACCGATTCTGCTGACATAATGGGAGTCCGATCCTACGAAAACGAGCAGTTCACTTTCACCGCCGACTTCTGGGTCATACTCGTTCTGAGTGGACTCATCGCCGGCGTACTGATGGGCATCGTAATGTATCTCGTCATGGGGATCATGCAGTCCGTCGCAGGGCTGTACACGCTGGAATCCACAGTCGCGGGCTGGGCCGCACATATGGCCCATTCGGTGATTTTCGCGCTGACGTTCGGCGTCGCGTTCGCCTGGCCACCGCTCGATCAGTACCGCACCGAGGTGCTCTCCAGTATGTCGCTAGGGATCATCTGGGGAGTCGTGCTGTGGCTGTTCGCAGCGGGAATCGTGATGCCGGCATGGCTCGGTGCCGTCGGCCCCGCATCGCCACCGATACCGGCAGTCAACCCGATTAGCGGGCTGGGACACATCCTGTACGGTGCGGTCCTCGGGAGCGTCTTCGCGGCGTTGCAGAGCCGATACTGAACCGCTCGTGCGGAGCCAGCTATCCGTCTGGCCGGTCAGGTCTCTATATTGTCTTCCAGTTGATCCCGCAACTGCTGTGCAAGCCGCTCGTCGGCCTTCGTGGGGACCTGCTCTTCCAGTTCGTCGGCGACCGCCTCCTCGTCGTCTTGCAGGATCCGCTCGTACACCGTCATGTTCTCCCAGATGCGGAGGAAGTAGCCGAGGATCAACTCGCCCTGAAACGCGGCGATGCGGGCATCCAGACCGACGAACAGGAGATAGCCGAAGCCGAGACGCTCATGTATCGGTCTCATCGATGCCGGTCGCACGCAGATACTCCTCCAGCAACGTCGGGAACTGCCCGCCGCGGACGTACCGGAGACCGAACTCGTCCGCCCAGGAGATGATTCCTCGGTCCTCGGTGACGACGCCCGCCTCTAGCTCTCTCGCCAGGATCAGCAGGTCGAAGTCCTCCCGCGAGTCGAGGACCCCCTTTCTGAGCGCGCGGCGGTATCTGTCGCGCATGTTCGAGAGGATGCGGTCGGCCTCGGTCATGTACTCGTTCCGGCCGTCGCTCGTGTCGGTCGCGAGTTCCTCCGGATCGAGTTGTTCTACCTCCCGGAACGCTTTCTCGGAAACGCGAAGGCCACGGTTGACCCGGTCGCTCATCTCGTCGATGAAGTTGTACACGATGTCCGCTGGGATAGAGACGCCGTAGCGGTCCGGGCTCTTCCGAACGACCCAGGTATCGAGTCGCGAGAACACTTCGTCGCTGACGTCGCGTTCGTGCAGCATTGTCGCGAGTTCGTCGTGCACTGAGGGTGGCATGTAACAGGAGATATTGAGTTCGAGGCGGGCCGTCGCGACGTACTCGAGTAAGCGCAGGACGGCTTCCTCGAGGGACTCGTCGTCCGCCCGGATCTCTTCGGTGATGAACAGCGAGGTGTCGAGCACGAACCGCTGGCGTGGGATTTCTCCCGGCATATGCCCTATTTCTCGGGCGAGCAACAAAATGGTCCTCCCCGCTGGGGCCAAATCGTAGCCCCCAGAGATCACCCCCCGGTGTTTTTGCTCGGCTATCGACTCAATCGAACTATGGACCGACGGGAGTACTTCGACCGGCTGGATACCGCCGCGGAGGAGCCCGCTGAGCTGTTCGAACACTTCGAACAGTACTCTACTGCCGATAGGACCTACCATGCGCTTCCCGATGCGCGCCACGGCCTCGAGCGCGGGACAGTCCTCGTCCCCGCGGCCGACGCCATCGTCCGTGGCTATCCGAGTATCCCCCGCATCCTCGTCCTGGACCCCGGCGTCACCGACTTTTTCGACGACGAACCAACCATCGCCGTCGAGGAGAAACTCAACGGCTTCAACGTCCGAATCGCCGACGTCGGTGAGGTCGTCGCGTTCACCCGGGGGGGATACGTCTGCCCGTACACCACGCCACGGGTGCGAACACTCCTCGATACCGAGGCGTTCTTCGCCGACCACCCCGAGAAGATGCTCTGTGCCGAACTGATCGGCCCGGAGTCACCGTACACACCCCACGACTACGATGCGATCGAGTCACACGCGGTACGCGTGTTCGGCATCCGTGATCGCGAGTCAGGGACGCCGTTGCCCGTGGCCGAACGGCGAGCACTCTGTGACTCGTACGGCTTCGACCAGCCGCGTCTCTTTGCCCGCGGCGAGCCATCCGAACTGGTCGGCCCGATCCGCGATGCGGTCGCGGAACTCGATGCGGCGGGACGAGAGGGAGTACTGATGAAGTCCGCAGATGGCGAATCGATGGTCAAGTACACGACCGAGTTCCAGCATCATCACGAACTCGCTCACGCGTTTTCACTCCCCTTCGAGTATGGACGGGATTTCGTCTTCTCCCGGGTCATTCGCGACGCGTTTCAGGCCGCCGAGTTCGACGAGACCGACGAGCGCCTGCGAGAGCGGGCACACGACCTCGGCGAGTCGATCCTGTTGCCGATGGTCGAGACGATCCGAGAGATCGAGGCCGGAAAGACCGTCGGTGAACGCCACACGGTGCGGGGCGCGCCAGAGCACGTCGCGGCCCTGCTCGAGCATCTCCGCGACCACTCGCTCACCCTCGAAATCGAAGCGGATCGGCGCGAAGACGGCGACCGGGTCGTCGAGTTCGTCAAGGTGGCGGAATCCACGCGGGATCGCACGCAGCATTATCTGGAGGGCGGCACTCGTGACGAGTGACAGGAGAGGCACACACTGAAGCCATTTCCGGCCATACTGTCCGTATCGATGGACGATGATTCACCGGTGCCGGAACGGCTCTCGCGAACGCGAAAACGGTACGACTCGGACGTGGATCGGCGTAGCTTTCTTCGGCGCTCGACGGCGACGGGTGCTGCTGCCGCGACCGTAGCCAGCGCTGGCTGTGCGGGGCTAACCGACGATACCGACGACCCAGTAGACGAGGACCCACGCACTGTGTTCGTGTTCAACACCGGCGATTCGACGGTCAGCCTGATCGACGTCTCGACCGATCAGGTGTTCGATACGGTACACATCGGCGCGACGTCGTCCTATCCCGCCAACCAGTACGCGACGGTCGAGCGCGACGACGAGACGCTCTGGATCAACGTCGAAGGGGGAGTGAGAGCGTTCAGGCCGGACTCGCTCGACAGCGTCACCCGGGTAGACACCGGCGCGGAGGCCAACTGGCAGGAACTCACGCCGGACGGATCCTCGCTGATCGTCAGTGCACGCGAACCGACGCACGCGCAGTACCGGATCGACGCGGACTCCAATTCGGAGACGTTCGGCGAGGTGACCGGCGAGATAGACCGTGGCGACGCCGGCCCCTGTGACGTGACGATGGGACCCGACGGGGCATACGCGTACGTGCCTGATCTCCGGGCGGACACGCTCACGGTGCTGGATCTCGACGGCTTCGAAATCGCGGCCCAGGTGCCGGTCGATCCGGTGCTCGATGGCGTCGACGACGTCAACTCCTACATGGGGACCGCCGCCTGGTCGGGCGAGTGGCTCGCAGTCGAGAACGCGGAAGGCGATCACGGCACCGAGAGCATCTGGGACATCAGCTATCCGACGGCACCGGAAGAACGGTATCGGTTCACCGAGGCGGACGACCTCGGTGCGGGCGCGCTGACGAGTGAGATCGGTCCCGACTCGGAGACGCTGTACGTGTTCACCCGGAACTCGAACGACGTGACCGTGATCGACGTCCCCGAACTGACGGTTATCGACCGGATCGACCTCGGCGGGAGTGCGCTCGTTGGCTCCTGGGATCCGGACCGTGAAAAACTGTATATCCCGGTGCAGGATAGCGACGAGGTTGCCGTGCTCGATCACGCTACGGGCGAGATTACGGCCCGAATCGACGTCGGTGCAGCACCAGTCGGCGCGACGGCCAGACGGGTCCGGCCGGAAGTGGATACCGGTGCACGGCTCCGCGCCTCGCTCTCACAACTGGGCTTTGGCTTCGACGACGACGATACGACGTTCTGTTACGGCGACTGTTACTGCGGATCGAGTTGCGAATAGCCCCCAACAGCCAGTTGTAGCTGACGTATCCGATCCAGAACAGTGAAGACCAAGACGAAAGAGGGCGAACGTTCACTCGTCTATGGGAGTGACCAACACGGAAGCGGACCTCGTCGTCGTCGGAGCGGGTCCGGGCGGCTATACCGCAGCAATACGCGGCGCACAGAAGGGGCTCGACGTGGTGCTGGTCGAAAAAGAGCGGGTCGGCGGTGTCTGTCTGAATCACGGCTGTATTCCCGCGAAGGCCCTGATCCACGCGGCCGGTTTCCAGCGGGATATCGCCCACTGGAACGATATCGGGATCAATACGGGCGTTGTGGACGTCGACTTTCAGGCGATACAGGAGTGGAAAAACGACGTCATCGAACAACTCGACGACGGGATTTTACAGCAGTTAGACTATCACGACGTGGAGTACGTAAACGGGACGGCGAGTTTTCTCGATTCGAGTACGATGAGAGTCGAGCACGGGGACGATGCGAGAGACATCGCGTTCGACACGGCGGTACTCGCGACCGGATCCCAACCGATCGAGATCCCGGGTCTGGAGTTCGATCAGGATGGCGTGATCTCCTCTAGGGAAGTGTTACAGGTCGACGAAGTACCGGACGAACTCGTCGTCGTCGGTGGCGGGTATATCGGGATGGAGGCAGTAACGAAGTTCTCCAAGTTCGGATCGCTGATCAAAGTCGTCGAGGCACGTGACCGCGTCCTCACGATGTTCGAGGAGGAAATCGTGAACTCCATCCAGGAGACCAGCGAGATGTACCGCGATCATATCTACACGTCGACGATGGCGAAAGGCGTCGAGTACGAGAACGGGAGACCCGTTCTGGTCGCCGAGCGGGAGGGAGAGGAACTCAGGCTGGGCGGTGACTACATAATCGTCGCGGCAGGGCGAGAGGCAAAAACCGCGTACCGTGCACTGAATCTGGGGAACACGGCGATAGAGCGGGACGACCGCGGCTACATCAAGACCGATCGCCGGATGCAAACGACGGATGAGAACGTCTTCTGTGTCGGGGACGCCGCTGGAAACCCGCACCTGGCGCACGTCGCATACAGACAGGGGAAAGTGGCCGCAGAAGTCGCGGCGGGCGGTGACGACTCGTTCGATGGCAGGTATATCCCTGCTGTGATGTACACCGACCCGGAAGTCGCTATCGTCGGCCTCAGTGAAACGGACGCCGCCGAACAGTACGACGGGATCAAGGTGGGGAGAGTCCCGTTTAGCGCTTCGGGACGGGCGCTCACGACAAACAAGAGTTCGGGGTACGTGAAAGTGATCGCAGACGCCAACGAGAAGCTACTGGGTGTGCGGATAGTCGGAGCACGAGCATCGGACTCTATCGCCGAGGCAACGCTCGCGCTAGAGATGGATGCGCATCTGGACGATATCGCGACTACGATTCACGCCCATCCGACGTTCCCCGAGGCAGTCGCCGAGGCCGCGGAAGCCGCGAAGGGCGAATCGATCCACTCGCACTGATAGTTCGATTCAGGGTTCGACCTGATTGCGAAGTCCCTCGTACTCGCCGGTCTCGTCGATCCGGCCGACGTTCTCGGCGACGATGTCGGCGAGGCGTTCGTAGTACTCGGGCGTGTGACCGGCGTTGTGCGGCGTGATCTGGACGTTACCGAGGTTCCAGAGCGGGTGTTCTTCGGGCAATGGCTCGGGATCCGTGACGTCGAGGGCCGCGCCGCGGATGGTGTTGCTCCGGAGCGCCGCGACCAGCGCGTCGGTGTCGACGACTTTGCCGCGGGCGACGTTGACAACGACGGCGTGCGGCGGCAGCGTCATCAGTTCCTCGCGGCCGATCAGCCCCTCGGTCTCGTCCGTGAGCGGGCAGGCAAGCACGACGTACTCCGAGCGGGCGAGCGCGTCGTCGAACGCCGCGCCGCCGAAGCCGACTACCTCGTCGGTCGGGCCGCCCTTCTCGGGCGTGTACCGGACGCCGATGGTTTCGACGCCGAACGCGTCGAGGCGTTCGGCCGCGGCCTGGCCGATGGGGCCGAGACCGACGACCGTTACCGTACTGCCCTGTAGTTCGCGTGTCTGGTAGTGACGCCACTCGCTGCGCTGTTGTTGCTGGAACCCCTTGTGGAACCGCCGCGTGAACGTCAGCACGTTGCCGAGGATATGTTCGCCCATGTTCGGCCCGTGGACGCCGGAGGCGTTGGTTACGGTGACGCCCTTCTCGCGGAGTTTTTCGAGGGGGAGGTGGCCGACGCCGGCGTACGCGCAGGCGAACACCTTCATTTCGGAGGCGATGTCGACTAGTTCCTCGTCGAGGACCATTCCCGCGACGAACTCGGCGTCCTCGATCAGTTCGCGTTCCCCGCCCGGCGTCCGGGCAAGCGTGATCTCGTGGTCCGGGAGTCGGTCACGGAGCGCGTTTGCGTACTCTTCGGTCGGGACACCGTGCGTGTCCTTTCGCAGGACGAGCACGTCAGTCGATGAATCGGACATACCCTGGCTGATGGGATACAGGGGTTTATTTTTGGCTAACCTGCGTCCGGAGAGCGCCCCCGTTGCATCCGCCGGTCAATGCCCCTCGAACTCGGGATCTTCCTCTTTGAAGAAGGCCTCGTGTCCGCTCGCGTAGTCGTCGGTACCGGCGAGGCGGGCAATGGTGTTCGCCTCCGCTTCGAGGTGATCGTCGAGCGAGCGGGTGTGGCTGTTCGTCATCAGGCGCTTGGACGCGCCGAAGGCTCGGGTCGGTCCGGAGGCGAGTTCCTCGGCGAGTTCGGCGACGCGCTCGTCGAACGAGCTAGCCGGAACGACTTCGGTCGCCAGCCCCATCTCGACGGCCACCTCGGCGTCGATGGGTTCGTCGAGCAGGGCTATCTCGCGGGCACGCCGGTGGCCGACGAGGTCCGGCAGGAAGTGGGTGATGCCGCCGTCCCCGGAAAGCCCGAGTCGCGGGTAGGCGAACTCGAAACGGGCCTCCTCGCTCACGACGACCAGATCCGCGGCCATCGCGAGGCCGAAGCCGGCACCCGCCGCGACGCCGTTGACGCCCGCGATAGCGGGCTTGGGCGCTGTGGCGATGTGCTGGACGGCAGTGTGGAGTCGGGAGGCGAGGTCGCGAAGCCGGCGACCGTCGGACTCGTCGCCCTCCAGGTTCGCGAGGTCCGCGCCGGTGTTGAACCACTCGTCGGCCCCGGTGAGGACGGTACAGCGAACGTCATCGTCGGTCTCCATCAACTCGATGGAGGCGTCACGGATCTCTCCTGCCATCATCTCGTTCATCGCGTTGTACGCGTCGGCTCGATCCATCCGCAGATAGCCAACCGCTCCGTCCCGTTCCACGCTCACGTGTTCGTACTCCGCGGTGAACTCGTCGGTTGCCATACTATTACCTGCGCCCCCCGAGGGGAAAAATCTTGCACGCCGTCTTCGGGCAGACTGAACAGATCCTCTGCGGTTCGTCCGGACGAGGTGTTCCGGGAGTTTAATATCTCTGGGCTTGACCTTTCGGTGTATGGATCGGTACGACGTAGCCGTCGTCGGTGGCGGTCCCGCTGGGACGAGTGCTGTCTGGGAGGCTGCTAAGCAGGGTGCTGACGCAGTGGCTCTAGAGAAGGGCGTTCCCCGCGAGGACCGCGACCGGCTCGGCCCCGACTCGACGGACGCAGCCGGGATGCTCAACTACTGGGTCGATATCATGGACATCGATCACGAACAGCTCCCTGACGGCGTGATCTTGCGCGAACTCGACGGCACGGACTTCATCGGTCCGTCCGAGGAGTTCGAGATGAACACGACCGGAATCGACTCCTCGTATCCGAACTTTGGGTTCACCTTCCAGCGCGCCCGACTGGACGACTGGCTGCGCGGGGAGGCCGAGGACGCTGGCGGGGAGTATCGAACCGGCGTCAGCGTCCTCGACGTCGAAACGAACCGCAGTGAGGGCCCACGACACCTGCTCGAACTGCGCGACGGCGAGGATATCGCTGCCGACGTACTGGTGCTGGCGGACGGCCCCCAGCGCCAGGTGACCAATCGGGTGCTCGACCGGTATATGCCCGCTGACGAGTCTATCACGGACTATCTGGGGACGACGCATGCTAACCATATCGCCTATCAGGAGTACCGGGAGATCCCGGACGAGTTGTTCGAGAAATCGAGACTCAAGTTCTGGTGGGGGTATATGCCGGGCGAGACAGCCTATCCGTGGGTCTTTCCGAACGACGGCAACGTCGCCCGCGTCGGGCTGACGATGCCGATCGGACTGAACATCGACGAGATCGAGAACCCGACCGACTACGTACTCATCGATGAGGACGACGAAAGCCTCCCGTCGGGGAGCGAGTATCTCCGCCGGCTACTCGAACACGAGTACGGCGACGAGTACGACATCGAGACCGACTTTCCGCTCGTCAAGGACAGAGGGAAACGGAAGGGGACCGAGACCTATCCGATCTCCTCGACCCGGCCGATCGACTCGCCGACTGACGCTGGCATTCTCGTCGCAGGCGGTGCCATGGGCACGACCTCGGCGTTCCACGAAGGGGGCGATCACGTCGCGATCCGGACTGGGCGCATCGCTGGCGAACTGGCGGCCAACGCCGAGGTAGAGCGATACAACGAGGCCTGGAAAGACGCGATCGGTAGCGAGATAACCCGCAACGTCGCGTTCGCGGATATCGTCTCCGATTACACCCCTGCAGACTGGGATCGGACGTTCTCCGTTGCGGAAGATCTGACCGCCACTGACAACGACAAACTGATCGACTGGGAGCTTAGCTCCGGCTTTACGGGGATGAAGCTAGTCGGCACGTACAAGCGCAAGAAGTTCAGCTATCGGAACGGCGGCTACGTCCAGTTCGCTGAATCGAAGTACGTCATCTAGGACGCTCTAGTTCCGTCTCTGCAGTACACGCGCTGTCACGAGCACCACCAGGGCGACCGCCGCGACACCCAGACCGAACCCGGGGAGGGACTCGTCGGGAGTGTTTGCCTCGTCTCCGTCCGACGCTCCGGCGTCGACAACCGAAGCGTCCTCGTCGACGACGAGCGTCCCGCCGTTGAGGAAGACGTCCTGTGGCCACCCGTTCGTCAGCGACGCCTGGCCCCCGGTGAGTTCGAGGGCGTACTCGCCCTCCGGGGCGTCCTCGTCGACGGTGAAGGTGAAGGTGACGAATCGCTCCTGGCCGGTCGCACCGCCTGCGTGTGGGTTACGGATCTGTGTGATCCGTGCGTAGCCCGCTTCCTCGTCGGTTTCCGTCTCGGTCCGGATCTGGGTCTCGTTGCCCTGCTCCATCCACGCCCCCCGATCGACGGATTCGAGCGTCAGGACGTCGCTGTCGTACTCCATCGCGACGGACGCGTTGGCCACGCCCACGTCGCCGTAGCCGCCATCGCTGGTCATCGTGACACCGATATGCACCGTCTCGCCGGGCGGTGCTTCGTTCGTCTCCGGATCCACATCCAGAACGGTCGCGTTGTCACTGCCGGCACTCAGTCCGATTATTCCTGCAGTGCCTGCGCCCGCGAGCAGGAGGAACGCAACGAGGATGGCGGCGTGTTTTTGGGACATGCTCACAGCGTATCGATAGCGAGTTGTCGTTCGCCAGTTTCGGTGAAAGCCGTCTCGTAGCCCTGATGGCGCGCCGCCTGCGAGACGGAATCTATCGCAAGGACCAGTTCGTCGCCGACTTGGATGTCATCGACCGTTGCTCCGTAGTGGAACTCCAGTTCGTGGTCGAGCGTTGGCTGAAGTCCACTGATGTCGAGTACCTCACCGTCCCGTTCGAGCGTCGCGGACAGGGACATCTGCGGGAGTACACACCGGTTGTACGGCGTTCTGGGCGAGACGGCGAGATACTGTTCCTCACCCTCCACGAAGCGTGATCCGGGCTCTAATAGCGTCGTCGCGTAGACAGCGTCATCGAACGTCGGCGTCCCGAGAAGGGTACCGGGTAAGGTCTCGGGGTCAGGCAGCGAGGAGTACGGCATCTGGTGACCGCCGTCAAGGTGCTCGCCGTTCTCGCCGCTGTCTCCGTCCTGCATCCCGCGCTCGTCCCCGTCCTGCATCCCGCGCTCGTCCCCGTCCTGCATCCCACGCTCGTCTCCGTCCTGCATCCCGCGCTCGTCCCCGTCCTGCATCCCGCGCTCGTCCCCGTCCTGCATCCCGCGCTCGTCCCCGTCCTGCATCCCGCGCTCGTCCCCGTCCTGCATTTCCCCCTCGCCCATCCCGCCCTGGCCGCGGTTCATCGGAGGGACGGCTGCTCGGCTTCCCCAGCGCTCCTCCTCGAACCGCTGTACTGATTCGACGAGACGCTGTCTGCGCTCGTTGGTCATCTCGAACTCGACTGTCACCGTCTCGGAGCGCTGGAACCGGCCCTCCATCTCGCCTGTTAACCGTACGTTCTCCATCGACCCGGTGGTGATAGTCGCCGTGTACTGGCCGTTGCCGTCGAGGTCGTAGTTGTCGCCGAAATGAAAACCCATTCCCTGCGAGAGCATGGCCCAGGGCGCTCGCGAGTCGACGAGTCGACCGTCCTGCTCGATATCAATCGAGAGGCCTGCATCGACCGGGAGGACCACGTCCGTCTCGGGATCCCAGACGCTCGCCATGAAATGAACTGAATCACTCTCTGGGGGATCGACGCGCTCGACGCCGTCGCCGATGCCGGTCTCGACGATCCAGAAGAAATGTGGGATCGAGAGCATCGGCGAGACGGCCACCTCGCCTACGATTTCCGTGTCCAGCATCGCCATCCCGTCAGTGTGTGAGGGCAGGTAGACCCCGTCCGGCGGGTTCTGGACGCGGGGCATGTCGTCCGACGTTGTCGGGTCGTCCTCGCTGTCGTCGCTTGTACAGCCAGCGAGTCCGGCCACCGCCGCGGCCGTGGCTCCGGCAGACAGAAATCGACGTCGGTTCATCGTACGTTATCTCGGGTTGGGAAATATTTATACCCCGGGACAGGCGGGGCGATGCACCGGGTCTGCAAGTCTCACTCCGGTCGCGGCGACGGGAGCGAGCGGTGCTCACGAGGCGGAACGAGGAAGTTACCACGGCGTCGAACGGAGATGTATTGCAGAATGCCGTTGTTCTGCACCGATCCGATGGGCAGGTCCGCCCCGGTCATCGCCTCGCGAGTCTTTACGAAGTCCTCGATCCGACGCTGTAACGAGAGGAAGTGGAGGCCAGCGATGTCGTCGTCGGTCGTCTCGAAGTCGCGACGGAGAATAATCGGGGATCCGTCCTCGCGGGCCCGCGCGGCCTTCTGAGCATGGCCGACCAGCCCCGAGGCGGCGTCCGACTCGGTGTCGTCCACGACGTCCGCTACCTGCGAGGAGTCCGTGAGTTTCTCGCCGTGCTCGCCGACCCGGCCCTCGCGTTCGTGGGTCGGACTGAACATCTTCGCGACGCGGATCGACTGGCTGTCCTGGTTCCACCACTGGGATAGCTGTTCGCGGATCTTCGAGACCTGCTGGGTCGTTCCCCCGGCGAACGGGCCCTCCTGGATCGTGACGCGGTCCTCGCTCGGTTGCGTGCCCGCGAACCGGCCGCGAAAGCCCATAAACATCGGCGCGCCCTCCGGGATCGGCGCGTCCTCCGGCACCCCGATCGCGCCCGTGTTCTCGGCGGGGAGTCCCGCGCCGAAAAAGCCGGTCCGCCGGTCGGCGCGCTCGAAGACGTCCGAGAGTCGCTCCTCGACGTCGACGCCGTTGACGGTATCGGGGCCGGTATCCCGTGGGCTCGCGTCCGACCCGCTAAGTTGGGCGGTGTCTCCGAACATCGCGAGTTCGGCCTCCAGGAGGGCTACTGGCTGGTCGCTTGCGAAGTGGACGAGCGCGTCGTTGTCATCCAGATCAGATTCGTCGAGACTCTCCAGCGAGTTCAGCGCCCTCGGCGCGGGCAGATCGACCGACTCGGAGAGGGGTTCGTCGTATCGCTCGAAATAGGCTGGCGAGTAGCCAACCGTGAACAGAAGTCCCTCGTTGCTCCACTCGTAAGCGCGTTCGAGCGTGCGTAGCGCGGCTTCAACCGTCTCTCTATCCTCGGCCGTTGGCGCGCCATCGACGTCGAGATACGCCAGCACGTGGTGGCGCGGCAGTTCGACGTTGCCGTCGTCGTCCCGTGAGAGGAACGGGTCCCATTCGTGCTGTCGGGTCGGGAGGTCGCCCGGCGTCTCCGTTCCCGACGGAATCTCGACCCTTTCGTCCTCGCCGAGGCAGGCGGCCAGCGCACCGGCACCGCCGACCGCGACGAGAGATTTCACGTACTCGCGGCGCGAGAGACCGTCTCGGTCAGGAAGGGACATTCGTTGGCCGAACTAGGCAGCGACGATACTTGTACCGAACGCCTCCGACCCGGTCCAGTAGCCCGGACCACGGTGTCACCGAGGGGTCGAATGGGTCCTGAACCGGCCATACTCCCGCTCCGATGACCGGTTTCTGTCGAGGCAAATCACTAAGAGCCGCGACACCGTCGACCCTGCTAGTGAACGAGCACACGATTGTCAAACTCGGACTGCTCGCCGGCGCGCTCGCGGTGGGGAGCTTTCTGCTACTAGGAACGACGCGACTGGTCGTCGGCTTCGACACGGCCCAGACCGTCGCAGCGCCGTTTTTCGCCGGTGGGTTCGTGCTCGCAGTCGTCGTCTCCGTCCTCTCCGTCCTGGTAAAACTCGGCGTGATCAGTGTCGACGAGGGATGAGTGTGCCCGCCCTGACGACACCCTTTTGCGACTTCCCCTCATAGGGTCGACTGCGTGCCTTTGTCCCCGCCCGAGTATGTCCACACGGACGCAATGACGCGCGGCGAACCCAGGCATGCAACACGCGGCATAAAACACAGGCACCTGCCGCACTGCCAGCCCGGCACGAGGGTTTCCCGGCTGAGACGGCATGCCGCCAGCAATGATGCCGGTCGTTAGTGTTCCGGGCCACACATTCATTTACCGGTATAAATCGACGTATAACGGCTCCTATTTGCTGTATTCGGCACAATTCGATTACAACTCGGAGGAGCCCTATATCGAGTTGAACACTAACGACATTATATATTACCTCAGGAGGTGCGCTTTCGATGCCTCCGCATAATTACGATGATCGCCGGGGAGAAGTCTACTTTGGCCCGTCACACAAGGTTGACGTGACGAAAGAGTAACTGGCGGAGTTCATCATTGAGGAGATGGCTCTCGAACAGTCTGACGGTAGGCCGAAGTGAACTGATGGCGTTACCGATGTCGTTGAGCTCGGGATGGAAGCGTTCCAAGAGCGATACCAAGATGGGCCGGAGTTTGCGGAGGAGATTGTAAAGCTGAACCGGAAGCTCGATGAGTACCGGAGCGAGGTCAGGGAAATAGCCGCTACACAGCAAGAACCCGTTGACACTCGTATTCAGGCGTCCAAATTAGCCCACCAGTCACAGGCACGGATTCTCAAGGTCCTGTCCGAGGCGGTATCCGTAGATGAGAGTTTCATTCCCTTCGTAGATTTGTACGAAGTGGCTGAGGAGGCTGATCCGGATTATAGTGTCGTCTCGCATCACGCAAAGTTACTCGAACACTCTGATCCCGGTGCCTATGTCAGGAGGGACGATCTGGGAGAGAAAGCCAAAATAACGAGGAGAGACGCACTTGATGAGTTTTGT
Organism: Natronoarchaeum sp. GCM10025321; assembly: GCF_042663585.1. Lineage (NCBI taxonomy): Archaea > Methanobacteriati > Methanobacteriota > Halobacteria > Halobacteriales > Natronoarchaeaceae > Natronoarchaeum > Natronoarchaeum sp. GCM10025321. The sequence continues at coordinate 1,145,682 of NZ_JBHTAN010000006.1, forward strand.
AAATCAAAAGACATCACTGACGACTGTCGCAGTGTCATCGCCCTCGACCGGGTAGTGATCGGACCCAGTCCGTATCGTCCCATCGAACGCCAGCTCGTCACCGTCGTTGGCCCCTTCAGGAAGTTCGACCGAATAGGAGAGGGTAGGCCTCAGTCTCCGATGTCGAGCTCCCAGAGAACTGGTATCTCTTCGCCATTGCGATTCACGGCAACTGGTTTGGGGTCGATGTCAACAGCTGTGATCGCCTCTGGAATAGGTTCGCGGACCGACGTATGACCTTCGATACCGCGGATCGAGACAGTAACTGGGATCGACCGCCCGGGAAGGGGATATGGTCGCCCGATCGTTCGCGTTACGAAACGGTCTGTCTGGGACGGTGAGTTGCTTCCATAGTTGGTTGCTCTTCGGATGTTCGTGTTACGACATGATCTGTCGGAGTGGATGTCACACTCGCTCTCGTGGCTGTTTAGTCCTCGTGTCCCGTGAATCGGGCCCAGACGATCAGGATACTCGGGAGGACGAAGACGGCCGCCAGGAACGCGTAGACAATGGTGAGTGCGGTGATGAGACCGAACGACTGGAGGAACGGCAAAATTGCGACGAGCAAGACGGCAAAGCCCGCGGCAGTCGTTGCCGCACTCGATAGCAAGGCCCCGCCAGTACCGATCACTGTTTCGTGGAGGGCTGCTGCGGCGGTCTCCGCGTCAGCGAGTTCCTGATTGAACCGCTCGCTGATATGCAGACTGTAGTCAACGCCCAGCCCGATCGTCAGCCCAGTAATCATTCCCGTGACTATGTTGAACGGGATCTCGAGGAGTGCCATCGTCCCGAGGACCCACGTAAGCGTCATAGCGACCGGTATGATCGTGACAAAGCCGAGCGAGGCGCTCCCTTCAGTTACCCGGTAGGCAATCGAGAGGAACACCGCCACTGACAGAAGCGCGACGACGAGACTCAGGATAGCTGTCTCGGCGAGTTGATCGGCGGTGATCTGGTTGATGATTACGTCTCCCGTTGCGATCGCGGCGACGTAATCGCCCCCGATATCCTCGGCGATCCAGTCCATCTGGTCGGTCACCGTCTCGCCCTCTGCAACTCCATCGACCGTCACGACCATCCGAAGTGCTTGGTACTCGCCGTCTTCACGATGAATGACGTTGCTCGCCTCGTCGGGGGCGATCCGGTAGAGGTCGTCGAAGACAGCAGTTACGTTCCTGTCGGGGACGCCATCGTCATCGCTATCTGACGCCGCGAGCGTGGCGTTGAACGATTCGTTTCGCGCTGCAACGTCTTCCATCAAGGTGATCGGGTCGGAGATCGCGGCCGAACCGTCGGCGTAGGTTTCGGTGACAGACAGGTCACTGGCGTTTCCTCGCGCTTCTTCCATCCGATCTACTGTTCCGGGATCAGTCACATTGCCACGGACGAGGATCGTCGCCGTCGTATCTCGCCTGACGAAATCTGCGTCGAGCGTTTCGATCGCCGTTTCAGACGTGTACGTGCCTGGTGCGATGGGATCAGGAAGGTCTTTCAGCCAGTCGGCCGGATCTTCCGCGAGGAAGTCCGACTGTTCGAAACTCGCGTCGATATCGGTCGCACCGTACGCACCGACGCCACTGATCAACACGGCGACGACGATGACGACGTAGGGTACAGTCGTTGCCAGCGTCGAGCCAGTGTCCAGGATCCTGTTGATCGGCCCGCGTCCGGTGCCGACCGCCGGTTTCACTCGATCAAACCCGTGGGATTCCAGTACGTCGTCGAATTCGACCTTCAGTGCCGGGACGAGGACGCCGAAAACGAGCAGCGCGGCGACGATCCCGATCGCGCTGACGAGGCCGATCTCTCGGAAGATCGACAGGGGACTCGTAAGATTCGAGAGAAAGCCGATAGCTGTCGTTGTGGTGACGTAGACGAGCGCGACGCCGACGCTCCCGAGGCCGACAGCCATCGCTTTCGAGGGGGGCGTGTCTTCGTCCTCGCGTTCCTCGCGGTAGCGCATCACGACGTGGAGGCCATAGTCGATCGAGAGCCCGATCAGCAAAACGAGGACGACAATGAACGGTTGACTGAACGCGATGTCGAACCACCCCATCGTGCCGAACGTCCAGACGAGGACTAGTCCGATTCCGCCCAAGCCCAGCAGGATGTCCAAGGGGTCCCGGTAGACGACGACGAGGACGAACAGGACGAACGCCGCGGCAAGCGGACCAACCAGCAGAACGCTGTCGATCATGGAGTCGAGAATCTCTGTCGAGACGATCCCATCACCGTAGACGAGCGCCGACATCGACTCGCCCTCGGGGGTAAGATCAGCGATCGCAGTCTGTGCCTCTTCGATCGCCTCAGGGGCGTCGCCCGGGGCGAACGATCCGCCAGAACTCTCCTGTGTGACGACCAGCAACGTGGCGTTCACGTCGGACGATCCTGGCTCGTAGTACTCTGGTATGAACGCCAGCGCCCGGGAGGACTGGCTCGCGTTCCCGGCGAGTACGTCCGCAGAGAGGTCGTCGATCTGTGAGTCACTCAGCGACTGTAACTCTTCGATCTGTTCGTCGAGGGTCGGGTCCAGATCCGCGATCTCCGCCTGCTCGTTCGACACATTCGCGTATTCGTCGGCGAGAATGTTCTTGCTCTGGTTTCGATTTTCCACCCCATCGGCCCCGCTCTGGCCAGCAGGTGCTGTTTCGTTCGTGGGAGCAGCGCGACGCTCCGCAACGGTGCTATTGAAGAGATGGTAGTCCTCTTCAGTGAGATTCACCGAGCTGTTGGCATCAACGCTCTCGAACGCCGGGCGCACTCTCCGGTTCGGATTCGAGACGAGCGATTCGAGCGTGTTATCGAGGGCCGTTGACGTCTCGTTGAGTTCGTGCTGCCGGTCTCGTAGGTCTTCGATGCGGTTCTCACGAATTGACGTGGTTGCAAGTGTTTGCGCGACGCTCGCGGTAGGGTTCTCGTCCGCGAGCGTTTCGTTGATTGTCTCGTTGTTGCGTATGGACTGCTCGTATTCGACCATCGCCACGAGCGTCTCCCGGTCGAGGACGTCCTCATCTTGGATAATGACCTGTGCACGGGTCGCGTTTTCAGCCCCTGACGAGAAATTGGTCTCGACGTAATCGAGTGCGTCAGCCTCGTCGGCGTCGGTCTGGAACTGATCGAGCGACGTCGAACGGTCGAGCATCGTAACCCCACTGCCGACGACGACCGATGCTACGAGCATAACTGCGATAACGATCCGTGCGTTGTCTGCGATCGCTGCGGCAATATCTCTCGTCATCGGATCCCGCCCCCGATCCGTCCTGGCTCGTCACCGAACGTTCGTTCGACCATTGTGTACCGAACGTTCGTTCGGCAACCGTAGTAAAACTTTCGACGAAATGATCGGCTGTCGAGGGATTACTCGTCGCCGAGTCGCTCACATTTTCCTACCATGTGTTGAACGAACGTTCGGTATATAGATACTTGGCCTCTAGAATGGGCTAGCTACGCACTGACAGGGCGACAGCGCGACCCGGAGTTATTTCATGCTTGCCGAACATTCGTTCGGTATGGGCGAAGATTCGCAGGAAGCGTTTCCGTTCGGAGGCGAGCCAACAGATACGCGCGGACGGATCATGCAAGCGACGTTCGAGACGGTTCAGGAAAACGGGTTCGCTGGGCTGTCGATCCAGCGGATCGCTTCGAAGGCCAATCTGAGTAAGTCCTCGGTTTATCATTTCTTCGAGGACAAGGACGATCTGTTGCTCGCGTTCTTGGACGAGATGCTTGGCCAGTTCGGGGGGCCTCTAAAAGGGCTTGAAGCCGATGCCGCCCCGATCGACGTATTGTGGGCGTACATCGACTTCGGACTCTACGGAGTGACTGACGAATCAGTGCCCCCCGTAGAGGGAATGGAAATTCAGCCTGGACGACCGCTTGTCGAACTGCGCTCGCAGGGAACGTACAGCGAGGACTACCGTGATCGTTTCACCGAGATGGACGGCTCAATGCGTGACCGGCTAACGAGCGTCCTCGAACGGGGTATCCAAGAAGGAACGTTCCGCGACGTTGACCCTGAGCGGACTGCTGAGTTCCTGTTGACGGTTCTACTAGGTGGACTGTTCCGCCGGGCAACCGCCGATGGCGTCGACGTCGATGCCGTCCGTAGGGAAATAGAAATGGTCATCGAAGCTCGTATACTGAACGAAAGCTGAACAGTGTGCGGAGATACTAAACGCCCACGCACGGGAGTTGGCTGAACATGGCCGAACTCGTCTGGAGAACGTTCCAGACGCAGTGTCTCAACCGACGGATTCCGGATGCAGCGACCATCCATGCGGAGGTCGCTGCGTGGGAACAAGGACGCAACGAGCAGAATGTTACTGTTAACTGGCAGTTCACAAGCGAGGATGCGCAGACACAACTTCACCGGCTGTATCCGTCAATCGAGGAGGTCGAGAACTACCAACTCGACGGTTGGGAAGGTACTAGTAGTTCCTCGTCCGGTAGTGTTCCGGGCCACATTTCCGTATGCGAGAGACGATGTCCCCGTAGCGAGGCCGCTAGCGGATCTCGAACCGATGTCTCCGTAGCCGAACAGACCATCCGTCGACGACATCGGTTGGCCTCAGTCGGCCACCATGTGAGACCAACTTTTAGCATCTCTGCCTCGTAGTGCTATCTAGTAGCAATGTACGACGATATTCTGCTCCCGTTCGACGGGAGCGATGGTGCGATGACGGTGCTGTATCACGTCGCCGAGATTGCACACTGGGCCGATGCAACCATCCAACTCCTGTATGTCGCGGATACGACCCGGGAGAGCGTCACCGTCGTCGAAACGGAAGTCGTCGACGCACTCGAACAAAAAGGAGAGGTGGTCCTCGAGGAGGCAGAGGAGGCCCTGAGTACGCTCGGTGTCGACTACCGGTCCGACGTAGTCCAGGGGAACCCTGCGCCGACCATCGTCGAGTACGCCGAGCGATACGATCAGGACATGATCGTGATATCGACTCACGGCCGGGAAGGGGTCTCACAATACCTCATCGGGAGCGTCACCGAGAAGGTCCTCCGTCTGTCCTCCGCTCCGGTTCTCACGGCACGGATGCAACCCGACGAGCAACTGGAGTTTCCCTACGAGGACATCCTCGTGCCGACGGACGGGAGCGCCGGCGCAGCATACGCTGCTCAGCACGGCATTTCGCTCGCAGCATCGCTCGATGCAACCGTGCATGCCCTCTCCGTCGTGGACGATTCCCTACTGGGTATCGACGTGCTGTCCACGCTATCGGGGCAGGATAGCGAGGAGGCGGCGACCGATGCCGTGGACGACATCGTCGAGGAGGCCGAGGCACAGGGGGTGACGAACACCGAACGGTACATCGAACACGGAACGCCCCTCTCGGAGATTCTGGACTGTATCGAGGCACAGGGCATCGACGCCGTCGTGATGGGAACGACAGGCAGGCGAGAGACCGATCGGATATCGCTCGGTGGCGTCACGGAGAAAACGGTCCGCTCTGCACCAGTGCCGGTCATCACAGCCAGGAAACCGGACTGAACGCGCAGTAGTAGCGACAGGGTCGACTCCCGAGACGGAAGACTACCCGCCGACGCTGCGTTCGAGCGACTGCTGTAACTGTTCGGTCTCCGCCTGCAGGCCATCGCTGATCCGAACCTCGTAGGAGGCCGGGTCCTCGATACGACGAGACTGCTCCGGGAGTTTCCGTCTGCGTTCTCGCGCTCTCTCTCGGATCGTGTCGATATCGGGGAGATCGATCACCTGCTCGCCGTCCTCGACGACGGTGACGAGTTGCTCGGTTCCGGGAAGCGACTCCTCCCTGAGTCCGACCGCGTCTCCGATGTACTTGCCGTCTTCTTCGATCCGGTGGACGCTTTTCGCGCCGGGATAGGTCAGTTTCCCCTTCGAGAGTTTCATCGAGGGGTGCATCTCGCCGTCGCGTTCGACCGCGACGAGTTTGTAGACGCCTTCGATCTTTGGTGCGTCCGTGCTCGTCACCAGCGCCGTCCCGGGCCCGAACCCGACGCCGATGCCGTCGCGCTCGAAAAACTCTCGGAGGGCGTACTCGTCGATGCCGGAGGAGATGAACTGGTCGAGTTCCGGAGCGACCTCGTCGACCGCTTTCGAGAGGGCTGGCAGATCGCCGGAATCGAGACGGACGCCCCGCAGGTCTACGTCGGCCGCGTCCGCGACGTCGCGTGCGAGTTTCGCGCCCTCGACCGTGTCGTAGGTATCGATCAACAGGACGCTCTGGTCGCCGTACTCGTCGACGAACGTCTCGAAGGCGTCCCGTTCCGACTCGAAGCTCTGGACCCACGAGTGGGCCATGGTCCCGAACACCGGGATGTCGAACAGCTCGCCCGCCGCGACGTTCGACGTCCCATCGAAGCCAGCGATGTATGCGGCCCGGGCGGCCTTGATCCCAGCATCCGTCCCGTGCGAGCGCCGAGAGCCGAAATCTACCAGTCGCTGATCGTCGCCGTATCGGTCGATGACGTCCTGCATTCGGCTCGCTTTCGTCGCAATGAGCGTCTGAAAGCCGATCTGGTTGATGACGGCCGTCTCGAACAACTGTCCCTGCAGTATCGGTGCGGTGACTTCGAGCATCGGTTCGTTCGCGAAGACCGGCGTCCCTTCAGGCAGGGCGCGAACCTCGCCGGTGAACTCCAGAGAGTCCAGGGACGCGAGAAAGTCGTCGTCGAACCCCTGTTCCTGCAGAAACTCGATCGCCCGGTCGTCAAAGGAAATGTTCTGAATGTACTGGATGGCCTGTTCGAGTCCGGCCGCAATCGTGTACCCACGTTCGGGCGGGAGATCACGGAAGAACAGGCTAAACGTCGCCCGTGGATTGTGATCCTGATTGTAGTACGCCTGCATCATCCGCAACTCGTAAAGATCGGTGAACAACGGTAGGTTCTCCGCCATGAGGTAGCCAAATCTCGACTCGCTCATACGTATACATACGTCGACGCGAACAATAAACGGGATCTGTCGACCGAACACTGGTCAGTCGAACGCGTCCCGCGACTCGTTTGGCGAGGGTTCTGTCCGCAGACAGACACAGACGGAAAGCGGTTTTGCCCTCCCGGCGTAACGGACCGTATGAACTACAAAACAGTCGCCGACCTCTCGCCGGACGAGCGGTCGAGCCTGTTCGACCGCGACGCGGGCGTCGACGAGATCCGGGCCGATGCCGCGGAGATCGTCGGCCGCGTCGGTGAGGAAGGAGACGTCGCAGTCCGGGAGTTCTGCCGGGAGTTCGACGACGTACAGGTCGGGAGCCTGGAGATCACGGATCAGATCGAGCGCGCCTACGAGGAGATCGACGACGACCTGCGCGCGGCTATCGATGACGCCGTAGCGAACGTTCGCGAGTTCCACGAGGCACAGATACCCGAGGACTGGACCGACGACTTCGACGGACGGGAACTCGGTCGGCGGTTCCGACCCCTCGACAGCGTCGGCGTCTACGCTCCTGGCGGGACGGCCGCGTACCCCTCCAGCGCGATCATGGGCGTCGTCCCGGCAAAAGTCGCAGGCGTCGAGGATGTCGCCGTGGCGACGCCGCCGGCCGACGAGATCAATCCGGCGACGCTGGCGGCGATCCACGCCGCTGGCGCGGATCGAGTCTACAGCGTCGGCGGCGCACAGGCCATCGCCGCGCTGGCCTACGGCACCGAGTCGATGGAGCGCGTTCAGAAGGTGGTCGGGCCGGGGAACCGATGGGTGACGGCCGCGAAGGCCGAGGTTCGCGGCGACGTCGAAATCGACTTCCTCGCCGGACCGAGCGAACTACTCGTCGTCGCGGACGAGACCGCCGATCCGGAGTACGTCGCGGCGGATCTGGTCGCACAGGCCGAGCACGACCCGAACGCGTCCGTCGTTGCGGTCACCGACGACGAGGCCCTTGCCGAAGCAATCGGCGAGGCGGTCGAGGCAAAAATCGACGAGCGCGAGCGCTCCGACGTGATTCGCGAAGCGCTCGAGGGCGAGGCGAGCGCAGTTCTTCACGCCCGGTCGATGAGCGAGGCGATCCTCTTCGCCGAGGAGTACGCCGCCGAGCACCTCTCGATTCTCGCCGAGAACGACAATGAAGTACTCGACCGGATCGACAGCGCCGGGAGCGTCTTTCTTGGTCCGTACACGCCGGTTGCGGCGGGCGACTATGCGAGTGGGACGAACCACGTCCTCCCGACGAGCGGTGGCGCGAAGTTGACGGGCGGGCTTTCTATCGACACCTTCGTGCGCTCGACGACAGTACAACGACTCGACCGTGATTCCCTGAGCGAGCTGAGCGAGACGATTACGACGCTCGCGGAGGCAGAAGGCCTCGACGCTCACGCCGAAAGCGTTCGGACGCGTTTCGAGGAGTAACGTCTCCCCGGAGGCAGGTTGGATTTTCTCCTCGTAGAAAGATAGCAAACGATCCACAGATAGCACATTAATTATAATTTCCGGCGAATATGCTATTTATGGATTGATTGGTAGTTTTGGTATTTTGTTTACCAGATCTGTATACACTGACTTACTTTATACAGATATAGAATACACGTCGATATGGCATCTGGCAGGACCGATTCCGCGGACAGTAATGCTGGATCGGACAGAGAGGGTTCGGGGGCCCGGGGAATTGGAAGGGATCATCAGTCCCCCGTCGACAGGAAGCGACAGAACCGATTCGTTGAATCGGGTCGGAGTTCGATCGGACGGTGGATAGCAACACGGTTCCAGGATAGTGTCATTAAGACCGTTGGCTCACTGGTTGCATTTTCTAGACTTGCACCAACCGTCGACCCTCACAGGGACGGTGACTCCGGGCCAGTACGCGACTGGGAACGGTCTTTTGACGACGACAACATTGCAATCTGTGATATCGCCGCGGATACCGAAGGGGGGTATATTCTCGCCGGCGGAATCGGTGACAGTCCGGACTTCTGGATCGCAAAGACGGATCAGAACGGATCCCTCGAATGGTCCTCACGAATGCACCACGAGGGTGTCTGTGTCGTCAGGTCGATACAGCCAGTCGAGGATGGACACGTCTTCGCCGGTACATCGTCTACTACCGATGGCGACGATATCGTCCTCACTCGCACTGGTCAGCGTGGAACCGTTCAGTGGGAACGGACGTTCGGCGGCGACGCGTTCGACTGTTGCCAAAAAGTCGTCCAGAGCAACGATGGCGGATACGTGATTGGAGGCAGTACCCAGTCCTACGCGACCGCCGGGCAGGATATGTGGTTGCTCAAGACGACTGGGGATGGCCGAGTCGAATGGGAACGCACCTACGACCGGAGCTACACGGATATGCTCGAAGACATTGTCAGAACAAGAGACGATGGCTACGCGCTCGTTGGAACGACGTTAGACGAAGATACGGATTGCTGGATTGTAATGACCGACAGTGACGGTACCGTAGACTGGGAAGAAAGTATGTCACGGAACGGGGGTGTCGTCGGTAGATCGGTTATACAGAAAGACGACGGTGGAATCGTCATCGCCGGAGTGAGTAATAACACCGGTGGACAACAAAAAGAGGGATGGCTCGCAAGTCTCGACGCGGAGGGAGGCATGGAGTGGCAACGAACGTACGACGATCCGAACGATATGCTGGCTGTCGATATTATCCAAACGAGTGACGATGGACTCCTATCGGCGGGTACTGTACGGTCGTCGAAGCAGAAAAATATACTATTAGTGAAAACTGATTCTGAGGGTAACCGCGAGTGGGCGAAGAAAGTAGCCGGTAGGAGTTCGATACCGCCGAGTTTGTTGAACCCATCTCCCGGAACCTACGTCGTAGGAGGTAGCTGGGAATCCGGTCGGGCTAAACGCGAGACTGCTGGTTGGTTGGCGCAGTATTCACCATCTACAAAAGGACCAGCAATCGGCCGGGAACTGGACTAGAGGCCGTATATGGGGGTGGCTATTGTAGAATACTGTTTATAACTAATTGAATCCTTTCTCAGCGATAATATACCGTATCAACAACAATGTCCGGAAATAGACGACTTGCCGTAACACTATCTCCTCCTGATCAGTTGGCGCGCGCAGTCGATAGTGGGGTCATTGATTTTGCCCGAAATCAGTGGGCACCTCTCGGCCCATCGGCCGGTGGACGTCATGTATAAGAATAAGACGATTGGGGTCGTCGTTCCCGCGTACAACGAAAAGGGTCTCGTAAGCGATGTCATCGAGACGCTGCCCGGATTCGTCGACAGAATCTACGTGGTAGACGATTGTTCGACCGACGGAACGTGGCAGGAGATCAGAGAGACCATTCAGGAGGAGAATCCTGAAGATCCGGGGGGCAAAAAGAAAAAGATCCACGGTGATGGCGGGCAGTTGCTCGCGGACCGGGCTATAAGTATCCGACACGACCAGAACCGCGGCGTTGGGGCGGCGATCAAAACCGGTTACAGGCGCGCTCGTGAGGACGGAATCGACGTTACCGCTGTGGTGAACGGCGATGGCCAGATGGATCCGACTATTCTGCACCGGATTATCGACCCGGTAGTCGAGGGGAACGTTGACTACGCGAAAGGCAACCGACTGTCTCGGAGCGACCACCGGAAGCAGATGTCGGCCTGGCGGCTGTTCGGCAACTCGATACTGTCTTTCCTGACAAAAGTCAGCAGTGGGTACTGGCAGATATCGGATCCGCAGAACGGATATACAGCAATTTCCTCGCATGCGCTGGCAGTAGTCGACATCGATAGCCTCCACGACGACTACGGCTTCCTCAATGACCTACTGGTCGCCCTCAACGTGCACAGAATGCGGGTTACAGACGTCTGGATGGAGTCGAAATACGGAGACGAAGAAAGCCATATCCGGTATTCCCGGTTCATTCCGATGCTCTCTGGACTGCTCGTTCACCGCATGTTGTGGCGGTTCAAGACGAAATACGTCGTTATGGAGTTCCACCCCCTCATCCTGTTGTATGCACTCGGATCGATCGGAATCTGTAGCGGACTGACGTACGCTGGCTGGGTAGCACTCGCCTCCACGCCCACGCCACTCGACGGAATACTGTCGCTACTGACGCTCCTGATCAGTGGTCTCTGTATCACGCTTGCGATGATCTTTGACAGGAGCAACAGCAAGCCACTCGAAAGGAACGTCAACGAACGGCTTCCCGATATCGAACGATGAATGTCCTATCAATCGTCGGAGCACGACCGCAGTTCGTCAAGGCAGCCGCGGTTTCCCGGGCCCTCCGGGAGAGCCACACCGAGACGCTAATCCATACTGGTCAGCACTACGACGAAGAACTCTCGGACGTGTTCTTCGAGGAGTTGGCGATTCCCCAACCGGATCACAATCTCGGCGTCGGTTCTGGCTCTCACGCGACTCAGACCGCCGAAATGATGGTTCGATTGGAATCAGTGATCGGTGACACCTGCCCGGACGTCGTGCTCGTGTACGGCGACACCAACTCGACGCTAGCCGGTGCACTGGTCGCAGCAAAAGAGCAAACACAGCTCGCACATATCGAGGCGGGGCTACGCTCCGGAGACTTTTCGATGCCGGAAGAAGTAAACCGGATTCTGACGGATCATTGCTCGGATCAACTGTTCGCCCCGACAGAAGCAGCTAAGAAAAACCTGCAAGCCGAGGGAATCACCGAAGGTGTGTACACTCCGGGAGACGTCATGTACGACACCCTGCTGCAGGTCCGTGACCGTCTAGATACGGTCGACGTGATCGATATCCCTGGCGAGTTCGTGCTCGCGACCGTCCACCGCGCCGGAAACACCAACGATCCGGATCGTCTCGCAGGGATCGTCGAGGGGCTAACGAACTGTCCGTATCCAGTCGTCCTTCCGGCACATCCACGTACCGTCAGGGCACTCAAGGACTTCGGCCTGTGGGACCGCGCGACAGAAACCCTCGATATTGTCGATCCTATCGGATACCTCTCCTTTATCAAGCTCATCGAAAAGGCCCGGTGTGTCGCGACGGACTCCGGCGGCGTTCAGAAAGAAGCGTTCTACCTGAACACACCCTGCGTAACACTGCGAGACACGACGGAGTGGACGGAGACAATCGACGCTGGCTGGAACGTGCTTGTCGGTGCCAGCGCTGAGCGGATCAGCGCCGCGATCCGTTCCGCTGGTAACCTTCCGTCGAAGCCGGATCTGTACGGTAATGGCACCGCCGCCAGTAGCATCGTCGAAACGCTCGAACGAGAGATTGAACGATAAACGGGCGCGGTTGCACTGGATAGAGCATCTGGGCTGCTACGATACGGGTGGGTTGGAGGTCGGTCTCCACGATTTATACCGCTCTCCTGATGATCGGATTCGACTGTGGCCACCGCTCGTTGCGGTCCTTCTATAAGACAATTATTCCAATATTTTTGTAGAGATATCAAAAAACCCGGAGCGGATACCAGGGAATAGGTCGGATTTTCGATCAGATTCTCTCTGCCGGTTGCGGCGGTTTGATTCTTTCCGGTTCGCCGAACGGCCGGAGTGACTCGATACCGTCGACGGCCCCACCATTTTCGGCCACCTCCACGAGCAGGTCGGTGAGGTTGCATTTCTCATCGAGATACTCGTTTCGACGTCTGTTCCACATAGAGGCCGTCTTCTCTGCATCGAGCAGCAACTGGGCCTGCTCGATGACGCCGTCGAACGAAGCGATGTTGAAAATAAGGCCCTCGTCTTCGAGTTCGAGGAAATTGCCCATATCGGAGTCCCCGACGAAGGAGTTCGAACGGATCGCTGGAGTTCCCAGCAACGCTGCTTCGGTTACCATCGTTTGCGTGTCGGCAATGAGCAGTTCTGCTTCCGCGAGGGCGTCGTGGAGTAGCGCTGGATGCAAAGAAAACGGCTCTGCTGGAACCGATTCGAGGCTAACGTTGCGTCCTTCATCAGATACGAATACGGTTGCACGGTCCGCGAGGCGCTCGATCAGATCCCGGCACTCGGACTGACTGATACCGCCCTCGCCAACATCGTGATGTGACCCGAACGCGTTCAACCGGACGATTACGTACGGTTCGTCAGGCCCCACACTCAGAGACTCACGGATCGACTGGTCGTGCTCGTAGATATCGGGATGAAGATACGCACACTCCTTGAATCCGGGGAATACGTAATGTTCGTCGCCCAGAGATTTCCGGAACGTATCCGGTGTGAGCACTGCGCGAGCGAATGGGATCGACATCGAATGATCGAGTGAGGTGGACTCGGAGTCGAGTACCAGCACGGACGGAGTTCGGGTGAGTGCCGCAGTGTGAGCGGCGTATCCGCCCATCCCGAAGATCAGGTCTGGATCGAACCGATAGACGGCACGGACCGCTCGCGCGTAGTGGGCGGGCAGACGAGCGAATAGCGACCCCTTCGCAGTGGCACAGTAGCCGTACACCTCGTACGGCAGATCATACCACTCGAGTAGTTCGACAGTGCACCCGTAATCCCGTGCGAGGACGAGTACCTCGTGCCCTCGTGCGAGTAGTTTGTCGACGACGTGTTTGTACAGATGAACGTGTGCGGGCGTGTTTGTAAAAATCAGATACCTCATTTCAATTGAGACTACGGATCAACTCTATTTGTTAATCGGATATTATATTTATTCATAAAATCTACACACACGCTCAACTTACCTAGAAGACGTATATCAAAACAGTAGTTCGAGAATAGATTTTGAACCGGACACAAACCGCTTAGAGTTTCGAAAACACGAAAATATGCAAGATTGTTTCGGGATACGTCTTACATGGCACGTCCCGGGCTTCATCGGTAGTTTGCGTAGAGCTAGAGACCGACACGCCTCGTCGAGTTACGACGGTATAACTCTCATAACAAAGAGACGATGGCCGGTGTGTAGATTCGAACCCGCAGATGCACGTGCTAAATCTGACGACGAAAGTGAAGTCTCCGTGTTTCCAGTTGCAGGTGCGTGCATTGGAAAACCGAGGAATCACCTGTACGAACTTGTCGGTCCCCGGGGAGTACGACCGGGAGTCCTCTCGATCGGTTTTCGACTACATTCGGCTCTATCCGGAGGTTCTGAAACACTCGTTCGGTGAGTACGACCTCATCCACGTAAACTACGGCCTGACGGCGCCAATTGCGCTCGCACAACCGCAGTTGCCGGTAGTGCTCTCCCTCTGGGGATCGGACCTTACCGGACGGTTCGGCTGGTTGAGCGAGCGGTTAGCCCCATACTGTGACGCGACGATCGTCATGTCTCACGCGATGAATGAACGACTGGACTGTGATGCACACGTCATTCCACACGGTGTGGAACTCGACAAGTTCGAACCGATCGGCCGGTCGACGGCGATCGATCGAGTCGGCTGGGATCCCGACGTAAAACACGTACTCTTCCCGTACGGCCCGGATCGAGCGGTGAAAAACTATCCACGGGCGGATCGCGTCGTCTCGGCGGTCGCCGATCGGTTGCCGGATCCCGTCGAACTGCAAACAGTCAGCGGCGTCGCGCACGCGGAGATGTTCGAGTACATGAACGCCGCTGACTGTCTCCTGCTAACCTCCCGGCGTGAGGGATCACCCAACGTCGTCAAGGAGGCGATGGCGTGTAACCTTCCGGTGGTCTCGACGGATGTCGGCGACGTCAGCGAGCGGCTTGAAAATGTAGATCCCTCTGCAGTCTGCCGGAGCGATCAGGAGTTGATCGACGGCCTCGTCGAGATACTACGAAAAGACGAACTTTCGAACGGTCGAGAGTATGCGATGGAACTCAGTAGCGAACGGATGGCGAAGCAAATTCACGAGGTATATCGGACCGTTGCGGACGGTTATACTCCGACTGACGAACGGACAGCAAAGCGCCAGACACTATGATAGCAAACATAGGGATAGGAGATCGTTCTTCCCTGATACAAAAGTGGGGATCGTATGTCTGATACGCTTCGCATCTGTGTACTTTTTGAGAGCGATAAGATGCGTGTCTGGCAGGCGAACGCGTTACGTCGACTGCTTGACGACGACTCTCTAGAACTATCGTTATCAGTCGTTAACGCCGATTCGCCACAGCAGTCGTTCTCGGAGATGGTTCGCCGCGCGCTCGAACTCCGGGAATGGGCAATCGTCGGAGGGCTACTCACCGCTTCACGTCACCTCAGAGGCCCCATACGACATGAACAACAGATTCCGATCGACGATATCGACGCGATACGGTCTGCCCCTCGACGTACCTGTGAGTCGATTTCCGTCGACGGGTGGAAACAGAAGCTACCGGAGGATATCGTTGACGAGATAGCGGCGTCAGCCGATGTAGTGATCAGATTTGGGTTCGGTGTGTTGGTCGGTCGTGTTCTGACAGCGACAGAGTACGGGGTTCTGAGCTATCACCACGGTGATCTCCGTGAGTATCGGGGGATGCCGATGGGATTCTGGGAGTACGTTCACGGGCGAGAGACAGCGGGAGTGACGTTGCAACGATTGAACGAAACGCTCGACGGGGGAGAGATCATCGTGCTCAAAGATGTGGACATCAGTGACGCGAACAGATGGGGAGATATTAAATCACGTCTCTTCGAGGCGTCCGAATCAATGCTTGCAGATGGGGTTCGTAATCTACGCAGCGAATCGTTCGAGCCGACGACTCCTGGCCATCTGGGCGAACTCCACACGATACCGAAGGGAAAACCTGTGATAACGTACCTTGTCAGGACGGCTCGTGGGTTGCTGCGGTAGACACCATTGTCAACGTATAGGGAAACGATGTCCCTCTGGAGGTCTCTAAGTACCATTTACTGGACCTCTCAGGGGAATATACAGGTCATAACAAAGCCACACTCTACTGAGTCTCTTGGCAAACAGATGAATACTGACTTTGCTTGGTTGAGTAGAGCGTGGTGGGCCTACATTCGGTTTGTTAGTGCAATACAAGGGGCACGATGAGCAATCCGAACGTCCCGGATTCTACGGCCGCAATCGTTTCGCGGCTACTGGCGAGGGTTCCATCGGACGTCATCGTACTACTGTCGTTCCTGGCAGTCGTCGATCTTTCGATTGTAGTAGTCGGGCTGGAGTCACCGCCACTTCGAGTCGCCCTGGGCGCTCCGTTGTTGTTACTTCTACCGGGTTACGTACTGGTCGCCACCCTGTTTCCCCGATCAACCGTGCCAGAAACCAGGCAGAGATCCAGCGGTGTCAGTTTCTTCCCCAAACAGTTCTGTGCGCTCAACGGCCCGGAGCGTGCGGCCCTTTCGTTCGGACTGAGCCTGGCGATTCTCCCTCTCTTCGCGCTTGTAGTCGCCTTTTCGAGGTGGTCGTTCACCGTCGACGCAGTCGTACTTGGACTCTCACTGTTCGTCTTCTTGGGTGCTGTGACGAGTGCCCTCACCAGAAGTGCTGTCAGTCCCGAAGCACGATTCGAGGTGTCGATACTAGCGTGGAGCGGCCGGATTTGGAAATTCATGGTTGCAGGCAACCTCCGAAACTCGGTAGTGAACGTTGCACTCGTCTTGAGTATCGTTCTCTCGGTCGCAGTCGTTGGGTTTGCGTTCGCGGCACCCCAGGACGGTGAGCGCTATTCAGAGATGACTTTGCTGACCGAGACAGAAGACGGAGAGTACGTTGCCGGAGAGTATCCCGAGGTGTTTGCTACGGGTGAGCAACGTGAGCTTGTCGTCGGTATCGAGAATAACGAACAGGTCCGGACGGAGTATACGGTCGTGACCCGAGTGGAGCGCGTCAGCACAAGCAACGGGTCGGTGGCCGTTCTCGAGGCCAACGAAGTCCGCCGTAGGGTGGTGACTCTCGATTCTGGAGAACAACGGTACGACAACCACGCAGTTACGCTCGACACTACTGGAGAGGATCTCAGACTCAGCTACTACCTTTACAGGGACGGTGTTCCGGAGACGGTCAACGAGGAAACCGCCTACAGGCACACGTTCATATGGGTCGACGTGACGGATGATTCCTCGGAGACCGCAGAAAGGTTGCGACGTAGCTAGCGGTTACCAAAAGAATAGCAAGTATAACAACGTGTACTGTACCGAACGATTCGACAACAAATGCAACACTCACCCCCAGGATCGCTGACTGAGAGAGCATTACTCCTACTGGGGTACGTCTCTCTCATCGGTGCCGTCGTCGCAGCACACTCGAATCCGGCGACTGGGTACGAACTCTCCCTGTACACCGCGACTCCGCTGCTGTTCTGGCTAACGTACGGTTTTGCGATGTTCATCGCACTGGTGGTCGCTTTACGAACCTCTGGCGACTGGCTTCGGCGAGGTGCGTTAGGACTCGGTGGCACAGCTACGGTGGTGTTCATCGGTCTGCCGATTTTGCGGGGCTACCGATTCTACGGTGGCGGCGATTCACTCACCCACCTGGGCTGGATGCGCGGTATCGGATCGGGATCGTTCCAGCCCACCGAACTGATTTATCCTGGCCTTCATACCTCTGCGACGTTGTTTAGCAATACGTTTGGACTCGACCCGTCCCATGCACTGTTGCTGGTGACTGTGGTCCTGTCTGGTGTATTCTGCGTCTTCGTTACGTTGTCGACGTCGCTCGTGTTCGAGAGTAGGTACACGACCACCGTCGCCGCTTTCTCGGCGTTTCTCTTCCTCCCGATAACCTCACTTAGCACGTTCGTGTTTCCACACACGATGTCTCAAGCGATCATGATGAGTTCGATCGCTCTGTATCTGTTGTTGAAATACGTTCGGATGGGAGACGATGCGAGATCGCTGTCCTCTGTGGGGGCGGCACTCGCGACCACGTCGATTGCTCTCGTAATATATCACCCACAACTCGTCGCACATCTGCTGGCAATGTTTATCGCTGTATCAGGGCTTCAATTCCTGTTCCGACGGTACCGCACAGAACATCCTATCGCGTCTCATCGCACGGTCTACGCGCAGTCTGCATTCATGATAGTCGCGTTTCTTCTTTGGACCTCCAATCACGGATTTTTCACCAGTGTGATCGAGAGGTCTGTTATAAGAGCTGTCGAGTTCTTCCGCGGTAATGGATCCGCAGCTGCGTCCGCCGCCAGCCAGGGTGCATCGTTGGTAGAGATCGGTGGAAGCATTATCGAGATTTTCTTGAAACTGTTCGGAGTGAGCCTACTTTTCACCGGGATAGCCGGTCTACTGTTCCTATACTCCTTCTGGGAGAAAGACGAAAAATTGACCCACAACACTGATGGGGTCCTCACCTACTTCGTAGGGGGTCTGTCTGGACTGGCGGTGATATTTGCACTGTATTTTTTCGGATCTGTATCAGAGATGTACTTTCGTGTCTTCGGTCTAATGATGGTACTCGTGACAATAGTGGGTGCTGCTGCCATCTCTTACGTGTTGAACACACTCTCAAGTGAACGATCAAACGGGACGCTTCACAGCGTTACTGTCATCGGATTTGCAATCCTCCTCGTGCTGTCGTTGTTCACTATATTTCCATCGACGTTCATCTTTCTACCCTCACCACATATTACAGACATGTCGATGTCCGGTCACCAATCGGCGTTCGGACATCAACAGGATGGCGTCGGGTTCGACGGGATTCGATCCGGCCCTGATCGGTACGCAGATGTAGAACGCGCCGAACCGGGCCGAGCACGTGGGTTCGGTTCAGTCTCGGGCGAGGAAATCGAAGCAGGGGTAGCTGAGCAATACTCTGCACCTCGTTATTTGACAGTCACTAGAGTCGACAGAGAACGAGAGGCAATCGCATTCAAAGAATTGCGCTACTCACGGTCACAACTGAACTCTATCTCGGCCCAACCAGGTGTGAACCGAGTTCAGTCGAACGGTGCTTTCGAGTTGTTTTATATAAGAGGTGCGGCAGAGTAAGCGGATAGGATACGAAGTTACGATCGGTAAACGACTTATATTCTTGATATAGGTTCGTCGAGTTCACGAAGTCGCATAGATCTTGGGGGGTTTACTGGCGCGTTTGGTGGACTTTCTCCTGTTGATCACCAACTATCGCTACATTGCTCGATTCTACATTCCGGAGTATAGGATCCGTCGACGTGCCTGTTACAATCGGTGACGGCTATCGGTCATTAGAAATACAATCGGTTTGCCACCGGATCTTCACACTATTTCCTCGGTGTGTATTTGGTTTCCACCGATCTCCCACATCGGCCCAGCTGTGGTTCCGTCGTTGCAGTCCGTTCGCTACCAACGTAGCTCATTCGAGTGCTCCGATATTTCCAACTAGTAGTAATATGAAAGTAACATACCTGATTAGTAAACAAGTTTTTTTATTTTACTGTAGTAAGCAATAAATAGTAGTACAATAGTAACTATTACTGGTAATCTAAAATCAATACTGTATGTCAACACACAATTCTAGCAACAGGGACGGTTGCTGGCCAATGATGAACTGCCTGTTGATCGCTTCAGTAACAGCCAGTAGAGGGTTCAGAAAGTCACTTGCGAATCGTAGAATCGCTCGTCAGATACGGACGGCTGTCGGAGCATCTTCTCAAGGGTTTACTGCTGACTCGTGGAGGCGTTATACCAGTGGCGCGTAATTCTCCCCTCAATCGGCTGAATACTGACGTCATTGACAACATATATATCTTCATTGCAGATTCGGTTCGCTACGACTTTGTTCCCGATAGAGTCACAGAGAAAGGTGTGTTGTTTAAAACAGCTGCAGCTGGCCTTTGTACACCGCAATCGGTATCCAGTATCGTTACTGGACGCCATGTACCACGCCACGGTGTTACTTGGTTTAACGACTCACTCGATCGCTCGATTAGCCAACTGTTCGATCTTACGCCGAATTCGGGGTACAACGAAGTTTTCTGGACCAGGGCGGCAGTTCAGGAGATACTCAACACCCCCGGTGAGATAGAGCTTGATGGAGTGAATGAGCCGTTTATCGCACTAGAACATGATAACGGCGGCCATGCACCGTACGTTGGCTTCCGTGATCAATCTCCCTCACAAATGTTCTCAGAGATCCCTGATACTGATTCTCTCAGAGAGTTATATCGCGACACTGTCAAAGGAAGCACCGATCGGTTCGAGGAACGGCTTGCGCTCCTCGAATCTCAGGGATTACTCGAAAATACACTTGTGATATATCTCTCAGATCACGGTGAGTTACTGGGAGAACACGGCGGGTTTCTCGGCCATGGATTACCGTCCACCCCGGAAGTCGCGTACGTTCCGACCGTATTTATACACGATTCTCTCTCTTCAGACCGCGCAGATACTTTGATACAGCACGTGGATCTCTTTCCGACAATCAAAGAAATCGTCGACGGTGGAAATACTGCGATCGATGTCGACGGACGATCGCTTCTCGGCAACATAAACGAAGATGCACCGGCCTATACAAACGGCCTCATGAGAGCGCCGTTCAAGTATCGCGATACAGCCGTCGATCCGTGCTACAATGCTCCTAGTATCTGGACGAGAGATGGGGGGTACGTGTTCAATGACACGAGAAAGTACGTTAGACCGATGACAGCCACTTACGATGCATTCGTATCGGGATACACCGGTTCGTTCGACGGAGATCGCCATCGTTCGGTCAAACTGTTACACACCTTCAGACAGTACCTTGCCTCGAGCCAGTCGTACGGTGATCCCTCTTTACCGAAGACGGAAGCCAGAGAGATGGTAAATCGGATTTCGAACCGATCAGTAGAGGTGGAGCAGAGGTCACTCGACGTAGAGACGAAAAAACAGTTGGAACAGCTCGGATATCGATAAATTATTCCAAGTATCCCAACCCTCGCAGTCGGTCCTCGACTTCGTCGAACTCTTCATCGCTCGTTTCACTGGCCGAGTCCGTAGCTGCTATCTCATACGATTTTTTCCCGACGGGTTCGGTGGTATCAGAGGTTTCCCCTGCAAATATTTCTTCTAGAATTCGTCCGTCGGCGGCCTTGGGAATCGGTTCGCCGACATCGTAAAGTACGGTCGGTACGACGTCGACGACGGACGCGTCCCTCGGCGACGACCCTGGCGTCACATCCTGTCCCCATGCGAGGAATACACCCTCAGAGCGGTGACTGGCAGCCTTGGTTCCGGCGGGTGCGAACGCCTCATCAGAGATTTTGGTCTTTTCCTCGTACTCACCGCGGCCGACTGCGACAAGATCCGGGGCGCTGGGATCGTTCGGGAACAGCTCACTGCCGTCGTGAAGGTCTAGCACCCGTTTTCCGGTTTCGGGATCAGTGACCTGCGAGAGAGCCGACATAACGTCTTGCTTGACCGTTTCTACCTCGGCCTGCGGAACAGTTCCGTCTTCGAACCGCTCTACGTCGTTAACGAATATCTGACTCGGATCGTGTGCAAATGCAACAGTTTCCTCGAAGTCGACGTCGTAAAGTCCGTGTTCTCCAGGAATCTGCTCTGCAACGCCGTCAATAACTGATTTCGGGAGGTGTCGTACAAGCGTATCTGGTGTTATTCCGAGTCGATCAAGCGCGTCGAGTACTGTCGTCTTCGTCACGCCCGCCTTCGCCAATGGCCCTCGCGCACCGTCGTTGTTTTTGCGCGTGAGGAATCCTTGCTCCGCGAGCAAAGTATTGAGGTGGACGAATTTCGAGATAGGGCCAAAACCGTGGTCCGACACGACGTATAATGTTGCGTCTTCGTCTTCAGCATAACTCATAGCTTCTCCGACCACGTCGTCGAGTTTTCGGTAGTGATCGAGTATCACCGTCCTGTCCCAGATAAGATGCTGGAGTCGGTCCGGGGCAGTGTACACGAAAAAGAACAATCGCCAGTCACGTTCACTGGCGAGCAGATTCATCAACTCCCGCCTGGCCGCAAGCAGCCCGTCAATATCGGAGATAAAATCATCGTGGTCGTCGGCGTACTCATACCAGTCGAGTCCGATCCGGTACTCCGGGATTTTTTTCTGTATTGTTGACCGTAGCTCTGGCGGATGAGTAAACCCTTCGTCGATATCCGGTGACATCATACCACTGATCATCGTCCCGTCGATCTCGTCGGTCGGGTACGTCATCGGAACGTTGCCTACAACCGCCGGCGAGAGGATATCCCACAGCGCGGGCTGTTTTCGGTCGTCTCCCGTGTACATGCTGTGGGTATAGTTGGATTCAAGCGCGTGAAAACCGTAGATGCCGTGCTTATCTGCCCATTTGCCGGTGGCGATAGACGGCCAGGCCAGAGGTGTTGTCGGCGGGACGGTGCTTTCTAGCGCTCCGGCAGCGCCCTCTTCAAAGAGTCGCTGGAAGTTTGGTAGTTCTCCTGCTTCACTCCACTCTCGCAACAGGTTCCAGGGAACGCCGTCGATACCCAGAATAAATGCCTTCTCTGATGTTGTTCCAGTCATAGATTCAAATCGTTCATAAATATGATCGGTAGAGACGGATATTGTTATATGTCTATTGATCCAAAGTTGATGCAGTATTTTACTGAGAGGGGACATTACAGCCCTGCTACCGATTATGATGTATCGATTAAATAAGGCCGGTAGCTGCTTTCTATGTTAATACGTAGAATGTCAATCGACAGTTCTGAAGAAAATAACAAAACACCGCATATTGTGCGTCGACCCGTCAGGAGATAGCCGTCAGTAATGACTTATTGCCGGGTACATGTACTATACTTAATTTTATAGTATATTACTATAGTATGCCTATTATTAAATATATTAAGTTAGATTTAAGTGCTTTTTTAATATTTATAGTTTAATAAAAAGAAAGCTTATATAGATAAGGTTAGCTCTAACTAAATCGTATGAGCGAAGAACAAACTGACTCATCTGGTAAGCAAGCGAATGCGAAGGATAACATCTCACTCTGCCGGCGTTCGTATCTCAAGGCAACTGCCGGGGGAGCTGCGTTGATTGCTACAGGTAGTATGGTCTCGGCTGAAACTCAGTATGATATAATTAACGTATCGTCAGGAGAAACCTACCGCAAGCATTTAGGCGACGAAGAATCCTTGGAAAACGTTCTGATCGACATTTCGGCTCAAGGTGCGGAATACGACATTTCTGCATCAGGTAACGATTGGTCGATCCGCAATGTCGGCATTCGTGGTCACTGGGATAGGACGACGAACACTGATCCGTTTCGTCTCCGTGTTCCTGATGACGACAAGACAGGTGTCGTCGAGAACGTACATCTCGGGATCACCACTGAGTCCGATAGATCATACGGCGGTGGCCCATCAGGAATGTTTGTTTGGCGAGATCATGCTGGCCATATCGATATCCGTGGCTGTTACCTTAACGATTATCAGGATAACGGCATCTATGCAAGCGCGCCAGGAAACCCGAATAGCCATCCATTTCCCGGATCAGGTGGGACTGTTCGGATCGAAGACTGTTATGCTCACGAATGTGGCACCTCAAACTTCCGTCTGGGGACGGACGGATCAAGCATCCACAACAGCGTCTCCGTTGGAGGGTGGCGCGGCATCTGGGCGTTCATAGAGGAGACTGATATTTACGACTCAGATATCCTCAACTCCGAATCCGGTGATATAGCGTTGGGCGATGGAAATTACGTCGAGAGTGACACTGCCGAGGTAGCTCTAAACAATAGCCGATGGGGTACTGAGGTCGCACACGGGGGGGCAACGACCGACAACATACACGCAACATCGGTTGACACACCGCAAGATCGGCTTCCCGAGAACTGCCCTAGTAGTCCTGAAGAGGCCGCCTCCGGCGAGAGCATCACGGAATCTGATTCTTACCTTCCCGAAGGCGACTTCGAGGTAGAAATCACGACGAATAGTAGTCTCGCGGAATACCTGATTGAAGTTGATGCCGACGAAGTCATCCCCGGTTCGGATACGAATAAAGACGAAGACGAGTATCAAGATCGTGCATTCGAAAGAAACGGTCGCTGGTATATCCATGGGTACACGGCGGGCGGTGTGGAAAGTTACCAGATCAAGGATGGACAGATACTTAGAATAGGCGACTTTGAGGAGTCTTCGATAGTTACTGTTGCCGGTCAGCGTTTAGATTTGGATACTTTCGACTCGATCACAGAAGTTCCAAACAAAGAAACGGAAGACCGTGATGGAGATGATATCTTGGCAAAGAAGATAGTTGTCGATGGGAGTAACAATGATGATGTTAGCAATTATACATTCAAGGTCACTGGTGAGGTCGAAAAAAATGACACGTTAACCCAAGTTGAGAATAGTACTGCCTGGGATGAGCTTCCATCGGATATCTCTGACCAGCGTGTTATCGGGATTGTCGGAAACGGTAAGAACATGTATCGATACTCTGGAAATGTCACGGTGCTTCGGATTTCAGGCAATGCAACTGTGAGATTGGGAGAATAATGATTATGTGACTAGATGAGATAGGTAATAATCGATTATTAAAAGAACCAAAGGCCAAAGAGCACAGTTCACCAGCAAGTGAAGTTCTTCAGGTTATATATAATGTAACCAGAAGGATCTCGGAGAACAAGTGATAATATCAATGGTATATTTTCTGAGTAACTAATACAGAACAGCCGCACTTAGCAAAATAAAGATCCTTTCTTATATGATTTCCTATGATACCGGCGAACCTTTCATTGACAGTTCCATATCAACTATCGACTTGAGTTCGTCGGGATCGACTACTAAATCTGGACCTTCATACTCACATAGTAAGCAGCGATAGCGGTGATTGAGATGTTCTGAGAGAACGTAGTACGTTGGACGTACGTCGTTCGACCGGAAGAGTTCGATGACGGTGGTATCTGTAGCATAGATAAGGTCCGTAAGTCCTGCCCCGTGGGGAGCCACAATCAAGTCTGCCTGCGCGAATAACTGAATGTTCTCGGCAACGCTGTTCTCTGAGAGTACATACTTTTCAAATCCCCGATTTTCGAGGATATCAGTTATCTCGTCTTCATTAACAACCTGGCGGCGGGGAGCATCTTCACGAGAAATATATATACGCTTTGATAAGTTCTCCGTTATGTCAAGTTCTCTATCTGCGACTGCTGTTCGCATACGGTCGCGGAGCCACTGGACTGCAACCGGTGATACTGTTCCCAAATTGTACTCGCGTCGCATCGAGGGTACAACCAACCGGTCGACTGACTTCGTCCGTTGATCCCACTTGATAAGATCGTCTTCTTCATACCCAAGAAGTTCTAATGTTTCTAGTTGAAAACGGTTCGGGTCAGGACCGACAATGAGTTTCGGTTGGTGACCAGTTCTATCGGTGTATTTTTCGACACCCTCGAGTCTGTTCAGGGTCTCAACCGTCCAATGATAATATCCGTCGTTCCATCGATTATAAAGCAATACTGCACTCCCGATGGACCCGGAGTCCCCCTCGGTGCGGCCCTCCAGAGGATTGGAAACAAATTCCCGTGCAGAACTCATAATATTTAGCGTTAGTACCTCCGGACTAACAATTGCCTCCATAACGATATTGTTATTGTCGTCTACCGGGATCGGATATGCGCCAAAAAGGTTGGCATCTTGGAGCACCCCTACGAACGGTTGACTAATCGTATATGTGCCGACACGTTTGCCGATCGTTTCTACGTGATCTTCCCCGGCTGGAAGATCGATCTCTATCTTTCGCTTACGATCATAGTATTCGATAGACCGATTAGTTTGAAACCGCTGTTCCATCTCTTTTCGATCGAGTACAAGCGGCGATATCGCGTCTACAAACCTGTATGCTGCTGGGTGATAAAAGGAAAGAAGAACGTTTCTTCCGGCCCACTTTCCAGCCTTGAGTACGCCTTCGTCGCGGTGTACTGATCTAAATTCTTCAATTACACCCATATTGAATCACCTATTTATGAGTCACTATTAGTTAATCATAAGTATAGACTTCCTTCGTATGGGCTACAACTTTTTCTATTTAAATAAATATAATATCAAATAGATATACTACAAAACTATTTGGAGACAGTTCTTGGTCACGCCCCTAAGTTTCTACCTCCTCGCTTGAGGTAGTTCAAAAACTCAATGGGATTGGTGACTCAAGTTACTACTCCTATATTTGCGTCCTACGTCGACTTGAAAATAGCGAACAAAGTAATTATGAGTTGACAGTCGAACTTGGCTGCAAGTCGATGATCCGGTGACGTCGACGGACCGGTACGGATAACGCTCTATATGAGGGCAACGGGTTTGATTACGCCTCGTTTATATAGATATTCATAGGTAATATGAACAGCTTTTGAATCCGTGTTTTTAGCCATATTGGAATGTGAAATATAGTTTCGGATCATGAGATACAGAATAGATTTTTTTGAATAACAACGCCAATGTTTTTGTGATATCATAGACTCATAAATACACCATATTATAACATTTCTTATATGTGAGTAAAGAAAGGATAGTATCATTCATAAATAATTATAATGATTATGAAGAGCGGCTCAGATATGTAATAGCTTCTTGTATGTCAAGTAAACCACTGACAGAGGCCAACCCCGCCCATATCAGGACGCCAAATAAAATGATTGCTCCTAATGATAGATAGCCAGAGACGTATGGAAGGAGGAGGACAACAGCGCCACCCATTATTGCTGAAATAATTGTAGTTCCGCCGACCATTTTCGTCAAATACCCAATTCTAAGTGGCAATTCGATGTACATTATATATACGTTCAAGATAGTGTAGATGCCGTATGTAATAACGGTTGCACCTGCTGCTCCGACGACACCTATGGTCGGTATAAGTATGATGTTCAGTCCGAAATTTGCGATAGAAGTAGTTCCTTTCGCAACAGCACGGTATCGTGCGCGCCCAAGATAATCAATGCCCTGTGTGGTTACGCCAGTCACTGCTTGGAACAAGAGGAAAACGCTGAGTATTTGTATAACTGGAACTGCGCCAAGATACGCCCTGCCAAAAATAAGGAGGATCATCGGTTTCGCAACTGCCATCAACCCAACTGAAGCAGGAATGTACAGTAGCAGTACGTACTGAAGCGTTAACTCGTAGACCCTCGCAGCCTGATCGAGACTGTTGTTGGCTTTCTGTTCGCCGTACGTCGGTGAGACAGCAAAACCAATGGATCCTGCGGGGGCACGGATAAATTCGGTAATCTGTTTCCCCAGAGTATAGAATCCTACTGCGACAGGGTTCAAGAAGTAGCCAACCAAAATAATATCTACTCGTCCATCAATGACATTCGCACTGCGAGTCGCTGTCAGTGGAATGCTATACTCGACGATTCGTTTCCCAAGTCCGTTCTCACAAGCAGCATCCATGTCGAAATTCCGATAGAACCGGACGTAAAGAATGGTCAGCCCAACTGCTGCAGTGACACCTGCACTTAGGACATATCCGAGCAATGCTCCAACTACTTTCCAACCGAAAGTCACAAAAACGACAACAAAGAGCACCTTGCTCACACTGCTAATAGTCTTTATTATAGCGCTGTACTCAACCGCATTGAAGCCCTGAAAAATAGCAGAACTGAACTGTTGGAGAGATTTAAATGTAATAAATCCAGTGCCGATCAAGAGCAGTAATTCTAGTTTCTGGTCATTTAGCAGTTCTGCGATCATGCCTCGACCTGCAATTATTGCAATACAAACAATTCCAATTAAAACCAGACGATATTTTAGCGACATTTTTAAAATATTCGTTATCTGAGATGGATCCGATTCTTTATATTCGGTAACGTACCGTGCTGCCGATCGGGCTATCCCTAAATCCGCGAATAGTTGGGCAAGATTGATGATTGCGATAGCGAGAAATAGCCTTCCGTACCCGCCCGGCTCCAACAGGTAGTTCGCGAGGAGAATAATCAATATCCCGTTGGCTACAATGTGGATTACTCGCGCAATGAGTGATGCCTTCATTCCCCGTAATAGCTTGGATGAGAGAGCCATTCTGTATTATAGAGATGGTGTCCGGGGCACAGGATATTCATACACTTTGTAAAATTTGCAAGTAGAAACTCGAAGCAGACTGGTGCTCGTCATTCAAATTGAAATAGCTCCATGCCTAACTTTGTTATACATCTTATTCGATTACTGTTGCTCACATAGTATTCCGTATAGAGGGCCCAAATCGGGCATATCCGACTCAGAACCACTCTTTCAGAGGAATATTCGGTTTGTAAAATAAGTAGTCCCAGGAGATGTAGGTTGTAATATTTGGCGTCCTTGCCAACGACAGACTAGCGACGTGGTTTTGAATTTTGAGTGGCACCGACGACCGTTATACCGTCCAGCGTTTGCGCCCAGTTCCGGTTTAGTAACTTGTAAGCGATCACCTTGGGATCGGCGTTACGAGAGAGCCTTCTTTACTGTTGAATTACGGTCTACAAGTGTCGATATCGCATGTTGATTATTAAAAAGTAGTTTCTATATGCAAGTAGCTTGTTTCGTCGTTGGAACTCTCGAGCAACGCCACACTGAATAGGATGCGACCATCGCAATGCTGTGGTGATCCCGCGTAGCACGTAATATCGGTGGAAATCTTAGATATCGACAGACGGTATAGCCGTCTAGGTCCTCCTCAATCCGAACCGAGATTGAAGCCGGATCCTCAGACCGTCTTCGTTCTATTAGATGTAATCAGATGCCCAAAATTGGCATAGTGTATCTACATTCCTATCGAAGGTTGCGTAACAGTATGAGATCCATTACAAAACGGATCTATGAGTTCCTTTTATACGAAAGTTCGCTAATCGGACCTAAAAGGAATAATGATTATAGATAAAACTGGACTATCCACATATCTTGGGATATGCATCGCACTGGCCGCAATACTGTCTCTCACAGTCGCTCCCGTCGCGGGGGGGATCAGTCTACAGCAACAGGACGACGATACCCCGCAGAACTACTCCGTCATCCAGGGCGGCGAGTGTACGACGATTACGTCGTTCGGAGACGGATCCGAATCGGTCGAGGAGTTCTACGACTATCGAACGCCGTACACCCAACAGAGCAGTTACACCTACAGTTCCTTCGGAACGACCCAGTTTCAACAGGACAACACCAGCATCCTCTTTCTCTACGAGGGGGCAGAAGGGACCAGCCTCGTCCTCGTCAACGGTCATCTCAACGGTGATTCTGCGGGCGGCGCTCTCACGATGGAGATAGACGGTCTTCCCGAGGAGGGAGCGTGGGTCATCGAGGACGATAACTACGAGGGACAGTTCGACGAGTTCGACCACGCTGCGACGTCGAGTCGAATCACGTGGGCATGGACTGAGAACCGGACCGACGGCGGGGTGTTCCAGGGGGGACTCGAAGACGATTTCGAGATAACGGTCGATCCAGCGTTCAACGACGACGCTGACTTTCGGGTGTATCAGGGCGATATTACCGAGTGGCAGGCCCTCTCGGATACCGGAGACAACATCGAACGGACCGCTCTCGACTTCCAGCAGATAACGATTCTCCCCGGGACGTGTTCTTCGTTTGCGGTGTCCGAACTGAGCGCACCGAACGAGGTAGACAGTAACGAGGAGTTCGAGGCCAGTGCAACCGTCCTGAACGATGGTAACGCCGAGAGCACGTTCACCGTTCCATTCAGGGTTGACGGCGAGGTCGTTGAGGAAGCAACGACCACGCTCGAACCGGGCGAAGAAGCCGATGTGGCAGCGACGATGCGGTGGGCAGGGGACGGTACGCACACGATCGAGGCCGGTGATAGGACGGCCGAAGTGACGATTATCGACCCGAAACCCCCGTCTGAAAACGGTGGGGAAGGACCCGGAGACAGCGGGCAATCAGGCGGATTTACGTATGCTGCTGCGATCGCTGCACTCGCCATAGCGATGGTATTCTGGCGTCGACATCGGTGAGCGTGCCGCTTCTCAGCGTCGCGTCCGTAACATCTCACGCTCTTTCAAACGTACTGAGACGGTCGACAAAAAAACGCCAGAGAACGAGCGTCGATGGATGATCCATCCTGTGAACTCCAGTGTACAGCGTCAGTATTATCTGCGTACCCGTGTTATGAACCCCTATGAGTACTGAAACGGCATCGAACGACGACGGTTCGGGAACCGTCAGGGTGACAGAGGCCGCCGCGGAAGAGGCTCTGTCGCTCCTCGAATCGGAGGGGCTTGACAACGGGGTGGCGGGACTTCGACTGTTCGTCCAGCAGGGCGGGTGCGCTGGCCTTTCGTACGGGATGCGCTTCGACGACGAACCGGACGACGACGACACGATCACCGAGCACAACGGCTTGCGCGTATTCGTGGATCCGGCTAGTCAGAACTACATCGAAGGCAGCGTCGTCGACTACGAGAGCGGGTTGCAGGCGGAAGGGTTCCACGTCGAGAACCCCAACGTGGTCAGCGAGTGTGGCTGTGGTGAGTCGTTCCGAACCTGATCAGTCTTCGAGTTCGAACGCGATGTCGACCTCTGCCTGATACTCGCGGCCCTCCACGGACGCGACCTCGACGCCGAGATTGTCGACTTCCACCCAGTGAATGTTTTCTAGCGTCTGTTCGGCCCGGTCGACTGCGTTGTCAGCCGCATCCTCGAAACTGTCCTGACTCGTGCCGATCATCGTGATCTTTTTGAATACCATGATAACGTACCTCGTACGTGTATTTTTGCCGAGGTCACTTAAAATGCGCCCGCGGATCGTCGCGGACCACGCTCGGTAGAACGTGTGAGTCAGTCGAGCGGCCAGGTGCGGCGGGCAGGAGAATGGCCGGTTACTGCTGGGTTAGCAGGTCTCCTTCCCCGTCGTACCGGAACCCCGCGTCGCGAAACAGCGATCTGGCCAGTTGTGGGTCAGCCTGTCCATCCTCGCCCGGGAACGGG
This sequence comes from Natronoarchaeum sp. GCM10025321, assembly GCF_042663585.1. Classification (NCBI taxonomy): domain Archaea; kingdom Methanobacteriati; phylum Methanobacteriota; class Halobacteria; order Halobacteriales; family Natronoarchaeaceae; genus Natronoarchaeum; species Natronoarchaeum sp. GCM10025321. The sequence continues at coordinate 1,176,341 of NZ_JBHTAN010000006.1, forward strand.
CCGAGCATGCTCTCGCCCGTCCACTCGAACTCCTCGGTGAGATATTTGGTCCGCTGAAGCGGCGTGTTCGACGGTATCGCGTATCCGTTTGCAACTTCCTCGGCGATATATTCCCGGTCGACGAGACGGCTGACGACCCGTCTGAAGCGGTGGTTTCCAAGCGGATGTCGACGAGTGTTGAACCCGATCAGGAAGAACTCGGTCCCTTCACCGAGGAGCACCTCGAGTTCCTCGAACTCCTCTTCGAGAGCATCCGTGTCCAGTACCGGTATCGAGGCCGCGGTAATATCTCGTTCGCCGCTGTCGATGGCGTCGAACGCGACGCCCGCGTTCGCAGCCACCTCGAAATCGACTTCCTCGAACGTCGATTCGGCGATCAGTGGCTCCAGCGTCTCGTCCGGATCCTCGATATCGAACAGGAAGTGATCGGCGTTGCGCGTCAGCGTTAATCCCTGTTCGTCCGTTGCCTCCTCGAAGACGAACGGACCGCTCCCGATCGGCTCTTCGTTGTCGATCTCAAGAGCTTCAGACTGATACGTTCGTATCCGTTCCGTGCGATCTTCCCACCTGTGCATCGGGAGAATCGGCACCGTCAACGCACGGCGTGCGACTTCGACACTCGTATCCTGGAACTCCAGAACGACTTCGGTGTTCGAGTGCGTGTCGACGTCGTCGACGAGCGAGCTACGACCGCGAAAGCGCATAGCGGGCACTGGATCTTCGGAATCGCTGAGAGTCGTATCCTGCAGGAACTCGTACGTGAACGAGATATCCGCGGTCGTCAACGGCGTGTCGTCGTGCCACTGGAGGGTCGGACGTAACTGGATGGTAGCGGTGACACTGGTGCCGGAGTCGGCCCACGTAACGTCCTCGGCCAGCCATGGCGTCAAGTCGCCGTCGATCCGCTCGAAGAGCGGTTCGTAGATCAGGTCGAGGATCGCGTTGCCGGTCTCGTTTTCCGGAACGAGTGGGTTCCAGTTCGTCGTGGCGTTCGATCGGAGCAGGCTCACACGGAGGCTGTCGCGGTCAGGGTTTGCCCGTTCGAGGTTGAGATACGCGTGTCTCGTCGCCAGTCCGTTCGGTATCGACTCGGTCGAGAGGTCCCGTCGCGTGGCCGTCAGTCGGGACGGAAATCCGATGGTGGAAAACGGCTGTAGTTCGATCAACCGGCGCTGCAGGTCCTCGACCGTATCGGCTCGCTCGGCTCCCAGACTCCGGCGTTGCCGTTCGAGCAGGTCGTCGATAATCGGACTCGTGATGCCGTATGGGTTCTGCCAGCCGGGTTCTTCGGTGAATCGCGTATGCAACAGGGCCCGAAGTTCGTCCGGGTCGTCGATCAATGGATGTCGGCCCACGAAGATGTCGAAATCGTGGTCGATCAACAGCGTACGGAGGGCTTGTTCGTCGTCCTGAGGGTCGAGCGTCGCGTCGATACCCGCATAATTTAGATTATCAGCGAGTTGGCGGGCAATCTGGACGCCGACAGCGTCGTCATCGGCAGGGAGGGTCATAACGTCGAGCGACAACTGGTTGGGGTCAGAACCGTCAAACACGTCGAGCATACCCATACAACCGGCTGTCGAAGCCAGTGTAGCCGCTCCCGTTGCGGCCAGCAGCTCTCGACGATAGGTGGTGGAGGGGGGACCCATCTAATGAAGGTAGAGTGGTCCCCGACTTACAGTTTTCTCATCAGTCTGACTATGGGCCGCGAAGCTTGGCGCTCGAATAACCGGGGCTTGGGGGCTGAAAAAGAGCGTAGTGCGGTTCAGGCCGCTTCTGCGGCCGGTGGTGCGCGGACGACCTCGTAGTCGTCGTCCTCGACGGTGATGATGGCCCAGTCGTACTCGGGATTCGCACGCCGGATCCGGCGACGAACGTCTCTGACGCTGTGTTGATATGTTACGAAGCAGCGTAGAGATCCGGACGTCGGCGGCGACGTCGGTTCGGGCATCGGTGTGACCTCCACGGCTTTCCACCCTCGTTCGGCCGTGAACTCGCTGCCACTTTCCGAGACTGTGTACCCGAGCTCTGCGAAGATTGACCTCGCTTCACTGGCGAGTGGGTTGTTAACGGTTCCCATTCGAGTTTAGCTAGCACGCCAATCATCATAAACCTACTGGCAAGGGGGGATCTCGGGCTACTCGTGGGCGGCGTCCCACTCCGTCGGCTTCCGGAAGTTGCCACACTGGTTACATTGTATGCGTCCCATCGCGTCCATGGCGTTGTCGACCGTCTCACAGTGGGCGCAGAACCAGCCGTACTTCTCTTCACGACCTGATGTGCCGTAGGCGACATAGAACGGTGCCTTCGAACCGCGGTCGCCCTCGTCTTCGGCGACGAACACCGTCACCCCATCGTCCGTCGTATGCGTTCTCATACGACAGTACTGGGGAGAGAGGGTCAAAGGTGATTCGACACGCCCCGCGACAGTCGCCTGTCAGCCGAGCAGTATATACGGGCTCGCCGACTCTTTTTTCGGTATGTCGTTGCGGCTCCTCCACTACTCTGATCTGGAAAACGCCTTCGATGATCCCGGCCGTATCGCTCGGCTGGCGGGGCGAATCGAATCGCTCCGTGACGGCGCGACGCTCGTCGCCGGAACCGGGGATAACACCGCACCCGGCGTCCTCGCACTGAGCGAGGACGGCAAGCAATCGCTCGATTTCTTCGAAGCGGTCACGCCCATCGTCGATACGCCCGGCAACCACGACTTCGACCACGGCTACGATGCGCTCCGGGAGATCATCGCGGAATCCCCGCAGACCTGGGTGAGCGCTAACGTCGAACTCGACGGTCACTGCTTCGGCGAAGAGGTCGGTGTCGAGCCCTGGACCGTCGTCAAGCGCGGCGACTACCACGTCGGGATCATCGGCGTCACAACCCCCACAACGCCATCGATCACACCGCCAGCATCGACTCTCACAGTCACTGATCCGGTCGCCGCTGTCGAGGACGCCATAGAGGTAATGGACGACCGTGGCGTGGACGTAACCGTCGTGCTCGCCCACCTCGCCGACGACGAACAGATCGCTCGCCAGTGTGACGTCGACGTGATCCTCGGCGGCCACGTACACAGCGAGCGGATCGAACGAATCGACGGGACGGTGCTAACCCGGCCACCAGCGGGTGGCGGCGCGCTGTACGAGGTCGTGCTCGACGACGACGGCACGGCGTCGGTGAACCGACACACGGTCGAGGACGCTCCCGTCGACGAGGGGGTAGCAGCGGCGCTCCGCGAGCGAAAACAGCGTGCTGGACTCGAATCGACCGTTGCGACCGTCGACCGCCCGATAGAACGCACGGAGGCGACGACACTCCGCGGTGAGAGCCGAATCGGGAACTTCGTCGCCGACGCCTATCGCTGGTCGACTGGGGCGGATATCGGACTCCAGAACGGCGGCGGCATCCGGGACGGCGAACCGTTATCAGGAAACGTAACTGTCGCCGACCTGATCGGTATCGTTCCCTTCGAGGAGGCGACCGTCGTGGCGGAACTGAACGGCGCGGAACTGCTCGACATCTGCCGCGAAGCCAGTGGCCAACGGCTCGATATCGGTGATCCGGACTGGTGGCACGCACACGTCAGCGGCGCCGAGATCGTCTGGCACCGCGCTGATGATAGACTCGTCGAGGCCTCGGTAAACGGAAATCCGGTCGACCCGGAGGGGACGTACACCCTGGCGACATCGTCGTACCTTGCGGTGACCGACGAGGAGTTCCCGACGCTCACCGAGGCCCACGTCGTCAGCGAGGGGCCGGTCCAGTACGACGTGCTCGTAGAGTACGCCGGCGAGGTCGGCATCCAGCCCTCGATGGAAGGGCGAATCCGGTGGCACGACCGCGCCGACACGGGACAAGCGGCACCTCCGAACATGGCAGGTGGCGAAGAGTGAGAAGGTTTAGGCCCGTTGCTGTACTTGACCTATACGATGAGTAATGTGGTCGTCCCAGTCCGGTACCCACTCAGCAAACACTCCAGACAGACGCTCGGACAGGCGATCGAACTGGCCGACGAGCGGGATGCCGACCTGTCGATCCTCCACGTCGATCTCTACCAGAGCAGCCACGACGTCACGCGAGCGGAGTTGAAACGCTCCGTCGAGGACGAGTTCGGCAAACTCCCGAACGCGCGATACATCGTCCGGAAGGGATTTCTCGTGGAGGAGACGATCCTGGAAGAGATCGCGAACGAGGACGCGGACGTCGTCGTGATCGGCCACAAACAGGAAGGGCGATGGCGACAGATGATCCGAAAGCTCGTTTCGGATCCGGACATCGAGAGCTATCTGCGCGAACGGCTGGACTGTGAACTCGTCACCGTCGGGGCACCGACCCAGTAGTTCCCTTTCGGATGCCCGGTCCCTATCGCTCACTTCCCCGACCGATCGGCACCAGCGTCGCGGTCGGTTGCCCGGTCTGCGGACTCCATGTCCGGTCCGCCGTCCGGGCTTGTGGAACCCTCGGCTGGAGACTGTCCTGACCGCTGCGAGTACGACACCTGTGCCTGCCCGCTCGTCTCGTCGAAGACGAGATGTGTGTGCGGGTAGGCTATCTCGACGTCGGCCTCGGTGAGTGCGTTCCAGACGTTCGATTTCACTTCGGATTCGACGACCTGCAGCTTGTACGGCTCTTCCACCCAGTATCTGAGCAACAGCACGATTCCGTTATCCCCGTACTCCTCGAAAAAGCAGGTCGGCGCCGCCGCGAACCGAGTGCTCCCGATCCGGATATCCGGCCCTCCACTGATCACCTCGTCGACGCGACGAGCGGCACGTTCCGTGACCCTGCGAGCCTCTTCGATGTCGCTCTCGTAGGTTACCTGTAGCTCCAGGGACCGACGCGTCCGCTCGTCTTCCGCGGAGTAGTTGATCACGTCCCGGTCGCGAATCGTCGAATTAGGGATGACGATGAAGGTGTTGTTGAAGGTGAACAGCTTTGTGTACCGGAGCGTGATGTCGTCGACAAAACCCTTCTGCCCCTCGTCGACGAGTTCGATCATGTCGCCGATCTCGAACGGTCGATCGGCCAGCACGAACAGGCCGCTGATGACCGAGGCGACGATGGGGGCGAGGATCACACCGAGCACTGCGCCGAACACCGCGCCGGACACCAGGACGTCACCGGTATCCAGACGGAGGATCCGCGCCGCGATAAACACAAAAATCAGGAGGACGGTGGCACGGATCCCGCCCAGTACCGTCTGCGTGATGCTGGGTCGCTGGAACTGACGGGCAATCGCCCGGCCGACCGATCGGACGACGAACTTCGATACGTACCAACCGAGCACCAGGGTGAAGAGGGCACCCAGTACTTCCCAGACACGGATCGGGACGTTCTCGATAGCCAACTCCCTGGCCTGTGAGATGACTGAAAGCGCGAGATCCGAAGCCAGAGGGAGGAAAAGGCGGTGAGAGAGAGGCATACTGTATGCATTCTGGCACGCGCGATAAGCGTTTTTGTCCCGGGCGACAGACCCACGTGACTGGACCGCAGATGTAGGTATATGAACGATCACACGCGGGACCCCACGGTAGGCCCACCGGTTGCAGGGAACCCGACCGGGTGGAATCCCGAAACCGGGGAATGGGAACACGCAACCCTTCGCCGGGCGGTGATTCACGGTGTCCGTCTATACAACGGCGACGCCTTCCACGAATCGCATGATTGTTTTGAATCGGAGTGGTACAACTACGGGAGCGGAACCACCGAAAGCGCCTTCGCTCATGGGATGGTACAAGTCGCGGCAGGCGCGTACAAGCACTTCGACTTCGAGAACGACGACGGAATGCGGAGTCTCTTCGAGACGGCTTTACAGTATCTCCAGGGCGTCCCGAACGACTACTACGGGGTCTACCTTCTCGACGTGAGAACCAAACTCACGAACGCGCTTGACGATCCGACCGTGTTAGACGGGTGGCAAATCGAACTAGACGGGGAGCGACCGGGAGCGGGACCGGAGGATTACGAATACACCGAGCGCCTCGAATGAGAACGTGTGAGGATCCGAGTAGAGTACGACCAGCCAACAGGAGCGGTCGCTGTTTGGGTTCGTGACCACGCGAGGATCGCTATCCGCGACCGTTCCCGTCATCTCTAACGGTTCTCGACGTGGGGTTTCGTTCGTGTAGCCACCAGTATCACTCGCCAATGGCAGTACCGTCGCCGCCGTAGACGCGCTCGGCAAACAGCAGCGCTACCAGCGCGAAGATAATGATCGCGTACGCACCGGCGGCGTAGAGCGCATCCTGGACGCTTGGGTACTCGCCAGTCCGGAAAATGATCACCTTTCGCACCATCGCGATAACGCCAGTGTAGATTACGAGGCGCACGATCAGCCGGGTGTTGGTTTCTTCGACGTACGCGAGGACCGTCTGATACACCTCGACGATAATCAGCAACAGCAGTCCAGTGTCGATGAAGCCAATAACGATCAGTGGATCGGTGATGCTCCCGTTCCGTATTGCCGTGATGATCTGGAGCGTCAGGTCGATGACGCCGATTGCGAAGAGTATCGCGAACACCGTTGCGGCGGCTAGCTCAACGAACTCGACAAACCGGCTGACGAGGGTCGAATATCGTTCGGATAACAGACTCTTGGCTGTTTGTTCCACCTTCGTAGACGGACCTTCCGTCTTGGTTTCTTGTTCAACCTTCGAGGATGGATTCCCCGAGGCAGGGGGCTGGTCATCACTACCCATATATGCGGTTGTCTCGCCCCCATCCTCGGAACTGAGAACTCATTCCCGGTGATAAGTATCACTCCCATATATAATCTGGGAGGGTCCAACGAGTGGTACAACCACGAAAGCGGAAGCGCGGAAACCGCCTTCGCCCACGGAATGGTGCAGGCCGCCGGCGGCGCACGAGGTGGGTTTCTCGCTCGGGGCCCAGCGCTGAGAGGGAGACCAGGCTGTTCGAGACTGAACGACTCTCACAAAAAGTACCGAATCGAGGCGTGACTTACCGCGTCGGCGAATCGAGGACGGCTTCGAGCAGTTTCGTCTGTGCGGCCGAGAGATGCTCCGAGAACGTCGAACGGGCGATATCCAGATCATCTGCGACTTCGCCGGCGTTCGCACCCTTGGGATACTCGAAGTAGCCGAGTTCGTGCGCGCGTTCGAGCACGTCCCGCTGTTTGTCCGTGAGCCGACTCCGATCGACCGGGACGATATCCTCGCCTTCGGCCGGATCGAACTTCGAGAGGGTCTGGAGTCGGACGCCGTCGTAGCTTTCCCTGAGTTGTTCGATCACCGATCGGACGTTACTGACATCCTGTGCGCGGAATGTGATAAACAGCGACCCGTCCTGAGCCCGGACGTCCGCAACCGGTGGCCCAGACATTTCGACAAGGTCGCAAGCACACGGATCGGCCCGATCACGGTCGAAGCGGTAGACGGATCGGGTACCGTCGGACGTGATCTCCGAGGCGTCTATCTCCCCTTCGGCGGTCGCAGAGACGACGAACTCTTCGCCGACAGTCCCATCCACATCCGCGCTCGCACGATCAACACGGTCGATACGCGTGTTCGTTTCCGACGAGGCGCCTGCAACGGGACAGTCCTCCGGCGACGATACTTCGACTTGGGCGCGCACACCTCCGGTCATATACTGGGTGTTAGAAGCCAGCCGTCATATACCGGGTGAGTGATTTTCAGGATCTGAGAATCACTTGTGTGGTGAGACTACACGGCTACACACAACTGAGAACGCGAGGCAAACTCCACTGAAACAGAAATCGACAACAGTCGATTTATATGAATGTATCCTCCATCTACGGTAGAATGGTACGGGATCCGTTCGCGGAGGAAGAGCGACCCGACGTGCAGGATCTACTCGGAGCCCTGGAGGATCCCGACTGTCGGACGATCATCCGAAAACTCGACGAGCCTATGACGGCCGGAGAGCTATCGGATCACTGTGACATTCCACAGTCGACGATCTACCGAAAGCTCGATACCCTCTCCAACGCGACGTTGCTCGAAGAACTGACCGAGGTTCGGAGCGACGGACATCACACGACGCGATATGATGTCGCGTTCGAGGAGGTTACGCTCGCACTGAACGAGGACCGAGAGTTCGAGTACGAGGTCTCCCGCCCTGCACGGACGCCGGACGAACGACTTGCGGACATGTGGTCGGAGGTCAGTAAGGAACTATGAGCCCACACGCCGAAACTGCAGCGGAAGTTACGACAGCACTCGCGATCGTAAAGACACTGATACTGATCCTCGGGACCGTCATCACCTACTACGCATTCAAGGCGTACCGACGGACCCAGAACACGGCATTAGGAGCGCTCGCCCTCGGGTTTGGGACGATTACATTAGGATCTTTCCTCGCGGGCGTCGCCACAGACGTGCTGAACGTCCCGCTGGCTCTCGGCGTCCTCATCGAGAGCCTCCTCGTGTTAGTCGGCTTCGTAATTATCGCGTATTCGCTGTACGCGCGGTAGGACGAACTTACCGCAGTCACACCTCCCCCCGGATCGGCCGTATCGGCCCTCGATAGCCCTGTGGCGTCCAGTCGCTCCGTATTTCCAGAGCGAGACGACACGACCGAAAAGCGTTTTCTCCGGCGTACGTAATCAATACCCATGCACGTCGTCGTCAACGCCGCAATGAGCGCGGACGGGAAACTCTCCTCGCGACGACGCGAGCAGATCCGTATCAGCGGCGCGGACGACTTCGACCGTGTCGACCGACTGCGCGCGGAGAGCGACGCCGTCATGGTGGGCGTCGGAACGGTACTCGCGGACGATCCGAGCCTCACCGTCGACGAGACGGATCTGCTAGGCGACGACGCGGCGAACGGGCCCGTACGGGTCGTCGCTGATTCGCGCGCTCGCACGCCAGCGGACGCACGGATCCTCGACGACACTGCGACGACCTACCTCCTCGTGAGCGAGGCCGCACCGGCGGATAGGATCGAGACGCTGGCGGATCGAGGGGCGAAGGTCGTCACTGCGGGCGAAACACAGACCGACCTGACTGCGGCCCTCGACGCACTCGAAGCGGCCGAGATAGAGCGCCTGATGATCGAGGGAGGCGGGGAACTAATCTACTCGCTGTTTGCCGCCGACCTCGTCGACGAACTGTCCGTATTCGTCGGTCCGACAGTTATCGGCGGCCGCGATGCGCCGACGCTCGCCGACGGTGAGGGATTCGTCGAGCAGTTCCCCTCGCTCCGACTCGCTGACGTCGAACGACTCGACGGCGGCGTGTTGCTCCGATGGGATGCGACCGGCAAACAGTGAACCGAACAGTTATTCGGGATCCGCCCGAACCGTTCTCGGAAACGGGGTCTACCACGTGATACCAAACAGAGAGTGCCTTCAATGCGACTGATCCAGACGCTCGTCCCGGAGGGCAAGCGCGAGGTCGTCATCGAGGTCATCGAGGAGGCCGAAGTCGATTACGCGATGACCAGCGAGACGTCGGAGCAGGGGTACAGCGATATCCTCTACATCCCGACGGAAGCGGACGACGTCGAAGGGATCCTCGACGAACTACGCGATATCGGCGTCGAGCGGGAGGGGTATATGCTCGTTACCGACGTCGAGACCATCGTCTCCGAGCAGTTCGAGGAACAGAACGAGGACGACGAATCGGACGACGAGCGGATCTCACGGGAGGAACTCTCGACGAAGGCACACAATCTCTCTCGCTCCACCACCAACTACATTATCTTCACCGTGGTAAGCGCAGTCGTCGCCACAGCAGGGTTGCTCGAAGACAGTGCGGCGATTGTCGTCGGGTCGATGGTGATCGCACCCCTGATCGGGCCCGCGATGGCCTCTTGCGTCGGGACGGTGATCAACGACGACGAACTGTTCTGGGAGGGGATCCGCTCACAGACGCTCGGCATCTTCGTCGCCGTGCTCAGTGCGACGCTGTTTGCGTTCTCGTACCGCCTCCTGCTCGTGTCGGAACTCGATCTGCTGTTGATCCAGCAGGTGGCAGAGCGGGTCCATCCGGGCTTGCTCGCACTTGCGGTCGCACTCGGTGCCGGGGTCGCGGGTGCGCTCTCGCTGACCTCGGGCGCGGACGAGGCGCTCGTGGGCGTCATGATCGCCGTCGCGTTGATGCCGCCTGCCGCGAGCGTCGGTCTCGGTATCGCGTACGCTGATCCGGTCGTCGCTGGCGGGGCCGGCGTTCTCGTGCTTGTCAACGTGCTCTCGATCAACGCCGCGGGAATCGTGACGATCTGGAGCAAACGCTACCGGCCGACCCACTGGTTCGAGGAGCGCCAGGCCAGACGCGACACGATCCGGCGGTTCGCCGCATTCGTCCTGGTCATTCTGATTCTCACGTCCTTTCTGGCGGTTAGCTCGCTCGACGCGCGAGACAACGCCGTCTTCGAGACGACCGTCCAGACAGAGATCGAATCCTCGGTCGATGGTAACGTGCTTGCCGTCGAGTTCGATTACCAGCCGCGACTGCTCTCACAGAGCCAGAGTGGCGTCGTCGTGCACGTAAACAGCCAACAGCGCGGGCTAGCCGACGACCTCCAGACGGCTATCGAAGCGGAGACCGGCGAGCGACTGAACGTGACGGTCGTCTACGAGGATACGGAGCATTCGGACGGTTCCAGTGGCTCGTCGGGCGGCGGACAGTAGCGACTACGGACGAGCGTCGCAAAAAAGGGGTCCGAACGCGTCTCCGGCGATTAGTGGTCGTGACCGGTCAGTTCGCCGAACGTCGCGCCGAAGCGATCCTCGAAGAGGTCCATCGTCTGTTCTTCGATTGCCTGAACCTCCTCGCTCGGTTCGGCCTCTGCGTGGTGGACGGCGCCGTGGATACGCTGTGCGAGGCTGATCATCGCCATGTCGGAGACGACCGTCGCTGCCGGCTCTTCGCCCTCGGAAAGCAGTTCCAGCAGTGCGGGGGGGACCTCGAACTCGTCAGCGGATTCGTCGTCGGCTTCGACCGTGATCGAAACAGTTTCGCTTGCCATACCCCCGCTTGGTCTCGTAAACGTAAAAGAGCGGCTTTGTTGATTCGTGACAGTGTGCCGGGCAAAATCGAACGCCCTCCTCGGAAGTCGGCCGACAGAACACGATGCAGTCCCGCGAAAGCTACCAGTCCGGTCGCAGCGTCAGTCGTCCGCGACGGCCTGCTCTTTCGCGCTCTCGGTCTCGTGTGCTTCGAGATATTCGTCGGCGTCGATAGCCGCCTTACAGCCCATCCCGCCGGCGGTGATCGCCTGCTGGTAGTGGTAGTCAACGACGTCGCCCGCCCCGAAGATGCCGGGAACGTCCGTCGCCGTCTGGCCGCCGTCGAAGCCGCCCTTGGTCTGGAGATAGCCTGCTTCGTCCATCACGGCGTCGGTGCCTTCGAGATACTCGGTGTTCGGCGTGTGACCGATAGCGTAGAACACGGCGCCGATTTCCGTCTCGTACTCCTCGGTCTCGGGGTCGTCAAGTTTGTCGGTCGGGTGGCCCTCGGGGTTCGTAACCATCGTCACCGATTCGACGCCGTCCTCCGGCGTGCCGTGGAGTTCGGTCACCTCGGTGTTGCGGATGATCTCTATCTCGCCCGCCTCGACTTTCTCCTCGACGCGGTCGATCCAGTAATCCTCCGCGCGGAACTCCTCGCGGCGGTGGACGATGAAGACCGTATCGGCAAACTTCGTTAGAAACGTTGCCTCCTCCATCGCGGCGTCGCCACCGCCGACGACGATCATGTCCTCGTCGCGGAAGAATGCGCCATCGCAGGTCGCACAGGTAGAGAGACCGTAGCCCATCAACTCGTCCTCGCCGGGGATACCGAGCGTCCGGGCGCTCGCACCACTGGCGGCGATGACGGCGTCGGCCGTGTAGACGTCGCCGTTGCGCAACTCGACGCGGAAGGGGCGCTCCGAGTCGTCCACGTTCTCGACGATGCCGTGTTCCGTCTCCGCCCCGAACTGCGTGGCCTGCTCTTTCATCCGGTTGATCAGGTCCGGCCCGCCGATGCCGTCGGGGAAGCCAGGATAGTTCGCGACGTCGGTCGTCAGGGTTAGCTGACCCCCCGGTTCGTCGCCCTCGATCACCAGCGGTTCGTTGTTCGACCGGCCGGCATAGATGGCCGCGGTCAGGCCCGCGATTCCCGTGCCAGCGATGATCAATTTCCTGTGCTCGACTATCTCGTCGTCCGAACTCGACTGGTCACTCATATACTCTATTAGGTGTCTGAATCGGTATTTAGCTTGCGCTGTCTGGTCGTCACCGTGCATAGACGGCTCGTTAGACCTCCCGAGCAGTACGTAACTGCGGGCGGAAAGGCGTCACGCTACGGGTGACGAAAGCGTCAGGCTACGGGTGACGAAAACGTCGCGTCGAAGGAACTTCCTCCGACAGAGTTACACCCGACTCGGCCGATCAGGCGAGTATGCCTGCCGATCTCGACGAGAAGACCGACCGGTACGAGAGACTGCTCACGGAGGCGCTAGACGCCGCCGAGGTCGCACCGCCAGCGGACACGCCGATGGGTGAGGCTGCCGCGGAGTGTCTGGAGATGGCCGAATCGTATCTGGAGGACGGTCGCCATTTCCGCGACGACGACGACCGGGTGAACGCGCTTGCGGCCTTTTCGTACGGCCATGCCTGGCTTGACGCCGGTGCGCGAGTAGGGCTGTTCGACGTCCCAACGGACGGACACCTGTTCACGGTGTGACCGGAATCTGACCTCTCAGACCGTGAATGGGCGGTAAATACTGCTGTTCCAGTCTTCGGGATAGTTAAGTATCGCCCCCCGCAACGCTTTGCTCACATGAGCGCTGGGGTCACGATATCTTCGATGGCGAACTACGCAATTCTCGGGTGTGGGAGCGTCGGGCACGTGGTAGCAGAGGAGTTGGTCGAACAGGACAAAGACGTCCTGATCATCGACAAGGACGAGGGACGTGTCGAGGCGCTGCGAGATCAGGATCTGAACGCACAGACCGCCGACATCAGGGACGAGGAGGTGGCAGACACTATCGCGGATCGCGAGGTTGTGCTGATCCTCTCCTCGGACGTCGAGGCGAACAAGGCCGCAGTCGAGCATATCCGGGCACAGAACGGCGACCAGTTCACAGTTGCCCGGGCGAGCGATCCGGTCTCCGCCGACGAACTGGACGAGATGGGTGCCGACGTGGTGATCAACCCCTCGTCCGTCATCGCCGACTTCGCCCTGCGGTCCCTGGAATCCGGTGAACTGGAGTACAAGGCCCGCCAGCTCGGCGACGTGATCTCGAACACGAAAGATCACATGGCCGTGATCACGCACGACAACCCAGACCCCGATTCGATCGCCAGTGCAACGGCGCTGCAGGCGATTGCGGAGCATCTCGGCGTCGACGCGGATATCTTCTATCTCGGCGATATCGGCCATCAGGAGAACCGCGCGTTCGTCAATCTGCTCGGTATCGAACTCAACGACTGGCACGAGGCCGATCCCGAAATCGACTACGACACCATCGCGCTGGTCGATCACGCCAAGGCCGCCGAGTCCGAGGCCGAGTGGAACCCGGACGTCGTCATCGACCACTACGAGTCGGACGCAGAGTACAACCCCGGTTTCGCGGACATCCGGCCGAACATGTCCTCGACGTCAACGATCCTGACGAAGTACATCCAGGAGTTCGACATGAACGTCGGCGAGGAAGTCGCAACGGCACTGCTGTACGGCATCCGTGCCGAAACCCTGGACTTCAAACGCGATACGAACCCGGCCGATCTCACCGCGGCGGCGTATCTCTACCCCTTCGCCAACCACGAGACGCTCGAACAGGTCGAGTCGCCGTCGATGTCGCCCGAAACGCTGGACGTACTCGCCGAAGCGATCACGAACCGCGAAGTGCAGGGGAGCCATCTGGTCTCGAACGCCGGCTTCATCCGCGACCGCGAAGCGCTCGCACAGGCGGCCCAGCATCTCCTGAATCTGGAAGGGATCACGACGACGGGCGTGTTCGGACTGGCCGACGACAAGATCTACCTGGCGGCCCGCTCGAAGGATATCCGGATGAACATCGGGAAGGTTCTGCAGGACGCCTACGGCGAAATCGGCGAGGCCGCGGGCCACTCGACACAGGCCAGCGCGGAGATTCCGCTGGGGATCTTCACGGGTATCGAGACCAACGATGACAACCGCGATACACTCCTGCAGTTGACCGAAGAGGCGGTGAAGAGCAAACTGTTCGATGCGATGGGCGTCGAAAGCGGCGACAGCAACGGGAGTTAAAAGGAGCGAGACCGATCAGTCGTCGGCGCTGGCCGCCGGCGCGTCGACCTCGATTTCGCCTGCGTCGAGTTCTTCCTCGACTTCGCGGGCCGCTTTCACCATATTCTCCATTTTGCCGTAGGCGACGTCTCGCGGGAGGAGTTTGACGCCGCAGTCGGGGCTGACGACGAGTCGCTCCGGCGGGACGACCTCCAGACCCTTTTTGATGTTCTCTTTGATCTCCTCGACGGACTCGACTTCCGCGACGTGAACGTCGGAGACGCCGAGCGCGAGATCCTTCGTGAATCCGGGGTCTTTGAACACATCGAGTTGCTCGTAGTCGCCGTTCGCGAGTTCGAGGTCGAACTCGTCGACGGGGAACTCGAGGATGTCGGGGTAGATCCGGAAGTAGTCGCCGTAACAGACGTGTAGGCCGATCCGGACGTCCTGGGGGATGTCCTCGACGATGCGTTCGAGACACTCGCCGACGATCTGGTGGTCGTCGGGCGTCGTTGCGAGCGCTGGCTCGTCGATCTGGATGTAGCGCGCACCGGCGTCGACGAGCTTTTCGATCTCCTCGTTGACGAGTTCGGCCAGATCGAAGGCGAGGGCCTCCTCGTCCTCGTAGGCCTCGTTGAACGACCACGAGGCGAGGGTGTAGGGACCGGTGATCGGCACCTTCACCGGCTTGTCGGTGACGCTCGCGGTGAACTCGTACTCGTCGACCAGCCAGGACTCGTCGTACTCGACTTCGCTGGCGACGCTTGGCTTGTCGAAGGTGTTGTGCCCCCAGACCTTGACGGGACCGTTGAACTCGTAGCCCTCGATCCGGTCGGCGAAGAACTCTACCATCTCGTTGCGGCGCATCTCGCCGTCGACGACGACGTCGAGGCCGGCGCGTTCGTGCTCGTCCGTAATCAGGCGGGCGGCGTCGTCCTCGGCCTCCTGCAGGTCTTCCTCGTCGACTTCGCCCTCCTCGTAGAGGTCGCTCATCCGGTTGAGCCACTTGGGCTTCGGGTAGCTACCGACGACGGTCGTCATGATGAAGTGGTCGTTCGGATGGTTCTCGGGTTTGAACTGATCTTTGTTCTCGTTAGTCATGCTTCCACCTCCGTGGCCGCGGCGGCCGCAAGCGCTTCGAGTTTCGCCTCGAACTTGTTGACTGGTAGATAGAACAGCTCGGTGTTGGTCGTCAGATACGCCCGGTCGAAATCGGCACTGGGCGTCTGGTTCTCGACCCACTCTACGCGTTCGCGGATCGTCTCGGGGTCCTCGACGAGCGTGTTCTGCCCGTCGACGAGGCCGAGCGCGATGTCGTCTTTCGTGCCGTACTCGTTGATATTGTAGAGGTTGTCCTCGGTGTTGGAGACGAAGTCGTAGCCGACGGCGTCGATGTCGGCGTCGAGCAGGTGTGCGTGCACCTTCTCGTCGAGTGCGTCCCAGTAGGTGTTGACGACGACCTCGGCGTCGAGAGCGCTCGCGACAGTGTCGATAGCCTCGCTGGCTCGCTCGTCTTCGCCCTCGTCGGGCGCGTTCTCGGTCAGCGACGGTTCGAGCAGGAACAGCGTCTCGACGTCCGGGAAGGCGTCGGCCTCGTCGGCGAGGAACTCGGCGATTGCGTCGAGGAAGGCGGCGTCGTCGCCGTAGTGCTCGTCAGTAGCGAGGTCGGCAAGCGAGTACGGACCCGGCAGGACAGCCTGCAGTGGCGCGTCGGTTAGCTCTGCGGTCGTGTCTAGTTCGGCGGCGATGTCGCCGTCGAAGTCGAGGTCGCCCTGGACGACCGGGTCGCGATAGAAGTTGTTATTGTCGTAGTATCGGACGATTCCCTGCGTGTCGACGTTGTCGTGAACCGCAAGCGGGTGCGCGAGCATGTCGTCCCAGCGGAGTTGCCCCTCGACGACGCGGTCGAGACCGGCCGACTCCTGTACGTCGACGACTTCTTCGCGTGCGCGTTCGTACACGTCGACGATCTCTTCGCCCTCGTCACCGCTGATGAGGTCGTGTTTCTGGTGGCCTTTCAGGTCTCCGAGCTCGTCCTTTGCCCAGTCTGGAAGCGGATACAGACCGGGGGACGTGGCTACGAGTTCTGTCATCGTTCGATAGAACGTAATGACGGGCTTTAATATTTCCTCTTTCGATTAATGCCTTGTAGTAATTTACCGGCGTGGTGCCTGATAACTGATAACAACCGAAGCTGGCAGTCGTCGCTCTCCGTCGACGCCGGATCAAGTAGGGATCTATCGAGACGGTGGATCCTCCGCTAGCCTGCCAGCATCCGTCGAGATGACCTGGACATCGCTCGGGTCGAAGCTAACGACGGCCGATCCATGCTCCGGCGTCCGGTCGTCGAGCGCAACCAGATCCCGGCCGTTCCACCGCAGGTGGATCCGCACCGCACCACCGAGGAACTCGCTTTCGCCGACATCCGCGCGAAGTTCGTTCACCCCACCGCCCACAGTGAGCGCCTCCGGCCGGACACACACCAGTGCCCGGTCGGCGTCGACGCGTGGAATCCGGAGCGTCGTGTCCGATACCGACAGCAGGGAGTACTCGCCATCGGAAGCCCGCGCATCGGTGACCGGCCCCTCGAAGACGTTGTTCTCGCCGAGAAACGTCGCGACGAACCGGGTATCCGGCCGGCGGTAGACGTCCCGTGGCGACCCGATCTGTTCGATCCGGCCGCCGTTGATCACTGCCAGCCGATCGCTGATCGCCAGGGCCTCGTCCTGATCGTGGGTGACGTACAGCGTCGTCACGCCGAGTTCGGACTGGATCGTCTGTAGCTGTCGGCGGAGAGTCTTGCGAAGGCGAGCATCGAGTGCGCTCATCGGTTCGTCGAGCAACAGGAGTTCGGGCCCTGGTGCCAGCGCGCGGGCCAGGGCGATCCGTTGTTGCTGACCGCCCGAGAGTTCGTCCGGATCCCGTTCCTCGAACCCGTCGAGGTCGACCAGCGAGAGCAGTTCGGTGACGCGCTCCTCGCGCGAGACGTCGCCCGGCGGGTCACGAAACCGCAGGCCGTAGGCGACGTTCTCCGCGACGGTCATGTGCGGGAAGAGCGCGTAGTTCTGGAAGACGACGCCGATATCTCGCTCTTCGGGTGGCGCTCCAGTGACGGACTCCCCGTCGATCCGAACCGTGCCAGCGTCAGGTGACTCGAAGCCAGCAACCGTCCGCAGGGTGGTCGTCTTGCCACAACCGGATGGGCCGACGAGCGTGAAGAACTCGCCGTCCTCGACCCTGAACGAGACATCGTCGAGCGCGGTCGTGTCGCCGTAGCTCCTGGTGATATCTACCAGTTCGAGTTCGCTCACAGGCGGTCACCTCGCCCGCCGCCGACGCGGTCGATCACAACGAAACTGGCGCTCGTCACGGCCAGGAGTACCGTCCCCATTGCGGTCGCGGGGCCGAGCGTCCGGTCGCCGAGATACCGTTCGACTGCGACGGGCATCGTGTAGTAGTCCCCACCTTCGGCGAGGATCACGGTCGAGTTGAACTCTCCGATACTGATCGCAACCGCAAACGCCGCGCCGGCGACGATACCGGCGACAGCAAGCGGGAGTTCGACGTCGACCATCGCCCGGACTCGTGACGCGCCCAGCGCCCGTGCAGACTCGACCAGCGACAGGTCGACCCGACCGATAGCCGGCGCGACGTTGCGCACCACGAACGGATAGGTGGCGGCGGCGTGAGCGGCGACGATAGCGACGCCACCAGTGACCTGCAGTCGCCAGCCACCGGGGAGCGGAAGCCCAAACACGAGTCCACGGAGCAGTCCGATCCCGAGCACGATGCCGCTGACCGCCAGCGGCGCCGTCGCCAGCACGTCGAGCAGGACGCCGCCACGGTCCCCCCGGACCCGGCGCACCGCCACGACGATGCCGGTCGGCAGGGCGATTGCCAGCGTCGCCCCCGCGAACAGCAACGAGTTTCGAACGGCCGGCCAGGGTTTGATCTGGAACGCGGTCCCGCCGGACTGGCGGTCGAACAGGAACGCGTAGTGAGAGAGCGTTAGCCCGTTCGGCCCTGTGAGGCTCTCGGCGATCATGCTGACCATCGGGCCGATGAACAGCACCGCGACGAAGACGCCGTAGACGCTGATCGCCACTCTGCTTGGGCGAAAGAGTGCCCGAAAGGAGGGCAAGAGAGGTTCCCGGTCGATCTGCGTCGGTGCCTGTCCCGCGCCGTACTGGCGAGACTCGAATCGGAGATACAGCGCCAGCACGCCGATCGAAATCACGGTTTCGACGATTGCGAGCGCCGCTGCCGTCGTCAGGTCCAGTTGCTGGATCCGACTGAAAATCCACACCTCGATGGTCGCCATTTCGAGTCCCCCCAGTGCCAGCACGATCGGAAAGGTCCGAAAAGTGAAGACGAACGTCAACACCGTCCCGGCGAGAACGGCGGGCGCTAACTGGGGCGCGAGTACGTCGAAAAACGCGCGTCGTCGACTGGCACCCAGACTCCTGGCGGTCTCTACCGTTCGTGCGTCGACACCCTCCCAGGCGGCAGTCGCGAGACGGGCAACCAGCGGCGCATTGTAAAACGCGTGAGCGAGTACGATGATCTCCAGCGTGAACAGCATCTCCACTGGGGCGACACCGAAGACGCCGAGCAGGGCGTTGAGCGGGCCGTTCGTACTGAACATGGCGAAAAAGCCGATTGCGACCATGATCCCCGGAAGGACGAACGGAAGGATCGTCAGTGATCGTAGCAGGCGGCGGCCCCGAAACTCGTACCGGGCCAGGATGTACGCGCCGGGGAGACCGATGGCGACGCTCGCGACCGTCGACAGCACCGCCTGATACGCAGTAAACCCGATCAGTCCGAGCGAGGGGCGAGCGAAGCCAGTAGCCGCCCACCGGAGCAGCGAGTCGAGATGCTCGCCGGTCGCGGTCGGTCGCGCGAACACGTCGGCGAGGACGCCGACGTAGAACGGATCCGTTAGCACCTCCCGGAGCGGCGCGAGCGACGGTAGCCCGTCGACGACGACCCCTTCGAGGAAGACGACTGCGACCGGGAAGTAAAACACCACGAGCAGGACCATACCGGCAACCAGAGCCGCGATGGGGAGCGAGCGTTCGCGGACCCACTGGTAGCCGCGCCGTGTCAGACCGGTTGCCCGCCGAGACGCACCCTCCGAGGCCATCTTAGCCGGCGATCTGTCGGGCCCAGTCCTCGACCCAGCCGCCCAGATTACCCTGTAGCTCCTCGTAATCGAAGAAGACCGTTTCCGGCGGTTCGACCGCGAACTGGTCGTATTCGTCGTCGAGTTCGGCCTCCTCTATTGCCGGGAACTGGACGTTCAGCGTGGCGATCTGGCCCTGTGCCTCCGGCGTCAGCAGGAAGTCGAAGAACTCGTGGGCCACGTCCGTATGCTGGTCGTCCGACCCGCGGAAGACGCCCATCGCTTCGGGGTTAGCGTAGCCCTGGTCTTCGAGGAAACCGATCTGATGACGGGACATGTCGTAGCCATCCCGGTTCGCGAACACCTGATCGGTCGAGTACGAGACGACCATCGGGCGCTCCGCTTCCAGATAGGCGCTGTACGTGTCCCACCAGGAACCGAGGATCCGGACGTCGTTGTCCTGGAGCTTCTGCCAGTAATCGAGATAGCCCTCCTCGCCGAACTCGGCGATAGTCCAGAGCAAGAACGCCTGACCGGGGTCGCTCTGCTGTGCGTTCTGGGCGAGAAGCGTCCCCGAGAACTCGTCCTGAGTGAGCTGATCGAACGTTTCCGGGCCCGAAACCTCGTTTTCGTCGTAGACGAGGCTGATATATCCGGTGTCGTACGGGAGCACCCGTCCCTGCGGGTCGAAATCGAGGTCGGATCGTAGCCGCTCGGCGTTCCCGACGGCGTCCCGGTCGAGGTCCTGAAAGAGCGAGTCGTCCAGTCGGTCGTCCGCCCGGATCAGGTCGTCCACGTTGACGCCGAGATAGATGTCGGCGTCGAACTCGATTCCTTCCTCGAACCGCTGGATGTAGTGATTCAGGCCGTTCTCCGGAGTTTTCCAGTCGATGGTCACGTTGGGATGTTCGGCCTCGAACTCGGTTTTTACCCACTCTCCGGGCGACGTGCTCGGGCCGTCGAGAAAGCTCTCGTAGGTCGCAACAGTGAGTGTCGTCTCGTCGTCCGTATCCTCAGGGGCGTCGGTGCTGTCGTTGCGTGAGAGACAGCCTGCAAGCCCTGTGCCGACAGTACCGCCCATCGCTGCGAGGTACGTTCGTCGCTTCATTACCTGGTGTTTTCACCAGGTGGTAATAAGGGACGTGATCCGGGACGGCGGCGGGATTTCGGAGCGCTCCTGCCGGGAATCACTGAGGAAATTTCGGTAGAAAAGTCTACTGGCGGCCAGGCGGGCTACTGGACCAACTTCAACACCGTCAGCGACTCGAACGGATAGGACTCGTCGTGCAGTGCGACCGCACTGAACCCCGATTCGGCGGCCGTCTCGACGACTTCTTCGACGCCGGTGAGGCTACTAACCAGCAGGAGAACGTAGCCACCGGGGGCCAGTACGCGCCCAACGACATCCAGAAACGGATCGATCACTTCGCGTCCGGTCTCGCCGCCGGAGAGCGCGACCTCCATCCAGTCGTTCCACTCCTTGGCCTCCTCGGTCGGCAGGTATGGGGGGTTGAACAGCACGACGTCAACGGCATCGTCAGAGATTGGCGAGACGAGATCCGCGCGAAGCGCCTCGACGCCGCGGTCGCGGGCCGCGCGACAGGCGTGTGGATTCAGATCCGTCGCGACGACGGACGCACCCGTCTCCTCCGCGATATGCTCGGCGACGTAGCCCGATCCCGTGCCGACTTCGAGGACGCGCTCGTCGGTGCTGATCTCCTCTGCGGCGACGGTCGCTAGCAGGTGGGAGTCCTCTGCAGGCTGGTAGATTTCGGTTTCCATGCCGCGCTGCTCGGCGAGGTCGGTCACTCGTCACCACCCGCCGACGGTTCCGGGCGCAGATCCGCGTCGTCGTCGCTCATTGCTTCACGCCGACTCACGGCACGCTGTGGGAACGGGATAGAGATCCCTTCCGTCTCGAAGGTCCGCTTGATCGCGCCGATCACGTCCGTCCGGGCCCGGTGGTACCGCCGTGCGCTCGGCCTCTCGATCCAGAACCGGACGCCGAACAGGATGGCCGAGTCCCCAAAGCCCTTGTAGACGACCTGTGGCGTCGGGGCGTCCAGAATGACAGATACGTCGTCGACAGCCTCCAGCACTAGCTCCTCGGCCCGTTCGAGGTCGGTCTCGTAGTCGACGCCCACGTCGATTTCGATGCGGAGGCGTCCCTTTCGGCTCCGATTAACGATCGACTGACTCGAGATGACGTCGTTGGGGACCATCACGTACTCGCCGTCGACCGTCTCGATACGCGTGTTCATCATCGTGATGTCGGTCACGATGCCCTCCTGCTCGTCCTGTCCGACCTCTACCCAGTCACCGATCTCGAACGGTCGCGAGAACATCAGGACGAAGCCCGCGAGCAGAGAGCCGAGTGTCTGGCGTGCGGCCATACCGACGACGATGCCGAGGAACCCCGCACCGACGAGCAGCCCACCGAGATTGACCCGCCAGATTCCAAGGACGATAAACAGCGCGAACGTCCAGACTAACAGCTGTGACAGGCGATACGTCACCTGTCGCTGGTGACGCGTTACCGCGTTGCTCGACCCCATCAAGTCGTCTAGGAGCCGTCGGATGATGCCGATGAACACCTGCGCGCCGACGACGATGAGCGTGGTGACGATTAGCTGTGGGATCAGCGATCCCAGACTGAACGATTGTACCTCGGTGAGGACCTCATTGCTCAGCCCCCACAGTTCGACAATTACCGCGATGGCGCTCGCGAACACGCCGATAACGACCATCGAGGCGACCACGTCGGCCAGGGGTGGCGAACCGAACCCTTTCAGGCGCGTCTGCGCCTGCCGGGCGAACCAGGTCGCCAGGACGGCACCGAGGATTGCCAACACGGTGACGGCGACCTTCCCTCCAGTCGACCCGACCTGCTCGGCGAGCCCCGTCACCCCCATCACCAGCGTCGGCGACGAGATGTCGACAGCCTCACCGAGCACGGTCACTCACCCGTCGGTGTGTCGACGCCGTGATCGAGAGCTACCGTCGCCAGTTCTGCAAACGTACTCGGCGGGAGCTTTCCCGGTCTGCGCCGGAGCAGGTCGTCGTCGACTCGGTCGATCACCGCCGCCGCGTCGTCGATACCGGAGATGTGGACGGTGTTGCGGATCGCGTTCCGAAGCGTCTTGCGACGCTGGGTGAACACCGCTTTCACGAACCCGAGGAAGAAGTCCTCGTCCTCGACCTCGTAATCGGGGGCCCGGGGCGTCGTCCGGACGATTGCGCTCTGCACGTCCGGCGGCGGCGAGAACGCCTGACTGGGCACCGGCTCGACGACTTCGACATCGGCGTAGTGCTGCGCGCTCACCGAAAGGCGGCCGTACTCGTCGGTACCCGCAGAGGCCGCCATCCGTTCGGCGAACTCCTTTTGAAACATTAATACGGTCGGCTTGCCCTCGGGCAGCAGGCGGAAGGCGAGTTCGCTAGATGCGCCGTAGGGGAGGTTCGAGACCGACGCCGTGTACTCGGGCAGGTCGACCTCCAGTGCGTCCCCTTCGATCACGGTCAGTCGACCTGCCTCGATCTCCTGAGCGAACTCGCGGCGGAGGAAGTCGGCGAGATTGCGGTCGCGTTCGATCGCTGTCACGTGATCGCCCGCCTCTAGCAGTCGGTCGGTCAGCGCGCCCGTCCCGGCACCGATCTCCAGGAGATGACTGCGATCGGTCTCTGCGGACAGATGTTCGGGGAGTCGGTCGAGCACGCGATCGTCGATCAGGAAGTGCTGATCACGGTCGGGGTTGCCCCGGACGCCGGCCCGTGCGAGCAACCCATCAGGATCTCTCATTGGTTCGACCGATAGGCCGCCCGTGCGTGTAAACGCATTGGCTCGGGCTGCCGGGCGACGACGTGCCGTCTCAGTCTGCCCCCATTGCGAATATTTGCCCGCCCGATCCGGTCGTGAAGACGGCCGCCGGCGTGGCGACGACATCTCCGCCGCCCTCCGAATCGACGGTCCACCGTCTCTGCCCGTCGTCCCGTCCGACCGCAGTGAGTCCGTCATCGTAGACGAGGACTTCGCCGTCTACGACTGTCGGCGGGCCGCCTCGCTCGCTGGTGAACTCGTACGTCCACGAGTGTCCGCCGTCACGACCGACCGCGACGAGCGCGTCTTGAGTCGCGACGTAGACGTGTTGCTCGTCAAGCGCGAGTTTTGACGCCCTGTCGCCACCGGGAACGGCGAACGTCCAGCGTTCTGTACCATCGGTATCGAACCCGACGAGGAGGTCGCCTGCCTGAACGACGACCAGACCGTCGTCGACGGCCGGGCCCGAAACAACACGGGGTGTCGACCGGGACCAGCGCATCGCTCCCGTCGCCGCATCTACTGCCACAAGCCCCGTCCACCCGGACAGAGAGCCGAGAAACACGGTATCGCCGTCGACTGCGGCGGGTATGGCGAAGGTGTGATTCGTGTCGTCAGCCCCGATCTGTCGGGACCAGCGGACTGCCCCGTCGGTAACCGAAAGCGCGTGGACGGTCCCGTCCCAGTCGGGGAGGTAGACCCATCGGCCGTCGACCGTCGGCGACGCGGTAACCCGCGCGTCGACATCGAACAGCCACTGTTCGTCGCCGTACTCCGCCTCGACGGCGACGAGGCGTCCCTGTTCGATCCCACGCTGTGCGCTGACGACGATGCGGTTCGCTCCGACGGCCGGGGATCCGTTCGGATCGGACCGAAGGGGGACCCGCCAGCGCTCTTCGCCGGTTCTCGCGTCCAGTGCGTGCAATCGGTACCGATGGCGCGCTCGGTCGGAGACCGCATCGGCCAGCGCGTACACTCGACTGTCGGCTATCGACGGTGATCCTGCGCCACGGGCGTCATCGAGTTGGGTCGTCCAGACGGTCTCCGGTTCGGTCGGACCGGACGCGACCCTGCGCGTCCGCCGTGGATTGGCACCCTCTGTCGGCCAGTCTCCGTCGACGGCATCGAACTCGCCAGACGGGCGGCCCGAGGACTGACAGCCAGCAAGACCGACGGTGGCGGCTCCGAGCAGCGTTAGCAGTTGACGGCGCGAATGGGAGGGCATGGCAGGGTTGTATCTGCTCCTGACAAAAGAAGATCCGGGATCCCCAGGAGCCAATCAGTCGCTTCCGCCCTCCAAACCGGCGTCCAGCGTTATTCGTCGCCGACGAACGTCCGGTATTTTAGCTCGTCCTCGCGCAACTCTTCGAGGATCCGATCGACGATGACGCCTTCCGGATCGTGTAGCCCGCTCACGCGGTCTTCGACTTCCTCGAAGCTCTCGAAGGGCTTGCGCTTTCGCTCGTCGAGAAGGGTGTTGCGCAGTTTCTTCCCGATACCCGGTAGCAGGTTTAGCTGATGGAGGCGGAGCGTAATCGGCTGTGCCTCGTTGTAGAAGTCGACGAACCGCTGTTCGTTCTCGTCGACGATGTCCTCGACGACGTAGTCGAGTTCGGACTGCGCACCGCTAGAGAGGTCGTCGTACTCGACGGTGCGTAGTTGGTCGATCGATTCCCGTTCTTCGGCTGGCGAGACGACGATCCGATCACCGATGCTCACGTCCGAGTCGTCATCGAAGAGGAGTTCGTAGAGGTAGAAATCCTTCTCGCCGACAGCGTACGCTGCCGACGGCGTATCGTACTGGGGTCTCTCGTCTCCCGGTAGGCCGTGAGGCAGGTGATCGAGTACGACCGCGTGACGCAGCGTCGACTCTTCGCCTGTGGCGTCGCTCATCGTACATACGTGTAAGTCGACCTGTTACTTAAAGAGTCGGCCCCTCAGGCGTATTTTGCGACGACATCGAGAATGGCATCGAGTTCGTCGCCCGATAGGGTGTACCGCTCCTGCGCGTAGACGGTACGAAGTTCGTCGCGGTCCTGAGGCAGTAGATTCGTGATCTTGTAGGCTGTCGACTCGTCGACCTTGTCGAGCTCCTGAAGCTCTTCGACGAGTTCGCGTGACTCCTCGGGCTCCAGTACGCTAAAGCGGTTGACGTGCTCGATGGCACGCGCTAGCTCGTAGCGCATCTCCCGTTCCGGGTCCTCGGCTCTGTCCTCCTCGACATCGGCGAGCAGTTCCTTCGTCTCGGAGACGGTGAGGTACTCCTCGCTGATCTTCTCTTTGAAGATCGTCATCGCTTACTCCTGAGCCGACAGGTGGGCTGGGTCCACGATGAGGGTCTTCGATTTGCCCTTGTCGCTGATCTCGACCTGGAACGAGCGACCCTGTTTACCGAGAACGGTCCCGGTGTGGCCGTTGAATCGCGGGTGGAACTGGCCGTCGGGAACGCTGGGGTCGATATTGAGGTGGACTTTCTGGTCCTCATCGTAGTCCTGAATCGAGCGCTGTGGCGGCGATGTGCCGCTATCACGCGGATCGTTCGACATCTTGTTCCGAGTTCCGGAACGGGGTCCATTGGAGTTTGGCATAGTCGTATCCCGCCATTGTCCGCTTGGCGTAATAAATGGTGCGTTCCCGTCCCGCGAGCGCGCGTGATAACGGCTCGCACTCGGTTCACAATGCTTTTCGCTCGACACCGGCCTAGATACGGGTATGGACCAGGATGCAGTACGTGACCTCCTTCGCGAGGTCCACGACCCGGATCTGGACGACGACATCGTCACCCTGAATCTCGTCAACGGGATCGAGTTCGACGACGACGACACCGTCCACGTCTCGCTTGCACTGGGCGCACCCTACTCACCGACGGAGACGGCAATCGCCGACAAGGTGCGGCAGGTGCTCGGCGAGGCGGGACTGGATGTGGAACTCTCCGCGCGGATCGACGACGATATCGAGGCCGAAGAACAGGTGTTTCCCAACGTCGAGAACGTGATTGCCGTCGCGAGCGGCAAGGGTGGCGTCGGGAAGAGCACCGTCGCAGTGAATCTGGCGGCCGGGCTAGCGGACATGGGCGCAAGCGTCGGCCTGTTCGACGCAGATATCTACGGGCCGAACGTCCCGCGGATGGTCGACGCCGACGAGCCACCGCAGGCGACCGAAGACGAGACGCTCGTCCCGCCCGAGCAGTACGGGATGAAACTGATGAGTATGGCCTTCCTCGTCGGCGAGGACGACCCCGTCATCTGGCGCGGCCCGATGGTCCACAAAGTTCTCACACAGCTCTGGGAGGACGTCGAGTGGGGCCACCTCGATTACATGGTGATCGATCTCCCGCCGGGCACCGGCGACACCCAGCTGACCCTGCTCCAGACCGTCCCCGTCACCGGCGCGGTGATAGTCACGACGCCACAGGACGTCGCTCTCGACGACGCACGCAAGGGCCTAGAGATGTTCGGCAAGCACGACACGCCCGTCCTGGGAATCGCCGAAAACATGGCCGGGTTCAAATGCCCGGACTGCGGCGGTACACACGACATCTTCGGCTCCGGCGGCGGCGAGCGCTTTGCCGACGTACACGACATGCCACTGCTGGGCTCGATCCCCATCGATCCCGCGGTTCGGACCGGTGGCGACTCGGGCGAACCCATCGTTCTCGAAGAGGACAACGAAACCGGAGCGGCGTTCAGACACATCGCTCGTGAGGCGGCGAACAACGCAGGCATCGTCCGCCGTCGTCGCCAGTCGTAGCGACCCATGTCTGAGATACCAGCCAATCGGTTCGAGGCCGACCCCGAGCGTGTCGACGCACTCCGGGAAATCGCCGACGACGTCCGCGGGGAGTCCTCGGAGAGCCGCCAACTCGCGGCGATTCTCTACCGTGTGAGCGACCTCTACGACGAGAGCGAGCAGACGGATCCGGTCGAGATCTACAAGAACGTCGAAGCGATCATGCAGATCAAGGCACAGGGCGGCCGGGAGTCGTAAGGCCGTCCGGCCGATCCCACAGCCACCCACTCTATTGCTTCGCCGGTGCCAAAAGTCAGTATGGACCTGTACGATCCGCTCGAAGATCTTTCCGTCACGATCGAAGACTGTACGCTCCAGCGACGCGAGCGCGAGACGTCGAGCGACTTCACTCGGGTAAGCACGACCGTCGAACTGCAAGGGAACGGCGTCAAGGGGCGCGGCGAGGACGTGACCTACGACACGCCGGATCACGACGTGCTGCTCGACGCCGGACCGCCGGACCTGGCGGGCGAGTACACTTACGCCGAGTTCTCCGCCCTGCTCGACGAGCGGGAACTGTTTCCCGAACCACCCGAGCGAGAGGCCTCACGGCAGTATCGTCGATGGGCCTACGAGAGCGCTGCGCTCGACCTCGCGCTGAAACAGCGCGACGAGTCACTCGGCGACGTGCTCGGCCGGGCGTACGACCCCGTTCGGTTCGTCGTCAGTACGCGACTGGGCGACCCGCCGTCGCTCGACCGAGTAGAGCGCTGGCTGGAACTGTGTCCGGACATTCAGTTCAAACTCGATCCGACCAGCGACTGGACGCCCGAACTCGTCGACGCGCTGGCCGAGCGAGATGTCGTCAGGATCCTCGATCTCAAGGGCCAGTACGAGGGGACCGAGGTCGATCAGCCGGCCGACCCCGAACTCTACGAGTTGGTGACGAGTGCGTTCCCCGACGCGGTGATCGAGGACCCCGCACAGACCGACGAGACGCGGCCCATCCTCAGCGAGGCGTGGGACCGGGTTAGCTGGGATTACCCGATCACCGGCGTCGAGAGCATCCGATCGCTCGACCGGGACCCGGAGTGGCTGAACGTCAAGCCCTCCCGGTTTGGTACCGTCGAGTCGCTTCTGTCGAGCATCGAGTACTGTCTGGATCGGGAGATCACGCTGTACGGCGGCGGCCAGTTCGAACTGGGCGTCGGTCGCCAGCATCTCCACGCGCTGGCGTCGCTGTTCTATCCCGACGCACCGAACGACGTCGCGCCGCGGGCGTACAACGATCCCGAACCGTCGGCGGGCCACCCGGAGAGTCCGCTTGCGCCCCCGACCGATCCCACAGGGCTAGAGTGGCAGGGCGAGTGACTGGTCAGCGAGACGTTTTTGTCGACCCCTCCCTTTCTCCGATGCGTGGACGCAAATCAGGACGAACTGTCGAACCCGTTCGGAATGGACGAGGACTGCACGAACTGCCCGGCGCTCTGTGAGACCCGCGAGCAGGTCGTCCATGGCTACGGGGACGTCGGTGCGGACTTCATGTTTATCGGCGAGACGCCAGGGGCCGGCGCGGACGGGACCGGCGTTCCGTTCACCGGCGATGAAACAGGGCGGGCCTTGCTCTCGATTCTGCGACGGCTTGGCCTCTGTGGCTCGGCAGTCAACAGCGAAGAACCGGAACTCGCGAACGCCTTTCTGACCTACACGGCGCGCTGTCGCCATCCCGAGCGCCCCCCGACCGACGAGGAACTCGGAAACTGCGAACCGTATCTCAACGCCGAGATCCGGATGATCAACCCCGAAATCCTCGTCCCGGTCGGCGAACGCGCGCTCGAAGAGATCGGTACTGAGTACACGACGACCCCGGTCGAGGAACTCGATATCGTCGATGATCACGCGACGCGGATCCGTGGCCGCGGGTTCGAGTTGATGCCCATGATCGTGCCGGACGAGCAGACCGACGAGCAGACCCAGACGTTCGTCGAGGCGTTCTCGGCGCTAATGGCAAGCGATTATCGGCAGACAAAAGGACGACGCGGACGGTGACTTCGGCGTGATTATAACTCGACGCCGCTCGGAATGAGACTGTGTTTTCGCAGGAGGTTCCCTTCGTCGTCGTAGACGAGGAACGTCTGCTTGTCGTAGGTAAGTAACTCGTCTCCATCGATCCGGATCCGGACGCTGTAGCGGCCCTCAGTGTCCGGGTCGTGCTCGCCGTAGCGCCGTGCGGCACGGATGAACTTCAGCACGCTGTCGGCGTCCTCGTTGAGTTCGAGGACGAAGTCGCCCGTCGTCCGGTTCGTCACGCTGATGACGCCCGTTGCGTCGTCGGCGTCGGGCGGCGATTGAAGCCGAAACGCCACGTCGGTGTCTTCCGCCGTCAGCAATTCCCCCTCCATGTCTGTGAGGCGCTCTCGAAGTGTTGTCGCGGGCCCGTCGAATTCGATCGTTACCTGTGGTTGCGCGGGCTCGCTTTCCTCGTCGATCCAGTCAACGTTCTCGGCCTCCAGTGTAAAGTAGTCGCGCCTCATTCCCTATAACCCGATACGACCTCACGGGCAATGAACGTAACGCCTGCAGGTAATACCACATTTGTCGGCCCTGTGGATTGCGACCGCGAGTTCGGACGGCACTATGACGGTTGCTTTTATATTGGTGCCGGGTCGTCCTCCTGCATGGCCTGGGTTCGTTCCGAATATGCCGGTGAACTGTCGGTCGTTTCTGCGTGGCTCGCGGCTCTACTGCCGTGGAACCTCACGTACTCGACGATAGCCGAAGGCGAAGTCACGATACTCTCCGCCCGGTTCCCGTTCGTCCAGTTGCGATATCTGCTGGGGATCGAGCTTCCTGGTCAGGAGAATCCTGCGATCGACCACCCGTTCGCGGCGCGCGGCGCAGTCGAGGGGATGCCGCTTCTTGTCTACGATCTCTGGATCGCCGGGGCCGCTTTCGTCCTCGTCGCCGTCGCCCTCAGCATCGCTATGTATCTCGACGAGGCGCGGATCGAAGACGCCCTTCCGACAAGCCCTGTCCGGGTGATGGGCGGACTACTCGGGGCTGCGACGCTGCTGCTATCCGCGTCGACGCTCGCCATCGTGACTCGCGGCGAGTTCGGCGGTGGCATCCCGGTTCCCATCGGACTGCTCGTCCTTGGCGTGCTCTCCTGGGTGCTGTTGACCGTCGATCTCACCTGAGGTCGCCCGCCCGATTTAAGTCAGTCGACTACATGTACCTCGACAGAGAGAACAGCTCCGCCACGCCGGATTCGGAGCGTCGATGCACCGCCGGTGACCGTTGCGGACGATAGTCCGGTACGATAACAGAGAGGCTGATACATGACTGAGGACAACGAACCCGGCGAGATCCCGCTCGGAATGGAAGACGTACCGACAGAGGAGTCAACCGAGCGCGATACCGAGTCGCAGGACAGCCTCGGGCAACGGCTCCGGCGTGTTATCGACCTCCTCAAGGGGTCGACCATCGATGTCGACCGGTACCGCCCCAAGGACCACGGTCCACTGGTCTCGTTCGATGGGCTCGACGGGTACGAAGAGATCGACCGGTACTGGGTGAACGCACCGTTTTCGTTCGTCTCGATCAACCACGACCGCGAGGGTAACCAGCGGCTGTATCACGCCGTCGAGCCAGAACTCGACGCCGACGAGTACGAACTGCTCGAAACGCTGTTCGACGATATCCGCGATCCGTTAGTGTACCGCCGCGACATAGACACCGAGAACGTCGAAGCGGTACTCGTCGAAGAGCTTCACGAACATCTGGAGCGGTACGGCGTCGAGATAGACACCGTCGGCTTCTACAAGCTGTTTTACTACCTCTACCGGTCGTTTCGTGGCTACGGGAAGATCGATCCGATCATCAACGACCCGCATATCGAGGACATCTCCTGTGACGGCTACGAGCTACCGATCTTCGTCTACCACGACCAGTACACCGACGTCGAGACGAACGTCTCCTTCAAGAAAGGGGCGCTGGACAACTTCGTCATCCGCCTGGCACAGCAGTCAGGCCGGCACATCAGCGTCGGCGAGCCGATGGTCGAGAGCACGCTTCCCGACGGGAGCCGTGCGGAACTGGCGCTCGGCGAGGAGGTGACGCCACGCGGCTCCGCGTTCACGATCCGAAAGTACTCCGAGGAGCCGTTCACGCCGATCGATCTGCTGGAGTACGGCACGTTCAACGTCGACCAGATGGCGTTTCTCTGGCTGGCAATCGAGCACAACAAGTCACTGATCTTCGCCGGTGGAACCGCCTCCGGGAAGACAACCTCGATGAACGCCATCTCGATGTTCATCCCGCCGCGCTCGAAGGTGCTCTCCATCGAGGATACCCGAGAGTTGACGCTGTATCACGACAACTGGCTTTCCAGCGTCACCAGAGAGCGGATCCACGAGGGCAACGACATCACGATGTACGACCTGCTGCGATCCGCGCTGCGCCACCGACCCGAGTACATCATCGTCGGCGAAGTCCGTGGCGACGAGGCGATCACGCTCTTCCAGGCGATGAACACCGGGCACACGACCTACTCGACGATGCACGCCGACTCGGTGCAGACGGTGATCAACCGACTCGAGAACGATCCGATCAACGTCCCTCGCTCGATGGTCCAGTCTCTGGACGTTCTCTGCGTGCAGACGCTGACCCGGTTCGACGACGAACGCGTGCGCCGAAACAAGACCATCGCGGAGATAGAGGGCGTCGACCAGCGGACCGGCGAACTGGATTATTCGACGAGCTACACCTGGAACGGGAACGACGACAGTTTCACCGACAGCGGGAGCAGTATCGTCCTGAACGAGATCAGGGACGACCGGGCGTGGTCCCAGGCCGAGTTGCTCTCAGAGCTCCGGAACCGACGCACGTTTCTGCAGTACCTCTGGGACAACGAGATATCCAGCTACCGACGGTTCACCGCGCTGGTCAACGACTACTACGCCGACCCCGAAGCGGTGATCGAGAGGATGGAACGCGACGAGCTAGACTCACCCGCGGCTACCGCTGACTGACTATGGAGGTGTATCCCCTGCTCGTTCTGCTTGCGGTGCTAACAGTCCCTGCCATGCTCGCCGGCATCACCGATCAGGGGAACCGGATCGTCACGCGGCTCTCGGTCGTCCTGTTCGCCGACCGGCTAGAACTCGACGGTGCCAAACGACTTCGCCACGAGCGACGGCTTCGACAGGCGCAGTTCCCCACGACGTATCGGATCTACGCGGTCAAGACAGCGCTGTACGCCGTCCTTGGCGGGGTTGCCGGAGTCGCCCTCGGCCTCTACGCTGGCGTCGCCATCGGTGGCTTCCTCACGATGTCGCCGGCAGCCGTCGAAAGCGCCGTTCCAGCCGCGCTCCAGTTTCTTGATGCGTTTGCGGGCCTTCCGCCGCTGACCACCGTCCAGTGGTTCGCGCTGTTGGTCGGTAGCTGTCTGGTCGGGGGAGCCACGGCCGCAGGACTCGTCTACTGGCTCCGCTGGTGGTATCCGGCCAGCGTTGCGACGACCCGGCGTGGACGGATCGAGGCGAACCTTCCGCAGGCCGTTGCGTTCATGTACGCGCTCTCGCGAAGCGGGATGGAGCTACCGGAGGTCATGCGGATCCTCTCCGAGACCGAACACGTCTACGGGGCTGCCGCCGAGGAGTTTTCCGTCGGCGTTCGTCACATGGATCTATTCGGGAAAGACGTCGTCACCGCCATCCAGACGATGGGCAAGCAGACGCCGAGCCCGCAGTTCAAGGAGTTCTGTGGGAACCTTGCAAGCGTTCTCCAGAGCGGCCAGAGCCTCTCGGAGTATCTCGAAACGGAACACGAGTCGTTCAAAGAAGAAGCCGAGGCCCAGCAGGAACGATTGCTCAACGAACTCGCCACACTCGCCGAAGTGTACGTGACGGTGCTGGTCGCCGGTCCACTGTTTCTGATCACGATTCTCGTCGTCATCGGCATCGCCGTCACTGACACGCTCGGCTTCCTTCGCCTGTTCGTCTACCTGCTGTTGCCGGCGGCGAATCTCGGGTTCATGCTGTATCTCTCGACAGTCATGAGCGAGCGCTCGCAGCAGGACCCGGTCGAGGGGCTGGTCGAGTCGTTCGACCGCCTCTCCGGCGTGCGACGGAGCGGCGACGATACCGTCCGCTCGGACGGCGGCCGAGCAGCGTCACGGGCCGGACAGCGAGACGAAAACCTCACGAATCTGGCACTGTACAAACGGCTCCAGTGGTTCCGTGACCGACTCAGCCAACCCGTCCGGACGGCAATCGACCGCCCGGAGACCGTGCTCTGGGTGACTGTTCCGCTCGTCGTCGTCCTCACGATACTTCGCCTCTACTGGACGGTATCGCTTGGCGTCCCGATACAGGTCGTCCTCGACGACATCCTCATCCAGTCGACCCTGTTCGTCGTCGGCACCTTCGCCCTCGTCTACGAGGTCCATCGCCGGCGGATCGAGGCAATAGAGGCGGTCGTCCCCGACCTCATGGACCGCCTCGCCAGCGTCAACGAAGCCGGAATGACCGTCATCGAGAGCATCGGGCGGGTCCGAGGGAGCGAACTCGGCGCGCTGGACGACGAACTCGACCGCGTCTGGGCGGACATCCAGTGGGGCGCGAACGTGACGACCGCCCTCCGGCGGTTCGAGAGCCGCGTCCGGACGAAGACCATCTCGCGGACCGTGACCCTGATCACGCACGCGATGAACGCAAGCGGCGACCTCGCACGCGTGCTCCGGATCGCCGCCGGGCAAGCCAAGGCCGACCGACGACTCAAACGCGCCCGGGCCCAGGAGATGCTGACCTACGTCGTCGTCGTCTACGTCGCCTTCGGCGTCTTCCTCGTCATCATCGCGGCGCTCGACCTGGTGCTCCTCCCGAGCCTCCCGGACAGCGCCGTGCTCCCGGAATCGACCGGATCCGCCGGGCAGGTCGGCCTCGGCGGCGTCCTCGGCGAACTCGGCTCGGTCAACGAGACTGCCTACACTCTCGTCTTCTTCCACACGACCGCCATGCAGGCGGTCTTTTCCGGGTTGATCGCCGGGCAGATGAGCGGCGGGAGCATCAAAGACGGCGCGAAACACGCCGCCATCCTGCTCTCCATTGCCTACCTCGTCTTCCTGTTCCTCTAAAACGTCGCCGTTTTGTCGACACGCCGCGATTGGCGAGTATGGACCGATCGACGGCCGACGTTCGGGACACCTACGACGAGATTGCGGACCACTTCGCGAAGACCCGCGAGTATCCCTGGCCCGAGGTCGAGGAGTTCCTCGCCGAACGGCAGGGCGGCATCGGCCTCGATCTCGGCTGTGGTAACGGCCGTCACGCCGAAGCCCTCACAGATCATACAGAGCGCGTCCTCGGCCTCGACGTGAGCCGTGGCCTGCTAGAAACCGCCCGCAAGCGCCGCACTGAGCGCTCCTTTAACGTGGATCTGATCCAGGGCGACGCGTCGAGGCTTCCGCTTTCGACTGGCTCGGTCGACCTTGCCGTCTACGTCGCGACGCTCCATCACCTCCCTGACCGGGCGACCCGCGTCGCCAGCCTCGACGAACTCGCCCGGGTTCTCGCAGCCGACGGATCGGCGCTCGTCTCGGCGTGGAGCACGGCACACGACCGGTTCGACGCCGATGAAGGGTTCGACACGACTGTCGACTGGACCCTTCCCGGTGGCGAGTCGGTTTCGCGTTTTTATCATATCTACGACCCCGACGAGTTCCGCGCTGACCTCGACCGAAGCGCCCTCGACCCCGACGACGTCTTCGTCTCCAGTGGCAACTGCTATGCTGTGGTTACGACGAAAGGGAAACGCCCTTAACGTCCGACGGACTACGACGGAGTGCACGCTGGTGTGGGCCTACGGCCCACCGGTACTTCGCATCGAGCGGTCGTCTCGACCGCACCGATGCGTTTCACCGTGTACGCGTCGGTGGTCTAGTGGTAGGACCTGAGCCTTCCAAGCTCATGGCCCGGGTTCAAATCCCGGCCGACGCATTCTCGCTTCTCGCTGCGCTCGTCGCTCGAATGCGTCGCCCGATGCTCGCAAACGCTACGCGTTTGCTCACTCCCGGCCGACCCTCGCGATCACTGCGTGATCGTTCGGTCCCGGCCGACGCTTTTTTGGGGTAGATGCGGACTGGGTGAGGGACGACTCGGCGTAGCTTGCTACTTCGATGAACGAAATTGAGGAGCAGAACCGTCAACCAATTGAATCACCAGACGCAGGTGTAGCAAGCATTTGCTTCGCTACGATCCACAAACTCTCTGTGATCGTACATCGTCCCCACGCAGTCCCTGATAAGTTCGGATTACTCCACACGACTGACGCTGAAAATCGCAGTAAATCCCTCTACCGAGCAGTTCTCCGCGTTTAAACGACCCGATTTGAGGATCCAACAACTCGAAAATACCGCAGAGAAACGCAGACGTAACCGTTCTAAGGAGTTTCCCGTATCGAACTGTTCACGATTGTTCATTCGTACTCAGTTAGTAACTAAGCGGGATACACCGTTATCTTCTGAGTATGCCAACGTGCAACAACTGTGGGGCGTTCGTTACCCGAGACTTCACCCGAGTGTTCGGAGACAATCAAGAGAACGTCAGCGGCTGTGTAGAGTGTACGACTGGCAGAGATCTGAAGTCCGGTGGTGCGACGGAGTCGGCAACCCAGTGATCAGTTAGCCTCGACGGACTGGGCCGAGTCGTCGACGTACTCGGACTCCCACTCCCTGCGGGCCTCGATCTCTCGGCGCCCGCGCGAGGTGAGCGAGTAATAGTTGGTCCGCCGGTCCAGTTGTCCTTTTTCGGCGAGGCCTTTTTCCACCAGCGTGTCGAGGTTGGGATACAGCCGACCGTGGTGAATCTCTTTTTCGTAGTACTTTTCGAGTTCGTCCTTGATGGCGAGGCCGTGCGGGTCGTCGAGGCCGGCGATGACGTACAGCAGGTCGCGCTGGAAGCCAGTGAGATCGTACATGTGACTGCTGTATTATAGTTCCCGTGAAGTGTTAAGTCTGACGCTCTGGAAGTATATTATACTGAGTAAATAAGACTAACTGTGGATTATACTCCCTCTATATAAATAATACAGTAAAATATAGTAAAAATAAACAGCACAGCGACACGCCAGTAGGTGTCCGGGGCATTGGTATACCCCACATATCATGCGTATTCATAAACGATAGATTACTTCGCGCTCAGTGCTGGGATGCGATATATCGGCGTCCGGTGACGACGACCATATCGACCTGAGAACGCGCCTCAAAAGCTACTGTAGCGGTGTGCCGGACTCACCGACCCGCTTCGTCCGTGACCGTTCGCAGTCGCTCGGTCGGGAACTGGTCGAGTCGCTCCGGCGTACAGCGCCAGTCCCAGTTGCCGGTCTCGGTGCCGGGAGTGTTGAACCGCGCTTCAGCACCGAGGCCGTACAGGTCCTGTAGGGGTGTAATCGCCATCACGGATGCCGTGTGCCAGGCGCGTTCGATCAGATCCCAGTGGATCTCGCTCCCGTCGGTCCCGAGATAGTAGTGGAGACACTCGACCTGCCGGTCGTCGAG
Source organism: Natronoarchaeum sp. GCM10025321 (assembly GCF_042663585.1). Lineage (NCBI taxonomy): Archaea > Methanobacteriati > Methanobacteriota > Halobacteria > Halobacteriales > Natronoarchaeaceae > Natronoarchaeum > Natronoarchaeum sp. GCM10025321. The sequence goes on from NZ_JBHTAN010000006.1 coordinate 1,212,748, forward strand.
CGACTCGTACCAGCCTCGGACGGTGTTCGTGTCATGGGTTCCCGGATAGGCGACAGTATCTCTTTCGTAGGTATGAGGGAGGTAGATGTGTTCCTCGCTGCACCAGTCGGCGTACTGCATCACTTTCATGCCCGGCGCGTCGATGTCCCGCCGAAGTTGTTCGATCTCCTCCGTGACGAATCCGATATCCTCGGCGATGATCGGCAGTTCCCCGAGTTCGTCCTCGATGGTGCGGAAGAACTCGAGGCCGGGACCGGACCGCCACTCGCCGTCGCTCCCGTCGCCCTCGGCGGGGATGGCGTAGTACTCCTCGAAGCCGCGGAAGTGATCAAGCCGGACGATATCTGCGAGTTCGAGTTGCCGGTCCATCCGGTCGATCCACCACTGATAGCCCGTGGCTTCGTGCTCGGCCCAGTCGTAGACTGGCGGGCCCCACTTCTGTGCCGGGTTGTTATCGTCTGACGGCACACCGGAGACGTCTTTCGGGGTACCGTCGTCCTTGAGCTCGAACAGTTCGGGGTGGGCCCAGACGTCGGCGCTATCCTGGGCGACGTAGATCGGCATGTCGCCGACGACTTTCACACCCACCTGAGTGGCGCGGGTTCTGAGCTGATCCCACTGCCGAGCCGCGACGAACTGGAGGAACTCGCGGTACCGGATTTCGTCGGCGAGTTTCTCTCGGTACTCGTCGAGCGCAGCCGACTCGCGCAGTGCGACTGGCTCCGGCCAGTCGGTCCATGCCTGTCCATCGAACTCTCGTTTCAGCGCGCGGAACAGCGCGTAGTTCTCCAGCCAGTCCGTCTCCTCCTGAAAATTCTCGAAATCGGACCACAGTGCCGCCGGGCGCTCCTCGTCAAAGCGCTCAAACGCGGTTCGGAGGAGCGGATACTTGAACTCCCGCACGGCCTCGTAGTCGACGCGCTCGTCCGAGAACGGTTCCGCCGGCGTCGTCTCCTCCGCCATCAGCAGTTCTTCCTCGACGAGCGGGTCGAGATCGATCAGTAGCGGTTCGATGGCGAACGCCGAGTAGGCCTGATACGGCGAGTTGCCGTGAATGCTGGACAACGGTCCGAGCGGGCATAGTTGCCAGAGCGACTGTTCGGCGTCGGCAAGCGTGTCGACGAACTCGCGGGACGGCTGTCCAATCGATCCGATTCCATGCGGACTCGGTAGCGAGGTGGGATGTGCGAATACCCCGCTCTGCCGGGAAAATCGACTCATAGAGGTAGTTTCAGAGGCAAGTGTAGTAAACGTGGTGCAACGACCTCTCGGTGAGGCGCACTCACATACGCGTCACAGTTCGACGGTCGTGAGCGTCGTTCCGATCTGAGCGAGATCATCGCCATCCGTTGCGGCGATGACGGTTACGGATTCGGCACCGGGGCCGATATCGACAGTTCCCTCGAAGTCGCCGTCAGTGACCGGATACCGTTCGGTGCCGTCGTGTGTCCAGAGCACGACGGTGGCGCCGCGGGTCGTCCCGGTGACGCTTGCGGTATCTCCCTCGACGGTCACTTCGTCGACGGCGAGCGGCGGGCCGTCCGGATCGTGGACGGTGTAGCGTTCCTGGACGAACGCCGGCGTCTCGACTGGCGTGCCGGCGTCGATGCCGTCAGCGAGACGAATGAACTGAGCCATACTCCACGCCAACGGCGTGGCGGCACCGGTTCCCTCGCCGAACTCCCAGCCGTACTCCGTCGGATACTCGCGGTCCCAGACCTGTTCGGGGATCATCCGCCCGGAGTTTGCGAACCGCTGCATAGTTTCGAGCAGTCGCTGGGGGTCCTCCTCGCCGCTTTCCGTGCCCGCGAGCAGTTCGTACTCCGCTCGCTCGCCAGTGAAGATTGGCCAGAGACGACCTGCGCCCTGCCGATCCAGCGCCCACGGCGCGCCCTCGTCGGGCTCTACTTCGCTCATCTCGCCGTAGCAGTCGTCGTTGTACCGGTACCAGCCGGGGCCGTGCGGTGTCTCGACGCGGATCGTATCGTCGGCGACTTCGATAGAGTTCTCGATCAGGTCGTAGTCCGGCGCGCGGATGCCCAGACGGACCAGTTCGAGGAAGCCGCCGTCGATGATGTCTCGCTCGTCGAGCGTTGGGCCGTTGTTTGCGAGTTCGCGCTTGACGGCACTATCAGGGTCCCCGTTTCGCGAGACGCGGATGTAGTACGGCACTTCCTCGTGTCGCTCCGTGCCGTCGTAGGTCGCACACCAGCGGTCGACTCCTGTCCGCCAGTAGTCAGCAAAGCCGAGGTAAGCAAGCGCGTCTGCCCGCTCGCCTTCGCCCTCCGCCAGCGGCGCGGCACAGGCGATCCCGGCGATCTCGGCGGCGATCGTCGACGGCGAGTAGCCGGCCTCTTCCTCCCAGCGCTCCTGGCCGCTTCGTGGACCGGACCGGAGGAGATACTCGACGGAGCGTCGGACGTGATCGTACTCGTAGACGACCTCCTCGAAGTCGATGTCGTACTTCTCGTAGAGCTGGTAGGCCATCACCGACGGGAAGGCGACGTTGTCTAGCTGTTCGCCGCCCCAACGGATCCGCCCGTCCAGATACGTGTTCTGCGAGATGAACCCGTTCGGACGTTGCTGGTAGCCGTAGATGTACTCCGTGGCCTCGATTGCGCTGTCGAGGTCGCCGATGGCTTCCAGCGCCGTGAACACCTGATAGAGGTCCCGTGCCCAGGTGAAGTTGTAGCCGAAGTCCATGGGGTTCTCGGCATCGACGTTGTCGCCCCACGGGACGGAGGGACTGGCGATACCTGCTCCGACGAACGTCTTGTCCTCGACGGCCTTGAGCACCATCGACGCGGCCCGATACTGGTTCGCAAGCGCCGGGTTCGACTGGACCGACTCCGGTAGTTCGATCGCTTCCGTATACTCCTGCCAGCCCTCGACGTACTCGCTTCGGACGCCGACGTAGCCCCGCGAGAGCGCTCGCTGTGCATCCGTCAGCGCCCGGTCGGTATCGGCGTCCTCGGCGAAAGAGAGCGCGATCGTGTCGGCGATCGAGCCAGTTTGCTCGCCGATTCGACCGACGAGCACGCCGTGGCCGGGCGCCGCATACCGCTGTTCGTCCGTCGGATCTCCGTCGGCGAACAGTTTCGCCAGATGTTTTTCGCCCGCTCTACCGACTGTCGCCCAGTCGAACGAGCGGTGCGAGGCGATGGCAGTGGCGACCTGATACGGTTCCCCGTTCGGGTCGACGAAAGCCGGATCCTCCGCGACTTCCGTGTCCCACGCCGTCAGTGCGTAGCCGTCGGCATCCTCGACGAGTTCGCTCGCTGTGCCCTGCATATAGCCGGACAGCGCGGCGTCACCGATGATGTAGATGTCGTACTGATTGCTGTCGTTCGCGGTGAAGCCGACGTCCATCAGCACGGTTTCGGTCTGCGGATCGGTGATATACTCGACCTCGATCTCCCAGTTGTGGCCGTTCGAGCCGGTTTCGGTGACCGTCTGCTTGTAGACCAGGGAGTCGGAGCCGACCATCTCGGTCTCGCGTTCGATCGTCTCCAGCGTATCGTCGGTCCGGTCCTCGTTGTGTGTCCGTGCCGTATACGTCGACTCGTCGTTGGCGTCGACAACGAGGAAGTCGACGGTCCGGAAGTTCATCAGGTCGGCACGCGGGAACCGCGGTTCGGTGAGCGCGCCTTCGGTGAGCGTGAACCAGACCCGGGACGGCGAGTCGCTTCCGTGATCCGCCGCCGTTCCGATACCGTACTTCTCGCCAGTCGTCCAGGTCGAAGCGACCGCGGGACCGACCGGCTGTGTCGTCTCCGAAGACGTCGAGAGACCGCCCGCGTCCTGTAGCGCAGCGATTGCTCCCGAGCGTTTACCGTGCGACCACGCCGACGGCGTCGCGCTGTCGGGCGAGCCATCGTCGAACACCTGCTCGGAGAGGAACCCGGTCGAGTTAGCGAGGAAGCCATCCTGTTCGATGAGTGCCAGAAGCTCCCGGGCCTGCTCGAACGTCTCTTCCTGTCGGTCGCTATCCTCTTCGAGTAGCGCGCCGAGTGCTGCCGTGGCCTCGGCCGCCCAGCCTGTCGCAAGCGCCCAGACCTTCGGTTCGTCCTGTCCGCGCTCGCGGAAGGTGTCGTCCTCGACTCGACAGAGGCCGAGAAGTTCGCCTGCGTCGTTCCTCCGCGAGAGTCGGTCTATCGTCGTATCGACGTGTTCGACCAGTTGTTCGATTCGGTGCTTATCGACGTCACCGGTCAGTTTCGCGTACTCGTGATGGGCTTCGACGAGCGCGAGTGTGCTCGCGTCGGCCGTCGTGTCGCCGGGCTTTCGCTCGAAGACACCCTCGTCGCTGAACCGACCGGCGAGCCCATCGTAGACGGCATCGGCACGGGCTCTGGCCGCCTCGGTCAGTTCCTGCTCGATGGGAGCGCGCGCGATGGCCGAGAAGGCCAGCAGTTCCATCGCGGCCGTGTGCGTGAACCGTCCGATATCGCTCTCCCAGATGTCGAGACACGGTTCGGGCAGTCCGTCTTTTTCGAGCAGAGCGACAAGTCCCTCGAAGCCGTCGCGGATCGTCCCTTCGATCCGGGCGAACAGATCGGTGTCGGGCGATCCCTGTCGCAGATAGGTCGCGAGGAACGTGAGCACGCTTGCGGTGCCGTCGGCGGCGTAGTCAGAACCGCCGAGACCGACACGGGAGTTGCCCCAACCAGGAGCCAGCGCACCGTTGTGCGCCCAGACTCGCTGTGGCCAGGTCCCGTCGGGAAGTTGTGTATCGGCGTAGAATCGCGCACTCTCCGCGTGCTGTGTCGCGAGGTCGACGCCGAACTGTTCGTCGACGTCGAGCAGCTCACGAGCGATCTCTGCGTCGTCGCGGAACCACGTGTAGCCGTAGCCGCCGGAGTAGACGTGATACGGATCGAACTCCGGCCCTTTGATCCGCGCACCGGTCGGTGCGGTGAGCAGGGATAGGGCGCGCAGGTCGTCGACGACCGACTCGCGGGACGGAATGTCGGGAACGTTGAACCCGGTTTGCAGGTTCGCCCGGTTCCGGATCGCGCGGTCTGTCTGGTAGTGATCCGCGAACGCACGCACGTGTGCGAGCGCGTCCTCGCGGGTCGTCTCCTCGTGGTCGGCGACCAGCGTGACGAGCGTTGCCTGTGCGTGCCCACCTTCGTCGTCGAGATGGGTCTCGATCACCATCGTATCCGAGAGGTCGTCCTCAGTGCGTTCGTTGGTGCCGAGCCCTGAGGGATCGTCCGTCAGTAACGCATCGAGTCCCTCTCGGCGCTGACTGTTGACGGACGAAAACCCCGTCGAGGCAGTGATGTAGTCGTGCTCGGCGTCGTGGAAGACCTCGACGACGTCCTGATGGTTGAGGTGACCGACGCTACTGGACTGCCCGTCGGGCGCAAAGGCCATTGCGGCGAACAGTCGTGGTCGGTCCGGCATGTCTCCACGGACTTCGACGTGAGTCAGATGCGCCCCCTCGAGCGTGTAGTCGTACTGGTGGACCGAGAACTCGCCGGCGTCGTGCTCGGTGACGATCATCGTCGTCTCGCCCTCGTAGGACTGACGGGTCGTCTCCATCTCGTCGAACCAGTGCACTCCCTCGTCCGAGCCGATTCCCAGACGTGAGCGTTCGATACCGTGCTTGTTCAGTGTCGCGCCGGAGTAATCCCGGATGGATCCGCTCCGGTCGACGTAGACGAGTCGACCCTCGTCACCACTGAACAATCCATCGACGGACGGTCGCTCTCCCGGATGAGAGTCTTCCGCGTGATGGTCTCGCTTGTACTCGTCTATTGCAATGCGCATCGTCATATTATCGAAGATCAGAGCCCCCGCCTGGATCTTGGCGGAAATCGTTCATCACGACGCTAGTCGGCTTCGATATTTAAAGTTGCCCATGATTTGGCGTCGTTCAGAATTTGCTGACGTGTCTGGAAAACCGGCCATACGGCCAGCCGTTCGGTCAGTTATCGGGAGCCATTGCGTCTACCGTCGCAGCGATATCGTCCCCAGAAGCACCCCGCGGCGGCGCCATCGCGATGGCGTCGAGGCCATCGATATCGGCGAACTCGGCCAGCTGTTCGCGTGCATGCGCTGGGTCCCCGGCAATGGCAAGTTCGTCGAGCAGGCCATCGTCGAGGACGTTCACTGCGGCCTCCCGATCACCGCTTGCCCACGACGCCGCTATCTCGTTCGCTTCGTCTTCGTACCCCTGTCTGGACAGCGATTCTCGGTAGTAGGTGCCCATCCCGCCGACGTAGAAGGCGAGATGCTGGGCCGCCAGTTCGCGAGCGCGCTCGCCGTTCTCTAGCACACAGCAGGGCAACGACAGCGTGACACGGATATCGTCGGGCGAGCGGTCGCCCAGTTCGGCCCCGCGGTGAAGATCCTCCAGTCGCTCGCGTAGTCCATCAGGTGTGAACGTGGTCGCGTGCCAGCCGTCAGCAAACCGTCCGGCGAGTTCGACAGATTTCGGTCCCATTCCGGCGACATCTATCGGTGGCGGCGTCTCGGGCGGGTCGAACCGAAGCCGAAAGCCCGACAGCGTGTAGATGTCGCCGTCGTACTCAAGACCGTCTCCCTCGACGACGCGCCGGACGATATCGATATACTCCCGGGTCCGTCGAAGCGGCCGTTCGAACGATTCGCCATGCCAGCCTTCGATCACGGCGGGGCCGCTCGGGCCCATCCCCAGGCGGAAGCGCCCGTCCGACGCCTCCTGGAGGGTCGCGGCGGTCTGGCCGAGCAGTGCTGGCGACCGCGAGAAGACGTTCGCGATGCTAGTGCCGAGTTCGATCTCGTCGGTTCGCTCGGCGAGCATCGTGAGCGTCGTCACGGCGTCACGCCCCCACGTTTCGGGCATCCACGCGCGGACGTAGTCGTTCTCCTCTGCGCGCTGGGTAATCGCGACGATGTCGTCGATACTGGGCTGTGCGGCCACGGGGAGGTGGATCTCTCTGTCTGTCATTGGTCTGGTGTCTTCATGAGGTCCGGGACGCCAGCGGCGCGGATCGTCTCGCCGACGACGTAGGATGCTGCTGGACTGGCAAGGAACTGTGCGATGTCGGCTATCTCGTCGCTCCGGCCGATCGTCCGGTCCACATCGTCGCGGTCGATGTCGTCAGCGGTGACGCCCATCTGTGACTCGACGCCCGGCGTCGCCACGTAGCCAGGTGCGATGCAGTTGACGCGGACACCGTCGGCCGCCCACTCGTTAGCAAGCGTCGTCGTCAGGGTGATTACGCCCGCCTTCGCAGCGGCGTAGTGGCTCATGTACGGTGCACCGTCCTGGCCCGCTTCGCTGGATAGGTTGATGACGCTTCCGCCGCCGTCTTTCAGATACTCGCCGGCGGCCTGCGTGCAGTGGTAGGTGCCCGTGAGATTGATGTCGACGATCTTGTTCCAGCCGTTCGGGCTGATCCCGTCGAAGTTCGCCATGAACGACGCGCCGGCGTTGTTGACGAGCACGTCCAGCCCGCCGAACTCCTCGACGGTCGTCTCTACTAGCGCGTCGACCGCGTCCCGGTCGGTGACGTCGCATTCGACCCCCAGTGCCCGTCCCGCTCGCTCGCTCTCGTTGATCGCCTCGGCGACCGGGTCGACGTTTTCCTGTTCGCGCGAGCAGATCACGACATCGAGTCCGTCCGCCGCGAACTGTTCGGCGATCGCTTTCCCGATCCCGCTAGACGCGCCCGTGACGATGGCCGTCGAGCCGTCGATGCTGAACTGCCCGCCAGTCATACTACCCTCCGGACGGTTCGGCTACTGTGAAACATCCTCACGGCATTGTACATAGTCAACTATGATAAAGTTTCCTCGGGCCGAGTTCGCGTTCAGGAATCCCGAGCAGTCCCAGAGATACCTGCCGCGAATCCGACCGGGATATCGTCCTGAGTCCGTCTCCCGGCGACGATGATGCGCCCCCCTTCGACGCCGGTAGTGGCTCGGACGTCGCCCTCGACGTCGTGAAGCCGCCGCTCGTCGATCAGTTCGCCGTCGGATTCGATGATACCTACCCACGCGACGCCCTCTTGTTCGCCACCGAGGAGGTAGTGCTCCTCGTCCAATCGCTCGACCGTCCTGATCGAGGTTGATTCCAGTCGTCGCTGCCAGCCGAACGATTCCCCCTCGACGCTTGCGATCCAACCCTCCCCGGTGAACACGTTGGACCGGAACGAGCGGGTGTACTCGTAGTTGCCGACGGTGCCGACCGCGAGATAGCCACTGTCTGCCGGCGCGATATCCGCTATCACGCGATCCTGGCGCTCTCCGCTCTCGGCCGGGTCACGCTCCTCTAACGTATCCCACAGTTTCTGTCCATCGGCATCCACGCCGACGATCCACGGTTCCGAGGGGACGGTGTCGGACGCCTCTCTGGGCGTCGTAGTCCCGGCCAGCAGATAGCCGTTCTCCGTGGACTCGATGGTGGTGAAGCGGTCGTGACGCTCGTCTTTGGTCCAATCCGTGATGGTAGTGTCGGCAGTGTTGTAGGTTCGATCCCACACCAGTTCGCCGTCGGGAGCGACCTTCGCTAGCCAGCCGTCGCCTCGCCGCGTATCGATGAACTCGGACCCGAGCGTGACGCCAGCGAGCACGGCCCCACCGTCGTCGGTCGCGACACCGTCGAAGAAGACGTCTCGAAACGAGTTGACGCCCGGGCGGCCGTACTGTTTCTCCCACTGTAGTCCGCCGTTTTCGTTGATCCGTCGGAGCCACGCCGACTTGCTGTCGGGAGAGAGGTCGTGAGTCCACCCGACCAGCAGCCAGCCATCGTCGACCCGGAGAATGGTTTCGACGGCGTCGTGGATCGCATACCCCTCGTCTATCTGCCGTCTCGATCGGTTCAACGCAGAGGTGTGTCGCAGATCGGTCGTTTCGGTGTCCGGACCGCCGCTCTGGACGAGCCATCCTACGCCGGCGTCGTCCTCGTCTAGCTGGACGCCCGCCAGCGCGAACCCCTTCTCGGCGCGCTGTGCGCTGGCAAACGAGCTAGGTTGCTCGTCCCTGTAGATCGAGTTCCACTCGACTGATAGGGAGGGTGCGGGCTCTTCCGTCTCCCCGGTGCCCTCTCCATCGTCATCGTCTGCAGTCTCGGACTCGTCGTCCGGATTATCGTCTGGTTCTATTGAGGTGCCCGTTGCCACCAGCGTCGCCGACAATGCAGTAAGACCGGTTACTCCGAGCAAACCGAGCAGTTGGCGTCGGTTGGGGTCTGACTCGGACCCAGCAGATCCTCGTTCTGACATCGGAGTGTTACAAGGCCCTTTACCGGTTAGTTATACTGGGGCAAATACCGGTAGGACTATCGTATAGAACGCAGGGTTTGCCCGAAGCGACGTAATATTGTCTTACTTCGGCTGCCTGCTGGCGATCCGACGAGGGACACCCTTGATACCCTGTCTCACCGACGCGACTGTAACGGTACCTTAACTATGCTCGCTCTCATACGACAGTAACCGATGGAAGAGCGTACCCGTGCGTACCTCCGCGGCCGGTTCCGAGATTACTATCGCCGGACAGCGCTGTCGCCGCCCCCGGACGCAAATCTGCGGGAGTGGGGCTTCATTCCGTGGACTGCTGGCTCCGGAACCACCATGGTACGCCATCGCTCGCTGCTCGATATCGGGTCGCTCGACGACTTCCTCGCCCGAAAGCGCCCGCGCCACGTCTACTTCTCGGCCGGGCGGTACGACGACCCGGGTGCCGGGACGATGCAACAGAAAGGCTGGCGGAGTTCCGACCTCGTGTTCGACCTCGACGCCGACCACCTTCCCGGAGTCTCGCCGGAGGAAGACAGCTACGAGGAGATGCTCGCGACCTGCAAGGACGCATTGATCAAACTGCTCGATTTCCTGGAGTCCGATTTCGGCTTCGAGGACACTACGATCGTTTTTTCGGGCGGCCGAGGCTATCACGTCCACGTTCGGGACGAGGGGATCCTCGAACTCGACCGGGACGACCGGCGTGAGATCGTCGATTACGTCCGCGGCATCGATGTCGAATTCGACAACCTCATCGAGCACGAGGCTGTCGGCGGGACCGCCGGCCGCTCTAGCCCGGCACACAAACGCTCGCTCGTCACGGACGGTGGCTGGAGCGGCCGCGTTCACTCGCGACTCGTCTCGTTCGTCGACGACCTGCTCGACCTCCCCGAGGAGGATGCGCTCGAACGGTTACAGGAGTTCGACCGGATCGGCGAGGGGAAATCGACTGCCGCGCTGACCGCCGCACGGAACAACTACGACGAGATCGCGGCGGGCAACATCGATGTCCACCCCGCTTTTTACCAGGTCGCACGCCTGCTCACCGAGGACGTCCTCGAAACTGAGAGCGCGCCGATCGACGAACCGGTCACGACCGACACGAACCGACTCATCCGTCTACCCGGAAGCCTCCATGGCGGGACCGGCCTGGCCGTGACACGGGTCAGTCGCGACGCGCTCGATTCGTTCAGACCGCTCGCCGACGCCGTGCCCGAGCAGTTCGTCGGACAGGAGATCAGGATCGACGTCCCGGACCTCGACGGCCTCCCGGGAACTGGGGCGGAGCGCGGAGAGATCGAACTGGGCGGCGATAGCTTTACAATCACAGAGGGTGCACAAATCGTACCTGAATACGTGGGCGTCTACCTGATGGCCCGCGGTCACGCCGAAAAGGAAAAAGAATGAATCTCGACGACCTGCGTTCCGTACAGAGCAAGGAGCGCCAGAAAGACAGCCTACAGCATCTGCGCGACTCGTTCTACGAGGACGTCGGTGACTACATCGCGAACCTCAAAAACGAACGTGACCGTGCGGCCGAGCGTGCGGAGGATCCGTTCGCATCCTCGGAGGTGAGTCAACTCTCTGATGAGATCGAGACTGCCGAGGAGGTCGTGGAAGCCGTCTACGAGCGCCGAATGGGCAAAATCGTCAAGCGAGCAAGCCTCGCGGCCGCGGGAATGCCCTCCGACGAGGAAGGGCTAACCGCCGAGGAGTCGGAACTGTTCACCGACCTCGTCGACCGCATCGAACAGAACAAAGGGCACGTCCTCGATATCCTTTCGGGCGAAGCGAGTCCGGTATCGACGCCCGCCGAGACCGGTACTGCGACCCCCGTGTCCGACACCACTGAGACGGGGAGTCCCGACGCCGACCCGACAACGCCACCGGCCCCACATGAGGCGGCCGAAGCAGACGCGGAGTCGGCGAGCAACCCGAGCGTCGACGCCGCGGACCTCATGACCGGCGACGGAGCGGAGGCCGCCCCCCGAAACGAGGAGACTGACGATCCGACCGAGTCGACAGTGGATGCCTCCAAAGCCCCGACACCGAGGGCGGATCCGCCGGGAGACGACGCCGGGGCGACGCCCGAGATGCCGCCGGAGGAAGGGGCAAGCCCCCCGGACTCTGACGGTACTGAGCGGACGACCGTCCGCATCACAGAGGAGATCGGCGACATCTTCGGCGTCGACGACCGGGAGTATGAACTGAGCGCGGAGGACGTCGTGACGCTACCGACGGCCAACGCGGAGCCACTGGTCGAGCAGGACGCCGCACAGCGGATCGACTGACCCCCGAACCGAAACTCGTTTTACACTTACCCGTCAGGGTTCGATATGCTCAACACAGGCGCAGACGCGCCCGACTTCGAACTGCAGAACCAGCACGGAGAGTCGGTCGCGCTCTCGTCGTTCGACGGCCGCGTCGTCGTCTACTTTTACCCCCGCGCCGATACGCCTGGCTGCACCACCGAGGCGTGTAGCTTCCGGGATCGCTGGGACGAGTTCGACGAGGCTGGCGTCGACGTGATCGGGATCAGCGACGACCCGGTCACCGATCTGGAGGAGTTCGCCGAGGAGTACGACCTGCCGATTACGCTGCTGTCCGACGAGGACGGCGCGGTCGCGAGCGCGTACGACTCCTACGGTGAGAAGTCAATGTTCGGGAACACCTTCGACGGCGTGTTCAGAAACACCTACGTCGTCGAGGACGGCAAGATCGTCGCCACCTACGAGGGCGTCGATCCGGAGGGACACGCAGGCGAGATCCTGTCGGATCTACGGTGAGTGTCGTGAGCCCCATCGCCTGCACGAGTGCGTCGGAACGTAGCGTCTCCCACGTGAGGCGTCGCATGCCTGGAAACGCTCCAGGAGCACCCGGAGACGAGTAGTAGAAACCGATGCAACTCCGCCGAAAATTCCTGTTGAGTCTGGTTCTCGTTGCGGTAGTTATCAGCGGGGTGATGTTCGTGACGTTCAACTCGCAGCGGTCGGCCGCGATCGACGAGGCACAGACGGACATCGACGACCGGGCGGGCCAGACTGCATCGACACTCGACCAGCGACTGCGGTCGAACCAGCAGACACTTCAGGTTGTCGCCGACGATCCACGACTCTCCGACCACGGCACCGACGCCCAGCGGACCGCACTTGAGACCGTCCAGTCCCTCGACGGCGTCGGCGGCGTATCAGTCGTCGACAGGGACGGGGAGATGGTCAATCTCGTGACGGTGACGGGCGGTTCGCCGGACACCGTAATCGGGCAGGACTACAGCGACCGGGAGTACGTAACCAGCGCGCTCGCCGGAGAGGAGTACATTAGCGAACCGCTTCGGGCAGCGACCGGAAACCGGATCGTCGTACTGAGCATGCCGATCTACGAGGGCAACGACATCGTGGGGACCCTGAACGCGGCGCTGTATCTGGACGGGTCGTTTTTTCAGTCGGCAGTCGGCCTCCGGAACATCTCCGATACGAGCGTCTCGGTGATGTCGGGGACGGAGGCACTGTTTCAGAGCGAGGAGCAGTTCGATACGACGATCAGCGGAACTGCAACCGTCCAGTCGACGGGATGGACCGTCACCGTCGATCACCGGGAAGGCGCGGTAACCGAGGAGATCCAGCGGCTAGCGCTCGTGCAGATCGGGTCGAGTCTCGTATTGCTCGCCGCAGTCGGCGGGTTCGGACTCTGGATCTATCGCAACCACATTCGGCAGACGGAGCGGCTACAGACCAGGCTGGAGCAACTCGAACAGCGGCGGTACGATCAGCGGATCTCACTCACGGGGAGCAACGAATGGACGGAGATCAACGAGGCAGTTGACCGGCTTGCGTCAGCACTCGCCCGACGGGAGCAGATGTTGCTCGTACTGAACCGGTTGTTGCGCCACAACCTCCGGAACACGCTGAACGTCGTGATCGGACGCATCGGTCGACTCGATACCGCCGACGACAAAACGGTCCGCGAGATAGTCGAGACCTGCAAGCAACTGCTGACGATGAGTGATCGCGCGCGGATGACCGAGAGACTCGTCACGAGGGACGCGGACCGCCACGACAGCGTCGTTGATCTCGTGGAGGTCCTCGAGCACCAGATCGAATCGTTCGAGGACAGATATCCGAACGTAACCACCGCCGTCGAGGCGCCGAAAGCGGCACATGTCTCGGCTGATCCCGCAGTCGCGACTGCAATCGACGAACTGCTTACGAACGTCGGACAACATGCCGGAGCGGACCCGACCGTCGAGATAGAGATCCGACGAATAGACGATCAGGTCGAACTGAGAATCAGCGACGACGGTGCGGGGATTCCCGCGGAGGAGCGGTCCGTCTTCACTGGCGAGAAACAGATCTCGCATCTGCACCACAGCGGCGGTCTGGGACTCTGGCTCGTCGACTGGATCGTTTCGCAGTCGGGCGGAACCGTCGAGATCAGGTCCGACTCGGGGACGACGGTCGTGATACGGCTCCCCGCGGTCGAGCAGGGCCAAGGCTCGACATAGATACTCGATTGAGTAATAGTGTGCTACTCGGAATATAATAAATAATTTATCGTTAGAGGACGGTGGATAGTGTATGAGCTCCGATGACTTGCGAGGACAGATGGAACGTGTCGGCGACCGATTCGATCTCGGGGAGTACGAGATCGACGCCTATCTGGCCGTTCTAGAACAGGGAACGCTCACCGCGAGCGAGATTGCGGAGAACACGGAGATTCCGCAGCCACGGGTCTACGACACTGTCCGGAGCCTCAGCGATCGGGGACTGGTCGAACTCCGCGAATCGCGGCCCATGAAGATCACCGCGGTCGATCCGTCGATGGCCTTCGCGGACGTGACCGATTCGCTGGAGGACATGATCGCCGAACTCGATGCACGGTACACCGCACCGGCGCGTGACACCGAGGCCGTCTCGCTCGTGAAGTCCCGGTCGACGATCCTCCGGTACGTCGAGGATGCGATCGAGTCCGCGGAGTACGAACTGGCGCTCTCGTTGACGCCGGAGTTACTGGAGCGGTTCGAGACGGAACTGATCACACAGCGCGCGAACGGTATCAGTATCGACCTGCTGGTGACGCCTGCGGCCGAAGCGCCGGATCCCGACGAGTACGACTATCTCGACGTTGCGACCACCGCGCGGGCCCGCGAGGGCATCACGACGCCAATCATCGCCGTTGCCGACTGGGAGTACTCGGTCTACGCCACGCAGGACGCCATCCGGAACAACGACCGTGACCGATACGGCGTCATCTTCAATCGGTCGGCGCTTGGCTTTCTGGTCTCTGGCTTCTTTGGCACGGTGCTCTGGACGACAGCGGCCGAGACGCTCGCCGAGAACGGTTCGGGCAGATCGTTCCCGCGGCGCTACGCCTCGATCCGTCGGTGTGTCAAAGATATCAATCGGGGTGGCGGAGAGTTCTACGCGACTATCGATGGACGGGACGTCGAGACGGGGCGCAAACGAAGCGTGAGCGGGCGGGTCGCCAACGTAGATTTCGACCAGAGCGAACAGGTCGCGTCGCTAACGGTCGATACGGGGTCTGAGCGACTCGAAATCGGAGGGCTGGTTGCCGCCTTCGAGGATATCGAAGCCCACGAGATCCACGTCGGTCGCGACGAACCCCCGGTGACTACGCGGTAATCCAGCAGGAGAGCGGAGGCAACTGCCGCAGTCACCACTATTTTATTACTGGTGTTGTACCTATTAGTGGCATGAGCGTAACGGCTAGCAGACCGGAACCCATGGGTCTGGACAGGAGAGAGCCATCCGGGGACAGGGCTCGCCTCCGAACTCGAAACCGGAGAGAGTTCAGTGGAGTGCGCACCCACGGCCCGTGGGCGGAAGAACCGAAAGGCAGTGGACAAAGAGACTCAAACGGTACACAACCATGGAACAAGACGAGTTGACGACCGTTCTCGAGGACGCAGGACTCTCTCCGTACCAGTCGGAAGCGTACGTGACGCTTCTCGAGCTCGGTTCGGCCTCTGCGACTGATCTCGCGGACCTCAGTCAGGTTCCCGATCCGCGGATTTACGACGTCCTTCGTGATCTGGAGTCGAAGGGATTCATCGAAACGTACGAGCAGGATAGCCTCCACGCCAGAGCACACGACCCCGACGAGGTGCTCGATGATCTCCGCTCCCGTGCATCCCAGTTCGAGAGCGCCGCCTCGGAAATCGAAGAGCGGTGGAACCAGCCAGAGATGGGCCAGAGCAAGGTGAGCATCGTTTCGCGGTTCGAGACAGTCCTTGACAGCGCGAAGCGGTACATCCGCGAAGCCGATAATCAGGTCCAGTTGGCAGTGACGCCGGACCAGTTCGAAAAGCTTCGACCGTCGCTCGTCGAGGCCATCGAGAACGACGTCCTCGTCAAGCTATCGCTCCATTCCCGGGAGCGGGACACCATCGACGACGAAGCCCTGCCCGGTGCGTGTACAGAAGCCCGCCATCGCCCGCTCCCCTCGCCGTTCGTCGTAATCGTCGACAGAGAAAAGACCTGTTTCGCCCCGCACAGCGACTCGATCAATCAGTACGGCGTCCTGGTCGACGACCGAACCCACACCTACGTGTTCCACTGGTTCTTCCTCACGTCGATGTGGGACGTCTGGGAGACGCTGTACGTGGATCCGGCGCAAGGAGAGCTACGTAACTACGTCAATCTGCGATATTTCGTCCGCGACGTCAAGCCGCTGTACGACGATGAAGCCGAAATCGAAGTCGACGTCGTCGGCGTGGATACGACAACGTCCCATACGCGAACGATCCAGGGTCGTCTCGTCGACATCAGAACGACGAACCAGTTCGACGACGGCATGCGGGAAGCCGATGCGAACCCCTCGGTGGCCGAGTACGCGGGCGTCGCGGCCATCAGCGTCGACACCGGCGACGATGTCGTAACGATCGGTGGCTGGGGCGCTACCCTCGAAGACGTCGAAGCGGAGCGGATCACGGTTACGAACTTCGAGTCTGAGTGAGTATACGCCGATTCCGAGCGGACTGTACCTGTGCTTTTCCGGCCAAAAGGCTATACGGGTAGCTGTCGAACGGTAACATCCAACATGACTGGTATCCAATACGACGACTTCCTCGATCCGACCTACGAACCGGTCGCAACGGATCTCGTCTGCGAGTTCCGACTCGACCCGGCAGAGGGAATGAGCATGGAAGACGCGGCGAGTCGTGTCGCCTCCGAGAGTTCGAACGGAACCTGGGCACCACTGCAGGCCGGCGAGGACGTCACCGACCTCAGTGCCGTCGCGTTCGATATCGGCGACGACCGGGCGCTGGTCGCCTACCCGACGGCGCTGTTCGAGGCCGGTAGCCTCCCGCAGATCCTCTCGTGTATCGCCGGGAACATCATGGGGATGAAGGCCGTCGACTCGATCCGCTTGCTGGACTGCGAGTGGCCGGAATCCCTCGTCGAGAGCTTTCGGGGCCCGCAGTTCGGTTCGGCCGTCCGAACAGCACTACTCGACGCCGAGGACCGACCGATCACCGCGACCGTTCCGAAGCCAAAGGTCGGACTCTCGACCGATCGTCACGTCGAAATCGGCCGAGACGCGTGGCGCGGCGGCGTCGACCTGCTGAAAGACGACGAGAACCTGACCGATCAGTCGTTCAACCCCTTCGAGGAGCGCGTTCGGCGGAGTCTGGCCGCCAGAGACGAACTCGAAGCGGAGACCGGCGAGCGGAAAGGCTACCTGATCAACATCACCGCCGAGACCGACGAGATGGTCCGTCGTGCCGAGTTCGTCGCCGACCACGGCGGCCGGTTCGTGATGGTCGACATCATCACCGCCGGGTGGTCGGGGCTCCAGACTGTCCGCGAGACCTGCGAGGACCTCGGGCTGGCGATACACGCCCACCGGGCGATGCACGCCGCCTTCGACCGACTCGATCATCACGGCGTCTCGATGCGCTGTCTCGCTCAGTTCGCACGACTCGCCGGTGTCGACCACATCCACACGGGTACGGCCGGACTCGGCAAACTCGCCAACGAGGATACGGTCGGCATCAACGAATGGCTCCGGAGCGACCTCTACGGCACGACCGACGTCCTGCCGGTCGCCTCGGGCGGACTGCACCCCGGCATCGTCGATCAGCTACTCGATGCCGTCGGGACGAACGTCTGCGTGCAAGCGGGTGGCGGAATTCACGGCCACCCGGACGGCACCGAGGCGGGTGCGCGGGCGCTCAGGCAGGCCGTCGAGGCCTACGTAGACGGTGAGTCGCTCGAACGCCGTGCCGAATCGGTGCCAGCCCTCGATACGGCGCTGGAAGAATGGGGAACGGAGACGCCGCGGTAGAGAGACTGCTTACGGTTCGTCGCCGAACTCGATTTCTTCGAGAACGCCACCCTCCCGATAGACGACGTAGACCGCGCGTGGCTGTTCAGGCGCAGCAATCGTCGTTGCGTCGCCCTCGGTAACGGTGTCAGCACCCTCCCAGTCGACCAGACCATCGGTGACTGGCTGGACGGCGATGCCGAGGTGGGTGGCGTCTAGCGCGTCTCCACCTGCGTGAGTGACAGCGACCGTGCCCGCCTCCGGATCGTAGTCGGCCGCGAAGGCCGCGTCGGGAAGGACGACATGGTTGTCGACCTCGACCGGTTCGTCCGGAACGGTCCACTCGACGACGAGTGTTACCCCGCTGGCAAACTCGCCGAGTTCGAGTTCGTCCTCCATGGAGACTGTATCGTACTCGTCAGCAGGCTGGATCTCAGTTTGCTCGCCGTCCACCAGAACGCGGAACTGTTCGGCGTCGCGGTCGATCTCTCCGTAATAGGTCATGATGACTTCACCGTCACGCTCGTCGAACCGGAACGAGTAGCGCGGCTCCGGCGTGAAGTGAACTATCGCCCTATGGGCGGCCGCGTCGTCCGAGAGCACCACCTGCATTCGCTCGTCCGTCGCGACGTCGTCGAGCACGACGCTGTCACCCTGCGTCAGGGTGTCGTACTCCTCGCTGAAGATTGCCGTCTCGCCACCGGGGGCGGCATCACCGCGACGCTGGACCACAAGTCGATCCGGATCGGCCTGCGGTTCGCCGACGTATACGAGTTCGACCTCGCCGGCATCGGGGTCGTAGCCTACGTCTATGAACTCCTGGCCGGTAACGAACTGGACCAGTTGGGTCTGGCTACCAGCCCTGATGCTCCGTTCGACGCCGCCGCTTGCGGAGTCTTCTCCGGTGTCGTCTTCGGTACTATCCGTCGATTCCTCGGCTCCGACCCATTCGACGCTGACGACGACGAACGGCTCGACCACCGTCGAGAAGGTATCGCCCTCCGCGAAGGTGTCGTGGTCGTCGACGAACTGCTCGTCGGCGACCTCTCCCTCGACGCGTAGCTCCAGGTTGGCTGCGTCGATCGGTTCACCCTGCGCGTGTTTGATACTGACCGTGCCGTCAGCGGCGTAGCTCGATTCGAGGTGGGACTGAGGCGTCACCAACAGGCTCCCGACCTCCATCGGCTCGTCCGGTTCGACCCACTCGGCGACGACCTCGCTGCCGGTCTGAACGCCTTCCAGCGTCACACTGTCCCGGCCCCCGAGGGTCTCGTGATCGTCCTCGAACTGCGTCGCCGCAGGCTCGTCGTCGACGAGCACTCGGATTTCCGACGCCTGAAGCTCCTGGTCCCCGTGGTAGGTCACGGTCACCCCTTCCTCGCGCTGGCGGAAATGAACCCGCGGCGGCGATGCGCGGAAGTGCAGCACCGTCCAGTAGGCACCGCGAGGCTCGTTGGGGATGTCGGGTCTCAACGCGATTGACTCCTCGAGTTCGACGTCTCCGATAGTGATTGTATCGCCGGCAGTGAGCGTCTCCTGGGACGTATCGACCTGCTCTGTCGGTCTCGTCCCGTCGCTTCGCTCGCGCCTCACCGCGAGCTTTGTGGGGTCTGCCTCGCGGTCGCCACGGTAGGTAACCTCGACCGCGGTAGCGTCGTAGTCGTAGCTTGCTGTGAAATCGTCCTCGCCGACGATCAACTGTACGTAGACGTACTGAACAGTCTCTTCCTCGTCGACCCAGCGTAACGCGATGGCAGTCAGGGGCTCGGCCTCGGTCTCGATGGTGTTGCCCGCCGCGAACTCGTCGTGGCGGTCGGCTGGCTGGCGCGCGGCGCGCTCGCCGTCGATCCATAGCTCCAGTTCGTCGGCGTCGATCGTATCGCCGGCCCGATGTTTGATCTCGACGGTGCCCTCGTCGGGGTCGAACGAGGAGCGGATCTCTGCGTCCGGTGCAGCATCCGGATCCCGCCTGAGCGGCTGTTCGACGACAGCCTCGACGTAGACGGCGTCGTCACGTTCGATCTCGGTCTCGAGGACCTCCCCTTGCTCGATCACGGGGAGCAGGTCCGAAACGTCGTCGTCATCGATGGTAGCGCCGTCAGCGGGATACAGCAGATACTCGTTTTCGACCGTCCCGTCCTGCTGTCCCGGATACGTCTCGAATCCGGCGGCCATGGCCCGGAGTTTCTCGTGGCCGATGCCGGAGAAAATCGTTCCGTCGACATCTGGGATAAACACCACAAAGCCGCTGTCTTCGAGGCGTCCAAACGCTTCGGGGACGCCGTCGGCCGAGGCTCCGAGGCTCTCGACGTCGGCGTCGACGGCCGCCTCGGCACTATCGCTCTGGGGGCCGGACTGATCCGCAGCGAACACGGCGATCCCGTCGTCGCTTGCGAACGCGTACTGGTCGTCTTCGGCCAGCCGCCAGTCGCCCTCGGAGCCGACTTCGGTTCCGGGCTCCGGGCGGTCGAAGTCGCCGCTAAGAGCACCAATAACGCTCCCGTACCCGTTCGAGCGGATCAGCGTCAGATAGTTAGCGTCCTCGAATTCGATGTCGTCGAAAGCGTCGATGATGTCGCCCTCTACGCCGAGTTCCTTGCGACTCTCGAACTCGTCGAGGTCGGCGAACATGAACAGCTGATACTCCATCTCGACGGCCGACTCCGCGGGGAGGTGCTCGTACATCGCCGCGATATCGTCGGGGACTTCGGGCTCCTCGGGGTCGGCATCTGTGGATTCTGGCTCGTCGTCCGCAGGGCTATCGTCGCTTGGCTGGGGCTCAGAATCGTCTGTACTAACGCAACCGCTCACGGCAGTGATCGTGACGGCACTCCCTAGTAGGAAGCGTCGCCTGGAGGGCTTTCGCATCCATCTGATACGTTTTAGACAAACATAATAAAATTACTCATATATGATAGAAACAGACATCTTGGAGCGGTTCACCCCGCTCAGCGGGGCGTCGCCACGACTGCCAGATGGTCGTCGTGGAACGGCTCCATCCGTTCGGTATCGAGAATCTCGTAGCCGTTTTCGAGCGTCGATCGGACGCGCTCGAAGACGTCCGCCGGATCGGCCGTGACGTCCTCGCTTCTGGCTTTGAACGCGGCAACGAGGCGACCGTCCTCGGCGAGGAATCGCCTGTTCTCGACGGCGACGCGGGCCTGGCCGCTCGTCGCGACGTCCTGTACGATAGCGTCGAGACCGCTTTCGACGACGTGTGCGTACCCGTCTGGCTTTCTGGCGTCTTTCACCAGCGGAAACAGGCGGTCGCGGTCCTCGGCGACGTCGAGCAGGTCTCTCGCGGGGCGCGTGGCGAACTCCACTGCATAGGTCGGCCCGGCGAAGTCCGCGACGTGGCTCACCGTCGTCCCGCTCGCGGCACCGAGATAGAGGACGCGGTCGCCGTCGGCGAGACCAGTCTCCATCCCTAACTCGAACATCGCGCCGAGTTTCGAGCGCCGGGCGTCCCAGAGCCGCCAGTCGCCGTCGGTCGGTTCGCCGTACACTGGCTGGCCGCGGGTAGCGAGTCGCTCCTCGCCGTCGAACTCCCGCCGGGTGACGCTCTCGGGCAGACTCATTCGTCGTCACCTCGGGTGCGGATCCGCTCGATCCGTCTGTCGAGTTCGGCCTCCAGTTCGGGGTTGTACTCGCCGGAGTAATGGTCGATCCGGGCGGCGATAGAGAGCTTTCCGGCGAGCGCCCGTGCCGCGGAGCCACGCTCGTCAGGGGTGGTTCCCCGCACGTACTCGTGGGTGAAGATGACGCCGTGTTTCGGCGACGTGCCGTGCCCGCGGAGGTGGGCAAACAGGGCGTCTTCCGCGCCGAGCACCTGCACGGTGCCGCTGGGTTTTTTGGCGAGCGACTCCAGATCGCCGGCCAGCGAGATCAGTCGCGCGGCGAGTACCGGCCCCGCGAGCGCCGCCAGATTGGGTGCCACGTCCGGCGCGCGTTGCTCGATGAAGGCTCGTAGCTGGTCGGCCTCGTCGTCCAGATCGACGATCCGCTCGGCGAGCGAGAGCAGGCGCGGCTCCGCCACGTCGTCCGATCCGACGATGCTCCGCGCGTACTCGACGCCGGAGCCAGCCTCGTCGTCCAGACTGCCGGCCCACTCGGTAAGTCGTTCGGCGAGTTCGTTGGCGACCCGCTCGCAGTCGTCCATCGAGCGGACGGCGTGGATCAACTGTCGGTCGTCGGCGCGCTCTCTCTCGTTGACGACGTCTCGAGCGGCGGTCAGTGTTGCTTCCCTGAGCGCGTCGTAGTAGGCGTCCTCGTCCGGGACGACACCCTCGTCGACTGCGAGAGTCGGCCATGCCTCCGGTGTCTCCGCCCGTCCCTCACGGATCTGCATCGCGGCGGCGTCCGGATCCGCCGGATCGACCCCGGCAAACCAGCCCGCATGAGCGTCTTCGTCGTTCATACCTACTCCTCTCGGCCCGTGCCCCATATCCCTCCCGATCCGGTACTGGGTCGGCATCGCAGGTGTGACAACCGTTCACAGGAGCATCGATCACGTCGATATCTTGAACAGGCCGTGTGGGCTACGATGAGGAAATGGCGCCCAAATCGAAGACACTGGATTCGACTCGCGTACTCCTCGCCGGGACGGCGGCGTGGGTCGACGAGTTCGAGGCGGTACTGAAGGCGCGGGCCGGCGACGTTCACAGGGTCTCGACGGCTGGAGCGGCGCTCGAAGCCGTCCGTGACGGGTCGGTAGAGTGCCTCGTGACGGCGTACGCGCTCGAGGACTCGACGGGCACGGAGCTACTGCGGGCGGTTCGGCAGGAGTCGGGAACGCTCCCGACCGTGCTCTGTACGACGATCGGCGACGAGTCGGTCGCGAGTAAAGCGGTCTCGGCCGACGTCTCCGAGTACGTACCGCTCGACGAATCCCATGGGGGGTTCGACACCCTACTCGACCGGATCGACGAGAGCGTCCGGACGGCCCGACGGACGGCGACACAGCGCGACCGCGCGAGACAGTTCGACGCGATCTTTCAGGACCCGCGAACTGCGACGTGGGTACTGGACCCGGAAGGCGCGCTCCGGCGGGCGAACGAAACCGGCCGCGAACTGATCGAGGGCGATGTGGGGAGCGTGCTTGGCGAGCGGTTCTGGGCGCTCCCGTCGTGGTCAGGCGAGAGCGGCGTCCAGTCGGATGTTCGCCGGATCGTCGAGACGGCAATCGACGGGGAGTTCGGTAATGCGGTCGTGACGCGATCCGTCGCGCCGGACGCACAGGTCGTCGATCTCTCCGCCCGGCCGGTTCAGGACGAGCGCGGTCGGCTTCGATCCATCGTCGTCGAGGCGGTCGACATCTCCGATCGGGTGGCGCTCGAACGTGATCTCCGCCGCTCGGAGGAACTGCATCGCGTGACGCTGAACAACATGACGGACACGGTCCTGATGACCGACGAGGACGGCGAGTACACCTACGTCTGTCCGAACGTCAACTTCATCTTCGGCTACACGGCCGACGAGATCCAGGAACTTGGGACCATCGAAGACCTGCTCGGCGAGGATCTGTTCGACCGCGAGGAACTGGCAGAAAAAGGCGTGTTGAAAAACATCGAGGTCAGCGCGACCGACAAGGCGGGTCGTAAACACACCCTCCTGGTCAACGTCCGCGAGGTGTCGATACAGGACGGCACACTGCTGTACAGCTGTCGGGACGTGACAAAACGGAAACAGCGTGAAGAGGCGCTTGCGACACTGCAGGAGACCGCCCGGGAGTTTCTCTACGCCGAGACTCGCCAGGAGATCGGTGCGCAGGTCGTCGACGATACGGCGGGCGTCCTCGACCTCGACGCGAGCGCTGTCTACCTGTTCGACGCGGAGAACAACGAACTTCGACCGACTGCGAGTTCTCCAGCGATGGATCGGCTACACGGGCCGCTTCCGGACGTCCCTGCCAATGCCGAGAGCCTGCCCAGTCACAGTTTCGTCGACAACGAGGCACTGTTCGTCGACGACATCCACGACTCGCCGCGACTCGACGATCAGGCGACGGAACTTCGAAGTACGGCGTACATTCCGCTTGGCAACCACGGGGTGTTCGTGGCTGGCTCGTCGGCTATCGGGGAGTTCGACGAGGTGACCAGAGAGCTAGCCGATCTGCTGGCAGCGACTGCAGAAGCGGCGCTGGACCGGGTGACAAGAGAGACACAACTTCGCAGACAGGACAGGGAGCTACAGCAGCAGAACGAACAACTCACGCGATTGAACCGCATCAACGAGACGATCCGGGAGATCGATCAGGCCGTCGTCCAGGCCGAAACTCGCGAGGAGATAGACCACACGGTCTGTGAACTACTGACAGCCGACGACAGATTCACGTTCGCGTGGATCGGTGACGCCGATCCGGCGACCGAAACAGTCGTGCCGCGGGCCTGGGCCGGCGCGGAAGGCGGATATCTGGATAGCATCGAGTTTTCCGTGGGGGAGGCTGAAGTCGAGCCAGCAGGGCGAACGGCCGCGACGCGAGAGGTGACGAAGATCTCGAACGTAGCGGGTCGCCTGCGCGAAGAGGAGTGGCGAACGAACGCGCTCTCGCGGGATTTCCTGTCAGTCATCAGCATTCCGCTGGAGTACAACGACCTCTCGTACGGCGTGTTGAACGTCTATGCCGAAACCCAGGACGCGTTCGACGAGACGGTGCAGGCGGTGTTATGCGAACTCGGGGAGACTATCGCCTCGGCGACGAGCGCCATCGAACGGAAGAACGCGTTGTTGACGCGATCGGTAACTCGCATCGAGTTCGACATCGACGATCCGAGCTTCGTTCTCTCCAAAGTCGCACGAGAGGCCGACTGTGAGCTGTCGTATCAGGGCGGCGTCCAGCAGACAGCAGAGGGAAGCTACGTGTTCGTCACCGTCGACGGAGCCCCAATCGAGCGCGTCGAACAGATCACCGCCGACCTCGTCGCAGTCGAGGAGGTTCGACAGATCAGTGGTGACGAGGACGGTGGCGTGCTGGGCATCCGGCTTGGACAGTCGTTCCTCGCGAACGAACTCGCCGATCACGGGGCCGTCTTCCGGAGCGCGTCGGCCGATCCCGAATCGACGACGCTCGTCGTCGAGGTGCCCGAAAGCGTCGCGTCCCGCCACATCAGCCAACTCGTCCGCGAACTGTTTACTGGGGTCGAACTGCGGTCGAAACAGCAGCTAGATCGCTCCGTCGCGGAGACGGTCCAGTCGCAGGCGCTGGATCGGCTCACCGACAGGCAACTGGAGGTGAGTCAGACTGCGTACTACAGTGGCTTCTTCGAGTCGCCGCGGGATCACACCGGTACGGAGGTAGCGGAGATGCTCGACATCTCACCGCCCGCGTTCTCGAACCACATCCGGGCGGCCGAGCGGAAGTTGTTCGATTCGGTGTTCGATGAAGCGTGAGCCTCATTGGTCCCGGAAATCGAAGATTTCCGATATTCGACGGGGCATAGGACTCGTCGAGCCAGCAGACACGAAGTGTTTGCGCTGTTCAACTGTGCGGTAGCGCGGAGTCCCCGTCCTCAACTGCCTGGGCTCTGAAACGCTTGCCGGGAGGCGTGGTTAACATATGAACCAAGTAATCGATAGTTAGGTTCATCAGTTAACAACCAGCCTTTCTTCTATACATCCGATAGCTCTCTATACGCCACTCAAGCGATCGATGTGGCCAAAATGCTCATGAAAGACGTAATCCAGGATTCGTCAGAAGACGTGACCTACGAGTGCTTCGAGTGTGGAACTATCGTCGTCGATCCGGATAGCCCGGGTCTCTGTCCGGAGTGTGGCGGCGAGTTACGAAACAGGGGAACACCAATCGAGTAACGATGGCATCCGAGCCGACGCACAGCGACGGTGAGGAGAGTGCGACCATCGAGCCGTCGGACGAGGAGTCCGCCCTCCAGACGGCGCGACGGGAACTACACCACGCGGCCGAGCGGCTGGATATCGATCCTGCAATCGTCGAACAACTGAACCATCCGGCATCTGTCCACGAGGTCACGGTGCCGATAGAACGTGACGATGGCACCGTCGAGGTGTACACCGGGTATCGGGCCCACCACGACAGCGTCAAAGGGCCGTTTAAAGGTGGGCTCCGGTATCATCCCGAGGTGACGCGGGACGAGTGCGTCGGCCTCAGCATGTGGATGACCTGGAAGTGTGCAGTCATGGATCTCCCCTTCGGCGGCGCGAAAGGCGGTGTCGCAGTCGACCCGAAATCGTTGAGCAGGGCTGAGAAGGAACGGCTGACGCGTCGGTTCACCCAGGAGATCCGCTCCGTGATCGGACCAACGAAGGACATTCCGGCCCCCGACATGGGGACCGATCCCCAGACAATGGCGTGGGTGATGGATGCCTACTCGATGCAGGAAGACGAGACGATTCCTGGCGTCGTGACCGGAAAGCCGCCGGTCGTCGGCGGCAGCGAGGGGCGCGAACAAGCGCCCGGACGAAGCGTCGCCATCGTCACGCGCGAAGCGATCGAGTACTACGGGCGCGACATCGAAGAGACGGATGTCGCCGTACAGGGCTACGGTAGCGTGGGTGCGAACGCGGCCCGCCTCCTCGATCGGTGGGGCGCAAACATCGTCGCGGTCAGCGATGTCACGGGTGGGATCTACGATCCCGACGGGATCGACACAGGCTCGGTTCCATCTCACGACGAGGAGCCGGAAGCGGTACTCGAACAGGACGCCCCGCTGGCCGTCACGAACGATGAACTGCTCGAACTCGATGTCGACGTCCTGATTCCCGCAGCTATCGGGAACGTCCTGACGGAGGTGAACGCGGGCGATGTCCAGGCCGACCTGATCGTCGAGGGAGCGAACGGCCCGACGACGAGCACGGCACAGGAGCTTCTCGCGGAGCGTGGCGTAACCGTAATCCCCGATATCCTCGCGAACGCCGGCGGTGTCACGGTCAGTTACTTCGAGTGGTTGCAGGACATCAACAGACAGTCGTGGTCGCTAGAGCGCGTCCACGAGGAGCTAGAAACCGAGATGCTCTCGGCGTGGGATGCGGTCCGTGCCGAGAAGGAAAACGGCGCGTCGACGTGGCGCGATGCGGCCTACGCGGTAGCCCTCTCCCGGATCGCTGAAGCCCATGACGCGCGTGGACTCTGGCCCTGAACCGGATCCGATCAGTCTCCGACCTGCAGTGCCAGTGACGGATTCAGGCTGCCAGTCTCCGCACGGATTCCGACCAGCAAGACGACGCCCGCGACCAGGGGGATCACCGCGCAGGCGATGTAGATGGGTGCAAACCCGACTCGTTCGACGAGCGGGAGCGTGACGAGTGGTCCGAGACCGCCGCCGATGTCCCCGAGGACGTTGTTGGTCCCCATTGCGCGTCCCATCCGTTCGTCGGGAGTGAGGTCGGCCAACAGCGCCATCATCGGACCGCCGGTGCCGCCCTGTCCGCCGCCGATCAACAGACAGGCGACGATTAACCGGCCGATCGAACTGGCAGTCGCGAGCAACAGGAACCCAGCCCCCGAGACGACCAGTGAGACGAGGACGATGGGAACGCGATAGCCGTACAGGTCGCTCAGTTTCCCGCCGCCGAGCATGCACGCCGACCCAGCGAGTACGGTGACAGCCATGAGGAGGCCGGAGGTCCCCTGTGCATCGAAGCCGAGGACACCGATCTCTAGCTCGACGAGGAAGACGACGAGCGTCGCAAAGAGCGCGCCGATATACGCGAAGAAGACGCCGAAGTTGACGAGGCCGACGGTCAATGCGGGCAGCGAGGTGTCTATCTCCCAGGGCTTGACGCCGCCTTTTCGGCGCTCTATCGCGCCGGTGTGGGTCTCGGGGATGATGAAGTACGCGAGCACGCCAGCAAAGAGCGCGAACGACGCCGCGAGGACGAACGCGGCCTCAACGCCGTAGAGATCACTGACCAGGCCACCGAGCACCAGACCGGCGGGGAAGCCAAAGGTGATCCCCGCACGGACGATGCCCATGCTCGTCCCCCGCGAACTGGATTCGCTGACGTCTGCTGTAATCGTATAGGCCGTGGCAAACACGAGGGCGCTCCCGACGCCCCAGAGGATCCGGGCGAGCAGAGACCACACCTCTGGTGCGGGGGCGACGACGGCGACGACGTAGCCCAGCGTCGCGATGCCCTCGACGAACAGTCCGACGACGAAGGGCCTCCGGGTGCCAATGCGGTCGACGAGCGCGCCGGCGGGCGCGCCGGCGGGCGCGTTCGCGATCAGGCGGGCGAATCGGTTCGCGCTCAGGATAAGTCCGACGAGGAACGAGGAGATACCTAACACTGCGCCCGTGGAGGGAACGCTCTGCCGCGTCCGGGAGTTTATTGTCGGTTCGCCGGAACCTACCAGTAGTTGACTATGAGTGCAATCGAACTAACAGACGTGGGCAAGCGATACGGCGATTTTCAGGCGCTGGACGGCCTCTCTCTGTCCGTCGACCGCGGCGAACTGTTCGGATTACTCGGCCCCAACGGCGCGGGGAAGACGACGGCGATTCAGCTACTGACCGGGCAGTTAGCACCCGACGATGGGACGCTCTCCGTCCTGGACACAGATCCGGCGACGGAGCCGATAGAAACTCGCCGTCTCGTCGGTATCGTGCCCGAAAAGGAGTCCCCGCCTAGCTTTCTCACGCCCCGAGAGTACTTCGAGTTCGTCGGGCAGGTACGCGAGATGCCGGCAGATCTACTCGATGACCGGATAGAGGAGTGGGCAGATCGGCTCTCTTTCACCGAAAAACTCGACGCGATATCGACCGACCTCTCGCGGGGCCAACAACAGAAGGTGATGATCACGCAGGCGTTTCTCCACGACCCCGACGTGGTCTTCATCGACGAACCGCTCGCGAACCTCGATCCGATCATGCAAGAGCGGGTCAAAGAGTACTTCGAGCAGTACCGGAGCGAGGACAACGCGCTGTTCCTCTCGACACATCAGATCGAGGTCGCCGAGGAGATCTGTAGCCGCGTCGGCGTCGTCGGTGACGGCCGACTCGTCGCCGAGCAGCGGCCCGCAGAGATGAGCGAGGAGGAATCGCTACTAGACGCCTTCAAGCAGGGCGCAACAGCCGAACGCCCGGCAGCGGCACCGAGGTAACGATGCTAGGTATCGACCGCATCGACCGCGTCGTCTTCACTCGGATGCTGGGAGAGGAGTGGCGACTCCACGCCTCCCTGTTCGGCGGCCGGCGGTTCGCACTGTTCCCGCTACTCGTTGCGGCGTTGACCGCCGCTGGCGTTGTCGCACTCGTCGAGACCGGGACCAGCCTCTCGTCCGTGATCGCCGGACTGCACGCACTCGTGTTCGCCTTTGGACTTCACACTGGCTCGATCGGTCTGGTCGGCCGGGACGCCATCGAGGACCTGCTTGGCGACGTAACGCTGCTGGTGTTTTCTGCACACACGTTGCCGATCTCTCGCCGGCGACTGCTCGGTCACTTCCTCGTGAAAGACGCCCTCTACTACTCCGGGCTCTTTCTGGTGCCGATCACGGCGGCGTTCGTCGTGGCCGTCGGACAGGGCGGGTTCGGCTTCCTCGACCTTGGTCGACTCTGGCTCTCGACGACTGCGACGTTCCTGCTCGGTCTCGTGGTGACGCTTGCGCTCGTCGGCATCGCCACTCGGGGCGTCTCTGGCTGGTTTTCGATCGGTGGACTCTCGCTCGTCGGCGGCGGCCTGTGGTACGCGAACGTAGACGTCCTCGCCGCGACGCCGTACGCGCTGTACGCCGAGCCGTCAGTGCTGGCGTTCTCCGGAACGCTCGCCCTGCTCGTCGGGACGGCCGTGCTCGGCATCTATGCCTACGAACCGGTCGACGCCGCCCCGACCCGTACCCGGGTTCCGGTGTTCACGAAATGGCGGCGACGCCTCGGCGACGACACCGGTCTGACGACAAAGACGCTCCTCGACGTCGCCAGAAGCAACGGTGGCCTCTGGAAACTCCTTTTCTCCGGAGGAATCCTCTTTGCCGTCTGCGTCGGACTGGTCGAACTCGCAGAGCGGATTACCGGTGTTGCGCCGTCCGTGGGAATCACGTTCGGCGCGTTGCTGGGACTCTCGGCGTTCACGTCGTACAACTGGATCACTCAGTACGACGACCCGACCTCGTACCTGCGCTATCCGCTCGGCGTCCCGGACCTATTCGCCGCCAAGCGGCGGGCCATGGTGTTGGTCGGGCTCCCCACTGCAGTCGGCTACTTTGCCCTCGCGGCACTCCTGTTCGGTGCGAGTGCCGTCGACGCCGTCGCGGGACTCCTCTTGCTCGTCGGCTACCATCAGTACCTGTTCGGCCTCACGGCCGCCCTCGCAGGTTTCGAGCCGAACGAGTTCCTCTTCGACTCGCTCAAATTTCTGCTCTTTACCGCGGCTGTCGCCGCCGTCCTCGTTCCGGTACTGGTCGTCGGCCTCGCGCTCGCACCGCTCGGAGGGACGACGCTCGCGCTCCTTGGCGGCGTTGGCCTCGGACTGCTCGTTCTCGGCGAACTCTGCTACCGATACGCAGTAGCCCGGTGGACGACACGTCTTGGCGACTGAGTCCTTACTTTTCGACAAACACCCAAGGGACGCCTCAGAGAGATACCGAAGTTCCAGAACGTCGCCAGTATGATTTAAGTATTGTGAATTGCTACCAAGGATCATGGCAGTTCGTCATGCTACGCTCGAAGATCGAGGAGGGATCAGGAAGATAGCCCGGCGGTCGATGCACTGTTCATACACGATGAGTCCAGATACGATCGACCGGGCCATCGAGGAGTGGTACGGCGACGAAACCCTCGAAGACGCTTTCGCGGACGACAGTCGATACCTCCTGGTCGCCGAGGAAGACGACATACTTACTGGATTTACCGACGCCGTCCTCCACGGGCAGGACCAGCCAGCCGATCTGCTCTGGTTACACGTTCACCCCGACCACCGCGGACAGGGTATCTCGCGGGAACTCCTCGAAGAGACCAGAACGCGACTTATAGAGGCTGGAGCGTCGCATCTCCGGGGCCTCGTGCTCGCGGACAACAGCGAGGGCAACTCCTTTTACAAACATTTCGGGTTCAGG
Source organism: Natronoarchaeum sp. GCM10025321 (assembly GCF_042663585.1). NCBI lineage: Archaea > Methanobacteriati > Methanobacteriota > Halobacteria > Halobacteriales > Natronoarchaeaceae > Natronoarchaeum > Natronoarchaeum sp. GCM10025321. The sequence goes on from NZ_JBHTAN010000006.1 coordinate 1,243,291, forward strand.
AAGATCGGCGAACGTCACATCGATATCGACGGTAAGAGACACGTCGAGAACGTCTATCAGGACGTCGAACCGGCCGGACTGACCACGCTCACCGTCAACGACGAGATCGTGTACGTCGCCGACGACGACACCGAGCGGGGAACGATCGCACCGTTCAACACGGTCTACGCCGATCCGAACCGCGACGAGCGGTGGGCCTACTACTGTACGAACTGCGACAGCGTGGCCGCGGCGATGGACGCGATGGCCCGCATCGAGTGTTCGACCTGTGGCAACACGCGCAAGCCGACCCGCTGGGACGCCGCGTACCTGTGATGTAGAGCCATCGCGAAAGACGAATATAAGACGGCGCTGTTCTAACCGCAGAGTATGCAAGCGCAGGTCAGAGAGCACGTCCCCGCGGTCACGGCCGTGTTGACTGTCGTATCGCTGATACTCGTGTTCAGCGCGGCACTGCAGGCCATCCCACAGGACGCGATCCCGACTGCTCCCGAGTGGATACTCGACGCTATTCCGCACCTGAACGCTGCCCTGAGTGCGCTCGCTATCGTCACCATCCTCTCCGGTGTCCGAGCGATCCGCCGCGGCGAGATTACGCGCCATCGACGCCTGATGGTCACGTCGTTCGTCCTCTTTGCCGGCTTTCTCGTGATGTATCTCTACCGCGTCTCGCTGCTCGGCCCGTCGTCGTTCCCCGGTCCGGAGACCATCGAACTCTACGTCTACCTGCCGATCCTCGCTATCCACATCCTGCTCGCGATCAGTTCACTGCCGTTCGTCTACTACGCGCTCTTGCTCGCGCTGACGAGACCGATCCACGAACTTCCCCAGACGAACCACGCACGCGTCGGCCGGATCGCCGCGAGTCTCTGGACGATTTCCTTCGCCGGCGGGATCATCATCTACCTCATGCTCTACGTTCTGTTCTGAGCCTCCACAGGTTCATATACGAATCCGCGGCCAGAGCGGGGTATGTCGTTGTACCCACGACGCGACGTCCTGGAGACCCTGGCTGCACTGTTCGGAGCGACGCCCTTCGCCGGCATCCCGTTCGGCGAAGATACGGAAACCCTGACCGGCGTCGTCGACCGGGTCGTCGACGGCCTCGCAGTCGTCCTGCTCGAAGACCACGGCGACCTCGTCGATCAGACGACGATTCCGGTCGAGGAACTACCAGCGCCAGCCAGCGAGGAGGGCGCGGTACTGGATCTGGTGATGGACGGCGATGGCGTCGAGCGAATCCACTACGACAGGGAAGAGACGGAGCGGCGGCAAAAAGAGGCTAAAGATCGGATCGACGAACTGTCCGATTAATCGTCCGCGACTGTCGATTCCGTCGAAATCTCGGGACGGGTGACGTCCCGATCAGTCGCCTCGCCCTCGATATCGTAGGGATACTCGCCGGTGACACAGCCGAGACAGAGATCGGCACGGGAGGACTCCAGCGCGCTCGCGACGGCGTCGATAGAGAGATAGGAGAGACTGTCGGCGTCGATCTCCTCTCGGATCTCGTCGGTCGACTTGCCGGCGGCGATCAGTTCGTCGCGTGAGGCCATGTCGATGCCCATGTAACAGGGGGCGAGGATCGGCGGCGCGCCGATCCGGACGTGGACTTCCTCCGCACCGACGTCCTTGAGCAACTGGACCAGCTGGTTCGAGGTCGTCCCGCGGACGATGCTGTCGTCGATGATCGTCACGGACTTGCCCTCGACCGTGCTCTTGATCGGATTGAGTTTCAGGCGGACCGCGCGCTCGCGCTCGTCCTGTGTCGGCATGATGAACGTCCGGCCGACGTACCGGTTCTTCATCAGCCCCTCGGCGAACTCGACGTCCGCGCCGTCGTCGTTGGCCGCTTCGGCGTAGCCGCTTGCAAAGGAGCGTCCCGAGTCGGGCACCGGCATCACGACGTCACTGTCGACGCCGTTTTCCTCCCATAGCTGTCGGCCGAGTTCACGGCGCACCTCGTAGACGAGTTTCTCGTCGATGACGCTGTCGGGCCGGGCGAAGTAGACGTGCTCGAAGAAACAGTGGGCCGAATTTTCCCGATCGAACAGTTGGTACGAGTCATAGCCTTTCCCGTCGTCCTGGAGGACGACGAGTTCGCCGGGTTTGACGTCCCGGACGAGTTCGCCGTCGAGCGTGTCTATGGCCGCACTCTCGCTGGCGAGAATGTAGCCATCGTCGAGTTCGCCGATACAGAGCGGCCGGTTCCCCTCCGGATCCCGGACCCCGAGCACGGTGTCGTCGTGCATGATCGTCAGCGAGTAGGAGCCATGGATCCGCTCCATGGTGGTCTTGACCGCGCGAACGAGATCCTCTTCGAGCAGGTTTCGTGCGAGGTCGTGGGCGATGACTTCGGTGTCTCCGTCGGAGGTGAAGGCGTGGCCGAGGCCGGCCAGTTCGCCGCGAATCTCGTCGGCGTTGACGAGGTTGCCGTTGTGCGAGAGGCCCAGCGAACCGCTCTTGAACGAGACGGAAAACGGCTGAGCACAACAGGAGTTGACGCTTCCTGCCGTCGGATATCGGACGTGACCGATTCCGACGGGCCCGTTCAGACTCTCGACGTCGCCCTGACTGAACGCGTCGCCAACCAGTCCCATCTCGACGTGGCTGTACTGCTGGAAGCCGTCGTGGGTGACGATTCCGGCAGACTCCTGGCCGCGGTGCTGGAGCGCGTACAGGGAGTAGTAGAGTGGACGCGCGGCGGCGCGGTCCTCAAGAGACACGCCGACCACGCCGCACTTTTCGGTCATCCCGTTCCGGGAACGCCTTTCGACCCGCCCGTCTGACATGGACGTATCTAACGAGTCATCGGGGATAAATCCTCCCAATCGTGTTCTACTTGGCGTGTTCAAGAACTTATCTATGCACGATTATGCACATCATCGTGTGATAGATAGACACAGCAGTCGCTCGTCAGGAAAGGAGAGAAAGAACTGTCGTGAGCCTCAGTTGTCGCCAGTCTTCGACTGCCAGGCGTAGCTACGCTTGCTCTTGGATTTACCGAAGCCGCACGACGAGCACTTCTTTTTTCTGATGTGATAGGACTTCTCACCACAGCGCCGACATTTGACGTGTGTGGTCTTGTTCTTTTTGCCCTGGCTTGGGGTTCCTGCACCAGTCATGGGATGATCGAAACGACGTTATCGCCGCGTATAATGGTTGTGTCTTCGACTGGCGGCTCCGTATCGCCGGCAGGCTCTTCGGCCGCGGGCACTCTCATAGCGTCTTCGAGCACGAGGTTCATATGCTGATCGTAGCCTGTCAGGGTTCCTTCGTAGATCTCGCCGCCTTTTAGCTGGACCTCCACGTCTTCGCCGAGTGACGCTTCGAGCACGTCGAGGGGTCGTCCACTCATACGCTCATTCGCTCGCGTTACAGGCATAAACGTACCGGGTTCCACTCGGAGTTTACTGAACGATGTCGATCAAACAGGAGTTACTGTCGACGAAACCGCCGAATTAGACGTCGACCGAGAACTCCTCGTACTCGCTCGCGCGGTCGGCAAAGGCGGCGAGCAGTTCGACGCTCGCGGTCAGATCGTCGGTATCGATGACCTCGACGGGCGTGTGCATGTACCGGTTCGGCAGGCCGAGGTTCAGCGAGGGAATACCGCCCTGCTGGACGTAAAAGGCGTCGGCGTCGGTTCCGGTCCGGATCCCGGCAGCGTCCAGTTGGACGTCGACCTCCGACTCGTCGGCTGCCTGACGCACGGCGTCGACGACAACCGGGTGGTTCGTAGTTCCCCGAGAGATGACCGGCCCGTCGCCGAGTTCGATGTCCGCGGTTCGGTCCGACGGTGCGCCGGGGTAGTCCGTGGCGTGGGTGACGTCGACCGCGACCGCCGCGTCGGGGTCGAGGTCGAAGCCGACCATCTGTGCGCCTTTGAGGCCGACCTCTTCCTGGACCGTGCTCACGGCGTAGACGGTGGCGTCGACGTCCGCCTCGGCGGCCGCACGGAGCGTCTCCGCGGCAACCCACGTCCCGACGCGGTTGTCCATCCCACGGGCCGAAACCAGGGTACCCTGCAGGTCCTCGACTGTCGAAGAGAACGTGATCGGGTCGCCGACTTCGACGAGTTCCTGGGCCGATTCGTCGTCTTCGGCACCGATGTCGATGCGCTGTTCGCGGATCTCGTCGTACTCGTCGTCGCCCGCATCTCGCAGGTGGATCGCGTTCTGTCCGACGACCCCGCTAACCGGTTCCTCGCCGTGGATAGTGACGTGCTGGCCGCGCGTGACCGTTCGGTCCGAGCCACCGAGTCGGCCCATGTGGATAAAACCGTCCTCGTCGATCCGGCGGACGATGAAGCCGATCTCGTCGGCGTGGCCCGTGATGGCGATTTCGGGATCACCGCCGTCCAGCACGGCCACGGCGTTACCATACTCGTCGGTTCGGACCTCGTCGGCGAACTCGGCGACGTGGTCGATCCAGACGCGCTGGCCCGCCGTCTCGTAGCCGGTCGGACTCGGTGTCGTCAGCAGTTCGTCGAGAAAACTCCGCTGAGTCTCGTCCATACAGGCAATTAGAGCGCCGGTGTTTCAAGGCTGGCGTCACGGCAAAGTCGTCGGTAGGCAGGGATGCTACGGGTACTCACCCACATTCATAAGTTACCGCTGGTCGAACAGATACGTATGGCAAAGATCACATTGTTCGAGTTCAACCCGCGTGGACGGATCCAGGTCGGCCCGAGTGGCCCTGACGGCGAGGGACTGTTTTCGGCGGAGATCGATGAGACGGGCGAAGAGGAGGCGGTCGAAGAAGCCGAAGACAGCGGACTCAGCATCACAACCGTCCTGCTCCCGCTGGTCATCCTCGCAGCCATCGGCGTCGCGGTGCGGATGCTCACCGGGGAAGACGAGGAAGAAGAGGAAGAAGCCGAGATCGAAGCGGAGGAAAGCGGCCCGATCGATCGGTTCACCTCGACGACAGAATAACTACTCCTTCAAAAAGCGCTCGGGCGTCATCCGCGAAAGCCGCATCGCGTTGCCGGTGACCCCGAGGCTCATTCCCATATCGCCAACTACGACGGCGACGGCGACGCTGACGTAGCCGAAGGGGACGCCGAGGGCGAGCAGGGCCTTGACGCCGAGGCTGGCCCAGATGTTCTGGCGGATCACGGCGTTACCCTTGTGCGAGAGCGCGTACAGGTAGGGGAGTTTCTCGACGTTATCGCCCATCAGCGCAATGTCTGCCGTCTCGATAGCGGTGTCGGTGCCCGCGGCCCCCATCGCGATGCCGACGTCGGCGGTGGCCAGCGCCGGCGCATCGTTGATACCGTCGCCGACCATCGCGACCGTGCCGTGCTCGGCCTGCAGTGACTCGACGGCATCGACTTTCTGCTCGGGCAGGAGTTCGGCCCGGTACTCGTCGATGCCTAGCTCCGCGGCGACCGCCCGAGCGGTGCCTTCGTTGTCGCCTGTAAGCATCACCAGCGGGGCGACACCGAGGCGTTGCAGGTTCTGAATCGCCGTTTTCGCTTCTGGACGAATCTCGTCTGCGATACCGATACCCCCGAGCAGTCGGTCCGCGGTACCTACGAGGATCACGGTCTTGCCGTCGGCCTGCAGGTCGGCGATCCGGTCGGCGAGCGGCGCGACGTCCGTCTCGATGGCCGCGACGCCGCCATCAGTTCGACCGGAGCCAGGGGTGGGAGACGTGAGGTCGAAGCCCAGTTCCTCGAACAGGCCGGGCTTCCCGGCGTAGTAGGCCGTCCCGTCGATGTCCCCGCGGACACCTCGGCCGGTGAGGCTCTCGAAGCCAGCGACGTCGTCGGGATCGATCCCTTCGGACTCTGCACGGTCGAGCACGGCGTCGGCAATCGGGTGCTCGCTCCGCCCTTCGAGCGCGCCGGCCCGGGCCAGGACGTCTCGCTCGTCGGAGCCATCGAGCGGAATCACGTCAGTCACTGCGAGTTCGCCAGCCGTCAGCGTCCCCGTCTTGTCAAAGGCGATGGCATCGGCGTCGCCCATCGTTTCGAGGTGGTTGCCGCCCTTGATCAGGACGCCGTTCCGGGCGGCGCTGGTCACGCCGGAGGCGACGCTGACCGGCGTCGAGATGACGAACGCGCAGGGACAGGCGATCACCAGCAGCGTTAGCCCGCGAACGAACCAGGTCATCGAGGCGCCGGTGAACGTGTGGCTGATACCGGCGACCCCGACCGTCGCAGTGCCGTCGATCAGCAGTGGCGGGAGAAACGCAGTGAGTAGCGCCAGCACGACGACTGCGGGCGTGTAGTAGCTTGCAAAGCGGTCGACGAACTGCTCTCTCTCGGTCTGTTTTGCCTGTGCGTCGCCAACGAGGTCGATGATCCGCGCGAGCGTCGTCTCGCCGGCCTCCTGTTCCGTTTCGAGTTCGAGGTAGCCCTCCTCGTTGAGGGAGCCCGCGAAGACTTCGTCGCCGTCCGTTTTGTCGACCGGGACGCTCTCGCCGGTGATCGGCGACTGGTCGACCGAACTGCTCCCCTCCAGGACGGTGCCATCCACCGGAATCTTCTCGCCGGGCCGGACCACGACCCGCTCGCCGATCCGGACGTCATCCGCAGGCACGACGACTTCGCGCGTCTCGCCGCTCCCGTCGGGATCTCTGAGGACCGTCGCCTCCTCTGGCGATAACTCCATCAGTTCGCGCAGGGAATCGCGCGTCTGGTCCATCGCGTACCGTTCGAGCAGTTCGGCGACGCTGAACAGGACCGCAAGCGTCGCCGCCTCGATGTAGAGTCCGATCCCCGTCGCGGCGATGATGGCAGTACCCATCAGCAGGTCGATATCGAGACTCACGTTCCGGGCCGAGTAGTAGCCCGAGCGGACGACCGGAAGCCCGCTGACGGCCGTCGCGACGAGCAGGGCGGCGTCTGCGATTGTGAGCGGACCGAGTGGGGTCGAGACGAGGCTGACATTCGGGCCCGTCACGACGAAGGTAAGTACCAGACCGACCAGCAGAAACGCCCCACCGATCCAGGTCTTGATAGCGCGAGGACTCGTCCAGATAGCCGAGGACTCGGAGACCGTCGTCTCCTCGCCAACCTGATCGTCGCTCGACGACCGGGAGGCGACTTCGTAGCCAGCACCCTCGACCGCCGTGACGATATCGTCGTCGCTCGCGCGTTCCCCGTCGTAGGCCACGGTCGCCGTTCCGGCGGTCGGCCGCAGGTCGAGAGATTCGACGCCGTCGACCCGGCCGAGCGCGTTCTCTACTTTGCCCGCACAGGAGGGACAGTCCATCTCGGGGACCGAAAGCTGAACCGACGACTCTCCGTCCTCGAATTCCTCGTCGTCGATACGACTCTCTGTCATTACTTCTCCGTACGGAGTAGAGCGGGATAGGAGTTTCTTGGAATATTCCAAAACAGAGGTGCTGGTCAGGCGTCAGATCCGCGGGGAGCCGCTGTCGGGCGACCAGCGCTGGGAGACGTGCTGTTTGGCCAGATACGTCTCCGCTCTCCGAAGCCGATAGGTCAGGGTCGACCGCGGGACATCCAGACGTTCCGCGAGTTCTCCGACGTCGACCTCACGCGGCGTCTCGTAGTAGCCGTGCTCGACGGCGGCCTGTAGTGCGGCCTCCTGTTCGGGCGAGAGCCCGTCGTCTTCCGAATCCGTCGGCGAGGGGGCGTCAGTAAGCCGTCGGACGTCGAGCGTCGCACAGTCACCGACGATGCGTTCGAGTTCGTCGACGAAGGAATGCACGTCGGCCGGCCCCGAGTGGATGATCCGCCAGGTGTACTGGCGCTCGCTGTGTCGCGTCTCGAACAGTGCGCCCTCGCCCAGATTATCCAGTGCAGTGTGTGGCACGGAGGCACAGGCCGGCGTGCGCTCCCAGTAGGAGTAGAGCACGAGCGTGTCGTCGGTGTGTTCAAGCACGTGCGTCGTCTGAGTCGCGCCACAGTGGTCAGTCGCGAGACAGTCGGCGTAGTAATCCGACGTGAGGAACGCGTCCTCGATAGCCGCGAGCGCCTCGGGCGACCCCGTCGCATGATCGACCCGCCAGAGACTTGACTCGGTGACGTGCAGGGAGAGCGAGCGGATTTCGGCGTCGGGATAGTTGGCGAGGGTATCGGCCACCTCGTTACAGCCAGGCCGATAGTCGAGGGTGAAGACGAGTTCTCGCATATGAGATGGTAGCGCCCGGAGAGTAAAACAGGTTTGGCGTGCGGCCCGAAGTCGGGCGAACTGTTTTGCTTGCGTAGCCAGTAACTGCTCGTGTGAATCTGTATCGTAGTGTTCGTGCGGTAACCGGTGCGTCCGGCAACGGTGCCATCGACTGGGACGCCGTCGCGGAGGCGGCCCGTGCCAGTACCGATCCCGGTTCGCTCGACGTCTCAGACGCCGAGCGAGAGGCCTACGCCAGCGACGTCCGCGACGCCCGCACCAGAATCCGCTCGGTCGGTGATCTGGCGTTCGACGTGCCAAACCGGATCGAGGTGCAGAACCGACACCACTGGATCGACGCGAACGTCGACACGTTCAGTCGCGTCATGCAACCCGTCGAGGAGCACACGAACGTCGCCATTCCCGGCGTCTCGCGTGTCGTCAACACCGGGACCATGAGTTTCATGCTTGCCTTCCTGGGTCGTAACGTTCTCGGCCAGTACGATCCCCTCCTGTTGGCGGACTCGAACGATCACGCGCTCTATTTCGTCCGCCCGAACATCATCGACGTGGCCGACACACTCGACGTCGAGTACGACCGGTTCCGGCGCTGGATCGCCTTCCACGAAGTGACACACGCCGCGGAGTTCGGTGCCGCGCCGTGGCTCTCCGACCACCTCGAAGCGAACATGGACGAAGGGATCGAAGCGCTCTCGCAGGGCAGTCTCGACCGCGAGGCGTTCGAGGAGCTAGACGCCACGATGACCGTCGTCGAGGGGTATGCAGAGCTACTGATGGATCACGCTTTCGACGGGGAGTACGAGGACTTGCGCGAGAAACTCGACGCCCGACGACAGGGTCGCGGTCCGCTCGCCGGATTCGTTCGGCGGGCGCTCGGACTCGGCATGAAACGGCGCCAGTACGAGCGCGGAAAGGCATTCTTCGAGCATGTGGCCGAGCGCCGGAGCGTCGACGCCGCGAGTGCCGTCTGGGAGCGTCCCGAGAACCTGCCGAGCAGCGACGAAATCGACGACCCCGATGCGTGGCTCCAGCGAGTCAAGTGAGCATCCAGAAGACGTACTGTATCAGGACGGCCCCGAGGACCGCAGCGGCGACGAGCGCCATCGCGATTGCGCCGAGGGATCCGCCCCCGTAGATCGCGGTCAGACCCCCCGAAAAGGCGATCAGGGCGATAAAGCCCAGTTTGAGACGGGTGTAGTCCGTGGGCTCGTCGATCTCCTGGCGCGTCGGCCCGACCATTATAGCTCCCGTGGCGCGCTGACGTGCATGCTCACGAACTGCCAGTCCTCACCGCGTTCCTCGAGCGTTCCCGACCATCGGGAGTCGAATGTGAACCGCTCACCAGTTCCGGTGTCAGTCCACGCCATTCCGACGACGTCGGCGAACCAGGCGTAGCCCTCTCGCTCGGTCACCGAGAGGTCGGTCGAGTCGACGCGCCACTCGTCGGTCGTCTCTGTCTGGCGTTCGAGCGCGGCGGCGATGTCGTCGTAGCCCCGAAGCCGTTCCTCGATACCGAACTTGACGGTAGACGCCTCCCTGGCGAAGAACGGGGCAAGGGGATCGCCACGCCGTAGCGCCTCGTAATACTCGCGCACTGTCGTCTCAGCAGTCATGTCACACCGAACGGTCGCTGTCGACTTGAACCCGCCGGAGAGAGACGGAGTCAGTAGAAGCCGCGATCAACGTCGCCCTCGTCGACGAGTTCGTCAAGTTCGGCGTCGAGTATCTCCTCGGCTTCCTCGAACGTCGTCGCGAGTTCGTCCAGTTCGTCAGGACGGTCGTACTGGTCGTACTCCATCGGGCCGAACGCGGGACTCTCCAGCACCTCCATCACGTCGTCGAACAGGTCGCCCGGCGTGGTTGGTGCGTCGGAGTGGGCTCTCAGGACCGCTCCGAGGTTCTTCGCTTTCTCTTCGGCGTCGCTCTCGTCCTCGGGCGGTCGCTGGACGGCGAACCGACCGGCCTCGTTCTGTGTGGGGAGGTATGATCCGATCTCGTCGTCGATCTTCCGGGCGATCCGGGTGCCGACGCCCCGGACCTCGAAGGGGTTCTTCGCGAACGTTTTGAGCTGGTAGACACCACCAGTCGGGTGACCGATGTACATGTCCTCGCCGACGCCGCCGCTGCGGTCGCCCGCGACGGCGCGCCATCCCTCCGGATCGACGTCCTCGTCGACGACGTCTTCGACGATGTCCTGCCAGTCGCGTACGCGCATGATTGGTCGCAGGTAGGGACGCGACGAGAATCAACGTATCGGTTTTTCGGATCGCTGTGGCAAGTTCGGCATCTGAGCGGTCGGAACCGAGCGACCCCGGCCGGTCGGGCATTTAAGTAAGTATGTTCCCTAGCGTTCGCAAGAGAATGTCTGCCAGATCCGTGCTGGAAACTACTGCGGTCGGCGGTCGAGGAAATGAGCGCTGAATCGACCCCCAGACAACGTCTGGTAGTGGGCGCAACCGCCGGTGCGGCGTGGATCACAGGCCTGTTCGTCGCCGCGCCGCTGGTGGGTGGGTTCGGAGTCAACGCGCTTGCCGAGGCGGTCATCGTCAGATCACCCGGCTGGCTATCGACACTCGCGATCAGCACGCTGGGTTTCTCCGCCAAACCGGTGCTCGTCGGGGGGGTCATCCTCGGGATCATCTGTGCGACCAGCGGAGCGGCGCTCGTCTGGCCCACAGGGTTCGAGTACGGTCGGCCAGTCGGAGTCGGCATCGGTATCCTCGCAACGGTGGCCGTGTTTGTTGCCTCCGGAACGGGGGTCTCGTTCGGCTTCCTCGTCGGAACAGTGGTCGCGGTCGCCCCGCCGTATCTCGTTGCCCGGGGCATCGACCAACTGCGACCGGTGACTGACCGGCGGAAGTTCCTCCGCCAGACCGGCAGTGCGGCAGTCGGCGCGGTTGCCTCACTGGCCGTTCTCCGGCTACTGTTCGCCCGGTTCGGGACCGGAGCGGAAAGCGAGCGCGTGGAGGAGCCACTGGAACGCTCGACATCACCGCCGGAGGGCGACCCAGCCTTCGACTTCGAGGGCATGCCCTCGGCTGTCACGAGCACGAGCGATCACTACGTCATCGACATCAACGTCACTGCACCCCGGATCGATCCGGAGTCGTGGACTCTCACCATCGATGGCGAGGTGGAGCAGCCCTACGAACTGGGCTACGACGAGTTACTCGAACACGATGCGGCCGTCGACCAGACCACGACGATGCTCTGTATCTCGAATCAGGTGGGCGGGGATCTGATCGGCACCGGCCACTGGACGGGCGTCCAGCTATCGGATCTCGTCGGTGATGCCGTCCCGAACGAGGGTGCCGTCGACGTCGTCACCTATGCCGAAGACGGCTACAACGAGGCAATTCCGATCGACCTGATCGAGCGAGAGGACATCATGATCGCTTTCGGGATGAACGGGCAGACCCTTGCCAGCGAACACGGCTTTCCGGCGCGCCTGCTCATCCCTGGCCGGTACGGAATGAAGATGACGAAGTGGATCAACCGGATCGAAGTCGTCGCGGAGGACCACGAGGCCTACTGGGAAGCCCGGAACTGGACCGAAGAGGCCGTGGTTAACACGATGTCGTACATTCGCGGTGCGACGCGGGACGGCGAGACGGTACAGATCGGTGGCGTAGCCTTTGCCGGCCTCGAAACCGGCGTCGAGGAGGTTGCTGGCGTCGAAGTGAGCATCGACGGCGGGGAGACCTGGACCGATGCGGAACTGGAACCCCAGATAGCGCCACACGCCTGGCGGCGCTGGCGCCACGAGTTCGAGGCACCGGACCGCGTTGAACTGGACGTCGTCGTGCGGGCGATCCATCAGGACGGAACCGTCCAGACCGAAGAAAAGAGCAGTCCCCGCCCGAACGGCTCGACGGGCTGGCACCGGCGGACGATCGAAATCTGATCGTAGCGCTCCTCGGCGGGACAGGCGTTGTGTGACGTGGAGAAGACCTGTGGCGTCCGATCAGAGCGACAGTCCGCGGATCTCGACGCGATCACCGTCTTCGACTGTACCGATGACCTGTCCGTCCGTGGCATCGGCCAGCGCCCCGGCCTGCTCCTCGGGGACGGCGGCGACGAAGCCGGTTCCCATGTTGAACGTCCGGTGCATCTCCTCGTCGGAGACGTTGCCCAGATCCTGCACGAACTCGAAGACGTCGTGGGCCTGACACGGATCGGTGATTTCGTAGCGGTGCTCGCCCATCCGGCTCAGGTTCGTCCATCCGCCGCCGGTGACGTGGGCGGCCGCGCGGGCGTCGTGCTCGCGAAGGGGTTCGAGCAGGTAGGTGTAGAGCCGGGTCGGTTCGAGCAGTTCCTCGCCGACCGAGCGGTCCGGGTTCGGCGGGAACGGGTCCGTGTACTCGTACTCCCGCGTGACCGCTGTGCGGGCGAGCGTCAGCCCGTTCGAGTGAATGCCGCTGGAGGGGAAGCCGACGACCGCGTCGCCCGGACTGGCTTCGCCGTCGAACGTTTTCTCCTTGTCGACGAGTCCGGCACAGGTGCCCGCGAGATCCAGCCCTCGGATCACGTCGGGCATCACGGCAGTCTCACCGCCGAGCAGGGAGAGGCCGGCCGCTTCGGCACCGGCGGCTAATCCATCGCCGACCTGCTCGGAGAACTTCTCGCTCGGCTCCTCGACGGCGAGGTAGTCGACGAACGCGACCGGATCGACGCCCGCCGCGACCAGGTCGTTGGCGTTCATCGCGATGCAGTCGATACCGACCGTGGAGTAGTCTTCGAGCGCCTCGGCAACCAGTAGCTTCGTCCCGACACCGTCGGTGGCGAGGCCGAGATACTGATCGCCGATATCGAGCAGGCCGGCGTACTCGCTGTCGACGACGTTGCCGACAGCGTCGAGTAGTGCCGCTGTCGCCGCCTCGCTCTCCTCGATGTCTACCCCCGCGTCCGAATAGGTGAGTCGCTCCTCGTCAGTCATACGAGTGAACCCGCTCGCGGCGAGCAAAAGACCACCGGTCTGGTGTGAGGGCTCTACCACGCACCGTCGGATCGGTGCTCGATGGGGGACGGGACGGATGAAACCCGCGGATTATATTATCCTCACCTGTGAGAAGCCATACATGGATCGCGTTGCAGTCATTGGCGCGTCGATGACACAGTTCGGGCAACGCGACGCCTGGATCCGCGAACTGCTCTCCGAGGCCGGGGAGGACTGTCTCGCGGACGCCGGTGTCGCGCCCGACGACGTCGAGCATCTGTACGTATCGAACATGGCAAGTGGCGAGTTCGAGGGCCAGACGGGCGTGCCGAACGCCCTCGCTCACGACCTCGGTGCTGTCCCGGCCTACACCCAGCGGATCGACCAGACCAGCTCAAGCGGCGGAGCCGGAATCTACGCCGCCTGGCAATCGGTTGCGAGCGGTGCAAGCGACATGACACTGCTCGTGGGTGGCGAGAAGATGACCCATCGGACGACCGCAGAGGCGACCGACGTCATCGCCTCGCTAACCCATCCCGCGGAGTACAAACACGGCGTCACGCTGCCGAGTTTCGCCGGTCTGACCGCCCGGCGCTATCTCCACGAGTACGACGCCCCGCGAGAGAGCCTGGCCAAGGTGGCAGTGAAAAATCACAAGAACGGCGTTGATAACCCCCACGCCCAGTTCCAGAAAGAGGTCGATCTGGAGACTGTCATGGAGTCGCCGATCATCGCCGATCCGCTGCGACTCTACGACTTCTGTCCGATCACCGACGGCAGCGCCGCGCTGATGCTCTGTCCCGAGTCCGTCGCCGAAGAGTACGCGGACGACTACGCAGTCATCACTGGCATCGGCGGTGCGACCGACACGCACGTCGTCCACGAGCGCGAGGACCCAACGGTGATGGGGGGCGTCGTCGAGAGCGGTGAGGAAGCCTACGAGATGGCCGGGATCGGGCCGGACGATTTAGACGTCGCCGAACTTCACGACATGTTCACCATCCTCGAGTTCCTCCAGATGGAGGGACTGGGCATCGCCGACCAGGGTGACGCCTGGAAAGCGATCGAAGAGGGACGGACCAAAAAGGACGGCGACCTGCCCGTCAACACCTCGGGCGGTCTCAAGTCGAAAGGCCACCCCCTCGGCGCGAGCGGCGTCGCACAGGGCTACGAAATCTACAAACAGGTCATCGGCGATGCGGGAGCACGGCAGGTCGACGCGGATGTTGCCCTCGCCTGTAACGTCGGTGGCTTCGGCAACTGCGTCATCACCACGATCATGGAGGAAGCACAATGAGCGACGAGCCACGACTCGAAGCACAGCGCTACGCGGATGGCACTGTCTCCTGTCCCCCGCATCCGCGAGGACTGAGTGGGGCCGAGTCGACGGGGACGGTCGATCTCACCGATCGCACCGCCGAAGTCATCACGTGGACGACCAGCACGGCGACGCCGCCCGGCGTCCGCGAACCGAACACGCTCGCTATCGTCGAGTTCGATGTCGACGGGGAGTCGGTACGGATGCTCGGACAGATCGCAGCGGACGCCGACGTCGAGATCGGTGATACCGTCGAACCAGTCTACGCCGACGAACTCCGCGAACCCGGTGCGGGGATCCGCGAACCGGAGAGTCAGGACTGGGACGGGTTCCGGTTCGACCCGGTCTAGGAGGGAGATGAGATCCCGTCAAACCGCACCACGAGTCGCGGCAGACACCCACACGGCGCGGTGAAAACGGAACTATTAAACACATCTCCCCACTACCGGATAGTACACGCTCCGATGGTGTAGTCCGGCCAATCATATTGCCCTCTCACGGCAATGACTTGGGTTCGAATCCCAATCGGAGCATTCTGCTGCGAACAATTCGCGAGCAGCGGCGGGTTTCTGTGATCGAAGTAGAGAACCGCGAGCGGAGCGAGCGTTTCCCGTAGGTCGAATCCCGTTCGGAGTATGCTACTGCAGCTCGCTCGTGAACGACGAGCGGATTCTGAGACCGGAGTCGAAAAACACAGACAGAAATAGCATATATTTGATTAGAATAGCTAGCTGCTAATGATTCTACTGATAGTGGTATCTGTGCTATACAGGCGATTACAGCACTAATTGAGGACTTGGTACACCGCCAATACGACTCTATTATAGTGTGGTATTGACGTTAAGTACGGCATATTTTTTAATTGCTGGTATTGGCCAACTTTGATTGAATAACCATGACTCTCGCACCAGAGTACGTAAGAAATTACTATGTTAGTAGTAAAAATTGGACAAATTTTTATTCTTCAGGTGAAATACGCAACTGCGATGAGAAAAGAGCTGACGGTGAGCGAGCGTCCAGAGCTCGAGACCATTGTACTCGGCGTCGGTAACCGTGATGAGACCCGTGTGGATGTGCTCGCAGAACACATCAAGGAGGTTGCAATCCCGAGCGATGCCAGGGTCGTCGTTGCTCACGTATTCGATTCGGACTCGTACCGAGAGGCAGTCGAGGAGATGCTCGATGCCTCGGCTGACGACATCGAGTCGGACCAACTGGCCGCGCGAATGGCTATCACTGCGGAGATAGCTGACAGACTCGATGCGGACGGAATCGAGTACGAGACTCGGGCAACGACCGATACCAGCGGGGAGGGCGTCGTCGAAATCGCAAACGAAGTCGACGCCGACCGCGTCATTATCGGTGGCCGTCGCCGTTCGCCGACCAGAAAAGCAATTTTCGGCAGCACAGCTCAAGAAGTAATGCTCAACGCACCCTGTCCGGTGACGTTCGTTCGTAACTGATCGGACAACTCCCAATAATACTACTATGTTATCGCTTTGGTGGACTGTGGAACAGGGCGGACAGTTCTTCGAGGTCTGATTAGTCAGACATCATTTCACACACTACTCAAATCAATGTCAACGGAAAACATACGTGACGTGATGCGTGGGGGCGGCGATCGGTTCATCTACGTCGTCTCCGCAATGGCCGCACTGAACGGACTCCTGTTCGGGTTCGATACTGGGATCATCTCCGGCGCGTTCCTGTTCATACAGGACTCGTTTGTCATGTCGCCCTTCGTCGAGGGCGTTATTGTGAGCGGTGCGATGGCAGGTGCCGCGGCTGGCGCAGCCATCGGTGGGCAACTCGCTGATCGGCTTGGGCGGCGGCGGCTCATTTTCCTCGCTGCCATCGTCTTCTTCGTCGGTTCGTTTACGATGGCAGTCGCACCGAACGTCCCCATCCTCGTGGCTGGCCGGCTAATAGATGGTGTTGCGATCGGCTTCGCGTCGATCGTCGGTCCGCTGTACATCTCCGAGATCGCACCCCCAGAGATCCGCGGGGGACTCACCTCGCTGAACCAGTTGATGGTGACGCTCGGTATCCTGATCTCGTATTTCGTAAACTTCGCGTTCGCCGACGCAGGCGCCTGGCGCTGGATGCTCGGCGCTGGGATGGTTCCGGCGGTGATTCTCGCTGTCGGTATTCTCAAGATGCCCGAGAGCCCGCGCTGGCTTCTGGAAAAGGGTCGAACGGAGGAGGCGCGAGCCGTTCTCAATCGGACGCGTAGCGAAGGTGTCGAAGAAGAGATCGCCGAGATCGAGGAGACGGTCGACAAGCAGTCCGACAGCGGCCTCCGAGACCTGCTTCAGCCGTGGCTCCGCCCGGCGCTAGTCGTTGGACTGGGACTGGCCGTCTTCCAGCAGATCACCGGAATCAACGCGGTGATCTACTACGCCCCGACGATCCTCGAATCGACCGGCTTCGGCGGTGTGACCTCGATCCTCGCGACGGTCGGGATCGGAGCGATCAACGTAATAATGACGGTCGTTGCCATCGCCCTGGTCGACCGCGTGGGTCGCCGGAAACTGCTCCTCGTCGGCGTCGGCGGGATGGTCGCGACGCTCGCGGTGCTGGGGACCGTCTTTTACCTCCCTGGATTCGGCGGTTTCCTCGGGATCATCGCGACGGCCAGCCTGATGCTGTTCGTCTCGTTTTTCGCGATCGGTCTCGGGCCGGTCTTCTGGCTGCTCATCTCGGAGATCTACCCGCTATCGGTTCGGGGCTCCGCGATGGGCGTCGTGACCGTTGCCAACTGGGGGGCGAACCTCCTGGTGTCGTTGCTGTTCCCAGTGTTGACTGCCGGGATCGGGACCCCCTCGACGTTCTGGCTGTTCGGTCTCTGTAGCCTCGTCGGACTCGTGTTCGTCTATCGGTTCGTCCCCGAGACGAAAGGGCGGACGCTGGAGGCTATCGAGGACGACCTCCGTCAGAACATCTCGATGATGGACTAAGAGATGTAGTGTCGTAAGCGACTGTGTTCGGTTCGACCGGCACGGAAACTGCGACATTTGTTCCGGTCATTTTTCAGTACGCTAGCGTTCACCAACCCCGCCTCGAACCGGTCAGAGTGGCAAAGTAGCCCTTCAGTAGACTCTATCGGCATCAGTCGAGAGAACGAGTCAGTCCACGTCTACGGCTACCGTGAATCCTGGTTAGCCCCGCCAGGTCAGAACGCTTGCGGACCAGGTGTAGCCGGTTCCCGCTGCGAGAAAGAGGACCAGATCTCCCGGATCGAGCAAGCCCGCCTGAAAGCCTTCGTCGAGGGCGAGTATCTGGTCGGCGCTCTGGATATGACCGTACTCGGAGAGGTAGTAGCCGCCAGTCTCCGGGTCTACACCGAGTTCCTCGAAGACCAGATCGTGGAACGACCGTTTCATGTGGGTGATCGCGACGAAATCGACGTCCGATCTGTCGAAGCCCGAGTCTTCCAGGGCCGTGTCAGCTACGTCGAGGTAGTTCGGGAGCGAGACGCCGCCGATGCGCTCTTTCATCTCTTCCTTGTGCGGGACGTCGAGCGTATGGCGTCCCTCCTCGACGCTCTCGACGCTCGGCGGTTCGACCGATCCACCGGCATGCATGATCACGTCCCGCGAGAAGGAGCCGTCAGTGAGAGTCGCGCTCTCGTGGACGGTCGCCCGTGTCCGGTCCTCAGGCTCCGCTTCGAGCACCATCGCGCTCGCACCGCTACCGAAATTGAACATGAACGACGATCGTTCGTTCTCGTAGTCGACCAGATCCTCCTCGCGACTCGCGGTGACCAGCAGTGCCCTGTCGATATCGCCCACTCGCAGTTGCGAGGCTGTCTGTCGGATCGCCACCGGCGCGCCGGCACAGAGTGTGTAACTCTCGGTCGCGTACGCGTTGTCCGCACCCATCCGCTCGCAAACGTCGGCGGCCGCCGACCAGACGATGTAGTCTTTGTACTCGCTGCCGTGGTAGAGTACCAGATCGAGGTCGTCGGGGTCGACGCCGGCGTCTGCCAGCGCCTCCTCGCCCGCCGCGACACACATATCCGTGACGTGATCATCGTCGGGCGGACAGACGCGTTTCTCTTCGAGACCCATCTTCTCGACGACGACTTCCTCCGGGATCCCGCTGATCTCGGCAATCTCCGCTCCAGTGAGCACCTCGTCGGGGACGTAGCGGCCGAAACCTGTCAACCCGACTGTATTCACTCGGCCTCACCTCCTGGTCCGTCGGCCGCACGTTCGACGATGTCGATACGATCCGGAAAACGATCCGCTCCTCGTGTCATTAATACTGTCATTGTGTAGGTCATGAAAGATGGTGACGCTGGTTCAGTCCCGTAGCGATCGGACGTAGCGCTGCATCCTATCGGGGAGTTGGTCGGCGACGGTCCCGCCGAGACGATCTCGTATCGTCCCCAGGATACCTCGCGGCACGTAGAGGACGAACAGGATGAACACGATTCCGAGATAGAGTTCGGCGCGCCCGTCGAGGAGCACGTTGATG
This sequence comes from Natronoarchaeum sp. GCM10025321, assembly GCF_042663585.1. NCBI lineage: Archaea > Methanobacteriati > Methanobacteriota > Halobacteria > Halobacteriales > Natronoarchaeaceae > Natronoarchaeum > Natronoarchaeum sp. GCM10025321. Next base: position 1,262,132 of record NZ_JBHTAN010000006.1, read on the forward strand.
CCCCGGACGATGGTGAAGTCACCGACGCCGAGCTCCAGGACGCCATCCGAAAGCGTACTGCGGAGATATCGTGCGAGACCGTGGTCCTCCGTCGAGAGGATGCCGCCGAGCAACTCCTGGAAGAGATAGCCGTACAGCGGCCCGGCGAGAGTTCCAAGACCGCCGATGATCGCAGCCAGCAGGGCGTCTGCGGTGACGAACAGGTCATAGGTCGTCTCCGGGGAGACGGCCCGTCGGTAGCCGGCGAAGAGCGCACCGGCGACGCCGGCGAAGAAACCGCTGATCGCGAAGGCTCCCATCTTGTACCAGAACGTGTTGTAGCCGATTGCACGGGCACGTTCCTCGTTCTCCCGGATGGCGATCATCACTCGTCCGAACGGTGAGTGGATGATCCGCTGCATCGCGAAGTACGAGATGATGACGATCAGCCCGATCATGTAGTACGAGACGTCGGTTGCCGATAGATCGATACCGAGTCCGAACAGGTTCTCGACGGTGGAGCCCTGGAGTCGGCCGATCTGCCACTGCAAGGAGTCGACGAACGGGAGGCCGATCGAGTAGCCACCTTCCAGAGCACCGCCGATAGCCGCCCCATCACGGGGGTTAGAGCTCACGTACCCCCAGTTCTGGATGAAGACGTGTGCGACCTCGGCAAACCCGAGCGTAATCATCGCGAAGTAGACTCCGGTAAGCCGGAAGGAGACGGTGCCGATGATGAGCGCGATCACGACGGAAAGCAAGCCCGCGACTATGAGCAACACCATGAGCGGCGTGTCGTTGGGCAAGAACGGAATCCGCCCAGTTGCAGTCATGATGACGAAGTATGCGCCCGTTCCGTAGAACAACGCGTGTCCAAAGGAGAGATAGCCCGTGTACCCGCTCATGAAGTCGAAACTCATCGCGAACAGGCCGATATAGAGGACGACGGCCATCGTCCGGACGCGGGGAAGGATGATATCGAACTCCGTTCCCAGGGGCGTCGAGAGTAACGCGCTATAGAGCACCGGGTAGGCGGCAAGCAGAGCGATCACGACGATGTGAACGACGTGATCGGAGAGGTATGTGCGGAGATCCGAACTGAACCGTTCGCCCATTCGAACCTCGCTCTCGCCGGGATCCGTCTCGACGGTCGATTCCACGTCAGTCACGTCCTCGGTACGTGACGTCTCGCCCCCGTCCGCCTTGCGGTCGGGGGTGTCAGTCGGATCGCTAATGGCCGCCCACCTCCTCGACGCCGAGCAACCCTTGCGGCCTGACGATCAGGACGAGCACCATCACCAGGAACAGCGACATCTCGGGAAGCCCAGGGTAGGCGACGTGATTTGCGAACACCCACTGCATGAGAGCGAACAGAACGCCGGTGAGTACCGAGGCGACAACGGTGCCACGGAACGTCCCGAGACCGCCGATGATGACGACGACGAAGGCGATCAACAGCGTCTCTGTGGAGAGCGGCACCTGGATGGCGAATCGCGGGTCCCACATCAGCATCACGCCGGCGACGCCTGCCAGTCCCGAACCGACGCCGAAGACGACAGTAAACGCCTGGCGGATGTTGATGCCGAGGGCCTCGACCATCTCGCTTTCCTCGCTACCGGCGCGAATGTACAGGCCGTATCTGGTCTCGTTCAGGAACCACCACGTCCCGATAACGACTGCGGCACCGACCAGGACCTCGAACACTTGCAGTCGGTCGACGTAGGGGATGAGCGACCCCGACAGCAGGTCGGGCATCGTACCCCGTGGCTCGCGCCAGTCCGCGCCCGGTGATCGACCGTACAGTCCGACGACGATCCGTGCGAGTTCGTCGAGTACCAGCACGATACCGAACGTCAACAGAATCTGGAACAGTGGTTGCCGATCGTATATCGGACGTATCATACTGATCTCGACAGCACTTCCCAGTGCGGTCAGGAGGGCGAAGACGAACGCCATCGCGAGGAAAAACAGTATGAGCGAGACCAGTTCGCCGGAAACGAGCGTCAGTGAAGCGAGCATGAACGCTCCCCCAATGTAGGCCCCGAGCATCACGAACGTTCCGTGAGCGAAGTTCAAAACCCCCATCAGGCCGAAAATCATCGACAACCCGACACCGATCATGACGAACAGTGCTGCGAACGAGAACCCCCGAGAGAGCACCCGTGTCAGCTCCGAGACCTGAAACAGGTCCCGCACGATATCGAGCAGCAGGTTCGCGAGTATCGGATCGATAGCGATCCCACTCATGCGGAAAGATACCTCCGGATGAGTTCGTCGTCCGCCGAGACCTCGTCGGAGTTACCTGACCCGACGACCTGGCCGTGATCGACCAGATAGAACCGGTCGGTCAGATCCATCGCCATCGGGAAGTTCTGTTCGACGAGGACCAGCGTCGTGTCGGCGGCGATGTTCTCCAGCGCGTCGACGACCTTTTGAACGATCTGGGGGGCGAGTCCTTCGCTCGGTTCGTCGACGAGCAACAGGTCGTTGTCGCCGACGAGTCCTCGCGCAATGGCGACCATCTGTTGTTGGCCGCCGCTCAGGTCTCCCGCCTCTTTCTCGTGGAAGCGTTCGAGGTCGGGGAACGTACTGTAGGCGAGTTCTAACGCGTCGGGCACGTTCTCCGGATCGGGCGTCGCGATCTTGATGTTCTCCTCGACGGTCAGGTGCGAGAAGATCCGGCGGTCCTCGGGAACCCAGCCGATCCCCCGCTGGGCTACCTCGTGGGTCGTTAATCCGGTGACGTCTTCTCCCTGAAACCGAACCGTTCCCTGTTGAGGCGGGGTCAACTGCAAAATCGTCCGCAACGTCGTCGTTTTGCCGACGCCGTTTCTGCCGATGATGGCGACGTTTTCGCCCTCCTCGACCTCGATGTTCAGTCCCTCCAGGATATGGCTCTCTCCGTAGTACGTGTGGACGTCTTCGACGGAAAGCATGGTCATAGTCGCTCTCCTCCGTAGATACTGTCTGGGGGACGTTCGCGCGAACACTGATATTCCGAGTTCTGGTCGCCGATCCGATTTCGGCGACGAGTCGCCAGTCCGACGTTAGTCACGCCAGGCCACCTCCGCTGCTGTCCTCCGACCCGTGTGGCTCCTCGTCGCCGTCTACTGGAGCACCAGCCGTCGTTTCGGGGTCGTAGCCACCGAGATAGGCCTCCTGCACCGCAGGATCCTCGCGAACTGCCGCGGGTTCGTCGTTCGCGATGAGTTCGCCCTGATTGAGAACGAGGATCCGATCGCTCACCTCCATCACGACATCCATGTTGTGTTCGACGAGCAGGATGGCGTGGTCGTCGGCCACGTTTCGGATCAACTCGATGATGTCGTCGATACCATCGCTCGACACGCCAGCGGTCGGTTCGTCCAACAGCAACAGATCTGGATCGCCTGCCAGCGCGATCCCCACCTCGAGATTGCGTTTTTGCCCGTGGCTGAGGTTCGCGGCGACAGTGTTGGACTCTTCAGCAAGACCGACGCGGTCGAGAATCCGCTGGGCCTCCCGTTCGTAGTTCGAGAGGGAGCCGACGTTCCGCCACAGTCTCCAGGAATCCGATCCGCCGTGGGCCTGAGCGGCCACCCGGACGTTCTCGAGCACCGTCGACGTCGGGAAAATATTTGTTATCTGGTACGAGCGGTGAATCCCTCGACGCGCGGTTTCGTGAGGTTCGTCCTCAGTGATGTCTTGCCATCCGTCGTCGTTATACTCGACTGATCCGGTCGTCGACTGTAGCACGCCCGTCAGCAGGTTGAAAAAGGTCGTCTTTCCGGCTCCGTTGGGACCGATCAGCGAGCAGAGTTCACCCTTGGCTATCTCGAAGTCGACGTTATCGACGGCGGTCAGTCCGCCAAACTGCTTGGTCAACGCGTTCGTTCGGAGCAGTCCCGACATACCTATCGGAAGTCACACTCCATCTCGTCGGCGTCTACCGGGATCGTGGTTTCGTCCATCGACACGGTGTCGATCGGCTCGGATGGCTGCACCGACGACGGCCAGAAGTCGGCCCACTCGTCCTGCGTCGGCGAGGGGTACGCAATAGTCATGTCCGAGCGCGCCTGATTGTTGTACTCCTGGTAGGTGTACCCGCCCTCACCCTTCGGCGTATCCTGGACGGTCATACCAGTCATCGCGTCGGCGATGTCTGCGCCGTCGGTAGAGCCGCTCTCCTCGACTGCCTGCACGATAGAGGAGGCCGCTGTGAACGTCCCAGAGGTGAACAGGTCCGGGACGGTGCCGTAGGTGTTAGAGTAGTTTTCGACGAACCAGTCGTTGATCTCGTTATCGTACTGGTTCCAGTGATAGCGGGTCGTGAACGGCCCCAGTTGTGCATCGCGGAGGTCCTGTTCGGTGAAGTCCTCGCCGATGGTGCTCTCGACCACTGATCCGATAGCCTGGTTGGTGATCAGTGTCGCGAACCCACCGAACATGCGCAGGCCGTAGTCGCCGGACAGACCTTCGGTGAGGAACGCCGGGAGCGTCACGACCGTGAACCCGCCGATGATGGCGTCGGCGTCCGCCTCGACGGCGTTGAGGTAGAAGTCCTCGAACTCGGTGGTTCCCCGCGGGACGAAATCTTCGCCGACGACTTCGACGCCTTCCGCTTCGAGTACACTGCGGTAGTTGCTCGCAACGGCGCGCCCGAAGCTGTAGTCCGCAGCGATGATGTACACTTTTTCGGTGTCGGTCTCGGTAGCGACGTATCGGCCACCGCTCCGGGCATCCATCGCCGTGTTCTCGCTCGCCCGAAACACGAGGTCGCTACAGAGTTCGCCATCGGACGTGACGTCGGCCGCGGCGGCAGGCCCCGCGATGAACGGGGTATCGGTCTGTTCGACGACCGAACTGATTACGCGGCGCGCCGAACCCGAGTTGGCGGTCCCGAAGAGGAGGTCGACCTCCTGATCGAGCACCAGGTCTTCTGCCAGCGACTGAGCCTCTCCCGGATCGAAGACCGTGTTCTCGATATACAGTTCGTAGGTCACGTCGCCCGCTTCGATAGTCTGTTGACCGGCCGTGTCAACATCTAGTGGATCCTCGTCCAGTTTATAACCGAGTCCCGACAGGAAGCCCCAGAGGCTCTGCTGTCCGTAGTATTCGAGGTCACCTGTCAGCGGCTGTAGGACTCCGATATCGACGGTTCCCTCGGCTTGACCGCCGTTCTCGCCGCCGTTCTCGTCGCCGTTTTCGGCTCCGTTTTCGTCCCCGTTCTCGCCGCCGTTTTCACCGCCGTTTTCCTCATTGCCCAAACAGCCTGCGAGGGCAAATGCGCCGATCCCACTCGCGGTTCCGGTTCGTCGTAGTACGTCACGTCGCGTGGTACGCTGTGACATATAATTATAAACAATGGGTATCTGTTAAAGATGGATGGTTGATATGCAAACCCGTGACTCAGTTCCCCGACGAGAGTAGCTTCCGAAATCGGTGGCGTATTGACGACGAGTAGCTAGAGACGACATCTGCGAGACGACTACAGATCGATTCCTCGCCCGCTACACATCCAACTCGTCCATCGCGTTGACGACCCGACGAAGCACTTTCCGCTCTGCTCGGCGGACGTTCTTGGAGACGGCGGTGTCCGAGATGTCGAACTCGTTTGCGAGCATCTGGAGCGTCGCGCCCCGTGGCTGGTCGAAATAGCCCTTCTCGTCCGCAACGGTCAGGGTCTCCCGTTCGGTCTCGGAGAGAACGCGACAGCCCTCGAGCAACTCGCCCGCCGCGTCGGCGTTTTCGAGCAGGTCGAACAGGTCGTCGATGTCGAACTTCGATTTGGACTCCACCGTAAACTCGTTGTTGCGCTCGAGTTCGGCCAGCGCATCGTCGGCGACGGCGGCCTCGTCGAACCCGATCTCCCACTCCTCGCTACCGGACTCGATATGGAACGGGCCGGTGATGTAGCCGTCGTTGTCGGTAATGACCCGCATCGCGTCCGTCTCGTCGATCACTGTCCGGATCATCGCCGTCCCGCTGTGTTTCTTGAACAGATCGTACTCCTGCATATTCGGATGTGATCTGACCGCCGAGAGTCCGGACTCCAGTACGTCCCGATTTTTCGCACTCACGCCCATCCGCGTCTCGAAACTCCGGGTAGCGGAGTTGAACTGCCACTGGACCGCTCTAAACGTGACATCGTGATCGTCCGTGGTGTCGATGAACGGACAATCGTACTGCTCCATGTCCAGCGTGTAGTCGATCATTATTGTTCATCATTTTCATGCGGACGGATAACGGTTCGGGGTGAAAACTAACTTTCGTCTGGAGAGTTCCCGTACTCCTCCTTGATTGCGGCGCGGTCCAACTTGGACGGCCCACTCATCGGCATCTCGTCGACGAACGCGAGATGTTTCGGAATCTTGAATCTGGCCATCCGTTCGTTCAGGAACGCTGTGAGTTCTCCGAGTGTGAGCGGAGACTCCTCTTCGTCCGCCGATTCGAGCGCATTCTCCGCAGGTTCGACGACCGCCTTTCCGACCGTCCCCCACTGCTCGTCCGGCACGCCGATGACGACTACCTCTGCGACTGCGGGATGGTCTGCGATTACGTCCTCGACTTCGGGCGGGTAGACGTTCTCGCCACCGCTGACGAACATATTCTTTTTCCGACCTTCGATATGATAGTAGCCGTCTTCGTCACGGCGGGCGAGGTCGCCGGTCGATACCCACCGGCCAGCGCGCCGACCGTCCGCTTCCGGATCATCGGCCACGGGGATCTGGTTCTCGCCGAACGTCTCTGCGGTCGCTTCCGGGTTCCGCCAGTATCCCGCCGCGGCGTGAGGCCCCGACAGTTCCAGTTCACCGATATCGCCACTTGGGAGCGCCGTTCCCTCCTCGTCGACGACCCGGACGTCCGTATGCATGACTGGCTTGCCCACGGTCTCTACTTTCTCTGGCGCCGGATCGTCGGGCATCGCGAAGTTGTTCGGACCGCACTCGGTGAGTCCGTAGCCCTGTGAGATATCCACGTTACGGTTGCGCCACATCTGGACGATGGCGTCACGACAGGGGCCGCCACCGCTCTTGACGAAGCGAAGCGAAGAGAGATCGGTCTCTTCCCATTCGTCGTGACGGGCCATCGCCCGGAGTACGGCGGGAACCGCGACGAGAACCGTCGCATCGCGCCGATCGACCTGTCGGAGAACGCGCCCGGGTTCGACCTCGCGGTCGATAGTGATCGTCGCCCCGATATTGAAGAAGGGTAGCGAAAGGACGTTCCAGCCCCCGGTGTGGAAGATGGGGAACACCATTGGGGCGACGTCGTCGGGACGTAACCCCCAGGCAGTGATCGTGTTAAACGAGTTCCAGTAGAGCGATCCGTGCGTGATCGTGGTCTCTTTCGGGACCCCTGTCGAACCGCCAGTGTGCAACAACAGGTGCGGGTCGTCGAGCGCTCGCTCGGCGATCGGAACCGGCGAAGCGTCGGCCGGTAGCCCCTCGCTGTAGACCTCCCAGCCGCCGGCAGGATCGTCGGTTTCGATCTCCCGTACTTCGGGCTCGGCATCCGACCGAGCAAGTGCGTGCTCGACGCGCTCAACGAACGGCGACTCGATGATGAGTAGTTCCGGTTGGACGAGGTCGAACAGTTCCGCGAGTTCCGGCGGTGCCAGGCGGTACGACATCGGAGCGAGCAGGGCCCCGATCTTGCCCGTCGCGAAGAAGAGGTCGAACGCCTCGACACGGTTTCGCGAAACGAGAGCGACTCGGTCGTCGACGTCGACCCCGAGATCCAACAGGAACCGGGCGGTGCGGTTCGCTCGCTCGTCGAGGTCGCCGTACGTGTAGGCGGTGTCGTCCGTCTCGTCGATGATCGCCGTCCGATCCGGAGAGAGTGACGCCCGACGGCCGCTCCAGTCACCGGTCCACTCGTACGGATCCTGCCCCCAGTTCATGATTCCTCTGCCGGGGTCGCTATGGGGTTCGAACGGAGAAACTCGTGCAGTCGCTCGGTGACCCACTCGGCATCCTCGAAAAAGAAGAGATGGTGGCCGTCGTCGAGGATTTCGAGTCGGCTCTCGGGCAGTTTCTCGTGCAGCAAGTGTGCGTTCTCTACGGGGACGACGCGGTCTTTTTGACCGTGACAGATCAACGTCGGAACGGTTAGCTCGTCGAGTTCGTCGCTCGTATCGAAGTTCAGCACGCCTGCGGCCTGGGCCTCGCGTGCGGCCTCGTCCGCGTTCTGTTCCAGACGCCAGTCGACGATCTGCTCGACGAGTTCCGGCTTCTCCTCGTACAACGAATCCGATACGGCCGGTCGCATGCGGTGTTTGATACGCTCTCGCTCGTCCGCACCCTCCGGGGCGGCGAACATTTGAGCCTGCGTCTCCTCCGGTATCGGAAGCGCGTCTGGCCCGCCGTGGGTCGTACACAACAGGCCGAGCGTGGCCGTGCGGTCGTAGTCGAGGGCGTAGCGCTGGGCGATCATTCCGCCCATACTCGCGCCGACGACGTGAGCGTGGTCGACGTCGGCATCGGCGAGAATCGCCTCGAGATCCGCGGTCATCTCCTGAATCGTGTACGGTCCCTCGGGGGCATCGGAGCGGCCCGTTCCGCGGTTATCCGGGACGATAACGCGATACTCGTCTTCGAGGGCATCGCGCTGTCGCCGCCACATCCAGCGGCCAGTAGCGAGCCCCTCGACGAGGACGACAGGCTCAGCGTCCGATGGTCCGCTATCCTCGTAATAGAGCGATATTCCATCGTTGGTCGTTGTTGGCATACCTCTAGAAACGTCTACTACGAACAAAGTATCTCACGTTCGAGTATCAACCCGTAGTCGCAACGTTTGCGGTCGGAATTCGATGTCGCAGCGCTCATAGCCCGGACGTGGCGAAGGTTTTCTGCGGTTTGGACGCGTAGTACTGGATATGACACACGATACCCCCCACGACACCAGCGAGCAACTCCGGTGGTGTGAGAACTGTCGACTCAACGTCGTGCCGTCGACGAGCGAGTCCGGCCCCGAGTGCCCGTCCTGTGGCACCGACCTCTAATCACGACGTCGGACAGTACTCAGACGAACTCGGGGTCCGGAATCTCTTCGTCCTCTGCTCTTTTCCAGGAATGCTGTGGCTCCCAGTCTAGCATCGACTCGGCTTTCGCCGTCGAAAACGCCGACTCCTCGCCGGTGAGTTCGCACTGCTCCGGGAGTTCACCGTACCCGGCCTCGATAGCATCCTCTGTGTCGATGCCGAGGAAGTTGTCCGGACCGAACGCGTTGAGAATTTCGTGTCCCTCGATATCAGCCGCCAGCGCCGCCTCGACCATGGAGACGACGTCCCGAACGTCGATGTACGACCAGAAGTTCCCGTTCCGATCCGCGTCGTCGACGTCGAACGCCTCCCGGATCTCGGTGATCTGATAGCGGCCGGGATACTGGATCCAGGTCGGACGGATCGAGACGACGGAGACGTCGAACGCGTTCGTGACCCGCTCGGCCGCGGCCTCTCCGGCTATCTTCGACGTTTCGTAGCCGTTCCACGGCGCGACGGGATGGGCCTCGTCGATGGGGAAGTACTCCGGTAACTCCGGGTCGGGCCAGTGTGTGCCGTAGACCGTTTCGCTGGACGCCCAGACGACGTCCGCGCCAGCACGGCCGGCCGCTTCCAGCACGTGGAAGGTACTGACGATGTTGTTCTCGAAGACGTTTCCACCCGCGTGGTCTTCCTCGTGAGGGATGTTACCGAAGTGGACGACAGCAGTGGGATCCGCATCCAGTATCGTCTCCCAGACCGCTCCCTGATCGGTGAGGTCGACGTTCTGGAAGTTGACCCCCTCCACGGCTGTCGACTCGGGGAGCGTCTGATCGAGTGCGACGATCTCGTACTCCTCGCGAAGCGATTCGACGATCCAACTGCCGGATTTGCCGAGCGCCCCGGTGACGACGACTGTCTCAGTCATAGTCTTCAATGGCGGGTCGCCCACTTAATGACTGGTCCCAGTGGCAGGGGTGGCAACCGCGGCGTAACGGAACCGGTTCGCGGACCGTCTCAGCGTCCGATCGTTCCTGCGGTCGTAACCGGTGCATCCGGATCGATCAGGAACGCGACCAGCACCGTCTCGGTCGTGGCGGTAACCCCCAGTTCGTCGCCATCGACGAGCAGTCCGCTCTCAGTCTCGCCGAAATGGGTATCGCCAGCCATGACTGCCCCCTCGAACACGTAGAAGTACGTATCCCATCCCGTCTTGGAGGGGAGGTCCACCGTGGCGTTGTTGCTGAGATGCGCGTCGTAGAAGTGGACCTCGTTCCGAACAGAAAGAGGCGCGACAGAGCCCTCCGGACCGAAGAGATGTCGCCATTCGTCGAGGGTTGGGTCCGGAACAGGTTCGTGCTGAATCGTCGGCGCGAGGTCGAGACTGTGCGGCCGAACGAAGATCTGTAGCATTCTGAGCGGGGGATCCTCTGCAAGCGTGCGTTCCTCGTGCCAGAAGCCGCTTCCAGCGTTCATCACCAGCAGGTGTTCGGGATCGGTGATCAGTTCGTTCCCCTCGCGGTCGTCGTGACGCATCACGCCGTCAGGTACCCAGGAGATGATCTCCTCGTTGTGATGTTGGTGCATCGGGATGAATGTGTCCGGATCCATGAACGACTCGACGACGGTCGCCAGGGGGCCGTAGCCGTGGTCGCCGTGGTCGGGGAGGTTCTGTCCGGGGAAATTGAAATGGATACGGAACTGTCCCTGGTTCTGAGAGATATCCGTTCGGGGAGCCTTGTGGAGGTTGGCCGTCGGTTCGGAGTTCATCTACCACTACTCGGGCAGAGAGCTACATATGTTTGCGGTCACTGAGCAACCGAACCCATTCGATTTCAACCGACCAATCGTCGTCCGTGTCGGCGGCGCGGTCGCGGACCGATCCGAGAGTCTACAGGCAGTTCGAGGCGAGTGCCTCGGGGTCGTACGGAAATCTACGATTTCCGTGATGAGGAGACGCTCCGCGTCTCGAACCACTTGACCCCGAGGGTGAAGCCGACACGAACTTTTAACAGACCACGTTTCGTCGTAGAAGGACAGTCAGAGAACCCAGAAAGACGGATTAACGACCTTAATCTAATGCTGACTGAGCAAACGGTTTGGAAACGTGGCCCCTCTCAAAATCCACCACTGGTGGTGCGACGGGGGTTTCAACGGGGGCTGGTGGAGGCCCCGACCTTCACGGACGCTGTGGTGCGTTCGGGTGTTAATTCCAGCCGATCCTGAAACAGCAGGGGAGGTCGAGGGGAATTAAATTCGCCTGCGGGCGTGGTGCAGACCCAAAACGGTGAAGCCTCGGGCCTTGCCCCCGAGGTACTTCACGAGGCAGTTCGGTCTACGGCTTCCGTCACGGCGTAGAAGGGGACGGTATCGAGGAGCGCGACGATCAGTTTGACGGCGTACTGTCCGATCACGATGGAGGCCAGCGCCCAGCCCCAGGTCGGGGTGCCGCCGAGGCCGAGGGCGGGGAAGACGGCGAAGCCGAGCGTGATGAACACGACCGTATCGACGCCCTGACTGATCGCAGTCGAACCGCAGTTGCGGACCCACCGGTAGCGACCGCCGGTCCGCGCTTTGAGGTCCGAGAACAGTCGGACGTCGAGATGCTGGGCGATAGCGAGGGCGACTACCGATGCGAGGATAATCGACGCCGAACCGCCGAGGGTCTGTGCGAACGCCTCCTGTCCCTCGAAGAAGGGAGCCGTCGGCATCCAGATAGCCATGAACACCAGCGCGTACGAGAGCACCAGCGTCAGCACGGTGCCGTTGATTACCGTTGCGGCGTACTTTCGCCCGTGATACTCGACAAGCAGGTCGGAGGCCAGATAGGCGAGGCCGAACGCGACGAACCCTGCCGGAATGGCGACACCGCCGATAATGGGGAGTTCGAGCCACGTCAACTTCGCCGCGAGCACGTTTGCGAGTACGACTGAGCCTGCAAAGACCGCAGTGAAAATCGCTTTCGTATCGTCGACGTTCACCGGTCACCACCTCGGGCGAGGTGGGTGGTGCTGCTCTGAGGTGGTGCTGTCCTGCCGCAGTCGGACGGTAACTCGTCCGATGCGAGCAGTCTGGAACCAGTTCGGATTGCGAGTACTACCATAGCAACTGGTAAGCCGGTGCTATCGAAAGAGTGCTTCGATAATACACAGAGCATATCCACAGACGGTCGGCGTCGACAATGCTTCAACAAGAGGGATCGTATGAGTTCGTCTCGCGCGGGAGGCCGAGCAGTCCGAGTCCCCTATCCGTCGCAACAGACGGTGTACTGCACGTCTGCATCGAGTACGGTCTTGACTTGGTCGGCGACGTCGTCGACCGAAGCGAACGGGCCGAATTTGCTCACCGTTGCGCCGTCCGCTCGCAACGATATTACCCACCTGACGGACTCTTTTGGACCGGCACGACGGGTGATCAGCAGTGTCCTGTCCGGGGCGACGAGTCGGTAGCCGTCGTCCACGTCGTCGAGTGTCCAGTCGACAGCATCATCGAGGACTCGCTCTACAGTTCTCGCGAGTCGATGATCGAGGTCCGGCAGTACGTCCTCGGTGCCCATGCAGGAGAGGACGGGGGCCACGGACATATGGGTTCTGTGACCGACGAGATGGGGCTACTGGGGCGCCACACGCCCGACCGCAGTGCTCACCGATTCCCCCTTTCCTCGACGAACCACGTCAGTGTTGGCCGACGCAGTTGTGAGCGTCCGATCTCCCGAAAAATATAATTTTTATATATTATATGTGAACACGATAGGACACGTCAATGAGTAATCGGATAAAAAGATATGAGTGCCGAAATACAATCAATATATAGACGCAATAGGCCTGTTGATCCCAGATTTTTGATCTAAGACATTGAGATCTCTCTGTGGGGAGTCATTTTAGGTAGTTATTGTAAATAGAGATATAGAAGACAGTATACTCCAGTAATTAGAAATCTAGCTCCAACTTCTGGATTTCCATGCCGATTTTAATGGATTTGTTTTTCAGAAGTCGACTGAATTCTGCGACAGAAGAAATAACAAATAAGATGGATAAATATAATGATTTCAGTTCCTGTATAGTTGTACCGATCCCACACCGATGCTGTGGTAGAGCCGATCCCACCCAACACACAATGCATCGACTGATGAGCAACCGACGCGCACAGCCGGAGCAGGAATAAACCCTCAGGGTGAGATATTCAAGCAATGATAGATTCGCTGGCGTTCGCAGGACTACTGGTCGTTGTGATGACGGTTGCCGGGGCGGTAAACGGCGTCGCGGGCTTTGGCTTCGCGGTGGTGGCGACGATGGCGCTCGCGACGGTGGTCGATCCGGCCACCGCAGTCGTGTTCATGATCGTTCCGATACTGGGGGTGAACCTCTCGCTGATCGGCGAGCTATCCGGCGATCAGCTCCGGACCTGTGGGCGTCGGTTCGCACCGTTGTTGATCGCCGCACTGGTCGGGATGCTGGCCGGGTTAGTCGTTCTCGACGTGATTCCCGATGCGCCGTTGCGGGTCGGCCTCGGCCTCATTTCCCTGGCGTTCGTCGCCAGCGTACAGGAAACGGTCCGGCTTCCGACGCTCGAACGCGCCAAGGAAGCGTGTTTCGTCGAGTCTTCGGCGGGAATGGTTGCGGTCGGTGCCGTTTCAGGCGTCGTCTTCGGCGCGACGAACGTCGGCGTCCAACTCGTCGCCTATCTCAAGAGCTGTAACCTCTCACACGGACTGTTTATCGGCGTCACGGCGATGGTGTTTCTGGGCCTCAACGGCGTCAGAGTCATCGCGGCCGGAGCGCTCGGCCTCTACCCCGATAGTATCGTCTTCATCGCCTCGATCGGTGCGACCGTGCCGGCTGTAGCCGGCGTCGGAATCGGAAAGCGCCTCCGTGACCGGATCAGCCAGCGACTTCGGCGGACACTGGTTCTCTCCCTCCTGACCGTGATCGGTGTCCGATTGATTCTGGGTGGGCTGGGTATCGCGTGAACACGCCATTCCCGCCCGGAACAGCAGTACACCGGACTCCCGCGTACCGTCGACGGCGGTCGGCCCGGGAGGTCACACCGCTGGTACCGAGCCCATCTGACAGCCGTGAGTCCGAGTCGTAGAACATGCTGGGGTGCAGTCCTCCCGAGGTGACGGCGCGCGCACTCCCGGTCGAACGGGAAGACTGAGTTGTCTTTCTTCGGACACTCGCCACCCCGTCCGCAATTATAATTGGTTCTGATTTTTGCATAGTACAGGCTATATACTTACAGTATCGTACTATATCGACAACTATCTATAAAATAAAAAACATTAAAATATTTGAAAGTGTAGATATTCCAACCGTGAAACTGAGCCTGAGATCATTTCACTACATAACGGCAGTATCACCCGACTAAAGCCGGGTGTCGTCACCTCGAAGTATTTATAACCGGGACACCCGATGTCAAAATATGGAAGCAGAGTACGACGTTGTGGTCGCTGGTGCAGGTCCAGCAGGTGGGCAATGTGCCCGGGACCTCGCCGCACGGGGCTACGACGTTCTCGTGCTTGAGACGGAACCAGAAGCGGAGTTCCCCCGCCAGAGTAACAAGTCAACCGCCGGGACGTTCCCGTCGATGATGTCAGCGTTCGGCGTCCCCGACGATGTGGTCCAACAGTACACCGACACTGTCGTGCTGGAGTCCCCCAACGAACACTTCACGCGGAATATCTCCGGTGCGGTGATGGACTTTGCCGCGTTCAAGCGCTGGCTGGTCGAGAAGGCACGCGAGAACGGGGCGGAGTTCCGTTTCGACTCTCGCGTCGCCGGACCGATCATGCAGGACGGGGAGATTGCCGGCGTCAAGTACGATGGTGGCGAAGAGGTATACGGGAAGATCATCGTCGACGCCACGGGTCCGAGCGCGCCGCTGGCCTCAGAACTCGGCGTGAGCAATCTGGAACGCGAAAACCAGGCGATCGGGATCGACTACCACATGGAGGGTATCGACTTCGAACAGGACGGATACGCCGACCTACACGACTCCATGATGCTCCGTTTGGATCACGACATCGCACCTGGTGGCTACTCGTGGATATTCCACACCGGCGAGGACACCGCAAAGGTCGGCGTCTGCTACCTCCAGAACGAGCGCCACCGCGAGAAGTCGAAAAGCGGGATGACGATCGACGACTATATGCAGCACTGGTTCGATACCGATCCGCGGTTCGAGAACGCGAGCATGATCGAGGGCGGCGACATCCTCCGCGGTTCGGCACATATCCAGATGCCGGGCGAGATGAGTACGGACAGTTTCATGGCAATCGGCGATACCATGCCCACCATCGATCCCCTGTGGGGCGAAGGGATCAACAAGTGTATGCAGTCGGGGCGGAAGGCGGCAATCGCCGCCGATCACTGTCTCACGCCTAAAGATCCAGACACCTCCGCGAAGCAACTCTCAGTGTACGACAAACTATGGCACGAAAAAGTTGCACCGAAAATGAAGTCGCGGCTGCTGATGACCGAAGTCCTGTATCTCGCAGCGAACGACAGATACGACACGTTGATGCGTGATCTGAACCGTCTCGACGACGAGACACTGGCCAAAGCGAACGACGGAGACAAGGGAGCGATCATGAAGCTACTACATCTCGGGGATATCCCGGAACTGGGCAAGTGGGCACAGCGTCGGCTTCTAGACCCGTCAAATAGGTGGAATCCGTCCTGAGCAGACGGGCTTTCTTTTCCTCAGATCGAACGGGGCCGAACTCTCAGTCGACAGTATAAACCACGTAACAGCCCGGTATACGCCGAGTAACTATACCACATTGGTGAAATACAACAGACGACCCATGCCACGATGTGACAACTGTGGAGGCTTCGTAACGCGTAATTTCGCTCGAGTCTTCGGAGACAACCAGGATAACGTCCAGGGCTGTATGGAGTGCTGTGACCGCACGGCAGTCAGAGAGGGCGGCGTTGTGGCGAATCCGTCGACCTGAGCGCCGCTTCCGTTTGCTCTGTCACGGCTAGTGAGTTCTCGGAGCCGTGGTACGCTCACCACGCTCTCTGCGTTCCAGCCCCACCAGCCCACCAGAACGGTATCACGGACGGGCGCTTCTCGGCCGGCAGTCGGATCGTCTCGCGACCGGTTGTTACTACTTTAGTAGGACCTGTTTACTTCCGGACAACTGGTGTTGTCGGGACCAGGAGCGGCGTCCCAATCTACCCTGACCGGCGGGTGTGACTGCCTGGATAGCTTGCGGGATGGCGTGTGAGCAGAGCTGCTAGGGGACTATGCGCCATAGCCGACCACGCCGACGAGCACGCAGAACACGAGAACTCGGTCCCGGCTGAGTCGGTCGGCCAGCCGCCCGACAACCGGCTGTGTAACGCCGTTGACGACGAAAAACGCCGAGAACAGGCCACCGGCCGTAGTCTGCGAGACGCCGTGGTGGGCCACGAGAAACGAGGGGAGAAACGAGGCCGTCCCCTGCCAGACGAACGCACAGAGCACGGAAACGCCAACGGTGAACGCGATTGGTCGGCGGCTCAGCAACTCGACGAGTGGACCCAGTTCGAACCGCTCGGCCATCGGCTGGTCCGGTCGTTCCGGTTCGGTCGGCCGGACGCGCCAGGCGAACGTCACGAAGACGGGGAGAGCAACCACAACGCCGAGCGCAATCGCGTAGCGCCAGCCCAGACGGACGCCGACGGACGCTGCACCGATCGGAGCGAGCAACCCAGCTAACGGCGCGCCGACGTTGTGCAGGCCCAGCGCAGTACCGGTGTTCTCGAAGTTCTTTGTCAACAGGGTCGCGGCAACGCTAAAGTGTAGTCCGGCCCCGGCACCCAGAAAGACCGCGAACAGGACGAACGCGGGCAGCGACGGCGAGAGCGCGAGCGATGCGCTCCCGAGACCTGTCAGTCCGATCGCCGCGAGAATGATCCGGCGCTCCCCGAAGCGGTCACCGAGAACGCCGCTCGGGAACTGGGAGAGCGCGTACGCCAGCCACATCCCCGAGAGGGCGAGGCCGACCGTCGCGTTCGACGTGTCGAACGCCTCGACGATGTTCAGGACGACTGGGCTGATAGCGAGGCGAGCGGTCATTGTGACAAAGAAGGCCAGCGTACACAGCGCCAGTAGGGTGTGGCGATACGACCAGCGCATCGGCTCAGCGCTCCACGTGGAGCGTCCAGATCTCCAGTTGCGGGCTCATCCTCGGTTGACGTCTTGTCATCATCTACACCAGTGGCGGGAAACGGAAATGAATCACTATCCGACTGCGACATTGCGCGGTTCGAGCGAACGCTGCGAGGGGCGTTCCTAGATCTCGGTGACGCGCTCGTGTTCGACGTCGAGCGCGGCGGCGTCCTCGTACAGCAGCGCAACGACGAGATACGGGGCGTACTCCCGGAAGTACGCGACCAGATCGGCGATGCGGTCGGAGTCGATAGCCTCTAGTGAGTCCAGTAGCATGAACGGGACCGTCTCGTACACCTCGTGGACGAGATAGCCCGCCAGTGCGAATACGAGCCCGGTCACCTCCCGCTCGCTCTCGCTGAGGTGATCGATGTCGTCCTCGTAGGCAGTCCCACTGTCCGTCGTTCTGACGATCTTGAGATCGAACGTGCTCTTCGAGACCTTCCGACGGCCCTCGCGGACCTCACGCTCACTACGCTGGATCCAGATCCGATCGAGGTTATCGTACTCCAGGACGTCGAGGAGGCTCTCCATGTGGCCGTTGAACGCCTCGACGGCTTCCTCTTCGATCCGGTCGATGCGGGTTCGGAGTTCGGTGAGTTCCTCGGCGATTTCGTCACGTCTCGTTTCCAGGCGCTCACGCTCGTCGAGACGGGATTCGATCGACTCGATCTCCTCTTCGATCTCCCGGCGTTCGCGCTCCTTTTGCTCGATCTGGAACTCGATAGAGTTGGCTTCTTTGTGGTAGTCGAGCACCTCCTCGTAGGTTTCGGACTCCAGCTCTTCGACCTCGGATTCGAGCTGTTCGACGGCGTCGGTCAGTTCCTCACGCTGGACCTCGTAATCCTCCAGTCGCTCGGACCGATCAGCTATCTCGTCGCCGACCTCCTCGATACGACGTTCCAGGTTGGCGGATTCCGAGCGCGTCGATTCCAGTTCGTCGACCTCTTTCCGTCGTTCTCTGAGCTGATTCGACAGCTCAGACCGTTTCTGAAGCTTCTCCTGACGGCTCGACTGCAACTGCTCGATAGTTCGTTCGATCTCCTTGCGCTCGACCTCCGAGCCGCAGGTCCAGCAGACGACCGAATCCGAGTCCGAAAGTAGCTGATCGGTCACGTCGCCGCCGGAAGCGTCCCCAACACCCAGTTCGGTGGCCTCTTCCAGCCGTTCCTCGTTGAACTGGATCGTGCTCTGCAGCTGGCTGATCTCGGCCGTTAACGACTCCTTTTGGCCCTCCAGTGTCTCGATCTCGGCGCGTAGCCGCTCTACCTCGGCAGCGCGGTCGGCCGGAAGCGATTCGAGCTCCGCTTCGAGTTCCTCGCGCTCCGATTTCAGCGCCTCGATACTTTCTCGCTCGGTATCGATCCGGCGTCGCGTCCGTTCGAGCTCCGACCGGACCGACTGAAGCTCGTCGAGTTTCGTTTCGAGCTCCTCTTTCTCCGTGCGCGAGGTTTCGACATCCGCGTCGACCTCGTCGATCTTCGCCTCGATGTCGGTGAGTTCCGTCTCTAGCTCCTCGATCTCGCTGGACAGTCGCGTGCGTTGCTCTTCGAGGCCCGGGAGCTTCACCGCAAGGTCGTCGAGTTCGTCCAACTGCTCGTCGAGTCTGCGTTTCTCAGCCGTCCGATCTTCTATCTCCGAGCGGATCGCCGTCGTGTCGACGGGTCGCATGATGAGTTCGCGCAGGTCGTCGCCGCGCGCCACAGCGCGGCGCGCCTCGTTCGACTCCAGCAGGAAAGCGAACAGATCGGCAATCTCGCTGTCCTCCAGATACGGATTGCCATCTGTGACGATGGTGCCTCCGCTCCGTTCGAGCGACCGCTCGTAGACCTCATCATCGAACTCCAGGCTGGCCCGCCCGGCGTCGGCGTCGGCCTTCAGCGAGATGTCGTCGCTTCCCAGTGCCGCCATGATGGCCTGCAAGAGCGAGGTTCGGTTCGTAGCATTCCGGCCGGTGAGTGCCGTTACTCCCCGGTAAAGCGTCACAGAGGTCTCGTCGATACCGCCGATATTCTCGGCTCGGACGGTAACCTGATCGGGGAGGGCCTCGGTGTTCATACTAGTACCTGAGTCCATTGTCAGAGCGTTTGTAGCTCTCCATATTTATTTGTTCGTTATTCTACGGTCCGGATCGCGGAACGGCGGTACTGATTACACATGTACAGATGTAAACGGTCGGGCTGAACAGTCGTCCGGACCGGAGCCGGTCTCTCGCAGTTTAACTCTCTGCGCCTGACTCGGAGTCGTTCTCACACTCACAGCCCCCGCGCTCGAGCAGGTCACCGGCCGTATACTGGTTGCCACAGTCACTGCAGATGATGGAGACGTCGACAAGCACGTCGTACTCGCCGAGATTGATCGCGTCTGACCGATCGAGGCGCTCGATAGTGTCGTCGGTCACCGCTACGGTCCGGTTCTGTAACGCGCGGATCTTGTCGCGAGCGTTCTCGATTCGTTCTTCGTCGTCCGGCGTGACCATCGACGTATCGAGACAGTCGGTCAGATGGTTGTGAACGGTCTGGTGGGACACGAAATCCTGTTCGACCTGCTCGATTGGGACGGAGCCGTGTTCGAGTTCTCGCCGCGTTTCCGTACGCATCCCGCTGCTCACGTCGTCATCAGTCAGGAGCCGATAGGTGTTCTCGATCTCGCCGTCCTTGTACGCGACACCGGCCTCGTCCATCGCCGCGCGGAGGATCGATCGGTTGACGTACTGTGCAAGCTCTCGCAAACTATACCGCTCCTCACCGCGCCCCGTCCAGTACGCTACCAGTTCGTCGTTCAGCGCTGTGAGGTCGTACTCCTCCAGCACGCGACCGACTTTGCAGCCGCAGTCGATGTCGTGGAGTCGCTCGTCGGATGTTGTCACGATATTTTGTATAGGTCAGCGGCAATGTAAATACTTTCTTCTCAGCGGTCTGCGGCGGTTTCTCTGTGTAGTAGATAACTGTTACCTACTAGAAGATTCTGCTTACTTCAGGATCATCAAACCGGCCAGCGGGTTGAACAACCCCATAAAACCGGTAGGACCCGAGTACTATGATGTCTCATCCTGTCAGAGCTGGACGAGGAGAGATTTGACCAGTTTCGCCGCGAATTGCACCCAAATCGAACCACTATAATATCCGTCAAAGTCGGAAAACCGACAGACAGTGTCACTGTCACGACACCACTGACACCGTACTATGTCGGCCAGAAATATAGTGTATATTACATTTGCCGTCAGATGTATATACGCCTAACCTGAACTTATTTCTCATGCCGAAGTGGCTATCCGACAGTGAACGAAAGCGTATTGCAGAGTTCGCGGAAACGCCGAAATACGAACGGGACCCCGAGATGCTGGCTCCGGACGACGACGACAAGGACGACGATTAGACGCCCTCCGAGTGTGTGCTCGCTGCCCACCAGTAGCTGCCATGGCTCTACAGCGTAGCACATACCGGCACCGATCCGCTACAGCAGGCCCGAAAATCGTCGAGCCGCAGGTGTAGAACAGCGGTTCGACGTCGCGCAAGTGTCACCGACGTGCCCGGAGTGCCGTGCTTGTGGAACTAATCCTCATTGAAGCGCCACAGCAGACCATCATCAGCGGTCTCAGCCGATTGAATCGATATCTACTCCGACCGCGCCGGAAAGCGAGACGACGGCTGTCGTGAGCAGGATTGCCGATGACCTCCACCAAGAGGACGAGACTATACTGTCAGTCGCCGGCGGTGAACGTCTCGACGGACTCCTCTCGCCGTTCGTCGCCGATCGGTCTGTATATTCGATGTGTTCCTTCCCAAGCAGGTACGGCCCTCTGCCCTGGGTCGCTGGCCAATGACAGAGCGCAGAGGACGAACGGGACGAGAGTAGACGGAAAATCACTGCTGACTGTCCCGGGGACCGTGATGGCGCTCACACGGAGTGTTTGCTGGAGTGGCGACCGATGGACGACGTGGCGCTGGAGGTCGCCGCTGCTAAGACAGTCGCGGACACGTTCCAGAGCCGGTCAGTTACTCGACCATGTTTTCCGCCTGGATCTGTTCCCAGATTTCCTCGCCCGCATCCGTGATGCCGTAGACGCGCCCCTTTTTTCGGTCCTCCGACACGAGTAGGTCCACGAGTTCCCGCTCGCGCAGACTGCTTAATGCTCGTGAAATGTGTGCGATCCCGGCCCCAGAATCGCTAGCTATCTGTGTCGGCGTCGCTGGGCCTTCTGACAGTCTCCGGAGTACTTCGACACGATACCGCGAACTGATAACGAATCCGATCTCGTCCCATTCGTCGTTCATAATTGAATCTATCTAGCTATCTCTTGCTATGCGGCAAGCGGCTTAATACATGTCCATCGTCAAAACTGAATTCCCCAATATATCATACTTTAAGCTACGTAAAACTACACCGACTATCTGTATCGTAGTAGTATGCTAATAATACTCAACTTTAGCTATCTTTATACAGATATTATAATTCCTAGTTGATGTTCACTCAACGGTATTAGACGATTACCATCAGCATCTATTTGGTGATTTCAATTCGTTTCGACGTTTGCCATTGTATACTATCCGGCCGAACGGATCGAACGATGGGGCTACAGACGGTGGGATCGTATGCAAACACAGTGATTAGACTGACTCTCGAGCGAGGACGGTAACTCGTCGAGATGAAACATCTCCGAGTGCAGTCCGATTTGGGGAGGTCGAAACTGTATATCGACACACGTGTACTCGTATCGTGATCCACACCGGATCTCTGAAATCAGAAAAGTTCGTAACAATAGAGGTACGGACGATGGAGCCAGAAGGACGATTCAGAGCCTCATAGGAGCAGTATAACAAAACACCGGCGTCGCTACCACCGTAGACGAACGAAGAATGTGGCTAGCACAGTCCGGTTCGGCAGAGTGGCGATATCGGAGTGCAAACCAACACAGCCGTCGACCTTCTGATCAGCGATGAGCGAGGATTTCGAGGGGGAGTCCCTCCAACAGTTCCAGCGGCTAATCGGACCAGGAGCTGTGGACGCGGCGGCAGCGATCGGTTACGTGGCAATCGTCGGAGCGCTGTTCTACTTCGTCGGACTATCCGGCTTCCTTCGGACGCTGCTCGCACTGCCGGTTCTACTCCTGTTGCCAGGGTACGCTCTCGTCTCGGTCGTGTTTCCAGCGCGGCCCGACCGGTCGGAGACACCCACACCCGACGAAAGATCAGGAATCGGATTGCTGGATACCGGTTCGCCGGGATGGTACGAGCGCCTCGCACTGTCTGTAGCGATGAGTATCGTGCTCCTCCCGCTGTTTGCACTGGTGCTTGCTACGACTCGGTGGGACTTTTCAACCCCCGCAGTGCTCGTCTCGGTCGGGGGGTTCACAATCATCATGATGCTCGGAGCGCTTGCGAGACGAGCCACCATCCCGGCTGACGACCGGTTCCGATACCCCGGCATTGCAGGTGCAGAGAGCCTTTCGGAGCTGATTCCTGAAGACAGCCCGATCGACGGCGTTCTCAACGTCGTACTCCTGGTAACCATCGTACTCGCACTGGGGACGGTTGCGTACGGACTCGCCGCACCACAGCCCGATCAATCGACGACCGAGGTCCAGTTGCTCACCCAAACCGACGACGGAGAGCTGGTCCAGGCAGGCTACCCGGAGACGATTCCAGCCGATGACAGCGTCGAAATGACAGTGGCCATCACTAACGACGATGCCGAACCGTCGACCTACACGGTGGTCATCGAGGCCCAGCAAGTCGAAGAAACCGGTGACGGACTCGGGGTCATCGACGAGGCAGAGATCGCACAACTACAGTTGTCCGCCGATCCCGGAGAACGGGCCACGCAGGAACATTCGATCTCTCCGCCGATGACTGGCGAGAATATCCGCCTGAACTACTACCTCTACGAGGGTGATCCACCCGAAGACCCTGGCCCTGAGACGGCCGATGACCACCTCTGGATCACTGTCGAAAGCGTCTAACTTCCTGCGTTCCGTTTTCTTCGTCCATCAGAAGATACGGCTAGCGTGTCCAGTGTGCAGGACCCTCTCGTAGAAGGGTGGGACATGAAAACAGTTGCAGTGTGTCGGGGAGAGACGAGCGGGGCCAGACCGTCGATCAGTCTGATCAGGGTTCTCGTTTGTCGATCAGTTCGGAGGAGAATTCGTCGCTACGCCGCTGTGTCGTGATCAGATGACCGATGGCGGTGACAGCAAACGCGACGATAATAAGGAGACCGGCGACGAACTGCGAGACCACCCCAATAAGTCCGAGCGCAACAGCACCGTAAAAAAGACCGCCGACGATCGCGATAGCAAGATAGTACTGTTGCCACGGCCGTCGCTCCTCCTCCCGTGACAGATAGGCACTGATATCGACTGCCTGATCTGATAGCGAAACGACACCGGAATCGGAGTCGTATTCGACGATCCCCGCGTCGTCCATCTTCGGGACGTGGGTCTGGTACAACGACACGTAGACACGTTTTCGCTGCTGGCTCGACAGATCCTCGACATCGACTTCGTTCTCCCAGGCGGCGACCTCGTCGGCGAGCTCCCCGATCGTTACCTCTTCGTCGATCTGGTTGAGATAGTACAGCACGAACCGACGTCGTGGACTGCTCAGCAGATCAAACACTACGTCTTGTGATAGTTGATCTTGGTCGGATGTGGACATTAGTTTCGTCTCATACTGGTCACTTCCCCCGCATGCGCTTTTGCCCCTCTACAATAGCAGGTCACCTAATCGTTACTTTGTTACAGACTGACTAAATGAAGAGAGCGAGAATATGGACTCTTTGATCCGTCTGGCGTCAGATTCTGACCGATGCCGTGCTGACGGGTGCCGCCTCCGATACCCCTCTGGCGACAAGCATCAGAGAATACGGGTACTACTCGGCGTACAACCCGTCTATAACAAAGATAGCAGATCAGCAAGGAGGTTGTAGTTCCCGACATCGGACTAATCATGTTGCAGAGCACCATACAATTCTCCGGACGGTCTGTATCGAATCCGCCCAGTCGTCCCAATACGGATACGGCGGGCAGAAAACCGCCGATCAGAGCCCTCCAACCGACCGAAGCCGACGAGGTAGCGTAATGTCGTCGATTCCGATAGCGAACCCGGACCTCGGCGACGAGGAGATCAGACGGGTCGCCGAGATCATCGACAGCGGAATGATTGCCGACGGACCGACCGTCCGGCAGTTCGAGTCGGAGTTCGCCGACTACTGCGACGCCGGCCATGCCGTCGCAACCTCAAACGGCACGACGGCGTTGCATGCGGCGTTCGAGGCGCTGGGGATCGGACCGGGCGACCGGGTCGTCACAACGCCGTTTTCGTTCGTCGCGAGCGCGAACGCGATCCGCCTGGCCGGGGCCGAGCCGGTGTTTGCGGACATCGATCCCGAGACGTACAACCTCGATCCACACGCGGTCGCAAGACTGCTCGCGGAGGAAGGCGACACCATCGACGCAATCCTCGCTGTCCACCTGTACGGCCTGCCCGCGAACGTCGGACCCCTCGCCAAACTTGCTGATACGTACGACCTTCAGCTAGTCGAGGACGCCGCACAGGCACACGGAGCCACCTACGAAGGAGAGCGTGTCGGCGCGTTCGGCGACGCGGCCTGCTTCTCGTTTTACCCGACCAAGAACATGACGACGGGCGAGGGAGGGATGATTACGACGGACCGACCGGAAGTGGCCAATCGGGCCGAACAGTTCGTCAATCACGGGCGAAGCGGCACCTACGAACACGTGGAACTCGGCCACAACTTCCGAATGACGAGCATCGGGGCCGCAATTGGGCTGGTCCAACTCGAAAAGCTTCCGGAGTATGTCGCCACCCGGCGGCAGAACGCCCAGATGTTGACGGAACGGCTCCGTAGCCAGCCTGCCGTTACGACTCCGAGCGAGCCGACCTACTCTCGGCATGCGTATCACCAGTACACGATCCGCTGCAGAGATCGGGACGGGCTGAAAGCCTATCTCGACGACGCCGGGATCGGTGCTGGCGTCTATTACCCGACGCCGATCCACAGGCAACCGGCGTACGACCACGTCAGCGTCGACGCGCCGGTAGCGGAACGGGCGGCAGAGGAGGTGCTCTCTCTGCCGGTTCACCCCGAACTCTCGACCGACGACGTGCGATCGATCACCACCGTCGTCCAATCGTACTACGACTAACGAACTTCACAACAACTACCACACAGCTATGAACGGGAACACTATCGACGTCGGCGTGATCGGTGTCGGCAACATGGGACGCCATCATGTTCGCGTCTATCAAGAACTTCAGGCCACGACACTGGCAGGCGTCGCGGACGCCGACATGGACGCCGCGACGACAGTCGCATCGGACTACGAAACGACGGCACTCTCGATGGAGAAGCTACTCGACCGCGTCGATGCCGTCTCCATTGCCGTTCCGACCGAGTATCACTACCAGATTGCGCTCGAGGCGCTCCGAAAGGACGTCCACGTTCTCATCGAGAAGCCGCTGGTAGACTCAGCAAGCGAGGGTGAGGCGCTGATCGACTTCGCCGACGAGCGCAACCTCGTCTTACAGGTGGGTCACGTCGAGCGGTTCAATCCGGCGATCAGAGCCCTCACCGATATCGTCCCTGAACTGGAGGTGCTCTCGGTCGACGCCAAACGTCTCGGTCCGCCGCTCGACCGGGAGATAGGGACCAGTCCAGTGCTCGATCTGATGATCCACGACATCGACATTCTCCTCTCTTTGCTGGGAAGTGAGGCAACAGTGCTCGATGCGAACGCCACTGCCGACGACCAGTACGTCACCGCGACGGTCGAGTTCGGCGACGTTCTGGGGACGCTTACGGCCAGTCGGATCACCCAGCGGAAGGTGCGCGAACTGACTATCACGGCCCGGGAGTGTCAGGTCCACATCGATTACATCTCCCGATCGGTTCAGATTCACCGCCATTCGGTTCCGGAGTATATCGAGGAGAACGGCGACCTCCGGTACCGACACGAGAACATCGTCGAACACCCGACCATCGAAAACGGTGAACCGCTGAAAAAGGAACTCGCTGCGTTTGCCGAGAGCATTCGCGAGGGAACCAGGCCCGTCGTCAGCGGCGAGGAGGGACTCGAAGCGCTCGCTGTGGCCAGGGAGATAGAAAACGCTGCGCTGGAAAAAACACGGGTCGTTCAGTAGCAATGTCCAAAACGCTTCGAGAGGCACAGCGGTCTCGGTTGTATCGCAGTGAGGCGACGCCGCAGGAGCAACGCGCCGCACTGCAAAGCGGCGACGTTCCAGTGGCTGTGTACGGCCTGGGGCGGCTTGGCCTCCCGCTCTCGCTGGTCTACGCGGGCACGACCGGCAGCGTCCTCGGCGTCGGCGAGGACGCAGAGCGCGTCGCGCGGATCGAGGACGGCGACTGTCCAATCGAGGACGAACCCAGACTCCCGTCGCTCGTACGGACGGCGACTCAGGCGGGGGCGCTTTCCGCGACGACCGAGACGACTGCGGCCGGGAACGAAGCGACTGTCCACGTCGTCGCGACGGAGACCGGCGTTCGTACCGACGGCGCACCGGACTTTTCCGTACTCAGAACGCTACTCCGGGATATCGCACGCGGGTTGGATCGCAACGATCTGGTACTCGTCGAATCGGTGGTTCCGCCGGGTACCTGCAAAGACGTCGTCAAGCCGATACTGATGGCGGGGAGCGGCCTCGATGCCGGCGAATTCGGCGTCGCGGCCTGTCCGACTCGTGCAAGTCCAGGCCGATCGCTCCGGGACATGCGCGGGGGCTACCCAAAAATCGTCGGCGGGGTCGACCCGGAAAGCACCCGCGCGGCCGAACTGGTGTACGACGAACTCCGTATCTCCGGCGTGGAGACGGTCGAGACCAGCACTGTCGCCGAGTGTGCCCGGATCGTCGGGAGCGTCTATCGGGACGTCACGGTCAGTCTGGCGAACGAACTCGCACGCCTCGCCGACGAACTCGGGACGGACGTCAGGCAGGCCATCGAGGCGGCGAATACGCGGTCGGACTGTCACGTCCCCGAACCGAGGCCCGGTACCGGCGGACACGTACTACCGGACTACCCCTACTACCTCATCAACGAATACGCGTCACCGACGCCGCTGCTCGAATCCGCACGGAGTGTCAACGAGTCGATGCCGGAACATCTCGCAGGAACGCTGGTCCGGGAGTTCGCGTCGGCGAATACCCACATCGAGGATGCAGTAGTGTTACTGCTCGGACTCACCCATCACCCGAACGTGGCCGAAACCCGCAAATCGCCCGCGATCGAACTGGCAAAGACGCTCTCTGGCTTCGGCGCAACTGTGGTCGGCGTCGACCCGCATGTCGATGAGGCTCCGGAGTTCGACGATATTTACCTTGCGGGGCTGGATCACGTCCAGGAGATGGATCTGGACGGCGTCGTCCTGGTGACCGACCACGACGCGTTCGACGAGTTCGACTGGGCGGCGTTCGAGTCACCGCTGGTCGTCCTCGACAGCAGGGATTCGCTGGATCCGTCGACCGACCCTGCCGTCGGGACACATCACGTCGCGACGCTGGGCAGGTCTTCGTCGGATTGACTGCCTCTCGGAGTGCTTCCGGCCGGCGAGAGTCGGGCCCCCGTCTCTCGGATTAGTTTCGGCTGGTGCCGGGGATCGGATCGTAGAAAGGAGGGTACGCCGTCGTCGCGCTGAGGATCACTCGGTTCGCCGCGCCCACCCGATGGCTAGCGTCGCCACGAGAGCAAGGAGCGCAGCGAGGACGCCGAACCCGGAGAGACCATCGTCGCTAGGTGGCCCCTGCGTGTCCGTTTCGCCGCCGTTTTCACCGGTTTCGTTTCCACTGGTCCCGTTTTCACCGCTCACCTCCGATGGCTCCTCGATCACCACAACTGATGTGGTCGATCCGTTGACGCCGACGTCGTACCTTCCCGGTTCGTCGAACGTCAGTTCCGTGGCCAGATGTTCGCTCTCTCCGCCGTCCAATGTGACCGACTGCGTATCGATCACCTCACCCGCCGATGTGAACTCGATATCGAACGTCCCTGACGCATCTCCGGCGTTTGCGACATCGGCCCTCAGCTCGACCGTTTCCCCGGGTCCAGCCGAGGATGGAGTCGTAGAGAGGCCCGATATCGACATCTCAGGGGTCCCCCCCGACGTGATCGTTATCGGCTCGTCTATACTCTGTAGCGACGTGCTCGTGAAGGACTCACCGTCTCCCGAAATCACTTTCCAGTCGTCCACCTGTCCGTCGTAGCCCACTGGATCCTCGTACCGGTAGTCCGCATTCTCGTTAAAGTATGGCTCGATCGTTATCTCCCAGTCCTCGCCGTCGAGACCGCCGTTGAACGCGCCGCCATCGCTTCTGCCCTCCGACCAGATCCAGGTAATCCGACTTGACGTTCCATCGTGATCGAAGCTGTCGAGCGGGCCGCCGTAGTCGGTGTAGGTGTCATCCTCGATGACCCACTCGCCCTCTTCCGGCAGGCCATCGATCTGCATGGTAATCGATCCACCGCGCGTGTCGCCCTCTAGCTTGTCGTGAAGGAGTATGAGGCTTAGTCCGTCGCTCCCCTCGTAGAGCATGAGGACACTGGTGTCGTCCTCCTGATACTCGGTCGTTCCGTACGAACTGTAGAGGTAGTCCGGAGGGTCGTGTGTCTCGGGTGTTCGGTAGTCGTAGAACTCTTCGACCGTCTGGGTCCCGTTGCCGACCGGAACGATTTCTATCTCCTGGTCTCCCTGTGTGATGACGTAGGTCTGCTCACCGTCGTTTGGCGCCCCCACTGTCGACGGAGGCGCGAGTGCGGTGACACAGGCGATGCAGACGAGCAGGACCAGAGCGGTTCTCGAAATGTCTGACGTAGAGTCGTCCATTTGTCGGGCGTTACGACCTGTTCCCCGTTTGCCGACTTTGTTATACCACTGCTTGTGTTTCGTAAGATCGTGCTTCTTTGCAGTGTGAGTGGTCGAACCGGTCGATAGCACCGCTTCTACCGGTGATCACACGGGAACTGAGAGGTGAACAATCTCCGCCATGAGTCGACTGACAGCGGGCAAAACAAGCTCTTTATAACAATGAATCGGTGCCGTGTCAACGATTATACAGTGCAACGAATCGCTCGCGTACGAACTTCTGGTTCCTACTATGTACCGCAATCATAGCATCGGCGTCGTCGTCCCTGCCTACAACGAGGAGGGCTTCGTCGGCGAGGTTCTCGACACGCTACCGGAGTACGTAGACCGCGTGTACGCCGTCGATGATTGCTCGACGGACGGGACCTGGCAGGAGATACAGGCCCATGCGAACAAGCAAAAAGTCGGCTCGGAGCAGATCGCAGACGGCGGGGCCCAGTTCGATAGGCGTATCGTCCCGATCCGTCACGACCGGAACCGCGGCGTCGGCGGTGCGATCAAGACGGGCTATCAGCACGCCCTGTCGGATGGGATCGAGATTACGACAGTCGTCGGCGGCGATGGCCAGATGGATCCCACCGTCCTCGACCGGCTACTCGACCCGATCGTCGAGGGGCGAGCGGAGTACGCCAAAGGGAATCGATTGATCAAGGCCAAGCACCACGAAGAGATGCCGACGTTCCGACTATTCGGTAATTCGATCCTCTCGCTTCTGACGAAGATCGCAAGCGGCTACTGGAAACTCGGCGACCCGCAGAACGGCTACACTGCGATCTCCCTGCACACCCTGGAGACCGTCGATATCGATGACATGTACGAATACTACGGCTACTGCAATGACCTGCTCGTCAAGCTAAACGCCGCCGAGCTACGGGTGGCGGAGGTCGCGATTCCTAGCCGGTACGCCGACGAGGAAAGCCACATCTCGTACCCGCAGTACATCCCGAGAGTCTCCCTCATGTTGCTCTCGAATTTCCTGTGGCGACTCCGCGTGAAGTATCTGGTTCGTGACTTTCACCCGCTGGTGTTTCTCTACGGCATCGGCGCAGTGGCGTCTTTCGTCGGGGTTCTCAGAGCCGTCCGGAACAGGGTCAGCGCAGTAGTGGGAAAGAGCGACGACCACAAGAGTTCGCTTTCGGTCCTCCTCATTGGCACGCTGATGCTGATCCTGGCGATGATCTTCGATATGGAGGAAAACGAAGAGCTCGAAGTTCGCGAGTTCGACTGATCCGTCTCGGCCAGTAGAGTAACCTTACCTACGGTAAAATGGGAATAACAATAGCTACCTACGCCGTTCATTCGGGCGGGGGTTGGTTGGTCCCCTCCGATCCGGCATTATTTTTTGAACGGTCTCCGGGTAAAACGTCCGATGGAGAGCCCAGATCAGGTACGTGATTCCGCGATGAGGGCAGCAATCCCCTCGTCGAGCGGAACCGTCGGTTCGTAGTCGAGGTCCTCACGAGCACGTGCGAGCGCCGCCTCGCTACGCCGGACGTCCCCGGGTCGGGCGTCCGTGTGGACGACCTCCGACTCCGATCCGACAGTGCGACGGATCAGTTCGGCGAGTTCACGGATCGACGTGCTCGTCCCCGTACCGATGTTGTACGCACGGCCGGTGTGATCGGTCGTCGCCGCCGCGAGGTTGGCGTCGACGACGTCCGAGACGTGAACGAAATCTCGGGTCTGTTCGCCGTCGCCATGGACCGTGATCGGTTCGCCGGCCCCGGCCTGTTCGATGAAGGCGCTGATGACCCCGCTGTACTCGCCGGCAGTCTGGCCCGGTCCGTAGACGTTGAAGTATCGGAGCGGGACGGCATCGAGGTCGTACAGATCCGCGAACGCTCGGGTGTACTGGTCGAGTGCTAGTTTGTCGATGGCGTACGGTGATTTCGGCCTCTTCGCCGCGTCTTCCGGTACCGGGGTCCGCTCCGGGTCGCCGTAGATCGCACAGCTAGAGGCGACGACGATTCTAGCGTCCTCCCTGCGTGCCCGTTCGAGCAACTCGACCGTCGCGGTCGCGTTCGTTCGGTGGCTTCGTACCGGATCGTCGACCGAACGATCGACGCTCACGAGCCCTGCCTGATGGAAGATCACGTCGACGTCCGCGGTCGCCCAATCCAGTGCCGACTCGTCGCGCAGGTCGCCCTGGACGAGTTCGGCATCCTCCGGGACCTGTTCGCGTCGTCCCGACGAGAGATCATCTAGCACGCGAAGGTCGTTGTCCGCCACCAGCGCCTCTGCGATGTGGCTGCCGATGAACCCCGCCCCGCCGGTAACGAGGACCGTTTTGTCGGTGATCGGTGGACTATCGGTGTTGCTCCCTGTCATCAGGCGGGCACCCCTCCCGGTGTCGTCGCACTATTCATACGACACAGCACACAGTAGTTGCGGTTTGTTATGGTGCCGCTACGCGCCCTGCCGGATACGAGCGATGGGTCGACGCGCCGCTGACGGCGCTATCATCTACAGGAAAAACGGCAGAATCGATGGCGCTCGGCGACGCTCGATCCTCACTCGTCGGGATCGATCAGGTACAACCGGAACTCACCATTGGACTGGACACGATCGATCTCGGTGCTCTGTTCTAGCTGCTGGAACCCCTGCTCCGTGTACCGTAGTTCGTCGAAGAGTCTGACCTCTCGGTCGTAGTCCGCAGTCGTAGCAGGCACGTAGATGCGTCTGTCGTAAGCCGCAGCCAGATCGCCATTAAAGTCCTCTTCGCTGATCTCCGCACGACTGCCGGGGAACTCGTTGGAAGCTTCCGATCCGGTGCCGTAGTAGGCATTGACGTACCGCCGCGGGCCGGAGCGGATCCCGGCAAACACGATCTCCTCGTCGCGGTCCTCGAACGCCGTCTCGTATCCGCTCATCTGTTGTTCGGTGATCTGATTGCTCGGCTGATACATATACGGAGACGGGTGAAAGGCGAGCAACTGCATGACGAGGAAGATCACGAACAACAACCCGATAGCTGACGATACCACCGGTTTCGCGCCGAGATCGTCGATGCGGTCGATTCCGACTGTGACCGCGGCAGCCCCCAGGATCGTGACGATCACCATCGCAAATCCGAAGTACCGGAAGTACTGATCGGAGGCCGCAGCGACGAAAAATACGGCGAAAAAGAATCCTGCAACGATCAACGTAGCGATCATGTACTGAACGAATCCCCGACCGTCCGGGCCGATCCGGTCTGTGGCCCCGAGAAGCAGAGCGAGGACGAGGATGCCCGCGAAGATCAGGTAGACGAGACTGATGCCGAACAGTTTCACGAACACTTCCTGGAGAGTGCCGCCGAGGACGGCCAGCGAGACGCTCCGGCCAGCGACTCCCGATCCCACTGACCCGCCAGAGAGCAGGCTGGTCACGATGTCGACGATTGCGATGCGGATCCGTTCGAGTCGTGGGACCCACAACAGGTACACCAGCGTGAAAAGTGCCGTCTGGTCGTACAGTCTACGATGCCCGTTGATCGGGTGGTCCGTGTCGCGAAACGTCATGTAGCCGTACTGAAGTAGCGTAATGAGCAGGAACGCCCCGAGCAAAACCAGTGCCTGTTGTGGGTGCAACAGTATGGTCGCTATTGTCGACATGCCAAGCAGGAGTCCAACCGCGGATACCGAGCCGATCGGATATCGGTCACCGCTATCACGGAGATATCCAAACAGCAAGTAGAGGACGACCGGGAGGAACAAGATCGTCTGCGTAGTCGGGTGCGCAGTGGTGTGCGTTCCGAGGTTGTTGATCGGCAACAACAGCAGTCCCGAAAGCAGACCGACGAGCATGGCTGGCCCGGAGTTGGTGATAGAACCCACACAGAGGGGGACGAACAGCAAGAACAGGCCGAAGAACACGACGACTGTCAGCATCACCGCGTGGGTATCCGCAAGCGCACCGCCTTCGGCGAGTATCGTCGCGACTGAGTGGACCCCGGGATACCGCATACTCGCAGGATGCAGATTGCCGGCCTCGAACATCCGGACCCAGCCCAGATGACTCAACGAGTCGCCCGGTCCGTAGAAGTGAAAGCTCCGGAGTATGGGAAGTCCGATCACCGAGAGCACCGCCGATGCGGTCAGCAGCATCGAGCCCTGGCGGATCCGTCGCTCCCCCGCCGAATTGAAGCCGACCCCGATTCCGAGCACGCCTGCGAGACCGAGGCCCACCCAGGTCAGTAGCGGTGTCCCCTGATAGAAGGAAACCTCGTAGCCGTTGGCAGGGTTGGTCCGCGCCACCAGCACGCCCGCTGTCAGGGCGAGAAAACCGACCAATAGCAGTAGCTTTCGAGCGCGTCTTCCCGCCTGGTCAGTCTGTGTCGATGTGGTAGACATTGGTGCTTACTCGTCGAGGACCTCTCGATACACGCGTAGCAGTCGTTCGGCCATTCGCTCGATACGTATCTCGGCGACGACCGCTCTGCCGTTGGATTCGCGGTCGGCGTCGAGGACGGAGACCAGACAGTCGACGAGTTCGGCGTCGTCCTGCGCGACGAAGGAGTGGTGGACTCCGCGCAGGCGCTCGCGAACGTCACCGACGTCCGTCGAGACCACCGGCAGATTGCAGGCCATCGCCTCCTTGACCGAGTTGGGCGACCCCTCGCGATCCGAGGTCAACAAAAGCGCGTCGGCGGCGTTCATGTACACCGACATCCGCCTGTGAGGGACACCGGTCACGAAGTGGAGTTCGACCGGCCCGTCGAGTCGGTCCCGGGCCGCCTCGACGACGCGCTCGGCCAGCGGAGCGTTCTTGACTGACTTCCCTCTCGCGTACGGGAAGAGGACGTGGTTGCGACCGTTGTCCCAGCCAAGGTCCGCCTGGGCCTCGCGCTGATCAGTCGGCTGGAACCGATCGAGATCGATCCCATGCGGGATCACGTGGGCCTCGGTTCCCAGTTCCGCGGCCATCCCGTCGGACATGACGACGACATCGTCGGCAAGCCGGGCACAGAGTTTGCTCACCGGGCCGTACCTGCCGAACAGATCCGACCCCCAGAGCGAGACGACGACAGGAAGGTTCGGTTGCAGGACTGCCGCCGGCGCAGTGAGTCCGTAGTTGGCGTGGACCAGATCGTAGTCGCCGAACGACGCTCCGATGGCCCGGGGCAGGAACTCCAGATACTGCACGATCGACCGACCGCGGATGTCGCCGTCGACGACCCGGTCTTCGGGCACCGAGACTGTAGTACAGGAGATGCCGAACTCCTCGAGTATCGAAACCTGCTGTTTGAAAAACCGCGCTTCGTCGTTCGTCACTAGATTTAAAACCGATATGTCGACGTCGGTCTGCGGACTGGCGTCCGGTCCCGTCTCAGGAGCAGTGACCGTACCTCCCTCATCGACTGCCTGCCGACTCATCGTGCCACCATCTGATAGGCCCGTTTCGCGACTTCCATCCCCGGACCCGAGGACTCGGTGACGTAGTACGGTACCAACTCCGCGGCAAACTTGCTTTTGTACTGACAGAGTCGCTCGGTGTTCGCCCCCATCAGGTCGTAGCCCGTCACCGACTCTATCGGTGGATCCTCGATAATGTCCCGGATCACGTGCCAGTGGAGGAGGCTATTGATGCTGACGTTCTCGTGGGTCGCACGAGTCCCGCCCTGCCAGAAGTAGCCCGCGTCGTTCGAGTAGAGTACGGTGATCCCGCTGAGAAACCGCCCCTCGGGCGTTCGGGCGACGTACACGCGCGAGCGATCGTCGAGCCTCGTTACGAGGTCACGGACGTACGGCCAGGTAAGCGGAAACGTCCGATCCTGCTCCTCGTACCGGCGTTTCGTCGCGTCGTACACGGTACGTGCTCCCTGGACGCCCTCGCGTTCGATCCGGATATCTAGCTCTTCACCATCGCCGATCTCCCGGCGGAGACTCTTGCTGAACGACTTCAGTACGTCGTCGGGCGACCGGTCGTCGAGGTCGAGCAGGTAGGTGAACTTCGTCTCGACGTCCATGTCGGCCCACCGGTAGGGGCGCGGGTCGGTGTAGGCGGCGGTACAGATGGATCGGAACAGCGTCAGGGAGTCGTCGACTCCGATTTCGTCGAGCACGGCTTCGGTGAACTTCCGGTTGACGCGCTCGCGCTTGCGCTGTTTCGGGCTTGTCGGCATGACGATCGGTCCGAGACGGGGGATCCCCATCCCTGGCGGTGGCGAGAAGACGGCGGTGCCGACCGACCGGTTCTGGACGATAACTGGAAACAGTCCGACCGGCTGTTCGCCCTTGAACCCGGCGTAGAGTCGTAGTTCGCCGGGGGCGTGATCGTCGAGCACGGACAGCGCACTCGGCGTGTGAAATACTTCGATCCCTCGATCAGGCAGGGCACGACTCCAGTCGTCGAGAGCAATATCCTCGATTCTCATGCTGGTCGTTCTGTGTATGATGGTCTTCTACCGCCCTTTGTTATCGCGTTCCTACCGGGCCATGCGGCCGCTTGCATGCTGGTCGGTACGCACCGCCTACGTCGACTCGTAGCTGTGACCGACGGCGTTGATCCCTTGCTCCGACCGAGTCCCTGATCCGTTCGCGTCCGGATGTTCCAGCCGTTCGTACAGGTCGCCAGGCGCGCCGACCCAGGCCCCTCGTTCGAGAGCCTCCTCGATGATCCGTCGGTAGAGCGCTGCGAACCCGGGGAAATCGCATCGACTGAAGTAGCGCGGATGCCAGAGTATCGTCATCACAGCACCGCGTTCTTCCGCCTCCGCGAGCACTGCCTTGCACTCCTCCCAGGCGTACTCGAACTGCTCTGCCGGATCCGGAAGCGCGACCTCCATAATCGTCAGCGGGAAGACGACGAACTCGTCATCGAACGGGCGCTGTACCGAATCGCCGTACTGGAACCCGTAGGTGCTGCTGGAACCGAGGCTGGTGTCGTACTGGAGGCCGATCGCTCGGTGATGTCGCCAGGTTTCAGGAAGTTCGAGGTTCAGGTAATGCTGTCGCCCGCCGACTATCTCCTGTCCGAGCACTGATTCGATGTGGGCTTTCTCCTCTCGGAGTCGTTCCCGGTCGTCGTAGGACTTGTAGGAGCCGTGAAGGCCGACCTCCCACCCCCCTGCGTCGAGGTCGTGTATCACGTCTGCGATTTCGGGGTCGTCGAGCGAGTACCGACCCATATACCGATTCCAGTTTTCGGGATCGAACCAGTCACGGATAGGGCGATCACGTAGCAGGTGCTGCTCGTCGAGGAAATAAAAGGCCGACCGGACGCCCAGTGAGTCCTCGATAGCCATGATACGCTTGAACTGCCAGTAAGGGTTCTTCCCCGGGAGCGCGCTTTTCAGGTGGCTGATATCTCGCTCGGTAATAGCGTAGTACGCCGACTGATAGGTCTTGTACGGCCGGTCGACGTCGTGAGTCAGACAGAGTGCGAAGGGGTGGTCATCGATCATTGTGGCCGACCCGTACCGATGGCGTACCGCCGATGCTCAGTCTCTGCGAGGTCCAGCGATGCATGGCCGTCAATGACGACCAGCGGGCGGTCGAAGTCAGTCCAGTCGACTGCGTCGAACTCCTCGTGGGGAGTCGCGAGGACGACCGCGTCGAGGTCGTGGTCGTACAGTGTCTCCAGCGGGATCTGCCCGCCGCCGAACTCGCTCGTGTCGTCGAGCATCGGATCGATGGTCAGGACGTCCGCACCGAGGTCGTCGAGTCTGTGGGTGATCGGAATCGCCGGACTCGCACGGATCTCCTCGACGCCAGGTCGGTAGGTCAATCCGAGGACTGCGACGCGGGCGTCCGCGACGTTCTTCCCGACGCTCGCCAGCTCCTCGGCAAGCTTTCTGATGGTAAAAGCGGGCATCTCGTCGTTGATCTCTCGTGCCGTCTTCAGCAGGCGATTGTCGGTCTCCAGCCCCTCGATGAGGAAGTACGGGTAGTACGGTATGCAGTGACCGCCGACGCCGGGGCTCGGATCGTGGATGTCACAATAGGGCTGGGTGTTGGCGACGCTGATCGCCTCGCGGACGTCGATCCCCAGTTCGTCAGTCATCTGGGCGAGTTCGTTCGCCAGCGCGATGTTGACGTCCCGGTAGACGCCCTCGAACACTTTGACCGCCTCCGCCGTCGTCGTATCCGAGACGGGAATCGTCCCCTTCGCGTTGATCTCCTCGTAGATGAGTTGGGCAACGCGGGTGCTCTCGGCGTCGATACCGCCGACGACCTTGGGGTACGCTCCCTGGATATCTTCGAGCGCCCGCCCGCTTGCGGTGCGTTCCGGGCAAAAGGCGAGACCGAACTCGCCGACGTCTACCCCGCTTTCTCGCGTGAGACGCGGGTGAACGACCTCGGAGCAGGTCCGTGGCGGGACAGTCGATTCGACGATAACGAGGTCGCCGGCCGAGAGGCCGCTCGCCACGTCGTCGACCACACTCTGTAGGATCGACAGGTCGGGGACGTGCTCGTCGGTCAACAGCGTCGGGACGATAATGACGTGGACGGTCGCCGCTCGGGCCGCTTCGGCCGGGTCGTCGACTGCACGGAGGGCATCTTCCGCGACGAGTTCGGACACGAGTTCGGCGAGACCGGGTTCGCGTTTGATATGACTCTCGCCGCGGTTGATACTCTCGACGACGTCCTCGTCGATGTCCGCCCCGATAACGTTGCTGCAGGTTTCTCCGTACACGCCCGCGAGCGGGAGACCCATCTTTCCGAGACCGTAGACGGCGACCGGAATCTCGCCGGCGCGAAACGCCCGGCGCTGTTCCTCGGTGGCACTGTCGCCAACGGCGGGATCGTACAGGGTTGGAGTCGTCGTTCGGCTCATCCAATGAGGTTCCTCCCGTCGAGCGGTTCGGGAAGCGGTTCATGTGTGGCCGGCGCGCCCACCGCGAGCGTCTCCGGCGGAACGTCTTCGGTGACGACAGCACCAGCGGCGACGAACGAGCCCTCACCGACCGTGACGCCGGGAAGGATGACCGCGTTCGCGCCGACGGAGACGTGATCCGACAGCGTCGGGCCGACCAGGCCCTCGTCGCGTCGGACAGGATACGGATCGTTCGTACAGACCGCGTGCGGGCCGAGAAACACCTGGTCGCCGATATCGGTGTACGGCGGGACGTAGACCCCCGTCTGGAGGCTAACCGAGGATCCGATGGTCGTCGTCCCGTCGATGACGGTGTTCGTCCCCACGACGACGTCGTCGCCGATAGCCGTCTGTTCCCTGACGACGGCGTTATGACCGGTCTGGAACCGGTCTCCGATTTCCACGTCGGAGTAGATGATCGTCCCCGACCGGATGGTCGCGTCGGACCCGATCGATGGAGGGTCGCCGTCTTCGCCCGGTGTGCCGATAGTGACGTTCGGCTGGACGTTGACGTCGGGGCCGTACTGGGCCCCAGTCATCGAGACCCTCCGCCGTGTCCTGTCTTCGGGTGCTGCACTGTACATTGCCGATCGGTGCTCGTCATTAGAGTACTGAGTGAATCCATTCGCGGTCACACGCCCGCCGAGGCGTTATCGGTAGGTAACGTGTGATTCTCTTTGTTATACTCGTATTTCGAGAAGTAGGACAGTTATACCTGACTGCGGGCCGGGACACGGAACCGTTAGCGGTTCTGGATGACGTCGACGACGTCCGACTCGTCGGCGACGATGAACGCGTCCGACCGGAGGGCGTCCTCGTCAGCGGGGAGGAACAGGAGTTGCTCGCGACCTGCGGTGTCGGTGGATACGACGTCCCATTCCAGCGGATCGTAGCCCAGGTCGGCCTCCGGGTCCGGATCCATCGGGACGGTCTCCCACTCGTTCGATACCATTGCTAACTCGCCCCCGGAGGGCCTGATCGACGCTCTTTCGGAAACTGTATCGGCATTGTCCGACACGGAGTGGTTCTATAGCGCATGAATCTTACCGCCGATCGATATGAAGCGTTGCGTCGCCCCGGACCTCGACACTGACAACGTTGCCAGAGTAGCGATACCCATCTACACCTTGCCCGATGACGCCGATAGCTTTGTCCTCCGAGACGTTCGATGGAAGCGCATCCCACGCCATCCCCTTGTTAGCGATGGAGGTGTAATCCTCGCTCCGTTCGAGTTCGCCCGAGACGGTGAGCACGTACTGGCTCACGGTGTCGTTTTCGGAGCCATCGATGACGATGACGTTCGATATCTCCTCGTCGTCGGTGTCAGGGTCGTCCCCGTCCGAGGTGTACTGATCGTTGTCCGTGTCATTATCGGTCGTATCCTCGTCAGAGGTGCTATCGTCCTCTTCCTCGGCCTGCGTCCGCTCGACGAGTTCGTTGGCGTCGACCCGGTCCCCGTCCAGTTCGATTACCATGTCTTCCGAGAAGACCTCGGCTTCGGTTACCTGCCCGAACACCTCGAAGGCGTCACCGTAGCCGTTACCGGAGCTGCCCTCTGCGACGTACTGCTCTCCATCGCGATTGATCTCGAAGTTACTCGTCGCCCGGACGCCATTGCCGCTCGGACTCTGATAGGGCGATTCGCCCAGCGGTTCGATCGGGCCATCAGCGACTATCCGATACGCCGAGGAGGGCGCGTCCTCGGTCGTGATGAACGTTACTAGATGCGGATCTGTATCCGGGGTTTCCTCCGTCTGCTCGTCCCCGGATTCGGCCGCGTCACGGTCGCCGACCGGTGCTCGGGGGGTCTTCGAGGCCATGTCACAACTCGATCCCTCGCAGTTGTTCGAGCCGGGCTCGATGCGCTGGTTCCCGGGTCCGGTCGCGTGGTTGTCGCTGCCCGACCAGGAGCCGCCACGATATCCGATTGCGGGGCTACCGCCTTCGTTGTAGATGCGAGTGTTCTCGACCACGCCGCTTCCGCCGTTATCCCGGGGGTGGATTTCGATCGGTGCATACGACAGTTCGTTGTAGACGTCACAATCTCGGATCGTGATGTTCTGACCGTTTCCTGACGTCCCCTCGCGGACCCAGATGCCACGCATATTGATACCGCTTGAGTCCCAGAGATCGTTTCGCTGATCGTCCAGAACGACGGTGGCGCCCTCGACCGTCGAGTTCGTGCCCCCGACCCGGACGTTCGCGATGTTGTTGTTCTTGTAGAGGCCGCCGAACACGTTGACCTCGCCGTCGTTCCCGAAGGAGCCACCGGGCGCGCTCCCATAGAGGCCGTTATCGGTGAACCCTTCCAGCCAGCAGTGTTCGAAGTTCGCAACGCCCGCGTGTTCGGGGCGTACGAACACTCCTTCGCCCTCCTCGTTGCTACCGTCGGGCCGAGCAACGCGTCTGATCGTCACCTCGTCACCGCTGTGGGCCCGCGCGGTGATGTTGCCGTTACCTCCAGCGACGCCTCGCCACATGATGTTGTCGACCAGCACATCGCCGCCGTTAGCGGCGATTACTTCCGAGAACGTGTAATCGTCGCCGTGGTCGAACACCACGTCGCCAAAGTCCCCTTCGCCACGAACCACGAGGTCGGCGTAGCCCGAACCGTGCCCACGGCTGAAAGCTCTCGTCGAGTAGTCGTATGTCCCCGCAGGGATGATTATCTCCATCCCGTCGTCGATGTAGTCTGACAGCCATTCGCCCGCGTCGTCGCCCTCTTCCATTCCCTCTTCACCGAGGTGGACAGTGCTCGCAGCGGCAGAGCCACTAAATAGACTCCCAACCCCCACCGCCGCAGTTGCGCCGCCAATAGTTTTCAGATACGACCGTCTCGGTAGCGATGATCCGCTTCTACCGTCGTCCGCACCTCGGTTATAATCTCCCATACTCCCGTAGGAACATCCTACTTTAATAACCCTTTTGACGGATTTGAGTACAATACTCTACGGTTGAGAAAAAATACATATATAAACATATTACTTACTAATATATACTTGCAGGTTACAATCGTAACTGGGTAATAAGGACTTACTCACGCCCGCCTCCATCCGACCCGCAAATGAAGCGGATTACTGTCTGTGTGATACAGCTTACTCGTGATATGATGTTCTTACTGCCGGTGAAGGGCCTCTAGCGCGGGAGTCAGAACGTCCCGAAGATTCGTACTGCCGTCGGAGTGGATTCACTCGCAAAGAACTGGCCTCGTAGGGCTGTAAAGACTACATTAAGAGGGGAAATAGCGGAGTAAGCGGGTTGTGATCGGTCTCGTAGTGAACGAACGCAATCATACGGCTACTCCCATCAGTTCCGTTCGGCGAGGAACGCTATCGCTTCGTGAACGTCGATCAGTCCGATGGCGACCGAGAGCACTGCCCAGATCAGGACCCCAGCAGCGATGACACCGGCGAGGGTGAGCAGTCCCGAGACGTGAGGAAGCGTGAGAAACACGACAAGACCCATGGCGAGGGAGATACCGGAGACGATGACAGCGTCGCGCACCATTTTTACGAGTTGGAGATCGAGTTCCCGGTGGATCACCAGTACGTTCGTGGCAGTGTACGCAGTAAACGTAATAACCGTCGCGGCCGCTGCCCCGGCGACGCCCAGCAACGGGAGCAACAGGAGATTCAAAAAGAAGTTCGCGATAGCTGTGAGGCCCTTCGCGATCGCACGAATTCTCGCCCGGCCGAGATAATCGAGGCTATCGGTCGTGATCAGGTTGACCGCGTTGACGAGGATGAATATACTGAGTATCTGTAAGACGGGGACAGCCCCGAGATACTCCGTCCCGAGGACGTGACGAATCAGCGGTTCGGCGACCAGTACAAGCCCGACCGCCCCGGGAATATACAGGAGTGAGACGTGTTTGAACGATTCCTCGTAGAGCCGTGCCGCTCTCTCCGTTTCGTTGGCGGACTTTTGCTCGCCCAGTGCGGGAGAGATGGTAAAGCCCAGCGAGCGTACCGGTACGGAGGCGAAATTGGCGACCTGCCTCGCTATCGTATAGAAACTCACTGCCGTAGAGCCCAGGATTACGCCGACGAGAACAGTGTCGACGCGCTTGTCGAGAACGTTCGCTCCGCGGGTCGCCGTCAGCGGAACGCTGTATTCCAGAATCCGACGTGAAAGCCCGTCTTCGAACTCCACTGCCGGATCGAAACTGCGGTAGAAGTAGACGTAGAGCCCGACGAGTCCGACCGTCACCGCGGCAATGTATCCCAGAACGTAACCGCCGAACGCGCCCAGTGCCTCGTACCCGAGCAGGACTAGCCCGACGGCGAACACGAGGCGAGTGACGTTCTCGATGATCCCCATCATAGCACTCCAGTCGACGCGGTTGAACCCCTGAAAAACGAGTATACAGTACTGGTAGATCGCTCGAAAGAAGAGGTATGCGACGCCGACGAGCAGGAACGGTGCCAATCTCGGTTCGTCCAGGAAGTTCGCGAGCCACTCTCTCGAAACGATCAGTCCGATCCCGACCAGAACCGCGAGCGTGACGATATACACGAGCGAGCGGCGGAGTATCAGCGGGATTTGCGAGGGGTCCTCCTCGAGATACTCGTTAACGTACCGGGCCGTCGATTTTGGGAGTCCGAGCGTAGCGAATATCGTAATGACGCCGATGACCGAGAGGGCGAAGTACAGGAGGCCATACTCGTCTCGACCGAGCAGGTACCGGGCGAGCACGATGATCATCGCCGCGTTGGCACCCGCCTTGATAATGCGCGAGAGCAGCGTAGCTTTCAGTCCGCGGGAAATACGTTGTGATAGTGACATAAGGAGGATGGAAGGCTACTGTCGGACCGAACCGGGAGCAACAGGCTGTCTCGTGATTGCACTCTATCAAACGGGTGCGGCATAGCGGCTTTGTTATACCTCCGTTACCACAGTTGATCGAACGGATGTGGAACTGCAGTTTCGCCCGCGCGTCGAGTCGGGTCCCGATACACAGGTATGCCGGTCAGGGTTGTACTCTCCCAGGTAGAATGATCACGGAGAGGCCAAAACAGTTTGCTGATAACTCCTGAACGAGGGGTCTCTCAACTGGCGTGTAGCGGGACCGCTTCACCTGGTAATACGCTCCTACTATCGTGTGTAGAACAGAACTGCGGCGGATCCGCACGGCACCCGGATCCGGCGCAGTCGCAGGAATCAGGGGACAGTGGGGCCCACAGAGTGGCGGGAAAGATCGACCTACCGAGCCGATACCCTGTCGCGCTGGGCATGGATCACCAAACCAAACAGGGTGCCGACAGGAACCGGTTCGTCGACGGCCGAACCGATCGGCAGAGCGGTCCATTCGTAGCCTCTGCAGAACAATAGTCGCATATCCGTATCGTTTCGGGAAAGAGATCCATAACAAAGAGTTGCACTATCTACTCATTGAGGTACATGCAGACACTGCTTGTTGGTATCGATGCAGCCTGTGCGCGGGTACTCGACCCGCTGTTCGAGGCAGGAGCGACTCCCACGCTCGAGGCTCTCTTCGAGGACGGTGTCTCGGGCGAGCTCGAATCGCAGATCCCCCCGTGGACGCCGAGCGCATGGCCCTCAGTCTACACCGGCGTCAACCCCGGGAAGCACGGCGTCTTTAGCTTCCTGACGTTCGACGGCTACGACTGGGACGTCATCAACCGGACCGACGTAGACGAGTTCGCAATCTGGGAACTCCTCGACCGCAACGAGTTTTCGAGCGTCGTCGTCAACGTCCCCGTGACATCTCCGCCGGACGATATCGACGGGGCGATTGTTCCGGGCTACACCGCGCCGGAGGGGCCACCCTGCCAGCCGGAGGGAGTGCTTGACGACATTCGGGACGAACTCGGTGAGTACCGGATCTACGGAAGCCATCCTGCCGGTGATACCCCTGACGAGGAGAAGATCGAGGAGTACTGTGCGCTAACGCGAAGCCGCGGCGAGGCGTTTCGGTACCTCGCGGACCGGTTCGAGCCGGATTTCGGCTTCCTGCAGTTCCAGCAGACGGACACCGTGTTCCACGAGTATCCGGATCGCTGGGACGTGATCGAGCGGATCTACGAGACCGTCGACGAGCAAGTCGCCGCGATACTCGAAGAGTACGATCCGGACACCGTCGTCGTAGTCAGCGACCACGGCATCGGCGAGTACGAGGGCTACGAGTTCCGGGTCAACGAGTTCCTGAACGACGAGGGGTTCGTCGAACGTATCGCCGGTGAGAGCGGGATGCCCTCGTGGTCTTCAATCGCGCAGAACGAACTCCGAGAGGGCAATCCGGGGGCGAGCGAGGAGCAAACAGCCGTCGAGCGACTGCTGTC
This sequence comes from Natronoarchaeum sp. GCM10025321, assembly GCF_042663585.1. Taxonomy (NCBI): domain Archaea; kingdom Methanobacteriati; phylum Methanobacteriota; class Halobacteria; order Halobacteriales; family Natronoarchaeaceae; genus Natronoarchaeum; species Natronoarchaeum sp. GCM10025321. The sequence continues at coordinate 1,306,224 of NZ_JBHTAN010000006.1, forward strand.
GGCGGCGGCCAAAGTCGGCATCACCAGCCAGCGGATGGCCACCGCGCTCGACCGGATCGGCCTGAAAGAGGCCGTCGCAGCGCGCGTTCCCGGGGACGTCGCCAGGGCCGCCTCCGAGAGTGTCGATTTCGAGGCCTCGACGGCGTATATGCGTGCCCGGATCGAACTCGGCGTCCGGATCAATCTACAGGGGCGCGAACCGTCGGGCGTCGTGGACCCCAGCGAGTACGATACCGTCCGGACGCGGCTCATCGAGTCGCTCCGAGGCGTCGAGACGCCGGACGGGGAACCGGTGTTCGAAACCGTCGCGCCGCGCGAAGAGTTGTTTCACGGCGACCACGTCGAGAACGCTCCGGACGTCATCACCATTCCGTCGTCGTTCGATCATTTCCTGACGGCCTCGCTCCGCGGCGAGCGGTTCGGATCGCCACAGGAACCCTGGAACCACAAGATAGACGGGACCTTCGCGGTATCCGGGGCGGCGATAGAAACGCCCGGGACGGCGACAGCGCATCTGTTCGACGTCGCGCCGACGGTGCTGGCGACGATGGGTGTGGCGGCGAGCGAGCGCATGGACGGCACCACGATGCCCTGTATCGAGCCAGCAGGGCGCGAATCGTATCCGGAGTACGAACGCGACGAGACGACCCGTACCGACGACGCACAGGTCGAACAGCAACTCGCTGACCTGGGGTACCTCGAATGAGTGTCGAAATCGAACTGTACGACGGGGACGACCGGGAGCGCTGGAACAGACACGTCGATCAGTCACCACAGTCCACGCCGTTTCACCGCTACGAGGCGCTCGAAGTGCTCGCCGACGCCTCGGGAACGGAACTGTACCCGATGGTCGGTTACAAGGGTCAGGAACCAGTCGGACTGTTGCCCGTTTTCGTTCTGTCCAAAGGGCCAGTCGCTGCGGCGTTCTCCCCACCCCCCGACCTGAAGATCAGCTATCTCGGGCCGGCGCTCCTCAACTTCGAGAAACTCAAGCAACGCAAGGCCGAGCGGCGGCACGACAGGTTCGTGGAAGGGTGTATCGACCGCCTCGAAGCGGAGTGTAACCCGCGATTCGTACAGGTACGCTCCGGCCCGTGGTACGACGACCCCCGCCCGTTTGGCTGGAACGAGTTCAAGGTGACTCCGGCCTACACCTACGTCGTCGACCTCGATAGTGATCGGGACGAACTCATACAGTCGTTTAGTAGTGATGCCCGACGGAACGTGAGGGGCAGTACCGACGCTGACGTCGAGATCAAGGTGGGTGGCCGGCGGTCGATCAAGCGGATCATTACGCAGGTGACGGAGCGACACGAGAGACAGGGCGAAAGCTACAATCTGACGCCGGAGACGGTTACTGCACTCTACGGGCGCCTCGGCGAAGAGACCGTTCGCCCGTACGTCTGTACGGTCGACGGGGCGTTCGGCGGCGGCGTCGTGACGCTCGAGGACAGCGGCACGATATACCGGTGGCAGGGCGGCGCGAAACCGGAAACCGACGTTCCGATCAACGACCTGCTGGACTGGCACATCATGACCGACGCGATGGACCGCGGGACCGGGCAGTACGACCTCGTGGGAGCGAACAATCAGCGCCTCTGTGGCTACAAGGCGAAGTTCGCTCCCGAACTGAAACTCTACTACAGTATCCAGCACAGTTTGCCGGGGATGGGGTTGCTCTCGGGCCTGTACAAACAGATCCGGTAACAGCCTCAAGGCCCATACAGCGCAACCCCCGGATGTCCGTGCGGAACGATGAGACTGTTCGGAGTAGCACCGTCTTACTCCGAGGTGAGACCCGGAAGAGAGATCCTTGGGACCAGGTCAGAGCAGGACCGTCGACGGCGGTAGGGTCGACGAACTCCTCCCACAGCAGTACTCGACCAGTGGCGTTACCGGTCGTGCAGAGTAAGCACATGAGAACTCACTCTCCCTGCCGGACGTTCGATACCGCCTTTGAAATCCCGTAAGATAGCTATAACAAAGCCTCGAAAAGCGGCAGTTGCATATATCCGAATCATGCATCCTGACAGAGCGTTTATCCTCGGGTTCGACGGACTACCCTGGAATCTCGTCGAACGGTGGGCTGGCGAGGGGAAACTGGAGAACTTCGCGAGACTGTTCGAGGAGGGGGCTTCGGGGCCACTCAGGAGCACCACCCCGGCAGAGACGGCCCTGGCCTGGCCCTCGATTTCGACCGGTGTCCGAGCGGATACACACGGGATCTACGATTTCCAGAAACTGTATAGCAACTACACACACCGGATGAACACGAGCAGCGACCGGGAGGGCACGGCGCTCTGGGAGCACCTCTCACCGGCCGTCGTCGGCAACGTCCCGATGACGTACCCTGCCAGCGAGATAGATGGGAAGATGGTGACCGGGATGATGACGCCGTCACTGAACGAGGATTTCACCCATCCCCCCGAATTGAAAGCCGAGATCGAACGCTCGATTCCGGACTACGAGATCGGTCTCCGGTGGGTCGAGTACGCCGATGCCCCCGACCAACTGGGTGCGGATCTCCAGGCGAGCGTCGAGAACCGACGCGCGTTATTGCGGATGCTGATGGATACCGACGACTGGCGGTTGTTCTTTTTTGTGTTTACGGCACCGGATCGCCTGCAACATCTCAACTGGGACGAGACGGTATTGCTCGAGCACTACCGATATCTGGACGATATCCTCGGCGAGGTGATCGACTACACCGAAGAGCGCGGAGCGAACCTCTTCGTCGTCTCGGATCACGGGTTCGGCCCGATATCGAAAGCCGGGTACCCGAACCATGTTCTGGAGCAGAACGGATTGCTTGTCCGTGAGCAAGGGAACAGCAAGCGGGGCGTGCTGGAACGACTCGGGATCACGAAAGATGCCGTCGAGTCCCTGCTCACTAGACTGCCAGTCAGCGAGTCGCAGCTAGTCGACATCCTTCCCCAGCAACTTACGGATACGGTTGCCAGACAGATTCCGGGTGATCATCCGCTCTACGACGTCGATTTCGACAACACGACGGCCTTTTTCCACGGGACCAGCAATCTGTATGTGAACAGGACGGATCAGTTCGACTGTGGGACAGTCCCACCCGAGGACGTCGACGACGTCAAGCGCACTCTGCAGGGCATTTTCGAAGACACGACCGACCCGGAAACCGGAGACCGGATCTTCGAACTCATCGACGGCGACGAACTGTTCCCGAACGACGACCACTCTCCCGATTTCGTCGTCGAGGGGCGCGAGGGGTACCTGGTGCGGTCTGCGCTGAGCGAGGACGTCGTTACCGATACTGGGTCGATGGAAGCGACGCACGACCCCGAGGGAATATTCTTCGCGCTTGGACCATCCGTCGAAGCCACGGAGGTAACCGATGCGACGGTGTACGATGTCGCCCCGACGGTACTGCACAGCATGGGTGAGACGATACCGAAGCAGATGGATGGGGAAGTGCTAGAAACTGCACTGACGCTCGACACTGCTCCTCGACGCCAGAATATCCAACACCGACAGGGCGAAAGGGCGACCAGCGAAGATGACGATTTCGGGGAGGTCGAAGACAGACTACGCGGGCTGGGATATATCGAATAGCGACGACGGGGCCGCCTACATGTCGATTGGCGGAGGATCCTGGAAAACGGCCTGGCCCACCTGACCGTCCTCAATGAGTGTCGTCAGAAACGTCGTCGTGTCGATTTTGTCGGAGAGCAACTGCTGGCGGCGTTCCTCCCAGTCGGCGTCGTCGTCCTCCAGAATCTCGACCGCGCGCTCTATAGCCGCGGCGTGTCGGTCATCATCCGAGTAACTGAAGACGAGTTCGTACTCCTCCTGAAGTTCGCGGATGTTACCCATCCCGCTGATCGTCGTGACGAGTATCGCCGGGGTGCCGAGAACGGCGCTTTCGGTCGCCATCGTCGCGCTCTCGCCGACGAAGAGGTCGGCATGGTAGATCAAGTCATGGATCCGTTCGGGCGGTGCGGCGAACTCGTGGGAGCGTAACTCGGGCGGCAACTCCCCTTCGGCGCTGATAACGACAGTCGCACCCGTGGCTTCTAGACGGTCGACCACGTCGGTGGCGTCATCGAGACCGGAGTTGCCGATGTCGTGGGTGGCTTCCCAGGAAACCAGCCGTAACAGGACGATTTGGTCGTCAGGGGAGAGTCCCATACCGTCGAGGACACCGGGATCAGGAGTGAAGCGGTCCGGATGCAGATACGCCAGTTCGTGATAGCCGGGATACTTGATATGGTTGTCACCGACGTGATCCCGGTAATACTCCGGGCTACAGACCTGATCAGCCATCGGATAGACGAATCGCTTTTGATAGGTCACGTGCTCCGTATCGGTGAACACGACGCTTCGACTACCCAGCATCGCGGCGACGTGGACGACTCCCGGTTCGCCGATTGCGACCATGACGTCCGGATCGATCCTGCGGGAGCGCCTGAATAGACGCCACTCGTAGGTCAGTTGAACCATCGCCTTCCCGACCAGTCCACCGGCCGCGCCAGCGAGCACTTCGTGCTCGATTCCGTACGCGTCGAGCAGTTCGAGCGCGACGTCTTTCTCGCGGGCGAAGACGTGCACGTCGTGGCCGCGGGCTTCCAGTTCCCTGATGGCGTTCCGGAAGAAATGGACGTGAGCGGGATGCTGGATGGTCACGACGACATCGAGCGTCCCGCCGTCCGACTGCGTCTTCAGAGCGTCGCTATCGAGCGTCTCCAGATCGGAAAGTTGGTCGTCGGAAGATTGTCCGAACATCGTCATGCGACCGCATCGAGCCCCCGTTTGGCGACGTTGGCCGCGTAGTCTTTTGCCGATTCGACGACGAGTTCCCGTCGGCTTCTCGCCCACCGGTTCGGATGCGAGAGCAGGTAGAGCCGTGGGAGGCGGCGGGAGCGCAAGCGAGCGATCAGTTCCTCGGTCGCGTCGACCTGTATCTGTTTGTCTCTCCCATCCATCGTGTGGTCTTTGATCTTCAATGCGCCGTCTCGCCAGGTGCGTCCGGTATCCCAAAAGTAAGTGACGGCCTCGGAGTCTATCGAGCGGTATGCCTCTCCGAGCAGGTCGTCCGTGGCGAACTTGTTGTCCATGGACCAATCCTCCCACATGTCCCGATTATCGGTATCTGTCAGCGGATTCCCGTGCATACAGACGGTGTCGACCGTGGCGTGCTTGCGAAGGCGCGCCAGTTCCGTAACAAACGGGTCGTGTGCCGCCTCGACAGCGCCCTCGGTCCGATCCATGTCCTCGTAGCGGTAGCCGACCTCGTGACCAAGCCGCTCTATCGTCCGGATGATCTCAGGTCTGAACGTCTTCTCGATCGTTCTGAAGTAGTAGGTGCTCGCGACGCCGTGTTCGTCCTCTAGTCGAGCCATCGCCAGTGCGTTCTCTGGCTTGCGGTCGACGTCATGACGAAGGATCACGAACCGCTCTGGGAGCGTCTCGCTCGCGAGATACTCCCTGACAGTGAGAAACTCATAGCCCGCCTCCAGACCCGCATCAATGAGGTCGGCGTAGATCTCGAAGGTGAAATCGCTGGCCATAACGTGGATGGAACGTCACCCTACCCGAGTATAGTAACGACTCGCCTATGCCCGCTGTCGAAAACGGTAAGTGTCTGTTATGGACCGATATACGTCGCCTCACCCGACTCTTCGAGGGGAGTCGTTTATGACTTGGCCGGTGAGCGACACCTGGCCAGCGCCTCGAAGTAGTGTTTCAGCTCCCGATCACGGGCGTCGATCACTTCACGAAGTTCGCGCTGTGAGACGTCCGGGGGGAACGCGACCGCAAGCCTGACGTCGTCCCCATCGAGACCGATCAGTACCTGATCGTCCTCGCCGTTGCGGTGCCAACTGACATGAACGCCGTCGGGATCGATGCTCGACATGGCTACTCCACCGTGACGCTTTTGGCGAGGTTGCGGGGTTTATCAATCGCTCTATCCAGGGAGTTCGCGACGTGGTAGGCAACGAGTTGCAACTGAACGTTCGCGAGCAGTCCGGCGATATCCGGATGGTTCTCCGGAATGGTGATGGCCTCGTCGACGGTGTTGATCACCCGCTGGTGCTCCTCGCTAACGATACCGATTACCGGTGCGCCGCGTGCCTGCACCTCTTCGACGTTGCTGAGCATCTTGTCGGTGTAGCGCCCCGTGAAGACGGCAAAGACCGGCGTTTGCGGCGTCACGAGTGCCAGGGGGCCGTGTTTGAGCTGTCCGGCGGCAAAGCCCTCGGCGTGTTCGTAGGTGATCTCTTTGAACTTGAGTGCGCCCTCCATCGCGACGGGATGAGCGATGCCGCGGCCGATGAAAAAGTACGAGTCCATCCCCCGGTACGCGTTGATAACGTCTTTCGCGTTCGTCTCGTCGAGGACACGGTTGACCATCTCCGGCAGGTCGGCCAGTGCAGTCAACAGACTATCGGCCTGGTCCGACCGCTGGCCGGTAACGTCATCGCAGATCCGCTCAGCTAGGAGACCCAGCGAGACGACCTGCGAGGAGAACGTCTTGGTTGCCGCGACGCCGATTTCGGGGCCCGCACGGATGAACAGTGCTTCGTCGCACTCGCGGGCCGCCGTCGAACCGACGACGTTCGTCAGCGCGAGGGTGCGAGCACCCCCCTCCATCGCCCGGCGGAGCGATTCGAGCGTATCGGCAGTCTCGCCGCTCTGTGTGACGCCGATGACGAGCGTATCCTCGTCGACCGGTGCCGGGAGCATCGCGTACTCACCAGCCCGGAACGTCTGTGAGCTAATGCCGCGGCGGGCCAGCATCGCCTGCCCGTACAGTGCTGCATGGTAACTTGTGCCACAAGCGACGAACTGTATAGAAGAGATGTCGGCGAACGCTCCCGGTGGGAACTCCTCTAACTTGATAGCCGGCGTCGACGACTCGTTATTCTCGGAGTCCGACAGGTTGATCCGCCCTTCGATCGTCTGAGCGAGCGAGGTGGGTTGTTCACTGATCTCCTTGCGCATGAAGTGGTCGTACCGCCCCTTTTCGGCGTCCTCTGGCGTCCAGTCGATCGTCCGCACGTCGCGGGAGATGGGATGGTTCTCGGTGTCGGTGATCTCGTAGCCGTCCTGGGTGAGCGTCACGATATCACCGTCCTCGAGGTAGACCACCTGATCGGTGAACTCCAGAAACGCAGGGACGTCGCTGGCGAGATAGTGACAGCCGTCGTCGAGACCGAGCACGAGCGGCGACCCGCGACGGGTCGCGTAGACGGCGTCGGAGTCGGCCGCCATCGCGGCGATTGCATAGCTACCATCGAGTTGCGTTGCGACACGACGGAAGGCTGCTTCTATCGAATGCCCCTCGTCGAGGTGTTCTTCGAGCAGATGCGGGATCACTTCGGTATCGGTTTCGCTTTCGAAGTGGTGCCCCCGGTCTTCGAGCCCCGATTTGAGTTCGTCGTAGTTCTCGATGATCCCATTGTGGACAACCGCAATGGAATCGGTACAGTCCGTGTGGGGATGGGCGTTCGTGTCAGTCGGCGGCCCATGTGTGCTCCATCGCGTATGACCGATGCCGATCTCTCCGGCCGGGCTAACCTCGCGAGCGCGGGATTCGAGCTGGTCGATCTTTCCCTCTCGTTTGTGAACGCAGAGACCGTCGCCGTTTTTCAGTGCGATCCCTGCCGAGTCGTAGCCGCGGTACTCGAGGTTCGAGAGTCCGGTTAGTAGTTCGTCGAGAGCGTCGCCCTGTCCGACGCGTGCAGTGATTCCGCACATGCTATCACCGCCCTCTTCCCGTGAGCGGGGAATCCCTCGACGCTGACCCAGGCCCTGTACGGACCTGAGAGTGATTGGCATGGCGATACGACGGGTCTGTAACGGTTCGTAGCACGATCATGGATGTCCTCGGTACGCCCCGGCGAGTCCGGGAGACGGTTACTGAATCGTAACTGTCCCTACTCTTTGTTATAGATCAGATGCAGTTTCGACAGTAAATGCCTAGAGCGGATAGGAACCGTATACGCGCCGGTAACCGACCGATGGTTCTGATTGAAAAACTGCCCGCATAGCGTCCTCACTCCTGACGAGCACGCGTGTGAACTGCCGCACAGGCGGCGAGCGCGCCGATCATCAGCAGGACGACTGCAGTACCGAGCCAGTCGACCGGGTAGAATCCCGCCTGTCCGATTAGAAAGAGACCAGCCCCGACGAGGGTGATTCCCAGATAGTAGCGGGGCCATGGCGTCTCGTCTTCGCCGTCCACGTCGAGATACTCGTCGAGTTGGTCGGCGTTCTCCCCGAGTTCGATCGTGCCACGATTACGATCGAAGTCCACTACCCCTGCGTCGTTCATCTTCGGCAGGTGGCACTGATACAGTCCGACGTACACGCGCTTTCGCTCGCCCGACGTGAGCGCCGCAACTGATTTGTCGTTTTCCAGCGCGGCGACGTGCTCCGCGAGGCTCCCGAGATCGATCGATCCATCTTCTTGTTCTTTCAGATGGTGTAGAACGCGTCTACGCCGTCGATTTTTCAGTATCTCGAAGATGATGTCCAGCGGCAACTGCGATGTCTCTGGTTCGCTCTGCTCCACCTCAGCCGACTCTTCTTCCGCCTCGTCAGGCGACTGTGTCGCCTTCTCGGACGCCGTTTGACCGACATTAGTGCTGGTCATACTCTTTCCCCCCAGTCGTTAGCTCTCCGTATTCCCATTTATGCTCGTTCATGATTTCCCCCATTGTCTGTTGCGGACTTGCTTTGTTCTACTACGCGGTACGGGTTGTCTTCGCGTATCGATTCGTTCTGTCTATCTGAGTAGTCAACGTCATGCTTTGTAAACTTAATCAAACCAAAGTGATGGTTTCACTTCTGTCGGCACATCACATCTTACCTTTTCTTATACTGGGGTTGCTAGTTCGCAACGAACAGTAAGTCACGAATTATCGACGGGTTTTGTAACGACGGCCGGGCCTGAGGCGATCGGAACGAAACTCGATGTAGAGAACTGTCCACCCCCTGAAAAATGGCGTTTAACGCCCTAAAACACAATATATGTTGTTTTCGCAAGTGTCTTATCGGAGCCTGCCATGCAGTTTCTCCTGACAGGAAACTGGCGTTCGTGGTGGACGAGTTCGGTATTGATCGGCTAGTCCTCGGGGAAACCCGTGGACTGAACTGGCCGTACATATGCGAATATCTCCCGTACATAACAGATCGATACAGATCCTCTAATATTGAAAGATCGTGTGATTTCACCCAGCTGATTATATTATCTAGGGAGAAATACGATCTTATATACTGATCCCGGTCGCTCGGCGAAGTGTTCCCAACGCTCCCAGCCCGAGCCACGCGCCAGCTCCACGCACTCGATTCACGACCCGGCGAAGCGGAGTACGAGGGTCATGCAGGGAACCGTCTCGGTATCACCAACAATACGCGATCGGCAGCAGCAAAAGGAGACCTGTGCGCCCTATAGCTCGCCTTCAATCGCCTCGACCTGTTCCTGATATCGGTTCCTGATCGTGACCACCGTGACCTGCGCGACGTCGGCGACGTCACGCTGGGTGATCTCCCGATCACACCGCTGGGCCGCCAGATAGATGGCGGCCGCCGCACAGCCTGTCGGCGATTTGCCCGAATGGACGCCGCTCTCGACGGTCGTTTCGAGAATCTCCTTCGCAAGCTGTCTGATCTCGCCGTCGACATCTAGCTGTGAGCAGAAGCGCGGCAGATACTGGGTGGGATCGACCGGCTCCATTATCAGTTCGAGTTCCTGGGAGATGTGTCGGTACGTGCGACCGATCTCCTTTCGGTCGACGCGGGAGACCTCAGCCACCTCGTCGAGGCTTCTGGGGATGTTTTCCTGCCGACAGGCGGCATACAGAGACGCCGTCGACACGCCCTCGATCGATCGGCCCCGGATCAGGTCTTCGTCGAGCGCCTTCTGGTAGATGACGCTCGCAACCTCCCGGACCGAGTGGGGAACGCCGAGCGCGCTCGACATACGGGAGATCTCCGAGAGTGCCTGCTTGAGGTTCCGCTCGCCGGCGTCGCCGGTGCGGATCCGCTGTTGCCACTTTCGAAGGCGTTGCATCCGACTTCGCTGTTCGGGCTGAATCGTCCGGCCGTTCGCGTCCTTGTCGCGCCAGTCGATCTTCGTGGTCAGCCCCCGGTCGTGCATCAGCTCGGTCGTCGGTGCACCAACGCGGGATCGCTCCTGTCGCTCGGAATGGTTGAACGCCCGCCACTCTGGCCCGTAGTCGATCGACTCGTCTTCGACGACCAGCCCACACTCGTTACAGACGAGTTCGTGACGGTCGGAGTTGTGAACCAGCGTCCCGCTCTCACACTCCGTACACGTAGAGCCCTCGTGGGAGTCTTCGATGTTCTCCTCTGACTGGCGCTTCGTGCTGCTGTATGTGTTCATGTTAGTCATGGTTCTCTTTGGGGGTGCCGACTGTTAGGTTTAAGTCGGATGAGGCCGGCATCTGGTACTTAACCCTCACCATCGTTCGTCTCACAAACTGGGTGTAACGGACTTAGTTATAAAGTGTCTAGCGACGTTATAATTCGGTGCATAATCACCGCCAGCGTAGCGGTTACCTACAATACCTCTACTTACGATGCTCGGGCGCGAGTACTCTCACCTTTGTGCTAAATAATACCAATAATCGTGACTCGCCGGGCGGTTGGGGCCGCTTCGGCCAGTTATAACACTACTATGCCAGGATTAGACGTTCCTACTGTGCAAGCGTCGTTCCCGCCGGATGAGCAGCATCGTAAGTACACATTGTACACATTGTGAAATGTCTGACATAGCGAACTACTCAGGTGAGGCCCCCGGCCTATGTCCGTTCCAGTATCGGTCTGGTAGGCGGTAGATATATGTCCTTCTTCTGTGCAGTAGTTACTAGACCAGTACCAGTCTACTGACGGGGGATTGCACAATGTGCACGATGTATTGTCGCAATGCAGTCGGTGGCGTATGGGGCGACGAACTGGATGAGCGGGACCAGCGACCGGATCGTCGCCCTGACTCGCTCCGGGGCGGGATCAGTGACCAATGGTCGCTCCGGAGGGATGGCCGATGACCGAGAAGGACTCCGATGGTAGGACGAACGGCAGGGACACTCCGTCGGAAAGGGACACCGTGACGGATCGGCCAGAAGGGTCAGCCGCCGATACGGGGGCAGACGAGACGGTGGGACCGCCCGAAGTGATCAGCATCGAATCGCTCGCGGATATCGTCGACGACGTCATCGACGAGGACACGCGAGCGCCCGCCGAACTCCACACACAGCCAGCGTTCGAGTTCGACGCCACCACCCAGCAAACGATGTACGTCCGCCCGTCGAGCTGGCAGGCCATCGAGGACGTGGAGGCGCTCGTGGACGCACGGCTCAGAGCTGATCACGACGTCCGGAACCTGACGGGAAGCGAGTTTTACGATGCTGTCCTCCGAGTCGCCGCGAACCACGAGGAGGAACTGATCCACGCAGTCCTCGCAGCGCGAGCGGGCGAGGAGTGATCGATCAGTCAGTGCTCGGTCCGAGCGGAACCACCGGTCCGGTCGCCGCTCTCGAACGGATAATGCACAGTGGCAGTCTCGGCTGTACACCACAGACACTCCTTTTCGACCAGAACGACGTCGTCGTATCGGTGGGACGTAGATTCCCAGTCGTGTAGCCCCAGCCGACACTTCAACCGATGAATCTTCATCGTTGTGTATTATAGTTACGGCTACGGATAGATAAACCTCCACCTGCGCCGCCGCTTTCTCGCCCGGGACGTCGACGTAAAATCGCCCATATTCCGCCGCCTCCGGGGGAACTAAGCCCGCCGAACAGCCAACTGTACAGTATGGATTTCGACCGATTCGGCTTCGGCACCTATCAGATGACGGACCGTGACGAGTGCATCACCGCTGTCGAGACGGCGCTCGACATCGGCTACCGCCACATCGACACCGCACAGGGCTACGACAACGAAGCCTACGTGGGCGAGGCACTGGCCGACTCGGCCGTCGACCGCGAGGACGTGTTCGTCGCGTCGAAACTCGCCACAGCCAATCTTGGATACGACGACGTGGTCGCGACGACCCGGAAGAGCGCAGAACGGCTGGGCGTCGACACTATCGACCTGATGTACGTCCACTGGCCGCTCAACACGTACGATCCCGAAGAGACGCTGTCCGGACTCGCCGCCATCGCCGAAGAGGGAGTCGTCGATCACGTCGGCCTTTCCAATTTCACCCCCGAGTTGCTAGAGGAGGCCATCGACGGCCTGAACGATCGGGGCGTGTCGCTGTTCGCCCATCAGGTCGAGTGTCATCCACTGCTCCAGCAGGAGGAACTGCGCTCGTACGCCCGCGAGGACGATCACTGGCTCGTCGCGTACTCGCCCATCGCTCGCGGCGAAGTGTTCGACGTGCCCGAGATACAGGATGTCGCCGAGAAGCACGACGCGACGCCCGCACAGGTCAGCCTCGCGTGGCTACTGGCAAAGGAGAACGTTGCGGTGATCCCGAAAGCGGCGACACCGGCACACATCCGGGAGAACTACGGCGCGGTCGATCTCGAACTCGACGAGGAAGACGTCCGGAAGATCGACGGTATCGACCGGGAGCACCGGGTGGTCGACGGCGACTGGACGCCCTGGGAGTAAGTATCCGGGGGAACGGTTTTGTCGATTCCGCCGTAACGAATATCGAATGATAGCAGAGCGCATCCTCAGGAGGGACCGGCGGCGATGACCGTACTCGTGCTCGGCGATGGGCTGTTACGAAAGCGTGGGCCGGTCGCCCGGCGTCCGGACGAACCGATCCTGCTGATTGAAGCGGAGTCGTTTGCCCGCCGACTACCGTACCATCCGCACAAACTCACGGTCGTCTTCAGCGCGATGCGGCATTTCCGGGACGAACTCAGGGAGCGCGGGCGGACGGTTCGGTACTACCAGGCCGAGAGCTTCGACGAAGGGCTACGACGGTACTTCGCCGATCACCCTCGCGACGAACTGGTAGCGATGCGACCGGCGAGTGCGAACGGCGCAGAGCGGTTCGACGACCTGGTCACCGACCACGGCGGGACGATCGAGTTCGTCGAGAACGAACTGTTCCTCTGCTCGCCCGAAGAGTTCGACGAGTGGGCAGGTGACCGGGAGGGCTACCGCCACGAAGAGTTCTACCGGTTCATGCGCACGAAGACCGGCTACCTGATGGACGGGGACGAACCGGTCGGCGGCGAGTGGAACTACGACGAGGAGAACCGCGAGACGCCCGACGCGGAGTTCAGTGCGCCGGAGCCACCCGCGTTCCCCCCGGACGAGACGACCGAGGCCGTCGCCGAGTGGGTCGAGAAGTCCTTTGACGGCGGCTACGACGACCCACCGTGCGGCGGCGACTGGGCCGACCCTGAGCCGTTCCGCTGGCCGGTGACCAGAGCGGCGGCGCTCGACGCCCTGGAGGCGTTCTGCACCGACCGACTCCCGGCCTTCGGCCCGTATCAGGACGCGATGGTCGAAGACGAGTGGGGCATGTATCACGCCCTGCTCTCCCCGGCGCTGAACATCGGCTTGCTCCATCCCACCGAAGTCGTCGAACGCGTGATCGAAGCGGGCGAGGACGACGCAGTGCCGCTCAACAGCGTCGAAGGGTTCGTCCGGCAGGTGATCGGCTGGCGCGAGTTCGTCCGCCACGTCTACCGACGGGAGATGCCCGACCTCGGCGAGGCGAACCAGTTGGATGCCGAGCAGGACCTGCCGCCCGCCTACTGGACCGGCGACACCCGGATGAACTGCCTGCATGAGAGCGTCGAGGGCGTCCGCGAGCGCGGATACGCCCACCACATCCAGCGGCTGATGGTGCTGTCGAACTTCGGACTGCTCTACGGCGTCGAACCCGCACAGCTGAACCGGTGGTTCCACGCTGGCTTCGTCGACGCCTACCACTGGGTGACGACGCCGAACGTCGTCGAGATGGGGCTGTTCGGTAGCGGCATCTTCGCGACGAAGCCGTACGCCGCCTCGGCGAACTACATCAACAAGATGAGCGACTACTGTAGCGGGTGTGAGTACTACCACACCAAGACCACCGGCGAGGGTGCCTGCCCGTTCAATGCGCTCTACTGGGACTTCCTCGACCGGAACGGGGACGAACTACGGGACAACCACCGGATGGGGCTGGTCTACAGCCATCTGGACAACAAAGACGACTCCGAGTTGAACGCCATCCGCGAGCGCGCGGAAACGCTCAGGGAGCGCGCACGACGCGGAGAGCTCTGAGCCGTCGTGCGCCCGATATGTGCTGTCGGGGTCGCTCTCGGGCCGTCGGAACCGTCGCGGGGTATTTTGTAGCGCTCGGTACAAGTTCAAACGGATCATGTACGACCGCATACTCCTGCCGACGGACGGAACTCGCGGGTCCGACAGAGCGACCCGCCACGCGATCGGACTCGCGGCGGCGCACGATGCGACGCTGTACGCACTGTACGTGATCGATCAGGACGTCTATCAGGCATACGGCGGCGACGAGTACGTCCACGACAGGGAGGGACTGGAGTCCGCGCTCGAACAGCGTGGGACGGACGTGCTCTCGGAGGTCGAAACGCAAGCCACCGGGGAGGGTATCGAGGTCGTTACGCTGCTGGAGCGTGGCGTCCCACACGAACAGATCCTCGACACGGGGAGCGAAGTCGACGCCGACGTGATCGTACTGGGGACGGAGGAACGTCCGGGCGAGTATCGACGATTACTGGGTAGCGTGACCGAGCGCGTCGCCCGACGGGCCAGCAGGCCGGTTTCAATAGTAAAGACGCCGCCGGACGCAGACGAGGAGTAACGACGGATTCAGTCTCGGTCGATCCGTTCGATTTCGTCGAACTCGGTCGCAAAGCCGGCACCGAACGCCGTCGCTGGCGTCTGAAACCCGCTCGATACGGAATCGTCGAGCAGTCGACTCACCGCCTCTACGGTGGTCAGTCTCGTCGTTTCGTACGGATCGGGCGTCCGAAGCCGTCCAGTGACGGAGTCGCCGTCCTCGTTCGAGACCCGCCCCCAGACGTGACATACGTTCTCCGCCCGCTGTTCGGCCGACGGCCCCGTAACTGTCGCCTCGACCAGTCGCTTGAGCAGTCGCTGAACCGGTTGCGCCCGCAGTACGGGCCCGAGCGGTCGCGTACGGCGCATAACGGTGATTGCTGGCCCCGGGACGGCGGTGTACACCTCGATATCGCCGATCCCCGTCGAGTGATACGCAGTCACGAGGTCCCCCCAGGGAATCGTCATCGTCGGCTTCGGGCCATCACCGAAGTCTATCTGCCGGCGCTTGCTCGCGACGGGGACGTGTTCGATTCGTCCGTCCTGACGGATTGCGCCCGGCGATCCCAGCCCCTCGACGAGTGCTTTGGCGGTTCCCTGGGAAATCGTCGTGCCGCCGTCGATGGCGAGTTCGAGGGTCGTCGCCTCGGGCAGTTCTCCAGCAATACTCGCTGCCAGACAGTCGCTCGGGACGACGTCGAAGCCGACCCCAGGCAGGAGCGTCACTCCGGCCTGTTCGGCGTCCCGATCCAGGTCGGCGATCCGGTCGATGACTTCGTACTCGCCGGTGACGTCGATGTAATCTGTCCCGGTCGCCAGACACGCCGACACGAGGGGTTCAGCCGTTGACGAAAACGGGCCCGCACAGTTCAATAGGACATCGACGTCGTCTAGCTGATCCGCGATAACGGTCGGATGTTCGAGACTGAACACACGGTGTGGGCAGTCGAACTCGGTGGCCTGGCGTTCCACCGGTTCGGCGCGACGCCCCGCGAGCATCGGTGAGAGTCCCCGAGAGAGGGCCTGCTCGACGGCGAGGGACCCGGTGAAGCCGTACGAGCCATAGACGAGGAAATCGGCGCTCATGGCCGTCCTTCGTCACAAACGAACAAAAAGGCGCTGTCGGTGGGGTGCCGCCGCCGCATCGCCCCGGTGAAGACCGCTGGCTGATCAGAACGGGAGCAGGACCCAGCCACCGGTCTCGAAGACGCCCCAGAGGACGACGGCAACCGCAACAGAGACGTCAGGACTCGCCGTGACGCTGTGCTTGACGCCGGCAAACACTATCGGGGCGGTACTCGCCGGACCGGACGTGCAGAGTCAGGCCCTGGACACGTCGATACGACGCTTACCCGACAGGCTAACTATCCGAGATTCCAGCCCAGTCCAGGGACCGCTCGACCGCTTCCGACCACTGACTGTACAGTCTGTCGGCCCGCTCGGACTCCATCTCCGGTTCGAACTTCCGATCGATCTGCCAGTTGGCGGTGAGTTCGTCGAGGTCGGACCAGTAGCCGACGGCCAGACCGGCCGCGTAGGCCGAACCCAGCGCCGTCGTCTCGTCGACCTGAGGCCGAACGATACCGGTGTCGATGATGTCGGACTGGAGCTGACAGAGGAAGTTGTTTTTTACCGCGCCGCCGTCGACGCGCAGGCTCTGCATGTCGATGCCGCTGTCCGCTTCCATCGCTTCGGCGACATCGCGAGTGCGGTAGGCGATTGCCTCCAGGGTCGCTCGAGCGATATGTTCACGTCCCGTTCCACGCGTCATGCCGACGATCGTCCCGCGTGCCCGCTGATCCCAGTGTGGCGCACCGAGGCCAGTGAATGCGGGAACGAAATAGACGCCATCGCTCGAATCGACGCTGCGCGCGAGCTTTTCGGTCTCAGCAGCGCTATCGATAAGTGTGAGGTCTTCGAGCCACTCGATCGCTGCACCGGTGATGAAGATCGACCCTTCCAGTGCGTACTGGACGGGTTCGCCCGAGCGCTGGAACCCGACCGTCGTGAGGAGACCGTTTTCACTGGTAACGGCCTCGTTACCCGTGTTCATCAGGAAGAAGCTCCCAGTCCCATAGGTGTTCTTGGCGTCGCCGGCATCGAAACAGGTCTGGCCGAACAGTGCAGCCTGCTGATCACCGAGTGCTCCTGCGACCGGGATTTCAGCCGCAAGAAAGCCGTCGGGATCGGTATGACCGTAGTGCTCGTCGTCGCTGGAGGGGCGGACCTCCGGCAGCATCTCACGGGGCACGTTGAACTCCTCACAGAGTTCGTCGTCCCACTCCATCTCGTTGATGTCGAACAGCATCGTCCGGGACGCGTTTGTCACGTCCGTAATGTGGTTGCCCGTGAGGTTGTAGATGAGCCACGCATCGATCGTTCCGAACAGTATCTCCCCGTCCGTTGCCCGGTCGCGGACGTCGGCTGGGCGTGCGCGCTGGGTCTTGATCGGGTCGGCGTTGTCGAGGAGCCACTCGGCCTTCGTTGCCGAGAAGTACGCGTCAGGTTCGAGACCGGTCTTTTCCTTTACATCGTCGGCTTTACCCTCGTCCTGCAGCGTCTCGATGCGGTCGGTCGTTCGGCGGTCCTGCCAGACGAGCGCGTTGTGGAGCGGTCGGCCGGTGTCTGCGTCCCACAGCAGTGTCGTCTCGCGCTGGTTGGTCACACCGATTGCTTCGAGCTGGTCCGCACTGATGCCCGCATCCGCGAGCGCCAGCACCGTGACGTCTTTCGTGTTCTCCCAGATTTCGCGGGGGTCGTGCTCGACCCAACCGGGTTCCGGGTAGATCTGTTCGTGCGTTTCGTAAGCGTTCGCCACGACTTGCCCGCTGTGGTCGAACACCATGAATCGCGTTCCTGTCGTCCCCTGATCGACTGCGCCGACGTAGGTGTTATCTGTCATGGTTTGTGGTCCGAGTTCTCCCCTAGTCGAGTGTCGGTAGCCCGGTGGGGAGTTCCAGTAGGTCCTTGATAATGAAGTTGACAATATATGATATAAAGTTTCCCCCGGCGATCACCAGACCGGATCAGTGCCGTTCCGTGACAGCCGATCGGTTGGTCTCGAATGCCGTGTCGCGTCTCGGAGCGTGACTGGGAGAGACCACCCCCGCTCGGGCCATCACCAGTAATCGGGCTTGTATACGTTGAGAACGACTGTCACGACTAGAAATGAAAATGCACTAATAATACCTGCAAAGAGACCGGTAACGGCACGGACGAACACCGTTTCGCCAGTCAGGGTGAGCGCAACCACGATGGCGACGATGCCGACGACCACGAGCAGTTTCCGAACATCGCGGCGTTCAAGGCCGAGTCGATCAAGCATAGGTTTCCGAACCCCCGGAACCCATAAATTTCTTTATGTTCGTCACACGTCTTTTCGTCAGAACTAACAAGATTTATATATACTGAATGTGCCGATTGAATTGTGCAAGAAGAACAGTTCTCGGATCGCGTGCTGAAAGCGGACCAGTGGAGCAGGGCCGCCGCAGTCGGCGTTGCGGTCATCGCGTTTTTCGGCAGTTTACAGCTCACGGGAGGGATCCAGTTCAGTTCGATCACCGCGGCCGCAGCGGGAATCGGTGCCCGGTTTCTCATTCCGTACCAGGTCAGTATGTCGGTCCCGGCCGAGGACAGGGTTCCGCTCGAAGAGCATCCGGCGACCGGGAACTTCCATCACGGGGCCGTCGGCGCGGCGCTACTGCTCGGTGCGCCGGTTACGATTGCTGTCATGTATCTGCACCCCGTATTCCTGACGGCCATCGGTGTCGGCACGCTCGTTTCGGTTGTTGCTTTCTCCGTGCTATCACAGCTTCTACCGCGATAGTTCACCGGCACTAGCTGATATGTTTTTGTGATAGTCTCCCGAAAATTCGAATGGGATCATGTACGACAAGATACTCTATCCGACGGACGGTAGCCATGGCGCCGAAGCGGCACTCCCACACGTGCGCGATCTCGCTTCGACGTACGATGCAACGGTCGACATACTCTACGCCATCGACACGACAGAGGTCGGCATCGGGATGGTTGGCCACCAGGACACCGAGAGCGAGCCCGGCATGGTCGGCGGCCACGGTCGGGATAACGGTCCGGGGATGGTCGGCCAACAGCCGATGCCGGAGGAGACCCGTGAAGCGCTCGAAGAACAGGGGGAAGCGGTGGTCGAACACACCGCCGAACAGCTTGAGGGGATCGATACCCGGACGGTCGTCGACTCGGGGGATCCCTATCAGGTAATCCTCGATCACGCGGCCGAGGAAGGGATCGATCTCGTCGTGATGGGGACGCATGGACGGACGGGTGCTGACCGATATCTGCTCGGGAGTATCACCGAGAAGGTCGTCCGGACGTCGGATATCCCCGTTGTAACGGTGCGGGCCGAGGCCGAAGAGTAGTGGCCGATCCAGTAGAAACGACAGTGCCATCGCCTGACGGCACGTAACCGAGATTCGATATTTTCCGTGGCTATCGCTATCGATCAGCGAGACACAATAAAAAAGACGGCTGAGTTACCGACTTAGACCGTACCGGGGACCCAGACTCCCCAGGCGAAGATGCCTGCGAGGAACAGGATACCGATCGTCGCGGTCGTCACGACGATGGATGCCGCCGGCGGGTCGAAGTGGGTGTCGGAGTGAGCGTAGAAGATACGCTGGAGGAACTCGCCTGCCAGCGCACCGTAGAGTCCGAAGATTGCACCGACGATGATCGCTCCTGCCGCACCGAACGCGATCCCTGCCGACGGATCCACACCGAGGGCAGTCATCGTCGACTCGTTCGTCGCCGCGTACGCCGTCGCGGCGGGCAGAGTCATGTGGTGGGTGACCGGGATCCGGCCGATTCCGAGGTTCAGGAACAGCAGTGATGCTGCGCTGATACCGAAGCCGGCGAACACTGCCACGCCACCGTGGCCAGCGCCGACGATCATTCTGTGCGTGATGACCGCGGCTGCGAGACCGGCGACCACGCCGATCGTCGCCACATGGGACCACTTGTACATCTCCGGCAGCCACGGCTCGACTGCGAGACGGTCGGCTCCGTCTTTCTCACCGTCACCGACGACTTCGCCGGCGTCACGCGTCTCTTCGCGCTCGAACGGCGACATATCGAGGATACCGTCGGCTTTGTCGCTGACGATACCGATGACGCTGTAGCCGAAGACGAGTCGGTGGACGAGCGCGCTGATCACGATACTGAGCGGGATCGGATCGAGCGGTAGCGCGAGTTGGCGTGAGAGTTGTTCCAGAAGCAGTCCGAACGCACCGAATGCGGCCCCGACGGCCAGTATATCCGGTCTACTACCTAACGCAAACGTAATGTCTTTCCCGTTATGGTAGTCGAAGCCGGATTCCATCTTTCCGCGACTGGCCGCGTACGCCGCTGCTGCGGCACCGCCAGCGAAACTGATGTGGGGGCCGAAGACGGGGCCGAACCCGACGCCGACGCCGAAGCCGCCACCACCCAGCGACCCCGCGATGACGAGGAAGCCGGTGAAGACGAAAGCTGGAAGCGCACCGAGTGCGGCACCAAACGCGCCGCCTGCCAGTGCACCGAGCCAGAGTTCCGGTTGTGTCAGCGAGTCCACAACATCTTCGATTCCGCCCGGACTGTACTCCGGTGCCGAGACCTCCAGAATGAGGTCCGAGACGTCGAGTGCCGAAAGTGCGAGGTCAGGTGCAATCTCGACTACCACGTTTAGTCACCACCATCGCGAGCCCAGTCGCGGGAGCGATCAACGGCGTCCGACCAGCGGTTGTACATCTTGTCCGCTTCGTCGTTCTCCATCTCCGGTTCGAACTCGCGGTCGATCTGCCAGTTGGCGGTGAGTTCGTCGAGGTCGGACCAGTAGCCGACGGCCAGGCCAGCCGCGTAGGCCGAACCCAGCGCCGTCGTCTCGTCGACTTCCGGACGCGCGATGTCCGTGTCGATAATGTCGGACTGGAGCTGACAGAGGTAGTTGTTCTTGACCGCGCCACCGTCGACGCGCAGGCTCTGCATGTCGATGCCGCTGTCGGCTTCCATCGCTTCGGCGACGTCGCGGGTCTGGTAGGCGATTGCCTCCAGGGTCGCGCGAACGATGTGTTCGCGTCGCGTTCCGCGCGTCATGCCGACGATTGTCCCGCGTGCACGCTGGTCCCAGTGGGGAGCACCGAGGCCAGTGAATGCGGGGACAAAGTAGACGCCATCCGTCGAATCGACACTGCGCGCGAGCTCTTCGGTCTCGGCGGCGTCCTCGATCAACGTCAGGTCTTCGAGCCACTCGATCGCTGCACCGGTGATGAAGATCGACCCTTCCAGTGCGTACTGGACGGGTTCGCCCGAGCGCTGGAACCCGACCGTCGTGAGGAGACCGTTTTCACTGGTAACGGCTTCGTTGCCCGTGTTCATCAGGAAGAAGCTCCCGGTGCCGTACGTGTTCTTGGCGTCGCCAGCATCGAAACAGGTCTGGCCGAACAGTGCAGCCTGCTGGTCACCGAGCGCGCCGGCGACCGGTACTTCCGCGTTCAGGAAGCCGTCGGGGTCAGTGCTACCGTAGGTCTCCTCGTCGCTGGAGGGGCGGACCTCCGGCAGCATCTCGCGGGGCACGTTGAACTCCTCACAGAGTTCGTCGTCCCACTCCATCTCGTTGATGTCGAACAGCATCGTCCGTGAGGCGTTGCTCACGTCCGTGATGTGATTGCCAGTCAGGTTGTAGATAACCCAGGTGTCGATAGTGCCAAAGAGCACGTCGCCCTCAGCGGCGCGCTCCCGGACGTCGGCGGGCCGTGCGCGCTGGGTCTTGATCGGGTCGGCGTTGTCGAGGAGCCACTCGGCTTTCGTCGCCGAGAAGTACGCGTCGGGTTCGAGACCCGTCTTTGCCTGCACCTCGTCGGCCTTGCCTTCGTCCTGCAGCGTCTCGATGCGGTCGGTCGTTCGGCGGTCCTGCCAGACGAGCGCGTTGTGGAGCGGTCGGCCGGTGTCTGCGTCCCACAGCAGTGTCGTCTCGCGCTGGTTGGTGACGCCGATGGCTTCGAGCTGGTCGGGCGTCAGGCCAGCGTCGTTGAGCGCGTCCTGCATGACCTCTTTCGTGTTCTCCCAGATTTCGCGGGGGTCGTGCTCGACCCAACCGGGTTCCGGGTAGATCTGTTCGTGTGTTTCGTAAGCGTTCGCCACGACCTGCCCGCTGTGGTCGAACACCATGAACCGTGTTCCTGTCGTTCCCTGGTCGACTGCGCCGACGTAGGTGTTGTCTGTCATGATTTCGTTTGGTTGGTTTGCGTCCAGAGTTGGTCGTATACGATGTCCTTACACGGCTGTTTACTCGTAGCGCCGTGATATCGGTAAACAACAAGTACATTCATTATAAATGTTTCCACTCAACGGCACAAACACCCCCTAAAGCGGGGCAATTATATATATTAAGTTACATGAAATTGGAAATCCCCGGTCGTTCGGAGGTTCTTTATCATCTTCTCGTAAACAGCGGTAAAGTAAAGTAAGCACAGTACGAGCATTCAGAAGACAGATGGAATCCAGTACCGGGGTCCTCGTCATCGGCGGCGGGTCGACCGGCACCGGCATCGCGCGTGACCTCGCGATGCGGGGTGCCGACGTCACCCTCGTCGAGCAGGGGAACCTCACCCACGGGACGACAGGACGGATGCACGGTCTGCTCCATAGCGGCGGGCGATACGCCGTCTCCGATCAGGAGAGCGCCAAAGAGTGCATTCAGGAGAACAGGGTCCTTCGAGACATCGCAAGCCACTGCGTGGAGATGACTGGTGGGTTGTTCGTTCAGCGACCCGAGGACACGGACGAATACTTCCAGAAGAAGCTAGAGGGGTGTCGCGAGTGTGACATCCCCGCGGAAGTGCTCTCGCCCGAGGAGGCCAGAGAGATCGAACCGTATCTGGCCAAAGACATCAAGCGCGCGATCAAGGTGCCTGACGGAGCCATCGACCCGTTCCGCCTCTGTGTTGCGAACGCTGTCAGCACGGAAAACCACGGTGGACGCGTCGAAACGCACGCCCCCGTCACCGACGTCCTCATCGAGGATGGTGAGGTCGTCGGCGTCGAGGTCGAGCACGAGACCGGCCAGGGCAAGCGCGAGCACGGGAAGGCCGGGCAAACGGAGAAAATCTACGCCGACCACGTGGTCAACGCCACCGGTGCGTGGGCCGGACGGATCGGCGAGATGGCGGGCGTCGAGGTCGAAGTACGACCCTCGAAAGGCGTGATGGTCGTGATGAACTGTCGGCAGGTCGACACCGTTGTCAATCGGTGTCAGCCCAAAGGCGACGCCGACATCGTCGTCCCCCACGAGACGACCGCTATCCTCGGCACGACCGACGAGGAGGTCGACGACCCCGAGGACTATCCCGAGGAGCAGTGGGAGGTCGACCGGATGATCGACGAACTCAAACAACTGGTACCGATCCTCGACGAGGCGCGGACGATACGCTCGTTCTGGGGCGTCCGTCCGCTGTACGAGCCACCGGATACTGGAACCTCCGACCCGACCGACATCACGCGCCAGTTCTTCCTGCTGGACCACGACGACCGCGACGATCTGCCGGGAATGACCTCGATCGTCGGCGGCAAGTTCACGACCTACCGGATGATGGCCGAGACGATTTCCGATCACGTCTCCGAGCGTCTCGGCATCGACGCCGAGTGCCGGACCGCCGACGTCCCGCTCCCCGGTAGCAAGGACGAAACCGTCCTCAACGACGCGATGGATCGCTTCGGGCTACGCTCGCCAATCGCCCGACGAAGTAAACAACGTCTCGGCAACCGCGCCGACGAGGTTCTCGATGTGGACGAAGCGAATCCGGTTATCTGCCAGTGTGAGGGCGTCACCCGCGCCGAAATCAAAGACGCAGTCAGTCAGGCCGGCACCGACCTCAACGCGGTTCGCATCCGCACGCGTGCGTCGATGGGTAACTGCCAGGGTGGCTTTTGCTCCCGTGCGATGGCGGACGTTCTCCACCCCGAGTACGAGGAGGAGATCGCCAGAGAGGCGTACGACGAACTGTTCCAGGAGCGCTGGAAAGGCGAAGTACACGCCCTGTGGGGCGAACAGCTCTCACAGGCCATGTTGAACTACGCGCTCCACGCGACGACGCTCAACGCCGACTCGGATCCCGCACGACTCGATCAGGAGGTCGACTTCGGCGCGTTCGACGCCGGACGTCCGACCGACGCAGTCGAGGGAGCCGAAGGTGGCGATAGCGCCGTCGCGACCGATGGAGGCCACGATGGCGATTGAAGACGACGTGCTGGTAGTCGGCGGCGGTCTCGCCGGCATTGCGGCCGCAGTCGGCGCACACGAACAGGGCGCACGAGTCCGACTCGTCTCACACAAACAGAGCACGATGCGACAGGCCAGCGGCCTCATCGACATCCTCGGCTATACGCCCGACGGCGATGGGCCGGTCGTCGATCCGTTCGACGCAATCGAGGAACTCCCGGAGGGCCACCCCTACGAGCGGGTCGGCGTCGATGCCGTCCGCGCCGGACTGGACATGTTCGACGACGCCGCGGGCGACGCGTACACGGGCGGCCACACCGACAAGAACGCGCTCGTCCCGACCCACGGCGGGGCGATCAAGCCGACCGCACGCTACCCCGAGAGCGCGGCGTCTGGGGTGGCGAGCGCCGGCGGAGACACGCTTTTCGTCGGGTTCGACTCCATGATCGAGTTCGACGCCCCGGTCGCCGCCGAGCATCTGGCCGCGACCGGCGTCCCCTACGAGACAGAGGGCGTAACGATCGAGTTCCCTGGCGGACTGCGCGACGACGCCAAAGTTACACGCTTTGCCCATCTGCTGGACCGGAACGACGACCTCACGGTCGACGGAACGGACGTACCGGCCCGAACGGCACTCGCCGAGCGAGTGAAAGATCATATCGGGGATCACGAACGCGTCGGGTTCCCCGCAGTGCTGGGGGACGACCACCCCGCCGATATCCGCGAGGAGTTGGCGAACCGACTGGGCGCGGC
This sequence comes from Natronoarchaeum sp. GCM10025321, assembly GCF_042663585.1. Taxonomy (NCBI): domain Archaea; kingdom Methanobacteriati; phylum Methanobacteriota; class Halobacteria; order Halobacteriales; family Natronoarchaeaceae; genus Natronoarchaeum; species Natronoarchaeum sp. GCM10025321. The sequence goes on from NZ_JBHTAN010000006.1 coordinate 1,330,972, forward strand.
CGTCTTCGAGGTACCGATGGGCCCGCCGAGTCTGCCCGGCCTCCGACTGGAGGATCGGTTGTATGAGTATCTTCACGAGGTCGGCGTCCGTGTATCGACTGGCAATCCGATCGTCGACGTCGAACCGGACGGCGGCCACGTCGACCGCGTCGTCAGCGATCACTCGGGCCGCAAAGTCCCCTACAAAGCCGATGAGTACATCCTGGCGACAGGCGGACTGGTCGGCAAAGGTATCGATTCTGACCGGGAAGGCGTCTACGAACCGGTGTTCGACTGTCACGTTCCACACCCAGCGGACCGGTACGACTGGTTCGAGGACGGCGCGTTCGACGACCACGAGTTCGCTCGCTTCGGCGTTCCCGTCGATACGGAACTACGACCGCTGGACGCGAACGACGAACCCGAGTTCGAGAACCTGCGGGCGGCGGGCAGTATTCTCGGCGGCTACGACTTCCCCTCGGAAAAATCCGGCTCCGGCGTCTCGCTGGCGACCGGCTATGCCGCCGGCGAAACGGCAGGTGAACGAGTATGAACGAGACGTACGAATGCGGCGACGAGGTGAGTTCCCATGAGTGATTCCCAGCAACCAGACGATTTCGAACCGGTAAACGTGTTTGCGGAAACGGACGGAATGGATCTCCGACCGGGCTCCGACGACTGTTACAAGTGCTCGATCTGCGATACGAACTGCCCGGTCGCAGAGGTCGACGATGACTTCCCCGGCCCGAAGTTCCAGGGTCCGGAGCAGTGGCGTCTCAAACGCAAGGAGGACGCCGACATCGACGACTCCATCATGGAGTGTTCGAACTGTCTCCGGTGTGACAACGCCTGTCCGTCCGAAGTGCCGCTGAGTCAGATGCACAACACGGCACGAGGCGAGTACGTGGACAACCAGATGGAGAAGCTTTCGGTAGAGTACATCCGAAACCGGGTTCTGGCGAACTACCGGACCTCGGCCTATTTGGCGAGCCTCTTCCCCAGAACGGCGTCGTTCGTCATGAACTTCGGCCCCGTCCGCTGGGGGATGGAGAAGGTGATGGGTATCCCCAGCGAGCGGGAGTTCCCCGAGTTCGCGACGACGACGTTCCGGGAGTGGTGGAACGACCGCGGCGGCGCACAGGTACAGAACCCGGACAAGCGGGTCGCGTACTTCCACGGCTGTTACTCGAACTACAACACCCCGGAAGTCGGGAAGGCGCTCGTGCACGTCTACGAGGAACTGGGCTACGAGATCATGATCCCCGACCAGGGATGCTCCGGGACGCCCATGTTCGCCAACGGGATGCTCTCCGACGCGCGACGACACGCCGAAACCAACGTCGAGAATCTGGCTGCGGCCATCGAGGACGGCGCGGACATCATCGCCTCCTGTACGTCCTGCTCCCTGGCACTGCGCCAGGAGTACCCGGAACTGTTCGACATCGACGGCATCGAGGACGTCTCGAACCACACCTACGACGCACTGGAGTATCTTCGGATCTACGAGGATCTCGAGGGAGAGCTCCAGGGTTCGGAGGTCGATTTCCCGGATCTGGCCTACCACGCGCCATGTCACTCGCGGAATCAGGGGCTTGACGGACAGGCCCTGGAACTCATCGAGAACGTCGACGGCGTCACTGCGGAGGACGTCGGCGACTCCTGTTCGGGCATCTCCGGCACCTACGGCTGGAAGACCGAGCACTACGAGACGTCGATGGAGATCGGCGAGGAGATGTTCGAGCACATGGAACACGCCGAGGGCGACGTCGGCATGACGGAGTGCCCGACCTGCGCGATGCAGATGGAACACGGCACTGGCTACGAGATCAAACACCCCCTGGAAGTACTCGAAGCCGCGCTCGTCTCGGAAGAATAATGACGAGCAGACACATACGATCCGCCCGATGGATCTGAGCGAACGGATCGCTCGTCGTCAGCAGACGACTGCGAGCCAGTCCCTCATCACGCACGAGAACGCCCTGAATCCGGCCGCCCACCTCCCGGAACCGATCGGACGGGGGGCAATACTTGAGCAGCTATTGGACGCAATAGGACCGGTATTCGAGGGGGAGATCCCCGAGGACATCGCGGTCTGTGGGCCAAGCGGGGCGGGGAAATCCGCTATCGTTACTGCCATGTTTACGCATCTAAACGATAGCTTCACCGAGACGGACGGATCGATCGGAACGACCACCCGATCCGGTTCGGCCGCTCCGATGGCACAGTTCGCCTACGTCAACACCCGCCAGATCGATAGCACGTTCCAGTTCTATCACGCCATCCTGGATACGGTCTCGCCGGACCCCGTCCCCCGCCGTGGTATCGGAACGGACGAACTCAAAGACCGACTGGAGTCGGCAATCAGTGGGAGTAGGCCGGTATGTATCGCGGTCGACCACATCGAGGACGGAGCGTTCTCCGTCGACGAAGCGATCGAACTCGTCGAACCCATCGAGTCCTCGGTGGGGTTGCTCGTCATCGCCAATGAGGAGATAGACGACTGGACGGGACAGCACGTCGAGGTCCCGGGATATCGGCCACACTCGCTCGTCGATCTGTTGACTGAGCGCGCCTCCTACGGGCTAGCCAGCGGTTCTATCTCTCATGGCCTGGCGCGACAGGTGGCGAACTGGGCTGACGGCGACGCACACGATGCTCTCGCCGCACTGTTCGGTGCCGCGATCCACGCCCAGAAGAACGCCAACGATCGAATCACTACGGCGGATATCACGGCGGGGATCGATGCCGTGCCCGAGGAGAGCGTACAGACCGGGCGCGTACTTGCGCTCCCCGAAAACCGGCGTGAGGTGCTCGTCGAACTGCTTTCAGTCGGTCCTGAAGCCGTTACGATCAGCGAGGTCGCGGAGGCCGTCGGCCGTCGAACCGATCTCTCGCCGAACACCGTCCAGCGGTTCCTCTACGAACTGGCCGAGGAAGGGATCCTCAAACGAACCGTCGTCAACCGAAGCGGATCGGACGGCCGGCGGCCCACGACGGTCATCCCCTGCTTCCCGACGCTCGTTTTCCAGCGCCTCGAAGCGGAGAAGTAGCACTGACTCACGCCGAACGCTTGGCCGAACACGTATCCGATGCTTTCTTCGAGGAGTCCGTCAGCGAGGCTCAGGCGCTGTCGACGTACTCCAAGTCGTCAGTGTACCGGTCGAGCGCGAACACCGCCGCCGCACCGAGGACGGCCGCGATCAGGATCGGCCCCAGCGGTTCGAGGATGCTGGTCAGGAACACCGTCGGCGAGCGGGTTGCCGGTACGACAGAGACGTTTGCCACGACCTGCTGCGCCGGGAGCAGTAGCCCGCCGATCATGAGCGCAACGAGAAACGCGAGTGTCTCGGCCCGGTGGCGTTCGAGCGCACGTTTGACGAGATGTGCGACAGAGAGGAGGCCGACGGCTGCGCCGGTCAGGAAGGTGACGACGACGAGTCCAGTCGAGAGTAGTTCGGGCGTAGTACCGCTAGAAAAGAGAGAGAGCAGGCCATCGATGAAGCCGTTCAGTGTATCCAACATGAAGTAGTACTGACCGAGGACGAGCAGGAAGAAGGCACCCGAGACGCCGGGGAGCACCATCGCGCTGACAGCGATCACTCCGGCAACGAAGACGACAGGAAGCGCGTGCGAGATAGAGCCCGCAGTGACGAGTGTGACGCCTCCCGCAATCGCAATGCCGACCGTCATGATCGGGACGAGCCGTCGGGGAGGAAGCCGAATCTGATCCGCGAGAACGACCGCCGACGCGCCGATCAGCCCGAAGAAAAACGCCGCAGTCGTCCCGGGATAGGACTCCGCGAGAGTGCCGACGATGCGCGAGACCGCAAGGATAGCCGTTCCCACACCCGCCCCGAGCGCTAACAGGAAGCCGATATCCATCCGTCCGACGCCTTCCGAGAAGGCGGTCCGTGCTTCGGGGTCGTGGGGACGGAGCGCGTAGCCGATCAACCGTGGATCGAGCGTCGTGATCGCCGTGACGAGGCGTTCGTAGATTCCCGTAATCAGGGCGATCGTTCCGCCAGAGACGCCGGGAACCATGTCCGCGATACCCATACAGAAGCCTTTGAGATAGATCGAGAGCCAGTCGTTCATCTACACGTACCAACAGGGGAGGAGATTAAAACGGTTAATGTATCGGACAGCCAGTGTTTCTCACGGCCGACCGATCAGTTCTCGTCGAGGTCGACAGTCCGCTCGTCGCCGTCGTAGATAGCGGGTTCGGGCACGTCGGTCGTGCCGGTGGTACGGACATCGGCGTCGAGTTCCGACAGATCGATCTCGCCGTTTTCGATCGGTGCTGACGAGACGGCCGCCGCATCGAGTTCGTCGCCGACGAGGACGGTGTAGTCGTCGGTCGCCGTCACGGCGCTGTCAGTGTAGCCGTCCTCGGGCCCGAGCTGGTCGTCGGTCGCGTACGGAACGGTGATCTCGAAGGTACCGTTCTCACCGGCTTCCGCGGACTGGACGTAGGTAAACGGTCGGCCGGTATCGCTCTCCAGCGGGAGGGCAACGACGACGTCCTCACCCGCCGCAGCATCGCCGGTGATCGTCGCTCCATCGACCCGTTCGTAGGTCTTAACCGAGGAGACGAGGGCTCGGTTCTCCTGCGTTTCTAACTGCTCGGTGTACTGCGACGCCTGTTGCCAGCCCTCTAGCCGAGCGGAGTTCTCCGCCCAGATCGACTGGCCGGTCCGTGGGCTCTCGAAGACGCCAACGACCGAGAACGACTCGCTCTCGTGAACGAGGCGATAGCCTTCCATCCCCTGGGCGTCGTCGTAGTACAGCGACCCGAGCATCGAGTCGTAGTACTCCTCGCTCGCGACCTGAACGCTCCCGCCGCTTACGTCGGGGGCCGACGCCCACTGAGTGATCGCTCCGAACTTGCTACCAGCCATCTGATCGTCGATGGTGACGTACCGCACCGACTCACCGGCTTCCTGCTCGGTCCGGTCGTCGCGGATCGATCGGAGTTCGTCGTTTTCCATCTCGGCGAGGGAGCCGTCGTGGCGCCCGGACGCGGGCAGTGCGTCGAGCAGCAGGTCAGCCCGTTCCTCGGACTGGGCCTGGAAGAAGCCGCTGGCGGTGCCAGTGCCCTGCTGGAACGGGTTCGCCGTCGGGATTCGCTCGCCCTCGACCGTTATCCAGTGGCCGTAGTCCCACCAGGACATGACGCCGTAGGCTCCCTCGGTGTACTCGTGGTCGTCCGTTCGGTCGTACGCTCCGTAGTACGCCATCTCGTCGTCAGCATCGCCGAAGGTGCCCGGTTCGGGAGTCGACTCCTCCATCCAGTCGAAGCTATCGTCCCAGTACTCGACCGCGCCAGGCTGCTGTGCATCCGCCTGTGCCACCGCAGAGAACCCGAACACGCCCGACGCGAGCGGGAAGACGACGACCAGTAAGATGGTGGCCACGGCGATCACCTGGTACGTTTCGACCTCCTCAAGCCGGTCTATCGACGGGATCTGGAGGATGTCGAACGCCTGACTCAGTAGCCAACCGTTCAGCACGGCGACTGCAACAGCAAGGTAGTAGTGATACCGGACCTGGGTCAGCGCCAGCAGGGTGAGAAAGACCGTCCAGACGACGATCAGTAGCTGCTCGGACCGGAACTGGTCCGCGTCGCGTAGCCGCCAGACCATCCAGACGACCGCGACCAGCGCAAAGACGTAGGTGAAGGCGTAGTTGTCGACCAGATACCCACTGAGACCCCCGCTCTGTTCGGCAGTCGGTTGGGCCTCGGCAATCGTCAGCGCGGTATCTGACTGGCCGAGCAGGAGTTGGTTCTGTACCTGGCTCCAGATGGTATTGAAGAGGCTGGGGAGCGCGAGGGCGACGAGCACAATCGCAACGAGACCCAGTCCACCGATAGCGATGGGATAGCCACGCGAGTCGATATCGCGAGCGTCCCACTGTCGTGCGAGCCACGCCATAAAGACACAGCCAGCGGCGACGGCGAACGCCGCCAGTGGCTGAAGCAAGGACAGCGTCGATGGACTGGTGATGCCGACCTCGTCGATAGCGACGAGCGCGAGGACGCCGGCGACGCTCATACTCACCGCGCCGACGATTGCGACGTGTTCCGGGCTACGCCCCTGCAGATACTCGACACAGAGCGCGATCCCGAAGAAAGCCCCGAGGATCCCGACGAGGACGACCGCCGGCGGCCAGGTCCAGAAGTACAGCGCCAGTCCGAATCCAGCAAGACCGCTCCAGGTGAGGGTCTCGCGAAGTCCCGCCCAGTCACGCTCGAGGAACTGTTCGTAGACCGGCTTCTGGCGCTCGGCGACCGTCAGCGCAACCATGAGTAACAGGATCGTCGTCGCCTGAAACAGCACCTCTGCGACGTGATGGTCGGTGAAGCCGACGACGCTCCGGGAGAGAAACATACCGGGGAGGAGCGCGAGGATCAGGGCGGCGAACAGTCCGCCGCGACGCCCGGAGAGACGCTTTGCGATGAAGTAGGTCGGGATTGCACAGAGCACGCCGACGATTGCGGGTGCGAGAACCAGCACGATAGCGGCCTGTCGCTCGGTCGGACTTCCGAGACCGACAACCAGGATGACGGTGGCTATCAGTTGGTCGAACAGGTTACCGAACTGATCCGCACTCGTCCCGAAGGGGAACTGCGTCCACGGGTCGAACGGCATCGTCGTAGGGTAGTTCGAGACCGTGTACATCGTCTCGCGGAAGTGGTAGTACGCGTCGTTGCCGCTGAAGTACACCCGATCCGACTGGACGAACTTGCCGTACGGTTGCAGGCGGACCAGTAGCATGAACAGCATCGTCAGTGCCAGCGCGGGGACGTGATACCAGCGCTGCAGGAGGGACGATATCGACCCCGTGCCCTCGAGGTCGAATCGATCGATATCGAGACTCATTGTCAACGACCAATCCCAACCGAAGAATAAACCTTGCTATCTCCAAGCAGTGTCAGAAATGCAGCACGGCTTCCGTCTCTGCAGGAGAGAGCCGCGGTGCTCGAAGTCGTTCGGCTCCGGCGCTCACACGCCGAGCGAGGAAGTTAACATCGACGCACCCTAACCGAGGCTATGAGCGATTTTCGGGCCGCAATCGTCGATGTCGACGGAACAGTCGTGCTGGGTGACGAACCGATTCCTGGAGCAGCGGGTGGAGTCGAACGACTTCGGGACGCCGGACTCGACCTCCTCTTTCTCTCGAACAACCCGACGAAGCGACGCGAGCAGTACGTCGACAGACTCACGCCACACGGGATCGATGTCGATCCGGAGCGAACGCTCACGGCGGCCTCGGTTACGGGCGAGTATCTCGCCGCCGAACACGCCGACGACGACCTGTTCGTCATCGGGTCCCCGGGGCTACTCGCTGGGTTGCGCGACCGCGGGCTGAACGTCGACGCGACGCCGCCCGAGGCGGACGTCGTCGTCGGGTCGATGGATCGGTCGTTCGATTACGAGACGATGACGGAGGCGATGTGGGCGCTGGAAGACGAGGGGACGACGTTTCTGGGGACCGATCCGGATATGACGATCCCGACCGCGGCGCGCGCCGAACCCGGGACGGGAGCGATCCTGAACGCGATCGGAGGCGTGACCGACCGGGAGCCAGAGCGAATCCTTGGCAAGCCCTCGCATACTGCAGCCGAGGCGGCGCTCGAAAGGCTCGGCGTCCCGGCAGACGACGTACTGGTGGTTGGTGACCGTCTCGATACCGATATCGCACTCGGCGAACGGGCCGGAATGACGACTGCGGTCGTCCTCTCGGGGATCACCGATCGGGCCGACGTCGACGCCGCGAGCAGTCCGCCGGATCACGTGCTCGAATCACTGGCGGACGTCGGGGAGTTGCTGTGAGCAATTATTGTATCCGGTTTCGGGCGGGGCTATCCTCGCGTCCAGGCCGCGCAGGCTGTCCGGAGCAGTGCACATTTATCCACCGCTCACGTATCCGATGCCGATGCAGGTCGTAGGGTACGAGACGGCGTCGGGCCCAGAGGAAAGCGGCGCGCTCCTCGTCGTGACCGACGGCCAGGTCGAGCGTCATGAGCTAGCACCGAGCGTCGAACTCGATTTCCGCCTCGGAAACAGGCGCTGTGCCGGGACGCTGGACGGCGACGAGCACGTCCAGTGTGATACTCCCGCGGGACCCTACTGTGAGGCCCACAATCGGACGTGGGTCTGTGCCCGCTGTACCGGCACCTGCCTGAAAGACGAGATGGACTGCTACGAGGAGCACGCCGTCTATCTCGCCGCGTTCGCCCCAGCAACGTTCAAAGTCGGCGTGACGCGCTTGTGGCGACTCGAAACGCGACTCTACGAGCAAGGAGCGGACCGCGCGGCGCACCTCCATACGGTCTCGAACGGGCGGATCGCCCGCGAGTTGGAGGCCGAAATCGCCGAGACGCTCACCGACCGGGTACGGATCCCGACGAAGGTCGACAGCCTCCACCAAGAGGTCGACGGGGAGGCCTGGCAAGCAGTGCTCGACCGACACGACCCCATCGAGACGAAGACCCTCGATCACGGCGTGCAGACGGGGACTCGACCGGTCCAGGAGACGGTCGCATCGGGCGAAGTGCGCGGCGTCAAGGGTCGGCTTCTCGTCGTCGAGAACGGCGGGAGCACCTACGCCGTCGACCTCCGCGACCTGGTGGGATACGAGCTACGACAGGGAGAGACTGAGCGGACGCTGCAGTCCAGTTTCGGTGCCTTCGAGTGATTGCCGGAGGTAGTGGACGAAAACCCTTTTCCAGTCAGCGACTGAACTGACGTGCATGGCAGACGACGACCAACAAGACGAGGGTGACGAGGAGAAATCGTTCCGCGAACGCGTCGAAGAGATCCGCGAAAAACGCGCCGAGAAAGGCGAGGGTGAGGAAGGAGAAGGCCCACCGGAAGGTGGCATGGAAGAGATGATGGGCGGTGGCCCCGGCGGGATGGGTGGCGGCGGCAACCCCTTCGCACAGATGATGGGCGGCATGATGGGCGGCGGCCCCGGCGGCGCGGGTCCCGGCGGTGCAGGCCCCGGCGGCCCTGGTGGCCAGTCCGAAGCGGGCAACGAAGAACTCACTCGGGAAGTTCGACAACTCCGTGACGAAGTTCGTGACGTGACGCGACAACTTCAGCGGATCGCCGACGCGCTCGAAGACGACTGACGACGGTACCGCTTCGACCGCCGCTGCGATAGTTCTTATTTATCAGTACTACGCGAGAGGAGTTCCTCGACTGCAGAGAAGTTCTCGCCCGTCGCGACGACGTCCTGCTCCTGATCGTAGACGATGACGTTCTCGTCGACGAGCTTTGGGATGTCGGAGTGGTACAGCATCATGTAGGTGTCTTTGACCTGTTCGGGCGAGATCTCGGTGATTTCCTTGCCGAGTTGGCGTACCGTCACCGCTTCCGCGATGTCCGGCAGTCCGACGTGGTCGTGCTCGCGGAGCAGGTCGATCGCCTCCCGACGACGCGACGTGGAGAGCAGCCCGAACGTGCGGTCCTGGGGTAGCTCCGAGCCGGATTCGTCGGACGCGGCTTCGGAGCCCGTTCGTGAGCTGTCCTCTGTCATTGGCCGTTTCTTTCGAGTTCTCAGGGATACGTATTGTGATTTGCTGTCTGCGTCAGCATCACGATTGATCGAAAGCGGGCGCGTCGGACGACCGATAGCTGCTCGATAAAACAAAAAATACTTGTCCTCTACTTTCCCATCACTCAATGGGGCAATACTGGACGTCCTCTCTCCTTGTCCGTACTGCCCCGGAATCCCCCACTCCCCCCACTTTCCAATGACTATCGCCGACGAGCGTATCGAGCGTCTGCAGGAGCTGGCAGCCGAAGCCGTCGCGACCAACCATCCCGACAGAGCACGACGGTACGTCCGGCTTGCCCGTCGCATCGCCGAGCGAGAGCGACGATCACTGCCGGAAAGCTTCAAACGCTTCACCTGTGACGAGTGCGACGCGTATCTCCAGCCCGGAAACAACGCCCGTGTTCGGTTACAGGACGGCCACGTCGTCCTCACCTGCGACTGTGGGCACCAGTCGCGGTATCCCTACTGACGGCGTGACACTGCCGGACAGGCAACCATTCGACACACGTTGGATCGGACGGCTAAGCACCGGAGAGAGGCCAAAAGAGTAAAACCCTCGGCGCTCGGTACAATACTGTATGACTAGTGATGCGTTACAGCGAGAGATTCACGAACTTGATGTGACTGTGTGGGTAGGCAAGAGCGGTCTCGAACCGGTGGTCGACGAACTGGCAGACCAACTAGACGATCGGAACCTTGTGAAAGTGAAGTTCCTCCGAGCAGCGCGTGGCAACGCCACCGCCGAGGAGTTGGCCGATGACCTGGCCGAGCAAGTCAACGCTGAGGTGGTCCAGAGCCGTGGCCACACGGCGGTGATGCACTGATGGGAGCGATCCAGCAACTCCTGGTCGATGCTGGACTGGGAGCTGGTACCGCCGGTAGCATCGAGTCGCTCGTTCTGTTCGCAATCGCGTTCGTCGTCATCTACGTGATCGGACAGCGGACGGTGATTCCGATTGCGGATCGGACGTTGGAGCAACGTGATCTGGATGCTCACGCACGGGGACCGCTGTTAAAACTCGTCTCGTTCGGTATCGTGTTCGTCGCCGTGGCCGTCGCGTTCGGCTTCGCCGGCTTCGGGAGTTTCCTCTCGTCGCTCGCGACTATCGCCGCAGCCCTTGCACTGGCAGTCGGTCTGGCGACACAGGACACGATCAGTAACTTCGTCTCCGGCGTCTTCATCTACGCCGACAAGCCGTTCCGTATCGGCGACTGGATCGAGTGGGACGGCAACTCCGGCGTCGTCGAGGACATTAGCCTCCGCGTCACGCGCGTCCGGACGTTCGACAACGAGATGCTGACTGTCCCCAACTCCGAACTAACCGGGGGCGTCATCAAAAACCCCGTAGCAAACGAGAAGCTTCGACTGAAATTCGTCTTCGGAATCGGCTACGGCGACGACATCCAGCAGGCCACCGACATCATCGTCGAAGAGGCCGAGAAGCACCCGGGAATCATGGATGACCCCGCACCCTCGGTCCGATTGACCGAGCTAAACGACTCGGACGTCGGCCTGCAGTCGCGGATCTGGATCTCCGAACCTAGCCGCGCCGACTACGTCAAGACCCGTGGCGAGTTCATCACCAACGTGAAAGCCCGCTTCGACGAGGTCGGGATCGACATCCCCTACCCGCAGCGGGAACTGGCAGGCGAGTTCGAACTTAGCAACTCCACCCCCGTCGAAGCCGAAGAGTAACCGCGCTCCGACGGATCGTCCACACCGTTTTCGAATACTTGATGTTCGACGAGTAGCGTCGCTATTGCCTGAACGAGGCTCTGGTGAGCAATGGCCGTCGCTGGCGAAGTAAAATACGGTATGAATGGACGGACGCCCGGGGTTGCCCGACGTTCCCGTCCGGGGAATCCCGGTTGCCTCCTCCGCCCCGCGACCCCTCGAGCGACCATCGTCCAGCGGTTCGCTGCTCGCTTCCGCGCCTGACGAACTGCCGCCGGCAAATCGCGACGTGACGCCCCTGCGGGCGGACGCCGCGAACCGTGGCCCCCGAGGGACGAGGTTTCCACGTCGGCTTCCAGGGCCCGAACGGGTCTGTCCGGACGCGTCCGGGGTTCGGTCCCCGCTAAAGACCATAGTGCGGGTAGTGAGCAGGGCCTAACTGCCCGACCTAGTCCATCTTACACTACCCCTCGACCTCTTAAGGGCCTTTCGACTTTCGAGAACTAACCGCGTTCCGTCTGGCGATCATGCGACAGTGTGACAAACTGACGACTCGTCAGGAGCGCGATTAGATGTCTCAGAAACGACTCGTTACGAGCGTCGAGTCGGGCTCAAATCACTCTCAGAGCCTTTGCGTACCATGCACTTGCAACCGGCAGGAGGGCCGACGCCACGACCAGCGACCATCGATGGTACTCGAGCCAAGTATCGGTCCCGAGTTGCTGGACGAACGCCGACGGTACCGACAGCGCCCAGGCCGCCGCACTCCCGGCGATAAACAGTCCCAGTACGAGCGTGGCTCCAGCGATGGTCACTGGATCCGAGCGCTCCTGCCGGCCCGCGGCGAACGCGACGAGGGCGATGATCGTGAGCAGGGTAACGACCCACGGTCCGACCACGCCGTGATCGTAGTAGGCGCTGATTCCACCCGCTCCAACATCCGACAGTAGTAGATATGGGAGCGCCACGATCGCGATGACGAGCAGACAGGCGACGATTCCGAGCGTTGGCGGCGTCCGGTTATCTATCACAGACTGAACTCTTGCATCCGCCAGTATAAACACGGCGTTCCACGGGACCAGCGTATCGGAAAACCCACAAGCCATTGGTGCGAAACGGTTGACATGGGATTCGGAGACACCGCCAAGAGGATCCAGACACTCGCAGACCGGGCCGAACAGCTAATCGCACAACTCAAAGACGTTCGGGAGCGAGTCATCAACCTGGAAGAGGCCACCGAAGAGACAAACCACCGGGTCAGCCGACTCGAAAAGGATTCGGAAAAGCAACTGGTGTTGCTGAAAGAGCTCGCCCGTGAGCAGGGGATCGACGCCGACGAAGTGCTCGCTCAGGCGGCGATCGAGGAGGCTGAATCCGACGACGGAGCGGAGGATGCGGCCGAGTCTCCGGACGGTGAGGCGTCTGCGAGCGAGAGCGACAGCGCCGAGCAGGCCGACGACGCCATCGAAGGCTGAGGAACCACGACGAACCGCGCGTGTTTCTCAGCGGTGTCGTGCGTGCGCTACTTTGAGACAGCGATCCTGTACGACAGCGACGCCCTCGTCGCGGGCACGGGCCGCCGCGTCGTCGTCCCGAATACCAAGTTGTAACCAGAGCGCGTCGACATCGTCCCGTTCGAGCACACTGTCGACGATTCCCGAGACTTCCTCCGACGGACGAAAGACGTCGACGAGGTCGATCCCGTCCGGGACGTCGTCGAGCGAATCGTAGGCTCTGTGACCGAAGATTTCCTTGGCGAAGGGATTGACCGGTACGATGTCGTAGCCGTGTGCGTCGAGATACTTCGGTATCTCGTGGGCGTCCTTGCCGGGCGTCGACGAGCAGCCAACGACGGCGATCCGTTCGCTATCGAGCGCGGTTCTCACGAGTTCGTCCTCAGTTGTCATACACGAATGTAGACGACGTATCGGGAAAAGTGACGCGGGAGCCCTACTCTGCAGTCCGGAGACGCGGGGGTTCGGCACTGTCTTCCGAGAGTTCGATCAGGCCGTCGAACAACTGTGTGAGCGTGTTCATGGTTTGATCGTCGTGTGCCGTCGAGTCGATGACGTAGAGCCCCAGTCCGTTGGCGCTCTGGACGCGGCCAGTGAAAACGTGGAGGAACCTGAAAACAGTCTGCAGGTCAGAGTACATCAGCAGCGTCGAAACGGAGTGCATTAACACGCGGTTTTGTTTGAGACCGCGGCGTTCGTAGAAGTCCTGTAGAAACTCCGAGAGTTTGATCCCGATTCCGGTCATATCAACCGGCGAGGATGCATACTTCAGTTGGGGCCCATCCTCGGCACTGCCGACACCGCGCTGTTTGGTCACGCAGTCGACAATTCCGAGCGGTTCGTCTTCGACGTTGTCGATTCGCTTTTTGTACTCGCTGAGAATCTTGTCACCGCTGTCCTTGGTCGTGACTACGATGGCACCCTCTTCCTGACGGGTGCCGTTCGCGAGGATGTCGAGTGCAAGGCGGCGCTTACCCGAGAGCGGTGGCCCCGTGATCAGGAGGTTCGTGCCAGACTCGAGTTTAGCGTCCGGAAGGACGTCTGCCAGATCATACATGATGTGCCCTCATATACTGCACAGCCGATTGCTGTGTTGGTCGAGAGTGTTAGTGTAAGTATACCGATACCCACATATAGTACTTTTGATCGTCAGTGTGACGGACGAGAAATAACCAATCACCATAGCCGACTACAATACGCTCGGTAATACGACACCTATCCGACCGATTATAAACGCGACCGCAGCCAGAAACATACCGTACTTGAGATACTGCTGGCCGATTCTCGGCCGGCGATAACTCCGGACTACCGCGAACAGCATGACGAGCACCGCAGGACCGACGACAAGCAGGTAGAGAACCCCGAACGTTCCCCGAAGATACGGGATGGGACTCGCGGCGACGGCGACGAGTAACAGCACTGTTGCGACGTGCAGGGCAGGTCGCTCGCCGATTGCGATGGGTAGCGTATTCAGTCCCTCCTCCCGGTCGCCATCGATGTCCTCGACGTCCTTGATGATCTCACGTGTCAGCGTCGAGAGGGCAGCGAGGACGAACAGCACTGCCGACGCGCCCACGTCACCGACCGCCGCACCGCCGAACAGGAACGCGCTTCCTCCGAGATACGCCACCAGCGCGTTGCCGAGGCCCGGTAGCCCCTTAAACAACTCCGTGTACGCGATAAGCGCAAGGAGATTGAACGCCGCGATCCCGATAGCCAGTGGCGGTAGCGTCACCGCGAACGCCGTCGCGACGGCAAACAGGACCAGACTGAACCAGAGCGCCCCCCGTTCGCTCACCGCGCCACGGGGGATCGGCCGCTGTGGCTGATTGATCCGGTCGATCTCCCGGTCAAAGTAGTCGTTGATCGCGTTCCCTGCGCCGGTCGCCATCGCTGTCGCGGCCATCGCTGCAGCCACCATCCAGACGTTTTCGGTCGAAGCCCCGGCGACGAACGCACCGATGAACGTCAACACTCCGGCAGCGACCGCGTTCATCGGTCGCGTCAACTCGACGTAGCCTCGCACCCGCGCCTGGACGTCCATACTCACTACTCTCCCAGCCACACGAAATAAAAGACGCGAAATAACGCATCCACGAATGACCCGTGTTCGCACGGGTAGTGCGGGTCCCGAAATCAGTGGGTTTAACTTTACCCTCCTCGGATTTGTGGGTGCGGGCGCTTAGCTCAGCTTGGACAGAGCACTTGGCTTCGGACCAAGATGCCGCGGGTTCAAATCCTGCAGCGCCCACTTTTCCTGCGAACGAATGTGAGTAGTGAAAAGTATACCGCGAAGGATTTGAATCACGCATACACGAGCGACAGCGAGTGTTTGCACCGGGTTCAAATCCTGCAGCGTCCGTGACCTTTCGGAACGATTTTAAACAGATCGGCGCGGGCAGGATAGGTGACGCCAGTCACGATGTCTGCGGCGACGATCCAGGCGGCGACTAGTGTGCCGACAGAACGATGGCGTCCGTCGAAAGACTGGGACGAACGCCGGATCTGGTTACCCGCCAGAACTCTCTCTCGACGTTCGCTCCTCGAAGTACGATACCACCTCCTCACAGAAGCGCTCGATAGTGTCGTCACCGCGTTCGAAACCGAGATACGGCTCGATCAGTTCTAGTTCCATGAGTAGAAGGTCATCATCACGGTGTACGTAATCGATTCTGGCGTACGGAAGGCGGTCCTTTTCGAGACCGATGATCTCACATGCCGACTGTAATACTGCCCCAGCCTGCCGCCGGATCTCGGATGGGGGGTCGTACTCGGCATCGATTCCATCGAACTCCGTGACGTCGTCCTCCGCGGGCAGGCTGTTCCATGCGTGGCTATACTCGCCGCCGAAGAACACGATAGACCGTTCGCCAGCGCTGATCTCCGGGACGAACTCCTGGACCAGAACGTCGTGGTCGGTGACGTGGTCAGTAAATCGCTGTTCCGACTCAGCCACCTCAGTTGCCGATGTTCGCCACACGTCGGACGACATCGCGCCGATTGCAGGTTTGACGACGACATCGTCCCACCCGCTGGTTCGAATGACCTCTTCGAGTGACGTATCTGTGCCCTGTTTGATCACTGTCGTCGCCGGAATCTGGACTCCCTCCCGATCAAGAGCGGGGAGGTAGCTCTTGTGCAGGTTCCATCGAAGGACAGACAGGGGGTTACAGATGGGGACGCCTGCGTCCTCGATCTCGTCCAACATCGTCTGAAACCGACCTCTGTCCTCCGGATACTCCCAGCAGGATCGAACGAGCACCCCATCGAAGCGACGCCAGTCAACCGTCGGGTCGTTCCAC
The DNA here is from genome assembly GCF_042663585.1 of Natronoarchaeum sp. GCM10025321. Classification (NCBI taxonomy): domain Archaea; kingdom Methanobacteriati; phylum Methanobacteriota; class Halobacteria; order Halobacteriales; family Natronoarchaeaceae; genus Natronoarchaeum; species Natronoarchaeum sp. GCM10025321. Next base: position 1,347,006 of record NZ_JBHTAN010000006.1, read on the forward strand.
ATAACGGGGTCGCTATCGATGCCGCGCTCGGCAAGCGCTGTCGCGACCTGTTGACCACCGTCACTCAGTTGTGGTGCGAACCTCCCCGTTACGATTGCGAGGTGAAACGGGTCTTGAACCATATGTAACCTCACTATCACCTATACAAAAATATGGGGCGTCGTGAACTGTGCTCGGTAGACGCTGTGCACAGTGCTCGGATTGATACGCGGAGCAGGCGCAATACCACGGTGTTCACGCCGAGGATAGGAGTAACGACCACCTGGAATGGCCAGACAGCCACCGACTACGAGGACTGGGTTAGACGCAAATTCCCGTGAAGTGGCGGAGTCGTGGTTACAAACCTGAAACTCCCACCGCTCGGGATTCCTGCCTCTTCAGGCGCAGAGAAATATCAACCAGCTAATGCAATATCGAGGTACAGCATAATGATGACCCCAGCCATGAGTCCGAGCGTCGCCACGCGTTCATGACCACTCCTGTGTGTCTCGGGGATGATTTCGTCGGAAATCACGAACAACATTGCGCCTGCAGCAAACCCCATCGCATATGGCAATAGCGGCTCGACTGTCGCCACGGCAACGGCTCCCAGCACCGCGAGTGGGATTTCGACGACCCCTGCTCGGACCCCAGCGATTGCAGCATAGAGCCGCCTGTCGAGGCCAGCGTTTATCGCTGCCACAGACACAGCCAATCCTTCGGGGATGTTTTGAAGACCGATAGCGAGCATCAAAGACAACGCACTCCCGAGTTGTGCCGGATCTCCTGCTGCGGCACCGAACCCGACCCCAACGGCCAGACCTTCGGGCATATTGTGCAACGTGATGGCTAAAATGAACAGTACTACGCCAGCCAGTCGCTCGTCAGTGACCGGAAGCGTCTCGTCCGGTTCCGCTGCGTCCCTTCGTCGTTCGCCCGTCAGAAGATAGTGTGCGTGGGGAACTAGAGCGTCCGCGCGGTCAAGGAATAACGCGCCGATCCCGACGCCGATCAGTGTCGGGAGCGGGTTTCCTCCGGAGTACTCTTCGATGCCAGGAATTATAAGACTGGTAAAGGCCGCTGCGAGCATTACACCGGCGGCGAAGCCAAGCATACTATCTAGAGCCCGCTCGGACGGATTTCGCCAGACGAGAACGAGCGAGGCCCCAACAAGGTTCAGTAGGGCAATGATGATCCCTCCAGCAAGCGCCTGCATCACTGGAGAATTCCCGGCGAGTCGGACGAAGGTCTCTGTAAACTCAACGGTCATTGCGTAACTCCAAACGAGATGGAATTTTATAAGAATATACCCATATACGCCTGAAATCAGCTGTACGAACTGATTCCACAGAGAACACATCAGGTTCCATTCGACCTCCGGATTGTGATACCGCTTGAGGAGGTCTCACGACATCGCGAGCGAGACAGTAACGATAGTCGCTCTTTGTGCCTCCAGCGGACTTATTCCCTGTTGGACAGAGACATGTAGTATGGTCAGCGACGATCCGTCGAGCGCGCGACGTGCGGTCCTCCGCGGTGGGCTTCTCGCCACGCTCGGGCTCGCCGGTTGCATAGACAGACAGGACGCCGATTCGCCTGGCGAGGGCGACGAGCGACCGACCGGCGATGCTGTCCGCTGGACGCGCCAGACCGGTGGCTCCGTTCGGAACCAACCGACTGTCGAGGGCAATATCGTCTACGTCGGTGCCGGGACTAACGACAACGCGACCAGTGACCGTGATCACGTCCGCCCGGAGAGAAGCGAGAACATCTACGCCCTCGCAGCGGACGATGGGAGCCAACAGTGGCGGTACGAAGCTCCCGCAGGTGTCGCGTCATTTCCGGTCGTCGGAGACGGCGTCTACGTGATAGTCGGATGGGGCGCCGGCACACACGGTATCGAGCAGCGTCTCGTTCGCATCGACGACGGGTCGGAAACGTGGACGACGGAGTCACGCGACCGATTCCTTCATCTGCTGGACAGTACCGGGGACGCTGCATACCTCGGCACCTCCGACGACGAGTTCGGCCTAACGGGTGAGAAACTGTTCGCCATCCGGGCGAGCGACGGGGACCAGCGCTGGTCCATCGAAGCCGGCGACACGACAGATGCTACTGTCTACGACGACACTCTCTACGCCGTAGAGGGTACTCGCCGGACGACAGCCCTGGCAGTTAGCGACGGGAGTGAGCGCTGGCATCGGGATATGCGACCGGCCACGCACGAACCCCGCCTGCTCGGCGATACGATGTATCTCGAATCCGAACAGAAAAACGAGGCTGGGAACTATCCCGTCGTCGCAGTAAACGCGGCCGACGGGAGCGAACGCTGGCGGTTTTCGGCACCCGTCGACGAGCCGTTCGTCGCGACGGGCGCAGTCCAGTCGGGCGACATGGTATTCATCACCGAGTACGGTGGCTGGCTGTTCGGCGTCGATTCCTCGGACGGCACAGAGCACTGGCGGTACTCCACCGACGGAGACACGCGCGATGCGCCAGTGGTCGTGGGCAGTACAGTCTGTATCTCCACCATTACCGGGAGCGTCCATGCCGTCGATGCGGCAACTGGGGACCGACGATGGAAGCAATCGGTACCCCAACAGCCATCGATTGTTGCTGGGAACCCCCAGACGCTCGTCGTCCGTGGCGGTAAAGAGGAGGAGAGTCAGCAGCTCCGTGCGTACGCGCCTGACGGTACCGAACGGTGGTCGTTCTCGCATGGTGGTCGTTTGACCCAGCCTGCCGTGGAGGGAACGCGCGCAGTCGTCGGGACGGACAGCGGGTACGTCGCCGCGTTGGCTGAGGAGTAGCCGTCTGAAAGACGACATATGCCACAGGACACTCGAAACGTCGTTCTTGGCCCCAGGATGGAGCGACTGGGAGTCCGACTTCCGGATCCGAAGGCGATTCACTCCGCACCACTGACGACCGGATCAATATCAATGGAACTGTTACCATTGAGTAGACAAGTCAATCACGAGGAACGAGTGGTATCGTAATCAGATTCAGCAGTATATCGATGAAACCCAACGAATGGTTCCCCCTATGACAGATCAGAATACCCCCCTCTCGACGAACACGCACACGCTATCGGACGGACGAACGCTCGCGTACATCAGCGGTGGTGATCCGGATGGCTACCCAGTCGTTGCCCATCACGGAACTCCCGGCTCACGATTGTTCGCCGCGGTCCTGTCGGAGGCCGCGAGCGAGGAAGGAGTCAGACTCATCGTTCCGGACCGACCCGGTTATGGGCAGTCGTCGTCGCCACCCAGTGACTGGACCTGGGACGATTGGCAGGAGGACCTGACCGAACTCCTCGATGCAGAGTCGATCGAACGGGCCGCAGTGGTGGGCTTTTCCGGCGGTGGCCCGTTCGCGCTCGCGGCGGCGACCAGCGAGTGGGCGAACCGACTCGGTCTGGTTAGCACCGTCGTTCCGCCGGCCGAGAACGGACTGGCGAAACTCTCGAAGATCCCCTTTGCACTGCGCATACTGTTTGGGCTGTCCGGCGTACTGGCATCAGTCCGGGGGCCAGAGGCGGTCGTCGGGCAGTACACCGATCGGTCGGTCTCCGACCCGGTTTCTCGGGCGGTCGCCGACGACTTTCAGGAAGCCCTCCAGCAGGGGTCGAAGGCAGTCGCACGGGAGAATCGGTCGTTCACGACGGATTCGTTCGAATCGACAGGGTCGTCCGTCCCCATGCATGCCTGGCACGGCTCAGAGGACGAGAACACGCCGCTCACGCCCGTCCGCGAACTGGTGGAGGCTACCGACGGGACGCTGGTAACGTCCGAAACCGATCATCTCGGGACGCTACTCGATCATCAAAGAGACGTATTCGAGTGGCTCACTGCGGATCGGGAGACGTGAGAGCCTCGCGGGTGGAGTCGGTTCGATGCGCGGGCTCATTCCGGCCAGATCTCGAACGTTGTGATCACGCCAAACAGCCCGGATGTCGCGTCCTGGACCGACAGATCCGCTCGTTCGACGACGTCGTGCGGTTCCTGGTTCCAGCGACAGCCCATCTTCTCGTAGTGGGCGTCGGCACGCCGGTCCTGATACCGAGCGATCGGTCCGATGTCGCTCCGTTTCTTCGGTCGAAGTCGTTGGTGTGGTCTCTTGCTGAGACATATCGAATGACGGTTTTGTGACGGCCTCTCAGGTCGCTTGCGTGGCCTGGTGGTCATCGCTACGCCGCCAGCCCAGTTCGAGCCAGATCACGCCGGCGAGGAACATACCCATTCCGACTGCGTCTAGCGGAGTCCCGGCGTGGAACACGGTTGCGAACGGTGCCCCACCGAGCAGGACGGCGGGGACCAGCGGTGCTCCGGACCGACGCAGGAGCACGCTGATCGCGACGACGGCGACGAGCGCTCCGAGGCTCCCAAGAGCGCCGAGCACTGTCGACGGCGTGGCAAGTACGTCCACCGCCGCTGCGACTCCCTCCTGCTGTTCGGCCGGCAGGGTGTGGGCATCGTGGACCAACAGCCCCGTTGCGATCCCGCGGATCGCCTCGAAGGCGATGTAGAACGTCATGTAGATGCCAACCCCAACCCGTCCGACTGTGGCGACGGGACCGGTGTATCCCTGCAACAACACGTAAAAGCATGCGCCGAGCAGTCCGAGCATGCTCAACATCGCGACGTGAAGGTCGAGCCACGTTTCACTCACCGCGAGAAGACCCTCGAGTCCACCGCTACCGTCGGGATGGATCAGGAACAGGGCTCCGAGCAGAACCGGCGTTCCCATCAGCAGGAGCCACCGTCCCAGAGGCTTCGCTGAAGCGGCAGCGTCAGTTCGATGCTGTGCGTCAGAGTCTGTCGAATCGATCGTTTCGTTCGGATTCATCGGTCGAACACCACATGCTCACTTCCGAGCGTCTCCCACATAAATATTATAGAGTTTTTGATATATTATCGGAACCGATTCAAAATCTGGTTTGAGTGCTACAGGGAGGAATTGGCGCATACTGCACGTATTCAGCAGAGTGATCGTAAACCCTCTCGATTCGCCAAACGAGTATTTTGAAAGGTTTCTGTTACGAACGTCGATCGCTCCGGCTCCGATCTCGCACGCGCTCGGTTCGTCTGACCACGGCGTTCTCGTCGAGATACAGTCGAAGCGAGTTCGTCTCCTGTTGGAACTCGACTCGGTACTTACCGGGGTCGCTCTCGACGCGTTCCGTGCTCCACTGCCCCTCGTGGAGAAAGTGATGGAACTCCCAGGGTCCCGTACTCATGATGTCGATACCGTGTTCCCAGTGAAACGAGATTGACTCCGGATGGTAGGCAGGGGCGTGGGTGAGTGGGACGCTCAAGAAGCGCAGGCACTCCTGACAATCGCTAAGCGTGGCGAAGGACGCAGGCACGATTTCGGGGGTCGGGACATCGTCCGCATCCACCACCGACGTCTCGATGCGCCCAGCACAGTCCGGGCAGACGCCCTGGCGCATCTTGAGAAAGTCGCCGGCCAGTTCCCAGATGACTGTGTCGATCAGGGCATCCACCGAGTGAGACCGCACCTGCGCTGGCCTGATCTTGTACGAGAACGCGGGACGCTCGCAGTCGGAACACCGAATCATGAAAAACTGGTCCTCGACCATCGCTTCGAGAGCGCGTTCGCCACAGAACAGACAGGCTCCCTCCGTCTCGATAGTCCCGAAATCCGACGGTGAGCAGTAGTTCTCGGCGAGAATGAAGCGAACTAACTGCTCGCCAGCATGGGTGAACGCGTAGCCTCCGTCGTGTTTTCTGAGAAACGTCCCGGTGAGTTCACCGAGGTGGTACGATAGTTTCGCGGTGTTGTCGACGTCGACACGGTCGTAGATGGTCGAAAACGACAGGGAAGCGACTCCCGTTTTCTTCTTTTCCTCGTGCTGTGCGAGCGCGACTGTCCGGAGGATGTCGAGTCGGATCTCGTCGGACAAAAGCCCGAACACGTCGTCCGCAGACCGATCCGCTCCCATACAGGGTGAACTACCGCTCCAGTATTGAAACCACGGCACGCGGGAGTTCGCCTCGGTATCGTTGGTCGGTGCTCCAACGCCTGGATCACCCCTCTGTTCCGACCGGCATAGCTCACAGTCGAACGACTCCGCAGATAAGCACGATGCTGTTTCACGCCGGGTGGAACTCTACGGAGGCGCTCTTGCCCGCGCCGCTACCGGGCGATGGGGGCGGAAGCGCCGCCGCTGGGTCGGTTGCACCGACGGCGACACGAGTCGCGATGGTACTCGTCGTCCTGGCGTTCCTGCTGGTGGCATATGACCGCGAGACGCTCGCGCCTGGGAGGGCCCATCTCCAGCGCGGTCGAACCACTGAGTAGGTTTCGAGGATGGCTACCTCTGCAACAATCACCCGGAACCTGCAGGCTCCGGATCACCACGCCGCTTCGAGCACCGCTCGCAGGTCCTCGACGGTCGGATCCAGCCCTTCCGGCACCTGAGCCATGAAGCGGTCCGCCAGCGTCGTCTCAGCGACTGCCCCGAGATCCGACCGCTCGATGCCGTCGACCGATCGGAGTCGTGTCGTCACTCCCAGCGAATCCCGAACCTCGGTGACGGCGTCGACGATACCATCGGATACTGCGTCCGAAGACCGCTCTGCAGTCTGGACATCGAGTGCCCGCGCGAGGAGGGTCCGGCGGCCGTCAACCTGCTCGAACAGATAGTCGAGCGCGTGCGGGGCAACGATGGCGTGGGCGGTGCCCTGTTGCAGTCCGGCGTGGTGTCGGAGCGCGTGGCCGAACGCATGAATGATGGAAAGGGTGCTCCCGTCCGGCCGGGAGACGCCGTACTGTACGAGCAGGGAGCCTTCGACGGCGCGATCCATCGTCTCCGGACTCGACGAATCGGCATCGAGCGCGGGCAGTGCATCGGCGAGCAGACGCAGGCCGCGCATCGCAGTGGCGTCGGAGACGGGTGTCCCGTTGCGAGCGTAGAGCGTCTCGACGCCCTTGTCGAAGCCGTTCATCGCCGAGCCAGCGAGCACGTCGTACGGCGTCGTTGTGAACAGGGCGGGATCGGCAAACACCGCCGTAGGCATGAGTTGCGGGTCGGAGACGCCGCCGCTGACCGGTTCGTCGACGAGGCCGTTTTCGGGGTCGGCGTTCACGCCCGCGCCCTGTGAGAGATCCGCGCCGGCGAAGGTCGTCGGCACCGCGACGATAGCCGGGAGACCGTCCTCCGGGACGGGGATAGTTCCCGATGTTGCTAGCTCGTCGCCGACTTCGGCGGGGGAGCGATCCGTCGCCGCGAGGACGCTGAGGACTTTGGCTGTGTCGAGGCTACTGCCGCCGCCGAGGCTCACCACGGTGTCGGCCTCGACTTCGCGCAAGCGTTCGACGCCGTCGACGGCGGTGCCAAGCAGTTTCTCCGGTGTCGTCTCGGCGAAGATGCCAGCGAGACGGTCATCGAGTCCCTCGGTTACCGGGTCGAGAACTGCAGGCGTCGAACCGACTGTCCGTCCACAGACGACGAGGGCGTTGGTGCACCCCTGCCGGTCGAGTTCGTCCGCAAGCGCGGATACACAGCCCCGACCCAAGCGGATCACGCCGGGGTCGTACTCGAACCTGCTCGTCGAGAGGGAGACTGGATCACTCATGTCGGTGGGCCTGCCAAACGCCGGAGATGTTGTACTGTCGCTGGAGCAGTCCGCAGAGCGTCTACAGCCACTCGTCGGCCCAGGCCTCTATCTCGTCGAACACCGGACAGAGCGATGCACCCTTTTCGGTTAGATCGTAGTAGGTCGCGACGGGGGCGTCCTCCTCCATTCGACGTGTCACAAAGCCCATCTCCTGGAGGTCGTCGAGCACCCGCGAAAGGGTCCGCGAACTGGCGTCAGTCGACCGTTTGAGTTCGTTGAACCGTTTCTCGCCGTCCTGTAGATCGTTGAGGACGATCAGTCGCCACTGGGAGCCGATCTGTTCGAGCGAATCGACGACCGAGCAGACGTCCTCGCCGTGATGTTTCTCGTCCTGAGGTGCACCTGTTGCCATACGAGATTCGTACGCGACGGCCCCATATAGGTTCTGTGACGAACCAGCTATCGGAACGCAACCGGGTGGGGCCCAACCACTGGTGGCCGGCACTTACTCCGGATGGGCGCGCACGTCGCGGAACTCGAACCGTGCGCCACCGCTCTCGCTCTCGGTAACGTCGACGGTCCAGCCGTGTGCGGAGGCGACCTCCCTGACGACCCACAGGCCGATCCCGAGACCCTCGTCGGAGGTGGTAAACGAGGAGTCGAAGGCGTTCTTGCGGACCTCCTCGGGCATCCCTGGCCCGTCGTCCTCGACGTAGAAGCCGGTCGAGCGCGAGGAATCAGCGGTGGGGACGCCGTCGACGGCAGGGAGCAAGCCGACGCGAACCGTCACTTTCACGGCGTCCTGACGAGGTTGCGAGTCAGGGCTCGAAGCGCTTTGCGCTTTGGTGTCCTGCTGCGTTTGCGAGTCAGGGCTCGTCGAGCCATGCTCGACAGAGTCGTCGGTCTGCGACCGACTGTTCGTGGAGCCATGCTCCACACTATCCTGACGAGGTTGCGAGTCAGGGCTTGTCGAGCCGTGCTCGACAGCGTTCCGAAACAGGTTCTCGAACGACCGCAGGAGACGAGAGCGGTCGGCCGCGATAGCCCCGGAGCTCTCAATCTCGATCCGGGCTTTCTGAGTCATGACGTTGGACCACGCGTCGGTAACGACCTCATCGAGAGTGAGCTGTTGGGTCTCGGTGACGGTCTGGCCGTGGCGGGCGAGTGCCAGCACGTCGCCGATGATGTCTTCCATCCGATTGAGACCGTCACGGACGTTGTCGAGGGCGTCCAGATCACCAACCTGTTCGGCAAGGAGGTCGACGTAGCCCTGTGCCACCGAAAGCGGGTTTCGGAGGTCATGGCTAACGATCCTGGCGAACGCTTCGAGTCGTTCGTTCTGGCGCTCTAGCTCGCGCTCGCGTTTCTTGCGCTCGGTGATGTCCCGGAGGACCCCGACGGTCCCACGCAGCGAGTCATCCTGGGGAAGCAGCGCGATCTGGTTCTCACAGGGGACCCGCGTTCCATCCTTGCAGTTGATCGTTATTTCGACGGCCTCTTTTTGACGGTCGGGGTCGTTTTCTAACCGCTCGACGGTCTCTCGACGGCGGGCGCTGTCGTCGTCGTCCAGTAGTATCGAGACGTGTTCGCCCAGCAGCCCCTCACGAGCGTAGCCGGTCATCTCCAGCAGACCGTTGTTGACCGTCATGAAGTGCCCCTCCGAGTCGAGCGCGTACATCCCGTCGCCGACGGTCTCGACGAGCCGTTCGTAGCGCTCCAGCACTCGCTCTTGCTGGTCGATCTCTCCCCGGACAGCTATCGAATCGAGCACGTGAGCGGTCGTCTCTGCTACCTCTTCGAGGACGCTTCGCTCCACGTCGCTGAACCCGTTCTCCGAATCGGTGTAGACGCCGAGCACGCCGTGGAGGTCGCCGTTCTCGGCCAGCGGGAGGAACGCAGCAGCGACACAGCCCTGCTGGAGCGCGGCCGACCGCCAGGGGACGGCCGCCGGATGCGCCTCGATATCGTCGACGATCTGGGTCTCGCGCGTCCGAAGCAGGTCGTCAAGGACGGTATCCGGCGCTCTCGCCCCGACGCCGAAGGTCCGGGAGGTGGGCCACTCCTCGGGAGCAGTGCTCGTCACCCAGGGAACGACCTGGCGTTCGCCCGGATCGTACTCGCCGACCCACGCAAAGGTGTACCGGCCAGCGTCGGTTAGCTGATTGCAGACTGCGTGTTCGATATCCATCGGCGAACTGGCGTCGACGAGCAGGCGCTTGATATCGTGGACCGTGTCCTCGGGCGGAGAGCCGACCGGGTGGGTAGCGGGGCCGGAGCCGTGGACGACAGCGTTCGCGACCCAGCCACCGAGCGCGGCGTCGGCGTCCTCCCCGTCGAGTTGGACGAAATCGACGATTTCGGCGATGACGCTATCGCCGTCGATGTCGGAGGTAGACAACAACAGCAGGGGGACTGCGGGGTACTGTTCTCGGACCGCGGCGAGCACGGCCGGGGTCGACTCGACAGTTTCCGCGTCGGCGAGAACACAGTCGACGTCACCGGCTTCGATACGAGATACGGCGTCGTCCGGTTCCGTCGTCGCAACGACTGAGATGCGCGGATACGACCAGCGAAGGGGACTGGCAAGCCGTTCGACGACATCGGCGTCAGTGGACAGACACAGAACAGCGTTCTGGGAGTTCATAATCTCTGATAACCGGTCAGGGCACGGCCCACAGACTCACCCGCAGTACGCCGGTATACCGTCCGAGTCGGAGTGCCACTTATTAATCTTTATTGTTCACAGATCCGACTGGCGAGTCGAAAAAAACGAGAGAGCTGCGGTCGGCCGATCAGCAGGCGGTGACGTCCTGTTATTCCATCGTACCCTCGGTGACGAGCGTGTCGTCCTCGAGGTAGTGTTCGAGGTGGTGACCGTGCTCCTCAACGTCGATGAGGACGTCACGAAGGAGTTCCGCGGTAGCCGGGTCACCGAGGTTCCGCGCTAGCTGTTCGTGCTCGCGGAGCTGTTCGGTGATGTCGCCGAATATCTCGAGGTCGTTCTCGAGGGACGTCCGGATGTCGTAGGCGTCCTTGTCTTCGGGGGTCACGGGTGCGCGGTCCTCGTAGTTCGCGCCGCCAGAGAGCGGGACACCGCCGAGCGCCTGCGCTCGTTCCGCGAGCATGTCGGCACCTTCTTCGAGGTCGGCCGAGACTTCGCCGAGGTACTCGTGGATACCGAGGAACTCCGCGCCCTCGACGAGCCAGTGGTGCTTTTTGATCTGATGGTACAGGACGTACGTCGCGGCAAGGTCGGTGTTCAGTGCTTCGATTAGCTGTTCGGCCTTGTCTTCGGGAATCCGCAGGGCTTCGCTTTCTTCGACATTGTCGAAGCGCTGACGGGCGTGTTTCTGGGAGCTCATGACATCTATTACTTGGGCGGCGATGCACTTAAAGGTTCATACCTGCCAAAAGAGTTTTTAGAAATCAAAAAGTAATCTTTTATTTGAGTTAAGACGTAACGGAGTCGGTCGGGGAGACGACTATACTGGCGGCTGTCGGCGCACGATAACTGTCGCAAAGCGGGTTATCGAGAAAGGGTGACCGTAAGATCAGTCGCAATCCAACCGTCGGTGTTTCCGCTCTCAGTAAAGACTACGCGTCCGGGACTGGTCTCACATGCTTCGACCATTGGCGAGTCCTCGGACGGGGCTTCGCGTTCGTCCGCGTCGGCCGTGGTGCTCATCAGGTGAAGTTAGGTCCGCCTAATTCTAAAAAGGTTTTGGTCGGCCTAAGAGTCCGGGAACCGCCATGTCCTCTCCACGGATCCGCCTTCCAAAGGGTGTATATCCCGCTACGGTCTACGCGAGGATATGCATCCACCGGGCGCTGACACGGTACTGCTCCGACACGGCGAGGTGAACACCAAGAGCCGGCAGGTCCAGTTGTCGATGGAGCGCCGGCTTGCCGAGAGCGTCCGGACCATGCTGGCCGACCGCGGAATCGACGGCGATGTCGAGCGTCGATGGACCCGCCCGCTGATCCACGTCGACGAGTCCGACGTAGAGGCGGCGACGGCGGCCGCCAGCGACGTCTTCGGCGTCGTCTCTGCCAGCTCGGCAGTCGTCGTCGATGCCGACCGGGAATCGATCGAAGCCGCGCTCACTCGGACCGCAAAAGCGTGTTACACCGGCGGTAGCTTCGCCGTCGAGGCGCGTCGCGCCGGCGACACGACCCCGTTCGATAGCGAGGATATCGGCGAGTTCGGCGGCAAGGCTGTCTGGGAGGCCGTCGAGTCAGGCTTCGAGCCAGAGGTCGACCTCGACGACCCGGACCTGACGTTCTACGTCGAATGCCGGGACGAGGAAGCGTTCGTGTTCGTCGAGAAACGACAGGGCCCGGGCGGCCTACCGATCGGAACCCAGGAACCGCTCGTCGTGTTGATCAGCGGCGGTATCGACTCGCCCGTCGCCGCCCACGAGGCCATGCGGCGCGGGAGTCCGATCCTCCCCGTCTATCTCGACCTCGGTGACTACGGCGGTGTCGACCACCGCCAGCGAGCGATCGAAGCCGTCCGGAAACTCGCGGAGTACGCGCCCGGCCAGTCGTTTGACTTGCGGATCGTCGACGCCGGCGAGACCGTCGACCTCCTCGCCCGAACCATCGACGAAGGGCGGATGCTCGCGTTCCGACGGTACATGTATCAGGTCGCCGAGACCGTCGCCAGGGACAACGAAGCAGTCGGAATCGTTACCGGCGAAGCGATCGGACAGAAGTCGAGCCAGACGACGGCAAATCTGGGCGTGACGAGTCAGGCGGTCGACCTGCCGGTCCACCGGCCGCTCCTGACCGTCGACAAAGAGGAGATCGTCGAACGCGCCAGGACGCTCGACACCTTCGATACGTCGACCATCTCGGCTGGCTGTAACCGGTTTGCCCCGGAGCAAGCGGAGACTCACGGCTCACTCGACAAGATCCTGCGACTCGAACCGGACGACCTCGAGGCACGCGCCCAGCGGGACGCCCGCGCGGCCGACGTACTGGAACTCGGGCGGTAACCTTCCTCGGTCGATACACCACTCGTCGGGACTACATTTTACGTGATCGGACGATGGAGTAGCGAACATGTCACGCGAGACAGTCTCACACGAGCAGGGTGCGATCTACGAGTTCGCTCCGGAGATGGATCCCGTCGAGACCGTCCCCCCAGGAACGGCAGTGACTATCGAAACGAGAGACAGCCTCGACGGCGCGGTCCAGTCCGAATCCGACCTGATCGATCAGGTACCCGGGGAGGTAAACGCGGCAACCGGACCGATTGCAGTAGAGGGGGCGATGCCGGGCGACGTACTCCGGATCGAAATCGAGGAGATACGCATCGCCGAACCCGAAGGGCGAGTCATCACGATCGACGGCTTTGGCCTTCTCGATGGCTACCCGCAGATCGAGGCACCGGAGACCAGAATGACACCGGTCGAGGACGGTCAGCTATCGTTCGAGGGCATCGACGTCCCAATCGAACCGGTGATCGGAACCATCGGCGTCGCGCCCGCCGAAGAGTCCTTCACCACGCTCGTCCCACACGACCACGGCGGGAACCTCGACACGACCGACATGAGCGCCGGAAACACGGCGTACTTCCCGGTGTTTCAGGACGGCGCGCTCTTTTCGATGGGCGACTGCAAGGCCGCGATGGCCGACGGCGAGATGTGCGGAACTGGCGCGGAGGTCGCCACCGAAATCGATCTGACCGTCGACCTCGTCGAGACCGACGTAGAACTAGCGCGCCCGCTCGTCGAAACGGCTGACGCGTGGAAGACGATTGCGAGTGCGGAGACGATAGAGACGGCCTGTGAACTGGCCAACGAGGACGCGATCCGACTGCTCGCCGCCGACAACGATCTGTCTGCGACGGAGGCGTACATGCTCTCCAGTCTCGTCGGTGGCCTCGAAATAAGCCAGGTCGTCGATCCGCTCGTCACCGTCCGGAACGCAGTGCCGAAAAAATACCTCTCAGCGCCGCTCTAGAGGTCCGCGACGTCTTCGATGGCGTCGGTGAGTTCCTTGATGCTCTCGACGTCGTGTTCGCCCATGTGGCCGATCCGGAACGACTCCTCGCTGAGGTCGCCGTAGCCACTGGAGAAGGCCATGTCGTACTGCTCGCTGACCTGCTCGACAGTCTCGGCGACGTCGATACCCTGCGTGTTCTCGATGCAGGTGACCGTCTGGGACTCGTAGCCTTCCTCGGGGAAGAGACCGAAATGCTCGCGGGCCCAGTCACGGGTGTACTCGGCCATCTCCTGATGGCGCTGGTCCCGTTCGTGATGCCCCTCGTCGAGCATGTGCTTCATCTGTTTGCGGTAGGCCAGCATGATCGGAATCGCGGGCGTCGAGTGCGTCTGACCCTTCCGGTCGTAGTAATCGAGCGTCCGGCGGAAACCGCCGTACCACGAAGAGTCGCTTTTCTCTTCCTCGCGGTCGTAGGCATCGTCGTTGACGACACAGACCGCCAGGCCCGGCGGCATCGCGAAGGCCTTCTGGACCGACGTGAAGATGGCGTCGATGCCGTGTTTCTCGATGTCGATGAAGTCGCCGCCCAGACAGGAGATGGCGTCGACGACGAAGTAGGTATCCGGATACTCGTCGACGATGTCGCCCATCTCTTCGATGGGATTGCGGACGCCGGTCGAAGTTTCGTTCATGACGGCACCGACCGCATCGTAGTCGTTCGCTTCGAGCGCGTCGCGGAGGTCGTCGGGCTTGACCGCCTCGCCCCACTCGTACTCGATGCGGTCGACGTCTTTCCCCAGTCGCTCGGCGACGTTTGCCTGTCGCTCGCTGAACGCGCCCTGGGTCGGCACGAGCATGTTGTCCTCGACGAGGTTGAGCGTCGTGGCCTCCCAGAACTCCGTCCCCGAGGCAGTGAGGATGATGACGTCGTTGTCAGTCTCGAGGAACTCCTTCGTGTCCTCGACGATAGTCGTATAGAGGTCGGTCATCCGGTCCATCCGATGGCCGAACATCGGCTGAGCCATGGCGTCGATGACGTCCTCTCGGACTTCGGTCGGACCGGGGAGATACAGCGTTTTCTCGGGATAATCGTCGGTGTACTCCTGTTTCTCTGTCACGTATATCACCTATCTGTATGGGTCTGCCACGCGCGCAAGTATGGATGTTGTGATACGCCGCTGGCTAAGTGAGGATTGGGTCGAGTACCGGTCCTGAAACGGCCAGCAGAGAATCAGCCGATGTAGCGCAGGTCGTCGTCGCTCGGAACGTTCTGTTGTTGTTCCATCTCCTGAATCTTGCCGATGACTTCTTCCATCTCGTCGGCGCGCTCTTCGAGACTCTCGAAGTCGACCTCGAAACCGAGTTCGGACTGGAGAATCTCCAGCACTGCCTGCGCGCTCTTCGGGTCGACGAGATAGCCGCTAGTCTCTCCCATGAGACAGGCGGCGTCGTGGCCACGGCGGCCACCCAGGCCGAGCAGCAGGCCGCTCACGCCGACGATCCCCCCCGCAGGTTCGGACTCACGGAACTCGACGCCAGCATCGGTCAGTCGCTCGACGACGTGCTCGTGAGAGGCAGCGCCCAGCACGTCGTACTCCTCGATTAGCTCGCCCGTCGGGACGCCCCCGAGCGCGTATACCTCGCTCACGCCGAACTCCTCGGCGATGTCGAGGAAGGCGTTCGTCAGTTCGTAATGGCCCTCGTTGCTCTGGGCCTGATGATCTCCCGAGAGGACGAGCAGATCACGACCCTCTGTCTCGACGGCGTGAAACTCCGCACAGGTGAGCTCTGCAACGCCCTCCTCGCCGACTTCGACCTGCGGCGGGAACTGGTCGGAGTACACGCGTCGTACGAGCGTTCCGTCTAGCTCGTCCAGCAGGTGTTCGGCGGCGAGTTTCCCGACGTGGCCGACACCCGGCAGGCCTTCGACGAGCACCGGATCCTGTAGCTCGACAGTCTCGACGCTCTCGATATCGACTTCGTCCATACGGCTTACTCCCGGGCGCGTCGCTTAAGTGCGCGTCGGTACTCCCCGTAGGGATCTTCGGGGTTGAACGGTGAAGGCGCGCTGTTGACGGCATCGCTCCCACACTCCGGACAGCTATCAGAAAGGGTGTACACCGGGCGATCGTGTTCCGTTTCCCACGTGGAACAGACCCGGATATCCGACTTCATTACTCGTCGTCAGTACGGCGCTCGCGGTGGAAATGGCCGGTGCCATCGACCGCTTCGATCGCGTTGATCGCCCGATCCGCGCTCGTTTCGAGTTGGGTTTCGGCGGTCTTGTAGTTCGGCGCTCGAACTTTGATCCGGTACTCCGGCGAACCGACGTAGGAGACTTCAAGATCGACTTCGTCAGGCACTTCGCCGTTGCCCTCTGCGGCCTTGAGTGCCTCCTTGATCGAGTCGACGCCGGTCGGGGCCGGACACTCCAGATCAACGTAGCCGGTGACGTTGACGTAGGGCACCGAGACGTTCTCTCGGGCCGTCTCGACGAGCGCGTCGATCTCGTCGTCGTCGAGGTCGGTGGCTTCCAGGGCCTCGTGGCCGTGGATCGCCGCCTGCTCGAAGCCGTCGTAGAGACTCCCGAACTCGGCGAGGATCTCGTTTGCGACTCGCGTGTACGTCTCGTCGTCGACATCCTCGCCAAAGGCGAGGAGCATCCAGTTGTCCGCTTTCTGTTCGTTCTTCCACTCCTGAATCTTCTCGGAGCGCTGGTGATCGTTGACGTCCTTGATCGAGAGATCGATCTGCTGGGCGTCCTCGTCGACGTCCAGCACTTTACAGACGACGGTCTGCCCTTCGCGGACGTGATCGCGGACGTTTTTGATCCAGCCGGAGGCGACCTCGCTGACGTGGGTCAAACCGCGCTTGTCCTCGTACTCTTTGAGATCGACGAAGACGCCGAAGTCCTCGATCTCGTCGACCTCGCCGACGACGAGTTCGCCGGACTCGGGCCAACCGCTAAATTTCATCGTCGATCACCTCGGCGCTCACTGTGCCTCGACGGTCTCGCCCGAGCGGTTCTCGACGATATCGAGGACTTCGCCCTCGAACACCGCTTTCCCGCCGGTGGGCGTGGCGAGCGTGACGCCACAGACCGC
The DNA here is from genome assembly GCF_042663585.1 of Natronoarchaeum sp. GCM10025321. Classification (NCBI taxonomy): domain Archaea; kingdom Methanobacteriati; phylum Methanobacteriota; class Halobacteria; order Halobacteriales; family Natronoarchaeaceae; genus Natronoarchaeum; species Natronoarchaeum sp. GCM10025321. Next base: position 1,363,624 of record NZ_JBHTAN010000006.1, read on the forward strand.
ACACGCGACCTCAGTGGAGGCTTTTCCGAAGACGACCTGTTCGTTCTCGCAATCCGGACACTCGACGTTGTAGAAATTTCCTGCCATCGTAATCACTCCTGGAACGTAAGCCGACCTGCTCGCCATCCCTGGCGGAGGTGAGCTTTGCCACACTCGCCACAGCGGTATTTGAGGTCGGTCTTCTTGGTTGGCTTGTCGCCACCCGGTACCTTCGAGAACTTACCGTCGTTCCCGATTCCCTTGTTTCGTTTTTCCTGTCGATCGATCCACTTCATGCCGGTCTGTCGACCGGTCCGAACTTTCTCGACCTCGTGTTCGTAGTGCTCGTTGCAATGCGGGCAATACGTGTTAAATCGGCGTGGCATTTCCATAGATATCGGCCTCTTGGACTGTGGTTGGCCTCCGGTCCTTAAAACCCGTTTGGTTCGGAGCCGATTCACGGCTCGGTCTCGAAGCGCTTAATTGAGGGTCGTACGAACGGTTCCATATGAAGCGCCTCATTATCCGCGGGGATCCCGGGGTTCGCCGCAACGGCGTCATCGAGCACGATGGCGAGGAACTGACCCTGTTCCAGATCAACCGCAACGGCGACTGGCACGGCCCAGAGGAGGTACAGCTGTGGTGTATCAGCGGCACCGAGGACGAGCGCGAGACCTACGATAAACGCGAGTATATTCCGCACTTTCTCGACGTCGAGCGACTCGACGCCGGCGAAGTCACCGTTATCGAGCGCGCAGGATAGCCGACCCCTCTTCTAGTCGTCCTGGTGGACCGGCCGATCCGCAAGCCCTTTGAGCAGATACTCCGCCGAAGCGAGGTTCGTCGCCAGCGGCGTGTCGTGAACGTCGCAGATCCGCAGTAGCGCCGAAATGTCGGGCTCGTGGGCCTGTGCCCGGAGCGGATCCCGCAGGAAGACGATGCCGTCGAGGATCCCCTCTGCGACCTCTGCACCGATCATCATGTCACCGCCCAGTGGTCCGGACTCCTTGCGCTCGATATCCAGATTCGTTTCCTCCATCAGTCGCTTGCCAGTTGTCCCCGTCGCGATGAGATCGTACTGTTCCAGCAGCGCCTGGTGTTTCTGCGCCAGATCGATCATGTCCGGTTTCTTGTCGTCGTGAGCAATTAGCGCGACGCGTGTCATACTCGTGTCTATCGGGGAAGGCAGTTAGTCGTTTTGAACGACGGCTCGGTAGCCCCATGATTTTTTACTCCCGAGCGGAGATATTCATCAATGGCAGACGGCCATACGGCTGTAGAGCCGATACAGGCGAGATGCCGGTCGCTGGTCTCAAGCGGTCGGCTCGTTCGTTTCGCCTCGGTCGGCCTGCTCGGTACGGCCATCGATTTCGCCATCCTCGTCTCTCTGGTCGAATTTTGGGGGCTGTGGCTCGAACTCAGCAAAATCATCAGCGCAGAGACCGCAATCCTCGTCATGTTCGCCCTGAACGAGTCCTGGACGTTCTCGGAATGGGGCGAGTCCGGCTACCGATCCGTCCTTCGACGGCTGGGCACCTCCAACGTCGTCCGGCTTGGCGGAATCGCTGTCGCCATTGTCGTCCTCTCACTGATAGTACGGCTGTCAGCAATCCCATACTTGCTCGCGAACGCCGTTGGCATCGCCTGCGGGTTCAGTGTTAATTTCCTCGCCGAGAGCTACTTCACCTGGAGCATCGGCCAGTGAGTAGAACCCACACAGGGCGACCGAAACACAACCCTTAACTAGCGGACGGCGGTACGAGAATGTAGCGGGATGGGATAGCCAGGAGATTCCGGCGGGCTCATAACCCGCAGATCGGTAGTTCAAATCTACCTCCCGCTACTTTTTGAGAACTCAACTACCCAGCGAGTCGTTTCATCGACGAGCGATCACTGAGTTCTCAAAAGTGTAATGAATCGATTTGAACCAGAAAAACGCGAGCACAGCGAGTGTTTTGCGTAGTTCAAATCTACCTCCCGCTATTTTTCGACGCGAACAATAACGAGAAGCGAAGCGACGAGTGTCGTGAGCGTCGAAAGTACGGCGGGTAGATTTGAAGTAGACGACGAGCGACCAACGGGAGCGACGTCGACGTAGTTCAACTACCGCCCCCTATCGCACGGCGACGTTTTTGATTCGACTACTGGCCTGCTCCTAGTTCTGCAGAAGGGACGCATACCTGCACGATACCTCCCGAAAGCCACGCCAGGATGGCGATACCCATACCCACCCCATCACACCACTCTGTCGACTGTAACTCGCTTTTGTAGCCATTCTACAGCCCCTTTGACGGCATCTGCTTCTGCACCACTTACTTTCAGACGGTTCTTGCCGCCAGTGTCCGGGTAGCTACCGATCCGGACGGCGAACTGTTCGCGCACGCCCGCGAGTGCCTCGACCATCGAACCCTCTGGCTGGGGGGTGAAAAGTGTCGTCGAGACGATGTCACCGTCGAACTCGTGGGCGACGTCCTCGAAGAGGGCCCGCATTTCCGCCGGGACGCCGGGAAAGGCGTAGACGTTCTCCAGTACGCATCCCGGGCAGAGCCCTTCGGAGTTGATGATGGCACGACTGCCCTCGGGGAGCGATGCCCAGGCGTCGATGTCGAGATCGAGGTCGTGTTCGGCGACGAGTTCGGGGTTGGCGTCCCGGTATGCAGCAGCCGTTTCGAGGACGTCCTCCCGAACTGCGTCCTCGACGACCAGTTGGCGGCCGAAAGTGTCGGCAATGGCGTCGGCAGTAACGTCGTCGTGGGTGCCGCCGAGTCCGCCGGTCACGACGACGGCGTCGAACGACTCGCGCCACTCCTCGAGAGTGTCGGCGATCAGTTTGCGGTCGTCCGGAACCGTGAGAATGCGGACGACGGTCGACCCATGCGCGGTGATCTGCTCGGCAAGCCAGGTCGCGTTCGTGTTCGGCGTGTCGCCGGCCAGCACTTCGTCACCGACGGTGAGTATGGCGACTTCCATCAGCGGAAGAAGGCGCTCGCGACGCAAAAGGCTACGCTTCGACCGGCGGATGCTCGGGGAGACGTGTGTAATTGGAGCTACCTCGAAAGTGATTCTAAACTAACTACTTATCTCGGACAAACGAAATGTACCCCGAGATGAGACGCCACCTCGCAATCGCCGTCGTGATCGCTCTTATCGGAGCGCTCGCCGTCGGACCGACCGTCGCAGCGGCAGACGAAACCCGGACTGGCGGGACGGTCATCGTCGAGGAGGACGAAACAGTCGAAGATCTATCAGTCTTCGGTGGCACTGTGATCGTGGACGGCAGTACCGAGGGGGAGTTACGTGTCGTCGGGGGGACGGTTACGATCGACGGCGACGCCGAGGATATCTCGGTACTCGGTGGAGACGTCCGGATTACAGGGAACGTGAGCGGCAATGTAGAGGTAGTCGGAGGGAACGTCTGGCTTGGCGAGGATACGACTGTCGACGGGTCGGTGTCGATCGCCTCGGGATCGACGACGATCCACGGGACGGTGACGGGCGATGTCCAAGCAGGGCCGGGAACGGTCACGCTCGGACCGACGGCGGTAATCGGTGGTGATGTATCCTACGCTGGGACCCTCGACGTTCAGCCCGGTGCGGAGGTCGAAGGCGACACCGTCCGCGACCCCGCCACGGTGATCGGTCCCGCGGAGTATCCAACGGGGCTGGACTGGATCATCGCAGCGTACGTGCTCGTCATGAATTTGCTCTTGGGGGCGATCTTGCTCGCCGCTGGCCCTCGGTTCGCCCAGTCGGTGAGCGACCGGTTCAGGGGGTCGTCACTAACGAGCGCGGGCGTCGGCCTCGCTGTGGTCATCACTATACCGATCCTCCTCGGTCTGCTCGCGTTGAGCATCCTGGGACTCCCGCTCTCGCTAGTTGGTAGTTTGCTGTTCGCCGTCTATCTCTGGATCGCGACCGTCTACGGCCGGTTCGCCGTGGGAATGTGGCTGCTGTCGGTAATAAACGTCAGCAATCGGTGGCTTGGGCTATTGCTCGGGCTTCCCCTGGTCGCGCTCGTCGCACGAGTACCGTACGTCGGGAGTGTACTCGCGGGGCTGGTAACGCTCGTCGGCATCGGAGCGGTGCCGCTGGCCTTGCGGGACGCCAGGCGGGTCGGCGAGTGAGGACGTGGTTCGGACCAGCCGTCGGCGTCGAGCAACAAACCAGGTCTGAAACCGACCGGTGGTCGCAATGGGGCCTGACTTCCGGGCCGTGTGAAGGACGGTCGTATAGCAGTGCGGCTGATAACGACAAAAATTATTCATAATGAACGATAAGACACTCTTAAATGTATAATTGGAATATTTTAGGCCATTTACCAAAATAGGTGATCAAACACATTGTTTTCTGGCTATTATATCTTATAAACTAACAATTAGTGTCAAATTCAATAGGAATAAATATATGTGTATCGGTTAGCATTATCATTATATGCCACAAGGTAACAGAGGACGACTTGGCAGACGGAAACTGATGCAGATTAGTGGAGCGGGCATCGCAGCCGGCCTCGCAGGCTGTTTCGGCGGCGACGAAAACGGCAACGAGAACGGCAACGAAAACGGCAACGAGAACGGCAACGGGAACGGTGATCCTTCGGAAGGACTCCCGGATGTCGAACTGTATGGCCCGGAGGGAGACCGTGTCTCACCGACGCTCTTCTACGACGAGGGGGACGACACGGCACTGGACATCGGCAGTGAGATGCAGCGGAATCTCGCACTGGTCGGCGCGGATCTCCAGCTCGACGGACGGGCCGAGCTACTCGGCACGGACTTCTTCTCGGAGCCCCTGCCTGACGAGAACCCCGACGACTTCGAGTACGGTCCGGTCGGTCGGAACGCAGGGCCGCCGGAACGAACGCGAACCGTCAATGACTGGGACATCCTCATCGGGATCGCTGCAAACTCCTACCCGCGCACCCCCGGAAACACTGAAACGTTCTGGACGAAGGACAGCGCCGTCAACGCGTATGGCTACGAGCCAGAGGTCGACATGGCCGGACTCTACGAAGAGTTCCGAAACGCCGAGTCCCAGGAAGCCCGGCAGGAACAGCTCAACGAGATCATGGGCACGCTTACTGACGAGCTCCCAGCCAACTTCCTCTCGCAGGGGCTCGATTTCTGGGGCTTCGATCAGGCGATCAACACCTCCGACGAATTCAACCTCTATGGAAACTCGCTCGGGACGATCAACCGGTACCGGGACGAGCAATCGGTGGGCGGAGACTTCGTCTGGCTCGACGGCACCCAGTTCTCGTCAGCCTTCCTGCCCGAACAGGACGACAACAACTCGGCGCTTCGAACCGGCCTGTTGACCGACAGCTCATACGTGATCGACACCGAGGACAACATCGTCCCGCTGTTTATGAACATCGAGAACAGCGGCGACGATCAGGTGTGGATCTGTTCGCTTCGTGACAACCTCCAGTTCGGAACGGATGCCGACGGCAACTCCTACGGTCAGATGACCGCGGAGGACTGGGTGTTCCAGACCGAGACCGTCCACGGTGTCGCAGACGACGCAGCGGACTTCTGGAACGAGGAGACGCCGCCGAGCGAGGCGCTCGGCTCCTATGCAGCGGTCGAGAACGTCGAACAGACCGGCGAACTGGAGTTCCAGCTAGAACTCGCCGAGGCAGACGGCCTGTTCCCGCTTCGCCCCGTCATCTGGGCGGAAACAGTGCTCCCGAAGGCCCTGATAGAGCAGTACGCACCCGACGCACAGGCGCTTCGTCAGTCTGACGAGGTGCAGAACTTCACCTGGACCGGCAACCTCGGCCCCTACACCTTCGAAAGCCGTACTGGCGGCCAGACGGGAGACTTCACCGTCACCCGCAACGACGAGTACTACATGCGCGAGCACACGCAGGACAGCAACGTGCAAGTGATGGACGACGCCTGGGGGGACGCGCCGTACTTCGAGAACTACCAGTTCGACGTCGAATCGGAGCAATCGACCCGCGTCGAGCGGTTCCGTGCCGGCGAGGCCGACCGGATGGCGCTCCCAACGGATGTCATCCAGGAGTTCGAGGAGGCCGTCGACCAGGTCCGCGTGGAGGACCAGCAGGATCCGTACATCAGCTTCCAGTTCTTCAATCAGCGGGCGAACGGCAGCATACTCTGTCGCGAACGCGACGGACGTGAGGCCATCGCTCGGGTAATCGACAAGGATACGATCACGCAGGATATCCAGCGTGGCCGTACGGAGCCAGCCGTCACCCACCAGCCGACCTGGTCGCAGTGGTACGATGAATCCGCCGTCGACGCCTACGGTACAGGTATCACCGAAGACGACATCGTCACGGCCCGCGACCTTCTCAGAGACAACGAGAACTTCACCGTCGAAGAGGTCTAAAGCGCCCGAATCGTCGCTTTCATTGATATTTTATGACATAAGACTCCTATGAAATGGTATATCATTCGCCGAACTCTGTGGGCAGGATTCGCGACCGTGATTATCCTCTCGATCACGTTCCTGCTGATGGATCAGATCCCGAGCCAACAGATCATGCAGGCGCAGTTTCAGGCAGCAGTCGACGGCGTTGACGTCGAAACAGCCGTCCAGGCCGAGAAGGAACGACTTGGACTCGCGAAGCCCTTCCACGAACGGTACATCGAGTTCATGCTGAACATTTTCCAGGGAAAATGGGGCTGGTCCTACGAGTACAGCCAGCCTGTTAGGGAGGTCATCGTTCAGACGGTGCCATACTCCCTCATGTACGGCTTCCCCGCAATCGTCCTCTCGACAGTGATTGGGACGATCATCGGCCTGTACTCGGCTGTCAACCAGTACACGACCAAGGATTACGTGGCAACGTTCATGGCGTTCTTCGGCATCAGCATCCCGAACTTCTGGTTCGGAATCGTCCTGCTGGTGATCTTCGGAACCTTCCTTGGCTGGGTCGACATCGGCTGGAACGCTGCTATCGTGAAATCGGCCGACGGTGCCTGGGTCCTGCTCGATACGGCGGGCAGCGATCATCCCGCGTTCCTCCGCGAAGACTTCCAGGGCGAACGCTACATCGGCGTCTTCAGTCCCCAGAACATCAAGCAACTCATCCTGCCCACCTTCGTCGTGATGACTGGCGCAATCGCGTCAGTGATGCGGTACGCCCGCGCTGAGGCGCTCGAATACGTCGATGCCGAGTTCGTCAAGACGGCGAAGTCGAAGGGAGTGAGCAACCGAACCATCGTCGCGAAACACATCCTCCGTCCCGCCTCGATCCCGCTGATGACGATCATGGTCGGACGGATCCTGGGACTGATCCTCTTTGGTTCGTATCTGGTCGAAATCGTCTTCGGTATTCCCGGCATCGGTCTCGCCTCGCTACAGGCGATCATCCGCCAGGACACCGACCTGGTGGCGATTACGATCCTGATACCGACGTTCATCGCGATCATGGGGAACCTCATCGAGGACATCATGTACGCGATTCTGGACCCACGGATCGATTACGGTGATCGATAATGGGCGAGAAAACAGACCAACCCGAGACGGACGGTGGGACTCCACAGGAGGACCCCACTTTCGAGCAGGTCGACTGGGCGAGCATCGATAGCGGCGAGACGCCACGTCGAAAGAAGGAGTACGTCTGGTTCGGCATCGTCAGCGCCTGGCTGATCGGCGCCGTCTACGACGTCTACTCCCAGCACATCGCCGAGACGGGCGCCGCCGAGTTCCCGGTAATCGGCGTCATCTCGCCAGTGGACTGGCTCTGGTCGATCACGCTACTCGTGTTCGTATACTACGGACTCGTCCCGCTGGCCGAGAACAGACGGATGACCCGGTACTACTGGAAAGAGTTCCGGAAGAACAAGGCCGCGGTCATCAGTGGACTGTTCCTTACGGTGATCTTTGCCGTCGGCGTGATCGGCTCTCGGGTGCTACCGGCACCCGAACGGACGCCCGGACTAGAGAACCAGCCACCAGTCTGGACCTCCGTCGAGGATTACGTCACCGGCAACGAGTGTCCGGGCGGCACCACCGTCGTCGACGGGGTGACGATGTGTCAGGGTAGCTGGACGCATCCGCTCGGCACGACGTCGTCCGGCGAAGACATCCTGCGAGCCAGCATCTACGGCATGGAGGTGAGCATGCAGGTGGGGCTTATCGCGACGCTCCTGAGCATCACGCTGGCCGCGGCGGTCGGGCTGACAGCCGCCTATTACGGCGGTCTCGTCGACGAAGTGCTGATGCGCTACGTCGACATCCAGATCACCTTCCCGACCTTCTTCCTGTTCCTGTTGCTGGCGTACACGGTCGGTGGGAGCCTGTTCGTTCTCATCCTCATCTTCGGCCTGTTCGGCTGGGGATCGTCGGCCCGCATCATGCGGGCGGAGGCGTTACAACGCCGGGAAGAGCCCTACATACAGGCAGCGAAGAACGCAGGGGCATCGTCGTTCTGGACGGTCAGGCGACATCTCCTGCCGAACATCTCGAACAGCCTTATCACCGCAGCATCGCTCACGATACCGTCGATCATTCTCGCCGAGGCGGCCATCGCCTTCCTGGGACTTGGAGACCTCACGGTCGCGTCGTGGGGCCGGATTATTTCCGGCGGCCGCGACCAGCTTCGAACCGCGTGGTGGATCGCAACCATCCCCGGGGTGTTCCTGTTTTTCACCATCCTGGCATTCAACTTCCTCGGCGATGCATTGCGAGACGCCCTCGATCCACGACACGGAGGGAGCGGAGAATGAGTTCTATTACGGATAACGAGACTGACGTCGACGCTGTATCGAGCGGGAGCCAGCCGCTGTTGGAACTATCGGACCTGCATACCTACTTCAGGACGGACAGCGGAACAGTCAAAGCAGTCGACGGCATCTCGTTGACGGTCGAAGCCGGCGAGACTGTCGCAATCGTCGGCGAGAGCGGCTCCGGCAAGACGGTTACCAGCGAGGCAATCACACAGCTCTACAAATCACCCCCGGCGTTCGTTCCGGACGGATCGGTACGGATCAACGGTCGGGAAGTGACCGACATGTCCGACGCCGAACTCCGCCAGGTTCGGGGCGGCGAGGTGAGTCATATCTTCCAGAACCCACAGGGCGCGCTCAACCCGGTGTACACGGTCGGCTGGCAGATCAAAGAGGCGATCAATCTCCACTCGGACCTCACAAAGGAGGAAGCACGAGAGCGGGCAGTCAAGCTTCTCACACAGGTCGGCATTCCCGAAGCGAGTTCCCGGCTCGACGATTACCCACACGAGTTCTCCGGTGGGATGAAACAGCGAGTCCTCATCGCAATCGCGCTGGCCTGTGAACCCGATCTGTTGATCGCTGACGAACCGACGACGGCCCTGGACGTGACGATTCAGGCCCAGATACTGCAACTGCTGAATCGACTCCAGTCCGAACGGAACATGGGGATGCTGTTCATCACGCACGACCTGGGCGTCGTCGCCCAGATAGCCGACCGGGTGGCAGTGATGTACTCGGGCAAGATCATGGAGCAGGGACCCGTCGAGACGATCTTCGAGGAACCGGCCCACCCGTACACCCGCGCCTTGCTCGACTGTCTCCCGGGGAGGGGCACGATCGGCGGCATTCCCGGCAATCTGCCGGATCCCAAAGCGCCACCCGAAGGCTGTCGGTTCGCCGACCGATGTCAGCACGCCGTAGAGGGATGTCGGACCGGCGACCAGCCGCCGATGTATCAGGTCGGAGACGATCCACAGCACACGACATCGTGTGTCCATTTCGGTCCGAGAATGGATCCAGGCACGGTCCTGAATTCGGAGGTCGGCGATACCGATCTGACGACCGATGGAGGTGCCGATAGCCGATGAGCGAGCGCTCTCAACCCCTCCTGCAAGTGGACGGACTGAAGAAACACTATCCGATCACGAAGGGGCTGTTGAACACCGAGGTCGGGCGTGCGAAGGCCGTCGACGGGATCAGCTTCGAACTCGAACGCGGCGAAACGTTCGGCATCGTGGGTGAATCCGGTTGTGGGAAGTCCACCGCGGCGACGTCGATGACCCGACTGGAGGATCCGACCGACGGACAGGTGCTGTTCGATGGCGAAGACATCGTAGAGTACGACGCCGATCAACTTCGAGAGTTCCGGAGGGACGTCCAACTGATCTTCCAGGACCCCGACTCCAGTTTCGATCCACGAATGAACATCGGGGATGCCGTCGCCGAACCGCTGATCGTCCAGGGCATGACGGACAAGAAACGTCGACGAGCGATCGTTGGCGACCTCCTGGAGCGGGTCGGACTGTCGGCCGACGACATGAAGCGGTATCCCCACGAGTTCTCCGGCGGACAAAAACAGCGGATCGGCCTGGCGCGTGCACTGTCGGTCAACCCGAAACTGCTCGTGGCCGACGAGCCAGTGTCGGCGCTCGACGTCTCCGTCCAGTCGGAGATACTGCGGCTGATCGATGAGTTCCAGGAGGATCTGGGGCTGTCGGTGCTGATCATCAGCCACGACCTGGGCGTCGTTCGACAGGTGTGTGACCGCGTCGCCGTAATGTATCTCGGCGAGTTCGTCGAGGTGGGGCCGACCGAAGAGCTGTTCGAGAACCCGAAACATCCCTACACGCGAGCATTGCTGTCCGCAATCCCGCGACCGGATCCGACGGATCGCGGCTTCGGCGTCGAACTCAAAGGCGACGTCCCGGACCCGTCCGCTCCGCCGAGCGGTTGTCGGTTCCACACCCGCTGCCCGGAGGTCATTCTCCCGGACGGCATCGATCTGGAACAGGACGTCTGGCGGAACCTGCTCCAGTTCCGAAAGCAGGTGGAGGCCCACGCCATAGATCTGGAGAGCATCGTGGAGGTCGGCGTACTGGAATCCGATCATAGCTACGATACTGTCGAGGAACCGACCCCCGAGGACGTCGACGATGCCGACCTCAAACGGTGGCTCCGCTCGGAGTACGACCTGCCGGATCAGCTGGGCGATCCCGGTGCCGAATCGACGCTCAGAAAGGCTATCGACGCCGTAATCGCCGACGACTACGGCGAGGCCATCGAGTTGCTCGCGGCGACGTTCACAACCGTCTGTGAGACCGATCAGCCGGAGCTGAAAAGCTGTGGGAACGGACAGACGGCAGCGTGCCATCTCAACGACTCGAACCGATCAGCCAACGAAGAACCACTACTGAACGACGGGCAGTAGCGCCCCGGCCATCATCAACATTTTTTATATGGACCACGACGGAGATCCTCAGAACACTGATTCGATCGACGAACAGCGCGAGAACCGAGGCGGCACGGAGGACCCGGAGGTCGACGATCCGAGACCCGGACGGCCACCGGGCTGGACCGAGGAGCGACCGCCCGACTCCGACGAGGGGCCGCTCGGAACGGTCTCCGTCGACGAACCCGACCCGCCGTGGCTTCTAGACGCTCTCGGACAGTTGGGCATCTACATGGGCGTCACTGCGGTTGTACTCACAGCTATCGGCCTTGGCTCCGCACTGATCGATCTCCAGCCCGTGGCCAATATTGCACTGGTCCTTGCGCTGGGGCTGGTTTCGGTTGCCCTGGTGTTTGGAGCCGCATATCAGGCCTACGTTAGCGATCTGTTGCCGTAACAATCGAACAAAAGTAGTGCTTAGCTGGGGCGCTTGAGGAGCGGTGCGTACTCCTCGTGGGGGAACTTCCCCAGGGTCGTGCCATCGATAGTTTTGATGTGTGAGTACAGTACGCCTTCCTCCATAGCAGACTCTACAAGCCCGTCTGCCCGAACCATGTCGTACCTGCTAGCGAGCAGGATCGATCGTTCGGTGGCCGGATCGATGAACTCGGTAACGGCGTACATGAACCCCTCGACATCGGTCCCGTAAGCCAGATACTCGGTGAACTCGTCGGGGTCGAACCACTCCTCGAACTCCTCCGCATGGTTATCCGGCACGACGTGAAACAATCCGAATTCGTCGTGGTCGCCCATGTCCTTACTCACAGTATCAGTATGCGCCGCAGTGAGTGTGAGAACGTCCCATCCGTCCTCGCGTCGCTCTTCAGCGATCGCTTCCATGTCGTCCAACGTCCCTTTCCACGCCTCCAGTTGTACCCCCTCCGGGTCTTTTCGTCGGGCACTACGGGGGTCAGGTATATCGATATCTTCGGACATACAGTACATTGAATCAAGGAGCCTGTTAACTCTTTTCCGACTTGCTCGGTCAACCAACGCCCAGGACCGCCTCTGCGAGGAAAGAGATTGCGAGCACAAAGACGGCAGCGACGAACAGTTGTGTCTGTGAGGATATTCTATCCTCCGGGCGTGGAAGACGCAGCCATCGAAGCGGTGGCAACGAACGGGCGATCGATTGCACCTTCGTCGACGTATCGTTCGCCTGGACGGTAGGTTGGTCCGTCGTACTCTCCAGATCATCAGGTGAGGTGGGCCACAACACGACCGTCGCGTACGAGAGTTGGATCCATCCCGCGATGAACACCAGTATGTTAGCCCGGGCGAGGCTCCCACCGGTCACGACCGAGAGAACGACTGCACCGAGAACGATAAGCGCCGCAACTACCACAGCGTAGGTGAGCGTATCCACCCAGATCCGAACTGTACAGTCTATACGGCTCCGAAGCGGTTCGCTCTCCTCCATCATCAGTCGAAACGAGTCCCAAGCACGTCCTTCGGAGAACGGTAGTCTTCGCCGTGACGGTGACAGTAGCTCTCGTGGCCGTTGGGGGACGTCGAGTGATACTCCGGTGATTCGCCCTCGCAGATGCTGCCAAATTCATCGGAGAACACGGCGATTGCTTCGGACTCCTCGTTGTTCATGGCGTGGTCTGCAATGCGGTCGAGAATCGACTGCACGTCCGCCGGTAGTTCCAGATCACCGAACAGTTCCTCGTAGGTACTCTCGATGGTCGCAAACCGGGTATCCCCGCCGAAGCGCTCGCGGATCCGTTCCCGGATCGACCGGTCGGCCCGCTCACGCTCCCGGAGGACCTCCCGGAGAGTGTTCAGCGCCACCCAGATTTCGTCATCGAGATGGCGGTACTCCTCGGGACGGATCCGGGCCGGACAGCGCGTGCTGAACGGACAGCCCGACGGTGGATAACGAGGGTTCGGTGGCGTTCCATGCAGGAGGATCCGTTCCCGGTCGCTCGTCGGGTCGGGTTCCGGGATCGCCGATAGCAGCGCGTGTGTGTAGGGGTTCGACGGATCGGTGAACAGCTCCTCTGTCGGCCCGATCTCCATGACGTTGCCGAGATACATCACCGCGACCCGGTCGCAGATGTGGCGGACGACCGAGAGGTCGTGGGCGATGAAGAGATACGTCAGCCCGAACTCCTCCTGGAGCTCTTCCAGAAGGTTGATAATTTCGGCCTGCACGGAGACGTCGAGCGCCGACACCGGCTCGTCGAGGACGATGAAGTCCGGTTCGAGCGCGAGCGTGCGGGCGATACCGACCCGCTGGCGCTGGCCGCCGGAAAACTGGTGCGGATAGCGGTAGTAGTGCTCGCGCTGTAATCCGACAGTGTCGAGCAGTTCGCGGACCCGCTGGCGGCGTTCACGGGGGGTTTTCCAGTCCTGTGCGTCTAGCGGTTCGCGAACGATCTCACCGACAGTCATCCGGTCGTTGAGACTCGAGTCGGGATCCTGGAAGACGATCTGTGCGTTTCGTCGCCACTCGTAGAGGTCGTCTCCAGAGAGATCCGTGATATCGACGCCGTCGAACTTGACCTCGCCGTCAGTTGCATCTTCCAACTGGATGAGCGTTCGACCAAGCGTCGTCTTTCCGCAGCCGGATTCGCCGACCAGTCCGAGCGTCTCTCCCTGGTGGATATCGAACGAGACGCCGTCGACCGCCTTTACTGGCGTTCCGCCGAACAGTCCTCCGTCGTCGTAGTAGGTCTTCAGGTTCCGGACTTCGACCATCGGGTCTCCCCTTGCACCGTACTCCGTTTCGGTGTCCGTCGAGATCACGTCCTGACTCATTAGTCGTCACCTCCGGTTCGATCGATTGCGCTCTTTTTGTGGCGCTCGACTGCCTGCGCTTTTGACTCGTCTTCGGGATAGAGAAGGCATGCAGCGGTATGATCCTCGGCGTTCTCGTCGACCGGTACCGAGACTGGATGGACCGCCTCGCATTCGTCGAAAGCCTTCGGACACCGCGGGGCGAACCGACAGTAGGTCGCGGGTTCGTTCGGTGTCGGGACGTTGCCTTCCATCGTTTCGAGGCGCTCGCCGGACTGGCGTCCGGGGATCGAGCGAAGCAAGCCGCGCGTATACGGATGCCGGGGGGATCCGAACAGTTCCTCTACGCCAGCCGTTTCGACGACTTCGCCCGCGTACATGACGTTTACTTGGTCTGAGACATCCGCTATGACGCCCATATCGTGTGTAATAAACATTATTGCGAGGTCGCGCTCCCGCTCCAGATCCGCCAGCAGGTCCAGGATCTGCGCCTGAATAGTTACGTCCAGCGCCGTCGTCGGTTCGTCACAGATCAGCACCTCGGGGTCGCAGGCTAACGCCAGTGCGATGACTGCCCGCTGGCGCATCCCACCGGAGAACTGGTGGGGGTACTCAGTTACGCGTCGACGAGCGTCCGGAATGCCAACTGATTCGAGCAGGTCGGCTGCCTCCCGGGTCGCTGCCTCGCCTCTTAACCCCTGGTGGAGCCTGAGCGCCTCTTTGATCTGGTTACCGACGGTGTAGACGGGGTTGAGGCTCGTCATCGGGTCCTGGAACACCATCGCGATCCGCCCGCCCCGCATGAGTCGCTGTGGTTCGCCGCTGAGTCGTGCAATCTCGACGAACCCATCGGCGATATTCTCGGGGGTGTCGGAACTGCCCTCAGTGACGAACACGCAGTCCTTCTCGTCGACGAGGCCGATTTCATCGCCGTAGCCCGCCGCGAGGAAGTCGGCGATGGTTGCTGCTTCCTTGCTGTCGTAGCCGAACGTGCCGGGCGTCGCATCGACAGCGTCGAACAACTCTATCGGGTCGTGGTCCTCTCTGATTGGACCCACATCGACGGTACGGCCTGGGAACTGCTCGGCGAAGTCACGGACCGTCTCGAGGTGATGGAAGCGAATGCTGCTTCCGTCGAGCACCCGGCCGGGCGAGTCGATAAGTCCCATCAGCGACCGGGCAGTGACGCTCTTCCCGGAACCGCTCTCGCCGACTATACCGACCGTTTCGCCGGGGACGATGTCGAACGAGACGCCATCGACCGCCCGAATCGTCTCCCGCTCGGTGAAGAAGGCGGTCTGGAGGTTCCGCACCTCGACGATCGGCTCTCCTCGTTCGGCCGTGGATTCGACGGTCGATTCGACCGCCATTATCCGCCACCTCCGGCGCCTGGGCCATCACCGACGTCTGCTTCCGGATCGATGGCATCTCTGAGCGCGTCGCCCAGCGCGTTGAACGACAGCACGACCATGGCGATCATGATCCCGGCGACCGTCGAGATGTGCCACGACGACGTCGGAATGTACGCCTTCCCATCGTTGATGAGTCTGCCCCATTCGGGCGTGGGGGACTGGATGCCCAGGCCGAGGAACGACAGCGCGGACACTGTGATGATGATACCGCCGATCAACAGGGACGAGTAGATGATGATGTAGCTAGCGATGTATGGTGCCATGTGTTTTCGCATGATGTTGTTCGGTGTCTGGCCATAGCTCTTGGCCGCGTCGACCCATTCTTCCTCCGCGACCTGTAATGACGGTCCTCGTATAGACCGCCACATACCCGGCCAGTACGCCAGAGCGAGGATAAGCGACAGTAACAGTCCCCCATCCATCGGTTCTGATAACGGATGGTTCTGGAAGACCACGAGTATCATCATCACGAGGATAAGCACCGGTATCGAGATGATTGTATCACTCGTGACCACGACCACGATGTCGAGTAACCCTTTGTAGTAGGCTGTCATCAGCGACAGACCGACTGCGATGAGCGCGCCAAGACCCACCGCTGAGAGCGCGATTACCAGCGAGGTTCTGGCACCGAAGGCTAGATGTGTTATCATATCTTGCCCAGTCGGTGTCGTTCCCAGTGGCGCGAACCGATCGTAATCGTCGTATTCCCAGATTCCAACGGTGTTCTGACCGTTAGAGCGACTGTTGAGGTTGGCAGTTCCGTGGAGGACTTCTTCGACTTCACCCCCGTCATTGAGATGCGAGAACTCGTGATTGTACGGTTCGTAAACGTTGTGTTCGACGGGGACTGCACTGATAGCGGGTGCGAACAGCGCGAGCGTCACGAATCCGAGGACAATGATCAGTCCGAAGATGCCCCAGGTGTGGTTTCGGAACCTGCGGATCGTGTCGTCCCGGGGCGTCCAGTCGGCCTCTCGATAGTGATCGCGGTAGACGTTGAATCCTTTCCAGAACCAGACGAGACACGCGAGCACGTAGGCCCACACGAGCATGAACCGGATCGTCCACGCCCACTTGGGGGAGAGTCCGAGGAACGTCCCTTCCCAGCCGCCGCTAGGCGTCCTGTGGCCAAGGTTGGGAATTACCTCGCGGCTTGTCAGCGTCGGGATCGACGACACCGAATCGATAATGCTGGCCCAGAGGCTGACCTCCTCCCTGGCGATGGCCCCGATCGGCGTGAACGCCATCAGGAACGCCCCAACGACCAGAATAGCGGTCAATGCAAACCGTTCGGTCCATATCTTGAACTTGGGCCCTCTATCGAGGTCCACGAAGTCGTCAACGCCCCACGGTAAGAAACTCTGGAGGATGACTGCCACGCCAAACAGGATGACGACGGATACGAAGTCTGCGAAGACCGCGCCAGCGATTGTCCCAAGCGAGTTAGCCACGTTGTCTCCGACCCAACCAGGGGCGGCGCCTATGCCTCCAAGCACGAGTCGGACGGCCCCGCCCAACGCGAGCACGCCGTCGAGTATGCGGCCGAACTCCAGTGCGATCAGAACGAGGGCGCCGGCCGTCCAGAGAACTGCCGGACGCGGGTTCCGCTTGATGCGCTCTCGCAACGAATATGCCTCCAGATCAGTACTCGTCGATTCAGACGTCATTTCGTTGGATATAATTTCGCTCATCTGTCGTGTCCCACCCGTGGATCGATGATCGTGTACAGGAAGTCCTGCAGGATGTTCAGGAAGATAATTATTAGTGTGAACATGAACACGAGCGCGCCCGCAAGCGGCAGGTCACCCTGCGTGAGCGCTCGGAAGTAGATATTGCCGAGGCCGTTAATATTGAAGATGAACTCGATAATGACCGACCCACCGATCAGGATGAACGCCTCGTTCGTGATGACGGGAACCAGTGGGATGAGCGCGTTCCGGAAGATGTGCTTCCAGACAATCGAACGGCTTTTCAGCCCTTTGGCCTTGGCCATCTCGACGTAGTTCGAGTTGACCGTCTCGAGCACCGCTGTCCGGCCGATACGCATCTCGGTCGCCATCGACGCGGATCCGAGGATGATCGATGCCGGTAATATCAACTTGAAATCAGTCAGAAACGCCATCCAGTCGATAGCAGTCGGGACGGTGACTCCGAATACGTCACCGTATGCCAGGAAGTCGAGATCAGGCGTCCCAGTGATGCTCCGAATATCCGGACCGATCGTGTACCAGTCGAAACCCAGCAGTCCGCCGCCCTGGGTCTGTCTGAGGAAGGCGAGTGCCATGACCGCCAGCCAGAAGTTCGGCATCGACAGCCAGAGGATGCCGCTCACGGAGGCGACGTAGTCGCTCTTCGAGTTCGGGTGCAGTCCGGCGTAGAACCCTAGCGGGATACCAATGAACAACGGGAGCATGATGGCCCAGAAGCCGAGCCAGATCGTTGTTGGCGCGAGTTGGGCGATGATCTCCGTGATTGGTCGGTTCGCCTGAACGACCCAGGACTCGCCTGAGAACGTGAGAAGGTCAGTTATGAAGTCCAGATACTGCTGCCAGAGCGGGTCGTTAAGCCCGAGTTGCTCCCGTAACCGAGTGACGTCGGCGCCGCTGGCCTGTTCCCCGAGGCGAGCGGCGACTGGGCTGAGCGGCCCCAGGCGGAGCATCAGAAAGAGGAACGTCATCACGGAAAACAGGACCGGGACCGACAGCAGGGCCCGACGCATGAAGTAACCCCATCGGCTCATGATCTAGCACCTGGATATCGGCTCTCTCGTGACACGCCGCGAACGGACCTTTCAGGCGCGGTTTCCATACATACGTCAGATTCCCTCGTCGTGTGCATATTAGCTTTTTGAATCGGGAGTATAAAGTTAATAGTTCGGAGCGATCCGGGCGGGCTATTCGCTGTTCTCCGACAGTTCGGTCTGCCAGTCGAGGTAGTACCCGTTGTTCTCCTCGGGCATACCGGATGTATCCGTGTTCTTCGGCTCGAAGCCGAAGTGACCGTAGGCGACGCTCTCCCAGCTCCAGCCCCATCCGAGGGAGTACATCTGGAGGTCGCCGTCGTAGCCGCGCTGGATAAGTGTCGAGAACTGTGCCTCTTCGAGTTCTATCTCGACGCCGTTACCGGAGAGCTTGTCGCGCAGCAGGCCAGCGGCCTGCTGGTAAACCGGGCTCTGGTAGGTCGTACAGGTCAGGTTGAACGGCTCGTCCTCGGTGTAGCCCGCCTCCTCGAGTACCTGTCGGGCGCCCTCGAGATCCGTCTCGTTGGCGCTGTACGGGTACTCTTCGACAAAGTCCTCGTAGCCGTCCTGGCCTGTGGGCCAGATTCCCGGCGGCGTGAAGCTGTATGCCGGGACACCGCGGCCCGCGAAGACCTGCTCGACCAGTTCGTTCTGATCGGTCACGTACGCGAGCGCCTCTCGGACAGGCTGCGGAACGTTCCCTGCGTTGAATCCGAAGTATCGGGTGACCAGTTCGGGAAGGCCCAGGTAGTTCGCCGTCTCATCGTTCTCGAGGGGACCGTAGGTACCTACCTCGCGACCGCGGTCGTCTGTCTCGGACTCGATTTTGGCCGGGTCGTATTCCTGCGTCGGGATGGGGAAGATGTCGAGGTTCTGTTCCATCGCGAGAGTGTAGTTCGCATCGGTGTCCTCGGAGATTACGAAGTTAACCGTTCCCACGTTCGCCGTGTCGCGGTGGTAGTCATCAAACCGCGTCAGGATCAGTTCTTCATCGAGGGTGAACTGTTCGAGCTGGAAAGGCCCGGTTCCAGCCGATACCGACGTCCGGAAGTTCTGATGTTCGAATTCGCCGTCGTACCCTTCGATGTCGCCGACGGTGTTTTGCGGGATGACCGAGAATGCGGTGTAAGTCAGCACGTCCATCACCGCAGGGTTCGGTGTCTCGACTTCCATCTCGAGGGTGTAGTCGTCGACCACTTCCAGCGCGGCCGAGTCGGGGACAACGTTGCCCTCGTCGTCCGTCTCGTGGACGATTCCGACGCCGTCCGGACTGTCGAGCATGAAGTTCGCACGGACGCTGTTCTGCGATTCGATGACGCGGCGCCAGGAGTATTTGAAGTCGGCCGCCGTCACCTCGCCGCCGTTGTGATACGTGACACCCTCTTTGATATTGAAGGTATACGTCAGGCCGTCGTCGGACAGCTCGAAACTGTCGAGCAACTGGTTCTCCATCTCGGGGACACCGTTGGGGTACTCCACCAGGCGCTCGTAGATCTGAGTGATGATGGTCGACGACGCCTCGTCGTCGGATTCGACCGGGTCGATATGGCTGTGGGTGCTGTTCAAACGGTTCAGCGTATCGTCGCCCTCCAGTTCGACCGTGTGGAGTTGCTGGTGGGCCTGGCCGAGCGCACCGATCTTTGGTACAGTGACGTTGTCGTACCAGAACCGCTCGGAGAAGTCATGCATGAAGTTCAGCATGATCATGGAGTCCCTGACCGCTTCCTCGATCTCTACGTAAGCCTCGTTACGCAGGTCCTGCTGATCCGGTCCAGGGTTGCTCTGGATGCGTTCCCACGCGGCCTGCGCTTTGTCGGCGTTGGTCCCGGACTCATCTCCGTTCTCGTCGCCGTTCTCGCTGCCGTTCTCGCTGCCGTTCTCGTCGCCGTTCTCGCCGCCGTTCTCATCGTCGCCACCAAGAATGGCTGAACAGCCGGCAAGTCCGACTGAAGCGGTCCCACCAAGGAGACCAAGCATCCGTCGCCGCGAACTGTCAACCTTTTGCCGTTCAGAGTTGTCAGGCATACCTCGACATTCATCAGACGGAACTAAAAAGTTACCGACGAATAACGGGGATAATCACGCCATCCTTATTTTATTATGAATTACGTGTCATGAAGAAAAAACTGGCAGTTATCACGTGTGGCTAACTGAGTGGCAGTTATATTACAGTACGAATCACCTCGCTACAGATGAATCGGGACAGCACACGTCTGAGCATCACGGGGCGATTCGGTGTCCGAACGACCCCGATGTAGTAGGATTATTGAGTCTGTAAACCGATCTTAGTCGTCGCCGTTCTCGTCGACCACGACGACCTCTCGATCGACGACATCGACGTTGATCAGCGTCTTTGCGGCGTAATCGGTGTCTTCAAGCGCGTTCTCGCCGCCGACTTTCTTGATTACGGCAACCAGATCGACGACATCCGCGCCGATGTCTTCGAGCGATCCGAGGATCGCTTTGAGGGTTCCGCCGGTCGAGAGGACGTCGTCGAGCACGAGCACGCGGTCGCCCTCGTAGACGTCGTTGATGTACATCTCCGATTCGGAGTAGCCGGTCTCCTGAAAGAGCGCGACCTCGCCGTCGAGGCCGTACTGGCGTTTCCGGATGACGACCAGCGGGATGTCGGTCATCAGCGAGACTGCCGTCGAGATGTGGATCCCCATCGCGGCGGGCGTGACGATCTTGTCGACGTCTTCGAGATCCGCTTTCCGGATGATCCGGATGACGATTTCGCGAAGCAGCTCGGGCTCCAGCATCGGGACGCCGTCGCTGATCGGATGGACGAAGTAATGGTAGCCGTTCTTTTCGATAATCGGCGCTTCGAGAAGTGACCGCTTCAACTGGTCCATGTTGGGTCTACTGCAGCCGATAGGTAAAGATGACGGAACTGACTCGGAGGTCTTTCACGGTCGTTTCGACGCTGTCGCGGGGTTTACACCCGTTGAGCCCCTGTGTTCCGTTGATGACTCCCTCCAAGGAAAAACTACGTGAACCGCCCGATGACCGATCGAAGAGCAGTCTGATCTGTCCGATCTGTAGCCATACCAGTTCCGTCGACGGCGACTGGGAGAGCTACCGGAACAACGATGCTGAAATTCGCACCTGCCCGGACTGTGGCGCCGTCGTCGAACGACGCCCGTCGTTCGACCGCTCAAGCAGCCCCGAGCAACAGCCCTCGCCCGGTTGCTGAACGCTTTTTTCGGCTTATTCCGAATCTCGTTCGCGCCGCTCGCGAAACTGTTGAAATACGTTCTGAGCTAAAACTCAGTACGTTCGGAAATAGAGACGAGAGCCGTAGCAGACGCTATCTGCGGAGAATATCAGAAAGGTGTCAGTTAGACGCGACCGGCGTCACTAAATGTGGCCTTCGGCGCGGAGCTGGTCCGCGGCCTGGTCGTCGTAACGCCACTCGATGTTGGCTTTCTCGTCCTGCCAGTCCCACGGCTCGGCCAGTACGACATCGTCCTCGTTGATCCACGTTCGGTATTTCATGCGTCCTGGGATCCGACCCAGTCGCTCTTCGCCATCCGCGCAGCGGAGGCGTACGTGGTTGCCACCGAGATGCTCGGTGACGACTGCAAATACCTCGGTATCGTCGGGCATTCGAAGGTCTCGACGCCCAGATTCTTCACTCACACTTTGACTATGGTCGAACGCCGTTTAAATCGTTTGATACACGTGGTAGCGTTCGACACGGCGTTACCGAGTCGTCATTCGTCGACGAACTCGACCTCGTGCGTGGCAAGCGCGGCCGTACTGTCCGAGGAGGTACTCGCCCAGAGCACCTCGATTCCGTCCCCGGCGACGACACCGCGGTCGAAGGACTCGTGATCCGGCTGATCGGCGATAACGGTATCTCCGTCAGCGTTGCGCGCGACGTACAGGGCGCTATCCTCGTCGAGGCCGTCCTCGCTATTGGCCCAGTCGTGACCGGTGTTGTTCTCCACTCGCTCGCCGTCGACGAAGACCACGATAGTTCCGGGATCCTCTATCGGTTCGCCGGAGAGGTTCCCGATCCGGACGTACTGGCCGTCCTCGCCGTACTGCTCGATTTCGAAGGTCGTATCGGGAGCCTGCTCGGCGTTCCCGACGAGATAAAACGCCGCGAAGCCGAGCAGTGAACCGACGACAATGATACCGATGACGAGTAGTAACGTCGCTCTCCTCGGCGGTTCCCACGTCTCCTCGACCGGCGGCGGGTCGGCGCGTGACATCTACCGAGAAAACGGACGGGAGAACGTTAACGGCTACGGTCGGGAGCTTACAGTACGAGGAGCATGAGGAGCGTCAGTACTGCGACCAGTATCAGGACAGAGGTGCCAATGCCCGCGCGGAGATACAGCCGCGACGGTGCGCCCCCGTCGGCCGACCGATAGTCCTGGTCGAACGTCGGTCGTAGCGACTCGGGAAGGCGCTTACTTGCACGGAGCACGACGAGCGTCGGGTTCGCACCGATCCAGTAACAGGCACGCACGAGTCGAACCGCGACCCGGTCGACGGCGGCGTAGAGTTCGGTGACGGTAACGACCAGCAGGCGACCGACGTAGAAGAAGCCGCGGTTGTAGACGGCGTCGATATCCGGCACGCGACCCACGCGGTGGAGCGGCCCTTTCAGGATCGCAAAGCCGACCAGACCGGCCGCCGCCAGCCCCACCCCCTCCGCGACGTGGGGGATGGTGAACGTGGTGTACTCGTATTGGCCCTGGAACGGCAGGATCTGGAAGAGGAGTTCCGGCTGAAGGCCAAAGAGCACACAGAGGCCGGCCACGGAGAGCATCGCGACGCTCTGGCCGCGGTTGGCGTCACGCACTTCGCCGGCATAGTCGCCGTGCAGGAAGGCGTGGTACCCGAGTTTGATGAACGAGAGGAAGGTCCCAACGCCCCCGAGAAGGAGCAGGTACCAGAGCGCTTCGAGGTGCTTTTTGTCGGCTGCGGCGATGATCATCCCCTTCGAGACGAACCCGTTGAACCCCGGGAATCCGGCAATCGAAAGGGCCGCGATCCCGAAGGCAATCGCGGTAATCGGCATCCGGGTACCGAGTCCGCCGATCTTCTTGAGGCTTTCCTCGCCGGTCCGGTAGATGACGACGCCGACCGTCATGAACAGGAGCCCCTTGTAGAGGATGTGGTTGAACACGTGGCCGAACGCGCCGGCCGTCGCGAGCTCGGCGTAGTACGCGTCCGCGCCGCCGTAACCGATCGCCGCACCGCCGAGGCCGACGCCAGCGATCATGTAACCGACCTGCGACTGGATGTGATAGGAGAGAAGCCGTCGCATGTCCGACTGGAGCAAAGCCGTAAACGCACCAAAGACGGCCATCGCGCCACCCATATACGCGATCCAGAGGTGGCCCTCCGGGAACGCCCGGAACATCCCGTAGACGCCGGTCTTGGTCGTGTAGACACAGAGGAAGACGCTCGCGGCGATGTGCGGGCGCGGATACGTATCCGGTAGCCAGGCGTGAAGCCCGACGAAGCCGACGTTGACGCCGATCCCGACTGCCGCGAGGACGGACGGAATCCCGGCGGTCATGCCCGAACTGGCCCCGAAGGCCACGGCACCGACTTCCGCGTAGTGCCAGACCACGGCAGCCAGCAGTAGACTTCCACCGATCCCGTGAAGGAGCGCGTACCGGAAGCCAGCCCGGACCGCAGCGCCGCCGTAGTACCACACGAGCAGCGTGCTGGCGACGGCCATCAGCTCCCAGAACAGGATCAGCGTGAGCCAGTCGCCCGCGAAGACGGTTCCGATGCTCGTCCCGACGTAGAAGAGCGCGAAAGCCGTCTGTCTGCTGTCCGCATCGCTCGCGTAGGAGTACGTGACGCCTATCGCACCGATGAAGCCGAAGATCAGCCCCATCAGCCGCGAGAACACGTCGACGTTGTACAGGATGGCGTCGAACGTCCCGAACAGCGTCACCTGCCAGTGCATCCCGGCGGGAGCGACCCAGGCGAGCACGGCCGCGGTGGCAGTCGCCACAACACCAATCGCGTGGGCGGGTCGCCGCGGCAGGACCGCCGCAAGCGCGGCCGCGAACAGGACGATCGCCGCCGGGTGGAGCAGGTCGAGCACCATCAGGCGCTCACCCCCGCAACGATCAGCTCGATCAGTTCGAGGAACACCGCCTCGTAGGGAACGATGCCGAGGACAACCGAGCCCGCAGCAATCGCCAGGATCGGCCCGAGCATCAGCCAGGAGCCCTCGGCACCGGTCCAGCCAGCCCTCTGCCAGCCGTCCGGTCCGGGACCGCCGTGGTGAGCGTCGTGCTCCTCGTGAGGGTCTTCAGAGTGGTGATCGCTCGGGTTGCGGTCGACCGCGTAGTTCGTCTCCGCGGAGTGGTCAACGGGTGATTCTCCGGACTGGGTACCACCGTCAGGGACGGGAGTACGTCCCCCGAATGGCCCCCCAACGAGCGGTTTCTCGTCGGCCGTATCCGCGGACTCGAAAAAGGCGCCGTAGACGATGGGCCAGAAGTACGCGATATTGAGAACCCCCGACACCAGCAGAACGACGGCGAAGACGGCCTGTCCGGTCTGGACAGAGCCGATCAGGAGGAACCACTTGCTGACGAAGCCAGCGATCAGCGGGATCCCTGCCATCCCCGCGGCGGCGACGGCGAAGGCAGTCATCGTCAGCGGCATCCGTTTACCGATGCCGTCCATCTCGCTGATGTAGTCGGTATGGGTCTCGACGTGGATGATCCCCGCACAGAAAAACAGGGTGAGTTTCATGAACGCGTGCGCGGGGATATGCAAGAGGGCCCCCTTGATCGCCGTCGGTCCGAGCACGCCCAGCCCCAGAATGATGTAGGACAACTGGCTGATCGTCGAGTACGCCAGTCTGGCCTTGAGTCGGTCCTGGCGGAGTGCGATGATGCTCGCAACAGTGAGCGTGAACGCGGCCAGCGCCGCCAGCAGGACGCCGACGCCGAGGTCCGTGACCAGTTCCGGCCCGAACACGTCCAGCACGACGCGGGCGATACCGAAGACGCCGCTTTTGACGACTGCGACGGCGTGGAGGAGTCCGGAGACGGGCGTCGGAGCGACCATCGCGTCCGGTAGCCACGAGTGCGCCGGCATCAGCGCGGCCTTGACGCCGAACCCGGCCGCCAGCATTGCGAACGCTGCACGGGCAAGCGTCGGATCGGCCGTCGCCAGCCCTGCCGCGGTATCGCCGAAGGTAGTCGTCCCCACAAGCGCGAAGACGAGCACCGTCCCGCCGAGCACGAGGACGCCGCCGCCGAAGAAGGTGTATGCGAGATACTTCCGACCGGCGATGCGCGCCTCCTCGTCCTCGTTGTGCGCGACCAGCGGGTAGGTCGCGACCGACAGCAGTTCGTAGAAGACGAAGATGGTCAGCAGGTTCTCGGCGAAGGCGATTCCGACCGCGGCCGAGAGGCTCCCGGCGAACGCCGCGAAAAAGCGCGTCTGGGAGTGTTCGTCCAGCCCACGCATGTAGCCCGCGGCGTAGAAGGCCGTGAACACCCAGAGGAAACTCGCCAGGAGCGCAAACAGCATGCCCAGCGCATCGGCCCGGAGTGCGAACTCGATACCGGGGACGTAGGCCCCGAACGACCAGCGGAACTCCTCGCCGGCGAGGACGGCAGGCAGCATACTCGCGATTATGCCGAATTTGGCGAGGGCCGCGGCGACGGACCAGCCCTCGCGGACGTTCGGCCGACGATACGACGCAACGATCAACGGAATCGCGATGGCCGAGACGAGTACGGCAAGTAACGGCCGGAGCGAGTAGATAGCTTCTGTCACGAGTTGAACACCTCAGCGATGAACGGATCGAGAGCCTCTGTCACTTCCGCACCGACGAAACCGAGTGCAACGGCACCGATGGCGGCGAGTACGAGTACGACGACTGCACCGGCCGTCGGACTGATCGGTTCGACGGTGGCGGCCGTACCACCGTCGGCAGCAACGCGCTCGGGAACTGCCACCGACCGCGGAGTGAAGTAAAGCCGTTCCAGCAGTCGGGCGACGTAGGCCAGCGTGAGCACGGTGCTGGCGAAGATGACTACAGCCAGCGGCCAGAGGCCCGCCCCGACCGCCCCGAGTGCAATGTACCACTTCCCGAGGAAGCCGACCGTCGGCGGGACGCCGACCAGCGCGAGCGCGAGGACGGCCATCGCGCCCGACCGCACCGGCGCTCGGCGACCCAGTTCGGCGTATTCGGCGACAGTGCGTGCCCCCTCGGTTCGGGCGATCGTCCCGACTGCCGCGAACAGGCCGCCCTTGATCAGGCCATGACCGACGAGATGGATGGCCGTTCCGATGACCGCGAACTCGGCCGCCGTCCGCTCGATACCGGCAAAGGGAATCCCGGCATCGACGGCGGCCGGATGGACGGCGATGCCGATTGCCGCGATAATGAGACCGAACTGCGAGACCGACGAGTACGCGAGCATCCGTTTGACGCGCCGTTGCATCACCGCGAGGGCGCTCCCTGCGACGATGCTGATCGACGCCAGCGTGACGATGGCCGTCGCCGCAATCGTGTTGACCTCGAAGAAGGCCGGAGTGAACACGGTTAACATGACCCGCGCGAACGCGTACGCGGCGACGGTCGATGCAAGCGCGGAGATGTAGACGGTGACGCTGTCTGCCGCCGCGGAGTAGGCATCCGGCTGCCAGGTGTGGAGCGGGAAGATTGCCGACTTGACCAGCAGACCGGCGGTGATGAAGCCGAAACCGGCAATGACCAGCGTGTCGCCGTACAGCGCCCCCTCGACGAACGATGGCTCGCCCGCCAGCATCGCGGCGAGGTCGGCCATGTTCAGCGTCCCGGTCGCCAGGAACAGGTAGCCCACGCCAACCAGGAACAGCGAGGCACCGGTCGTCCCGATGAGCAGGTACTTCAGCGCGGCAACCGCGGACTCGGCACTACGGTCGGCGGCGACGAGCGTGTACGTCGCCAGCCCGACGATTTCGAGGAACACGAACATGTTGAACAGGTCTCCCGTCAGCGAGACGCCCATGAGGCCGCCCGCCAGCAGGAGATAGGCCGAGTAAAACGCGTTCCCGCGCGGACCGCCCCGCCGCGAGATTGCGAGCACGCCCAGCGAGACGACCGAGATCAGCACGACTACCAGCACCGAGAGTTCGTCCGCGACCAGTTCGATGCCCACGGCGAACCCGTCCGGTCCGGGTCGGCCGTACGCGCCCAACTCGTGAACGAGTCGACCGGAGCCCCGATAGACCGAATCGACCAGCCAGATCATCAGCACCGCCTCGACCAGCAGTGCGGCTAGAGCAACCATCCAGCCGGAGCGGGCCCGGACGAGCCCAGCGGCCAGCGAGAGGGCAGCGGCGATGATCGGCACGACGATCAGCCCGATAGGGGCCAGCGTCGCGTCACTCATCGGCACGCACCTCGCGGAGCGCATCCTCGCGGAGCGTCCCGTACTCCCCGTAGATCCGAACGATCAGCGAGAGCGCAACCGCGGTCAACGCGATGCCGACGACGATAGCGGTCAGGACGATCACCTGCGGGAGCGGACTGACGAAGCGCCCGCTCGCGCCGGACGGAACGATCGGCGCACTGCCGCCGACGACGTAGGCGCTGCTCACGAAAAACAGGAACAGCGCGGTCTGGAAGACGTTCAGACCAATCACTTTCTTCACGAGGTTATCGCTGGCGACCATCATATAGAGGCCGATCCCCATGAGCAGCGCGAACAGCGCATAGGTGTACTGGGTCGTCAGCAGGTCGACGATGACGTTCATTCGGCTTCACCTCCCTGAGAGACCGGGGCCGTGTCGCCGAGCATCCCCGCCGCGATGGCGAAGAAGAGGCCGACCACGACGCCAGCAACGATCGGTGCGACGCCGACTATCTCGACCGCTTCGAGGGCGTACTTCGTCCCGTGTGGGATCCCGAGTTCCGTCTTGAACAGGTCGTGCTGGAGGAATCGGCCACCCAGCACTATCGGGAGAAGCCCGAGAGTGGCGAATGCGAGGACGCCGCCGCTGGCCAACAGCGTGACCGAGCGGTTCTCGATCCAGTCACGGGTCGGTTCGATACCGAACCCGAAGGCGATCATCAGGATGGTCGACCCGATGATCGCACCCCCCTGGAAGCCGCCGCCCGGCGACCCCCCACCGTGGAAGGTCAGGAACAGTCCGTACGTGAACGCAAAGGGCGCGACGACACGGACCGTCGTCATGATGATTTCGCTCTCGACGTACACCGACTGTCGTGGCTGATCGACGCCGTCGTCCGGCGACTGTGAATTACTCACCGGTGAACACCTCCGTACCGAAGACGACGAGAACGGCGACGCCTGCCGCGAAGACGACGACCGCCTCGCCGAACGTGTCGAACCCACGATAGCCTGCAAGGACGGCCGTCACGGCGTTTTCGACGCCAGTGTCGGCGTAGGCCTGTTCCAGATAGTACTGGGTGATCTCGGGGTTCGACCAGACGATTGCCTCCGGATCGCCGACTGCGGGCAACGAGACGACGGTAGAACCGACGACGGCGACGAAGCCACCGACGATCAGCAGTGCGGGGACGTTGACCCGCTCGAACAGTTCTCCCTGTCCCGTTCGCACTGTCCGCGCGACCGTCAACAACAGGAGGAGCGTCGTCACGCCCGCGCCGATGGCCGCCTCGGTCATCGCGACATCCGGAGCGAGCAAGAGCGCGTAGAATATCGCCATGCCCAGACTGTAGGCGGCGAACACGACGATGACCGCGACGACGTCACGCAGCAGCGCCGTTGCGACAGCAGTGGTGAGTATGAACGCGATCAGGACGGCTTCGACGGCGGAGATCATTTCTCCTCACCCCCCTCGGAAGCGTCGTCATCGTCGGCCGACGAACCGCCGTCGGCGACGACGGACGCCTTCGATGCCTGATAGAGGTCCACGTCGGTCTGCTCGTCGTCGACGGTCCAGGGTTCGATTCCCTTCTCGTCGGCGGCGCGCGTGATGGCGTGTGCCGCGGTCGGGTTCGTGATGAAAATGAACACGAGCAGGAGGACGGTCTTTACCCCCGTTGGCTCCCAGCCAAGTGCCAGTGCAACGCCAGCAAGCGCGAAGCCAGCGCCGAGCGTATCCGCCTGTGAGGCAGTATGTGCTCGCGAAAACACGTCTGGAAGCCGGAGCACGCCCAGCGTGGAGACGAACGTAAAGAACAGCCCCAGCGCGAAGAACACGACAACGCCCGCCGTGTGGGCGGTTCCGATCACAGCACACCACCTCGTTCGACGGTGAACTTCGAGATGGCAAGCGCCATCAGGAAGTTCAACAGCGCATAGATCAGTGCGACGTCGAGCAGCGACGGTTCGTCCAGTCCGACGGAGAGCAACGCGAGGACGACAACCGTGTTCGTTCCCAGGACGTTAACTGCGAGCACGCGGTCCTGCGTCGTCGGGCCACGGACGGCCCGGTAGAACATCGCCACCGCGAGTACGAGAAACAGGGCCGCGGCCGCCAGAGCAATGTCGGGAATCGAGACACCAGTGATGGTACTCATGAAGAATCACCACCCTCGTCGGCCGCATCAGCGGCCGGTTCGTCAGGGGAGTCAGGGTCGTCCGGTTCTCCGCCGTCCGTCATCGCCGTCTCCGGTTCAGATTCGGGTGACTGCAGTATCTCCGTCTCCCCGCGGTCCCGGAGGCTCTCGATCCGCATCGCCCGTCGCCCGTAGAACAGGAACCGGACCGCTCGTTCGAGGCCGCCGTCGAACAGTCCTTCGCGGGCGTCCTCGACGAGGGTATGGACGATCATGGTCCGACCGTGGACACGAACCGTCAGCGTTCCGGGGGTCAGTGTGATACTGTTCGCGAGCGTGGTGACCGGCATCGAGCCGTGGACGGCCGGTCTAATGCGCGTCAATCGCGGATCGATCGGTAGCCGTGGGTGAAGAATCACGGCTGCGACGAGGAGATTCGACTTGACGATTTCGGCCAGCAGATAGGGCACGAAGATAACCGCACGAAGCAGGCGGACCGGCGACTGCAGATCGGGGGTTCGTGTCAGCGACACGCGTGACAGCGCAACCGTGACGACGGTCGCGCTCATCGCACCAGTGACGATATCGAACCAGTAGATGCTCCCCCCCAGTACCTGATAGAACAGAAAAGACAGTCCGAACAAGACGCCCGCACGGGTAGGCGTAAACCGATCGATCAGCGGTCCGCGGATGGTCGACCGCGTGACCGGCGCTTCTTCGACCGGAATCGCCAGCATCGTCTCGAGTTCCGAGGTGAACGGCCGGAGGAACGGTCCACCGACTCCCGGTGTGTATTCGGGGTCGAGGATAACCCGATCGATGTCGGTACTGACCGCGTCCCTGGCGATCACCTGCGCGACGTCTCCCGGGCTAAACAGGTACTCGTCGTCGCCCACCTGCGCCGTCTCGACGCTGACAGCGTCGATTTCCTCGCCCGCATCCTCCTCCACCCAGACTTCCGCACGGTTCAACAGCGCCTCGGCCCGGCTCACACCCTCCTCGTCGCCCACATCCCCGTCGTAAGCGGAAACAGCCGCTTCCTCGGGATGCACGTAGACGAATCGAACGGTTCCCGGATCAGCCACCGTCGACTCGGCGAGAACGCGCTCGACGGCGTGGGCGACAGTCGCCCGGACCGTCGACGAGTCCGATAGGGGGACCAGGACGCGGCTATCCGCCATCGAACCACCCCATCCAGTCGGATCCTGCATGAGCACTCATTGTACTTACTCGAATACAGCAAAGAGCCACTCAAAACGATTACGCTATTCGAACCTGCCGTTCTGCAACTCCCGAAACGAGTGGGCTAGCGACCGATAGAAACGACGAAGATCAGTTCTGTCTGCCCGGGAACGAGAGTCCCGACCAGGTACCACGCGCTCACTGGACCAGTAGTTCCGCGAGTTCATCCGCGACCACCGCGGCGACTGCCGACTTTGTCCCCTCTATCGGGTCTTCGCGGTCCGCGTCGACGAGCAGGACGCGGGTTCGATCAGCCCCCATCACATCGGCGTCGTTCGCCACGACGAACGAGAGGTCGACACGCTCCAAGATGTCGCGGGCCGCCTCGATCATCGCCTCGTCGGAGTCGCTCGTTTCGGCTTTGAACCCGACAATCGGTAGCTCCGGTCGACGGTCCCTGACCGCATCGATCAGCTTCGGCGTCGGATCGAGATCTAGCGCGAGTTCCTGCCCAGAGCGGAGTTTCCGGTCCTGTGGCTCCGGCGTGTAGTCGCCGACCGCCGCCGCCGCGACGAGGGCGTCGGCGTCCTCGACAGCCGCTTCAGTCGCGTCGAGCATCTCCTGTGCAGTCTCGACGGGGACGTACTCCGCGTAAGGGACCGGAGAGCCAGCGCCGAACGTCGGATCGTCCGGCGTGCTGGAGGGTGGATGCGGGCCAACCACACCGTGAACGAGCGTGACCTCGGCTCCGAGGACGTAGCACGCCCGGGCAACACTGCGGCCGGTCCGGCCGGACGATCGGTTCGTCAACACTCGAACTGGATCGATCGGCTCGGCCGTGGCACCGCTGGTGACCACGACGTGGTCGCCCGCCAGCGGTTGGTCGTCGACGCTTCGGGCGACATCGAGAACGATAGCCTCCTCGCTGGCGATTTTCGCTTTCCTCTCTTCGACGCGCGGGTCGACGAACTCGACGCCCCATTGCTCGACGCGCTCGATAGCGTCTAAAACGCCGGGATGATCGTACATCGGCTCGTGCATTGCTGGGGCGATGACGACCGGGACACCGGCTCCGAGCGCCGTCGTTGCACACGTCGTCACCGGGGTGTCGTCGATGGCACCAGCGATCTTGCCGACGGTGTTGGCCGTCGCTGGCGCGATCAGGAACACGTCTGCCCAGCCCTCACGGCCGCAGAGTTCCACGTGCTCGACATCGCCGGTGATCTCCGTAACGACCGGTCTATCCGTGGCGAACTCGACAGCCCATGGATGGAGAATCCCCTGTGCGCTGGAGGACATTACGCCTCGCACAGAGGCACCCTGTCGGCGTAGCTCGTGGGCCAGTTCGACAGTTTTGACTGCGGCGATGCTTCCCGTCACCCCTAGCGCGACGTTGACGTCTTCCAGCATTCGTTCCGGAGTTCACGCTAGTCGCTCTAAGTTCTGTCGCAGGAAGAGGGAAGTACGGGCCGACCACGGGACAAGCGGGTCAGTCCCACTCCGAGAGGGCCAGATCGAACGCCTCCACGTCGTCGAGTTCTGCGAGCGAGTCGCTCATCTCCTCTTTGAGCGCCTCGAACCGCGTCGTCAGTGTGGCGAACTCCTCGCTGTGTTCCAGTTCCGTCGCGGATTTTTCGGCCTCGAGCGCCGCGCGTTTCGACGCGATGCTGAAAAACTCCTGAAGCGAACTGTCGACGTCGGAGCGGTAGAACAGATGCTCGACAGTTTCGAGCAACTCCTCGCCGGTCACTGGCTTGAACAGGTACTCGTCGAACTCCATATCGATAATCTCGAAGTCCGGTTCGACCGCGGTGACCATCGCGACCTGACAGTTCAGCCCCTGGTCACGGATCCGTTCGAGCACCTGATCGCCCGTCAATCCCGGCATCCGCCTGTCCAGCAGGACGACGTCGACGTCCTCGTCGAGGCTATCGAGCGCCTCGGTGCCGCTATACGCTACCCTGACAGTGTGTGCATTGCGCAGTTGCTCGGCGTAGACGCGCGCCACTCTCGGGTCGTCGTCCACGACGAGCACACAGCCATGGGGTTCAGCCATCACGCTGGTACTGCGTTTCCCAGGTGCGTAATAGTTTCGGCAACGATCTATGCTGATAGAATCCCACTGACAGGGCGGAGACAACGGGCGGCTACCAGCGCGCGCAACACTTACGTCATATCCACCGTAGAAACGAACGTGGATACAGTAGAGGTAAGCACCGTCGTCTATCTGCCGGCCGAAGAGATCTACGAGTTTCTCGAAGATTTCCCCCGGTACGCGAACTACTCCGAGTATCTCGAGGAGGTTCAAACGCGAGGCGAAGGAAAGGAAGGAACGAGATACGCGCTCCAGTTCGCCTGGTGGAAACTCACGTACACCGCCCACTCCGAAGTGACGGATACGGATCCACCCGACCGAATCGACTGGGAAGTCATCAAAGATATCGACGCACACGGGTTCTGGCGGGTCGACCCGCTCGACGAATCAGAACGGGACGGGCAAGAGCACGCCTGCCGAGTTCACTTCGTCGTCCAGTTCGATACGGACACTGCCAGATCGGGCGCGCTCGATCTCCCGCGATTCGTCTCGTTCGGGTGGGTGATGGACAAAGTAAAGCCGCTTATCGTCAAGGAGGCCGAACGCATCGTCGGACGGATCGTGGAGGATCTGGAGGGTGAATCCCGAGCGGTCGAGTTGACCGTCCACGAGCGGCCGACATCAGTCTGAGCGCGCAGAAACGCCGACCCGTTGCCGACGGAGCCTCTACTTACTCTAACTCTTCGTCGTAGCCGCCGTACTTGATGAAGAAGTACGCCAGCGCGATGGTCGAGACCATCGCACCCATCGTTCCCACCGCAAGACTCATCGCGCTATCCGGAATCGTCGGCGTTGCGGACGCCCCGCCACCGCCACCCGAACTAGCACCTTCCTCGACGGAGAGAGTCCCCTCCATACCGGCGGCGACGTGGGGTTCGCAGATGTACTCGTAGGTGCCTTCCTCTTCGAAAGTATGCTCGTACGAGAAGCCGGCGCTCTCGATCGACTCGTGGCCCCCCCACTCGCTGGGACCGTTCTCGACGACCATGTTGTGTGTGTCGGAGTCCCAGACGAACTCGACCGTGGTTCCCGGCTCGATCGCCAGACTGGCCGGCTCGAAGACGTTTTCCCCGCCCGGCCCGACCGTCAGCGTCTCCGTTGACCCGTCTTCGCCGCCGTTCTCGGTGCCGTTCTCTTCTTGTGCACTGACGGTGCTTGCTCCGCCAGCAGCGGCAGCAGCCGACCCGGAAGTTGCCCAGATAAACGAGCGCCGGGACAGGTCGCTACGTCCGTCCGTCTCTGTCATACCCACCACTTAGGATTGGGGCGTACTGAATACTTTGGTTCGCGACTGTCGATCACTCCTCGCGCTCGACGACAAACCTGGTAAACTCCTTCAGCATCGACGCTTCCGGTTCCGCCAGGTCGGCGTCGTCGAGATGGCTCCGCGCTTCGGCGGCGAGCGACAGCGCTCGCTCGCGTGCGAACTCGATACTTTCGGTCTCTTGCAAGATATCGATCGCTTCGAGTATCTCCTCGTCGGTGTTTTCGTCGTCCTGCAGGATCGTCCGGAGGCGGCGAGCACGGCCGTCGGAGGCCGTCTCCATGGCGTGGATCACGAGTAAGGTCTTCTTTCCTTCCCGGATGTCGTTGCCGAACTCCTTGCCAAAGGCACCCGCTTCGCCCAGCGAGTTCTCGATATCCAGAATGTCGTCACCGATCTGGAAGGCCACGGACATCAACTCGGCGTACCCCGCGACGGCCCCTTCGCGTTCCTCCGACTGACCAGTGACGATTGCGGCCAGTCTCGCGACGATCCGTCCCAGACAGCCAGTCTTGCACGCACACATCTCGAGATACTGCTCGCGGTCCACCTGGACGCTCCCGTCGTTGTGCCAGCAGATGTCCGTACCCTGGCCCAGATGCGTCCTGCTGAGTTCGTCCGTCAGCATCTCGTAGAGCGCGAGGCGCGTCCCATCGTCGAGATCGGCCGGGTTCTGCGTGATGATCTTCAGTGGCAGGAAGTACAGCGCGTTTCCGGCGTTGATCGCCACGTCCTCGCCGTAGATGTGATGGAGGGCCGGGTCGCCGCGGCGCATCGCTGCCCCGTCCTCGACGTCGTCGACGATGATCGTCCCGGTGTGGAGGATTTCGGGGATCGTCGCGTAGGGCAGATAGGGTTCGTGATCCTCACCGAAGCCTCTGACGAGCAACAGAAAGACGACCGCTCGCCAGCGTTTTCCCCCACGATCGAGCAGTTCCCAGACGGGATCCGACAGCGCACGCTGGAGCGTTTCCGCGTCGTACTCATACGTCGCCGGACCGAAGAACTCCGTCAGGTAGGCGTCATCTAACTCCCGCGGTATCACCTCCTCGATCGCTTCGTCTACCACCGGCTGCCACTCGGCGAGCGTCTCCCGCATACACCACCGGTTGCAACCCCGATGTAAAAAGCTTCAGTTACGGCGTCGAGCGAGAATCGCGTAGCCTTTTGTGTCACGTCCCGAAGTTCCGCTATGGAGTGCGGTCAGGGAACCGAAGAGACTGTGATCGGGATAATCGACTCCGGAGAGAGCGAGCAGACTGTCGAGCACCTCGTCGAGAGCGTCGAGGAGTCGGGAGGCTCACCGGTGGTCGGCACCGCTACTGCAGTCCTCGACACCGAACCGGACGCAATCGTCGCACGGGGTGAAGCCGCGTTGCTTTCGGCAGGCCACACCGGTACCACTGTCCCGATCATGCCGGTCGTGTCGGGGGCGGGCACGCGCTCGGTTCCCGAAGACGCGTTCGACGAAGCGCTCGGTCGGCTCGTTTCGGGTCGGTTCGACCGGGTCGAGCGCTGTCGATACGCGGTATCAGTTGGCGAGGAAAGCGTCGGTCTCGCCATCTCGGACACCATGCTCGTGACGGAGGATCCGGCCCGCATATCCGAGTACAGCATCCGGAGCGCTGGCTGCGACGTGGCACGGTTCCGCGCCGACGGACTCGTCGTCGCGACGCCGCTTGGCTCTCACGGCTACGCCGCCGCTGCTGGGGGACCGATGCTCGCGCCCGGTACCGGCGTCGTCGCAGTTCCGGTCGCGCAGTTCGCAACTGATCGTGATAGCTGGGTGCTCGGGGCGCACGAAACAGTTCAGTTGCGCGTCGAGCGTGACGAAGGCCCGGTCGAACTGCTCGTCGACGACGAACGACACAGCGTCGTCGAACCGGCGAGCGACATCACACTCACACCTGTTGCACCGCTACGGCTCGTAGTCGTTCCCGAAAGCGACCCTTGCTGGACGGAATGACGGGTATCACCCATCATGACGGGTCGATCAGGGGGAGAAGATTGGAAAAACTCTAATGGGTTAACCACTGTGTGTGAGATATGGACCCGAATTCGATGCTCGGCCCGGTTGATCTGCTGTTACCGTACATAGAGGAGATACTCCTCGTACTGGTGCTGATCAACGGGCTGACGCGGCTCGTCGCACAGCGCCAGTACAGATCGCAGTACGAGGAGGGCGACGTGGAGTCGATTACCCGGCATACGGCACATACGGCCACGAACGTGCTCGTGCTGCTCGGAGCGTTCTACTACATGACTGTAAGCCTTCACGCGGGCGTCGTCTTTACAGTGTTGGTGCTCGGAATGTTCTTCACCGACTTCTTCGAGTTCGAGGCCCGAATCGCCGAGGCCCGACGCGAGACTTCGCTGAACCTCCCGAAAGGCGCAGTCGCCGCCTGGGGACTCGTCTTGCTCTACGCCGCGTATCAGAGCATCTTTTTCATCGTCGAGCCGATCTGGAACAGCATCGTATAGCGCCCTGTCGGATCCGTTTTTAGACAACCCTACCGAGCAGCGCGTCCCCTATTACAGCGCACCGACCCTGTTCGCGCTGTGAAGACTGCGTTGCTAACGTCGATCAGGACCGCGAGTTCAGCCTCGACGAGCGTTCCGGTCGACGCTGTACCCCCGCTCGGCGTCGAGACCGGTCGCTAACGCTTGCAATCAGAAAGAACACTCGGAGAGAAAGACGGGCCGCGAGATCAGTTCGAGTTCCGCTCTCGGTACGCGGCGGTTAGCTCTTTGTACGCCGGGATGAGGACCCAGAACGTGATCGGAGCGAGGATCATGAACCAGAACATCCCGTCCATGACCATGATAGCTATCGCGTCGAACGTCCCCGGATCGGAGGGCGCAGCCTCGGTGAACTGCGGTCCCTCGAAGCTCGAAGTCCGATACCAGCCAGCGAGGACCAGCCACAGTAGGGACGCCCCCCCGAACGCCGCCAGTCCTTTCATGAACTCGTCAGCCATTACCTGAATCTTGGCTGGCGTCGTCTTTAGCGTTTCCCATCTCTTCGGGGCTGAATCGGGTCGAGAATACGTAGACGACACCACCGAAGGCGATTAATCCGACGCCGAGCAGGGCTGTGATGGCGTCGACATCTTCGACATCCGCGGTTGCCTGATCGGTCGCACTGTCGAGAACGAGAAAGCCACCGACGACGAGCCCGATAGCGAGCAGCATCGAGAACACCGTCACTATCTTGTAGATCTCCATCGGTACGGTGACGTCACGCTGGACGGACGTTCGCTCGTCGGGCGCGTTCGAGTCGGCCATACCTAAAGGGATGGCCGAAGCGAGAAAAGGGTTATCTTGGCGGTCGGAGCCGGTAGTACCGGCGGTTGAGATTGTACATGTACCCCTCTTGCATCGCCTTCAACACGGAGTACGTGATCACCCCTGCAACTACCGGGACGATGAACACCAGATCGAACAGCAACTGGGCTGTGAGGATCGGCAGGCGCGCCGAGATGATGTTGTCAATAGCGAGCATACTCCACGTGAACGAGTACATAACGCCGGTCACGCCGAGCGCGGCCCAGAACGGCTCCTCGACGGGTCGTCGGGCACTCCCCTTGTTCAGGAACGGGACGAGGAAGATCAGTCCGATAACTGGCGCGTGAACGAGGACGCCGAACGTGGGGCCCTCCATCAAACTCTGGCCACCGAGGATTGCCAGTTCGGGGTTGAGCGAGTCGGTCTGGAGCAGTCCGAACGACCAGTATAGATACCAGTCGGGAAGGATGACCGCAGGCGTACTACTCGGATCAGCCGGATCACCGAGGTGTGGCGGCATCGTCGCCGCCAGGAAGATGATGATCCCGATGAAGAAACTGGTGATAGCGAGGTTTCGGATCGTCTCGTGGGGCCAGGCCGGGAAGCCCAGCACGTCCCGCTCGACGTAGTCAGACTCCTGCCGAAGGTCTTGGTCCTCGCGCCGTGCGCGCTCGAAGTACTCGTAAGTCAGCCGGGAGAGTCCCTGCGTGCGCTCCTTCCGGTCGCGCCACGTAGGCGTCTCGTCGTCCGGCGGAACTATGCCTGTTCCGCTTCCGTCCGCTCGTGTTTCTTGTTCGTCTTCTGGCATGATTTAGTGTGGTTCTGCGATTCCCTGCATCCAGACGATGCCGACGTGCAGTGCGATCAGTGCCGTCACGACGAACGGCAAGAGGAACACGTGCATGATGTACATCCGCATCAGTGTCGGTTGGCCCATCTGGAACCCGCCGAAGACAAGCAACGCGGCCCACTCTCCGACGAGCGGCACTGACTGCGCCATCTCGACCCCAATCTGCCCGGCCCACAGCGATAGCTGGTTCCACGGCAGGAGGTAGCCGCTGAAGCCGAAGAGCAACAGCAGCAGGATCAACACGACGCCGATGATCCAGTTGACCTCGCGGGGTTCCTTGTACGCGCCCGTGAAGTAGACCCGCAGCATGTGCAGGAAGACGGCCGCAACCATGAACTGTGCTGCCCAGCGGTGAATGCTTCGCAGCATGTAGCCGAAGTTCAGTTCACCGAGGATGAACAGCATCTGGTTGAATGCGACTGATGCTTCCTCGCCCGCGGTTGCAGGCGCGTAGTAGAAGCCGAGGAGCGCACCCGTTATTGCCAGTACGACGTAGGCAATGATCGACAGTGATCCTAACGAGTATAACGGATACCAGTACCAGAACTTGTTGTCCAGATTGTACTGTTCCGTGTGGCTCTTCGGCATCTGCATGTTCATCTTGTAGTACTGGTCCTCAAGCAGTTCCAGGTAATCGACGATCCGGAGCCGCTTGTCGAGCCACATCAAGGTGAACAGGTACGTCTTCTCGATCAGGGAGAGCTCTTTCTGGTCGAGCCATTCGCCGTGATCGAAGTCGTCTTTTTTCTGTAAGCTCATTCTCTGTATTCACTCGGGATGACCGATGTACCCTCTCTTGGCAGTGCGGTGTACTGCTGTTCGGTGATGCTGAACGGGTCGTACACCGACTGGTGGCAGTTGCAGTAAATGTTGTTCTCCGCGCCGAACTGGCGGGCCTCGCCGAGCACCCGGAATCCGGGCACACAGCAGTAGTGGGTACACTGATTGAGGTTAGCAATGAAGCCCTGATCCGTCGAGCCCTCGACCCAGTCGTCGTCTTGGGCTGCCTCCTCTACCTGCGTACTGCGGATGAGCAACACCGTCAGTCGGTCGCCCGGCGAAAGCCCTTGCGAGCGCCAACTGACCAGGGCACCCTTCCCGATTCCCGCCTCTCCGACAGGCGTGTTGAAATCCTCGTAATCCTCGAAGTCGTCGATATGGACCCGGTCGCCGC
Organism: Natronoarchaeum sp. GCM10025321; assembly: GCF_042663585.1. Classification (NCBI taxonomy): domain Archaea; kingdom Methanobacteriati; phylum Methanobacteriota; class Halobacteria; order Halobacteriales; family Natronoarchaeaceae; genus Natronoarchaeum; species Natronoarchaeum sp. GCM10025321. The sequence goes on from NZ_JBHTAN010000006.1 coordinate 1,402,971, forward strand.
CCTCGACCTGCTCGTTCTGCCAATCGTACTGGCTCGCCCCGACGTATCGGAAGTAGTTGTCTCGGTCTTCTCGAGGGTCGACGGCTGGACTCGTCTGCGAGCCACAGTACTGGAACCACTCTGTCGAGTAGGTGACGCCACCGATCTCCTGTTCGGCGACGGGTGCCTCGTTGGGGCCACCCTCCTCGATCTCGGGCCAGATACCGCGAACGTATCCCTCGTCGTCGACTTCGAGCGGGATCTGTGGCATGCCCCGTGGCGCGGGACCGCCGATTCGTTCGTTTCCTCTGTATAACACCGTTCCACCGCCTTCACCGGTCTGGGAGGTCATGGAATCGAGGCTCACCGCGGTGGTGACACCGATTCCTGAGAGCGCGGCGCTCCCCACAACACCCTTGACAAAGCGGCGACGATCCGATTCGACCGGATATTTGTCACTATCTGGCATAATTTATTTCTTGTAGTATGGGTAGACTGCTCGCTTGAACTGTTCGACAGCGTCGTCTCCCAGTTCGTCTCCGTCGGCGTCCTCTTCGCTAATGTATAGATCCTCCCACTTGCGCCGTCGCTTCTTGACGATCATGACGTCCGGCAGGAACTCCTTGCGGTAGAGCGCCAGAATGAACGCAAGATCGATAAAGATCAGCGCCAGGATCGTGCCAAGAAACATGTTACCGGGGTCGGGAACCGCTCCGCGCGCCCAGCCCTCGACGAGACCGTAGGTGAAGATCCCGACGAAGACGATTTCGATGAGCGTCAAGAGGATGATCGCGATTGCGGCCGCTGTACTCTCTCGCGGCTGCTCGTATCGATGAATGTCGCCGTACGAACTTCCTGTTGATGACATTGATCAGTTCTTCTTGTTGGGGTAGCTTGTGTTTGCCGATTCGCCGTACTTGAGCATGTAGAACGTGAACGCGAAGGTCACGAACATCGCGGCGAACGTCGCCGCGCCGAGGAAGTGCTTCTGGACCGGCACGCCGATATCGTGGATATCGAGTTCCGTCTGCGCCGTGCCGCCGCCACCGGCCTCACCATCTGACGTGACGGTGATGGTGCCCTCCATACCGGCGGCAACGTGGGGTTCGCAGATGTACTCGTAGGTGCCTTCCTCTTCGAAAGTATGCTCGTACGAGAAGCCGGCGTCCTCGATCGGCTCGTGGCCTTCCCACTCGTCTGGGCCACTCTGGACGACCATGTTGTGTGTGTCGGAGTCCCAGACGAACTCGACCGTCGTTCCCGGCTCGATCGTTAGACTGTCCGGATCGAAGACGGTTTCGCCGTCCGGCCCGACCGTCAGTGTCTCGGTCGCCCCGTCTTCACCACCGTTCTCGGCGGTACCGTTAGCTTCTCCGCCGTTCTCTTCGGTCCCGTTCTCCTCGTCGCCGTTCTCGGTCTCCCCGTCCTCCTGGAGCGAAGACACGGCGGAGTACGCACTCTGGCCCTCCGCGGCGGCAGGCGTTCCCGCCGCGCTAACAGCGGCCGCGCCGGCCGAAACGCCGCTGGCCGTCTTCAGAAAGTCCCGCCTGTTCATACAGAATAAGGTCAGGATTGTGTTCGCTTAAACCCACCGATGAATCCGCCAAAGAGCGGGCTTTAATCTTCCTTTCGATTCCGGTTCCGAACGGGGTGCAGTCGATTCTCTGGCTCCTCTATCGGCAGGAAGTCCGGTCGCTCGCCGTCTTCGAGTCCCACCTTTCGCAGTCGTTCTTTGTACTCCTCAGAACGGAACCGATCGGAGAGGCGAGCGTTGGCCACGGTGATAAATAGGAACACAGCGATGACGATGAACGCGAGTCCCGCAACGCCGGTAATCAGTGGTGTTCCGGTCGCTCCACCACCCGAGATGGCGAGATACAGCGAGACCCCAAGCAATCCAAGCCCGGCGAGCATCTGTGCGCCCGCGATCACCTGTATCATCAGGTTCCCCACCTCGCTGCTCCGTTCCGGTACTTCGTCGGGCCGTGGGAGGAGAAAGTCTCCCTCCGGGGGCTCCTGCGGGTCGTACTCCTCCATCGAGCATAGCGCAACCGTCGGCTTGACGTCACGCAGCACTGTCCCCGTTCCTTCTACCGTTCCATCGGGGAAGATCAGCGCGTAGTCCTGGTCGGAGTACGCGATCAGCAGTTCCCCGTCGTCGCCGGCGTCGACGCGTTCGAGTACGGCGAACACCTCGCGCTGTGCGATCCGCGTGAGCAACTCCTGTTCGACCCGGTCGATCAGTTCGCCGCCGGTGATCCATGACTGTGGATCGAACGCCGCTTCCCACTCGTCGATCGACATGTCTTCCATGTCGGAGGGGCCGAAGTCGTCGAAGTCGTACTGGGCTTCGATCTCTTCGAGTAGTTCCTCGTCGGATACCTCGTCGTCGGAGCGCTCGTCGGACAGAGGGTTGCCACCGACCTGCTCCCCGTCAGTCGGGCGGTCGGCATCACGTGACTCGTCTGTCTCCTCGACACCCTCCTCGGCGTCCGCCGACGCTCCGGTATCGGACCGCTCGGATTCGTCGTCGGCCTCGGGCGACGTCGATGAGTCAGCCATTACCTGAAATTCGGGTGCCCGGGACATACGTTTTCCGCCATCGTCGTGGGAGCTATCGCGTGTTTTAAACGTCACTCTTCCTAAGATCAGCCGATGTCGGAGTACGTCTATGCGACGGTCGCCACATTGCTGGTGACGCTCAGTTTTCCGCTGTATCTCTATGGGGCGTGGATCATTCTTCAGGAAGAGGTCGTCACGTGGGACGTCCTGATCCACCACCTCAAGTACGTCACCGCAGGGCTGGTGCTGACGACCGTGCCGATGGTCACGTGGATGATTCCGAACGCGTTCGACCAGTTCTCGCCGCTGCTGGCGGTACATATGTTCTTCGGCCTGCAGGCGTACGCGCTGTTGCTCGTCGGACTGACCGGAATCGTTCGGATCTTTCAGGTCAAGCGCCAGCACAATCTCTATCACGAATCGAGCGGCGACATCGACATCAGCGAACTCCACGAGAACATGAGCGCGTGGCGCTGGCGGCTCCGGATCGGCGTCTTCGGCTACGTCGGTTGCTGGATCATCGCCTACCTGATCGGCGTCTTCCGGTTCCTGCTGCGATTTATTTATCTGTTCTAGGGCGGGCGCTCACCACGCCTCGCCGCTGGCGAGATCCACGTCGTTGTCGCCTTTTTCCGAAGGACAGATGTCGGCGAGCACGCAATCCCCACAGTCGGGGTTCCGCGCAGTGCAGACTGCACGACCGTGATCGATCAGGAGGTGGGTGTACTGTTGCCAGACGTCTTCCGGGACGATCTCCATCAGATCCGACTCGATCGCTTCGGGTCGCTCTTGCTCGGTCAGTCCAAGCCGTCGGGAGATCCGCTGGACGTGCGTGTCGACGACGATTCCCTCGACGACGTCGTGAGCGTGCTGGAGGACGACATTGGCCGTCTTGCGTCCAACCCCCGACAGTTCGGTGAGTTCGTCCATCGTGTCGGGGACCTCGCCGTCGTGTTCTTCGAGGATGGTCTGACAGGTGCTCTTGATGTAGCCCGCCTTGCTGTTGTAGTAGGTGATCGAGTTCAGGTCTTCTGCGAGTTCCTCCTCGTCGACGGTCGCGTACTCCTCGGGCCCGTCGTACTTCTCGAAGAGATGTTCAGTCTCCGTGTTGACCCGCTCATCGGTACACTGCGCCGAGAGAATGACGGCGATCAGCAGTTCGAGGCGGTTCGAGTACCGAAGCGATATCGCGCTGTCGGGGTACTCTTCGAGCAGTCGGTCGACGACTTCCTCGGCCTGCGCTTCGCGCGGTTCGAGCGGCGTTCCCATGGCTTCGAGTTTGAGCGGAGGGGTTTCAGCGGTTCGGTTCGGTCCGGCATCCACGGTCCGTCGGCCGAGTCTTCGCGCAAGTACCGGGAAACTACAGTATTATCCTCGCTCGTCCAATCCGCTATGTGAGCAATCACAACGGTTTCGAGATACGGGACGAACTGCTCGGGGTCTGCCGAACTGTCGTGGGTGACGAACTCAGAAGCATCACCTACTACACCCACGACGATATCGAACAACTGTATCTCCGATCGGATCTGGACCGCACGGCTGATCTGGAAAGCTTTGCAGAACACGAACGACGCGGGTTTCGATCCCAGGAAGCGTACAAGGACTCCGAACTCGGGCAGTACGAGGCGACGATCCGGATGTTCGAGAACGGCTATCTCTCCCGCGTCGTCCACGAGCCACACGGCGTCTGGGTGACGACCGACGACATGTCCATCGACCGGTTCGAGGAGCTAACAGTGGCAATCCGGAACGTACTGGAATCGTACAACGAGCAAGTCGGGTGAGTAGCACCGGTAGTAGGTAGGCCTATCACGGACCGATGTCCAAGCCGAACCTTTATGCGCATATCCCGACGCCATGAAGGTATGAAAGCCACCGCAAAGGCGCACCCGATTCAGGGACTGGTGAAGTACCACGGAATGCGAGACGAGCAGTTGCGGCTTCCGTATCACGACAGCATTAGCGTCTGTACCGCCCCGAGCCATACGAAGACGACCGTCGAGTTCGACTTCGAGCGCGAGGAAGACCGCTACATCGTCGACGGCGAGGAACTGGACGGCCGCGCGAAAGAGCGGGTCGACGACGTCGTCGACTACGTCCGCAAGACCTCCGAGGCCCCGCACGCGGTCTACGGGGTCCGACTGGAGAGCGAGAACTCCTTCCCGACCAACGTGGGGCTCGGTTCCTCCTCGTCCGGCTTTGCGGCGGCCGCGATGGCGCTTGCCGAGGCCGCTGAGCTAGAGTGGTCCCGTCCGGAGATTTCGACCATCGCACGCCGGGGCTCCTCCTCGGCCGCGCGGTCGGTCACGGGCGCGTTCTCACACCTCTACGCGGGTCTCAACGACGAGGACTGCCGGTCGGAACGGATCGAAACGGGCCTCGAAGACGACCTCAAAGTCGTCATCGGACTGGTCCCCTCCTACAAGGAGACCGAGCAGGCCCACGAGGAGGCCGCCGACAGCCACATGTTCCAGGCGCGGCTTGCACACATGCACGAACAGATCGCCGAGATGCGCGATTCGCTGCGCGAGGCCGACTTCGAGCGCACCTTCGAGCTAGCCGAGCACGACTCGCTCTCGCTGGCGGCAACGACCATGACTGGTCCCGCTGGGTGGGTCTACTGGCAGCCAGCGACCCTGCGCGTCTTCAATGCCGTGCGAAAGCTTCGCAACGAAGAGGGGATTCCGGCGTACTTCTCGACTGATACCGGCGCGAGCGTCTACGTCAACACGACTGACGAGCACGCCGAACTGGTCAAAGAAACGCTCGAAGACTGCGGCGTCAAATCCGCTATCTGGGAGGTCGGCGGCCCGGCACGGCTTCTCGACGAGTCGGAAGCGCTGTTCTGAGACGGGCGACCCCCTGCGTACTTTTTCTCGCTGGTCGACACCAGAGGTATGCGAACGATCGAATCGGCCATCGAGATAGACGCCAATCCCGAGGCAGTCTGGGCCGAGCTAACCGACTTCGAGTCGTACGACGAGTGGAACCCGTTCATTCGCCACGCCGAGGGCGAAGCAGCCGTCGGCAGGCGACTTAGCATCCGGGTCGATCCACCCGGCGGGAGGGGTGCGACGTTCAGCCCGAAAGTGACCGTCGTCGACGAGCCACGGCGACTGGCGTGGCTTGGCCGCTTCGGCCTCCCACACCTGTTCGATGGCCGCCACGAGTTCCGTATCGATACGAACGATGACGGCAGCGTCACGTTCAGACAGCAGGAGTCGTTCGGCGGCGTCCTCGTCCCCGTGTTGCTCAACGAGGGGGCCGTCCAGCGCGGCTTCGAGGAGATGAACAGCGCGCTCAAACGGCGCGTTGAGGCCTAAGTCGCCACCGGAGAGTAGGATCCGGTGGAGACAGCCTTTACTTACCGCGGTCGCTACTACATCCATGAACGTTCTCGTTCTCGGCGGCGGCTACGCGGGCATTGCGCTCGCGCAACGCCTCGAAGACCGACTGCCGCACGACGTCGATATCCTCCTCGTAGACGACACTGGCGAACATCTCGTCCAGCAGGAACTACACCGCGTGATCAGGCGGCCCGAACTGACTGAGGAAATATCGATTCCCCTGGAAGAACTCGTCGGCCGCGCCCAGGTCGAAACGGCGACGGTAACCGGCGTCGACGTCGACGCGAAAACCGTCGAACTCGACGGCGAGCGGACGATCGAGTACGATTTCGCCGGCATCGCCCTCGGTGCAGAGACTGCCTACTACGACATTCCGGGTCTCGAAGCGAACAGCCATCCGGTCAAACGACTTGAGCACGCAGACCGCATCAGGGAGCGATTCCGCGAACTGCTCGACGAGAACTCGGGCCGAGTCGTCATCGGTGGTGCCGGGCTATCGGGGATACAGGTCGCCGGCGAACTCGCCGCTATGAGTCGGAAGGAACAGGTTGGGGAGGACCTGGAGATTGTATTGCTCGAAGCCCTCGACAGGGTCGCACCGGGCTTCAGCGAACCGTTTTCGGCGGCTGTTGCGGACACCCTCGAAACAAACGACATCCGGATACGAACGAATACGACTGTCGCCGGTGCGACGGCGGACCGGGTCGACCTGGCCAACGGCGGGGAACTCGAACACGACCTGCTCGTCTGGACCGGCGGACTTCGGGGTCCGGGAGCACTCGACGGAGAGCGGCCACAGGTGAAGAGTACGCTGGAACTCGCTGACGGGACCTTCGTACTGGGCGATACCGCACGGGTGATCGACGGTGACGGCGAACCGGTGCCGGCAAGCGCGCAGGCGGCCGTCCGCGAGGCGACGCCGGTCGCCAACTCGATTGCACGCGCCGTCGAACACGAGCGCGACGGGGATGCGCTGTTCTCCCCGCGATACGAGCGGTTCAACTTCGATACGCCGGGGTGGGTCGTCAGCATCGGTGACGACGCCGTCGCGGAACTCGGACCCGCAGTCGTCACCGGCCGGGCGGCGGCCGCAGCGAAAGCCACGGTCGGCGCGTCGTATCTAACGACAATCGGGAAGGTGCGAAACGCCGTCGACCTGGTCGACAGCGAGTTAGGTATCGACCCCGACAGGTAGCGCTAGCCCGGGACGCCGTACGCTTCGAGACCACCCAATCCGATCGTTGACAGGATGATCAGCGTGACGACCACCGCGACCCACGCGACCAGCGTGATGAGGATGGCGTCGATCCAACCCCCTGGATAGCGATTGTTGACCACCCAGAGATACGCAATAAAGGCGACCAGTCCGCCGATCAGTGGGACGAAGAACTCGACGATTCCCCACAGTATCCCGCCGATCAGCGCCGTCACCAGCGCATACGAGTAGCTCTGGACATCGGCCACGAGGTTCGCGCCGACGTAGATGCCGATAGCGCCGATGAGCAGACTCACGCCGAACGTTACGAGTGACGTTACTACCATACGGACACTTCGAACTACTGTGTATTAAATGCCGTTTGCCCGACATAGTTGTGGGTTCCTCGCGAACAGCCGTTCTCACGAGGCCGTCGAATCCTCGCGCAGGAGTCCGGGAACCCGGAGGGTGACAGTCGTCCCGCTATCCGAAGTCGAAAACGAGAGGTCGCCACCTAGCGCGGTGATCCCCGACTGGACGACCCGCAGACCGATACCGCTCCCATGTTGGAGGGCGTCCTCGGTTCCGTCGTGCAGGACGGCGATCTCCTCTTCGGGAATCCCCGGTCCATCGTCTTCGATCTCGATAGAGAGCGAAGAACCGTCCGCTGCTCGGCATCGCGCTCTGAGTTCGATGGTTGGCGATGGGTCAGTCGAGTGATCGAGCGCGTTGTCGAGGAGGTTTCCGATCACGAGGCCCAGGACGTCCGGATCGGTTCGGACAGTGAGGCCCGGGGAGACAGCCACGCTCACCTCGGCAGATCCGTCGTCCCACTCAGAAATCAGGTCGTCGACGAACTCGTGGAACTCAATCGGCTTCCGGGTCTCGACGGAGCGATCGATCGTCCGGTTCAGTTCGCGGGCGCGCTCCGAGAGCGTGAGGAGCCCCGAACTCTCGTCGACGATGGTCTCGGCGGAATCGGTGAGAGCCGGATCGCTCGCGGAGTCAGCGATCAGTTCAGCGTGGCCCGCGATGACGGTCAGGTCATTACGGAGGTTGTGTCGGAGCACGCGATTGACGACGGCAAAGCGCTGTTCGCGCTGGCGGAGGTCAGTGATGTCCTGCAGGACGGTGGTGTAGCCTAGCCGGGTACCCGTCACGTCCTCGAACGGTGAGGTCGTAACCCGGTACTGTCGCCGTTCCCCGCCGGCGAGTAGTTCGATGTCCTGTTCCCGGCACTGGAGGTCGATGTCGGCCGAGACCAGTTCCGAGAGATCGGTTCCGACGAAGCGGTCGGTGTGCTCGCCGAACAGCGATGCCGCGGCCGTATTGAAGTTGATGACCCGACGGTCGGTGTCGACTGTCACGACCGGCGTGTCGAGGTCGTCAATCGCGGTTCGCTCCCCGATGCGGCGGGTCGCCGGGTCGAACTCGAACATCCCCGCGCTGAACAGCGCGTAGATATCGAGCAGCATGTGCGGAACTAGCAGGACCGGGAGGAAACTGTACTGCGGGACCGGTCCCAGCGAAAAGAAGTAGCCGATGATGCCGACGACCGGAAAAACGGGCGTGAGAAGCAAGGCGACGGTCTGTGATCGGAACAGTCGGCCGTAACTGACGAGCGTATCGAGCAAGAGCAACTGGGCGACGCTGAGTAGCGTAACGCCGATGGCGAACACGAAAAAGAATATTGCGGTGAGTTCGTAGGAAACGGTCGCAGCGCTGGCGACCGGGTCGAGTCGGAAGTTACTCCAGATCAGTTCGTGGTACTCGTTCGTTACCGCCACGAGGGTAATCAGTCCGAACAGCCCCAGAACGAGCGCGGCGGGCATCGTCCGGAGGACGTACTGTCGCCCGGTGTACACCAGCGCGAACGCGAGCCAGACGACGCCGAGCCAGAGCGTAAAGAGCATGACAAGCATCTCCAGAAACGCTCGCAGCCATAGCGGTTCGAACACCAACAGCGCGACGCCGTAGCCGAAACAGATTGCGCTCATGAGCGACGCGATACCGACGAACCACCTGCCGCCGACCTGCCCGCGCCGTTGCCAGACCGCACCGACGAGCGGCAGGGTGGCGACGCCGCTCGTAAGGGCTACGGCGGCCAACAACGACAACTCGACGCTCGGCAACACTACTGTCAGGCAAGTAGTGGAATACGCAAAACGCTTTGGCTATCGACAGTGCAGGGAGTCGCGGGCGGTGGTGGTCGCAACCGGCAGTCGTTCCGGAACGTTTAGCATCCGCAGACGGTGAGTACCCACCATGGGCCTGTTCGATTCCCTGTTCCGGTCGAGCGAAGTTCTCGGGATCGCCCGGGAGACCATGGAGTTCGCCCTGCAGGCGTCCGAAGACGCACATCCCAACGAGTACATGGGGATGCTGCGGGGCACCGAAGCCGAGACACTCGGACTCGACCGGGAGGGGTTAGTCATCACGGACGTGCTGGTCATCCCTGGCACCGAATCGAACAGTGTCAGCGCGACGGTCAAGACGAACATGATCCCGAACGACAACAAATCGCTCGGCTCGGTCCACTCGCACCCGAACGGCGCGCTCCGACCGAGCCAGGCCGACCTGGGGACGTTCACCCGCGGCGAGAGACACATCATCATCGGCGCGCCGTACGGGCGCGACGACTGGAAGGCGTTCGACTCCGACGGGGAGCCGACGGAACTGAACGTCATCGACGTCTCGCTCCCCGACTCCGAGGATTTCTTCCACTTCGATCAGCACGACATCGACGAGGAACTACGCGACGACGAGCTAGATCGGGGGCGACGATGGTGAGAACAGTCGTCGCACAGGGGACCTTCGACATTCTCCACCCCGGCCACGTCCACTACCTGCGGGACGCCGCAGCGATGGGCGACGAGCTGGTCGTCATCGTGGCCCGCGGCGAGAACGTCACCCACAAGGACCCACCGATCCTCCCGAACTCCCAGCGTGTGACGATGGTCGACGCTCTGAAGCCAGTCGACCGGGCGATCATCGGCCACCCCGAGGACATCTTTGCACCGATCGAACGGATCGACCCGGACGTCATCACGCTTGGTCACGACCAGCACCACGACGACGACGCGATTCAGGCCGAACTGGAACGTCGTGGGATCGACTGTACGGTGGAACGCGCGTCGGCGCGCGAACCCGACTCTGCGGAAGAGTTGCTCTCGACCGGTCTGATCATCGACCGCATCCTCGAACGGCGCGGGTGACGGAGACGGACTAGTTTTCGGAAAATATCGACCGCGACGACTACAGGTAGCCTTCCGCGTCGAGGCGCTCGACAGCCTCCTCGATCCGCTCTTTGCTGTTTGCGTAAGAGATACGCGCATAGCCGGGCGTCCCGAACGCGCTTCCGGGCACCGTCGCGACGTGGGCGTCCTCGATTGCGCCCTCACACCACGCTTGATCATCGTCGTCGACAGGGACCATCATGTAGAACGCGCCGTCGGGTTCTGCGACGTCGACGCCGCGTTCGGCGAGCAGGTCGATCAGGAAGGTCCGACGCTCCGCGAACGCATCGACCATCTCCTCGACCGCCTCGTCAGTGTTTTCGAGCGCTTCGATTCCGGCGCGCTGGACGAAGTTGACGGCGGAGGAGACGGAGTGCGAGTGAAGCTTGCCCGCCTGGCCGATCAGTTCCTCCGGGCCGGCGACGTAGCCGAGGCGCCAGCCAGTCATCGAGTAGGCCTTCGAGAAGCCGTTGATCGTGACCGTGCGGCCTTCCATCCCATCCAGGGTTCCGAGGCTGGTCTGCTCGACGCCGTAGGTGATCTCCTTGTAGATCTCGTCGGCGATGACAGTGATGTCGTGTTCGACAGCGAGGTCACGGACACCCTCCAGCGCCGCGTCCGAGTAGACCGCACCGGTCGGGTTGCCGGGCGTGTTGACGACCAGCAGTTCGGTCTCGTCCGAGACGGCGTCGCCGAGGTCGTCGAGCGCCGGTTCGAGCGCGAAATCGTGCTCCGAGGTATCGACGCGGTTGAGCGACCCGCCAGCCATCTTCACCATCGCCTCGTAGGAGACCCACGCGGGGTCCAGCAGGACGACTTCCTCGCCGTCTTCGATCAGGGCCTGTACAGTCTCGTACAGCGCCATCTTCGCGCCGGGCGTTACGATGACGTTCTCGGTGCCGTACTGATCGAGGCCGTCGTCGTGGAGTTTGTCGGCGATTGCCTCTTTGAGTGCGGGAACGCCGTTCGAGGGCGCATAGCCGGTGTGACCGGCGTCCATCGCGGCTTTGCCCGCCTCGACGATGTTCTCGGGGGTCGGGAAGTCCGGTTCACCGACGCTCAGATCGACGACATCCGCGCCCTCGGCCTCGAGTTCGGTTGCGAGGTCGCTGATCGCGAGCGTCGCGCTCGGTTCGACACGTTCGACTCTGTCTGCGAAATCCATTTATAGGTCCTCCAGTTCGGTTGCGAGATCGATCGCACTTTCGATTGCTCGTGCACCGTAGTCGGTACGCGCTCGGGCCTCGTCGGCGCTCTGGCCGGGGCCAGTAATACCCATCGTGACCGGCGTATCCCGGTCAAGACTGACGTCGGTGAGTTTCTGGGCCGCCGCGGCCCCGATCACGTCGTCGTGATCGGTGTCGCCGGTGATAATCGCACCGAGGACCGCGACGGCGTCGATCTCCTCTCGGCGAGCCAGTTTGTCCGCCGCCAGCGGCGTGTCGTACGCGCCGGGGACTTCGATCTCCGTAGCGATATCGACCCCCGCTTCCTCGGCGGCCGACCGTGCCGACGCAGCCATCTCCTCGGTGACCGGAGCGTTGAACGTCGCGACCACCAGGCCGAGCGTTACCATATGCTCCGGGTAGTCTCGGCACCTAAAAGAACTACCGTTCCAGTGTCGAATCGTGGGAACGATAATCGGCGACGGCCGAGCGATGAGTTCCCGCCAGTCATCGGGACCACGGACCAGACGCCCGAGCAATTAGTACCGTGGGGGAGAAAGGACCTGTCGATGGACGCTCAGGAGCTTCGAAAGTATGCCGAGCAGACGAGAGAGCGAGTGGCCACGACTACCTCGCTCTCGGAACGGAACACCCAGCTCCGACTGGTCCAGCCGTTTCTCGAGACGCTTGGCTGGTCACTGGATCGGATCGTCGCCGAGTACGAGTTCGCCGACGCCAGGGGGGAATCGGTCAATTTCGCACTCCTCGTCGAGAAGGTGCCCGAAATCGTCGTAGAGACGCGAGCGTGTAGCGAGGACCTGCGCGAAGCAGACGTCGAGGCATTGGGATCGGTCCTGCTCGGCACCGACGTCGACTGGGGGATTCTCACGAACGGCCGACAGTTCGTGTTTGCTGGGGTCGACGAGACAGGAACGCTCGAACGACGACCCGTAGAACTAGACGGACTCCCCGACCGGATGGACGTGGTGTCGCGATACACGGAGCAGGTGGCATCGAGACGAGTCGAGCGGCGCAAAGAGCGATACAGTACCGCAGTAGAACGGCTTGAAGGCGACCGGCAGGCGATCCAAAACGCTCTCACCGAGCGCCTCGTCGCAACGACCGGCGACGACGTCGCTCCGATGGTCGAGGAGGCAACCGAACGCTTCCTCGACGACCTACTGGATGCGTTTCGCGAACGCCAGGGCAACACCACAGAGCATCAGAGGAACGGAACAGAGATCGACTCGGTTACTGATTCACCGAGCATCGCCGCTGTCCGGCCTGATACCGCAGGTACGGAACAGAACGCTCAGGAAGTGAGTGAAGACGAGAAGCGCGAGCACGACGAACAATCGGCGAGCGCCCAGAGCGTCGCCGACATCGACGAGCTAGAAACCCCGGAGATAGGGAGCGAGAGCCCCCCAGAGAGGGACAGCGAGAGAAACATAGGGATAGACAGCGAGGGCAATCGTGAACTCGCACTCGATGTCGAGCGCGAAGAGGAGTTTGTCGTCCGATTTTTCGACGGACGCACTTCCGTCGGCGCAGTCGGTCATCGGAACGCGGCGACCGCGACCCGACTGGCGGTGGAGTACCTGCTAGAACACCGGCAGTTGGAGGGGAGCATCTCGCTTCCATGGGGACCGGAGTCGGAGGAGCCGATGGTTCGGCACGGCGACAGCGGGTCATCGATCACGATGGAGAACGGATGGCAACTGGACGCGTCGTGTTCGGTGCCGACAGCGCGCGCTGCCATCGAAGCGCTCGCCGACGAGTCGGGACTGCGAACGATGTTTCAAGGGGATTGGTCGGACGGCGAGTAACTCGTTCCCGGTTAGAGAGCCCCGAAGTACAGCAGGAGCAACATCGGGGTAAGCATCAGCACGACCCCGAGTAGCATTTTGATCCCGACCAGCTGCGCCACCTTTATTGATGCACTGAACGCGCCCATAATTACACGTTCTGTTCCTTCTTTTTATTTGTTTCTATATAGAGCAATTTATAGATTGAAAGTAAATATTATACAAGAGAAGGGAGTTTTTGAACGGCTAACTGCCGTGGATAGATGGCAAGACATCGATGCCGGTAATGGACGGGTGATGACGATGGATACTACCGTCCACGATACCTCTTATCGTGTATGCACATGCTTCTCGACGGCGAGTGGACGCGAACAGCGTTCGAATCGAACGACGATTCAGGCGCGTTCCAGCGCCAGGAGACATCGTTTCGCGACCGGGTATCGAATTCGCCGGACGCCAAATTCCCCGCTGAGGCAGGGCGCTATCACCTGTACGTCAGCAAGGCCTGTCCCTGGGCACACCGGACACTGCTCACGAGAGCGCTCAAGGGACTCGGAGACGTCATCTCCATCGACGTCGTTGATCCGATCCGAATCGCCGACGGGTGGCGGTTCTCGCCGGACAAAGACGACTGTACGCCGGATACAGTGAACGGAGCAGACTATCTCCGGGACGTCTACACGGCGGCCGACGAGGACTTTACCGGGCGCGTGACAGTCCCCGTCCTCTGGGACAAGGAGCGCGAAACCATCGTCAACAACGAGTCCGCAGAGATTATGCGGATGCTCGACACCGCGTTTCACGACCTCGGCGAGAAAGACGTCGACCTGTACCCCGAAGGCTACCACGACGAGGTCGACCGCATCATCGACGCCATCTACGAGCCGATCAACAACGGCGTCTACCGTGCTGGCTTCGCCAAATCACAGGAGGCCCACGAGCAAGCTATCGAGGAGCTATTCAACGCGCTCGATCACTGGGACGACGTGCTGTCCGACCAGCGCTACCTCGCGGGCGACGTGCTGACCGAGGCCGATATCGCCATGTTCACGACGCTCGTCCGGTTCGACGAGGTGTACAACACCCACTTCAAGTGTAACGTCGCCCGGATCACCGACTACGAGCATCTCTGGGGCTACCTCCGCGACCTCTATCAGCTACCGGGCGTCGCCGAGACGGTGAACATGGACCACATCAAACACCACTACTACCGCACCCACGACGATGTGAACCCGACGGGTCTCGTCCCCGTCGGCCCTGCCCCGGACTTCGAGTCACCACACGACCGCGACGAACTCCCAGGCGAACCGCCGGAAGCACTCCAGTAAGACGCCGCCGCGCAGAGGCGTCGTACCACTCTCCACACGTTTTTGTACGGAGCCGCGGCGACGGTACCGCGTGGCTCGGAAGGATCGACGGCATAGCACACTCGCAATCATACTCATAGCCGTACTGTTGAGCGCCGCGACAGCGTCTGCTGGGATAGTATCCGCGTCGGCGGCAATGGAGGCGGAGAACTCCACAGCACCGGAGTGGGAAACCGCCACCACAGAACAGCCACGGATCGTGGAACTGTACCCCAATCCGGTCGCAGACGGCAACGTCGGCGAGTTCGTCGCGATCGAGTTCCCCAGCGAGACGGACCCACAGGGGTTAGCGCTTCACGACGACGGCCGGCAGGAAGCACGGCTTCCCGAAACGACGCTCGACGGAACGGTCGTGTTCAGCCACGACCCTGCGGAAACGCGAACACACACAGACCACGAGGTGTACCCGCTCGACGGCCACATCCAGTTCGCCGAGAACGGCGAGACGGTGACGCTTCGCCGGAACGGCACCGTCGTCGATAGCGTTCAGTACGACCGTGCGGCGGAAACGGAGCTATGGGAACGAGACGGCGACACCAAGGGGTCCTGGAGGCCGGTCGAAGCAACCGATCTCGACCCGGCAAGAGTCGGGGGCGGTGAAGCGACCGTGTTCGTCCTGCCGGACGCGTCCGACCGTCCCGTCGGATTGATCGAGGACGCCGACGAGCGGATCATGCTCGCCGCATACACCTACTCCGACGCGCGCATCACCGATGCACTGCTAGATGCCCACGAGCGCGGCGTCGACGTACAGGTCGCTGTCGAGGCGTCTCCGGTCGGCGGCACGACCGAACGCTCGGCGGCGCAACTGGACGAGTTAACCGCCGCCGGCATCGATGTGGTGGCATTCGGCGGCGATACAGCACGCTATCGGTTTCATCATGCGAAGTTCGCCGTCGTTGACGACGAGGCACTCGTTATGACCGAAAACTGGAAGCCCTCGGGCACCGGCGGCCAGTCGAATCGGGGCTGGGGCGTCGTCACACACGACGGGCCGACTGCGGACGCGATAGCGGACGTGTTCGTGGCCGACCTGGGGGCCAGCGATTCGATCCCCTGGGCCACGTATCGTGATTCCGTCGCCCCCGTCGAAGAGCCAGCCACAGCAGGGACGTACCCGGCCGAGTTCAACCCCGAACGCGTCCCTCTCCAGGAGACCACCGTCCTGACGGCACCCGACAACGCCGAGACCGAGATCCGCCGGGAGATCCAGGACGCTGAGGAATCGATCCGCCTCACGCAGATGTCGATCGGTGGTCGGGACGACCCGCTGCTCCGGGAAGCGCTCGACGCAGCACGCCGGGGCGTCGAACTCCGGATCCTCCTCTCCAGTGCGTGGTACGCCGAAGAGGAAAACGCCGCACTCCGGGCATGGCTCGACGACCTCGCTGCCGACGAAAACCTCGATATCGAGGTCCGACTGGCGGACCCCGGCGGGCGCTACGAGAAGCTACACACCAAAGGCGTCGTCGTGGACTCGGAAACGGTCATCCTGGGCAGCATCAACTGGAACACCCACTCATTACGAGAAAACAGGGAACTGGCACTGGTACTCGACGGGGAGGAGGTCGGCTCATATTACGCCGACGTGTTCGATGCGGATTGGGCCGGCCTCGTCTGGCGGTTCCCCATCGGATTGGGAGTCGTTCTGGTAGTTACCGGGGTCGGAACGGCGGAGACAGCGCGGCGACGCCTCGCCTTCGAGTAGCCCGGATTCAGACCGAAGACTTCGTGCTGCTGAGTGCTTCGTCGATCTCCGCCTCGGACATCTTCTCGACGAGTGAGTCCAGAACCTCCTCACGCCGCCCTTTGACGAACTTGATCGAACCGACGACGAGGTGGCCGCCGCCGCTGACACCGCCGCCGACGATCTCTTCGTCGAGTTCCGTGACCATCCGCGGGATGTCCAGTCGGACCCCGTCGCTGCGGAGTACCGAGAAGTCGGGGCCGTAGCCGATGGTGATCACCGGATCGCCGGTTTCCTCGACCTTGTGGTCGTGGATCGCACCGGTCGTGTTCCCCGGAGCGGGGTACGTAAACCGGTGCGTGTCGTTCTCGACGTCGATCCGATAGAGATGTGCACCGTTATCGAGACGCTCGTGCTCGACGTGTGGCAACGCTGCCTCTAGCTGCTCGTCGATCTCGCCACGGGATTTCTCCGCGAGGAAATCGACCAGTTCGTGGTGTTTCTCCTCGTCCTCACAGCCGACGTTGAGGGCGTCGTTGACGAGATGGCGACCGGAGTCGTAGCGGAGCCAGTGTGCGGCATAGTCCAGCGCCTCCCCGACGTCTTTCAGGTCGTCAGAATCGTAGCCGACTTCTCCAGCCAGTTCGAGGTAGTCGTCCATCGCATCGGCGGCCGAGCGGTCTGAGATCCCGGCGACTGCGGGGACGTGCCGAAGCTCGTCGGTCAGGTCCGGGTCGATCATCCGAGCGAGTTCGACACACATCATGCCGGTCGTGATCCGGTAGTCCTCGTCGTAGAGATACGGATTGACGTGCTCGGTCAGGAGTGGCTCGACCGCCTCGGGATCCGGATGGTGGTGGTCCAGCACGACGATTGGGATGTCGTAGTGTCGAAGCGTCTCGTAGGCCGGTGTGTCCTCTTCGGTGCTGCCGTTGTCCAGCATGAGCAACAGGGGGAGCTTCTGGCCGTGACGCTCGCGGTCTTCGAGCGCGAAGTTCAGATCCCGTGTCGCGTCTTCCATCTCGTAGAACGGTGCTTTGCTCGGGAGCCGTTTGAACAGGTGTCGTTTGGCCTCCGGATCCTCGTGAACTTCCTCGATAAATCGTTCGAGCGCCAGTTCGACCGGGACGCTGGCACACATGCCGTCACCGTCTGCGTGGTGCCGGATCCTGATCGGCCGCCCTTCGAGCACGGTCCGCCGGAGTAGCCGCGCAACCGATTCGAGATCCGGTCGTAGCTTGTCGAACGCGGGCCAATCGATGAGTGGATCCACGTCCGCCGGGGCCGCACGCTCCTCAACGGCGGCCTCTAGCCGCGCTTCGACCTCGTCGGCCTCCTCGTCGAGGACCGTCAGCGAGTCTGCTTCGATCTGGATCGCACCTTCACGGTGTTCGGGTGTCCCGCTGATACGGACGTAATCGTCGACTGAGACGTCCGGATACGCGCGGACCCCAGCCGACTCGAAGATCGCACAGGGGACGATACCGCTTTCATCGCGCACGTGAAAGAGTGTCGGCCCGCCGGTCTGTTTGATCTGCACGACCTGCCCAGCCAGATACACGGTGTTACCGACCTTGTCCTCTAGCTCGTCGACGGTCGTGATATCGTAATCGTGAGAGATGGTCTGCAGGTCGTACTCGTCGATATCAACCGAACGGAAGGAGACGTCGCCGTTCTCTCGCACTTGGTCGAGGTCGACGACCAGTTCGTCGCCGACTTCGTAGTCGCCGTCGAGTTTCGATTCGTGAACGAGCCCGGAGACGAACTCCGAGATGTCGACGAAGACGCCGTACTCGACGACGCCGTTGACCGTCCCGAGATACAGACCGTCCTCCTCCACGTCGTCGAGCGTACACTCCGGGTCGAGATCGTAGACGACGGGTGACTGATCCGCATCACCCGTGCTGGTTGTCTCGTCGTCAGTCATCATTATCGAAAAAATGGCAACGAGCGTGTAAAACGCTTTGCAACTCGCTCGAACGGTACGACCCGTCAGAGCGGCGATACGGCTCTCAGTCTTCGAGCGAAAACTCGACCGGATCGATATCGAGGAACGCAGTCTCGTAGCCGTCGTGTCGTAACACTCCCGGCGGGGCAGTGACGTCAATCCGAACAGTATCCACCGTTTCGAGTGACTCTGCAGCCAGCCCGTAATGAAAGTCGACTTGGGGGTCGAGAGCGGCCGAGAGCTGCTCGTCGGAAAAGACCGCCTCGCCGTCCCGGAATCCCGTCGCAGTCAGCGACATTTCCGGCAGTGGGACGCGGTTGTACGGTGTCCGAAGGGATATCAGGAGATACGGCCTCACGTCGAAGCGCGAGCCTCCATCGACGAGGCTTGCCGCAAAGACGGCATCACTACTGCTGGCGGTCCCCAGAGACCTTCCCGGGAGTGTATCGGGAGCAGGGACAACCGATACGGGGGCGTGCATATCGTGTTCGTCGTGCCCACCGTCCTCGCCACCCTCTCTACCGTTCATCAGCGGCGCGGCGTCACGCCGACCGCGTTCTGACTCGTCGTACTCCTCGAAGGAGAGGTCGTAGATGTCGTCAACGTCGTACTCGAACTCGATTTCCGTAGTTGCAGTCTCGCGGAGCCGGTCTTCTAGATCACCAACCAGACGTTCGTTTATTGGCGCCGTCCGAACCTCGGCTGTGTAGGTTCCTTTACCGGCGAGTTGCACGTTGTCACCGTAGTGGAATCCCATCCGCTGGGAGATCATCGCCCACGGGCGAAGCGAGGTTACCAGTGAACCGGCCGAGTAGATGTCGACCTGTGGTTCGGCGGGCAACACCGTCCCCGTCTCACGGTCCCAGATGGTGACCATCAGATGCATGGCGTCGGACTCCTGAACGTCCACCCGTTTCGTCCCCGCTTCAGTAATGTTGTAAAACCGATGTGGAAACGTGTACTGAAGCGCGAACCCGTAGTCGCCGCTATGGCTCACGCCATAGGTCGCCATTTCCTCGGCACCAGCAGGGAGGTAAACAGCATCGGGCCGGTCTTCGACGACCGGGATACTCTGCCAGACGGATTCGGTTTCGAGGACACCCAGACAGCCGGCGACGCTGGCACTGCCGACAGCGAGGCCTGCCTGTAGTAGTGTCCGTCGCTTCATATTTGAGAGTCAGAAGTGTGGGGTATTACAACTTCCGCTCTGCGGGAACGGAGAGCCTACAGCACTCTATCGTGACCAGTACCGCCGAGCACCAGCGATCAGTACGATGCCCGCAATCATGACACCAGCAGCGATGTATCTATACGGCGGAATATACTGGACGATCAGCGGTGGGTCGTCGTATCGGTAGGCATCGTCGTCGCCCGCGTACCCGACAGCCTCGAACTCCTGACGCTGGAACGTCACATCACCATCCACCTCGCCACGGAACCACATCTGATCCCGGACACCGTGGTCCTGATTGATCCCCTGGGCATTATAACGGATCTCCCCCTCGATAGTGCTGTCAGGGTCGTCGTTCAGGTCGACGTAGGCCGTTGCCTCTTCCTCGCCTATCGGAACGAGAGCCAGTTCTCCGGAGCCGTGTGTCTCCTTGGTGTGGACGAAAACCTCGCCAAGATTCGCATGCGTCGATGGGTTCTCGAACGTAATCGCTGCCTGAGCGATCGGATCACCGTCCTCGTTAGTTGTTTCGACGAGGTCTACGTCGGCGATTCGCTGTGCGGGTATGTCCGGGTCGGAGAGGTCGAAGTCTTTCTGGACGGTCGTTTCAAGATCCGGTCCCGTCGTTCCGATAGATACGGAGTGGTTGTCTCGGGTAACATCATACTGCTCGCTGAAGTCCCAAGTTTTGTTCCAGGTTTCCCCAGGATCGAGTTCAGGGGACTCGTGTGATATTATTAGATCGTCTACATAATAATTCACACTGACAGGACGTGGTCTCGAAGCCTCATTAGAGGCTTTGACTGAAGCACATTCTGTATCCTTGTCGATCACTAGATTAAACCTCACATCGAACTCACTACCAATTGTAGATTCGGCGTCGGTACTATTTGAATTCAAATTGTTACAGTCTGTAGCAACCGCAGCGACAGGGCTGCCCGAGACAATAATCAATACGATCAGCAAAGCAATTGTAACATAGTTTGCAATCCGACTCATTTTAGCACACCCCCTCGTAGACTGATTGGCAATCCGCGTTCAATCCATCATTCTCACCAACAACTGCAGTTATTAGCTCATTTTCTGAGCGTAATCCAGACGCCGTCGCATCTACGCTAAATTCATCGAATTTTAAATCGGTATTGCCATGTCTACGCTGAGTGTACGGGTATTCTAGGAGCTCACCGTGAACTGTCCCAGAAGTCTCCTGGACATACGACGGATCGTCGTATAAGGCTACAGTTGTTCTGTGTCGTACCTCTTTTGACAATTCCCAGGTAGTGGATTTTGTGGTTTTGCCGATACGAAGATTACCACTCTGAGAGGCCCGTCGATAGGCACCACCAACAGCCGTCGTTTCTCCTTGGGTTACCCAACTTACGTTCGTTTCAGACGTTGTCGATTGCGCTACGTATGTCTGTTTGCTCTCAGATACTGTTCTTGTATATTTATATTGAGTTACTGTCTTTGGTCGTGGGACGGAGGACCGGTGAGGATATTTAGTTATAGTCCGTGTATGGCCAGTGAACCGACCATCAGCACCGTAATGAGAATTTTCCCAAGCGGATACTCTGTCGATGACTGTTCTTGTGTCGTCACCAGCAGTGGACCAGTCACTACGCATCGTGGTGAATCGATCACGTTCGTATTCAGAATCGAACTCACGCGTTTCTGTAGAATAAGTGGTCTCTGTCTCTCGTTTCTCTAGTTCGACAGATTCAGTAACAGTTGAAGTCGAGTCAAGCTTGTAACCCGCCCCCTCCAAGCTCATACGTTCGTTCCGAGATGTAGCTGTAACTTCACGGATGACCGTATCGACGGTGTATTCAATATTTTTGACTTCGACGTTTCGGGGTTTCGGCATGATCCCGTCGATACCCGAAATCTGTCGCGAATGGTAGGCTTCATCCGATCGTTCCGGATTGGAAACGACAATTACAGGATCAGCACCATGTGTAAAGGATTCGGCATCAATAGCTACTCGCCCGGTGTAGTATTTGACAGCATTCTGTCGTGCCACGTTGCTAGTATCTTTGGCAGACGGTTCCGGATCAACCATACGCCAAGACTCGATAACTCCTTCACCGTTTTTGATTTCAAGATCGACATTCAGATCGTACTCCGGGGAGGCAATTTGATAGTCTTCGGTTCGCACATCAATTAGAACTACGTCACCCGATTCGTATGGATCTTCTGAGACT
The DNA here is from genome assembly GCF_042663585.1 of Natronoarchaeum sp. GCM10025321. Classification (NCBI taxonomy): domain Archaea; kingdom Methanobacteriati; phylum Methanobacteriota; class Halobacteria; order Halobacteriales; family Natronoarchaeaceae; genus Natronoarchaeum; species Natronoarchaeum sp. GCM10025321. The sequence continues at coordinate 1,424,635 of NZ_JBHTAN010000006.1, forward strand.
TCTGTCATCTCGTCGATTTGAGGTACATAAAAATCGTAGAGATCAAGCTCATAAGTCGTCGACCTTCCCATCGGGTCAGATGCTACAAGTTTGGGTGTATCACTGAACTCGATGCCGATAAGATCATCCTCCGAATAAGTTCGATCACGATCTGCAACGTTGAATTTGAATCCCATACCATCTGGATCGAATGAATCACTTACATCGATCTGAACAAGGTAGCCACGGTCATGCGAATCAGCGCCAGAATCGACAAAGTCGATATGGACTTCCGGCGGGCTTGGAGTCACTTCAAATTTTGAAGAACCAGCAGCTTTGTTTCCCATTTGAAACCCTAAAATATAATCTTTCGGATATTTCCCAGCCCATTCGGTTCTGATTGTAAGAGTATCAGTCGTAGAATCATATTCGTTAGGTACCTCTTTGATCTCTATTAGACCACTGTCTTTGAGGTATTCTATAGAAGGGACTTCACTCGGATCCTCCCCGTTCAACGCAATCTCGATCTCGTGGACGGCAGTATACCGCTCTTCGTCGAGTCGTTCGTGGTACGAATCGACTGGCGTATTAACGAAGCCGGAGTCGATCAGTTCTGGCTGTCCCTGGTCCGTTGAGTCTGTAGTAGCCTGTCCTCGCGCGTCGGTTGCCACAGCACGTATCTCGGTGCGGGAGTCGTCTCGGGGAAGAGCAGCCGAGAATTCGTGTTCGTAGGTGGATCGGTTATCTGCGGGATCTAGAGTCGTCGTCACAACCGGGTCATCACCGACGTAGACGGAGACATTCTCCAGAGAACCGAACTTGTCGGTTGCGACAACTTGCCCCATCACGTCGGTTCCGTCTCGGTCCAGATCTAACTCGACGTCGGGCACCGGATCCGCGACCACCTCGTCGCCGTCCGAGAACGTGATACGGCGCGTCGAGCCATCGTGGTCCGCCAGCGCGTACAGTTGATGCGTACCGGGCTCCCAATCGACAGTCATCTGCTCGCCGATACCCAGTTGATTGTTCTCATCGTACCATCGGATCGAGCCGAATTCGTCGGAATCGCTGCCAGCGATCCGATACTCTCCTTCGAGGGGTTGCTGGCCCGTGACCAGTTGATCACCCTCGACAGTAGCTGTCGGCGCGGACGGCGAAGGGCGGGCCGAGTCCTCACGGACGGAGACGGTCAGGTCGTCACTGGCGGAGCGGTTGGCCTCGTCCGATACCGTAGCCTCGACGGTGCGTTCGCCGGAGGACGAGAACTCACGGACGAGCGTGTGTGTTCCTCCGTCGAATTCCGGGTCTCTCTCGATGACGGCCCCATCGATGCGCCACTCGATGCCGTTTATTGGCGTCGTTCCAGATTCGACAGTAGCGGTGTAGGATATCTGGTCGTCGACGAGCGGATTCGAACTGCCAGAGACCGTCACCGCCGGTGCAGGTGACTGGCCAACGGAGACGTACATCGCATCGGTATCAGTTCGACCATGTTCGTCCGTGACCGTAAGCCGGACCGTGTAAACGCCTTCTCGGTCGGGCACGAACTCCGTCTGGACGCAGTCGTCGCAAGAAGGTACCTGCGAATTCCCCTCGGGCGTTTCGATACGCCATTCATAGGTGGCGAGACCGCCTGCAGGCGAGCGAGAACCGCCGCCGTCCAAGAGGACGATATCACCCACCTGTGCCTCCTGATCTAGCCCGGCCTCCGCGAACGGGTCAGCGTTGCCGCCGTTCTGCGTGGCATTCACGTGACCAACAGCGCCGAACGCGACGCCAGTTAGCAGCACCGACAGCAGTAGCAACCGATAATATTCCATTGATAGTTACAGGATATAAATTGCGGATGCAATATAAACCTGTGGAACGCGCTATCGGGTGAAAGCACTAAGAACAGGCACCAAGAAAAAGGATAAATAAGCGGACGAGCGGCGGGGGCCGTCAGTTCTCGCCGGGGAGATCCTGAAACGCGCCGACGAAATCGTCGTGGTCCGATAGGTCAGAAACTGTCTCGTCGACGTTTCCACGGAGTTCGTCGACTTCATTACAGAGTTCGGTGTACTCGTTGCTTGCTTCTAGTTCCCGGTCCGATTTTTCGGTTTCCAGAAGCGATTTCTTGGAGACGAGCGAGTAGTACTGCTGGATATCGGCCTCGTACATCGAGCGAGTCTGGATTCGGTCGACGACCTCCATCAGTTCGTCTTTGGAGACCGGCTTGACCAGGTAGTCGTCGAACCCCATCTCGATGATGTCGAAGTCTGGGTCAACTGCCGTGACCATCACAATGCGGCAGTCGTATCCGCGATCCCGGATCTCGGAGAGAACCTCGTCGCCAGACAGCCCCGGCATCCGACGGTCAAGCAGAACGATCTGGACGGAGTCTTCCATCTTCTCCAGAGCGCTCTCACCGTCATACGCGGTATCGACGGTCCAGTCGGTCTTGAGCCAGGCCGCAAACAGATCTGCAAGTCGTGATTCGTCGTCTACGACGAGGATGTCAACTGGTTGGTCGGGCATAATCAATTATATTTAGGGGTACGTCCGATATTCGTGCACGATAGATGTATGGCGGTAATGGGTGATAAATGCCGCGGCCGTATGTCGGGGAACTTATGTATGAATGAATATACTATTTGCTCTCCTCTTCGTCCTCGCTCTCGGAGAATAGTTCGCTTACACCGCCGCTTTCGATCGTTTCGTACACCACGAGTTCGAGCAACGCAAGCGCACCTAGCAGGAGCACCATGCCGAACACGGGCACTGCTACCAGTACGACGATCAGTAGCGCGCTGAAGAGATACTGGATAGCGCTGTATCCGGGTGCCCGCTTTGCGACGGCAATTCCTTCCAGCGTCGCGTCAATGACGCCGAGGTCGTCTTCCGCCCGAACCAGAACGTGTCCAGTGCGGAACGTCAGCAGAATGACGGCCAGAAGGGTATAAAACCCGAACGCCGCCCCGATCCAGAAGACGAACGAATTACTGGCAAGCGCGAGCGTAACATAGACGATAGTAACGGTGAGACTGCCGAAAATGAGCGCCGAGAACAGTAATCCTTGACGGAAGTTATCACGAATCGAACCCAGAAAAATCCGCGTGAGTTTTTCGTCCGAAACCGAATCCATCTCTTTGCGTTGCTGGACGGAATGCGAGATAGTCGCAACAGCGGCGAGACAGACGGGACCAATTGTCAGAACGGGAAAGACGAACAGCACGCCCAGAATGCTGACGATAGAGACGATAATGATCTGATCGTACACCAGCCGTCCCCACGGCTTGACAGAGCCGAAGAAATCGAGGGCAGTAACTGAGTCCTGAGAACCCATCGTCAGAAGATTTTCGACGACAGGTCAAAGAGTCACCGAAACCCGATCGGACGTGAGAAGAGTAGGCATATAAAAGTTTCCTGATATTTTATTTACAAAGATAGAATAGCAAAAGTATAGATTAGTAGTAGTTTCGAATATATTATAAATATTACAGGGGGGCATCTGATATGAGACAGGGCCTACGGTCAAGCGGGATATAACTTTATTCGAAACTTTTCAGATCGAACGTACAAAGAGAGACATGACATTGGCAACCGACCGGTCTCTCCGAGTCTCGTAAAGAAATACAGTATAACGACCAAATCTATTTCAAAATGGTTTGAGCAAATATAAAATAGTTCGAGGATCGACGGCAACGGACGGTAAGAATCAATTATGCCGACATGGAAAGCGGGTTCGTCGATTACAGCGTGATCCACAGTCTCGCAATAGTTGGTTGTATATCAGTTTTTGAACTCGCCTGTCACGAATCGAATGGTCAAGACTGAACCATTACCATCAATTTTCAGTACTATATATTCAGATTATAATTAGCCAAAATTGACAAGCTAATTGTCGAGTTTGTGTATCGCCCATCAATAGATGAGCCCAACTTTGATCCAATCACTAATCCCTGTGAAAGTTGGACACTGAGTCGATACGCCAATTCGATATACGTCTTTTGTCTGTCTCTTTTCGAGGTGATGATTTCGTATTCGCGGCGCTGCACGACGCTCTAACAAAGATAATCACCGGATGTGTCAGCTACGTTCGCTTGGAGGACGTTGGACACGCTCTGCGATAGATTTCTGTAACGAAATCTCCATCTGGAGTTCACGTAACGTACTCTCGACGACGTCAAAGCCAATATTTTCGTAGACCGAGATAGCGCGTTCTTTGCCACTCGAGACCTCCAGTGAGAGCCCGGCGTGATCTTTATCGGCGGCGTAAGCGAGGAGTTGTTTCATCAGTTCCGTCCCGATGCCACGGTCCCGAACGTCCTGGTGAACGAAGATCACTATTTCTGGGGTGGCTGATTGTTCCGGGGTAGCGGCGACGTGGCCGACAATACGGTCTCCACGGAGTGCTATCAGCCCCCACCCTCGGTCCATCAAATTCACTAACCAGTTTTCGATCTGCGGTCGACCGGCCGGTGGAAGCCCCATCGTCCGACTGTACGAGTCAAGATCCTCGTACATATCGACGAGCGGTTCCAGATCCTCGGAACGATACGGGCGAGCGATCAACGCTTCCTCCTCTTTATCAGTAAACCGAGGGCAACGAGGGGGACAGTACGGTGTTCCCACACAGTCAGAATTATCCCAGATGTTACATTTGAGATCCTCTGAGTCACCGCTCATGCATAGAAAGTCGTGCCGAAACCTCGTAAGTGCGACCCTGAACATGACGGTTTTTTAAGTACTCCGTAGAGATGCGTCTGTAATTTTATACCCAGCCAGTAATTACGCGTACCGATGGCAACGCAGTACTACTTCGAGGACCTGCAGGAAGGAGAGATCAGGGAACTCGGCGGATATACGATTCCGAGAGATGAAATGATTCGGTTTGCTCGGCGATACGATCCTCAGCCGATCCATACGGATCAAAAAGCCGCGGAAGATTCGATATTCGGCGGACTCATCGCGAGTGGGTGGTATACGGCGAGTATCTGTATGTGATTACTCACTGACAAGTTTTTGACGATGCGGCGAGTATGGGTGCCCTTGGTCTAGAGACACTCGATTGGTCGACCCCCGTACGGGCGGGTGATAGGATAGCCGTCGAAAACGAGATTCTCGAGACGAATCGATCGGAAAGTCATGCAGACAGGGGCTACGTACGCAACGAAACCCGAGGATACGACCAGAACGGGAACGAGGTGATCAGATGGGTTGCAATCAATATCGTCGGGCGGCGCCAGTAAAACGGAATTGACATCTACCTGTGGTCGAGTTACGCCCACATGGACGACAGTAGCGATACTACGGTCTATTTCGAGGATGTCGACCCCGGTACGACGACGGAGTGCGGTTCGACCACCATCACGGAATCGGAGATTGTCGAGTTCGCCGAGCGGTACGACCCACTCGAGATACATACGGAGACCGAAGTGACGGGGGAAAGCCCGTTCGGCGGTCTCATCGCAAGCGGCTATCACACGCTCTGTCTCTCCGTTCGTCTGCTCGTAGAGGCGGTTCGTCGCGACCGAGCGGTCGTCGGTGGATTGGGGTTAGACAGCGTTTCGTGGAACAATCCGGTCGAACCCGGAGACACACTGACTGTCACGAACGAGGTTGTCGATACCCGACCGTCAGATAGCAATTCGGAAACGGGAGTTGTCCACGAAGAGATAGTGGTGACGAACCAGGCAGGTGAGTCGGTGCTCTCGTACGAGAATTTCGAGCTCGTGCGCCGCCGTGATTGACTCTCTGAGGGGTTCGACCGGTCCTCCGGATACGGGAAGTCTTTATTTGCGAAAGATGACAACATAGAGTAGAGGGTATGTCCAGCGAATACGTCACCTCCGAGACCAACCTGCCTGAGAACTACGAGGACGGGGAGATACAACTGCAGATAAGTGACAAAAACACGAAAGAGATCTTCAGTACTCAAGCCAAAGTAAGTAGAGATCCAGAGGATTTAGACGATTCGGAGCCTCTCACGGTAGTTCGTGGCCCCCACGAAAACATAGAAGAACAGTGGTACATCGAGATCCTCGAAACGGATACCGAACCTGGAGGAGTCGACACAGCGGTACTGGAATCAGTAATCGGAGATCTCGAAGAGGATTCGAATATAATCAACACGCGGTCGGAAGATCTGAAAACTCTTCTGGAGTATCTAACGAGAGCCGGCAGGTACGACTCGGTATCGGAGGCAAGCCGATCGATCATGCTCGAATATATTGCGGAGAACTACCCCGATCTGGTCGAGGAATACGCCGATCTCAAAGTACAGGCAGAGCGTGACGGATTGATTATGGAACTACGAGACGAAGAATGACGGTCGAGACACTGCGCCAATACCTGCAGAGCCTCGAAGCAAGGGATGATCTCGATCGGATCTCGGAGGAGATCACCTGGAACCTGGAAGCAAGCGCCCTCACGATGCTATCGAACCAGCATGACAGTGCGGTTCCACTGTTCGAGAACGTCGAGGGGGCGCAGTTGGTCGGCGACCCGTATCGTGGCTCTCAGCGGCGGCCGTGGGACCGAATTGCGACCGGCCTTGGACTACCGCCGAACTTGTCCTGTGACGAGTTCTACGGAGAGATTATCGGACGACTCAAGAACCCGTACGAACCGGAGACCGTCAAGTCCGACGACGCACTGTGTAAAGAAGTAGTCCGGACGGAGGACGCGGACTTACTGGACTTTCCCTGGCCCTATATCCATGCGGGCGACGGGGGACGATATTCCAACTTGCACACGCTGATAACGTCGGATCCCGACTCGGAATGGGTAGACTGGTCCTACCATCGTTCGATGATCCACGATAGCAAGACCGCAAGCGTCCTCTTGCTCGCTGGCGAACAAACCCCGAACCTGTACTACTACAAGTACGAACGGCGCGAAGAACCGATGCCCGTTGCAATCGCCGTCGGAGCGGAACCCGCGGTACAGTATACGTCGGTTATGTGGATCCCGACCGGGCGGAGTGAAGTCGAGTACGCCGGTGGTCTGAAGGGTGAGCCAATCGAGTTGGTTCCCTGTGAGACGAACGATCTCATGGTGCCCGCATCGGCCGAACTCGTCATCGAAGGTGAGATCCTCCCGAACGCACGCCGAGACGAGGGGCCGTTCGGGGATTACTTCGGCTACATGCATGGGCCGCGCAGATCGATGCCGGCGCTGCGCGTCGATGCCGTTACGCACCAGCGAAACCCGATCATTCCGTTCTGCGTGGAGGGGAGCGGCGTCGGCTACACCGAGAACTCGACCAGTTCGATGGAGGTGGGTTGTGTGGGTCCCGACGCAACGCTCGGTCTCCGTATGGCGGGGTTCGACGTGAAATGCTGTGCACCCTGGACGTCTTCCCCACGAACCGTGTACGTGGTGTCGATGGAGACGGCCGATCCCGGGCGCCTACACGAACTCGCGAACTTCATCTTTACTACGTGGGGGATGCTCCACGTCGACTTTTTCGTGTTCGTCGACGCCGACGTCAATCCGCTGAATCAGCGGGACGTGTTAGAGGCGCTCTCCTTGCATGCCGACCCGGACGAAGATTTTCATCAGTTCGGACGAGAGATGATGCCGAAAGTCCCGCTCAACATATACCAGACACCAAGCGAGAAGGGCGATATACAGACGGGGACCTCCAAAGCAAAGACCGCAAAGGCGTATATCGACGCGACGCGCGGCGGAGAGGAACCAGCAGACGGGGTCACGGATAAGGTCGAACGCCGACACGCTGCTCAAGAAACCCTCGAACAGGCGGGGGTCGATCCGGAGCAACTCCCGTTCGTGTATCCCGGAGGTGACGACCAATGATGACGTTCAGAACCCTCCTCGACGAACTGGAGTCCCAGGAAGACCTCGTACGTGTCACGGACCCAACACACTGGGACGGAGCCGCCGCGTCGGTCGCCAGCGAGGCGGTCAAAAACAGTTGTCCAGCGGTCCTGTTCGAGGAGACGCCCGGGAAGGTCCGGTTCGCGAGCGGTGCCTATGCCGGACCGGACCAGCTCGTCGAACACGACCAGTCGTCCTGGAGACGGGTCAGTACTGCACTTGGACTCGGGCCGGACTGTCAGTATATCGAACTGCTCGATCATCTCGCCGAGTCCGAGCCGGAGCCGATAGATGGAAGCGACCTCGGAGAGCCAGCGGGGCACAGAACCGAAACGGATCTGTACTCGCTCGGTCTGCCGTCGATCACACGGGGAGAGCGCCCCCTGGTCACGCTCGGACTGATCGCCGCCGAACGTGACGGGACGTCCACGTGGGCCCCGGTACGGGGACGAGTACAACACACCACAGGAATGCGGCTATCTGTTCCGGAAGCGTTCGCCGATTGGTACGCTAACGGTACCGAAGCGATGATTCTGCTGGGGGTCTCGGGTAGTGCACTGATAGCTGCCGCAGAGGGCTGGACTGGCGAGCGAGCGACGCCGGAGGTCCCCGAACTGGCGGCAGGCCTCTCGGACATCTCGCTGGCGGAAGCGGATTCAGTTGTCGTCCCAGCAGCCGTCGAGGCTCGGTTCACGGGCGAGGTTCGAGATGTGGAGGGCGACGTGGGCGGACCCGAGGCCGCGTGGGAACGAACCTGCGACGTGACCACCATCGAAATCGATATCGAGCGGAGCGCACTCCGAGAGGACCCGATCGTACCGTTTACTCCGCTCGGCAGCCCGTTGACCGACGACGTACTACTGACGAGTCTCGTCGAATCGGCGGAGCTCTATCGCAGAGTGAACAGCTATTGGGGCGTCTCGCCGGTCAACTGGATACGGCTGCCGTTCGAGGCACGTCTTGGGCTCTGCATCGTTTCGAGCGAGATCCTGTACGCCGGTTTCGAGTGGCAACTGGCGAATACCCTGTTTTCGTTCTCCCGGCTGTTCGACAAGGTACTGGTGTTAGACGAACAGGCGGACCCGACGAATCTGGCGCGCGCACTCGACGATATGTGGGTAAAAGCACATCCGGCGAACGACTGGACGTTCAGCGAACCGAACGCCCCGAGCGCGTCTGCACCCCGCTATCGACGTGACGGGGAGACCGGAACTCGCCTGTACATCAACGCAACGTGGGATCCGCGGTGGGACGAAGAGTATATCGCACCGCGTGTCACCTTCGAGTCCTCGTATCCGGAGAACATCCGAGAGGCGGCCAGAGAACGCTGGAACCAGCTAACCCATGCTGGAGGAAATGATGAGTGACTTCGTCAGGATCCCAGTTGGCCGGGGGACTCCGGAGGGAGTCAACAGCGCGTACGTCGTGCCGGACAGCGGCGTCGTCATCGATCCCGGACCGCCGACCGATAGCTCGTGGAGTGCGCTCCGTGACGGAATAGAGCGTACGGAGATATCTGTGCAGGGGATCGATCACGTGCTGGTGACTCACTGGCACGCCGATCACGCTGGACTCGCCTGCCGATTGGCCGACCGGGCGAACGCGTCGATACACCTCCACGAGGGCGACGCGCACCTGGTCGGTGATTATACTGAAGCACGACAGCGCCGATTACGGCGCGATGCCAGCATCCTCGGCCGCTGGGGCGTTCCCGAGCGGATCCGCGAGGCCTTGCTCGACCGCGACGCCCCGTCACCGTTACCCGATACGTACCCGGTACAGGCACACGAGGAGGGTGACCGGATCGCCGGAATCGAAGTCGTCCACACACCCGGTCACACGAAGGGCCACGTGTCGTTTGCGACGGCAGAGACCCTCTTTCTGGGCGATGTGCTCCTTCCGACGTACACGCCGAACGTCGGGGGAAGCGACACGCGCCTCGACGATCCGCTGGCGACGTACCTCTCGTCGCTGGAGCGGGTCGAGACCATCGCAGCGGGCCGAACCGGCGAGCCAGGTCACGGGACGACGATGGACGTGGACGCGGCCATCAAAGCAGTGCGAGAACACCACCACCAGCGAGCGAAAGACGCGTACGACGTAGTCGCTACGACCAACGAACCGACGGCCTGGACCGTCGCTCGCGAACTCTTCGGAGAGATGAACGGCATCCACGCGAAGTTCGGAGCGGGCGAAGCGGCGGCGCATCTGGACCGGCTTGCCGCCCTCGGGGTCGTCGAACGGATCGAAGCGGATCCGGTCCGGTACAGGACAGCGGTCGCCGACTACCCATCCAGCGTGAACTTGACGCCGTAGCGTGGGATCCCTTCCTGCACGTAGATCCGCCGTATCGTCGCCCGGACCTCGTCACCGACGGATGCGTCGTCGAGGTCGGCATCCGTGAGTTGGCCGGGGAGCTGGATCGCGTCTCGCCCGTCGCCCAGTTCGACGATTGCGACGCCGTAGGCTCCGTCGCGCTGTTGCTGTTCTGCGAACTCCGGCGGTGCGCCGCCCTGACCGATCGTCGTCAGTGCCAGAATCGTCCCGCGCTGAGACGCCTCGAACCGCTCGAAATCGACGCGAGCGTGACAGGACTGGCAGGCGCCGTCCGGCGGGAACGAGACGGCCCCACACTCGGGACACCGCCCGGCAACGAGACGGTAGCGCTGGTCGAGCGAGCGCCGCCAGTTCGGGAGACTGACGTTGGCTCCACCGCCGGCGACCTCGCCGGAGACGACGTAGCCGCGTTCGCGGAGGTAGTCGGCGTAGGAGAGTTCGGTCCCGTCTTCCAGGTCGTCGATGCCGGCCACTGGGAGTCCGCCCTCGCAGACGAACGCCGCGGCGGTGCCGCCGCCGAAGAACGCGGCGAGGGACCGTTCGCCGTCGGCCGCCGCGAGCGCAGAGAGAAGGCCGATCGGCACGGTGGCCGCGCCGGCGTCGCCGATCCGATCGACGACCATGCCGGCGTGGACCGCCTCGTTGTCGACCGGTAGATCACCGACGATACGGTACGGCAGTTTTCCGTTGGGCTGGTGGACTGCCGCGCGGTCGACGGAGTCGACGCCGTCGAGATCCGCGGCCGCACCGGTAATCGCGTCTCTGACGACGTCTCGCTCGAACGTCGTGATCCCCAGCGATTCGACGGCCCCCTCGCCGCGCCGCCGGAACCGAACCCCGGGTGCTTCGTCGGCGTGCCAGCCGATCTCACGAATCTCGACGGCCGGGTCCTCGTCCACGACGAACGCGGCGGCACCCGCGCCGAGCGAGTGATCCTCGTCAGCCGGTTCCCCCTCGGGGCAGTCGGCGACGGCGACCAGCGCGGGGCCGTCGGCGTCGAGCGCACTGGCGAGCACATCCGCCCCCGCTGCAGTGTGCTGGGTGCTCGCGACGGTCCGGACGTCGGTCGACAGCCCCAGCGTCCGGACGAGTCGGCCGGTGACGTCACTCTCCTCCAGCGGCGGCGTCGTCGTCGCCACAGCGAGAAGCGAGATCGAGTCGCGACCGACCTCCGCGGCACCGAGCGCGCGCTCGCTCGCCGCCGTTGCCATCGTCAGCGCATCCTCGTCGGCGTTCGGGACAGCCTTTTGATCGATGCCGGTCGCGTGTGTGGTTCCCCACGCGTCTTCGAGTTCCTCGGCCGAGAGACGGTATCGCGGGAGGTAGAGTCCCGCCGCGGTGAGTCCCCTCATCTATCCACCTCCTCACGCTCGAAGACGTGAACCGCGACGCCACCGCCGCTGCCGCCGACGTTGTGGGTGAGTCCGTAGTTCGGCTCGTCGACCTGGACGTGTGCGTCGCCGCGGAGTTGATCGAATGCTTCGGCGATCTGACCCGTTCCGGTAGCCCCGATGGGATGGCCCTTCGATTTGAGACCGCCGCTCGTGTTCGTCGGGAGGTCGCCGTCCGGATCCACGACGCCGTCGCGCAGGAGCCGTTTGGCCTCTCCACGCTCACAGAAACCGAGATCCTCGTAGGCGACTAGTTCGGCGATTGCGAAACAGTCGTGCACCTCCGCGAAGTCCAGATCCTCCGGGCCGATCCCGGCTTCGTCGTAGGCCGATTCCCCGGCCCGGACCGACGCCGGAATGCTCGTCAGTGTGTCGCGCTGGAACAGTCCGACCCGACCGCTCGACGCACCTGCACCGGCCACCCGAACCATCGGATCGCTCGTCTCGCGAGCGACTTCCTCGCTGGCGACGAGAACGGCACTCGCGCCGTCGGTGGTCGGACAGCAGTGATAGAGGTTGAGCGGATCCGCCACCATCGGCGCGTTGACGGCATCTTCGAGCGAACACTCGAATCCGAGATGCGCCTTCGGGTTTTTCGCCCCGTTGGAGTGGTTCTTGACCGCGACGCGGCCGAGGTCCTCCACCTCCGCGTCGTACTTCTGCAGGTAGGCGCTGGCCATCTGGGCGTACACGCCCGCAAACGTCGTCCCGCTCATGCGCTCCCACTCCATCTCACCGCTGACGCCCAGCCACCAGCGAGTGTTGTCGGAACTCGTGTCGGTCATCACCTCGAAGCCGCCAGCGAGCGCCACGTCGACCATCCCCGATCGGACCGCGGCGACGGCCTGTCGAAACGCGAAACTACTCGCCGCGCAGGCGTTTTCGACCCGAGTCGTCGGAATCCCGTGCAGGCCGACGTACTCCGTGGCCGCGGGGCCGCTCAGACCGATCTGTCGCCCGCCGACACCGAGCGTTCCGAGAAACGCTTCATCGATATCGTCTGGAGAGATCGTTCCGTCGACGCTCGCGCGGGCCCGCTCGTAGGCGGAGTCGAACAGCGACTGGTACGTCTCCTCTGGAAACGAGCCGAACGACGACTGTCCGGCACCGACCACGTAGGCATCTCTCATACACCCCAGATTGCCGTGGATACCTAAAAAACCCACAGGTGTGGGTCAGCGTGACGTGATCTTACGCCCAGTCTGCAGTGGGCTTTCCGGCCGCTGCCCGGTTGCCAGGGTCCGAAGTCTTTTTTGGGCACACAATCAACATCAATAAGCATGAGCTATTCAGGGCCGACAGAGCTGTATATAGACGGCGAGTGGACCGATTCCGAAAGCGGAGAGACGATCGAAACCGTCGATCCAGCGACCGAAGATGTCTACGCGACGCTTGCACAGGCGTCCCCCGAGGACGTCGATAGTGCTGTCGTAGCTGCCAATAGAGCGGCTGATCGGGATTCGGAGTGGCGATCGATGGATCCGCGCGAGCGGGGACAGCATCTGAACGCGATGGCCGACGCCATCGAAGACCGGAAAGACGAGATCGTCCTCGTCGAGTCCCACGACAACGGCAAGACGCCGTTCGAGGCGACCCTCGACGTCGATATGGTGATCGATACGTTCCGATACTACGCAGGCTGGGCCGATAAGATCCAGGGCGACGAGGTCCCGGTCCCCGGCAATCGGTTCAACTACACCGTACGCGAACCCCTCGGCGTCACCGGGCACGTCATCCCGTGGAACTATCCCTTCCAGCTGGCCGGACGCAGCCTCGCTCCGGCGCTGGCCTGCGGTAACACAGCGGTACTCAAACCGTCGAGCGTGACCCCGCTGTCGGCTCTCTACTACGCGGTCGCCGCCGAAGAAGCCGGGCTTCCCGACGGTGTAATGAACGTCGTTCCCGGTCGGGGCAGCACTGCCGGTAACGCGCTCGTCGAACATTCCGACGTGGAACACATCGCCTTCACCGGATCGACCGGCGTCGGCAAGGGCGTCATGGAGAACGCAGCCCAGAACGTCACGGGTGTCACCCTCGAACTCGGCGGAAAGGGACCGAACATCGTCTTCCCGGACGCGGATCTCGATGCCGCCGCCAGCGGCGTTCACTACGGTATCTTCATGAATGCCGGCCAGATGTGCTGGGCCGGATCGCGACTGTTAGTCCACGAGGACGTCCACGACGAGGTCGTCGAGAGGGTCGTCGAAGGGGCGGAATCGACGCCGCTCGGGAGCGGCATCGACGACGACGGACGGATGGGTCCGGTGGTCGACGAATCCCAGCAGTCCGAGGTCCTGGAATACATCGAGAGCGGGAAGGCGGACGGCGCGACCGTCGCGACGGGCGGCAAGGTTCCCGAGGACAAGCAGGAGGGGTACTTCGTCGAACCGACCGTCTTCACCGACGTCGAGAACGACATGGCCATCGCCCGCGAGGAGATATTCGGGCCGGTGCTCTCCGTTATCAAGTTCTCCGACCGCGAGGAGGCGATCGAAATCGCGAACGACTCGCCCTACGGTCTCATGGCGGGGATCTGGACGAACGATCTCGAGACCGCACACACGACCGCGGAGTATCTCGACTACGGGATGGTCACCATCAACGAGTTCCCGGTCACACAGCCCCAGACACCCTTTGGAGGGTTCAAAGAGAGCGGCAGCGGACGCGAGCAGGGGACCGAGGCACTCCACGAGTACACGCAGACGAAAAACGTCAACATAAACCTGGGCTGAGGTCGCGTCGGTCCGATGGTTCTTTTTCGGTCGTCCGAGGTGTTGCCGGGACACTTATGTGACCGTACTGTGCGTATTGCAGTATATGAGCCTGATAGAGAGTGTGCTCACCGAGGAGCACCGCGAGTTCCGGGATCGAGCCGATCAGTTCGCGACCGAAGTCGTCGAGCCACGGGCACAGGAGATCGAAGACGACGACGAGTTCCCCCGCGACGTCATGGAAGCGGCGGGCGAGCGCGGACTCCTGGGAATCTTGCTTCCGGAGGAGTACGGTGGGCAGGGATCGGACTTCCTTTCGTACTGCGTCGCAGTCGAGCGGATCGCGCAGGTGAGCGGTGCCGTCGCCGAGAGCATCCAGGGGCACACCTTCGCGGCACTACCGATTGCGAACTTCGGGACCGAACGCCAGTGTAAACAGTATCTCGAACCGATGGCTCGCGGCGAGACAGTCGGGGCAATGTTGCTGACCGAACCGGGAGCGGGGAGTTCCCCGACAGAACTGGCTACTGTCGCCGAAGAAGCGGACGACGAGTTCCACATCTCCGGGGAGAAGTCGTTCGGAACGAACGCCGGGGTGGCCGATGTCCATCTGGTGGTCGCGCGAAAGCGCCCCGCACCGGAGGACAGCCACGGAGTGAGCGTGTTTCTCGTTCCGGGCGTCGACGACGCGGACGGGTTCTCCTTCGACCGCAAGGAGTTTATGGGGATGCGAGGGCATGTGACGGGCGATTCGGCGTTCGACGGTGTCAGCGTCCCGGCGTCGGCGCTCCTCGGAGAGATCGGACAGGGGTTCCGGATCGCGATGGGGACCATCGACATGGCCCGGACCGGACTCGGAGCGATCGGAACGGGCATCGCTACCGCCGCGTTCGAGGACGCCATCGAGTACGCGGGCGACCGCGAACAGGGCGGAAACCCCGTCGGAGAGTATCAGGCAGTGCAGGTTCTGATCGCGGACATGGACGCAGAACTCGATAGCGCACGTCATCTCGTCTATGGCTCCGCGGCGTCGATTGCGGACGGGAACCCGCAGACGCGACAGTCGAGCAAGGCGAAGTACGTCGCGAGCGAGGCCGCCGAGTTCGTCACCCGAAACGCGATGCAGGTCCACGGCGGAAAGGGATACCGTACGGACCTTCCGCTGGAGCGGTACTATCGGGACGCAAAAATACTGAGTATCATCGGCGGCACGAACGAGATACAGAAAACGACCGTCGCCGGTGAGGCGCTCGGACTCTAATCGAACGTCTCGACGATCAGGAATTACTCGTCTGCTGGCTCCTCGTCTCCGAGTTCGACACCGATGAAGTCGGGGTCACGGTCGTTGAGGAAGGCGTCGGTTCCCTCCTTTGCGACGTCGGAGCCGAGGAGGTTGTTCTGGAGTTCGCGCTCGTGAGCGAGCGCATCGCTGAGGGGCATCTCGAGGCCCTCGTTGACCGCCAGTTTGTTGTTTCCGACCGCGAGGTTTGGCTTTTGAACGATCATCTCTGCGAACTCGAAGGCCTTGTCCTCGACCTCGTCCGGTGGGTGAAGTTCGTCGACGACGTCTCGTTCCAGCGCCTCTGCAGGTGTGATCGTCTCGCCGGTTATCAGCATCTTGAGTGCATCGGATCGGTTAATGTACCGCGGGAGGAGCTGTGTCCCTGCCTCGCCCGCAATGAGGCCGAGATTGATCTCCGGCATCCCGAGGTTGTAGTCGTCATCGTCACCGACGAAGCGGAAGTCACACGCGAGTGCGAGTTCCAGGCCGCCACCCATACAGTGACCGTTTATCATCGCGATGAAAATGGTATCTGTTGTCCGCATTTTCATGATGATCTCTTTGCTCGTCTGGCTCGCGTAGCCGATCTGATGGGCTGGTTCGTCCTGAAGTTCCTGAATGTCGAACCCCGTAGAGAAGAACCGCTCGTTCTCGCTCCCGAACACTGCACATCGTACTTCGTCGTCGAAGCGGACCGCCTCGACAGCGCGCTGCAGTTCGAGGAGGACGTCGATGTTGTGTGCGTTTGCTGGCGGACGGTCGAGACGGAGAACACCGACGTGGTCCTCCGTATTGGTGGTGAAATACTCTAGGTCTAGCTCGTCGAAGGGTTTGAGTGGCATACAAACCATCCATTGACACCCAACTATAAGTAACTTTCCTGATCGACCGAAATCGCCCGACACAGAGCGAATCACACTGCTGTAGCTACGCTGGTCGCGAAGCGTTTCCCGGCCGGTGCGTTGCTACCGTCCCGTATCCGGATTTTCGCCGTCGAACTTGATCCGCTCGAACACTGTGTTACAGCCGTTACAGTAGTACTGGGTTTTGGAAATCTCGCTGCCGAAAGCGGATTCCTGTTCCGTATCCATCGACTCGCAGAACGGGCAGACGACCTCCAGTTCTGTTTCTTGGTTACTCATGGTGGTCAGTTGATCGCAAACTCCGCGTTCTCGACACCGCGTAGCTCTCGGACGTCCGAATCGCTAATCGATCCGCCGTCGACGCGCCGCCGCGTCTCGTTCCAGTCCTCCGGGTCGGGGGCTTCCCAGTCGACTCCTTCGAGCGAGACCTCGGTATCGGCGAAGAGTTCGCGATAGTGATCGGCGAACGCCTGGCGGATCTCGGAGACGGGTCGGTCGGTAAATCCGGAGCTGCACACCGGATCGTTCTCCTCGTCGTGAGTTGCCGGACCGATCAATGCTAGTGCCTGTGGAAGCGTCTCCTCCAGCGTAGTCTGGATCACGTCCGATTGCTCTTCAGCGAGCGTTTCGAGGCGCGCATCGTGATATTCGAGATGGAAGTACTCGTCTTCGCCCATCTTGCGGAACATCCCCTGCAGATCGTCGCGGTCTATCGCGTCGATCATGTACCACGCTGCTCGATCCGCCGGCGCGACCGACGCGATGTACTCGGCCCAGTCGCCATCGATCTCGTCGATACACGCCGCGTTGTTGAACTCCTCTGGCTCTCGGTCGCCGCGGATCCAGTCCAGATCCCGGCCCTGCTCCTGCAGTTTACGAGCTAACTGGCGAACGTGGCCGATCTCTTCCTGTGACGCGCTGGCACCGCCGATATCGTCTTCGAGCGAGGGGCCCGCGAGGCTCCACTGTGCGTATCGGTGCCCCAGGATTAGCTTCGTATCCGAGGCCGCCTGGACGTAGTCGACTGCCGGTTCGGGCCAATCACTCATGGGAGCCCACCCCAGGTATCGGCTTTTCTCCCGTGACTTCGATCAGGTTGTCCCTGCGGACCACCGCCAGATAGTCCCAGTCTTCCTCGTTGAACGTGTTGTGTGCGTACATTTTGGCTAATCGCTCGTTCTGTGCAGTCACGTTACCGATATGTTTGGTATCGTCACCTTGGTTGATCCGTGCGAATACTTCGAATTTCATGATACTCTCATCTCTGATTACAGGCTGATCCCCGCTTCGTGCATTTTCTGTCTGACCTCGGTCGTAAGCATGTCTTTCGACCAGACCGGGTCCCAGACGACCTCGACCTCGACGGTATCGACGCCGTCCATCACCGTCAGACAGCTACGGATATCGTTCTGGATCATGTCGTAGGCCGGACAACCCATACACGGATACGTCATCTCTACGGTGACGTCCCCATCGTCGGCTTCGACGTCGTAGATCATCGCCATCTCGACGAGACTCACCGGAATATGTGGATCAGGGATCTCGTCGATCGTCTCCCACAGTTTCTCCTCGAAGGGGGTCGCATCGGCCCGTTGTCGCTCGATGTACTCGCTGTTAGATCCCGGGCCAGTCGAACCGTTCGAGTTCGTTGTTACGCTTCCCATCGTCACACTCCGACGTCGATATTCTCGGACTGGATCAGGTTGACGTACTTTTCGTTGGCCGGGCCACGGGAGCGCCAGCGGTCCATGACGTCCGACCACGAGATCGGCTCGTCGAACAGCCACTCTTTGTTCTCCTCGTCGAACGCGACCGGAAGATCGTAATCGAGGACGTACTCCTCGGCGTCATCGTCGTAGTGGGCTGGCACGTCGAGGTCGAGTTCCTCCATAAGGGGCATTGCCCGGTCGATCCAGTCCTGTCGCAGTTCGTCGTTGGTTTTGCCCTTGATCCGATACTCTAGCTGGTCGTCGTGTTGCTTCTTGTCGTCCGGAAGGCCGAACCACTCGACAGCCATCGGGAACATCCAGTCGATGGCCTCCTGCAGTTTCTGCTTGGTGTTGTCGTCTTTGTTGGCCAGGCGGCGCATCCACGTCTCGCCGTGGCGCAGGTGGAACTGTTCTTCCTTGTTGACTTTCGTCAGCGCGCGCTTCCACGGCGCGTAGGAAGTGTTCTCGTGGATATCGCTGAGCAGAACGATGCCGGCGCGGTCGAACATCCCGTGAGCGCTAACGAGCTCCGCGAAGTTGTCGATGTGCTGGTCGAACCCGTAGGTGTTTCGGAACTCGTGGGGTTCGCGGTCGTAGATGAGCTCTTCGCGGTCCTCGCCGAGGTCCTCTAGCATTCGGTAGGCGATGTGGCCGTGACCGAGTTCATCCTGGATCACGCTGATACACGATGCGCGGGCGTCCGCGGACGGGGCGTTGAGCGTCTGCTCGTAGTAGGCAGGCGCGCTCATCAGTTCCGTATCGGCCGAAACCGTCAGGATCTGTTTGAGGGCCTTCTTGTAACCCTCTGTCATCTCGTCGGTCGACTCTATCATCTTCCCGTTCTGCACTTGTTCTTTCAGCTGTTTCTCGGTAGGCATAGCTTTGATCGTCCAATATACTCTAATGGTCGAAGCATTATAATTGTTTTCTGTATACGTTTGGCGTATCTAGGGGGTGATCTGCGCCGAATTTATTATATCAGGGAATAGATAATCTGTATGGCCGAGACCGACGCTCCGGATGAGGTTGTCGACGTCCACGTTCATATGAATCCATTCTGGCGGATGAACGCCGACGCGCTGGCGACGCTAAAAGAGCACTCGAAACAGTTCGACCGGAAGATGAATCTGGCGAGACGGCCCGAAGCCTTCGTCGAATACCTCGACAGTCAGGGCGTCGCCACCGCAGCGATAATCAACTACGTGAGTCCGATCCTTGGATACACGCACGACACGAACGAGTGGGCGGCCGAGTTCCGCGCGGAAGCGCCGGAGCGGGTACTCGCATTCGGGGGGTTCGATCCGCGGGTGGCCGACCACCCTCACGAGGAGGTCGACCGAGCGCTCGACGAGTTGGCACTCGATGGCATCAAACTTCATCCACCCCACCAGGGTATCAACGTCAACGATTACCGAACCGATCCGGACACGCGCGGACTCGAAGCACTGGAGTATCTGTACGAGCGCTGTGTCGAGCACGACATCCCGGTCATGGTCCATACCGGAACGAGCATCTTCTCGGGTGCCCGGTCCCGGTACGCGGATCCGATGCCGATCGACGACGTGGCGGTCGATTTCCCCGAACTGAAGATCATCATGGCTCACGGCGGACGGCCGATGTACACCGACGAAGCGTGGTTCCTCCTGCGGCGCCACGAGAACGTCTGCCTGGATATCTCGTCGTTTCCCCCATCGAACCTGTTAGAGTACTTTCCGGAGGTCGAACGCATCGATGACCAGGTGTTGTTCGGCAGCGACTGGCCAGGCCCGATGATCCCGGATATCGAGCAGAACATAGCGGCCGTCAGAGAACTCCCGATCCCGGACGCGACGGTCGACCGGATTCTCTCGAAAAACGCTATCGAACTGTTCGATCTGTAATCGACTGGTCCGCACACTGGGCCACTCGTGGAGGGCCTCACCACGTTCGCTGGGTCCCCGGTGTCTGCAACACGACCTTTTTTGGTAATCCACCCCCCAGGATAGTACATGACGTATAGTATACGACATGCAACGACCGCTGACGGTGAGGAACTGCTTGATCTCTGGCACGGGTTCACCGAACATCTCTCGGAGTACGACGATCGGTACCAGCACAACGAGAGCGCCGACGAGCGCTGGCTACAGTACTTCGAGAATCAACTTCTCGACTCGGAGTACGGAACGGTCGTCGTCGCCGAACACGAGGAGTCGGACGCGCTAGTTGGAGTCCTCGAAGCACGCGTCATGGGGAATCATCCGATCTTCCGTCTCCAGAACCACGGCTACATCAACGGGCACTTCGTCTCCGAGGAACACCGCGGAGAAGGAGTGGGCAAGGCGATGCTCGAAACGGCCCACACCTGGTTCACCAACTCGTCGAAAGACGTTGATTTCTATCGCGTCGACGTGATACACGGTGACGAGGACAGTGAGGCATTCTACCAGAGCGAGGGCTTCGAACCGGTCGAGCATGTCTACGAACGGTCGACAGATCAGTGATCCATGGTGGAAAGCTACACTGTCGAGTTCGTCGACGAAGGGCGCAGCATCGAGGTTCCCGCAAACAAGCCGATCCTCGAAGCCGCAGAGGAAGCGGGGATTGACATGCCCTACCAGTGCCGGATGGGCGTCTGTGGCGTTTGTTCGGCAATATGTCTCAACGACGAAGCCGAAGTCGAACAGATGGAAGGAATGTTTCTTTCCGATAGCGAAAAGGAGGAAGGCTACATTCTGACGTGCATAGCCAAACCGAGATCCGATCTACGGCTCAAGACTGGCGAAGGACCGTAATCGAGCGTACTGCTACACGATACATAATATTTCGACGAAAGAATAGACGGATGTGTTCCGAGACGAATAGTGTATACGTATACTGTATACGAAACGAGACGCCAGCCGTCCGGTAGGGATTACTACTGTACCTCTGTAAAAATTACAGCCAGTACACTGCTGGTTGTTGCCAAGAAACGAGAAAGAACGCAGTCCCACGCGAGAACTCTCGGATCGAGCCTGGCAGAAGGAGGATTCAATATAAAAGACCGTGATATATAGCAGGGGAGACGACCTGAAGCGCCGTATACGTATATCGTATACAATCTGGAAAACACAGGGCCAGAGATCCAGAAGAGCCGTTGCTCACGAATGCGAAAAGAACCGGCAATGGAGGAGGCGTTACTGCTCTTTCTCTCGGAGTTCCGTTCTGCGGATCTTCCCTGTCTCAGTTCGAGGGAGCGAATCCACGAACTCGACCGCTCTGGGGTATTTGTACGGTGCAAGCGTATTCTTCACGTGGTTCTGAATCTCTTCTTTGAGGTCCTCACTGGGCGATACGTCCTCCTTGAGGACGACGAACGCCTTGACGATCTCACCACGTTCCTGATCCGGGCTTCCAATAACCGCTACCTCCGCGACCGATTCCTGTTCCTGAACGACGGCTTCGACCTCCGGCCCGGGGATGTTGTATCCACTGGAGATGATCAGGTCGTCGCGGCGGGACTTGTACTCGAACCGTCCGTCCTCCCGCTGGACGAAGATGTCTCCGGGGATCGACCAACCGTCCTCGTTGACCTGCTCTTGCTTTCTCGGGCGGTTCCAGTACGCGATCCCGGTTGGCCCACGGACAGCCAGCAGTCCGGCCTCGCCTCGGTCGAGTTCCTCGCCGGTATCCGGGTCGATGATCTTGCATTCGTAGCCTGGTACCGGATACCCGGTCGCGCTCGGATCGATCTCGTCGTCGTGCCGGTGGCTGACGAAGATGTGGAGCATCTCGGTCGTCCCGATCCCGTCGAGAAGTTCGACGCCGTATTCGGATTCAAACTTCTCGAACGTCGTCGGCGTCAAAGGCTCTCCCGCACTGAGTCCGAGTCGCAGCGACGAGGTGTCGTACTCCTCGGGACCCTCCGGATGCTTGGACATGATCTGATTGTAGCCCGTCGGGATCGAGCAGAGGATCGAGATACCGTGGTCCTCGACCGCTTCCAACAGGTCACCGGGGCTTGCGTCCTCGACCAGACTCGTACTCGCGCCGAACCGGAACGGGAAGGTGAGAAGGTCACCGTAGCCGTACGCGAACGGGAGCGGCGGGTTCCCGCCGAAAACGTCGTCTTCTGTGGGTTCGAGGCAGTATTTCGCGTAGGAATCCGCGCTCGAAAGCACGTTTCGATGGGTGTGGACCGCTCCTTTGGGCTGGCCCGTCGTCCCACTGGTGTACAGCATCAACGCGAGGTCGCTTCGCTCGGTCGGGTACGCATCGAGGTCGGGACTGGCGTCTGCGAGGAGGTCGTCGTAGCTGAGGTGGTCGTGATCGCGACCGTTGCGCTGAGCCACGATGACGTCCTCGACGGTGTCCAGTTCCGGCAAGGCGTTCTCGATCTCTTCGAGCAGGTCGTCGTACACCACGATTTTCGTCGCTTCCGCGTTGTTGATGATGTAGTTCAACTCCTTCGCGCGAAGGAGTTTCATCGAGGGCAATGCGACGGCCCCGATCTTCTGAATCGCGAGACAGGAGACGATCGATTCGGGTCTGTTCGGGAACCGGACGACGACGCGGTCGCCCGACTCCACACCGAGATCCCGAAGCGCGTTCCCCATCCGATTTATGCGGTTTTGTAGCTCGCTGTACGTGATCTCCTGGTCCTCGAAGTAGATCGCGACGTTGTCACCCCGGCCCTCGCGAACGTGCCGGTCAACCAACTCTTCGGCCGCGTTGATTTCTCGTGGATAGTGCGCCTCCGGAAGCGCATGAACGTACTCCGGTGCGTTCTGTTCATCCGGTAGATAATCGAGTGGCACTGTTTGCTGCATGTACGAGTACATCATGAAAGTTATAAAAGAAATAGCTAACGGTTCCGAAGCCCATATCGAGGCAGAAAGCACCTCCTAGAGACCGCGCAGAACGTGAGAAAGCGACCGAATGCAGTTACCTGCGGGTACTACTGGGGTCGGTGCGACTGTCTCGCAAAAACAGATCCGACGGGTCGTCCGGTCTCTCATCGGCCAGTCGAGGGCGACACACATCTCAC
Organism: Natronoarchaeum sp. GCM10025321; assembly: GCF_042663585.1. Lineage (NCBI taxonomy): Archaea > Methanobacteriati > Methanobacteriota > Halobacteria > Halobacteriales > Natronoarchaeaceae > Natronoarchaeum > Natronoarchaeum sp. GCM10025321. The sequence continues at coordinate 1,447,730 of NZ_JBHTAN010000006.1, forward strand.
AGTGAGGTCGTGAACGATTACGTCCAGAATCCGTCGGGGTCGAAGGTCCGGATCAGTTCGAGTTCCTCCGCAGTCGGTTCGGACGTCGTCGTGACCGTTCCAGCACCGATGTCCTCGGCGGTGTTCACGTCCCACGGGAAATCGGCGAGCACGCTCGCTGCCTCGGCATCGGGGTGAACAGTTCGGAGGAACAGTTCGCCTCTATCGTCGAAGCCGAACGTCGCTTTCGAGGTGACCAGAGCGCTCGGTCCGCCTCCCGGTGCTGGATGGTTCTCACGCGCGCTTCCGTCGTTCGCGTAGCCTGGGCTGGTAGTGTACGTGACTTCCTCCGAAAATCGCCGGGGTTCGTGGGGCATGAGGAGGACCGTCCGCTGGGCCATACAGGCGATATCGCACGCGCCCCCACTGCCGGGGAGCCGAATCTCTCGGTCACCTGCCTCGACCCGCGTCGTGTTCAGATTGCCGTAGCGGTCGACCTCGGCCCCGCCGAGGAATCCGACGTCGATATCGCCGCGCTGGAGTCGCGACATAATATCGATCATCCCCGTCGTCGAGACGGCGTTGTTCAGGTTCGGCAGATCACACATCGTATGAATGAACCCGTCGGCAGGGGAATCCCTGACGACGCCGCTCTCGTACACGGCCATCGAGTCGGGGGCGTGCGTGCTGACCGCGACCTGGAACGCGATGAGTGGCAGTCGCATCCCTACGAAGGCGGTGTCACCGTCTTCGATCTCCTTTGCGGCAGCGCTGACCATCAGTTCGCGTTCGGTGTACTCCTCACTGGCCATACTCCACCTCCGCGGCGACGGTTCGGTCAGTGATAGCGAGATCCGTTTCGACGAGGTCGGCGTAGGCCTCACGATTCTCGACGCTGTAGACCCACTCCTCGGCCCACGCGTCGAACGCCTCGTCAGTCTCCGTCCGTCGGCTGTACTCCAGATAGTACTCGTTGTCTCGGTTGTAGTGTCCGGCGACCGGGGACGGGTGGGCGCCGAAGGGACATTCGACGACGGACGTGACCTGTTCGCGGGTGATCGCCACCCGACTCGGATCACTCTTGATCACTTCGGGGTCGACGATCTGCTCGGCAGTGACCAGAACGTTATCGGCGGCACCCACGGCCGGATCGACGATTCCGGTGTTGCCCCAGAGATGGACATCCCCTTCGGGACTCGCCCGCTGGGCGTGTACGATCGTCCAGTCGGGAGAGATAGCGGGGACGAGTGCGACCTGTTCCCCACTGAACGGATCGGTCTCTTCGAGGAACAGGTCGCTCTCCTCGAAGATATCGCTCCCGAGAAGCGTCTGTGTCGGAAGATACGGCACTCCCAGTGCGGCGGCCTTGAGCGCGAGGGCGATACTGAAGTTCGAGTGGTTCTCGACGTCGATCAGACTGTTTTCGACCGCTTGGCGGAACTGGTACCCGGTACCGGCGCTGACGTTGCCGACCCACGCCGCCCGCACCGCTGAGACGGCCCCGCCACCGATCAGCTGATCGAACAGCAGATCACTGATCGGTCCGATCATCGTGAGATCATCGGTCTCCTGTCGGAGCAGCTCGTGACCGGCGGCGAACGGAATCGCGTGTTCCAGTGCCAACCCTGCCGCGACCGAACTTCCGGACTCGATTCGAGATACGGCACTCTCCAGACTCTCTGCGTCTGTTGGCATACACTGACGAATCCAGATCTTTGTATATAAAACCACCTGTTGTTAAACTGACTGTAATGGACAACCAGTCGAACATGGACGAAAATTATATATGTATGAGTATACCATCAACTTACTATGCCTCAGGAAGCTGTGGATAGGCCAGACGTTAATACGGATACAACCTCGACAGTGTCGAGACGGCAGTACCTTCTCAGTAGCGCGACGGTCGGCGCAGCAGCATCTCTCGGTGGATGTCTCGGCGGCGACGAAACGCTCACTGTCGGATACGCTCTTCCGACCACTGGAGTCTACTCCCTGCTGGGACAGAGCATCACGAACGGGTTCGAGATGTATCTCGAGGAGCAGGGTGGCGAGATCAATGGCCAGGAGGTCGAAACCATCGGCCGTGACACTGGAGGCGATACGGACACCGGTGTGTCAGTCACACGAGAGTTACTGGTAGAAGAAGGCGCAGATGCGATCGTGGGGCCGGTGTCGAGTGCGGTCGCAATCTCGATGATGCAGACGATCGAAAACGAAGGAAGTGCCGTGTGGCTGAACGCGAACGCAGGTGACTATCGAATCACGCAGGACGGCTGTATGCGGTATCACTTCCGAACGTCGTTCAACGACTGGCAGACCAGCGCACCGCTGGCGCCGTGGGTGTACGATAACGTTGCGGACAACGTCGTGATCGCGTATGCGGACTACGCGTTCGGCCAGAATTCGCGGGATTTCTTCTCGGAAGCGTTCGAGGAAGCGGGCGGAACGGTCGTCGACGAAGTCGGCATTCCGCTCGGCACCGACGACTTCTCGCCGTTTTTCGGTGATATCGAGGGGAGTGGCGCCGACGCCATCTACTCCTTCTTCGCTGGCAGTGACGCGGTGAACTACATTACCCAGGGAGACGACTTCGGTCTCTTCGACGACATAACCCAGACGGGAAGTGGGTTCTTGCTTTCCGAGGATACGCTGCCGGCACAGGGCTCCTCGGCGCTCGGTATGTTCTCGTCGCTCCATTACGCTGGCAATGCCGAGCAGACACAGTCGTTCGTCCAATCGTACGGGGAAATGTTCGACAACAGTGCGAACGTGTACGCCGCACAGGGATACGACTCCGGCCAAGCGTTCGCCAGCGCTATCGAGGAGGGTGGCAGCTCCGACGTCGACGACATGATCGAAGCGATGCGCGGCATGGAGATCGACAGCCCGCGCGGCAGTTTCCGGTTCAGCGAGCAGACGAACGACCCGATTCAGGACATACACATCCGGGAGGTCGTCGAGGGTGATGACGGGCCTGAGAACGAGGTCGTCGAGACGATCGAAGAGGTCGAATCACCGACTTGGGGCTGTAATATCTACTAATATGATGGGCACCGACCAGCAGACACAGAACCGATGATCGAACCAGTATTACGAGCAACCCTGCTTGGGCTTCAACTAGGTGTTACCCTGGCTCTCGTCGCCGCCGGCCTCACGCTCATCTTCGGGATGATGGACGTGATCAACTTCGCTCACGGTTCGCTGTACATGCTGGGTGCGTATTTCGGTGCCACCATCGCAGTAGAACTCGGGAGTTTCTGGGCCGCCCTATTGATCGCACCGTTGATCGTCGGCCTCATCGGCGGTCTCATCGAGACTCTATCGCTCCGACCGCTGTACGGTCGGAATCCGCTCTACCACATCCTTCTCACCTTCGGGATAGCCATCATGGTACAGGGTGCGGTAGTCCAGGTCTGGGGCGCTCGATCGCGTCGGATCCCGACACCTGAACTCCTCTCGGGAACCATCGCTATTGGTCCTGTCAGCTACCCCATCTACTGGCTGTTCGTTCTCGTGTTCAGCACGATTCTGATCGCCGTGATCTGGATCGGAATCGAGAACAGTGATCTCGGGATCATGATGCGGGCCAGTGCTCACGATACCGAGATGGTCAACGCCCTCGGCGTCGACGTCTCGAAGGTGTTTACCGGGGTGTTCATCTTCGGTGCAGCGCTGGCGGGCGTCGCGGGGGTCCTCCTGGGAGCCTCACGATCTGTCAACCCCGATATGGGGTTCGGAATCATCATCGAGGCGTTCGTGATCGTCGTTATCGGTGGGTTAGGAAGCTTCAAAGGGGCGGTCTACGCGGCACTAGCAATCGGCCTCGTTACCGCCTACGGTGCAGTTATCGCACCGACACTGACGGAGTTGTTCCTGTTCGTGCTGATGGCCATTGTGTTGATCGTAAAACCGAGCGGCCTGTTCGGAGCAACGGAGGCAGCATAATATGAGCTCAGAATCGGAACTACTGGACAAACTCAAGGCGGCGGCCGGCATGAGTCGAACAACGACTCCCGCCGGTGGACAGATCATCTCGTTGCAGGGCCGTCTGGCACTGGTGGCAGTGACGGCACTCCTCGTCGCGTTCGCACCCCTGGTCAACGTGTTCGAGCCGTTCTGGTTGAACATTCTCACTCGGATACTGGTGTTCGCACTCCTCGCGGTGAGCCTGGACTTCATCTTCGGCTACGCCGGCCTGTTGTCGTTCGGCCACGCAGCGATGTTCGGTGCCGGAGGATACGCGGCCGCACTCTCCGTTCGGGGGATAACGACGAACGCCATAGTCGTGCTTCCGATCTCTGTGCTTGTCGGAGTCCTCGTGGCAGCAGTCATCGGATGGTTCAGCGTCCGTGCTCGGGGGATCTATTTCGCGATGTTGACGCTGGCGTTCGCCCAGCTGTTCTACGTGATCGCGTTTACTGATCTCCCGGCGATGGTTCTCGGGATGGAGACGGTCACCGGCGGAGACGGCGGTCTGTTCGGGATCCAACTGTACGAGATGTTCGGGATCGACTTCAGTTCGCGAGTGGCGTACTTCTACCTGACGTTGGGGCTCGTGATGGCCTCGCTCGCGCTGCTCGTTCGCATGGCGAACTCACCGTTCGGCCGAGTGCTCCAGGGGATCCGAGAAAACGAAGAACGAATGGAGTTTATCGGGTACGATATCCAACGGTACAAACTCATCGCGTTCTCAATTAGCGGCGGGTTCGCCGGTCTCGCTGGGGGATTGTACGTCCCGTTCCAGAGCGTCGCGTCGCCGGGACTGCTTCACTGGACGACCAGCGGGGAACTCATTGTGATGCTGTTGCTCGGCGGCATGGGCACCCTCTGGGGGCCGATGCTCGGCGCCGGCGTCGTGATTTTCCTGGAGGAGCGCCTCGCGGGATTCGCGACGTGGGAGATTATACTCGGCAGCGTGTTCGTCGTCGTAGTTATCTTCGCACCGCGGGGACTTGCCGGAACGATTATCTCCGTCAAGAACGATCCGAAAAACGCAGCCCAGAACGCAAAGAAAGCGCTGAAAAACTACTTTGAGAGTATCCGAGGATAAGAATGAGTCAAGCAACTGACGAAACGACGGCGACGACCGCTTCTCGGGAGGACACGCCGATACTGTCGACCGACGGTCTCACCAAGAAGTTCGGGACGCTAACGGCCGTCAACGATGTATCACTCGAGATCCCGGGCGACCAGATCTCGTCGATCATCGGCCCGAACGGGGCCGGGAAGACCACGCTGTTTAATCTGTTTACCGGGAAGCATGCCCCAACGCGAGGGAAGATCGAGTTCCGCGGCGATCAGATCGGCGGTATGGAACCACACGAACTGGTCGACCACGGGATCGTCCGTTCGTTCCAGATCACGAACTTTTTCAACGACCTCACTGCCCTCGAAAACGTCCGCCTCGCGACGCAGGGGCCACATACGGGCTTTCAGCCACGCGATTTCCTCACACATCATAATCAGCTTACCGACGCGATCACCGATGCGGAGGCTGTGTTGGAGCGCATCAACCTCTCCGACGTGGCAGACAGGAAAGCCGCAAACCTGTCGTACGGACAGCGTCGTCACCTGGAGATCGGCATCTCGCTGGCCGCGGATCCCGAACTCCTATTGATGGACGAACCCACAGCAGGGATGAGTCCCGAGGAGACACAGGAGACGGTCGAACTGATCGAGGAGATCGCATCGGACATTAGTCTCATCCTCATCGAACACGACATGGAGATCGTTATGGGCATCTCCAGTCATATCGCCGTGATGAACAGCGGCGAACTGCTTGCACGTGGTACTCCCGACGAAATACGCAACGACTCACGTGTGCAGGAGGCCTACCTCGGAGGTGGTGGATAGTATGAGCGACGATCCGAACTTGATCGAGGGGTCCGAGAGCGACACGAACACTGGCGGAGACGAGCGACTGGCCATCGATGAGATCAACACCTACTACGGGGACAGCCACGTGCTATTCGACGTCAGCCTCGATGTCGAGGTGGGGGAGGTCGTCGCACTCGTCGGACGGAACGGTGCCGGGAAGACGACGACACTCCGCAGTATCATGGGACTGACGCCGGCCCGATCCGGGGTAATTACGAAGGATGGAGAGCCGATCCAGGGTCTGGACCCACACCAGGTGCGAAAGAAAGGCATCTCGTGGGTACCCGAAGAGCGGCGAGTTTTCGGCGGCTTGACAGTCCAGGAGAACCTGCGGCTAGCCGCACACAGCGCAGAAACCGATCAGACCGACCAGTTCGACGAGATCTACGATCGGTTCCCCCGGTTAGACGAGCGGCGAAACCAGAAGTCAGGTACCATGAGCGGGGGCGAACAGCAGATGCTCGCGATCGCGAGAGCGATGCTCGGCCCGGAGACCGATCTGCTGTTGCTTGACGAACCGAGCGAGGGACTCGCACCACAGATCGTCGAAGACGTGAAAGAGATCATCCGCGACCTCAACGACGACGGTGTGACGATCCTGTTGGTCGAGCAGAACGCCGAAATGGCGCTTGGCCTCGCAGATCGAGCCTACGTGCTCGAGACGGGGAACGTCGTTCATCAGTCGACCGCGACGAAACTACTCGATGACCGGAGGGCCATGGAACAGTATCTCGGAGTGAGATAAGCCGTGAACGCGACGACCAGCATCATCAAAGACATCGGAGAACCCGACCAGTCCCCACTGGGGAGGCGGTGAGAGTGATGCAACGGACGTTCGAGCGGACGGCGCCGACCGTTGCGGACTCGGCGTTCGTCTCCGAGATGGCGTATCTCGTCGGCGACGTCACCATCGAGGACCGCGCCAGCGTCTGGCCGTTCGTCTGTATGCGCGGCGACTACGGCCCGATCACTGTCGGAGCCGAGACGAACGTCCAGGACTTCACGATGCTCCACGAAGCGACGGTCGGCTCTGGCGTGACGATCGGACACAACGCCGTCCTCGACCGCGCGACGGTTGGCGACGACGTCCTGGTCGGCATTTCCAGCACGATCCTACCGGAGGCGTCCATCGGTGACGACTGCATCATCGCTGCCGGATCGCTGGTTCGTGAGGGCCAGGAGATACCGGACGGCCACATGGCGTACGGGACACCAGCCGAAACCCGGCCCCTGGACGACGGGAATTCCGAACTGATCCGGTGGTACGCCGAGGAGTATCTCGAACTGGCGGACCGATACCGTCGCGACCGGTCACCAGAGATGCCCAACGGAGGGGAGACTGATGAATATACGAACTGACCGAGTACACGACGAAGTGCGAGTCGAGCACGTCGAAGACGAACTCGTCGCAAGGCTCGCCATGGAACGAGGAGACCGGCCGTTGAACATGTTTCAGCCGTCAAAAATCGAGGCGATGGCGACGGCCATAGAGGCACTCGAAGAGGATATTGGCTGTCTGGTCCTGTACGGAGAGCCGGAGTTCTCCGCGGGTGCGGACCTGAACGTGATCGAGGAAACTCCACAGGAGCTACGTTCGGCGAAACTGGATACGATCGCTGCCGCGTCGAACCGATTTATCCGCGCGGTCCGAGACTTTCCAGCCCCCGTCATCGCGGCCGTCAAGGGGGTCGCTGCGGGTGGCGGTCTGGGCTTCATGCTCGCCTCGGATCTGATCATAATGCACGAGAACGCCCAGCTAAACACTGCGTACGCTCGTATCGGCCTCACCCCGGACAACGCGACACCGTTCTTCCTCGTGAAGACCGTCGGGCCGTACAAGGCCAGAGAGCTCTTTTTCGACCCGGAGCCGATCACCGCAGCGGAGGCGGTCGATCTCCATCTCGCAAACGACCTGTACGAGGTACCCAAGTCGGAGTTTATCGGGGCCGTCACCGAGCAGGCCATAGTGTACGCCGACGGTCCGACTGAGGCCTACGCGCGGACGAAAGAACTCATCGACACCGTCTTCGAGGGACGGCTCGGCCAGCATTTAGAGGAAGAACGAGCCACGATGAAGCTGATGGGCGATTCGGACGTTTTCGACGAGGGGTTATCGGCGTTTATCGAGAAGCGCTCGCCGGACTGGAAGTAGGCCGATCCGACACGGATCAGTAGGGCGAGACCCCTTGACGCAAAGACTCGCGGCTCCGATCGCTCTTGGAGTTCGGCGGTAGGCGTTTTGGATGTATGAGAATCACAGGCACAATTTATTAACCGTTAGACTGTATCACCTATTTACAGTATGGCATCCGACGAGTCTGTCAAAGTGCGCGGTATCGAGATGAACGAAAGCGAGATCGAACGGACTCTCCAGGAGCTAGGACACGGCGTGTTGTCGCTGTCACGGGGCGGCGACGCGTACGGGATCCCGATCTCGTTCGGGTACGAGGACGGCCGGATGTTCATGCATCTGATCCGGTTCGGCGACGACAGCAAGAAATTGGAGTTCAGCGAATCGACGACACAGGCGTCGATGACGGCCTACCGGGTGGATTCACGGTTCGCCTGGAAGAGCGTCGTGGTCACAGGAGAACTCGAGGACGTCAACGAAGACGAAACCGAGTATATGGAAGAAGTGATGGAGGAAAACGCGTGGTTCCCCAACATCTTCCCGCCGACCGCGCCGATAGCCGAGATCAAGCGGGTCGAACTCGATGTCGACGAGATGACCGGTCGAAAGGGCGAAGAGTATCAGTAGTGCCGGTTGGGGAGCTAAAGACCACACGAACCGAAGCAATGGCGGATCGGATTACTTTCCTTTCCACTCTGGTTCTCGATCCTCGAAGAACGCGTCGATACCCTCGTCTTTGTCCTCGGTCGCGAATAGCTGGGAGAACAGTTCCGCCTCGTACTCGATCCCGTCGTCGAGATCCATCTGCGAACTCGCCTGCACGGCCGTCTTCGCGAACTCCAGAGCGACCGGACTCTTTTGAGCCATCGACTCGGCCAGTCCGTACACCTCCTCGTCGAGTTCGTCGAGCGGACAGACGACGTCGACGAGTCCGATGTCAGCCGCCTCTTCGGCGTCGATCAGATCGCCCGAAAGGATCAACCGCATCGCCTGTCCCTCGCCGACGAGGCGGGGCAGACGCTGCGTGCCGCCGCCACCAGGGATGATACCGAGATTGATCTCCGGCTGCCCGAGCTTTGCCACGTCGGCGGCGATCCGGACGTCACAGGCCTGCGCGAGTTCACAGCCCCCACCGAGCGCGTGACCGTTGATCCGGGCGATGACCGGTACCGAGAGATCAGCGACCAGTTCGTAGATGCGCGGGCGCTCGCTCGCCTCGCGCTGTTCGATCGGACCGCGGTCCTGGAACTCGGTGATGTCCGCGCCGGCGACGAACGCTTTCCCCTCGCTGTCGCCGGTGAGAACGACGACTCGGGACTCGTCGTCCGCCTCGATGGCCGCGAGAACGTCGGTTAGCTCCGACCGGACCTGTGCGTCGAGCGCGTTCCGCGCGTCCGGCCGGGATAACGTCACCGTGACGACGCCGTCGACCTCGTCGCCGACGGATGCGGAGACGGTATCGAACTCCTCGGTGAGTGCTTCGGGACCGGTCATCGGCCGTCCTCCGGATCGCCGCTGACCCCGATGACTTCGCCGTCCTCCCAGACGTAGAACCCTTCGCCGCTCTTCTTACCGAGCTTCCCGGCTCGGACTTTCTGTCTGAGTAGCTGTGGCGGGCGGAACCGTTCGCCCAGTTCCTCGTGTAGATATTCGAGAATATCCAGTCGAACGTCGAGTCCGACGACGTCGGTTAGCTCGATGGGGCCCATCGGGTGATTGTATCCGAGTTCCATCGCACGGTCGATATCTTCGGGCCCCGCCACCCCGGTCTCTAACATCCTGACAGCCTCGACGCCGAGTGCGACCCCGAGGCGGGACGATGCGAAGCCGGCGGAGTCCCGGACGGTGATCGGTTCCCTGTCGATATTCTCGACGAACGCGGTCGCAGTCTCGACCGTCTTCTCGTCGGTCTGCTCGGCGACGACGATTTCGACGAGATCCATGATGTGAACCGGATTGAAAAAGTGGAGACCGATCGCCCGGCCGGGTCGGTCGAGCACGCTGGCTATCTCGGTGACGGAGAGAGACGACGTGTTCGAGGCGATCACTGCGTCACCCGGCGCGTGTTCTTCGACGTCCGAGAACGTCCCCTGTTTGATCTCTATATCTTCGGGGACGGCCTCGACGACCAGATCAGCGTTCGCGACGGCGTCCGGCAACGACGTCGTCGTCTCGATCCGATCGAGCGTCGCCGCTTTTTGTTCCGTGGTCACTTTCCCCCTGTCGACGCCGCCCTGCAGGTTCGCTGTGATCGCATCGACCCCGTCCTCGAGGAACTCCGCTTCGAGGTCGCGTATCGTGACCTCGTTTCCGGCCATCGCGGAGATCTGTGCGATCCCATGCCCCATCGTACCTGCGCCTAGTACTGTTACTCGCATCGTGTGTGCCAATCGTCCAGTACCCCCATTAAAATTGTTATAGATGTCGGCGACCACGCCGTCACTCGTTCGTCTCGCCACAGACGAGGACCGGTAGATCAGCGGTCAGGACGACATCCTGTGTCACGCTTCCGAAGAGGGCTTTCCCCGTCGGCGAGCGCTTCCGCCCGCCGACAGAGATGAGATTGGCGTCCGTCTCGTCCGCGTACTCGATGATCTGTGTCGCGGGATCACCGCTGGTTTCGTCCAACTGAACGTCGATTCCCGCATCCTCGAGTAGCTCTTCGCTCTTGAGCGCCGTTTCGAGTTGCTGTATCGATGCACCAGTGACGTTATCGGTAAAGACGTGCAGGAGCGTCACCTCGATATCACCCGGCTGGTGGGGCATCTCCACAATGGCGTTAGCCTGGGCAATAGCGTGTTCGAGAGTATCGTCTAGCGCTACCAGTATGTGATACATGATCGCATATTTATCGGTATTGCTACTAATCGTTGTCGCTCCAATGCCGGCGGTTCCGGAGACGTGATGGATCGGATACGACAGCAGGCAGGGTAATCTCGTGCGATAAATGTCAACTTATATTGCAGTATATTTATCCGGTAGAAGACCATAATATTAATTTATAGTAATATTTCTGTGCGGTGGCAATCAAAGAGATCGGTCAAGCAAAATGCCAGACAGAGGCGACAGATACGATACTCTACGACGGACGAAAGTCCGCCGAAGTTCTCTCCAGTTTAAAGAGCTACTGCAGTCTCATAAGTTCTCACATACGATTAACAGCCCGGAGAGTGGAAGGTCTCTCAAAGTATATAGTCAAATATTAGTAAATTATATATACATTATTGTAAGAGTATAGATATACGTTCAGAACAGAGATATTATAGTAAAGCTGTGCAAAACAGAAAGAACGATACTTACAATCTGGAAAGAACTAACAGCGTCCGCGCGATAGAAAACATATGCAAATCGATGACGAGGACGGGATTCGAACCATCACGTTCGACCGGCCGGATGCACTAAACGCGTTTACTCCCGATGCCGCGGTTGCCCTCGCCGACGCTCTAGCAGAGGTATCGCCCGAAGAGTACGACGCTGTCGTGCTTACCGGTGAAGGCGACGCGTTCAGCGCGGGCGGTGATCTCCAGGCGATGGCCGAGCGCGACGAGACGGCGGAAGAAGCGTTCGACCGGGTGCAGGAGACGCTCGGCCGGGTCGTCGAAGAGGCGCTCACGGCGCGGGTACCCATCGTCGCCAAGGTCAATGGCGACGCCGTCGGTGCGGGGCTTGCGGTGACTGCTGTCAGTGACCTCGCATACGCGGCGGAGTCGGCGTCGTTCAGTTGCGCGTTCGTTCGGGTCGGACTGGTCCCAGACACGGGCGGGACGTTCCTGCTGCCGAAGTTGGTCGGACTGCGCACTGCGAAGCAGTTGGCGTTTACCGCCGAGTTCTTCTCGGCCGAAGAGGCGGTAGAGTACGACCTGATCAACAGGGCTGTCCCCGACGACGAACTCGACGATGCGGTCGACGAACTGCTCGAAACGCTCGGGAAACGGCCGACGAAAACGCTCGGCCTCGCAAAACGTGCGATCCACGAGAACATGGGTCGGCACTGGCGCGAAGCGCTCGATCACGAACTCCATACGCAGACGCTGGCGTACGGAACGGCAGAACACGAGGAGGGCGTGCGGGCGTTTCTGGACGGCGAGGAGCCGGAGTTCTAGGTCGTTCGGGCGGGTACGGAGCGCTTACTTCCCCTCGAATTCCGGTTCTTCGTCGCCCATGAACGCGGTGATGCCTTCCATCAGGTCGTCGGTCGCCATGAGTTGACCGAATGCCTGGTTCTCGATTTCGAGTCCCGCTTCGGTGTTCTCCCAGCCCTTCAGCATGGCGCGCTTTGCGAATCGCGTCGCAATCGGCGGTCCTGCGGCGAGGTCAGACGCCAACTCGAACGCTCGGTCCTCGAAGTCGTCGTTTTCGACGACCTCGTTGACGAATCCGTACTGTTCCATCGTCTCGGCCTCGTACCGATCCGCGGTGAGGATTATCTCTTTGGCACGCCCTTCGCCGACGATATGTTGTAGACGCTGGGTGCCTCCCCAACCGGGGATCAGGCCGAGGTTCAGTTCCGGCTGGCCGAACGTCGACCGTACCGTCGCGATCCGCATGTCAGCACACGTCGACAGTTCCATACCACCGCCGAGGCAGTAGCCGTCGATTCCCGCGACGACCGGCATATCACAGGACTCCAGTTTGCCAAAGATCCGCTGGCCGTTACGCGAGAGCTCGGTCGTTTCGATCGGATCCGCACCGCTCCCGGCCATGCTCTGGACGTCCGCGCCCGCCGAAAACGCTCGGTCGCCCTCCCCGACAAGTAGGATCGATCTAACCTCCTCATCGTCCGCGAGCAGATCGATCGCCTCGTCGAGTTCGTCGAGGAGTTCCCCGCTGATCGTGTTCATCCGGTGCGGACGGTCGAGAACGAGTTTCCCAACCATCTCGCCGGGCTTGTCGACGCGGAGCGTCTCGAACTCGTAGCCGTCCTCCTCCGCTTCGTCGCCGCCGTAGAAGCCGCCCTGTTCGGCGGCCTCGGCGAGGTAGTCGGCTGGCTCGTATCGAGCCGCGCCAGTCTCCTCGTGGGCGTCTTCGAGTACATCAAGCAAGTGGTCGATCCCCGCCTCGTCGGCGAGTTTAGCCGGGCCGTTCGGGAATCCGGCCCCGAGCATTACGGCCTCGTCGATGGCGTCAGCCTCGGCGACATCGTCACCGATCAGGTGGGCGACTTCGTTCGCCATCACCGCGGTCAGACGGTCACTGATCGACTCGCTGACCTGATCGGACGGGACGTCCGCGCCGCCGTCCTCGTAATCGTAGAAGCCCTTGCCGGTCTTTTTGCCGAGTTCCTCGTTTTCGACTTTCTCCGCGAGCAGCGGACAGGGTTCGTACGCGTCGCCGAGGACCTCATGCATGTATTCGAGAACGTGATAGCTCACGTCGTTGCCGACCTGATCGCCGAGCTCGAAACTGCCCATCGGGAGGCCCATGCCGTATTTGGTGGTGCTGTCGACTTCTTCGATGGCCGCCTCGCCCTCGTGGACGAGCCAGCAGGCCTCGTTCATCAGCGGGACGAGGATCCGGTTGACGATGAAGCCCGGACTGTCCTTGTGGACGCGCACGGGCGTCTTGCCGAAGTCCTCGGCCAGGTCCTCGATGACGTCGAGGGTTTCTTCGTCGGTGTGTTCCCCGGAGATGACTTCCACGAGATCCATCCGGACCGGCGGGTTGAAAAAGTGCATCCCGCAGAACTGCCCGGGACGGTCGGTGAACTCCGAGAGGTCAGTGATCGAGAGCGACGACGTGTTGGTCGCGAAGATTGCCCGCTCGGGGGCGTACTCGGAGACCTCGGTATAAACGTCCTCTTTGATCTCCATCTTCTCGGGGACGGCCTCGATAATCACGTCCGCGTTGCTGACGGATTCTTCGATGTCGACGAGCGGCGTGACACTGTCGAGTGCGGCGTCGGCCGCGTCCTGACTGATGCGCTCTTTCTCGGCGAGTTTGTTCAGGCTCCACTCGATATCGTCGTAGCCACTCTGGACGAACTCCTCGTTGATGTCCCGAATCGTCACGTCATAGCTCGCGAGCGCGGCTACTTCGGCGATTCCATGACCCATGTTACCCGCACCCAGAACTGTTACACTGTTGATATCGTCAATCTCCATGGACGCAACGACGGCATGCAGTGGGTTTAACGTTTCCCTCCGGAGTCATATAAACTCTATTTTAGTTTCTATCGGGTTACAAAGATACTTATTGTTCACCATAGATAGATCACGCATGGACTTTGGACTTTCAGACGAACAGCGAGCGATCCGTGACGAGGTACGCAAGTTCGCGGAAAACGAGGTCGCGCCCGTTGCCAAGGAACACGACGTCGAGGAAACGTTCCCACACGAAGTGATGGACGAAGCGGCAGAGATGGGATTAACTGGGGCACACATCCCCATCGAGTACGGCGGCGCCGCGTACACCCCTCTGGAGATGTCCATTATCACCGAGGAACTGTTCGCCGTCGATCCGGGGATCGGACTCTGCATCACCAGCGCGGCGTTCGGGGCCGACTCGCTCATGGAGTACGGCACCGAAGACCAGAAAGAACGCTACCTCGAACCGATCGCAGAGGGCGAGGCCATCATGGGCGCGGCCATCAGCGAACCCGACACCGGCTCTGACGTCTCCAGCGTCTCGACGCGCGCCGAGAAAGACGGCGACGAGTGGGTGATCAACGGCAACAAGATGTGGATCACCAACGGCACAGTGGGCGATTACTTCGTCGTCATGTGCAAGACCGACGACGTCGACGACCGCTACTCCGGTTTCTCGCAGGTCCTCGTCGAATCCGACCGCGACGGCTTCGAGGCCGACAAGATCACGGGCAAACTGGGGATCCGCGCCTCCGACACCGCCGAACTGATCTTCGACGACGTCCGCGTCCCCGAGGAGAACCTCATCGGGACGCGCGGGGCGGGCTTCCTGCAGTTGATGCAGTTCTTCGACGAGACCCGGACGATGGTCGCCGCACAGGGCGTCGGCATCGCCAAAGGCGCGTGCGAGCGCGCACTCGACTACGCACAGGACCGCGAGCAGTTCGGCCAGTCTATCAGCGAGTTCCAGGCGATCCAGCACAAACTCGCCGACATGCACACGAAGACCGAGGCCGCACGCCAGTTGACCTACAAATCCGCCTGGAGCGTCACCAACGAGGACGACGACCTCACCGCGCTGGCGTCGATGGCCAAGGAGTACTCCTCCCGCATCGCCGTCGACGTCGCCGACGAGGCCGTCCAGATCCACGGCGGCGCTGGCTTCGTCAACGACTTCGACGTCGAGCGCCTCTACCGCGACTCCAAGATCACCCAGATCTACGAGGGAACCTCCGAGATTCAGAAGAACATCATCGCGCGCGAACTGCTCGGCAAAGGGTTCTGAGGCGACCGCGAGTTCGTTTTCGACTCCATTCTTCGTGAGGTCTATACTCGAACGGCCACGAGTTCGGGCTATGAGCGACCCACTGGCTACGCTGCGAGACGACCCAGTCATGGCCCGCCTGATCGACGAACACGGCCCCGTCAATGTCGACCCAGCAACCCACGAGTACCAGCGACTCGCCGTCTCGATCATCAACCAGCAACTCTCGACCGCCTCCGCAAACGCCGTCAGAGAGCGCGTTTTCTCCCTGTTCGACGAGCCGATCACGCCAACCACGATGCTCGACGTCGACGAGGACTCGCTCCGTGATGCGGGAGTGAGCGGGCAGAAAGTCGAGTACCTGCAGACCGCCGCCGACGCCTTCCAGCGTGGAGCGTACACCCGAGACGGACTGGCCGACCACCCGGACGACGAAGTCGTCGCCAAACTCACCGAGATCCGCGGCGTCGGCGAGTGGACCGCGCGGATGTATCTCCTGTTCGTCCTCGGCCGCGAAGACGTCCTGCCGCTGGGTGACCTCGCTGTCCGCAACGGGATCGACGAGCTATACGGGAGCGGCGATGGCTCGACGACGCGCGGGGAGATGCGAGAGATCGCCGAACGCTGGCGTCCCTACCGAAGCTACGGGACGAAGTACGTCTGGCGCGCGTACGAGTCGGACTGATTACTCCTCGAGTTCGGTTTCGTCGTCCGCGTCGGCGCGCCGTCCAACGTCGACGTGGTAGTGTTCCAGGATGTCCCGGCCGAGCAGGAGTGGGTAGTCCATATGGCTGCGATCCTCGACGTTGGCCGCGACAGTGTGGCGTCGCCCGCCGACCCCGATCACGATGTCGACGATCGGCCGCACTTTCGATTGTTTCGAGCTACCGGAGCGGACCCGCATCTTGCTCTTGATCGGCCCCGCACCGATATCGGCCGCGAGGCTCGTGTCGATGCTCGTCCGCGTCGCGCCCGTGTCGGATTTGGCGTACACGCTCTTGGAGTCGCTCGTCCCACTGACCAGGACCTCTTCGGTGTAACCGATGGGGATGACCTCCTGTTCGCCAGCCTGTGATGGCTGCGGGCGGGCGGCAGGGACCGAATCGTCGAGGGAGCGGGCGAGCGATGCGACGAGTTCGTCGTCGACTTCGTGGCCCGCGCGCTCGATTGCCAGTTTCGCGATGTAGGGGGCGGGACTCGTTCCAGTCGCCTCGAAGAACCCTTTGAACCCCGCGGTAGGATTGACTTCGAGTACGTACCAGCCATCCTCGCCTTCGATCAGGTCCACGCCGGCGTAGTCGAGGCCGATCGCATCCGTCGCGGAGAGTGCGATCTCTCTGGTCTCCTCTGTTAGCTGGTCGGTCGCATCCCGGACGTCGCCGCCGAGCGAGACGTTCGTCCGCCAGTCACCCTCCGGTGCGTACCGGTGCATCGCGCCGATGATCCGGCTACCGACGACGTAGACGCGCAGATCACGGTGTTTCTCGCCGTCCCGTTCGATCAGATCCTGCAAGAACGCATACCGGTTGCCGACCATGGAGTTGACCGACTCCCCTGGACCCACCTTCCACGTCCCGCCGCCGTGCGTTCCGATCGAGGTCTTGTACACCGCCTCCTCGCCGAACTCCGCGCGACGACGCGAGAGCGTTTCGCTACCGAGCGCTAACAGCGCGTCCGGAACCTGCACGTCAGCCTCCGTGAGCGCGGTTGCCGCCGCGAACTTGTGCATCGCCGTCATCGTCGCCTCCGGCGTGTTCAGTATGGGCCGCGTACGCGAGAAGACGTTCGCAATACCGAGTTCTTCACAGGGCTGTGCCGTGTTCGAGAGCAGCAGTCGGTTCGCAATGACGTCCACGTCGGGGTCGATCGAGAGGGTGCCATCCTCGATCCGAACCGACGTGTTCTCGGAGCGAAGCCATTCCGTTCCGTAGCCCAGGTCGTCGACCGCATTGAGAATGGCTTTCGTCTCCTTGCTGTTGTGGAGACTGAGCACTCCAACCGTAAGATCGTCCTCCATACACACGAAGAGAAGCAGTACTGTAAAAACATTACCCGTTGCCCTCCCATGCTTGCAGCGATATCGTAGCGTTTCCCCGAAGGACTCATTTATGTTTCTGTGTGGGCTGGTATCGACCATATGACCGACGAGGGGGAGCAGACGATCCAGCGATTCGCCGACCCCGACGGCGCCAGTGGCGAGCTGTTCAGCTATCCCGGCGGACGCGTCGCGCCGGGAGAGCGAGCCTACATCCGACACAACGTCAGCCAGACATACCTCGGCGATCCGATCAGGGTGCCAGTTACGATCATTAACGGGCCAAACCCCGGACCGACGGTATTTCTCGCCGCCGCTGCACACGGCGACGAACTCAACGGGATCGCAGTCGTCCGGGAGGTCGCTCACGACTGGGACCACACTGATCTCAACGGAACGCTGGTCTGTCTCCCCGTCCTCAACGTTCCCGGGTTTCTCGCACAGCAGCGGTATCTCCCGATCTACGATCGCGACCTCAACCGATCGTTCCCCGGTAGCGAGACGGGGACCAGCGGGAAGCGCATCGCACACCGGATATTCAGCAGTTTCGTCGAGCCATGTGACTACGGACTCGACTTCCACACCTCCACGCGCGGCCGGACGAACATGCTTCACGCCCGCGCCGACATGACTGACGACGCCGTGGCTCGACTCGCACAGTCGTTCAGTACGAACGTCATTCTCGACTCTCAGGGGCCGAACGGGACACTTCGTCGCGAGGCTACCGAAGCGGGCGTCCCGACGATCACCATCGAGATGGGAGAAGCCCATCGGTTTCAGCGGCCGCTGATCGACCGTGCACTGAACGGCGTCGTGAGCGTACTCGCCGAGTACGGACTTTCCCCCCGGAGCACTGTCCACTGGCCCGGCTGGCGAACGGTGATCAGCGAGGACAGCGAAAAGACCTGGCTGCGCGCTGACGTTGGCGGTATCGTCGATATGCACCACGACCGTGGCGCACTCGTTCACGAGGGCGAGGACGTCTGTACTATCACGAATCCATTTAAAACGGACACTGAAACCGTCCAGGCACCGTTTACCGGCTTGCTCGTCGGCATTCTCGAAAATCCGGTGGTCTACCCCGGAAACCCGCTCTGTCACCTCGTCAAACTCGACTCCGATACCCACCGTGCCGTCGAACACCAACGGGCGGCCGACCCATCAGGCGAATCGTTCCTCTAACTCCACACGTTTTCGAGTGATCGGGCGGCCAGTGCTGTTCGATGACTCACTCGAACTACACGCAGAACTGTGACCACCTCGATAGCCGCGCGGCGGCGCTACGATGATCCCCACGATTGCGCCGCTCTCTCAGGTCGTTACCGGGCTTCGCGTCGCTGACGAGACGTCGACTACCTGTGAGAGTTGTGAGGAGCGAATAGAGGAAGGCCAGCACGTGCGCTGTCGTATCGAACGGGAACCACAGTTCGGCCAGTGGCGGATCAGTGGCTGTTTCTGCACGGACTGTCAGATACAGTCCGAACAACCGGGCGCCGGATTCGTCGTGGGACGGCTTGGAACCGTCCGTGACTCCCAGACGCAATCGTCGTGCCTGGTGCTACTCGAACCGTCTTCAGTCGCTGCACCCGTCGGCTGACCGGCGCCGCCGCTCTCCCTTCAGAATGAAATAACCCCCGCGCCCGAATGGGCGCGGAGGGTCTATGAATAGCAGGCGGCGATCCGGTGTTTCCAGAGGGTCTCCCACTCCAGTACTTGCCGGAACGCTGGCAGGCTTATCTTCCGTGTTCGGGATGGGTACGGGAGTTGCCCTGCCGCTCTGGCCGCCTTAACGCCAACTCGTGGACTCGAACCACAATAATGGACACCTGTCCGTTGGTCAGTTGACCACCATATTCGTGTACGTGCGATCCAGTTTACGCCTGGACCAGGTCAGCAGAGCGAGTCGCTCTACGTTGTGGACCAGTGCAGATGATACACTCGGATATGAGTGAATGGCTTGGCATGTTAGTGCTCGCGGGCTCAACGTCTCGTTGCCTCGACGCGGACACCCCAAGTCTATCGAACTCGTCTTCTACGAGTTGCCTCAAGAGTACTTCGTATCCAGGTGGGTTTCGAGCTTAGATGCGTTCAGCTCTTACCCCGTGGTGCGTAGCTGCCCGGCACGTGCCCTTGCGGACAACCGGTACACCAGTGGCACCCAAGCGCAGTTCCTCTCGTACTATACGCTTGTTCCTGTCAAGTACTCAAACACCCCCAATAGATAGCAGCCGACCTGTCTCACGACGGTCTAAACCCAGCTCACGACCTCCTTTAATAGGCGAACAACCTCACCCTTGCCCGCTTCTGCACGGGCAGGATGGAGGGAACCGACATCGAGGTAGCAAGCCACCCGGTCGATATGTGCTCTTGCGGGTGACGACTCTGTTATCCCTAGGGTAGCTTTTCTGTCATCAATCTGGCCCATTGAGGGCCATGATTGGTTCGCTAGACCCCGCTTTCGCGTCAGCGTCCTTCGTTAGGCAGGACACTGTCAGACTATCTTGTGCTCTTGCACTCTGCGCCGGATTTCTGACCCGGCTGAGATAATCATGGGGCGCGCTCGATCTTCTCTCAAGCGCGTACCGCCCCAGTCAAACTGCCCGGCTACCGGTGTCCTCCGCCAGGAGTGAGAGTCACAGTCACTAGTGGGTAGTATTTCAAGATTGCCTCGGTGGCCCGCTAGCGCGGGTACCTGTGTAGCGGCTCCTACCTATTCTGCACACTAGCGACCGTGTCTCAGCGACAGCCTGCAGTAAAGCTCCATAGGGTCTTCGCTTCCCCTTGGGGGGCTCCAGACTCCGCACTGGAATGTACAGTTCACCGGGCCCAACGTTGGGACAGTGACGCTCTCGTTCATCCATTCGTGCAAGCCGCTACTGAAGCGGCAAGGTACTACGCTACCTTAAGAGGGTCATAGTTACCCCCGCCGTTAACGGGTCCTTCGTCCCATTGTACTGGGTGTTCAGATACCCGCACTGGGCAGGATTCAGTGACTGTACGAGTCCTTGCGGATTTGCAGTCACCTGTGTTGTTACTAGACAGTCGGAGCGTCCGAGATACTGCGACCTGCTCCATAAAGAGCAGGCATCCCTTCTTGCGAACGTACGGGACTAACTTGCCGAATTCCCTAACGTCGGTTGCTCCCGACAGGCCTTGGCTTTCGCCGCCATGGATACCTGTGTCGGTTCTCGGTACGGACACCGTACTCAGATTTTCACGGGTTCCAGGTTGACCCAGCTTGCGGTATCTCGCCGTTCGTCCGCTTCGTGCCATTACGGCTTCCACGGAGTTGGACGGTTACACTGGGCGCGAGCCCAGCCTGGGCGACCCCGAAACGTCTCCTTTGAATGTACGGTGGCGCAGAAATATTAATCTGCTACCCTGTTTCGATCTCCTCGAATTGCGAGAGATCTTAGGACCGGCTAACCCTCGGCTGATCAGCATTGCCGAGGAACCCTTATCCATTTGGCCGTCGGGGGTCTAACCCGACTATCGCTGCTACTATGGCCAGAATTGTCGTCACCAGTCGGTCCACACGAGTTCTCACCCGTGCTTCCACCCAACTGGAGCGCCAACCTACTCGATCACTCTGTGAAGAGTGCGGCCAGGTCTCGGTAGTGGATTTGAGCCCCGATCATTTTGGGCGCCCCGAACCTCGGCCGGTAAGCTATTACGCTTTTCTTAGAGGGTAGCTGCTTCTAAGCTCACCTCCCGGCTGTCTGGGGCTCGGGACCACCTTCGGTTGCACTTAATCCACATTTTGGGACCTTAACCCGGCGCTGGGTTGTCTCCCTTACGGTACGCAGGCTTACCCCGCGCACCGGAATCCACGCGTCAACAGCGTTCGTAAGTTCGGAGTTTGACAGATGAGCCGACTCCTCTCGGAGGCGGGGTCATCAATCGGTAGCTCTACCTCACGAACGACCTCGGCGTAGGTCATGCTTCGACATGTTTCGGTTGGAACCAGCTGTTGCCGGACTCGATGGGCCTTTCACCCCTATACGTGAGTCACGAGAGGGTATTGTAGGACACCAACTCTAACAGGCCTCCACATGGCTTTCGCCATGCTTCACCTTGCTCACGCATAGATCGTCCGGATTCGGGTCGTGTCCGAATGACTCCCCGCACTTGAATACGGCGGCCCTGGGGCAAAGCCCTGCGGCCATGTCGGTTTCCCTATGCCTTCCCGGATGCACCGGTTAGACTCGTCATTCAGACACACTCTCTGGCTCGTTTTTCAAAACGCACGACGCGACATCGGCTTCCATTGGGTCCTACTGTGGGGTCGCCCCCAGGTCGTTTTCCAATGGACCTTGTATGCCCCGTCGCTCAGTGGCTGACTGAGTTCAAGCCCTATTGCACCTCCCGTTGTGGGGTGCTTTTCAGCGTTCGCTCACGCTACTTGTTCGCTATCGGTCTCGAGGAGTGTTTAGTCTTCTCAGTCGATGCCTGAGATATTCACGAGGGATATCCAACCCCCGCTACTCTGGAACTGACGCACACTCTACTACTCGATCGTACGGGGTTGTCACCCTGTTTCACGCTCCATTCCAGGAGACTTCTGATCGAGGTTCAAGTGCTGCAAGTCAGCCCGAACACCACATTGCCCGTGAAGGCTTCGGTTTGGACTGTGTCGCGTTCACTCGCGGTTACTAACGATATCGC
This sequence comes from Natronoarchaeum sp. GCM10025321, assembly GCF_042663585.1. Taxonomy (NCBI): domain Archaea; kingdom Methanobacteriati; phylum Methanobacteriota; class Halobacteria; order Halobacteriales; family Natronoarchaeaceae; genus Natronoarchaeum; species Natronoarchaeum sp. GCM10025321. The sequence continues at coordinate 1,469,764 of NZ_JBHTAN010000006.1, forward strand.
GGATTGCTTTCTATTCCTGCCGATACTGAGATGTTTCAGTTCTCGGCGTTCCCCATTGCGCAAAGCAATTGCGGTGAGGATTCCTATTTGGAGATCCCGAGTTCTTCGCCTCCGTGCGGCTCCCTCGGGCTTTTCGCAGCTTGGCACGTCCGTCGTCGGCTCTCGAGCCGAGCTATTCACCAGCCAGCGTCGTAGCCACGTCTGTCGTCTAATCGTCTAAATCGTGTGTCGTCTGTGTTGGACCACTGCGGTTGAGCAGACTCGCAAGTCTGCCGAACTGGTCCAGTGGACGTCTGGATCGCACGTACACATGGTCTCGTCACACCCGGGGTGGTCTAGCCGAGTGTTCAACCCTTCCCATCCGCGCTTACACGGGATGGTGCATCAGTTTCGCTTCGTACTCCAACCGAGCGCCGTTTCCCACTTAAGGGCAACGGTTCGCGATTCGAGCACGAGTCATGGACCCACAGGGATTCGAACCCTGGGCATCCTCCTTGCAAAGGAGGCACTCTACCGCTGAGCTATGGGCCCACTCCGGGCAGAGCCCGGAGAGGCGTGTATAGTGTTAGCTTTGATAGTTCGTTAGCGCCCGGACGCGTCGTGGTGGCGTCGGCCGGCGTGCGGACAGTGCATGAGTATATAGGTGGGTCGGGGCGTCGCCCCGATCCCGGTCAGTGGAGGTGATCCAGCCGCAGATTCCCCTACGGCTACCTTGTTACGACTTAAGCCCCCTTGCGGAGCCCAGATTCGACCGAGGAACTCGGCCTCATCCGGACCCCACTCGGGTGCTTTGACGGGCGGTGTGTGCAAGGAGCAGGGACGTATTCACCGCCACCTTCTGAGTGGCGATTACTACCGAATCCAGCTTCATGAGGGCGAGTTTCAGCCCTCAATCCGAACTACGACCGAGTTTCGGAGATTAGCGCCCCCTCTCGGGGTTGCATCCCACTGTCTCGGCCATTGTAGCCCGCGTGTCGCCCAGCACATTCGGGGCATACTGACCTACCGTTGCCCGTTCCTTCCTCCGTGTTAGCCACGGCAGTCTCCCTAATGTACCCACCTGGCGCGAGCCAGTGCTGGCAATTAAGGATGCGGGTCTCGCTCGTTGCCTGACTTAACAGGACGCCTCACGGTACGAGCTGACGGCGGCCATGCACCTCCTCTCAACAGGTCTGATAAGCTCATCACACTGATCGTCACTCCTGTTGTCGATGCTGGTGAGATGTCCGGCGTTGAGTCCAATTAAACCGCAGGCTCCTCCGGTTGTAGTGCTCCCCCGCCAATTCCTTTAAGTTTCATCCTTGCGGACGTACTTCCCAGGCGGTCCGTTTATCGTCTTCACTGCGGCACAGCACAGGCTCGTAGCCTGTGCCACACCTAACGGACATCGTTTACGGCCAAGACTACCCGGGTATCTAATCCGGTTCGTGACCTTGGCTTTCGTCCCTCACCGTCGGATCTGTCTTCTCGAGGCGCTTTCGCCACCGGTGGTCCGACCAGGATTATAGGATTTCACTCCTACCCCGGTCGTACCCCTCGAGCCATCCAGTCCCAAGCCAGGCAGGTTTCGCCGGCCGCCTACGTGTTGGGCACGTAGATTTCCCGACGAACTTACCTGGCAGGCTACGGACGCTTTAGGCCCAATAACAGCGGCCATCACTTGAGCTGCCGGTATTACCGCGGCGGCTGGCACCGGTCTTGCCCAGCTCTTGTTCCACCACCTCCCTACGGTGGTGAAAAGCGAGGACTATATGCCCTCGCACTGGGGATCCCCTTATCGCACTGGCGTGCAGTGTAAAGGTTTCGCGCCTGCTGCGCCCCGTAGGGCCCGGTATCTTGTCTCAGATACCGTCTCCGGGCTCTTGCTCTCACAACCCGTACCGATTACTGGCACGGTGGGCCGTTACCCCACCGTCAACCTAATCGGCCGCAGCCACAGCCTCTGGCGCCGGAGCGTTTCCAGTTCCGTGCAGTTCCAGCAGCGGAACGGTATCAGGCATTAGCCTCAGTTTCCCGAGAGTATTCCTGTCCAGAGGGTAGTTTGGCCACGTGTTACTGAGCTTTCCGCCACGAGTCTGAACTCGTGCGACTGCATGGCTAAATCGGATCCCCATAGCAATGGCCTCCGGCAGGATCAACCGGAATGTGCCCCCTGGTGGGGGCGGTTAGGCGGGATGCCATCCCAGAGGGATGGCGTCACCTTATGTTCCCCGTCGGGGAACATGATCGCGTTTGTAACATTGCATGAGTCCGTAATCCGGCGACGACCAGGCACGAGCGCCCGGATGTCGCCGAACTACCAAAGCTAACATCAGATTCCATCGTGTACGGCGGACCGCAGGGGTGGAATCCTCATCTCTTTCGGATCTCAACAAACGAGAGTAGGGCATATAACCCCTTCGGATCGGAACCGACCGACCCGGCCTCGCTCGTCTGATCCGATTCGTCAGCGGCGAACCGCCGACGACCGTTCGGATCAAAACGAAGTCGAGTGGGACAGATAAACCCATCGTCTCGGATCGACCGAGACGATCTCGTTCGTTTAGTCCGAGATCACGGGACGGATCGAACGTCCCGGGATCACGTCGTATCGTTCTTCGCATTACATTCAGATGGCACGGGAATATAAAAGGCCGTCGTCTCAGGAGCGCTATGTGAAGGGGCAACGAGGTACGTAACGACTCAACCGGCACAAAGTACATGGGAGATCCGCCGAGAGTGTACGATATCTAGGAGACGACCGCCAGAGATGGACATCGAAGCTTTACACGAACGAGGCCGAGAGCGGATCGAGGAGCTGGGAGCGGCGCTAAACGTGAGTGAGCCCGTACTCGAGACTGCAGGGGCGATCTTTACCAAAGTGTATACTGAGGAGACCCAGCAGGGGCGGTCACTGACGACAGTCGCGGCAGCAGCGCTGTACGTCGCGTGCAAGCAAGAGGGCGCTCCGGTCACGTCGAGCGAAATCGCAGACGCCGCCGGGATCGAGCATTCACATCTGCTCCGGCGCTCGAAGTGGGTACAGACGGAGATCGGGACGCCGGTGGACACGTTCAATCCGAAACCGTTCGTCGACGAGTACTGTGAGAAACTTGGACTGAGCGAGGAGACGCGAGAGCTAGCGCAAAACGTCGTCACTGTTGCGACCAAGGAAGGCGTCGCCTCGGGGAAGTCCCCATCCGGCTTCGCTGCGGCGGCCGTCTACTACGCGGCGAAACTACGGGACGAACCGTGTACCCAGGAGGACGTCCACGAGGTGTCGGGCGTCAGCAAGATCACGATCAGAAACCGGTATCAGGAGCAGGCAGAGGTCGTCGGCGACGTCACGCGGTAGTCCAGTGCCTGCGCGGCCGCGTACGCACGGGTTCAGAGTAACGAATTGTTAGTAACTTCTATACCACCGCAGTCCAACGGTCAATACGAGAGTATGAGTCAGTCTTACAATCGCGGGCTCGTCGAGGACTTCGGCCGATGGCGCGAGTTCTCGGCCGGAATGTGGGCCTGGATTTTCCACAAGTTCACAGGTTGGGTACTGATCGGGTACCTGTTCACGCACATTGCGGTTCTGAGCACAGCAATGGAAGGAGCAGCGTCGTATAATAGCACGATTCAGGGGCTCGAAGGGCTGTTGATCATCCGAGTACTGGAGGTCGGACTCCTCGCCGTTGCTGTCTTCCATATCCTCAACGGCATCCGTCTGCTGATGGTCGACCTGGGTATCGGACTGGAGTCACAGGACAAGAGTTTCTACGCGTCACTGTTCGTGACGGCGCTCATCGTCGTCGCGAGCGTCCCGACGTTCCTGGGGGGTGGCCTCTAATGGCGGAGCGCTACTCTTCGTTCACTCCCGGCGGGACGTCCTGGCTACTGCAACGGATCACAGCAGCGTTCCTGATCGGTGTCCTCGCGTTCCACTTCTTCCAGTTACACTTCGTCACGCACGCATACGAGGTCGAACTCGCCGGGACACAGGCCCGGATGGAGAACCCGGCCTACTACCTGACGATGGTGATGTTCCTGATCACGGCCGCGTTCCACGGTGTGAACGGCGTCTACAATGGGTTGGTCAATCAGGGGATCGAAGGAACCCAGAAGACGGCACTCAAGTGGGGACTGACCGCTGCAGGCCTCGTGCTGGTCGTTCAGGGGATCCGCGTCGCGAACTCCATGGCAGGTGTTTCGATAGTATGAGCACACAAAAACAGAAAGTCGAGACGGAAGACGAAGAAACGGCCGAACAGAAACCGGCAGCAGACCGCCGGCTCGAAAAAAAACGTCAGAAGGAACGCGAGCGAGCCGAGCAGGTCGAAGCAGACGAGAAGGCTGACTTCGAGGAGAACGCCGTCCAGATCAAGGTGTTCAGGTACGACCCGGAGGTCGCCGCCAAGCAGGAACCCCGCTTCGACGACTTCCACGTCCCCTTCGAGAAGGGGATGACGGTCCTCGACGCGCTAATCTACGCGCGCGACCACTACGACTCGTCGTTGACGTTCCGTCACTCCTGCCGACAGGCCGTCTGTGGCTCGGACGCCTTCTTCGTGAACGGTCGACAACGGCTCGGCTGCAAGACGCAGTTGGGCGAACTAGAGGAGCCGGTGCGCATCGAACCGCTCCCGCATCAGGACGTCGTAAAGGACCTGGTCGTCGACATGGAGCACTTCTACGACCAGATGCACGCAGTCGAGCCGTACTTCCAGAGCGAGGATACCCCTGAAGCGAGCGAACTCGAAGAGCAGCGACAGACCAGAGAGAACCGCGAGAAGATCAAAATGTCTTCGCGGTGTATCTGGTGCGGTGCATGTATGTCCTCGTGTAACATCGCGGCGGGCGACAACGAGTATCTCGGGCCAGCAGCGATCAACAAGGCCTACAAATTCGCGATGGACGACCGCGAAGAAGAGGAACTCAAGCAGCACCGACTCAACATCCTCGAACAGGAACACGGCGTCTGGCGTTGTCAGACCCAGTTCTCCTGTACCGAGGTGTGTCCGAAAGACATCCCGCTGACCGAGCACATTCAGGAGCTCAAGCGGGAAGCGGTCAAAAACAACCTGAAGTTCTGGTAAGATCAAATCATGCACGAACACGACGTAATCGTCGTCGGCGCGGGCGGTGCCGGGCTCAGAGCGGCAATCGCCGCACAGAACGCTGGTGCGGACACGGCTATCGTGTCGAAGCTCCATCCGGTCAGAAGCCACACTGGCGCAGCAGAAGGTGGAATCAACGCCGCCCTTCGAGAGGGTGACGACTGGGAACTCCACGCCTACGACACGATGAAGGGGTCCGATTATCTCGGCGATGCCCCCGCAATCGAGACGCTGGCACAGGACGCCCCCGAGGACGTTATTCGCCTCGAACACTGGGGGATGCCGTTTTCCCGAGAGGACGACGGTCGGGTCTCCCAGCGACCCTTCGGGGGATTGTCGTTCCCGCGCACGACGTACGCGGGCGCGGAAACGGGACACCACCTGCTACACACGATGTACGAGCAGGTCGTCAAACACGGCGTTCAGGTGTACGACGAGTGGTTCGTCTCGGACCTCGCGGTGACCGACGAAGACGACCCGGAGGACCGACGCTGTCACGGCGTCGTCGGCTACGACGTCAAATCGGGCGAGGTCGCAGGCTTCAAAGCGAACGATGGCGTGATCCTGGCGACTGGTGGCCCAGGACAGGTGTTCGATCACACAACCAACGCCGTCTCCTGTACCGGCGACGGACAGGCAATGGCCTATCGCGCGGGCGCTCCGATGGAGGACATGGAGTTCGTCCAGTTCCACCCGACGACGCTCCCCTCTACGGGGGTCCTGATCTCCGAGGGTGTGCGTGGTGAGGGGGGGGATCCTCTACAACGGGGACGGCGAGCGGTTCATGTTCGAGCGCGGATACGCGAACAACGAGGGCGAACTCGCTTCCCGTGACGTCGTCTCGCGGGCCGAACTGACTGAAATCAACGAAGGCCGGGGCGTCAACGACGAGTACGTCCATCTCGACATGCGCCATCTCGGCGAGGAGCGGATCAACGACCGCCTCGAGAACATCCTCCATCTCGCGGAGGACTTCGAGGGCGTCGACGGGATGGAAGAACCGATGCCGGTCAAGCCCGGCCAGCACTACGAGATGGGCGGCATCGAGACGGACGAGAACGGTGAAACCTGCATCCAGGGGCTGTACGCAGCAGGCGAGTGTGCCTGTGCATCGGTTCACGGCTCGAATCGACTGGGCGGAAACGCACTACCGGAACTGATCGTGTTCGGCAAGCGGGCCGGAAAACACGCCGCCGGCGAGGATATCGGCGAGGCCAAGATCTCGACAGGGCGGACAGAAGACACCGAAGACGGCGAGGTCGACCCACCGGTCGAACCGGGTGCGCTCGACGCTGCGGACGACAGCGCGGTCGCCGACGGGGGATCCGGGACCATCGCCGATCCGGACGCCATCGTCGAGGAGGCGGTGGAACACCAGCGCAACCGGGTCGACCACCTGCTCGAAAAGGACGACGGCATCCAGCATGCCGAGATCCGCGAACGACTACAGAAGGCGATGACCGAGAACGTCAACGTCTTCCGGAACGAAGAAGGACTCAAGACGGCGCTACGGGAGATCCGGAAGGCTCGCGAGGATTATCAAGACGTCTACGTCGACGACCCCTCGCGGACGTTCAACACGGATCTCCAGCAGACCATCGAGACGCGCAACCTCATCGATCTCGCAGAGACGATCACCCTCGGCGCGCTTGCGCGCGAAGAGTTCCGCGGTGCACACTGGCGACAGGAGCATCAGGAGCGGAAAGACGACGAGTGGCTCAAGCACACGCTGATCTCGTGGGAAGACGGATCGCCCGACATCTGGTACAAACCGGTGTTGCTCGAAGGCGAGAACAAGACCTACGAACCGAAAGAGCGGAGCTACTGAGGACCGAACTCGACTGTTTCTGGCGTTATTTGATTCCGAGGGCGGCGAGCAGATCAAACCCGATATCCATCCACTGAATCAGTTTATACCCACCGTAGATGCCGACGATCCCCATCAGCCCTGGGAGTTCAGGTGGCGCAGGAATCGGGATGTGCAAGTAGCTAAACAGCGCCCCGGCGAGTACGCCGGTAAACAGCGCCAGGCCAGTCAGCGTGAGATTCATTCGTACAGTACTTCGATGATCCCGGGTCAAAACAGTTACCCGAACCGCAAGTCGGCGCGGCAGAGCGGGATTTATAAGGCTGCCTAGCCTACCCCAAGACGAGGAAGGGTAGCTCAGTGGTAGAGCGCCACCGTCAGGTGGGGTTTTTCCCTTACCGATGCGGTGAATACTCAAAGGCTTCGCGTGGTTCAAATCCCGCCCCTTCCGCTTTTGCGACGAGTAGACACGAGGAGCAAAGCGTACACAGAGGGATTTGGACCCTGCAAGACGAGCATCGCGACGTCTTGGTCTGGTTCAAATTCTGATCGACGCAGTCGATCAGCGTTCGCAGTCGTGCCACGACTGCTCTCCCGCCCCTTCCGCTTTTGCGACGTCGACGACACGCAAACCCACAGGACGCAGACGGCCGATGGCACCCCCGTTTCATGTGTCCCGGTGTCATGCATCATACTCGACATGAGTCGAAAGAATCGGGCAGAAAGGGACGAAAAGCGGTAGTGACGGTGAGTGTTCTCGGACTGATAGACGCTATAGAGCCCAAAACCCGCAGATGGCCTGGGGTTCGACGATCGTTGTAGAGTGGTTTTATTATTGTCGAATGTATAGCGTCTGTTGATGACAGTCACGTCTCGCAGCACGAGAGCGGAGGCCGAGCCGCTACCTCACGAGTTAGAGTCGGCGCAGGCAAAGCTCGTCTATCTGTGTTTGCAACAGTTCGACGACGGTGCGACAGTCGACCAGATCCAGTCTCAGGCCCGGATCACCAAACTTACTCTACACAGTCTCTTGCGGTCACTCAGCGGCGACGGGCACGTGCGGTGCGAGGACGGACGCTATTATCCGGAACCCAACAACTGAACCGCGGCTTCTATCCTCACGACATCTCGGTATAACTTTCATAGAGGCGGTCACCGATTCGAGAGCCGACTGCTGCAGGAAGAGCGACGATACCAAGCAGATGTAACAGCACGAGCGTCGACCACTGTCCATACGGCTCCATCGGCGGCCACAGCAGGGGCCAGACTGCACCCAACTGTTCGCGGAACGCGATCACTACAACAGCGGATAGAACGGCCGAGACGGCGACTCGCGCACCGATCCGTTGCCAATCGCGTACCCGTGGCTCGGGATCACGCCAGGACCGCTCGTCGTCGACGCTGTCGTCCATCACTCAGAGCTCTATCCGTTCGACCAACTGGTCCTCGTCCTCGCGGGCGTTGACGGCAATGATCCGGATGTGGTCCTCGAGTCGAGAGTTGTTCAGTTTCCGCTTGAGGAGGTTATCCACCTGATAGACGCCGGCAGCGTTGGTCATCTGGATTTCGACGAGCACAGCACGTTCCTGGCCAGGACGAAGCGAGACCGTATCGATGGCCTGGCTGGAGATTGTGTTGATACCGCGGCCGCCCTCTTCGTACGGAACTCGCGAGCGACCGCGCTCCATATCGAGCGCGTCGGAGACGCGAATCACGCCGGCTTCGGTCGTCAACGGCGTCTCGGAGCTGTGATGACAGAGAATGGCATGGAGGACCTCGCCTTTTACCCGGACCGCTTCGGCGGTGTCGTAGAATTCGTCGAGGATGCGGTCGAGGATGTCCGCTGCGAGCGGCAGCGAGTAGTACGCATGGTCGTCCCGATGAACGACATGCCCGATATCGTGAAGGGTCGCCGCGAGCGCGATTATGACCGACTCGTCGGCCTCGTCGAGGCCCTGCTGACTCGCACCATTGAACTCGATACCGGCCGCTTTCAGGAGATCATAGAGGCAGAGGCTTCTGTTACGGACGATTTCTATGTGTTTCGCGCCGTGATCGTTGTACCGCATCCGATCGACCGGGTTGACGTTCTGGGCGTCGAGGTACGTCTGGATCTCGACGTCCTTGTGGATCAGTTGGAGCACATCGTTGAGTCGTTCGTCCGGGAAGGCGTGCTCATCGCCCGGAGCGTAGATTCGATATGACTGATCGGATTTGGACATACAACCACTCAGTGGAGGCAGGGAAAAAAGGGCTCCGGGTAGACGGTCCGCGGCTCAGTTCGATCCGCTATCGGCGGCCTCGGCCGCGGCAGTCGCAACCTCGTCGTAGTCGGGTTCGACGCCGGGGTTGTCACTGATCCACGCGTAGGTGATCTCGCCGGAGTCGTCGACGACGAAGACGGCACGTTTGGCAACGCCGTAGACGCCCGACTCCACGAAGTCCATCGCGATATCGTAGCTCTCGATTATCTCCCCGTTCAGGTCACTGACGAGGCCGAAGTTGATGTCGTTCTGGCTGCGAAACTCGTTGAGTGTGAACGGCGTATCTCGACTGAGTCCGTACACTGTCGCGCCGATGTCGTCGAACTCCGATAGCTGATCGCGGAACGCGCACATCTCGTTGGTGCAGACGCGCGTGAACGCTCCCGGGAAGAACGCGAGGACGAGCGGTGCGTCCGCTAGTTCCTCCGACAGCGTCAGCGATTCGATGTCGCCGTTCGCGAGCGGTGCAGTGAAGTCGGGCGCGTCGTCTCCCTTGTCTACCATTACTCGGTCGTTGTCGAGTTTCTTGGAAATGCGTTGCGTTTGGGGCAGAACGCCACCCGGAGCGCCGATTGGCGTCTCAAGTCATCGAAAACCTATGCAAAAAGCCTATAATCGCGAGTGAGCAATCAACGTATAGAGATGGCAGTTGAAATTACACCGCTGTTTGCCGTGCCCGGTGGGATGGAACTGGTGGTGGTTCTACTCATCGCCGTGCTTCTGTTCGGCGCTAACAAGATTCCGAAACTGGCTCGTTCGACCGGCGAGGCGATGGGCGAGTTCCAGAAGGGCCGAGAAGAAGTAGAACAGGAACTAGAAGAGATCCGCGAAGGTGCTGACGTCGACACCGATATCGATACGGACATCGATACTGACCTCGACACCGACACGAGTACGTCGAGCGTCGACACCGAGACCGAGTCGTCCGACAACTAGTCGTTTTTACGGAGCCACGTCGCCCTGGGCGTGTGGCCTAGCGGATAGGGCGAAAGGTTCCTAACCTTTCGATCGCGGGTTCAAATCCCGTCACGCCCGTTCAGCGAGGAGCGCAGCGATAAGCGAACCGGACAAGACGAGCGAAGCGAGTCTTTTGACACGGTTCAAATCCGGGTGCGGCCGCTCACGCCGGTTGCTGGGGTGGCTAAGTCAGACACGAAGAGCGTCAGTTCAGACACGCCATCCCGGTTCTCCCAGCGATAGCAGAAGAGTCCCGACCCCGAACTGCCAGAGGGTCTACAGGCGGAGCAGGCCGAGTTCCTCGATTTCGAGACGGCAGGTATCGAGATCAACGAGGACGAAGACGGCTGGCACTGGACGTTACTGAACGGGAGCGAGGAGGTCGTCGCGTCGAGTGCAACGGCCCACGAGGACCGCTCCGCACTTATGGACGCAATCACGGGCGTCAGGGAGCTACTGGTCGATGCGAGCATCCTCGAAATCGACGATCCGACGTTCGAGCTACACCCGCAGGAGGGTGGGTGGATCTGGCTGCTCGTGGACGAGAACGGTGTCGGACTCGCAGAGAGCGCGGAGACCTACCCAACGCGCTCGAGCGCCAGAGAGCGGATGAATACGCTCAAAGAGCAGGCACCTGCCGGATCGATGCCGGTCGCCGGGTAGGAACGAAGCCGACGCCGTTTTCACGCGTCGTTGCGGATTGCTCAACGATGAGCGACGACCTCGACATTCCCGAGAGCCACCCGCGGTACCACTCCCTGCTAACGCGACACCGGATCGAGGACGGTGTCGAGAAAGGGATCACGAGCCAGCAAGGGCTGATCGCACAGGGCCGGGGTGAGGCGTTCGATTACTTGCTCGGCGAAGAGACCATCCCGAGTGCCGACCAGGCGGCGCGCGCGGCGGCCGCGGCGTTGCTCGGTGCTGACCAGTCCGTGCTCTCGGTCAACGGCAACGTCGCGGCGCTGGTGCCCGGAGAGACAGTCGAACTCGCAGAGGTCGTCGACGCCGATATAGAGGTGAACCTGTTCAATCGAACCGAGGAACGGATCGAGCGGATCGCCGATCACCTCGAAGAGCACGGCGCGACGGACGTCAAAGGGCTGACTGCCGACGCCCGAATCCCCGGGATCGATCACGAGCGAGCAAAAGTCGACGCCGACGGGATATACAGCGCCGACGTCGTCGTCGTCCCGCTGGAGGACGGCGACCGCGCGGAAGCGCTGGGGGAGATGGACAAGACGGAGATCGTGATCGATCTGAACCCGCTCTCGCGCTCCCCGCAGGTCGCAGCGATCCCGATCATCGACAACGTGATGCGCGCAGTGCCGAACATTACACGTCACGCAAGCGAGCTAGCGGAGGCGTCAGACGAAGAACTGACCGGAATCGTCGAATCGTTCGATTCCGACGCCGCGCTGCGAGAAGCCGAAGGGAAGATCCGGGAGCCGGAACGCGGGGAGCACTGAGGTTACCGCAGTGCGGAGGCGACGTGCTCGCGTCACGTCGTCCGTTCCGTCGGCGGCGAGGGATGCACCTCCGGCATGCCGTCGAGGAGCGTCTCTGCGCCGTCTTCCGACCGGATCGGTGAGAATACTGGATGCAGAACGGCGAGTGACTGCTGAGTGGGATCGACCCCCTCCTCTCTGAGGTCCACACACTGCTGAGGGGTGACGTACGCGCGGTCCTGCCCGCTGTCGAGGAAGTTGGTAGCGACTTGCTCCGGATTCCAGTCCGACAGCGGGGCGTAACAGCCCCCATCGAGGATGGTTGCGCTGGCTTCGTACATGAGGCCCATCGGCCGGAACGGTTGCAGACAGCCGAGATGGCGGTCGACGTCGCCAGCGACGAGATCAGAGCCGACATCTGCGGCCTCGCGGACGTCGCCGTGGCTGTATCGGCGGTTAGCCACCTCGCCATCTCGTTTCCCATACGCGATCAGCGCGGTGTCGTCTTGGGTGCGTTCGATCAGTTCGAGACCGGTTCGGGAGCCAGAAGAGTTGATCCCGCTGTTGTCAAGGAACTCCTCGTGGGTCATCCCGAAGTACGAGTCCATGTCGACAGTGACGATAAATCGCATCGAGGACGATAGCGATATCATCGAGACGGGCGAGCGCTCGTCGAGGATCAGTGCGGGGGCGTTGACTTCGTCGAGTCCCTCCGCCACCCCCGAGTCGAACAGGTCGGGGGGAAAGACCACTGGCACACAGCCGTTACGGAGGGTTCCGTACACGGCTACCAGCAGGTCCGTCGGATCGGTCAGACAGATGCCGACCGATTCGCCCTTGTTGATGTCGTGGGCCCGAAGGCCGCCGGCGAACCTGTCGGTGAGCGACCAGAGCCCCGAAAACGTTAGCTCCTGTTCGGCGTCGACGGCGAGCGAATCCCGGTTGTCCATCACGGTCGAGTGCAGTTCATTGACGATATTGCTCATCAACTACCGGATAGCCATCACATCATAAAGATATTAGTAATAAATACTTTCATCAGTGTTAGCAACGCTTACGTCTACTATCAGGCTAATATATTGGACAATCAGCCAGTAATATCGAGCCAGATCGCCCCGGAGAGAGCGACCCTGGATCATAAATCATATTAACTAGTTAGTGGTACTACCTAGTGGTATGAGCGACAACTTCGAGAAATTCAGCGACGTCGGCGAGGCGGACGTCACCCGAGCGATCGGACAGGAATGGACCCAGGAGTTCATGGACTTCTCCGATAGCGACGTGATCATCGTCGGTGGAGGCCCGTCGGGGCTAACAGCGGCGAAAGAACTCAGCGAGCGCGGCGTAAAGACGATGGTCGTCGAGAAGAACAACTATCTCGGCGGGGGGTTCTGGCTCGGCGGCTTCCTGATGAACAAAGTCACCGTTCGTGATCCGGCCCAGCAGATCCTCGACGAACTGGACGTTTCCTACAAACAGTCCGAGGACAGCGAAGGGCTCTATATCGCAAACGGGCCCGAGGCCTGTTCCGGTCTGATCAAGGCCGCCTGTGACGCCGGCGCGAAGATGCAGAACATGACCGAGTTCACCGATATCGTCATTCGCGAGAACCACCGTGTGGGCGGCATCGTCATGAACTGGACGCCGGTCCACGCGCTCCCGCGCGAGATTACTTGCGTTGACCCCATCGCCGTCGAGGCGGACCTCGTTATCGATGCAACGGGCCACGAGGCAATGGCTGTCAAGAAACTCGACGAGCGCGGCGTGCTCGACGCACCCGGTATCGGCGACGCGGAGGAAGCCGCGACCGGCATGGACAGTACCGGCGACGACACCTATGGCGCACCCGGCCACGACTCGCCCGGCCACGACTCGATGTGGGTCGGCAAGAGCGAGGACGCCGTCGTCGAACATACCGGCCTCGTCCACGACGGCCTGATCGCCACCGGGATGGCGACGGCAACCACCTACGGCCTGCCGCGCATGGGCCCGACGTTCGGTGCCATGCTGGTTTCCGGCAAGCGCGCTGCACAGGAGGCACTCGACGAACTGGGCGTCGACGCCGAACCAGTCGACGTGACCTCGCGGTCGGCGACGCCCGCCGACGACTGAGGGGGACACACGATGGTCGAGCGGGTCTCACTGTACCGGCCACCCGACTCGTCGGTCGCGGACGCCGACGAGATTGCGGAGTGGCTACGCGGTCGGATCGACGCCACCGTCGAGGTCCGCGAGCGGTTTCTCGCCCGCTGGCGAACAGATTCCCTTCCCGAACAGTTCGCCGAGGCGCGTGTGCTGGACCCCTACGACAGGGACACGGGCAACACGATGATGGGAATCGTCCGCTACGAGGAGCGCGCACTGGCGGATCCAGCGCGCGAAGGCGGCGTCCTGTACGGCGGGTTCGCGGTCCAGCGGACGCTCAATGCCGCGCTTCCCGACGACGAAGCCACTCTCGACCATGCCCACGTCGTCCTGCTCGACAGGGCACTCGGGACGTGGGGCGACCACGACGGGCGCTGGCACAAGCGCGTACTCGTACTCGGTCAGCCAGCGTTGATATCGGTCCCGGGACTCTACGAGGCCCCGGCGAAGCCCGAGAGCTACTACAAAGCAAAGCAGAAACACGCGATGGTCGCCGGCGATACGCCGCCCAGAGAGGTACTGGAGAGTCAGGTCGAGGGCGCGTTCCTCGTCGAGGACGACCCCCGGACGACCGAGGCGCTGAAAGGATACGTCCTGCAAGCGATCAACTATCTCGACCACGGCGAACCTTTCTGTGACGAGGGGGGCTGTCGGCTGTTCAACGCACACTATCAGGAGGACGTGGTGGAGGCACAACTACGCGGCTCGGAGTTCTGTGATACCCATCGAGAACTGTACGGGCGAGAGTCGGAACTGTCCGGTCAGGACTTGCCGGAGGAGCGGTCTCAGTGAGAGGCCGGCGGTGACGGCACGGTAGCTACCTGTCGGCGATCATGCTGCAACCCGAGTACCAGATACCGTGGGGCCGGCGAGCGATGGCTCGGTCATGGTCGTTTCCGCCGCGCTGGTCGGTTCCGTGACGACGAGGTCGACGCCGTCACCCGACGCGGAGATGTCGACCGCGGCCCGGAACCGCTCGGGACCGATCACAACGGCGACGGTGCGGTCGTCGACGCGCTCGACGGTGGTTCGGTCGACCCACTCGTCGGTCCGCTGATCGAGTTTGGACTCGAAGGCGGCTTCGAACTCGTCCGCGTCATCGCTGCTGGCCCACTGGGTCGTCCAGGCGAAGCCGTCTTGGCCCGCGTCGGTGAAGGCGAGGAGTTCGTCGTCGCTCCAGCCCGCAGCCGCCTCGACCGCCTCGTCGTTCGAAAGTTCAGTATCGAGGACGATCCGGGTATAGAGTTCGCCTTGCCGGTCGGTTCGGGTGACGGACCAGTCGGACTCGGTGTTTTCGACGTCGACGGTCAGATCCGTCGCTGGCGGTTCGCGGTCGGGGTCGAGGAGCTCGGACGTCGTCAGGGGCGGCGAACTGTACACCTCGGGTAGCTCCTCCGCGCTATCGATGTCGTCGTGGATGTACTTGGCACCGAAATAGTAGGGCGCGAACAGGAGGCGATCACCGACGGGCGCGGCCTCGTACGTGGCTTGCATCTGCTCGGATTGGAGCGGGACGCTATCGAGCTGCTCGTCAGTGTACTCGTCGGCGACGTAGACTGCACCGCCTTCGATCAGTGCAGTCTGAACCAGTTCTTCGTCAGTCGTTTCTGGCGGACTTCGGAGCCAGCTAGCGAACATCCCCTCGGCGTACTGGATTGTGTGGGTGTACTCGTGGACGAGCACCTGCTCGACTTCCTCGTCAGGGCCGTCCGGGAAGACGTAGACGTTGCCTGGAGTGGCAAGCCCGCTGGTGCCGTTACCCCCTGACGCGGTCTCCGTCGCGTTCAGCGCTTTCTGAAAGTCGGATTGCTGGGGCTCGAACGCATCGCTGGTACCGGGCGGCATCTCGTCGACGAACAGGTTCGGTTGTGGCGCGTCGGACCCGATCAGTTCCGTCACGTCGTTCCAGACCACGTTTTCGTTCAGATCCAGGTCGGGATAGTCGGATGGCTCGACGTCCTCGTTCGCGTCGTCGGGCCCGTCGTCCGTCGCGTCCGTAGGCTCTCCCGATGCGTCGTCGTTGTCGGCGTCCGTCTGTTCGTCGTCGTTGTCGGCGTCCGTCTGTTCGTCGTCGCTCTCGCCGTCCTCGTCCGGCACGTCACCAGCTTCGACCTCCGAACTGTCGTCCACGTCGGGAGTAGCCGAAGGGGCCGTACAGCCAGCAAACAAAAGGAGGGCGACCGCGAGCACGGTTAGTGCCGCTCGGCGGGATACCATATTACAGTAGAAAGGACTGCGGCGAAATAAATGCTGTCGGTGGGATCCATTACTGGCGAACCCGACCACCGGTCAGTCGAACGATTCCGCCGGCAAACGTCTCGTCCGCGGTTGCCGCCGCACGCGCTCGAAGACGTCCGTGGGCGGCGTCGATCCGCCGGTCGAGCGTACCGTGGGGGTCGGTGTCGTATCGAAGCTTCGTCGTCGGGGGCGTCGAGAGCACGACGAGAGCCCGAAACAGCGCGTTCAGCGGTCGGGCGTACCACTGGTCGCTCCGCGCCGCGTTGACGAGCACGAGATGCCCACCGTCGGTCAGCAGGTCGCACCAGTTGTCGACTGCCCTTCCGGGGTCGTCGAGCATCCCGACGACGAAGGTAGCCAGCACGGCGTCGATCTCTGCGGTTGCCACAGCATCGACCGTCGGGTCGGCGAACGGTGGTGCGGTCGCATCCCCGTGGACGAGATGGACGTTGTCGTACTCGCTGACGAGGGCGTCGGCTTCCACGAGCATCCCCCGGGTGTAGTCGACGCCGACCACCGTCCCCGCCGGGCCGACGCGCTCGCGGAGGTACGGCAGGTTCGCGCCGGTGCCACAGCCCATCTCGACGACCGTATCACCCGGTTCGAGGCGGAGCGCGGTCGCCGCGTACTCCCGAAGCCGTCCGATCCCGGGCGTGTACCGGGCGATCACGTCGTAGAGACTCGCCCACTGGCCGTAGAACGCCTGCGCGTCGGCGGTCGAGTCCGGTGCCATCTACAGTGTTTCGCGGACGATTCCAGCGACGGTTTCGGCGTCCTCGCCGAGGACGTAGATGATCGGTTCGATACCGTAGCCACCCGTCTGGTAGAGTATCGTCGGGTCGTCGCCATCAGCCAGCGCGGCTTCGATTGCCGCGTCGGTCTCGCCCTCGGCCTCAAACTCGACCGTCTCGTAGCCCGCTTCGGCGAACTGCTCGACGAGTTCGGTGTCGTACCGGAGATTCACGGCCGCTCGTGCCGGGCTACCGTGTCGACGGGCCGCCAGCAGGACGGAGGCGACGTACTCGCTGACGCCGAACTCCGGTTCACCCGGGATAGTCGCTCGGCCCTTGACGTCGAAGATCCGGCCGGGCACGCCCGCGACGTCGTCGACGCTCTCGGCGTCCGGCAAGCAGACGACGAGGTTCGAGCCGACGTTCGGAATCAGGCTCGCAAAGCCACTCGCGTTTTCGAGCATCCGGAGCCCACGGCGGACCGAGGTCAGGACGCGTTCGGCAGACCGAAGCTCGTTGTCCGGGTCGTGGATCCGTACCGTAGTATCGTACTCTGCGAGCGCCGGGACGTCCTCTTGATGCAGTTTCGCCAGGACATCGCCGTCCTCTAGCTGGCGGATCAGCACTTCCGCCTCGACCAGCGCCTGGACGGCGTGCATGTCCCCGCTCGTAAGCCCGTCAGCGGTCTCCCCGACGAGTTCGATCACGCGCTCGTCCGTCTCGATGCGCTCGTTCCGGCTCACGTCGCCGTGAACGTACTTCGAGACGGCGCTCTGGCTGATGCCGAGCACATCCGCGACCTCGTTCTGGGTCAGATCCCGTTCCCGTAGTTCTTCCGCCAGCATGGACCGAAACGTCGGTAGAAATTCGTCGACGACGATCTCCTCGATAAATCGCATTCTTGCAGGAGCGTTCGGCCCGCAGGGAGATAACTCTGCGGCTCTCCGGACAGAGCGGGCAGGCTATCTGTTGCGGAGCAGTCGGTCTGGGACCCATCGCAGTTTCAGAGCCTGAAACTGTCGTCACCCCTCTATTATGATGGGTGTACTTTGTAGAGTTGCTATGGCAGCCATCGAGACGAACGGCCTCACAAAACGGTACGGATCAGAGACAGCGCTCGAATCGCTGGATCTCGACGTCGCAGAGGGGGAGGTGTTCGGCTTCCTCGGTCCGAACGGTGCCGGGAAGACCACGACGATCGACCTGCTGCTTGACTTCATTCGCCCGACTGAGGGGTCAGCAACGGTGCTGGGCTACGATGCCCACGAGGAGCCAGGCGAAGTCCGAGAGCGAGTCGGTATCCTGCCCGACGGCTTCGACCTCTGGGGGCGCTCGTCGGGATACAGCCATCTGGAGTTCGCGATCGAGTCGAAAGGGAACGGCGAGGACCCGGACGAACTGCTCGACCGCGTCGGTCTCGACAGGGCCGACGCCGAGCGAAACGTCGGCGGTTACTCGAAGGGGATGCTCCAGCGCCTCGCAATGGCGATTGCACTCGTCGGCGATCCTGAACTGCTGATCCTCGACGAACCATCTAGCGGACTCGATCCGCACGGCATCCGGCAGATGCAGGAGATCGTCCTCGAAGAGGCCCGCTCGGGGACGACGGTGTTTTTCTCCAGTCACATCCTCGGCCAGGTGTCCGCGGTCTGTGATCGGATCGGCATCCTCGACGACGGCGAACTCGTAACTGTCGACTCGATCGAAGGGCTCAGAGAGACTGCCGGGATCGGCTCCCGGCTACTGCTGGACGTCGACGCGCCGGCGGCCGTCAACGCATCTGCACTGCAGGACCTCAACGGCGTGACTGACGTCTCGTTCGAGAACGACCGCCTCCAGGTGAAGTACGCGACGGACGCGGCCAAAGCGCAGATCATCCATCAAGTCGTCGAGTCGGGAGCCGCGGTAAGAGACTTCGAGACCGAGGAGGCCACGCTGGAGGACCTCTTCGACGCGTTCACCGAGACTGACGCCGAAGCCGTCACAGAGGCCAGGCGTGTCGCAGACGGCGACGGTACCACGTCGGACTCGGAGACGCCGCCTGCCGACGATACGGCCGACAGCGGTGATCCGACCGTGAGAACTGGTGAACCCGCTATCGTCGAGGACGGGGGTGAACGATGACGTGGCAAACTGTCGCGCGAAAGGATTTCGAGGACGTCATTCGGTCGTGGATGCTGTGGGCGATCCTCGGCGTGTTCGCGCTGATGATGGGCGTCGTCGCCATCGGCGCGGACACGAACGACACGGCCCAGAGCGGGTCGGCACTCGTCTACGACCTGTTCAACACGCTCGGCGGAGAGCTGTTGATCCCCCTGGCGGCACTGATCGTCACATACATGGCGATCACCGGCGAGCGCGAGTCCGGTAGCCTCCGGATCCTGTTCGGGCTCTCGCACGGCCGCCGGAGCGTCTTCCTCGGGAAGCTATGTAGCCGACTGGCGACGATGCTGTTCGCGACGGTCGTCCTCCTGTCGATCACCGCCGGCGTGATCTTCTACATCTTCGGTAGTATCGACCTCGGACTGTTCGTCCAGTTTGCCGGGTTGACGCTGTTGTTCTCGGCTACCTTCGTCGGCATCGCACTCGGTATCTCGGCGATGACCGGTAGCCGGACGAGAGCCCTCGGCGGCGTCATCGGGGTCTACGTCCTGTTCATGGTGATCTGGGACACCCTCGTCGCCATCCTGTTCCGCGTCACACAGGGCCACTTCCCCGGACTCGAAGCCCCGACGTGGTACTTCCTGCTGCAGCGGCTCAATCCGCTGACGGCCTACCGCGAGGCGCTGATCCTCCTGACAGACAACTACATCTGGGCGATGATCGGGTCCTCAATCCTGGAAGACCTGTCGGCCGAGGAGGCGACGCCCGAGGCGCTGATGCTCACGAACCGCGTCGGCGGCGATCTGCCGTTCTACCTCACCGAGTGGGCGAGCGTCGCCGTCCTGCTCGTGTGGGCAATCGTCCCGCTGGCGATCGGCTACTGGCAGTTCGAAGCTGCGGATCTGAACTGAGACGATCCGGTCCCCTGCTGGTTCGACCCTCCACTGTCCGAGCCCTGAACCCCGCTGATTCGGCCCTCCAACGTCGAACCCTGAAGCCTGCTGATTCGGCCCTCCACCAGCCGAACCCTGAAGCCTGCTGATTCGGCTCTCCACCAGCCAATCCCTGAAGCCCGCTGATTCGGCCCTCCGACATCGAAAAAGGGTATTTCCTGCACGCATCCGCCCTCACAACGGTATGTCACCAGTCCCCCGATCAGCGCCTCACCCGTCATCCAATCATGCCTCACCCGTCCTCCACTCATACTTCGCCAATCCTCCGACCGCGCCTCACCCATCTACCGGTCGGTTCGCTACTCGTCCTCCGAGCGGGTGAAGATACCGCGACCGATGCTCGCCAGGGAGCCTCCACAGGCGTCACAGCTCCCACAATCTATCGTCGAACAGGTCAACAGGCTCCCACAGCGGGGGCATTTCTCGTGGTCCAGCGGATCGAGGTCGTAGTCGCAGGTTGGACAGTTCATAGCAGGCTCACCACCAGTGCGAGGACGCCGCCGACCAGTAGAGCAACCGCCCAGGAGCCGACCCACATCAGCAGTCCGCTCTTGAGGTCGCGTTCCTTGACGATCATCGCCATCGCGAGCACGCAGGGGACGAAGAGCGTGATCACGACTAGACCGACGAAGACCTGTGCTGAGGAGAGGGCCAGATCCGTCATGCCGGCCGCGGCGAAGTCACGCCGGACCAGACCGAGGACGAGCACCTGACCGAACTCGGCGGGCAGGCCAAGCAGGGCCGTCACCGGCCGCAATCCGCGGACGAGCGCGGCGAGATAGCCGGCGTAATCCAGTACCGAGATGAACACGGCCGTGACCGCGAACAGCGGGACCGCTTCGCTGAGAAAGCCCCTGGTCCGCGTCACCGTCTTCTGGACCACGTTGTCCAGACGGGGGCGGCGAAGCCGCGGGAGTTCGGTGACCAGCCCCTCGCTTTCGCCCGGGAGCGTCCGGTCGAGAAAGACGCCAGCGATGCCGAACACGAGCAGGATGACGCCGAGGTAGGCGAGCCACCAGCCGAATCCGAGCGCCGCAAGCAACCCGAGAATGATCCCGAGTTGTGCCGAGCAGGGGACTGCAAGCCCGAGCAACGCTGTCGAGATGAGGCGCTCTCGGCGCGACCCGGCGATGCGCGTCGAGATGACAGCCATCGTCACGCAGCCGAGACCGACGATCATCGGGATCACGGCCCGACCGTTGAGACCGATGTGGGACATCCCACGGTCGGTGAGTACCGCCAGCCGTGGCAGTAGGCCGGAGTCCTCCAGTGCCCCCATCAGCAGGTAGAACGCGACCACGAGCGGCACGAGCACCCCGAAGAGATACTGGACCGTCACCGTGAGAAGCCCGAGGTTGTCGTTAACGAGGACGAAGTGTATCGGTTCGAGCAGGCCGCTGGCCGGCACCGTCGCGTCGACGACGTCGACGATCCACGGGACGTAGTACTCGCCCAGAACCTCGATTTCGAGGAAGTCGACGAGTCGCTGGGCGACCAGATCGCCGATCAGCAGGTAGATCAGTCCGACGCCGAGCAGTGCGAGCGGCGTTCCGGTTCGCGGGTCCAACAGCAGGTCGTCGATCCGGTCGGCCACTCTTCGATCCGAATCGCCGGTCGAATGCACCGTCTCGACAGTCGCGTCGACCCGCCGGCGCCGGTGTTCGTAGACCGTGTCCCGCAACGATGGGAGTTCGATCTCCGCGGTGCCGCCGTCGGCGAGGATCTCGGACTCCATCGCCCGGTCGAGCGTCGGTTCGTCGCCCTCGAGCAGGAGTACGGATTCCGCGCGGGAGGCCTCGACATCCGGTAGCTGGTCGTACCACTGCTCGACCGGCGTCTCGTCGGGGGCGCTGGCCCGGTCGACTGCGTCGCGTAGGTCGTCCAGCCCCTCGCCGTCGACAGCGACCGTCGGCACGACCGGAACGCCGAGTTCCGCCTCTAGCGCGTCGACGTCGATCTCGTCGCCATCCCGACGCATCTCGTCCATTACGTTGAGCGAGACAACCGTCGGGATGCCCATATCTAGAAGTTGGTAAGTCAGGAACAGGTCACGATCTAGCTGGGTCGCGTCGACGACGTTGATCACGGCGTCGGCGTCTAAGACCACCTCGCGGGCGATCCGCTCCTCCTCGGAGAACGAGGAGATACCGTACGTCCCGGGGGCGTCCGCTAGCTGTTTGCCGTCGAATTCGGCGACAGTCGCGGCCGCTGTCGTGCCCGGATAGTTCGAGACGTCGACCTCACGATCCGCGAGGCGATTGAACACCGCGCTCTTTCCCACGTTCGGCGCGCCGACGAGGGCGACTGTGTCGGCGTCTTCTCCGGGTAGATCCGTCGGATCAGTGCCGTCGTCGTGACAACCGCTCATCTCACTCGCCCTCTATGGAAACGGTGATCTCTTCCGCGACGGAGTCGCCCAGTGCCATCGTCGTCCCGTTACGTTCGACGATCACGGGCCCGTTGGATATTCGAGTTCGACACTGGACCGGCCCGTCGAGCATCCCGATCCTGAGAAGATGAGCGCGGACGTCCTCGTCCGGGACATCGCGTATCCGGATCCGCTGTCCGCCGTTTACCCCGGATAGCCGCCGTTCTGTCACTGTGCTTGCCATCTTAGGTAGACCTAAACGATTGTAGTATTTAAACGGGGCAAGACGTTCTATCGTTTCTGCAGCCAGCAACAGAGTTATATATTAGTTTGGCTTCGCGGTCGCGGCCATCATAGTTCACCAACCCGCTCCCAGAACTTCCGGATGTGGTCTCGCAGATGACTTCCGGGCGTGGCTTACGGATGACTTCCGGGCGGGTTACTGGTCGCCGCCGAACTCGCGGTCGCCGCCGATCTTCGAGGCCTGCGGGCCGGACTGGTCCTGATACTTCGAGCCACGTTCCTCGCCGTACGGGCGCTCGGCGGGCGAAGAGAGTTCGGTGAAGGTCAACTGTGAGATCCGCATTCCGGGCGCGAGCGCGACCGGCGCGGCACCGAGGTTCGAGAGTTCGAGCGTGATCTGGCCCTTGTAGCCCGGGTCACAGAGACCGGCCGTGGCGTGGACCACGATGGCGAGGCGTCCGAGCGAGGAGCGCCCCTCGACGTGTGCGAGCAGGTCGTCCGGGATCTCGACCCGCTCTTTGGTGGTGCCGAGCACGAAGTCGCCGGGGTGAAGGATGAACTCGTCGTCTTCGGGGACGACCGTCTCGTCGACGTACTCCTCGATCTCCTGCTCGCTGTCGGGATGGATACAGGGGATGTTCGTACGCTGGAACTCTAGGAACTCGCGGCCGAGTCGGAGGTCGACGCTGGCTGGCTGGATCTGCAGGTCGAGGTCGTCGAGCGGGTCGATCACGAGGTCGCCCGCTTCGAGGCGGTCGAGGATATCCGCGTCGGAGAGGATCATAGCCGGTACGAACAGTGGGGAGATAAAATATCCCCCGACTTCGGGCGCAGGAGATCGACCGATGCCGAGACGTCTACCGACGCGACCGTCGAACGGATACCGGACAGGTCGAACGACAGCGATTATAGCGCTTCGCCCGCACGTTTGGGTATGAAACAGGCCATCGTCGCGCGGACGGACATCGGGATGGGGAAAGGAAAGCTTGCCGCGCAGGTCGCACATGCATCACTGTCGGCCTACGAGGACACTGAGGGGCCACGCCGGAGAGAGTGGAAAGGCGAGGGGCAAAAGAAGGTCGTGCTGAAAGCAGACGGCGAGCAGATGCTGTTCGAGTTGGCCGATATCGCGGAGCGAAAGGGGCTCCCAACCGCGATTATTCGGGACGCCGGGCATACGCAACTTGAGCCGGGAACGGTGACGGCGCTGGCCATCGGCCCCGGTGACGAGCGCGTCGTCGACGAAGTGACCGGCGACCTCTCGCTCTACTAATGCGGCAAGCACACCCGACCGAACGAGAGGTAGGCATCGAGTGGTACCTCACGGAGACCGACGGGATCGGTGGCCGCCTCCGCGGGCGAAACGAGGACTTCCGTGTCCGAGAGATCGAGAACTTCGAAACCCAGCCGCTTTCTGCGACTCCCGACGCCTACCCGGACGTCGTCTTTCGGGCGACGCTCCGGGGCTGGGACACGAACGATTTCGTCTCCCAGCTATCGGACGAATTCGGGATCAGCCGGGAACGGATCTCGTGGGCCGGGACGAAGGACAAGTACGCCGTCACGACACAGCTATTCAGCGTACGGGGCGTCGATCACGAGCAGTTCCCCGAAATCTCGAAGGCCGACATAGAGCTCATCGGTCGGGCCGGGCGGCCGATCGAGTTCGGCGACCTCGCGGGCAACGAGTTCGAGATCGTCGTGAGCGAGGCCACAGCACCCGAGCGAGCCGAAGAGATCCTGGCGGAGTTAGAGGAGTTCGGGGGAAGGACGGCCGCGGTGCCGAATCTGTTCGGCCAGCAGCGCTTCGGGAGCCAGCGCCCGGTTACCCACGAGGTGGGCCTGAACGTCGCTCGCGGGCAATGGGAGGAAGCAGTCCTGTCCTACGTCGGCAACCCCTACGAGGCGGAGTCCGACGGGACGCGCGAGGCGCGAGCGCGTGCGGACGACGCGGCGAGCGGCGACAGAGACTGGGCAGCCGTGCTGGAGGAGTATCCCCGACGGCTCCGGTTCGAGCGTTCAATGCTCCACACCCTCGCAGAGAACGGCGGCGAAGAGCCCGAAGACTTCCGGGAAGCGCTGGAGACGGTCCCGAGTAACCTCCAGCGACTGTTCGTCCACGCCGCCCAGTCGTACGCGTTCAACCTGATGCTGAGCGAGCGACTGGAGCGTGGCTTGCCCTTCGGTCGGCCGGTTGCAGGCGACGTCGCCTGCTTCTCTGATCGGGACGCACCCTCGGAGCTAGTCGTGCCTGATACCGATCGGCTCCAGCGAGTCACCGCCGAGCGCGTCGATACGATGGAGCGCCACTGCGAGCGCGGGCGTGCGTTCGTCACCGCGCCGCTCGTGGGGACCGAGACCGAACTCGCTGACGGCGAGCAGGGTGAAATCGAGCGCGCAGTGCTGGACGAACTGGATCTTGCTCCTGGCGACTTCGATCTGCCGGGTGAGTTCGACTCGACCGGGACGCGTCGGGCGGTCCTCCTGCGGACCGATCTGGACGTCACAACGGCAGACGAAGAGGTGACCTTCGAGTTCGCGCTGCCGAAAGGGAGCTATGCGACCGTGGTACTCAGAGAGTTCCTGAAGGCGGACCCGATCGACATGGGTTGAGGGGGATTGCCACTGCGTTGATGATTGAGAGGGATTGCCACTGCGTTGTCCGATCTCCCCAATCGACTGCGGACGGCGAAAGCAGGTCTCGGACAGGGAAACGATGCCCGAAAGAGTAGATCCCGAAAGCACGCCAGTTTTACACGTCGCACGGTAAGTTCAGGGTATGGAGTGTCGGCGCTGTGCGACCCCGCTGGACCGACCGGGCGATTACTGTCTGGTCTGTCACACCGCGGCCGCCGACACCGTCGTACTCGACATCGACCGCGACCGGGCAACCGTAACGATGCTGGCAGAAGACGAGGTGCTCGGGGAGACGACGGTAACAACGAAACCCGAAGACGGCGACGAGGAAGAAGTGATCGAGCTCCGAAACTTCGGGGGGAAGATCGCAGACGAAGTGCTTCGAAAGCGTCCCGAGGAGGTGTACGCAACGGGGAACAGGGAAGTGGTGCGTGCGACTCGTGCCCAACTCCACCACGATTTCTACCGCGTGAACGACGACGATCCGGTCGAGGCCGTGATCGATCGCCGTGGGGATCGCGCGCTCGACGTAGTTGATCTTGCCCCAAGGGAAAAACTGGGCGGATCACACTCTACGCTAATCGGCGACCGCGACGGCCGCCGGGCGATCCAGACGGTCGCCGGTCATCCCCACGTCAAGAAGGTGATTCCGGGACCGATCGACGCCGGCGGAACCGGGTCACAGTCCGGCCTCCGGGCGAAAGTGACCCGTGCCGATACGAACGGCAACGTCAGACTGCTCCTTCGGGACGGGTCCAGCGTCCAGGAGAACCGGATCGTCACCACGGCCCGTGACAACGATGGCGGCGAGCACGTTCGTCAAGACCTCAACGACGCACTGGACGAGGCGAACCTCTACTAAGGACAGCCAGTCGGATCGTACGTCTGTCGAGGAAAGACACCAGTCTGTCGTGTGTTCCTGGGCGTTAGACAGCCTGATGGGTCGACTGGCAAACCCTCCCACCCCACACTGTCGAGTGTAACTCGTCTTGGGTGGGATGGGGTGGGGAGGGGGTGGCGCAAGTGCGAACAACGAGAGGAGTGATTCGATCCGGATCGGTCCACACCACTCTGTCGAGTGTTGCGAGGGGTGGATATCTGGACCCTCCCACCCCACCCTGTCGAGTGTTCTGGGTGAGAAGACACCCCCCAACCCCCGTGATCCACGATTGTGTCGGTAGATTCGAGAGACGACTTCGATAGGTTCTACGGACTATAAACAGTCTTAAAATCGCTACGAGAGCGGGACTAGCCGCACTTCGGAAAAGAACATCAGCAAAACCATGACTATATACCGAAACGTGTTTATGTCACACGGCCGGATCGAAACACCTGACAAGGTGGTGTGCCGTCAGAGCGGTTACAGGACACCCGGGGGGATAACACTCGACACTGCGGGGGAGTCATCATATATAAATCTGTATATCACAGGACGCACTCGACACGGTGGTTTTATGTGCCACCTGTTCTATGTTTTGTTCAATGCCGCTCTTCGATCGAGATACGACTATCTTTCAGGACGAAGATGTCCTCCGAGAGGACTATCAGCCTGATTCGATCCAGGAGCGTGACGAGGAGCTCGACGCCTACAAGACCGCCCTGCAACCTGTGGTGAACGGTGCCCAGCCCCGAAACATCTTCCTGTACGGGAAGACGGGCGTGGGAAAGACCGTTGCAACGCGGTACCTGCTGGACCACCTCCAGCGAGACGTCGCCGAGTACGACGACGTCGATCTATCGATCGTCTGGTTGAACTGCAACAATCTGACGTCGTCGTATCAGGTCGCCGCCAACCTCGTCAACGAACTCCGCGGGCCGAACGAGCAGATCAGCACGACAGGCTACCCCCAGCAAACGATTTTCGACATGCTCTACAGCGAGTTGGATTCGCTGGGTGAGACCGTACTGATCGTCCTCGACGAAATCGACCATATCGGTGACGACGACGACTTACTGTACGAGTTGCCGCGCGCTCGTGCGAACGGCTACCTCTCACAGGGAAAGCCGGGAATCATCGGTATCAGCAACGATTTTAGTTTCCGAACGGGACTCTCACCGAAGGTCAAGGACACGCTGTGTGAAGAGGAGATTCACTTCTCGCCCTACGTCGCTAACGAACTCGAATCGATCCTCCAGCAGCGTGCACAGAACGCGCTTCACGAAAACGTGCTTGCCGACGGCGTCCTGCCACTGTGTGCCGCCCTCGCCGCACAAGATACCGGCAGTGCCCGCCAGGCTCTCGATCTGCTGTACAAGGCGGGCGATCTCGCTCGCTCGCAAGACGTCGAGGGAGTCGAGGAAAAACACGTCAGGGACGCCCAGCGAGCGCTCGAACGCGGTCGGATCAAACAGGGGATGGTCGACCTCACCCAGCACGGTCACCTCTCGCTCGTCGCCGTGTTGAGTCTTGCTCTCGAAGAGGAGACGCCCGCACGTGTACGCGAGATCTATCCACGGTACCGTTCAGCGGCCGAGTACGTCGGTACGAACCCACTGGTTCGACGACGTATGCACGACCACCTTTCGGACCTCGCTATGCAGGGGATCCTCTCACGAAACACGCGCAACGAAGGACGGGCCGGAGGGAAGTACTACGTTTACGATCTCGACGTCGCAGTCGACATGGTACTAGACGTAATCGAGGACCTGGAGACGGTTGACCTGCCGCCCGACGTGCTTCGGCAGGCGCCCTGATCCTGTCGGTGCTCACGTCATCTTCGAGCGCATTCGACTGTTACTCTCGTCGCTTTTCGCCTTTCGCCTGAGTTGATTCTACCCTCATTCCATATCATCCCTACCACCCTGTCCTCATCTGCCATCAGCCCAATCACCCCACCCACCCCACCCACCCCCGCCTGTTCCCAAGAACACTCGACAAAGTGGGGTGGGGGTGTTAGTATCCATCAGTAAAATGACTTTTTATCGACGAATACTCGACCCGATTCGGGGTCGTTCACACCCCACCCCCACCTCTGCAAGTAAACACTGGACAAGGTGGGGTGGGAGGGTCGGGATATCGGTCCAATCACACACCACCCTCACCCGTGCGAACACTCGACAAAGTGGGGGGACTCTGTGGTTCGTTCGGGAGACAAAGCATCTATCCGCCGTTCTGGATCCACGACATTTACAGGCGAGTGCGTAATTATATATAATTAGATCGTGGCCTCACGATACGATATCGTGCTCGGTACCTTGCCAGCGCTCGCGGTTAGCGGCATGATCGTCGAGGGTGTTGCCCGCCTGCTCAAATCGAGCGTCGGTGTGAGGACCGGCGTGCTGGAACTGCCGCTGGTTCTCATCGGCCTGCTCGCCGCCCTGTCGTTGGTATGTCACGAGGTCTTCGTCGACCCGCCAGTAGAAAACCACTGAGAACCCGGATTGCTGTGCTCGGCAGAACGTTAACCACCAATCACAGAACGTTAACCACCGGTCACCTCTGCTTGGCGGAACCTCGACCACCGGTCACCTCTGCTTGGCGGAACCTCAACCACCGGTCACCTCTGCATGGCGGAACCTCAACCACCGGTCACCTCTGCTCGGCAGAACATCGACCGCGAACCACAGTGCCAGACCGCCCAGCAGGAGGCCGCACCAGCCCAACTCAAAGGGTTTATCAGGTCGCTCGAACTATAAATCGACACTATGGCCAAAGGCAAACGAGGACAAACCGGTAGTGCCGGACGCTTCGGCGCTCGGTACGGTCGCGTCGCACGGAAACGCGTCTCCGAAATCGAAGCCGATATGGAAAACGCCACCGTCGACGGTGACGATGTCAAGCGCGTCGGTACAGGTATCTGGATCAACGAGGAAACCGGCGAGAAGTTCACCGGTGGCGCGTACCGACCCGACACGCCGGCAGGTCGTGGCGTGAAACGATCGATCCGCGCTGCACTCTCCGAGGACGAGTAACGATGTCGTACAAGTGCTCGCGCTGCAAGCGTGACGTCGAGCTCGACGAGTACGGGGGGGTCCGTTGTCCCTACTGCGGGCACCGTGTACTTCTCAAAGAGCGGAGCCGCGATCTGAAGGAAGTAAGCGTCAAATAAACGCTGTCCACGGAACTATCGATGGGCGCGTTCGTGCACGAGGCGACGTACACTTTTGCGTACGAGTCGACTGCGACTGCAACGCTCGTGGAGCGGAGCGTCCGCCCCGAAATCGGAGATATCGAAGACGACCGGTCGACCGTCGCCCTTACCCGCGAGGAAGCCACCCTCGAGGTCGCTGTCGAAGCGGCCGATCTGGTTGCACTCCGGGCAGCCTCGAACACCTGGCTGACGCTCATCGACGTGGCTGAATCCAGTGCAGGCTGTGGCCAACCGACTCCGAACGGATAACGACGCAAATCAGGCCCAGTCCCCGCGTAGAAGCCGGATATTGGCGCGCAGTTACAATGACGGGGTTTTTCCGTCCGGACCACTACCTCAGAAGTATGCAAGGCAACCTACCGCCGGAAGCACAAGAGAAACTCGAACAGCTACAGGACCTTCAGGAGACCGCACAGCAGGTCGCCGCTCAGAAGAACGAAGCCGAGTCACAGCTCAACGAGGCCGAGACGGCGCTCGACGAGCTCGAAGACATCGACGAGGAGACCGTCATGTACCGAGAAGTCGGCGAGCTACTCGTCGAGACGGACTACGAGACCGCAAACGAGGACCTCGAAGAGAAGGTCGACAGCCTCGAAATTCGTGTCGAAACCCTGACCAAACAGGAAGAGCGCGTTCAGGAGCAGTTCGAGGAAATGCAGGAAGAGCTCGAAGAGATGCTCGGCGGCGGCCCCGGCGGCGCACCGATGGGCGGCCCCGGCGGCGCGTAAGCGACACCGATGCCAACCGACGAGGAGGTCGTTCAGACGGCCGCTGAAGCCGCTGAGGGGTTGATCTTCTCGCGGCTCAAGAACTCGAACGTCAAAGACGTCGATGTGACGGTCACTTTCGAGGACGGCGTCCTCGATGTCGATGTCTATCTCAATGCACCCGAAGCAGGCGAGGACGAGCAGGCTGTCGCGGACGAGGCCGCGCTCGCCGCTCGTTCTGCGGTCGACGAACTGTTCGACGAAGCGTCGTGACGTACGGGCCTCCCGCCGACCCGACGCTTCGTGGATCTTTTCGGAGCAGATCTCTCTTTCAGCACGGTGCTTCTCCGCAGACCATATGACCATCACCAGCATTCGGGCCTGAGTAGTACCACCCAGGGCCGAGACGAGGGAGATGCTGAACAGTAGGATTTCCTGCTCTCGTGTGAGAGAGATCTCGTCCTGAGGAAATACGTCGAAAAGAACGGTCCTCTCGAAGCGCGTGGTGCGTTACTCCTCGCAGATCGCGCGGAAGTTCTCGAACACTTCTTCGCCCTCCTCGGTGTGAGCGACCTCCGGATGCCACTGAACGCCGTAGAGATCCCGATCCGTATCGCTCATCGATTCGACGCCACAGACATCACTTCTGCCCGTCAACTCGAACCCGTCCGGTAGTTCCTTGACCTCGTCAGCATGGCTAGCCCAGACGCGAGTTTCCGGGTGAAGCGATCCGACTAGCGGATCCTCTTCGTCGAGCAGTTCCACGGTGACATCTGCGTAGCCGCCGTACTCGCCGCCACCGACGCGGCCACCGAGTTCGTCAGCGATGATCTGCATGCCGAGACAGATCCCCAGTACGGGGAGATCCATCTCCAGGTACTCGACCGAACGTCCGATGTCGTCGATGTCGGGGCCGCCCGAGAGGACGAGTCCGTCGGCGTCGATCTCTTCGGGTGGCGTCGTGTTGTCGATCATTTCCGTGTCGATTCCCATGTCCCGGAGCGCGCGCTGCTCCAGATGGGTGAACTGGCCGTGGTTGTCGACCACGTCGATCTTCGTCATTGGCAGGCGGTACTCGCGCAGCGAATAAAAGGCGTCCGAATACGGTTAGACTGGCGAGGGCGTCTCGACAGACGCGGTGCCACCGACGCCCGAGCAGATACAACACTTCAGGACCGTCCACGTCTGAAACACCGTGTCAGTTGTCCTCAGTGTCCATACCATTAACACGGTGGACGACTATCCCTGAGATATGATATCCGAGCGGCTCTCTCGGTTCGATCATCCAGCGTGGCTCACCGCTGCCAGCACACTGATCGCGTGGGGCGTTATCCTGCTTGGGGTGTTCGTGGTCCTGTTCGTTGTCCCATATCTCGTCGTGACGCTACTCTGAGGGGTGGCGACCGAAGGGACGGGAGGTTTGCGATTCATACTCTTTTCCTGAATAAAAGCTATTACGTAGGTTCTCGAACGGACACTTATGCAGGTAAAAAAGTGCATGACATCGCCAGTCGTTACGGTCGATCCGGACGCGACCTTACACGAGGCGATGGGTACGATGCTGGAGAACCGTATCGGAAGCGTCGTTGTGACGGGGACAGAACCGGTCGGCATCCTCACACGCTCTGACGTGTTACGATCGATCTACCAGGATGGATCCACGGTCACGGAACGAGCGGTCGAGGAGACGATGAGCGAGGATTTGGTTACCATCGGTCCGACGGATTCAGTTGATAGAGCGCTTCACAAGATGAAAGCCAACGAAATCAAGAAGCTACCGGTGGTCGGAACCCAACTTGTCGGGATAGTGACACTGACCGATATCGCCAGAAACCAGTCGGAACGAGTTATCAAAGTAACGGATACTCGCCCCGACTGATCGGCTATCGTCTAGGAAATTTCCCGAACTGCGGCGTTTCCGGCTACCAGTATATCGGTCGAGAGGTCGACAAAAAACGATCCGCTGCTACGCAGAACCGGCCAGATCAGGCGAACGTCTTCGAGACGTCGTCGTTCTCGCTTTCCTTCTGGATTTTGTCCCAGGCGCTTTCGAAGTCCGTCATTCGGATATCCGTTCGGTCCTCGCGGATAGCGAACATCCCGGCTTCGGTACAGATCGCCTTGACGTCCGCACCGCTTGCCTCGTGGGCCATCTCGGCTAGCTGGCCGAAGTCGACGTCGTCGGCGACGTTCATGTCGCGGGTGTGGATCTGGAAGATGATCTCGCGGCCCTCGGTATCGGGCTTTGGCACTTCGATGAGGCGGTCGAACCGGCCGGGGCGCAGAATCGCCCGGTCGAGCATGTCGAAGCGGTTCGTCGCGGCGATGATCCGAACGTCGCCGCGGTCCTCGAAGCCGTCCATCTCGCTCAGTAACTGCATCATCGTCCGCTGGACCTCGGCGTCGCCGGAGGTCTTCGACTCGGTTCGCTTGGAGGCGATCGCGTCGATCTCGTCGATGAACAGCACGGCTGGCTGGTTTTCGCGGGCGACCTCGAAGAGGTCACGCACGAGTTTCGCCCCCTCGCCGATGAACTTGTGGACGAGTTCGGAGCCGGCCATTTTGATGAAGGTGGCGTCGGTCTGGTTGGCCACTGCCTTCGCGAGCATCGTCTTGCCGGTCCCCGGTGGGCCGTAAAGCAGAACGCCGCTCGGCGGCTCGATACCGACGTCGTCGAACGCGTCGGGCTTTTTGAGCGGCATCTCGACGGTCTCGCGGACCTCGTTGATCTGCTCTTCGATGCCGCCGATGTCCTCGTAGGTGACGTCGGGCGACTCGTCGACTTCCATCACGCGTGCGCGAACGTCGGTCTCGCTGTCGAGCTTTTTGACGATAGAGAGCGAGTTGTTGACAGCGACCCTGTCGTCGGGCTCCAGATCGTCAAGCATCTCCTCGGTGACCTCGGTCAGAGCCTCCTGGTTGTTGCCGTGTTGTTTGATGATGACGCCGTCCTCGGAGAGCTCTTGCACCGTCGCGACGAACAGGGGCGACTGCTTGAGTTTCTTGTTCTCGTGAGTGAGCCGTTCGAGTTTCTGCTGGTACTTGTTGTTCTCAGCGTTCGCGTCCAGTAGCTTATCCCGCATTTCCTCGTTCTGTGACTCGAGGACCTCGAGGCGCTCTCGTAGTGCCTCGATTTTCTCCCGCTGTGACGCCTCCTCCTCATCGTAAGGAAGGTCGACGTCCTCCACAGTATCGGTCATTGTCGATGTTAGGGCGTTGGTTCATAAGAGGCTTCGGGTCAGCCAAATCCGGAGCGGCAAAGCGGACCGCGGCCGAAAATGGCTTATAGATCGCCTCCACAATATTCCATCTAGTAATAATTCGAAAGGGACAATATTATTAGCTTGTATGTCCAAGCGGAGATAACGATGAGTACACCAGAGCCTGCCAGCGTAGAAGCACCGGACGCCGACGCGAGTTGGGACGACGTCCGTGACCTGCCGCCGAGCGCCAAACTCGTCGCGAAAGTGCTCGAATACAACGATACCCTGACTCAGAGCCAACTAGCCGAGGAGACGTTGCTGCCCGCACGAACTGTTCGCTATGCGCTGAACCGACTTGAGGAACAGGACGTCGTCGCTTCGCGGTTTTCCTTCTCCGATGCGCGAAAGCGTCTCTACACGCTCGATATCGAGTAGCCGACCTGTGGATACCCCTTCTCGTGAGGCAGGCCTTTTACTTTCACTCCGGTCGCGGAACCGTCTTAAGAGAGCCAGCATAATTGCTTGCCATGACACGGGTGATTCACACCGGCGACACCCACATCGGGTATCGACAGTACCACTCGCCGGAGCGTCGTCAGGACTTCCTCGACGCGTTCCAGCAGGTCGTCGACGACGCCATCGCGGAGGACGTCGACGCCGTCGTACACGCGGGTGACCTCTTTCACGACCGCCGGCCCGACCTTCCAGATATTCAGGGCACGGTCGCGGCACTGCGCGAACTCGCTGACGCCGACATTCCGTTCCTCGCAGTCGTCGGGAACCACGAGACGAAACGTGACGGCCAGTGGCTCGACCTGTTCGAGGATCTCGGCCTTACCACCCGACTCGGATCGACGCCGGAGGTCGTCGGAGATATCGCGTTTTACGGCCTCGACTTCGTGCCCGAGTCCCAGCGGGATAGCCTGGAGTACGGGTACGAACCGACCGAGGAGGCCGATTATGCAGCGCTCGTAAGCCACGGCCTCTTCGAACCGTTCGCGCACGCCGACTGGGACACCGAGCGACTACTGACTGAATCGACAGTCGAGTTCGACGCCGTCCTGCTCGGTGACAACCACGCCCCCGGAAAACGGGAGATGCTGGACACGTGGGTGACCTACTGTGGATCGACTGAGCGCGCGAGCGCCTCGGAGCGCGATGATCGTGGCTACAATATCGTCACCGTCGACGACGAGGTCACGATCACACGCCGGGCCGTCGCGGACACCCGCGAGTTCTGCTTCGTCGACGTCGAACTCGCAGAGGGCGAGGGAACCGATCGGGTCCGAGAGCGCGTCCGCCAGTACGATGTCGAGGACGCCGTGGTCATCGTCACGATAGAGGGTGACGGTGAACCTGTGACACCCGCGAGCGTCGAGGAACTGGCGGTCGACGACGGCGCGCTGATCGCACGGGTGAACGACCGCCGCGAGATAGAGAGAGAGGACGATGTGAGCGTCAGTTTTGCCGACCCCGACGACGCCGTCCGCGAGCGCCTGCGCGACCTCGGCCTGAGCCCTGCGGCCCGTGACATCGACGAAACCGTCCGCGAGAGCAAGGTTGCTGACTCGAACGTCCGCGAGACCGTCGAATCGCTGGTCCGCGAGCGCGCTGACGAAGGACTGTCGGCGTTCGAGAGCGCCGACGAAGACGAAGCGGGCGACGATGCGGCCGACAGCGCAGCGGGCGAATCCGATGCCGACCCGGACGACGCCGGGATCGATTCGGGTTCCGACTCCGAGAGCGACCTAGCCGATGCCGAGAGCCAAAGCGACCAAGCCGATGCCGAGAGCCAAAGCGACCAAGCCGATGCCGAGAGCCAACACGACCAGACCGATGCCGACAGCCACCAATCAGACCCTGACACAGCACAGGAGACCGACTCCCAGCGCTCCGTGGAGGAGTTCCTATGAGGTTCCGCCACGTCCGGATGGAGAATTTCAAGTGCTACGCCGACGCCGAACTCGACCTCGAAACCGGCGTTACCGTGATTCACGGCGTCAACGGGAGCGGGAAATCTTCGCTGCTAGAAGCCTGTTTCTTTGCGCTCTACGGCTCGAAGGCGCTGGACGAGCGCACCCTCGACGACGTGATCACCAACGGTGCCGAGGACGCCGAGATCGAACTCGTCTTCGATCACGCGGGCGAGTCCTACCGGATCGAGCGCCGCCTTCGGCTCACCGGCGAGCGCGCCCAGACGGCGAAATGCGTGCTGGAGACGCCCGATGGGAGCGTCGACGGTGCCCGTGCGGTGCGCGAGTACGTCACCGAGCTACTGCGGATGGACGCCGAAGCGTTCGTCAACTGCGCGTACGTCCGGCAGGGCGAAGTGAACAAGCTCATCCACGCCTCGCCGAGCGACCGACAGGACATGATCGACGACCTGCTCCAACTCGGTAAACTGGAGGAGTACCGCGAGCGGGCGAGCAAGGCCAGACTGGGAATCAAGACGGTGCTCGACGGCCAGCGGGACGTCATCGAGAACCTCGAGAGTAAGATCGCGGCGAAAGAAGACAAGGAGCTTCACGCCCAGCTAAACGAACTCGAAACCGAGCTTTCCGAGAGCAACGCCGAAATCGAGCGCCTCGAGGGCCAGATCGAAGCGGCCCGCGACACCAGAGACGAGGCCGAATCCGTCCTCGACGAGTACGAGGAGAAACGCGACCGGATCGACGATCTGGAAGGAGAGATCGAGACGCTACAGGAGAAGATCAGCGAGACCGAACAGGAACGCGACCGACTCAAAGAGGAGATCACGGAGCGCCGTGAGCGCCTCGACCAACTGGAGACGAAACGGGACGACCTGCTCGCTGACTCCGAACTCGACAGTGATGCCGGTCTCGGGGCGGTCGAAACGACGCTTGAGAACCTCGAAGAGCGGGACGACGAACTCCGAGACGAACTCGAATCGATCAATATCGAGATCCAGGAGTACACTTCAGAGGCCGAAAACGCCCGCGAACGCGCCGACGAACTCGAGGCCGAAGCCGAGACGGCCCGGGAGAACGCCGAGGAACTCGAGACGGAACTCGCCGAGGCCGAAGCGGAACTCGACGACCGCCGCAAGAAACTGGGCGATATCGACGACGAGATAGAGACGGCGAAAGCACAGTTCGAGGACGCGCCGGTAGCCTTCGGCGAGGCCGACGACCACCACGAATCGCTCGAAGCCGAGGCCGAGGAGCTACGCGAGGCACTGACCGATGTCCGGACGAAGCTCGAATCCGCGAAATCCTCGGTCGAGGAAGCCGAGGCGCTCCTGGAGCAAGGGAAGTGTCCCGAGTGTGGGCAGGCAGTCGAGGATTCCCCACACGTCGACGCGCTCGCCGACGACCGCG
Organism: Natronoarchaeum sp. GCM10025321; assembly: GCF_042663585.1. NCBI lineage: Archaea > Methanobacteriati > Methanobacteriota > Halobacteria > Halobacteriales > Natronoarchaeaceae > Natronoarchaeum > Natronoarchaeum sp. GCM10025321. The sequence goes on from NZ_JBHTAN010000006.1 coordinate 1,506,084, forward strand.
AGCGGGTTGCAGAACTCGAATCCCGCCGCGACGACCTCGAAGACGAGCGCTCGGCCGTCCGCGAGCGCCTCGACGACGCCGAAACGCTGGTCGAGGCCGAAGCGAGCGTCGAGCAACTGCGCGGGAACCGCCGGAACGTCGAGCAGTTGGTCGAAGAACGCGAGGCGACGCTCTCTGACAAGCGCGACCGCATCACTGACCTCGAAGAGCGCGCCGAGACGCTCGACGAGCGCGCCGAGGAAAAACGGGCGGTGGCGACCGAGGCCGACGAGCAGGCTGACGACCGCCGCGAGGAGATTGCCACGATCAACGCCGAGCGCGGCGAGATCCGAGCACGGCGCGAACGGCTCGAATCGCTCGAAGAAACGCTTGAAGCCATCGAAGACGCAGAAGACGGAATCGAGGACCGCCGCGAAAGCCGGGCTGACAAGGCCGAGTTGAACGAGGAGCGCCGCGAGCGACTGGCCGAGAAGCGCCAGCGCAAGAACGAACTGCAATCGGAGTTCGACGAGGAGCGTATCGAGGAAGCGCGTGCGGATCGAACGCGTGCCACAGAGTATCTGGAGGAGGCCGAACCGGCATTAGAAGAAGAGCGCGAGAACCGGGACGACCTGAAAGGCCGGATCGGTGGCATTGAGGCCGAACTGAGCGAACTCGAAGACCTGCGCGAGGAGCATGACGAACTCGTCGAGCGCCGCGATGCCCTGGAGTCGCTGTACGACGAGGCCCAGCGGCTACAGGAGACCTACGGCGACCTGCGGGCGGAGCTACGCCAACAGAACGTCGAACGGCTGGAACGACTGCTCAACGAGACGTTCGATCTGGTCTACCAGAACGACTCGTACTCGCATATCGAACTCGACGGGGAGTACGAGCTAACGGTCTTCCAGAAAGACGGCGCACCGCTCGATCCGGACCAACTGTCCGGCGGCGAGCGCGCACTGTTCAACCTCAGCCTCCGCTGTGCGATCTACCGCCTGCTGGCCGAAGGTATCGAAGGGGCCGCGCCGATGCCGCCGCTGATCCTCGACGAACCGACCGTCTTCCTCGACTCGGGGCACGTCTCTCAGCTAGTCGAACTGATCGACTCGATGCGTGAACTCGGCGTCGAACAGATAGTCGTAGTGAGCCACGACGACGAACTCGTCGTCGCGGCCGACGACGTCGTCGAGGTGCGGAAGGATCCGACCTCGAATCGGTCGACAGTCGAGCGTCGCGAGGAGATCGGTACCACCGCGTTCGCCGAATAACTGACTCTCGGGGCAAGCAGATCTTCTCAGTCGTCGTCACGAAGTATGGAGAGCACTTCGACGGTGCCCTCGGTCGCGTCGTAGCCACGCTCGCCGGCAATCGTTGCTTCTTCGATCAGTCCGGCCGCCCGTAGCTCCGCCAGTCGGCCGTGCAGATCGGATTCGCACTGGTCGTACTCGCGCATCATGTCGCGGACGGGGACCGGTCCGCGGTCGACCAGATCCGCGAGGAGGCCGAGTGCGGCGTCGTCGTGAACCCCCCGGAGTAGCCGCCGAACAGGCTCTGAAATGCCGCTTGCAGCCGTCTCCAGGGGTGGCGTCCCGTCGAGCGTCTCGAGGCGGTCGTTCTCGACGTAGCGTTCGCTACCGTCCTCCGGGTCCCGGACGAGGCTGCTGTCCGTGGACGATTTGACGACGATGTAGCGTTTCCCGGACTCGTCGCGTACGGTTCGCATGCTCGGCTCTACGCCACCGAAGCGCATAATCGCGGCGATCAGTCTCCCGGCTAGCCGAACTCCGAGAACCGGTACTTCAGGTAGGCGTGGCCGAGCGAGAACAGGCCGACGAGCAGGGCCACGGCACCGGCCTGCATATACGGTGTCAGCGTCAGCAGTAGCGCGCCGATGCTGGTCGCGAGAACCCCGAGTTTGACAAGCAGGAACACACTCCAGAACGTGTTTTTGACCTCTGACGAGACGTTCTCCGGATCGGGAAGATCCGGAGCCAGATCCTCATTGGCGTCAAGAACGTCGAAATCCAGATCTTTCTCGGGCTCCGATCCGTTGGGGTCGACGTCGAGAGGGTCCTCGGAAGGCACTGATGAAGGCTTGGAGTTTCAATGCAAAAAGCGCCCCGTCCGAGAGTGCGACTATCGAGAGTGCTACCGGGCCGCTCAGACCTGATTGTCGAGTCGTACCGTCCGTGTCGCTTCGACCCACGCAAGTGGGTTGTCGGCGTCGAAGAAGACGACGCCCTCGTCCGTCTCATACCGTTCGACCGTTTCCAGACCGTCCGCTCGTTCCGTCGTACTATCCTGCCAGCCGGATGTTGCGTGGTCGGACACGTTCGTCACCTCTACGCCTGTGGTATGTGTTACCAAGTTATATGCTTTGTTACCGCGGCTATACTCAGTCCGATCACAACTTGGTGCGGGTGTTTTTGTTGATCCGTGAACAAATGATAGTATGTCACGGCGAACTGTACTCTTTTCACCGGGGAATCGTGGAGAAATGCTCCGGAAAGCGGCGGGATCAGGAGCCGATATCGTCGTCTTCGACCTCGAAGACGCCGTGGGCCCGGACGCAAAAGCCGCGGCCAGGGAGACGGTTACAGAGGTCCTCTCAGAACCGGAGTTCGACACGGAATCTGAAGTCTTCGTACGGGTGAACGAACTGCCGATGGGCGAGGAGGACCTCGACAGTGTTCTCGCCGCCCCAGCGACGCTTGACGGGTTGGTTCTCCCGAAAGTTCGCACTGCGGACGACGTCCGCGAGTTGTCCGACGTGGTCGAGCAGCGGGGCCATGAGCTACCGGTGTTCGCGCTCGTCGAAACGGCGGCGGGCGTCCTTCATGCCGAGTCGATCGCCGCCGTAGAGGCTACCGATGCGCTCGTCTTCGGCGCGGAAGACCTGGCGGCCGATATCGGCGCGACCCGAACGGAGGACGGCGACGAGGTGAGTTACGCGCGACAGCACGTCGTGCTGGCCGCACGAGCGGGCGGCATCGACGCCATCGATACGATCTGGCCCGATATCAGCGACCACGACCGACTTCGCACGGAGGCCGAACGCGCAGTGGAGTTCGGTTACGACGGCAAGATGGCGATCCACCCCGACCAGATCGATCCGATTCACGATGCGTTCGCCCCCGACGAAGACGAGATCGAATGGGCCCGTCGGGTCGTCGCCGCCAGCGAGCGACACGACGGCGTCTTTGCGATAGACGGTCAGATGATCGACGGCCCACTGATCAGACAGGCCCATCGTCTCCTGGACCGTGCGGACGAGTAGGACCGTACGGTTAGCGGAGCGTGAGAGGCTAGCCACGGTCCCTGAAACTAATTATCACGAACGTCCCTCGTATTTAGAGTGGTTGTCACATGAGAACTGACTGTTCACCCAGTGTTAACAGTTGTATAATGTCTTACAGTCCCTTGGTATATCGCTACACTTAAACTACCGGTCGGAAAAAACGAGAGTATGTCCGACGGCGTAAATCCATTCGAGAGCCTACAGGAACAGATCGACGACGCTGGAGCGTACGTCGACGTAGAAGACGACGTACTGGCCCGCCTCAAACTACCCGAGCGCGTCCTCGAAACGAACCTCTCCGTCGAGATGGACGATGGGTCCATCGAAATGTTCAGCGCCTTCCGCTCGCAGTTCAACGGGGACCGTGGCCCGTACAAGGGCGGAATCCGCTACCACCCAAACGTTTCGCGGGATGAGGTCAAAGCACTCTCGGGCTGGATGGCCTACAAGTGTGCGACTGTTGGCATTCCACTCGGCGGCGGCAAAGGCGGTATCATAATCGACCCTTCGGAGTATTCCGAGGCCGAACTCGAACGGATCACGCGGTCGTTCGCTCGCGAACTTCGCCCGATGATCGGCCAGGACCGAGATATCCCCGCGCCCGACGTCAACACTGGACAGCGGGAAATGAACTGGATCAAGGACACCTACGAAACCCTGGAGAACACGACCGAACCCGGCGTCATCACGGGTAAAGACATCTCCAGTGGGGGAAGCGAGGGACGCGTCGAGGCCACCGGCCGCTCGACCGTCATCGCGGCCCGAGAGGCGTTCAACCATCTCGACCGAGACATCGAGAACGCGACCGTGGCCGTCCAGGGCTACGGCAACGCCGGCTGGATCGCCGCGAAACTCGTCGACGAGATGGGTGCGACTGTCGTGGCGGCGAGCGACTCCACCGGCGGGATCTACAACGAGGACGGCTTCGACCCCGTCGCTGCGAAAGAACACAAAATCGAGACCGGTAGTGTTGTCGGCTACGCCGATGGGGACGAAGAGATCACGAACGACGAACTGCTCACTCTCGACGTCGACCTGCTGATCCCGGCCGCCCTCGAGAACGCTATCAACGAAGAGCTTGCCCGGAATATCCGGGCGGACGTGATCAGCGAGGCAGCCAACGGGCCAATCACGCCGAAAGGCGACGAGGTGCTCGAGGAAAAAGACGTCATCATCGTACCGGACATCCTCGCGAACGCCGGCGGCGTCACCGTCAGCTACTTCGAGTGGGTCCAGAACCGCCAGCGGTTCTACTGGTCCGAGGAGCGAGTCAACGAACAGCTCGAAGAGATCATCGTCAACTCCTTCGACAATCTCATCGAAGCCTACGAGAAACACGACCTGCCGAGCCTGCGGGTCGCCGCCTACGTCGTCTCCATCCAGCGCGTCGCCAACTCCTTCGAGGAAGGCGGCGTCTGGCCCTGAAGCTAGGTTCGATCGAAAACGATCGCTTCACTCGCGATTTTTCTGCTCTCGACAGCTACTGTCTCTTCCCGTCTTACTGTAGCCGTTCGGTCGTCTCGACGAGCGGATGGCGGGCGTAATCGACGACTTCGATGTCCTCGAGACTCTCGAGTCCGTTGTTCTCGGCCGTCTGTTGCATGCCCAACTCCAGTTCCTGATCGACGACGACGACGTACGCTTCCATCTCTTCGACGCCGAGTTGGCGCGCTGCAAGGACGCGGTGATGGCCGTCTGCAAGCAGATACTCTCCTGCGTTATCGATAACGACGAGAGGCTCTGCCAGCCCACGGTCCAGTTCGTACTGCCGGCCGTCTAATTCGTCGGCGTACACTTTCGACTGTGTCGGCGTCAACCGGTCCAGCGGGACGATCCGCCGTTCCTGGCGTAGCGTCACGTCGTGAATGTTCTCCAGCGTGCGGAGCAGTTTGCCGACCTTCTCCGGCGTTGCGCGCTCTATCTGACTGCGAATCACGTCCGTATTGCTGATGATCCCGACGAGGTTACGAGCGTCGTCGACGACGGGGAGTTTCTGGATCCCGGACCGAAGGATGACGCGGGCCGCGTCGTTCACCTTCATCTCCGGATGTGCGACCACCAGATCCGACGTCATCACTTTAAAAATCGGCTCCGACTCGTCGGCCAACAGGAGGTCGCGTGCAGTGACGAACCCCTCGACTCGGCGGCGCTCACAGACGGGAAATCCGTTGTGGCCGTCGGTTTCGGCTATCTTGCGAGCGACCTCGGCGACGGTAGCGTCCGGGGCTACCGTCACCACCTCCTGGGTCATGTACTCGTTCACTCGCGCCGTCGCACTGACCCCGCTCACATCCATACCCACATCTCGAGTCGCTGTGGGGAAAAGCTATTTCGTTCCTATCCTTCGTCCGTCGCTGTCGACCGATCGCCGGACAGCATCGGGAACTCGAACTCAGTGACTTCCGAGACGTACTCGTCCGGCAGTTCGAAGGGCCGTTCGCGCAACGCCTCGAAGAACCGATCCCTGACGACGTCTTCGACGGCCGACTGCACTGTCTCTCCGGTATCGTCAACCGTGCCGAGTACGTCAAGCGGGATCTGTGCGCCCGCCATATCCGAGTGGCCGCCACCGCTCCCGATACGGTTGAATGCCAGCCGTAACGTCTCTCCGAGGTCGAGCCCTGCACCCCGTGAGCGCGCGGAGACGTAGACCGTGTCATCGAGCACACCGAACACCAGCGTGGTCGAGACGTCTTCCATCGCTAGTAGCTGATCGGCCGCCTGCGCGAGCGAGTCCCGCTCGTTGATCTCGCCAGCGCTCGTCGTGAGTATCGAGCCGTCTAGCTGTCGGTTCTCGATCGCTCGGGCGACCGTCTCAAGCGTCTCGGCCGAGATGTTGGGGGACTCGATTCGTTCGAGCAGCGAGATGTCCGCGTACTCGACCAGTTCACTCGCGGCCTCGAAGTCGAACTCCGACGCCTCCCGCTCGAAGTCGTCCGTATCGATCCGGATGCCATAGAGGAGGGCGCTGGCGACGGTCTCGTCGAGTTCGATGTCGAACCGCGAGAAGTAATCGGCCAGTAGCGTAGATGTCGCTCCGACCTCGCTCCGGATGTCGACGAAGCGGCCGCCGACTGGGCCTCGAGGTGGATGGTGATCGATGACTACATCGACCGCCAGCCCTTTCGGTAGCCGATCGTTGACGCCGGGTCTGCTGTGATCGACGAGTGCGAAGCCCGAAAACTCGCCCAGTTCGTCCGGATCTTCCGGATCGAGTTGGCGAAGGTCGAGATCCAGCAGGTTCATCATCGCCTTGTTCTCCTGATGGGTGATATCGCCGTAGTGGCAGGGAACCGCGTCGACGCCGAGACTCTCTGCAAGCTGTGCGAGTGCCACGGCGCTCCCGATGGCGTCCGGGTCAGGGTTGTCGTGGGCAACGACGGCGACCGTTCCGTCGACCGAGGTAAGCGTCTGTCGGAGTCGGCGGGTCCGGGTCGCTCCCTTCCCGGTGACGAATCCGAGGACGTGATCAGCGATTTCGGCACTCGGTTCGATCAACTGGTCGACCCGTTCACGTAGCGTCGATAAACTGTTTTCGGAGGGGTACTCCCCGGGGTATGCGAGGACGAAGGCATCCGGATACACGTCGCGGACGGTGACGGCCATCGCCGCGTTTCGCTCCGCGTCGTCGTCGGCGAGTACCACGATATCGGCTGACGGGGCGGCCTCCGCCAGCAGTTCCGGGTCTGTCGGGTCGCCGTCCGTCACGGTCCGGTTGGGCCCACGAAGTGCATCGATGCGGCCGGAATCGTCTGTGATGACGGTCAGGCCGCCCTGTTCCCCGGCGATGCGACTGGCCAGCGTCTGGCCAACCGCCCCACAGCCTAGCATCAGCCGGGAGGTCATAGATTCACCTATTAATCCAGTAAGGTAAAAGCTACCGTCTTCTTGCCATGCAAACAACGTCAGACAACTGGCATCCAATAGAAAGAAAGGGAACGGTGATTACGCCAGCAGCGCCGCCGCCGCGTTGACCGCAATGTCGGCAACGGGGCCGAACGCGCCAAGCAGTCCCACCGTCACGACTGCAGCACCGACGACGGCAACGTACATCCCCATCGGGGCGTCGGGGATGGCAAGGTCGTCAGCCGGTTCCTCGATCCACATCGCTTTCAGCAGTTTCGAGTAGTAGTACAGCGACAGCGCGCTGGCACCGGCACCGACCGCTGCGAGCCAGACGAAGCCGTTGTTCACTGCACCCGCGAACAGGACGTACTTGCTCCAGAAGCCCCCGCCGAGCGGCAGGCCGGCGAGGTTGATCAGGAACACCGACATCGCGACGGAGGCGATCGGTGCCTGCGTCGCGAGGCCGTTGAAGTCCTCGAAGTCGCGGCCGATCTCCCAGCGTTCGGTCATCGCCAGGAACAGGAACGCGCCCGTGTTCATGAAGCCGTAGACCAGCAGATGCAACATTGCACCGCCGAGCACGAGTTCGTTCGCGCCGCCGGTGCTGGATAGTGCGGCCAGTCCGATGAGCGCGTAGCCGGCGTGACCGACCGACGAGTACGCCAGCATCCGCTTGACTTTGGTCTGGACCGCGGCCGCGAGATTACCGAGCACCATCGTCAGCACCGCGAGCACCTGGAAGACGACGATCCATTCGACGTTCAGGTTGGCCATCGTCGCAACCGGGAACGCGTCGACGAAGATCCGGAACGCGATCACGAACCCGGCCGCTTTCGAGGCCGAAGAGAGGAACGCGCTGATCGGTGCGGGCGCACCCTCGTAGGCCTCCGGCGCCCAGTAGTGGAACGGGACGGAGGCAGTCTTGTACGCGACGCCAGCGACCATCAGCAGGATCCCGATTCCGAGGATCCCCTGATCGAGGACGGTATCGAGCGAGCCCGCGATTTCGGGGATCAACAGCGATCCGGTCGCGGCGTAGACGAGACTGATCCCGTAGAGGAACACCGCCGAGGAGACCGCGCCGATCAGGAAGTACTTCAGACCGGCTTCGACGCTTCCACGGTTGTGCTTGAGATACGCGACGAGCGCGTACGAGGGCAGGCTGGCGAGTTCGAACGCGATGAACACTGTCACCAGGCTGTTTGCCGACGCCATCGTGAGCATCCCGGTCGCGGCCAGTAACACCAGCGAGTAGTACTCCCCGCGGTGGGCCATCTCGTCCACGTAATCGTAGCTCGCGATCAGCACGAGCGAGGTGACACTGAGCACCACGAACGTGATGAACAGCGCCATCTCGTCGACGACGAGTGCGGAATCGAACAGCAGGAACGGCGTCTCGCCCACGCCTTCGAGCAGATACCACACGGAGAAGGCAAGCGAGATCACTGTCCCGCCGACCGCCGTCCCCGCGATCAGTTCGTGGGCCGTCGTTTCGGTGTCGATGCTATCCACCAGGAACAGGAGCAGCGCCGTTCCGGCGAGGATCAACACTGGGGCGAGCGCTCGGTAGGTCGTAATGTCGAGCACACCGAATTCAGCCATCAGATACCACCTCCGGGGAGGATCGGACTGATCGCATCGGTAATCATCTCGAAGATCAGTTCCGGCGAGACGCCAAGCAGGATGATCAATCCGAGGAGGACGAACAACGGCAAGACGTCGTGCAGCGGCGCACGCCCGACCTCGTAGTCAGTATCGAGCTGGTACGGACCGAACAGGGTGCGCTGCATGGCGTAGAGCAGGTAGCCAGCGACGATGACGATACCGAACATCGCCAGCCCGGTGAACACCGGTGCGAGGCTACCGATAGCGTCGACCGCCCCGAAGGAGCCGAGGAAGATGAAGAACTCGCCCGCAAAGCCGCTCATCAGCGGGAGCCCCATGTAGCCGAAGGCACCGGCGATGAAGATGCCGACGACGACCGGCATCTTGTCTGCCATGCCGGACATGTCGGTGACCATCCGCGTGTGAGTGGCGTTGTAGATCACGCCGACCGTCATGAACATCAGCCCGGAGATCAGGCCGTGGCTGATCATCTGGAACGTCGCGCCACCGACCCCGTAGACGGTGTACGCGATCAGACCGAGGATCACGTAGCCCATCGAGGAGACAGACGAATATGCGACGATCCGTTTGAGGTCCTGTTGGGCGAGCGCGAGCATCGCACCATAGATCACTGAGACGACCGCGAAGACGGCGATCAGCACCGCAAAGTCCCTTGCAACGTCGGGCAGCATCGTGAAGTTGAACCGGAGCAGGGCGTAGGTGCCCATCTTCAGCAGGACGCCTGCCAGCAGCACCGACACCGGCGTCGGCGCTTCGACGTGAGCGTCCGGCAGCCACGTGTGGACCGGTACGATTGGCACCTTCACCGCGAAGCCAGCGAACATGGCGAAGAAGGCGAATATCTTCAGGGTGCTCGCATCGATCCACGGCGCAGCATCGGGTTCAGCGCCCTCCAACACCAGAGCCTGTGCCGTATCAGCCAGGTTGAACGTGTCCAGTCCGAGACCGAACACGAGTGCAACGAAGCCGATGAACATCACCAGCGACGCGACGTTCGTGTAGACGAACATCTTGATCGCGGCGTACTTCCGGCGGGAACCGCCCCAGACGCCGATGAGGAAGTACATCGGGATCAGCACGGCCTCCCAGAAGACGAACCACAGGAAGAAATCGAGCGCGGAGAAGACGCCGATCAGCGCCGCTTCCAGGAACAGGACGAGCCCGTAGAACTGGGACTGGCGCTCGGTGATAGGCGTCCACGCACTGACAATTGCCAGCGTCGTTAGAATCGTCGTCAGAGCGACCAGCGGCAGGCTAATACCGTCTAGCCCGACGTGCCAGTCGATCGTGTAGAGGCCGCCCAGTTCGATCCACGTTTCACGCGTGTAGAACGCTATCTCCGCGGGATCGGCCAGCAGGGCGTTTCCGCTACCATCGAACGCACTGTACATCCAGACGCCCCCGACGACCGAGAGCAGACTGATTCCGAAGGCCAGTTTGCCGGCGTACTTGTTCGGGGACGCGAGTACGACCAGCGAACCGACCAGACATAGCGCGATGAGCGCTTCGATCATCATAGTAACCACCCTCCATACAGGCCGAATCCAACGAGAAGCAAGACCAGTGCGATCCCGAGCATCGCGGCATAATCGGTGACTGCGCCGGTCTGGATCCGGCGGAGTCGGTCACCGCTAAAGAGGCTCACACTGCCCGAGCCGTTGACGACGCCGTCGACGACGCTCTGGTCGAAGGTGTTTGCGGCGCGAGCGATAGGCATCGTGACGCGCTCGGCGAGTGCGACCTGGAACTCGTCGAGGTAGTAGTTGCTGTACAGTACATCGCGGACAGAGCCGAGGTTCTCGACGTGTGGCTCGGGGCGCGGGACGTTGTACAGGTAGTACGCGAGGCCAGCGCCAGCAAGTGCAAGTCCGAGCGCGAGGGCGCCGGCGATCAGCACGGTCGTTCCCTCGGACCCGGCGATGTACTCGTAGCCGAGGCCCGCCGTGTCGGTGTACTGGTGGTAGGTCAGGGCGTCGTAGCCACCGTACTCGCCGTCGAGCCAGTCGGTCAGGAGCGTCGCATTGCCGATCCCGGTTAGCTTTTCGACCGGGGCAAGGTTCGCCACGCCGGCCACCGTCGCGAGCGCGCCGAGCGTGATCAGCGGGACCTTGACTGCCCAACCGACCGAGTGGGGATCCCTGGCCGCTTCGGAGCGCGGTTCACCGTGGAACGTGAGAAAGACCATCCGGAAGGTGTAGAAGCCGGTGAAGAAGACGGCTGTTAACCCCATCGCGTATGCCATGAGGAACACCGGATCGTCGAGTCCCAGAATGATCGCGTCGAAGAGGATTTCGTCTTTCGACCAGAAGCCCGAGAACGGGATGATTCCTGCAAGCGCGAGCGCGCCCGCGAGGAACGTGTAGTAGACGACAGGCGCTTTGTCCTTCAGACCGCCCATCTTCCACATATCCTGTTCGTGGTGCATCAGGATGATGACCGCACCGGCACCCAGGAACAGGAGCGCTTTGAAGAACGCGTGGTTCATCAGGTGGAAGACGCCGGCGACGTAGCCGCCGACGCCCAGACCGAGCATCATGTAGCCGTACTGGCTGATCGTCGAGTACGCCAGTACCTGCTTGACGTCGTTTTTCACACTCCCCATCGTCGCCGCGAAGAGTGCAGTAAAGCCACCGACAAAGGCGATGATCCCCAGTGCGGTCGGGCTAAGCGCGTAGAACGCGAACATCCGCGCGACGAGATAGACGCCGGCCGCGACCATCGTCGCTGCGTGGATGAGCGCCGAGACCGTCGTCGGACCTTCCATCGCGTCGGGAAGCCAGGTGTGTAGCGGGAACTGTGCGGACTTGCCGATCACGCCGCCCAGAACGAGCAGACCGAGGCCCGTGATCCACTGCTGTGCGCTCACAGCATCAGGGATCCACAGGGCGGCGCTTGAATCGGAGAGAGACGATTCGGCCACCGCGGCGAACGACTCCGTGCCGCCTACGGACGCGAACTGCGCCGTCCCGAAGGTGGCGAGGATGCCGACGACGCCGATGAGGAAGAAGTAGTCACCGAATCGCGTCACCAGGAACGCCTTCTTTGCGGCGCTCGCTGCACTGTCGGTGCGGAACCAGAAGCCGATCAGCAGATACGAACAGAGGCCAACGAGTTCGAAGAACATGAAGGCCATCAGCAGATTGTCCGCGTAGACGAACGCGAGCATACTGAACGTAAAGAGACCGAGTTCGGCGTAGTAGCGCGGCAGGCCGGTCTCGCCCTCGGCGTTCATATACCCGAGACTGAAGATATGGACGAGGAAGGCGACCAGCGAGACTATCACGAGCATCAGGGACGACAGGGGATCGATTAGGATCCCGAAGCTCAGATCGATCGGCGCGGAGTCGGTCCACATCCAGTAGGTGTGCTGGTACTCGCTACCGCCCGCGACAGCGATGACCGCCAGCACCGAGAGGACAAGCGAACCACCGGTCGCGACGATGCCGCCGATCGCCCCCTTCTTCGGCATATACTTGCCCGCGACGAGCGCGAGCAGGAACGATACGAACGGCAGCAGCGCAATCGCCGGTGAGATTTCGAATATCGCCATCTGTTACCACCTCATTGTCGTTGCGTTCTCGACGTCCACGTCGCCGTAGTTCCGCACCAGTACCAGAATGATACCGATACCGATCGCCACCTCTGCGGCCGCCAGACCGATGGTGAACAGGGCGAACACCTGTCCGGTGACGTTACCGTAAAAGAACGAGAACGCGACCAGATTGATGTTCGCGGCGTTCAACATTAGTTCGACGGAGACGAGGAACATGATGGCGTTCCGGCGCGTCAGAACGCCGAACAGGCCAATACAGAACATTCCTGCCGAGAGGAGCAGATAGAGCTCTGTCCCAACGGTCATTCGTCGTCACCCCCCTGCATGTCGCCACCGTCAGCCCGCACGCCAGTTTCGTCGCCCTCCTCGCGCCGCGCGAGCATGATCGATCCGTCAAGTGCCGCGTCGAGCGCGAGTGCGATGATGATGAACGCGGCGAGGAAGCCCTCGGTCGGGATCGTTCCCTCAACGTTCGCAATGTCGAGTAGCGCGAAACCCAGACTCTCCATCACTGATGCGTCGCCGAACCCGGCCGGGTCGCCGATCGACGCCGTGAGAAACACCGACGCCATCACACCGAAGAGCGCGATGGCGATCACACCCGGCAGTAGATGTCTGCCCAGGCGAAGCCGCGGTCTACTCATCGGTACCCCCCATGAAGAAGCGACGTGATTCAGCTACCATACTGAACCACCTCCTCGGGTGTTTCGCCGCCACGTGTCAGCATCACGCCGAACGTGATGAGGACCAGAACCCCGCCAATGTAGACGAGAATCTGGATCACTGCAAGGAACTCCGCTTGCAGCATCACGTAGTGCGCCGCGACGCTGGTCAGCGCGACGCCGAGCAGTAGTGCGGCGTGCCAGACATCCCGCACCAGCACGGCCCCGGCGCTGCTCGCAAGCGTAACGAATGCAAACAGCGCAAACGCGATGTGTTCAAGTGCCATTAGTATCTCCTCGTTGTGGATACCCTTTGAAGATTTCGAGACTGTTCCGTCAAAACGGCGGATTTGACCGCGTTCCTAGATCCACACACCCGTAGATAGCCGCATGCTATCACAAAATACCCCGTGCAGAACAATTCGTCCCAGAAATTGGATATAATGGCGCGGTTCGGTCCGTCACGAAATCGCTCGCGAACCGCTCCTCGAAAAATCTGGGCCAAAAAGGCCGCCCGCTCACGTCGTTCGCGGCCGGTACAACGAGTTACTGGTAGTCCGCTTCGCCTTCACCCTCGGGCCGCCACCTTTTTCGCTTCGGGATGGCTTCGCTGTGCTCAGCCACCACTCACCGAAAAATCTGGGCCAAAAAGGCCGCCCGCTCACTCCGTTCGCGGTCGGTACAACGATTTACTGGTAGTCCGCTTCGCCTTCGCCCTCGGGCCGCCACCTTTTTCTCTTCGGGATGGCTTCGCTGTGCTCAGCCACCACTCACCGAAAAATCTGGGCCAAAAAGGCCGCCCGCTCACGTCGTTCGCGGCCGGTACAACGAGTTACTGGTAGTCCGCTTCGCCTTCGCCCTCGGGCCGCCACCTTTTTCTCTTCGGGATGGCTTCGCTGTGCTCAGCCACCACTCACCGAAAAATCTGGGCCAAAAAGGCCGCCCGCTCACGTCGTTCGCGGCCGGTACAACGAGTTACTGGTAGTCCGCTTCGCCTTCGCCCTCGGGCCGCCACCTTTTTCTCTTCGGGATGGCTTCGCTGTGCTCAGCCACCACTCACCGAAAAATCTGGGCCAAAAGGCCGCCCGCTCACGTCGTTCGCGGCCGGTACAACGAGTTACTGGTAGTCCGCTTCGCCTTCGCCCTCGCCGATCCACGCATCACGGTCGGGTTCGCGCGAGTTGAGCGGATCGATGTCCTTGTACCACGGGACGGACTTCAACTGCTCCTTGTTGTAGACGAGGTCGTCTTTCGTGTCGCCGGTGAACTCGAAGTTCTGGGTCAGCAGGATGGCGTCGACGGGGCAGACCTCCTCGCAGAGTCGGCAGTAGATACACTGACCGATGTGGAGGTTGTACTGCTCGCCGTTGCGCTTGTCGTCGGTGACGATCTGGATCGTGTCGTTCGGGCAGACGTTCTCGCACTGCCGACACCAGATGCACCGCTCCTGACTGAACTTGTGAACGCCGCGGAATCGCGGACTCACTTCCGGCGCTTCGTCGGGATACTCGACGGTGAACGTGTTGCCGTCGAGAGCGTGTTTCATCGTCGTCGCCATCGATTTCATGATTCCGATCATACTGTTAGCACCCCCACGATCACTGCCGTGAGGATCAGGTTCGCGAAGGAAAGGACCAGTAGTCCCTTCCAGCCGATTTCGATAAGTTGGTCGATCCGCACTCGCGGGATCGCCGAGCGGGCCCACTGCGTGAACAGGAACACCGCCCACATCTTGATGATCATCCAGAGGAGCCCCGGTAGTACCGGACCGGATGCCCCACCAAGGAAGACTACGGCGATGATCGCACCGCCGAGGAAGATGTGCAGGAACTCACCGAGATAGATCAATACGAAGTAGACCGAAGAGTACTCAGTCTGGTATCCCGCGACGATCTCGGTCGGGGCTTCGGGCGTATCGAACGGGTTCCGGCCGACTTCGGCGAGGTTCGCCGTGAGGAACAGGACGAACGCAAAGGGGTTCACGAATGCGAACCACGTCGGGATCGCCACGCCGGCGACCGTCACGAGCGTCTCCTGTTGTGCGGCGACGATTTCGGAAAGCTGGAGTGTGCCTGCGAAGATCACGACCGACATCGCGGTGACGATCAGTGGGATCTCGTAGGCGAGGTTCTGCGCGACCGCGCGCAGACCGCCCAGCATCGAGTATTTGTTGTCCGACGCGTAGCCACACATCACCAGTCCGAGACTGGCGATGGACGCCACGGCGAACACGTAGACCAGCCCGATCTCCGGATCTGCAAGCTGGAAGTTGAGCGGGCCGAGCGAGCCGAGCGGGATCACGGCGAACCCACCCAGTGCGGAGAGAACGACCAGCAGCGGGCCGATGTCGTAGGCTGGCCGGTCAGCGCCCTCCGGGATAATGAGCTCTTTCGATAGCAGGCGGACTGCGTCGGCGATGATAATGAACAGCCCGAACGGGCCCACACGGTTGACCGCGATCCGGTCCGTGAACGCGGCGGTGATCTTCCGCTTTGCCCACGGGCCTGCGAGCGCGGCGTTAGTCAGCATGATCGTCGCGACCAGTGCCGCGGCGATCAGCGCGCCGACGAAGTCGCCGGCGATTCCCAGCGCGTCGAGACCCAGCAGGTCCGCGAGCTGGTCGGGCATCAACGAGACTTCAGTCTGCAGTGGTCCCGATATCATCGGTCCACCTCGCCGAGCACGATGTCGAGGCTACCGAGCGTGGCGACGAGGTCGGCAATGTAGCCCCCTTCGGACATCTCCGGTAGCGGCTGCAGGTTGGAGAAACACGGGCTACGGATCTTGAACCGTCCCGGCTTGTCTGTGCCGTCCGCACGGATGTAGATGCCGAGTTCGCCCTTCGCACCTTCGACGGACCGGTAGATTTCGGTATCAGCGTCCGGCTTGAGGGTGCGCGGGACGTTGCTCTGGATCGTGCGGTCCTCCTCGGGCCAGTCCTCGAGCAGGTCGACACACTGGTCGATGATCTTTGCGGACTCCTCGACTTCCTGCATCCGGACGAGCAGGCGCGAGAAGTTGTCACAGCCGTCTTCGGTAACGACGTCCCAGTCGAGTTCGTCGTAGTATCCGTAGGGGTCGTCACGACGGATGTCGTAGTCGACGCCGGAGCCACGAGCGACGGGGCCAGTTGCCCCGTACTGCTTTGCGACGTCGTGGTTAAGGACGCCAGTATCGATCGTTCGAGCCTGTAGGACCTCGTTATTGGTCAGCAGGTTGTGATACTCCGCGACGGATTCGGGCAGGTCGTCGAGGAAGTCCCGCGTCTTCTCGAAGAACTCCTCGCGGGGTTCGGGCAGATCCCATGCGACCCCACCCAGCCGGAAGTAGTTGAACATCAGTCGCTGGCCGGTCAGGTCCTCGAGCAGGTTCTGCACTCGCTCGCGGTCCTGGATCGCGTACATGAACGTCGCCGTGAAGTCGCCGTTGATGTCCAGAGCGAACGTCGCCAGCGCGAGCATATGTGAGGCGATCCGGCACATCTCCGCACCCATCGTGCGGATGATCTGTGCATACTCCGGGACGTCGAGATCAGCCAGATCCTCTGCCGCGCGGGCATACGCCCACTCGTTGAGCAGACCGGCCGAGATGTAGTCCCAGCGGTCGGGATACGGCATGATCTGGTGGCGATAGGTTCCCTGCTCGCACATCTGCTCCTCGCAGCGATGGAGATAGCCAATGTCGGGTTCGACGTCGGCGACCTGTTCGCCGTCGAGGACCGTCTTCAGGTGCAACACACCGTGGGTCGCTGGGTGGTGCGGACCGATGTTGAGAAACATCGTGTCCGACTGCTCCTCGTTACCGCGGTGGTCGTCCTGTAGCGGGTTGGCGTGTTCGGTCAGCGAGACGATCTGTGGTCGGTCCTGATCATACTCGTTGCGGAGGGGATGCCCCTGCCAGGTTTCGGGAAGGAGAATACGTCGGAGATCCGGGTGCCCCTCGTACTCGATTCCCATGAGGTCGTAGGCTTCGCGCTCGTGCCACTCCGCGGTCCGGTAAACTGGTTCCGCGCTCTGGCTCACCGGGTTGTCAGTAGTGGTCGGGACGACGACGCTGACCTCCTGCGTGGGGTCCTCGTACTTTTTGAGGTGGTAGATCGACTCGAAACGGTCCTCGTACTGCTGTGAGGTGACACACGAGAGATGATCGAACTCCGCTTCGTCGCGGAGTCGGAAGAGCGCTTCCTGCACCTCGTCGGGGCGGATGACGAAGCCCTCGGCGTTGATATGTTCCTCGCGGTCGAGGACGAGGTCGCCGAGTAGCGCCTCGATTTCGTCGTAGTCGACCTCGCCGGACTCGTCGACGCCGATGTCGGCCGGTACGGGTTTTTCCTGTTTGCTCATGGCGAATCAGCCCAGTTGTACCGCATGACGAGATCTTCCTCGTCGATCTGGTCTGCCAGTTTGTCGACGACCTCGTCTTGTTCGAGGTCGTTGAACTGCTGGAGTTCGTACGGTTTGACCGTCACCGGTGCGGTCTCCCCGTTGGCGACGCGCTCCTGGAGTTTGACAACGCCGTAGACGAGCGCTTCTGGACGGGGAGGACAGCCGGGGATATGGATGTCTACCGGGATGACCTCCTCGGCTCCCTTGACGACGTTGTAGCCTTCCTGGAACGGACCGCCGGAGATCGTACACGAACCCATCCCGACGACGAACTTCGGCTCCGGCATCTGGTCGTAGACGCGCTTCATCCGCGGGGCGAACTTGGAGACGATCGTCCCGGGAACGATGATCACGTCGGCCTGGCGCGGCGACGCCCGGGGTACGCCCGAGCCAAAGCGGTCCAGGTCGTGTTTGACCGCGTAGGTGTGCATCATCTCGATGCTACAACACGCGATCCCGAACTGCAGCATGAACATAGAGGAGCCGCGGACCCAGTTCATGAAACTATCGAACTTCGTAAGGATGAACGGTGACGCACCGAACGCCTCTCGGAGCTTCGAGTTGAACCGGTCGTCGGCACCGGGACCGGATCTTGACTCGCGCGTGTCTGTTATCGGGGCTGTGCTTTCCGTAATCGCATCCCGTGGATTGTCACTACTCATTGTTCTATCCGTTTGGTCCGTTCTTGTACGCGGGAACTGCGTGCCCACTCAACTACGCCACTGCGCCACGCCCACGCGAGTCCGACGACGAGGATGCCGACGAACACGAGCATCGGAGCCAGGGCTGCCCCTAGCCCGACCAGTCCGATCGCATCCGTGTACACAACAGCCCAGGGGAAGATGAGCACGGTCTCGACGTCGAAGACGACAAACAGGAGTGCGACCATGTAGTACTGGATGTTGAACCGGATGCGCGTCCCGCCGGTCGGCACCTCACCGCTCTCGTAGGTGGCGCGCTTACTGTCTTCTGGCACGCTGGGTCGGAGCAACCACGACGCCGCCATCATCGCTAGCGGGATCACGATTGCAACCAACGCCAACGCGCCAACTGCGATCCATGACATACCGTATTCTCCGTAACGTGCGAGAGTTGGGAACCCACCCATATAAGGGTTGATTCTTGCGATTCTACCGTCATGACGGCCGTCTCGGGGGCCTATTCCTCGCGGTTACGAAATCCGGGTGTGCCGAGTTCGTGGAGGTCAGTGGAGACGTCGCCGACTGCTGCCTGTAGCTCCTCGTGATACTCTATCAGGCGCTCGCGCAGTTCCTCGTGCTCGCGGGCGAGGATCTGCGTTGCCGACAGCGCGGCGTTGAACGACTTCCCCGCGTCGACAGCTACCAGCGGCGCGCCGGTGGGCATCCCGATCACCGAGTCGACCGACTTCTCCTGGACTGGGACGCCGATGACAGGAAGCGGGTAGGCGATCGACGCCGTCATGTTCGGCAGGTCAGCGGATTTCCCGCCCGCACCCGCGATGATGACCTCGATGCCGCGATCCGCGGCCGTCTCGGCATACGCGTACATCAACTCGGGCGTTCGGTGGGCGGAGACGACGAAGGTCTCGAACGTGAAGCGGCTCTCTGGCGGGTTCTCGAAATCGGTCTGCTCCTCGAAGCCAAGTTCCTCTACGAAGGCGTCGTACGCCCCCGCTCGCCCCTCCTCGCTGCCGGCCATCACGTCGAGGTCGGAATCGCTTCCCATGACAATCCCGATATCCGGCGTTGTCTCCGGGTCGCGGTCCTGTGTCGCCTGTGCCTCTAACTGCTCGATTAGCTTCTCGACTTGGTCTACCATTAGGTATATCGACGCAGGAGGGTCCAATGTGTGTTTTGGAACGGTCCGTAGGGATACCGGGAGGAACTGCCGTCAGTCGTCGGTGAACGTCACCGCATCTCGGAGTTCTCGCGCGCGAACCAGTAGCGTGTCGAGGTCGTCGTCCGGACCGGTCAGCGTAATGTGGCCCATCTTCCGGAGCGGCCGAACGTCCCGCTTGCCGTACCAGTGCAGCGCCGCCCGCGGCGTCGATAACACTTCGTCGAGCTCCCGTAACTCGGCTGGCTGTGTTTTCTCGACATCGCCGAGGATGTTCGTCATCACCGTGGGATCGCGCTGTTCGGTCGATCCGAGCGGTCGCCCGGTGACCGCCCGGACGTGCTGTTCGAACTGCGAGGCGACCGCGCCCTCGATGGTCCAGTGCCCCGAGTTGTGCGGTCGTGGCGCGATTTCGTTGACGAGAATATCGCCGTCTCGCGCGCTATCACCGCTCGACGCTTCCGAACCGGCATCCTGCTCGCTCGTCTCGAACAGTTCGATGCCGTAGACCCCCCGGCCATCCATCAGGTCGAGAACGTCACGGGCGACTGACCGTGCCTGCTCCAGGACGTCCTCGGACGCGCGGGCGGGGACGACCGTCTCGCGAAGGATCTCTTCGCGGTGGATGTTCTCACCGGTCGTGAACGTCGAGATACCGTCCTCACCTTTGACGCCGATCACGGAGAGTTCGCGCTCGAACTCGACAAACTCCTCGACCATTGCCGACCCGCCCACGGAATCGAGGACTGCTTCTGCCTCGTCCGGTGATTCGATCGGTGCGTTGCCACGGCCATCGTAGCCCCCCTCGCGAGCCTTGACCATCGCTGGCGTGCCGAACTCGTCGAGTGCGTTCCGTAGCTCCGCGGCATCGTCGACCGCGCGATACTCGGGGACTGGGATGCCTGCGTCGGCCAGCGCGTCTTTCTGCCCAAGCTTGTCCTGGATCATCCGGAGCGTCTCCGGGGAGGGATGGACCGGCACGTCGAAGTCCGACTTGACGCGTTCGAGCAGGTCGGGGTCGGCCAGTTCGATCTCGAAGGTGAGGAAGTCAGCGCGTTCGGCCAGTTCTCGGACTGTCTCCTCGTCGTCGAAGCCCCCGACGATTTGATCTTTCACGACGGGTGACGCTGGGCAGTCCGGCGTCGGATCGAGGACGACTACCTCGATACCGAGCGGTCCGGCCGCCTCGCCGAGCATTCTACCGAGTTGTCCCCCTCCCACGACCCCTACGGTCGGGCCGGGCGTCGAAAGCGGTGGTGTCATCTTGCTCGTCGATTCTGCTCGCCGGAGGTTAAACGTTACCAACTGGCTGATTCGAGGAGTAGCAGGCAACTCCCGGTCCAGGAAACGTATACGAACTACCTCGTGGTTTCCTCATTACTACCGCTTGAGCCCTCTCCGACTCCTCTCTCGTGGGTGCTGCTCCTCGTTTCAGCGAAGGGTTTCAAACGAGTTATCCATCCTGATAACGGGCGAAAATCATAAATGGGTTTGTATTAACAGAGAAAATATGTTAGGGGGATTACGATACGTCGTTCCGGACTTCATCCGGCGGCGGTACACAGTAAAGTTCGGTATTGCACTGCTCATCCTTGGCCTGTCGGTGGCCTCGATCGGGTTCGTCGCAACCGCAGAAATCGAGGCAGGCGTCGAGGATAACGTCGAGGAGGAGTACGCCAACATGGCCGAACAGGAAGCGGCGGCCCTCGAATCCTGGGATGATAAACAACGGCTGGTCACGGGGATGCTGACCGAGTCGGCAATCATCCGGTCGGGCAATGTCGAACGGATACAACCGTACGTGGAACGCTGGAACGTCGCGTTCAATGGCCGCAACGAGGAGGACTACGTCGCTGGCATCCACTACGTGGACGTCCAGGAGGGCCAGGTAGTCGCAAGTTCGACGGGACTGGCCGGTCAGCCCGTAGATGCGCTGGAAGTACCCGAAGATGACCGCGCACAACTGCCGGACGTTCCGCGCGAACAGGCCTATCGGACCGATCCGTATCGAACTGACGACGGTATGGCGGCGATGACGTACATGCGTCAGGTCGTCGACGATCCGAACCACGCGATAGTCGTGACGATAAACCTGGCAGAGTACTCGCCGAACTTCCAGAGCGCCGACGACGACAGGACGACGCTCGTCCTCGACGGCGGCGACGACGTCATGCTCGATGACGCCGGCTTCGGGGAGGACGGGTCGGCGTTCCTGACGGCGTACGACGGCCACGGTGATCTGGGATCGGCGGCGCGTGAGGCCGGCCCCGGAAACCCGTCTGTCGATCATATCAACGAATCACCGACCGGCGTGCTCGCCGGCGAGGCATACGGCTTCCCCGAAGAGGGCTACGTCGTCGGCTACCAGCAGGTCGAGAATACCGACTGGGTTGTGCTCGTCCACCAGCCCGAAAGTAATGCGTACGGCTTCGTCGACGCAGTCTCGACGTGGGGAACCTACGCCACGGCAGGTGGAGTGCTCCTTGTCGGCCTGATCGGCGCGGTGCTCGGGCGCAACACGGCTCGATCGATCGATCGGCTGACTGCCAAGACGGAGGCGATGGAGGCCGGCGACCTCGACGTCGACTTCGAGACGACGCGGATCGACAACATCGGTCGACTCTACGACGGGTTTGCTAACATGCGCGACGCGCTCAGAGAGCAGATACGCGACGCCCAGCAGGCCCGCGAGGAGGCCGAATCCGAGCGGGAACGCGTCCAGCGGATCAATCAGGATCTCGAAGCGTCCGCCGAGGAGTACTGTGCCGTGATGGGCCAAGCCGCGGACGGGGACCTCTCGGTCAGAGCCACGGTCGACGCCGATAACGAGCAGATGCGTGGCATCGGCGAGGACTTCAACGCGATGCTCGACGAGATCGAGGCAACCGTCCAACAGCTCAAACGGTTCGCAAGCGAGGTCGCGACCGCCAGCGAGGAAGTGACCGCCTCCAGCGAGGAGGTCCGCGGAGCGAGCGAACAGGTCACCGAATCAATCCAGGAGATTTCCGACGGCGCGGAGCGCCAGAACGACTCCCTGCAGTCGGTGAGCCAGGAGATGAGCGGCCTCTCGACGACGACCGAGGAGATCGCCTCCTCGTCGAACGAGGTCGCCGACATCGCCGAACGGACCGCCGAAACCGGCCGCGAGGGTCGCAAAGCCGCCCAGCAGGCGATCGAGGGGATGAACCGGATCGAAGCCGGAAGCAAGGAAGCAGTCGACGAGATCGAGGCACTCCAACAGGAGGTCGCCCAGATCGACGAGCTACTGGACTTCATCGCCGAGATCGCAGAACAGACGAACATGCTCGCGCTGAACGCCAACATCGAGGCCTCCCGCTCTGGCGACTCCGAGGACGGCTTCGCCGTCGTCGCCGAGGAGGTCAAGGAGCTATCCGCAGAAACCAAAGAGGCCGCCGAAGACATCGAGGATCGCCTCGAACGGATCAAGGCCCAGACCGATGACACCGCCGAGGAGGTTCGCACGACGAGCGCGGAGATCACTGACCACACCGAGGCGGTTCGACGGGCGGCGGCCGCGCTCGACGAGATCGCCGAGTACGCCCAGGAGACGAACACGGGCGTCCAAGAGATCTCTGCGGCGACCGAACAGCAGGCCGCCTCGACCCAGCAGGTCGTCGCGATGGTCGACGAAGCAGCGACGATTTCCGAGGAAACGACCGCCGAATCCGAGAACGTCGCCGCCGCCGCCGAACAGCAGACCACCGCACTCACGGAGGTTTCAGGATCTGCCTCGGAGCTGGCGAGCCAGGCCGCACAGCTATCCGAAGCGCTCGACCGCTTCGATACAGACGCTGCTGACGGGGCTCATATCCCCTCGCCGACGGACGTGGAGGAGGATCCGACTCAGATACCACCAACTGGTTCCGACGAACCGGATGCTGGCGCTAGCGATCCGGATGACGATCCCGACGAGTCGGCTGCCGAAGAGGCGTTCCGATTCGATCAGACGGTCGACAAGCCCGACGGCGGCTAACCGCTGATCGACACATCCTAACGCCGTCAACGATCATCTGTAGCTATGAACCCACAGATTCGCGTGCTCGCGACCGGTGGCACGATCGCGGCAACAGCGGGAGAGGCCGGTGCCACTCCAACCCTGACCGGCGAGGACCTTGTCGATGCCGTCGGCGAGATCGAGTCGTACGCAGACGTCGATGTCGAGCGTGTCTGTGACGAACTGAGCTTTCATCTGGGCTTCGATCAGGTCGCCGACCTCGCGCGGGCAGTCGAACGCGCTGAGGACGAGGGTATCGACGGCGTCGTCGTCACCCACGGCACGGACACGATGGAGGAATCGGCGTACTATCTGGACCTCGTTCTCGACACCGACATCCCGGTCGTGTTCACCGGCGCACAGCGGCCGGCCGACGCGGTGAGCCCGGACGGCCCTGCCAACCTGCTGGCCGCGATCAGGACGGTGGCCGACGAACGCTTCGAGACGGGGGTCTATGTCGCCTTTAACGACACCGTCCACGCCGCCCGATGGGTGACCAAATCCCACGCCAGTGCGCCTGACGCCTACTCCTCGCCCGCGGCCGGATCGGTCGCGGAACTGACCGCCGATGGCATCTCGCTCCGCCGCCCCCCACGAAGCGAGTCGGTGACGTTGCCGACCACGGAACTCACGAAGACGGTCAAGACGCTTCACAGTGGACTGGACGTTGAGGACACACTGCTCCGGCACGCAATCGTCGACGGCGTCGGCGGCGTCGTCCTTGCGGGAAGCGGAATCGGGAATACGTCACGACGTCTCGGCGATACCGTTGGCGAAGCGATCAATCGGGGACTACCCATCGTTCTCGCAACGCGGTGCTACCGGGGCGAGGTTGCGGCGAAGTATGGCGACCGCGGGGGCAGTTACACGCTTCACGAACACGGCGCGATTCCGGCGGGCGATCTCCCACCCTGGAAAGCCCGGATCAAACTCGGTCTCGCGCTATCGGCGTTCGACGACGAAAAAGCAGTTCGAGACGCCTTCTGAGGGGGCACGTCGTTTCGAGTCGTATAACGTCTCGCTTCTCGCGGCATTCGCCGCTCACATATTCGAGACGCGTGGCGTCTCGCTATTCTCGTTGGTAGATCCGCATCCGCCCATCGAGAATCGTGAAATCGGACTTCAGGTTCGGTGGGATCGTTTCCGCTTTGCCGATGACCAGGTAGCCGCCCGGCCGGAGCGACTCGGAAATCGTCTCCAGCATTTCTTCCTTGTAGCCGTTGTCGATGTAGATGAAGAGGTTCCGGCAGACAACCAGATCGAACCCGGATTTCGCGCCATCGTTGATAAGGTCGTGATTCTCGAAGGAGACCATCTCTCTGACTGGATCACGTACCGTGAACTGGTCGCCAGACTGGTCGATGTAGCGGTGGTAGTTCGAGAGGAACGTGAGTTGGTCGCCGATATCGATCGTTCGGGTGCTCTCGTAGAGGCCTTCGCGGGCCGTTTCGAGCGCCGGATCGCTGATGTCGGTCGCGAGAACCGAGAGTTTGTCACCGGCCGTCCGCGGGTCGTCGAGCGCGAGCATCGCCAGCGAGTACGGCTCTCGGCCGTCGGCACAGGCCGCGCTCCAGACATGGATCCGTTCCTGTTCGTCGCTGAGTGTCCGCAGCACCGATCGGATCCCCTCCCAGACGTCCGGGTTGCGGAAGAAGCCGGTGACGTTGATCGATAGGGCGTCGAGTAACGCCTCCTGCTCGTCCGAGTCCTCGCGGACCAGGTCCAGATACTCCTCGTAGTCGTCCGAACGGGTACGTCGAAGCCGAGAAGAAAAGCGCCGGTCGAGGTAGCTATCGTTGTAGTGGCTCGTCGCAAAGTCGAGATGCGCCTCGACGAACGTCGTTAGCGCCTCGAAACCGGTCGTTTCGTCACGACTCACAGTTCCTCGATCGTTCCTTCGCCGTCCGCCGTCCGGATCGAGAGCACGCCCGTTCCGGTATCGAACTCGACAGTCCTCCCCTCCTGTCCACCGACCTCTTCGGCGACGACTGGGACCCCGAGTTTGTCGAGTTCTTCCTGTGCCGCGACGACGTTTCGCTGCCCGACGCCGTCGCCGAAGCTCTCGAACTCGAACATGTCGCCGCCGCCCGCGAGTTTCGCCTCGACGTCGGTGTAGCTCGCGCCGGTCTCGACCATCTGTCGGAGCATCGCCCGGATCGCCGTATCGGCGAACTTGCCGGGCTTTCGCTCGCTCATGTCGTCGTTCTCGTCGCCGTCCGGCAACATGACGTGGGCAAGCCCGCCGACTGCGGACTGGTCGTCGTACAGCGCGACCGCAACACACGAGCCCAGGCCGTAGGACTTGAGCCGCTGGCCGCTGTCGCTGATCTCGAACTCGGAGATGCCGACCCGGACGGGATCCGGTTCGGGCGCACCAGGTTCGCTTCCATACGTCTTCATGAGTCCGTCTCTACCTCTTCGATCTCTGCTTTCGTCGGCACTTCCTCGATCCGATCCATCGGCAGGTCGTTGATCGCCCGTTCGAGGTCGGATTCGTTCGGGATCGCATAGATGTTACAGTCGAACTCTCGGTCGGCAGCCTGGACCGAGGTGTCGAAGACGAACGCGTACTCCTGTTCCTCGCCCAGTTGGATTACGACGGGATCGATGACGGCCGCACCCATATCGTGGTTGTACTCCGGCGGCGAGTGATCTATCGTCGTGTCGAGGACGTTCGCCCAGCCGTCGAGGAAGCCACTGGCCATGATGTTGCCAAGTTCCTTGATGGCGCTCTGGCCCATGGCGTCGAACTCGTCGTCCGGAGCCGTCGGTAGCATCGCAGTAACTACCTCGCGGGCCGACGCCTCGTCGAACAGGAACAGGAGATAGCCGCTCGGCACGCCATCGAACTCGAAGGCGACGCCGACCAGCATCTCGTCGTCGATCTCCTCGGGCAGTACCTCCAGCGGGACGAAGTTGAGCCGTCGGATCTCGACGTCGGTATCGATCCCGGTCATCGTCGAGACGTTCGAGGCGACCTCGTCCGCGCCGCGCTGTGCGAGTCGGTCGAAGCCGGCCAGTTTGTCGTACTCGATACCGTCGTCGCTCGATACACCCTGCTGGTCGAGAACGTCTTCCATCGAGTCGTGACCGGGGAACAGGTAGTACCTGAACTCGATCTCGGTATCGATCGCTTCGATCTGGCTCTGAAAGAGCAGTGCCAGATCGTCCGTCCCCGGCGCCGTGTCGACGCCGTCGAGAAACGGTTCGGCCGAATTGCCGTCCACGTACTCCGGCGTCGAGACGTCGATTGCGCTGCCGAGCACGTCGGCCCAGCCGTCGATGAAGCCGCTGTGCATGATCTGGCCGACTTCCGTAATCGCGCTTCGGTTCATCTCGTCGAACTCCGCGTCCGGATCCCCAGGTGGCGATCCGTCGCCGGCGGAGGGCTGTAGCGTCTGGACGAGATGTGCCGCACTCTCGCGGTCGAAGGCGATGACGGCGTGCCCTTTGAGAGCGCCCGTTAGTTCGACGCGAACGCCGACTTTTCGGACGCCATCGCCGAGTTCCGAGCGAATATCGGAGCCTCGCATGAAGTTGAGTTTCGTCACTCCCACGCGGGTATCTACGTCAGTCATACGGGTCAGACGCCCCGCCGCGAGTCCGGCACCCTCCTGAGCCATCTGATAGAACGTTCCAAGTGCTGTTACGTCGAGTTTCATAGGGATTACGAGTAAGACGTTTCGATGCTGTTGACCATCTCGACGAACTCCTGGAGATCGGGGAAGGCGTAGATCTCGGCTTCGATCTCGTAACTCGGTACATTGAGACTGGAGTCGAAGAAAAGCGCCAGATCCTCCTCGCCGAGACTCGCCGTCCGTCCGACGATCTCCGCGGCCGGTGCGTACACCAGTTGTGGAGTGGCGATGTCGATAGTGGTGCCCAGTACGTCGGCCCAGCCGTCGATGAAGCCGCTGGCCATCATGTTACCTAGCTCTTCGACGGCGCTTCGAGCCATCTCGCCCGAGACCGACGACATGTCGTCGACCATGTCGTTCAGCATGAGCGCCGTGATCTTCTTTGCGCTTTGCTCGGGGAACAGGATAAGGATGTGACCGTGTGGCGGCTCCATGAGCCGGACTCGGACGCCGACCCGCTTGTCCTCGTCGAGCTGTGAGGTGAGGTCATCCACGTCGATGAAGTTCGTCTTCGTGACCTCCATCTTCGCGTCCTCACCGGTCAGCTTGCCCATGTTGTCGGCCACGCCGTTGGTCCCGACCTTGGCCATCTCGTTAATGAAGCTCAACTTCCGAATGTCGACCATTAAAGTCATAATGTCACCTGTATCTCATAGTGTTTCGACGTCGAGAATGTTCACCACGTCGCCCTCCCCGAGCACGGTCGCGCCACTGAGGCCGGGAATGTTTCCGATGAACCCCTCGAACGGTTTGACAACGACTTCTTGCTGTCCGCGGACGCGATCACAGTGGACCGCTACCGGCCGGACATCGTCGCGTACCTGTACAAGCATCCCGTCCCCGTTCTGCCCGCGCTCGGGCGTGTCCAGGGCTTCGTCCAGCCGGATCAGCGGATAGGCCGTCTCGCCGCGTGTGACGACCTCGCGGCCGTCTTCGACCGACACCGATCCCGACGGACCGATCTCGCTGACGACCCGCGTCGGGATGCCGTACTCCTCGCCACCGGATTCGACGAACAGCACGTCGGCGATAGCGAGCGAGATCGGCACCTCGATCCGGACTGTCGTACCCTCGCCGGGGTCGCTCTCGATACCGACGTCGCCGTCGAGGCTCTCGATGGTGCTGGCGACGACATCCATCCCGACGCCGCGGCCGCTGACGTCGGTTACCTCCTCGCTCGTCGAGAAGCCGGGATGGAAGACGAGTTCGTAGATATCCGACTCCTCCATCGCGAGCAGGTCGTCACGTCCGATGATTCCCTGCTCGACTGCCGAGTCACCCAGTTCGTCGGCATCGATCCCGCGACCGTCGTCCTCGATTTCGATGACGACTTGATCGCGTTCGCGCCAGGCGCTGAGTTCGATCGTGCCGCTCGGCTCTTTGCCTGCGTCTTCCCGTTCCTCGGGCGGTTCGATACCGTGGTCGATAGCGTTGCGGACGATATGCATCAGCGGATCGCCGATCTCGTCGAGGATCGACCGGTCGACTTCCACGTCTTCGCCCTCCATATCGAGCGTGACGCGCTTGTCCTGATCGCGGGAGATGTCCCGGACGAGGCGTGGGAGTTTGTTGACGACCTTCTGCAGCGGAACGAGTCGGACGTCCATCACCGTATCCTGTAGCTCGGAGGTGAGTGCGTCTAGTTCGTCCACTTCGCTGTCGATGACCCGGCGGGATTCCTCGGCGTCGACCGCGCGTCGCAGTCGCGCCCGCGTCGAGACGAGGCCCTCGACGAGGTTCATTAGCTGATCGACCTGATCCACGTCGACTCGCACTGACTGGACCGTTTCGGTATCGACGGCCGTGCCTGCGGCGGCCGACGGCTGTGAGTAGTCGGCCGTCGCGTCGTCGGCCTTGACCGCCTCCGTGATCTCGGTCGGCGGGCCCTCTTCCGCGTCGGCATCCGAATCCAGATCGACGGACTCGACCGACGCTTCGACGGCTTCGTCCGACGGCTCCGTACTGACTGATGCCTCGGCGGTCGCCGATCCGTCCGCATCAGCAGCCGTCTCGGACGACTGTTCGGGTTCGGCCGTCGTCTCCGGTACGGTGGCGGACGCGTCTGCCGAGTCGGCTTCGGCGTCCCCTGGCTCGTCTTCGGCGTCTGCCGGTTCGTCCTCGGCTTCTTCGAGATCCATCGACAGATCGAGTTCGTCGGCGGAGCCGAAGCCGCCATCGTCTAGCTCTTCCGGTTCCGCTTCGGGATCGGCCGGATCGCCGAAGTCGAGATCGCCGAACGATCCTGCCTCGCTGACTTCCGTATCGTCAGTTCCGGCATCTACAGCGGACTCAGCATCGTCTTCGGCGTCCAGCGGAGCCGCTGGCTCCGACTCGGTATCCGCAGACGGTGCCGCAAACGGATCTTCGAGATCGAGGTCGGGGCTCTCCCCGGTGTCGTCCACGTCTCTGACTTCGACGTCGTCGAGACCGGCTTCTTCGGCGACCGGCTCGTCCGCCTCGCCCTCCGCGAACAGTTCCTCGTCGTCGAGAGAGCCCATGTCGTCGGGTGATACTTTGCTAGTCTCGTCGTCAGCATCGACTTCCGCTTCGGCGGTCTCCGCTTCTGGTTCGCTACTCTCCGCTTCCACATCACCGGTTTCCACTTCTGCGTCACCCGCTTCCACATCGCCTGCCTCCACTTCTCCATCGCCCGCTTCCGCTTCCACATCGCCTGCTTCCGGTTCCGAGACCGCATCGACGATGTCGCTGTCTGCATCGTCGAGCCCCGCAGGCGCCGACTCTTCCTCACCCGCAGGCGCTTCGGCCTCTACTGCTGGCTCGTCGACATCAGCCGTGGGTTCGTCGTTCTCTCCTGCGGGCTGGTCTTCGACCTCGTCAAGCAGTTCGTCGACGCCCGGTTCGTCGCTCTCGTCGCCAGCGCCGAACGGATCGTCGTCCTCGAACTCGCCTGCAGCGAACGGATCGTCGCCGCCGAGGTCCTCCTCGTCGAGGAGTTCGTCAAAACTGACCTCGTCGTCGTCTAGCTCCTCGAACTCCAGTTCGTCGAGTTCGGCCTGCAGTTCGTCGAAGCCGACAGGATCGACCTCCGCTTTCAGCTCTTTGAAGGTGTCCGAGGCGTCCTCGACTTCGTCTGCGGGCTCGGATGCGTCCGCTTCGGCCTCCTCGTCCGCTACGTCCGACGTATCGGGCTCTTCCGGATCGTCGATGGCCTCGATTTCGCCGACCTCGATGTCGTCGAACGAGCCGGCATCGCCGAGGTCGTCGAAGCCTTCGACGTCTTCGATCTCTTCGACCATCCCGTCCAGGTCGTCGTACTCGCTGAACTCGTCGAGGAGATCGTCAACCTCCATATCGTCGGGATCGGCCTCCTCCTCGATCGGGCTTCCGCTCGTCGAATCAGCGTTATCGGCCGGTTCCGCGACGGTTCGGCCGGTCACGTCCTCGATGATCACGTCTTCGACCGCGTCGACGGGATCGAGTGCGGCCGCGATCGACTCCTCGCCGACCGCGCTGGCGAAGACGGCATCGAAGCTACCGCCGTACTCGCCGTCGCTGATCTCGTCTTCGGGCGGTGCCGTACCGAGGAGGTCGAAGGCGTCCTCCAGCGCTTCGACGACCAGCATGCCGTGTTGCTCGCGTTCCTCGGCGACGTCGAGTCGCACGTGGAACTGGTTGTGCTGGGCGTCAGCGGGCGACGCCGATTCTCCGAGGAGTCGATCGATCTCGCCGTCGGTCGGCGTCGACAGCGTGTCGGCGGCTTCGAGTTGCTCCCGAAGCATCGCTATCGTCTCGACGGGATCGGTCTGCGGCGATCCGTGTTCGGGTACCTCATCGATCATCTCGCCGAGCCGATCGACGGCATCGAAGATCCGATCCATCAGCTCCGCGGAGACATCGATATCGCCCCGCCGCACTGCATCGAGAAGGTCCTCAAGGACGTGAGCGAGCGCTTCCGCACGGTCGAACCCCATCGCTCCGGCGTTGCCCTTGAGGGTGTGGGCCGTACGGAAGATCAGATCCATCGCCTCGCCATCGTCCGGGTTCTGCTCTAGCGTGAGCAGGGCGTTGTTCAACTCCGTGATCTCTTCTTCGCTCTCCTGAACGAACTCCCGTACGTACTCATCCATGTGTTGTCACCTCCGTCGAAAGGCTGTCGACCACCTGGTCGGTGATTCCCTCGGCGGGAGCCACGTGATCGACTGCCCCAGTCGCTATCGCCTGTCTCGGGATGCCGAACACAGGGCTCGTCTCCTCGTCCTGTGCTATCGTCGTCCCGCCTGCCTCGTGAATGGCGCTGATCCCTGTAGCGCCGTCCTTTCCCATCCCCGTGAGCGCGATACCGACGACCGGTTGCGCAACGGTCTCGGCGACCGACTGCATCGTCACGTCGATAGACGGCCTGACGCCGTGAACGGGGTCCTCGTCAGTGAGTCGAATCTTCAAGCGGCCCGCAACCGAGTTCGCGACCCGCATGTGTCGGTCGCCGTGTGCGACCAGCACCTCGCCGCCGGAGATCCTGTCGCCGTCCTCGGCCTCTTTGACGCGGTACGGACAGAGGTCGTCGAGCCGTTTGGCGAGTCGCCCCGTGAACTCCGGGGGCATATGCTGGACGACCAACACGCGGGCGTCGAGTTCGATTGGCAGCGAGCACAGCAACTGCTCGATGATTTTCGGCCCGCCAGTCGAAGCCCCGACGACGATCGTGGGGTGCTCCTGATACGTTCTGTCCTCGTCGGGAACTGCTTCGTCGTCCCGTCCGACCGCTCGATCGCTCTTGGGATCGGTAGGGCGGGGACTTGCGGACTGTTGGGCGTTCGCCGTGCCGGTGGCTCCGGTCGTCGCCTCGCCCGCACCGCCGACTCTCTGTGCCGAGGCGGCCGTCCGTGAGCGAGCTATCGCGGAGATGTCAGCGGTTTCGACCCCATCGATCGCTTCGATGAGTCGATCCTCCAGCCCCGCGATATCGGTCGATACTTCACCGCTTGGCTTTTCGAGGAAGTCGATTGCGCCCGACGATAACGCCTGTAGCGTCGCGTCTGCACCGTCGGCCGTGTGGGCGCTCAGCATCAGTATTCGGGTCGGATGCTCCGCCATGATCCGTTCGACTGCCTCGATGCCATCCATCTGCGGCATCTGTACGTCCATCGTCACGATGTCCGGTTCGTACTCTCGGACGGCGTCGACCGCCCGCTCGCCGTTGCTCGCACGGCTAACGTCGTAGCCGTGATTGGCGAGGATGCTGCCGATGACTGTCCGCATGAACTGCGAGTCATCGACAACGAGCACGCTTGTCATGCCGGAACGACGTCTCTAAGCGCCTTTTTGACGCTTGGTTCCTCGAACGGTTTCGTCACGTAGCCGTCGGCGCCGGCTTTGACGGCCAGTTTCATTTTCTCACGCTGTCCCACGCTCGTACACATGATCACGCGCGAGTCGGGATCGAGCTTCTTGATCGCGGCCGTCGCCTTGATCCCGTTACATTTCGGCATCACGATGTCCATCATCACGATGTCCGGTTCCTGCTCTTTGTACAACTTGACCGCCTCAGCACCGTTGGACGCCTCTCCCACGATGTCGTAGTCTTCTTCCAGAATCTGTCTGAGTAGATTCCGCATAAAATGAGAGTCGTCCACGATGAGCACCCCTGTCGACATTCAGTTGATACACCACGCACGGCTTGGCGAAGTACCAACATAAATGCTGTTCTTATATTATCAGATTTGATAACGGACTATTCCGAACGCTAATGCTCGCAAACGCCGAAAATCAGGTAGATACCGGAAAATAGTGCGATTCACCAGTACCGGGTTCCACGGCCGTTGTCAACTACTGCTTGCCGTCTGGATCACCCCTTCGAGGTCGATCAGGGACACCTGCTCGTCTCGGTTGCTTTCGGCGGGCGCGATCACCGCTTTCACCAGCGCGTGCGACAATGCGGTCGCGTCGACGTCCGCATCCGGCGACGGTTTCTGGAAGATACTGCTCACTGGAATGGATTCCACACCCAGCACCTCGTCGACTCTGAGACCGGCCCCCTGCTGATCGCCAGGACGGTCCAGCACGATGACCCGGCTATCCCGGTCTTCTGTCTCCCGGTTATGAGTATCAAGATAGATACGCAGGTCGATTACTGCCGTGATCGATCCCCGGAGGTCGATCAGCCCATCGATAGCCTCGGAAGAGCGCGGCAGTCGAGTGTATTCGTCGCTCTCGACCACACTCAGCACCTGCTCGACCTCGAGACCGTACTCCGTCCCACCGATGCGGAACACGACGAAGCGTGCTTCCTCTTCGTCCTCACCCTCGTCGTCGGGTTCGGGATCCCGGTCGTCGGTACCCTTCCCATCGATATTTAATAGCTTGTCGGGTAGTTCCGTCGACATTCTTTCGAGAGTATCCACACCGGAGCGTTAAAAACGTTGACCACCGGCTTCGTTTAGACACTCTTGTTTGCCACAAGCTTCAAATCTGATAACGCGATAGTTAGGTTAGCATGCTGTCTATCGACACCGCGGACGGCGAAATGATCCCGCCGGACGTTCTCCTCTCGGCACTCGGCGGAAAGTACAGTGTAGAGATCCTGAATGCCACGCGAACCCCGACCTCCGCCCAGGAGTTAGGCGAGGCAATCGACGTTCCGATCGCCACTTGCTACCGCCGGATCGAGGACCTCGAAGATGCTGGACTCCTGCGGTGTGAAGGGAGACAGTTGTCCGAGGAAGGTCGACGGACTAACGTCTACCGACGAACAGTCGACACCATGACGTTCGATTTCACCGATCAAACGCCGACGGTAGAGTACAAGAAGCGCTCGGAGGCGAAAAACAAACTACAGGACCAACTCGACGAGTAACAGGCGGGAGATCCAGAGCGAGCCAATAGGTTCGACTTTCAGAGATATAATACTCCAATATGCTCGAGATACGTCCGAGTGTATCCGATCGGCCGGGGACGTCGGTGAGTATGGTGACGGATTTTACCCGCGAATCCTATGTCGGATGTAACGGACCAGTGCGGCACATTACCGGGCAATAGCTCCCCAATCACGACCAGAAATGTAGCCGTCTGCATGGGCACGACTACGAGGTCATGGCCAAGCTGTGCGGTGAGCGCTTCGACGAGAGATGGGTTACAGACGATATAGATATTACCGAGGTATTATTGGCATGTGAGTATATGTTCTGCTCGAACGCCTCGACCGCGTCGACGCTACCGAGAGCGCCCGGAGACTGTCCCCAAACTGGCGAAGGTCAACGAAAGCCAGTGTCTGGGTCGCGCTCACGCCGACTGCGATACGCCCACTCAACCATGACTGAGACCACTGCTGATTCGAAGAGCACGGAATCGTCCCCCGGAGCAGTCGTGCTAGCCTCCGGCGGAATGGACAGTGCGACTGCCGCCTACGAGGCCCGTGACCGCGGGTACGACCTCTACTTGCTTCACACCTCCTACGGGCAGCGAACCGAGGACCGCGAACTGGAGTGTGCAAAATCGCTCGCCGAGAGCCTCGACGCCGAGGCGTTTCTCGCGATCGAGACGAGCCATCTCGAACGCATCGGTGCGTCGTCTCTCACCGACGACGATATCGACGTCGAGGACGCCGTCGAGACGCCAGACGACGAGATTCCCGACACCTACGTTCCGTTCCGGAACGCGAACCTGCTCTCGATGGCGGTCTCCTACGCCGAGGCCAACGACTGCGAAGCCGTCTTCATCGGCGCTCACAGCGAGGATTTCTCCGGCTATCCCGACTGCAGTCCTGCCTTTTTCGAGGCGTTCCAGTCGGTCGTCGACACGGGAACGAAACCCGAGACGGATATCACCGTCGAAGCGCCGTTCGTCGAGTGGTCGAAAACTGACATCGCAGAACGCGGCGTCGAACTCGACGTTCCTTACGAAGACACCTGGAGTTGTTATCGAGAAAACGCGCCTGCCTGTGGCACCTGTGATGCCTGCAAGTTCCGCCTGGAAGCGTTCCAGCGGATCGGCGTCCGGGATCCGGTCGAGTACGAACAGCGCCCGGAGTACGCCGACTGATTCAGTCCATCCCCGCGGTCACAGTCTCGCTCTCCCCGTCACTGCGTCGTGACGTGCTCGCAAGGTAGATTCCGCCGAGAACGACCGCGCCGCCGACGAGCGTCCCCACGGCGGGGATTTCCGTGAGGAAGAGCACCGCAAGGAGCGTCGCGCCGACCGGTTCCCCCAGCATGGTGATACCGACGACCGTCGAGCGGACGTGTTCGAGCGCCCAGTTGACGACCGTATGACCGAGCAGTCCCGGCCCCACCGCGAGCGCCAGAAAGAGTACCCACTCCCGAGGCGGATAGCCGAGCAGCGGGGCGCCCTGTGCGCCGACGACCGCGAGTAGCGTGACCGCACAACTGGCGTAAACGACGGTAACGTACGGAAAGACGGACACACGCTGGCGGATCGAGCGCCCGGCGAGCACGTAGCCGCCCGCGCTCACTGCGCCCACCAGCGCCAGCGTGTTCCCGAGGCGGGCGTCCCCCTCGACGGCCACCGATGCGCCGGGGTCAGCGAGCGTCATCACGGCCGCGCCACAGACCGTCAGGGCGACGCCGCCGAGGATCCGGCGGTCGATCCGCTCGTCGAGGAGGAGATACGCGCCGACGGCGACGAAGACCGGTTGGGTCTGGACGAGGGTAACCGAGGCCGCGACGCTCGTCCACTCCAGGCTCTCGAACCACGCCGCAAAGTGGATGCCAAGGGCGACCCCGGCGACGACTGCCGAGAGCAGATCCCGCCGGGAGAGCAAACGGAACTCGGCCCGGCGCTCGCCGAGGGCGAAGGGGACGACGAACGCCAGCGTGAACAGCACCCGATAGAGGGCGACGACGCTCGACGGCGCGGCACTCCAGCGGATCAGGATCGATGCGGCGCTCATCGCGACGACTGCTCCGGCCAGCGCCGCCATCGGCGACACGTGTTTGCCAGTCCAGTCCGTCACGCGCCGGTACACGGATTGACTGGCGTGTCGGAGCGGCTTACAGATTGTGGACGAGTGGGACGACTGCCCGACCGGCCGCTACTCCCGATTTTGTCGCCAGCTACCGCTCTCCAGTAGGTTTCGCGTCAACTGATGGCGCTTGCGGAACATCGGCACGAAGCCGATACCCGACAGCGGACTTATCGCGCGGCCGAGCGCCCCGAAAGGCAGTTCGTACTCGACGTTGTCCCGGAGCAGTGTCGTCTCTCCATCGGCGAAAAACGAGTGCGTGTGTTCCCACGATTCGAACGGGCCGCCCTCCATCGTGTCGGTGAACCAGGCCGCACCGTCTCGCTCCTCGCGTTCGGTAATCACGGAGGTCCAGGTCTGGCGCGGCCCGACGCCGAACGGCTGGACGGACATATGCAACTCCGAGCCGGCTTCGAGTATATCAGGATCCGGCTCGCCGTCCGGTCCGATCACCGACTCGACTTCGAGGTGCATCCAGTCGGGCGTCAGTGCGAGGAGCCCCTGCTCGGTCGAGTGGAACTCCCAGACGTCGGAAAGGGGTGCGTGCACGCGTACCTCGCGTCGAAATTCGGCCATACCCACGCTTGGGAGCCTGACAGCAAAACACCCGTGGTCGTCCACGGCCCGAACGCGTCCCGGAGAGTCGCGTTACTTCAGTCGTTCCTGCAGGAACGATGGGTGGGCGGCTGTGACGCCCTCGATTTCGACCAGTTTGTCGCTGATGATGTCCGCCAAATCGTCTCCGTCGGCGGCTCTGACTTCCGCCATCAGCATGTGATCGCCGCTCGAACTGTACAGCGATTCTACCTCCTCAAGTTCCTTGATCTCACGCGTCGCCTCGACGTACTCGTCGCTCTCGACGTCTAGCCCCACGAGCGCGATGCTCTTGCTCGCCAGTTTCTTCGGATCGACGTCAGCCGAGTAACCGATGATGACGCCGTCCTCCTCGAGCTGATCGATATACTTCCGAACCGTGGGCTTCGAGACATCCGCCCGCTCCGCTATCTCCGCATAGGACGCTTTGGCGTCCTCTTCGAGAACTGAGAGAATACGGTTTGCTGTCGACTCGCTACTCATACGTACATATTTTGCGGCAGAGGGAAAATATCTTTTGAATCCGTTAAGGGACCTTCGCTGCAAAGAGTGGACGATTCCAAGAAGTGTAGAATCTGCCAATGTAACCATACGACGGCGTCTGTTACGGGCCATTGATCGGTAGCTACCCCGACAGTAGCGGTGCACGAACACAGTCCAGTGATGTTGGTGTGTCGACACGATAGGAGCAATGCTTCTCTACGGTGGACGCGCAAAAAATGGCCGTTGCTAAACTGATCAGGCGTGTCGGTCGAGCAGGTCGTAGGACCGCTGGTCGTCCCAGTCGTAGTCCTCGTCGAAGTACCGCTCTGCGAGCGGTTCCTCGGGCATCTCGCCGATAGCCTTCTTTTCTTCCTGGTAGGACGGTCGGTCCTCGTCGACGTAGAAGCGTCCAGTGAGAACTTCGCCCTCGTGGAGGGCGTCCTCTGCTTCGTACATCATCTCGGACGCTTCGCGACGGTCCGTGATGTCGAAGTCGTAGTCGTCGTTGTCCTGGATATCGATGTAGGGGACGTACTGCTTTGCGTCCTTGTTCCAGGTGGGACACTGGGTCAGGAAGTCCACGTGTGCGAAGCCGTCGTGCTCGATGGCTTCGACGAGAATTTCCTTGGCCTGGTTCGGGTTGACCGCAGCCGTTCGCGCGACGTAGGACGACCCGGACGTCAGCGAGAGGCTGAGCGGTCGGATCGGCGTCTTCGCGCTACCGTGGGGCTGGGTCTTCGATTTGTGGCCCTTGGGACTGGTCGGGGACGTCTGTCCCTTCGTCAGCCCGAAGATCTCGTTGTTGAACACGATATACGTCATATCGTGGTTCTCGCGGGCGCTGTGCATGAAGTGGTTGCCACCGATACCGTAGCCGTCACCGTCACCGCCAGCGGCGATGACTTCGAGGCCGGGGTTCGCCAGCTTTGCCGCGCGGGCGACCGGCAGCGAACGGCCGTGGATGGTGTGGAACCCGTAGCTGTCCAGATAGCTGTTCAGTTTCCCGGAACAGCCGATACCTGTACAAAGCAGCGTCTCTTCGGGCGTACGACCGACTTCCGGCAGTGCCTGTTTCAGCGCCTTGAGGACGCCGAAGTCACCGCAGCCAGGACACCACGTCGGCTGGGGCTCGATGCCGGGCGTGTACTCCTCTCGCTCGATTTCGCGTTCTTCACCGATTGCGTTGAATGCACTCATATGTGAATCTCCTCGTTTAGTCCCCCGCCGCGGAACGAATCTCGGTTCGGTTTACCGGCGATTCGTCCGCGCCGTTGATCTGTGCCTCGAATGCTTCGACGACCTCCTCGGGTTCGAACGGGTTCCCGTCGTACTTGAGGAAGCTCGTCAACTTCTCGCCGAAGCGACCGAGCTCTTTCTGAGTGAGGCCGCGGAACTGTGCGGAGGCGTTCATCTCGACGATCATCGCCTCGTCGACGCTCTCCAGGAACTCGGTCATCTCTGCGGCCGGATACGGCATCATGTCGCTGACGCCGATCGACTTGACGGAGACGCCGTTCTCGTTGAGACGGTCGACGGCTTCCTCGACGGTCCCCTGCTGAGTCCCCCAGGTGATGAGGCCGTAGTCAGCGTCCTCCGGCCCGCGATAGCTCTGGGTGGACTCGTGCTCGTCGTCGAGTTCCTCTCGGATCGACTCGAGTTTCTGCATCCGACGGCCCATCTGCGCGACGCGGTTGTCGGGGTCCTCGTCGATGTGACCGGCCTTGTTGTGTTCGTTACCGGTTGCCAGATAGCGACCGCCCTTCTGCCCAGGCAGCGAGCGCGGGCTGACACCGTCGTCGGTGTCGTGGAGGAAGCGGTTGAACTTGCCCGACGCGTCGTGGGCCGCCTCGGCGAGTTCCTCCTCGGAGAGGACGCTGCCGGGGTCGGCATCGACAGGTCGGTCGAAGAAGCTCTTGGCGACGTTGCGGTTCTCGCCGGAGAGCTTCTGATCGATGATGACGATAGCCGGGATCTGGTAGTCGTAGGCTATCTTGAACGCCAGTCGCGTCTGGTCGTACGCCTCGGCGGGATCCGCCGGTGCGAAGACGACGCGGTTGGAGTCACCCTGACTCGTGTACAGGATGTGTTCGAGGTCGCCCTGTTCGGGTTTGGTCGGCAGACCCGTCGACGGGCCCGCGCGCATCGCTTCGATCAGGACGATCGGCGTCTCGGTCATCTCCGCGAGTCCGAGCGGTTCGGACATCAGCGCGAAGCCACCGCCGGACGATCCGGACATGGACTTGACACCGGCGTGGCTCGCACCGACTGCGAGCGCCGCTGCCGCGATCTCGTCTTCGACCTGCTCGGCGATACCGCCGAAGTCCGGCAGGTTCTGGGACATGATCGCGAAGACGTCTGTCCACGGTGTCATCGGGTAGCCCGCGATGAACCGACAGCCAGCGTCGAGCGCACCGTACGCAACGCCGTTAGACCCGGAGACGAGTACCTGCTGTTCCTCGTGCTCGCCCTTCGGAACGCGGAGGTCGTGCTCGAACTCGTACTCCTCGTTGGTCATCTCGTACGCGTCGTGGAGCACGTCGAGGTTGGCGTCGAGCATGTCGCCGCCCATAGCGTCCGACATGAGGTTCTCGACTTCGTCGAGTTCCATGTCGAGTAGCGCCGCGGTGACGCCGACACCGGCGGTGTTGCGCATGATTTCTCGGCCGTGTTCTTTGGCGAGCTCGCGGAGATTGATGTCGAAGACGTGCCAGTTGTTCTCCTCGGCACGCTCGTCGAACTCGGGGATATCGTCCTTGTCGAGCATTCCCGAGTCGTAGACGATGATGCCACCTTCTCGTAGTTCGTCGAGGTTTTCTTCAAGCGGTTTGAGTTCCTCCTCGCCGTAATAGGCGTCCTCCTTCGGGTTCCGAGCGAAGGAGTCACCCAGTGCAAGCAGGAAGTTATAGCCGTCCCCTCGCGATTTGACGTTTTCCTCAGCGGCCCGGATTTCGACGTACGTGTGGCCACCGCGGATTCGCGACGGGTAATGACGATGCGTGAATACGTTCAGCCCTGATCGCATCAAGGCCTTTGCAAAGTTCTGACTTGTCGAGTCGATTCCGTCTCCGGAACCTCCCGCGATTCGCCAGATGAGTTCGTCGTTAGTCATAATTCATACCCGGCCCACCGCAGGCCAGCAGTGTCTAAAGATTTGGAGTGACCCGAACTAAAGCCTTTGCTATCCTTTGCCAAGGAATTATTATGAAGATTCGATTATAAACCTTTATCCATTATAAATAATCATTTGGGAACCCGATATTCACCAAACGTTCGATTACCTGTCGGTTAATTTACTGGACTGAACTCACTCGCTAAACCCTCCAGCGAGTCGTGATGCTCGGTCGTATGTGGTGCAGTCAGTGGCGAGACGCTGACGTTC
Organism: Natronoarchaeum sp. GCM10025321; assembly: GCF_042663585.1. NCBI lineage: Archaea > Methanobacteriati > Methanobacteriota > Halobacteria > Halobacteriales > Natronoarchaeaceae > Natronoarchaeum > Natronoarchaeum sp. GCM10025321. The sequence continues at coordinate 1,546,301 of NZ_JBHTAN010000006.1, forward strand.
CCGTCGACGACTGCCCGCCGATCGGTTCCCTCTGGGTCCTCGATATCCGCTTCGGCCATCCGTTCCCAGATCCGGTCGTGTAGTCGGATCGAATCGCCGTTATGAGTCGCATCCATGTCGTAGACGTGTGAGGGACGGGTGACCTCCATCTTCACAGTGTCGTCGCCCGGAATCGGCGCGTTGACGTTGAGGTAGTCCGCCTGATCGAAGACGCCTGCGTCGATGGCGTGGTCCGCGAGATACTCCGTCGCCCGGACCGCCTCCCCGTAGTCCTCGCGCGTGACCTCGACCTCGTGGAACGCCAGATCACCGGTCGGAACGTACAGCGAGACGGCGATAGCGGGAACGCCAAAGAAGGCCGCCTCGACGGCGGCGCTGACCGTCCCCGACCGACCGAGGACGTACTGACCAAGGTTTGCGCCGCGGTTACAGCCCGAGACCACCAGGTCGGGATACGGCCCGATGGCCTCCAGTCCTGCGACGACGCAGTCCGACGGCGTTCCGCGGATCGCATAGCCCAACTCGTGCTCTTCGATCTCGACTTCCGTCGAAATCGCTCGCCCGACAGCGCTTTGATCGTCTGCCGGCGCGACGACAGTGACGTTGCCGACATCCGACAGCGCGTCGTGTAGCGCCCGGATGCCGATGCTACCGATCCCGTCGTCGTTCGTCAGCAAGATCTCTAGCTCGTCGTTCCCGTTCATGCACATAGCGTCGAACGCGGGAGCGAAAAGCACTCCGGTAGCGACATCGAGAGATGTCTGAACCGACTTTCTGGAACCAGGCAATAGGAACTCAACAGGCTAATGATCAACCCCACTACAGGCGACGAAGTGACGCCGGTTTGCGGCGCTCACGAGTTTGTTCGCGACCTAAAATAGTGGACTCGCCGGGACTGAGCAAACGCGCAGCGTTTGCGAGGGTCGGCGAGACCATAGACTGACGAACGATGTGAGGATGGAAATGGACTCGCCGGGATTTGAACCCGGGGCCTTCCCCGTGCCAGGGGGATGATCTACCACTGATCTACGAGCCCGCGTCGACGATGAGACGTTCCCGATGGGGATAAATAAACCCCTCGAATTACTCGAGCGGGAGGACTCGTCGCCGGGCGGCACGATAGAGAACGGCAAACAGGCGACGAATCTGCTCGTCGGCACGATATACGCTCTGGTGGTGATGCTTTCCTCTTGCTGACGAGGCTCGTCGCCGTACTGAGCGGGCTATCGCTGGCGTTCGAACCGTTCGGCTGGGCCATACGTCGGTGGGATGGCCGTCGAGATCTACTCGGGCTTTCTCAACCCCTACGCGGAAAGGGACTTGATCACGACCTTCCTCATCGGTTTTAGAGGATGTGCGCCCGACGCGGACACGCGGGCCCGACTGGCGGAGCGCTCGGAGACGTTCCGTCAGCGACAGGGGAAAGCCGAAGAGTGCGAGTCCGACGTGACGAACGGGTCGGCCGACCGCGATTCGCCGGCACGCCTGAGCCTCTACGGTCGGTCTCCGTGTGACGCCCTGACGCCCCGGCGAGAAGAGGTCGCAATGCTTTTGAGCACCACGAGCAAGGGTTAGGTGGGAACAACACGGCCGCAAATCTGACTCGCCGTCCGTTTGGGCGGCTTGGGATTGCGGAAGTGAACCCGGCCCACCGGCCGGAGTATCGTTGAGCGGTCTGTGCGGTTCCTATCCTCAAACTATGGCACGAATGCATACAAGTCGCCGCGGATCGGCCGGTTCCGATCACCCGGCGGCAGACGAACCCCCGGAGTGGAGCGACGTCGACGCCGACGCAATCGAAGAGCGCGTCGTCGAGTTGGCAGAACAGGGACACAGCGCGAGCGAGATCGGTCTCGTCCTTCGCGACGAAGGCGTCAAAGGGACGCCGATCCCGAACGTCAAGCTCGCGACCGACAAGAAAGTATCCGAGATTCTCGAGGAGAACGACGCTGACCCGGATCTTCCCGAGGACCTGTACAATCTTCTCGTCCGCGCCGTGCGGCTCTACGAACACGTCGAAGAGAACCCGCAAGACCACCAGAACAAGCGTGCGCTACAGAACACCGAGTCGAAGGTTCGCCGTCTGGCCAACTACTATCGCGGCGACAAGATCGACGAAGACTTCGATTACACCTACGAGAACGCTGTCGAGCTAATCTAGATGTCTACAACCGGGCGAGCACCGACCGACGCCGACGCCGCAAGTGACATCGCCGCTCAGCTCCGAGAAGCCGGCTTCGTCCGGCTGTTCGCGAATGCTGATGGCGATTCGCTGGCAGCGAGCGGTGTCCTCGCCCGGGCACTCGATGACCGTAGTTCGCCGTTTCAGGTAAGCGTTGTCGAGACGCGCGAGGCGTACGCCCGCCGCCGCGACCGACTCAACGACGAGACGCTCGTCGTGTCTGTCGGGATCGGTGCTGAGGGCTCTACCGCCGAGACCGCTCCGACGATCCGGGCTACCGATCGCCCGGCGAGCGTTACGGCGTTCGACGTCGCACGCGAACTCGGGTCGACAGCCGATGCCGTCCTTGCGCTCGCCGGTGCCGCTTCGAGCGAGACAGTCGGCGCAGGTGAGACCGCCCCGCTGCTGGAAGCGGCCCGCGAGAACGGCGTCGAACGACGCCCCGGCGTGGGGAGCCCGGTCGACGATCTGTCGGACGGGCTTGCCCACTCGACGCTGTTTCACGCGCCGTTTTCGGGCGATCCGGGAGCGGTGCAGGCGGCGCTTGCAGAGATCGACTTGCCCGCCGAGCTAGACGCCGACGCGTATCGACGCGTCGCCTCGCTCGTCGCGCTAGACGCGACGGATGTCGGTACGGCTGACGTGCGCGCGGCCGAAGCAATCGAGCGCGCGCTGTCGCCACACGCGATCCCTGACGGCCCGTTTTCGACGGTCGAGGGGTACGCCGACGTCCTCTCGGCTGTCGCATGCGATGCGCCGGGCACCGGTATCGCGCTGGCACTCGGCTACGAGGCTCGCGCGGACGCACTATCGGCGTGGCGTTCTCACGCCGCGGGCGCCCACGAGGGACTGCGCGACGGGACGACTGGCCGATACGACGGCCTGTTCGTCGCGCGCGTCGACGACGCCCCAGTCAGGACGACCGCACGGCTCCTGCGGGAGTATCGCTCGCCGGAACCGGTTGCGATGGTCGTCTCCGACGACGAGGCAGGCGTCACCGCCGCCGACGATTCCGGAGTCGACCGAGCGCTCGAACGCGCTGTCGCGGAGATCGGCGGCGAGTTCGCCGGCACCTCGCAACGGGGCTACGCCAGATTCGATGGCGATACGAAGGCGTTTATCGCCGCGTTCAGGGAGGCGCTATGAAACGCGCGACCATCCGAACGGAACTGGCCGATGCCGAGATGATCGCACGATCGATCCGGCCGGACAACACCGACGAGATGGAGACGCGCGTCGATCCCGAGACGGGCGACCCCGCAAGCGTCGAAACGACTATCGAACGCGAGACCACGGGTGGACTACAGACGAACGTCGACGACTACGTCGTCAACGTAGACGTCGCAACGCAGATCGTACAGCACGCAGAACGACACACCAACACACAATCATGAGTGAACGATCCGTATCCAAGCAGGCACAGGAAAAGCGGTGGTACACCGTCCACGCTCCCGAACAGTTCGACCGCGAGGAGCTCGGTGAAACACCCGCCGACGAACCCGAACAGGTTCTCGGCCGCAACATCGAAACCACGCTGGGCGACATCCGTAACGACGCCAGCGAGAACAACACGAAACTGAAATTCAAGATCAACGACGTCGGTAGCGACGCCGCGTACACCGAGTTCATCAAACACGAACTCACGCGGGACTACCTGCGTTCGCTGGTCCGCCGCGGCGCCTCGAAGATCGAGGCCTACATCACGGTCCTGACGACCGACGACTACCGCATACAGGTCCAGCCAGTCGCGTTCACGACGAAAAAGGCAGACGCCAGCCAGGAGCAGGCGATCCGCCGCGAGATGATCGACATCGTCGAGGAAGCGGGCGCAGAGCGCTCCTTCGAGGAGCTACTCGACAGCATCGTCGAGGGGCGCCTCTCCAGTGCGATCTACGGCGAAGCGAAGACCATCTACCCGGTCCGCCGCGTCGAGATCCAGAAGACCCGACTCGAAGCACGTCCCGAAGAGGTCGCTGCAGAAGAAGAGACCTCCGTCGACGTGGACGAAGAAGACGTCGAAGTCTGAACGCGCAGTTCGACCGATTTCTTTCGTGCGCTTCTCGCCGAGTCGCTACTCCTCGTCAGTGACGACGATGACGCCGGTCATGTTACGGCGTTCGTGTGGGATACAGACGTAGTGATGCTCGCCGGGCGTCTCGAAGGTGTGGCTATACGTCTCCTGTACTTCGATGTTCCCGCCGAGACCGCTCTCCCATGAGTCGCGGGCCGCTTGCTCGCTCTCGTACCCGCCCGAGGCGAAGTACTCGGCATCCTCGGGGATCGCATTCTCGTAGGCGGTGACGGTGTGACTTCGCGAACTCGTATTTCGCCACACGACGGTCTCGCCGACGGACACCTCGTACTCGTCTGGCTTGAACGCGTTCGCGGTCATCCCGACGTCGTACTCCTGCTCGCCGAAGACCGTACAGCCGGCCAACCCGGCGACAGTGGCACCGCCCAGGGTGGCGAGATACGTGCGACGATCCATAGATGCGTGTCAGGACTTCACGAATATAGGTGCCGCGATCCGCAAGCGAACGGTTCGCAGTTGGAACGTCCCACGCGACTGTACGAGTCGAATGTAAAGACGTAAGTCTCGCGTGGGCATTCCACGGGCATATGCAGCCACGGTTCGTCGGTCGGATGAGCCTTGCCGACGCAGTGACGATATCGAACGCCGGCCTGGGCTTTCTGACCGTAATAGTGGCGTTTGCGGATCCGCTGGCCGCGGCCAGGCTACTGCTGTTGGCGGCAATCGCCGACGGTCTGGACGGCGTCGTCGCCCGCAAGTACGGCGGTTCGCCCGCCGGTCCGTATCTCGACTCGCTCGCAGATGTGGCATCGTTCGCCATCGCGCCCGCAGTCATCGTCTTCGTCGTCGCGCGGGACGGTCTGGGGGTTACGGTGCCGGCGCTGACCGTGGAGTCCGCACTCGTACTGGGGATTCCCGCCCTGTTCGTGGCGATGGCGGTCCTCCGCCTCGGCATGTACACCGCCTACGACACGCGGGACTCGTACACGGAAGGGATCCAGACTACGCTCGCGGCGACGGTCATCGGTGCGGGAATCCTGGCGGGCGTTGCCGATCCGTACTACCTGCTCGGCGCGACGGCACTGTTCTGTTATCTCATGGTCGCTCCGGTCGAGTACCCGGATCTGCTCGCCAGAGACGCGTTCATCATGGGCGTTACGCACGCGCTTGCGATCCTGATCCCGACGTGGGCCGGGCGAACCTTCCCGTACGCGCTGCTTTCGCTCGCATTCGCATACATGCTTCTCGGTCCGCGGTTTTACTGGCGTGATGGTGTTCCGTCGCTGAGCACGAAAGGAAACGCTTAGGAGGCGTACGGTAAGAGATAAGACTATATGAGTCCGGTCACGCTCCGGCGTAGCGGGCAGGGCATGGAGGGTCTACATGAGTGACGACGATAACGGCGACGACGGCGAGGCAGAGCTTACGATCGACGCGCTCCGGGAACGGCTCTCGGCGATCGAATCACAGCTTGACGAGGCCGAAACCGAGATCGATCTCGACGAGGTCGAGAGCGAGTTGAACGCACTCGAAACGGATCTGGAAGCCGCCGATCTCCCGGATCCGGACGACGAGGACGAGGATCCGCCCGAGGAGGAGATCGAAGACGAGAAAAAAGACCTCGAAGAACAACTCGAAGAAGCACGCGGTCCGTACGACGAGGATGTCGTCGAGGAGATAGAGGTCGCGATCGACGAGATCGAGACCGCCGAGTGGACCGAAACCGGCCTGGACGGGGTCGCGACGGCCATCGAAACCTTCGTCGGCAGCGTCAACGACGAACTCGATTCCTCGGTCGAACTCGCCGCAGACCCGGAGATCGAGGACTTCGTCGCGACGCTTGAAGACGCCGCCGAGACGATCGAAGCAGCAGGCCTCGACGCGGACGACGACGCAGAGGCCATCGGAACGTTACTCGACGCCGCCGAACAGCTCGTCGACGACCTCGACGCGGCCGAGACGTGGGACGATCTCTCCGTCCGGGAGAAGCTCGATCACCACGGCTTCTACGACGTGCTGGACCACCGCAAGGACTTCCCGCCGGAGTGGCACGCGCTGAAGGTCTTCGAGAAACGCGGCGACGTCGACAAGATCCTGATCGCGCTTGACATGCTCGACTCCGACTTCATGGAAGAGCACTGTCTCGAAGCCCTCGAACGGATGGCCCGCGAGGAAGCCGTCGAGCCGATGATGGAGCGCGCCCAGAAGCGCGACCAGGACGCCATTCGTATTCTCGGCAAGATCGGCTCCGAGGAACCGGTGGAGATGCTCCTCGAATACATCGAGGGCGACGGGAACCCGGGACTCCAGAAGGTCGTCATCAAGGCCCTCGGCGAGATCGGCTCTCAAGAAGCCACCCAGGGCGTCGCACAGAAACTGGACTCGGACAACGAGGAACTCCGCAGTCGCGGCGCACGCGCACTCGGCCTGATCGGCGACACCCGCGCTATCGACCCGCTCGCAGACGTCCTCGCGGAGGACGACTCCGACACCGTCCGCGCCAGCGCGGCGTGGGCACTCAACCAGATCGGCACCGAAGCCGCGCTGGAGGAGGTCAGCCAGTACAGCGACGACAGAGCCTACCTCGTGCAGGCGGAAGCGGAAAAAGCGGTCTGATCGACGACTCGTTTTAACTCTCGCTGCGTTCCAGACTCAGTTCGACGTCGGTGCTGCGGACGACGACGCTGTTGTCCGAGCCCACGGCACAGGTTGCAGTAAAGTCGTCACCTGTGTCGATAGTGTCCGGATCGGTCACCGACCAGCCGGATTCGTCGAAGTATCGTGCCCACGCATCCGCGTGCGAGGAATCCCTGATCGTGAGCTCGATGTTTTCGTCACTATCGTGCGTATACGCCTGCTGACCGTTCTGAATCGCACCGATCTGCATCGTGCTGTCGCTGCCGATGGCTACGGGGCCATCACGCTTGATGTCGACGAACGAGACTATCGCGCGAGTCTCGCCACTGGCATCCCGGCAGACAAACTCGGGTTCGCGAATCATCACGCTGTTCTCGTCGTCGGAGCGGAACACCGCGCCCAGTTCGTAGGAGATCCGCGTATTGTCGTTGTCGTAGTGCATCGCGCCGACTGGCTGGTCGACGTTTTCATCGATTCCATTGATCGTTAGCTCTGGTGCGTCCTCGTCAATACTCATCCGCGCACCGCGCGGATTCAACTCGCTCAGTCGCTCCTGCCCGCGGTTCGTCTGGAGGTCGTTGAACGACGCTCCCATCGACTCGAAGGCATGGACTGCGTTCTGGTCCTGCTGTGCCGCCTGGGCGTCGCCGAGTGCGCCGATACCGAAGACGTAGACGACGCCGACCGACGTGATGATGACGCCGAAGACGAGCACGAACGCCAGCAAGTCGCTGACTGCGCGGTCACGGGCCGAGGTCGTCTCGTCGCTGGTCCGCTCTGGTCCGATCATTATGGCCGCTCCTGTGAGATGGTAATCTTGCTCCCGTTGTAGTGGATCCAGATATCGCCGCCCTGCACGGTCGTCGAGGTATCGATATCCGTCTCGACGGTCAGGGGTACTTCGACATTGTCCGTTTGCCCGGATTCGATCACGAGACACTGGTCTGGATCCCACGTATCGCACTCGCCTGCATCGTCGTCGTACAGAGTGACGAAGTACTGTCCCCCTGAGAGCCGTCGCGGATGCTCGGTTTGCACTGTCACTGTAGCAGGGTCCGGATCACCGTCCGCGCGCTGAGCGGCCTGATCGACGGCCGTAATCTCTGTTGCCAGCCGATCGCCGATCGTCGACTTCTCGTCGTAGGTCGCCCGGTCCTTCTGGTTGTCCAGTAGCGTCCCCGTCCCGATCAACAGCCCGGAGATCAGGATCGTCGTGATCGCAATCGTGAGGACGTGCGTGATCGTCACCGAGACGGCGCGGCGGTCGGCCGGAAGTGATCGTTTTCGGCTCATCAGACGGTCACCTCGATAGTTCGTTCTTTCGTCACCGAGCGCGTCTCGTATATCACTGTCACTTGGACCGTATCGATCTTATCGCTGGACTTTGTGGTGCTAACCTCATCGGGTGGGATCGAGACGATAGTTGGTCCCGAGTCGCCGTATCGCTCGGCGATCAGTCGATCATACTCTTTGATCGAGTTATGGAACGCGGTCGTACGCTCGCTGTAATTGCCGTTGGCAGAGTCGTTGTTGGCCCGCTGGGCGAGGCTGGCGACCGTCCGGTTAACGTCTGACTCGACCGCCGACCCATCCGAAATGCCTGCATTCGTCGAACTCGCCGCCATGTTTGCGGTAAAAAGCGTCGTCGAAAAGACGACGACAATACCGATCAGCACTAGTGAGAGAGCGACGGCTCCAACAAGGATCAACTGGCCGCGGTCGTCGCGTGTGGTTCCAGTCATGATTATCGGATCGTCAGTCGCACCTCGACGACGTTGTATATGTAATCGTTGCTGGTAGCACCTCGCGTAACGGGGTAGTTGTCTCCATCGTCGGATAACGTGTTGAGTTCCTCTTCAGGGTCGGCGCAGGAGGTGCCGCTCCCGCTCTCGCGAAGGAGCGGCTCGTCTTCGTACAGCGTTACTGTTCGGCTCACTGTCACGCCGTTACGCGTCGACGCACCCTGGTAGGTGACTCGTTCCGTGCTGGTATCGGTAGCGTACTTGATCTCGAGATTGTACGACCGGTCCCGGTCTCCGAACGTGTCATCGAGGAGTGTCTGGAGTTCCGTATCATTGGGCGGTGCCGTCGCGGTCCCTTCCTGGCCAAACCACTCTTCTTCGGTCGTATTGTAGCACCGCGCCATCTGAGTAAGGTGCCCCTCGTCGGCGGCGATCTGCATGACGTCTTTGGCCTCCTGTTCGATCTGTGCCTGATTCCCGGTTTCGCCGGTCGACGGGAGCAAGACAGCGGAGTTCAGCGCGAAGAGGACGGCAGTTAGCAGGATCATCGCGCCGATGACGCCTTCGAGCGTGAACGCCTGGCCGCGTTTGTCAGACATGATTACCATACCCTCACTGTGAGTCGATACGCCACGTCGCCCTGGTCAGCAGCGTCGATTTCACCATCGTCGATCTGTACGATACGCGAGACCGACGATGAGTCCTGCCCACGGTACTCGTGACCGACTACCGCGTCGCCGTGATCTTGCAGTTCAATCGGATCGGTTTCGTCAGGCGACAACGGCGTAATCGTCACGTTGACCTGTGATGTCGACGCCAGCCCGGCCTCCGCCTGCAGTACCTCCGGATCGTCGTCCTCGAACCATCGATCGATATCTACCTCTGTCATCATGTTCCGCTCGTCCCCACCGTCGACGATCAACATCCCGACGCGCTCGGCCTGCGCGCTCGTGTCTTCGCCCTGGATCGCCTGTCCGTAGGGAGTGAACAGCGTCGGAAAGTACACAAAGACTGCGCCGACGACGAGCAGGAAGATGCTGATACCGATGGCAAAGTCCTGAGCCGTTTGGGCGCGCTCATCGGTCCAGAGACCGCCAACGGAGATGCTGTTACGCTCCATGTTAGCCGATGATCATCCAGGTTACCAGTGCGATAGTCATGAGGACGATGACGAACTTCATCCCGCTGAGGATCTCCGCGTCGCGGATGTAACCGCTGATCATCCCCGAGAGGACCGCCTGCATCGTTACGGCGTGGAGGAACAGCATCGACATTAGCTGGGTGTCGAGATCAGATCCGAGCGCTTCCGGTCCGCCACCGCCCCCCTGGAGTTCTCCGCTGGACTCGGCCGCCCCCTCGGTTAGTCCAGCCATCACGTCGAGGAACTGCGTCTGGAGGATGGCCATCACGGCCAGCAGCGTCAGATACGTCATGATGATGATGACGACCTGCATCAGGGTCCGGGACTTGCGCTCGCGCTCGATGTCGTCCTGATTCTCGCTCGCCTGCGCAGCAGTCGTCAGGACGTCCGTGATCTGGCTGGATGCCTCCTGGGCTTTGCTGATGAGTTTGATCGTCCGTGCCATCCGGGGCATGTGGTACTTGTTGTTGAACTCCACCAGTGCGTCGCGAAGGCTCATCCCGTAGTTGACCTTCGCGTACATCGTCTCGAACTCCGTCGAAAGCTTCCCCGAGGAGGTGTCCGAAACCGTGCTGAACGACTCCAGCAGCGTCATGCCGGTGTCGTTTGCGCTCGAAAGCTTCCGGAGGCTGTCGGACATATCACTCAGGACCTTCTTGCGGTGTCTGGTGTTCCACTCGTAGAAGACCGTCAGCGGCAACAGCACGATGTACAGGGGGAGGTAGACGTAGACGAACGTCCCCCAGATCGCGTTCTCCTGTAATCCGCCCCACGACGTCGGAACCGAACCGGAGGCAAGCGCCGTGACGATAACGACGAGTCCGACAGGGACAGTCAGTACGAGCGTCATCAGGGGGTTATCTCTGAAGAAGATGTGTGGCCGACGGATTATCTTGAGCGTCTCGTAGGTTCCCTCCCGGTCTTTCATCCGGTCGAACACGCCGAAATCGCCGGTATACTCCTCGACGAGGCCGAGATTGAGGAGACCGGTATCAGTGTCGACCTTCACCCACTGACTCGATCCTTCAGGATTGAGATAGCCGTCTCCGGGGTCGTCCTCCTTGACCGTCGAGATCAGGACGAGGAAACCGAGGCCGGTCAGCGGAACCAGCGCGTAGACGGTCCCGTACAGCATCGTCGTCTGATCCTGGCCCATCATCTCCATGATGACGAGGATAATGATGAGCAAGAGGGGGAACAGCGACAGGGTCATGTACATCTCCCCGAACAGTTCCAGCGTTTCGAGGGTCATCTCCTGTTGCTGTTTCGCGGTCCGCATGTGCTTTTCCTTCTTGTCGTTGAGGAAACTCTGCATGTCACCGCCGCTGTTGACGATCGACAGCATATCCGTCATGAACTGGCTCAACTCACTGCTCGGCGACGTCATCGCCTGGTTGCGGATCGCCGTCCGGTAGTCGGTATCGAAGTACTCAGTCTCCTGGACGAGGCTCTGAAACTCGCGGGCGACTTCGCCGTAGGTGTCCTCGGCGTTCGCCATTGCCTGCAGGATCTCCAGTTGATTGAGCCCCCCGACCGAGAGCGCGTACATGAACGAGACCGCGTCGGGCAACAGCATGTTGATCTCGCGTTTCCGTGCCGACGAGCGAGAGTACGGTACCGCGACGAGCGCACCGAAACCGACCGCAAAGCCGACCGTTCCGAACACCAGCCCCGTAACGGCGATGACCAGCGGGATGCGAAGGCTGACAACTAGCTCCAGCAATGCATCGTTCGAGATCGGGATCCCCAGAAGCGGTTCCTGGCCGAACAGCCCCATCGCGACCAGCGAGTAGCCGAGCAACGTTCCGAGTGCCCACAGAATGACGCCGCTGATCACGCCGATCGCGAGCGCCCGGGAGATATACATCTCGACGGTCGCGGGCATCCGCGCCTCGGCCAGTTTCTGCTCGACGTCGGCGACGAAATCGCTATCGTCCGCAAACAATCGCTCGTACAGCGGATAAAACGCGTCGCCGAGACCGTCGCCGGAACCGAACCCGCCGCCACCGCTCGGCCCACCAGTCGTGTCGAGGCTCATCAGTCCTCACCGTCCTCGGGCCCGAAGTCGACGTACTCGAACCCTTCTATCCGCTCGTCGACGATCCCACCGTCGTCGTCATCCTCTTCGTCTATTTCAGTGAGGGCGCTGCCGTCCTCGTCGCTATCGATTTCGTCGAAGACAGTCTCGTCACCGCTGTCATCGGCATCGTCAGAGTGGGAGTCCGGATCAGTGGACTCGTCCGCTTCCGACCCCGTCGACGGGTCGTCGTCAGGACGCTCCGGATGGTCCGTCTCGGGCGTCTCTGGAGGCTCCGGTGCAGACGTATTGACCGTTTCAGTGTCACCGTCGTCGTCGGTCTCCGTGCTCGAGAGTTCCTCTTCGTCCGGCACTTCGATCGTTATCTCCGGCTCGTCAGGCGAAGACGCGTCTCCGTCGTCCGGACTGTCCGCCTCAGTCGCGCCCGCCGAGTCGGTCTCAGCGTTCGACGCCCGTTCGGAGTCGGACTCGCTCTCCGGTTCGGCCTCGCCGAACATCCCTTCGTCCCGGTCGTCGAACAGGGACCCATCGTCTCCATCGTCGTCGCTATCACTGAATACGCCGCCGTCGTCGGTCGTCTCGCCGAAGACGCTGCCGGTGTCGGTAGCCGGACTGTCCGTCTCGTCGGTGCCCTCGAACGACTCCGTGCTTTCGTCGTCCCACGTCGGGCTTGCCGGCGTCTCGTTCTCGCCGTCCGGAACTGTCCCGTCGGCGGCATCGGCGGTCTGGATCGAATCAGTGTCACCCGGTGCATCATCAGTCTCCTCGCCGCTCGTCTCGTCATCGACCTCCCCCTCGGTATCGGCAGGTGTCTCAGGGGCAGGGTCTGGCTCCGGTGACTCCGCGCCGGACGGTCCCGTCTCTGCCGGCTCGGCGGTAGTGGCTTCCTCGCCCCCGGCCGAATCGTTCGACACGGTAGCCGGTAGGTCGGATCCACCTTGCGAGGCCGGCGTCTCTACTGTGTCCGCCGCATCCGTTGACTCCGTCGAGAGGTTCTCGATGGCGTCGCGGGCACCTGTAGCGACGGCTTCCGACTCGCCCGGTTCCGCGCTCGCTTCGGCCGTCGACTCGTCGCCGTCGCCGCCGAAGAATAACCCGTCGTCTCCGGAGAGCCAGTCGGGGTCGTCGACCTCCTCCGTCCCGAACGAGAAGTTCTCCTCGTCGACGCCGAACGCGTCGTCCTCCGACGCATCGAACGAGAACTCGTCGGTATCCTCCTCGTCGTCCTCGGCCTCGTCCGCTTCGGAGTCCGCCTCGAACGCACCGGAGAGGCCACTCGGCGTCTCGCCGCGGTACTCCTCGAAGATCGACTCCTGTGCGCGTTCGAGGATATCCGTCGCCTCGTTCATTCCCTCCTCGTTGGCGGTCGGTCGTGGGACCAGCGCTTCCTTCTCCGGATCGACGTCGATTAGAACGCTCTCCATCTCGCGGAGGTCCTCGAGGCTGTCCTCCAGTTGGCCGTTCGCGATCAGCGTCAGGATCGTATCCGGATCGTTGATGTACGCCTGAATCGTCGCCGCGACCTTGCTGTACTCGCTGAGGTCGTTTTGGATCAGGTACGCAAGGATCGTCCGTCGCTCCTGGAGTTCACGGTCGAGTCGTTCCTGTCCCCACCCTCGGTCGAACTTGATCTCTTCGAGGGTGTTCGACTCGCCCATCTTGAGGAACTCGTCGGTCTCTGCCTGCCACTGGTAGACGTCCTGAACGTTGATCTCGTCGTTCTCGGCGTCGTAGTGGTTGACCTCGGTCAACTCTTTGTTCCGGCGGACCTTGTGGCCCTGCACCCGCGTCTGGGTCTGGATCGAGACCAGATCCAGCGCCGTGAACATCGTCTTCGAGACGTTGATCGGGTCAGTCGTAAATCGCTTGAGCACCTCGCCGACGCTGTCGGCGTGGAAGGTGGTATAGGTCGTGTGACCGGTCGACATGACCTGGAACAGGGTTCGACCCTCCTCGCCACGGATCTCGCCCATGACGATGTAGTCGGGGCGCTGTCGCAGTGCGGCCTCCAGCAGATCGAACTCGTCCACGTCCCCCTCGTCGTCGTCGGAGAAGGAGGGTCGAGTGATGCTGGCGATCCAGTTTCGCTGTGGCAACTCGACCTCCCGCGTGTCCTCGATGGAGACGATCTTGCTGTTCGATGGGATGAACAGCGAGACGGCGTTCAGGCTTGTCGTCTTCCCGGACGCCGTACCGCCGGCGAAGATCAGGCTCTTGTGGTTCTCGATGCAGAGCCAGAGGAACGCCATCTCGTCGAGGCTGAACGTGTTCCAGTTGATCAGATCGATCGGGGTAAAGGGGACGTCTTTGAACTGCCGGATCGTGTAGTTCGTCCCGTGGTCGGACACTTCACGGCCGAGCGTTAGCTGTGAGCGCGAACCGTCCGGCAGCGTGGCGTCGACCTGTGGCCGCCGTTTACTGATCCCCTTCCCGGAGCGCTGGGCAAGCTTGACGACGAAGTCGTCGAGTTCTTCTTTCCCGTGGTAGACGTTCGAGATGATCTGTTCGTAGTCGGTATGATACACGAAGACGGGGGAGTTGTAGCCGTCACAGGAGATGTCCTCGACGTTGATGTCGTGTTTGATCCCGTCGATCCGCTCGTAGCCGATGAAATCCCGCTTCAGCAGGTAGAGTAGTTTCTCGACCTGGTACTCCGTTAGCGACTCGGGATCGTCGCCGAGGACTGACGGCTCCGGACGCGCTTTGATCCCATCGAGTGCGCCGTCGTCCTCTGGCTCCTCGACGTCCTGTCCCATCAGTTTCTTGAGTTCGTCGACGATCCCGCTTTCCTGCCCATCGGTAGCGCTAAAGAGATCGTACCGTCTGAGCAGGCGTTTCGTCTCTCTGTCGAGCACGCCTTTTCGCATTTCCTCGTCGCCAGCGGTCGCGATTTCGTCGTCGGCGTACTTGATCGCCGTTCTGAGTTTTCCCGTCAGGAACTCGCGCAGGTTCTCCTCTATCTCGTTCTGGTGCGGTTCGATCAGGTAGTATTTCTTTTCGTTTTCCTTTTCGGAGTGAAAGAGGATGACGAAGGCGTAGGGTTTGTTCACCCAGTACCGGTTTTCCTCCCGGAAGTGGAGTTTCTTCGCCATCGGCACCGACTTTTCCAGATCGTACCGATTGACGACCGCAGTGTGGCCCTCGCTAGTCGTGAAGAAGTCGTCCTCGTCGACTTCGTCGCGGATATTGACCGTCCGCTCGTCGACGAGGTCGGAGAGTATCTCCGCTCGGTCCCCTGCCGCGTGCAATCTGCCTTCGACAGTCTCAGGCTCGAACCCCAGATACTCGGCCGGTTCCCATGGAATCGGCTCGCCGTTCGAATCCTCTGGGGCTTCGACGTCGGTCCCGCGCCCCTCGTAGTAGAACTCCTGTTTGAAATGTTCCCACTCGTACTCGTCTTTGACTACCGCAGTCTGGACCGGATCGATATACTCCCAGAGCGTTCTGTCCCAGTCTTTCCCCCACGGTGCGGCGTAATCGCTGACGACCTCGGCAAATCCGTCGGGGTGGAAACCCAGATATGTCGACGGATCTAGAGATGTGTTCTGCCAGTCGTCACCGGAGGGCTTGGGTGGTTCGACCTCCTCTCCGTCCTGCCCGCTGTCCAATCCCAGTTGTTCTTCGGGCGGATCCGGATAGAGAGCATCGACCTCGTCGCCATACCCGAACTCCTCCATAAAATCGGCCCACGTGTACTCCCCGACCCGGGTCGGGTCCGAAGACGAAGAATCGTCTTCGTCGGGAGTGGCCGACTCATCGGCGGACTCGAATCCACTTGACCCCGACTGGTCGGCATCATCAATTGCCATTCGCTACACCCTTTACTGGATCAATCAAAAAACCTTCCGGCAATTATTAATAATGATAACTGCAACAAAAATGACAGTACTCTGATAATACGGCTCTTAAACATTGCTGTGCGACCGCTGCCAATGATTTTCTACTGATAGATCAGTCAATTTACCCATTATATGCACGCGGATGAGAAAAGAAACTATGTCGGGATTAAGAGGGTTGAAAAGCAGGTTAGGGTACAGACAGACCGCCGGTTCTCTCATTTGAAAACTGCACCGGCAGGATACGTGTTGCAGTGCTCTGGTTCGTAGCCAGCGTCCGAAAGGCCCGTTCCGAGCGCGAACACCGTCTCGCCGAGCATCGCCATCGAGGCCTGTCCGTCGGCCGCGCTGACGTCGTCGATAACCTCCCCGACCCGGGGAGTCAACAGTTCTGCCTCCCTTGCGAACCCGCGAGAGGCGTAGATGAAACTCGACAGTGTCGGCTCCCGGACGAGCAGCGAGAGCGCTTTCTCGCCCGCGTCGTTGAGGAGTTCGCCGCTCTCTTCGAGCACCGACTCGGTCGAGAGTTCGTCGAGATGGATGTACTCGACGCGCACGCGCGAAGGTACAGCATCGAGCACGTTGTGCTGTGGCCCACCCGGTTCCAGCCTGATTGGGATCCCCCCCTTTGCCTGGGCAACCACGTCGCCGAGGCCGGTTCCCGCTTGCACTTCTGCGCCGTGTGCGATCGTTATCAGTTCGTTCTCCGAGAGCCCCCGATCCAGCACCTGGTTAGTCGCCAGCGCCGCTCCGAGCGCGAGCGCTCCCGATACCCCGAACCCGGCCCCGAGCGGCAGGTCGCTCTCCGCGTCGACGAGCACGTCGGCAGCCAGCGCGTCGAGCACGCGGTCGACTGCCTCCACTTCGATACTGGTGTCGTCGAGGTAGATAGCACGCTCGTCGGCCGCTCGGACGGTGACCGTTACGCCGTCCGAGAGCGCCAGTCCGGCCCCTTGCGACCCGGCTTTCGTCGGGTCGTCGTCCTCGGATATCGTAAAGAATCCAGTGATATGTCCCGGGACGAACACCGTCGCCTCGTCGTTCACCGAACTCTCCTCCGCAAGTCCGCGTCGCTCATGACCGCCGTGTTTCGCCCCGACGGTCATAAACGTACAGTTTCGAGGCCGTCCGAGTTGGAGCGCCGGCTACCGGATCGAATCGAGTAGCAGACGCTGTTCGACTCGCTTCACTTCGCGCTGGACGTCCCGGACGGCGTCGATATTCGCGCTGAGCGAGGAGATACCTTCCTCGACGAGGAACTCGACCATATCCGGCTTCGAGGCGGCCTGCCCGCAGATGCTCGTCTCGATCCCTCGGTCGCGACAGGTCTCGATCGTCGAGGAGATCAGTTCGAGGACGGCGGGGTGCAGTTCGTCGAAGCGGTCCGCGACAGCACCGTTGTTCCGGTCGACGGCGAGGGTGTACTGGGTGAGATCGTTCGTCCCGAACGAGACGAAGTCGATCCCGGTTTCGGCCATCTCCCCGACGCTCAGCGCGCTCGCAGGCGTCTCGATCATTACGCCCCAATCGCGTTTGTCCGGATCGATCCCTGCCTCCACCATCTGCTCGCGAGCGCGGCGGGCATCCTCGGCGTCGTTGACGAGCGGGAACATCAGCTCGATGTTGTCGTAGCCCATCTCGAACAGGCGGCGGACGGCATCGAGTTCGTGACGGAACACCTCCGGCCGGTCGAGACTTCGTCTGATCCCGCGGTAGCCAAGCATCGGATTGTGTTCTTCAGGCTCGTCGCCACCCCCCTGGAGTTCGCGGAATTCGTCGGTCGGCGCGTCGAGTGTCCGAACGCGGACGGAACGGGGATAGAACTCGTCGGCGACCGTCCTGATCCCGTCGATCAGTTCGTCGACGTATGCATCGGCACCGTGATCCTGGACGTATCGCTCGGGCGTCTTGTCCAGCGACAGCACCATGTGCTCGATCCGCAGCAGTCCGACGCCGTCCGCGCCCGACGCAGCGGCACGCTCCGCGGCATCAGGAATCGAGACGTTGACCTTCACCTCCGTTGCGGTCATCGGTTTGGCGGCCGACGGTGTCGGGGCGGGGGTGGTCTCGGGTTCCGAACTGGTCGTAGAGGCCCCACTTGTCACCGTTCCTCGCTTGCCATCGAGCGTGATGACCTGCCCGTCGTCGAGACGAGTCGTTGCGCTCTGTGTCCCGACGACCGCTGGAACGCCCAGTTCGCGCGAGATGATCGCGGCGTGACTCGTCATCCCGCCCTCGTCCGTCACGATTCCGGATGCCCGTTTCATAGCCGGGACCATATCCGGCGTCGTCATCTCGGTGACGATCACGTCCCCTTCCCGGACCTTGTCGAGTTCGTCGAGTTTGTCGACGATCCGAACGGCCCCCGAGACCGTACCCGGACTCGCGCCCAGTCCGCCGACGAGTACGTCGTCACCGGCACCGCCGCTGGCTTCACCCTCGGCGACGGCACCGCTACCATCGGTCACGTTCCCTTCGGCGGTCGCACCGCCCGAAAGCTCCTCGGCCGGTGACTCCGGAGTCCCGAACGCGTCGCCACTCCCGGTGTCGATTGTCGTGATCGGCCGGGACTGGAGCATATACACCTCGTCATCGACGATTGCCCATTCGACGTCCTGTGGGGTCTCGTAATGCTTTTCGACGCGCTCGCCGAGAGCAACCAGTTCCCGTATCTCCGCTTCCGAGAGGACGCGCTGCTCGCGGCGTTCGTCGGGGACCGACTTCTCGACGGTCTCCCCGGTCTCCGGATCCTTGACCTGCATCACCGTCTTGTCGGTAACGGTCGCCGTGAGAATCTCGCCCTCGGATCGGTCGACCACGTAGTTGTCCGGGGAGACTGCGCCGGAGACCACCGCCTCGCCTAGTCCCCACGCGGCCTCGATAATCATCCGCTGATCTCCAGTCGACGGGTGACTGGTGAACAGTACCCCGCTTCGATCCGCGTCGACCATCCGCTGGACGACGACGGCGATGTTGACCGCGCTGTGATCGAACCCCTGTTTCTGCCGGTAGTAGATCGCCCGCTGCGTGAACAGCGAGGCCCAGCACTCACGGATCCGTTCGAGGAGACGCTCCTCGCGGACGTTGAGGAAGGTCTCCTGCTGGCCAGCGAAACTCGCGTCCGGTAGGTCTTCAGCGGTGGCACTCGACCGGACCGCAACGAACGGCTCCCCGCCCGCGTCATCCGTGCTGATCGACCGGTAGGCGTCGAGTATCTCCGAGCGAACGTCCTCGGAGAAATCGCTCTCGACGACCAGGGTCTGCGCACGCTCGGCGGCCGCCGCCAGCGCGCTGGAATCCTCCACGTCGACGTCGACGGTGTCGAACAGTTCCTCGTCGATACCGGCACGTTCGATAAAAGAGCGGTAGGTGCCAGCGCTGACGACGAACCCGGGTGGAACGGGCAGTCCAGCGTTCGTCAGTTCCCCGAGGGACGCGCCCTTTCCCCCGACGTCTTCGATGTCGTCCGATCCGATTTCTTCCAGCCAGTGTACTGGCATCTGTATTGGAACAGTTTACGACGCAACTAAAGAACCTACCGGATTAATAGTTAAGAATATGACTCACATACGAGTACCTCTCCCGACCAATATTTATATCAGTTGGGGCACTGGTGTCCGCCAATGCAACTGACAGAAGCGTTGCGGTGGACCATCTACTACCGTGGTATCGCGCTGGTATCGTTCCTCCTCGGGACGGCACTCGCGGCCGTCGGCGTCTGGTACGGGTTCGTCGATATCGTACTGAATCAGCTTCCGGGAACCGCCGGCAATGCAACGGTGGACGTGACAGGTCTCGTAGTTGGCACTGCGTTGATTCTTCTCGGGTTCGTCGTCTGGCAGGTCGGGAAGACCGCCGCGTTCTACATGACCCTCACTGAGGCAACCGAGAACGAGATGGCGGACCGCTTCGACACGCAGACGGTCAAAAGCGAAATCCTGGAAGTACTCGACGATCGGCTCTCGGACATCCACACGGATGTCGAGACGACCCGCCAGCAGATCGACCGCCTCGGTATCGAGGACCACGCCGACTCGCTGACCAGCGATCAGATCGACGGAAGAGCCGGATCTGCGACAGGAAGCCAGCGCCCCGGAGACGGCGATCCGTCCGATATGCCGGACACTGAACCCGACCCGGCGACTGGCGACCGGTAGTCAGAGAGCGGGGACGCGAACGGCCGGACGAACTGCTCAGGCCTGCAGAATCTCGTCGTCCTCGATCGACGGTACTGCTATTCTCCCTTCGAGGGCGGTGACCGCCCGCCCGCCGACCGAGATGCCGTCGCCGACACGGACCCGAACCGTTCCCGGTCGGTCCATCACGTGGCCTTGCTCGAACAGCATTTCCTCGGGGAGTTCGCCCCCGAACGCGTTCATCTGTCGGAGATACGCACCGGCGGCGGCGCTCGCCGTCCCGGTCACGGGATCCTCGGAGATGCCGACCGGCGACGCGAACGCCCGGCCATGTAACGTCGAATCGGGATCCAGCGCGTCGAACGTGAACGCATAGATACCGGTCGCCCCGACCTCCTCGCAGATCGCATCGATGGCGTCGTCATCCGGATCGGCGTTCAGCAATGCCTGCAGATACGTGACTGGGACGATCAGGAACGGTTCACCCGTCGAGGCGACCGCGACCGGTAGCTCGACGCCGGGTTCCGAAAGCGCGATTTCGTCGATACCCAGCGCGTCGGACAGCCGATCGTAGCCGACGTCGACGGGTTGGACCGTCGGAGAGTCGCCGCCCATCCAGACGACGCCGTCTTCGGTCACCTCGACGTCGATGACGCCCACGTTCGTCGCGAGCGAGTGAGTGCCCGGATCGATCACGCCGGTCTCGACCAGTCGTGCGTGCGACGCAACCGTCGCGTGCCCGCAGAGGTCGACCTCCTGCTGGGGCGTAAAATAGCGGATCGCGCGGTCGGCGTCGGCGCTCTCGAGAACGAACGCCGTCTCACTCACCGATAGCTCGCGGGCGATTGACTGCATCTGCTCGTCGCCCAGGTCGTCGGCCGCCCTGACGACGCCGGCGGCGTTGCCGGCGAGTGGCTCCCGGGTGAACGCGTCGACCAGACTGAGTTCGACCGTCTCCTCGTCGTTCATATCAGCACCCATGGTGGGCACTGCATTAGTGGTGACGCCACGAAATCGGCCGGCCGAGGCAGTCGCACCAAACCCAATCGCTTTAGATACTGCGCCGAGACCGTTCAGGTGATACCGATGTCCGATCTTCCGGACGAGTTCAACTGCACGATAACGGACTGGGAGTACATCTACAGCCTCTGTCGCGAGGTCAGCGAGGACATCAAGGCCGCGGAGTTCGAACCGGACGTGGTTGTCGCGCTGGCCCGCGGTGGCTGGTTCGCCGGCCGATGTCTCTGTGACTTCCTCGGGCTTGACGACCTCGCCAGTCTGAAGATGGAACATTACGTCGGCACCGGAGAGAAAGCCGACGAGCCGCAGGTCCGCTATCCGATGCCCGAGGGCAGTGTCGAGGGCAAGGACGTGTTGATCATCGACGACATCGCCGACACCGGCGGCTCGATCATGCGCGCCGAGGAGTACGTCACCGAGCGCAACCCCGGCGAGGTCCGCACGGCGACGCTTCAGCTACTGGGCACCAGCGAGTTCCAGCCGGACTTCGTCGGCGAGCAACTCGAAGAATGGGCGTGGGTCGTCTACCCGTGGAACTTCATCGAGGACATGATCGATCTGCTCACTGGCGTCATGGAGAAAGCCGATCAGGAGACCTTCGACGAGGATGCACTACGCCACTACCTCGCTGCGTACCACGGGGTGGATCGGATCGAAATGGAGATCGCCCAGCCCGGACGCCTCGACGAGGTCCTCACCGAGATGGAGCGCCGGGACGAGATCGAACACGCCGGAACGGCTGACGGGGGGGAGGACCGCTGGCGACTGGCCTGAGTCTCAGTCCGCCACCGCTTCTTCGCTTCCCCGCGCCGCGTTCGGATCTCTCACCCACAGATCCCCGAAGAGTTCGTCCTGCTGTAGTCGGACGTGTCCGCGGTTCGCCAGGAACAGTAGTGAGAGATACGTCATCACGCGGCTCCCGCCAGCCGTCGCAATCTCGGCGTAGAGCACCTCGGCACGGCCCGCCTCGTACTGCTCGCGCAGGACGCCGTGGACGTCCTCGATGACCGTCTCGATGTCCTCGCCGTGGGTGTTGCTTGTCACGTCGGCCTCCGTCGGCTCCTCGTCGGCGCGGAAGTCGTCGCCGGAGTGGTAATCGAGCGTCTGGGTACCGCGCTGGAACCCCTGTGGGGAACCGCTGGTGTCGTACTCGCGGGACTCTTTCCACCACGAATCCCGCTCGGCTTCCCGGAGTTCTCGAACCAGTTCGTCCAGCGTCTCGGGGTTACCACGCGCGCTCTTCCGGTCGAGTCGACGCTCCATCTCGGCTTCCAGTCCCGCGACCGGGTCGACCGCGCCGGACTCCTCGGCGGGGGCTTCCTCGAACGCCGTCTCCCAGGGCTCGGGCTCTGGGTCGTCTTCCTGCGGGCCGTCCAGCAGTCGGTCGCCCTTCATCCGGAGTAGTACGCTCGCGTAAAAGAGCGCCCGGCCCGAGGTTCGCAGATCCGCTTGGTCGAGTCGGTCGAGATACTTGTCGGTGACCGCGACGATGTCGATATCCCACGGATCTATCTCGCCGTCCTCTGCCATCCCGACGAGCAGTTCGACCGGTTCGACCTCCTCGTCACTCTCGTCGCCAGTCAGCGCCTCCGGCGGACCGGACTCGCCCGCCCCCGAGTCGTGACCGGTGATGTCCAGCGGGATGTCCTCCTCAGTCATCCGCACTCACCTCGGTGTCACCATCTAGCTCGCCGAGTTGGATTCCGGTGACCGCGCTGACGTTGTCGTCCTGCATCGTGACACCGATGGCGCGTTCGGAGCGGTCGAGCATGGCCGAGCGGTGCGAGACGACGATAAACTGCGCGTCACCTGCGAGTTCGTCGACCAACTCGCCGACCCGCTCGGCGTTCGCGGCGTCGAGGAAGGCGTCGACTTCGTCGAGCGCGTAGAACGGTGCGGGGTTGAACCGCTGGATGGCGAAGATAAAGGCGAGTGCGGTCAGGGACTTCTCGCCCCCCGACATCGAGTCGAGGCGCTGGATCGGCTTGTCGGCCGGTTCGGCCTTCATCGTCATCCCGCCGTCGAACGGATCAGTCTCGTCCTCCAGATGGAGGGTGCCGGTGCCGTTCGAGAGCCGACTGAAGATGTCCTGGAACTCCCGGTCGATTGCCTCGTAGGCGTCCATAAAGGTCGCCTTCTTCTGGGCTTCGTAGGAGTCGATGCGCTCTTCGATCCCGTCGCGTTCCTCGACCAGCGTCTCCCTGCCATCCTGTAGTTCGTCGAGTGCGGCCTCCACGTCGTCGTACTCCTCGATGGCCAGCATGTTGACTGGCTCCAGCGCCTCCATCTCGGCTTCGAGTCGGTCCACAGTCTCGGTCACTTCGTCGTGGTCGGGGATATCCTCGGGGTCGTACTCGCCGACCGCCGCTTCGAGTTCGTCGATCTCCCAGTCGAGGCGTTCTGCGGCCTCGCGTTTCTCCGAAAGCTTGCTCTCGACGCGGGTCACGTCGTCGGCCCGCTCGTCGCGCGCCGACTTCGCTTCCCGGAGTTCGTCTTTGAGGTCTTCGCGTTCGTCTTTGAGGTCGGCGAGTTCGTCCTCGAGTTCGAGGACCTCCTGACGCTTCGCTTCGAGCGCGCTCTCTTTGTCCTCGATGCGCTCCTCGTACTCGGCGATGTCCTCTTGGCACTCGGCTTTGCGGTTCTGTGCCGTCTCGACGGTCTCCTGAAGCTCCTCGATGGCGTCTTCGGTGTACCCTTTCTCTAGCTGGTACTCGTTGAGGTCGGCGTCGAGGTCGTCTCGCTGATCCTCCAGGTCGTCGATGTCGGCTTCGATCGCCTCGATCTCGGCGGTCAGTTCCGGGATCCGCGAATCCGCTAGCTCGGTCTCCAGGTCGTCGATGTCGGCCTCGATCTCGGCCAGTTCGGTCTCCTGCTCGTCGATCCCGCTTTCGATCTCGGTCATCCGCTCGTCGACGGACTCCCGCTCGCCGCGGAGTTCGTCGAGACGGTCTTCCTTGCGCTCGATTTCGGCCCGCGTCTCCTCGATTTCGGCCTCGGTCGATTCGATCTTCGTCTCGATCGAGCGGACCTGATCGGCCGCTTTCGTCTGTCGATCCCGGGCATCGTCGAGGCGCTCTTCGACTGACTGGACGTCCTCTTTGAGCGAGGCACGCTCGTCCTGCAGTCGATTGATCTCCTCTGCGACCCGCTCTAGCTGTCCTTTGCCGCTCTTTGTGAACGAGTACCGCGAACCGCTCGTCGAGCCACCGGTCATCGCGCCGCTCTTTTCGACCAGTTCGCCCGATAGCGTCACCATCCGGTAGTCGCCCATATACTCCCGGGCAGTCTCGATGTCCTCGACGACCAGCGTATCACCGAGCACGTACGAGAAGATGCCCGAGTAGTCCGAATCGAAGTCGACGAGATTGTACGCGAAGTCGACGACGCCCGGATCCGACGGTTTCGAGGGCAGACTTCGACTGTGCATCTCCGTCATCGGGAGGAACGTCGCCCGCCCCGCGTTGCGCGATTTGAGATAGTCGATACACTGCTGGCCGATGCCGTCGTCGTCGACGACGACGTTCGCCAGCCGACCGCCTGCCGCAGTTTCACACGCCGTCGTGTACTCTTTGGCGACGCCGCCGAGTTGGCCGACCGTGCCGTGAACCCCGTCGAGGTCGCCGTTGAGAATCGTCGAGACGGCGCGGCCGTACGAGGAGTCGCCGCTCTCGTCGGCACGGGCTTCGAGTTCGGCGTACTCCTGCTGTTTGGCCTGGATCTCGTCTTCGATCTCCGAGAGCTCTTCCTGCGTCGAGCGTTTCTCCCGTCGCAGGTCGTCGACGACCTCCTGGATGTTCGAGCGGTTGGCCGTCGCCTTCCGCAGTTCGTCCTCCAGATCGGCGATCTCGGCTTCTAGCTCCGGGATCCGTTCTTCGGCGTCGTCGAGTTCGCCTTCGAGTTCGGTGATCTCGTTCGAGCGCCGGCGTGCCTCGTCGAGCAGGCGATCCTTCTCGCGCTGGAGTTCGTTGCGGTCTTCTTTGATCGACTCGCGGGCTTTCTTTCGCTCCGCGAGTTCCTCTTTCAGTTCGTCGAACTCGGTGTCGATCGCGTCGATTTCGTCTTCGACCTCGGCCAGTTCCGACTCTTTGGCCTGAATATCGGCGGCGATCGAGGATTTCGTGACCTTGGTTTCACGGATCTTCCCCTCGAGTTCGTCGATCTCTTCCTGTTTACGATCGATCTGGACGAAGGCCTCGCGACGACTGTTCTCCGCGTCCTCGCGTTTCTCTTCGGTCGCTTCGATCTTGTCCTCTAACCGGGCGATGTCGCCTTTGAGCCCCTCGATCTCGCTTTTGATCTCTAGCTGCTCGTCCTCGCCTTTGCGCTGGATCTCGGCGTCCAGATCGTCCAGATCCTCTTCTAGCCTGACGACGCGGCCCTGCCGCTCGTCGAGTTCGCGCTGGAGCGTTTCGAGTTCGGCCTCGAGGTCCTCGATTTTGCTCTCGACGCCCGCCAGATCCGCGCGTTTGTCCTCCAGCTCCGCGGCCTTGAGATACCCCTCGTACTCCTCTTTTTCGTCGCGGAGGGACTGGTATTCGAGGGCGGTCTCCCGTTCCTCGCTAAGCTGGTCGAGCCGGGTTTCCTTCTCGTCGATTCGGAGCTGTATCTCGTCGATCTGATCCTCGACGGCTTCGAGTTCCTCGAAGGCGTCCTCCTTCTTCGCGTCGAACTCCGCGACACCCGCTATCTCGTCGATGATCTCCCGGCGCTGGTGGGGTGTCATGTTGATGATCTCGGTCACGTCGCCCTGCATGACGACGTTGTACCCCTCCGGCGTGACGCCGGCCTGTGCGAGCAGGTCCTGAATGTCCGAGAGGTTGACCGATCGACCGTTCAGATAGTAGTAGGAGTAGTAGTTGTCTTCGGTCTCCTTGACGCGCCGGCGGATCGTGATCTCCTCGATGTCGCCGACGTCTTCGGATCCCGCCGCGTTGACGACCTGGTTCCGGACCAGCGTTCCGTCGGAGTTGTCCAGCACGACCTCGACACTGGCTTCCTTGGGTCCGGCCGCGGCCTCGCCGTCCTCGTAACCGGGGTTGTAGATGAGGTCGGTCAGTTTCTTCGCGCGGATGCCCCGGGCCCGAGCCAGTCCGAGCGCGAACAGTACGGCATCGATGATGTTCGACTTACCGCTACCGTTCGGGCCGCTAACGGTCGTGAAGTCCTGATAGAACGGGATCCGCGTCTTCCGGCCGAAGCTCTTGAAGTTGTCTAGTACGAGCTCTTGTATATGCATGATGTATGACGCGGACGTGACGGCCCGGCTCAGGCGACGATGATGTCGTCGCCCAGCCCGGAGTCGTCCGGTTCGTCCTCAGCGTCGTCCTGATCCCCCTTATCGGCTTCGGCTGCGGCTTCTTTGACTTCCTCCGGCGCGGCTTCGGACTCGGGCTTGACCCCATCGTCGTCCCGGTCCGGCGACCCCACAGTGCTCGCGGGTTCGGGGTCGAGTTCGTTCTCCAGCATCCGGATGCGCTCTTTGGTCTCCACTAGCTCCTCGGTGAGCCCGCGGATCGTCGATTCCAGCTCCGACACCGTTGCTTCGAGTTCCTCTACACGCTCGTTCGACATATTAATGACACGAACGCCCCGGCCTCATAAATCCGCGTCAGACAATGGACAGTTCGTTGATGGGAATACGTAGTTCGCGTGCGCTACCAGCCGTCCGGGTTGTGTTTCGCCGAGCCATACCCGATCATGATCCCGCCAGTGAACACGAACAGGACGATCCACAGGGCGTTGTTCAACGTGACGTCCTCGGCGAAGTACAGTATCAGCGAGAAGAAGCCGATACCGAACAGTACCAGTCCGAGCGACTGGAGCTGTGTCGGGGACAGTCCGAACGGGATATCGGTCGGATTCGAGTCGCTCATAGCGAAACCCATCAGGGCGGGGCGCAAATAGGTTGTGGAAACCGAAACAGCGTAACGGAGCCGTCAGCTACTCCCGACGAACGGAGTACAGCGCGAGCAGACCGAGCGTCGTGAGCGCCGTGGCGAATCCGAAGCCCGGCAGGGAGTTGGAGTCCGGGGTCGAACCGGCGGTCGCGCCGGACTCCGCTCCGCTTGTGTCGGGCGTCAACACGACCGAAAACGCCGAGAGGTCGGTCCCGGCGTCCCAGCGCAGGGTGGTGCCATCGACTGCATCCGGCCCGGGCGTCGTACTGTCGATCCCGTAGCCTTTCGGCGGAACGACTGTGAAGGTACCGTCGGACTGGTAGCCGCTCGCGAACGGCTCTTCGAGCGTTAGCTCGTCGCCGTCGGCCTCCGCGAGGGCCGACCAACGAACGGCTAGCGTGACGACGCCGCGTGTCCCCTCGTCGTTCGTCTCGACGCTGCTGCGCGGATCGCTCACTGCCATCTTCCGGTCGACGTCGGCGTCGGCGCGGGTCGCGATCCGGTCCATCCGGGTCTCGTACTCGTCAAGTAGCTCCTGCTGACGCCCTGTGTCCGACTGCAGTTCCTCGAACGCCGCCTGCTCGGCGTCGGTCGTCAGATCGAACTCGGTGACGAGTCGCAGCTCCGCATCACCGGACTCCTCGACATCGACGACGAACGTACTCTCGGCACCGTCATCGGCCGCCGATTGCGCGCCGACTGGGGCGACCGTCGCACCGACCGTCGCTACAGCGACAGCGACACAGAGTGCCAGTACCCAGACCGGCCGCCGGGTAGAGTCGCTTCCCTTCCTCATTGTTGCCCGATTGTGCTACCGGTCCATCGGCCACACTCTGTGTCCGATCCCGGAGCCGGAGCGTTACTCTTCGTCATCGTCGTCGTCAGTCTCTTCCTCGTCATCTTCTTCATCATCTTCTTCGTCGTCCTCATCGTCGTCATCGGATTCTTCCCCGTCTTCGTCGTCCGCTTCCTCTGCCTCGTCTGCTTCGTCTTCGGCGTCTTCGGCGTCTTCGTCTTCGGCGTCTTCGCCCTCGTCGTCGACGACGGTGAGCGTCCCGTCGACGAGTGCGTACTCGTTCTCGAACTCTAGTTCACCGCGCTCGACTTCGAGGCCGAACTCCCCGTCTGCGGGGAGCTGGACGGTGACTTTTCCGTCGGCGTCGGTCGTTCCGACTTGCTGGTCGTCGAGTTCGACCGTCGCGTCACTGACCGGCTGATCGTTGTACGTGGCAGTCAGCGTCGCCGTTCCGTCATCGTTGCTCGTCAGACTGACATCGAGTGTCCCCTCCTCAGCCTCGTCGTCATCGTTGCCGCTCAGATCGAACTCGATTTTGGCGTCCGCGTCGCCCTGTTCGACCTCGAACTCCGAGTCCTCGTAGACAGTGACAACGAGTGTGCCGTCGGCACCGGTCGTGCCGACGACCCCATCCTCGCCCTCGACATCGACGTCAGGGGCGGGTTCGCCGTCGACGAGCACCAACAGCGTGATCTGCTCGCCGACCGCGGGCGTACCCTCTGCGACGAGTAGGCTCACTTCGACTTCCTCGTCGTCTTCCTCAGCGTCGTCCGCATCGTCGGCGTCATCCGCATCCTCGTCCGCTCGTTCGATCTCCTCCTCGAACTCGAACGCCTCGCCGTTCGAGGCGTCGATCGAGACCTCGGCCTCGCCGCTCTCGCCGCTCTGGCTGCCGCGAAGCTCGAACTCGAACTCGTAGACGCCGTCGTCGGTATCGATCTCGGTGTCGACGAGCCGCCACGTACCGTCGGTCTCATTCAGCAGGCCGCGTGCGGTGTCGAGCGCCTCGGATTGGCTCACCTGTATCGAGCCGTCACCGGTTCGCGGCCGCTCGAACTCGCGCGAGCGGTCGCCGTCCTCGTTCTCGACCTCGATTTCGAGGCCGTTCTCGACCTCGACCGAGAACTCGCCGCTCTGTTCGCCAGTGAACTGCTGGAACAGGGCCGTCGCGCCCGAGCCTGTGACGGCTCTGACGTCGGCTCTGGCTTCGTCGAACTGGCTCTGGGTAGTCCCCTCAGCGGCCAGATCAACCTCGTCGACCTCGGTGGCGCGCTCTTCGACGCGGTCGAGAGCGGCTTGGACGTTGCTTGCCTGCCCGTTGAGCACAGCGATCCGCTGGGCGTAGCGCTCGCGGGTTATCTCGCCACTCCGGTAGGCCTCGGTCGCGGTCTCGTACTCCGAGCGGATCGTGGCCGCACGGTCACGCAACGTCTCCGTCCGCTCGGCGACGCTGGTGACGCGTTCGGTCTCGTCCCCGCTCTCGTACTCGATCTCGAAGGCGACGTTTTCGAACTCCGTTTGAACCTCGCCGTTCGTCGCGGCCACGACGGTACTCAGCTGTCCGCCGACGCTCGCGTTCGTCCGGTCCGCCGTCTCGTCGGTCGATTCTTCCTGTATCGCTTGTGCATTCGTCGCGCCGCCGACCGCTGTTACGGGGGCCACCATCCCCACGCACAGCAGTAGCGTGACCGCGACCACTGTCGTAGTTCGTAGCTTCGTCATCAGTTACTGCCAAGACCCCTAACATGATAAGATGGTGATATAGTTGCGGCAGTTCCTACTCGCTTTCGGACGTTTGCAGATCATTGCAGCCGTTTGCAGCCGTTTTTGCGGCGGTTTGCGACGGTCGGTCGCTGCTCGCCCGAACGATTTATGACTGCCGAACAGCGAGTAGGCGCTATCCGTGAACCACCTCCCAGACCGGGTTTTCGTCGCGATTATCGTGATCCTCCTCTCCATGTCGGGGATCATCGTCCCAGTTGGCGCGGCGCCCGCCATGAGCGCGTCCACAGCAGATATCGGGGCGGGCACGCTATCGGTCACACAGGAGGAGTCACCGACAGAGGTCGCCGCGGCGCAGCCAGCGGCTGATAGCACGGTGACCAGGATCGCCGTCCACGAGAACGGCTCGGCGACCTGGGAGCTCTCGGTACGGACGCGCCTCGACACCGAGCAGCGAGTACAGGAGTACAAGGAGTTCCAGACGCAGTTCCGTGACGACCGGGACGCACGGATCGAGGAGTTCGGCGACCGGATGAGCGGTGTGGTCGAGAACGCCGCGGCGACGACCGGCCGAGAGATGACGACGACCGAGTTCGACGCCAGGACGAGTATACAGGAGTTCCCACGTCGCTGGGGCGTCGTCACCTACTCGTTTCGCTGGGACGGCTTCGCACAGCGTGATGACGGTGACGTCCTCGTCGGCGACGTCTTCGCCGGTGGGTTCTACCTCGACACCGACGACGCACTGATCTTCGAACCTCCGGCCGGATACGAGCACACCGCTGTCGAGCCCTCCCCCGAGGAGGTCGACGGGGATGAACTGGTGTGGCGCGGACGCGAGGACTTCGCCGACAGGACCCCATCGGTTCGACTGACGCCGACGGACGACGGAACCACCCCGCAGGGCACGAGTTCCGACGGTCTCGGCGACGCCGGGGTCATCGTGTTCGTCGGCGTCGTATTCGTCGCTGCTCTCGTCCTGCTGTATCGGCAACGAGGTAGCGTGAGGGCCGTCCTCGAGCGGTTCGAAAGGGCTCAGGCCGAGGATTCGCCGTCATCGCCCGACGAGGGCCAGACAGCGGATTCGCCGCCGGACACCAGTCCCGGGTCCGAAGCGAGCGCGACTGGTGAGTTGTCCGCGAGCGTCGCCGCCACGACGATACCAGTAACCGACGAGGATCGCGTTCGGACGTTGCTCGCCGACAACGACAGGCGGCTGAAACAGTCGGCGATCGCCGCCCAACTGGAGTGGTCCGACTCGAAGACGTCCCGCGTCCTGTCGTCGATGGCCGACGAGGGCACCGTCGAGAAACTCCGCATCGGACGGGAGAACGTGATCGATCTGGCCGACCGCGATAGCGGCGACGCGGAGTGAGCAATCGGCGCGTCGAGCCGTTTCGGTGTCGTTAGCCTTTAGCAGTCGGGCCCCGAACCGACTCGCAATGACTGCGCAGGCGACCCAGCAGGACGCCGACCTCACCGTCGTAATCGGTCTCGAGGTCCACGTCCAGCTAGAAACCGAGACGAAGATCTTCTGTGGCTGTTCGACCGACGCCGACGACAGCGGGCCGAACACGAACACCTGTCCCGTCTGTCTGGGGCTGCCCGGCGCGTTGCCGGTGCTGAACGAGGGGGCCGTCGAGGCCGCCGTCAAGGTGGGTAAGGCGCTCGACTCCGAGATCCCCGAGGAGACGCGCTTTCACCGGAAAAACTACTTCTACCCCGACCTGCCCAAGAACTTCCAGATCACCCAGTACGACGAACCGATCTGTCAGGGCGGGGAGTTGGAGGTCACCGTCGAGGGCGACCGCCGCGCTATCGGCATCGAGCGCGCCCACCTCGAAGAGGACCCCGGCAGCCTCCAGCACGTCGGCGGCTCTATCGACACGGCCGACTACACACTGGTCAACTACAACCGCGCCGGCGTCCCGTTGCTCGAAATCGTCACGCGCCCGGACTTCCGCAGCCCTGACGAGGTTCGCGCGTTCCTCGCGAAGATGGAGGAAGTGCTGGAGTATCTCGCTGTCTTCGACAGTACGCGCGACGGCAGTCTCCGCGTGGACGCCAACATCTCGCTGATCGAAGCCGACGAACGGGACACCGACGGCGAGATCAGCGACGAGGCGCTCGCGGCGGCCAACCGCACGGAGGTCAAGAACATCTCCAGTCACAAGGGCGCGGAGAAAGCGCTGGCCTACGAGGTCACTCGCCAGCGCAACGCGATCCAGCGCGGGCGCGGCGTCGAGCAGGAGACCCGCCACTGGGACGAGTCCAAGGGGATCACCGTCTCGATGCGATCCAAAGAGGAGGAGAAAGACTACCGTTACTTCGAGGAGGCGGACCTCCCACCGCTGCGAGTGTCGGACTGGAAAGAGCAGATCGACATTCCCGAACTGCCCGCGGCCCGGCGGGAGCGCTTCCGCGAGGAGTACGGCCTCGGTGAAGAAGCCGCGAGCAAACTCACCTCGACGAAACAGGTCGCGGACTTCTACGAGCACGTCGCCAAGGAGTTCGACCCCGATCTGGCGGCGACCTGGGTCGCCGACAACCTGCTCGGCGAACTCCACTACCGGGACATGGCCGTCACGGATATCGAGGCTCGACTCGACGAGTTTACCCGACTGATCGAACTCGTCGACGAGGACGAGATCACGTCCAAGAACGCCGAAGAGATCGTGCTGCGGTCGATGCTCGACGACGGCGACGATCCGGATAGGATCGTCGAGCGGGAGGGCCTCGAAAAGACGGGGGACGACGCGGTCGCGAAAGCGGTCTCGGCCGCGATTGAGGAGAATCCCGACGCCGTCGCGGACTACTACGACGGTCAGGACGACGCGCTGAACTTCCTCGTCGGACAGGTGATGGGAGCGACTGGCGGAAGCGCCGATCCCGGGACGGTCAATCAGCTACTACGCGAAGAGTTGGACAGATAACCATTGGGGACAGATCGGGCGTTTGAGGCGCTCTATGGCCCGTTATAAGCGTCCGCAGCGGGAGAAGTTCACCGTCACCGACATGTCGAGCGCTGATAACTAGGGGGATGATTCAAGTTTGTGCGTCTTGCAGAGTACGTATGGACAAACAGAGTTTTCACGAGTTCTCTACAGACCGTTCCGAACCGGCACTCGACGGCACATCGCTCGCCGCTGATGGCCCGAAGGCGATTTTCGAACCCGATGCGACCGGTTCCACCGCTGAGGCGATCATTTCGATCGTCGCCGAAACCGACGGCCGTGATCCGCTCGAACTGCCGCCACTGTACGAGGCGGTCGATCCGGAGGCACTCAATCAGCTCTGTATGAGCAGTTCCGATTCCGACCTCCGCGTCTCGTTTAACTACGCCGGATTTACCGTTCTCGTCGAGGGGAGCGGAATCGTTCATCTGCTCGACGAAGAGTAGTCGCCGAGCCATCGACCCCGACGGAGTACTGCGATTCTTCACCCCGAAAGCTTTACCAGCAGCGTTGTCCTATTCCTGACAACGACCGGCACCCAGGTGTCGGAGGTGGTTTACTTGGAACTGATAATCACAGAGAAGAACAACGCAGCGCGTCGGATCGCTGATATTCTCAGCGGCGGCACTGCGTCGTCTTCGCGACAGAACGGCGTCAACGTCTACGAGTGGGGCGGGAAACGATGTGTCGGGCTCTCCGGCCACGTCGTCGGCGTCGACTTCCCCGAGGAGTATAGCGACTGGCGCGACGTCGAACCGGTCGAACTGATCGACGCCGACGTCGAGAAACGGCCGACACAGGAATCGATCGTCGCCTCGCTTCGCTCGCTCGCACGCCGGGCCGACCGCGTGACGATTGCGACTGACTACGACCGCGAGGGCGAACTGATCGGCAAGGAGGCCTACGAACTCGTCCGCGAGGTCAACGAGTCGGTGCCGATCGACCGCGTTCGGTTCTCGTCGATCACGGAAAACGAGGTGCAGAACGCCTTCGCAGAGCCGGAAGAACTCGACTTCGATCTGGCAGCCGCGGGCGAGGCCAGACAGGTCATCGACCTGATGTGGGGGGCGGCGCTCACACGCTTTCTCTCGCTGTCGGCGCGCCAACTCGGCCAGGACTTCATCTCGGTCGGTCGGGTCCAGTCGCCGACGCTGAAACTGATCGTCGACCGCGAGCGCGAGATTCAGGCGTTCGATCCCGAATCGTACTGGGAGATCTTCGCCGATCTGGAAAAGGATGGCTCCACGTTCGAGGCCCAGTACTTCTACCGCGACGAGGACGGCAACGAGGCCGAACGCGTCTGGGACGGGCCGGTCGCCGAAGCGATCTACGATCGGATCGCCGTCGACGACGGGAGCGTCTCGGTCGACAGCGTCTCGCGGCGGACCCGCACTGACACGCCGCCCGCACCGTTCGACACGACCCAGTTCATCAGTGCGGCCGGGTCGCTGGGCTACTCCGCACAACGGGCCATGAGCATCGCCGAAGACCTCTACACGGCGGGCTATATGACCTACCCCCGGACGGACAACACGGTGTATCCGGACGACCTCGATCCCGAGGCGCTACTGGATTCGTTCGTCGGCCACCACACGTTCGGCGAGGGTGCCGAATCGCTGCTGGAGCTAGATGCCATCGAACCGACTGAGGGAGACGAGGAGACGACTGACCACCCACCGATCCATCCGACCGACGAACTCCCGAAAAAGAGCGACCTCTCCGACGACGAGTGGGAGATCTACGAACTCGTCGTTCGGCGTTTCTTCGCCACCCTCGCCGAGGCCGCAACGTGGGAACACCTCAAAGTCGTCTCCGAACTCGAGGGCCAGATCGATGTCTCCCTCCCCCACGACACCGAGGCGGTGACGTTCAAGGCCAACGGGAAACGCCTGCTCGAAGCGGGCTATCACGACGTCTACCCGTACCTCAGCACGAGCGAGAACTACGTTCCCGACCTCGACGAGGGCGAACAGCTAGAAATCGTCGATAGCCGTATCGAGGAAAAGGAGACCCAACCGCCACGACGCTACGGCCAGTCCCGGCTCATCGAGACCATGCAGCAACTCGGTATCGGGACCAAGTCGACCCGCCACCACACGATCGAGAAACTGTACGACCGTGGCTATATCGAGAACGACCCGCCGCGGCCGACACAGTTGGCGATGGCAGTCGTCGAAGCCGCCGAAGAGTACGCCGACCGCGTCGTCAGCGAGGAGATGACGAGCGAACTCGAAGCCGATATGACCGCCATCGCGGAGGGTGAGGCGACGATCGACGACGTGACTGCCGAATCGCGCGAGATGCTCGAACGCGTCTTCGAGGATCTCACCGACTCCCGGGAAGAGATCGGCGACCATCTCCAGGAGTCGCTCAAAGCCGACAAACGGCTGGGCCCCTGTCCCGAGTGTGGCGAAGACCTCCTGCTTCGCCGGAGTCGCGGCGGCTCCTCCTTTGTCGGCTGTGACAGCTATCCAGACTGTGAGTACACGCTCCCGCTGCCGAGTACGGGCAAGCCGCTCATCCTCGACGACGTCTGCGAGGAACACGGTCTGAACCACGTCAAGATGCTCGCCGGGCGGAGTACGTTCGTCCACGGTTGCCCGCAGTGCAAGGCCGACGAGGCGGGTGAAGGGCCGGTCATCGGTGACTGTCCCGAGTGTTCCGACGAACACGACGGCGAACTGGTCATCAAACAGCTCCGGAACGGTTCCAGACTCGTCGGCTGTAACCGCTATCCCGACTGCGACTACTCGCTTCCCCTGCCACGGCGTGGCGAGATCGAAGTCACCGACGAGTACTGTGACGAACACGACCTGCCAGAACTGCACGTCCACAACGACGACGACGAACCGTGGGAACTCGGCTGTCCGATCTGTAACTACCGCGAGTATCAGGCCCGTGAGAGCAAGTCCGGAAGCGATCTGGAGGCGCTCGATGGGCTCGGAACGAAGACCGCAGAGAAGCTTGCTTCAGCGGGCATCGAAAGCATCGACGACCTGACCGGTGCCGAGCCCGACGACGTGGCCAGCGAGATAGACGGCGTCAGCGCGGATCGGATCCGGAAGTGGCAGACAGACGCCTGACCGACGCCGACAACAGTACTTTTAAACTCACGGCCCGTTCCAACTATAACAATGGCTTTTGAGGAGCTCCTCGAGGATCCCGTCATCCAGAAGTACCTGCACGAGTTGGTCGGCCCGAAGGGGATGCCAGTCGCCGCGGCACCTCCGGACGGCGAAGTGACCGACGAAGAGCTAGCCGAGGAACTCGACATGGAACTCAACGATGTCCGCCGGGCCCTGTTTATTCTCTACGAGAACGACCTGGCGACCTATCGGCGACTCCGTGACGA
This sequence comes from Natronoarchaeum sp. GCM10025321, assembly GCF_042663585.1. Lineage (NCBI taxonomy): Archaea > Methanobacteriati > Methanobacteriota > Halobacteria > Halobacteriales > Natronoarchaeaceae > Natronoarchaeum > Natronoarchaeum sp. GCM10025321. The sequence continues at coordinate 1,581,786 of NZ_JBHTAN010000006.1, forward strand.
GGACTCCGGCTGGCTAACCTATCTGTGGACCTTCGAGTACGACAAGATTCCGGAGAACCTAGAGGAGGAGATGCACCGACTGTTCGAGGCACTGGACGACCGTCGGGAGTACGAGCGTAACCACGAGTTCTATCTCTGTGAGGTCTGTTCGATCCGGTTCGAGTTCGGCGAAGCGATGGACTTCGGCTTCGAGTGTCCCGAGTGTGGCTCGCCGCTCGAAGCGATGGAGAACACCCACCTGGTCGACGCGATGGATCAGCGACTCGATTCCCTCCGCGACGAACTGAACCTCGAAAACGAGGTAGAGGCCTGATGGTCGTTCTCGCAACGAAGCTGTACATCAGCGGCGACGCGCGGGACAGAGCACTCGATTCACTGCGATCGCTCGTCAACAACGACATCGGTGACCTCGATGTCGAGTTCGAGATCGGCATTCGTCACGACGACTTCCCCTCGGTAACGATCGAGGGACCGGACGCCGTGGCGGCCCGGAACGTCCTCGCGGAGGAGTGGGGACAGATCACCGACTCGTTCGAGGAGGGCGAGATCTACGTCGGAACGCTCGAAGGCTGGAACGACGATGGCTTCGTGCTCGACGCCGGCCGCGAAATCCAGATCCCGGCGGAGCACATCGACCTCGGCCGCGGGAGCCCCCAGCAGGTTCGCGAACGGTTCGGCCTCGTCCAGCACATGCCGCTCCGGTTCGTCTACGACGAGTCGTCGCCACGACTCGCCGACGAGGAGATAGACCGCCTCTACGAGTGGACCCGCGGCGACGGTCGCGTCAACGTCAACAGCGCGACCCGTGCAGAGGTACGGGCGACCGTCAACCGTGCCGGTCACGCACAGGACATCATCACCGTTGAGCGTCTCGGCCTGCTCGAACAGAGTATCGTCTGCCCCGAATCGACTGACCCGCCGGGCCTGCTCTCTAGCATCGGCAGCTATCTCCCCTCCGAACTCCGCGCAGTCGTCCCATAACGTCATAATGAACCGACGTCTGGCCGTCGCTACCGTTGTCGTCGCATTGCTCGCGGTTACCGCCGGGTGTTTCGGAAGCGGCATTTCGGACGACGAACTGGACGAAGAAGCGGAGTACGACTGGGATACCGAGGAAGACGTCGTTATCGATATCTACGAGGCCGGTGGCTTCATCAGCGATAGCGAGTACAAGGCGGTCTACAACGTCACCGGTCAGGATCAGCTAACGCTCTACCAGCGTGGGATCACTTCGGATAGTCCCGTCCGAATCCGGGCCGTACAGTACCGATCCGGCGACGACGAGTTCGTCAACGGCTCCGATCTGGATATCGAGTACGGCGACGAAAGCACCGTCATCAATCTGCCCGACGACACTGAAGGCCAACTCGCCTTCACCGCGAACGCGGAATCGAAACAGCTCAGCCAGCCCGCCTACGTCTCCGGTTCCTACCGCGTGATTCTGCCCGAGGGCTACGAGGCCAGCGATTTCCTTATCGGCCACGTCAGCCCGCGTAGCGCCGAGAGCCAGGAGATTGACGGTCGCACCCAAATCGTCTGGGACGACGTCTCGACGGCGATCTCCGTGCAGTTCTACAACGCACGGAACCAGTATCTCTTCTGGGGAGCCGTTGCGGTGTTCTCCGTCATCGCTCTTGGCGGCTACTTCTACTACAACCGCCAGATCCAGCAGATCCAGAAGAAACGCGAGGAGTTGGGCCTGAACGTCGAGCAGCCTGACGAGTTCGACGACGACGAACCGCCGCCAGGGCTACAATGACGTTGATGGAGTTCGACGAGATTCGCGTCGACGAGTACATGACCACCGACCTGAACACCGTCGGTCCGGACGCGTGGGTCGCCGACGTCGTCGACCGACTGAAAGCAGGGACACAGTACGGTGGCCTGCCGGTCTGTGGCGAGGAGGGTCAGCTACTGGGCTTCGTCGGTGCGCCCGACCTCCTGGAAATCCCTGGCGACACCCATGTCAAAAAAGTTATGAGCCGCGAACTCGTGGTGGTCCGCCCCGAGATGACCATAGAGAACGCTGCGCGCGTCATCTTCCGAACTGGCCACCAGTTCCTCCCGGTCGTCGACGAGGATGGCGTACTGCTCGGCGTCTTCTCGAACGGTGATGCCGTCAGAAGTCAGATCGAGCGGACCACGCCCGCGAAGGTCGAGAGCACATGCGGGATACTCGAACAGACTCATGGCGTCGACGCCGACGTCACCGAGCGAGAGGTCGATGTGGCCTCACTGATCCCGACCCAGCAAGAGGTGTACGCGGACGAACTCGAGGGACGCAAGTACGAACTCAGAAACGGGCTTGCGGAACCGATCATCGTCGTCTCGTACGGAGAGAAGATGCTGATCATCGACGGCCACCACAGGGCATGCGCGGCGGACGGAGTCGACATCGACCGGATGCGGGCGCACGTCCTCTCCGTTTCGCCAGAGGAGGTCGACGAACTCGGCTTTCTCGAAACCGCGCGACTCGCCGGCCTCGACTCGCTCGACGATATCTCGGTCAACGATTACGTCCAGCACCCGCTCATCGAGAAGACCGATCCGAACATCTGAGCGGTACAGTCTGCCGAGATACTATTATGATCGTCCGTGAGGAACTGTCGCTCATGACCGACGGGTTCGACTACGGCGTCTACGACCGGGGACGGAATCTGAACTACTGGAAACTCGACGGGACGCTCCGGCGGGAACTGGAGCGGGTCTACGACGAGGGCGAGTTCGAGTGGGCCCAGCCACGGCTCTCGGCCTTCGGCGCGGCCTCGGGCCACGTGATAGCCGACAACGCCGATTACGTCGACGACCACGGTCCCGAACTGCAGTCACACGACAGATACGGAGATATCGTAAACCGGGTCGAGTACGTCGCCGAGCAGTTCGAGAACGAACGGTTAGCCTATGGCTCGGGAGTCGTCGCCGACGCGTTTCAGGCACCCCCCGGACGGGACGAACCGATGCCGATGAGTCACAATCTCGGGATGCTCTACTTGCTTTCGTACAGCGATCCGGGACTCGCCTGTCCCGTCGCCATGACGGGCGGCGCGGCGCTCGTCCTCGAACGGTTCGACGACGGCGACCTTGCCGAGTACTTCTCCGCGCTTACCAGCCGCGAGTACGACGACCTGATCGAGGGCGCGATGTTCCTGACCGAGGAGCAGGGTGGGAGCGATGTGGGCGCGACCGAGACGACCGCAGAGTACGACGAATCCGCCGAATGCTGGCGGCTCACCGGCGAGAAGTGGTTCTGTTCGAACATCGACGCCGAAGGGACGCTCGCGCTCGCTCGCACCGAGGACGCGCCGGCGGGAACCGAGGGACTCTCGATGTTTCTGGTGCCCCACGGCGACGGCGAGGGTGTTCTGACAAAAGAGCGGCGGGCCGAGCGGTCCGACGCCACGGTCGAGGACGGTCTCAACGACCAGCGCTACCGGCGGCTAAAGGACAAACTCGGCACGATCAGCGTCCCGACCGGCGAGGTGGAACTCGATGAGACGAAGGCGTTCCTCGTCGGCAAGCAGGAGGCCGGGTTCAAGCAGATGGCCCAGATGCTGAACCTCGAACGGCTCTCGAACGCCGCCGCGGCCTGCGGGATCATGGGGCGGGTACTGCTGGAGAGCAAAGTAAAAGCGGCGAACAGGGAGGCGTTCGGCCAGACCATCGATCAGTACCCACTGATGCGCGAGGATCTCGTCGACATGGCGGTCGATCACGAGGCAGCGACGGCATTTACCTTCGAGACCGCACGGCTGTTCTCCGAGCACGTCACGGCTCGGCGGGCGGGCGAGTCCGACGACGAAGCCTACCGGCTGATGCGACTGCTGACACCCATCGCAAAGCTCCGGACGGGCCGGCTGGCGGTCGATACCGCCTCCTACGGCATGGAGATCCAGGGCGGCAACGGCTACGTGAACGATTTCGTGACGAACCGACTCCTGCGGGACGCACAGGTGTTGCCCATCTGGGAGGGGACCGAGAACATCCTCTCGCTCGACGTGTTGCGCGCGCTCGACCGTGAGGACGCGTTCAACCCCTTCGCCGCGGTCGTACAGGAGCGTCTCGACGCCGTCTCACATCCGGCGCTCGCCGATAGCGTTGCGACCGTCACCGACGAGTTCCACGATCTGACCGCGGCCGCGGCGACGCTTGCCGCGGAGGACGGCGAGTACGCTCAACTGTCCGCCAAGCGGCTTGCGCACTACATCTTCGACGTATTCACCGCCAGCCTGTTGCTCGCACAGGCACAGGAGCGGATCGAGGAGGGCGACGGTCGCCTGGCTCTGGTCGCCGAGCGGTTCGTCGACCGACGCCTCGCAGAGAGCGAGGCTCGCAACATCACCGACGGAAGCCGCTTCGCAGTCGAGCGGTTCGAACCGATCGTTCGATTCGCGTCAGTGGATCTTGCCGACCTCGCCGACTCGGAAGCGGCGGCGGCCGACGACGACTGAGCACGACGTTCGGGGGTCGGACCTCGCAGACGCTCCCGCACTCCCGGCGCGTTTTTATTCTCCACGCCGCAAGTAGCCGGTATGCACGTCGCACTAGTCAACGTCGGGGACGAGATACTGTCGGGTGACACGACGAACACGAACGCCACCTGGCTCTGCGAGCGTCTCGACGAGCGCGGTGTCGACGTCGAGCGGATCACGGTCATCCCCGACCGCGTCGGTGAAATCGCCCGCGTGGTCAACGAGTATCGCGTCGAGTACGACGCCCTGATCGTCACCGGTGGGCTGGGTCCGACCCACGACGACATGACGATGGAGGCCGTCGCCGCCGCGTACGGTAGAGCGGTCGAATCGAACGAGGAAGCCCTGGAGTGGATCGTCGAGGAGGGTGGCTACGCCCGCAAGGACCTGGCCGAGGGGACGAGTCACATCCCTGCCGGTGCGCGCCCGCTTCACAACGAGGTCGGCGTTGCACCTGGCTGTGTCGTCGACGAGGAGGTGTACGTCCTGCCGGGCGTCCCCGCCGAGATGCGCGGGATGTTCGAGTCCATCGCCGACGAGTTTGTCGGCGAGCAACGCTACGCCAGGACCGTCACTATCGATGAACCCGAAAGTGCCCTCCTCGACCGGATCGAGGAGCTACGCGGTCGCTTCGACGTCGGTGTCGGCGTCTATCCCGGCGAGTACGTCCGGGTGAAGCTTACCGGAACCGACCCCGGGGCCGTCGAATCGGCGGCCGGTTGGCTCCACGAGCGGGTCGACGTTCGGGACACGGAGTAGCCGGCTACCGGAACAGCGAAAACAGCCACGCGAGCGTTATCAGGATGCTCCCGCCGAGCACGATGAGACTGGTCTCCCACATCGGCAGTCCGGCTTCGAGAGGGATCGGCGTCATATCGGCTTCTTTCCGGCGTGTGCTCTTAAACTTTGAGAAGCCTCGGTTGCATCCGATTTACTATCCAGAAACCCTATACTGTGAATATGGACCCGCAGGCGACCGCTCGCTCCGTCATCGATCGGATGAGTGAGAACAACGTCACCTTCCTGGCCGCCAGTATCGCGTACTACGCGTTCTTCTCGGTCGTCCCGCTGTTGCTGTTGACGCTCTCTGTCGGATCACTCGTTGGCGGCGAGGCGTTCGCCGAACGTATCGTCTCCCTCGTCGGGGACCAACTCTCCTCGTCAGGCGAGTCGCTCGTCAGCGATGCACTGGAAAACCCCGACGGACGCACTGGTGCATCGATCGTCGGCTTAGTCGGGTTGACCTGGTCAGCGATCAAGGTGTTCCGGGCGGTCGACACGTCGTTCGACCGGATCTACGTATCGGATGTCACGACCTCTCTGCCCCGTCAGATCCGGAACGGGCTAACCGTCCTTCTGCTGGTCGGTCTCGGCATCGTCGTGATGCTCGGCGTTGGGACGTTCATTCGGCGAGCGACCATCGTCGGCCCACTCTTCGTCGACCTGTTCGGTCTGGTCGCCCTGTTGGTCGGATTGACGATCGTGTTCCTGCCACTGTACTACACCATGCCGCCGACAGCGATGACCGTTCGGGAGGCGCTACCCGGAACCGTTGTGGCCACGATCGGCTGGATCGGTCTGCAGATCGGCTTCCAGATCTACACCACCTATGCTGCGAGCTTCGAGGCCTACGGGATACTCGGCGGCGTCTTGCTCTTTCTGACGTGGCTCTACTTCGGCGCAATCTTGCTCTTGCTCGGGGCCGTGGTGAACGCCGTCGTCGCAGACGATGCGACGGAGACCGCCGAAGCGGAAACGGCGGCACCCGCCGAGTGACCGACAGCCGCGTTTTTAACCGTCGCCCCGCTACGTCGGAGCATGCGTCGTATCGGCGTCGTCGTGAATCCGGTTGCTGGCATGGGCGGGCGCGTCGGACTCAAGGGTACCGACGGAAAGGTCGACGAGGCGATCGACCGTGGTGCCGAACCGCGGTCGTTCGACCGGGCAGTCGCGGCCCTGGAGTCCCTCGCCCGCCACGACTCGGATATCGAGTTGCTCGTTGCCGGTGGCGTGATGGGTGCCGACGCCGCTCGCGAGGCTGGCTTCGATCCCGAGGTCGTCACTCGGCCCGACGGAGAGACACCGGGTGAGACGAGCGCCGCCGACACCTGCGAGGCAGTACGGGCTTTCGTCGAAGCCAACGTCGATCTCGTGCTATTCGTGGGCGGCGACGGCACGGCGGTCGACGTCGCCGAGGTGCTGGATCGCCAGGAGGTGACGACGCCGATGCTCGGCGTCCCTGCCGGTGTCAAAGTGTACTCGTCGGTGTTCGGCGTTACACCGAAAGAGGCCGGCCGCATCGCCGCGACCTACGACCGAGTCGAGCCACGCGAAATAAACGATATCGACGAGGACGCCTACCGCGGCGGCGACGTCGAGACCGAACTGCGCGCGGTTCGGCCCGTGCCAGTCGCCGACGAACTACAGGCCAGCAAACAGATCGGCGGCGGGAGCGTCGAGACCCTGGCGGCAGGCTTTGCGGACAGCGTCGACTCCGGCACCACCTACGTTCTCGGGCCCGGCAGCACGCTCGGCGCGATCAAACGCGAACTCGGTTTCGATGGCTCGCCGCTCGGCGTGGACGTCTGGCGTGCGGTCGGGCGTGACGGCGATACGCCCGAGGGTAAAGTACTCGTCGAGGACGCGAGCGAGGCGGAAATCCTGGCGGCGCTGGGTGAGTCGAACGTGGCTGTCGTCTCGCCGATCGGCGGACAGGGCTTCATTTTCGGCCGCGGGAACGACCAGATCTCGCCGGCGGTGCTGGAACGCTGTGAGGTCGAAGTCGTCGCCTCGAAGGCGAAACTCGACGACCTCGACGTGCTCCGCGTAGACACTGGCGACGAGGCCGTCGACGACTCGCTACGTGGCTGGATGAAAGTACGTGTCGGCCGGTTCGAGCGGCGGATGATGCAGGTCCGGTGAGGTCAGGTGCGGTCTACTATCTCTCTGCGAATATTGTATAAAGACGCTGTCGAATATATTATGACATCATCTAGAATGATGTGCGTATGGATAAGATTAAGGTGACCTCAATGTTATATGGGGGCATGGAAACGCGAAAGGTGCAGCGGCTCGGGCCGTCGACGCTCGCGATGACGTTGCCCGCGGAATGGGCGTCCGAACACGACGTCGAAAAGGGCGACGAAGTCTCCCTGCGAATGAGTGGTAAAGGGACGCTAACGGTGTTGTCGGAGTCGGCAAACACCGACGAATCGGAAGCGATCATCAGAGCCGACGACCTCGACGCCGACGCCGTCGAGCGAGCGATCGTCGCCCAGTACGTGCTCGGGCGGCGTGTCATCCGGATCGACCAGACCGAAGGCGCGCTGTCGAGCGACCACATCAACGCAGTCTACCGCGCCGAGACGCAGTTGATGGGACTGGGTGTGATCGAGGAGACCCCCGAGAGTATCGCCATCCGCTGTTCGGTCGATCCCGAGGACTTCACGCTCGACAACCTGCTCGAACGGCTGGAGTCGACCGGGTCGACGATGCGCGGCGAGGGGATCAAGGCGCTCGCCCACGGCAACGCCGACCTCGCACAGCGCGCCCTGAACCGCGAACGGCAGGCCAACAAGATCTTTGTCCTCCTGCTCCGTCTGATCTTCACTGCCTACCAGAACCCCAACCTCGCACGGGCGGTCGGACTCGAATCCGGCTTCCCACTGATCGGCTACCGGTCGATCGCGAAGAACCTCGAACTGACCGCGGACAACGCCGAGGATATCGCAGAGATCGTCATGGAGAGCGACGACCACTCCCTGCAGGTCGACAGCGACACCATGCGTCGGATCCGCGAGTTTACCGACGACGTCGACGAGCTAACCCAACTCGGCGTCGAAAGCGCCGTCGAGCGCGATTACGACAAGACGATCGAGGCCCGCAAACGGTTCCACGAGATCGGCGACCGCGAACAGGAGATCCTCGCCGACCTCCCCGAGATGGAAAACGAGGACCTGCTGGAGGTGCGGGAAGTGCTCGTCAGCCTCAAACAGACCGCCGAGTACGCGATGCGAAACGCCGAAATCGCCGCAAACCTCGCACTGAACGAGGAGTCCGAGCACACGACCATCAAGTAGTCCTCGTTCCTCAGTGATCACCGGCACGCCGCCGAGACCCACTCTCGTGGCGACGACGACCGTCCCGAGGAGTTCGACCAGTGTGACGGCGGCAATCCGTAGCTTGCTCCCGGACAGTGCGGTTCTGAGGATGACGAGTGACATCCACCTTCGACCGTCGACACCGATGTGGATACAACCGGCGTGGTGAGATCTAACAAGAGCTAAGTTTCCCCCGTTGAAACGAGGATACATGTCTACACAGTCGGCGGGACCGACGGACAAAGAGACCGGCTACGCGATACTGTTCGGTGTTCTCGCGACGATCAGTGCGGCGGTAATGTACGTCGGGGCGACCTCGCTTGCGCCCCAACTCGTCGGCGCGTTCGGGTTCGCCGCAGTGCTCGTCTTCGGCGCGCTCACAATCCTCTCGATCCAGATTTACGGCTGAGGGACACTCCTCCTCGAAAAGTGTTAAGCGCGTGGACCCCCTAGCGCGCGATAGGATGACCGAGTACACGGAGGAAGAACGCCGTATCGTCTCGTACCTGCGCGAGAGCGCCTCCGGCGGCGAAGGCTACTTCAGAGCAAAAAACATCGCCGAGTCGCTGGGACTGACAGCAAAACAGGTCGGGTCGCGGCTTCCGATGCTGGCCGAAAAGGCCGAGGAAGTCGATATCGAGAAGTGGGGACGAGCACGGTCGACGACTTGGAGAGTAACGGTCAGCTAGTTACGCCGCTTCCAGCGGACTTTTACCCCCGTGGTCGTCAGAGTATTATATGACCGTCCGGGTTGAGCGTACGTTCGAGTTGGCCGTGCCGCCGGAGCGCGTCTGGGAGTTCATCGCCAGCCCGGAGCAACGCGCTCGCGCGATCAGTGTCGTCTCCGAATTCACGTTGAACGACGAAGACGGCCGGAAGGCGACGTGGCAAGTCGATCTTCCGATCCCGATCGTGAACCGCACTGCCTCCGTCGAAACGGAGGACGTGACCCGCGAACCGCCGAACTACGTCAAGTTCGTCGGCCGCTCGAAACTGATGCGGGTCACTGGCGAGCACGAGATCGAAGCGATCGATGGGGGAAGCCGCGTCGTAAACCGCTTCGTTGTCGATGGCCGACTGCCGGGCGTGGAGCGTTACTTCGAGAAGAACCTCGACGCCGAACTCGGTAATCTGGAGGCCGCACTCCGGAGCGATACCGGAACTGAAGAATGAAACTCGCGCTGGCACAACTCGGAATCGAAGCCGCCGCCGTCGAGGAGAACCGGCGACGCGCCGAGGACGCCATCGCTACTGCGGCGGCGAAAGGCGCGGACATCGTTGCGCTCCCCGAAATTTTCAACGTCGGCTACTTCGCGTTCGACGTCTACGAGCGACTCGCAGAGCCACTCGACGGCGAGACGCTGACGCGGATGGCCGATTCGGCCGCCGAACACGGCATCGGAGTCGTCGCCGGAAGCATCGTCGAGGATCTGGCCGCCACCGAAACCGCACAGACGCCCGCCGAGTCGGGACTCGCAAACACGACCGTCTTCTTCGATCGGGAGGGACGCCGGCAAGGCGTCTACCGCAAACGCCATCTCTTCGGCTACGACTCCGCCGAGGCCGAACTGCTCGTCCCCGGCGAGCGCGACACCGTCGTCGACTTCGAGGGGTTCTCGGTCGGGATGACGACCTGCTATGACCTCCGCTTTCCCGAGCAGTTCCGTCGCCTCGCGGAGCAGGGCGCGACCCTGATCGTCGTGCCGAGCGCGTGGCCGTACCCCCGGGTCGAGCACTGGGAGACGCTCTCACGGGCCCGGGCGATAGAGAACCAGCAGTACATCGCCACGGTCAACGGCTCTGGGGAGTTCGACGACGCGACGCTCCTGGGCCGTTCGACGGTGTACGATCCCTGGGGGACGACGCTCGCATCGTCGAGCGACCAGCCGAGGCTGGTGACCGCAGAGATCGATCCGGGCGTCGTCGAGCGCGTTCGAGAGGAGTTCCCCGCGTGGCGTGACCGTCGACACTGACCGCTGTCCGGGAGCGATCCAGGCGTCGATACCCTCCAGCGGGCGACGGGATCTCTGTGCCCAGAACAGTGCATTTATACGGAGACGGGCCGAAAGACTGTTGCCGGCACATCGACGCTTTTCACGTCGCGCCGGCAAACGCTCGTCGCGCTCGACCCGTCCACACCGGGGCCGTCCTAGGTGGCCCCGGTTTCACGGCTCGATGCTCCTCGGCTCCACCCCCTCTCACTTTCGAGATACCGACTCGCTAGCCGACGCTACTCCTCGTCGCTGGTGTGGATATCCGCCGAGAGACCCTGTGCCATCTCGATCTCTTTGCTGTTGTTCAGCGTCCACGCCGTCCGGTCGGTCACTGATTCGATCACTTCACGGGCGCTCGGCGACCCGGTGCCGGACTTCTTGACGCCGCCAAACGGTAGCTGTACCTCCGCGCCGATACAGGGCAGATTGGCGTAGGCGAGGCCGATTTCCGCCCGATCACGGTAGTGGTTTAGCTGCCGGTAGTTCTCGGAGATGACCGCGCCCGCAAGCCCGTACGGGACGTTGTTGTGGATCTCCGTTGCGCGCTCGATCCCGCCCTCGTACTCGATCAGGGCAACGTGCGGGCCGAACACCTCCTCGCGGAGACAGCGGTACTCGGGGCTGTACTCCATCTCGTAGACGAACGGGCCGACCCAGTGACCGTCGGCGTCCAGCATCGCGTCCTCGTCGAGGTCTGCCCGGTCGACGAGGACGTTTGCGCCCTCCTCGCGGGCGAGGTCGTTGTACCGGTGGAACTTCTCGACGGCGTCCTCGTCGACGAGCGGCCCCATGAACGTCGACTCCGAGAGCGGATCGCCGACCGAGACGTCCTCGGCGAGGCTGACGAACCGTTCTTTGAACTCGTCGTAGACGTCGGAGTGGACGATCAGGCGCTCGCTGGAGACACAGCGCTGGCCGGTCGTCTTGAAACTCGACATCACGGCGCTGTGGACCGCGATGTCAAGATCCGCCTCCTCGGTGATCACGATGGCGTTCTTGCCGCCCATCTCGCAGGCGGCGGTCTTGCCCGGTTCGCCGCCGACCTGATCCGATATCTCGTGGCCGACCTCGGCGGAGCCAGTGAACAGTACGGTGTCGACGCGGTCGTCGTCGACGATGGCGGCCCCGGTGTCGCCGAACCCCTGTACCAGATTGAACACGCCGTCCGGAATGCCGCTCTCCTCGAACATCTCGGCGATGATCTGGCCGCACCACGGCGTCTGTTCGGCGGGTTTCCAGACGACCGTGTTGCCCTCGACGAGCGTGACGGCCATATGCCAGAACGGGATCGCGACCGGGAAGTTCCACGGCGTGACACAGCCGACGACTCCCCGCGGTTTCCGGCGCATATACGCGTCTTTTGCACCGATTTCGCTCGGTACCACGTCACCATGCGGATGGCGGGCGTTGCCCGCCGCCCACTCGACCATGTGGGCGGCCTCGACGACGTCCGCACGACCCTCACTGATCTCTTTCCCGCACTCCCTGGTGACTATCTCGCCGAGTTCGTCCGTACGCTCACGGAGTTCGTGATAGATCTCCCAGAGATACTCCGCACGGTCGATGTACGAGAGGTCTCGCCACTCCTCGAAGGCCTCGTCTGCGGCTGCGACGGCAGTCTCGACGTCTGCCTCGGTCCCCTGGTGGAACTCGGCGAGCACGTCACCGGTCGCCGGATCGGTACTCTCGAAGGTTTCGTCGCCGTGTCCGTCGGTCCACTCGCCGTCGATGTAGTGGTTGTGTGTCATGGTCGAACCTGATGAAAGTAGGCCGCCTATCATGAAAAAAGCACCTCTGCCGTGAGGCATGTTGACGTGTGTCGGGAAAATTAACTGATTACTGGCCGGTCGTCGACCGTGCTGGCGCGTCGGCGGCCTTCACGATTTCGCCTTTGACTCGCAAGGCGTCGAAGTCGTGGTCCGGTCGCAGTTTGACGAAATCGAGGAACTCGCGTGCCGCGAGTACGTCCTCGATGGAGTTGTGTGCGAGTGCGTACTCCACGGCAGTCTCGGCGTCGATGGCAGGTGCGAGGACCGCCAGTGCACAGGATAGATCGTACGCCCGTGCCCCGTCCATCCCGTCCTCGCGAACGCTCGTCGCGTCGATGAAGTAAAGTTCCCCGTCGACTACGAGGACGTTCTCGGCCCGCAGATCACCGTGTGCTAGCCCGTGTTCGTGCATCCTGGCGAGAGACTCGAACAGTTCGTCCGTGTAAGAAAGCTTCTCCATCGGCGAGAGGTCGCCCAGCGATCGGAAGTCGTCCAGATACTCCAGAACGACGACGCCGAACTGTTCGTACTCGAAGACGCCGACCGGGGCCGGCGTGTTGAGGCCGATTTCGCCCATGCGCTCGTTGGCTTCGAGTTCGTGTCGGCCCATCTCGACTGGCCCCTCGAACCGCTCGAAGAAGCCGGCCGTTCCGCTCGAAAACGCACCGATGTTGCGTGCCCCGGTGAGCACCGCGTGGACGAAGGCGTTCTGGGGCGAGATGATCTTCACGAACCACTGCTCGTCGACGATCAGTGGCGTCGATAGCCAGTTGTCCGCCTCAAGAAACTCGATCCGGACCGACTCTTCGTCTGACCGTTCGGCAAGCCTGCGGCCGACCCCTTCGAGGTCAGCCCAGTCGACGGTGCCCCGAACGAGACCACGCAAATCCATTGTTACGACGAACGTCAGCGACGCTTAAATTTCTCTCGGGCCGTCACGAGCAAGACATCCAACATGATCGTTCGTCGTATTTATCACCTACCTCGCTCTACGTCCCCGCATGGAGTTTCGGATTCCCGACGAACACCGGATGATGCGAGAGGCCGTCCGGGAGGTCTGTGAGGCGGAAATCGAGCCGATAGCAGGAGAGATCGAAGAAGAACACCGTTTCCCACAGGAGGTCTTCGACGAACTCGCCGCACTCGACGTCATGAGCGTGCCGGTCGACGAGGAGTACGGCGGACTCGGCGGCGATCAGTTGATGTACGCCCTGATCGTCGAGGAACTGGGCCGGGTCTCGGGTGCGATCGGACTCTCCTACGCCGCCCACGTCAGTCTGGCCTCGAAACCGATCGAAGCGTTCGGAACGGAAGCACAGAAAGAGCGCTGGCTTCGCCCGCTCGCCGAGGGCGAGCACATGGGTGGCTGGGCGCTCACGGAACCCTCCAGCGGGAGCGACGCCAGCGACATGGACACGATGGCCGAGAAGGAGGGCGACGAGTGGGTGCTCAATGGGACAAAGCAGTTCATCACGAACGCGAACGTCGCTGGCTCCATCCTCGTCAAGGCAGTGACCGATCCCGGCGCAGGCTACGATGGCATTTCGACGTTCATCGTCGACCCGACCGAGGACGACGGGTTCGAGGTCACCACTGTCTGGGACAAGATGGGCCTGAACGCCTCGCCGACCTGTGAGATCCAACTCGATGACGTCCGCCTCCCCGAGGACCGCCTGCTCGGCGACCCGGGCGAGGGCTGGGACCAGACCAAAGCAACCCTCGACGGCGGTCGTATCTCCATCGCAGCGCTCTCGGTCGGACTGGCGCAGGGTGCCTACGAGGCCGCAAAATCCTACGCCACGGAGCGCGAGCAGTTCGGCCAGCCGATCTCCGAGTTCGACGCTATCAGAAACAAGATCGTGGCGATGGACCGGAAGATCGAGCGCTCGCGGCTACTGACCCACAAAGCCGCGTGGATGTACGACCAGGGCGAGGACGTCACCAAGGCGAGTTCGCTGGCGAAACTCGACGCCAGCGAGACGGCCCGCGAGGTCGCCGAAGAGGCCGTCCAGACGCTCGGTGGCTACGGATACACGACGGATTTCGCGCCACAACGGTTCTACCGCGACGCCAAACTGATGGAGATCGGCGAGGGAACGAGCGAGATCCAGGAACTCGTGATCGGTCGGGAGTTAGGACTGTAAGCGTGGCTTCCCTCAGATCTCGGTTACCGGTTCGAGCGCTTCTCAGGCGAGTTCTAGCCCTTTCGGGTAGTCGGTGAGGTTCTCGTAGCCGTCTTCGGTGACGACGACGAGATCTTCGATCCGAATACCGCCCACGTCGGGATCGTAGAGGCCGGGTTCGATAGTGATGATCTGGCCAGCCTTCAGTTCGCCGCCGGTCGGGTTCAGCCGCGGGAGTTCGTGGACGTCCAGCCCGATGCCGTGGCCGGTGCCGTGGATGAATCCCGTCTCCGTCGAGGGATCATCACGGAGCGTGGCGTAGCCCGCTTCCTCGTAGACGTCACAGACCGCGTCGTGGACGTCCGCGCCGGTGGCACCGGCTTCGACGGCGTCGAGCGCGGCCCCGTGTGCCTCGTGAGTGATCTCGTAGCGGTCACGAAGCTCTTCGCTTGCCGTGCCTTTGAGGAACGTCCGGGTCATGTCGGCGTGATAGCCCGTCTCCTTGTCACGGGGGAAGATGTCGACGACGATGGATTCCTCGGCGTCGAGCGGGCCACTTCCGCGGTCATGCGGGTCCGCACCGTCCGCGCCGCAGGCGACTATCGTCTCGTCGAGCGCACAGCCCTCCCGAAGTAGTTCGATCTCGATAGCCTGCTTAACGCGCTCGCTCGTCAGCACCTCGCCGTCGTGGACTAGCTGGCCATCTTCGACCGTCGTGCCACCGATCAGTTCCTCGGCGCGGGCCATCGCGGCCTCGTTGGCGCGCTGGGCCGTCCGGACGTGTTCGATCTCCTCGTCGGTCTTGACCGAGCGGATCTCCGTGATCACGTCCTCTGACTCGACCGAGACGTCGATGGCGTGTTCGCGCAGGCCGTCGGCGGTGCCCGTTGGGAACTGGCCGGGGATCAGCACGGACTCGACGTGATTGTCCGCGAGGAAGGCGGCAATCGTCGCCAGCCGCCCCTCTCGTGGACCGTCCTCGGCTGCACGCTCCTGATAGTCGTACTCCTCGTATCTGGAGACACTGTCTGCTCGACTCTCCGAGACGGCACGGCCGTACTCCAGTCCGGACACCAGCAGATGTGCGCCCTCGCCGTCGTACAGCGCGACGAAGGGATCCGGCGCGTCGAAGCCACAGACGTAGTACTGGTCGGAGTCGTCGTGGCCGTCGAAGAGGTAGCCGTCCGCACCCCGGTCGTCGATGACGTCGGCGAGTCGTGAGAGGTCGGGTTCCATACCCTCCTCTCGGGCGCGGTGGAGTATATAATTCGGGGACTCACCACAGCAAGCCCGGTTCCTCGTCGGTCCGTCTGAGCCAGCGGAGTTCGCCGGACTCGAACAGGAAGGCGACCGTCTTACCGTCGACCCAGCCGTCGACAATCGAGCAGCTCTCGAAGTCGAGTTCGCGTCGCCAGCGCTCGCCGTCGCCGTCGGCGGCGAGGACCGTACAGCCGCTACCGACGCTGTAGACCGTCTCGCCATCCCAGACCGTCGGTGGCGGAGGGCGGAATCCTCGGGCAGCGTGGGCGTAGTTCGTCGTTTCTCGTTCTCCAGTAAAAAGTTTACCAGTCGACAGATCCGTCCTGTTCAGCCGTCTGCTGGCTCCTCGGAATCCTCGGCCCGCCGGCCCGAAACCTCCCGGAGTTTGTCGGCGGCGTCGTCACTGGATCCCGTTCTGACCTCGGTGACGTTGTCGGGGTCGAGCCCCGACTCTGTAGCGTCGGTCTCGGTCGCATCGGCCTCGCCTTCTCGCTTCTCTGTATCGGAGCCACCGCCGAACCAGGAACGCAGTCGAGAGAGAAGTCCCATAGCCGCATCTCTGTGCGGCACCCTCCTTACTGTTCGGGTGGCACGTTCCGGTACTGTGATACCACTCCCGGCCATCAGGGCCGATATGAACGTCACGATCACGCCATCGACCGTCAGCGGATCCGCGAGCGCGCCGCCATCGAAGAGCTATACGCACCGTGCAGTGCTGGCCGCGGGCTACGCGGACGGCGCACTGGTCCACGGGCCGCTCGAAAGTGCCGATATCCGGGCCACGATGCGAGCAGTCGAAGCGTTCGGCGGGGACGTCTCGGAGACGAACGGAACACTCGACGTGGCGGGGTTCGATGGCCGCCCCGAGGTTCCCGACGACGTCATCGACTGTGGCAACAGCGGGACGACGACGCGACTCGTCACCGCGACGGCCGCGCTGGCCGACGGGATGACCGTTCTGACCGGCGACGCATCCCTTCGGTCACGCCCACATGGCCCCCTGCTCGACGCCATCGACCAGCTCGGCGGGAGTGCACGGAGCACCCGCGGAAACGGACAGGCACCGCTGGTCATCGAGGGGCCGATTTCGGGCGGCACCGTCTCGATTCCGGGCGATGTCTCCTCGCAGTTCATCTCCGCGCTGCTCTTTGCCGGTGCGGTGACCGAGGACGGCATCGACATTGACCTGGAGACGGAACTCAAGTCCTCACCCTACGTCGACATCACGACCGAACTGATGGCCGACTACGGTGTCGACGCTCGCCGGACCGAGCGGGGCTTCTCGGTCGAGGGCGGCCAGTCCTACGCCCCAGAGGGCGGCGAGTACTCGGTGCCCGGTGACTTCTCCTCGATGTCGTACCTGCTCGCGGTCGGTGCGGTGGCAGGCGACGACGCCGTCGAGATTCAGGGAGCCTATCCGAGTGCACAGGGCGACAGCGCCATCCTGGGGATCCTCGAAGACATGGGCGCGGCCATCGACTGGAACCGCGAGGACGGCGTGATTACCGTCGAGCGCAGCGAGCTATCGGGGACAACCGTCGACGTTGGCGACACGCCGGACCTGTTGCCGACCATCGCCACGCTCGGCGCGATAGCCGACGGCGACACCCGGATCGAGAACTGCGAACACGTCCGGTACAAGGAGACCGATCGCGTGAGCGCGATGGCCGAGGAACTCGGGAAGATGGGGGCCGAAGTAACGGAGGAACACGACGTGCTGACGATCCACGGCGACGAAACCGAGCTTTCGGGCGCGACGGTCGACGGCTGTGCGGACCACCGGATCATTATGTCGCTGGCAGTAGCCGGCCTCGTCGCCGACGGTCAGACCACGATCACCGGCGCGGAGCACGTCGACGTCTCTTTCCCCGACTTCTTCGAGGTGCTGGCGGGGCTGGGTGGGGCCGTCTCCCAGGCGGAGTGAGCTGACGATACGACGGATACCCAAGATACTTTTTATCTAATATCTACTGCTATTCTGTATGGAAGATAGTGCGGTCCAGTTCGAGGGAGATACCGAATCGGAGGTCGATGCCAACGAGCGCCTGTTCACCCTGTTCGGGGCTGTGGCGGCGGTGACGACCGTCGTCGCGTACGGTGTGGTCGGCTATATGCTCCTGGAGAGTGCCGTCTACGGTGCGATTGTCGGTGCGTTCGGCGGCGTGGGATCGTATCTGTTCCTGCCGTGGTTCATGGGTCTCTCGACGGTACAGGAGCAGTCCGACGAGGAACTCGGATTTGCGGATGCGAGTCAGCGTGTTTCGTCGAGCGCGCAGATGGGCGTGCTCGGCCTGGGACTCGAAGCCGGTTCCATCGTCGCGATTGCGGTCGGCCTCTCGGTCGCCGAACCGGATCCGGGCATCGGTGCGGGGGCCGCTATCGCGGTGACGCTCGTGATCTACCTCGTCGGGTCAACGCTACTGGACTTCTAGCACCACTCCGGCCCCCTATACGGTCTCTTGCCTACTGATTCGGCGTGTCGCATTGTATAAACGCACTGTATCGTGCGACAGCGAGACGATGTACGGCCTCGCCAGCGCGGTGCTCGAAGCTACCCCTTCTCCTGCCATCGGTCGAACCGGAACGTTATACATCAGCCAGTCACTTTCGGTACACGATGAGTTCGGGAACGAGTATTACGTCGGTCGAGGAGGTGCCACGGGAGACGACGCTAATCTTCACCGTTCGCGACGTCGAATCGGGGGAGAAACGAGAGGCCGTTTTGACTGAACTTGCGGACGGCGTTGCCGGGTGGATGAACTACTGCCAGCATCTGACCCACATCCCACTCGACAAGGGCTCGGGTGCACCGATGCGGGACGGCGAGATCATCTGTGCGAACCATGGGGCGTACTTCGAGTCCGACAGCGGACGATGTACCTATGGACCGTGTGAGGGAGCGTTTCTGGAGGGGATCGACGTCACCGCCGAAGACGGCAACGTCTACCTTACCGACGAGAAGTACGAGTTCGTCGCTACGGGTGGTATCGAGACGGACGACCTCGACCGGACGTCGACGTCGAACGTCGAGTTCTAGTCGATTCTGAACGCCGGTTCTTCGATCCCTTCGTGTTTGCACTCCGGACAGCGGGAGGGAACGTTCGCCGGATCGTCAAACTCGTCGAACCCACACTCCCGGCAGGTCGGCGGGGCGACGAGCAGTTCTTCGTCCGTTGGGTCCAGCGAGTGAGCGAGATGTGTGACGTGATCGAGTGCAGCGCCGACGGAGACGTCGAACTCCGCGGCGAGGCCACTGGGCGTCTCGGTCTCGTTCCGAAGGGTTCGGGCAATGCGCTGTCGGGTCGTTTCCTCTGCTTCGCGCATGGTCGTAGGATGTCCCTATGTTCGCAAAGTCCTACCGGTCGGAGGGATCACCGGCCGGTGGCTGAGCCGTTGTTTGACGCATCCGATGCGGGCTGAGAATGCTGACCGAACATGTCGAGCAGTTTGCGGGCGTGGTCGCGCTTGGCCAGGAACACTTCCCGCACTGTCGGTGGGTTGTCGATGTCTGTCTCGTCGATGATCGACTCCGGTACCGCAATCGTGTCCGGAGGGATTCCGGACTCGCCGTGTACCGAGAAGTGCTGGCGGTCGAGTTTCATCACCAGTGGCGAATCGAGTCGCTCGATCCCCTCTCCGGTCGCGTAGAGCTCCTCGTTGACGCGTTCGTGTTGCTCTCGCTGCATGACGGCTTTATCACCGTCGAACGGTTCGACGTAGAGACGACCGAAGTAGTAGCCGCTGGAGAATTCCTCGAACATGCTACACGTTAACAAGGGCCTCGTCATAGTATAAAAGTTCCGCCGGTCCGGACCGTCGTCACCGCCCGAAGTCCCGGCCCATCGTGGTCGACCGGTATGAGATCCAAAAACACTATTTACTGATTCTCTGCTGGCTTTAAACGCTCAAAGCAGTTTTAAACAGATATTTCTGCCGAATGAACGGAACGAACGAAACTGCGCTTTTTTAAGATCTGTAGTGGTAGTGAGTTTCAATGAGACCCCTTCGTGTTGTGGCGTTCGCTACGGTTGCCATCGTCGGGCTTGCCGTTCTCGCTTCGTTCGCCGGTGCGTCGGGAGCGATAGGGGTGCTCGACGAGGAGTCCGAAACGGAACCCACAGGGAACGCCAGCCTCGGCGTTCAGATGGGTTCGTTCATGCAGTCGAGTAGCACGAACACCGAGAGCGCGGTCAGCGAAGGAATGTTCGACGCCGAGTACCAGCAGGCAGACGACAGGGCCGCGGTGCTCGACAATCGGGCGGCTGACCTCGAAGCCAGGCTGACCGCGCTCAGACAGCAGAAAGCAGAGCTCGAAGACGCGGAAAACGATGTCAGCACACAAGTGCGGATGAGCCGGATCGCTAGCGAGATCCACTCGCTGGAACGCGAAGTGAACAACTCCGCCAGCCTTGCCAAAAAGGCCGGTCACTCCGGAGCACCGTTCGACGACCTCTCGAAGGGCGTCGCCGACTTGCGCGGTCCCGAAGTCGCAGAGGCGGCAGGTGCAATCCCTGGCGGTCCGGCACCAAGCGAGGTCGGTCCACCTGACAGTGTGCCCGGCGCGGGGGATGACACCGGCCCCTCAGACGAGAAAGGCTCGGAACGCAAACAGGGCCCTCAGGACAAGGACAGTCAGGGTAAGCAGCCTGATAGCGCACAGGACGACTCCAGTAGGGCTCTCTCCCTGGCATCGGCGTAGCCCCTCGTTTCTATCGGACGGCCCGCGAGTAGCCGAAATACCCGAGCAGACATGCTTTTCATCGCAGACGAATAACTACCTATAGATGGACTCTGCAGCCCTGCTCGATCTCCTTGGCAACGAAAACCGTCGGCGGATTCTCCGCCTTCTCGCCCACAAGCCCTGCTACGTCACCGAGATCAGCGAATATCTCGACGTCAGCCCCAAGGCAGTGATCGATCATCTGCGGAAACTCGAAGAGGCCGGAATCATCGAGAGTCGGACCGACAGCCAGCGACGAAAGTACTTCCACATCTCTCGGAACCTCCGGCTCGAAGTCAACGTCTCGCCCTACGAGTTCGGGACGAAAAGCGCGTATCCGCGGAGCCGAAAGCTCGATGTGACCACGTGGCGCTATCTCTCGCTCGACGTGCGGGCTAGCGAGGAGGGCGACGACAGCCAGTCGATGGCGGCAGAGCTTCGTGAACTCGAACGACTCGAAAACGAGCTTTCGATGGCTCAGCGCTGGGTCCAGGGTCGGATCACGGACGTCCTCGACCGACTGACCGACGAACTCGATGCCACGGAGAACAGCCGGTTGTACGCCGACGTATTGCTCGAACTGGCCGACGGCCCGGCGGAGACCGAGTCGATCAGCAAGGCCGTCGACGCGCCGCCGGGCATGGTCCAGGAGGTGCTGGCGGAGATGGCGGAACACGACCTGGTCGAACGGGTCGGTGACGGCTGGGCGCTCGACGAGTAATCAGATGTCCTCTGTGAGACCGTTGCGGAGGTCGCGCCCGAAGTAGACGCCGAGAAGACCGAGGACGATGCCAGCCCCAGCCCCGACGCCGGTCAGCGTCAGCATCGAACTGGTGACGGCCGCGAGCGTGATGTTACCGATCAGGACGCCGAGCGCACCGACGAGGCCGCCGGCGACGAGCGACTCCCCGTAGCGACGACGACTGCTGGCTAGCCCGACGGCGAACGCACCGACAAACACGCCGAGCGGCCCCCCGACGAGGGGGACGAAGGTACTGCCGAGTTGGCCCAGTACGGCCAACAGCGCGAAGACGACGAGAAATATTTTCGGGGCGAAGTACTCCGCGAGACGCGAGCCATCGCTCGATTCCGCCGGAGGATCGGGCTCTCGCCGCTCGGTCGAGTCGTCGAGGAGGCTCTCGTCGAAGCTTCCGGTATCGACCTCGGAATCACGGCTCTTGGAGAGCTGATCGGTGCGCTCGCTCATATATACCGAGTCGGCCGCGACAGGCATGGGTTTTTCGCCCGGTTCGCGAGCGGACGAAAGAGTGGGTTCAAGTCCCGCCGGTCTGAACGGATGAGTATGAACGCAGGCGATCACGTGCGGATCGAGCGCGACGGGCAGCGCTACGAGGGCGTGTTGCTCCCCTCGACAACGGACGAGCATCTGGTACTCAAACTCGAGGGAGGGTACAACGTCGGCATCGACCGCGAGGACGCCGCCGTCGAGGTCATCGAATCGGACGTCCACGACGTCGAAGAATCGGGAGACACGTCCGATTCCACGGTGGAGTTCGACGAGGACCTGCCGACGATATCGCTGATCTCCACCGGCGGAACCATCGCCTCGACGGTCGATTACCGGACCGGTGCGGTCACGGCCCAGTTCGACGCCGAGGACGTCCTCCGCGCAGTGCCGGATCTCGCAGGACTCGCGAACTACCGTGGACGGGTCGTCGCGAACATCCTCAGCGAGAACATGACGCCGGACGTCTGGCAGGAACTCGCCGAGGCCGTCCACGAGGAGATCGAAGCCGGGGCCGACGGCGTCGTCGTGATGCACGGCACCGACACGATGCAGTTCAGTGCGAGCGCACTCTCCTTTATGCTCGACACACCGGTTCCCATCGTGTTCACCGGAAGCCAGCGTTCGGCCGATCGCCCGTCCAGCGACAACGTGATGAACGCGGTCTGTGCGGTCGAAGCCGCGAAAAGCGACTGTGCGGAGGTGCTCGTCTGCATGCACGCCGACGAATCCGACGAGGCCTGCGCGCTCCACCGCGGGACCCGCGTCCGCAAGAACCACACCTCGCGACGCGACGCCTTCGAGACGGTCGGCGCGAAGCCGCTCGGTGAGATCGAGTACGAGAACCTGGCGATCGAGTGGCGGCGAGAACGCGCAGAGCGCGGGGATGTCGAACTCGACCTCTCGGCAGACCTGAACGCCGACGTCTCGCTGGTGAAGTTCACACCCGGCTTCGACGAGGGCATTCTCGACCTCGCGGCAGAGAATGACGGCATCATCCTCGAAGGGACGGGCCTCGGTCACGTCCACTCGGACCTCATCGACCGGATCGGTGACATCGTCGACGAGGGCACCCCGGTCGTCATGACGAGCCAGTGTCTCGATGGGCGTGTCTGTGACCGCGTGTACGACACCGGCCGGGACCTGCTCGACGCCGGCGTCGTCGAGGGCGAGGACATGCTACCCGGAACTGCGAAGGTAAAACTGATGTGGGCGCTCGCGAACAGCGACCACCCCGAAACAGTGATGGCCGAACCGACGGCCGGCGAGATAACCGCTCGGTCGGTCCCCTGGGAGTAGCCCGATGACGGACTTCAGCGTCCGCCAGGCCCGACTATCGGATCACGATGCCGTCACGTCCTTCACGACCGAGACGTGGCCCGATCAGGAGACCGGCGACTACATCCCCGACATCTTCGAGCAATGGGTCGAGAGCGACGGCCCCGAGCAACGAACCTTCGTGCTCGAAGCGGACGACGAGGTGGCTGGAATCCTCCAGGGCGTGATGCTTTCCGAGTACGAGGCGTGGGCACAGGGGATGCGCGTCGCACCCGCCGCACGCGGCCACGGCGCGAGCAAACCTATGAACGATCGGTTGTTCGACTGGGCGGCCGAACGCGGCGGGACACTTTGTCGAAATATGGTCTTTTCGTGGAACATGGCCGGTCTCGGCACTAGCCGAGCGGTCGGCTTCGACGCCGGGACGGAGTTCCGCTGGGCGCTCCCGACGCCGGACGCCAACGCGGCGGCCGACACCGGTCATCGAATCACCGAGTCACCCGATGCGGCGTGGACCTACTGGACGCGCAGCGACGCACACGATGCGCTCTCGGGACTCGCACTGGACGTCGACGAGGCGTGGGCGCTCGCCGCGTTGACGCGTGAACGCCTCGCTGACGACGCCGAACGGGTACTGGCGGTGCAGGGCGACGGCACAGAAGCACTCACGCTCCGACTGCGCACCTACGACCGGGAAGAAGACAGCGAGACCGTTACGTGGGCGGAGTACGGCGTCGGCGCGTGGGCCGACGTGCCGGCCGCACGGGCGCTTTTCGCTGCGATCCGACGGGACGCCGCAAGCGTCGGTGCCGACCGAACGAGAGTGCTGCTTCCCGAGACACCTCGACACGTCACCGACGCCGTCCACATCGGCGTCGAGGTAAGTGAGCATCCGGACTTCGTCATGGAAGCCGACCTCTCTGCACGGAACTGAGGGCCGTCCGCACCTTCGCAGGCCGTACCTTCATTATCCTCTACGCTGTGCGTTCGACGCATGAAGATCAGCGATGTCGACGGCGTCCGGACCGTCACGTTCGACCGACCCGGAGTGATGAACGCCGTCACCGTCGAGACGGCGACCGAACTGGCGGAGACCATCGAGGATGTCGACGCCGAAACACACGACGCGGTGGTGTTGACCGGCGAGGGCGCGGCCTTCAGCGCGGGCGGCGATATCGAGACGATGGTCGATACCGAGGCGAACGCAGTCGAGACGTTCGACGGCATCGCGGAGACGTTCGGGCGCGTCGTCGAAGCCGCGATTACCTCGCGGGTACCCATCGTGGCCAAAGTCAACGGCGACGCGGTCGGTGCAGGGCTTGCACTCGCCGCCCTCAGTGATTTCGCCTACGCCGCCGATTCCGCCAGTTTCAGTTGTGCGTTCGTGCGCGTCGGCCTGATACCCGACACCGGTGGTACCTTCTTGCTTCCACAGTTGGTCGGTCTCCGAACCGCAAAGCGGCT
The DNA here is from genome assembly GCF_042663585.1 of Natronoarchaeum sp. GCM10025321. NCBI lineage: Archaea > Methanobacteriati > Methanobacteriota > Halobacteria > Halobacteriales > Natronoarchaeaceae > Natronoarchaeum > Natronoarchaeum sp. GCM10025321. The sequence continues at coordinate 1,606,209 of NZ_JBHTAN010000006.1, forward strand.
AGCGATGACTGGCGAGTTCATCTCGGCTGACGAAGCCGCCGATATCGACCTGATCAACGATGCCGTACCGGACGGCGAACTGGACGAGCGCGTCGACGAACTGCTGTCGACGCTCCGCAAACGTCCGACCAAGACCGTTGGGCTGACCAAGCGCGCGCTCCACGAGAACGCGGGCAAACACTGGCGGGAGGCGCTCGACCACGAGAACACCACTCAGGCACTCGCCCGCGATACGCCCGAACACGAGGAGGGTGTCGCCGCGTTCCTCGAAGGACGGGACCCCGAGTTCTAGCTACCCGCCGCTGACCGGCGGGAACAATGCGAGTTCGTCGCCCGATTCGAGCGTCGTCGAGAGGCCTTCGCCAGTGGCGTTCACGTCGTTTCCGTTCCGGAGGACGTTAATGTGCTCTCGCACACTCCCGTCGTCAGCCAGCACCCGCGACTCCAGTTCGGGGCGGTCCGCGAGCAAGGCGTCGAGCGCATCGCCGACGGTATCGCCGGGGTCGACATCGACGCCGACGTGCTTGCCGCCAGCGTGCTCCGCGAGGTCCGCGAACAGTTTCCACTCCATATCCGAGCGATCAATGCCCCGTCAGCAAGTAGCTTGCGCCTCGCCACGGACGAACAGCGACTCCGATGTGTGTTTATACGGCAGTCTCGTTACGAGTCGTATATGACCTGGAGTCGGAAACTGCTCGCCACGCGCGCGGCCGTCGGGCTAACGACGATCGTCGCAGTTCTGTCCGTCGTAACCGGTCTCCTCCACATCGGCAACATCCGGTTCGTAACGGTCCTTCCGCTGGAGGCGTACATTCCGACAGCGGTCCAGCGAACTGCCGGCTTTACCGGAACCCTGACCGGATTCCTCATGATCGCCGCGGTGTACGGACTCAAACGCGGACTCCGGGTCGCGTGGTACGCCGTCCTCGTGCTGTTGCCGGTGACAGCACTGCAAGGGCTCGTCCAGTCAAGTCCCGTCTCGCTTCCCCTGGTCGTTCTCTCCCTGCTTTCGATCCCGTTCGTCGCGGTTCACCGTGAGCAGTTCAGTCGGGAGCTCTCGCTATCGACGACACAGATGGCCGCAGCGCTCGCGCTGATCGGAACCCAGGCGTACGGCACCGTCGGGTCGTACATTTTGCGCGAGGACTTCGAGGGGGTGAACACGATCCTCGACGCGTTTTACTACACTATCGTTACGGCGACGACGGTGGGATACGGCGACGCCTATCCCGCCGGCCCGGAAGCGCGACTGTTCGGGATGTCCGTCGTCGTGTTCGGGACTGCGAGTTTCGCCGTCGCTCTCGGATCACTTTTGGGGCCAGCCATCGAAGCCAGACTCAGTCAGGCGCTTGGAAACATGACCGATTCACAACTCGAACTCCTCGAAGACCACGTGCTTATTCTCGGTGACGGCGAACTCACCGAACCGGTAGTGGTCGGACTGACCGACAGCGATACCGACTTCGTCGTAATCACTGCCAACAGGGAGCGCGTGTCGGACCTCTCGGAGCGTGGGCTGAAAGCTATCGCCGCGGATCCGAGCGACGAGGAACCGATGCAACGGGCAAAGATCGGATCCGCTCGTGCGCTGGTCGTCGCGACGGAAGACGACGCACAGGACGCACTGGCGATCCTGACTGCCCGACAACTCCGTCCCAACATCCGGATCGTCGCGGCAGCGACGGACCGCGAGAACGTCGCAAAGCTACGACACGCGGGAGCGGACAGCGTGATCAGTCCAGCGACTATCGGCGGCCAGATGCTCGTCGAATCCGCACTGGAAGGGGATGGTGACGAGACACCCGGCCTCTCAGAACTGCTCGGGTCGAGCAGGTCCGATTCTACATAATTATAAAAACATGAACGGTGGATCGACCACCTGAATCGCCAGACTGCACCGCCCCAAACTGGTGATAAAACGAAAGACAACACAGTTCAGGTTTGGACACGCTTTTATATCGGGATCTTGGAGCACTACATACGATCGGTACGCCACATGGGGATGTGGCAAATTGAGGGATTCCAAAGATGGTTGAGCAAAAGTGTAACAAGAAGGTACGTACAGGGCAGCAACAGAACACACTCACGATGGAACGGGACAGTTCAGAGCGGATGTCGACCGTTCTGATCGAGGCCGTCGCGTCGATTCGAGACGTGACAGCTACCGAACTCGATCCGTTGTACGAAACAATCGATCCGGACGCGATCGATGCACTCTGTGACAGGTCGAAGACCGAGAACCCGCTGGAGATTTCGTTCCAGTACGAAGGGTGTGGCGTAAGCGTCTCCGGCACCGGACGCATCGAACTGGTCGAGCTAGAACCCGATTTCTGAGCGGATTTCATTGCCGATAGGGTTTCCAAGGCAATTTTCGGCAGCATCGTCTCAACTCGCAGACACAACGATTATAGTTCCTGCCCGCATGGTAAAAACTGGCATGGCTTCTCTACTGGTAGCAAACGCGGGCCACTACCGAATCGGGGAGCCACAGTTACAGCAGGGTTGTTCAGGCATCGAATGTACCATCGGTGAGCTACTCTCATCGGAGTTACTTCTGGTTACGGTTGCCGTCTTCGCTGCAGTCGCTCTCATTGCGTTTACCTACCTTGCGAACGCTCGCAGGGAGTGTTCCGAAGAGCAACGGCGTGTCCGAGACGAGAAGAAGGCGTTCGAGCAGTTCGTGCAAGGGATCGGTCGGCTTCAAGCGACGACCGTTCAGCCACAGGTCGCCACCGAAGGCGGAGCGATGGTAAAGCGGACGAACTCTCCGGCCACCTCGCAGGTCGGCGACGTCTACAAACTCTACGAGAACACCGTGATGGAGGTGCCACACTACGAGGTTGACTACGGCGAACCCCTGCGGGAGAACATGGCGATCGAACTCGGTGAAGAAGTCACTACGGCTCTCGACACCACGTCCCGATTTACCCCTCAGATCAAACAGGCCCTCGTACAGAAAGGAACCGAGACGAAAAACAGCCGAGAGCGCTTTCTCCGGACGCTCGAAGCGGAATCCGATTCGCTTCAGGAAACCAACGACGCGCTAGCGAATATCGATCAGCGCATCGACGACCTGGAGGACTCTCGACGACTACGCCAGTCGTTCGACGAACTCGAACATCACTGGTGGGAACTAGATGCGCTCGAAGAGGAGTGCGAGTCCGTACTCGAACGCCGGCAACAGCAAGTCCGGTCCGGATCGCCTGCCTCTCACTGGCGTGGCGATGGCCACGGACTCTGTGCGTACCTCTACAGTTCACTCCCAGTCGAGTATCCAGCCCTGGCAGAAGGGGCCTTGCTCTACGACCGCATCAAGACGACGAAGCGCAAGTTCACCGAGTCGCTGACTCGGCGCGTCTGACCGCGCTGCCCCCATTTGTGGGCGTTGTCTGCCCACCGACGACGATCCAGAAATTCTTGCCGGATGCTGGGACGATCAACGAGGAGCCGTCAGGCTGGGCGACACCGATCACTTCTGGCGATTCTCTCCAGAAGCGAGCGTAAAGTGGGGTCGTACTGAGGGATGAACGACCGTCAGGGGTAGCTCGGAATCGTGCATCTTTTCCGGAGCAGGGGAAGGGATTCCCGTTACGAGAGCTACAAAGTAGGCCCGGAAACCAAACGTACGACAAGCCATGAAACGACAGCGAGGCAGTACGGAACGGCGCTCGGTTATCGAACGCCGTTGGGAGGGCCAGAGATGAGTTTCGACAGTCCGGCGTTCGTCGATCCGGCGTGGGTCGAGCGACACGACTACGTCACCCTCGTCGACGTACGAGACCAACGGGAGTACACCGATATGGGTCACGCGCCCGGCGCGGTAAACGTCCCGTTCGACAGTTTTCGCGATCCGTCGAGCGTCGCGACGGGGATGTTACCCGGTCGGGAGAGGTTTGGCGAACTCCTCGGTGAAGCGGGTATCACGAACGACGACACGCTCGTCGCCTACGACGGCGGGGATGGCGTCTACGCGGCCCGGTTTCTGCTCACCGCCGCAGTGTACGGCCACGGCGGGAACCTCTATCTGGCCGACGGCGGGTTTGATGCGCTGCGCGGGCAGCGTCCGGTCGAGACCGAACCGGTCGAGACCGACTTCGTCCAGTACGACCCCGATGCGCCTGACGAGACACTGCTCGCGGATCGTGACGACGTCGAACGTGCAGTCGAGGACGGGGAGACGGCTGTCGTCGATACCCGCACCCTCGCGGAGTACAAACAGTCCCACGTTCCCGGCGCGGTCCAACTTAGCTGGGAGGCGTTCGTCGACGATGACGGTCGCCTCCGGCCGGACGAGCAGATCGAATCGATGCTCGACGAGCAGGGAATCTCGCGCGGGACCCCGGTCGTCCTCTACTGTAACACGGCCCGCCGACTCAGTCACACCGCTGCCGTTCTGACGCACCTGGGCTACGAGAACGTCCGGTTCTACGAGGGAAGCCTGACTGACTGGGTTCGAGCGGAGTCCTCCGACTGGGACCCGGAACGGCTCTACGAGGGCGTCCGGAAGGTCGCGCCGGCGGGGTTCGAGGCACTCCCCCGCGAACTCGGCGAGGACGTCTTCGGCCGCCTGCACCTGATCGGACTGTACACGCAAAAGCAGGACGGCTACTTCATGCTGCGGACGAAGGTACCGAACGGCGTCCTGACCGCCGAGCAGGCCCGCACCTACGGCGAGATAGTCGACGAGTTCGCCAGGGCACCGGAAGAGTACGGCGGCACGGAACAGAACCCCCAGTTCGGCGACGGCTTTCTCGACGTCACGACGAGACAGGGGCTTCAGGCTCACTGGATCCGCGTCGAGGACATGCCCGAGATCTGGGACCGGTACGAGGAGGTCGGACTGACGACCATCCAGGCGAGCGGTAACACGCTCCGGAACGTCGTTGCCTGTCCGGCCTCCGGACTCGGCGACGAGATCACCGACGTCCGGGGGCTTGGAGAAGGGATCGCAGACGCCTTCGAGGGCAACAGGAGATACGCCAATCTACCCCGCAAACTCAAAGTGAGCCTCAGCGGCTGTCACGAGAACTGCGGGCGCAGCGAGATCCAGGACCTCGGCTTCACGCCCGCGGTCAAGGACGGTCGCGACGGCTTCCACGTGAAAGTCGGCGGCGGCCTCTCGGACGGCCCGCGTGCGGCGACTGACCTCGGCGTGTTTCTCGACCCCGAGCAGGTCGAGGAGTTCACCCTCGCCGTCGCCGACCTGTTCATCGACCACGGAAGCTACATCGACACGGCGGTCAACCGACTGAAGTTCATCGTCGAGGAGTACGGCACCGACGGCTTCCGCGACGAACTGGAGCGGTACGTCGACTTCGGGTTCGAGGGCCCGGGCGAGGAACTCACCACGAGCTATCGCGGCGACCACGTCGGCGTCCACGAGCAGGCGGATGGCCGGTACTACGTCGGTCTCACTCTCCCGACCGGCCGGATGCTCGGCGAGGACCTGACAGAACTGGCGGACCTCGCAGAGCAGTACGGTAGCGGCGAACTCAGGCTGACGGCGAACCAGAACGTGCTCGTCGCCGGCGTCCGCGAGGGCGCACTCGAGGACCTGCTGGCCGAACCCCTTCTGGAGCGATACAGCCCCGATCCGGGGCCGTTCACCCAGGGCGTCGTCACCTGTACCGGCGCGGAGTTCTGTAGTTACGGCGTCGTCGAGACGAAATCCCGCGCGATGGAGTGGGCACGAGCGCTCGACGAGTGGGTCGTGGAAACCGACCGGTTCGACGAGTCGGACCTCCCCGACGCCGTCCGGATCCACATGTCCGGCTGTTCGGCCTCGTGTGCACAGCCACAGATCGGCGATATCGGCATGCGCGGCGAGGCGAAACGAACATCTGATGGGACCAAAGACGCCGCCGACATCGGTCTGGGCGGCGACCTCGGGCGCGACAGGTTCGCTGACTGGATCGCCGGATCGGTGACGCTCGATGACGTTCCCGCAGGGATCAAACGTCTCGTAACGGCCTACGCGACCGATGCCGGCGAGGAGGCGTTTTCCGAGTGGGCCGAGCGCGTCCCCGATGCAGACCTGCGGACACTGATCGACGGCGACGCCTGCGCGGAGGCGATAGCACAGGACGGCGACCCCGCAGTACCGGAGGTAAACTGATATGTCACGACGAGAGCCCGGCGTTCCCGAAACCACCAACCGAACGGTTCCGACCAAGGGTCAGGACCCCCGCGAGACCGCCGCGGAATCGACGGCACCGCCGGGCAAGACCTGGTTCCGCGACCTCGACGAGGCGGTCATCGAGTCCGACCGCTGTACGCAGTGTGGGACCTGTGTTGCCGCCTGTCCCGCCGACTCCATCGGCATCGACAGCGAGATGGAGCGCCCGACGCTCGTGAAGATGTGTACCGGCTGTTCGCGGTGCTGGGACTACTGCCCGCGCAGCGGAATGCGCTACGAACGACTGGTCAAGGACGTCCAGTCGTCGATTCCCGACGACGTCGGCGGCACCTACAGCGCGCAGGCTGTCGATGCAGCCACGGCCGACGCCGGACAGGACGGTGGCGCGGTCACGACGCTGCTCGCCCAACTGCTCGACGCCGGGGAGATCGACGGCGCGATAGTCGCCACCGAGGGCGACGAACCGCTCCACGGCGAGGCGTTCCTGGCTACCAGCCGCGAGGAACTGGTCGACAACGCCGGAAGCTTCTACAACCAGACGATGCAGGTCGGTCGGATCGAGGAGCTACTCGATGCCGCCGACCTCGACGATCCGGATATCGCCGTCGTCGGGACGCCCTGTGTCATCGAGGGCGCGACGGCGCTCGGGGAGTACGGCTACGACGGCGAACTCGACGAGATAGCGCTGACCGTCTCGCTGATGTGTACCCGCGCCTTCGAGTCTCGACGGCTTCGGGACGCCATCGCCGAACTGGGCGTCGAACCTGCCGCAGTCGAGAAACTCGACGTCAACGGCGGGACCCTCATCGGTTACGACGCCGACGGCGAGACGCTGTTCGGCGAGGACGTCGACGAGTTCGGACAGGCCGGGCTGGACGGCTGTGACGAGTGTACGGACTTCGTCGGCGGCGCGGCCGACATCACCGCCGGAAGCGTCGGTAGCGGGGACGGAAAGACGACGCTGATCGCCCGGACCGAACGCGGCGAACGCGCCGTCGAACAGGCCAGTGATGCGCTCGAACTCGGCGACCTCGAACGTGAGCCAGTCCTGGACAAAGTGAGTTCGTGGAACGAGAAGCGCGCCCGGTCGATCATGCCCCGGGAGTACGACCCCGAAGGCGGCCTGGACATCTCCCATACGGATCACCACGACGCCTACGACGACACCGACCGGGAGCCCAGGCCGCTCAATCCCGCGCGGGTTCACCAGTACGAGGAGTGGTGCTGATCCGGGTGCGGGCGTAGCGTCGTCTCGACCGTCGCAACTCCCTCTTCGACGCCAGAAGTGGGTCGACCATTCCGAAACCTCCTTTTCCTGACGCCCGCGACGGCAGATAGATGAACTCCCGCCGCGTCTGGGTCGTCGCAATCTTCCTGTTCGTGATGGGCGATGCCGTCGCGACCCAGATACGCGGGGCGCTTCTGGAGAGTTTCCAGACCTCGTTTGGCGTCTCCGAGGGGCTCCTTGGACTGGTCGCGCCCGCCGGCACGGTGGGTTTCGTCGTCGCAATCGTCGCCATCGGCTTCGTCTCCGGTCGGATCGACCTCAAGCGAACCCTTCTGGTCGGCGTCGCGGCGACGACTGTCTCGCTCCTCGTGATGAGCGCCGCCCCGGTGTACTGGCTGTTTCTCACGGTGATGGTTGGGCAGGGCGCGGCAGTCGGTGCCTTCCGCGGCGTCGACCGACCGATCCTGTCCCATCTCTATCCGAGTCGTCGCGGGCGAATCTTTGCCCTCTACTCGCTGGCGTGGGCGCTGGGTGCCGTGACGGGGCCGGTCCTCGTCAACGCCGTGCTTTCCGTGACGGACTGGCGGGTCACCTACGCTATTCTCGGTCTCTTTTTCGTTCCGGTCGGCCTGCTTATCTGGCGCACGGAGCTCCCGGCCAGCACCGACAACGAACGGTCGCTCTCGCTCGACGCTCTCCGCATGCTGGTGCGCCGGCCCGCGGTTCTCGGTGCGGTGGGCTGTATGACCCTGCTCGGCGGTATCGAGGGCATCTTTTTTACGTGGCTTCCCTACTACGCGAGTACGCTCCTCTCCCGAAATCTCGCCAATCTGTTACTCTCGACGTATCTGCTGGCGTACATCCCCGGACGGCTGTTGAACACCTGGGTGATCGAGCGCGTCCGGTATCTATATCTCGCCTTCGGCTTCACGCTGGCGTCGATTCCGGTGCTGTTCGTCACGTTTAGCGGAATCAGTGGCCGGCCCCTGTTCGCCCTCGTTTTTCTCGCCGGCTTCCTGATCTCCGGGCTCTTTCCGACCCTGCTGTCGTACGGCGTCGACGCTAACCCCGAGTACAGCGGGCCGATCAGCGCAATGACCACCGGCGGAACCTACACAGGCCTCGCCATCGCACCGCTCGTGGTCGGGGTCGTCGCCGAACTCGCCGATATCAGGACGGCGATGTACCTCTCGCTCGTGCTTGCAGTCGCACTGCTCGTCCTGACTGTCGTGACCTGGGTGGCGACACGGAGCGGCTCGCAGGTCGACCGGGAGGCGCCCGCCGACTGAGCACCCGGGAGTACCCTCATTACCTGTCCGTGAAATGGTGTATGTATGTTCCGACGCCTTCGGGAGAACGGCCCCGCCCTGCTCGTTCCGCTTGCCTGGACGTTCGTGACCGCCGTCCATCTAGATCTGGCCAGCGAGCACGCACTGTTCGTCTCGAATCTGGTGATGGCAACCATCGTTGCCGTTTTCACGCTCCTCTCGTGGTCGGAGATGGCAGACGGCGTGTTGTTGATCTGGCGACGCGTCCTCGTCGTCGGTTTCGTCGTTACGACGGCCGGCGTCGCTGGCTTCTTCGTCGATTCCCTGTCAGGCACGTTGTTCGCCCTCAGCATCGTTGGCTGGATGGTCGTTCCGGGCGTCGGACTTGTAGAGACGGGCCGACAGGTAACGCGAGCACCCGCCATCTATCTCGGTGGCGGCGCTCTGAGCATCGTCGGCGCGCTGGTGTACGTCGCCGGCGGGACGGCGATTGCGGGTGAGTGGGCCGCCATCCTCGGGCTTATACTTGTCAACATTGGCCAGACGGCAGGCATCCTCAACGCCGTGTATCAGTACTGAGACGACTGTACGAACGGTTGGTTTTATATGACATCTCCCTGATTTACGGCTATGAAAGACAAACTCAACCTGATCTTCAATCGGGCGAAGTACGCGGCGATCGGTGCGGCAATCGGTGCCGCGGTCGGCGGCGTCGTTAGTCGGAACGCCGCGAGCACGGGCGGGGCAATCGGCGGACTCCTCGGTGCGACCCTCGGCGAGACGCGTGTCAGTGCCGAAAACGCGTTCACCGAGTTCAAAGAGAGCGTCAGCGAGTACGGAGTCACCGGCAAGAAGGATAACGACAGCAGCGAGTAAGTCAGCGCGATAGTTCGATCTGTTCTCGCAGTGCTGGCGAAGCGGGATATTGCCCCCGAGTCGTCGAATAGATGCTCGTGCCCAGCGCTGTGAGTGCGACGATGAGGCGGATAACCGTAGCCTGTTCGTGAGACTCTCAGCGTGCGGCCGTTCCTAACAATTCTGGAAAAATATTGGAAATATTTTGGACTAAACTGGGTCTCTTACTGGAAACATCTGGGGAATTGTTCATACACTCTCTACCCTTTCCGCTAAACGAACATGTCTGATCCCAGACGGCGGACGGTGCTGAAGACGGTTGGTGGAGTCACGGTGGTTGGTTCCCTTGCTGGATGTGTCAGCGATGATCCTGAGGAAGAGGTAGAACCATCTGCAAGTAATGACAACGATGACGACGATGACACCGACGAGACGGACGATACCGACGAACCGGAGGCGGACTCGTCACTCCGCGTTGCACACCTCTCGCCGGACGCTCCGAACGTCGATGTGTACGTCGACGGCGACGCAGTACTCGAGAACGTTCCGTTCCGCACGGTCAGCGATTACCTCGACCTGCCAACGGGCACCTACGACGTCAAAATCACGGCGGCCGGCGATCCGGACACGGTCGTCTTCGACGAGACGCTCGAACTCACTGCCGGTACGTTTACCGCAGCGGCACTCGGCGAACTGGCCGACGAAAACCAGCCGTTCGATGTCGGAGTGTTCGAGGACGACCGCTCAGATCCCGGTAGCGATGCTCGGGTCACACTCGTTCACGCCTCTCCGGACGCACCGAACGTCGACGTGACCGTCGGCGGCGACCCGCTGTTCGAGGACGTCCCGTTCGGTGCCGCCGGGACGGTCGAAGTCCCTGCTGGCGATTACAAACTCCAGGTCCGACCCGCAACCGAGGACAACGACGGCGATGTCGTCGATACGTTCAAGTTCCCGGCGGAGGCGGGGACCGTGTACACTGCGTTCGCCGTCGGCTACCTCGCTCCGGATGCTGCCCCTGCCGACGTCCCCTTCGATCTGGAAGTCTCCGTCGATGCCAGATACGAAGAGGAGGAGGACACGGCACTCCGCGTTGCGCATCTCTCACCGGACGCTCCGAACGTCGACGTCTACGTCGATGGCGACGCGGTGCTCGAGGATGTCCCGTTCCGCACGGTGAGTGACTATCTCGGTCTTCAATCGGGGACGTACGACATCAAGATCACGGCGGCTGGCGATCCGGACACGGTCGTCTTCGACGAGACACTCGAGCTTTCTGCCGGTGCATTTACCGCAGCGGCGCTCGGCGAACTGGCCGACGAAAACCAGCCGTTCAGCGTTGAACTGTACGAGGACGACCGCTCAGATCCCGGCAGCGATGCTCGGGTCACGCTCGTTCACGCCTCCCCGGACGCACCGAACGTCGACGTGACCGTCGGCGGCGACCCGCTGTTCGAGGACGTCCCGTTCGGTGCCGCCGGGACGGTCGAAGTCCCTGCTGGCGATTACAAACTCCAGGTCCGACCCGCAACCGAGGACAACGACGGCGATGTCGTCGATACGTTCAAGTTCCCGGCGGAGGCGGGGACCGTGTACACTGCGTTCGCCGTCGGCTACCTCGCTCCGGATGCTGCCCCTGCCGACGTCCCCTTCGATCTGGAAGTCGCTGTCGACGCCGACTGAGTCGGGTGTTCGCCAGCCTCGACCGGCCCCACCCCTCACAGTCGACCTCCTTCTTGACTGGATCCGTCTTCATTGCTCGGACTGCGTGAACGGTGAGGCTCCGAACCACCGAGAGAGCAACGCTCTCCCGAACTCTCGACCGTTCGCTGCGCTCACTTACGTGAACCCGCGGCTTCGACGCGAATCGCGCACGTCCTCACGGAGCGTTCGCTCACCGACGTTCCCGACATGTGGCCTTGTTGAAATCCTCAAGCGGTGACAGATTTCAGCGGCTGTGCTGAACACAGGGCCCGTATGTTGCGACGGAACCACCGAAACCGGTCGGTATTCCGCATGCATATTCACCGCTCGGCCTGATTGGTCAGCCCCAGAAATCGAGTACGTTATCGACAGCTCTGTCAACGAAACTTTCCTGATATCGCACCAGGAGTTGCATGGTTAGTTCGTCGTCAGTAACGGTATAGAACGTGGTCCGGCCATCCCGAACCTTGGACACAATCCCGTTCTCGATGAGGCGTGACACGTGCCAGGACACCGTCGCCGGTGCCACGCCGAGTTCCTCGGCAATCGCTCGGTTCCGGGCCGTGTCCTCCTCCAGCAAGAACAGCAGAATATGACGTGTCGTCTCGTACCGAAGCGACGAAAGGATCGCACGCTCCTCCTCATCGAGTTCCTCGGCGACGAACAGTCGGCGTTTGCCCTGGTGATCCTGACTCGTGAGCACGTCATAGTTCTCGAGAGTGCGCAGGTGATGCTGGACGAGTCCCGTCTCCATATCGAGGTCGCGCTTGAGCTGACTGAAGTGGACCCCTGGATTTGCCTGAACGTACTCGAAGATTTCCTTGCGCGTCTCCAACTCAAGGATATCGTCTTCGTCGTCGTGGGGGCGGCGTCTAGCCATCGTGCATGTCCTCAGTTCCGTTTGTGTGAGCCGACTCGGGGGATTTGGAGAGTCATGGTGGTCGCCACTCGAAGCGCCGTACCACAGTCGCCAACAGGAGGAGTGCGATTCCGAGTGCGAACAGGCTCGTGAGCAACTCGAAGTGAGGGATGCCCTCCTCGAGGAGGTCGTCACCGACTTCCAGCAGGAGATCGGTCGCGAGTAATGCAGCGAGCAGCGCGAGGATCAGGACGCGACGCATCCGGGTGCGGTAGTAGGCAAGCGCGGTGACGATGAACACCGCCGTCGTAACCAGGAGTGTGAGAGCCCGGATGAACGTCTCAGGCTCGAACAGTTCGATCTCCGTCATAGGATGTAGGGGTATGTGGAAGCCACCTAAATGGTTGGCGTGTCGATCGGTATGTCACCCAAGCGGCGGTGCGACCCGGTCACCTATGTCGCCAGACTACTCGTCTTCAGTCTCGGTCTCCAGCACCGTGCCGTCGTCCGCGTGGACAGCGACTTCGGTTTCCGCGCCGTTCGATGCCACGAGTTCGACCTCGTAGGCGGGTGTGGCATCCTCGCTTTCGAGTTCGACTTCCTCGATGTCTCCGTCAGCCTCGGCGGTTGCGATATCGGTCGCTTCCTCCTCGGAGAGGCTGACATCGCCGGGCGCAACAGACTCCTCGTCCTCGTCTTCCATCTCATCGTCCTCGTCTTCCGACTCTGTTTCGAGGACCGTGCCGTCGTTCGCGTGGACAGCGACTTCGGTTTCCGCGCCGTTTGATGCCACGAGTTCGACCTCGTAGGCGGGTGTGCCATCCTCGCTTTCGAGTTCGACTTCCTCGACGTCTCCGTCAGCCTCGGCGGTTGCGATATCGATCGCTTCCTCCTCGGAGAGTGAGACGTCGCTTTCCGCAATCGAGTCGTCATCATCGCCGTAATCTAGTGGGGACGACCCGGAATCCTGTGCAAGTGCCAAGCCGCCGGCGGCGGTGACCAGTAGTGTGAGTGCGACGATACCTACTCCAAACAGCGTTCGACGATTGCGTTTCATTGGTGGTTGACTGCATATACGGGTTAGTGGCTCTCGGTAAAGTGTCGTTTGGTATATGAGTCTAGCAGTGGTACGCGCCTCTAACGACTGCATATAGCAGATTTCGCATTCCGATGAATTCACGCTCTGTATTCAGCACGCTGTTCCCATCAACTTCAGAGGGTTTCCACAAGGCCCGACGTATGAGAATCGGGGGTGGCTCTGAACCACGGAACGACTCGCCAACGAGTCGTTCCTGGCTTACGCTCGTGCATCTCGCATGAGACCGACGGAATCTTTGCTTGTCCCGGCCGCTTCTTCCGGACTCGTCACTCACACGGCTCGTAACTCGTCGTCGAAGAAGTGCTCGGGGAGGGCTCGAACGACGAGAAGAGCAAGCTCTTCTCTCCTCTGCGCTCGCATACGCTCGCGCAGATCCTGCGGGTTCGGAGCGTATCGTACACTTTCTCACGGTGCTGTCGCTCACCCATGTTCGCGACGTCTGTGAGAAAGTGCCCGGGGAGGGCTCCGAACCCTCGATCTCCGCATGTCCCAGGTTCGAGGCTCGGCAGTCCTCGTACGGACATGAGAGGTTTCCAAGGAACCGCACCGAATCTCTGAACCCTATGAGTGCGGCGCTATGTCCAGCTAAGCCACCCGGGCTCGTCTCCGAGTTGTCCGCTGATTATCTTTAACCTTCTCATCTGACTCGGCTACGTGTGTCATTGGTTCACAGCCGCTGTTCGGCCGGAGCCCGCGGTTTTAAGCCATGCCGGAAGAACAACCGTGCATGAGCGAACCCGGTGTCGTGGAATCCACCCTCAATGGGGAAACGGTCGCCGCAACAGTCCCGTTGGGTGGGGAGGACCAGCTGTACATCACGCCGACCCGAACGCTGATCTACCGGGCCGAGGGCCTGTTGAGCGACGAGTCGGTGGAGGCGTACCCGCACGATGCTGAACGACTGACGGTCTCCGAAGGCCGTCGGAAGACGCGGTTCAGCCTCGAATATCCCGTCGACGGAACGCGGGAGTTCACACTCCCATCGAACCGGGGCGACGACGCACTGCATCCCGTTCTCGCGGGGATCATGAACGCGGGCGGGATCACCGATCCAGGCGAGACGGTGCTGTCGACCTATCGGTTCAGCGAGCTAACGCTGGTCGTCACGAGCGAGCGACTCGTCAAGCACATCGGCGCAGCAGTCTGGGACGAGGACTACGAGGAGTTTCACTACGATGACGTCACCGACCTCACGTTCGAGGAGGGAAGCGTCGCGACGCAGATCGTCCTCGCAATAGAGGGCCGCCAGCAGCGGATCAAAGCCCCGAACGATCAGGCCAGCGAGGTCGAGAGCAAGCTTTCGGAGGCGCTAACCGCGTACCACGGCGTCGACTCTATCGAGGAGCTCCGGGCCGCGAACGCGTCCGACGAGGAGGAGCCAGCGGAGACGCAGGGGACCGCCGGCGTTGCCTTCGGCGAGGGCGTCGACCCGCTCGAAGCGAACCCGCCGTCTGCGGAGGAAGAGGAGGGGCTATCCGCAGAGCAGGTGATCGACAACGAAGCGACAGAAGTAGCGGCCGAGTCGAGTGGAGCGCAGGCACAGACCGCGGATGCGGCTACGGGCCAGGCCGCTACAGCCGATATCGACGACGGGCAGACGACGACTGCCGACCCGAGCGACGACCCGCTCGAACGGGGGTCGACGGCTTCGAGCGACGCGGAGGCCGGGACCGCGTCGACTGCCGAATCGAGCGAGGCCCAGCCATCGGCCGAGACCGAAGAATCGGATGCAGAGTCGGATGACGACGGCTTCGACTTCGAGAACGTCGGCTTCGAGCCAGCGGATGACGACCCGAATTCGGATGATGTCGCCGACGAACTCGCGGAACTTCGGACCGTCGTCGAGCATCAGAACGAGCGCCTGGACAAACAGCGAGAGGCCATCGAGCGATTGATCGAAGAACTCAGTCGCGGCCGGTGACCTTCCGGATACACGAAGAGCCGAAGGGGCCGAGTTCGCCCGAGTCGTACTCGATGAAGTGGCCGGTCGATAGCCCGGCACCACAGCGCTGGCACTCGAACTCCCCGTCTTTCTGGATGACCTGGCTCTCGTAGCTGACGAACTCGCTACTTTTCGGGCGGATGATCCCGTCCTCGCGCTCGATGATGCCGCGCTTCTCGGCGGTATCGAGGATCTCTCTGGTCACTTTCGGATGCGTCGAGATGGTTTCGAGGCGGTCGACGGCGTCGGCGACGCTCAACTCGGCGTGCTCCAGCGAGCGCAAGAGATCGAGGCCGAGCGCGATTCGGTCGTCCTGCATCTACCTCCGACTCCTCGGCCGAGTGGATTAAACGTTGCGTGGACAGCCTATCAGTCGTAGTGACGCTGCTCAACGCGCCTGTCGAATCGCCGCGAGAGCAGCGTCGTCACGGGTCCGCTGCCGATTTCGATCCCATCGAGGCTCTCGATGGGTCGGAGCTCCCACGTCGAGTTCGTCAGAAACGCCTCCTTTGCCGACCGGACGTCGTCAGTGGTGTACTGTCCGGTGTACACCGGAATATCGGCGTCGTCGGCGAGTTCGACCACGACCGAGCGGGTGATCCCCGGCAGGATCGGGCCGTCTAAACTCGGGGTGTAGAGGCCACTCTCGCCGACGAAAAACAGGTTGCTCGTCGCCCCTTCGGCGACGTAGCCCTCGGCGTCGCGCAGGAGTGCCTCGTCCGCGGACTCCATCAGTTCGTTCCGGGCGAGGATCCCGTTCAGGTAGTTGTGCGTCTTGGCGTCCGCCGGAATCGCCGCGTCCGGCACACGTCGCGTCTTCGTCGTCTGGACGGTCGCCGGGCCGTCCCAGACGTCGCTCCCTTCGAGACCGCCGCGCGGGAGTTCGGAGACGATCACGACGACAGTCGGGTTCGTGGTGGGACCCGGCGTCAACTTGCCGGGCTGAACGCCCCGCGAGATAGAGAGTTTGACGTAGGCGTCCTCCAGTTCGTTGGCCTGGAGGGTGTCGAGTACCCGTTCGTGGAGTTCGTCCTCACCGAGTCCGTGATCGATCCCGAGCGTCTCGCAGGTGTTCGCCAGTCGGTCGGCGTGGGCCGCCCACTCGAAGATCGAACCGCCGTACGCGCGCATCGTCTCGAACGCCGCGTCTCCGTACATGAACCCTCGGTCGCGGACGTTCACGGTGGCCTCCGAGGCGGAGACGAGGTTCCCGTTTACGTGGTACTGCATCTATCTATCGACCCCCGATTCCGCCTTCGGTTCTGTCGGCACGCTTCGCGAACGAGCAGAAGTTCTCGATCAGGCGTTTGCCGACCGACAGCGAGAGCGCGGTGCCCTCCCCGTCGCGCTCGACCGGTCCCGTCAGGATGCTTTCGGGGTGGAACTGGACGCCGACATGTGGGCGTTCCAGATGCCGAACGGCCATCAGGATCGAGCGCTCGTCGTCGGTCCATGCCGTCTCCGACAGCGGATTTGGGAGGTCTTCGCGCTCGACTGCCAGCGAGTGATATCGACCGACGCGGAACCGTTTGGGGAGGCCCTCGAAGATTCCCTCGCCGTCGTGACCGATCGTCGAGGGCTTCCCGTGGACGACCTCCGGGGCCTGGATTACCGGTGCGCCGTGGGCCGCACACAACGCCTGGTGGCCGAGACAGACGCCGAGTGTCGGAATCTCGGTTTCCTCGAAGATCGGAGTCGAGACGCCCGCGTCCCTGGGCGTTCCGGGGCCGGGTGAGACGACGATTCCCTCGGGATCGAGTTCGCGGATCCCCGGGATATCTATTTCGTCGTTCCGTCGGACAACGACGCTGTCTGTGTCGATATCGCCGGCACTACCTGCGGTTGCCTCCGCGACGAACTGGACGAGGTTGTAAGCAAACGAGTCGTAGTTGTCGATCACGAGCATCACGACCGATCACCGTCCCGCGAGGACTGTACTGTCTCCGCCTTGGTGTCGAGGCCAATGGCCGCCTGCTCGCCGAGTGCCTCGTCCAGGGCTCTGACCAGCGCTCGTGCCTTGTCCAGTGTCTCGGCGTACTCCCGTTCTGGCTCCGAGTCGTGGACGATTCCGGCACCGACGCGGAGGTGATACTCCTCGGCGTGCCGGACGAGCGTCCGGATGACGATGTTGAGCGTCGCCTGCCCGTCGAAACCGAGCACGCCGATCGAGCCCGTATAGGGGCCCCGTCTCGTCTCCTCGACTTCGTCGATCAGTTCCATCGTCCGCGGCTTGGGTGCGCCGGTGATCGTCCCGCCGGGGAAGACGGCCGCGATGGCGTCGGCGAGCGTGGCCTCCTCGCGGATCTCACCGGCGACGTGCGAGACCAGATGCATGACCTCGGAGTAGCGGTCGACGCGCCGGTACTCCGGCACCTCGACACTGCCGTAGCGTGATACTTTGCCGAGGTCGTTGCGCTCCAGATCGACGAGCATCGCGTGTTCGGCCCGCTCCTTCTCGTCGCCAGAGAGTTCGGCTTCGAGGCGTTCGTCCTCTTCCTCGGTCGCACCGCGCGGTCGCGTTCCGGCGATCGGTTCCGTCTCGATGCGGTCGCCGTCGCGCTCTAACAGGAGTTCCGGACTGGCGCTGACAAGGTCGGCGGCCGGAAACTCAAGTAGTGCTGAATAGGGTGCCGGATTGACCGTACGAACGGCGGCGTAGGTGTCGACCGGATGCACCGCCGCCGGAGCACTCAAGCGCTGTGAGACGTTCGTCTGGAAGGTGTCGCCGGCCCGGATGTACTCCTTGATCGTCCGGACTTGATCGGCGAACGCCGTTTCTCCGCAGTCGCTCGTGAACTCCGCCGTATCGCTCGCTACGGGCGGCGCACTCACTGAAGGATCGCCGTCGAGGGCGGCGCTCGCCAGTGCTATTGCCTTCGCTTCACCGCTCGCGTAGGCCTCTCCGATGGCGTCCGGATCGACCTGCGGACAGGCCGTCACCCTGAGAGTCGTCTCTCCCTCCCGGGGCTCTTCCCACGCCGCAACACAGTCGTAGACGCCGATCTGTAGCTGTGGGAGCGACCGGTCGTCGACCGCGTGCTCTGGCAGGTCCTCGATTTCCCGCACGAGGTCGTAGGAGAACCAGCCGAACGCGCCGCACGGATACGGCACCTCGCACTCGCCTCTGACGAGAGACTTGCCGTCGAGGAGCCCCTGCAACGCGGCGAGCGATGGAGAATCGCGACCGAAGACGCCGACGCCGTGGTCGTCATCGGACCCGTCCCAGACCGTACTGTCGGGGCGCGCAGTTACCGTCTCGACCGGTTCGACGCCGAAGTAGCCCCAGCCGGGCTGGCCGCCCGTCGTTTCGAGAAAGACGCCGTCCGGTCCATCTCGCGCTCGTCGATAGGCCTCGAACGGGTCGTCGACGGTCACCCGGACTTCGACCGGGACTCGCGTTCCGGCGTCGACGCCCATCGCCGTCGCTCGGAACTCCTCTCTGGTAGTTACGACCGACGGTGTGCACATGTCTGCAGGAAGGAACGCACCGAATAATGATCTTCCGGTTCAATCAGTGTCTGCGGGTTATCGCAGTTTTGCCTGTTCGATCCAGTTCTCGATTCGCGTCTCCGATAGATCCGTCTCCGCCGCGATGTCGCCGGCGTCGGCGGCCGCAAGATCGCCGATCGTCTCGATTCCGGCATCAGCGAGTCGCTCTGCGTAGGCCGGGCCGACCCCTTTGATGTCTTCGAGGTCGCCATCAGGCTCGGTCCCTGTCTCCTCAGTTTCAGGTTCCGGTTCGACGTCTTCCCCAGTTTCAGGTTCCGGTTCGACGTCTTCCCCAGTTTCAGGTTCCGGTTCGACGTCTTCCCCAGTTTCAGGTTCCGGTTCGACGTCTTCCCCAGTTTCAGGTTCCGGTTCGACGCCCTCGTCGGGTTCCGCCTCGTCGATTAGCTCGTCCTCATCGATCGGTTCCTCGTCTGTTGGCTCCTCGGCGACGCCCGATTCAGGTTCCTCGGTAGCGTCAGCCTCGATGTCTTCCGCAGTAGACTCTTCGACAGACTCGTCGGTGGGCTCGATATCGGTCCCTTTGACCGCGCGTTCGGTGTCGGTTGCGGGTGCGCTCTCGTCGACGTCCCGCTCGACTGTCACGCCGACATCCTGGCGCGGCTCCTCGTTAGTTTCGTCGAGTCCGAGAAGCGACTTTAGCTTATCCAGTAGTGACATTGCCTGATAATTGACAGTCGGCACACTTAAAGCCGTCCGACGATGTCGGAGTTGGTTATGTTACAGTTCCGAGCGGAGCGCCTTGTTCATCGCACCGACCGGGGCGTCCCGACCGGTCCACCGCTCGAACGCCTCGACGCCCTGATAGAGGAGCATCCACGCGCCGTCTATCGTCGTCGCCCCGCGGTCCGCGGCATCGCGCAGTAGCCGGGTTTCGAGGGGCCGATACACCGCATCAAGCACCGCCAGATCGCCGTGGAGGGCATCCGCCGGCACCGGCGTTGCGTCCTCCTCCATACCGACGCTCGTCGCGTTGACGAGAACCGTGGCGTCGTCCAGCAACGCCGCCAGGGAGTCGAGACCGTGTCCGGTGGCTTCCGGAACCGCTGACGCCAGTTCGTGCGCGCTCGATTCGGTCCGGTTCGCGATGTGGACCGTTGCTCCGGCGTCCGCGAGCATAAACGAAATCGCCCGCCCGGCACCGCCCGCTCCAACGACTACGGCCGTCTCGCCGTCGAGGGGCACATCGTAGCGCTCGAACGCTCGACGCGCTCCGGCCGCGTCGGTGTTGTGGCCGGTCGGCCTCTCGCCGGTGAAGTCGATGGTGTTGACCGCCCCGATGCGCCGCGCCAACTCGTCGGCGTCGACGTGCTCCAGTACGTCCTGTTTGAACGGGATCGTAACGTTCAGTCCGGCGACGCCGAGCGCCTGTGCGCCGCCGATTGCGGCCTCCAGATCAGACGGTTCGGGCTCGAACGTAACGTACCGGGCGTCGATGCCGAGCGCTTCGTAGCCTGCCTCGTGCATGGGCGGGGAGAGCGAATGGCCGACCGGGTTGCCGAGGAGTCCGTAGACGTCCATGGGCGGGAGAACCCGTCCGTGGCGTATAAGCGGTTCGGAGGCGGGTCGTGGGCCCGTGTCGACGCGTTTTAATCGCCCGAGCCTCTCGAACGCATGTGATCGCGATCGTCGTCAGCAGGGCGGATTCCGCATCCGAGCACGTTTTTGAGCAGCTACTATCCGAGGAGGACTGGGACCCAACGGTCGACGCCAGCCGTGCAGACGGACAGGGTGGTGGCGAGGTGTTCCGGACCGACGGCTTCGAGCTTCGAACCTTCGACGACTGGCATCTCGAACTCGACGACGCCGCCGAACCGTTCGACGACCCCGAACTGCTCGTCTTCGCCTCCCGACACTCCGGCGAGACGGGACCGCTCCTGACCGCCCACTTCACCGGCAACTTCGGCCCCGCCGAGTTCGGCGGCGAGGACCGCTCGCTCGCGGCGACGTGTCCGAACGCGCTCTCGTCGATCCTCGGCGCGTTCGACGAGTACGCGCCCGCCGAGTACGAGACCGGAATCGAGTGCACCCACCACGGACCAACCGAGGTCGGCGTCCCGTCGATGTTCGTCGAACTGGGCAGCGGCGAGGAGGAGTGGGCCGATCCGGCGGGCGCACGGGCGGTCGCCCGATCCATTCTCGCTCTCCGCGGCGTCGATCCCCACGCGGCGCGCCATCCGGGAGACGCCATCGCTTCGGCGTCGGAGGACGGCCGGCAACCCCGCAGACACCTCGTCGGGATCGGCGGCGGCCACTACGCGCCGCGGTTCGAGCGAGTGATCCGTGAGACCGACTGGCGCGTCGGCCACGTCGCCGCCGACTGGACGCTCGAAGATATGGGATCGCCCGCCCGACACCGGAACGTGCTGGTCGAGGCCTTCGAGCAGAGCGAGGCAGCGTTCGCACTCGTCGCGGACACCGACCGCGACCTGGACGATGTCGAGCAGATCGTCGAGGAGTCGGGCCATCGCGTCGTCAGCGAGACGTGGCTCCGCGAGGTGGACGACGTTCCGCTCTCGCTCGCCGCGGATCTCGAATCGACGCTCTCGTCCGTGGAAGAGGGCCTGCGGTTCGGAACCGTCTCGGACGAGGACGGCTACACCGTCGTCGACCTCCCGACAGCGCTCCTCGACGAGGTGCGTGGAATCGCCTCGGAAAGGGTGCGGGACGCCGTCGAGCGGACGACGCTCGCGTTCGAGACCGTCGAAAACGGCAACAGAGTACGCGGCCAGGCCGCCGTTGCCGATTCGGACCGGTACGATGCCCTGATCGACGCGCTCGCCGAGATGCTCGCCGAGAAGTACGATGCCGTCAACCGCCGGGACGGACGGATCGTCGCGGAGGTTACCGCCTTCGATCCCGGACGTGCTCACGACGCTGGGGTCCCGGAAGGCCCAGCGTTCGGTCGGCTTTCGAACGGCGAGTCAGTCTCCGTCGACGGGCGGACGATTAGCCCGGAAGCGGTCGAGTCGACACGGACCGAGGAGTTCCCGATCTGAAGCGCCGACGCCGAAAACGGTTTTTCTCTGTCGCCCCAACAGAGTAGTATGCCGGCAACTCTGGAAGTAGAATGTACTAGCGATGATTGTGAGATGGATATGTTCGAGCTACATTATACCTACGACATGCCTGATGGCGTTGGCGTCGAGGACTTCGTCTGTCCGTACTGTCAGGGAACTAGCTGCCTCGAGGCGATCGAATTATGACCCTGCGCGAGATCGGTCGGTCCGTCAGCAACACCGTACTTCGGAGCGTCGGACGGGTCTCTAGCAACGTCCAGGAGAACCGGCCGATCCCCGTCGACCTGCTCGAAAGCGACGACGCCCTCCTCGCGGTGTTCGACGCCGCAGGTGCGACCCAGAGCGACGTTCAGGTCCGGTTCAGCGACGGTACCCTTCACGTCCGGATCGAGCGGTTCCGCGAACCGCACAGCGGGTTCGAGACGGTGTTCCCCGGCCGGGGACTCTCGCTGGACGGTAAGGTGGACCTTCCGGCAGACGCAGCGGTCGATCCGGAGGCCGCGACGGCGACCATTACCGAGAACGGGACGCTCGAAGTCCACGTTCCGAAAGTCGAGGGAGCGGACAGTGAAACTGACGAATCGGTCGACGTCGAGACCTGAGACGGTCGATTAGTGGGTTGGAGCCGCTTTCGTCCGGAGATTCAAGGCCCTTCCACTCCAAATACTGGTATGAGAAGTTTCCGGATCGGTTCCGCGTTCGGTATCCCGATCAAGCTAGATCTTACGTTCCTGTTAGTACTGCCGCTGTTCGCGTATCTCATCGGCTCCCAGATCTCGCTGACCGCGGAGCTACTGAACGACCTGATGGCTGCTGGCATCGAGGCCGGCGCGATCACCGGCGGCCTGACGCCGTGGATCCTCGGCTTTACCGCTGCTGTCGGGCTATTCGTTGGGATCGTACTCCACGAACTCGGCCACTCCTTCGTCGCGATGCGGTATGGCTACCCCATCGACTCTATCACGCTCTGGATCTTCGGCGGCATCGCCGCGCTCTCGGAGATGCCCGAAGACTGGAAACAGGAGTTCACTATCGCCATCGCGGGCCCCATCGTCAGCGTCATTGTCGGGCTTGGATGTTACGGACTGTTCACCGGCGTCCTGTTCCTCGATCCGGTCGAGACGTATCCCGTGGTGACGTTCGGATCGCTGTTCGTCCTCGGCTATCTCTCTATCCTGAACGTCGTCCTCGCGATCTTCAATCTGCTTCCGGCCTTCCCGATGGATGGGGGACGGATCCTGCGCGCGTTTCTCGCGCGGAATCGGCCCTACGCGCGGGCCACCGAGATTGCGGCCGAAGTCGGGAAGTTCTTCGCGGTCCTGCTCGGCCTCTTCGGACTGTTCCCGCCAACCAACGTCATTATGATCGGTGTCGCCTTTTTCATCTACATCGCCGCTTCCTCGGAGGCCAAGCGGGTCACTATGAAGGCGGCTCTCGAAGGCGTCGCCGTCAGCGACGTGATGACGCCTGCCGAACGACTACACACCGTCTCACCCGATACGACCGTCGACGAACTCATCAGGATGATGTTCTCGCAGCGCCACACCGGCTATCCCGTGATGTCGAACGGGCGACCGATCGGTATCGTGACGCTCGACGATGCCAGAGACGTCCAACCGGTCGAGCGGGACGCGTTCACCGTCGAGGACGTCATGACGAGCGAACTCCGGACGATATCGCCCGACGCGGATGCGATGGAAGCGATCTCGACGATACAGGAGGAGGGTATCGGCAGATTGCTCGTCGTCGACGACTACGGCGACGTCGTCGGACTCGTCTCACGAACCGACCTGATGACTGCGCTCGACGTCATTCGGTCCTCCGGCACCGAAGCGCCGACTGCCCAGCGAGAGCTCTCGGGCTAGCACCTGCTCAGGATCGCTTGACGACGTCACGGATGACGCTCTGGATCAGTCGCTCGTCTTCGAGTTCGATCACCTGTGAGGTGATTTCGACCGGAATCCGATCGCCTGCTGCTGTCTCGACGTAGATCTGTGAGCCGTCGGCGTGGCGGTTTACCAGCCCGGAACCGCTGTCGACTCGCTCACGAAACAGCGAGTCGTATAGCTTCTTGTCCTCAGCCGGGTGGATCGCACTGTGGTTTTCTCCTGTGAGGTCGTCTGCCGAGCGACCGAGCAACTCCTCGGCGGCCCGGTTCGCCTCGACGATATCGCCGCTCTCTGCATCGGTGACGAGGATTGCCGCCGGCGCGGCATCGACGAGCGCGCGATAGCGTTTTCTGGACCGCTCCAGCGACCGCTCGCGCTCCTTCCGGCCGGTGATCTCGCGAAAGTAGATCGAGAGGCCGTCGACATCCGGGAAGATGCGCGCCTCGATCCAGGCATCGATGAGATCCACCTGCTCTTCGACGGCTATCACCTCCTGCTCGGCGACGACGTCGGTTGCAGCGTCGTAAAACTCGGTCTCTCGAACTCCCGGAAACACCTCGGATAACTCCTTACCGAGCAGTTGTTCGCGCTCTCGGCCGAGCAGTTCCGTTGCGTGGCTGTTCATATACGTCAGCCGCCACTCCGTGTCCAGAGCGACGAATCCGTCGTTGATCCGCTCATACACCCGCCGAATACGACGATTTCGGGCCTTCTTCGCCGCTTCGGCTTGCTGTCGCTCGACGACGTTCCGGATCCTGTGGGCTAGCAGGTCGTAGTGCTCGCTCCCGGCCTCTTTCGGGATGTAATCAGTGACTCCGGCCGTGATCGCACGGCTTGCCACCGTCTCGTCGCCGTTTCCGGTCATCAGAATGAACGGAAGGTCCGGAGACTCCTCCCTGACCGCCTGCAGAAACTCGATCCCGTCGCGCTCTGGCATCTGATAGTCGCTGACCACGCAGTCGATGTCGTGCTCGTTCAGCAGTCGCTCTCCCTCGCCCGCACTCGTCGCAGTCTCGACAGCAATATCCTCGAACTCGTCTTCGAGGAACATCTCAGCCAGTTCACCGAACCGTGGATTGTCGTCGACGACGAGAACTTCGAGAGGGGGGCCGGATCCTGAAGCCATTACCCGGTTTCCTCGGGCCGGTATCATAATCGTTGCGGCGCTGTCGTCGAAATCGATGGCTGCATCGACGGTGAGGGACGTTGAGGAGGCGGTACAACTGTGAATGGTGTGAGAATCGAACGAGATTGCGAGGATTAACCCGGAGACAGACGTGCTCGCTTCGCTGCGCACGACTAGCAAGCTTCAATTCTCTTGGATGGACGTTACGCTGGTCACGTCCGTTCCCAGCGAAAAGGTCCAGGTGCGAGAATTGAACCCGCGTCTCAGCCTCCACAAGGCTGAAGGATAGTCCACTACCCCAACCCGGACACGTACAACGAAATAGTCGACCCTCAGTTAAAATACGTTACGCCTCGGGGGCGCTACGTGGGGCGTTCACACTCACCTGTCGGACACCGGGAGGCTTTTGCCCCACAGCGGCGTAGAACGATTCAACTGTGGCGATCACGGACAAAATCTACGTCAAGAACCACCGCCAGCTTAGCTCCCAGCTAGACACCAACATTCCCAAGGGTGCGTTCAAGGGGGCGACGCTCGATATCCTCTTTCAGGGCGGTGGA
Organism: Natronoarchaeum sp. GCM10025321; assembly: GCF_042663585.1. Taxonomy (NCBI): domain Archaea; kingdom Methanobacteriati; phylum Methanobacteriota; class Halobacteria; order Halobacteriales; family Natronoarchaeaceae; genus Natronoarchaeum; species Natronoarchaeum sp. GCM10025321. The sequence continues at coordinate 1,631,402 of NZ_JBHTAN010000006.1, forward strand.
CTCGAACAACTCGACGACGCGACGCGGGACCGCGTGCTCGAGTTTGCGGAGGACTTCCTGGACTGTGACTGCGACAACAACCCCTACTGTGGCTGTCCCGAGCGGAAGTTCATCCGGTATCTGCTGGAGTTGCGGGCCGAGGGGCTCGGCCCCGACGCCATCGTCGACGTGATGAGCAACGACTACATGCTGTACGCCTATCCCGGCGACATCCTCTCGTTTCTCGATCAGGGCGTCCGGACGCTCGAAGCGACAGAAGAGTTGGCGAAAGTCGACGGAAACAGAGAGGCCCAGGAGGCCGCGCGGGCGGCCAAACGCGAACTGTCGCGCTAGCCAAGCCGGAGCGTCTCGTCCGAATCGGTGTTTTCGTCGTCGAGGTCTTCCAGGTAGACCACGTCCTCAGCCTCCTCTTCGTCCACCTGTTCGCGGAGATGCGTGACGTAGCTCCGGTACTCGTCGAGCTGTTCGCGGAGATGTTCGGCTTCGAGTTCGAGGCGCTCGTGCTCGCGAATGAAGCTCTTCGGGACTGTTACCTTCGGCGGGAACTCTCCGTCCTCGACGGTCGGACCGAGCTCTTCGTCGGGAACGACCTGTACCTGCCCGTCGTGGGCGACGAGCTGGTCGACGTAATCCCGGAAGACCGCCGAGAGGGAGATGTCGCGTTCCTCTGCGATCTCTCGGAGCGTCTCGAAGGCGTCCTCGTTGACCCGGAACGAGATAGTTTTGTTCTTGTTCCCCATACTACCGCCCAGTTTCCGGCCGAGATACTTAATGATTCGTCCGCGGCGAACGCGAAGGGTTTTTGCGCTCAGTCCGTGCCTCTCTCAGTATGTTCCGATCAGGTGCGTTCGTCGCCGAACAGCTTTCGGCGGTGTCCGACGAGCAGGTCCAGCCCAACGGTGTCGATTTGACTGTCGAGAGCGTGTTCGAGCAGACGGGGACGGGACGGATCGACCAGGATGGAAAATCGATCGGCGAGCGACGCGAACTGGACCCCTCGGGAGACGATACTACCTACCGCCTCTCACCGGGCGGATATATCGCCCGATACGGAGAAACGATTTCGATCCCGGAGGGGCATGTCGGCTTCGTCCTCCCCCGCTCGTCGCTCATGCGAAACTCCGCGATGCTCCACACGGCCGTCTGGGACGCCGGCTACACCGGACGCGGTGAAGGGCTTCTCGAGGTCAATCACGAACTCGAACTCCAGCGGGACGCTCGCATCGCTCAGATCGTCCTCTCGCGGGCCGAGCACGAGGGGTCGTACGAGGGATCCTATCAGGAAGAGAATCTGTAAGAATATATTAACAGAGACGTTAGTCGGCGGCACAGCACCGGACATCTAGCTCTGTCCGAGAGCTAAAGAATCCGCCTTACCGGAGAACGCTCTTGATCTGTAGGAGAAGGAACCTCCTACTCTGCAATAATACGGTTACAACTCTCCGAACACGCCCGTGAACGGTTATCGGTCATTAAGACCCCTGCGACGGTACTTTCAGCCCGGACGATCCAATGAGCCAAACTATCTCGACGGAAGAGTCAAACACCGCTATGGAGGCTGGAGCAGACACAGCCCTGATAGCGTCAGTCGTATCGGTTGGATTAGCGCTGTACACCTTTTTTGCACGAGGTGATCGAGAACTGGGCATCTTCGTCGGCCTCTGGGCGCCGACGATACTAACGCTCTCGAACCACTTCAAGCAGCGAGATATGGAACAGCAGATCCAGTCAATCCCTCTCACGAGTTCCGCCGGGAACGTTCGTGAGACCATCGAAGAGCTGATCGAGTCCCGCACCTGAATAGAGGTCCCCCGGTTCTCGGTGACGATTCGGCACTTTTGTGGCCAGAGCGACTCCCATGACCAGTAACACTTTGATTTTCGCCGTGTATAGGGGTTCGAACGAACCATGCTCGTAGGTGTCATTTCCGATACGCACGACAACGTGTCGGCCGTCGACCGCGCCGTCTCGATCTTCGAGGAGCGCGGTGTCGAGACCGTGATCCACTGTGGCGATGTCATCGCGCCGCCCGTCGTCCCGCACTTCGAGGGGCTAGAAGTACACGGCGTCCTCGGGAACAACGATGGCGAACTCGACGGCCTCGAATCGGCGTTTCGCCGACTCGGGAACGGAAGCGAACTCCACGGCCGGTTTGCCGAACTTGAGATCGACGACACGGCGTTTGCCGTCCTGCACGGGGAGAACCTCGACGACGTCGAAGCGCACGCCGAATCCGGCGAGTACGAGTACGTCTGCTACGGCCATCATCACGTCGCCGAGGAGCGGGAGGTCGACGGAACGACCGTTCTCAACCCCGGCGCACACTTCCCCACAGTACCGGACGAGCAACACAGCATTGCGATTGTCGACACTGACAGCGGCGACGTCGAGTTCGTCCCCGTCGAGGAGTGAAAACACTCACAGCCGTCCCGCCCGAGGCACGACCATGGACAAACAGGAGCTTCGCGACCGCATCTGGGACGGCATAGAGGAGAGCGGCGAGGCACGGTTCCCGTTCCCGCCGCACGGACGGATCCCGAACTTCGCCGGCGCTGATGCCGCTGCAGAGCGGCTTGCGGAGCGACCGGAGTGGATGAAGGCGGACGCGATCAAGATCAATCCTGACTCCCCACAGCGTCCCGTCCGAAAGCGTGCGCTCGAAGCCGGGAAGACGCTGTACATGGCGGTTCCGCGGCTCCGAGATGCCGACTGCTTTCTCCGGCTCGATCCCCGTGAGATCGACGACTACGACCGGGCAACCACTCTCTCCGGATCGAGTGAACTCGGCGTCCAGGTCGGACCCGACGAGGTCGATTCGGTCGATTTGATCGTCTCTGGGAGTGTCGCCGTCACCGAAGACGGGGCGCGAATCGGGAAAGGAGAAGGGTACAGTGACCTGGAGTACGCGCTCCTCGACACGCTAGATCTGGTCGACGAGACGACGCCGATTGCGACGACGGTACACGAATCCCAGGTCGTCGACGTGCAGGTCGCGATCGACGACCACGACGTTCCGCTCGATGTTGTCGTAACGCCTGAACGCACAATCGAAACGGAGACGCCGTACGACCGATCGGACGGTATCGACTGGTCCGCGCTCGACGAGGAGCGGATCGAGGAGATGCCGGTCCTCCAGGAACTGCGAGACGGCGGGACGTTCTGACGTCTATAAAAGAGAGCAGCGCGAGTACCACGGGTCACCGCACCCGTGGGTGAAGCGCGTCAACTATTGTCCAAATGATTAAGTATCTCGTACACGTTTGTTCGAGAACGACCAGAAAACGATACGCAAAGTATGGGATTGAAGACCTCAATTCTTTTGCTGGTCGTCCGATGGCATGAAAATGCGGCTCCTCTCAAAACCCGTCACGAGGCGGTGAGACGGGAGTTGTCGGGTCGTGGTGGAGCGACCGACCCTCACGGAGCAACGTTCGCTTCGAGTGTTTACCCGTGCCGGGCACGAGCCGTAAGGCGAGTGCGAGGGGGATTAAAGTCTGGTGCTGGTGCAGTGCAGCCCTAAACCCGGACGCCACGGGCCACCGTGCCCGTGGTACTTCACGTGCGTTCCGAATTGGCGAACTGGCGACACGACGACGGCCCGACGACGACCCGATGTGGTGTGTCGCGCTACGGCAGTCCACAGCGGGCAACTCGATTGCGGATAGCGCCGGATTGGCTCGCCTTCGGATATAAACCTGTGTGAGAACGAGCAGTCCAGCAGTTGTCAGGGCTGCTCAAGCGCAGTCCAGTGGCCCCGTATTAGAACTGATCTAGCCCGGTCTGGGGGTCGCTCTCGGGTGCGTCGACCGGTTCGATGATATCAGGCGAATCGTTTCGAGGGTTGTTGACGTCCGCGGAAATCGGGTACTTTTCGAAGCCATCCCCCGAATGCGGGGCGAGGAGTTCTTCTTTCCCTGGCGGCGATTCGCCCAACCACTCGCGTTCCTCATCGGCGTCGAAGACGACCGGCATCCGGTGGTGTAGTGGCTCCATCAGGTCGTTCGGTGTCGTCGTGAGAACCGTCACGGTGACCAGCGAGTGGTCACCGTCGGACCAGCGCGACCAGAGACCAGCCATTGCGAACGGCTCCCCGTCCGATCGCTCGATGCGAAATGCCTGCTTCCCATCGGTGCGCTCCTGCCACTCGTAGAAGCCGTCGGCGAGCACGAGACAGTGGCCGCAGGTGCGGGTCACCCCATCGTCCTCCGTCCGGCGAAATGCGTCCCGAAACGCTGGCTTCTCGTCGACGGTCTCGGTTCTGGCGTTGATCAGTCCGTTCCAGTCGCCGGGGTCGTCGGCCCAGTGGGGGACGAAACCCCACGAGCGCAGTTCGGCGCGTCCGGGCGTCTCGTCGCGGATTACCGGGATGTCGTCCTCCGGTGCGATGTTGTAGGACGGCTCGAACGCCCCGGGAGGAGAGACGTCGAAGCGCTCACCGATCACCGAGGACGACGCGAACAGGGAGCTACGGCCACACATGCCCAGGGTTAAGGATCGGAGTGTCGAAAACCCATCGGCGATGAGCAATCCGCGCCCGGGTTCGAGGCCACTATTCACCAGCCGTGCCGACTTCGGACGTGAACGACACAGTCGGCAGTAGAGTAATGTCGTGTTAGCACGAAGTACTACGTATGGTATCGGATAACACAGATCCGGGATTCGTCCTACTCGAGGAGGAAGAGCCGACCGACTTCGTGCTCGTCGACGAGGACGAGACGGAGACCGACCTCGTCGCGGTTCCGGACGCGGACGCGCGCTATCCCGGGCTCCGGCCGGTCGACGCGCTGGGCGAGACCGGTTTCGTGCTCGTCGAAGAACGCGAGGAGACCGAGGATACAGGCTTCGTCATCGTGGACGACGATTCGGAGGAACGTCTCCCGGCAACCCATCCGGACCGGTCGTTTCCCGGAATCGATACGATCTGACCGCTAGTCGGCGGTCGACCCGGCGAGGACGCCGCCGAGCGCCCCGAACAGTGCCGGGAAGACGAGTCCAGCGAGGAAGATGCCAGCGACGAGGTCGGGTGCCCCACTCGCATCGCCGAGTGTGACTTCGAACAGGAAGACGCCCGCTATCGAGAGAACTAGATAGCCCGGGACGACTGTAAGCCCGGCGACTGCTCCGGTGCTAGCGTCTCTGGCACCACCGTATCTGGCGATTGCCAGTCCCGCGCCGATCAGCAGGAGCGGCGGGATGGCGTAGAGTAGCATGGTGAACCCCTCCTCGCCGCCGAGGAAGGATTCTGCGCCGAAGAAGGGAACGCCCTCGAACACGACATCGACGAAGTGGGCGTTGTAGAACACCCAGCCGACCATCTCGAAGGTGGCTGGATCCTCGCCGAGGAACTCGAGGAACCGACTGAGCTGTGAGTCGCGGATCTCGCTGCTCGCGATCAGATAGGTGAACAGGTAGCCGAGCACCCAGGTCAGAAATCCGACGACACTGCCCTGGACCAGTGGTACATTCTGGAGGCTGCTTTCGGAGTGAGCCATGCATCAAGTGGAACCCCACTCGGCAAAATACCTGTTGCCCCGGACCGAAACCAATGAAACCCACCGCCAACAACGGGTCCGCATGGACGTCGAAACGTATCTCGATCACTACGCAGAGACGCAAGGCGTACTGCCCGAGCGACTGGCAGAGTTCGGCGACGCGTACCGGGGGCAGGGGCATCTCACGCGCGAGCAACTCTACGAGATAGCGTACGAGTCCTCAACTCGGAGTGCCTACCACGTCGAATCGAACCCGAAAGAGCGCTGCGAGACGGTCACGGCGAACGTGCTCGCACTAGACGACGACTTCTCGCAGATCCATCTACTCTCGGGGCTGTCTGGGTTCAAAGCGCCGACCGCTTCCTGTATCCTCGCGGCGCTCGACCCGGAGCGCCACGCCGTCGTCGACACGCGCGTCTGGGCGTCGCTCGACCGACTCGGCTATCTCGATGGCCGCAAGGAGTCGTTCGACGCCGACGACTACGTTACGATGATGGCGCCGATCCGCGACATCGCGGCCGATACCGGCTACTCGGCCGCCGAGGTCGGCTACGCACTGTTCGCATACGACGTCGAACAGCGCGAGGGGACGCTACACTGACCGAGCAGTAAAGGGGCGGGCGACCGTCGCCTCTCGCATGAAAGCGTATCCGTCGATCCCAGCGGTCGATTCGGCCCCCGACGAACTTCTCGACGGCGGGCATCTCTGGCTTCAGGAGTTGCTCGACGGGACATTGCTCCGGTTTCGTATCGACGACTCGGGCGGCGTCCGCTTTGGCGACCGGACGACCGTCTTTCCGCCCGGTGACGTCCCGGTCGGCTATCGCCACGCGACGCGGTTCGTCCAGCGTGCACTGGACTACGACGCCGTTCTGGGCGCGGATCTGGAGTCGGTCGTCTTTTATTGCGTCGCGATGCACCAGCAGACCATCGACTACGACTGGGATCGAACGCCCGCTGTCCTGGGCATCGACATCTGGGACGGAGACCGGTTCCTGCCGCCGGATGCTGTCGAACAGGCGTTCGAGCGGATCGGTCTCACACCGGTCAACACGTTCGCGAAGGAGGTCAGAGCAGTAGACTTCGATTCGGACTCGTACACGGTACCCGAGTCGAACTGGTACAACGGTCAGGCCTACGGCGTCGTGCTCCGCTCGAAAAACGGAGACCGGGCAACGATGCGTGCCGAAGGGATGGATTCGAAGTTGGACTCTGAGGGCCCCGACCCGGCCGAACTCGTCGACGAGTTCGTCACTCCGGAGCGTCTAGAACGGACTGCCGGAGAACTCTCAGCACAGGGCCTGTCGCCCGATGCCGACACGCTGTTCGACCACCTCTTCGAGCAACTGCTCCGACGGTTTCACCGGACGCTGGTCGGCGATGACGTCGATCTGACACCGGTACGGTCGCAGCTCTCTGCACGGATCAACGAGTTTCTCGAACCGACCACCGACCACTGAACCGCAAAAGAGTGTGGGCCGCCGTCAGGGTTGTTCGCCAGTCTCGATCGAGAACTCCCCGCGCGGATAGCCGACACAAGTGAGTGTATAGCCCTCTTCGAGTTCGGCGTCACCGAGCATCGACTGGTCGTCGTGTTCGACGAGCTCTTTCGTGTTGCCGTCGATCTTTCCGGCACACGAGACACAGGAGCCTTCGCGGCAGGCGTAGGGCAGATCCCAGCCCTCGTCCTCGCCGGCTTCGAGGATCGTCTCGTTGTTGGCTATCTCGACCGTCTCGCCTTCCTTGACGAACTCGATCTCGTAATACTCGATCTCGTCTTCGGGGATGTCACCCGGTCCGCTCTCCTCTTCGACCGCTTCGCCACCCTCAGCGAGTTCGCCGCCCGCCTCGCCGCCGCCGATCGCTCCGGCGGGTGCGCCGCCGCCGATCGACCGGTTCATCGGCTCGGGGAAGTCTGTCTCGGGAACCGACTCCGCGCGTCGTTCGAGCACCTCTTGGGAAATGTCCTCGTTCGACGTCCATCCCGTCCCACGGGAAAAGTGCATGAGTACGGCGATCAGGGTTAGACTACCCCCGATCGCAAGCCCCAGCTCGTTAAACATATGTGAGGGGGTTCGGATTGTGGGTTTAATTGTATTGTGATTACTGGCGGGGCAACGGGCCCGTCGGGGGGTCCGGTTCGAGGTCTCCGCGACGAGAGCCCGCCGCAGGAGTTACTCCTCGAACACAGTGGGTGAAAAAGCGACCGCTCGCTACGCTCGGGGCGTGAAACGAACGTCGCAGACGATTCGTGCGTTACTCCTCGCGAGCGACCTCGTGACGCCCGAAGCCGTACCGAAGCCGGTTAGCAAGGCGGCGGGAGAACCGATCGGAGCGACTACCGAACCGTTCAGCCAGTGCCTGATAGATCAGCGGCGTCGGGACTTCCTGTTCGAGCGCTTCCTGTACCGTCCACGTGCCCGTCGATCCACCGGCGACGTGGTCGGCGACATCGTCGAGGTCGTTGCCCTCCTCGCGGAACGCCTCCTCGCAGAGCTCCAGCAACCACGAGCGGATCACCGCACCGTTGTTCCAGGTGTTCGCGACGGCTTCGAGGTCGAGGTCGTAGCGTCCGTTCGCGAGCAGTTCGAAGCCTTCGCCGTAGGCCTGCATGAGCGCGTATTCGACGCCGTTGTGGACCATTTTGACGTAGTGACCGCTCCCTGCTGGACCCATCCGATCGTGTCCGTCCGGTCCCGTCGCGACGGCGTCGAACACCGGCGTTAGCTCCTCGTAGGCCCACTCGGGGCCGCCGATCATCAGGGAGAAGCCGAGTTCGGCTCCTGCGGGGCCACCGCTGGTCCCGCAGTCGAGATACGCGGCGTCGGTCGCGTCTGCACGGCGGACCGAGTCCTGAAAGTAGGAGTTGCCACCGTCGACAACGACAGCGTCGCTGTCGAGATACGGTTCCAGATCGTCGAGTGCGGCGTCGACTGGCTCCCCCGCAGGAACCATCAGCCAGATGCGTTTTTTAGAGCCGAGCTGTTCCGCCAGATCGACGACCGACGCCGCGGCTTCGGCGCCGTCCTCGACCGCCGTCGCAACGGCCGTCTCGTCCAGGTCGAACGCCACGACGTCGTGGCCGGCGTCGAGCACGCGGTCGACGACTATCTGTCCCATACGCCCGAGTCCGACAACGCCTATTTGCATAGTAGTCGGTGGACGCCCGGGGGGCCTATGCGTTGCGATTCGGACGGGATCAACTGGTCAGAGGGATAGCACTGCGAGAACGGAAAAGAGTGAGCGGAAGCGCGTGCTTATAGGTCAGTGAACCATTCGCGCTTGTCGATCAGGTACACCACGGAGCCGAGCAGCACGATCAGCGGAAGCGCCCAGCGGACGACGCCATCGGCGTAACTGATTGGCATATTGTCGCCGGTCACTACCCATCCGATCAGGCCCGCAAGGATGGCTATCTGTACGACGAGTACGCCGAGCATCGCGGTCCACGACCACGACTTGATGTTCCAGACGCCCTGAATGACGTACATCTGGATGGCGACCAGCACCAGCATTCCGAGGATCATCCACGAGATACCCTCGACGCCGGCGACGGTGAAATCGAGCCATGGAGAACTGTCGAGATCGGCTAGTCCGATCATTGCCAGTGCCATTCCGAGCAGGACGAGATACCCGTCGACGACACAGATTGCGCGGATCCCGGATGGGATCGAGGTGACCCGTTCGTGTGAGGACATACCTCACCCTATGATTGTTTGTTGTAAATATTTTTCTAACTTCCTCGCGCTTGCTCAGACCAGCGCGCCCGAGGAGACGATGCCGGCGATAACCAGCAGAAGGAGCCCGATTACCGATGCGGCACGGAACCAGCCAAGCGTCTCGTCAGCGGGTGCGCGGACCTTCTTTGCCTGTAGACCGTCGACGAGTCGACTGCCACTCACTTCGATCAGTCCGATCAGGACGAGCCACAGGCCGAGCATGGCAAGGACGAGCCAGCCGTTCGCCGTCCCGGTCAGATCGGCCGTCGCGTAGAAACTACTGGTCATATATCCGCCAGTGAGGAGGAGTACAACCGCACTGAGCCGGGAAACAGTCCGAAGTGTTCCGGTGGCTAACTCGACGGGTTCGGGCTCTAGATGGCCCTCCCTCGCCAGTGGTAACACGCCAACAGTCATGAATACGACACTACCGACCCAGACGGCGGCGAACACCTGATGAAGGGTGATCGATACCGCGTCGACCAACGTCATGAAACAGATGTATTGAGCGGGGGGCTATCAGGCTTGCTTTCCGCGCTCGCTACTCCGGGGCGCAGTCGTCACAGACCAGATTGACCCGCCGGTCGTCGCTCGCCTCCGTCGTCGTCCGCAGATCGACGACCGAATAACGCTCGCCACAGATCTCACAGTCGGTCGCCGCGCCGTCGACCAGCGACTCGATCCCGATCTCCGTGAGGCCGTTCGGTTCAGTAAACAGGTTGTCGATCCGCTCGTCGACGCTCTGGACGGCCCCGCCGTCGCTGGCCATGTCGTCCGCTAGCCCGGCCGGGAGGTCGGTGCTCCCGCTCCCGAGATCCAGCGGCGAGTCAGTCGATCCGGTGCTTTCAGTGGTGGTCGGTCCCGTCTCGTCCGTGCGTGCCTCGGAGGACTGCTCGGAGTCGCCGCCGACGAGTTCGACTGCCGACAGCACGTCGGTTTCCGCCCGTTCGAGGCGCTGTTCGACCTTCCCGAGAGCCTCGCTGAAGAACTCCGAGGCGAGTTCCCCCGGGAGTGTGTCCGCCCCGTAGATATCCTCGACGACCTCGGTGCGGAGTCGTTCGGGGTTCGTCCCGTATCTCGTCCCGACTGCCGCGAGCGCGCTGTTCTCGCGCTCGATACGGGTCGATCCCTCCGCGGTGAGGTAGTGGCCGACGATCAGCGGAAGCCGCTCTGCGGTGTCCGCTTCGGTCGCCCAGTCGGTCGGGAACACCTCGTCGATTGCGGCCCTGATCGTCCCCGAGGAATCGGGCTTCGGACTCTGTTGTTCGCTCGAAGACCTCGACTCCAGGGTCTCCGTCTGCTCTGCAGAGGCCTCCTGCGTAGACGGCGCTGGATCGTCGACGGGGTCATCGGCAACTGGCGAAGGGGCGGTCCCGCTGCTGGCCCGCTCGCTCGTAGCGTCCGACGCGTCGGTGTCGAGTTGTGCTTCCGCCAGATCGCAGATGACGCTCAGGCTCTCCTGGACTGATGTGGGTTCGTAGCCCCGATACTCGCGGAACAGTCGCTCTACACGGTCGTGTAGCTCTCGGGGCAGTGTTGCCTCGACGTACGGATCTCCGCCCCCAGACTGGTTCCGCTCCATGATCTATTGCACGATTCGCCACGTACAAATAAATTTCCGTACGCAGGGATTTGGGCTCTTACCCGCTCTCCGGCCGTAACGGCTGTCCGTGCCGGATCGTGGTACACGTCAATACGGCCGCCGTGACGCCCGCCGCTCACTCCCACCGGGCGGCGATCCGGCCGATGGGTCGGCGGAAGAGGGAATAGACCAGCGAGACGCCCAGTCCGACGAGCACGAGTCGTCGTATCGTCCCCTCGAACAGGACGAGGCTCGGCAAGGCGAAGGCGGCACCGAGAAAGAAATCCTCGGGCGCACCGTCGTAGCGGACCCACCGTTTCGCACGAAGCCATCGCCCGCTCGCGTGGAAGTAGACGGCGTGCTCCCGCTCGGACTCCCACGGGACTGCGGAGGGCGTCCCGCCGATGATGTCGCTGACGGAGTGGACTGCCGCGGCGAGGAGGAACGTCGCCACGCCGACGGTGACAGGCCCGGGCGCAACAGTAGCGAATCCGACTGCCGGGAGCGCCCCTATCGTGTAGTAGCCAGGAAAGTGGAGTGTTCGGCGGTGTTCCGCAGCGACGTCCAGATCGGGGAAGATCCCGCCCGCAATCCCGCCGGCAGCGGCGGGGACCGCGAGTTCCGGAGCGAACGCCGCGACCACGGTCGTCAGCGCTAGCCCGACGAAGCCGTGGGTGGTCGCCATCATCGACCGGGGGTTAGTCGATGCGCGATATATGTGTTGTGTCCTCGCCGGAGTAACTTCTTTGAGCGTCCCTCCGCAAGGACGGACATGAGCATCACGCTGTACCAGCTCGAAGGCTGTCCGTTCTGCGAGAAAGTGGCCGACCGCCTCGACGACGTCGGCGTTGACTACGACTCGGTCTGGGTCGACGCGATGCACTCGGACCGGAACGAGGTCAAGCGGGTCTCCGGCCAGCGTGGCGTGCCGGTGCTTATCGATGAAGACCGCGGAATCACGATGTCCGAATCCGACAACATTCTGGATCTGATCGAGCGAACCTACGCCTGAGCGCGGTCGGTCGCCCCCGGCGAGTGCTCTGGCGAGGCGGGAGCGGAGCACAGCACTCATACCCACCCCGTGAGACGTAGATGTATGCAACTCGAGGAGTACTGGGGCGTCGGACCGAAGACTCGCGAAGTGCTGACGGGTTCTATCGGCGTCGAGACGGCCGTTAGAGCCATCGAAAGCGGGGACGTCCGCACGCTGACGGAGGCGGGACTCTCCCGCGGCCGGGCGACGCGAATCCTCCGCCGCGCGAACGGCGGCGATGGGATGGACGTGCTCGCCACGGGCGATTCGCGGGACGTGTACAAAGAACTGCTCGACCTGATCCAGGCCCACGCGGTGACTCGCGGCGCGGCCGACCGGATTCGAGTCCTGACGCCATTGCTCGATACCGACGGGATGGCGGCACGACTCGACACCGTGCTCGCGACGCGGGACGTCTGGACGGCGCTCGACGAGAGCGACCGCGAGGCCGTGCTCGACGCCTTCGCGGCCTACGACGACGCCGCGGCCGGCGAACGCGCCGCGGTCGAGGCCACGCTGGCGCTACTGGATGCAGGCGTCGTCGCTGCGAGCGAACAGACGACCGCAGACGAGGGTGAGGACGTCTTCGCGCCACTCGGGGAACTCGACCGCGACGGACTCGCCGACGCCAGCGCCGCCCTCGCAGGGCTAAGCAATGGGAGCGTAGTCGAGGGCATCGACGACGAACTCGACGGCCTCCGTGACTCGCTTGCCACCGTCGAGCGCCTGGACGCGAACGCGCTCGACGTCATCGAGCGCCTGCGCGAGGACGGCGTGCAGGGCACCGAGGACTTCCGGACGACCTTTATCGAACACGTCCGGACGGAGGCCGACGTGACGATTGATCGTGTACGGGCGGCGATGCCGGACGACGCCATCGACGCGACCGATTTCGTCGGGACGACCCTGCGCGAACTCTCGAACGACCTGCGAAGCGCCGTCTCCGAGCGCCGCGAACTGGTCGCGAGCGACCTGCGCGGGGACGTCGCGGCGGCCCGCGAGGACGTCGACGCCGCCGTCCAGACCATCGACGACATCGCGTTCTATCTCTCGCTGGCCCGTTTCGCGCTCGCCCACGAGATGTGTCGGCCGGAGTACGTCACCGACGGCCGGGATACGGTGGCTGTCGTCGACGCCACCAACCTCTCGCTGGCGGCCGAGGACGCCGATTCGGTCCAGCCGATCACCTACGCTATCGGCGAGCATACGCTTCCCGAGTACGACGACGTTCCGCCGCGTGCTGACGACCGGACGCCGCCGGCAGACCACCGCGTTGCCGTCGTCACCGGGGCGAACTCCGGCGGGAAGACGACGCTGCTGGAGACGCTGTGTCAGGTTGTCCTGCTGGCGGGGATGGGCCTCCCAGTGCCGGCCAGTCGAGCACAGGTCTCGGTCTTCGACTCGCTCGTCTTCCACCGCCGCCACGCGAGTTTCAACGCTGGCGTGCTCGAATCCACCCTGCGAAACATCGTCCCACCGGTCTCGACGAACGAGCGAACGCTGATGCTCGTCGACGAGTTCGAGGCGATCACGGAACCGGGCAGTGCCGCCGACCTGCTACACGGACTCGTCCGGTTGACCGTCGAGCGGGGCGCACTCGGGGCGTTCGTCACGCACCTCGCCGACGACCTCGCACCGCTCCCCGACGCCGCCCGGACCGACGGCATCTTCGCGGAGGGTCTCTCGCCCGATCTCGAACTACAGGTGGACTACCAGCCCCGGTTCGGGACGGTGGGCCGGTCGACGCCGGAGTTCATCGTCTCCCGTCTGGTCGCCAACGCCGAGGACCGGAGCGAACGCGCCGGCTTCGAGACGCTCGCCGAGGCAGTCGGTCACGACGTCGTCCAGCGGACGCTGGCCGACGCCAAGTGGACCGGATAGCGTTGGGCCACCCAAATCAATTATACCGATAGAAATGTCATGGTTCTGTAGATGGCTGACGACCCCGACCCGATCGACCGGATCGCCTTTCTCGCTCGCTCGAAGCCACGGACACACGTGTTGCGCCAACTCCTGAACTCCGGTCCTGCGACCCAGCGCAGTCTCAGGGATCGCATCGACGCCTCCCGGTCGACGATTGCACGAGCGCTTACTGCATTCGAGGAACGCGACTGGGTACGGCGCGATTCCGGGACGTATCAGATCACGCCCGTCGGCGAACTCGTCATCAGGGATTTCATCGATCTGAAAGAGACCGTCCGGCTCACCGACGAGCTATCGGAGTTTCTGCAGTGGTTTCCGATGTCGGAGTACGGCGTCGAACCGGGACAGCTACGTTCCGCGGACATCGTCCCACACACTCCCGGTGATCCGTACGCCCCGGGAAGAGCTCAGACCGAACTGTTGAACAGGACAGAACAGTTCCGGGGACTGTTCTCGTCGCTCGATCTGGAGGGGACGAAACTCGTCCACGAACAGGTCGTAAACGGGACGCTGGAGGCCGAGATAACCGTCTCCAGTGACGTCGACCGAACGATCGAAACCGAAGCGTTCGCGCCGCTGTTCGCCGAACAACTGGAGACCGGGCGACTGACAGTACGCGTCGCCGACAACGACCCCCCGTTTTATCTCGGAATCGGCGACGAAGAGACTGTCCAGATCGGCGTCGAGGACGACGAGGGCTTCCCCCGTGCGTTGCTAGAATCGACCGACGACTCCCTGCTGGAGTGGGCTGACGAGATCTACCGCGAGTATCGCGAGGCGGCAACGATCAAACGCCCCGAAGATATCTGAGGCGTGGGTCGTGCAACGTCTGCAACGATCTCATGGGGTGCAATAATGTTTCCCTGACGGTTACAGTTGCTACGCAGGGGGCAAACGTAGCATGTCGAGGCTGAAGCGGGGGTCTATCGACGAACTGTACCGGATCGCGGCAGATCCGACCAGACGGGCACTTGTCACGGCGTTACTGCGCACGGAGGGCACAACGACAGTCGACGGACTGGTCGAGGCGATTCGCGACGAGATACAACCGGCTTCCGAACGAGCGACATCGGATCACCTTGCAATCGAACTGTATCACAGGCACCTGCCGATGCTCCAGGCCGAGAACTGTATCGAGTTCGACGCGGACCTCGGCGTTGTCAGACCGCTGGAACGGCTTCAGCAGTTCGAGCAACTCTCGCTCGGCGATACGAATTAAACATACCCGACCAGGGTCTTTTATACTGGTCATCGAGGCGAATACCCCGACCCACCGTGGTCGGGGATGAAGCCGACACTCGCTGATACAAACCATTAAGTGAACATATCTCTAATCAATAGACACCGTTGGAATACAGTCACCGTTATCACGCTTATCCGACACAAGAGATAGCGGACGGACTGGAACACCATCTGAATGTTCATCGCCAGCTATACAACCACGTTCGCTGGGACTACCAACAAGCTCTGGGGGATGACAAGCCGAGTGAATACGACCAGAACAACAAACTCCCCGAGTGGAAACAACGATGGCCAGTGTTCAGTGAACTGCACTCGAAAGCCTCCCAAGCCACTGTCGCCCGTTTCCACCGCAACCTCTCAAACCTTCGCAAAAAGAAAGAGAAGGGATACAACGTTGGTCGGCTCAAACGGCAATCACCCACCGAGTACCGAAGCGTGACGTACAGTCAGTCTGGTTTCGACCTCGATGAAAAGAGGGGCCACGACAAGTACGCCTACGTGCGCT
The DNA here is from genome assembly GCF_042663585.1 of Natronoarchaeum sp. GCM10025321. NCBI lineage: Archaea > Methanobacteriati > Methanobacteriota > Halobacteria > Halobacteriales > Natronoarchaeaceae > Natronoarchaeum > Natronoarchaeum sp. GCM10025321. The sequence continues at coordinate 1,646,898 of NZ_JBHTAN010000006.1, forward strand.
TCAGCAAAATTGGGTGGGTAAAAATCCGGTATTCTCGACCGATTCCCGACCACGCCACCATCAAAGAAGTCACGTTCAAGAAAGAGACGACCGGCGAATGGTTCGTCTCCTTCGGGTTGGAAACCGACAACGCCAACCTACCCGAGAAACCCGACGTGGACTCGCTGGACGCGAGCAACAGCGTCGGGATTGACCTCGGAATCCTGAACTACATCCACACCAGCGACGGCAAGACCGTGGATTGGCTCGACCTCGAAGACGACTACGAACGTCTTCGCTGTGAGCAACGCAAGTTGTCTCGGAAAGAGAAGGGGTCGAACAACTACGAGAAACAACGTCGAGAGGTGGCGAAGGTGAAGCGCCACATCAAGCGGAAGGTGTTGGACTACCAGCACAAAATCACAACATGGCTCGTCAAGGAGTACGACGCCGTGTTCGTGGAAGACTTGAACGTCCAGAGTATGCTTCAGGGTGACGGGAACGCCCGTAACAAGCAGGACACGGCGTGGCGACAATTCATCACCCTGCTCGAATACAAAGCCGACCTGCACGGAACGCACGTCGTTCAGGTCGAAGCGCGAGGCACAACGAAAGAGTGTGCGTCGTGCGGTGTGGAGACGGCGAAACCCGTCTGGGTCAGGGAACATTCCTGTCCGAGTTGTGGATTCGAGACGGATAGAGACGCAAACGCGGCGATGAACGTTCTCAAGTGTGGCTTTTCTGAATTAGGGTTGGGATGGCCCGAATCAACGCCTGTGGAGACTGTGACCGCTACGGACACCGCTGACTTTCAGCGCGTGTCTGCAAGTCACGTCCTCGAAACAGGAAGCCTGCCCTTGTAAGAGCAGGATTCCCCGCGCCACCGTGCGCGAGGTAACATTCAACAGGCAAACAGCAGTATCCATAGCTATGAGCTCCGATTCGTTCGACACCACGTCGACGCCATCGTCTGAGACCGACTCGAGGTCGACAGAAGACTTTTCGAACCCGATCGCCAACGCGATTATCGGCGCCGTCGTCGGCATCGTCTTTTCGTTCGTTCCGTTTGCGCCACTGCTCGGTGGCGGGCTTGCGGCGTATCTCCAGGGCGGCGAAACGAGTGACGGCCTACGGCTTGGACTGCTTGCCGGGCTGATCATGCTGTTGCCCTACGCCTTTGCAGGCATGTTTTTGCTGGTGATTCTGACGGGAGCGGCCGTCGAATCCGCGTTCGGACTGCTCGTCGTCGGTGTGTTGGTCCTTGGCTCAGTGTACACTGTCGGGCTTAGCGTCCTCGGCGGCTATCTGGGCATCTACGTCCACCACGAACTGTGAAAACGAGTCAGCTATCGCCCTGCTGACGCCCCTCGACGGCACCGATCCCGGGAATCGAGACGTAGGACTCGACGCGGCTCATGATGTTCGTCGCCGTCAGTACGAGGCCGAGATAGACGACCGCAAGCAGGCCGAAGATGGCCGTGAACTCGAACGTGCTGTTGGCGATGTCACTGGCAACGTTGTACAGTTCCGGGACCGTGATGAACCCGGCGAGCGAGGAGTATTTGAGCAGATAGACGAGTTCGTTGGTCCATGCCGGAATCGCGTACCGGAGCGTCTGCGGCAGGACGACGTACCGGATCCCGTCTATCTGGGAGAGGCCGAGCGCCCGCGCCGCGGTTAGCTGGCCCTCGTCGACGCTTTCGAGCGCGCCGCGGATGTATTCGGCCTGGTAGGCCGAGCCGTTGATCGTGAAGCCGATGATGGCGATCCAGAACGCCTGCTCTGGGATCGTACCGTAGCCGATCAGCGTGGTATCCTGTAGCCAGACCGCGAGCGGGAGGCCGTAGTAGAGGACGAACAACTGGGCGATCAGGGGCGTCCCGCGGATCAACTCGGTGTATGCCAGCGCGGGCCACTTGAGCGGCCCGCCGTAGACACGGATGACCGCCAGCGGGACCGCGATGGAGAAGCCGAGAACGATGCTTATGACCGTCAGGAGGATCGTGTACCACGCCGCACCGGCCAGCGCGGGCGCGATGCCGACCGCGACGCCAGCGGTGTCGAGGAGCGCTCCCAGCCAGCTAAGCACCGCGACGCCGGCGGTTTCGAGAAGCGAGTTGAGCCACTCGAACGGAAGCCCGACGATGCTGAACCGCTCGGCCGCCTCGATGGCAGAGGCCGCCGCCGCGTCGAACGGTTCTCGCGGGATGAAGTTCTCGCCCGCACCGGGACCGATGCCGAGGCGTGCGAGCACCCAGTCGTTGAGCCAGCGCGTCGTGAGCCAGCCCCAGAACACGATACCAGCGAAGATGCTGATGGCGTGGCTGGTATCGACCGAACTGGTGCGGAACCGGCCGGTCGGCGATGCCGTGGTTTCGGCCTCGCTCATCGTCGCCCTCTCGAGTCACTCATGACTGATACTCTGGAAGAACTCTGCGGTTCGCTCCTTCTCGGGGTTCTCGAACAACTTCTCCGGCGGGCCGCGCTCGACGACCTCGCCTTCGTCGAGGAACGTGATCCCGGTCGCGCCCCCGCGGGCAAAGCGCATCTCGTGAGTGACCACGAGCATCGTCATTCCGTCGGCCACTAGCTGGCTCATTACCTCGAGGACGCCGTTGCTCAACTCGGGGTCGAGCGCGCTCGTCGGTTCGTCGAAGAGCATCAGTTCGGGGTCCATTGCAAGCGCCCGGGCGATGCCGACGCGCTGTTTCTGGCCACCGGATAGCTGTGCCGGATACGAATCGACCTGATCGCCGAGTCCGACCCGGTCGAGTTCCTCCTCTGCGCGCTCACGCGCAGGCTCTTTGTCCATTCCTTTGACCCTGCGAAGGCCGAGCATGACGTTCTCTATAGCGGTGAGGTGGGCAAAGAGGTTGATGTCCTGGAACACCATTCCGATCTGTTGGCGAATCTCGTTCGGGTCGGTGTCGGGCGCACAGACGTCGACGTCGCCGAGGTAGATGTGCCCACTGTCGACCTCGGTAAGCCGGTTCACACACCGTAGCAGGGTGGACTTGCCGCTCCCACTGGGGCCGACCAGCACTTCGACGTCACCGCGCTCTATCTCCAGATCCACGCCGCGAAGCACCTCCTCGTCGCCGTAGGACTTCCGGAGGTCTTCGATCCGTAGCAGTGGCGATGGTTCGGCGTCAGTGCCCCGGTCGGTACGACTGGATCGGTCGATGCGAGAGTCTGTCACGACGATTCACCTGGAATTGCGAAGCGATTGTCGACGAAATCGAGCGTACGATTCGTACTGAACGTCAGGACGAAGTAAATGAGGCTGGCAAAGAGCATGATCTCTAGTATCGCGGTCGTCTGCTGGATGAACAGGTCGTCGCTCCGTTTCAGCAGTTCGCCGAGTCCGATTGCGAAGGCTATCGACGTGTCCTTCAGCACGATGGTAAACTCGTTCTGGAACCCGGGGACGCTCCGCCGAAGCGCCTGTGGAACGATCACGTAGCGGATCGCTTCGAGCCTGCTCATCCCGATCGAACGGGCGGCCTCCATCTGTCCGTCGTCGATACTGCTGAGCGCCCCCCGGAAGATCTGTGACTGGTAGGCTGCGCTCCGGAGGCCGAGTGCGAGCGTCGCGGCGAAAAACGCCCCTCCGATCTCCTCGGGTGCGGTAAACGGCGTCGGTCCGAGCAGGAGGTCTATTCCGCCGATCAGCGTATTGAGCGGTCCGAGCAAGTACTCGATCGGTACGACGAAGAACATGTAGAGCATGATCACGAGGATCGGCGTCCCACGGAACAGGATGCCCAGGTTCCGTACGGCAGCTTTCGAGTAGCCGCTACCGTACACCTCGATTGCGCCGGCGGGAAAGCCGAGCAGAAAGCCAAGTAGAATACTCGTAATCGTCAGCACGATGGTGATGACGACACCCCCGAGCAGGTAATCCGCGTTCCGAAGGACGAACTGCCAGTCCTCGCCGAGCATCGACCAGATCGACTCCGCGAGATGCGGCAACGACTCTCCTGCGGCCACCCACGACACCGTCGAAAGAAACGCTGCTATGTCCATCTATGCTGGGGCCTACTGGTCGAACCAGGTCGACGTGATCTCCTCGTACTCGCCGCTTTCCTCGACCGCAGTAATCCCCTCGCTTAGAGCGGACTGCAGGTCCTCGGCATCCTGCCGGACACCGAAGCCGTACTGCTCACCGGTCTCGTAAATGAACGCGACTTCGACGTCGCGGCTCGATTGGAACGTCTGGGCGACCGGTTCGTCGATCACGACAGCGTCGATAACCCCGCGTTCGAGGTCCTCGACGGCCAGGACGTAGTTGTCGAACGAGGTGTAATTCCCCTCGGGGATGATCCCGGCATCGATGACATCGTCTCGGACGACTTGCTCGCCGGTCGTCCCGCTCTGTGCGCCGACGGTCCGGTCGGCGAGGTCCTCAAGTGACTCCGGCTGGAAATCGCCGCCGGACGCGACCAGCACGGACTGATTCGCACTGTAGTACGGCTCGCTAAAGGCGATCTGTTCCTGTCGTTCCTCGTTGATCGTCATTGCCGCGGCGATGACGTCGATGTTCCCGTTATCGAGCGCGGGGATCAGCGACGCGAACTCTAGCTGTTCCCAGCCGCTAAGTTCGTACTCGGTTTCGTCGATGACCGCTTCGAGCAGGTCGATATCGAAGCCGACCAGTTCGCCGTCCTCGACCATCTCGAACGGTGCGAACCCGGGTGCCGTTCCTGCGACAATCTGGTTCGCACCGCTCTCGTCGTCACCGTTCTCGGCGCCGCCGTTCTCCTCGTCACCGTTCTCGGCGCCGCCGTTCTCCTCGTCTCCGTTTTCGCCGTTGCCTTCCAGACAGCCTGCCAGCCCAACCGTGCCGACCACGCCGGCGGCTCCGGCGATCTTCATGTACGTACGTCTATCTAACGACTGCTGTTCCGAATCCATGTGTACAGTAAGCAACGTGGTACCTATTAGGAGTTAAGATATTTATCTATCCGTGTAGTTATTAATTATGTTGTATTTATTTTCAGAGTAGCTAACACGTCCACGATTGCAGCGAAGGCAACATACTTTCCCATCGGAGCGTGAGACCGACCCATGCCGCAGATCGTCGATCTCTTCGTCTACCCGGTCAAGTCTCTCGACGCGACACGCGTCGAGTCGGCAGGCCTCCGCGCGAGCGGCGCGCTCGATGGCGACCGGCAGTACGCCATCGTCGACGCCGAGCGCGACTACGTCAACGGTAAGCGCGAACCGGCAGTCCATCGCCTCGACTCGGCGTTCGATCCGGATACGCGCGCGCTGACGATCAGTGTGCCCGACCGAGACGCCGAGACGTTCAGTCTCGACGCCGAACGCGGATCGCTGAACGCGTGGCTCTCGGAGTATTTCGACTACCCGGTGAGCGTGATCCGTGACCCGACCGGGATGCCCGACGACACCGACGCCGCCGGGCCGACGGTCATCAGTCGGGAGACGATCAATGCCGTCGCGGGCTGGTTCGACGGGATCGGCCCCACGGAAATGCGTCGCCGTCTCCGCCCGAACGTCGTGATCGAGGCGGGCGAGTCGTTCTGGGAGGATCGGCTGTACGCCGACCGGGACTCGGTCGTTCCGTTCCGCATGGGAGAGGCCACGCTCGCGGGCGTCAACCCCTGCCAGCGCTGTGTCGTCCCGACGCGCGACCCCGATACCGGCGCGGAGACCGAGGGCTTTCGTGAACGGTTCGTCGAGCGGCGAAAGGCGACGCTCCCCGGGTGGGTCGACCGTGACTGGTACGACCACTACTTCCGTCTGATGGTGAACACGCGGGTCGACAGCGAGGAGAGCCTTCGCGTCGGCGACGAGGTGTCCGTTCTGGACGATTGATCGCTGCACTTGCGTGGCAGTCGCTTCTCGTCGATCCTACTCGATCGCTGCACTCGCCTCCCGGAGCAAGCCGTCGATGATCTCCGGCGTGGTCGGATGATACGAGCGGTCGGGGATCTCTCGGACGTCCAGACCCATCTCGACGGCCACCTGCATCGTCTTGGCCATCACGTCGGCGTGGTAGTGAAGCCCCTGATAGCCCAGGACAGTGCCGTCTGTCCCGACGACCAGCGTTGCCAGCCCCTCCGAGACGGCGTTCGTTTTGAATACGCCGTCGTCGCTGGCCTCTCGCGTCACCGCGACGTGATCGATCCCGGCGGCCTCGGCGCTCTCCGCCGAGTGGCCGACCCGGGCGTATGGGTAGACGCCAAGCCCGGAGAAGACGACGTGGTGGTGGACGTTCTCGTACGGTTCCGTCGGGTCCCCCCGGGAGTGCGCGAGGATGTTCTCCGCGGCTTTGAACCCCTGTTCCTTGGCGACGTGCAGAATCGGCTCGTGACCGTTAACGTCGCCGACGACGAACGTCTGCGGATCCGTCTCCGATTGCATCGTATCCCGAACCCAGCCGGGCCCCGGATCGAGTACGGTGTTTTCGAGTCCGAGTCGGTCCAGTGCTGGCTGGCGGCCGGTGAACAGGAACAGTTCGTCGGCCTCGATACTCTCGCTCGATACCGGTTCGTGAGGCGGTTCGTGATCGATGTGCAGTCGAACACGACCGTTGTCGGTCGGTTCTACCCGTCGCTCGTAGCTGTGTGTCCGGACGTCGATGTCGAAGTTCTCCTCGTAGATGTCGAGTATCCGCGGGCCGTAGTCGGCGTCGGCTTCGTCGAGCGGCGCGGCGTCGTGCTCGATCACCGTCAGATCGGTCCCGCCGGCCTCCGCGATATACGGAACGAGTTCGAGGCCCACGTAGCCAAAGCCCATGACGACTGCTGAGTCGGGGAACTCGGTGGCGTCCAGCGCGTCGGCGCTCGTCGAGTAGTCGACCGCGTCGATGCCCGGAATATCGGGGACGTTGACCGTCGATCCCGTCGCGATGACGAGGTAATCCGGCTCGATGATCCGGTCGGCCACCTCGATCACACGGTCATCGACCAATCGGGCGGTATCGTGGATGAACTCGACGCTGTCACGTTCAGCGAGGTCCTCGACTGCGGCACGGCGGTGCTCGGCGAAGCTAAGAGTGTGCTCGTTCTTGGTGGCGACGACCCGGTCGATATCTATCTCGGGCGTGCCCCGAACACGGTCGTCGTGGTCCGCTTTGAACCGGGCCGCACCGGCCGACAGAACTTCTTTGGAGGGCATACAGCCACGGAGAATGCAGAGTCCGCCGCCCGGGTCGCCGTCGTCGATCAGCGTGAGTTCGATATCCTCGACGTCTGCAAGATCACCAGCGACTGCGACACCGGCGCTGCCGTACGCGCCGACGATCGCTACGTGTACCATACCCGACAACGGGTCGGGACGGTTTTAGTGTTTGCTCCGGTGAGACGGATCGGTGCACAACCGATAGAGACGCTCAGGACCTCGCAGTGTCACCGCGAGATTTCTTCCATGTCGTCGCCGATCACGGACTCGACTTCGCTTTTCGTCACCGTAGCGATGTCGCCCGCGATCGTCCGCTTGAGGGAGGCAGTCGCCGCGCCGTATCTCATCGCTCGCGTTACCCCGTCGCCTGCGAGGCGCCGGGCGAGAAAGGCGCCGACGAACGCGTCGCCGGTCCCGATGGCGTCGTGAGTGTCCGCATCGTAGATATCCTGCTCGTGGACGGTGTTGTCGTGCCAGGCCAGCGAGCCACGTTCGCCGTTCGTGACGATCACCGTCTGCAGGTTGTACTCCGCCGCCAGATGGTGGGCCAGTTGGCGCGGGTCCCGTTCGTAGTTCAGGACTGTCTGGGCATCACGGAACGGGATCACCAGAATGTCGACGGCCGGGAACAGCCGCGTCAGCGTCTGTCGGGCTTCATCGGGCGACCACAGGCTCGACCGGTAGTTGACGTCGAAAGCCGTCTTCGTACCCGCTTCCTTGGCTACTTTCAGTAACTGTGCGGTCGTCTCCCTGAGTTGGTTCGAGAGCGCCGGCGTGATACCGCTCGTGTAGAACAGTCGAGCGTTCCGGATCGCGGCGAGGTTCAGTTCCTGCGGTTGAGTCGTCTGGACCGCTGCCCCCTGTCGGTCGTAGATGACCTTGGTCCCCCGTGGATCGCCGCCATACTCCAGGTAGTAGGTCCCCTGTCGCCCACCGTCGCTCCATACGACGTCCACATCGAGTCCGTGCTGTCGTAGTCCCGAAACGACTCGGCGGCCGAGCGGTGAGTCCGGTACCTTCGAGAGCCACGTCGCGACGGCACCCAGCCGTTCCGCGGTAATCGCGACGTTGCTCTCGGCGCCCGCGGCACGAAATTCTAGTTCACGAGCCGTCTCGACGCGCTCGCCCTGTGGGGGCGAGAGCCGAAGCATCGTTTCGCCAAACGTGACGAGATCACTCATGGCTCGGCCAACGACCGGACGTAGTATAAGTTCACCTACTCACGAAAACTCGGAGGGGCGGCTCACCACCCGACAGGGTTGACCAGTGGAGAGCCGGCGCGGCGCAGTGGACACCACCGCACTTTGATTACCGACCGCCATTGCTATATGCTTTGTGCCCTAGTAACACGGTTTCCTAGCCAGCGTGGCCCGGATAGTCCCGCTCGAATCTGTCCTCCAGTTCCTCGCCGTCGATTTCGATGACGACCGGCCGGCCATGCGGGCAGGCGTAGGGGTTCTCACAGTCGTCGAGTCGTTCGAGCAGGTCCATCACCGACCCCTCCTGCAGTGAGGTGTTGCCCGTGATCGAGGGGTAGCACGCCAGATCCGCGATGAAGCCGTCCGCGAGCGACTCGACGGCCTGTTCACCCGCGCTCTCGTCGGCGTCGATGACCGACGACAGGACGTCCCGGAGCCGTTCGGGTGCGAGCGTCTCGTCGAGCACCGTCGGTACCGTCGTCACGCTGACGGTTCGGCCCTCCCGGTTCGCGTAGAAGCCGAGCGACGCCAGCGCCTCCTGATACGCGTCGAACAGCGCCGATTCCCCCGCCGTCAGTTCGATCTCGACGGGCTGAGCGAGCGACTGAGCTGTCGTATCGCCAGCAAACGCCTCCTGCAGGCGCTCGTAGTTCACCCGCTCGTCGGCGGCGTGCTGGTCGATCAGCACCAGTCCGTTGTCGGTCTCGGCGACGATGTATGTCCCGTGTAGCTGACCGAGCACTCGCAGTCGTGGCAGGCTACCGTAGGACGCCTCGGCGGTGGCGAGGTCGCCCGACAGGGTCTCCTGATCGTGTGGGCCGGTGAACTTCGATGCTGGGGCAGTAGCGCCGCTGTCGGCTGTATGGGTCGGCGCTCCAGTTGATCCGTCTCTGGCACTACGATCCTCACTCTGTCGGGGGGTCGTGTCGGTTGTTGACGTCGAATCGCTGACCTTCGCCGACTCGCTCCGTGCTGTCGAATCTCGGGAGCCAGACGTGGAATCGGTCCGAGTTCGGTCCGTCGGGGGATCGGTCGACTCCGAGGCCGTCGCGTTCGCTCCCGAGTCGGGGGTATCGGTTGTGGCGCCGGCACCGGTCGGCTCCGACGATTCGGACTGGTGCGAACCGGCGCTGCTCGACGCCGAAGTGGAATCGCTCGACGCCGATGTCGAGTCGGCGGATGCCCGAGGTCCGGCGTCCTCGCTATCCCCGCCGTCGGCGTCCGAAAGCGTCGACGCCGACCCCGGATCGACCTCCGTCTCGTCGGGTGCGGATCGCCCTCTGGGTGCCGAGGATCGGACCAGACCGTGGTCCAGCAGGGCGTCCTCGACGGCCGTTCGTAGCTGTCGTTTGAATCCGGCCTCGTCGTCGAAGCGAACCTCCATTTTGCGCGGGTGGACGTTGACATCGACCGTCTCGGCCGGAACCGAGAGGTCGAGCACGACGAAGGGGTACCGGCCGTTGCCCAACTGGCCGTCGTAGGCGTCCATGATCGCCTCGCGCGCCGCGCCGGAGGTGACGTAGCGGCCGTTGATGAACGTCGAGACGTACTCACGGGTGCTCCGGTTGGTTTCGGGATGGCTGACGTAGCCGCTGATTCCGTCGAGGGGCCCCTCGGGGAACTCGGAGCCAACCGCGGGTTCGGCATCGACGTCGATCATGGCCGTGGCGACGTCTTTCCCGTAGACGGAGAGGAGCGTCGACTGGAGGTCGCCGCGGCCCGTCGTCGAGAACACCTCGCGGCCGTCGTGTTCGAGCGAGACGGCCACGTCGGGGTTCGCCAGCGCGTACTGCGTGACGACGCGGTTGACGTGGGTGAACTCCGTGGTGTCGGTCTTGAGGTACTTCTTCCGGGCGGGCGTGTTGAAAAAGAGATCCGTAACTTCGACGGTCGTTCCCTCGGGACAGCCTGCCGGTTCGACGGACTCGACCTCGCCGTCGGCGTAGGTGAGTCGGGTGCCTGCACCCTCTTCGCCCCGCGGTTTGGTCGTGATCGCTAGCCGGGCGACCGCACCGATGGTGTGCAGGGCCTCGCCCCGGAAGCCAAGGGTGGCGACGCCCGCCTCCAGATCCGAGACGTCGTCGATTTTGCTCGTCGTATGCTCGCGGACCGCGGCGCGGACGTCGGCCTCGCTCATCCCCCTCCCGTCGTCCCGGACGCGGATGGACTCGGTGCCGCCCGCCTCGACCGAGACGTCGATGCGCGAGGCGTCGGCGTCGAGACTGTTCTCGACCAACTCTTTGACGGCGGACGCGGGCCGCTCGACGACCTCGCCCGCAGCGATCCGCTGGACGGTGCGTTCGTCTAACTGCTTGATCTCCGTGTCTGTCATGGTGTGTTCGGCGCCGCAAGCGCGGCGTCGTTCGTTGCCAGATTCCTACTCACTGGCCCCTCAAGAACCCTGTTGCTTGACGAACTCGCCTCAGTCGTCGAGTCGCTCGCGCCATTCCTGGACTGCGCCCATCAACTCTATCGGCGACGTTTCGGCGATATCGACGTCGCTCAGTTCGTCGAGCACGGCGGCGGCGTCGTCGCCGAACTCGTCGGTGATCGGGTCGACTTCACTGGTACCGCCGGCGGCGGAGCCCTCGGCGTCCTCGGCGTTCCCCGCGTCAGGGTCGCTACCGCCGTCTGCCGACGCCGTCGTCATCTGTCCGCTTCCCACGTCGAAGACGACCTGTTTCGTCCCGCCGCCCGACCCCCCGCCTTTCGCTTCGATAGCCTTCTCGTCGCGCAGGCGCTGGAGGACGGTCTTCGATCGGTCGACGACCGGTTCGGGAACGCCCGCCAGTCCGGCGACGTGGATCCCGTAACTCCGGTCGGTTGGGCCGTCCCGCACTGTCCGGAGGAAGGTGACCTCGCCGTCGCGTTCGTCCGCCGCGATGTGGACGTTCGCCACCCGGTCGAGATGGTCCGCGAGCGTCGTCAGTTCGTGGTAGTGCGTCGCAAACAGCGTTCGGGCGTGAACCTCGTTGTGCAGGTACTCGGTGGCCGCCCACGCGATGGAGATGCCGTCGTAGGTCGCAGTTCCACGTCCCACCTCGTCGAGGATGACCAGTGACTCCTCGGTTGCGGAGTGGAGTATCTTCGAGAGTTCCTGCATCTCGACCATGAACGTCGAGCGCCCCTGCGCCAACTCGTCTAACGCGCCGACCCGCGTGTAGATGCCGTCGACTAACCCGACCGTCGCCGATGTGGCCGGGACGAAGCTTCCGATCTGCGCGAGCAGGACGATCAGCGCCGTCTGTCGCATGTACGTCGATTTGCCGGACATGTTGGGGCCGGTAACGATCAGGAACGCGCGGTCGTCCGATAGCGTGAGATCGTTCGGGACGAAGTCGGTCGTCTGCTCGACGACGGGGTGTCGGCCCGCGTCGATATCGATGCCCTCGCTCGGCGCAGCGAGCGTCGGTCGGGTCCAATCGTTCTCGACGGCGTGGACCGCGAGACTCGCGAGGACGTCTATCTCCGCGAGCGTCCGCCCGACGTCCTGCAGCGTCTCGGCGCAGTCGGCGACCGTCTCGCGCAGGTCACAGAACAGTTCGTACTCCAACTCGCCGCGGCGTTCCTCGACCCGCATGATCTCGCGTTCGCGCTCCGCGAGTTCGTCGGTGCGGAACCGTTCGGAGTTTTTCAGCGTCTTGACGTTCTCGTAGTGCTCTGGCGCGTCGTCGGCCGCCGACTTGCCGATTTGGATGTAGTAGCCGTCGGTCTTGTTCCGCCCGACGCTGACGTGTCGGAGGTCGTACTGCCGTCGCTCGCGTTCCTCCAGACTGTCGAACCACTGTTCGAGTTCCGCGTGGCGCTCGATCAGTTCGTCCAGTTCCTCGTCGTAGCCGCGAGTCAGCAATCTCCCCTCCTGGACCGTACTCGGTGGGTCTGGCGCGAGCGCCTCGTCGAGCGTCTCGCGTAGTTCGGCGGCCCGCTTGCAGTCCGGCCGCTCGACGATGCTTTCCAGTGGCGTCCCGGTCAGCCGTGGGGCGTTCTCGATGCTCTCCTCGACGGCGGGCAGGACGGCGAGCGTATCCCGAACCGCCAGCAGATCCCGGGCGTCGGCGCTCCCTGAAGTCGCTTTGCTCGCCAGGCGCTCCAGATCGTAGGCGCCGTCGAGTTGCTCTCGTAATTCTTCGCGTGCGAGCGCGGCCTCGGTCAGTGCCTCGACGGACGCCAGGCGCTTGTCGAGCACGTCGCCGGACTGGCGTGGGCGCTGGAGCCACGACTTGAGCGTCCGCCCGCCCGGACTGGTGACGGTGTGATCGAGGACGGCGTACAGCGAGCCATCGGTCCCACCCTGCATCGTCTCGGTGAGTTCGAGGTTGCGCTGGGTCGTCGCGTCGAGTTCGGCGAACTCCGTGTCGCCGTAGCGCTGGAGTCGTGTTATCGACGCCAGTAGTCCGGTACCGGTCTCCTCGACGTAATCGACGATGGCCCCGGCGGCCGCTATCGTCGCACTCGCCTCGACGCCGACGCTATCGAGGCTCTCCGCGCCGAACTGCTCGATCAGGGCGTGTCTCGCGTGGCCCGGCGCGAACGCGCCCGACTCGTGGAGCGTGAGCGTCGCGTCGGTCCGGTCGCGAACCGTCGCGACGAGGTCGTCGTCCTCCCGAACCGTCGGCCCCGGGAGTACTTCGACGGGGTCGAACCGGTAGAGTTCGGTGAGTGCCCCGTCGCGGGCGTCCTCGCCATCGACCGTCGTCACGGAGAACTGCCCGGTCGTGACGTCCGCGAAGGCGAGACCGTAGACGCCGTCGTCGAGGACCAGTCCTGCGACGTACCGGGCGTCGGCATCGGTCACGTCGAGCAGTGTCCCCGGGGTGACGACGCGCGTTATCTCGCGGACGTGGCCGGATTCGGTCTCGCGCTGGTCCGCGACGGCGACGCGATAGCCGCGTTCGACGAGCGCCTTGAGATAGGGGGTTAGCTCCGAGACAGGAACGCCGGCCATCGGATATTTGACGCCGGCAGAGGACTTCTTCGACGTCTTGAGATCCAGTTCCTCGCCGACCGTCTCGGCGTCGCCGTCGAAAAACTCGTAGAAATCGCCGACCTGCATCGCGAGAATGTCGGCATCACTGTCGGCTTTCAGTGACTTGAACTCGCCGACGATCCCTTCGGCTTCGGTCATGCTCGTAGCACGTCCTCTCGCGAATAAAATACTGCGGGTTTGCCCCGATCCATTGGATCAACCAGTCGTCTGTGCTGGCCGACCGCTGTTGCCGGTTTATTACTATTAATTATTGATACTGTCCTGTCGGTAAATAATGAATGAACTTATATTACTTCAGAGAATTGGTGACCAGTATGCTGGATTCTCTCCGACGGATCGTGCCTAGCCGGATACGCAGTAGCTACGCGGCGAAGTTCGCAATCGTCGTGATTGTTCTCGGAATCTCTGTAGCTTCTGTCGGCGGCGTCGCAACGGCGCTGATGTCCAACCAAGTTGAACAAAGTTCTCTCAATGACCTCGAATCGACGGCAGCGTCCGACGCCAAGAGCGTCGACAACTGGCTCGAACAGAGCGCCATCGAGGTGCTCTCAGTGTCCAGAGAGGACCGACTCCAGTCTGACACCAGCGACGATGGACTGAACGGATATCTGGAGACGTTCAGGGCCGACCGGGGAGACCCAAACAGCGCGAACACGCTGACTCAGATACACCTCGTCGACAGCTCGAGCGGTGAAATCATTGCATCGTCGGATCCCTCCGAACGCGGTGAGACGTACGCCGCGGAGGAACGACCGTGGCTCGGCGAGGGAGACTTCGCGCACCGAAACGTCGACGTCACGCAGATGTATCAGATAGATGGCACACAGAAGATCGCGTTCTTCCGTAACGTGGTCGGTGACGACGACCGGATTATGGTCGCCGTCCACGACATGGAACCCGTCGGCCAAAACATCCTCACTGGAAACACCATCGGTAGTGCCGGTGACGGCACCTACGGACTGGTGATCGACGAGCGAGATACGATCGTCATGGACGACAACAACGTCGGCGAGACGGTCGGTCAGAGCTATCCCAGTGACAGTCCGGTACTGAACGAGTTGCGACAGATGGGCCGGAACGACGCCGGAGCGATGGAAGTCGGCTCACAGTTCGTCCCCGATAAGTCGGGCGTCGGTGATCAGGATCACGCCGTCGGCTATGCGACCCCCCGCGACGCCGACTTCGTGGTCGTCGTTCACGCGCCGACCAGCTTTGCCTACGGCTTCGCGGAAACGCTGACCACGTACGGTGCCTTCGCTACCGCAGGAGGCGTGCTGCTCATCGGCATCGTCGGACTCGCACTCGGGCGGAACACCGCCGTCGCGATGGACCGACTGACCGGGAAGACCGAGGAGATGGAGCAGGGCAACCTCGACGTCGACTTCGAGACGAAACGGATCGACAACATCGGTCGACTCTACGACGGGTTTGCTAACATGCGCGACGCGCTCAGAGAGCAGATACGCGACGCCCAGCAGGCCCGCGAGGAGGCCGAATCCGAGCGGGAACGCGTCCAGCGGATCAATCAGGATCTCGAAGCGTCCGCCGAGGAGTACTGTGCCGTGATGGGCCAAGCCGCGGACGGGGACCTCTCGGTCAGAGCCACGGTCGACGCCGATAACGAGCAGATGCGTGGCATCGGCGAGGACTTCAACGCGATGCTCGACGAGATCGAGGCGACCGTCCAACAGCTCAAACGGTTCGCGACCGAGGTCGCGACCGCCAGTGAGGAAGTGACCGCCTCCAGCGAGGAGGTTCGTAGTGCCAGCGAACAGGTCACCGAATCGATCCAGGAGATTTCCGACGGCGCGGAGCGCCAGAACGACTCCCTGCAGTCGGTGAGCCAGGAGATGAGCGGCCTCTCGACGACGACCGAGGAGATCGCCTCCTCGTCGAACGAGGTCGCCGACATCGCCGAACGGACCGCCGAGACCGGACGCGAAGGTCGCAAGGCCGCTCAAGAAGCGATCGAGGGCATGAACCAGATCGAAGCCGAGAGCCAGACTGCCGTCGAAGAGATCGAGGCTCTGCAGGAGGAAGTCGGTCAGATCGACGATCTACTGGAGTTCATTACCGAAGTGGCCGAGCAGACGAACATGCTCGCACTGAACGCCAACATCGAGGCCTCCCGCTCCGGTGAATCCGGCGAAGGGTTCGCCGTCGTCGCCGAGGAGGTCAAAGAGCTAGCCGCCGACACCAAGGACGCGGCCGAGGACATCGAGGACCGCCTCGAACGGATCAAGGCCCAGACCGACACCACCGCAGAGGAGGTCCGCAAAACGAGCGCGGAGATCACCGATCACACCGATTCGGTCCGCGACGCCGCGTCCGCACTCGACGAAATCGCCGAGTACGCCCAAGAGACGAACACGGGCGTCCAAGAGATTTCCGCGGCGACCGAGCAGCAGGCCGCCTCGACCCAGCAGGTCGTCGCGATGGTCGACGAAGCAGCGACGATTTCCGAGGAAACGACCGCCGAATCCGAGAACGTCGCTGCCGCCGCCGAACAGCAGACCACCGCACTCACCGAGGTCTCACGCTCTGCATCGGACCTCGCGAATCAGGCCTCACAGCTATCCGAAGCGCTCGACCGCTTCGAAACCGACGCCGATCCGGACGAGGGCCTCGGCGTGGACGAAGACGCGGACAGCGCGCTTCCGGCCGCGGATCACGATACCCCGGACGCCGAGGAGACGGCGTCGACGCCCGACACCGACGCATCACCGGCTGACGCGGCCGACGAAGCCCCCGAGGAAACGCAGATCGATCAGGGAACCGACGACAGCACCGACGATGCGGATCCGGCGGCGCTGAACCGCACCAGTCCGACCGACGAGTCGGCATCCGACGACGCAATCGAGTTTGGGACCGGCAACGAACAGACGACTGGCGTGCAGATGGACGCGGACTCCGAATCAGCGCCGGACGCCGAGGCGGCGACGGAGGACCCGCTCGCAGAACCGGCTTCAGACGACGAAGACGCTGGAGACGACCCGGTAACCCTCGGCGACGCTGACGAGGAGAGCGGCGACGCTGACGAGGAGAGCGACGACATGTTCTCGTTCGTCGAATCCGGCTCGGAGAACCGACAGGACGACGACGACTGAGCGAAGTAGTTCGGGAGCCCTGAGTTGCTTTTTTGACTATACTGCCGTTTTCACTCGCCTGTACTGAGTTCGAGGAGCCGTTTGCTCACTGCCGCGGTGTCACTCCCGAGTGCGGTGTACACCGTCATGTCGCCGGACTGCTCTTCGAGCAGGATCGGCGACTCGGCCGTCGCTTCGGCGCTCCGGCGACACGCCGCACGCGTGTCGGCGGTGGCCCGATACGTGAGGTCGACTGTCTCGGGACGCGCCGTCTCCTCGGGAAGCGCCATGCTCGCAGCGAACCGTACCGACGGTTTGGCGTCCCGGACGCCGAGTAGCCGCTGAGCGACCGCCTCATCCGCTCCGAAGCGGCGGTCCGGCTGGTGGTCGATTGCGCCGCCATCGGACCCGACCGTCGTCGTCGCGACGTCTTCGAGAGTCTCCGCGTAGGCCGTCCCAACGGCGAGATCGATGTGTCGGCCCTCTACCGCCGTCGACGCCGAGCGGATCTGCTCGACGAGCGCGTCGAGTCGTTTCACTGTCGGGTGTCGATCTGTACGGTTACGGAGGTCGACCAGGTGATGGACTGCACCCGGTCCCTGCCCGACATCGTGGTGATATCGGACGGCGCTGTGCATGAAATCGGTGGCCCACTCGACAGCGTCGACGAGGCTGTCGGCACGGGCGAGTCGGGCGGCGATTGCACTCGACAGAGTACAGCCCGAACCGTGGGTAGCGGCCGTCTCGACACGTGGATGCTCGAACTCCTCGACCGTTTCCTCGGTGACCAGCACGTCGATGACGGTCCCCTCGTCCTCGTGGAGATGACCGCCTTTCACCAGCGCTGCCGCTGCTCCCATCGCGACGAGTTCCTCGCCGGCGGCCCGGGCGTCCGCGGTCGTCTCCAGAGCCGCGCCCGTGAGCACCTCGGCCTCGTCGGCGTTGGGCGTCACGAGCGTGCTCTCGGCAATCAGCGCCTCGTAGGCGTCCTCCGCCTCGGCATCGAGTAGCCGGTCGCCCGTCGTCGCGACCATCACCGGATCGACCACTGCTGGCGCGTCGTGGGCCGCGACGCGGTCGGTGACGAGCGAGATGACCGGTGCCGTCGCGAGCATCCCCGTTTTGATCGCCTGGACCTCGAAGTCATCGAAAACGGCGTCGCACTGGGCCTCGATTTCCGCCGTCGGGAGGACGTGCGAGCGGTCCACCCCCACCGTGTTCTGCGACGTCACGGCGGTGATAGCGCTGGTCGCGAACGCGCCGGTCGCCTCCATCGTCTTCAGATCCGCCTGAATCCCCGCGCCGCCGCCGGAGTCGCTGCCCGCGATTGTCAGCGTGACGGGCCGTCGTTCGGCTGCTGCTGGTTTCATGTACCGAAATATAACGTCGAGATACAAATCGGTGATGGAACGACCAACCGACCGTAGCCGTGGCTCCTCGGATCGGTCGACCCGGACGACATATGACCTCTCGACCCAACGATTCAGTATGCGAAATTTCACGATCGGATCGGTAACGCAGATACCGATACGACTGAATATCACGCTCGTCGTCTTCCTGCCGCTGCTGGCGTGGCTGATCAGTCGTCCCGAACAGCTAGCCGCATATGCGACAGCCATCGATCTGGTCTCGCCACACGCAGTCGATGCCGAAGCCGTCGGGGCTGGCCGGACGCCGCTTCTGCTCGGTGCCGCCGCCGCAGTGGGGCTGTTCGTCAGCGTGCTGCTCCACGAACTCGGCCACTCCTGGACCGCGCGCCGTTTCGACGTCGGCATCACTTCGATCACGCTCTGGATCTTCGGCGGGATGGCACACATGGAGGACCTGCCCGAGGACTGGAACGTCGAGTTCTGGATCGCCATCGCCGGCCCGATCACCAGCCTGTTACTCGCTGGCGGCTTTTTCAGCGCCCTGCAGGTCGTTCCCGCGTCGGCACCGGTAGTGCTCTACGTCGTGGGCCTGCTCGCCGTTGTGAACATCTCGCTGGCCATCTTCAACATGCTTCCGGCCTTTCCGATGGACGGCGGCAGAGTGCTGCGTGCGCTACTTGCCCGGTCACGTACCTACGCCTCCGCGACGCAGACCGCAGCCACTGTTGGCCAGGGCTTCGCGGTCCTGATGGCGATCTTTGCCGTCCTTTCGGGCGCGCTACTGCTCCTCCTGATCGCGATGTTCATCTACGTCGCCGCGGCCGCGGAGTCTCGGACGACAGTCGTCCGGGACATGCTACGCGGGATCACCGTCAGCGATCTCCTCGCTGACCGGGGCGACGCAGTCGAGGCCGACACGACCGTCCAGTCGCTGCTCGAACGGATCGTCGCCGAGCGGCGAAACGGCTACCCCGTCGTTGAGGGGACGGAGCTAGTGGGTATCGTCACACTGGCAGAACTGCGCGACGTCCCACCGAGCGAGCGCGACACCCGTCGTGTCTCGGAGGTGATGAAGACCGATCCGCCGACGATCTCCCCCAACGCGGATGCCTTCGAGGCGCTGCGGCTTATCAGCAAAGAACGCACCGACAGAATCGTCGTCGCCGAAAACGGTCGGGTCTACGGAACGATCTCACAGCGCGACCTGATGTCCGCACTGGAGGCGATGCAGGGGCTAGGCGACCTGTCACAAACGGAGATAGACGCCGACGGCTACGCCTGATCGCCCGGCTGTGCGACTTCTCAAACGCCCTCGATCAGCCGTTCTAGCTGTTCCGGCGGGACGGCTCCGCGGGCGCTGTGGCCGTCGTACGCGAAGGTCGGAACGCCCGTAATGCCACGCTGATGAGCGGTCTGGAACTGCTGGCTGACCGTCTCGGCCAGATCCTCGTCTTCGATTGCCGACCGGATCTCGTCGGAATCGAGTCCGACGTCTTCTGCGATGTCGGCGAGGACGTCCGGATCGCCGATGTCGCGGCCGTCCTCCCAGAGCGCATCGAGGATGCCGCGGTCGAACGCTAGCCACTGCTCGTAGGAGTGCTCGTGTTTCACGTGATAGGAGGCGATCTGGGCGTTCAGCGAGTCGATATCTCGGGAGAGATCGAGCGCCATGTCGGCGTCGTACTGCTTTGCGAGTCGCTGTACATTCTCTTTGGCCTGCTCGAAGTACGCCTCGTCCTTGCCGTCGTCGACGCTCTGGTCTATCTCGCCGTCCGGCCCGCGTTTGCCCGCACGGAGGTCGAACGGGTGCCAATCGATTTCGACTGGCTCCTCGCGGTCGGCCTGATACTGCGAGAGGGATTTCCGGCCGAGATAACAGAACGGACAGACGTAATCCGAGTAGATCGTCAGTCGCTCGTCAGTCTTGCTCATAGGCGCTGTAGTCGCTTGGGACACAAGAGGGTGACTGTGGGCCCTCCGGACTACCGCTATGTCGACTCCCTGCTACTCGTTAGCGCGTACGCGAACCTCGATTCCGTCCGGGTCTTCGACCGCCAGCGTCTCGTCGACCCACCTCGCTTCGGCCAGCGCGTCCGCGAGGCTGTCCAGCGTCCCTCTGGGGACGAGTAGCTCGAAGTGTTCGAGGCCACAGTGGTCGCCCGACGGTTCCTGTCGCCCGTTCCAGCCGTTGATACCGAGATGGTGGTGATAGTCGCCAGCGGCGAGAAAGGCCGCGTTCCCCGGGAATGCGGCGGAGACGGTGAATCCCATCTCGTCGATGTAGAACGACTGTGAGCGGTCGACGTCCGTCGTTTCCAGATGGACGTGGCCGAGATCCGTCTCGTCGGGAACCGGCCGTGAGGGCTCGCCCTCGGGCAAGGGGCCACGATCCAGCGGGAGCGTGTCCATCTCTGTACGGCCCGCCGAATCCCTCGGCCACTCCGGCTTCGGACGGTCGCAGTAGATCTCGACGCCGTTGCCCTCCGGGTCGGAGAGATACAGCGCTCGGCTGACGAGGTGATCTGACGCGCCGTCCAGTCGCCAGTCCCGCTCGATCCGGGCCAGCGCGTCCGCGAGCGTCCTCTCGTCAGGGACGCGAACGGCGGCGTGGAACAGGCCCGCCGCGGCGGCGGGCCTCGGAGGGACGTTCGGATCGGCGTCGAGTTCGAGCAGTACCTGCCTACCAGCGCCGAGTGCCGCATACTCGTCGGATCGACGCAGACGGTCGAGTCCGACGACGGACTCGTAGAACTCGGCGACGCGGTCGATATCGTTCACGCGAAGCCGAACGCGACCGACCGTCGTCTCCCCGGAGAGCGTGCTGGTCATACCCTCTTCTCTCGCGGCAGGAGCAAAAAGGGACTGGCGTTGCAGCGACTGGAGCAATCACGTTAACGTGTATTATCCGTGACGTGGTACTGTATCACATGACACCTCAGATCGAGCGCGTGCTCGTGGCCGGTGCAACCGGCGGTACGGGCCAAGAGCTACTCACACAGATTCGGAATACGGGCGTCACCGTCCGTGCGATGACGCGGTCGGCGGGCAACGTTGTCGAACTCGAACGGCGCGGCGTGGACGAAGTGGTCGTCGGCGACCTGTTCGAACCGACCGACGCCGTCGACGGCGTTTCGGGCTGTGACGCGGTGTTGTGTGCGGTCGGTACCGCGCCAGGCCCGCGCATGATTACGGGACCGTTGGTCGACAGAACCGGCGTCTCGAACCTGATCACGGCGGCTATCGGGGAAGGGGTCGAGCACTTCGTCTACGAGAGCGCTATCGGAGTCGGTAGCTCACAGCCGGGAGTGGCGCTTCCGTTCCGTCTCCTCATCTGGCGGTCGCTCCGGGCGAAACTCGCCTCCGAGAACGCCCTCAGAACGTCCGAACTGACCTACACGATACTGCGACCGGGTCGACTGACGAACGACCTGGCGACGGGCGAGGTGCTCGTGGGAGCGGGTGGCGATACGGTCAAAGGATCGATCCCACGTGCGGACGTCGCACGAGTGATGGTCGCCGCACTGTTCACATCGGCGGCGCGAGACCGCACCTTCGAGGTCGTCAGTGAAGCGGGTGCACGGGGCGATCCGTCCGGCCTGGTCGACGTCGACTGGCGCGTGCCGGAGGCTACTGAGCGAGTTGTCGAATAAAAACGAGTCGAACTGCGAGGCGACGTTACTTGCCGCGGCCGCTGTCGCTGTTGATCGACGGCTTCGTGTGCTCGGTACCCTTGCCACGGTTCTGCTGGCCACGACCGCGCTGACCGGCGCTGGTCTTGCCACGGTAGGACCGACCCTGGTGGGTGTCGTCGCAGATCCAGTTGAGGTCGTCGTCGTTCTCGATTGCGGGATGTTCGGGGTCGATGAGAATTACCTCGAACCACTTTGTGCTGCCGTCTTCCCCGACCCAGTAACTGTTGAGGACGCGGAGGTTGCGGAACTTGCGACCGGAGCGTTCCTCGGCGATCCGCTGGAGGTTCTTCCGGCGCGTGATCCGGTTGACGCCCTGTCGCTTGGTCCGGCGACCGGCTTTGTGTCGCTGCTTGCGGGCCGATCCTTTCCGGACCGATACGCGTGCGACGACGACGCCCTGCTTGGCCTTGTAGCCGAGTTCGCGTGCTTTGTCGAGACGGGTGGGTCGATCGATACGTTCGATCGCTCCCTGATCCCGCCAGTCCTGTTTGCGCTGCCACTGGAGTTCGGCAAGTTTGCCGTCGCCCGGGTTCTTCCAGGCTTCCTTGATGTGTGAGTAGAAACTTCGTGCCATATGTTTCACCACGGGCGTTGGGTGGTTCAGCCGGGAGTCCGGCCACATTCCGTCCTGTCGGTGACAGGTGCCCGCTGGTGCCCGTCGTCCAGCGAGTTACCCCGAAATACCCGTGTTCGGTGCTTAAGGCCTTCGAAAGACGTGTCGTCCCGTCCGTCACTTGGCGGGTAAGCTACGGTTTCCGTTGCTGACGTCGCTGTTCGGCGACGAAAGCTTGTAGTACCGCAGATAGCAGTCTCTTTACAAAGTATGTAACGGGCATATTACAAGCTATGGGCCACATCGAGCAACCGCTCAACTCATATCATACACGAGGTAGGTGCTGATGATCGAGAGCCTCCAGTTCTTTCCGCTGCAGCTCACCGGGGATTTCCTGCGATGGGCGATCCTGTTTTTTATCCTCGCAGTCGTCGCCGCCGCTGTCGGCGCTCGCGGTGTGGCAGGGATCTCTATGGAGATTGCTCGGATATTCATCCTCGTCTTTCTCGTGTTGGCGATTATTTCACTGTTGCTGTGACTGGGCGCTGACCCGTAGTCTCATTTGGAAGATGAAAGCAGATCCTGGCGAAATTTTATTCTAATCGAAATATAGTATTGTCAGCACAGATCATTGAGCATTGATACTACTCCTGAAATATTCACTGTCTAATTGACGTGAATAATCGTTATGTGGTTGAGTACGATATGTATATTCAAAAATAAACAACATAGCAATTACTGCCTCGAAACCCGTATATCCCGAAACCGTCGTGAGGGGGGGGTCTAAAAGTCATCTGCAACCATGTTATATTATTACATAACTCTTCTCGTCGATTATTAATTATAATATCATCAAATAACGATAGAAACAAACGAATTCCCGAACCCATTTAACGGTATTGTGAATATTAGTAGTCGCAACTATGGGCACCAAAGAAAAGACGGAGAGCGCGCTTCGCTCGCATCTAACGACAACAAAAGAAAATCTGATGACCGGGGTCTCGTTCATGATCCCGTTCGTGACAATTGGAGGTATCTTCCTCGCAATCGGGTTCATGGTCGCCGAACTGCCGTTTACCGATGGCAACACCGAGACCGTTTTCGAGACGACCGGCTCAATAGGCTGGTATCTCGCCGAAATCGGTGTCCTCGGACTGACCATAATGATCCCGATCTTGGGGGCATACATCGCGTACGCGATAGCTGATAAACCCGGTCTCGCTCCGGGTTTCATTCTGGCGTACGCTATCCAGCAGCCCCAGATCATCGAGGCGGCTGGTAACACTGTCGGGTTCGCCGCCGATGGGGCTACCGCAGGGTTCCTCGGCGCTATCGTCGCCGGTCTGCTCGCCGGGTACGTCGCCCGGTGGATGAAAGGTTGGAGCGTTCCCGGCGCATTGAAGCCGATGATGCCGATCCTCGTCATTCCGGTGCTGACGGTGGCGTTGTTGATTCCGATCGTCGTATTCGGCCTTGGCGTTCCGATCGCATTGCTGGACGACGCGCTGACGACGACCCTCGAAGGGATGCAGGGCGCCAACGCGGCACTGCTCGGCGTCGTCCTCGGCGGGATGATGGCCTTCGACATGGGCGGCCCCGTCAACAAGGTCGCATACGTCTTTGGCGTCGCGCTGGTCGCCGAGGGTATCACCGATCCGATGGCCGCCGTGATGATCGCGGGGATGACCCCGCCGCTCGGCCTGGCCCTCTCGAACCTCGCGTTCCCCAACAAATACCCCGACGAGATGCGAGAGAACGCCATCGCTGCGATCCCGATGGGCCTTTCGTTCATCACCGAGGGTGCGATTCCGTACGCCGCTGCTGATCCGCTCCGTGTGATTCCGAGTATCATGGTCGGCAGTGCAACCGCTGGTGCCGCTGCAATGACGCTCGGCGTCGGCATGCCCGCACCGCACGGCGGTATCTTCGTCGTCTTGCTGGCCAGCAACATCCTTGGATTCCTTGGAGCCATCGCGCTTGGAACGCTCGTGACTGCCGGACTGGTCACGCTGCTCAAACCCGACCAGGCAGCGGTCGACTCGATGGAGGAAGCGGCAGCCGAAGCCGCCGACTAAACGACTAAC
The DNA here is from genome assembly GCF_042663585.1 of Natronoarchaeum sp. GCM10025321. Lineage (NCBI taxonomy): Archaea > Methanobacteriati > Methanobacteriota > Halobacteria > Halobacteriales > Natronoarchaeaceae > Natronoarchaeum > Natronoarchaeum sp. GCM10025321. Next base: position 1,670,994 of record NZ_JBHTAN010000006.1, read on the forward strand.
CCCTTTGCAACCTATTTACATACGATGACAACTGAAAGTGACCACACACCGCTGACGACTGATCTGATCGCTCTCGACGGCGCGCCCACCGAGAAAGAACCGTGTATCGAGTTCCTGCTGGATCTGGCCGTCGACGCCGGCCGCGTCACGGATCGCGAACAGGCACTCGAAGATCTCCTTCAGCGAGAGGAAGACGCCACCACAGGCGTCGGGATGGGGATCGGGATTCCGCACGCGAAAAGCGCCGGTGTCGCCTCCCCAACGATAGCGTTCACGCGCATCGACGACGGTATCGACTTCGATGCGATGGACGACAAACCGGCAACCCTGATCTTCATGCTGCTCGTTCCGGAAGAGGGTGGCGAGGAACATCTCTCGATGCTGAGTTCGCTCTCGCGCTCGCTGATGCACGAGGAGAACCGCGACGCGTTGCACGAAGCCGAATCGCCAGAGCACGTCGAGGAGATTATTCTGGAGGCGATCAACGAATGATCGAGCGCACCGTTACCATCGTCCCGGAAGACGGCCTCCACGCTCGCCCGGCGTCGAAGTTCGTCGAGACGGCAAACGAGTACGACAGCGAGATCACCGTTGCACCGGCCGACGGAGACCCCGTCAACGCGGCGAGTATGCTCGCGGTCACCGGACTGGGCGCCAAGTCCGGCGACGACGTCGCTCTCACGACTGACGGGCCCGACGAAGAAGAGGCCATGGAGGCGGTGGCAACCGTCCTCACGACACCAGAATCAGAGTTATGAGCGAACCCCTACCGGGCGTCGGCGTGACGCCGCTGTCCGGCCTCGGCACTGCCCGCTGGTACCGGCCCGACGAGCGACCGGACCCGGAATCGGTCGAGGCCGCGGCTCCCGAGACCGAACGCGAACGGTTCGCGGACGCACAGGCACAGGCACGCGAGGAGATCGAGACCGAACGCGAGAACACCGCCGAGCGCGTCGGCGAGGAGGAAGCAGCAGTCTTCGACGCCCACCTCCAGTTCCTCGACGACCCCCAGATCACTGACGGGGTCGACGAAGCCATCGAGGACGGCGCTGCCGCCGAGGCCGGCGTCGCCCGCGCCTACGGTAGTGCCATCGAACAGTTCGAGGGGATGGAGGGCATGATGGCCGAGCGGGCCGACGACATGCGGGACATCCGCGACAGACTGCTCCGTATCCTCTCGGGCGGCGAGCGGATGGACCTCGAAACGCTCCCGGAAGGGACCGTCCTGCTCGCGGAGCGACTCACACCGAGTGATACGGCACAGCTCGATCCCGAGCGCGTCGCCGGCTTTGCGACGGCGACGGGCGGCCGGACGTCTCATGCCGCCATCTTCGCGCGTTCGCTCGGCATCCCCGCCGTCGTCGGCGTAGGCGAGGACCTGCTCGCTATCGACGAAGGGGCGGACGTCGCCATCGACGCCACGAACGATGCGGTCATCGTCGATCCGGACGAGGAGACCAGAGAGCGAGTTACGACCAGTCGTGACATCGAGGTTCGGTCGGAGCCTGTCGAGACCGCCGACGGCGTCGAAATCGAGGTTGCCGCCAATCTGGGGACGACCGCCGAACTCGACGGGGCAGTCGACCAAGGTGCGGACGGTATCGGCCTCTACCGCACGGAGTTCCTCTTTCTCGACCGGGAACAGCCTCCGGACGAGGACGAGCAGTTCGAGTCCTACGTCGACGCTCTTGAAGCGTTCCCGGACGGCCGGGTCGTGGTTCGGACGCTCGACATCGGGGGCGACAAGCCGATCCCGTATCTCGACGCCGAAGCGGAGGAAAACCCCTTCCTGGGCAACCGAGGGATCCGCCGCTCGCTCGACGAGGATAGCGACCTGTTTGAGAGTCAGCTTCGCGCACTCCTGCGCACCGCCGCAGAGGGTGACGGCCGGCTCTCAGTGATGTTCCCGCTCGTCTCGACGACGGAAGAACTTGATGCGGCGCTCGACGCCGTCGACGCCGCGGCCGAGTCGCTGGACGAGGAGGGTATCGAGTACGAGCGTCCGGAACTCGGCGTGATGATCGAGACGCCGGCCGCGGTGATGATGGCCGACGAACTGGCGAGTCGCCTCGACTTCTTCAGCATCGGGACGAACGATCTCTCACAGTACGTCATGGCCGCCTCACGCGAAAACGACGCCGTAGCTCACCTGCACGATCCGCTCCACCCTGCCGTGCTGCGAGCGATCCATCGAAGCGTCGAGGCCGCACACGACAACGATGCCTGGATCGGTATGTGCGGCGAGATGGCCGGTGATCCGTCGGTGACGAAACTGCTCGTCGGCCTCGGTCTCGACGAACTCAGTATGAGCGCGGTGACGATTCCCGAGGTCAAAGCCGGGATCACGGAGACCGACACGGAGTCGGCCGAGGAACTCGCAGAGCGCGCGCTGGGCGCCAGTACAAAACTAGAAGTACGTGAAACGATAACTGATAGCCAATGAAATTCGTAGCAGTCACAGCCTGTCCGACCGGTATCGCGCACAGCCAGATGGGTGCGGAGAACCTGGAAAATACCGCGACGGAGCGCGGCCACGACATCGACGTCGAAGTGCAGGGCGCGATGGGTACCGAGAACGAACTCACGGCCGAGGCCATCGACGCGGCCGACGCAGTGATCATCGCAGCCGACACGTCCGTCAGCCGAGGCCGTTTCGAGGGCAAGCCCCTCGTCAAGTCGAACATCAAAGCCGCGGTCAACGACGCCGACGAGCTGATCGACGAGGCCATCGAAAAAGCCGGTGGCGACGCCAGCGATGACGAAGCGGTGACCGAGGACGAGAGTGAAGACGAAGCCGAAGCAACCGAGACAGCGTCCGAAGAGACGTCCACGGAGCGGACCGAGCAACGTGAGACATCCAGCAGCGGCGGATTGCTCGGGGCGATCAAAGACATCTTCTCGTAAGGACGAGTTCGGAACGGTGTTAAATCCCGTTCCGCTCGTTGTTCGATAGGTATGCTCTGTTGTTCGTTCACCGACCAGTGATCTTCCGCTACTCTTCTTCGTACTCTCCAGGACTCGACCGCTGACTGATACTCGACGGGTTCTTGCTCGACAGGTAGCTTGACTCTCCGATCTATGTCGACCAGCCGAAGCAGGGTATCAACCGGAACAGAGCCTCTGGAGTCGAACTGGCTCCGGGGGAGTTTCGGGCGTTAGGACCGTCGCCCTGCGTGACGTCCTGAAGGCTTTGATATCGCAATATGCAATTTATAGACACAGGCGGGCGGCTATCCCACGAACTGCAAAAACGTATCTAAAACGCCGTTACGCGGTGTACTCGGCGATGTCGTCGAACTCGTCCTCTGCAAGTGCGTCAGCCAGCGCCTTCTCGTCGTACTCGGCGACGTGCTGGGGGTATTTGCGCTTGAAGAAGCTCACGATGTTGTCGACGTCCCGTTCGAGAAAGCGCTCGGCGTTCTCGTGGTCGGCCGGTACCGCCTGGGGCCAGTCGAAAATCGTGACTCCGTCGGTACCGACGAACACGTTGTACTCGCTCATGTCGGCGTGGACCCGCCCCTCGCGGTAAGCGGTTTGCATCTCGCGCAACACGAGTTCCAGTATCGGTACGACCTGTTCGTCTTCGAGTCCCGTCCGCGAGAGTTCGACGCCGTCGATCTTCTCCATCACGATGGCGTGCCGGTTGTAATCGATCGGCCGTGGGACCGAGACGTCGGGATACAGCGTTTCGAGCGCATCGTACTCGCGCTCGGCCGCTTTCCGGGCGGTGTAGAGCCAGGAGACGTGCTGGCGATCAGACGTATAATCGCGTTCTTTCATCACTTCCCGAAAGTTCGTGTAGCCTTCACGATGGAACTTCAGCGCCATCGGTTCGTAGGACTGAACCTCGAAGACGTCGCTTTCCTTGCCGACGCCAAGCGACGCGCCGAAGCCGCTGACCGTCTCGCGCTCGGCGAAGGTATGCAACGCCAGCGCGTCGTAGCCCTCGAACGTGAGCGTGTAGCCCTCGTACTGGATCGTTTTTCGCTCGATCAGTTCCCAGTCGAGACAGCGGTCGAGTCGATAGTCCACTTCCTCGGGGGTGAGATCGGAAAACTCCGGCAGCTTCTCGCGCGCTACCCACTCGGAAAATCGCATTCCCTGCTCTATCCCCGACAGCAGATAGAAGTCCTCGGGTTCGAGATCCGGAAGTATACCGGCGACGTTCTGCACCATAGAGGCTCTATCGCCCGCGTGTGTAAAAGCCCCGCGCGTTGGTCGATATAGGAGAAGTAAACCGATAATTGCGATATAGAACATGTCTGTCGGAGGTAGGGTCCTCACACTGGAGAGTCCATCCTCGCGCGCTCTATCTCCCGACATCCCTTTGCGGTCCGGCCACCAACTGCGGCTATGACCGACCTCAGCGACCGAGCGTGGCGCTCGATTCCGGAGCAACGCCAGTCCGGAGCGATGGCGATGGCACTCGACGAGATTGCCGCCGAAACCGCGGTACGAGACGGAAGACGGACTGTGCGCGTCTACACCTGGGAGCCGTCGACGCTCTCGCTCGGCTACGGACAGGCACCGGGGTCGGTCGACTGGGAGTTCTGTGACCGCGGGGGGATCGACGTGACGCGCAGACAGACCGGCGGCGGTGGGATCTATCACGACATTCACGGCGACATCTCCTACTCGATCGTCCTCCCCGCTGACGACGTTCCCGGCGACCTCATGGAGACGTACGAACTCCTCTGTGAACCGATCTTCGACGCCTTCGATCGGATGGGCGTCTCGGCAGCCTTCGCGGACGACGAGCATCCCGAGATTCACCGGCCAGCCTGCTATCTCCGGGCGATCGATCCGGCTCACGATATTCTCGTCGACGGACAGAAGATCAGCGGCAACGCCCAGTACCGCCAGCGCGACGCGGTTATCCAGCACGGATCGCTCTCGTTCGACCTCGATCCGGAGCCCCATCTGGGCGTCTTCTCGAACCCCGGGACATCGCCCGAGGAGTTCGAGGAGCGGGTCACCGCGATCAGCGAACACGCAGACATCTCACGTGAGACGGCGGTCGGCCATCTCGAAGACGCGCTGCGGGAGTGGGCCGATGCCGAGGATGGCGAGTGGACAGCGGCGGAGCGCGAAGACGCCGAGTCGCTCGTAGCACAGAAATACAGCGCCGAAGCGTGGGTCCGTGATCGGGTCGAGCCCGAAGAAGACTGAAAACTATCGATTCTGAGGCGGTCGCTGTTCGAAGTTACTTTGACAGTCCAATCCCTCGATTGTGCTATGCGAGTAGGAGCACACGTATCCGTGGCTGGCGGCGTCGACAACGCCGTCGAGCGGGAACTGGACGTCGGTGGAAACTGTGGACAGATCTTCACGACCTCACCACAGGTCTGGCAACACCCCGACATCGACGACGACGAAGCGGCGAGGTTCCGCGACGATACCAATGAGGAACTCGACGGGCCGTGGGTCATCCACTCGTCGTATCTCGTCAATCTCTGTACGCCGAAAGACGATCTGCGTCGGAAATCCATCGAGAGCATGCAGGCGGAGGTCGACGCCGCCGATACACTCGATATCGGCTACGTCAACGTCCATCTCGGCGCACACACCGGCGCGGGTGTCGACGGTGGCCTCGACAACGCGGCGAGCGCCCTCGACGAACTGGAGATTCCCGACGGCGTGACCGTCCTGATCGAGAGCGACGCCGGCAGTGGGACGAAACTCGGCGGCGAGTTCGAGCACCTTGCAGCGGTTATCGACCGGAGCGGGCAGGATCTGGATGTCTGTATCGATACGGCCCACGCCTTCGCGGCGGGCTACGATCTCTCGACGGAAGCGGGCGTCAACGAGACCATCACGGAGTTCGATGACGTGGTCGGACTGGAGCATCTCGAATACATCCACCTCAACGACTCCAAGCACGACTGCGGGACGAACAAGGACGAGCACGCCCACATCGGCGAGGGACTGATCGGCGAAGAGGGAATGCGGACGCTCATCAACCACGACGACGTCGCGGACGTCCCGCTCGTCCTGGAGACGCCATCCGAAAACGGCAAAGGGTTCGAGTGGAACATCGAACGCGTTCACGAACTCCGGAACTGAGGACCATCCGTTTCAGGCTGTAGAGTGGGTATTTTCACCGCAAAGTTGATACGTTGTGTCGTGGTACCGACACTCATGAATAGCTCGCAGAGCCTCGAGTTCGAGCACACGGACCGAGAGACGATCTACGACTACGTCGAACGGGCGGGAAGGGTAGACCGTAGCGAGGCCCAGGAGGAGGTGTTGCCGCACGATCCGGGCGGCTTTCGCCACCACGTCGGGATCCTGAAACGGAACGGCTACCTCGAGGAGTCGGCCGATGGAGAACTCTCGGTTGCACTCGACGTCGACGGTACGGAGGAGTTTACCGGCGACGAGTTCTGCTTCGAGGTCCGACCGGCGAACCAGAGCGATCTGACGGGCATCGTCGGTGCGATCCGACAGGTCGCACAGGAGGGGCGATACATCGTCGCCGAGTCAGTCGCCCAGGAACTCGACCATCAGGACGTCCTGCTCAGGCAGAACGAACTGGAGTCACGGATGTTCTTCGTCGCGACAGTCAAAGACGAGGTGGTTGCCTGGGTTCACGTCCACGCTCCCGAACTCGACAAACTGAGCCATACGGCCGAACTCACCGTCGGCGTAATCGAGGAGTATCGCGGCAACGGACTGGGCAGTCACCTGCTCGAGCGTGGCCTCGAATGGGCGGCCTCGAACGGCTACGAGAAAGTCTACCAGAGCGTTCCCGCGACCAACGATGCGGCCGCGGAGTTCCTCGAACACCACGGCTGGGAGACGGAAGCGATCAGACGGGATCACTACCGGATCGATGGCGAATACGTCGACGAACTGATGATGGCGATCAAACTCTGATCGGACAGAGGGGCATTGCAGATCCTATTCATCATCTCTCGGGAGGATCACGCGAAAAAACTAATAGAACGAGCACTGGCAGTTGGAAAAGTAGTAAATGTCCCCATCTCCTACTTTTTCGGATATGACTTCCTCGAATCCTGTTTCGTTCGACCATCGGGATAGACAGCGTATCTTCGAGTTCGTCGAACGGCAGGGGGCCGTCGACCCCCAGGCCGTGCGGTCGGAGTTGTTTCCGTCCGACAGTCGTGGGTTTCGACATCACGTCTCCGTGCTCAGGCGCGACGGCATACTGACACAGACGGAAGACGGGGACCTGCGGGTAGCCATCGAGGCCGGTGGCGAACAGGAGGTGATGGCCGACGGCGTCGAGTGTGTCATCCGCCCCGCACGGCAAGAGGACCTCTCTGGCATCATCAGCGCGATCAAATCCGTCGCTGCGCCGGGGATCCACATCGTCGCCGAAACCGTCGCTCAGGAACTCGACCGGGACGAGGCGTTGCTCAGACACAACGACGTCGAGTCGCGGATGTTCTTCGTCGCGACGGTCGACGACGAGGTAGTGGGCTGGGTCCATCTCAACTCGGCCGAGATCGCCAAACTCCGACACACGGCAGAGCTAACGCTCGGTGTCCTCGAGGAGTACCGCGATCAGGGGCTCGGCAACCGCCTTCTGGAACGGGGACTTGAGTGGGCCTCGACACACGACTACGAGAAAGTGTATCAGAGCATTCCGGCGAGCAACGAACCGGCTATCGAGTTCCTCGAAGAGAACGGCTGGGAAGTCGAGGCGATTCGGGAGGACCACTACAAGATCGACGACGAGTATGTCGACGAAGTGATGCTCGGTATCGAACCGTAGGAATCACTCGCTATCGTGTGTGGGGTTCCCGTCTCGGTCTCCCGGGCATTCGATGTTTGGCCCATCAGGATCGAACCCGGGCCCGACACTGTCCCACGAGTCGGCGCAGTCGAACCACTGATCAGTGTCCCCGACCCCCGGTGATCCCCCGGGGACGACGCCGACGACCAGCGTTCGACTCGAAAACTCGATCGGATCGACGCGTCCGAGGGCGTACTGCTCGCCACCGATATCGACGCTGACCCGTCTGTCCTCGCGAATATAGGTCGTTCCGGATGGGGAGTCCGGAGCGCCGTCCGCCGCGCTCACCTCGAACCGAGCGTATTCCCCTTTCACTTCGACGTCCCAGACGCTAACCGAGGCAAACCAGAGGCCCGGGTACGGAACGACCGGAACCCCCGGGTAGCCGATCGGATTCGCGTACCGGGCGGTCAGCGGCGCGTGGGTCGCACCCTCAGTCTCGAGTGGCGGTGTGCCGGCCGGTCGCACTGCAGCCACGTCCTCGCGCTCGACCGTATCGAGCGAGAGATACGTTGGGGCTCCCCGGACGTCGAACCGGGCGTTCCCTGTCAGCGGAGAGCCATCGAGCGAGCCAGCGTTCTCTTCGATATCGCCGTTCAGCGCGTCCTGTCCGATGCCAAGCGAGGTATCGAGGACGTCGTTGGCTGCCGCGGCGTCCTCGCCGAGGTGGTCTGTGACCTCCTGTTCGACACCGTCGCGAAGCCCCTCGTGGCTGTCACCGACGGCTTCGACGGCGTCGATGACGCTCTCGACGTAGGCCAGGCGCAGTTCCGCTCTGGCCTTCGCCGGGGCGTTCTCGTAGCCGCCCTGCTCGCCATCGACGACGAGCGACGCCCGATTGCGGCGTAGCGCATCGGTATACCGCTTGATTGGGCTGTTGTCGGCGGTGAGTAGCTCATGTCGCTCGACCGAGAGCGGCCCGATCTGTCTCTTTACGTCGGCCCGCACGTCGTAGGCTTCGGCCTCCAGCCACGCTTCTAGCGCCGCCTCGTCGTCCGGTTCGACGGGGACGTCGATCCAGCGTTCGTCCTCGTACGCCAGCGTCGAGACGAGTTGCTCAGCCCGAAAGACGGCCTCGGGATCGATTCGTTGTGCCAGCGTCGACGGGAGGTCGTCGGGATCGGTGTGTGCGCCGAAGATGCGCTCGATAGCGCCGTCGTGGATCTCCTCGAAATTCCCGACGCGCTGTCGCTGTGGACTGGGCCGAACCGACCCGCCGGGTCGGAACGCGTGGTCGATCCGCCCGTCGTAGCCTGCACCGTCGAGGGCCGCTCCGTGGCTGTGTCTGCCCTCGATTTTGACCGTCACCTCGAAACGTCTGGTCGAGCGATCGGTGCTCGTAATCGACCCGGTTCGATTGTGATCGTCAGTCATCTCGGTCCGGTTCGTCCCCTCCGTCCCGTTCCAGTCCCAGGTGCGGGTCTGCTCGTACTCGTTGACGAGGGTCACCTCGTACTCGTAGAGCGGGCGGCGCTGGTCCGTCGAGTCCCGCCAAAGTGTCTCCCCCTCGACGCACGTCTCGCTGTTGAGGACAAGCGTCTCGCGGTCGGCGTACGCTTCGGTCCAGTTGCCGAGGTTGTTCGCGACCTGCTTCGGTGGGTCGGCGCTCGGCAGCGCTCCGCTCGTCTCCACGTCGTCCTCGGCCCGGACCGATGCGCTGTACACCGAGTCGACGACACCCGGAATCTCCCCGCTGGCGGTATCGATCAGCGTGTCGAGAGAGTCCGGCGTATCCTCCGAATCGATCGCTTCGCTCCCCTCGAACGCGTCGCCGCTCATCGGATCGTCCTCGTCCCAGCCGACGTCTTCTCCAACCACGTCGTAGTACGCGAGGTCGGCGAACTCGTCGATAGGAATTTCGACCGTGGCGTTGGCAAACTTCGACCCCACGACTTCGTCCTCGGCGACTTCTGTCAGTGTCGGCGCGTCCGGAAGTTCGCCCTCCTGATCGCCGTAGACGTACTCCAGATCACTGCAGAACTGCGCGGCGTCGTAGCCGTCCTCCGAGTTACTCTTCGATGCCATCAGTTCCTCGCCGATATCGGCCCCCATACAGGCCCACGCGCCGCGCATCGTTCGCTCGCCGTGCGGATCGGTCGTCCCGAACGTCGATTTCTGGATCGAGAACGCGGCGTGGTTGGCGAGCACTTCGGTGTGCTCGTTGGGGGTGATGTTCCCGAAGTCGTCGGGCTTCCGGTATTTCTGTGCGATCTTGAGGTAGGCCACGGGATAGAGCCGTGCGGCAAGCCGACGGCCGAACCCGTCGTAGCCGGTCGTCTCGTCGAAGATGCCGGTGTTCAGCCGCGCTTCGTACTCGTCGGTCCGCTCGTGGAGTTCGTGTAGGGTCGAAGCGACGGTGACGGTCAGATCCTGTTTCCGGTGTGAGAGCGTCTCTCCACGGCGCTCGACCTCGAAGGAGACGTCCTCGACGGTCACGCGCAGAGTGCCAGTCTCGACACCGGGCTCTGCCGGCGTCTGCAGGTCGATCCGGCCGAGAGCGCGATCAACGCTTTCGGCTGTCGGATCAACTGCGGGGAGCGACGCCGTCGCGGTCGTCTCACCACCGATCCCCTGGCTGGTGTGCTCCAGGCGCTCTCCCGTCTCCAGATAGATCAGGAGCGCCAGGTAGGCGTCGAGCGGGTCGTCCTCCCGCCCCGCGAGCGCGGCACCGATACTGCTGTTCGGGTCCGCCTCGGTGAGTGGCGACTGTGCGGCGGTCTCGGTCGCATCGACGACGGCCGCCCGGACCGCCGTCTGTGAGGCCGCCGTCGTCCGGTCGAGGGCGGCGGACGGATCGTCGTCGATGTGGGGTTCGGGCCGCGTCTCTAGCGTGGCGACGACCCCGACGCTGCTGACGAGCAACAGCACACCGAGCATGGCGAAGGGGACTCGCGCCCGGTCGTCGACGCGGATCGAGTGGGTGGGCTTCGATCTCATGCTCCCCACGTCCTGACGACGATGGTCACTTCACCGCTCGTGAGTAGTTCGTCGGTCGCCTGGGCGATCCGATCTGCGTCGCTGCGACTCGTCTCGACCGAGCTATCGATCTCCCGGTCGAGCGCGTCCGATAGCTCGCTAGCGACGACCTCCTCGGCAAGCGCGGCCGCAATCTCGTCGTTCGCTGCCGTCGCGTCGGCGTCCGTTCGGCTGATCTCGTCGTCGACGTCGTAGCGCTCGATGCCGTCGAGCGCCGTGACAGCCCGCCGATAGCGATACTCGATTAGCTGGCGCTCGACACCCTGCCGTTCGAGGGTGAGTTGTGTCTCCTCCGGCGGGAAGTACCCCTCCACGACCGCGCTTGCGACAACCTGTGCGAGCGTCTCGTACTCCTGGGCGTAGGCCTCACGTAGCTCGGTTTCGTCGGGCTGGTCGACCCCCGATGGGACGGTTATCGTGGCGCTGCTGACGTCGGCCTCGGCCGGAGGCTCCGGTCCGGCCGTGGCTTCGCCACGGATCGACGAGCCCTCGTAGGGCTGCCAGACTGCGGTCACGTGGACGGTGCCATCGACCGTCGCCGACGTCTCCGAGAGGACCCCATCGAGACCGGCTTCGTAGTCTTCACCGGCGCGGGTGAGTCGATAGCCGTCGATTTCGGCGTTCGCGACGGCGGCCGACGCCAGCAGTCCCGCCACTGGCCCGTGGTCGGTCCGCTCGTACGCGGCGCTCGTACCGATCGGATCGGCGTCGAACTCGTCGTGCGCCGTCACCGGCCGGACCGAGTACTCGACGGAGGTGGTCGTCGCTCCGAGCAGTTCGGCCGTCTGCTCTGCACGTTCCGGCCCGGGGTCGGCCTCGTCGGTCTCCGCGACGACGGCAATCGTCAGCACCGCCGCGCTGACCAGCGCCAGACAGAGCGTAACGTCGATAACGGTGCTGATGGCGCGCCGATCAGGGCTCACTGCCAGACCTCCACTCGTAGCCGGCCGATCTTGACGTCGCCGGGGAGTTCCTCGCTGACGACCGGGATCGGTCGACTCGCGGTGCGGGCGTCATCCGGCGGAGCGCCCGGATCACCATCACCGTGAGCATCGACTCGGGTACTCTCGACGACCTGTTGCTCCCCGAGTGGGCTCTCAACAGAGACAGCGATGCGGACGTGATAGCCCTCGGGAACTGCTCTGCGGGGGAGCGCCCGAAGCGAGTCCTCACCAGGTGTGTAGAGGCCGTCCTTACTGAGTTCGGTCCAGACGGCATCGAGTGCCGTCTCCTCGACGCTCCGGTCGCTGGTGCCGGAAAGTGTGTCGCCGGCGTAGCCCGCGTACAGACTCATGGCGAGACAGACGGCCGCGACGGCGACGAGCGCGGCGACTGGCTCCGTCTGACCGCGTTTCTCAGGCCGCAACGAGCGTGACACGCCTCTCACCTCCGGGTGCGGGATAGTCGAACGCTCGCACGCGGAGGGTGCCATCGGCGGGTCGCCACGCTGGATTCCCGGCCCGGCTCCGGCCGGCTTCGACGTCCGCGTGAAAGGCCGCCCAGGCCTCTTTCTCTGTGTTGTGATCGTAGAGCGTTCGCGGGTCGTCACCGTCCAGGACGGCCCGCAACTGCTCGTCCTCGGCGACCGGAACCATCCGACCGTATGCGATCCGTGCAGTGCTCTCGCAGTCGTCGGCCCGGAGCCAAAGTCGTCGTTCGCCGATCCGCGCTTCGGTCGCGTCGTGAGCGTATCTACCCGTCGCTTCGTGGGGGGTGCTGGCCGTCTCCTCGATGGTGTTTGCCGCCGCGGTGGCGTCCGGCGGCGGCGTCGACGGCAGACCCAGCGCCAGGCCGGCGAGCGCGACGCTCACGACGCCGACGCCGAGCCAGACGTACCAGCCATCGACCGGTGTCTCGGTATCCATGGCCCGCGCTGGCCGCGGGATAGTACTTAAACCGTCGGGGGAGATTGTGGCTCATCGGCGGGAAAGCACGACGAGCGGTTCGCCAGTGCCGCGCTCGCGGGTGAGCGACAGGACGACTATTCGCTCGCCACTGCCCCGCAGTTCGAGACTGTCGCCGGAGGGGTTCGCGGCGTCGACGATCGGGGCATCGACGTGGACTGTCGTCGTATGGCGACCGTCGACCGCGTAGCGGATCACTGACCGGTTCGCGGTTACGCGATGGATCTCGAACCGGTCGACCGGTCGGCTGGTAAACGACTCGCGCGGAAGCGTCAGCGTCAGGCTTCGCTTCGCGCCGTCGACGCCGGCCGGCGGTGGCTCTTCGTCGTCGACGAGCGAGGTTGCGGCGGTCTCGATATCGCCGGCAGCACGGTCGAGTGTCCCTTCGGTCCTGGTAGCCGCTCCGCGGTCGATGGCGGGCAGTGCAATGGCGAGCAATGAGGTCGTCAGCAGAACGGCGAGTACGACGCGGATCACGGCGACGATGGGCGCGCTATGTCTCTTGAACCTGTGGAGACCCACGGGTCGGGAAATCCGTCGATGCGGATGGGTTCTGGCCGGATCCGGTCTTGTCTGCTCTGTATCTTTGACTACGACTTCCGATTTCGCGGGTTCTGCTCTCTCATCGATCGGTGGATTTATGTCTCAGGTGTAAACAAGACTTTACTGTAAAGCGTACTTTACGGAAAGGCTGCTTTACGAACCAGAGAGGTGCCACGACTCATGACACAGACTCAGACCGGTCTCGCCCAGAACAGATCCCCGAAAACGTACAAGCGACTGATGCTTGCCCTCGGCGTGTTTGCAGGCGTCTCCCTCGGCGTTGGCTCTGCTCTCCAGCGACCGTTTATTGCGGTCGGGCTCTACGTCGTCGGAATGACTGCTGCAGTGTCGATTCCGTACACGACGGACCACCTGCTGTTCGACGAACGCGACGATACCATCCACCGGCGCGCAAGCGGGTTCACGATGGCCGCGTTCGGCTGGCTCTCCGCACTCGTCTTCCCCTCGTTGGTCGTCCTTTCGGCGACTGACCACTTCGCATGGGGACCCGCCTCCGTAACGGTCGCCTGGACGACAGCCATCGTCTACATGACCTACGGGGTCGCTCTCGGCTACTACCGGGACAGATGAACTGTGATATTCGGGAACGGCGCAACGAGCGCGGGGAGAGTCAGGCCGACCTGGCTGCCGCACTCGACGTCTCCCGACAGACGATCAACGCCATCGAGCGGGATCGGTACGATCCGTCGCTCGAACTCGCGTTCAAACTCGCGGAGCATTTCGACTGTTCGATCGAAGACCTGTTCGATCCTGCCCTGGATGAGGATTCGTAGCCGGATGGCCAGCGTCGACGGAGACGGACAGTTCCGCTATGGCCGCAACGGAAGGTCGGCTCGTCCGTTCGAGCGCATGACCTCCCTGTTGCGGTCGGGCCACTCCAGCAACCGATCACGAAGCAACTCCCCCTCGTCCGTCTTCGGATCGTAGCCCCCGATCCTGGCGGTGAGCGTCAGGACGATCCAGCCGCCGTACCCGAGAACGACCGTCACGGCAGTCAGGACGACCACCGAGACGACGACTCTCACGAGACGCGTTCTGAACGGCACGTCGGAGCTCCTCGACGCCGCTTCTGTTGTCATATATCCAACTACTCCGCCGGGTACGTAAAATGCGGTGTGTCGACCGGAGATGCGGGGCCGAGAGCCCAGAGAACGTTCTGCTCTCGCACGGATGCGACTCGGCCCGCTCAGCGGACTAATCGGTCGCAGTTCACGGATCGTTCGGAACCCTCGAACCGAAAGGCAGTTTTCGGAGACCCGAGAAAGCACGTACAATGATCTCTATCGCGCTTGCCGGGAAACCGAACGCCGGCAAGTCCACGTTTTATACCGCGGCGACGCGGGCGGACGTCGATGTCGCCAACTACCCGTTTACGACGATTGATGCAAACCGGGGTGTCACCCACGCCCGGACCGAGTGTCCGTGTCTGACCCGCGACGAGCGCTGTGGGAACGACAACTGTCACGACGGCAAGCGCTACGTTCCGATCGAGTTGCTCGACGTGGCAGGCCTCGTCCCCGGTGCCCACGAGGGGAAAGGGTTGGGCAATCAGTTCCTCGACGAACTCACGAACGCCGATGCCATCGTCAACGTCGTCGACGCGTCCGGTGGGACCAACGCGGAAGGTGAACCCGTCGAGACCGGCAGTCACGATCCGATCGAGGATATCGACTTCATCGAGGAGGAGATGGATCTCTGGCTGGCGGGCATCGTCGACCGCAACTGGGAGTCCATCGAACGCAAATCCCGCTCGCCGGGGTTCGATATCGACGAGGCGCTGGCCGACATGCTGACCGGATTCGGTGCGACTGAGGCCGAGGTCGCGGCAAGCCTGCGCGAGGTCGAATACCCCGAGAACCCGGCGGACTGGACCGACGAGCACCGCGAAGCCCTCGCACGAGACGTCCGCAAGCGAACCAAGCCGATCATCGTCGCGGCGAACAAGATCGATATCGCGCCCGAGGAGAACGTCGAGAAGCTACTCGACCTCGACAAGCCGGTGATCCCCACGACGGCGGAGGGCGAACTCGCCCTGCGCAACGCCGCCGACGCGGGCCTCGTCGACTACGACCCCGGCGACGCCGAGTTCGAGATCGGCGAGAGCGTCAGCGAGCAACAACGCGAGGCGCTCGACGGCCTCCGCGGCGCGATGGACCGCTGGGACGGCACCGGAATCCAGGGTGCGCTCGACTACGCGGTCTACGACCTGCTCGACCGGATCACGGCCTATCCCGTGCAGGACGCCAGCAAGTGGACCGACGCGAAGGGGAACGTGCTCCCGGACGCCTTCTTGCTCCGGCGTGGCTCGACACCGGTCGATCTGGCCTACGCCGTCCACTCCGATATCGGCGACGGCTACCTCCACGCCGTCAACGCGAAGACCAGCCGCGAGATCAGCGAGAACTACGAACTGGAGGAGGGCGACGTCATCAAAATCGTCAGCACGGCGTCCTGACCGGCCGGGCGTCTCCCCAATCTCTGTCAGACCAGCGGCTGCCACCACACCGCCGCGACGAGGACGGCGAGAAAGACGTAACTGCCCCTGACGAGCAACATCGTGGCGATTTCGGGGTCGCCGCGCCGGGCGAATCCGGCGACGACGCCGAAGGCGAGGGCGGCCAGCACGGAACTCGGCGGAAACGGGCCGAGCGCGGCCAGCGCAAGCACCAGGAGGAGCGCGACCAGCATCAGCCCGTAGGCGAGCGACATCGCGCGGTCGGGGCCGAGCGACACCGCAACCGTACGTTTCTCGATCGACAGGTCGTACTCGTAGTCCTGCATGTCGTCGATCACCTTGACGCCCGAGAGGAGGACGAGAAAGACGGCGGCGAAGGCGAGCGTGACGGGAGCAACGGTCGTGGCCTGCACGTAGAACCCGCCAAGCAGGGCGAACGCGATTCCGGCGGGATAGCCGGTCGTCGTGGTGAACGGATTGGTATCTAGCTGGGGTGCGTGGTGGTAGCCGATCAGCCAGCACGGCAGGGTCACCAGCGCGGCGGCGGCGTCGACGAGCAGGGCCAGCGCGATTGTGCAGGCGAAAAAGAGGATCGTCGCTCCGGCGAGTGCGGCACGACAGCCACCGACAGTGAGGGGGTGGTCGTCGTCCTCGCCGCGGATGTGGAAGTCCACGTAGCCGTCCTTGACGTGAGCGGTGTAGACGGCGGCAAAGACCGCGACAGCGTGGATCCCCGCAAGGGACGGGTCGAACGACCCGGCGAGGACGCCGCCAAAGAGCGCGGCGGCAATCGGTGGGAGCATGAATACGGGGTGTACCTGGGAGAGCAGGGCGCGTACGGATGCGTCGTGTCCCGCCCCGTGGCGTGCGAGCGACATACACCACGGTATGGACGGTACTTACATATAGTCAGGGTCCGGCGCGACACCGGTTTCAGCCCAACTGTGTCGCGAGACGACGGGCAAGCAGTGTCGTGAGCGCGCCGGCGAAGACTGCGAACGACAGTACTGGATATGACAATGCGATTATCAGCGCGAACACGCCAGCGGTCAACAGAGCGGCGACGAACGGATCTGCAGACGGGGACTGACGTGCGGTGTGAAGCGATGGTGTTTGGCTCATACACGTATTGCTACGGCCTGTACCGCCATAAGTATAATCTGAAATACATTTCTGTAACCGCGTTTACTTAAATCGATTTCAGGAACGAGCGGGGTCGGCAGGCTATGCAGAAATATCCGGGCGCTCGGTATCGATGATTTCGAGGTCCTCGTCGAGTACGACGGTCATCGTGTCGTCGTCGACGATCAGATCGACCGCCACGCGCGGGGGGTCGTGCGATCGGACGGTGACGGGGTCGTCGCTGACACACCACTCCAGTCGCCAGTACGGAGTCGCGGCGAGGTCGATTCCGTGCTCGTCGTAGAAGGCGACGACTGGGGACTGATCGAGCAGTCCCAGTCCGAGGGCCGAACACAGCGAGTGCTGGCAGTAGTCACAGACGTGCTCGACCCGGACCGACGCGCTCAGACAGCAATCGCCCTCGCGTTCGATAGTCGTCTGCATTCGACCGTTGCACTCGGGACAGACGCCGTCTTTGGCCAGACAGTGAAGATGGCGGACACGCTGGTCGAACGCTCGCAAGACCTCCTCGTCGGTGCGGTCGATCAGTCCGCCCGGCGGAAAGGAGTACTTGCCGTGTTCGTGTTCACACTCGGGACACCGGATGCGCAGTTGCTCGTCGGCGTAGACTGCCCTGAGTTCCGCTCCACACTGCGTGCACGGATCCACGGTGTCGATGGTCGTCTGCGGGTGTCCGGTGAACGACCCTGCCAGGACCGCCTGGATGACTTTCTCCCCCGAGTGGCGGAGTTCGTAGCCGTCGTCGGCGTGGCGAACGAAGTGGTCAGTAAGCTTCTTGAGGTGGTAGTTGAACTGTGCGCTATCGTCGACGCCGACCGCGCCGTAGAGATCCGAGAACGCAACGGGTCCACCGTCTTCCGCCCACATTGCGCGGAGGATATCGATGCGGAGTTCGTTCCCGAGCAGGGCAAAGGCGTCGGACGGATCGATTGCTTCTGGAAGTCCACCGAACTCTCGGTCGGCTATGGCCTCGCTCATACGGCCTTGTTCGTCCGCATACGGTATAATTAGTAGGATCAATCGATTTTTGTAAATACGATTAGAAGTTGGCGGCGTCGGCAAAGAGAGCCGACCGTCTGGTTACTCGACTCGCGCGGTCACGTCCCGAATGATCTCCAGCGCCTCTTTTAGCTCTTCCATGCTCGTCGCATAGGAGAGGCGGGCGTAGCCGTCGCCGTGGACGCCGAACGCATCGCCCGGTACGGCGACGACGCCGCTATCGATCAGTTCGTCGACCCAACCATCGGGCACTTTCGGCATGACGTAGAACGCGCCGCTGGGCTTGGGAACCGCAAGCCCGGCATCGTCAAGCCCGTCAAGCACGACGTCACGGCGCTCCTCGAACGCCGCGACCATCTCCTCGACTGGCTCCCGCGGGCCGTTCAGTGCGGCTTCGGCGGCGTACTGGGCCGGGGCGCTCGCACACGCCTGCATATACTGGTGGACGCGGAGCATCCGTTCGACGCGGCGGTTGGATCCCGTGACCCAGCCGAGTCGCCAGCCAGTCATCGAGTAGGTCTTCGAGCATGCGCCGACGACGACGACGTTGTCGCTCTCCGCGTATTCGATCGGCGAGTGGTGCTCCCCCTCGAAGACGATATGCTCGTACACCTCGTCGGAGATACAGAGTACGTCGTGTTCGTCGGCGATCCGGGCGAACTCGCGGATGTCGGCCTCGTCCTGTACTGCGCCAGTCGGGTTCGCGGGGCTGTTGATGACGAAGGCGGCAGTCTCCTCGGTGATGGCCTCCTCGACCGTCGCCGGGTCGAGTGTGAGGTCCTCGCGCAGTGGGACGGGCTTGGGCACGCCGTCGGCCAGTCGCGTCAGGGCATCGTAGGAGACGAAGCCCGGATCGGGGAAGATCACTTCCTCCCCCGGATCGACGTGGGCTTCCACCGCGAGATGGAGCGCCTCGCTGCCACCGGCGGTGGCGATGACGTTGCCCGGTTCGACGGTGATCCCGTGATCACGGTCGTACGCGGTGCTGATAGCCTCGCGGAGGCTCTCGGTTCCTTTGTTCGAGGTGTAACCGTCAGCTTTGCCCGATTGGATCGCGTCGACGGCGGCCGACCGGGCGTGCTCCGGCGTCGGGAAGTCCGGCTGGCCGAGACCGAGGTTGATGGCGTCCTCGCCCGCGGCCTCGAACACTTCGCGGATCCCGCTAATCGATATTCCTTCGACCCGTGCTGCGAACTCAGTCATACAAATGTGGGGGGGCCGATCCGGGTTAACTGTTGATGTTCAGAGTCCGCAACGAGAACGTATCGCGAGCCACGGGAGGATGTCGATATTCTGTGACGAAGCGACGAGGTTACTGTATCGACGCTTCCTCCCGCGGCGGATCCGATTGTATCGATCGATCGATACCTTCGACTAGCAAGCTGATTGCCTGTTTGTGTTCTTCCTTTGATTGATGAATGTGAAACGGGCCTGTCTGTTGTGCATCGTAGGCAGCGAACGCACCAGCAGGTAGCCTCTCCTCGCGTTCTAGATATCCTCGTACCTCAACCAGCAACGCGTGGAGGTGAATTAGCTCTTGGCTTCGCACAACATCAGCTACAATCCCCTCACAAATATACTATTTTACAATATATGATATGTGTTAGATCGCGTTGCATGATGCACCATGTCACCCGGTAAGTATGTGATGGAGATTTTATAATTTATCGCGAGTCACTCACTGGAACATCTTGATCCGCTGGGCCTGTGAGCTCTCCTGTGTGTCGGCCTCTTGCATCCGCTGGGCGAGTTGTTCTTTCTGCTCACGGATCGAGTCCGCCTGCTCGACGAGTCCCTCGACTTCGACATCGATCCCTGCCAGTGGCTCGATTCCGCGCGTGATCAGAATCCGCGCCGCCTCGGGGTCGGGGAACTGCGGATCGCTCTCGACGACCAGCACGGTGGAGGCGAGGCCGGTCTGTGCCGCCCGATTGAGCAGGCCGCCTGCGGGTCCGGCGACTGCACCGTTCTCGTCCGGGAGGTCGATCCCGTGATCGTCCAACCTATCGGCCGCCGCCTCGCCGGTCGCGACGCCGAACAGGCCGGGTGGCTCGTCGTCCTTTTCGGCCGGGAAGCCGCTCAGATAGAGCGGATCGACGTCCTCGGATTCGATCAAGCCCGTGAGACACGTCGCAAACTCCGAAGTCGCATCGGCCGGTATCGGGACGTCGCTCCGGAGCGCCAGCAGGTCGCGCTCCTCGTCCACATACAGGCGAACCGGCGGCCGCACTGTACGGTCTCCCTCCTCGTAGACGCCGATCGGTGCGATCCCTTCGCAGTGGATGCTCGCGTAGTAGGACATATCGAACTCCTCGATCAGGTGATCGGTCGCAATCTTCCCGACGAGGCCGATACCCGGCATCCCCTCGACGAGCGTCGGCGCGTCCAGTTCGATTTCCTCGTGCCGTTGGATGTGTCCCATGTGTTGTGTGTTCATGCGCCAAGATAGTAAATCCGGCCCCAGTCGGAGACTCCGGTTCCGTGGCGGGGCGGCACTCCGAAACCGACAAACGCTCCCCGGGCGAAAGCGGCGGTAATGAAACCGCTGGAGCGATATCGGCCGCTGATCGACGACTTCGAGGCGTTTATCGACGCCTGCGAGCGCCCGTTGCCGTCGGCAGTTCGGGTCAACACGATCAAGACGACGCCCGAACAGGTGATGGCCGCGTTCGACGAGGCAGGGATCGGCTACGAACGGGCCGACTGGGCGGAGGGTATCTTCCGCCTGGAGACTACCTCGCCGGGAACCACGTGGCCCTCGGTCCACGGCTGGATCCACGGCCAGGAGGAGGTATCGTCCCTGCCCGCGATGGTACTCGACCCGCAACCCGGCGAGCGCGTCTGGGACGCCGCCGCCGCACCGGGAAGCAAGGCGACGCAACTCTCGGCACTGATGGAGGACCGCGGACTCGTCGTGGCGAACGACAACAACCTGGGTCGGCTTTCGGCGCTCCGATTCAACGCCGAACGACTCGGGGTGACGAACATGGCCGTAACGAATCAGGACGCCAGAAACTTCTCGCTGAAGCCCTTCGGCGAGGGGAGCGAGGACGACCGGCGCGTCGACGCGTTCGACCGCGCGCTCGTCGACGCACCCTGCTCCTGTGAGGGAACGATCCGGAAGAACCCGGATACCTTCGACGAGTGGTCGCTGGGCCACGTCAAAAGCGTCGCCGGCATCCAGCAGGGGATCCTCCGGCGCGCGATTCAGGCGACGACCCCCGGCGGGCGGGTCGTCTACTCGACCTGTACGTTCGCGCCCGAGGAGAACGAGCGCGTCCTCGATCAGGTCCTCGACAAGGAGGACTGTCGGATCGTCGAGCAGGACATCCCGCTGGAGTACGCCCCCGGTGTCACCGAGTTCGAGGGCGAGCAGTTCGATCCGGACGTCGCGAAGGCCGCCCGGATCTACCCGCATCACAACGACACTGGCGGGTTCTTCTGTGCGACGCTGGAGGTGGGCCGATGAGCGAGAACGTCGGCGACCGCTTCGACCGACTCCCGGCGACGGCAGACGAACGGGAGGTCAAGGGACGGGCCACCCGCGAGGAGGTCATCGACTGGTGGCAGACTCGCTTTGACCTTCCAGCCGGGACCTTCGAGGCGTACACCTTCTGGGAGAAAGGGGCCGGAAAGATCTGGATCTTTGCCGACGACATTCCGTCGCCCACCCGCATCGAAGGGCTCGGGATGACGTTTCTACGGACCCGACAGGAACACTGGAAACCGACGACAGACGCCGCACAGCGGTTCGGACGCGCGGCGACCAAGAACGTCATCGAACTCTCGGAGGAGGCGGCACACGCGTTTCTCACCGGCGAGGATCAGGAACTCGACTGGGACGGTGACTGGGGATATCTGATCGCGGCCCACCAGGTCGCGGACGAACGCGAACCGCTCGGTGTGGGCCTGTACGTCCACGACGAGTTCCGCTCGATGATGCCGAAAGGCCGGCAGCGCGAACTCCAGAACAGTCGGTGAATGCGAGGAGTCGGTTTATAATAGTTCGAGCAGTCGGTCGATCTCATCGCGCGTGTTGAACGCGTGGACGGACACCCGAATTGCCTCGGGATAGGGCAGGTCACGAACGCGGATGTCCTTTTCTGCCAGACGCTCGACGTCGTGTTCGGGGTCGTCTGTGGCGACCGTCACGAAGCCGGATTCGAACGCTCGGGGGCTCAGTAAGCGCTCGTCCGGCAGTCCCGTTTTGAGGCGGTCGGTGAGCGTCTCGATGCGTGACTCGATGGCGTCGACCCCTAACTCGTTGTGGAGCGCAATCGCCTCTTCGAGTCCGGCGTACAGCGCGGGACTCGTGGTCCCGACCTCGAAGCGCCCTGCGCCCGTGTGGTATTCGTAATCGTGAGCCGTTGCCTCGGTAACGCTCCGGTAGCCGATCGCTGAGGGGAGCATGTCGCGTTCCGCGCCGGAGCGGACGTAGAGAAAGCCGGCCCCGAAAGGACCGAGCAACCACTTGTGTGCGGCACCGACGACGAAGTCCGCACCCCACCCCTCGACGTCGACCACGGTCTGGCCCGGCGACTGGACGGCGTCGACCAGCACTGCCGCACCGGCGTCGTGAGCGATGTCGACTATCTCTCCGACCGGCAGGCGGGTGCCGTGAGTCCACGTAATCGAACTGAGAACGAACAGCGTCGCGTCTTCTGCGGCGGTTTTGACCGCCTCGATATCCAGTCGGCCGGCCTCGGTTTCGAGCACTCTGACGTCGACACCGTGCCTGCGTTCGAGTTTCCGCCACGGCAGGATGCCCGACGGATGTTCGAGATCGGTCCGGACGACGACGTCGTCTTCGTCCCAGTCGAGCGCGCCCGCGACGCGGTTGATCCCGTCGGTCGTGCTCTGGGTGAGCGCTATCTCTTCGGGGGTCGCGCCAAGCAGGTCGGCGACGGCCGACTTCGTCGACTCGTGTCGCTCGCCCATCGGGCCGTACATCCCCTTCGAGACCGGCGTCTCGTACTCGTGGGATTCCAGTGCCGACTCGACGGCATCGACGACGCGGCGTGGGCTGGGCCCCCCCGCGCCAGTGTTGAAGTAGATGCCGCGTTCGAGAGCGGGGATGTCCGCCCGGAGTGTGTCGTAGTCCATGGTCCGATAATTCGGGGCCGCCGTCTAATGGTTACCGCTCGGATCTCTCCGACCGTCCGAATCCGTATCGAGCGGGCCGGTCTAATCGTCCGCCTGCACTTCGACTGGCTGGGGGTCGGCCTCTGCGACGGCTTCGCTCTCGAGCCATGTTTCGGCGTCCAGCGCGGCCATACTTCCGGTCCCTGCCGCCGTGATCGCCTGCCGGTACTCGGGGTCCATCACGTCGCCCGCGCCGAAGACGCCCTCGACGCCGGTGTCGGTAGTCATCCCGCCCGTCGTCTCGACGTAGCCGTCCGCATCGAGGTCGACCGGCGTATCCGCGAGGAAGTCGGTGTTCGGGACGTGACCGACGCCGTAGAAGATGCCGCCGACGTCTACGCGCTCGGCCTGGACGTCCCCGAGCGCGTGCAGGGGTTCCCCAGCGGCGGCGCGTTCGCGGACGCCGTCGCCGAGTTTCTCCGTGGGGTGACCGTCGGGGTGGCTCACGAGCGTCGCCGCCGTGACACCATCGTCCTGCGAGCCATGGATCGCCAGTAGTTCGGCGTTCCAGCGGAACTCGATCTTCTCGTTCTCACGGGCGCGCTGGGCCATGATGTCGGAGGCACGTAGCTCCCCGCGCCGGTGGACGACGGTGACGGTGTCGGCGAACTTCGCGAGGAAGAGCGCCTCCTCCATCGCGCTGTCGCCCCCACCGATCACGAGCACGTCGTCGCCCCGGTGGAAGGCACCGTCACAGGTCGCACACGTCGAGAGGCCGTAGCCCATCAGTTCGTCCTCGTTTTCGGCACCGACCCAGCGGGCGCTCGCACCGGTCGCGACGACCAGCGAGCGCGTTCGGAGCACGTCGCCGTTCGAGAGTCCCAGTTCGATCGGTCGGTCCTCGACACTGGCGGTCTCGACGGTGCCGTGCTCGAACTCCGCGCCGAAGCGCTCGGCCTGCTCTTTGCCGTTCTGGATCAGTTCCATCCCGCCGACGCCCTCGGGGAAGCCGAGATAGTTCTCGACGTCAGTCGTGAGCGTCAGTTGGCCGCCCGGCTCTGGCCCTTCCAGGACGAGCGGATCGAGGTCGGCACGAGCGGTGTACACCGCCGCCGAGAGTCCGGCGACACCTGAGCCGACGATAACGACGTCCTGAACCTCGCTCATTCGTCGGTGTAGCCTTCGACCAGATCGAAGAGTCGTTCTTCGGGGATCATTCCGACCTGCTGGTCGACCTGCTCACCGTCTGCGAACAGCACCGACGTCGGAACGCCGCGGACGCCGTAGGCGCTGGCTAGCTGCTGCCGGGCGTCGACGTCTACCTTCGCGACCGTCGCGTCGGATTCTGCAGCGAGTTTCTTGATCGACGGCTCCATCATCTGACAGGGGCCACACCAGTCCGCGTAGAAGTCGACGAGAACGACGTCCTGCTCCGCAACGAGCTCGTCGAGGTGGCTCGTTCCCTCGATCTGAACCGGCTCACTCGGTGACGCAGTATCCGTTTCACTTCGTGTGTCTGTTGTCATCAACAATATGTACGGGTCACCGGGACATAAGTGTTTTGCAAATCTTGTACAATACTATAAGCGCCGGCGTGTGAAAAGATACCAGTGTACAGGCGACTCACTCGGTAGAGGCGTACGCCGCGGGCAGACGGCGATACGTCTCGGCCATCGTGGAGAGCGCCTCGACTGTCGTGTACTCGTCACAGCCGTGGACGGAGTCGGTTCCGACGCCGAACTCGACGGTCGGGATGCCAGCCTCACGGAACTGTTTCGCGTCGCCGCCGCCCGTCGCGCTCCGCCGATAGACCCGCCTGCCGAGCACTGTTTCGGCGACGTCTCCGACTGCCCCGACCAGCGGGGTGTCGGGTGCCTCGTAGCTTCCGACGCTCCAGGAGACGTCCGCAATCTGTACTCCCTCGTGGTCGCCGATCCAGTCCCGAATCTCGTCGAGGACGGTGGACGTCTCGACGCCCGCGGTAAGCCGTACGTCTAACTGTGCGCTCGCCGCACGCGGCACGCTGTTGACGTTCTCCCCGCCATCGATCGTCCCGAGATTCACGGTCGGATGCTCGAACAGGCGCTGCGCGGTCTGTCGCCCCATCGATTCAGCGTAATACTCGATCGATTCGGCGACGATCGGTTCGACGCCGGACGGGAGATCGAACTCGCGCTCCGAGAGTCCCCCTCGAACCGACTCGATCGCACCCCAGAGTCGGTCGATAGCGTTCTCGCCGAGCATCGGGCGAGAGCCGTGGGCCGCTTCGCCGACCGCTTCGAGCGTGAGCCAGATGCTCCCGCGGTCGGCCACCGTGATCGACGGGACGCCGCCCGTAGCTGTCGGTTCGCCGATCACGCAGGCGTCCGCGTCTAGCCGATCGGCGTCGAGAAGAGCGGTTACGCCCGCGTCGCCTGCGACTTCCTCGTCACTGACGAACGCGAACGAAAGCGTCACCGGTGGCGGCGTCTCGGCGGTAGCATAGTGGCGTGCGACGGCGATCATCGCTCCGACGGATCCCTTCATATCGGTCGTCCCGCGGCCGTAAAGCCGGTCGTCCACACGTTCGCCGTGGGGGTCGAACGACCAGCCGTCCGGATCGTACGGCACCGTGTCGAGATGACCGCTGTACAGAAGCGTCGTCTCGCTCTGACCGGGTATCGTTGCGAGAAGGTTCGGTTTCCGGTCGTCGACTGCGAACCGCTCGGTCCGAATGCCGGCATCGGTGAACTCAGTCTCGATCCACTCGACGATGTCACGAGTGTTTCCCGGCGGATTGGTGGTGTCGTGGGCGACGAGTTCGAGCGTCGTCGCTACGAGTTCTGTTCGTGGGACCGATTCGGACGTGCCGGTCACGACGTGCTTTCGCTCGTCACAACCGGCTCATCGGCGGCGTGTTCGTACTTGTCCTCGAACTCCTGGATGAGCTGGCCCATCTTCGCGTACCAGTCGTTGAGCATCCGTTGCATGTTGTCAGCGATCTTCTCGGGATCGGTGGGGTAGTAGACGTGGTAGTAGCCACCGTCGTCGTAGTTTACTTGCTCTTTCTGGATGAAACCGCTCTTGAGTAGCCGCTGGATCGAGCGGTACGCCGTCGAGCGCTCGCGGTCGACGCGCTCGCCGATCTCGTCGATCGTCAGCGGTTCCTCGCTCTCTACTAGCTCTCTGTAACAGTCCTTGTCGAGCTGCTTGAGCCCGTGAATGCACTCTAGCAGGCCCTCACACGCCATATCCTGCTGAAGCTGTTCCGCCATCGAGTTAGGCATATCAGTAGGATGGGACCGGACGGACATAAGGTTTTGTGAATATTGTACAATCCCAATGAGCGACCCTGAACCGCTCAGTCGTGGGGGTGGAACCGCTTGACTGCACGGTCGACCGCATCCGTCTGACCGAGGAACGTGATCAGATCACCCTTGGCGAGTTCGTGATCGCCCGTCGGAACCTCCGTCTTTCCGTTCGCGTGGGTCAGGAGGCCGACGATACAGCCCTCCGGGATCTGCGCGTTGAGTTCCGCGATGGTCTTCCCGACCAGATCCTGGGCCGTGACCTCGATCTCCTGAACGTCGCCGGTCCGGCCGAGTTCGTTCATCCAGCCCGACAACGACGGTCGTTCGAGCACGTTTTCGAGCGACCAGGCCGTCGCCATCGAGAGGTCGATTGCCCGGACGCCGAGCGACTCGAAGGCGTCGACGTTGTCCGGCTGGTTGACCCTCGAGGCGACTTTTTCGACGTCAAACGTCGTCTTCGCAAGCTGACACGCGAGGAGGTTGACGTCGTCGTCGGGCGTCGTCGCGACGACCGTCTTCGCGCGGTTGGCGTCCGCTTTCCGGAGGACCGCCGAATCGGTGCCGTCGCCCTCGATAGTCCGGAAGCCTCTCTCGCGTGATCGCTCGGCAGCGTCGGGATCGTTGTCGATAACCAGTACGTTCTCTCCGTCCTGTTCGAGTCGTTCTGCGAGGGACAGGCCGACCCGTCCCGCGCCGATGATGATGGTGCGCATTGGTGATACGTCGAGGTAGTCCGCGATCTGTCGTGCTGGCCCGGCCTGCAGGATCACCGTCGCGAAGATGATCAGGAAGACTGTACCTGCCAGCAACTGGGCCGCCTCTCCCTGGCCGAGTACTTCTAGTTCGAGGGCAAACAGCGTCGCAACGCTTGCCGGGATGATGCCACGCGGCCCGACCGCGCTCAGGAACATTCGCTCGTTGCGCGTGAACCGCTCGTTCGTCGTCGATAGGTAGATCACCGCGGGCCGCAACACCACCGTGATCGCCACGACGATGGCGATGCCCGCCACCCCTAGCGCGAGTATGTCGCCGAAGTCGATCAGGGCGGCCAGTGCCACGAACACGAACGAGAGTACGACGACCGAGAGATCGTCGAGGAAGTCGATGACCTCCTCGTGGTGGGGGAGATCGACGTTGCCGAGGATGAACCCCGCCATCGCCGCAGCGGCGATTCCGGTCTCCTTGGCGACGACCTCGGCAGCGCCGTACGAGACGATGATTCCGGCGAGTACGATCAGCCTGGCGTGCAACGCGGCCGTATCCGGGCCGATATCACTCCGGGTGAGCAACACCCAGATCGCGCCTGCAACGAGCGCGCCACTCGTAAAGCCGACCAGGAGGCGTAGCCCGAAGTCGTAAAGGAAGAAGGACAGGCTACCGTCGCCAAGTACGAGCACCTCGAAGACGACGACAGCCAGGATTGCGGCCGTGACGTCGTTGATAACACCCTCCCCTTCGAGGAGCGCACCGACGTGGCCACGAACGGTGACGACGTTGAGAATCGGGCCGATCACCGTGGGGCCGGTGGCGATCAGCAGGGCACCGACGAGCAGGCCGACCTCGATGCTGGTGTCGAGAAACACGATGACGGCCGCGGCAGTGCCGAACCACGTGATCGCCGCACCGATAGTAATCAATCGCAACAGCGCATCCGGCGCTTCCCGGATTTTGTCCAGATGTAGATGATACCCTCCCTCAAAGAGGATAATCCCGACGCTAACACCGACCATCGTGGTGAGGCCGCCGCCGAACGTCTCGCGTGAGACGATCCCGAGGAATTCGGGGCCGATCAGGACGCCAGCCACGATCAGAAACAGGACACTTGGAAGTCGAAAGTGGTCTCCAAGCACACGGGACGCAACCCCAAGAGCGAGGACGAGAGCGACCACTGGGACGAGACTCATCGTCGTTCACCCGAGCAAACGGCTATCGACAGTCGCAGCGCGTCCGGGTTTCGAGGGAGCGGAGCCCACATCGCTAATGTGTCTGGGTAATCCAAGCCTATCAATCGTTCCCTCCCGGCGAGGCTGTTGCTGTTCGGCCGTTCTCCCTGATCGCCTGTGCACCGTAGTAGAAGATCACGACGGTGACAAACGCCGAGGAGCCGAGGAGCAGAACGAAACTCACGGTATCGAGGATCGGTATCGAGAGCCAGGAGGCGAGTTCGCCAAAGGCGACCGCGACGCTCGCCAGCAACAGCATGATGCCGAAGTAGATAGTCACGTCGCTCTCGTCGACGTAGGCGGTCGACGCCGATCCGATCCGAGCACCGAGGGCACTCCCCGCCAGTAGCGCCGTGACGACACCGAGGTTAACGACGCCGTCTAGTCCGTACGAGAAGGCACCGACGGCGCCCGACATCAGCGCACCGAAGAGGCTCGTCCCAACGGCCGCCGCCAGCGGGACGCCGATGAGGTAGTAGATTGCGGGCATCCGAATAAAGCCGCCGCCGACCCCGAGAAAGCCGGAGACGACGCCGACACCACCGCCAACGCCGGTGATCGTCCACATGGACGCTTTAGAGCCGTCAGTGAGTGTCACCATCGGCGGGATGTTGTAGGACTTGATCGTCTTGGCTATCTCGGGTATATCGTCGGGATCGGACTCCGCTTCGTCGTCGCCGTCGTCGTCCTGCTGGAGTGCACTCCGCACGAACAGCACGCCGATCGCGGCCAGCAACAGGATGTAGACGCTGCCCACGACCAGTTCCGCCTGTCCGAGCGCGTCTAGTGCCAGCACACCGTACTTGCCGATCTCGATCCCGACGGCGATACCCACGAACATCAGCGCTCCGAGTTTGTAGTCGACAGAGCCGACGTCGTGGTGTTTCATCGTCGCGATGACAGCCGTCCCGAAGACGAACGCCATCGAGCTACCGATCGCTACCGGCGCCGGATAGCCGAGGATCAGTAGTGCCGGCGTGACCAGAAACGAGCCGCCCATCCCGAAGAAACCGAAGAAGACCCCGACCATGAAGCCGAAGCCGACAAACAGGACCAGCAACTCGAGTCCGAGTCCGAGTACCTCCATAGGTTAGATTTGCTCTATAGTTTCGATTATCGCGGGAGCGAGTACGTCTTCGAGCGCTCCGTAGCCAGCATAGAACGCAACTGCCTCTGCCAGTACTACCCCGATGAGTATCGCCGCCTGCACGTATTCGGGAAGTGTGATCACGTCGATCATATCGTCCACCCCTGTGTTTCGCGTGTTCGGGTCATTCTCTTCAATACCCTCTACTCGGAGGGAGTGTATAACGCTTGTGGGATATCCATACAATATTACAGCCAGCTATCCGACGCCTAACCAACGCATATATTTTGATAACGTATGCAAATATACAGCATAGCCCACCAGCACACTGGAGCCTGTCAGTCGAAACCGCGCGCCATAGGCGCGAACCAACACCCGTGTGTCCTGTTACCACGGGCCGATTACCACACCCACGGGTCTCATTCGGCATCCCACAGGAACCACAATAATGGTTAAACCAAACAATATTATACCCGCCATCCGTATGACTGGGTATGAAAGCGGTACTTGCGACGGACCTCTCTGCGGCGAGCGAGGCGACGATCGAGAGCGAGACCTGTCTGAACTGTCTCGGCCGGATCGGCGTCGAGGAGATGCATCTCGTAACTGTCATCCCGGCGAACGTCCACGCGGGGATGCCCGGGATCGACTTTGAGAAACGGCGAAAGCGGGGCCTTGACCGCTATCGGAGCGTGATCGAGTCGGCCGGGTTCGACGTCGAAACCCACGTCGTGCGCGGGACGCCACACCGGCGGATCAACGGCGTCGCCGAGACCGTCGGCGCGGGCCTGACCATCGTCGGGTCGCGGGGGAAAAGCCCGCTCGAAAACCGCGTGATCGGCTCGACGGCCCGGAACCTCGCCCGCACGACCGTCGTCCCGCTGGTCGTCAACCGGATCGAACGCGCCGCGGACGACCCCGAAGTGCTCCGCGAACACCTCTTCCAGCGCATGCTGTTCGCGACGGACTTCTCCGCCAACGCCGAGCGCGCCTTCGAGTCGTTCTCGTACCTTCGCCACGCTACTCAGGAGGCGACGCTCGTCCACGTCGGGACGCCGAAAGACCCCGGACTCAGCGAGGGCGAGGATCCGGAAGCCGAACTCGCGGCGCTCGCCGAGCGCCTTGAAGACTGGGGAATCGAAACCCGAACCGACCTCAGACAGGGCGACCCCGCCGACGAGATTCTCGCCGCCGAAGACGAGTATCGGCCGACGACGACGCTGCTTGGTTCGCGTGGCCATAGCCGCTTGCGCCGACTCCTGCTCGGGAGCGTCTCCGAGGACATCGTCGCTCGTGCGGACGGAAACGTGATGCTCGTTCCGCCGGACCGCACCGCCTGATCGGGACGTTTTTTCCGGAGTACAGCCGTAACGAGCGGTTTCTCCGTCCGGACCGACGACCCGCCCCAGGCGGTTATACTGGGACCCGTCGTAGCTCCGAACACAATGCTCGATTTCGATACCCAGGTAGCGATCGTAACGGGAGCAGGACGGGGAATCGGTGAAGCGACTGCTATGTTGCTCGCCGAGCAGGGCGCGAGCGTCGTAGTCACGGACGTCATCGACGAGCGCGAGACGGTCGGCGAGGCAATCGAGGAGAACGGAGGCACTGCGCTCGTGCGCGAACTGGACGTTACAGACTACGAGCAGGCAGAGGCTGTCGTTGAGGACACCCTCGACGAGTTCGGCCGGGTCGACGTGCTCGTTAACAACGCGGGGATCTTCCCGACGGCCGGGCTCGACGAGATGACGCCCGCAGACTGGCAGCAGGTGATCGATATCAACCTCACGGGGACGTTCAACTGTACGAAAGCAGTCTTGCCGGTGATGCGCGATCAGGAGTACGGCCGGATCGTCAACGTCTCGTCGGCGGCCGGCGGCCGCGTTGGCTGGTCCGGCGACCTCTCACACTATGCCGCCAGCAAAGGGGGTGTCGTGGGCTTTACCAGAAGCGCTGCGATCGATCTGGGCCCGGACGGGATCACGATGAACGCCATCGTGCCCGGCATGATCGATACCGGTGCCGCAGAGCGCGTCTCGGCCGACGAGGAGATCGAAGCCGCCGTGAACATGACGCCGGTCGGCCGACAGGGCGACCCGGAAGAACTGGCGAGTGCGATCACCTACCTCGCGTCGGAGCCGGCGGCGTTCATTACGGGCGCATCGCTGGTCGTCGACGGGGGGATCACCCTGGTCTGAGCGGTCGAACGGGACCAGCCCATCGGCCGTTGTCAGAATTGTGTAATTCGGACAAGACTTAAGCCACAGACGGTTGAACAACCAGTAGATCGATGACAGACTCAAACGAGCTATCCACGTACAAACTGACCGGCACACGAATGAGCCCAAAGCGGATCGAAGTAGACACCGGCGACGCCGAGTTCGTCGTCGGGAAGGACGTCAACCCCGTCGAGTACTTCCTCGGTTCGATCATCGGCTGTCTGAACTCGACCGGGACGATGGTCGCCCGGGACATGGATATCGACATCGAGGAGATGACCGTCGAACTCGAAGGCGGCGTCGACTACTCAACCTATCGCGGCGAGG
Source organism: Natronoarchaeum sp. GCM10025321 (assembly GCF_042663585.1). Lineage (NCBI taxonomy): Archaea > Methanobacteriati > Methanobacteriota > Halobacteria > Halobacteriales > Natronoarchaeaceae > Natronoarchaeum > Natronoarchaeum sp. GCM10025321. The sequence continues at coordinate 1,702,742 of NZ_JBHTAN010000006.1, forward strand.
AATCCGACGCCCGCCCCGGCCTGCAAGATCTCGACGTCACGGTCTCTGTCGTCTCGGATGCCGATCAGGCGACGCTCGACGAGTGGATGGCCGCGATCGAGGAGCGCTGTCCCATCACCGACAACGTCGTCAACGAGACGCCGATAGACGTCGCCGTCGAATCAGCCTGATCGGGGGCTCGAAACCGCTGTGGCTCCTCTTCTCGCCGTCTACCAGCGCCGACGATACCGAACCGACGACTGTGTCCCGCGGGGAGAACGACCAGAGGCAGCGCCGCGAGCGCATCGTCACTGCCCGCCGTCTGCAGGCTCAGTCACCGGCCCCAGTAGCCGACTGCTGTCGGTGATGGCGGCGCAAGACACCGACTTTGTTGGCCACGGTTGCTGCCAGATCCCGAAACGCCGCCGCAGTCTCGCCGGTGTCCTGACGAACGATCGGTTCACCGGTATCTGAACCGGCCCGGATCGCCGGATCGAGCGGGAGCGAGCCGAGATATGGGACGTCGACCGCGTCGGCGAGTTCCCGACCGCCGTCGTCGCCGAAGATGTCGTGGGTGTCTCCGCAGTTCGGACAGGCGAATCCGCTCATGTTCTCGACCACGCCCAACACGTTGGCCTCGTACTCGGCGAACATCTCGACGCCGCGACGGGTATCGTCGACAGCAACCGACTGGGGCGTCGTAACGACGACCGTTCCCGTGATGGGGAGATGCTGGAGCACGGTCAGTTGTACGTCGCCCGTCCCCGGCGGAAGGTCGACGACGAGATAGTCGAGCGATCCCCACGAGACGTCGGTAAAGAGGTCGGTAAGCGTGTTCTGGGCGACCGGACCGCGCCAGACCACCGGATCGTCGTCGTCGATCATCAGGCCGACGCTCATCAGTTCGAGTCCGTGGGCAGTCGGCGGTTCGATCCGGTCTTCACCGTCGACGGTCGTCGCCGTGGGATCCGTGTCGACGCCGAGCATCCGCGGGACGTTCGGCCCGTACACGTCCGCATCGAACAGTCCGACGTTCGCACCGCGGTCGGACAGTCCGGCCGCGATGTTGACCGCGACGGTACTCTTGCCGACGCCGCCCTTTCCGGATGCGACGGCGATCACGTTTCTGACGCCCGGCAAGACCGACGACTCCGCCTCGTCGAAGAGGGGGACGTTGGCCGAGAGCGCTGCGTCGAGCCCTGCCTCGTCGACGACCGCTCGAATGCTGTCCGCGATGGCGGACTCGTCCGGCGCGTGCGGTGCGCCGAGTGCCAGTTCGATGGACGCGGTTTCGTCCTCGATGGAGAGGTTTCTGAGGAGTCCAGCGCTGACGATGTCTGTGTCGAGCGCCGGATCTTCGACGGTTCGGAGGCGATCACGCAGGTCGGCTTCGGAGATATCAGTGGATGTCATTGAACTGTTGGATTACGAGGGTGTTTCGGATGTCTGTCGGTCGGTCTGGACGCCCTCCTGGGCGTCCCACGCGGTGAACGTCCGGGCGAGACGAGTGATCGCGGCGAAGACGCCTTCGGCCGAGTCACGGGTCGCGACGGCCTCCTCGAACTGATCGAGCCACCCCAGTCGTGAGAGCGTCTGCTGCTGGAGTTCACGGACGGCGTCGAGGCTGGCGTCGTCGCGCTCATGCCCGTCCTCGACGAGCGTCGCTTCGCGCTCACAGAGCGCTCGCATGAACTCGAAGTAGGCGGAGAGGTGGTCCGGAATGTCGCCGCCACGCTCGGGCTGGAAGTCGACGGCTGCGTACAACTGCGCCATCTCGGCGGCCGGGTCGCCGAGGAGTTCACCCGCCTCGCCGGCGGTATGATGGCGTGAGTCGGACTCGAACTCCTCGCTCGGGTCGGTCGCGTGGGCCGACGCGAACGGGGGAACGTAGTGACTCCCCGGCACGACGAACAGGTTGTCGTAGCCGATGGCTAGCGAGTCGGCGTCGTGGTCGTTCCCGCGCAGGTCGGCCGTCTCGATGTCGACCGGGAACACGTCGGCGACGGCCGCGAACGTCTCCTGTTCGAGCGCGGTCGCGGTCGTCTCCGTCTCGCCGTCGAACGTCGCGGCCAGCAGGCCGTACAGGCGAGCGCGTGCCGTCGCCATGGCGGGAGCGTCCGGGTCGTCAGCTACCGTCGAATCGTCGGCCGCCAGCGGTGACTCACTGCCGTCGTCGATATCGGTGCTTTCGGGCATCCGAATCACCGCTGCTCCACTTCGACAAAGGCGTCGTACTGCGCGTTGCTCCCGCCCACGAGATCCGAGAGCCCGGTATCACCGAGTTCCTCGTCTAACGGCTGGAGATGGTTGATCGCGAAGCCGGCGTCACGGCCTTTCGCGTATCCGGCCTCCTCGACCATCGGTTCGTCGAACTGGTAGGAGCTGTGACCGTCGGCCTCTGCCGGCGACCGCGTTTCGCCGTCGACCGTTTCGGCCGTCGCCCCGTCACCGGTCCGACCCCAGCCCCACATCGCACCGACAACGCCGGGCCGAATACCGCCCGTGACCATTGCCATTCCTTCGACAGTCTTGCGGCCGGCGTCGATGACGATATCGTCGCCGTTCTCGATGCCGCGCTCGTCGGCGTCCTGCGAGTTGATCCACAGCGGGTTCTCGGGACGCGTCTCGCGCAGCCACGGACTGTTCTGTGTCCGGTGCATTCCCTGTGTTCGCGGCTTCCAGTTGATCAACTGTAGCGGTCGATCGCTCTCCTCGTCGCCGCTGACGGCGGCCTGCACGTCACCGTTGTAGTGTTTCACGTCGTCGACTTTCGGTAGCGGATCGAAGCGATCGCCGGTGAAGGAGTGTTTCCCCGTCGCCACGGCGTCGCTGTAGAAGTTCACCCGCGAACCGAGTTTGTACCGCATGTGCTCGCCGTCGTAGGCGTTCGTGTCGTCACGACGGCCGGCGTAGTCGTAGTCGTGGCCGTATTCCTCGAACGCACTGGCGTAGTCCTCGGTCGGTTCCTCGAACCGACCGCCGCGGTTCAACACGGTGACGACCTTCGCCCACTCCTCGTCGGTGACCGCCTGCTGCCAGCGCCCGAGGTCGAACGCCTCACCGAGGCCCTTCTCGTGGCTCTCACGGAACACCCGTCGTTCGTCCGGGGTGGCGTCCGAAACCGGGTCGCGGGAGTAGCCGATGTTGGCCGCCAGTTTGAGGTAGAAGTCCTCGGCCTGATGGAGCGGCCACAGGTCGCCGTCGGCGTCCGGGATCGATTCCTCGCCGACGCCGGGCAGGTCAAGCTTCTTCCACATGTCGATGAGCACGTCCTCGAACGGCCGGGCGTCCGGGACGACCGAGATTGCGGGCTGGCTGATCTTCTCGTCGGCCAGTCGCTTGTTCGGGTAGGTTCCGAAGTTCTCCCAGCGTTCGAGATACGTCGGCTCCGGCAGGATGTAATCGGCGTGCTTGCTGGTCTCGCCGATCACCGTATCCGAGGCGACGACCAGCGGGATGGTGTCGGTGTCCTGCAGGATCGGCGGGATCTGGTCGCCGCCGGCGACGGCCATCACGTGGTTGTTCGAGTACGGCCGGATGAACAGCGCGTTGATGCCGTATGGGTACTCGTCGGCCGCACTGCCGTAGATTTCCTGGGTGGCCTGTGCCGGTGCCGCGGGGAACCAGGGCCGTTTAGCAGGGTAGCCGTCGTCACGGTCGAACAGCGTGGTGTCCTCGTAGTTGATACCGCCACGGGTCAGGGGGATACCCCACGGCGAGTAGCCGTCCGGCACCTGGCCCAGCTGGTACCGGCCGGACATCGTGTCGTAGCCGGCGTAGGGGGTGATCTGCCCGCCCTTCCAGTCGTAGTTGCCGATGAGATGCTGGAGCGTTGCGATGGCCCGCGTGTTGTGGAAGCCGTTCGTATGTTTCGCCGGGCCGCGGTAGGCCATAATGGCCGCCCGCTTCCCGTGGCTGGTGAACTCGTCAGCGACCTCCGCGACCCGTTCGGTCGACACGCCGGCCATCTCGGCGTACTCTTCGAGGGTGTGCTCGTAGACGCGGTCGCGGTACTGGCTCCAGACGCTCTCGACACTGGCACCGTTCACTGTCACATCCGCATCGAGCACGGCGGTCTCGACTTCGCTGGCGGGCCTGGCTTCGCCGGACTCGGCGTCGACGACCACGAAGTCGTCGGCAGTCTCGGCATCGGCTGCCACGAGGCCGAGGTCGGCGGCACTCGCCTTTGGGGCACCTTCCTCGTCGACGAGGATAAGATGGGTCGCGTCGCTCCAGGTCGGTTCGTTGTCGGACTGTGCGGCGCCCTCAGAGGGGTTTTGGAGGTAGGTCAGATCGTGGCGGTCGTGTTCGAGGATCCATCGGGCCATCCCGAGTGCCAGAGCGCCGTCGGCACCTGGCTCGACGGGAACCCAGGTATCGGCCTTCTCGGCTGTCTTCGAGAGCCGCGGATCGACCACGTCCATCCGTGTGCCGGCTTCGATGGCGTTCGTCAGTTTCGGGGCGAGCCACGTCGGTCCCTTGTTGGCGACCAGCGGGTTCGTCCCCCACACCAGAATATACTCGGCCTCTTCGATGTCGGGGTACTGGCGTTTCTTCTTGCTGTTGTACGACCGGACGTTGCCCATCACACTGGAGAACCCACAGGTCCCCGCGTGGTGGAAACTGTTGACCGAACCAAGACCCTGCTTCCAGAGTCGCTTGCGGATAAAGTTGCGCCGGAAGCCGCCCACATCGATGATCTGGTTGGCTTTCGGCCCGAGGTCGGGGTGGTCGGTGTCGATGAGGCTGTGGTCCCACTTCTCGTCGAAGTCGGCTTTCGCCATCTCGTCGTTCTTGACGGCCTCCCAGTCGCTCATGACCTCGTCTTGAGGGGCGTGTGACCACATCTCTCGTACTCCGGGGTGGCCGAGGTCGTCGTCGCCCTCGACGATCTCCTCGACGGCCTGCTCCCACGAGATCGTCTTCCACTCTCCGGAACCGCGCGGGCCGACGCGTTTCATCGGCTCGCGGACGCGGTAGCTGTCGAAGGCCGTCTGGATGCCGGCCTGTCCTTTCAGGCAGATCCGCCCGCCGGACAGCGACCACCGGTCTTCGTCGACATCGCCGCTCCCCTCGACGTCGCCCATCGCCACGTCCTCGGGGTCGCTTCCGTAGGGAACCTGCGAGAACGGCTGCGTGTTGAGGAACGAGTACGGGTTCCCGGCAAGCTTCCGGACCAGTGAACTGTACTCGCCGGTGCCGCTCCCGTCCGCGAGTTGCACCTTGATCGGACAGAACGTGTTACACTGGCCGCAGGTCGTATGGATCACGTCGCTCGCACCGTACTCGCCGTACTCGTCGCCGACGTAGTGGTGCTCGTCGTCCGTCCACAGGTCATCTATATCTACGTTCACCGCAGCGTTGCTGGCTGCTGCGACGAGGCCGATACTCCCGGCTGCCTTGAAGAAGTCACGCCGTGAAACCTGGGCGCGGTCTTCCGAATCGTTGGTACTCATTCGTGGTCACCTCCAGAAAGCGGCGTCAGCGGAAGCAGCTCCGCACCGAGCGTGAAGAGCAGGAAGCCGACGCCGATAATGCCGATGCTCGTTCCCCACTCGACGAGTGTGGGGAAGTACGATCCGTGTGGTAAGCCCTCCATCACGGGGATAATCTGTGCCGGGATAACGATGTTGAACCGTACCGCCACGATTCCGATGACGGAGCTCAACCCTGCGAGCACCATCACTGACGGGGTTCGACGCCAGGATCGGTTGCTGAGCAGGACCATGGGGAACACCCAGCTAGCGCCGACCATGAACCACCAGAACGACCACGACATCTCGCCGAACAGGACGACGAGCCATGTCTCCACCTCGTGTGGATGAAGACTCGCGAATGCGATCAGTGCCTCGATGGCCGTGAGGGCGGCGTCGATAATGATGAAGCCCATCAACAGCTTTGCGAGTTGGTCGAGCAGGTCGGGATCGACGGCTTCGCCGTCGAACAGTCGCGTTCGGAGCACGTAGATAATCATCACCAGCGCCGTCCCGCTCAACAGCGCCGAGATGATGAAGATCACGGGGAAGAGTCCGCTGTTCCAGTACGGACGGGCCTTCGAGACTGCAAACAGCACACCCGTTCCGCCGTGCACCATGAAGATGGCGAGCGGGATGCCGACGATGCCGGCGCGCTTGAGCCATCGCTGGTCGAAGGCTTTCGAGGCCTCGCTCGTGTCGACTCGCCCGAGCGCGAGCAGTCTATACAGCACACCCCGAGCCCCGCCGAACCTGGTCGCGAGTCGGGCGAGATCGACCCGCATCGAGAAGTAGAGCTCCGTGACGAGAATCCCGATGTACGCCACGTAGGCGTGGACCTCCCACGAGAGCGCCGACGTGAGTTGGCGCCAGAAGAACGGGAAGTACATCCGGTCCATCCGCCCGAGATCGATCCAGACAAAGAGCAACGCTACGGCCATGCTGATGATGGCCACGAACAGCGCGTCCCGATCGATCCGGTGCATCATGCCGATCTCGAAGACGTTCGCCAGCGTGCTCACGAGAAACGCGCCCGCGGAGAGACCGACAAAGTAGATGTAGAACGCGACCCACGCGCCCCACGGTACGATACTCGTGAGGTTCGTGCTCGCCATTCCCTGTGTGATACGCAGATACGTCGCGTAGGCACCACCAGTAAGCAGGACGCCGATAAAGACGTACCAGGCGATTCGTAGTCGGCTGTCTTCGAAGCCTGGAGCGAAATCGAAGTTTGAACTTTCTGTTGCCATCGTGCTATTTGAGGTAGTAGACGTTGGGGTCGGTCCCCTCCTCTTCTTTCAGTTGGAACGCCCGTGACGAGTCGGCCATTTCCGCGACATCGCTGTCGGGGTTGTCCAGGTCGCCCATATTGCGGGCGTCCCCGATACAGGTCTCGACGCAGGCCGGCTCTTCGCCGCGCTCCAGCCGGTGCGTACAGAAACTGCACTTGCGGATGTTACCGATCGGTGATTCGCCCTCTTCACGTGCTCCTCTGTCGACGCCGTACTCCGGGCTCGTCAGTTCGCCCGCTTCATCGACCTCGTCGTCGTAGTTCTCGCCGAAGTCAAAGTACCGCGCGCCGTACGGACAGGCGATATTGCAGTATCGACAGCCAATACACCGGTCGTAATCGATGTTGACGACGCCGTCGTCCATCTTGTACGTCGCCGAGACCGGACATACCTGAACACAGGGTGGGTTATCACACTGCATGCACGGACGAGGCACGTTTGTCCGCGTCACGTTCGGGAACTCGCCGTGTTCCTCTTCCATCACGACGTTGTACGAGACGCCCGGAGGAGTCCGGTTTTCGGCCTTGCAGGCGACGGTACACGAGTCACAACCGACGCACTTCTGCAGGTCGATCACCATGCCCCACTTCTCGTCGCCCTCGCCGATTCCCCCGTCCGACTCGTCGCCGTTGACCTGCGCTGATTGCTTCGAGACGGTGTCCATCGACCCAACGGAACAGCTCAGCGATTCAGCGGTTTCCGTCGAAATAGTCTGATCGCCTGCGTCGACCGCGGGGTTCGGTGTCTCATGATACGCCGTGCCGAACTCCTGGGCTGCGGCCTCGTCGTACTTGTCCCAGTACTCGTCGCCGGTGAGTTCACCGCGTGCGACGGCCTGTGCGTCCTCGGCCATTGCGATCCCGAGGTCGGTGTCGGCGTCGACGTCCGCGAGTTCCTCGCGTGGGTCGACACGCTCGTTTTCCACCATCTGGTTCAGATCTGTTTTCTCCACGTTCGGGATCCCCGGGAGCGTCTCTCCCTCGTCTACGCCACTCATTGCCACCACCCGTGGCCGGCTGCCACACTATCAGCAGTCCGGGTCAATATCGACCGGTTAGTTTTGGGGTTCATACACGTAGAGGTACGCAGACACCGATGGAAAGAACAGTACCAATACAGATTGACCCGGGTAGTGACTGATTATACACCCCATATCGGGGATGCCAATACTGTTTGGGTTGGGAGTGTCAGACGTCGAATCGGGGCGTGTCGCGCTGCGGGCCAGAGACCACAGATATTTATTCAGGAGGCCGGCACACCCTTTATAATGAACGTGTCACCAAGAGATACCCGGACAATCAACGGGCTACGTCCGAGCGATAGTCGGACACGGAGACACAGATGAACTGGATCATCCTCCTATCGATCGGACTGCGCCTGTTCGGTGTCGGCTACTCGGTTCTGCTGCTCTCTCGTAGCCGCGACCGTCGATTTGGCTTTCTGACGCTTCTACTGTCTTTCATGACGCTTCGGCAGATCCTCACGGTACAGACCGCCAGTACCGGTCTCGAAGAACTCCCGGGCCTCATCGTGAGCGTCCTCGCTATCCTGACAGTGTACTACCTCGCGGAATACGTCGAGGGCGAGGAAGCCATCAAAACACAGCTACAGACGGCCAACGACCGCCTGCGTGGCTATCGGAAAGCTATCGAACATGCTGGGCACGCGATCTTTCTTACCGATCCGGACGGCACCATCGAGTACGCGAATCCGGCCGTCGAATCGGTTACGGGGTACGAACCGGACGAAGTGCTCGGAGAGAACCCGCGGCTCTGGCAGTCCGGAACACACGACGAGGAGTTCTACGCGGACCTGTGGGAGCAGATCGAATCCGGCTCCGTCTGGGAGGGTGAACTCACCAACCGACGGAAGTCGGGGGAGCTCTGCTGGGTCGATACAACGATCGCCCCCATCACCGACGACGGAGAGGTGGAGCGCTACGTCGCGGTCGAGCGCGATGTTACCGAACGAAAGGAACGCGAGATCCGTATTGAAGACCAGAACGAGCGCCTGACCCTACTGAACAACACGAACGGGGTCCTCCGCGACGTCAACCGCGAACTGGTGGCCGCGTCGACCCGCGACGAGATCGAACGGGCGGTGTGCGAGCAGTTCGTTCGCGCCGACCTCTTCGATGCCGCGTGGATCGGCAACCGGGGGCTCGTCGACGGGACGATCAGTCCACGGGCGTGGGCCGGCACCGACGTGGATACACTCGACGACCACATCGAGAGGCTGTGTGCGTCGACGCCAACGCCGGTCGAGACCGCACTCGACAGTCAGGAACCGGTTTTCACCACCACCGAGAGCGACCTGCTGGAAACGACAGCAAAGACCCAGAGCGTCGTGGTGCCGCTCGCCTATCGCGGCGCGGAGTACGGTGTCCTCGTCGTAGAGACCAGTGATACGGAGGCGTTCGACCTGATCAAGCACGATATCTTCGCGGAACTCGGCCGGACGGTCGCGGACGCGATCAGCGCCGTCGAAAGCAAGCAGACACTCGCCTCCGACAGCGTGACCGAACTCGAGTTCCAGTTGAACGCTATCGACGATCCGCTCGCGACGCTGGCAGCCGAACTAGACTGTACGGTTGCCGTAGAACAGATCGTGGGTGATGGCGACGGCGACCGTATCCAGTATGTCACTGTCACTGGCACCACACCGGAAACCGTCACCGCCTATGCGGCCGAGGCCGATCACATTAGCTCGGTCCAGCACGTATACACGCACGACGACTGTGCGCTGTTCCGACTGATGATCGATGATCGGTCCATCGTCGCAACGCTGGCCCAGTATGGTGCCAGCGTCGAGTCGTTTTCTATCTCCGGTACAGATGGTGGCCAGCTAGTCGCACAGGTCAGCAGTTCGAACGACATCCGAACTGTCGTCGACGCACTCCAGACGACATACGACGATCTGACACTGGTCGCACAGCGCGAGCGCGAGCGAGACGTTCAGACTGAAGCGGCGTTCCGGAAACAGCTAGCCTCGACCCTGACAGATCGGCAACGAGAAGCGGCCCAGACTGCGTACTTTTCCGGCTTCTTCGACTGGCCCCGTGAACACAGCGGCGAGGAGGTCGCATCGATGATGGACATCTCACAGACGACGTTCACACAGCATCTCCGGGCCGCCGAGAAGAAACTCTTCTCCGAGTTGTTCGACGAGACGATGCCGAATCGGTTGGATCGACCGCTCTGACCGAGCGTTCACGTCGGTTCCGCTGCCGATTTATACTGTCAGTCCGACAGGTAACGTGTCAATGGCCCTCGTAGAAAACCTCGTGTTGGTATTTGTCGCCGGGTTCATCACCGCGCTGGCGACGGGTCTCGGCGCTATCCCGTTTTTCTTCTTCGACGATATTAGCGACCGATACAACGTCGTTCTCTGGGGCCTGGCCTCCGGGATCATGGTGTCGGCGTCGCTGTTCGGACTCATCGAAGAGGGACTCAGGGAGGGGACCCCACTGGAAATCATCGCAGGGATGGGCGTCGGCGTCCTGCTCGTCATCGTCGCACACGACGTGCTCGTGGACGCGGAAATCGATCCCCAGGAGTACGAGGAAGCGGACTTCAAAAAGCTCGTGCTCATCCTCGGGATCTTGACGGTCCACAGTTTCCCCGAGGGCGTTGCTGTCGGCGTCTCCTTTGCCGACCTCGGCCTCGAAGGCGGCCTGCAGATCCTCGGCTTTACCGTCCCGCTGCTGGCGGTCTTCATGACCATCGCCATCTCGATTCACAACATCCCGGAGGGGACGGCCATCTCCATCCCGCTCCGATCGATGGGCATCTCGGAGTGGAAGATGGTCTGGTGGGCGGTCTTTTCCAGTCTGCCACAGCCGATCGGGGCCGTCATCGCGTTCGCGTTCGTCCGCTACGCGCGGCAGTTCCTCCCCTTCGGCTTTGGCTTCGCCGCCGGTGCGATGATCTATCTCGTTCTGACGGAGTTCATTCCGGAGGCGCTGGATCTGGGATCGGAGTTTCAGTACGGCGGAAAAGTCGAACTCGGAACCGGTATCGTCATCGGGGTCCTCGTGATGATCCCCCTCGCGTTCATTTAATCTGCACCGGTCGCGACTCCGTCGGTGTCGGCGCTCTGACTGCGCCAGACACCCTGCAGGTACGCGCCGACGAACATGCCGGCGAGCGCCCAGAGGATCGTCACGTTGCCGACGCCGAGGCTGGCGTAGGCCGCGCCGGGACAGATCCCCGAGAGGCCCCAGCCGACGCCGAATATCGAGCCGCCGATCAGGACGTTCCGATCGAACGACTTCAGCCGCCGACCGTAGCTGTCGCCGGTCAGCGGTGCGCTGTCGAGCAGTCGCGGGATGATCGCAAAGCCGAGTCCGGTGACGATAGCGGCCCCGAACATCACGAAGATCAGGCCGAAGTCCTCGAACTGGAGGAAGTTCAACACGACCTCCGGTTGGGCCATATGACTGAAACCGAGGCCGAAGCCGAAGATCAGGCCACCGACGTAGATCAGCGGCATGAACAGCGGGTGGCGGGCACTACTCACGGCTCGTCACCTCGCCGTTCGCAATTCCGAGACCCTCTCTGTGGTCGGCTCTCGCGTCTCCCGACTCGTCACCTCGCCGTTCGCAATTCCGAGACCCGCGCTTCGCTTGGGTCTCGCTCACTACGGGCTCACCCCCAGCGCCATCACTAGCTGAGCGGTCCCGATCGCAACGAGCATGAACGTCGCCACGCCGATGATCGACGTTTTCGAGGCCGAACCGACGCCACAGACGCCGTGACCGGAGGTACAGCCCTTCCCGATGCGGGTGCCGACCCCGACGAAGATACCGCCGAGGAACAGCCGCCACGGCTGGACGTCGGTGAGCCAGACCGTCACACCGCCGATCTCTCGGAGCGTGCCGGTCGTCCCCGGCGTGTACAACGAACTCGTGACGAGTCCGGACTGGAACGTGAGCGCGTAGACTGCCGCCCCGGAGATGATCCCGAGGGTGAAGACGATCCGCCAGTCCCGCGAGCGCCGATACTGCTGGAATCGGGATTGATCCGAGACGTACGACAGCGTTGATTCGAGGAAGGTGCTCGCGCCGGCGCTGATCCCGGTCCCGAGGTAGATGACGAGCGCGCCGAGGCCAACGAACAGGCCACCGACGGCGTAGCGACTGATCCCCTCCGGGAACGGTGTTTCGAGCAGTGCCGGAGCGACGAGTTCGGTTACCATCCCCGATCAGTCATCCGCCAGCGATTCCTGGCTAGCGGCGCAGTTGTTCGGGCCGAGTTCTAGCTCGAAGGCTTCCTCGTCGTTGGCCTCCTGCTGGCCGAGGTTGGTGGCGATGATGTCCTCGTAGTTAGAGGGGCGGGGCGGCATGTCCGAAAGGATCAGCTCGATGAACTCGTCTTCGTCCATCGTCAGCGCGTCCATCTCGTCGACGAGTTGGCCGATCGGCGCGGTGTAGGTGCCGTCCTCGGTTGGCTCCGCCGCATCGCTGAAGTGCGCGCCACCGATGTGCGTCTCGTCGGGCAGCGTGAGAACACGCTCCTGAAGCGACTCGTAGAGCTGGCTCGCGGCTTCGGGTGCGCCCTCGTCGCCCTCTTCGAGGTCCGGCCGCGCGACGCTCTCGATGAACAGGCCGTCGCCGGTCGCGAGCAGCGAGTCGTCGATCAGGTACGAAGTCATTCCGGAGGTGTGGCCGGGCGTGTAGACCGTCTCGATGGTCACGTCGCCGACCTCGAACTCGTCACCGTCCGCGGCGAGAGTCATGTCGTCGGCGTAGGTGATGCCCCGCTCGACTGCTGACTCGGGGATGACGCCCTCGACGCCTTCGTCAGCCAGATTCCTGACGCCCGAGATGTGGTCCGCGTGCACGTGCGTGTCGATGGCGTACTGAAGTTCGACGCCCAACTCCTCGGCGTCCTCCAGATACCGGTCGGTGAACTCGCGAAGCGGGTCGATCACGGCGGCTTCGCCGTTGTCGTAGACGAAGTAGCCGAGACAGCCACTGGAGGGGCGCTGATACTGCAGGAGCGTCCCCGCACCGTCGTAGTCGGTGACTTCGACGGCCTCGTAGACGCGCGCCCAGCCGTTCATTCCGTTGTTGAGGTGGTCGACGTCGTATCCGAGTTCTTTCAGCGATCCCGCGACGTACTCGCTTGCGCCGCCCTTGGCACACAGAACGGTCAGCTCGCGGTCGTCCGGAATCTGATCGAGCACGTCCTCGGGAATCTCGTCGTCGAGGAAGTGGAAGTACGGGATGTTGATCGATTCGACGTTCTCGCCGTCGATCCGCCATTCCTCGTACTCGCTCGTCATACGCGCGTCGAGGAGGGTGACTGACTCGCCCGCGTCGATCTGTGCTTTCAACTCAGTGGGGTCGACCGATTCGACTTCGACGTCCGGCGTTGGAAAGTCCATGTCGTCCATGTTGTACACCGTAGAATATTGGGTGGTTCCTCATAAGGGTTTGCATAGTAGTGCAGTTACTATACAATATGAGAATCTGCGGTTTTTGCTCAAGAGGACTTCTACGCTAGGATACGCCATCTCACTCCATAATTCCATAGCCTTGGAATAGCGGCTGTTCATATCGCATACAATTACCGGAGCTTTTATATCCATCTGTCTGATATTGTGTAATAGCTCCAATACAGAGCAGATCAACTATGAGTTCACAATACGATATCGCCGAGACGCTCGACGTGAAAGGAGAGTCCTGCCCGATGCCGGTCGTCAAGACCAAACAGGCCATCGACGGCCTCGCCGAGGGGGAGGTCCTCGAGGTCCTCGCGACGGACTCCGGTAGCATGAGCGACATCGAGGGCTGGGCAGAGGGAACGCCGGGTGTCGAACTGCTCGAACAGGTCGAGGCCGACGACGTGTACAAACACTACGTGAAACAGACTGCATGAGTACCGACAGCACCACACCGTCCGGTGACGAGACGACACCCGATCCCGCGGAGATGGAAGCCCTTCGCGAGCGCGTCGGCGAGCTAGAGGAGTCTCTGGCCGACCTCGACGAGGGCGACGATACGAAGCAGATGACAATCGTCTCCACCAAAGGGACGCTGGACATGGCGTACCCGCCGCTGATTCTGGCGAGTACGGCCGCAGCCTTCGGCTGGGACGTCGTCGTCTTCCATACGTTCTGGGGACTCGACATCCTCCACGAGGAGAAATCGGAAGACCTCAAACTGAGCGCGGTCGGCAACCCGAGCATGCCGATGCCGAACGCAGTCGCCGCCCTCCCCGGGATGGACGCGATGGCGACGCGTATGATGCGCAACAAGATCGACGAGAACGGCACCGCGACGATCAAAGAGTTGATCGATCTCTCGCTCGAACAGGGCGTCGATCTGCAGGCCTGTCAGATGACGATCGAGCTGATGGATTACGACGATGACGACTTCTACGACGGCGTGACCACTGGCGTTGGCGCTGCAACCGCGCTTCAGCACATGTCCGAATCGGACGTGCAGCTCATGATCTAGCGGTGTCCGGCAAGCCCCCGAGCATCCGCATCATCGAAGCCGTGGCTGATCGCGAGGGAACCCGGCCGAGCGATCTATCACCCCCACTCGCCACCGCGATTGATCCGGACGCCCTGAACCAACTGTTCGAGAACACCCGCACCGACGAATCGTCGCGACATTGCTCGGTGTCGTTCGTGTACTGCGGCCACGAAGTGAGTCTCTATTCTGACGGACGGGTCGCAATCGAGTAACGATTACTCCGCGTGGCGAACGATGTGAATATCGTAGTGCGGGTCCTCCGAAATCGGATTGCCGACGCTGGTCAGCGGCGTCGAGACACGGCCGGCGTTTTCGCTACCGATGAAGATGATAGAGGCTTCTAGTTCTGCCGCTACCTGGCGGATCGTTCGCGTGATATCGGTCGTGATCGTCGCGCGGTAATCCGTCTCTGCGGTCTCCTCGCAGCGGAAGGTGGCGTCGGGAGCGACGTCCTCCTGTTGATGACGGATACGCGTACAGATCATCTCCGCGTCGAACGCTTCATCAGGCGCTAGCCAGCCACGGTCTCGTGCGAACTCGGGGTCCGGAGGGATGACCGCGAGCGCGACGACTTCCTCGTCGGTGAACTCGCCGAACTCTCGGGCGCGTTCCAGCGCGGCCGTGGAGAGGTCGGACCCATCGAACGGAACCAGCAGTACCATAGCGGGATGCTATGTGGCTCATCAGTTAACGGTTCCGGGTGTTGTGAACGCGCTCCCGTCGACAGTAGTCGCAGAATACTTCGTTCAGTACAGCTGAGCCTCGGGAACGGTCGATTACTGCTCGCGAACCGTCCCGCCGCTTAGCCCCTCCCACTCGACGCGGTAGCCGAGACGCGAGAGGGCGGTGCTCGCGTCGTCGATGCCCGCCTCGGTGATCCGTTCCTCGGCATCAGCGAAGTCCATCCCGGCGTCAAGTCGGGTCGCCAGTGCGTCGAGCACCGCCGGACGCACCAGCGTCCGTCCGATACGTTCGTGCTCGGGGAACGATTGCTCCTCGATAGCGCTCACGCTCACGCCGTGGCGGTCGGCCAGTTCGTCGAGCGTGAGGGCGTCAGCCTCGGGAACGAGTTCGTCGGGCAGGTCGGCCGCGCTGGCCGATTCGAGGTCCGTCTCGTACCGGCGTAGAGCGTCGCGGACGTCCTTGATCCGTACCGTTCCGGAGTAGGGAATCGCCCGGTGGTCGCGGGCCTCGATCTCCTCGCCCGCGCCGAGACTCTCGTCGACGGCGACCAGCAGTTCGACGTCCTCGACGCTATCGAGTTTCGAGAGTTTGGTCTCGACGTACTCCGGCGTCCAAAAGCCCATGATCTCGAAGAAGATGCGGAAGTCTGCGAAGCGGTAGTCGAAGGCGAAGTCGGGGATCATCACGCTCGCCCCGGCGGCCAGTGGCTCCGGCTCCCGGACGAGCTCCCAGTCCAGATCCAGCGCCTCGAACCGGGCGGCGAAGTCGGCCTCGACGCCGCTGTCGTAGCGGTCCTCAACGAGTGGTTCGACGCCCGGCACGCGCACTGGATCGTCGTCCGAGAGGCGGAGTTCGCGCTCGGTGCCGCGGTCGTCGATAGTCGCCGAGAGATGCCACTCGTCGGTCTTCGCGACGCTCCGGAGCAATCGTGCGAACTGGGTGCCGTACCGCCGCGTCGCTCGAAAGAGCCCGGTCGGGCCGGTGACGACCAACTCTCGTCCCTCGCCCGTCTTTCGCACCTCGTAAAGCAGGCCGAGTCGCTTCACTGCAGAGACGAGGCCCTTCGGATCTGACGACCGGACCCGGATCTCCGTCGCATCGAACAGCGCGGTCTGGGCGAGCGAGAGGTTGTACTGTGTGATCAGCCCATCGGGGTCCCAGCGGGCGTCGAACGACGTGAGCACCTGCCTGTCGTCGAGGTCGGCAAACAGCGAGGTTTCGAGGTCGTCAGTCGGAACTGCGAGACCGGTCGACGCTTGCTCGATAGCCTCCGCACGCTCTTCCGGCCGGACGACGCCCACGGATTCTGCGGTCTCGAAGGCGCTCCGTCGCGCCCGCTCCGGGTCCACTGGCGCTTGCGTCTCGAAGGTCGCATCGTGCTCTAGCAGTTTGGCGACCCCCCGAACGAGTTTGAAATCCTCCGCATCGCGTTCCAGTGTAGTGAGTGCATCCTCGAGTTCGCCGGCCGTGTGACCGACGTGGCCCTGATAGGTGCCGAGTAGTTTCGCCGCCAGCGGGCGGTGCTCCCGTCTGGCAAACTGTGGATGGTAGCCCCCACCGGCCCGGGAGACGCGGAGCAGTTCCTTCGTCAGCACGATGCGGGCTACGGTGGGTGGCGATAAAAACCCATTCGAGACGGCGTTCTCTCGCGTCGATCACTGACCGTACCGGACCAGAAACTCCATCGCTCGCTCGTTGAACGCGGTGGTTTGCTCGCGCTGGGGCCAGTGCCCACACTCCGGGCGGATTTCGAGGCTGGCTTCGGGGATCCGGTCCGCCGCTCGGCGCGACCACCTGACCGGGAAGATGGGGTCCTCGGTGCCGTGGACGAGCAGAGTCGGGACCTCCAGATCCTCAAGCCGATCCGAGAAGTCGGTCCGGAAACCGCCCCGTTCGACTTCACATGCTCGCCAGCGCCGGTATGCCCGCCCCGCATCCGGCCGCTGCAGGAGGCGGTAGAACTCGTCGACGACCGACCGGGACAGCGTATCCGGGTCGTGGACAATCCCCGAAAGGGCGAGTTTTGCAAGCCGACGGTTTCGTTTGAGGAGCGAGATCGATAGCTCGTTCAGTTTCGGAAGCCGCGACAGGACGTACGTAAGATAGCCGTTGGGGAGCTGTCGACCGAGTCCGTGACTGTCGACGAGAACGAGACTCTTGACGCGAGACTGGTTATGTAACGCGTATCGGAGCGCAATCCCGCCCCCCATCGAGACGCCGACGAGACTGATCGAGGAAAGGTTCAGGGCGTCGAGGAAGTCCCCGAGAACCTCGGTATGATATGCTGTCGTGTACTCCGCGTCCGGACGGCTACTGCTACCGTAGCCCGGCAGGTCGAGTGCGATAACTCGTTGATCGTCGGCGAACGGGGCAATCGAGCCGCCCCACGAGAGCGTGGCGGCATCGATGATGCCGCCGTGAAGTAACACGACCGGAGTTGCGCCGCTACCGGCCGTAACGTAGTGGAGGTGCCGCCCGCCAACGTCGATCCACATATCGAGCGGTTCGAGTGCGTCAGTGTGCTCCGTAGCCATCATGTTAACTAACCACATGTGATCGGAAATAGCTAACCGCCCAGGCGGGGCTGAACCGTCACCGCCGGCGGTTCGACACGCCCTCTTCGGCGGTGTCACGGGCAACGACTTCGTACAGGAGGGCGCGGTCGGTCTCCTCGCTCGGACGGAGGATCCGGCCGAGTCGCTGCGTGAACTCGCGTTCGCTCCCGCTCCCCGAGAGGACGACCGCGACGCTGGCGTCGGGGACGTCGATTCCCTCGTCCAGCACGTTCGACGTGACGACGCGTGTGTACTCGCCCGCGCGGAACCGATCGAGAATCTCCCGGCGCTCACTCGTCGAGGTTCGGTGCGTGATCGGCGGGATCAGGAACCGGTCGGCGATCCGATAGGCGAAGTCGTTGTGGGCGGTGAAGACGATGGTGCGCTCGCCGCGATGGCGGTCGAGGATGTCGGCGAGGGCGTCGACCTTGGCATCGCTACTCATCATGATCTCGCGGGCACGTTGCTTCGCGAGGAGCGCGTCTCTGGCCTCGGGGTCGCGTCCCGACCGCTTGACGAGTTCCTGATAATCGCTTCCGCTGCGTAACTGGATGTTCGAGCGCGCGAGGTAGTCGGTGAACGTTCCCTGTTGCTCGTCGTACTCCGCGCGCTCCTCGTCAGTGAGGGAGACAGAGCGGCGCTTGACCTCGTAGGCGGAGAGATGTTCGCCAGCCAGATCGTCCGGTACCAGCGAGTAAACGACCTCTCCGACCAGTTCCTCGACGACCTCGTGGGCGTCGTCCGGTCGCTCGAAGGTCGCCGTGAGACCGAGTCGAGCGGGTGCGGCGAGCAACCGGGCGATCTGTCGGAACCCCTCGCCGCCCAGGTGGTGGACCTCGTCGAACACCACCAGGCCGAACCGGTCCCCGAGCGCGGCGGCCCGGAGATACGCCGAGTCGTAGGTAGCAATCGTCAGCGGGCCGACCTGCTGGACGCCGCCGCCGAGCTGTCCGAGGTCGATATCGTTGCCGAACTCCTCGTCCAGTTCGGCACGCCACTGTTCGAGCAGGTCGATGGTCGGAACGACGACGAGCGTCGGCGTCGACAGCGCCGCGATGGCGGCGACGCCGATGACGGTCTTGCCGCTCCCGGTCGGGAGTTCGAGGACGCCACGGCGGTCGGCGGCCTGCCAGGCGTCGAGCGCGTCGCGCTGGTACTCGCGGAGCTGATAGCTCGATGTGAGCGACGGCACGGACTGGAGATCCAGCACGTCGTCCACGACCTCCTCGCTTCGCTTGTCGAGGGCGTCACGGAGGGTCGCGTACCGATGGGCTGGTGCACGATAGCTCTCCGAGCGCGGATCGAACTCGACGTCCGGCAGGTCGCCGACGTCCTCGCCGGTGAGCCGAAGCGTCCCGTCCTCGAAACTGAGCCTCGTCGTCACGTCACTGCGTAGGGGCGGGGAACGGAAAAACGGTTCCGGAGACACCCCTTGCCGCGAGCGGTTTCCTGAACGCTTATACTTGCCGGACGGCTTGTACCGGGCATGACCGAAGACGAGGGAGCCGAGGCCGAAGCGCCGGACCCGGATGCGGACATCGATATGGAGATCCGCGAGGACTTGGTCGCACAGGTCGCAGAACGCGATCCGGAGCTAGGCCAGGAAGTGAAATCACTGGCCGAGATCGCAATCGAACTCAACGGCGCGGTCGCCGACCTCGAAGAGACCCTCGAGGCGGTACGGGACGATCTAGCGGAGACCGAATCCGAACTCGAAACGGTGCAGTCGGAGCTCGAAGAACGGGACGCGAAAATCGAGACGCTTGAGGAGAAACTCCAGAAGAAACAGGCGGAGTTCCAGAACTACAAGAAACGTCAGGAACGGGAGAAAGAGCGGATCAAAGAGCGAGCGGCCGAAGACGTCGTCGAGCGACTCGTCGAGGTCCGGGACAACCTGCTCCGGGCGGTCGACCAGGACCACGACGACGTCGAGAGTATCCGCGAGGGCGTCGAGATGACGCTCAAGAGCTTCGATCGGATCCTCGAAGACGAGAACGTCGCGCCGGTCGAACCGGAAGCGGGTGCGGAGGTCGACCCCAACAAACACGAGGTGATGATGCGCGTCGACAGCGACGAACCGGAGGGGACAGTCGCGGATCTGTACCGTCCCGGCTACGAGATCGCGGACAAACTGCTCCAGTCGGCCCAGGTCACCGTCAGCACGGGTGTAGCCCCGGTCGAGGAAAGCGAGGACGACGAGGAGGAGGCCGACGCGGACACCGAGGCCGGCGAAGAGGTCCCTGAAGAGAGCGAAGGTGAGGACGAGGCCATCGAAGACGTCGAGGTTGACGCGGACAGCGGAGAGGAGGACGACGAAGAGGTCGAAGCGACCGTAGACGAAGATGAAGACGCTGAAGCCGTCGAGGCGGTCGCGGACGAAAGTGAGGCCGAACCTGAAACTGAGGAGTCCAGCGAGGATGCTGCCGAAGTCGACGACAGGGAGGACGAGGAGGCCGAGGATGCCGAAGCCGAACCCGACGAGGAAAAGGCTGATAACGACCAAGTCGAAGAAGACGATACTGAAGCCGAGGACACTGACGAAGCGGAGGAGGAAGGAGACGGCGACGAGAAACCGGAAGACGAACACGAACGGGACGCGGACGTCGCGGCGAACGAGGAGTAGTTCGGGACCCTCGAACCAAACGTGTTTGATCGAGAGAATACCACGGTCTCTGATTAAAAGCACCGCTACACGGCGACCGAAATAAGTTGCGTAGCGACCGCTTCCCCGGATTTTAATTCGTGCGTTTGTCGCTGTGTAGAAAGGTTTATACGGAACAGTCTACAATCCTCTTGCAAGATGGCCAGTAACAAGATTCTCGGTATCGACCTTGGTACGACGAACAGCGCGTTCGCTGTTATGGAAGGTGGTGACCCCGAGATCATCGTAAACGGCGAAGGGGAGCGGACGACGCCCTCTGCCGTCTCCTTTACCGAAGACGGCGAGCGGCTCGTCGGCAAACCGGCGAAGAACCAGGCGATCCAGAATCCGGACCGGACGATCGAGTCGATCAAGCGCCACATGGGCGACGAGGACTATACCGTCCAGATCGACGACGAAGAGTATACGCCCGAGCAGGTCTCGGCGATGATCCTCCAGAAGATCAAACACGATGCCGAGGAGTATCTCGGCGAGGAACTGGAGAAGGCAGTCATCACGGTCCCTGCCTATTTCAGTGATCGACAGCGCCAGGCGACGAAAGACGCCGGCGAGATCGCCGGCTTCGAAGTCGAGCGGATCGTCAACGAACCGACCGCCGCGTCGATGGCCTACGGGATCGACGAAGACCAGGACCAGACGGTCCTCGTCTACGACCTCGGTGGCGGGACGTTCGACGTTTCGATTCTCGACCTCGGAGGCGGTGTCTACGAGGTCGTCGCCACGAACGGGGACAACGACCTCGGTGGCGACGACTGGGACCACGCGATCATCGACTGGCTCGCGGAGAACTTCGAGAACGAACACGGCGTCGATCTTACCGACGACCGACAGGCCCTCCAGCGACTGAAAGACGCCGCCGAGGAAGCCAAGATCGAACTCTCCTCGCGCAAAGAGACGGAGATCAATCTGCCCTTCGTCACCGCGACCGACGACGGTCCGATCCACCTCGAAGAGAGCCTGACGCGTGCGAAATTCGAGTCGCTCACGGCCGACCTGATCGAGCGGACTGTCGCACCGACCGAACAGGCGCTCGAAGACGCCGGCAAATCCAAAGACGACATCGACGAAGTGCTGATGGTCGGTGGCTCGACGCGGATGCCACAGGTCCAGGAGAAAGTCGAGGAGATGACCGGCAAGGAGCCGAAAAAGAACGTCAACCCGGACGAAGCCGTCGCACTCGGTGCGGCGATCCAGGGTGGCGTGCTCGGCGGCGAGGTCGACGACATCGTGCTGCTCGACGTGACGCCGCTCTCGCTCGGTATCGAGGTCAAAGGCGGCCTCTTCGAGCGACTCATCGAGAAGAACACGACCATCCCGACCGAGGAGTCGAAGATCTTCACCACGGCCGCGGCCAACCAGACCTCCGTGCAGGTCCGGGTCTTCCAGGGCGAGCGAGAGATTGCTAACGAAAACGAGATGCTCGGCGAGTTCCACCTCACCGGCATCCCGCCGGCACCGGCCGGAACGCCCCAGATCGAGGTCGGCTTCAGCATCGACGAGAACGGCATCGTCAACGTGCAGGCCGAGGACAAAGGCTCCGGCAACGCCGAGGAGATCACCATCGAAGGCGGCGCTGGCCTCTCCGACGACCAGATCGAGGAGATGCAGCAGGAAGCCCAACAGCACGCCGAAGAAGATCAGGAACGTCGCGAGCGCATCGAAGCGCGCAACGCTGCCGAGGAGTCCATCCAGCGAGCGGACACGCTGCTCGAGGAGAACGAGGAGGAACTCGACGAGGCCCTGATCGAGGATATCGAGGCCGAAATCGAAAACGTCGAAGCGACGCTCGAAGACGAGGACGCCGGCAAAGAGGAGTACGAGGAGGCCACCGAGAGCCTCAGCGACGCGCTCCAGGAGATAGGCAAACAGATGTACCAGCAGGAAGCCCAGGCCGGCGCAGCAGGCGCAGGCGGCATGGGCGGTGCGGCGGCGGGCGGCCCCGGCGGCGCTGCAGGGCCCGGTCCTGACGCCGAGGGAGACGAGTTCGTCGACGCCGACTTCGAAGACGTGGACGAGACCGACGAGGAGTAACACGACGAATCGCTCTCGTCAGCTCGGGAGGCGAACGAAGTGAACTCTCCCGGTGTCTCCGCAAACACAGTGAGCAGAGGCCAGACACTCCATCGGAGTGCCTGTGTCTGAAAACGTGAGCGAAGCGAACTTTTTAGTTATACGACGAAGACCACTACCAGCGATTTAGAATCGTCCGCTCGACGATGACCGAAAGGCGAACAGAGACACTCATAGCCACGACTACGAACGGGCGGAGACAACCGAACGGCAGGAGAGTACTATCGACTCACGAAGAGTCGGTTGTCCGGCTACCCGAACGATTCGACTTCCGCCTCGGAGAAGTCACCGCCGCCGGCCTCGACGGCGTCACGGGCGTCCTCGACGAACGTCTGAAAGCCGAAGACGTAGATCTGACCATCGTCGACGACCTCCCTGACGGCGTCGGTAAGGCCCTGTTTGTTCTCGACGATCCGAACGGTTGCACCGGAGTCGACAAGCGCGTCCAGGCGCTGTTCGTGGGCGGGTGCATCGTCCTGATAGACGATTGTAGCTTCGGAGCCCTCCGCGACGGCCGCCTCGGCGACGCCGACTGCCGGCCCGACGCCGGGGCCGCCAGCGAGGACGGCAACGTCGCCCTCGTCGTAGGCGACGTTGCCGAACGGGCCTTCGATCGTCACGGTGTCGCCGGATTCGCGGTCGGCCAGCCAGGGAGAGAGATCGCCCTCGGGATCGACGCCGACGGTGATCTCGAAGGTCTCCTCGATGTCGGGCGACGAGAGGGTGTAGTAGCGGGCGATCTCCTCGCCGTCGACCGTTGCATGCAATCTGACGAACTGGCCGGGTTTCGCATCGAAATCGGCGGGCGTTTCTAGCTCTAGGGTAATCGTGCCCGGTCCGACAGTCGCCACCGCGCGAACCGTTACCTCGGTCTCGTCCATGCAGTAGAGTAGGCTGCTGGCTCCCTAAGGGGTTGCGTTCGTAACCCGCTCGATCCAGGCAGAGTCCGAAGACTCTCGTTCCGTTATACCGCCAAAATGAACGGGAAGAAACTCGCTTCGGGGTTTTATACAAACTTTCAGGTAGGTATTTCAGAAGGCTTTTGACGTGTCGAAGATAACCCGCTGACCAATACATGCCATCAGATCTAAACTGGGCGATCGGCGGCGAAGCCGGTGACGGGATCGACTCTACCGGAAAGATCTTCGCTCAGGCGCTGTCGCGTGCGGGACGGCACGTCTTTACCTCCAAAGACTTCGCATCCCGCATTCGCGGTGGGTACACCGCCTACAAGATCCGAACGTCGACCGAGAAGGTCCAGAGTGTCGTCGATCGGTTGGATCTGTTGGTAGCGCTGACACAGCGCACAATCGATGAGAACCTGGACGAACTCCACGAGGATAGCGTCATCATCTACGACGGCGAGCGCTCGTGGGACGCGGAGATCCCGGAAGCGATCACCGGTGTGAGCGTTCCGCTCAAAACGCTGGCCGAGGAGGCAGGCGGCGCAATCATGGCGAACACCGTGGCGCTCGGGGCCGCCTGCGAAATCGCCTCGTTCCCGATCCAAAACCTCGATGAGTCCCTCGAAAAGCGGTTCGGGGACAAGGGATCGAAGATCGTCGAAAACAACAAGGACGCCGCCCGACTCGGTCGGGATCACGTCAAGGAGAACTACGGCGAGTTCGACTACGAACTGGAGACGACCGACAACGACTACGTCCTGCTCAACGGCGACCAGGCGATCGGCATGGGTGCAATCGCGGCTGGCTGTCGGTTCTACGCTGGCTATCCGATCACGCCCGCGACCGACGTGATGCAGTACCTGATCGGCCGGATCGAGCAGTACGGCGGTCACGTCATCCAGGCCGAGGACGAACTCTCGGCCATCAACATGGCGCTCGGCGCGGCACGCGCCGGTGCCCGCTCGATGACGGCGACCTCCGGTCCGGGGATCGACCTAATGTCCGAGACGTTCGGGCTTGCGGCGACCAGCGAGACGCCGCTGGTCATCTGTGACGTGATGCGGTCGGGCCCCTCGACGGGGATGCCGACCAAACAGGAGCAGGGTGACCTCAACATGACTCTGTACGGCGGGCACGGCGAAGTGCCACGGTTTGTCGTCGCCCCGACGACGATTTCCGAGTGTTTCCACCGGACTATCGAGGCGTTCAACCTCGCAGAGAAGTACCAGCTACCGGTGTATCTGGTCTCGGACCTCGCGCTTGCGGTCACCGAGGAGACGTTCGACCCGTCCGAGTTCGACATGGACGAGGTCGAGATCGACCGCGGAAAGGTCGTCGACGAGGACGAAATCGACGACTGGCTCGACTCGAAGGGTCGGTTCCGGACCCATGCCGACGCCGAGGACGGGATCAGTCCGCGTGCGTTCCCCGGCACGGCCGAGGGCGCACACATGTCGACCGGCCTCGAACACGACGAACTCGGTCGCCGAACCGAGAGCACGGACATGCGCGTCACGCAGGTCGACAAGCGCCAGCGAAAAGTCGAGACGGCCCGCGAACGCGAGGCGTTCGACTACCGCGAGTTCGGCGACGCGGACGCCGACTCGCTCGTCATTTCGTGGGGATCGAACGAGGGTGCCCTCGTCGAAGCTCTCGACATCCTCGACGACAGGGGGATCGACGTCCGGGTGCTCTCTGTACCGTACCTCTTCCCGCGACCCGATCTCACGCCCGCCGTCGAGGACGCCGACGACGTCATCGTCGTCGAGTGTAACAAGACCGGCCAGTTCGCCGATCTGATCGAGCACGACGTCCTCTCCAGAGTGAAACGGATCAACAAATACACTGGCGTACGATTCAAGGCCAACAAACTCGCGGAAGAGATCGAGGCTGCAATCGCCGCCGACACGGAGGTAACAGCATGAGTTCCGACGTTCGATTCACAGACTTCAAATCCGACAAACAGCCGACCTGGTGCCCCGGATGCGGGGACTTCGGCACGATGAACGGCATGATGAAAGCGCTGGCCAACACCGGCAACGACCCGGACAACACGTTCATCGTGGCCGGGATCGGCTGTTCCGGCAAAATCGGGACGTACATGCACAGCTACGCGCTCCATGGCGTCCACGGTCGCGCACTCCCGGTCGGGACCGGCGTCAAACTCGCCAACCCCGACCTCGAAGTGATGGTCGCAGGAGGAGACGGCGACGGCTACTCCATCGGTGCCGGACACTTCGTCCACGCCGTTCGTCGGAACGTCGACATGAGCTATATCGTGATGGACAACCGCATCTACGGGCTGACCAAAGGACAGGCCTCGCCGACCAGCCGCGAGGACTTCGAGACGTCGACGACCCCCGAGGGACCGAAACAGCCGCCAGTCAATCCGCTCGCGCTGGCGATGGCGTCGGGCGCCACCTTCATCGCCCAGTCCTTTAGCTCCGACGCACTCCGACACGCCGAAATCGTTCAGAAGGCCGTCGAGCACGACGGCTTCGGCTTCGTCAACGTCTTCAGCCCCTGCGTGACGTTCAACGACGTGGACACCTACGACTACTTCCGTGGCTCGCTGGTCGACGTCGCCGAGGACGACGACTACGATCCGACGGACCGTGAACAAGCGAAAGAGGCCGTAATGGACGGCGACAAGGAGTATATGGGCGTCCTCTATCAGGACGAAGACTCGGTGCCGTATCACGAGCGCCACGCCGTCGAGGCGAACAAATCGGAGATTCCGGACGGCGCACCCGACGATGCGATGGACCTCGTCCGCGAGTTCTACTGACGACTACCGCCGCCCCGATCCCAGTTCTTTGCGATAGCGACGTTCCCTGACCGTCTCCCCGAACAGCTCCGTTTCTCGCTCCCCGACAGCCTCGTAGCCCTGGGCACGGTAGAACGACTGGCCGACCTCGTTGTCCGCGAGCACGAGCAGTTGGACGGCGTCGTATCCGCGGGTCGACCAGCGCGTCTCGAACGTGTCGAGCAGCGCCGTCCCGATCCCCTCCCCCCAGCGGTCCGGCGTGACGTATATCGAACCGAGATCGACGACAGAGTTGTCGGCCGCAGCGCCGCTCGCGTACCCGACTACGGTGTCGTCCTGCTCGGCGATCAGGTAGGTCACGGCGTCGTCCTCGATGCGCTCGCGAGTGAGCGTCGGACTGTACCACTCCGCCAGCGCCGCCTCGATGGTCGTTTCTGCGAGCACGTCCTGGTACGCGCTTACCCATCCCGCCTCGGCGACGCGGGTGATGCTCTGGACATCCCCGAGAACCGCATCACGGACCATCAGGTCCTCCATACCGGCAGATCAGGCTCCACTGGCAAAACCCTAGGGCGGTCACGAACGTTCAAACGGTCCCACACCATAGCCGAGCGTATGGACGGGACGACGTTTCGGGACCGGCTCGAACGAGAGCACGCGGAGCGACTGGACGAACTGGGCTCGCCCGACCTCCTGCTCGCGCTGAGCGGCGGCGACGTCGACGAGCAATCGCTACTCGAAGCGGCGGCCAACAGCGAGTACTCCGCACGTCGAACGTTCGACGAGTGGGCGGCCGACGAACCCGACGACGAGGCTCGGGAGGTGTTCGAGTCGACGGCCGAGCAGGAGCGACGGCACTACGAGCAGGTGGCCGCGGAGCTACCGGCGTCGTTCGAACCGGCCGATGGCGGCCCGCTACACGCCTATCTCCGCGGTCAGAAGGCGACGATCCAGCGCGTCGCCGCGGGGATGGTCGGCCGGTCGGTCGTTAGCCTCCGGACCCACGCACGGCTGATCGAGTTCTTCGACGCCGAGCGCGAGCAGTTGTTCCGCGACCTGCGGACCGAGACCGAGGAGACGCTCGAACAGGGACTGTCGCTGCTCGAAACTCGCTGTACCGGCGACGACTGCGAGCACGCCGAGATGGTCGCGGAGTACGTGATCCGCGTCGCACACGACGACTACACCGACTCTATCTCGGCACTCGAGTCCGACGGCTTGGCGAGCGACCGGTCGGATATGCATCGCTGACGCACGCGCGGAGACGGTTCATAATGATGAACGTCTAACTATGGTGTATGCGACCTGGTCTCACACGACGGCGGGCCCTCGCGGCAGGAGCCCTGATTGCGGTCTCCGGTTGCCTAGACCAGGATTCAGGGACGGGTAATGGGGACAGCGATCCGAACAACGGCGACGAGGAACCGCCGGACGATCCACCGACGGCAGAAGCACCGATCAGTATGGGCCATTCGGCCGAAGAGCTACTGGATCAAGTGGTCAGCGGCGGCGTCCCGAGAGACGGGATCCCGTCGATCGACGATCCCGTATACACCGAGGCTGGTGGCGGAGACGCGCCCGACGACGACGAGATAGTCTTCGGCGTCGAAATCGATGGCGATGCACGGGCCTACCCCCGACAGGTCCTGGTCTACCACGAGATAGTCAACACCGAGGCCGGCGGCGAGCAGATCAGTGTTACCTACTGTCCCCTCACCGGCACGGCACAGGGGTTCTATCGCGGGGATACCGAGTTCGGCGTCTCCGGACGACTGGTCAACAGCAATCTGATCATATACGACCGCGAGTCGGATAGTTGGTGGCCGCAGGTGCCGGCCGTTGCGATCGACGGCGTTCACACCGGCCACTCCCTGCAGGAGTTCCCCGTGACATGGACGACGTGGGGGCAGTGGCGCGAACAGTATCCCGAGACGCAGGTACTCACCGAAGACACTGGACACGTCCGGGACTACGGGGCCGATCCGTACAACGGGGGGTACAACCCCCGAACCGGCTACTACGAGGACGGTTCGCCCCTGTTCGCGCCGCTCGTCGACGACGACCGGCATCAGGCAAAGGCCGTGTTCATCTGTGCACGGACGCCGGACGGCCCCCTCGCGATCAAAAAGTCCGTCCTGCGAGAGGAATCTGTAGTGGAACCGGTCGTCGATGGCCAGGGCTATCTTGCGGTCTACGATCCACGCCTGGACACCGGCTACGTCTACGCGAACCCGGACGGGCGCTCGGTCGAGTATGCTGACGGTGAACTACAGGTAGACGGAACCACGTACGCGCCGGACGAACTCCCGCTGGACCGGGTCCTCCGCCTCGACGCGATGTGGTTCGCATGGTCGGCTATCTATCCCGATACGGAGGTGTACGACCAGTGATCGGCAGAAGACTTTCGCGGACCGCTACTGCGATGCGGGCGGCGCTCACCCGGCCGGGCCCGCTCCTTCTCGCTGTTGCCGTGGGTGTCGCGTATCTGCTCGGCTACCTGTATGCGATTGGTGATCTGGTCGTCAGGGAGGGCGTCGGCGTGGGCGTGGCTATGCCAGTCGCGGACCCGCTGACGCACATGCTCGGTCGGACCGGGCCAGTGTCGTTCGAGGCGATCGCTATCGTCGATCTCGAACCCCTCCGACTGCTGTTCTCGCCGCTGAACACGCTTCTGGGCGTCGGTCTCGCAGTGCTAGTCGGTATCAATATCGCGATGAGTTACCTCGCCGTCACGCAGCCGCGATCCTGTGGTCTCGGGGCGACTTCCGGCGTTCTGGCGTCGGTTCCCGCACTGCTCTCGGGGAGTGCCTGCTGTGCGCCAGTCGTGTTACTCGTCCTCGGGATTCAGGCCAGCGGTCTGTTGCTGACCGCACTGACGTGGTTGTTGCCGGTCGGTATCGTCCTCCTCATCGGTTCGCTCGTCTATCTCGGGGGGCGAATCGATCCGACACCGGCGTGAACTCAGGCGCTTTCCGCCCGCCGTAATCGAAGGCTGATCGCATTGCCGGAGTCCGTCCGCTCGAACGAAATATGGCCATCTGAGAGGTCGACCGCCCAGTCGACGAGCCAGAGACCCAGCCCCGTACTGTGGTAGATGTCGGTGACGTCCTCCCACGAGCAAACTCGTGGGCTTCCCCTCCGCTGACGCGTGATTCAGTCGTCTGAAACACCGGGGGCAACGTTCCCAGTCTCGCTACTGGTACTCTGGTTCGCGGGTGCCTCTTTGGTCGAAAGACCAGAGTGTTTCACCGTCCACTCATAGTCGTCCCACTCAAGGCATGGTACCTGACTGTGATGTCCATCCGCCGTCGTGTTCTCTCGGGCGGCCGCGGGCCGAGCCATCGACCCACTTGGTTGAAGCTCTATACTCTCACCAGCGTGTTTCCGCAGGAAATTCGCCGATCCTGCAACATCCGAATGACCCTCACGTCCACACGAGTGGCATTGAAGTAAATCACCACGCCGATGCACATCCTCACTCTCACACGCTGGGCACTGAGACGACGTACCAGCCTCTGACTTCTCGGTGACGGGTATGCCGTACTCGAACTCCAGCACTTCGCCGAGTCGTCGTCGGAAGCGTCCGTGAGCCCAGAACAGGTCCGTCTTCTCGTTAATAGTGGCGGACCAGTGTTTCTCCCTCACATCGCTTAACGCGCCGACGATGAGTTCTGTAACACCTAGCTCGGCGAGCCACTCGCCGAGATCTCGAATCAACGCGTCCATGGCGTGGTTGCGTTGTTCACCGCGCTTGTGGTAGACACGCCGAATCTGTTTGCTTGACCAGTCGCCGTCTCCAAGTAGTGATTGTAACTCGGCGATTTGTTTGGTGTGAGTGTGGAACGTGTGGAATGCGGGCCTCCCGTGGTACAGACGGTGGTCCCCTTGACTGGTCGTGACGGCGGCGAGGTTGTTCGCACCGATGTCCACCGCTGCCACTACCTCTTCGCCGCTGCCAGTAGTGGCCAGTGATGGTTCAATAGAGTCTCGTCGGCGTGGAGAGTTGTCCTCGTCGCCGACGGTTCGATATGCAGTGAACGTTTCGGTGTCTCTGT
Source organism: Natronoarchaeum sp. GCM10025321 (assembly GCF_042663585.1). Classification (NCBI taxonomy): domain Archaea; kingdom Methanobacteriati; phylum Methanobacteriota; class Halobacteria; order Halobacteriales; family Natronoarchaeaceae; genus Natronoarchaeum; species Natronoarchaeum sp. GCM10025321. The sequence continues at coordinate 1,732,668 of NZ_JBHTAN010000006.1, forward strand.
CGTACACGATCTCTAGGCGACCCTGCTTGCCCGTCCAACGGGGTTGTCCTGCAACCTCCAAGCGCAACCGTTCGTGGTATCCAAGCCCGTATTTCTCTTTCAGTTCTTTTCCCACGGGTATTCCGAGTCGGCTGCGGTCGCCGAGTTCAAGGGTGTACTGGTCGTTGCGGATGACGGTTCGCGGCGTGCGGTTGCCGTTTTCTTTCCAGTAACCGGGTGGATTGGGCCTGTCCGTGACCTTGTTGTTAGTAGGGTCTCGGTATTTTGAGAGGACGGCGAAGTACGCTTTCCACGGCTCCCAGTTCTTCTGGACGAGTTGCTGGGGCGTGCTGGAACTGAGCCGCTGGATATACTGTTGGCGGTATTGCTCTTGGGTGACCGCGTGTTTCACCGTGGACTTCAATTCGCTGACTGGGACACGGGAATCCGCGTCGTTTTGCGTATTGAAGAGTGTTTGTCGGCGGTCGTAGTTGACCTGGTTGTTACAGGCTGCTGACGCGTCGAGGAGTTCGAGGAGGAGCAGCTCGTCGCGGTGCGAGAGCGGTCTCACCTCGAACGTATCACAACGCGTCATCTATCGCTTACTATGTAGTAAACGGATATGAAGGTTCCGGTTATCTACGAGGAAACGAATAACACGGCTTGAACCGTACGTATCCGCAATGACTGACCAAGGACGGAAGAGCAGCGGTGAGTTTGAATCCAAAGTCACGGATGAGGACGTACTTGCAGTGTTAGAGGACGCTGAGACTCCCGTGTTAACGGCGGGTCTTGTGGCTGAGGAGTTGCCTGTGACATCGAAAGCTGTGTATTATCGGTTACGGAAGTTGCATGACAAGGGGTGTGTTGGAAAGCTGAACGTTGGCGCTCGGGCTGTCGTATGGTGGGTTGTCGACGAGTCGGAGTAACGTGGGAATCACGGCCTGAGTAAGTCACGTGGTTTGTGTAACTTTGCCTACCGCTTGGACCCACGACTAAAGCCCTGTCTCTTACCCATAAGTTCACGGAGTCACAAACAGACGTTTCAGACGCTTTCGACCCCAATCTGCAATCGGAAGATCGAGGTGAGGAGTGATCCGGGCGATGATCTCGGCGGTGGGGGGTGCTGAATGTGGTAAACGAGATTAGCAAAATCGTTCCATAGGAGTGTTACATCTGTAGATATCGAGGTTTCGATCGGGTTTATTGACCTCGGCAGCGACTCGATTTGTGGGTAAGAGACAGGGCTAAAGCCGTGGGGTTCCGCTGATACTGTGTCACTTGACGAACCCACACCTTCGCTGACGCATCTTTCCGAGCGCGATCCGTCTTACGCCGGATCGAACACCGTGGAGCAAAGCTCCACGAACCCGCCGAGGCTTACGCCTCGTCGAACACCGGAAATCGAAGATTTCCGAGCACGATCCGCCTTACGCCGGATCGAACACCGCCGGACAAACCGCGTCCGGCGAGTTTGACTTCGGCTAGGCCTCGTCAAACAGCGCAAACGCTCTGCGTTTGCTGGCCTGACGAGGCTCAGGCCTCGTCAAACACCGGAAATCGAAGATTTCCGAGCACGATCCGTCTTACGCCGGATCGAATACCGTGGAGCGAAGCTCCACGAACCCGACGAGGCTCAGGCCTCGTCAAACACCGGAAATCGAAGATTTCCGAGCACGATCCGTCTTACGCCGGATCGAATACCGTGGAGCGAAGCTCCACGAACCCGACGAGGCTCAGGCCTCGTCAAACACCGTCTCCCCTTCGACCTTCTTCTCCTCGACGACGTCCATGTCGAGCGTGACACCGATGCCGGGTTCTTCCGGAATCTCGATGTAGCCGTCCTCGATGACGTCTTCCTCGACGAGGTCCTCCCACCAGCCGAGTTCGTAGGAGTGGTACTCGACGGCCAGCGAGTTGGGGATCGATGCACCGACGTGTGCGCTCGCCATCGTCGCGACCGGCGAGGAGACGTTGTGCATCGCGACCGGGATGTAGTACTGGTTGGCGACGTCCGCGACCTTGCGCGTCTCGCGCATGCCGCCGACTTTCGGCATATCGGGGGCGATCATGTCGACGGCCTGGTTCTCGATCAGGCGTCGCTCCTCGGTGGCGCGGTAGCGGTTCTCGCCGACGGCGATCGGCGTCACGGTGGACTTGGTGACCTCCTCTTGCACTTCGAGGTTCTCCGGCGGGACGGGGTCTTCGAGCCACCAGACGTCGTACTCCTCGATGGCGTCGGCGAGCCGTTTCGCCGAGCCACCCGAGAACGTCCAGTGGCAGTCGAAGGCCACGTCGGCCTTGTCCTTGACGCGCTCGGTGACTTTCTCGACGATCTCGGCCTTGTGGCGGATCTCGCCGGGGCGAAGGTGTCGGTTCGCGCGGTCTTTCTCCAACCCACTCGGGACGTCGAGATCGAACTTCAGGGCGTCGTAGCCGAGTTCGTCGACGACGCGTTCGGCCTCGTCGGCGCAGGCTTCGGGGTCGGCTTCCGATTCGGTGTGGCAGTCACAGTAGACCCGCATCTCGTCGCGGTACTTGCCCCCCAGTAGCTGGTACGCCGGTACGTCGAGGATCTTGCCGGCGAGGTCGTGCAGCGCGACCTCGATCCCGGCGATAGCGGTGACGGTAATCCCCTCGACCGAGCCTTCGCCGGACATCTTCTGGATCAGGTGTTCGTAGAGCCGATCGATGTCCAGCGGGTTCTCGCCGACGACGAAGGGTTTCATCCGCTCGATAAGCTCTGGAACGCCCGCGCCCCAGTAGGCTTCGCCGGTGCCGACGATTCCGGCGTCGGTGTAGATCCGGACCAGTGTCCACGGGAAGTTCCCGTCGATCATCGTTGTCTGAACATCGGTGATCTCGACGTCGCGCCCGCCGCCGCGCGTATTCGTCACACCCATCGTCTCCGAGGAGAGTTCCCGCATGGTATACTCCGCGTTCGGATCGTGCAGATCCGCGTAGTTGACTCCCATGCCATCCTCTTTACTAAGCAAACAGTAAAACCTTGAGATATGCCCGTGAGACGGCATGAACAGATGGTCTGTCAACACACCTCACTCCGCCTTCCGGCGGCTGTAGGCCCCACAGTCGTTCCCTGTATCGAACGCGCTTTACGTTTCGACGCGCTGGTTTCGACCATGGATTACGAAGACAGTCTGGATCGGGCCATCGCCGAGACGCCCGATATTAGCGGTAGCGACGAGCGGCTCTCCACCCCCGATGCGACGGCCCAGAAAGACGGTGCGTTCACCCGATTTACGAACCTCTCAGAGATCGCAGATACCCTCTCTCGCGACCCCGAGCATCTTCACCGGTTCGTCCAGCGCGAACTCGGAACCAGCGGGACCTTCGAGGAGGGCCGCGGCCGATATAACGGTAGCTTCTCGGGCGGAGACTTCGACGCCGCAGTTGCGAAATACACCGACGAGTACGTCTCCTGTACGGAATGTGGCCTGCCGGACACGCGACTCGTCCGCGAGGACCGCACCCCGATGCTTCGCTGTGACGCCTGTGGCGCGTTCCGCCCGGTCGCAAAGCGCTCCAACAAAACCCAGAACGTCTCGACGGCCGCCGTCGAGGAGGGCAAGACCTACGAGGTCAAGATCACTGGAACAGGCCGCAAAGGCGACGGTGTCGCCGAGAAAGGCAAGTACACCATCTTCGTCCCCGGCGCGGAGGAAGGCGATGTGGTCGAAGTGTACATCAAGAACATCAGCGGGACGCTCGCGTTCTCGCGACTGGCGAACTGACGGCTCTCTCGGTTCTATGGCGTCGCTTTTTGAGCGATTTTAAGAGATGATTTCACGGGCGTGTGACCCGCGAAATCGGTGGGGAACTGTCGGCATACGGAGCGTGGCCGTCTCGTGTGACGGAACTGCGAACGACCACACGATATACTGCCGGCGTATCCTACTAAACCTTGCGACCTTTCAGAACACAGACCCCGTCATATAGCGGTCTCTGGGCGGTTACCTATCGGTTACCCGGATAGGATCAAGCCGGTCGAGCGCCACGTGCTCGTCGATCAGCGCTCCCGCTCGGTTGTAGGCGCTCCCAGCCGAACCGTCCCGGTCCGGACGGTCCGTCCCCGCCGCCTCGAAGACCGATTCGAGGAACGCCTCTCGTGCGTTCCCGTTCTCGAAGAGTCCGTGAAGGTAGGTGCCCAGGACCTGCTCGATGGCCGCGCCGCTCCCGGCGAAGGGCCGGTCCGTGCTTTCCGTTAGCGCCGTCTCCCCCATGTGGATCTCGTAGCCCGAGACCCGCCCGGTCGCCCCGTCGAGCGGGCCGACGCCAGCGATATCTTTGCTGACCTGTACGAGTCGCTTTTCGGGTGAGAACGCGGTTTCGACCGGCAAAAGCCCGACCGCTTCGACGGTCGTCTGTTCGCCGGTGCCCTCGACAGCGGCGTTCGTAATCCGCTCGCCGAGTAGCTGATAGCCGCCACAGAGGCCGACGATTGGACCGTCGAACTGCCTGATCTCCTCGTCGAATCCCGCCTCGCGAAGCGCAAGCAAATCGTCGACGGTGTTCTTTGTACCGGGTAATACCAGTGCGTCGGCGTCCCGGACGGAGGCATCGAGAGACCAATACGACACCCTGACACCCGGTTCGCGTGCCAGTGGCTCCAGATCGGTAAAGTTCGAGATCCGCGGAAGCCGGGGGACAGCGACCGTCACTGCCCCATCGTCGGGAACGCCATCGTCCGCGCCGCGGACAGATCGCTCGCCGGGAGCGGGTAAAGAGACGCTGTCCTCCGCGGGCAGGCCTGGATCGTCGTAGGGAACCACGCCGAGCACGGGCACGCCTGTCCGCTCTTCGAACTCCGCGATTCCGGGGTCGAGGATCGATCGATCGCCGCGGAACTTCGTGATGACGGCCCCACCCACCTGCTCGCGGAGGTCGTCGGGCATGAGTGTCAGCGTCCCGACGAGGCTGGCGAACGCGCCGCCGCGTTCGATATCGGCGACGAGCAGGATGGTCGCATCGGTGAAGCGGGCCGTCTCGACGTTCGCGAGATCCCTGTGGTGGAGATTGATCTCGCCCATCCCGCCGGCCCCCTCCGCGACCACGATGTCGGCGTCCGCAGCGAGTCGACGGTGAGCGTCGACTGCCGAGTCGCGCGCTCGCTCCCAGTGCTCGTCGTAGTACTCGCCCGCCGCGTAGTGGCCGACCGCCTCGCCGTCGAGCACGATCTGGCTCTCGCCGTCGCCGCGGGGTTTCAACAGGACCGGATTGACGTCGGTCGTCGGCGGGCGACGCGCCGCCCGGCACTGGACGTACTGGGAGACGCCGATTTCGCCGCTTCCCGCGCTACCGTCTTCGATGGACTCCGGGTGTGGGACGACGCGAGCGTTGTTGCTCATGTTCTGGGCTTTGAACGGCGCGACATCGACCCCGCGGTCCGACAGCAGGCGGCAGATCCCCGCTGCTACCGTGCTCTTGCCGACGTGGCTCGCGGTTCCCGCGACGAGTAGCGTCGGCGTTTCGGCGGGCGGATCGTTGCCGGTGGCAGTCATCGGCTCAGTACTCGGTGCCCTTCCGTGCTGGCTGGCCGGCGTCGATTGGGTGTTTCCCCTTCCGGACCTCGGTCACGAGATCCGCGTGGTCGAGCAGATACGTCGGCTCTTCGTGACTACCCGTAAACACGAGTTCTAGGTCATCAGGTGCGTCCTCCACGAGGGCGAGCACCTGCTCTGGCTCTACTAGCCCGCGGTCGGCGGCGTACAGCACTTCGTCGAGGATCAGCATGTGCAGGTCCTCGCCGTCGATTCCCGCGGCGACGAGTTCCTCGGCGCGCTCGAAAGCGGCCTGTGCGCGTTGTTCGTGGTCCGGGTCGTCGCCCGCCGCGCCGAAGCCGTGCCAGCCGTAGTGACCGGCGTTCTCGTACGTAAAGCCCGGGACGTGCTCGATAGCGTTGTACTCGCCCCGGACGTCCTCGACGGTGTCGGTGCCGCCTTTCATGAACTGGAGCATGTGGACGCGGTAGCCGTGCCCCGCCGCGCGCAGCCCCATTCCCATCGCGGCAGTGGTCTTGCCTTTCCCATCGCCCCACCACACCTGCAGGAGGCCGAACTCCTCGGGATCGCTCGGCTCGATCGGTTGAGCGGTCGGTCTCCGCCCGCCGACCGCGTCCTCAGTTGCCGCACTATCCGCCTTGTCGTCGGTTTGTGTGTTCTCTGTCATGGGTCGAGTGCGTCGAGAAACGCGTCGAATGCGCCGCTCTCGGGATGAACATGTGCGTACGTCCCAAGCGTTCGATACTCCGTCAGCCCGTCCATCTCGTCGTGGATGCCCTCGCCGCGGACGACGTCGAACGCGAACCGGGCGTCGGCGGCGACGTCGGCGCTGGAGTAGTGGAACTCGTGGCCGCGAAGCCGTTCGCCAGCCTCCGCAGTCAGCGCGTCGCCGCGGGCCGCCAGTTCGACGTGGTCGAGCGCCCGATACCGGTCGTGCATCGTCACGTCGGCCGGCAGGACGCCAGCCATCTCGTGGCGCTCGCCGTCGGTCGTCGTCAGCGACTCGGACAGTGCTATCAGGCCGCCACACTCGCCGAGGATCGGAAGCCCCTCCATGGCCCGCTCGGCGAGCGTCGACAGCGCCTGGCTCTCCGCGAGCGCCTCGGCGTGCAGTTCAGGATAGCCGCCGGGGAGGTAGACGCCGTCGCAGGGCGGCAGGTCGTCGCCAGCAGTCGGCGAGAAGGGCACCACCTCGCTCCGCTCGCGGAGGCGTTCGAGCGTCGCTGGATAGGCAAAGGCGAAGGCCATCCCTCGCGCAACGGCGACCGTAGCGTCGGTGGACTCGCGGCTGTCAGCCTTCACCGATGCTCCTCGCTCGGGGCACGGCGGCGTCTGCGCGATATCGAGTAGGCGATCCGTCCGTAGAGTCTCCGCAGCGGCGTCGAGCGCCTCGGTCGGGAGGGCCGCCTCCTCGCCCAGTTGCAGGCCGAGATGTCGGTCGGGGATTGCCAGATCCTCGTTCGGCGGGATCCGACCGAGATACTCGATGGACTCCGGGAGGGCGTCGCGGATCCCCGCCTCGTGTCGCCCCCCGTGAGCGCGCTGGGCGATGATTCCTGCGACCTGCATATCGCGACCGGCCTGCTCGGCGTACTGCCGGAAGCCAAAGGCCGTCGCAGCGACGCTTTCCATGCCCGCCTGGGCGTCGACTACCAGCACGACGGGCAGGTCGAGCGCCTCGGCGACCATCGCCGTCGAGGAGCAATCACCGTCGTACAGCCCCATCACGCCCTCGACGACGCAGGTCGTGGGCGCATCACCCCCTCCCGCTGTCGGTCGGTAGTAGTTCCGCTGAAGCCCGTCTTCGCCCTGAAGCCAGCGGTCGAGCGTCCGGGAGGGACGACCGGCGACCGCCTCGTGATGGCTCGGATCGATGAAGTCCGGGCCGGCCTTGGCTGGCTGTACTGTCTCGCCGGCCCGCTCCAGCGCCCGGATCGTGGCGAGCGTCGCGACGGTCTTGCCGACGCCGGAGGCCGTCCCGCCGAGGACGAACCCCTTCATTCATGATCACCTCGCACGAGTAGTACTGAGAGATCCGAGAAGGCTGAGTCTTCCGGCCGGTCGCCGCCTGCGAGGTCGCCGAGCATCGTCTCAGTGGCCCGCTCCTCGTCGTGGGTGAGGTGCTCGAAGACCGTCGCTGACAGTTGGCTCCGGGCGGCGCGCGCTCCCGGCGCGGCGTCGCCGAGTAGGTATGCCGCGATGTCCTCTGGCATGCAGTCGTACGGTCGGGGCAGGACGAGCAGGTGGCGGTCACCCACTGCGCTGGCAATCCGAGCGAGTTCCGACTCGATCGGTCCGCGCCTGTGCAGCGTGACGAACGTCGTCTCCTCGAAGGGGACGACGGCCCTGCTCGCGGCGACCTGGATGCAGGAGATGCCCGGGATCACCCTGAGAGGCCGGTCGACGACGTTCCGGACCGAATCGAGAAACTGATGGCCCGAGACGTTCGGATCGCCCATCAGGACGGCGACGCCGCGCTCGCCCTCTCTGACCCGCTCGCCGAACCGTTCCAGCGTTGCTGCCTCGTCGTCGTAGCCACAGGTAAGCACATCCCCGCCAATGACCGCCTCGACGTAGCCGACGACGCTCTCGAACCCGACGATCACGTCGGCACGCGCCAGTTCCTGTCGGGCGATTTCTGTCAGATACCGCGGGCTCCCCGGCCCGATGCCGACCGCGCTCACCCGCTGTGCCGTCCCGGCCGAAGCGTCGTCAGTTGCCATCGAATAACAAGTGGACTTGCATTAGTTAAATATTTATTGCACCGCCGGCAGGCTCCTGGTGATGCAAATACGCGTATCAATCGTCGTTGCATTGCTGGTGATCGGCCTCGTGGCTCCTGCTGGCGCTGTCGGAGCGCCGATTAGCCAGGATGCGGCGTCGGCCGACACGGACTGTACGTTTCCGGTGACCGTCGAAGACGACTCCGGAACCGAAGTGACTCTGGAAGAACAACCGGAACGGATCGTGACACTCCGGCCGAGCGCCGCACAGACGCTCTGGGAGATCGGCGGTAAAGAGCAGGTGGTCGGCGTTACCAAGTTCGCCGAAAACCTGAACGACACCGACGAGATCGAGTCGATCTCCAAGGAAGAGGCGGCCGTCAGCACCGAGACAGTCGTCGGCCTCGAACCGGACATCGTGTTTGCGCCGGGCTCGGGCGACGACGAGACCGTCGACCAACTCCGCGAACTCGGCGTGACCGTGTATCGCTTCGACTCTGCAGCATCGCTCGATGACGTCTACAGTAGCGTCGAGACCATCGGTCGGCTCTCGGGCAACTGTGAGGGTGCCGCGGAGACGACCGACTGGATGGACGAAGAACTCGGCGTAGTCGCCGACGCCGTCGAGAACGAGGAATCGCCGGACGTACTCTACAGTTTCTTCGGTTACACTGCCGGGCAGGACACCTTCATCGACGAACTGATCGTGGCCGCCGGCGGGACCAACGTCGCCGCCGAGGAAGGGATCGAGGAGTATCAGCCGCTGAGTCAGGAGACCGTGGTCGATACGGATCCCGACTGGATCGTCCTGAACTCGAACTCGCCCGAGATTCCGGAGGGCGATGGCTACGAGCAGACGACGGCTGTTCAGGAAGACCAGGTGATAATCGTCGATATCAACCACCTCAATCGCCCCGCTCCCCGCGTCGTCCACGGCGTGACTGCGATGGCCGAAGCGTTCCACGGGGAGTCGTACGAGGAAGCCCTCGAGGCGGCCGAGGACGAAGAACAGACCGACGAAATCGAGGAAGGCGATGAAGAGAGTGTGGACGACGACAACGGCGAGGAGAGCGATGAGCCCGACCCGTCCGATACGGACGACGAACTCTCCGGCTTCGGAGTCGCTGTCGCCGCACTCGCGCTGTCGGCCCTCGCCCTCCTCGGGCGGGTGAAACCTGACCAATGAACGTCGTCTCGACATCCCCCTCGGGAACGGAGATCCTCTACGCGCTGGGCGTCGAACCGGTCGCAGTCTCCCATTCGTGTGATTACCCGCCAGCCGTCGACGACCTGCCGACCATCGACGTCTCGCGCGTCGACGCGGGCGCGAGCGTCGACCGGCACCGACAGGTCACAGCGTCGACTCAGGACGGCGGCGTCTACCGGATCGATTCCGAGGTGCTCCGCTCCGTCGACCCCGACCTCGTCCTCACGCAGGGCGTCTGTGGCGTCTGTGCAGTCGACCAATCGCTGATCGCCGAGACGCTGGCCGGCCTCGACATCGATCCGGACGTGCTGGCGCTCGACGCCAGTCGACTTGCCGATCTGTACGAATGTATCGAACGGGTCGGCGCGGCGGTGGGCAGAGAGACGCAGGCGGAGTCGCTCGTGGCCTCGCTCCGCGAGTGCGTCGCGGCGACCGAAGCGCGCGTCGCCGACCGGGCGGCAACGCCCCGAGTCGCAGTCTTCGAGTGGATGGACCCGCCGCGGCTTGCGGGCAACTGGGTGCCGGAGTTGATACAGAGCGCGGGCGGGCGACCGCTGCTCGTCGACCCTGGCCAGCGGACCACGGAACTCGACTGGCAGACGCTGGTCGACGTGGCGCCCGAGGTGATCGTCGTCGCACCGTGTGGCTTCGGCGTCGAGCGGACCGAGGAACGGATCGACGAACTCGCCGACCGTGAGGGCTGGGAAGCGCTTCCGGCAGTCGAGCAGGGGCGCGTCTACGCGGTCGACGGCGCGGCGTATTTTAACCGCTGGACGCCACGGCTGATCGACTCGTTGGAGCGTCTCGAACGGCTCCTCGCACGCGATGCGTCGCTTCCCGATGACGTTCGACGGCTGGTGTGACGGCCTATCGACTCGGTGATGGCTGTCTACTTGGAATACGTAACCGCTATCAGTTACGCAACAGGGATAATCATTAACTATGTAGCCGATGACCGTTGTATCATATACGATGCATCGGCGCGAGTTCGTCGCTGCGCTAGCGAGTGGGGGAGCGGTCACAGTCGCTGGCTGTAGCGATACCGACGAGAACGCGGAGGCGGGGATAGTCGGCGAAACACTCACGCTTACGACGACGACGAGCACCTACGACACCGGCCTCGTCGACGAAGTAGACGCCGCCTTCCAGGACCGGTACGGCGTCACAGTCGAGGCGGTCAGCCAGGGGACTGGCGCGGCGCTCGAAAGCGCCCGCCGCGGCGACAGCGACGTGGTGCTGGTCCACGCCCGATCGCTCGAAGACGAGTTCCTGCGGGAGGGCTACGGGGTCAACCGGCGCGATCTGATGTTTAACGACTTCGTCATTGTCGGCCCGGAAGAAGACCCGGCCGGAATCGACGGGACGGAGTCGGCAACGGAAGCGTTTCGGGCCATCGCCGAGTCCGGATCAGTCTTCGTTTCCCGCGGCGATTCGTCGGGGACACACACGAAAGAACTCGCCATCTGGGAGGAGACAGAGAGCGACCCCGGCGGGGACTGGTACCGCGAAGCGGGGAGCGGGATGGGGCAGGTGCTCACCCAGGCCGACCAGAGCGGCGGCTACACGCTGGCCGACCGCGGGACGTTTATTTCGATGCGGTCGGAGCTTTCGATCGGTATTCGCGTCGAGGGGCCCCTCGAGGGGGGTCCAGAGTTGCTTGCGAACCCGTACGGCATCCTCGCCGTCAACCCCGCCGTCCACGAGAACGTCAACTACGACCTCGCGCTTGCCTACATCGGCTTTCTCACGTCCCGAGAGGGTCAGGAACTCATCGGGTCGTACACCGTCGACGGCGAGCAACTGTTCTTCCCCGAGGCGCTCTCCGACGACCCGAACTTCCAGCAGTACGTCCCGGAGGGCTGGACGCCCGAGGAGGAGTGATATGATAGCCTCTATCGCCGCAGAGACGCTCCAGGCGCTCGATCCGGCGATGATAGAGTTCCCGTTCGAGCGCAACTACGTCGAGAGCATCGTCTACGTCTCGCTCTACGTCAGCCTCACGGCAGTAGCGTTGAGCACGATGGTGAGCCTCCCGATAGCGATGCTCGTCGGCTTCGCCGAGTTCCCCGGCAAGCGGTTCGCCATCGCCCTCGTCAACACCGGGATGGGGCTTCCGAGCGTCGTCGTCGGACTGGTCGTCCTCTTTGCCGTCTCGAACCAGGGCCCGCTGGGTTCGCTCGAACTCGTCTTCACCAAGGAGGCGATGATCATGTCCCAGTTCGTCCTCGCGACCCCGGTGATCACGGGCGTTAGCCTCGCGGCCGTCACCAGCGTCGAGGAGGGGGTCCGGGACGCCGCCTACGCGATGGGCGGGACGCGGGTAGATATCGCACTCGTCACGATCAAGGAGGCCCGCTACGGCATCGTGACGGGCGTCCTGGCGGGGCTTGGACGGGCGATCAGCGAGGTCGGATCGGTGCTCATCGTCGGCGGCAACATCGCCGGGGCGGACGGCACCGCCATCACGCGGACGCTGACGACGGCGATCCAGTTGGAAGCCCGACAGGGTCGGTTCGAACTGGCACTGGTGCTGGGCGCGATACTGCTGACGCTCGTGCTGTTGGTAAACGCGGTCGTGCTCCGGTTCGGCGGTGGTCGCATATGAGCGGTCGACTTGCGAGGGCGGACCAGCGGTCTCTGGACGACGGCATCGCCGTCTCGAACCTGAGCCACGGATTCGACGGCGCGGGCGTGCTCGAGGACGTCTCGCTCTCGGTCGAGAGTGGCGAGATCCTCGCGGTGATCGGTCCCTCCGGCACGGGAAAGACGACCCTGCTCGAACTGCTCGCCGCGTTCTATCGGCCCGAGGACGGGACCGTTCGGATCGACGGGACTGACGTGTGGACCCTCTCAGAACGGGAACGGCTCGCGACCCGTCGCCGGCTTGGGATGGTCTTTCAGGAGGCGAATCTCTTCGACGCGACGGTACGTCGGAACGTGAGCTACGGCCTCCACGTCCGCCGTGGCTGGCGCGAGCGGGTGCGGGAGTGGCGCTCCAGACTCTTCGGCGGGGAGACGCGCCAATCGGTGAAAGAGGCGCTAGAGACCGTGGGGCTCGCGGATGCGGAAACGCAGACCGTGGCGGCGCTGTCGGGCGGCGAGGCCCAGCGGGTCGCGTTCGCCCGGGCGCTCGCGTACGACCCCGACTTCCTCCTGCTGGACGAACCGACCTCGGATCTCGACCCGCGGAACACCGCAGTGATCGAGGAGGCGGTCGAAACAGCCCGTTCCCGGGGCCTCGGCGTCGTCGTCGCGACCCACGACATGCACCAGGCCGAACGTCTCGCCGACCGGGTCGCGGTGCTGATCGAGGGGAGACTGATAGAGGTCGGTCCGGCCGAGCGGGTGTTCTCCGATCCCGACGACCCGCGCGCTCAGCGGTTTATCGACGGCGAACTCGTCTACTCGGCGGGTGAGAACGGTGCCTAGGACGGGCGGCTACGGCGAGGCGGCGCTCGTCGAGGGAAGCGTCGAGTTCGACGTCCGGGACGCCGCGTTGCTCCGTGCCATCGACCGTACTGGATCGGTCGCACAGGCCTCCTCGGAACTCGGTCGGTCGCGGGCACGAGCGCTGAACCGGATCGAGACGCTCGAAGCCGCGTTCGGATCGCTGGTAGAGCGTCGACGTGGCGGAAGCGACGGCGGCGGGAGTCGGCTAACTGAGAACGCGACGACGCTGCTAAATCGGTACGAGCGGCTACAGGTCGCCCTCGACGCCACGGCCCAGGTGCCCGAGACCGTGCTCGGCGGGACCGTCACGGCGGTCGACGGCGCGCTGGCGAGTGTAGAAACGGCAGTCGGCCCGATCCGGGGGCTCCACGACGGCGTCGAGCAGGGCCAGCAAGTTCAGGTGCGGGTCGGTGCGGACGCGATCACGGTGCTTGACGAGGCGGTAGAGCCGGATCCCGACTCGACGAGCGCCAGAAACCGACTCTCCGGCACGGTCTCCGACGTCGAACGCGGTTCGGCGGTGGTCACTATCGACGTCGACGTGGCCGGACCGACGTTTCAGGCCCTGCTCACGGCCGACAGCGAGCAACGCCTCGAACTCCGAGAGGACTGCGAGGTGACGCTCACGTGGAAGGCAACGGCAACGCGAATCGTTCGGGAGCGGGAGTAACCGCCGTTCTCAGGGTCGAAATACGTTCGGAGAGCCGTCGGCGACCACACCGTGCTCGGCATCGGCGACGGTGTCAGGCATTGTTCCGTCCGCGTATCTCGCCGCGAGACCGGCCAGGAGCGCGTCCCGGACGCAAGCCCGGACCGCCGCACCAGTGGGTGTTCCACTGCCGGTGAACTGTAGCGGATCGGGCGTACGCTCCGAGCGCTCGGTCGCGCCGACGACCACCGCGTCGGTCGTCGTCCCCGGAAAGCCCGTCTCGCGCAACAACGTCGCCGTCTTCGTCTCCGCGACGACCGCGACCAGATTGGCGAGCGCGCCCTCAGTGGCAGGCTGGTCGACGTGAACGAGCAGGTTCACCGTCCCGGTCTCGGAGGGGCTATCCTCCAGGTCCGACGTGCGGTGCGCATCGGAGTCCGGTTCCGCGCCGGGAAACAGCACGGCTGGGTTCGAGACACCCGCAGTAGCGACCGCGAAGACGTCGATAGCGCCCGTCCCGTCCCGCTCAGCAGTCATTCGTGCACAGCGCGCGTTTCGCATCTCGACGCCCGTGAGCAGGGTCGGCCCCTCCCGCTCGAAGCCGGCACCGGAGCGGCGCTCGGCGATGTATCTGTCCAGATCGGTGCGCTCCCAGCCCTCCGGTACCGTGCAGTTATAGGCGGCGTCGGCACGGCTTCGGCCGCCGTTCCAGCCAGTCGAGAGCCACGTCGTCCCGGGGGCGGATAGCTGGAGTACGCCGTCGCGGACCCGGGGCTCAGCCACCGGCGAGCACCTCCAGTAGCCGGTCGTTGGCGGCGGCGTCCTTCACGGCGACGCGGACGTGTGAGTCGAGGCCGCGAAAGCTCCGCGCGTCCCGGAGCACGATGCCGTGCTGTTGGGCGTGTGCGAGCAGTTCGTCGACATCCTCGCCCGCGTCCAGCAGGAGGAAGGGAGCGTCGGAGGAATACACGTCGAACTCCTCGGCAAGCCCGTCACGCAGACGCTCGCGCTCGTGGTCGATCCGCTGACGTGTCTCGGCGATGAACTCCTCGCACTGGAGACAGTGGGCACCGACTGCCGCCGCCGGGGTCCCCAGGTTCCACGCTCGTCGTGCGGTTTTCAGGGCGTCGAGCGTCTCAAGTTTCGCCACCGCAAAGCCCGCCCGGATCCCGGGGAGACCGAACAGTTTCGTTAGCGACCGCGCGACGACGACGCCCTCTACCCCCGCCAGCGATGGCTTGTCGGTGAAGCCGAGAAACGCCTCGTCGACGAGCAGCGTCGTGCCACTGTCGCGACAGCGCCGGGCGAACTCGCGGAGCGCCGCCGGGTCGTAGGCGTCCCCGGTGGGGTTGTTCGGCGTGCAGACGATTGCGAGAGCGTGCTCTGTCGGATCGGTATCCAGAATCCGGTCGTGGTGAACGAACGCCGGTGTCGCGCCCTGCAACTCGACTTCGCGGGCGTACTCGCCGAAACTCGGTCTGGGGACGAGGACGCTGTCGCCGGGCGCGACGTTCGTCTCGATGGCGAGTCTGATCGCCGCGAGGCCACCGGGCGTCGGGACGACCCGCTCCGGATCGCAGTCGACGTACTCCGCGGCGGCATTGCGAAACTCCGGGTAGCCGTCGTTCGGGTACCGCCGCGAGGGCTCGAACGCCTCGCGGTAGACCGCCTCGACGCCCGGCGGGATCTCCGTGTTGGTGTTGGCACTGAAGTCGAGCAGGTCCGGATCGTCACTCCCGCCGTGGGGGACCCGATCGGTCCACTTGACTGCGTCCGGGTCCATCTCAGCGCTCACCCTCGGTATCGTCGCCGGCGACTTTACTCGGGGGAGCTAGCCGGTCGTGGACCGTCGCTATCTGCGCTCTGACTGCTTCCGGGGAAACGCCCCCCTGCGCGGCGAGAGCAAGCGCGCCGCCCATCGCAACGCCCTCCTTGGCTTCGCCGGCGACGTAGCGCGCCATCGCAACGTGTTCGCTCCGCTCGAAGCCGGGGTCAGTCACCGTCACGTCGAGGGAGAGCGTCGCCCGGGCGGCGTCGAGGTCGACCGCGGGATCCGCCGCGACGAACGACGTCGTCGCGAGCGAGAGCGACTTCTCGATACCGAACGCCCGGACGAGCGCGGCCGTCGCAACGAGTTGGGTCCCGCCAGCGAGCGTCACCTCGGTGCCGGATTCGAGCGCCCCGACGGTCAGGCCCGCGACGGTCGCCTGGACCGGATCGCCGACCGCGTCGATTGCGGCAACTGGCGAGTCGGCCATCTCGCCCGGTGCGATGGCGCTCGCATCGAGCGCCGCCGAGACCACCTGCTCTTTCAGCGCCAGGGGGTTCTCCGGGAGCGAGGAGGAGACGCCCAGAGCCGTCCCAAGCGCGCGGAGCAGGGCGGCCGCCGTCGTCGTCCCGCCGGGAATCGTCTCGCCGACGAACAGTTCGTCGTCGGGGAGCGAGCGTCCGAACGCACGCGCCCGGTCGAACGTCGCCCGGGCGGACGGGACGCCATGCTCTTTCCGGATGTCCCGACCTGGCTTTGCGCCGACCGCGACGGTCGGCGCGTCGGTTTCGGCAGCGAGTCCGGCGTCGATCACTGTCACGTCGAACCCGACCTGCTCGCGGACGGCGCGGGTGATCACCGCAGGTGTCGGACAGCCAGTCGGACTCACCGGGACCAGATCGCTCGACACTGGCTCGCCGTAGATGAGGATCTCGGCGTCCATTGCGGGCGTATGCGTCATCAGCTCCGGCGAGGCTCCGGCCGCGCTGATTCCGTCGATCGTCGCCGTCTCCGTCGTTCCGGCAGCGAGGACGACCCTCACAGCATCGCCTCCGCAACTCGGGCGTCACGCGCTCGATTCACGTTCACTGCCAGTCGGTTGTCGGCTGTCAGGTACATTCTATCAGTACTCCCTCTCGGATCCCCGACCACGTTGACGCCGGTCGGGGCGATCCGGTCCGGACGTCCTGCAGGGTCGTCTCTCGCGTCGACGAGTTCGCCCTCGATTGCTCCCCGCTCGACGACGGTGTCGCTTGAGACGCCGAGATCCGTTTTGAGCGATTCGGGGACGGCGACCGTCATCGAGCCGTGTTCCCCGTCGATGTCGCCCGCATCCGCGTAGGTTTCGAGCACGTCGTCGACCGTATCGCCGGTGAGCAACGGCAGGTCGGCCGCGACAGTCAGTACTGGCTGCTCGACGGCGTCGAGCGCCACCGAGAGATCAGCGACGTAGCCCTCTCCGGGCGTCTCGATCAGCGAGACCCGTCCGGCGAGGTGTGCGTGTGTTTCGGGACTGGCTGGCGAGACGACGGCGTGGACCTGCTTGATGCGGCTCTCCGTCAGCGCTCCCAGCACACGGTCGATCATCGGCACCCCACCGATCCGGTAGAGCGGCTTTTCCCAGGCGGAGTCCGTGGCCGGTAGCGAGTCGGCGAGTCGCGTTCCCTCGCCGCCACACATCACGAGAGCGTCCATGCGGTCACCTCCGGTACTCTACCGGTGGTGAGCGTCCACGCGAGCAGGCCCGCGTAGAGACCACCAAGCCGACCGAGTTCGGTCGCCGCGCCGAGGACGTCGCCGTTGACGCCGCCCAGCGCTTTGCTGGACCACCGTCGGAGCAAGAGTGCGACTGTGAGCGCGCCGAAGATAGCCATGGCGGCGACGTAGGGCGGGCGAGCCAACAGGACAACAGGCAGCGCGACAAGGACGGGCGCGACGAGGCTCCGCGGCCCGTTGACGCCGGTGAGTTGGCTTCCCAGCCCATCGTGTGGCGCGGTGCCGAGACAGACGAGCGCCGCCGTCCCGAGTTTCGCGCCGACCTCCGCGCTTACGACGACGCTGACCGCGACGAGGAGCGGCGCGTCCGCGAGGGGGATACCTGCGAGCACGAGACCGGCAACCAGACCGATCAGGGCGAGCGTTCCGCCGACGCCAACGCTGCTGTCCTTGAGGACGCTCAGGCGTCGGTCCGGGTCTCCGTGGACGACTGCTGCGTCCCCGATATCGGCGACGCCGTCGGCGTGGTTGATGCCGGTGATGGCGTACAGCGCGAGAACGTACAGAAACGCCGTCACGGTCGGCGGTGCGGGCACGAGAAAGGCGAGTGCGGCGAGCACGCCGACGAGATAGCCGACGAGCGGCACGGTCGCGGGCGTCGCGGCGAACGCCCGCCAGCCACTCTCGTCGTGTCCGACCGGAAACCGGGTCAGGAAGCCGACCGCCCCGCGCAGAGCGGCGACACTTAGAGGAGCCACGGGACCACCCCCAGCAGGGCGGCGAGGGCGTACGCCAGCAGGCCCGCAGTCCCGACGAGTCGCACGCCGCGGCGGGCCTGTTCGACGGTCGGCAGCGACGCGAGTTCGTTGAGGACGTAGGTGTCGGGCTTTTCGAGGCGGACCTGAAGCGCACCGGCGGCGGTCGCCATCGGCCAGCCCGAATTCGGCGACGACGTGGCGGTACGCCACCGCCGCGCGGTCAGGAGCGGGTCGGGCGAGCGGGCGGCCACAGAGAGCAAGAGGGCGCTAAGCCGGGCGGGCACCCACATGGCGAGGTCGTCGAGTCGCGCACTCGCCCAGCCATGGGGTTTCGAGGGGTAGCCCAGCATCGAGTCGAGCGTATTCACGGCCTTGATCCACGCCGCGCCAGCCACACCCGCCGCGAGCGAGACGGGTGCGAGCAAGGAGAAGGCAAGCAGGGGCGCGACCAGGCCGTCCGCGAGGTTCTCGCTCGCGCTCTCGACCGCAGCACTGCGCAGTAGTTCCGGGGAGAGATCGGTTGGATCACGACCAGCCAGCGCCGGAAGCCGCTCCCGGGCGGCCGCCGGATCGGTCGCACTGGCTTCGATGACGCCCGCGGCCTCGTCCAGCAGCATCCGCAGGCTGGTCGTCGTAAAGAGCGCGAGACCGGCGACGACGCCGCCCGCCACCGGATGGGCGAGCGACGCGAGAAACACCACTCCGCCCACTGCAAGCCCTGCGGCGACCGGGAGAACCAGCGCGACGCCGATACCGACGAATCGCGCCATTGGCCACTCCCTGTCGAACCGGCCGACGAGGCTGCCGAACAGGGCGACCGGGTGGATCGCTGATGGAGGCTCGCGGACCGTCCGGTCGAGGGCGGCGGCCAGACAGACCGCGAGCGTAATCGTCAGCGACACCGCTACTCCACCTCGTCGAGTCGTCCGTCCGAATCGAGCAGGGCCGGGATATCCGCGAGCGAGTGCTCGTCGAGCAGGAGCGCCCGGCCGCCGACTGACTCGATACCGCCGTCGGTCGCCGCATCGTCGCCGACGTGTGTCACCGTCTCGACGTCGATGTCGAGGCGGGAGGCGAACGACTCGAACGCACGGGAGTCGGGCTTTCGCCAGCCACAGCCAGTACTCGACACGACCACGTCGAAGGTCGAGCGGTCGACGTCCGAGCGAAGCAAGGATTTCGGGACGAGTTCGGGGACACTACAGTTCGAGAGGATGCCGACCGGCCCGCGTTCGGCGGCGGCCTCGACTGCTTCGACCGCGCCGGAGCGCGTCTCCACCTCCGGATCGAACGCCGCGACGACCGCCCGCCGGACGACGTTGTTCTCGGGGCGGACGCCCAGACTGGCGAGCGCGGCGGCGACGTGGGCCGGGAGCGGAACCTCTGCCCCGTCGGGAGCGTCGATATGGACCTCCCGATAGGCCGCCGGGAAGTCGGCGGGGACGTCGACGCCGCGGCTCGCGAGCGCCGACCCGACGGCGTCTGCCGGCGATTCCGGTCGGTCGACCGAGACGAGCGTTCCGAAGAGATCGAACGAAACTGCCACTATCGACGTATTACTGCAAGCTCACTTGAACACGACGGTCCGACTCCGGGGGATCATATATTCCGAAGTGAATAAACAAAATTTTTCACTGGTGCGAGAGTATGCGCAGCTAATGGTCGAGGCTTTCGCCGTCGCGAGCGGGAAGGGAGGGACCGGCAAGACGACAGCGACGCTCGCCCTCGGGATGGCGCTCGCGGAGGAACACGACGTGACTATCGTCGACGCCGACACCGGCATGGCGAATCTCCTCTTTCACGCGGGGCTTGAGGACGTCGAGACGACGCTCCACGATCTGTTGATCGAAGAACGAGAGGCGTCGGTCGACGCCGCAGTGTACGAGCGACACGGGCTCTCGGTCGTGCCGTGTGGCACGAGCCTGACCGACTTCGAGGCCGCCGAACCGGGACGGCTCCGCGACGTGGTCGCCTCGCTCGCCGCTGATACCGACATCCTCCTGCTCGATTCGCCCGCCGCGCTGGGCTCGAAAACCGCCGTCCTGCCGATTGTCCTCGCCGACCGGGTCATCACCGTACTGTCACCGACGATTCCCGCCCTGAGTGATGGGCTGAAAGTACAGGAGTACGCCAGTTCCTACGGGACTGATACTGCAGGCGTCCTGTTCAACAAGGTCCGCGACGACGCCCGGATGGACACCGTCACCGATCGGACCGAGCGCTACTTCGACGGCCCCGTCATCGGAGCGGTCCCCGAGTGCTCGGCCGCACATCGAGCGAGGGCGGCGGGCGAACCTCTGCTCTCGTACGCGCCGGAGTCGCCGGCGGCGACCGCGTTCGTCGACGCCGCCGCCGAGTTAACGCCCGAACCGCGGGACTCGGCGGCAGTCGCCAACCGATTCAGAAGCGCCGTCGTCCCCGACCGGCCATGAAACTTCCACGCGGTCGATTGCTCCGCTCACGAGTCGTCTCCGCTGCCGGAACGGCGCTCTCGACGGTGCTCGACGGAGCACTCACTGGCTACGTCGTCTTCGAGCCACAGGACGCATTGCTGCTGGACGTCGACGGACGCGGCGTCGTGACCTTCCGCGAGGGCGTCCCGATGCTCGTCTACCATACTGGCACCGACCGGGGCGGCGTCGACGGCCTCGCCGATCTGGCCGTCCCCGGCCCGTACAAGGTCGACGTTTTCTCGCTCCCTGCCGGACGGATCGAGGAACTCCACGAGACGGAGTCGCTTCGCGTTCGGCCGGGCGTCCCGGCCCAGCGGGTCGCCGGGGATTCCGGACTGGCGGACCGGACGCGGTCCCGGGCGCAAGAGCACGGCCTGATGCCTGACGAGGACGCTCTGGCCGGCGAGGAGGATGCAGTCGCCTCGTTTCTCGACGACGAAGAACGGATCGAGGCGATCAAGCGACAGGCACGCGCCGAGGCCGAGCGACAGGCCAGTGAGTGGGGACTCGAAGACGAACTGGTCGACGACGACGGGCGCAAGTAGTGGATGATCGAACAAACGGTGCCAACGCCCCGCAAACGAGCACTCATCTATATGTTCCATCCGGCTAAACACTATCATGAACCATGAAGAAACTCATCAACGAGCCAGAAGATGTCGTCGACGAGATGCTCGACGGAATGGTAGCAGCGTACCCTGACCGACTCCGGCGCCTCGACGATGCGGAGGTGCTCGTACGCGCTGACGCCCCGATAGATGGGAAAGTGGGAATCGTCTCTGGTGGTGGTAGCGGCCACGAACCGACCCACGCCGGGTACCTCGGCGAGGGGATGCTAGACGGCGCGGCGGCCGGCGAGGTGTTCACCTCCCCGACCGCAGATCAACTCGAATCGATGATCCAGGCCTGTGACAGCGGCGAGGGCGTCCTCTGTGTGGTGAAAAACTACGAGGGCGACGTGATGAACTTCGACACCGCCGCGGAGATGGCCGAGATGCAAGACACCGAGGTCTCACAGGTCGTCGTCAACGACGA
Organism: Natronoarchaeum sp. GCM10025321; assembly: GCF_042663585.1. Taxonomy (NCBI): domain Archaea; kingdom Methanobacteriati; phylum Methanobacteriota; class Halobacteria; order Halobacteriales; family Natronoarchaeaceae; genus Natronoarchaeum; species Natronoarchaeum sp. GCM10025321. Next base: position 1,753,925 of record NZ_JBHTAN010000006.1, read on the forward strand.
CGTCGCCGTCGAGGACTCGCTGTACACCTCCGGTCGCCGCGGCGTCGCAGGGACCATCCTCGTCCACAAGGCCGCCGGTGCGAAGGCGGCCGAGGGCGCGTCGCTCGACGAAGTGAGCCGCGTCGCCGAGAAGGTCGTCGACAACGTCGGGACGATGGGGATGGCGCTGACCTCCTGTATCACGCCGGACAAGGGCGAACCGACGTTCGATCTGGGCGAGGACGAGATCGAACTCGGCATCGGGATCCACGGCGAACCGGGCACGGAACGGACCGAGATCATGAGCGCCGACGAGATTACCGAACATCTCACCGAACGGGTACTCGACGACCTCGACCTCGACGAGGGACAGGAGGTCGTCACCATCGTCAACGGGATGGGCGGTAGCCCGCTGATGGAGCTGTTCGTCGTCAACAAACGCCTGCAGGAACTGATGGACGACCACGGGCTCGAAACCTGGGACGCGTGGGTCGGCGACTACATGACCTCGCTGGACATGGACGGCGCGTCGATCACCGTCTGTGCGGTCGACGACGAGCTCAAAGAGCTCCTGTCGGCACCGGCTGACACGCCAGGGCTGACAGTGAGGGAGTAAACGCCACAAACGATTTGCGCTTCCCCTGCATCCGCATTTTTACATGAGTAACACAGAGCACCAACGAGAAGCGGTCGAACAGGCACTCGAAAACGTCACCGAGCGACTCGACGAGGAGAAGACTCATCTGACCGATCTGGACTCGGCGATCGGCGACGCCGACCACGGGGCGAACATGACCCGCGGGTTCAGAAAGGCCAACGAGAAAGTCCAGGCGATGGACGAAGACGACCCCGCGGAACTGGTGAAGACCATCGGCGTCACGCTCGTCTCGGAGGTCGGCGGCGCGTCCGGACCGCTCTACGGCGGGTCGATCATGTCCGCGAGCCAGGAGTTCGCCGACGACGGGATCACAGCAGAGACGAGCATCGCCTTTGCCGAGGCATATCTGGAGAAGGTCCAGGACCGCGGCGGCGCGGAGGTCGGGTCGAAGACGATGGTCGACGCCCTGACGCCCGCAGTCCACACCTACAAGAAGTCGATCGAGACGGACGATCTGGAACCGCTGGAGGCGCTGGCGAAGGCGGTTGACGCCGCCGAGCGGGGCGTCGAGTTCACCACGCCGATCCGGGCGAAGAAGGGACGGGCGTCCTATCTCGGCTGGCGCTCGGTGGGCCATCAGGACCCCGGTGCGACGTCGACGCTGTACATCATGGAGGAACTGCTGGCGACCGCCCAGGACATCCTCAACGGCGAGGTGGAGGCGACTGCCGAGGCCGAGGAAGCACCCGAGGAGATGCCCGACGAGGTCGCAGAGGGCGAAGAGAAATGATCGGTCTCGTCGTGGTCTCACACAGCGCCCGCGCCGCCGAGGGGATCTGTGAGGTCGCGGGGGAGATGGCTGGCGACGCACGGATCGAACCTGCCGGGGGCGAGGCCGATGGCCTCGGCACCGACGCGGGTCGGATTCAGGACGCCATCGCGGCCGCCGACGACGGGGACGGCGTGGTCGTCCTCGTTGACCTCGGCAGCGCAGTGATGAACACCGAGTTAGCAATCGAGATGGCAGACGCCGACGCGCGGATCGCCGACGCACCCGTCCTGGAGGGTGCGGTCAACGCCGGTGTCGAGACGACCAACAAGAAGGCAACACTCGACTCGGTCGTCGAACGGGCCGAAGAAGCGCGCGAGTACCGGAAACTGGACTGACGGCGGTGATCCGGGACCCTTCCCGGCCCCCCGCAATCGGCGAGGCTGTCGCCGGACGAGATGGCACACACTCATACTGATCCGCACGAAAACGGGGAGCAATGACGGAGTTTCGACCCCTCCCGGAGACGGATCGTCCGCAGTTCCGCTCGATGCTTCGCTACGCATTCACTCCCGAGAGCGGCCCAACCGATGACGAAGACACCGAAGACGACGAGGAACCGACGCTGTTCGACCGATACGGCCTCTACGACGGCAACGACCTCGTCAGCGGGTGCAAACTCTACGCACCCGAGGCACGCGTTCGCGATGAAATCACGACGATCGGTGGCCTGGGAGCGGTTGCGACCCGCCCCGAGTTCCGCGGGCAGGGCTACGGCAAGCAACTGTGTCAGCGGATGCTGGCCGAGTACCGTGAGCGAGAGATCGGTCTCGTCACGCTCTGGCCGTTCTCGACGCCGTTCTACCGTCGGATGGGCTGGGGGACTGCAAACGATGTGACCCGGTACGAACTGCCGCCGCGGGCGTTGCCGACTGTCGAAACCGTCGGGCAGATGCGTCGCATCGACGGCGAGGACTGGCAGGCGCTCGTCCGCGTGGAGCAGGGAGCCAACCGCGACGTTTCCCTGTCACTGCGTCGCTCCGAGGCGTGGTGGCGCGAGCGAACGTTATCGAACTGGAACGGGAACGGCGAGTCGTACTGCTACGGCTACGAACGCGACGGGGACCTGCAGGGCTATCTGGTCTACACCGTCGCCGACGACGACTCGGGGACGCTCTCGGTCAGTGGCTTCGATGCCGCCGACGAGGAGGCCTACCGCGCCCTGCTCGACTTCCTCGCGGGGCACGGCGCACAGATCGAGCGGATCGTCGTCGAGCGCGCACTCGGAACGGACCTGCTCGCCCGGGTCGACGATCCGGCGGCGGTCGACTGTCATGTAGAATCGGGGCCGATGGTACGGCTTACCGACGTCACGGCGCTCGAAGCGGTCGAGTGGCCAGCGGGCGAGGTCGAGTGTACGCTCTCGGTGTCGGATCCGCTGGTCGCTGACAACAATGGAGGGGTCCGACTCTCCGTCGCAGACGGCAGGGCGACCGTCGAACCGATCGCCGAGTCGGCTGACGCTGTCAATGCGACGGTGGGCATCGGGACGCTCTCTCAGTTAGCGGTCGGAACCTACGGAATCGACGATGCCGAGCGGTTTGGCGACCTGCGGATCGCTGACGAATCGGTTCGCGACCCGCTCGCTACGGTCTTCCGACCGCGTACCGTCGGCCTCCGGGAGTTCTTCTAGCCGCTCAGGGTTTGACCAGTACCTTGATCGCATCGCGCTCGTCCATCGCGCGATAGCCCTCCGGGACGCCATCGAGGTCGACTGTTTTCGTGAATATCGGCGATGGGTCAAGCGTACCACCCAGCACGTCGGCCATCAACTCGTCAGCGTACGCCCGGACCGGCGCGACGCCGCCCCGGAGCGTGATATTGTCACTGAACAGCGACTGTAGCTCGAGGCCGGCGTCGTCGACGCCGTAGGGGACACCCACGTAGCCGATTGTACCGCCCGGGCGACAGGCTTCGATTGCGGTGTCCATCGACGACGCCGCGCCCACACACTCCATGACGTGGTTCGCGCCGCCGTAGGTCAGTTCCTGGGCGCGTTCGACGGCCCCCTCGCCGCGGGCCGCGATGGTTTCGGTCGCGCCGAACTCCTCGGCGAGAGCGAGACGGTCCTCGTGGTGGCCCATCGCGATGATCCGTTCGGCACCGAGACGGCGAGCGGCGAGGACGCCACAGAGGCCGACCGCGCCGTCACCGATTACGACGCAGGTGTCGCCCTCGCCCACGCCGGCGCTTTTTGCGGCGTGGTGGCCCGTGCCCATCACGTCGGTGAGCGGAAGCAGTGATTCGAGGGTGTCCTCATCGTCGGCGTGGCGGTCGGGGACCCGGACGAGCGTCCCGTCGGCCTCGGGAACGCGGATCTGCTCGCCCTGACAGCCGCCGTTCTCGTCGCCCCAGGAGTCCCCGTTCGTACAGGAGGTGTGCAGTCCCTTCCGGCAGAACTCACAGCGACCACAGCTAATGACGAAGGGGGCGAACACGCGGTCCCCAACGTCGACCGATGTGACGTCCTCGCCGACGTCCTCAACGATTCCCATCGGCTCGTGGCCCACGCGGGACCCGTCCTCGCGGTCGCTCTCGCCGCGATAGAACCAGAGATCGGAGCCACAGACCGCGGTGTGTGTCACCCGAACGACGGCGTCGTTCGGCGAGTCGAGTTCGACGTCCGGTACCTCTTCGACCGTGATTTCGCCGGGGCCGCGGTAGATGGCTGCGCGCATAGTCTGTATTAGTGGCCGTCTCACAAAACGGTTCGCTCAGGCGAAGGGTCATGTGGGACAGGCTCTAACACGGTGTATGGACCGTACCGCGATCCGACAAGCGTGGGACGAGATCGCCGAGACGTACGCGAACCGGCGCGATCCGGCCGGTTCCGACGCCGATCTGACCGACGACTTGCTCGATGCCTGTCCGCCCGATCCGCTCGTGCTGGATGTCGGCTGTGGCGACGGGGCGCGGACGCTCGCAAACCTTCCGCCGGACGCTATCGGCCTCGATATCTCTCGTGAGGGGCTCTTGCTGGCGGCCAACAGAGTCGCCGGAGGGCGACTGGTACAGGGGGACATGGAGTCGCTCCCGCTGGCCGATGGCTCCGTGGACGCGATCACCGCCTACCATGCCGTCTTTCATGTCCCGCGAACGGCACAGCCCGCGGTGTACGAGGAGTTCTATCGCGTGCTCGACTCGGGCGGGAAACTACTGATGACCCTGCCTGGCGGGCGCTTCGAGACGGTGCGCCGCGGCTGGATGGGTGGCTCGATGTTCTTCTCAGCGCCCGGCAAAGACCGGACACTCGACCAACTCCGGAGCGCCGGGTTCGAGGACCTCCGAACCGCGACGGTCGACGACCCGCTTGGCAGTTCCAGCGAGTACGTCTTCGCGACCCGGAGCTGACTGTACGAACCTCCCCGGCAGTCGATATTTACCGCTGGGGTCGAAAGGGGGAGTATGGATACCGCCGTCGTCTGGTACCGTGACGACCTGCGTGTCGAGGGCAACCCCACCCTCGCCAACGCAGTGGACGAGGCCGAGCACGTCGTCCCGGTCTACGTGTTCGACCCACGCCGTCGCGGCGAGACGAGATACGACACCGAGAAACGAGGCGCACACAGGGCCCGCTTTCGCCGCGAAAGCGTCGCCGACCTGCGGGAATCGGTACGGGAGCGCGGGGGAGAACTGTTCGTCCGCGAGGGCCACGTCGAGGACGTCGTGCCGTCGGTTGCCGACGCGGTCGACGCCGACGCCGTGTTCGCACAGACCAAGCCGGCAACCGAAGAGATCAGCCGCGAACACGCGGTACGCGACGCGCTCGGCGACGATATTCCGTTTCATCGCCGGCTCACGCATACCCTCTACCATATCAACGATCTACCGACACCGTACGATCGGATCGACGATACGTTCACGCCGTGGCGCAAGAACGTCGAGGAGACCACGCCAGTCCGAGAGCCGGTTCCGGCCCCGGAGAGCGTCTCGACGCCCGATGTCGACGCCGGCGAGATACCGACGCTCTCGTCGATGGGGATCGACGAGCCACCGACCGACGACCGGGCAGTCCTCCCCTTCGAGGGGGGCGAAACCGCCGGAAAAGCGCGGGTAAACCGCTATCTCTGGGAGGAGGATCGACTCCGGGAGTACAAATCCACGCGGAACGGCCTGCTCGGGTCGGAGTACTCCTCGAAGTTCTCGCCGTGGCTCGCCGCTGGCTGTCTCTCGCCGCGCTGGATCCACGAGCAGGTGAAACAGTACGAGGACGAGCGCGTTTCCAACGAGGACACCTACTGGCTGGTCTTCGAGTTGCTCTGGCGGGATTTCTTCCAGTTCCAGTTTCTCAAACACGGCGACGACTTCTTCACTCAGTCCGGCATTCGCGACGTCGAACCGGACTGGAAGCAGGACCGACAGGCCTTCCGGCAGTGGGCCGCCGGCGAGACGGGGGTTCCCTTCGTCGATGCGAACATGCGCGAGTTGAACCGGACGGGGTACATGTCGAACCGTGGCCGGCAGAACGTCGCGTCGTTTCTCGCTGACGCGCTGGGCATCGACTGGCGCTGGGGGGCGGCTTACTTTGAGGAGCAACTGATCGACTACGACGTCGCCTCGAACTGGGGGAACTGGGCGTATCAGGCCGGCGTCGGCAACGACTCGCGGGACGGCTTCTTCGACGTCCTCGCACAGGCGGAGCGGTACGACGCCGACGCCGAGTACGTGCAGACGTGGCTGCCGGAACTCGACCCCCTTCCCCCGGAGTACGCCCATCGCCCGTGGCAGATGAACGCTGACGCCGAGTCCACGTACGACGTCGTGCTCGGTGTCGACTATCCCGAACCGATGATCGACGTGACCGAGCGGTTTTCGGAACTGCGCGATCAGTGAGCACACGGTCAAGAACGAGCAGATGCCGTCAGTCCCGGTCGTTTCTCTCAGCCTACTTTCATAGCGCTTTAACTGCCACTTCCCATTGAATAGAAGCATAGTGGCTGCAGCTGCCGACGACGAGACGAGGCGTGTGCTGGTGACTAGCACCCGCCAACTCGTCCTGCCGTCGAACCCGTCGTATCTCCAGGAGTTCGATCTGCGGACGAAACAGCACGCAGTTACCTGTGCCACCGGCGAGTACGAGGAAGGCCGTTGGCGTGGCGTTCCCATCGAGTCGCTCCTGTCACGTGTCGATGCCGACGAGCGATCGACGCACCTTCTCGTCACCGGAGAGGACGGCTACCGGACCTGCGTAGCGATCAGGAAAGCGTTCGATGCGATGCTGGCAGTCGCTCGGGAGGACGTCGAGACGGACGGTGCCCTGCCCAGATTCATCGGCGACAAGATAGACGGGCAACAGTCCGTTGCCCGCGTCAAGCAGATCGAGACGGTTCGTCTCGACCCCGAGGAGGACGCCAGCGAGTACGCCCACCGTCCCGCGTCCGAGGGCTGAGCCCGGCGACGCAGTTTTCCGCGGCGAACCCGGAATTGAGGTATGCATCTGTTTGTCACCGGCGGGAACGGCTTTATCGGCCGGCGAGTCTGCGCTGCTGCCGTTCGGGACGGCCACGACGTGACGAGCGTCGCCCGAAGCGGCCCGCCACCGGCCGACGAAACCGGTTCGTGGACCAAGCACGTCGAGTGGATCGCTGCGGACGTATTCAGTCCGCACGAATGGCGCTCGGCGCTATCGGGCGTCGACTGCGTCGTCCACTCTATCGGCACCATCTCGGACGCGCCGGACGACGGGGTCACGTTCGAGCGGATCAACGGCGACTCGGCGATTCTCGTCGCGCTGGAGGCCGAACGCGCTGGCGTCGAGCGGTTCGTCTACATCTCCTCCTCGACGAAGCCGCCGCTGGTTCGAGACGCCTATCTGACCGCCCGCCGACGGGCCGAAGACGCGATTTCCGATCTGGAGCTAGATGTCGTCGTCCCCCGCTTCGGGCCGGTGTACGGCCCAGATCAGCCACACTTCCCCACCGTTGCAAACTGGCTGTTCACGGCGGTCGGCAGCGTCGAACCGATCGCACGCCGTCTCGGCGAGGATCGGCCGTTCTCCGTCGAGGCGGCGGGCCGTGCTGTCTATCGGCTGGCAGTCACCGAGGACCTCCCGGAAACCCCGGTGACAGCGGATACCCTGATCGCGCTGTCGGGCTGAGGAGGGTCGTTACCCAGGAGATCATTGACCACGAGCGACAGTCGATTCCGGTGGGCGAGAGCGGGCCGAGCAGAACCCCCATGCCATACACCGACCCGGGATATTACTGTCCCATGCCATCAATACACTAGCGAGTAATCACCAATGACAGACACCAACGAGTGGGCCGAACAGATCGAAAAGGGACGACAGACAAAGATCGAACACTTCCGCGACTCCCCACGCTCCCCGCTTCCGCCCGAACTGCGCGGCGACGACTTCCCGGGACTGGCATACTACGATCCGGACCCCGAGTACCGGTTCGTCCTGGCGCTGCACGAGCACGAGCAGAAGACGGAGGTGACAGTGGAGACGACCGCCGGCGGCGAACAGACCTACCTCCGGTGGGGCGAGTTCCGGTTCGAACTCGACGGCGAGGAGCACACGCTACAGGCCTATCGCCCCGACCACACCACCGAACGGCTCTGGGTCCCGTTCCGGGACGAGACCAACGGCGAGGAGACCTACGGTGCCGGCCGGTATCTCGACCTCGAACACGACACCCATCAGATCGACGGGGAATGGGTGCTCGATTTCAATCAGGCGTACAACCCGACGTGTGCGTACAACGCTGCCTACGAGTGTCCGATGATCCCGACCGAGAACTGGCTCGACGTCCGGATCGAGGCCGGCGAGAAGGAGTTCCCCGGCGAAACTGCGGGCCACTCCCACGATCACTGACTGCCCCTACGTGTGGGGGAAGAACCGTCCGTGGAAGCCAAACGGCTCCGGGTGGGGGAGAAACGCCCGCGCCTCCACGGTGAGCGTCGCCGCGTCGAACACCATCAGCATCGTCTGCTCGCGCTCGACGTCGAGCGCCGTGGCCAGCACGACGCCGTCGTCCTCGCTATCGGCGTCGGGACGCTGTACGGGGAGTGGCTCCTCGACGAACACCGATCGCTCCCACCACTCCTGGGCAGTGCCCGTCTCGCAGTCGACTTTTACCAGGCCGTTCGCGCCGTCCCGATCCGTCGCCTGTCCGTAGGCGTAGCGGTGCTTTCGACCGGTCTTCGATCTGACGATCCGGGGCAGTTCCATCCCGCCGTCGTAGAGCGACGAGCGGTTCACGCTGTTTCGCTCCAGATCGATCCGGTACCGGACCAGTCGCCCATCGGGGACCTCCGGAAAGCCGACACCATCGAGTTCGTCCATCGCCATCGCGTCGACGATATCGCCGTCGGGGAACTCGACGAGATCCAGCACGACGCTCACGTCCTCGACGTAGGCGTTGATGTGGTGGAACGTAAACGTGGCGTCGAGCGTCGGTTCGGCCACGAGGTCGCCGCTCTCCCGGTCGACGACGAGCACGCGCGTCGGCCGATCAGGCTGCCAGTCCAGCATATCGGTCACGCCCTGTGAGAACGGATTGAGCGCCCGCAGCGCGGAGAGCACGAGCGGCGACTCGACGAGGATGACGTGGTCCGCCGTGACGCTGCAGTCGTGGATGTAGGCCGGGCCGTTCGCATCGAGCGAGGCGATCCGCTCCCGACTCCGGGTCCCGTCCGGAACGCGATAGACGTGGTACTGGGGCGTCCGGCCGAACTGCGTCGTGAACCCGATCAGTTCGTCACGATACGGATCGTCGACCAGATGGGCCGCGGTGAGATGTTCTGGCAGGTCGTCCTCGAACCGGAATCCGCCGAGCGTCTCCAGCGTGTCGAGATCGAACGCAACCCGTCGCGGTGCTTCGGTCAGCGCGACGTACTCGCCGTCGACCCGGACCACGTGGACGTTCGTGTTGTCGGTCGGTTCCGGCAGGCCGAGCGAGCGGACCGTATCGAGGATGCGCCGCCAGCCCCGCGTGTCCGTCCCGAACTGGCCCGTAAGCCGGCCGTCCATCGCGTCGGCGTAGGCCTCGGTCCGGAGAAACCGGTTCGAGTAGCTAAGTTCGCCGTCGTCGAACGCGTAGCGGCGCAACATCGCCAGTCCGTCGAACCAGTGGTTGACGCGGCGCTCGCCGGCCTCGAAGCGGCCGGGACCGTTCCGGACGAGCGTTCCCGAGAGCCACTCGGGAATCGATCCCTCGACAGTCGGCCGATGATCGTGGAGTTCCGTCGTCAGCGATCGAAAGCCGGGGCCATAGGAACCTGTCACGCCTTTCTATCGGGACGGACGGCTAATCAATCCAGCGAGTAAAATGCCGGCTCCGCGGTAGCCGGCTACTGAGTGTTGGTCATCCCGCCATCGAGAACGAGCGATTCGCCGCTGACGTAGCTCGCCAGATCGCTGGCAAGGTACAGCGCGGTGTCGGCGACGTCTTCTGGCTGTCCGGCCCGTCCCAGTGGGATGCCCTCGAGGAACTCGTCTTCGCCCTCTCCTCCGATGATCGGGACATCCTCGGTCGTCATCTTCGTCTCAATCAGGCCCGGATGGATCGCGTTGACGCGGATCTCCTCGGGTCCGAGCTTCGCGGCCAGCGAGTACGTCATCAGCCGTACCGCGCCCTTCGACGTACAGTAGGTAATGAAGTCTGCCGATCCCTCCAGCCCGGCGACCGACGAGAGGTTGATGATCGATCCCCCGCCGTTTTCGACCATCCGCTCTGCGGCCACCTGCGATCCGAAGAACACGCCCTTGACGTTGATGTCCATCAGCTGATCGAACGCCGCCTCGTCGACGTCGAGGAACTCCTCGCCGTGGAAGATCCCCGCGTTGTTGACCATGATATCAACGCCGCCGAACTGCTCGGCAGCCTCGACGGCAGCGTCCAGATCGTCTTTGCTCGTCACGTCACAGTCGACGAACGTCGCGCTGGAGTCGCTCTCCGATTCGATCAGTTCGTGTGTCGGCTCCCCGCCCTCCCGAGGCGTCTCCTGGATATCCGCGACGACGATATCCGCCCCCTCCGCGGCAAACGCCCGTCCGATCGCACGCCCGTTTCCGCTCGATCCCCCAGTTACGACCGCCGTCTTGTCTTCGAGCAAGAGTGTCATTGCAGTTGTATATAGAAAACTATGAATAATAAGTCTAGTAGGTGCTACACGAAAGAGGTCCCTCGTCTTCGGTTCGTCACCATCTCTCGATGTTATAGACTGCGTTCAGCAGTCAAGCGCCTCGTCCCCGGCCTCGACAGCCCCAAGATCGCCTCGGTCCCTTGCTCGGTAGGCCCGTTGATCGCCAGCACGCCAGTGTTCGTCTATATGATAGTTCACCCCCGGTCCGTCACCCGAACGGTTGTCTCTCGCTGTGTCCGATCAGTGGTCGTCCGGATCCTGATAGCGACGCCGAGTACGTGGGTCTCGCCGGCGCGCTCCTGCACGACGACGCCGCCGAGCGCCTCGCACTCGCCGAACTGCCGATCCGGGCCACCCGGGCAGTTCTCGTCCGCCCACGTCGCGGCCGCGCTCTCGTCGTAGGAGATGTCGTGGACGACCGAATGCTCGAGTTCCGATACGCGAAGCGTCTCGATGCGGGGCTCCAGACTGTCCTCGATGGCTGCTGCCGCCGCCTCGCGTTCGTCCCAGTCGTAGGCGGCGGGAATCGGACTCGCGGCGTCGTGGACGCTGCGCTCCAGCGCGTTGACGACCCGATCCGGCGAGCCATCGTCGATACGTTGCTCCACGTCGGGATGTGTGCCGACCTGCAGATACGCCAGCGCGCCGGTCGCGAGTGCGAACGCGATCACCGCCGCTGCCAGCAACACCAACTGTCCTCGCGTGCCTGTCGCATCGTCGCTCACGCGTACCACACCCTGACCGTCACGTCGCCGTATTCGGTGGGGACCGTCGCGCTGCCGTAGGAGACGCTGCTCGGGCGCTGCATCCCGACGACCCCGTGCTCGGTCTCGACCTGATACAACAGATTGTCGGGCAGTAATCGATCGAGTCGACGGTCGAGGCGCTCGTGCTCCCGGTCGAACGCCGCCTCGCTTCGAGCGAGTTCGGTGAGACGCGTCGCGTCCTGATGCTGTGGCGACTCACCGGAGAGTACCGTTGCCGTGTCTTCCGCATAGATCCCGAGTTGGGCCTGCTGAGTGTCGGGCCCTGGCACGCCTAGGGCGAACGTCGAGACGACAGCGAAGATCAGGATCACCCCGAGACCAGCCTCGACCACGGGCGTCGAAAGTTGGCCGCGTCGATCACCCATCGACCGACACCTCCAGCACCGCCGACCGCGTCCGCGTCGGGAAGTACACTATCTCGATGTCGCCGTCCGAGAGTTCACCGGACGCCTCAAAGCGTAGTGATTCGGTTTCCAGCGGCGAGACGTCGAGGGCGTGTTCGCCAGTGACTCCGGAGCCGTTCCGTAGTTCGACGCGCCCGTCGATCCGGACGGTCGTGACTGTCGTGGTGTCGTCAGGGTCGAGCGTTACCACGATCCGATCGGTACGTCGCGGGAGCGTCACGGCGTTATCGGCCGTCTCCGACATCGATGGCGTCCAGGTCACTGATTGGCGCTCTTCGACGAGCACGATCCGACGGATGGTCGCACCGGTCGTCGCGTCGCCGGTCGTGGCTACCGGTACGCCGTCGAGTCCCACTGTGGCCTCGTGATCGTCGAGCGACGCGTACTGCGAGTCGAGACTCGCTCCGTCAAATCGCGCTACTGCCGTGGCGTTCAGAACGTTCTTGCGCGTGGTGAGAGGCGAATCGGGATGGGTCAGGCTTTCGGCCAGATTCACTGCTGTCGTCCGTTCTGTCGCGTCGCGCTCGGCGTCGTCAAAGGCCGCCCCGGCGATTCCGAGGCCGACCAGCATGGCGGCCGTGAGGACGACAACGGCCGTCGCCAGTGCGATCAGGTTCGCCTGTCCTCGCATCACGGATCACCTGATTCGAGAACGACTGCGAACCCCTCGTCGGTTCGATCGACCGTCACGACCGTCCGGTCGTCGCTTCGCCACTCCCCATCGACGGACGAGACCGACGCTGGCAGTACGAGGGGTACCCGTTCCCCGACGTCCGGATGGGGATGATCGAGTACGAGATCATCGTCCTGCACGCGGATCCAGTAGGTCTCCCCGCGGATCGTCGTGGGGACGTCGACCTGCCGTTCCGTTTCGCCCGTCTCCGCTGTCGACGGAACGGCCGTCCGTAGTTCGCCGCTCGCGTCGGCCAGCGTCCGATCGGCCACTTCGGTCGCCGCTCCAGTCCGATACTCCGGGAGGACGCCGGCGTACAGCGTCGTCGTCAGCAGGCCGATGTAGATGATCACGATGGAGGCCTCCAGCGCCTTTCCGACGACCGCGGAGACGGCCCTGTCAGCCATAGCCCACCTCCAGTCGCAGGTCGTGCGTGACCAGATATGCCGTCCGGTCGCCGTCGATTCGGGCGACGACGCTCGTCTCCCGGTCGCCCGGGAAGGCCCGGTCGGTCGTCTCGACGGTCGCACCGACGTCCTCGAAGTATCGCTTCCACGGCCCCGGCGTGGACGTCTCGACAGCGATGCGATAGCTGTCGGTGCCAAGCGACTGGCGCTCGTGCGTGACGTCTGTCCCTAGCTGAATGGGGCGTCCCGAGTTCCCGCCGATACCGACGTGGCTGGCGTTGAGCCGCGGCGCGTTGACGAGAAGCGGGCCGCCGACGTCCCCGTCGACCGTGATCGCCGGGGGAGACCTGAACCACGCGCTGCCCGCCGAGCCGCGGACCACCGCATCGCCGTGATACGCAACCCGGCTGTCCCCGGACTCGTAGACCAGTGCGTCGACCGCGACCGTCTCGATTGGTCCGGAGTCGTTCAGCAGACGGAGTCGTCGCGGCTTGATCCAGAGCTGTCCGTCGGTGAACCGGACTTCCCCAGTTCGGTGACCGGTCGTCGCGCTCGGCTGGAGCACGTCGTCGAAGCCGTCCGCGACGCTCGTCGCGTCGGCCGAGGCCGCGTTGCTCTCGATGACGGCGCCGATTCCGGCCGTCATGCCGCCGATGCCGATGACGGTGATTGCGAGCAACAGTGCGACGCCGATGACGTTCGACTGGCCGCGACTACCAGCCGAGTCGGGGGTGGACGGCATCACGCCATCCCCACCACCGAGAACACCGCATACGCGATGAGCACAAGCGCACCGGAGTGCAACAGCGCCTCGTAGCGCCCGCGGCTGGCGACACCGGCGAACCAGCCACACGCGAGCATGGTTGCCTGCGTCACGACGTAGAATCGGAAGCGCTCGCGCTGTGGGTCGACCGTTGAGGCGTCCATCGCAACGCCCGCTGTCGGCTCAGAGACGGCGGAGAGCTGTGCAAACCCGTCGATAACGTAGCCATCGACCGCGAGCATGATGCCGATGATCAACAGCGCAGTCGTCCAGCCGACAGTAACGTAGACCAGCATCGCGTTTCTGAGCGCCTGTTTCTCGTGGTGGAGTCGGCCGACCTCGGTCTGCAGGGTCTCGAAGATGTCTTCGGCGTCGCCGCCGGCCTCCAGCGCCCCGGTCACGAGTCCGATGGTCTGCTCGGCCAGCGGCGTTCCGACCCGTTCGACGAACGCATCGAGCGCGTCAGTCCGGAGGTTTCCGTCCCGCGTCGTCAGGTTTGCGTTGAACGCGAGCGTCTTGACGTCGCTGTCGAGTGCGCCGAGGTCGACATCGCCGGCAACGCGCTCGACCGCCTCCGGAAACGGCCGGCCCAGTTTGACGTGCCCGGAGACCGCATGGACGAAGTCCTTGATCTCCCGGTCTTTCGCCTGGTTGAGTCGGGCGCGGCGAACCGAAACGAGTCCGATGGGGACAGCCCACGCCGCGTAGCTCAACAGCATAACGTCGATGGGCGCGACGCCGGACAGGTGGATCGCGCCGCCGAACAGAACGGCGACGGGGGCGGCGACGACGACGGCGCTGGCGGGGTTTGATCCGGCTGTGACGGCCGTTCCGACGATGCTCGACGGCCGACTGTACTGTGGCTCGGCGTGGTCGTGTGGTCGCACCCGATCGACCAGCACTGCGGCGACGAGGCCCGTTACGAGGACGAACGCGGCGCTCCCGTAGACCAGTAGTTGCTGCGCTGTGACGGTTCCGACCGGGAGTCCGATCGGATCGGAGAGTCCCGGCGAGAGCACACTGAGGACGGTGACAACGATGACGAGCAGCGCGGGCAGCACCAGCAGGACGATGAACAGTTCGGCCAGTAGTTCGAGAAACGACTCGGCCCTGTCACGTGCTCGGGACTGCTGGTGAGAGAGCATCCGACTCTCCATCCGGAGATAGCTCGTCAGTTCGTCGCCACCCTGATCGGCGTGCTCGCGGAACTTCAGGACGAACGGCGCGAGCACGTCACGGGACGGCGTATCCCGCGCGACGATCCGTAATCCCCGATCCAGACTCCCGGTCAACGCCGCCTTGTTCAGCGCTTTTCGGAACGCGACCGAGGTCTGGCCGTACGCCTCGCGGTTTGCGGCGACCTTCCGAAGCATGCCGCGGCGATCGTCGCTCCCCGTCGAGAGGACCCGGAGATATCGCACCGCTCCAGGCAGTGTGTGGTTGATCTCCGCCCGTCGTGTACTGGCGGCCCACTGGAGATACTGCCCCCCGGACCGGACAACGAGGTGTTTGGAAAGCCCACCGACGAGGACGGCGACGACGACGGCCAGATACCCTCTCGGGAGTTCCGTGACGGCGTGTGCGCCCGGAGTTAGCTCGGCGATCCGTCCCAACACGGTGCCGGGCGAGATGAATAACACGACCGTCGTCGTGAGGAGAGCTGCGACCGCGAAGACGAGCCAGGAGAGCGCGTACACCCGCGAAATGTAGATGCCGAAACTCGTCTGGACGTCCGTCCCCCGGTAATAGCGCCGGTCAGCCTCGTGTCGTCGGGCGTCCGCGTGTCTGGAGAAAAGCGCGTAGAACCCCCTGTCGAGAGTCGGCAGTGTCCCCGTAGTCGGTCTAGGGCGACCATCCGACTCCGTCGACGAGCTATGCATCGTCACCGATCCTGTCGTCGGTGCTTGCCCGTTCGACTGTCGCGGCCTCGTTCGTCTGGAGGTCCGCGAGGAACTCGAACAGTTCGGTGAAGTCGTCGATACCGTCCTCGTGGAGATACCTGACGTACCGGTGTTTGCGGTGGAACTCCGCCTCGACGGCCGCGACCGGGCGGTCGGATCGGCGGGCCATGGAGTGGAAGACGCGGAAACCACACTCCCGCGTGCGTGAGGCGTCCTGATCGGACGTGGACGCCGATCCATCGGTCGATTCCTGTTCGACGTCGAAACTGGAATCGTCGAGCACCTGCTGGTGTCGCCGGCCCCGTCCTGGCCACTCCTCGGGAGTACGCTCCGGCGTCGTCTCCAGTTTCGGATGTGCGTACTCGAACGTGAACCGGCCCGTCTCGTCACGGCCGCCGATACGGTTCCAGTGGATCTGCGTGCCCTCCTTCTCGACGACGCCACAGTCCCCGTCCACGTGTTCGTACTCGGCAGGCGTGAGAAACTCGATGACGTCCCCGACGTAGCGGTCGCCGTTGACGTGTTTGGGGAAGACGACCAGATCGATCTCTCGGAGCAGATACGGGGGTAAGCCCTGCTCGACGACCCGATTAACGAGCTTTTCGACGTCTTCGGCGTGTGTCGTTCCGATGATACCGTGGCCGGTGTTCAGCGACTCGGCAAACGTCTCGAAACTGGCCGCGGTGTTGATCTCGGCGATCACTTCGACGTCCGGATTCAGATAGTTACATTCAGTCATCAGATCGGCCATCGTCACTTCCTTGTACTCGTTTTCGTGCTCGCGGGTGGTCAGCGAGACGCCGGTCTCGTGGGGGAGGCGGACCTCGCGGGAGCCCTCATCGATGCTGATCGGTCGGTCACGAAACGGGACGAACGGCATGTGAGCGTTCATCAGGGTCGTCTTCCCCACGCCCGTCGCTCCGGAGTAAAGCACCACCGAGTGTTGTTCGTACAGCATCCACAGCAGGGCAACGAGTTCGGTCGAGATGCTTCCCTGCTCCAGCAGATCGATCGGTGTCAGCGCCTCGGGTGCCTGTTTACGGATCGAGATGTGTGGACCGTCCTCGCTGATGACGCCGAGTGCAACGGCACAGCGGATCGTCACGCCGTCGGAGACGCCGTCAGGCGAGAGGTTCACCTTCGCGCTCGGGTTCGAGGCGTTCAGATCCGTCCCGTCGGCCGCCGCCAGTTGGGTAACGACGTTGACAAAACTGGTCTCATCCTCGAACTGGAGGTTCGTCGGGATCCGATCCCCGTGACCGACGTCGGCGCGGGGGACCACTTTGATCCGTTCGCCGACGCGGTTGGCCTCGATATCTTCGAGATGGCGGTCCCGGATCGGAATCGTGAGCTTCCCCTCGCCGACGTAATCCCGGAGCACGTAGTAGACGAGATCCGAGAGCCGATCGTCCGAGTAGCGACCGTCGACCGGCGGGACAGCCAGATCGTACTCGGCGAGGGCGTTCCGGGCCCGAAACCGCATGGCGTCGGCCCACGCACGGGTCCGCCGCGCAGTGAGTTGTCGCGAGAGCACTCGTTGCGCTCGGTTCCGGACGAACCGCTCGCGGTCCTCGACGAGGCCGTCGACGTTCGCCTCCCAGATGCGCTCTTTGCACTCCGCGATGAGCGCCTCGTCGTCCGGGAGGAGGTCGGGTTCCTGGACGGCGTATTTCGTCGTAAACGCGTCCCGCCCGAGGAGATGTTCCCGGTAAATCACGACCGGAATATCGAAGCCGTTGAACTCGACGTGATAGCTCGTGAGGCGCTCGCTGACGAAGCGGTCGATATACTCCGGCGTCGATGGGACCGCGGTCCGGGCGGGTGCGTAGTTTTCAGTGTGCACGATCAGCCGGTCCCCGGCCGTATCTGCCACCTCGATCCGCTCGTCTAGCGCGAACGGGGTCAGGTCGGCCAGACAGCGCAGTTCGCAGAGCACTCGATAGGTGATCCGGCGGCGGGCCGCGGTCGAACAGTCCAGTAATCTCCGGAGGACCTCGCTGTACTTCGGATCGAACCCCCGATCCATCCGTTCGATCGTTCCTTCCCGGGTCATTGGCCGCCCGAGGTTGGCGTCCTCGAAGTGTGACCGGACGGTGGCAAGGTTCTCAACGTCATCGTTCGACAGCAGCGGTTCCCGAATCTCGTACTCGAACCCGTCGTCGCGTTCGCTGATCGTAGCGACGACGCCAGGGTGGATCTCGTACTGCTCCCGGACGTCGGGCGCGTACCACGCCTCGGGGTCGTCGGGCGGCAACGGTGGAGGAACGGTTCCGTCAGCGCGTGTCCGTGGCTCGCTGGATTCCGTCGTCAGTTCAAGCGACGCCCCATCGGTCATGAACAAGAATCGCTCCCTCACTTGGTTTAAATTTTTGGTATTAGATTAGAATTAATTGCTCTATGAGCTATCTCAATATTTCATACAACTGCTGGAATTGAAGAAGACTATATCGGGCTATATGAAATTTTTAGCGGTAATAGCTCGTATACGTGTATCTCTTCCGTAATAGAGTGTGGTTTATTAATTAGTGTGTCAAATATTCCTGTTTAATAAATAACACGGTCTTTTCTTATATACTGGGAAATACCCATTCTCAATTTATTTTCGCTGTGTGAATTTCAGGACATGTCCGAAAAGAATCCACGGCGTGACCGACCGTCCACCTACGATCTGTGGAGTCGACGCCATTACGTCGTTGCAACGGCCGGGATCGTGGCATTGAGTGGGTGTACAAGCGACGAGGGTACGGACCCCGGACAGGAGAACGGGGAAGAAAACGGGGAGGAGGAGAACGGGGTGGAGGAAAACGGGGAGGAAGAAGAGGAACTACCTGAGGGGGTATCGGAGGAGGAGTTCGAAACCGGGCCCGTACCAGACGTGTACATGTCGGCCACGTCGCTCGGGGGCGAGATGCGGAATCCCGACGAACTGCAGACGAAAGTTGACGTCCAGTTTTCCGAGTACGACGAGGCGCTAGAAAACGCTGCGCACGAACCGGGGCGGTGCTGTACGAACTGTGCCGACTACATCCCGGACAAGAACGGCGACGAGTTCGGCGCCTGCGCGGAGGTCGAGGGGTACATCGACGGTGCAGACTGGTGTACGATCTACGAAGAACTGCCCGAACCCGAGGTTCCCGAAGGGCTGTCCGAAGAAGAGCTGCCGACGGCCGAAGTCCCAGAGGAGTACCGTACAGCAGCCTCACAGGCTGATGAGGAGCGCAATCCCGACGAACTGCAGACGCAGGCGGACGTCAACCTGATGGAGTCCGTCGAGGCCATCGCGGAGGGCACTGCTCAGCCGGGACAGGCCTGTGGAAACTGTGCGGAGTTCATCCCTGACAAGAACGGCGACACGTGGGGGGCCTGTGCTGCGGTCGAGGGGTACATTGCAGTCGAAGACTGGTGTGTCATCTGGGAATCCATTGGCGAAGAGGTGTAAGCTCGGCCCCTGGACAGGCTGTCGTCGCCACAGAGGCGCTCTACCCTTCTGGATCGTCTCACAGTTGTGCCGCCGGTTGTGACTCTCACTGGACCGGTCGATGCTCGACGATAGCGGACTCCTCTCCGGAGTGTTGTGAGACCCGATGCCCTACCGCTAGACAGCACGCACAAGACGCGGGCGACCATAGCCTCGGCCGTGGCACACGACCGTATTCACTCGAAGCGACCGACACACGACATCGAGCGGTGGTCGGAGGGCATCATCGAGCGGGTCGGCGAGCGGGACGGCCACTGCGTCGTCGATGTCCGTACTGAGGGGGGCGAAAGCGTCGAACTCGTCGTCACGTTTGCGATCCGCGATCTGTTCATGAGCCGTCTGGAGATCGACGAGGACGAATCGCCAGTGGGCGAGCGGGTCTGGTATCGGAAACGCGGCAACTAGTCGCTCTGGACGACGAGCGTCCGGCCGACGACGTCGCCGATCCGTTTGCCGTCGCCCCGGAGGAGGATGACGAAGACTGCGACGCTCCAGTAGCCAAGGCCGTCGATCAGCCGGAGCGCGTTCCTGAGAAACGAGCCCCGGAGCCCCAGAGCGCTCCCGTCGTCCGCGAGGACCCGGAGATTGAACAGTTCCTTGCCGAGCGTCCGGCCGGTGAGCCACTCCGCAAGGAAGTGATAGGCAAAGGCGACGGCCATCAGCGCGACGAAGACCAGTTGTCGAGGTTCTCCTGGCGAGACAATGGTCCCGAACTCGACGCCAAGCCCTAGCACCGGCGGGACGACGAGACAGGTGACGACGACCTGATCGAGGAGGAACGCGGGCGTCCTGATCGTGAGCGGGGCGGGAACTGGAGTCACGTTCGTACGGAGAGCCGGATTCCCTTCAGCGTACCCCTGAAACTTTTGCTCCCCGAGACCAACCGACCGCTAACGAGGACGAATGCAATCAGACGGCACACCGCCGATACAGTCGGAATCTGCCCTGCTGGACCGTGCTCGGGAGTACGCTTGCTCCGTCACCATCGACGTCGATCTGTCGGCCGTCGAGTGGGAGGTGTCCCATCGCGCAAAGCGCCGCGCCGGATCGTGTCGGTACGACGGCCGAGAACAGACAGTCACGATCCGGCTCGCGTGGAAGGCCTACCAGCGACACGGGTGGGACGAGATTATGGATGTCGTCCGCCACGAACTCGTCCACGCCTGGGAGTTCCAGCAGTTCGGCGAATCGGGTCACAGCGAGCGGTTCTACGAGAAAGCAGCGGCGCTCGACGCCCCGCGGCACTGCACTCCGTTCAGCGAACCGCGAGTGAGACTGCTCTGTACGGCGGGCGACTGCGACTGGTCGGCTGGCCGGTTTCGCGCGTCGAAAACGGTGACCGAACCGAACACACGACGCTGTGGGGTGTGTGGTGCGCGCTACGTCGCCGAGCACGTCGCTACCGGCCGACGCTGGCGGACGAAGGATGGCTACGAACGGGCGCGAGAGGAGATCGGTGAGGAGTGGTGATCCGGGCCGTTCCGTGAGTGTGATGGCGCTGTCAGATGGAGATCGGACTGCTCTCGTCGACGGTCGAGACGGATCGGACTGCTCTCGTCGACGGTCGAGACGGATCGGACTGTTCGCGGGTCGACCGTATGGCATCGTCTCCGACCAGCCTTACTCGACAGTAACCGGATTACCGGTTGGTTCGGGAAGCGCTTTTATCGGCCGTTCGGTACATTTCATATGTCGTTCGACAGAACACCGATCGCCCCCGAGAGGACTGGCGGCCTCATCGATATCGAGACCGAGGACACGTTGCGGACCACGCTGGCCGAACACGACGAAGTGATCGTCGACTTCTTCGCCGACTGGTGTGGGCCGTGCCAGCAGCAGACGCCGATCATGGAGGAACTTGCCGGCAGGGTCGACGCCCCGATCCTGAGCGTCGACACCGACGAGTTTCAGTCGCTCGCCGCACAGGCGGGTGTCCGGTCGATCCCGACGATCGTAGTCTACCGGTCCGGCGAGGAGGTAGAACGGTTCGTCGGCATCACCGCTGGCGATACCATTCGGCACGCGCTGGAATAGCCGGTCCACCTCCGGTGTTGTTTCGACGATGCACGACCGGCTTGGTTACATATGGTAACCGACCGTAGCTTGTCTCATGAGAAATAGTAACACGGACAAACGAGACGAAGACATAGATGGAAACTGTACGACGACGGCGTCGTTTGACGATCATGGCGTCGACGACGGTAGCGACCTGATACGGCAGACGTACGACCGACTCGCAGCAGACGACGATGGGACGTTCGAGCCAACCGACCGGTTCTTCGACCGACTGGCCGACGCGTTCATGCGCTCGTATCTCACGGCTACTGGAGAGTTTTCGCTCCCAGCCGACGTCGCACCGGCCATCGACGACGCCCGGACCTGGACCGCTATCGACTTCGCCGACGAGCAGGATGCCGACCTTCGAACGCAGGTCGTTCCGACGTTTTATCAGTACGCCGCTGGCTTCCACTGTACGTATCGGGAGTTGGAGTCAGTCTCGCAAAAGTAGGACAGCCTCCGATCAGTACATCACGTGGGATGATGTGCGTCGTGTCCAACCCAGAGGACCAGCAGGTGAACCCCGATGGCGACGGGAAACCAGCTCTTTGGGAGTCCTCCGGCCATCTCACCAACTGCGCCGGCGAGGTAGACGGCCGGGAACACGACCGCGGCCCATAACGCCGCGCGACGAACGATCAGTTCGAGTGTACGACGGAATACGGCCCCTGCGGCCGCCGTATACCGATGTACGGGGTGGTCGTCATCGGGATGGTTGATCAAGCGGCTATCCGTCGTCATAGCTCACACCCGTCCGGTGGTAGCGCCAGGGTCGTCGACGAACGCCGCTTGACCTGTCCGACCTGTGCAACCAGCCCGGTTATATTTTTGATTCTTATGTGTATCATTACATGTGGTTGCAATGAGAGGACACGAGGTTTCCCACAGTAACGTAGTGGCCCGCAATGCACATAATCGTAAGCGAACCGTGTATTCACCGGGTTACGAAACGGTTTGTGGAAATCGGCCTGACGGCTGTCCCAGTTCAAAATAGATCAGAGATACGATTTGTCATCTGGAACGGTACATTCGTCCCCATGACAGTGGGCCGCCTTTTCAACAGCGGCCAGATCGGGGTCGTCCTCGGAGTCGTCACTTAGCCAGGTGTACTGGATACGGCGGTCGGGGTCGACGACGAAGAGGGCGGAGCAGGCGACCCCCCGATGATCGTCGAACTCGTCCGCGAGGACACCGTATGCCTCGGCGACGCTCCCGTCGCTGTCCGACAGCAGTGGAAAGTCGATCCGCTGTTCGTCGGCGAACTCTCGATGGCAGTACACGCTATCCGTCGAGATTCCCAGTACCACGGTGTTCTCGACCAGTGACAGTGCCTCGCTGTCCCTGAGCGTACACATCCGTGACGTGCAGACGGGATGAAAGTCGAACGGATAAAACACTAGGACGACGGCCCATCCGTTGTCCGTGTACTCGGTGAGACGATGTCTGTCTATTCGACCGCCACCCGCGCCGGGGAGGTCGAAGGTGGGTGCGCGCTGTCCAGTTTGAAGCATATTCGAAGTCGGTGGGGGAGACATATCAGTCGCCCTCGACCGTGTGTCGTGTTTGCACACCGCACTTGGTATGCGAAGACGAACAGGAGGGAAAGACTGGCGCGGAACCGGACAGTGTGCCCTGCAAACGGGGAGAGCCAGAAATGGAACCTACATTACTATTAGTTACTAGCTTACTATACGTAACCCTTATTTGAGAAGTGAACGTACGGTTTGTATGAGCGCTGAGGACGATCGACTGGAAGTCTGGTGTGCGGGGGCGGAATGGTGTCCGATCACGTCGACAGCGACGTTGATCGGCAAGAAGTGGCATCCAGTCGTGATTCATCGATTACTCGAACGCGGCCCGCTCGGATTCAACGCACTGAGAGAGGAAGTCGACGGGATATCCAGTAAAGTCCAGTCCGACGTGCTAGAGGATCTGGAAGAACACGGCTTCGTCGACCGAACAGTAGTTAGCCAGAAACCGTTCCGCGTGGAGTACTCCCTCACCGGTCGTGGGGAATCCCTGGAACCGGTGATCGTCGCCATGCGCGACTGGGGTCGCGAGCACCTGGCTCCACCCACCGACGAGTGAACGGGGTGCGGGAGTCAAACAGCTATCAGGGGACCGACTGGACCGTCGGCACGGCTACTGCATCGAGCACGTCGGTGACGAGCGCGGCCGTCGAGACGCCGTCCACTTTCGCTTCCGGCGTCAGTACGAGGCGATGGGCAAGCACGGGTTCGGCGACCTCGGCCACGTCGTCCGGCGTCACGTAATCGCGGCCGACCATCGCCGCCCGGGCCCGGGCGGCTTCGAGCAGGCTCTGGGTCCCGCGCGGCGAGACGCCGACCGAGACCTGCCGTAGCGAGCGGGTTCGACGGGCAATCTCGGCGAGGTAGGAGACGACGTCATCGGTGACCTGGACGGTTTCGGGGACCTGTCGGAGGTCGATCACCGATTGTTCGGAGATTGCGCGCTCGACGCTCGGAGCCTGTTCGACGCGGCCGAGTCGGCGGTGGAGCAGTTCCTCCTCGCCTGCCTCGTCCGGGTAGCCGATAGAGCTTTTCACCAGGAAGCGGTCGACCTGCGCCTCGGGGAGCGGGAACGTCCCTTCCTGATCGACGGGGTTCTGCGTCGCGATGACGAAGAAAGGATCCGGGAGTTCGTGCGTGTCGCCGTCGACAGTGACCTGTCCCTCGCCCATCGCTTCGAGCAGTGCGGCCTGGGTCTTCGGCGGCGCACGGTTGATCTCGTCGGCCAGCACCACGTTCGCAAAGATCGGCCCTTTGCTGAACTCGAAGCTCCCGTCCTCCTCGTTGAAGATGTGTGTCCCGGTCACGTCAGTCGGCAGCAGATCGGGAGTAAACTGCACACGGGAGAAGGAAAGTCCGAGTGCGGATGCAAAACTGTTCGCGGTGAGCGTCTTCCCGGTCCCCGGTACGTCCTCCAGCAGGACGTGCCCGCGGGAGACGACGCCCAGCAGTACGGTTTCGAGAAACTCTCTATCAGCGATAACGGCACCAGAAATGGAGTCGAGGACGGCTTCACACTCCTCGCTCGCTTCAGCTACGTCCATGACTTGGTACGAACAGTCGCCCCACATATGTGTACCGATGCCACTCGTGTGGTGAACCGAAACGGATAAACTGGTAGCCCCTGAATCGATTAATGAGCCGAGGTAGCCTAGCCTGGCCAAGGCGGTTGCTTCGAGAGCAACTGTCCGCTAAGGACACAGGAGTTCAAATCTCCTCCTCGGCGTTTTTCTCGCGAACAAATCCGCGAGAGACCTCCGTGTCTCTCGTACTCGTGAGCGTGAAAACCTCACGCGGAGATTTGAACGAGAGAAGACGCAGCCCGACCGGAGGGAGCGACCGTCTTCGCGTGGTTCACAATCTCCTCCTTGGCGCTTCTACGCGAGCAACGCTCCCCACTGGCCCGCGCTCTCAGAAACCGAACCACTACAGTTGACCTCCTCCCACGGCTAAAGCCGTGGGCTTTCGCCTGTACCTTCTGTAAGGGTAATTACCATAGCCGTCGAAGATGGCGTATGAACGCCTGGAAACTGTTCACTGCGGTGGGTGCGGGCGTGACGACGGCGTTGCTCGTTGCAGTGGTGATTATCGAACTGCTCCAGATCGAGTTCTCGGCGCTCGTCGGACTTCCGGTCGGAGTGATCACCGGGATCATCGTTACTGTGTGGCTGGGGGGATCGTTCGACGAGCTACCGGTCGGCGTTCGTCGAGCGGCAACTGCCTACGCGGCGTTCGGAATGACGATACTCGCGGTGTTCGCAGTGCGGTACGTCAACCTCGGCAGGAACGTCCTGTCGCTCGAGGTTGCGATAGGTCTCGGCCTCGCTGCGGTCGGCGTCGTATATCTGGCACTGTTACGATCCGATCGAGCACTCCCGTGACGGGGCGACGAGTCAGGCCGTGCGACTGACCGGTACTCGCTCGGAAAGTCGCTCCATCACTGCGATATCGACGCGGCCGCGATCCCGCAACCGTTCGAGGGTGCGGAGATAGCCTGCGAGCGGCGCGAGCTGTGCGTGGTTTGCGATGTCGTACAGGTGACACCAGAGGTGGAGATGCGTGTCCCGCTCGATGGCGTGCATCGTCGCCCGCTCGAGATACTGGCGGTGGAACCGCTGTCGGATCCGCGTCGGGACTGCCCGGAACAGTGGCTCTGCTGGGCGCTTTCCGGAGGGAAGCGACGCCGCAGCGAGGTTCGGGTACGTGGTGCTCAGCGTCCGACAGACGCCGTCTTCGATGGTCGGATCGCCCATCGGCGGCGGCCCGAGAAGTAGCTCTTTCGCCCGGCCGAGCCGACTGCTCGCGCGCCTGTTAGCGGCCTCCCGAACGACGTCGATCCCGTTCGACCGAAGGACGTGACTCGGTGGCGTCATATGACGCGGCGGGACGAGCGAGCAAGTGCGTTCACCCAGGATATCCTCGTGGACGCGCTGGGCGTGGTCGAGGTCGGCATCGGCCGCGGTAGTGCTCACGGTCCCGTGGGGCGTGTGTGAGAACGTGTGTGTGCAGAGTTCGTGGTCAGTGTCTCGTGTCCGCACGTTCTCGATCATATCCGGCGCGTAAAACAGCGGATCGACTGCGACGTCTGTCCCGGGGTCGGCGTCGAACCAGCCGTCGGGATACGGGCCGTCGTGTGACCCCTCGCAGGAGGCGAGAAACAGGTGGCCGACGGCGTCAAAGGAGATGGGAATCTCCGTCTCGTCACAGACGTCCAGTAACTGCCGGAGGAACTCTCGTTCGGCCCGGCCGTCCTCGCTGAGGTGGCCGTACTCGCCGATATCGTGGACGCCCCAGCCGAGTTCGATTTCGACGCTCAATGTCACGGTTCCGGTCATCGTCTATGTACTGGATCGTAGGCGGAAAGCCCGTTGTTGCCAGTTAGTATCCAGTCAATTACTATCTGGCCACGTACCGTCCCCACGAACGTATTCATACGTCGTCGTCGTAGTTCGTCAGAGGGATGGTACAGACAGCAGAGTACGCAGTCAGGCTATTCGAATCCGGCGACCTCCAGGGGTTCTTCGATCTGTACGAGACGGTGTTCGGCGACGAGCGGAGCGACGAGTGGTTCGACTGGAAGTATCGCAACAACCCGTACGTCGAAGGGGTGCCGATCCAGGTGGCGACGGACGGGACCGGAACTATCGTCGGCGCACGGCCGGTGTTCGCTCTGCCGCTATCCATCGACGCCGAGCGGGTACTGGCACTACAGCCGTGCGATACGATGGTCCATCCGGACCACCGACGGCAGGGGTTGTTCACGCGGATGACCGAGCGGGTGATCGAGCGGTACGCCGATCACGAGGCGGCGCTGTTTTTCAATTTTCCGAACCGGTACACCAGGGCCGGTAACGAGAAACTGGGGTGGGATGTGCTCGGACAGGTCCCGACGTACTACCGGTTTCAGCACCCCTCGGCGTGGCTCTCGACGGATTCGCTCGTCCGGAACGCCGCCGGCGTGGCGGCGGATGCGATTGCACGTGGATACGCGGGGATCAGGACGTCGCTCACCGACGCGCCCGGGGGAATCACGGTGACGCGAACCGACCGAGTGCCAGCCGACGTGCTCGCGTCGTTGTATACCGAGGCAGTGCCGTCGGGAATCCACACGCCGCGGGACCGGGAGTTCTGTCACTGGCGCTACGAGAACCCGGACTGGTGGTATCGGTACTACGTCGCCCGACGGAACGGCGACCCCGTCGGCGCTGCTATCGTCGGTAGGAGGACCGGTCGGAATGGCGCGGTACGACTCACGGACATCCTGCCGGTCACTCTGCAACCGGACCCCACGGTCGCCCTGCTGCAGGCGATCATCTCGGACACTGCCGATCACAACGCGATCCTTGCCCCGTCGACGCTACCGACATCCGTTCTCTCGGCATTCGGGTTCCATGGGGACACGGCGTTCCCGCTTTCGAGGGTCAGTTCGCCGACGATGCTCGCGGTCAGACCGGCGGCACTGGATCCGGACGCATGGTCGCCCGAGGTCCGGTCGGCGGCGACGCTCTCGAACTGGGAGATCACGTTCGCCGAGCAGGACACCAGCTAAAAAATCGAACGGGCGGTCAGTCGTCGGCCAGGACGACCGGTCCGTCGCCGGACACGGACAGGAGTCGATCCATCGCGTCGACCATCGCACTGACCGACGCGGAGGTGATATCCGTGTCGCTGTTGGCGACCGTCACGGAGTGGTCGCCGCGACTCATCTCGACTTCGACCGTGACGACGGCGTCGGTACCGCCGGTGATCGCATCGACTTCGTACGATTCGAGCGTGACGTTGGCCGCTTTGCCGAGCGCCTCTCGGACCGCACTGACGGCGGCGTCGACCGGGCCACTGCCGGTTCCGGAGGCGACCCGTTCCTCGTCGTCGACGCGCAGGCGGACGCTCGCGGTCGGGATGCCGCCCCCGCTGGCCGCGGTGAGATCGAGCAGTTCGACGCGGCGCTCGCGGTCGGTGCCCTTGACGTCCTCGGCGATAGCCAGCAGATCAGCATCGGTGACTCGCTTGCCGCGGTCACCGATCTCCTTGACCCGCTTGACGACCTCGGTGAGTTCCTCGTCGTCGACCGAGACGCCGTGTTCTTCGAGGGCGGCGCGTGCGCCGGCGCGACCGGTGTGCTTGCCGAGTACGATCCGTCGTTCGCGGCCCACTTTCTCCGGCGGGTATGGCTCGTACATCCGGTCGTCCTTGAGCGTCCCGTCGGTGTGGATGCCGCTCTCGTGGGTGAAGGCGTTCTCGCCGGTCACCGCCTTGTTCGGCGGTAGCTGTACACCTGTGGCCTGTGCGACTGCCTGGCCGAGGCTGTACAGTTGGGTCGTGTCGGCAGTCTCGATTCCGTAGTTGTGATCGAGTGCGATAGCGACCTCTTCGAGTGCGACGTTGCCGGCGCGCTCACCGAGGCCGTTGATCGTCCCGTGGACGAGATCCGCGCCCGCGGCGACGCTCGCCAGCGCGTTCGTCAGCCCCATCCCGAGGTCGTCGTGGGTATGAGTGCTGACAGGGCCGTACTCCGCGAGCGCGGAGACGACCTCGTAGGATCGCTCCGGACCTGCATGGCCGACGGTGTCGGCGTAGCACGCCCGGGTGGCTCCGGCGTCAAAGGCCGTCGCCATCAGCTCCTCTAAGAACGCTAGATCGGCGCGGCTGCCGTCCTCGGCGATCACTTCGGTCCAGAGACCGTGATCGCGGGCGTACTCGACCAGTTCCGCGGTGTCGGCGATCACCTGCTCGCGGGTGGTGTCGACCTTGGTCTCGATGTGGCGGTCGCTCCCCGGCACGACGATGGTGACGCCGTCGACGTCACAGTCGAGCGCGAGGTCGATGTCGTTTTTGACGCCGCGAGCGAAACTCGTGATCGTCGCGTCGAGGTCCAGATCCGTCACTTTCCGGATCGTTCGGCGCTCGCCCTCGCCGGTACAGGCGCTGCCGGCCTCGATCACGTCGACCTGTGCCCGGTCCAGCGCGCGGGCGATGTCGGCCTTCTCGTCGGGCGTCAGCGAGATGCCCGGCGCTTGCTCGCCGTCTCGCAGCGTCGTGTCCAGAAGCGATACCTCTGTCTCGTCGTCGTACAGCGGATTCGTGGCGGGGTCGCCACCGAAGAAGCCCTGCGTGTCTCCCGGTTGCACGCGTGAGTCACTCGTCCCCGAGAATTTCTCGGCCAGCCAGGTTGCCCCGACTTCCTCTATCCTCGGAATCCGACTGAGAGGAATCCTCTCGTGTCATATCCATCGTGGTAAAAGCGCACACGGCAGATAAACTTCACGGTTCCACAGTTTCTGTCCCTGATTCCGGGAGGGGGCAGGGACAGATCCCGGCACGGCAGCCGAGTTCGAGCGGAGACGTTTCGACTCAATGAGCGGTCTCCCGAGAACATAACCGCTCACGGCGCCACGGTCACTCGATCGCCAACCGAGACCGCTTCGGCGGCCCCCGCCGGCAGTTCGATCACCAGATCGGCCTCCCCGCTGGCGAGACCGGTCCACGCCGAGAGGGTCTCGCTTAGTGTCACCTCGCCGTCGGCGATCCAGACGGCATCGAGCGAAAAGGGGACGAAGAGCATGTGGAGACTGCGAGCCCCCACGCCGTCGAACTCGAAGACGAGCGCGTAGTCGTCGGGGATCGAACGCCGGAACATGAGGCCGCGGCCGCGCGAGACGATGCCCGTCGCGCGGTCGACGGTGGCGGCCAGCGTCTCCCCGCTGTCTTCGTGGCGTACCCGCACGGCTTAGTCGTCGGCGGTCGCGTCGCCCGCACCTGCTTCGGCGGCGACATCGTCGCCGATGCTCGGCGGATACTTGCCGCGATCGAGTGTCACGTCCGACTGCGGGCGAGCCATGCATGTCAGCGCGTAGTTCTCGGCTTCTTCCTCGGTGAACCCACGGGCGGCGGGCTGAGTGACCTCCCCCTCGACGATTTCGGCGGTACAGGCCAGACACATCCCGACACGACAGGAGTACTCCTGTGCGATCCCCTCTTCGAGGCAGCGGCTGAGAATCGTCTCCGTGTCCGAAACCGTGATCTCCTCGTCACGGCCGACGAACTCGACGGTGTACTCGGTCATACTCCTCTGCTACGAACGACCTTGATAAAACTCTTTATTCCCTTGGTCCGCCGCGCGCCGGCGACCTGATCAATCCGCGCTCCCCGTCTCGACGCCCAGTCGTTCGGCCCACGCCTCGGGCACTGGCCGCGGCTTCTCGTCCTCGTCGAGGATCACTTGCGTCGTCTGCGCGCTGGCCGCGCGGTCGCCGTTAGCACGGATTTCGTAGTCCAGCGTCACGCTCGTCGTGCCGATATCGGCGACGCGGATCGCAACGGTGACCTCGTGGTCGACGAGAATCGGCGATTCGTAGTCCACCTCGACGTGGGCGATGACCGTCGAGATGTCCCGGTTGCCGATCACGTCGCGGAAGAAGTCGATCCGTGCGGACTCCAGATAGGTGACGTAGACCGCGTTGTTGACGTGCCCGTAGGTGTCGAAGTCGTTGTATCGCTTCTCTATCGTCGTCGTGTAGCCGTACTCGCTCACGTCTACCGTGAGGCTACTTCGGGACAAGTATGTTGTCGTCGCGGGGGGCCAGCGGCCGAATCCGAAGTAAAACGTTTTGACCGTGGGGGTACGACCCGTCTTTATGACTACATCGGAGCACGACGTCGTCGTCGTCGGGGCAGGTACATCCGGCTGTTACGCCGCTGCAACGGCGGCAAACGCCGGCCTCGACGCCGTCATCGTCGAGCGCAAGGACGCCGAGGAAGCAGGACATATCGCCTGTGGAGACGCTTTGAAGGGTGCGTCGGAGTTCCCCGAATCCATCCCGCGATCGAAGATCGAGCCCTCCTTTACCAACACCGGGGTCGACCACGGGCGGTTCGAGATCCCGCAGGAGGACACGGTTCTCGAAATTCCCGTCCCCGGCGAACTCGCGGTGATCGACCGGCTGGAGTTCGGGCGACTGCTCATCGAGGGTGCCGAGGAAGCCGGTGCCGATATCCACTACGACACGGTCGTCAAAGACGTCACACAGACCGACGATGGCCGGGTCACGGGTATCGAGGCAGTCCGAAAAGACGAGCCCAGAACGTACGAGGCGGAAGTCGTCGTCGACGCCGCTGGCGCCCTATCGGTGCTTCAGGACTTCGCGGACCTGGGCGATGCGACGTTCGACACGAACGTCACCTACTCGCAGTTCTGTTCGGCGTACCGCGAGATCATCCACGTCGACGAGCCAGTCGAGTGGGACGACGCCCTCGTGTTCAAACCGACCGAACGCGCCGCGGGCTATCTCTGGTACTTCCCGCGGACCGAGACGGAGATCAACGCCGGGCTTGGCTTCCAGATGAACGAGGAGCCGATGAAACTCGTCGACGACCTCAAGCAGGATCTGGAGAAACGCGAGGAGTTCGACGGCGCAGAGGTCGAGGACAAACTCGGCGCGGCGCTCCCGACGCGACGGCCCTACGACTCAGCAGTCGCGCCGGGCTACGTGGCCGTCGGCGACGCCGCTGCTCACGTCAATCCGACGACCGGGGGCGGAATCGCCGGCG
The DNA here is from genome assembly GCF_042663585.1 of Natronoarchaeum sp. GCM10025321. Classification (NCBI taxonomy): domain Archaea; kingdom Methanobacteriati; phylum Methanobacteriota; class Halobacteria; order Halobacteriales; family Natronoarchaeaceae; genus Natronoarchaeum; species Natronoarchaeum sp. GCM10025321. The sequence goes on from NZ_JBHTAN010000006.1 coordinate 1,784,948, forward strand.
CGGCCTACGCCGGCCAGTACGCCGCGGAAGCGGCGGTCGACGCCCTCTCGAACGGCGGCCCGACCGAGGATGCCCTGTGGGAGTACAACGAGCGAGTGATGGACCACTTCGGCGGGCGCTACGCCGCGCTGGACGTCTACAACATCCACATCACGGGCGGCGAACTGGACGAACTGACCAGCCTGCTGGCGGCCCTGCCGGGCGAACAGATCGCCGAGGGGCTTTACTCCGGGTCGGCGTCGATCCCCCTGTCGGTGAAGCTCAAGACCGCCTACAAGAGCTTTGGCCACTGGGGCAGTATCTACACCCTGTATCAGACCAAACAACTCGCCGACGAACTGCTCGAACACTACGACGATTACCCCTCCTCGCCCGAGGGGTTCGATGCCTGGCAATCCCGTCGTGACGAGCTAATGGATCAGATCTACGAGACCACGGGCGCGGATCGCAAGTACTGATCCGCACACGCTCATGGGATCGAACACTCGTCGGCGACTGCTGCAGGGGCTTGGAGCCGGCACCATCGCGCTTGCTGGCTGTTTCGGCGGCGATGGGGACGACCCCCAAAACGGCACCGGAGCGGAAAACGGTGACGAGGGTGAAACCGGCGAACAGGACGAGGGCACCGAAGACGACCCGACGGGCGAGGAGGACGAGTCGGAGGAGTTGGAGATTCCCGCCCCCGTCGACTGGACCGACGAATCCCGCGCGACCATCGAGGTCGGTCAGGGCGGCGAGGACGCCTTCGTGCCGGATGCCGTTCGCGTCGAGACCGGAACGACGCTTCGCTGGGTCTGGATGACGGACGGCCACAGCGTCGTTCCGACCCACCAGCCCTCGGACGCCGGATTCGAGGGAAGCGAGTCGGTCGAAGACGGCGGCTTCGAGTTCGAGTTCGTTCCGGAGACGCCGGGCGAGTACCGCTACGTCCGCGAGGAACACGAGGAGATGGTGGGCTACCTCGTCGTCGAGGAGTGAGTTAGCAACGAATTCTGGGACCCCGGTAGGGGGTTCTCGATCCTGTCGTTCTGTGACCAGCTAGCTGGTCGGCTCGCGGTCGCTCAGACGCGTGATCGCTCCGGACAGGACGTCGACACCGATCGGCAGGCTTGCCTCGTCGACGTCGAAGGTCGCGGTGTGGTGGCCGCCGGGGTGGTCGGTGCCGATGCCGACGTAGCAGGCGAGGCCGCCGTTGTCCTGCACTTCCTGCATCAGATACGTGGCGTCCTCGCTCCCGCCGAGAGCGGCGTGTTCGACGACCGACTCCACGCCGTCGACGCTGTCTGCGACGTCCGCGACCGTCTCGGCGATCTCCGGATCGCTGTCGGCGCTCGGTGCGCTCGCTCCTTTCTCGATCGACACCTCACAGCCGTGCATCGTGGCGGCCCCGTCGACCACGTCGTAGGCCCGGTCGAGCATGTAGTCGCGGAGCGCGGTCGTGTCGCCACGGACCTCGCCCTCGATGCGGGCCTGCTCGGCGACGATGTTCGAGGCGGAACCGCCCTCGATGACGCCGGCATTGACTCGCGTCCCACCGTTCTCGTGGCGGGGGATGGCGTAGAGGTTCTGGACGGCCGCGGCGACCGCCTGATTGGCGTTGTTGCCCAGTTGTGGCTGTGCGCCCGCGTGAGCGGAGTCGCCCGTGAACTCGATTTCGAGTTGCGTGACGGCCAGGAACTCGCCGATGCCCGCCACGACTTCACCGGTCGGATGGCTCAGTCCGACGTGGGCCGCGAGCAGGTAATCCACGTCGTCGAGATGGCCGCTCTTTGCCATCGCCCGGCCACCGCCGATGACCTCCTCGGCTGGCTGGAAGAGGAGTTTGAACGTCCCCGAGAAGTCACTGTCAGCGATGGCTTCCAGCACGCCGACGCCGAACGTCGCGTGGGCGTCGTGTCCGCAGGCGTGCATCGCGCCGGTTTCCGAGCGGAATCCTTCCGCGGCGGGGACGTGGCTCTCGTCGTCGGCTTCGGGCCGCGGTAGGCCATCAATGTCGACGCGGAGGCCGACCGTCGGCCCCTCGCCGCGTTCGAGGACTGCGACTGCGCCGGTGTGCCCGCCGGCCATCGGTTCGAGCACGTCCGGGTCGCTTCCCTCACGGTCGGAAAGTAGCTCCTGAGCGCGCTCGAACCAGCTATCGATCTCCCTGTCGTCTGGTACCGCCGCTCTGTCCTCGCTCGAAAGCGCGTCCTCGCCGACGTGTAGTTCGTCGACGCCGATCCGCTCGACTTCTTCGAGGATCCGTGCGGTGGTGTAGAACTCCCGCCACGCGGGTTCTGGCCGTCTGTGCAGGTCGCGCCGGAGTTCGACAAAGTGATCGTACCGACTGGTCTGTGACATACCGATGCCTTGGGAGAGCGGTTACTTAATGGCTCCCGCGAAAAAAACTGAGCTACGATCCCGAGCCGACCTGACTGATCTGCTTGACCTCGACCTCGACGTGGAGGGAGTTCGGGAACTGCTTTGCCGCGATCTTTCGGGCGATGTCGTCGTGGCCGACGATCTCGATCTCGCGGGTGTAGACGGTGTAATCCCAGGAGGTGAACTCCGCGCCGCCGGTCGTCCGCTTGGCCTGCGGGACTCGAAGCCGCTCGGGGGATTTCGAGTGGGGACCGTTCATTTCGACGCCTTTTCGTTCGGTCGTCGAGCGGATATCCTCGACGACGCTGTCGAGGACCGCCCGATCGCCGCTCTGCAGGATTAGTTTCGTGATGAAGGTCATGCTGGGGGTTGGATAATGTATGCTCGCTCCGGGGGTAAAAAGCCGTCCCTATCGATTTCACATGTGTGTGGCCCTCACGATGGGGCTCGCGAATCGGTGTCGGTGAACACCCCAAGACACCCGTCGTCCGATATTCTCTTAACGGGTGGCCGTTTACTTTAGTTCAATGACGGTTGAAGCGACGAGCGCGGGCGCGATCCTCTTTCGGGATACGCGGGGCCGCCGGGAGTATCTCCTCCTCAAAAGCCGCCCCGGGGACTGGGAGTTCCCCAAAGGCGGCGTCGAGGGGACCGAAGAGCTCCAGCAGACGGCTATCCGTGAGGTCGAAGAGGAAGCAGGTATCGCCGATTTCCGACTACTCGATGGGTTCCGCGAGGACTACGATTACGTCTTCGAGGCCGACGGCAACACGATTCACAAGACTGTCCACTTGTTCATCGCCAGGTCGTTCGAGGCCAGCGCGGAGCTCTCCCACGAGCACCGCGACCTCCAGTGGCGTGATTACGAGCAGGCGATCAACACGATCACTCAGGACGGCCCACGGGAGATTCTCGAACAGGCCCACGAGTTCCTGAACGAACGCGAAGAAGACGACGAAAAGTAACGCCCCCGCTCCACGGCGACAGTATACCCTCGGGGAGCATCCCCACAGCGGCGCGTCTCTCCTCAGTCTTCCGCGTCGGGATCGAACTCCAGTGAGGCCGAGTTGATGCAGTAGCGCTGGCCCGTCGGCTCCGGCCCGTCGTCGAACAGGTGGCCCAGATGGCCTTCACAGCGGGCACAGACGACTTCGGTTCGATTCATACCGTTGCTTCGGTCGACCCGTGTCTCGACGTTCTCCTCGTCGACGGCGTCGTAGAAGCTCGGCCACCCGCTCCCCGAATCGAACTTCGTGTCGGCCTCGAACAGGGTCAGCCCACAGCCGGCACACGCGAACTCGCCGTCCTCTTTGACGTCTAGATACTCGCCGCTGAAACGAGGCTCCGTCCCCGCTTCTCGCAGCATCTCGTACTCCTCGTCGGTGAGGCGGTCACGCCATTCGGCGTCGGTCTCCGGCAGGTCGTCGGTCTGCTGATCGCTCATGTCTCTACGCAGGGTCGCGAGGTGAAAAGGGCTGTCGACGGCGGCGACCGGCGCGGAGACTGGTGCCGCTGGATTCCCCCGACAGATCGCTCCTAGCTTGGCACAAACAGGTTGAGTACCGCGACAACGATCCCGGCGAGTCCCATTCGGATGCCGGCGACGATCCAGTTCTGTTTCGAGATCGATCCGAGATAGGCGCCGAACCCGAACAGTACGGTGACGCCGATACCGATCGACACGAGCGTCGCTTCGAGCAGCGAGAAGAGGACGTCGTGTGCGAGAAACGGTAACAACGGCAGGATGATTCCGATGAGTGGCCCGATCCCGCTTGCCACCGCGTTGATCGCACGAGCGCTCCGACGTCGCTGCTCGACCATGGTCCCGTCGAGGTCGGTCAACATGGAGCGTTCGATCCGCAACTGTTCGGCCTGTTTCTCGGCGCGTTCGATCTCCCAGACGCTCCAGACGCCGGAGGTTCCCAGTCCGACGCCCGCCCCGATGCCGATCATGAACACGGTGATGCCGTCTGAGACGCCGGAGAGGTACGCGCCGACGACGACGCCGATACACGTCAGGGTACCGTCGAACCCGTTCGAGATCAGGTAGCGCCGAGAGATCGAGCGAACCTCGTCGTCCTCCAGGAGGCTACGGAGGGAATCCACGAACGACACCGACTCACCGATCCTGTGGCGTCCCGCTCTGTTCGACCAGGCGGTCGCCGCAGACGACCTGATCGATCGAGTGAACCGCGCCGCCGATCCTCTCGACGGTCGCTTCGACGGCGTCAGCGTCGAGGTCGTCGCCCTCGAGAGTCACTTTGACTGTCTGGACGTTCCGGTCGGTCTCGACCAGGACGGTGTTGGCACCAGTGACTCCCGAGCAGTCGGCGATAGTGGCAGTGAACTCCAGGATATCCGGGTCGTACGGCTTCAGGACGTCGAGGACGAGACGCCGTAATGGTGGTGTCATGCTCCAAAGTAACACCATCGGCGGCCTTATCGCTGGGGGAGCGTGATCCATCGAGATACCCGAACAGCGCGAGGAGTGCCTGGGAAAACCCCAGAGCGTCGGCCGCATCACTGCCGCTCCATCCGTTTGACGAGCGCGGCGACGGCGAAATACCCCGGGAGACAGATGCCAAGAACGACTGCGAGAAGCCCCCAGTCCGCCGTGCCAAGCGGCACCGTCCCGAAGTAGCGGTTGAGCGGCGTATACAGGACGGCAAGCTGGAGGATGATCGACGCCGCCACGGCGGTTATCAGCCACGGGTTCGATAGCGTCGGCGTCTCCCGTAGCCAGCGGATGACGTAGAGCCCCGCAAACTCGAGGAAGACGAATCCCGTAAACACCATCGTCATCGTGTACGGCGTGATTGCGGCCGCACCCTCCAGCGTGTAAAACATGAGCGCGAGCAGGGTCACGGTAGTCACGGTACCCATGCCGCCGATCAGTCCGATCATCTGGCGGCCGATGATCCCGCCACTGGGATCGCGCGGTGGCCGCTCCATCACGTCGCCGCTCTCGGGGTCGGCACCGAGGGCGAGCGCCGGGAGTCCATCGGTTAGCAGGTTGATCCATAGCAACTGGACCGCCGGCAGGATGAGGTAGCCGTACAGCGAGGCCACGAAGACGATAGCCACCTCGGCGACGTTCGCGCTAAGCAGGTAGGCGACGAACTTCCAGATGTTGTCGAAGATCGCTCGCCCGCGTTCGACCGCGCGTTCGATCGTCGCGTAGTTGTCGTCTAGCAACACGATGTCGGACGCCTGCCGTGCTACGTCGGTCCCCCGTTCCCCCATCGCGACGCCGACGTCGGCGTTTTTCAGTGCCGGGGCGTCGTTGACGCCGTCGCCCGTCATCGCGACGTCGTGGCCCTCGGCCTGGAGCGCTTGCAGGATCCGAACCTTGTGTTCCGGTGACGTTCGGGCGAAGACGTCGACGGAGTCGACTCGCTCGCGAAGCACGTCGTCGGCCATTCCCTCGATCTCTCTGCCGGCGAGGGCCTGCGTGCCGATCCCGAGGGATTCGGCGATCGCTCGCGCCGTCCTCACGTTATCACCGGTCACCATCTTCACGTCGATGCCGGCGCGCTGGGTCGCCGCGATGGCATCAGCGACCTCCTCCCGTGGCGGATCGATCATCCCTGCCAGCCCTACGAACGTCAAGCCCTCGGCGAGATCCTCGGCGTCCGCAGGCTCCTCGCGGTAGGCCATCGCGAGGACGCGAAGCGCGTCGTCGCCGAACTCCCCGACCATCGACTCGATCCGGTCGCGGGCGTCCGCGGAGAGCGCCACTGGTCCGTCGTCGGTCAGGATCCGATCGCAGTGGTCGACGACGACCTCCGGTGCGCCTTTCACGTAGCCAACGTCGTCGTGGACGGTTCCCATCCACTTCCGTTCGGACGAGAACGGCACCTCGTCGGTCCGGGGGTTCTCCTCCCGGAGAGCGTCGATATCGAGGTCGTGACGGTCGGCCGCTTCGAGCAACGCCCGTTCGGTCGGGTCACCGTCGTCGTCGAGCGTCGAGTCGTTACAGAGCGCACTGATCCGTAGCAGCAGGTGCTCGCGCTCGGAGAGTGCTGCCGTCTCCTGGTCGACTTCGAGGACGCTATCGTTCGTCCACAGGGTGCTGACGGTCATCTGCCCTTTCGTGAGCGTTCCCGTCTTGTCGGTACAGACGGCGTCGACGGCACCGAGGGCCTCGACCGCTGGAAGCCGTCGCACGAGCGCGTTCTCCGCCGACATCTGGCGGACGCCCAGCGCCAGCGTCAACGTGACCACTGCCGGCAACCCCTCCGGAATCGCGGCGACCGCAAGCGAGACGGCGGTTAACCCGGCCTGAACCGCTGGCGTGCCCCGGAGTAGCAACAGCGGTGCGACCAGCACCGAGAGGACGAGGACGCCCAGACCGAGCGTCCGGCCCAGTTCGTCGAGTTCGTCCTGTAGCGGCGTTCGCGTCGCTTCGGTCGCCGCGAGTTCCTGTGCGATCTCGCCGACCTCGGTCTCCATCCCCGTTCCGGTGACGACAGCGACGCCCTTTCCGCGGGTGACGTTCGTCCCCTTGTAGACCATCGAGACGCGTTCGGCGAGAGAGGTGTCCCGCTCGACTGCGGACGCCGCTTTCGAGACCGGAACGCTCTCACCGGTCAGCGCCGCCTCGTCGACGTCCAGATCGGTTGCCTCGAGAAGCCGTCCGTCGGCGGGAACGACATCGCCGCCCTGCAGAACGACGATATCGCCGGGGACAAGCGCCGTGGCGTCGACGTCGCGCTCCTCTCCCTCGCGTCGAACGGTCGCCGTCGGCGTGGTCAGTTCACGAAGCGATTCGAGGCTGCGCTCGGCACGGTAATCCTGTACGAAACCGAAGAGCCCGTTGGCCACGACGATGATCGTAATCAGGACCGCGTCGACGGCGTGGCCCGCCCAGATCGACAGTCCGGCCGCGACGAGCAACACCCAGATCAGGACGCTATCGAACTGTGCGAGGAAGATCCCGAACGGCGAGCGGCCGCCGCCCCGAACGATCTCGTTTTCGCCGTACTCCTCGCGACGTTGCTGGACCTCGTCATCGGTCAGCCCCTCCGGTCGCGAATCGCAGTCCGCGAGGACGCGTTCCGGTGGCGTCGCGTGGATTGGATCGGACACAGTTTACACTACTGTACGCGGATCCAAAATCGTATGTGACCAGTTTGAGTTCTGATAGATAGACCCACTGGTCGGGACTGGTGTCGGCCGTCGAAAAGGGGTGGAGTCGCTACCGGAGACCGTCGACCGAATCTACATGTAGCCGAGGTCGCGCAGGCGCTCCATCAGGTCCTCTTTGTCCTGGGCGCGGCCGGCGCGTTCGGTCGTGTCTTCGAGGTCCTGCAGCCATGCAGGCTCCTCTGTCGTCTTCTCGGTCGATACTTCGCTGCCGAGCGAGCGGAACCCGGCGAAGTACTTCGGCGAGATGGGCACGTCGTCAGTCTCGATGCCTTCGGGGAGATCCTCGGCGCTCTCGGGGATGTAGCCCTCCTCGGGGAACCCTTCGACCGTGTCCGGGACGACGTAGTGCCAGAAGGCATCCCACACTGCGCGCTCCTCGAACTGGAGGATGGGCTGGATGCGGTCGTGCGGCGGGTAGATGTCCGGGTCGTGGCGCGGACTGAAGAACGTCTCGTCGGCGCGGGCTTCCTGCTCGTCCCAGCGCACGCCGGAGATGACGCCGTCGATGTCGTGCTCCTCAAGCGCGTCGTTCAGCGCGACGGTCTTGAGCAGGTGATTGCCGACGTAGGTGTCCAGCAGGAACGGGAAGGAGTCCTCCTCGTACTCGAGGATCTCTCGGACGTGGTGCTGGTTGTGCTCGGAGAGGTCGTCGATCGGGATGTCGTCCCCGGGCGAGAGGCCGTGCTCCTCGACGTACTGGCCGACGTCCTCGTTACGCGCGTAGATGACGTCCAGGTCCCACTCCTCGGCCCAGTGGTCGACGAAGTCGTGGAGACCGTCGAAATGCTGGAAGTGGTCGATGAAGACCGCCGGCGGCACCTCGAGGTCGTACCGTTCGGCGACTTCTTTGATGAAATACAGCGTGAGCGTCGAGTCCTTGCCGCCGGTCCACATCACGGCGGGGTTCTCGTACTCTTCGAGTCCGCGTCGAGTGACCTCGATCGCCTTCTCGATTTTGTCCTGCAGGGTGCCGTACTCCTCGGGCGTCTCGTCCGTACCGTCGTCGTAGTCGACGTCGGCGTACTCGGGAACGTCGTTCTGACTCATCGTGTAATTAGATATAATTAGGATCGGTAAAGTGCTTATGGGTCATTGACCGTGTGGTGGTCGTTGACGTAACACTTGGTGGTTGATGGGATCGATCAGTCGACCGGTTCCAGACATTCGCTACAGTAGGTCGCAGTCGTCCCATTCGGCGCGCCACAGTGCTGACAGCGGATGGTCTCGTCGTCTCGCAACCCGTCCATCGACGGCTCGCCGTCGCTGTCGATGGCAGTGTCCTCGGCGAGCACCTCCAGCAGTTCGTCAGTGTCCTCGACGTCGAGAGTATCGCCCTCGACGTACTTGTTGATGAGTTCGTCGTCACGAAGTATCTCCAGGCCTCGCAAAAGCCCCATGAACATGAGCGTCGGCGCGACGATAACGAACACCGTGACCGCGAGCCGCCACAGGACTGTGAGCGTCGACGGCTCCTCCATGCGAACCTGTAACGGTGCGACAAAAATACGTTTATTTTCGAGTGTGTGACAGGACATCGCGCTGTGCGGTAGCGACGCGCTTATTCCGATATGAACTTGTTGTCGCGCCAGTTGACGCCGCCGCCGCTCGAATCGCCCTCGCCCGCGCCTTCGACGACTTCGATCGAACTCGGCCGGGGGTCGCCGTCGACGATTCGGGTGGCTTCGAGATCGCCGTCGTTCTCGGTGATCGCTGTCAGTGTCCCTTTCTCGGACTGTTTTGCGATCTCGCAGAGCACGAGGAACATCTCGTACTGCAGGGTGGTGTTCTGCAGGACGGTCTCGCGGTCGCCTTTGAACGCGGCGAACTCCACGAGTTCGGACTCCGGTTCGTCCTCCTCTTCGTCGCCCCACGACGGGCCGCCCCGCTGGCGGCGGACCTCCTCGGGTTCCTCGTAGACGCGGTTCTCGGTAACGCTGGCTTTCAGTTGTGCTGTCGGTGTATATTTGCTCAGCGACTTGTCGGTCGCGACTGCTTTCAGAATCAACGTATTATTGCGACGAGTGATATCGACGTCCTCGATGCCTTCGGGTAGCGTTGGGTCGTCGAAGAAGTCGTGGACATCTTCGAGTGGCAGTTCCAGTGTCGAGTGGAGCCGATATACGTGGCTGGAATTATCTGTTGACATGGTGGTGTCGAGGGATTACGACGGCCGCTCGGTTACTACTAAGTAGGGCCCCGTCGCTTATATGGCCTTTCGTTTCATTCTTTCGCAAGGTATCCGAAAGGAACAATCCAGTGACTGCCAAAGAAAAGCAGTTATGCGGACGGATCGAGAAGCCCGAGCCATGAGTATGCACGAGGACATGCAACAACTGGTCGATAGTGGAGTAATCGCAGTGCTACGCGGCGTCGAACAGGATGATGTCGCACAGGTCGCAGAGGCCCTGATCGAGGGGGGCGTCACGACGCTCGAGGTCACAGCCGACACGCCCGGCGCGATGGAGATGATCGAGGATCTCGCGACGACGTACGCGGACCGCGATGACGTCCTCGTCGGCGCAGGAACGGTGCTAGACGCCGAAACGGCCCGCGCTGCACTGCTTGCAGGTGCGGAGTTCGTCGTCTCCCCGAGCTTTCACGAGGACGTCGTCGAAACCTGTAACCGCTACGGCGCAGTCGTCGCGCCAGGTGTCGCAACACCGACCGAGGCCATCGAGGCCTATCAGACCGGCGCGGATCTCGTCAAACTGTTTCCTGCCTCGGATCTCGGCCCGAGCTATCTCGGAAGCATCAAGGGACCGCTCGGTCAGATTCCGATCGTTCCGACTGGTGGGGTCGGACCGGACAACGCGGGCGAGTTTATCGAGGCCGGTGCCTGCGCCGTCGGCGCGGGCGGGTCGCTGATCGACGACGAAGCAATCGCGGCCGGCGACTACGATGTGCTCACCGACAACGCGGAAGCGCTCGTCGCGGCTGTCGAAGACGCACGGTAACGGAGCGACGGACTAGGCAGACTACTCCTCGCCGACGCTGATGACCTTGAGTAGCGAGTAGACGGGAACGTCCTCTATCTCGTCGATCCCCTGTTTGTCCGCCAGCACGATGCAGGCGACCGGCTCGCCACCCTCTTCGCGGATCGCGGCGACGGTCTCGCGCATCGTCGTCCCGCTGGTGATGGTGTCGTCCACGACGTAGCACTGCCGGTCGCGGATCTGGGCGAAGTTCCGCGAGAAGCTACCGCCGAGGTCCTCGATGTCGCCTTCTTCCCACTGGTGCTTGCGGGGGGCGTACGTCCCCAGATCGGTGTCGAGTTCGCCGGCGACCGTCGTCGCGAGCGGCGCGCCTGCTTTCTCGATGCCGATAGTGAGATCGACGTCCTCGCCGTGTTTTTCGAGCATATCGGCCATCGCGGAACCCATGTGGGCAAGCCGGGAGCTATCACGGCCGATCGCGCTCCAGTCGACGTGGATGTCGGCCGGACCGCCGGTCGCCTGTGCCGGCGCAGTGGTGTCGGTCGCCTCCGAGCCGGTACCGCTGCGTTCTACTAACCAGCTCGCGGTCTCCCGTGAGACGTTCAATTCGTCTGCGATCTCTCCTTTCGAGAGACCACGGTCCGCAAGCTCTGCCGCGCTCTCGATGAGATCGTCAACGTTTTTCATATCCGTTCTTCGTGACCGTATTTTATAAATACTGCGAGGGGGTGACCGCCAGGACGTTCTGACGACCGATCCCGACGATAGGACTCGCCGTCGTCGCTGCTGGTCCGTCGGCATCCGGAGAGAGAACCACGGAAGACAGAAAGAGGCGATCGGCCCTAGAACTCGATTGCGGTCTTGATTACGTCGTCCCCGTCCTCGAAGGCGTCTTCGAGTTCCGGGAGGCCGTAGACGCCGGTAACGAGGTCCTCGAACAGCCAGTCGGGGAGCGCTTCGAGCGTCTCGATCGCCGACCGGAACTGGTCGACGTTGGAGTTGACGCTACCGATGAGCGCCTTGTTGTGCAGGACGAACTCCTCGTGGAGCGCGCCGCCGTCGATCTCGAACTCCCACGGATCCGGGACGCCGAGCAGGGCACCGACACCGTTCGGCGCGAGGGCGTCGATCGTCTGGAACGCGTGGGGCGGGTAGCCCGTCGCCTCGCAGACGAAGTCCATTCCCTCGTAGGCGGCCGGCACCTCGTCGACAGGCGTCTCGCGCGAGTCGACGTAGGTCGCGCCCAGTTCGTCGATGATGTCGACGGTCGGGTCAGGCCGGTCGCGCCGACCGAGACAGTACGTGCGATCGAACTCCTCGGTGTGAATCGTCATCGCGAGCGTGAGCAGTCCCAGACTGCCGTTACCGAGTACTAGCGCGCTCTCGGGCGACCACTCGAACGCCGAGCGCGAGGCGTAGGCGTGCTCGAAGGCCTTCTCCGAGACACTGATCGGTTCGACGAGAAAGCCCAGTTCGGCGAGCGACTCGGGAATCTCGATCAGATACTTGCCGGGGGCGGTGAAGAACTCGGACATGAAGCCGTGTGCGCCGACGATTCCACACTCGAAGTACTCGCCGTCGGGTGCCATATCCGGCTGGTCACGCTCGAAATACTCGTTCGTCTCACCCGGCGGTCTGCGGACTGTCGGGACGACGATGTCGCCCACCTCGTGGTCGGTGTCGCCCGACTCCTCGACGACGCCGACGGCCTCGTGTCCCAGAACGAGATGGTCTTCGCCCCGTGGATGGCCGCCATGAGAGCCGCTGATCACTTCGTGGTCCGTACCGTCGACGCCGACGCGGAGAGTACGGACGAGCGCTTCGCCCTCGCCCGGATCAGGTCTGGGTTTCTCGATGATAGTGGGCTGGTCCTCACCGCGTCGGACCGCTATCGCTTGCATGTCTCTGGGGATGGTATCGAGGCGCAAATAATTTCTTTTTTGTCATTGGGGGCAGTTGACGGTGGTCGGGCCCCCGGGGCTTCCTCTTCTTCCCGTATCGCGTACCTGATCGCGGGGCCGAGCGCAACCGGATTCATCCCCACACGGGGGGACTCCGCTCGTCATCACGACTCTATAGATAGGTGTCCTGCATCGTCTGTTCGAGCAGGCTGTCCGGGCCGAGAACGATATAGACGAGAACGAACGGCTCTGCCGGGTCGAGCACCCAGACCGAGAAGGGCGGATCGGCCGCCTCGGCGGCACGCGCGACCAGCGGTTCGAGCGGCTTGACGCCGTCCCGAAACTCGCCGAACAGGTCGCGCTCGCCGGACTGCTCGGCGAAGGTGTAGACCACGCCGTTTGGCTGGCTATCCATGTCCCGAGTGATCCGCGAGTTCATGGCCTCTCCTTCCGCGCGGGCGGCGTCGAAACACTCCCGCGCGGCCTCGAAGGCCGTCTCGTGTGTCCGGACGAACCGGAACGTGGTCGGTTCGACGACGCTGTACTCGGTGATCGACGGGGTGTTGTCCTCCCACTCTAAAGTCGCCTCGACGAGGTTGCCGACCGCGAGCGCATCGACCGCCGGAACGTAGCTGGGATCGGCTGATTTGACGTCGAGAAAGAGCAGTTCGTCGTCGCTACGGCCGGGGAGTACGCGAAACCGGCCCTCGGTCGTCTGTCGCATTGGGTAGTACTGGTCGCTCCGCGCTGATTAGTGTTGAGAAAGCGGGCCGGTGAGACGCCTGCCCCGGGTCGACGGACGGTAGTGAGCGATCATTCGGGGAAAGGCCGCTGTTAGGGTTATATACCAGTACGAAAATACATTAACTATGGCTCAAAGGTCAGATAGCCATCACGACTCGGGGGGACGAACTACAGGAACTGTCGATCGCCGGGCGTTTCTCGCTGCGAGCGCCACCATTGGGGGCGTCGGGCTAGCGGGTTGCCTGGGCGACGACAGCGGGGGGGACGAGATTGCGATCATCTCCAGCGACGCAGGGTTCGACGACAAGGCGTTCAACGACATGGCGCTATCGGGCCTGGAGAACGCCCAGGACGACTACGACTTCGAGATCAACCGGATCGAGGAGACGGACACCACCGCGTTCGGGGACGTGCAGGTGGAGGCCGCGGAGACCGACCCCGAACTCATCGTACTGGTCGGATTCCAGCACACCTCGCCGCTGGAGGAGAACGCGCCGGAGTATCCGGATCAGAACTGGATGCTGATCAACGACCCGCTCGACGAGCCAAACGTCGCGTCGTACACGTGGGCAAACCACGAGATGTCGTATCTCGCCGGCGTGCTCGCGGGGACGATGACGACACGTGAACTCGAAAACGGGGGGAGCTCGAACGATCCGGAGAACGCCCACGTCGGGTTCGTCGGGGGCCAGGACGGGTCGCTGATCAACGCCTTCGAGGAGTCCTACATCGCCGGTGCGGAGTGGGTCGAGGAGGGCATCGAGATCAGCACCGGCTACATCGGCAACTTCAGCGACACGAGCGTCGCTAACGACATCGCGACCTCACAGTTCCAGGACGGTGCGGACATCGTCTATCACGCCGCAGCGGCGGCGGGTGCTGGCGCGATCGAGGCCGCACAGCAAGAGAGCAGGTTCGCAATCGGTGTCGACGCCGACCAGTCACAGACGCTCCCGGAGTTCCAGGACGTCATTATCGGCTCCGCAGTGAAGTACATCGACCAGGGGACCAACGAGGCCGCTCAGGCCGCCTTCGAGGACGACTTCGACAGTATCGCGAGCGAACACAACCTCCTCGGACTCGAAGAGGAGGCGGTCGACGCCGTGATCGGGCAGGCCTTCGAGGGCAACCTTCCCGATGCGGTCGGCCAGAACCTCGACGAGGCGAAACAGGGGATCGTCGACGGCGATATCGACGTCCCGTGTGAGGCCGACGGCTGCTAGTCGCTGTACACTATCGGCTTTCACACTACAATGAGCAGAAACGATACGAGGACTGTCGTCAGTCTCGACGGCATCACGAAGCGCTTCGGTGACGTAGTCGCCAACGACGAGGTCGATTTCACGCTCGAAGCCGGCACCGTCCACGCGCTGCTGGGCGAGAACGGATCGGGGAAGACGACGCTGATGAGCGTGCTCTATGGGCTGTACGATCAGGACGCCGGACGGATCGTCGTCGAGGGCGAAGGCCGGGAGTTCACCAGCCCTCGGGACGCTATCGACGCCGGTATCGGGATGATCCACCAGCATTTCCAGCTCGTCGAGCCGATGACGGTCCTCCAGAACGTCGTCCTCGGCCACGAACCGGTAGACCGGGGGCTCGTGAACAAAGAGGGGGCCAGAGCGGAGATCAAGGCGCTCTGTGACCGGTACGAGTTCGACGTCGATCAGTATCTCGACACGCCAGTACAGGACCTCGATATCGGCGTCAAACAGCGCGTCGAGATCGTCAAGAGCCTGTATCGCGGCGCGGAGAGCCTCGTCTTCGACGAGCCGACAGCCGTGTTGACACCACAGGAGGTCGAGGGGCTCTTCGACCTGATGGCCGAACTCACCGAACAGGGTCGCTCGGTCGTCTTCATCACGCACAAACTGGACGAGGCGATGGAAATCGCCGACGAGATCACGGTGCTGCGGGACGGAGAGGCCGTCGGCACCGTCGATGCGGACGGAACCTCGAAAGAGGAACTTGCGCGGATGATGGTCGGCAGAGAGGTGCTGTTCGACCGGCAAGCACGCGACGCGACGACCGGAGAGCGCATTCTCGAAGTCGACGGGCTTCACGTCGGCGGTGATCGGGGTCTCGAACAGGTCACGGACGTGGACGCGTGGGTTCGGGAAGGCGAGATCCTGGGCATCGCCGGCGTCCAGGGGAACGGCCAGTCCGAGTTGGTGCAGGCGCTGACCGGCCTCCGTCCCGTCGACTCGGGACGGCTCCGGTTCGCGGGTGAGGATATCACCGAGACGTCCCGCCGCGACCGGATCGAGCGAGGGATCGTCTACGTCCCGGAGGACCGACAGCGCGAGGGACTCGTCCTCGAATACGATCTGGTCCGGAACGCCCTGCTGGGGAATCAGACACTCGCGCCGTTCGTCGACGGCTGGTTCGTCGACTGGACGGCGGTCCACGATCACGCACGCGACATCGTCGAGGAGTACGACGTCGAACCGCCGGAACCGACCGCGCGGTCGGCCTCGCTCTCCGGCGGCAACCAGCAGAAGTTCGTCGTCGGCCGAGAGATCAACCACGAGCCACGCGTGCTGGTCGCATCTCACCCGACCCGCGGCGTCGACATCGGCTCCGTCGAGTTCATCCACAATCGACTGCTGGAACTGCGGGCGAACGGGGTCGCAGTCGTGTTCGTCTCCTCGAAACTCGAAGAGATACAGAAGCTCTCGGATCGGATCGCAGTGCTGTACGAGGGTAGGGTGGTCGACACCGTCGACCCGGAGGATGTGACCGACCAGGAGCTAGGACTGCTGATGACCGGCAACACGCTCGACGGATCGGACGAATCGCTGGAACGCCGGTCGGACGTTCGAGGTGATACATGAGCGACGCGGAGTCCGGCCGCGCCCGGGACGCGCTCGATGGGGTCGCCGCGCGGCTACTCAGCGCCACGCCCATCGAACGGGTCGCACTCGCGCTGGCCTCGACCGTCACGGCGCTGCTGATCGGTCTGGTCGTCGTCACCGCGGCGGGCTACGACCCGCTCATGTTCGTCAACGACATGCTCTACGGTGCCTTCGGGACGGAGCGACGGCTTACGATCACGCTGAGAGAGACCTCGTACTTCATCCTCGCCGGCGTGGCGGTCGCTGTCGCGTTCCGCGCCGGCGTGTTCAATATCGGCGTTCAGGGCCAGTTCATCGTCGGCATGCTGGCGACGACGATGACCATTCTCTGGCTGACGCCGTTGCTCCCGGCGAACCGCCTCGGCGGCATCGGCCTATTACTCGTCGGGACGCTTGGCGGCGTCGCCGCGGGCGGTGCCTACGGCGCCCTGCCGGGCGTGTTGAAAGCCTACGCGGACGCCAACGAGATCATCACCACGATCATGCTGAACTTCATCGCCATCGGGGTGGTGTTTTTCCTCGTCGACGGGCCGTTCCGGGGGGAGGGCGAGTCGGCGACGCGCACCGCATCCATCCCGGAGTACGCCGAACTCCCGCCAGTTCTGTTGGATGGCTCGGACTTCTCGATGCTCGGCCTCGTGGCGACGCTGGGTATCGCCGTGCTCATCTACGTCCTACTCACGCGCACGAGAGCGGGCTACGACATGGTCACCAGCGGCCATCAGGAGTCTGCGGCCGTCTACTCGGGCGTCGACGCCAAGCGAACCATCGTCCGGACGATGACCATCTCGGGGATGGTCGCGGGCGTCCTCGGCGCGCTCTTCATCGTCATGCACGCGAACGCGACGCCGAACGCAAACGGCATCGACACCTACGGCTTCGACGCGATTGCGGTAAGCTTGCTTGCGGCGAACCACCCGCTCGGCGTGATCCCTGCCGGCGCGCTGTTCGGCGGCCTCGATGCCGGCGGCCAGTACATCAACGTCGCCTCGGACGTCCCACCGCAACTGATCGACGGTGTCATCGGCCTGGTGGTGCTGTTCGTCGCGGCACCCGAACTGTTCCGGATGGCCGCAAAGCGGACCGGCCTCGGAGGTGAGCGCCAGTGAGCGTCGCCGGCTACCTGACCCGCCACCCGGTCCGTATCGCTGGCCTGATCGCGGTAATAGCCGCCGCCGGGGCGGTCGTCGTCTGGCAGGATCTAGGGCTGGCACGACTGCTCACGCTCGGCTATCTGGACCGCTCTTTAAGTGCGGCAACCCCGATCGCGCTCGTCGCAATCGGCGGCCTGTTCGCCGAGAAGAGCGGCGTCTTCAACATCGGCGTCGAGGGGTTCATGATCTTCGGCGCGGTCAATGGCCTGGCGGCGGCGTCGCTCGTCTCCGGGAGCGGCGCGGTGACGCAGTTCGATCTCTGGATCGGGCTGGTCGTCGCAGTGCTGATCAGCGCCCTGCTGACGACGCTGTTTGCGGTGCTGATGATCCGGTACGAGGCGGACCAGATCGTCGCCGGCCTCGCGGTCTGGTTCATCGGTCTCGGGTTCGGCCCGTTCACCGCGATCCTGATCTGGGGAAGCCGCAACAGCGGGACGGTCGGTCGGATCGGCAGTCTCGATCTCCCGGTACTCTCCGGGATTCCGGTGCTCGGTCCCGTCCTCTTCAGCGCATCGCCGTTTGTCCTGCTGACCGTCGCCATCGCGCTCGGGGCCTGGGTGTTCCTCTACAGGACCCGGTACGGCTACTGGCTCCAGGCGGCCGGAGAGAACCCCGAAGCACTCGACACGGCGGGGATCGACGTCAACCGCGTTCGCTACGCCGCGGTGATCTTCTCCGGGACGATGGCCGGCCTGGCCGGCGCGGTGTTGACTCTCGGCGTCACGGGCAACTTCATCGGGTCGGGGATGACAATCGTCGACGGACGGGGCTGGATCGGCATCGTCGCGTACCTCTTCGGGAACTACAACCCGATCGGTGCGTTTCTGGCCGCACTCCTGTTCGGGGCTATGGACATGCTACAGATCCAGTTCCAGACGATCGGCGTACCACTGCCGTCCAGTCTGGTGGATCTGTTCCCCTACGTCGTGGTGATCGTCGTGCTGACGTTCTACGGTTCGACGCGGATGCCCTCGCGCGTCGGCGAACCGTACGAGAGCGAGGAGTGACGCGCCCATCCCGGGGACACGTCGTTTCCGTCCCGGGGACACCGATGAACTATGTGTCCCGCAACGGCGTCTCACACATGGGGGAGAGTTTCGGTATTGGCTTTATCAGTTGTGGGTTCATCACCCGCGAGGCACACGTCCCGAGCGTCGAGTACCTGCCGGGCGTCCACGTCGCCGCCATCCAGAACCGGACGCGAGAGAACGCTGAGACCGTCGCAGAGCGCTGCCGGACTGAAGGGCTGGGCGATCCGACGGTCTACGGCGAGGGCGCGGTCAGCGCGCTCGTCGCGGACGAGTCGGTCGACGGGCTATGGGTCACCAGCCCGAACTTCACGCGGGAAGATGTCGTCGACGCCGCCGTTGACGCAGTCGAAGACGGTGCCGAACTGGACGGTATCGCGATGGAGAAGCCCGTCGCCAGAAATCTCCGGGAAGCGCGACGGATCGTCGACCGTATCGAGAGCGTCGGCCTGCCACACGCCTATCTGGAGAACTGGCCACACGAACCGGACATCCGAAAGCTCCGGGCGTTGCTCTGGGAACACGGCCGCGAGGCGGGCCGACCGTACGTCGCCCGGTCGCAGGCAGAACACGCCGGGCCACACTCGGCCTGGTTCTGGGACGGCACCCGACAGGGCGGCGGCGCGCTCACCGATATGCTCTGTCACGCGCTGGCCGGCAACCACGTCCTGCTGTCCGACCCGGAGCGCCCGGACGGCGGCCTCGACGCCGTCTCGGTCTCGGCCGATACGGCGACGCTGAAGTGGGACAAAGAGGAGTACGCCAGGCAACTCCGGGAAGAGCACGGCGTCGACTACGAGACCGATCCGGCGGAGGATTACGCACGGGCAACGGTTCACTACGAGAGTGCAGACGGCGAGCGGGTGCTCTCCGAAGCGACTGGGTCGTGGTGCTACGTCGGCGCGGGCGTTCGCCGGTCGATCGAACTGCTCGGCCCCGAGTACTCGGGCCAGGTCGTCACCGACGAGGAGTCATCCAGCGTCTTCGTTTCGGATGCGATCGGGGGCGAGGACGGCTGGGCCGAGAAACAGACCGCCACCAGCGGGCGGATTCCGATCGCCGCTGCGAGCGTGATCGACGGCGGATACGTCGCCGAGAACCGCGACGCCGTCGACGCGTTCGAGCAGGGGGAGAACGCTGCCCTCGACCTGTACGACGGACTGGACGTCTTACGGCTCTGTATGGCGGCGTACCGGGCCGCGGAACTGGGGGAGGACCTCGACCTGCAGACGGCGGAGCTAGAGGGGTATACGCCGCCGCCAGCGCGAGAGTAGTAGACTGGTACCCGCGGGCCGGCATGCCTGCGCGGGAGTGGCGGACTGGCGCTCGCGACCCAGCATTCCATCAGCACTACTCGATCAGCGAGAGGGTCTCGCCGGAAGCAGCGCTGCGACGCGCCGTCTCGACGATCCGGTGGGCGGCACGACAGAACCCGGGATCGGCGGGTCCGGCCGGTTCGTCGCCGGTCTCCAGCAGATCGACGACGTAGGTGACGAGGTTCTCGAACCGTTCCGGGAGGGGTGAGGGCTCGACCTCGTAGCCATCGGGGGCTGACTCCGTCGTAACGCGGATCGGCGCGCCACGCTCTCTGGTGCTGATCGCGCCCTCCGTGCCGACGATTTCGTAGCCTTTCGGTGGGTGGGGCTGGATCTCCCACGGATCGGTGAGCATCCGCCAGGACGTCTGGAACGTCGAGAGCCCCTCGTCGAACCGGCAGATGGTCGAGGACTGGACGTCGACGTCCAGTTCCTCGGGGACGTACGTCTCGGCCGTGACCGCACTGGGGAGGTCGCCGCCCCGGAACCACGTCGAGAACGTCGCACCGTAGCCGAGATAATCGAGCATCGAACCGCCGCCCTCCTCCGGGTCGTAGAACCAGCTATCCTCCGGCGGCGCACCCGAGTTCCCGCCGTAGTACTGGACCTCGATGACGTCGCCGATCGTCCCCTCGGCGACAAGCCGTCGAACCTCGTGCATCACGGGCCGCCACATGACCGGCCAGTTGATGACGAACAGTCGGTCCGAGTCGGCCAGCGCATCGAGCATCCGATCCGCACCGTCGAGGGTCGTCGCGATCGGTTTCTCGATCGCGAGGTGAACGTCGTACGGCGCGACGCGCTCGACGAAGGCGGCGTGTTCGGAGTTG
This sequence comes from Natronoarchaeum sp. GCM10025321, assembly GCF_042663585.1. NCBI lineage: Archaea > Methanobacteriati > Methanobacteriota > Halobacteria > Halobacteriales > Natronoarchaeaceae > Natronoarchaeum > Natronoarchaeum sp. GCM10025321. Next base: position 1,805,218 of record NZ_JBHTAN010000006.1, read on the forward strand.
CGCGGACAGCCGACGAGCACATCTGGATCGGTCGCCGTCAGACAGGCATCGAGGTCGTCATACACGGCATCGTCCGGGATGCCCAGATCGCCCACGGCTTCGGCCATCGACCCCGTCGACGTGCGCGGCGTATCGTCACAGACGCCGACGAGTTCGGCGTCAGGGTGGTCCGCTACCCACTCGATGTTTCTGTTCATGTGCATCTGATCGAAGTTCGCACAGACGAACGTCCACGACATACGCTACACCTCCGAGCGACGGGACAAGAACGTATCCCCCAACTGTCTCCCCCGACGCGGGGTTTTTGTGCGGCAGGACCAACTACCGAACGTGGCAGAGTTCGATGCGGTACTGTTCGATCTCGACGGCACGCTGTGCCGTCGCACGCAGGACACCCAGGCGATGTACGAGCGGGCGTTCGAACTCGTCGGGGAGACGCCTTTCGGCGAGCCAGCGGCGCTCTGGTCGGCTCTGGAGGGGCCGCCGGACCACGACGACCGGATCGGCTACTTCGGCGCGGGGTTCGCGCGAGTAGCCGCCCAGCACGGGCGAACCGACGTCGATCCGATCGCGCTCGGCCGGAGCCTGGCATCGGTGATCGAGAATCGGGCAGTGACGCTGCTCCCCGGTACGGAGGCGGCCCTGGAGAGCGCCGCGACATGCGGCCCGATGGCCGTCGTCACGAACGGCCCGAAAGACGGGCAGCGGACGAAACTCGACACGCTCGGCATCACGGATCGGTTCGATTCGTTCGTCTACGGCGCGGAACTCCCCCGGGCGAAACCCCACTCGTTACCGTTCGACCGTGCCCTCGAGGAACTCGGGGTTCCCGCCGAACGAGCCCTGTACATCGGTAACTCGCTCCCCTACGATGTCGCCGGGGCACAGAACGCAGGGCTGTCCGCCGTATGGCTCCGCGAGAACAGCGGGGACTCGGCCGGGTCCTACGAACCCGAATACGTGGTCGACTCCATCGAGGAACTCCCGTCGATCCTGCGGGGTGAGCGATGAGCGAGACGCTGTTGGCGGATGCCTTCGAGAGCGGGTCGTTGCGCGCCGCAGGGGCCGTTGCGCTCTGTACGCTCGACGAGTCGCCAGTCGACGTCGAGCCGATTCGCCGCGGAAGCCGCAAGCGGACCGCAGTCGCCCGATTCGAGGAGCGCGGGCCGGTCGTGGTGCAGGTCTGTGACGAGCGGACGTGGCTCCGGACCGAGGCGGCCCTCCTGCAGGAGATCAGAGAACGAACCTTCGTGCCAGTCCCGCCCGTACTGGCCGCGGGCACCCACGACGGCGTCGCGTACATGCTCACCGCCTACGTCGCCGGCGACGACCTCCACGAGAAGTTTACGACAGTCGACGGTGAGACGCGACGCGAGATCGCCCGGTGGTTCGGCAAGTCTCTCGGACGGCTTCACGAGGCGTTCGAGTTCGATGCCTACGGGACGCTCGTGCTGACTGAGGGCTCCTTCACCGCGCAGCACGACGACTGGGAGACGTGGTTCCAGGAGTACGGACGCCGGGCCATCGACCGGCTTCCACCGGCGTTCGATCCGCTCCGGAGCGACCTGCGGGACCTGTTCGCGACCCCGCCAGAGGCCGACCCCGCGGCACGCCTGTTCCCCTGGGACTTCCGCCCCGGTAACGCGCTGATCGCCAACGGCTCGATTACCGCTGTGCTGGACTGGGAAGCGCCGCTTGCGGCCGCCCCTGCGCTCTCGGTCGCAAAATCCGAGTATCTCATCGCCGACTGGTACGTCGAGGACCCCGAACCGCTCCGGCAGGCGTTCCGGGACGGATACACCGCTGTCAACGACTACCCGTCGATCCGTCCGGTCCATCGCGCCGCCGCCATCGCCGAGAGCGCCGTCGATTCCTCGGGAAGGGTGACGAACCCGCGCTATCCGCCCGTCGGCAGGGACGAAGCCGTGGCGTTTCACCGGGGGACGCTGGAGGACGTGCTGGCGGGAGTGTGAGGGGGCGTGGCAGGTGTGAACGCGGGTCTGCTCGCTCGGTCTATTTGCAGTTCGAGTGTGAGAAAAGTTCGCCCTCCCCGATGTTGAACTCACTCGTTCCCGTTCGCTCACCTCCCACTCGCTGCTCAAATCGGCTCGGTTGGACGTTTCACTGCTCACGTTATTCGCAAGAAAAGTCCGCCCTCCCCGTATTACGGTACGTCGTCGTCGTTGCATTCGGCTTATCGTGTGTCGATTTCATAGTTCCAAGAAGTCGCGTCGCTGCTCGGCTTTCTTCCGCTCAGTTCGTCGATCGTAGTGCTTATCGAGGATATCCTCGCTCGCGTTCAACCGATCCGAAACGAGCGATCGGTCCTCATTCGCCAGTCGGTGCGCGGTCACCCGGCCACTGCGGACATCGTGGGGCGACCGGGACGACGGACACGTGCTGATCTTCGCGTAGTCCGTCGCCTCGCAGGTCTCCGGATCACGGTCGTGCGGACAGGGTTTCCCCCGATAACACGGCTGGGAAGTCCGATACCCCGCGTCTCGAATCGACGACGGACTCATTCGACCGTGTCTCGTCGTCAGGAGCGGCTGGCGCCCCTCGTCGTCGACAACGTCTTTCCGTGGACTGTCGATAAAGTCCTGTAGCGTCGTCGCGACGTACGCACTGATCGCATTCCAGCGCTCGCCTTTCTCCTTGTTCTTCAGCGGCGTCCCCGTCTCCGGCCGGTGAACGAAATGGACCGCCGGACCACTCGCGCCGGGACGGCTCCCGTCCAGGTCGAGATCTCCAAGATCCAGCCCACGCAATCCACCGGTCCGGCACCCGGTGTGCCAAAGGACCAGCATGATCACGTGCTTCTTGCTCGCGTACTCGTACTGACCAAGCCAGTCAACGATCTCGACCGCTCGGTCCGGGTCGAGCGTGGACTTGCTCACGTCATGGCCGTCCACACTCGGCAGCGGCACCTGCTCGTAGAGCTGCTTCGGGACGGCTTCGATCTCTCCACAGAACCGTAGAAACGCGCGCATCGTCGCCATGTCGCCGTGAAGCGTACTCGGGGCGAGTTCTTCGTCTACATCACTGTAGCCACCCTCTCGACGCCAGATGCGGTAGGCGTACATATCACGTCCCGTGAGGTCGTTGAGGTTCGCAACGCCCTCCTCGTCACACCACGCCAGAAACGCCTGAAGGCGGTAATACTGCGTCTCCATCGTCTTCTCGGACGTGTCATCACGGGCTTCGAGATACAGATCGACCGCCTTGTTCGGGGCAATCGGCTCCAGGTCCTCACTCACGCTGACCCACCTCCGACGCTCGCCGCCGGAAAGTCGTCCTCGGCGATCTGGTCTTTGAACTGGTCGACCAGCCACTCGGCATCAGCACGGCGAGCCGGACTCACCGAGTCGTCGACCTGCGCGACCGCGCTCGCCGGGTCCTCGGCCGCGCCACTGGCGAGCTGGTAGGCCGCCGCGCGGGCGATCGTCTGCACCCGTGTCCAGTGGCGCTTGTCGAGCGGGTTCACTTCTCGACACCTCCGCTGGCGTCGACGTGGGGCGGGATTTCCAGCCCACGCTCACGGCGCTGCTCGGCGATCCGCGCCTCCCGATCGTGACGGCAGCGAGAACAGATCGACGGGCGGGTCTGCCGATCGGCAGGGACGTCCGGCTTGTACCGGAGCTGGGCACCTTCGATACCACAGTCGTCACACTCGCCGATCAGGCTCATGCCGATCCCTCCGGCACGTCGCCACCCTCGAACGGCACCGCGTCGCCGTCACCCTCCAGCACTTCGAGTTTGATCTTCCGGCGGGCGCGTCGGAGTAGCGTCGAGATCGTCCCCGGTTTCCGGTCAGTCTGGCGTGCGAACTCGCGGACGCCGCTGGTCCCGAGTTCGACCGTCTCGTAGGCTTCGAGTTCCGCCTCCGAGAGGATCTCAAGGACAGGATACTTATCAGTCAGCGATTCCTCACTGCTCGTGCGGGCAGTATCGCCCGTGAACGTGGTTTCGCTCATCACACACAGTCGGAACCACCTTCTCCGGGGCGGCGTCCTAGCGCCGTCCCGGTATCCCACCTCTTTCAGCTACGGGTGTAGCCTAGGTGGGGGTGATCCCGTGAGACACACAAAGAATGGCCATTACATAAATGCAACGACCATCCTTCGAGCACATTAATTTCTACTAAAGAAACATACCCGTGAATTACGTACGTAGACTACATCTGTATGCACAATGAGACGGTCTGGTGCGTGGATGACGATCTGGGATGATCGGATTCTCGAAATCCTCCGGGACGAGGATTCCGGTACGCCCTCGAAACTCGCCGAACGTGAACAGATTCGAGTACAACCGCCACAGGTCTCGCGACGACTGAAGAAACTAAACGAGCGTGGGCTGGTACAGCATCTCGGCAACGGCGTCTACATCATCACGGAACGGGGAGAGGGATATCTCGACGGCGAGATTTCGACCTACGAGGACGAACCCGACGAGATCAAAGAGAGCGAGGACACTGACGACGGTGTCACGTCACCAGGAGGGGTGTGAGATGAACCGACAGTCCGCCCACTGGATGAAACGCGAGGACGAGCGTATCCTCGAATTTCTCGACTCCGAAGATATGGCTACCGCGGAGCTGATCTCCCGCGAGGTGTTCCGCAAGGTCTCGCCCGATCACGTCGCCGAGCGACTGGCGAAACTGGAGTACGCCGGGTTAGTCCACCGCGTCGGGATGAGTTCGTTCGAGCTAACCGGCGAAGGCCAGCGGTATCTCGCTGGCGACCTCGACGCCGAGCATCAGCCACGTCCCCGGCGAGTATAGCTGTAGCTTGCGGATTTTGAGAGAGTAAAGAGAAGGAGCGCTATCGCTTCTCGACTTCGTACTCGAACAGCGTCGCCGACGAGTCGGTGTCGGCGCTGTTCCAGATCACCGATATCTCGGTGCCTGCGTCAAGGGCTTCCGACCCACTGATCGACGCTTTGTCGTCAGTCAGGTAGCTCCCACTGCCGTCGGCGGCGATGTACAGCGAACTCTGCGAGCGCAAGCCCTCGGCTGAGTCCGACCAGTCCGCGCCGGTGTCGCTCACCGTCTCGCCGTCGATGACGACCGAGATCGTCTCGACCTCCTCAATCGTGTTCCCAGTCATGTGGTACAGGCGGACCTGCTGGTCGCCGTTGCCGTACTGCTCGACGTCGAAGCGCACGTCGGGCGAGGGCTCGGCGTCTCCCGCACCTTGGTACAGGTCGATCGCGAAGATACCGAGTACTGAAGCGAGGATCACCACTATTCCGACGAGTAGGATCGTACCGATGACTGATGATTGGGCGTCGGCATCTGAAAGAAAGTGAGTCATTTGCGTGTGAACGGACTGTGGTGGGTCCGATTAGTTGACGGTATACTCCTGCAGGACGCTGGAGTCGCTGCCATCGTCAGCTGTCCACACTACGCGGATGGTATCCCCTGACGAGAGTCCCTCCTCAGGGTTGTTCACTTCATTAATTTCGTCTGCTGCGTCTACGTAGTTGACTGAGTCCGTATTATCGTAGTCGTTTACAGATCCAAAGACAACACGGACACTGTTCCCGGCACTAATTTCACCACTGCTTGACCACAGTTCCTCAACATCATCGTCTGAAGGACCAGTCTGTGGCGTAATACCGTATGCCGTATCACCATCTACGGTAATATCGATGTTACCTTCGTCAAGTGTACCACCGGTCTGGTGAGAAATGTCGACAACGGTCAAATTCGATGAGTGGGGAGGTGCAGTTCCATCTGTGAAATTCACCGTGCTTTGACTGAAGTCCAAGCTGGCCTGCGGAACTGTTGATTGATCGTCACCGATTCCGATCACGAATGCACCAATAACAGCGGCAAGAATGACTGTTATTGCAACCATTAGAATAACCCCTATAACTGGGGAGACTGCAGCGTCATCACTGACTAGGGAATTCAGTCTCATGGCGTTTGCACATCGTAGTCGGTTAGGACACTGGAGTCTCCTCCGCTGTCGGAGGTCCAAACTATACGAATCGTTTCGCCACCGGCCAGTTGCGATCCGTCTTTGTGATCCACTGTGACAGAAGAACCAGCGGTAATCTCTCCGGTGCTGGCCCAAACGGGATTGCCGCTACCGGATTCTGCTTGATCTCCATCTACGGTGACATCTATATTTCCTTGTTGAAGGGTATCTCCCGATTGATGAGTGACATCTACCTCTACCGGAGAGCTACCAGATTGATCAAAATTAAAGCTAGCAGTCGGGACCTCTTGCTGATCATCACCGATACCAATCACGAACGCCCCAATAACGGCCGCGAGAATCACCGTTATCGCGACCATAAGGATCACGCCGATAACCGGCGAGACCGCGCGTTCGTCGTCGTCCGTTTCGAGTAGTTTCTTGAAATCCATTGTATATCCTTTGTAGCTTGTTTGCGCCGATTTCCGCCAAAGGATTAATATCGTACACTTGCGTGGGGTACGATGAGGCAAGGGGTTCATGGGATCTGACACCCCTCCTCGCCTGTCCTTTCGCGTGCTGTCGGCGTTACACAAGAGAATACATTCATCCGTAATAAAACTTAAGCCAGATATGAAATATTACATCACAGTTGTAACCCAGTTTGCATGTAAATTATAAGTAAATGATAACAACTAAATTAACTCCGAAATCGCTTGCGAGGACCTATAACGTACAGAACCGGGCGGACCCCTGGGACGCCGTCGAAGACTATCAGGAGTATCTCGACGTCGCCGCCCGGCATCCCGACAGCGGATCGAGCGCGCTCGCGTCGAAACTGGAGATGCCGCGCGGTCGAATCCGCGCGTGGGAGAACGGCGCAAAGCCCGATCCCGCCCGCGCCGTCGAAGTCGCCGAACAGCGCGGGTGGTTCGAGGGCGTTGACTCCGACGAGTTCGCGGCACTGAACCAGCTCGTCGCGTGGATCCTCTCGGGGGGCTCGATCTCCACGGGGACCTACGTCCCGCATTTCGCCGTCGACGACGCGACCGAACCGCGCGTGACCGACGCGCTGGACACGCTCGGGATCGACTGGCGACGCGAGCGAGCGGATGAATCCGATAGAGCGACCGAGATCGTGCCCACGGACCACGCCAGCGTCCTCGGGCGGGCGCTCGTCGTACTCGGTGCGCCACAGGGAGACAAGAGCGACCAATCGGAGTTTTCGCTGCCGGAGTATCTCGACGACGTCTCGGACGAACTCCGGTACGAGTTCGTCGACGTCTACATTCGGAACCGACAGACACCCCAAGGCGAGCGTTTCATGATGGGCTTTCGTGAGGAACGATCTGAGGCATACCTCCAGGAGTTAGCAAATCTAATCGAAGACGTCGCAGGCGAGCCGGTCACCGTCAGCGAAAAGAACATCTACCTCTCCAGTGAGGCCGCCGACGCGCTGTACGGAAAGTTCCGGTCGTTGTGAGCAGTCCGGAAAGAGTGTGAAAGTCGGGACGTTGGCTTCGGTACGTACAGGAAATATACTGAGTACTGTCTACCACCGAAACAATCATTCGAGTATATTCTCTAACTAGAATATGAGCCGAGTCAAGTTTGCGTTTGCCGCCGGTATTTTTGCGGCTCTTGGGGTAGCAATCGCTCAAATAGTACATATAACTTCAATCGAATCTACTGTGGCGAGCGTAGCTATAGAGGGTCTCTTCGTCGGAGCAGTCGTCTATCTTGGTCTCAAAGCGCTCGAACGGTCTGTGGATTCACAGTAGTTCACACTCAGTGTGGTGGTGATGAGCTACTCGCAAACCTACTTACTGCGTATTTCAGTCCAAACGACCCGGAAATAGCGTCCGGAAATGTGGAGAAAGTCGGGAAGTTGGCTTCGATACGTACAGAGTTTGTAACTATCAGAAGGATTGCTGTGTAGAGCGTCTCTTGTCTGGAGGAGTATTGGATCCACTTCGGTCATCGTAGTATTTGCGTCCGATGAATGATTCATCCAAGTTTCCAACAATCGTCGTATAGAGCATCTCAGCTGAGATATATGTCGGTTCGTTAGCTTGTGTCAGTATCTCACTGAGAGGAACTGGATCGCCTGTAGGGGGCGTTAACTCTACTGTCCCCAATTGTTCAACCAAGTTCTCTTGCGTGATTGGAAACTCAACCGATTGGTCGATTACCTGCCTTATTTTGGAATATTCCATATTAGTCGTGGGGGTAGGTCGTGTTCCTTAGTGGTCCACCACACGTGGGACATTCGCTCGTATTCATGGGGTTCTCGAACCCATCTCCACAATCTTGACAAACATATAGTCCCGTTCCAGACGGGCTAGGATTAGTCTTCATCACAACTATGTGTTCATCGGCCCTGCGGTTCAAATCTGCGCATGGTCAATCATGGTACTAAAAGGATAGTTCACACGCAAACCTACTTACTGCGTATTTCAGTCCGAATGGCCCGAAAATAGCGTCCGGAAATGAGGAGAAAGTCGGACGGATTCGGCCCCGATCACCCTTCCCACCCCCACCGAAAACCCCTTTACCTCCCGTGTGGCCGTCCGGGTTACAGGCTACTCGGACATGAACCTGAAAGCCCACGCTCACAGAGACGACATGAAGGTCTGGCTGAGTCAGACCGAAGTTGATCAACTAATCGCTCAGGCGGACGGCACCCAGCAGCGGATCGCGTTCTCGCTCGGCGCTCGCTGCGGGCTCCGCTCTCACGAGGTCCTCAACGTGGCTCCCGAGGACGTCGTCGACACTGACGCCGGAACGATGCTCCGGGTCTGGCACGGCAAAGGCGACCAGTACCGCGAGACGCCGGTCCCGCGGGATCTCGCCACGACCATCCGCACGATCGACGACGTACGCGACGCCAGCGCCAGCTCGTCGCTGCTCGACATCACCTCGACGCGCTCACTTCGGCGCTGGATTCAGACCGCCGCCGATCGCCTCCAGGACGAAACCGGAGAGGTCGGCTGGGATCACCTCGGCTTTCACGATCTCCGGCGGACTTGGGCGACCGCGCTTGCCAGTGCCGACGTCGACGCCCTGCTGGTCTGCGACTGGGGAGGGTGGAACGATCTGGAGACCTTTCTGGAGCACTATCGGGGGACGTACTCGCCCGAAGCCCAAGAGCGAGAAAGAGGAAAGGTTGACTGGCTTTAGCTGTCCGTGCTCTATCAGTAGCCTCTGTAGGCTATTCACCACGTTCTTGCCCGTGAAGGACGTTTTATGTACATGCAAGCTCTGCTTAAGACACCAAGTTTTATTATGGAGCTAGCAAAGAAGTACATGTCATGAACAGTGCACCCCACAGAGGGAATGATGCCAGTAAGTCCCTCAAAGAGCTGCGTCGTGAAGACGCAAACAGGGAGTCGGATACCTCAGATGTTGATATAGAGAATCCGTTCACCAACACCACTCAGGAATCGATTCGAGATTAAATTTCTATACTGCTATTGACTTCTTGCGGATATCGATTGGCTTCTTCGTTATCATAGAACAACTTCTGTATAGCAGTTAGTGTCTGCTCAGAAACTTCGCGAGGTCCACTTCCGTCAACAATCGTCAAATCAAATTTATTTCCAACACCTGGCGCTTGTGCTGAATTCATCAATGCTGCATAAACAACATAAAGACATTCTTCTATCGTTAAGTCTCTAGAATACCTGCTAGTGAGTGTATCACGAGCTAAGTTTGATCCAGTTCCAACAGTATCAAACCCTATGTTAGCAAAAGACTCTACTAATCCATTGTACCCTCCTTTATCTGATACGCGGTATGTGTGAGAACCATTTACATCATGCCCAGTTACTATTACATCCAAACCAAGCTCAAATTCACTGTACATTTTATCCCAAGCCTCACCTCTACCGGAGTTATACATACCTGATTCGTAGAACTCATCAAAGCTAATTCCTCGCTGGGACAAGATTTCTTCCTCAAATTTGGTCTGCTTCATAGAGATATACACATTCTTGACTATTTCTACGGCTTGCTGAACGCTCTCAATATCGTCAATAGAATCCTCAACTGCACGGTTGATCGTAGCAGGTGCCAAAGCAGGACCAGCAGAAGATATTACTAGCCTAATATTTTCGGATCGGTATGGTTGGTATTTGGAATCACTTGACTCAAACTCAATAGGCAGTGTTCTATCTGTTACCATACGATCCGCGCCAACAACTGCCGCTTCCTGGTCTTCACACAGGACAGATATACAAATTGTCATGGAGCATAATCATTGTAGATTGGTTATAAAGGCTTGGTAACATCTCTTTGTTAAATCGCTGAACATAGGTTCAACTGGGCCTCAACAGTGAGTAGTGCAAGCACTGTGACTGCAAGTATAATTAGAAATAGAGAAATACGGTATTTTTTCACGCGCTCATTATTTATCGACCTATTGTTCTCCGTGCTTTCTATATAAAGTTCTATGAATTTTCTATCAAACTCTTCTTTTGAGAAGTTAATATATCTGGATATATTTCGAGCGTTCTGCATAGGTCTCTGATAGTCATAGACGCTTAAAACACGAAGGGCTTGACCTGCAGAGAGCATAGATAGGAAAATTATGATTACTGTAGAGTGGCTCGACAGACCTTCAATTATTGATGTAACAGTGATTATAATCGCATTAAGTGCAAATACTGTCCCCGCCTTATTTTCGATGACATCGCTCCTCTCTTGTTCTAAGTCAAATCTTCTTCGGGCCTCTTCCAGTCCAGATGTACTAGAAGGGAACTCTGCGTCTTGTAAAGCAGGTTCTTGATCGGAGTCTTGATCATCAGTCATCTCACGGAATGAAAAGAGTCCCACACTCATCACAGGTTTTCCAAGTCAAACCTGAGCTGTCAGTATTATTTGATTTTCTATAATTTTCTACGTCTGTTCCCGGTTTACAATCTGGACAAATTGGCATATTGGCTTGTTTGTATTACGGCATTAAACTTATTTTGGATCATTTTTACTTGCGATTATATTAGGTCAATAAGGTTTTATCACTCATTATGCGGGCTGGTTCGCAAATCGATATTGGGAATCTCGCCGTCCTCAACAGCGCGCACGAGGTACGCACCCTCACCGATGCGGTTCACGTACATCTCCTGATCGTCGGGAATCTCGCCGTCGTCGGTCACGATCCCGTCGAGTTGCAACTCATCTTTGCTGAGAGAGACGGTTGGCGTCCCGCTGTGATCTCCTAGTTTTCGGAACATGATAGCCTCGGCCACACCTTGCCACTTAGTTGTTTATACTGTGTACATAGTGTGGCCCCAGTAGTAGCAGATTCCGGACATTCAAGCGGGCGCGTGTGGCCGCCTTGATCGCAATGTCCTATGCAAACTGGATCCCTGACGGGGTCCGACGTGAGGACGGTATCGACCTGATCGACGCACTACTCGCTCCACTGTTCGTGCTGGCGACGTTCTCGACCGCGGCAGTCGGGACGGTCCAGCTCTACGATCCGATCAACTGGGGCTTCGAGGACGTGCTGTACGCCGCAGGGGGCTCGGAGATCACCCTCGGGTTCGTGATTACGATGATCACGATCGTCACCGCGTGGGTGACCAACGGCCAGACGTCGGTCGACGACTTTACCGATATGGAGACGATCGTGCTCCTGCTCGCCGTGGTGCTGAACATCAGTATGGCGCTCGTTCCGGTGGTCTCTGGAGCCGTCGTCTCCCAGTGGTTCCTCGGCTGGTTCCTGGTGATGCTCAACGGCGCCGCGTTCTACCTGATCGCCTACAAGTGAGGTCCTCGAACATGGCAACAACAACCTCTCACGATGCGACCGAGCAGGACAGTGCGACGACTGACGCCAGCCCAACGCCCAGCGCTCAGAAAGACGTCCCAGGTCCGGTTCCAAACAGGTCGCTCGATCGGCGGATGTTCCTGAGAGGGACTGCGGCGGCTGGGGCGACGGCAGTAGGTCTCGGCAGTGGTCACATGACCGGCGAGAGTGAGGCTATCGGTATCTCGCTAGCAGTCGGTGGCGCGGCGCTCTTTGCGGCTGGAGCGGCGGCAGGCGTTGGTATCCAGTCGTGGCGCGTCGACGGCGATACGGAACTCGACCCGGACGACGTTCTACAAAATCAGATCTATCAAGCGGCGTCGGCAGTGTCTCAGGGTCGAGACGAGTTCGTGAATCAGCTACAACAGGAATATCTCAACCCGACCGACCCACAAAACACGCCGTACGGGCGTGTTGCATGGCAAGAGGTGCGGGTTGCGGCGGTCAGGGAGATCACCAATGGAAACAGTGAATCGGCGGCGCTCGCGGCGGCGAAGGATGCACTCGACAAGCAGACGACCCGAAGTGTTGTGAATATCGTCGAGCGGTACAATACCGGTATGAACGCGATGATAGAGCAGATGGTCGCTCACGAGAATAACGGTCTTAGCTCTATCTCTAGCGGATCGTCGAACTACTCTCTCTCGCTCCTCGACCTCTCCGCAGAGACAAACGCGAGCATGGTCAGCGCGGGACAAACGGACGCGGCAACCACGTCCCAATCCCTTTTGTGGGAGTGGACAATACCGAACCTCCCGGTCCCGGCGTCAAATCTCGACGGGCGAGAATCTGAGCTAAAGATGCTCGTTAGTGGGATCGACATTAGCGGGACCACCTACAAGGTGAAGCCTATCGCGTGGGGTAACGGCTTCCTCAACAAATCGACCGGAGATGATTCCTCAGGAAGCTACTACGTCACTGATACGGACCTCGCAGACGTGGAATGGTTGTCTGTCGGCACGTATGAGGAGATCATCGATCGGATTCACACCGCCTACAACGAGATCACCACGGACCTGAGTACCTACGTTAGCACACTGTATGATGGGATTCAGCAGGGGGCGATTGACCCGGCTGATATTCTCGGCCCGCAAGAGATCATCGACCAGTTCAGCGATTCGGACGAGATGACGCGACTCGCAACCGAGTTGGTCGCAATCGGAGCGGATGTGCCGGACAGTGAGGCGGCAGGATACGAGGCGACGGTCTCGCATCCTGACATTCAGGCCGACGAACTCACGGGGCTGGTTTTCCCCCAGTTTTCGGTAGACCCTGCGCCCTCGATCTCTCCGGGGACCACAATCGCCGCGAGCGACTACGATCTAGCGTACTTCGGCTATGAGTCTGAGCTAGCAGACACAGACGGAGAAACTCAGTTCGAAACCATGGTCCTGAGTGGGAGTGACCCGCTGGAGATAATCGACGTTCAGGGTGTCAAAAATCAGGAGACAGTGGACAGCGAGAGCCGGGGCGCGGAGGCTGGCGCGAGCGGTCGGGTGGTCGTTTGGTCAGGTGACGGCGCACCGGACCCGCTAAAGTACCCGGCAGACCACTCGGGATACTCCGTGCAGGTGAAAGGTGACGTGACGAACGACACCCAACCCATCGGGAACGTGACCGAAGACGGAACCGAATACGTACTGAGTACCACCACGCTCGCGGAAGGTGAGACAATCGACAGCATCGACATAGTGCCGCCGGTCAACTACGAGCGAAGCCACGACTACGTTAGTGACGCGACAACGGTAGACACTCAGGCAACGCTAGACCGGCTGGAGAAACAGACACAACTCATCAACGACCTGGAAGAGTCGCTAGATGATGATGGTGGTGCGTGGCTTCCAGGTGTGCCATCCGCTCCTGATCTGAGCGGGAGTTTCGCCGGGATCGCGGTGATCGGGGTCGTAGTAGTCTCGGTGATCTGGGGCGTACTGAGTGACGCGATTCCGTTCCTCGGGAACTGACCATGCGACGTTTCTTTTTCGTGCTACTGACGGTAACGGTAGCGCTGGCTGTGGGCATGGGCGGGATGGGCGTCGCGGCACAGGAGACGCCGACGAACGAGACCGAGAACGAGACGCAGCCGCTCGACGACGACCTCGGCGACGAGGCCGAGCAGGTGATCGACACCGAGACGCGGGTAATGGACTGGTCGTATGATAGCGGAGTGTTCACGATCACGCTCGACGCCGACGCGCCGACGAAGGTAGCAGTCACCGAAGCGGGCGGCTTCCAGGAAGGGTCGGGAGCGTTCAACTACAATCGGTTCGAGATTCCAGAGGGCGAGTCAGTCGTGACGTTTGCCACACGGGATGCTCAGCAGAGAGGGACGGCGGTCACGATCTCCACCCAGCAGAGTCTCGCACAGGGTGGCGGGGCGTACCTCTCGACTGGCGGGCAAGCGCAGGATCCCTTCGAGGCGTTCGGCGGCACGAGTGGCCTGTTCACGGGCGTCACTATGAGCGTGGTACTGGCGGCACTCTCGGCGGCGTACGTGCTCAGGCAGGAAGCGAACGGCGTCGTGGAGGCAGGAGTATGACAGACACGAGTGGCACCTTCGGCGGCTGGTCGGATCGTATCACGTACATCCTTGCAGAGGGCCAGTTGATCGTGGCTGGTGTCGCGGTCTCGATCGGGCTGGCGCTGGTCTGGTTCCGTCCGAGTCTGCCGGGTATCCCCCCGATCGCTGGCGGGATGTTCGCGGCACTGCTCCTGCTCGGTCCGCCGCTGTTCGCCGTGTTCATCAGCGGTGTTCGGAAGCTCCGAACCCGCAACTGGACCACCGTCTACCACATCAACGCGGCGACCGATACCCGCCAGAAGTACCTCGTCTCACCGGATATCTGGTCGGAGAAGGACGTCGACGGGCCGAGTCCGTACCGGGTCAACGAGAACGAGGACTTCGAGGTGCGCGAGTTCGAGTACGACGAGGAACTCGACCAGCTCCGGGTTCGCGGCAGCCACCTCTCGCAGATGCAGGACTCGGCACTGGTCAGTTTCCGCACGCTCGCACACGACCTGCACGAGACGTTCGTCGAGAAGTGGCTCGACCTGAACGCACTCCGGGCACGGGACAGCAAGCGTGGGCTCCAGGTCCAGGACGACGTGATCAACGCCCAGGCCGAAGCAGACGAGCGCGGGCTTATGGAGCCCCAACTCGCGGTCAAAGAGGCGTGGGAGGACTCACTCGAACAGGTCAAACAGGACGACGACCATCTCGACGTCGACGACCTCGAATCCTACTCCGAGCGACAGCATGCTAGCTGGTCGCCCGACCCAGTCGGACCGGACCGCCCGCCCGAGCAGGCCGCCACTGACGGGGGTGTCGACGAGTGACCGACGAGCAGGAACTGTTCACCGCGGCGACGTTCCGCGAGTACCAGGAGGATTTCCTCGAGCGGAGCAACGACGACGTCCACGAACACACTGGGATTGTTCGCGACGAGAAGGTCTCGCGAGCGCTGGCGATCCGGGCGACAGCGTACGACCCACAGGAGACCGACCGCCCCGACCAGATGCCCGCCCAGTCGAAGGACCTCCGGAAACACCGGGCGATCCGCCGGGTTGCCGGCACCGAGACCGGTCGGGAAGCACTCGAAAACGGCGACATGGCGACGCTCAAACACCTCACCGGCGACACCAACCAGCGGGCGGACGTCAGCGGGATCAAGGCCATCGGTAAGGTCGACGACCTGATCACTGGTCCCGCGCCGATCATCGTGCTGCTCGGCGAGATGGGCGCGGGGAAGACGGATTTCGCTGGGCTGCTGGGCCAGCGCTGGGACCACCACCAGCCCGAGGACCGCCTGATCGGCACTAACATCCAGTCGCTCCAAGAGAAGACGCGCTGGGTCGACGACGATGGCGACGTCCGGGACGGCTGGATCGGCGACTACGGCACCCTCTGCGAGTGGGTCGAGCAGGACGGCGACCCGCTCGATCACGCCCAGCGCTCGAAGCTGTTCATCGGCGACGAGTTCAGTTCGGCGGCGTCGGGCCGCGGCAAGCAGGGCTACGAGACCGCCCAGAAGATGGCCCCGCTCATCTACAAGATCCGCAAATACGGCGGCGCGATGATCTACATCGCCCACGGCGAGCGCTCGATCCACCCGATGATGTGGCGCGTCGGGACGATCGTCAAGAAGACCTCGAAGAAGAAGGCCGTCGTCGCGGATGCGATCCGCGGCGGCCAGCTCGCCGACGTCGAGTTCGAGATCGACGGGATCCCGCCGACCGACTGGCGGTTCAACACGAAGGAAGCGAGCGCCTGGAGCTGGTCCGAGTACGGCGAGGAGACCGACGAGATGGACGCCGACGAGGCGGCCCGGCAGACGGCAATCTGGACCACCATCCGATGCAAAGAGGAGGGGATGGCAAACCGTGAAGTCGAGAAATTCGTCCCGTACAGCCGCGAGTGGGTGCGAACGCGCTGGAACGAGTACCACGACGAGGGGAAACACTCCGAGACCCTTGCCAAAGTCGAGGAGGTAATCGGATGACTCCGGTACGGTGGCAGGGTGGCAACCCCAACGTACACCCCTTTAGTAGAGGCCCACAGCCTGCCCCGCTCCGAGGGAGCGGGGCGACCGATGGGCGGGCGGCGCGGAGTATATATATCGGCGCGCGACGCGCGTGGTGTGCGTGAATCGCTCGAAGCGAGCGAACCACTTCGGCACCCTCTGCGAGAAGCGGATGGCGCGGAAGCGTCGGTTCTCGCTGGAGCGGGCGAGCTGGTACGATGCCCGGTTCGGGAACGGGACGCCTGTCGAGATCAAATCGACGATGCGTGAGCACTCGGACGGTCAGCCGGGGAACTTCAAAGTGTATCGGCAGTACCACGAGAAGCTTCGACGGCACGACGGCTGGTACTGTTTCGTAGTGTATCGGCCACACGGGCGATCGGGGTGTACCGTCCTCGACGACAGGATGGTTCGAGCGGGCGATCTCCCGCTGCTACGGTGGCATGGGGGCGGTGATCACCGTGATACCAAACAGGGAAAAATCTCGATTAAAGAGGTTTTTTAGCTATTTTAGAGATGTATCTCGCGTTCTCGATAGGAGTGATCTAAATCCAAGAATTGTAATCAGTGAGTCTCAGGCAAGCGACCATAATAAAGAGCACACGAATGTATTTCGCGAGGGCTCAAAGCCTCTAAATCATTATGATCACAATGATTTAACCAGTCCGCACTTTCCGTATTCCAGTAAATGGCGTTAAGCCCCATTTCAGTACAAAACCAATTCCCGTTCGTATCCATTACAAAATCAACAGCCCAAGTATACTCCGTGAACTCTTTTGCGACTCTGTGAGCGTAACGTAATGGTATCTCGTTAGTGCCGGAATTGATTATTCTTTCTAAATGATCATACTGCATGTCACAAATATCTTCAGAGCCAATTTCTCTTGGAGTAAAGCTCAGTATCTCTCCATCTTCAATAAAGAACCGGACTTCGGGATGGCAACCCCGATGCTCTGCGCGCATACAAAAGTTCAAATCAAGCCACTGGCGCAAAACAAGAGCCCCACCATGTTCCCAGTTGGAAGCAGACAGTTGTGATAGAAGTGATTCAATAGTTCTATTAATCTCACTTGGTTCACGCTTGGAGATGTGAGACCCGCTTCTTAAGCGGTGAGGGGCGGATTTATAATTAGACCGAACAAACGCCTCTTCAGCACCCCAAGTATTCAATGTAGATATTATCTCACTGGTATCCCACCATAATTGACCATCTTTTTCTTCCAAGAATATTATTTCGGTTTTTGGAATTGGGATGTCTAAGTCTTTAATTCGGTCCCAATAAAATGTAAATTTATTCTTTTCCGACAATATAGATTCAATCTTCAACCGTGAACTAGCCGAAGCCTCAGGAATCATCCCAATTACAATCTGATCCAGTTGTGGTGAAAAATAAGTCAGTAGTATCTTCAAATTCAAGATCAAGATCGTACGAATTTCCTGTTTCAGTAGCAAAATCAACTCCACATAGCATACCCGGTCCTGAAGAAAACGCTCCTTTTGTATGCTCAATAATATTCTGTTTTATTCGTTGCCGGGTGGTCGACACGCCGACAGACTGAAGACCGCTAATCACGTTCGCTATTTGAGAAGAAACAATGGGCGCGGAGAAACTAGATCCCTGAGCGAGTAACGGCCCAATTTCATCTTCAATAGGCAAATGTACTGGTGCTAGCACATCTGGACTGTTCTCAGCTGGCTCGTGATTGTGCTCCCACTGCTCATACCGTCGGTTTTCTATACAAGACGTTCCAGGGTAACATCCTCGGTTGGTACAATATGTGCCCTGAGCACCATCATTATCAGATCGCTTGATCCAAAAAGCATTAGGTGCGGGCTGATCAGTACCTGGTCCAATAGATATTGTCTTATCTTCTTGTTTGATTTCTGCAGTGCATTTAGCAGTAACACCCCCAGTAGAAAGGACTTCAGAAGACAAACCAGGACAGACCAACCCATCTGTTTGAAGTTGATCGCCACTGGCTGCAACAAATACAGTATGATCGTCAAGAAGGTCTTCTAAAACACGACACACTTTGCAACTCGGCCCGCTCCGGTCACAGTCTTTATGAGGGTTAGCAGCATGATCAAGACCGGCAGAAAAGTTTATTACGTCTATCTCACCAATAACATGTTGTATAATTCCAAAAGTTTTTAACAAGTCTCGATCCTTAAAATTTCCATTTGGATGGATTGTTTGATAAAAATGAAATTTGGTATTATCTGCATACCGTCCTATGATGTGAGCAACGCCGTGTCCGTGAGTGTTACTGTCTCCAGCATTTATTGCGTCCAGTTCTCTTCCAATTGTATTGTACTCTCTAAATTCTTCACTGGCTTCACTAATTGAGTCTAAGATAGCGATGTCAGCAGTATCTCCTTCTATAGGGCCGCCCTCTAAGAGCTCATAATGCTCCACAAGGGAGTTTAGATACTCTCCTTTAAGATCCGCGAAGGAATTGAACCTTCGGGGAATTGTCAGTTTCCCGAATTGAGCACCTTACCCGAACCTTCAATTTCAATGCGGGAGATGCATCGGAGTTCACTCAGCGCTTCGAGATCGTCCTCTCTAGCGGAGACTGCTAAGCATTGGAAGGGAAGCGTCTCCTCAACCTTGACGGATTCCCCGACAGCCTCTACATCGCCAACAACTTTTTCAGGGCTATTAACCTCGTCAAGGTCAACGATGAGTTTGACTTCCTCAGACGGGGTAGGATTCTCAATCCTATCTCTGACCCCTTTCTCAATGGAGACGCTCATCGTGTTCAATTGAATAGAAAACTGCCTCCGTAATGAAACCTATGGATGAGACAGATTGAAAACGGGGGTGATACTCAGGGGGACTCAATAACAATGGCAAATTGAAAAGATTCGAAATAGTGCTATAGTATCTATTTTTCCCAAACGTAGTTAATGAACTATCTGGCTCTGTGGCCTATAGAGCATCTTGAATAAACAAAAGCACTCCTACGTCTACAGTCCTGCAAGTTTGTAGACTCTATAGATATTTCTGCCTTCGATGAGGGGAATGGTAACCGATGCGTGTATAATTTTTATTCTATTAGCCGTCAGTACCTAAGCGGGAATTGTAAGTAGAACTACACCTCCCACGGCGATTGAGGAGTATGTATACCAGATAACATTGTAATATCCTTCAGGAAGTCTGACCTCCATTGCGTACGACAAAATCGCTATTACACTCACGGCAATCCCGACATCGGCATATAAAATCAGCCATTCTGGCGGCATCGGAAACTCGTATACGTGGACGTTCAACGCGATCCCGTTAGCGAACATCGCTGGCCGGCTTACGTAGTGCTTTTCGACGAGAAATCCTGTAATGATCAGACCAAACACCCCCAAATGCACGATGAGAAACTCAGGAAGCGACTCAATTAACATATCACTCACAACTGTAAAAACGCAACATCATGAGCATTTCGGCGCGGTAACCACCAGCGACCCAGTAGACTGAGCAACATGTGCTCCATCTGTATTGATCACCAACCGTCAGTTTACAGTCTTACAAGTCTGTTAAACGGAAGCCGTCAAATCTCCTCGAAACCCCCCAATCCCAAGCTTCTTTGTAGATCATTTTGCACACCGCTCGCGTCGAAGTACAATTACATGGAAACGCGAGCCCCTGGAGAAAGACGAACTGACCGAGCTGCTTGACGTCGTCGAGACGTTCGACCTGGCCCATGACTTCACGATCCGGACGCTGGTTCACACCGGCCTTCGAGCGGGCGAGTTCTCGCAGCTCCGAAGCGACTGGATGGACTGGCAAAACGAACAGCTACGAGTGCCTGCCGAACAGGACGACTGGACGCCCAAGACCGAGCACGTTGCTCGAACGATACCGGTTCGAGATCCCGATACGCTTCGAGTGATCCGCGAGTTCTTCAAGCTAAATGAAGCCGTGGGCGTGGGCCGATAGGCAGTCTACTACCGAGTGACGCGCGTCACTGACGAGACTGAGATCCAGAAGAAGGTGACACCGCACGTTCTTCGGCACACCTACGGGACGCTCATCGCCTCGAAGGGAGCGACGCCGCAGTACATTCGGCAGACGATGGGCCACGCCGATCTGTCGAGTGCGTACCTATATCGAGTATAGTGGTGTACAACTGAATGAGGAAGCGAGTGACGTGTGGGGTTAGGAATTGTAGGTGGCTTCCATAATTTGCTGTATCTGGTTAGAAATAGCGGCTTCGACGGATTTGGGAAAGTCTTCATAACTCTTTGCGTCGAACGGGAGTTCTATCGTATGCAGTGGGCGGTGAGGATTTGCGGCGTCGTCAGTATCGAATGAATATCGGTCAGTAGCTTTTCCACCTTGATCTGGATAGACTAGCAAGCCGGGAGCGTCGAACTTCGCCATATATGTGCTGATCTGATACAGATCACCACGAGCAGGCTGGGAATCACTCTTCCATTTCGCGTCACCCACAAGTACCACCGCTCCGCTTTTCTTATTTGTGAGCGTGAAATCCGGTTCAAGTCCCTGGATAGTTTCGCCGTTTGTGTTCGCCGCGAGGTGACCTACTTGACCAGTGTTCATAGAGTAGTTTTGTCCAAGCGTTTCGCGAACTGATCGTTGCACAACCTTCTCAAAGAGCTGCTCTATGTCGATAAGGAACGTGCGAAATTGAGTTTGCGACGTCCCAATCGCATTAATAAAGCTATGTTCAAGAATCATCTGAGCAAGCTCAAGAAGTGATTGATAATAGCTGTTCAGTCGGGATAAACTAATGTTCTCAACCTCAGACCGAGTTAGTTCACGAGGTTCTAATCGCTGGTGTAACATCCCATGATATCGGTTTAGTTCGCTCAAGAGAGACTGATCATTGACGAGACGTCGTAGCATCGTGGTCGCCCGAAGAATCACTTGATTTATTGGGAGATCATATGTGAGGTCATCGTATTCAACCTCAAATTCTGTACCGTGTGGTTCTTGATGTTGAAGTTGACGGTGAAGGTCAAGCCGTCCCCGTAGATGCTTCTCGCGGCCTGTATGTTCTCGATAGTCTCGATAGAGACCTCGTTTGAGAACACGCTTTAGCTCTCGTATATAGAGCCGAGCGATGATTTCGACGAAGGATTCTCCGATCTCGAAGCCAGCGGCATCACCGTAGACTAACTCATTATCCAGACGATCATCATATGCCAAGAGATATAGAAGATTGCACTCGACTTTAGGCCAGATTTCTAAAAGCTGACCGCTTGGGAGACCGATCGCTCCAACGTAGCCTTTTGACTCAACAATTGCTATTTCAGCGGATTCCCGGTTTACGGTTAATTGGTTGATCTCTTGAAGACGGTCAATATCGTTCTTAGGTAACCGTAGGCGCAACTCCTGTCTCTCCTGAAGGATGATCGCTTCTTCTGGATCTTTGACGGATAGACTCATGCTTTGTTACAGCCCTTGGCTTCCAATACCTGACTGAGCTAGAAGATCAGTAAGCGTCTCTTGCAGTTCTCCTGCCTCAAAACGTGTTATCTCGTACTGATCCGAATCAAAGAGGAAAGGAACAGGTGTGCCGAAAAGGTCCGATTGAAGCCGATCGAGATCCTCGAAATAGTATTCTTCTAAAAGAGGTAGAATCTGATATTTCCAGGCATTGACAATGTCGTTAATATCTTTCGTCCCCAATAGATATGAATGCCCGACTCGCTTTCCCTTTCCGAGGTCACCCGTATCTAGAATCCGTTTATTGATAATACTCAATGCTGCAATCGAGGCTGCAAGTAGTGTTCGGTGTGTAACTGACTCCGCTTGTAGGGCCTCTTGTTGTACTGCCTGCATTGAACCCCAGTTGTAATCATATTCTTCCAACAGTACCGTATAATCGGGCGGAAAAGAGTGGAAGCTAAAACGACGACGTAACGCAGCATCAACCAGCGCGATCGAACGGTCTGCGGTATTCATCGTCCCAATCAGATAGAGATTCGGTGGAATTACGAATGGCTCTCCCGAGTGGGCTAAACTCACCGAACTGTTTTGAGGATCAGCACCTCGCTTGTCTTTTTCCAGTAGCGTAATTGCCTCTCCGAAAATCTTTGCAAGGTTTCCACGGTTGATCTCATCAATGAGCAGTACGTACGGTGAAGGAGTGCGGTCTTCTGAAAGAGCCTCCTGATACTCCCGTCTTGCATCCTCACAAATCTGCTTGAATATACCGGATTCTACCTCATATACGACGTCACCACCCTGCGTGTGAGCCGCTAAGCCTTCGATAAAGTCCTCGTAGGTGAACGAAGGATGGAACGTTACCTCACGGAACTGATCTGTGGTCGGGTTTTCGTTCCGCTCATGAAGCCACCACTTAGTGAATTGACGTGCAGTGTAGGTCTTCCCGGTACCTGGCGGTCCATGCAAAACTACCTGTCCAACTGATTCAAGCTGCTCCGCAATTTCGCTCGCACGGCGCGGTGCCTCCTTGGGATTTGGAACCTGCACAGACGTGCCGTCGTTTCCACCCTCCGTAGATCCTTCAAACGGATTCAGCTGCTCTTGTTCATCTGGATCAAACGCATCGAGTAGTGTCTGATAATCATTACTCTCAATAAGATCTTGATAGGTGTCTACCAGTCGGCGGACATCCTCACGGAGAACGTCAGTTGAAGGCATATCTTCCAGATCGTATGCACGGTGACAGATAGTCGAAATACCATATAGGCTATTTCGAGAGGTTAGAAATTTATCGGGTAAATGAATACGGCTATTCTCGAATCGTTCTACGTCGACGACATCACGGAGCGCCTCAGCCCGTGCTGCGAGAACTTCACGGGCGATTTTGGTACCGAAGGAGTCTTGAAGATCGGTCATCCCCTGGTTTAGGGTGAGAAACACGGTTTCCGAATCAGTATCAAACAGGTAGACTACGTACAATCCTTCCTGTGGGCTCTGTGTGACTCTGGTATCGAAAATGCCAATCCAGGGGATATTAGCCATTGTCCCAGCACCGACTGACCCTTTGAATAGTAGATGATCATCGGCAAGTAGCTGTTTTAATTCACTAGGAATTTCGTCTTTGATGAGTTCTGCAGCATGGTGACTTTGATCACCTCTCTCTTTGGCCTCTTTATAATCACGAAGGACGGTCGAAAAAGCCTCCTTGAGATTAAGGTCGCTATCAAAGTCGAGAATGTATTCTCCGTTCCCAAGAAATTCGACATCTCCTTGATCTCGTAGCTCCTGCAAGGTGCGACGAAAAGCAGCATCCGGATTGTCATTGTCGGGGAAATCGGACTGAACCGTCGGCAACACCTGTTTCTCAAGTTCTTGTAGAGAGATCTGATCCGCTTCAATCTGTTCCTGATATCGCCTAAGTTCTTTTCGAACGCGTGACCGCCATTTTCCCATACTGACAAAGTGAACTCTTAGACTGTAAGTATAATTGTCTCAATTGGTCGTAGACATAGTGTCCGGTTAGTGTCTACGAGATGTTTTTGTCTTCAGTTTTCGTACCCACGGAGCGCGTGAGCAACGTTCTGTATCGAGTCGTCTCGGGTGCTGAACTCGTAGCTCTTGTTTGGCGTGTGGAGTCTCAGTGTACTGCTCCTGTAGTACAATCCAGCTAAGAGGGTCAGCACACCACTACCAATAAAAAATCCACCGGCAGTCGACACTGATTCAGACGGGAAGAAGATTCCCAAGAACCCGATACAAGCGAGCGCGACGCCGAGGTAGAGTATCTTGACGGGGTACGCTGGTGCCTCGTACTCGACGGAATTCACTGCATTTAGTGAAATGTCGACGACATCTTTTCCCTCGACGTAGACGACTCGGTTCGTCGTACAAGCGATATTACCTTTCCCCGATTCCTTTCCTGGGGACATTCCCTTCTTTGCTTTTGTTCCAGTTACGATGCGTTCGCTGTCAACGACATAATCTTCGATATCCATCGATAGTGGTGCCGCTAACAATGGAGACCGGCTACAAAAATGTTGCCAGAATTACGACGTGTCGTTATCCAAATTCTGTTCCCCTAAGTCAGCCGTGAGCTTTACAAGCGAATACGAGATGCAGCCGAATCGAGTGACGCGGACCGTCGACGAGACTGAGATACAGAAGAAGGTGACACTGCACGTTCTTCGGCACACGTAAACACGATTACAGAGGTGTTTCAGCATATCGTGATCGGCGAGCTTGCTGAGCCTTCGAGAGACGTGTAACTTAGTCACGCAAATTTCTTCCTACTCAGAGTGCTTTTCCCGAGATCCAGCACCTTCCTGCTGGATTATTTCGAGAAGCCGATCGTCCCAGAGGGTCATCCACTTGCGTTACAGACGGACTTTCGTGGAGTTGAACACGGGAGACTGAACTGTTTGATGGCTTCAATTAAGTCAACAATACAGAACAACCCCCGTTTCCAGTGGATCAACTGGAACTCTGCGGAGCGGGGTACTTTTTTTCGCAAGTGCCCTTAGGCACACTCCCTAAGGGGTGTGTCCCGCTCGGTGGGAACACCCCCGTCCCGGACTCTCTCCCGATCGGCCCGATCACCGCGTAGCCACTGCCTGCAAGTAAAGTAAACTATACCTAAGTACCTAAAAACTGCAACTCCAGTTGAACTGTCGGGGTCGAAGAATAGCGTTGCCACTCGACTGTCGGGCGCTACCGGGTGAGCGAACGCACCCGCCCGCGTCGACGATCACCGTCAGCGTTCAGCCACTCGACGCTCGCCTCCAGGAGGTCGGCGACGTCGCGACTGTCCTTCACCCAGGCGGTCTTCGCCTCCTGGAGGACGTCCTCGACGCGCGGGTACGACGAGGATTTGAACTCCCCGAGTCGCGTGTCGATCCGGACCGTCGTCTCGTCGCTGTCCGGGTCGAAATCGAACGTGGCGGCGTACGTCTGCATCCACTTCTGGAACGCGCTCGACGCCGACTGCCGGACATTCACGTTCATCAGCTTCGCCGCTCGGTCTGCTGCGTTCTCGATCCGGTGCTCGGCGCTCTCGACGATTCCGGCAATCTCCTGCTCGATCTTCCGGCTGGTGAACTCGACCGCGGCGTTGTCGTTCCGAACCAGGCCGTCGAGTCGGTCGAGGAACCGGTACAGCGTCGAGATACCGCGCTCGGCGTTGCTCGCCAGGTCCTCGGGATGCTGGCCGCTTCCGTCAGCGACCAGCGCCTCCATAAAATCGACATCCGCCTCGGTCATGTCTCGAAGCGTCGTGATCAGCAAGGCGTCCTGTTTCGCTTCGATCTCCGGCGTCGGATCCTCGAAGAACTCGACGTCCTCCTCGGCGGGCGCGGCGTCGAAGTGATCATCGGCGATGAAGGTCGTTCCGCCAGCACCGACCGGGATATCCGACCACCGGAGCGTGTTGATGAGCGTCTCGTCGATCTCCCGCCGGAGACCCTCGCGGTCGCTCCAGGCGAACGACCGGCTCTTGTTCAGCGACTTCTTGAGCAGAACGCCGACCTTCGGGTGGTGCATGGCGTCTTCCTCGTCACCGTGGACGTACTCGGGATGGTAGTGTTTCAGCTGCTTGCCCCGCGAGTGCATCGGGATCATCTCTCTGGCGTCCGCCTTCGGGATAATCAGCCGGTGGTTGTAGCCCACGATATCCGTGTTCGGCCCGCTGTTGTCGGCTTTGTAGACGACGCTCGACCCTTCCCGCTGGGCGAGTAGCTCGAACAGCCGCCGGAGCGATCCGGTCGATCGGACGTACTTCTCGGCCATCGACCGCTGTATTCGGACATACCGTTCGTAGGTCGTGATGTTGCTCGTCGGGTGGATCGTCGTGAAGTGGTTCAGATTGATGCCCATCCCGGCTTCGTCCGCGAGCTCCTGGAGGACCTTCCGGAGCAGCACCGGGTAGGTCTCGGGCTCCAGATTACTTCCCGAGAGCTTCACGTTCGTCGCCTCGTTCGGGAGGTCGTCGCTATCGCACGGGGACGTGATCTCATCGCCGTCCTCGTAGTGCTCCATCCCGGCAAACCGCGGTCGAACGTGGAAGTTCGCTTTTCGCTCGCCGTCGCCGTACGCTCCGATCCGGAACTCGTACAGTCGCTCCTCGACGTCGTCCTGAGGGCGCGGGGCGATCCCACTTTTCTGGTACTTGAGGTTGATCGTCCACTCCTCGCCGGCGATCTCCCTGACCATCTCCCCGGAGTAGCCGTCGAAACCGTGGAACAGCAGTTTCGAGATAGCCCAGTACGGACTCAGCCCGTTCTCGAAGAAATTCAGGTTGCCTTCGAGTTCGTGGGGAGACGTCGCGACGTGGGTCACGCCGACCACCCCGTGACTGTCACCGTGATCCAGGCGAGATTGTTCGCGACGACCAGGGCGCTCGGGAGAATACCAGCGAGCAACACGGGCGTCCGGCGGCCACGCTCGACCGCGGTGATGACGGCGCTCGCCAGCCCAACGTACAGGACTTGCGACAGCGGGACCGCGACGATGCCGAGAGAACCCATCAGCGCCTCAAAGAGCGGATTCGCTTCCGGCAGGCCCAGCGCCAGCGCCGTGATGGTCGTTGCGGCGTCACCGGCCGCCAGCCCGACGAGTGTCGCCCACAGCCCACGCTCGCGGTTCATCGGGTACCTCCGTCGAGTTTGTCCTCGGCGCGGCGGAGCAGGTTCCCCACCGTTCCGGGTGATCGACCACTGAAACGAGCCTGTTCGCGAACGCCGACGCCGTTGATCCGGCAGGCGACGTACGCCTTCCGCTCGGCTTCGGTGAGCTTGTCGAGATCGTCGCGACGGACGCCGACGAACTCGGCGAGCTGGCTTTGGCTCATGCCGACCTCCCCGTCTCAGCCTTTCCCGTGTGGTGGCCGTCTGCGCTCGGATCGGGGATATTGAGGTCGAGTCCGGCCGCGCTACCGCGAGTGAGCCGCCGCATGGTGTCACAGTCGCGACACCGATGCACGGTGTCGGACTCGTCACCGTAGACGCGCCGGAAGTCTGCCGAGACGTGGGCGCCACAGTTCCGGCAGGTGGGAGACTCGTCGCTATCGACGAGTTTCAACACGACGACCACCTCCATTTTGCACTGTGAATTTCGCAAGAACGCGCGGACCCCCGACTGGTTACCACCTGAACTCCAGATTTTCGCCGCGATTTCGAAAGTCTATATCCTCGGTTAGAGGCTCTAAAAGCAGTGTAAACAGCCGTTTGGCTGTCCACTGCAATTCGGGTAGGAAGTAGGTCCGCCCTCCCCGATTTGAACGGGGGACAAGTCGATCTACAGTCGACTGCTCTACCAGTCTGAGCTAAGGGCGGGCGTGCGATTACGAATCGTTCACTGTTGGACTTAAGGGTTATTATCGACGGGCGCCGTGCCAGTGTGCACCAGCCTGCGACAGACGAGCGTCAGACAGGTGCGAAGTTTGATATGGAAAGGCGACACAGAGCAAGACGAGCGGGCAATGAGCAAGATAACGTTCCGGGCGGATGACGACCTCGTCGAGGAGATCGAGTCGTTCGATGCCTCGAAAAGCGAGGTCCTGCGGGAGGCGCTGCGGAGCTACATCGAGGACCGACAATCAGGCTCCGCAGGGACGTCCCCCCCGACAGCGGACTCGCTAGACGCGCTGGTGGCCGACCGCGTCGACGAACTGATCGACGAACGGCTTGACGAGCGACTGCGGGAGGCCCGAGCGCACCCGCAAGACGTTACAGTCAACGTCTCGATCGACGACGAGCGCACGAGCGCGGAACGTAAGACAGACGAAGAAGACGTGACGCGGGAGGACAGTGACTCCGAGGGCCGGCAGTGTGCTCAATGTGGCGATGAGGTGGGCGAGGACCACGTTTACTGTCCGAACTGTGGTGAAAAAGCCTCGAAACGAGCGTTCTGTGAGTGTGGCGACGAGATCCGGTCCGACTGGGCGTTCTGCCCGGGCTGTGGCCGCCGAACGCCCGCTGCAGACGTGCTAGATCCACGGTAGGAAGTCACACACGACCGTACGCGGCATTTACTTGTTTGTATCACGGTCGGCGTTACATTTATTATGTATGCACGAGAGGTACCAGTCGCGTAAGACGGTTGTCTTACACGATGGGGTGGATTCCCCCTTGCTCGACGTTGTCGGGCGGTGTCCAGTGTAAGACACAGGGGGAAAGAATCCGAATACGACGGCCGTCTTACACAAGGGGAATACAATATATGGAGCGTGTGACACTGCGAATTCCGAAACAGCAGATCGACGCGGTTGAACAGATGGTCGACTCCGGACAGTACCCGAACCGCAGCGAAGCGATTCGGGCTGCCGTCCGGGAGATGGTCGACGAACAACAGGAGACATCCGGGAACTCCAACAAACGAACCTGGGCCAAGGTGTAGGGCATGCAAGATATCGTTCAAGACGCACTTGAAAACGCCGAGGAGGAGAAGCGTGAGATGGACGCCGCGGCCGACGACGACGAGTTCGGTGATCCCCGGATCGTCATCGTCGGTGCTGGCGGTGCCGGTAACAACACGGTCAATCGGCTGTACAACATTGGCGTCGAGGGAGCCGAGACGATTGCGATCAACACTGACAAGCAACACCTGAAGATGATCGAAGCCGACACGAAGATCCTCGTCGGCAAATCCCTGACGAACGGACTCGGTGCAGGTGGCGATCCGTCGATGGGCGAGCGAGCCACCGAGATGGCCCAGGGGACCATCAAGGAAGTGCTCGGAAACGCCGATCTGGTCTTCGTCACCGCGGGGATGGGTGGCGGTACCGGCACGGGTGCGGCGCCTGTGGTCTCGAAGATCGCCAAAGAGCAGGGCGCAATCGTCGTCGGGATGGTCTCGACGCCGTTCAACGTCGAGCGCGCGCGGACGGTCAAGGCCGAAGAGGGTCTGGAGAAACTCCGCGACGAGGCAGACTCGATCATCGTCCTCGACAACAACCGTCTGCTGGAGTACGTCCCGAACCTCCCGATCGGTAAGGCGTTCTCGGTGATGGACCAGATCATCGCCGAGACGGTCAAAGGAATCTCGGAGACGATCACCCAGCCGAGCCTGATCAATCTCGACTACGCCGACATGACGACGATCATGAATCAGGGCGGCGTCGCGGTCATGCTCGTCGGCGAGACACAGGACAAGAACAAGACAGAAGAGGTGGTCAAAGACGCGATGAACCACCCGCTGCTCGACGTCGACTACCGCGGTGCCTCCGGTGGGCTCGTCCACATTACCGGTGGACCCGACCTCACTCTGAAGGAGGCGGAAGGAATCGCAGACAACATCACCGAGCGGCTGGATGCCAGCGCAAATGTCATCTGGGGCGCCCGGATCCAGGAAGAGTACAAGGGTAAAGTCCGCGTCATGGCGATCATGACCGGCGTCCAGAGCGCGCAGGTGCTCGGGCCGACGACCCAGAAGCAGGCCAACAAGTCCCGACAGAGTCTGGAAGGCGCGGACGAAGCGTCGTTCGACGCCAGCCAGAACCTCGAGGACTCGGGGAGCCAGCAGAACTACGGTACCCAGAGCGACGGCGGGAAAAGCACCGTCGAGAAGCAGAACGGTCTCGACGTCATCCGGTAGCCAATCCCTTTTTCGATCGGTTCGGAAACGCTGATTTGTGCGCGACGACAAGATTTGGTCACCGTGACTTTCGACCTCGATCGACGGCGGCTGTTGACCGGTGGCTGTGCGCTTGCCGCCACTGCACTGGCTGGCTGTTCTGACACCGACAACGGCCATACGACGTACGAGATCACAAACGAGCGATCGAGCGACGTCCTTGTTGACTTCAGGGTGTATACGAACAGTGAACTCGTCCTCGCACAGGAGTACGAACTCGGGGCCGGCGCGTCACGTCGGGAAGAGAACGTACTGGCTGGCGTCGAGTACGATATCGAGATGAACGTCGAGAGCGAGGCGTCGACCTACGAACTCGAACGGAACGGCTGTGAGGATCAGGAGCTACGGATACGGATCGGGGAGGACGCCGTCGAGTTCGACGCCGACAACTGCGAGTGATGTCTTACACCGATTGGACGGCGTCGACCAGTGCACATTTCCGACAGCGCTCGCGGGTCGTCGGCGAGCCACACTCGACGCACTCTTGCGTTTCGACACCGCCAGT
Source organism: Natronoarchaeum sp. GCM10025321 (assembly GCF_042663585.1). Taxonomy (NCBI): domain Archaea; kingdom Methanobacteriati; phylum Methanobacteriota; class Halobacteria; order Halobacteriales; family Natronoarchaeaceae; genus Natronoarchaeum; species Natronoarchaeum sp. GCM10025321. The sequence continues at coordinate 1,835,507 of NZ_JBHTAN010000006.1, forward strand.
GTCGTCGCTATAGCTGTCGGCGGCGAGTGCGGCCATCTCCTCGTAGCCCGACATGATCGAGTGGCGGGTGCCGGGGTGGCGCTCTTCGAGGTCGTAGAGTAGTTCCTGAATCTCGCCGCGGTAGGCTTCACTGGAGTGTGGACACTCCGTAATGTGTGCGGGCAGGTCGGTCAGGTGGGCGTAGAGGGCGACCTCCTTTTCGGGAATATCTCGGAGCGGCTTTGCCCGGGGGACGAAGGTGTCCTGCTCGGAGCGCGTGCCGAGTTCGCCGTCCGCTCCCGCGTCATCCGGCAGATCACGGTCCTCGAAGTCGCCGAGGCTGGCCTCGAAGTGGTTCGCCATCTGCTCGACGTCGCCTTCGAGGAAGTTCATCAGCGCGGTCTGGGCCTCGTCGTCCAGATTGTGGCCGGTCAGCAGTTTGTCCGCACCAAAATCCGCGGCGTACTGGGAGAGAAGGTCACGCCGGAAGACGCCACAGTACGCACAGGCGGCCATGTTCTGGGGATCCTTCTCGACGACATCGTCCATCTGGACGCCGAACTCCTCCTCGTAGCTGACGATTTCGTGGCGCAAGTCGAGGTCGCTCGCCAGTTTCTCACAGGCGTCGACGCTCTTGTCGCGATAGCCCTCGATGCCCTCGTGGATCGTCAGTGCGATCAGTTCGATTCGGGGGTCTTCCGCAAACGTCTCGTCGAGGATATGTGTGAGTACGACGCTGTCCTTGCCGCCGGAGAGGCCGATTACCCACGTTTCCGGGGTCTCGGGTGTAGCAGAGCGCGGGACGAGGCTGTCCTCGCGGATACGATGACGGACCCGACTCTCGACGGAGCCGCGAAAGTGTTCCTCACAGAGATGCGAACCTGAGTACGCCGCGTGCATCACGGCCTCGCGGTCGCATTTGGTGCAATCCATTGCGGAATCGTAGCCGCGTGACCGATATCACCGTTTCGGCTCGACACGTTCGAGCGCGCCCGGACCGTCCCGGACGGCGTCGAGGAGCGCGTCGAGGCGTTGCTCGCGCTCGGGCGAGGAGAACAGTTCGTGACCGCCGTCGTAGAGGTGGATTCGCTCCGGCGGGACTCGCTCCCCGATCGCTCGCGTGCTGACCAGCCGATCACGAAGCGTACAGAAAACGACAGTATCCTCCGCGATGGGGGGGAGCGCTCGCTGCGCGTACAGTACCTCACGGAGGAACGAGGGTGCCGCCCGGCCACCCTCCTCCGCTAGCTGGCGATCGGTCGCCAGTTCCCCGATCACGTCCCGGTCGTTCGCCTCTGTCGGGACGATGGGGACCGAGAGCGGTAGCTTTCGGAGCAGCGTCAGGGCGAGGCCTTGCTGGCGTTCGTCGTATCCCCACCACGGGCTGAGATACGTCCGCGTCTCTGCGCCCTCGATATACGGTCCGATCAGGCCGCCGGTGCTGTGACCCAGTAGCCGGAACGAGTCGAGTCCGTCGACGTACCGCTCTACCGGGACCACGTACTCCTCGACGAAATCGTCGATAGTGTCCGGGAGCTCGAAGACGCTCACACGATACTCACTGCGCAACTCGTCGATCAGCCACTGGACGTTTTCGTGGTCGATCCTGTTGCCCCAGCCGAGGACGAAGACGAGTTCGTCGTCAGATTCCCCCTCGAAAGTCTGTCGGCGCACGGGCGTAGCTTCATCGACGAACAGTATAAGCGTTAGCTGTCGGCAGGAACGGCTGGGCTGTGCGATGTGTACGATCGGTTTTCGCACCCCGGATGTAGTATAACTATAGATATATAATTAATAATTGTCTTATTTATCGTCAATAGGCAAAAAATCCGGATAGATAAGCATAGTAACTAATAACGCATCAAGTAAATAGCGGCCCGGTCCTTTATTATCGTTCATTTTAATTCTGTAATGTGCCATTTATGCCGTCTCAGAGAATTAAAACGCAGTATTAGCAGATCCACTATTCGAAAACACCGGCTACCTAAACCTATATTTACTCAAAAAGTAGTTTCACATACATTCATTATATTTACTGTTGCTACTAGTTTCAATAGTAGATACAAGCCAAAAAGTATAATAACAAACGGATAGGTTCGGGCCTATGGAAGATAGCGGCAATAGTCCAGAAAACAGACAAAAGCCCGGTCTCGCGGGGAAAATCGTCCCGGCCTTCATCCGCCGTAGTTTCGTCCGAAAGTTCGTGGCAACGCTGTTGATCGTCTTGGTCGTCGTGGGCGCAGTCAGCGCCGTGGCATACGCACAAACGTCGGCCCAACTGTCCGAAGACGTCGAGTCAGAATACACCGGCGTCGCAGATCGGTACGCCGACTCGATCGAGGATTGGCAGTCCGAACGATCGGCGAACGTCCGGAGCACGGCCGACCTGAACCGGTTTCAGGAAGGCGGGAGCGCAGACGTCTCCGAGTTTCTCAGCAGTGAAGTGGAACGATTACCGGCCGACATCAGAGCGATCCACTTCGTCGACCTCGACGAGCGAGAGATCGTAAACAGCAGCGAGAACGCCCGCGAGGGGACACAGCTCAACATCGTCGAAGCGCCGTGGGCCTGGGAGGAGTTCGACGTCGCAAACGACGAGGTGTACGTCTCGGAAGTCGAGGAGATCCAGGGTGCACCGACCGTCTCGTTCGTGAGTCCGATACCCGGCGAGGACACCAACAGGGCGCTGGTGATCACGACGAACCTCCGAACCGTGACCGAGGGCTACGATGATGACGCTGTCTTCACGCAGGTCGTCAATCGGGACGGGAACATCGTTGCTGGCGAACAGGAACAGACCCAACTCGAGGCGAATCTCGGCGAGTTCCCCGCGTACTCGCCACTCGGTGCGGACTCGGAGATCGTCCAGCGCGGCTTTGCCGGTGAAACTGGCTTCGTCGACGGAACCGAAAAAGAAGGACTCGACCGGGACTACGTCACAGCGTTCGCCCCGGTCGATGGCGGGGAGACGGTCGACCTCCTCGTCACCGTCCACGTCCCCAGCGATCAGGCCTTTGCACTGCAATCGGAGATCACGTCGAGCCTGCTCTTGCTGATGTTTACGACGTTCGTCGGTCTCGGTGCGATCGCAGTGACGTTCGGCCGAGGGACGGTCCGTTCGATCAACCAACTGAGTACGAAAGCCGAGGCACTGAAAAACGGCAATCTCGACGAGGACTTCGAGATGAACCGTGCAGACGAGATCGGTGACCTGTCTCGGGCGTTCGGGAGCATGCGCGACGCGCTCCGGGATCAGATCCGAGAGGCTCAGACCGCTCGTGAAGGAGCGGAGGAAGAGCGCGAACGGGTCGAGCGGATCAACGACGACCTGGAGACAGCGGCCGAAGAGTACTGTGCGGTGATGGGAGCGGCCGCGGACGGTGATCTGTCGGTCCGGGCAGACGTCGAGACGGAGAACGGGCAGATGCGCGGCATCGGCGAGGATTTCAACGCGATGCTCGACGAGATCGAGGGCACCATCGGCGAACTGAAACAGTTCGCGATGCAGGTCGCCACCGCCAGCGAGGAGGTGACCGCTTCCAGCGAGGAGGTCCGCGGTGCAAGCGAACAGGTCACCGAATCGATCCAGGAGATTTCCGACGGTGCCGACCGGCAGAACGACGCCCTGCAGCGGGCGAACGTACAGCTAAGCGAACTGTCGACGGCTGTCGACGATATCTCGACGACGTCGACGGACGTCGCGGAGATCGCTGAGCGGACCGCAGTTACCGGTCGTGAGGGACAGTCCGCGGCCCAGAACGCGATCGAGGGAATGAGCCAGATCGAAGCGGAGAGCGAAGACACCGTCGAGGCGATGGAGCGCCTCCAGGAAGAGATCACCCAGATCGACGAGCTACTGGAGTTCATTACGGAGATCGCTTCCCAGACGAACATGCTGGCGCTGAACGCCAACATCGAGGCCTCACGCTCGGCCGCCAACGGCAGCGGCGACGGGTTCGGCGTCGTCGCCGAGGAGGTCAAACAGCTAGCTGCCGAGACGAAAGACGCCGCCGAAGACATCGAGACGCGACTGGAGCGTGTCAAAGCCGAGACCGACCGGACCGCCGAGGAGGTCCGGACGACCAGAGAGCAGGTCTCCAGCCAGACCGAATCGGTGAAAGACGCCGCCGACGCGCTCGAAGAGATCGCCGAGTACGCCACCGAGACCAACGAGGGCGTTCAGGCCATCGATAGCGCGACGAAAGAGCAGGCAACGGCGACCCGAGAGGTCGTCTCGGTGCTCGACGAGACCGCGACGATCAGCGAGGAGACCAGCGCCGAGTCCGAAAACGTCGCGGCCGCCGCCGAACAGCAGACGACCGCACTGACCGAGATGTCCCGCTCTGCAGGCGACCTCTCGATGCGGGCGTCACAGCTGTCGGCCGCACTGGATCGGTTCGTCACGGGCGAGGACATCGAGACCACTGGACTGAGCGACGAGGGGGACCCCGCGACGCTCGACACAGAAGTGGCTCCCCGGGACGCGGCTGAATTCGACGACGACCCGGTCGGGGAACTGCCACCGGAGGACGCCGAGAGTAGCTCGGACGACCAGGAGCTGTCGGAGCAGGCTGACGAGGAGGCGGCCGTCGATGCGGACGACACGGAGACGGACACGAACGACGACAGCCTCGACACTACCGACGATACGGACGACGACATGTTCGCGTTCGTCGAGGACACGACACGGGACGAAGACTGAGACACCTTATCAATGAGACCCGAACAATCGATCTCACGACGAAACGCGATGAAACTGCTCGGCGCATCCAGCGTCACCGGCCTCGCCGGCTGTCTGGATACCGTCACAAACAGGGCCGGCGGCAACGGCGACGAGGATACTGGAAGCGGCTACCCGCCCGCCGACGAGGGTGCCGAGGTCTGGGGGAAAATACTCAACGATCACGCCGATGGCGGCGACCGATACGATCCGGACGCCGACGGCGAGGTGCTCTACGACCCGGGGAACGTACCCTACGATAACGCAGGAGCCGATATCGACTGGCAACAGTTCGCGGACGACGACATCACGCTCACCTTCGGGATGGGGCTCCACCCCTACTCGACGGTGACCCAGCCGGTGATCCCCGCGTTCGAGGAACTGACCGGAATCGACGTCGAGTACGAGATTTTCCCCGAGGATCGCTACTGGCTCGAAGCAAGAGACGACCTGCAGAACAGGCGGGAGTACGACGGCATGATGACCGGGCTCTGGCAGGCCGCTGAGTTCCACGCGAACGGCTGGGTGCGCGACCTCACCGAGTTCATCGAGAACGACGACCTGACCGACCGCGACTGGCTCGCCATGGACGACTTCCTGGACGATACCATCGAACTCATGTCGTTCCCCGACGCGGACGGCCGGCCGGAACTCACCGGCTTCCCGAACGGGATCGAGGCCTACGGCGCGGTCGGCTGTGACGTCCCGACGTTCGAGGCCGTCGACGATGTGGCCGACGACCCGGCCGACGAGATAGCCACGTTTTCGGACCTCGAACGCGCGGCCAAGCGGATCCACGAATCGGAGCAGACGAGTCAGTACGACGACGAACCGCGGGCCGGCATCACGTCCCGTACCAGCACGACGACGCTGTCGAGCGCAAACTGGGCGACGATGTTCAAAACGCATGGCGGCAACTGGATCGACCGGGAACAAAAGGAAGCGACGCTCGCGGATCCGGACAGCGGCGGCGTCGAGTCGCTCGAACTGTTCGGCCGCCTGATGCGCGACTACGGCCCCGAAAACCCGGGGCAGAAGAACTGGTACCGGGCGAACAACGCGCTCTCGGCGGGCGAGACCGCGATGGTCTACACTACGCCATCGACGTCCGGTGCAATCACCGAAGAGCAGATCGAACGGACCCACTGGATCCCGCCGCTTCCGGCTCCGGACGGCGGCGATCCGGAAGTCGCCACGTGGGTCTGGGCGACCGGGATCAGCCAGTATTCGGAGAACCCGGAGGCAGCCTGGCTGTTCATCCAGTGGGCCAACTCCCGACTGGGTAATTACATGCTCTCTGCCAGGCAGTGGCAGGGCCACGGCCCGCGTGCGGGGACCGCCCGACTCAACTACCTTAACGACACGGTCGGTCTCGACGAGACCCACCCCGGCATCACCCAGAGTTTCCTCGACGCCCATATCGAGGGAATGAGCAAGGTCCCGACCGATCCGCCAGCGATACCGGTCGACACGCCACAGAACATGCCGATCATGACCGAGGCCGCCGTGGCGATGAACAACGTCGTCCGGGGCGTCAAAGAGCCGACGGCCGCGCTCGAAGAGGCCGCACCGACGATCACCGAGTACGCAAAGCAGATCCCCGATCTGTATCTCGACTGAATCGAGCCAGCACAGCGGGACCGAGCGCTCACCGAATCCGTTTTGCGCCCGCAGCCAGTAGCCTTACTCGATGGATCGCAGTACGGCACTCGACCGGGCCGAGGAGATCGTCGACACCGTCGAGAACGAGCGCATGCCCGTCCCCGTCCGCGAGGTCTGGGTGTACGGCGACGTCGCGCTGGGACTCGATCCGATCGATCGGCTCGACGTCTACGTCACCAAGGATATCCTGCTGGACGGCACCCCCGACCGCGAGGCCGAGTTCGTCGACAGCCACGGCGTCGAGGGTGTCGGCCGAACCGTTCGGGCCGACTGGGCCGACGAGCATCGGGAGCACCTGCGAGCGAACGCGAACGGCCACGCCGCGCCCGAGCAGTGTCTGGCGGCCCACCTACTCGACGACGACGAACCGATCCACCTCGAGGTCTGTAACGCGAGTTTCGAGGACAACGTCACCCAGCGCATGCAGGGCGCGAAAGCCCGGGGGGCGTGGGAACAACTGCTCGATCCGCGCGGTGCTTGCCTCTGGGTCGGTGACGGCACCGGCGAGGGCAGACGAAGCGAGGACGCCCTAGAGAAACTCAGAAACGGCGAGTTACCCTTCCCGACGCTCCCCGAGGCGCTGACGATGATCGGACTGGACGAGGCCGATGCCGAGGAAGCGGCCGACGCCATCCAGGCGTGGCGCACCGAGCAGGAAGGCACGACGGTACGCGGCGACGTCGTCTAGGCTACTCGTCGTCGTCTTTCTCTTCAGTAACCTTGTCCATCGTCTCTTTGAACAGGGCGTTGATCTCGTCGTCGTCTTCAGAATCTTCGTCGTCGAGGATGTCGTCGGGGTCGGGCGAGACTCCCTCGAACATTGGGTCGTCCTCGCCGTCCGGGTCCGGCGTCGGCTCCTCCGCTTGCCCCGCTTCTTGGCCTTTCTCAGGAACAGCCTCTTCGACATCTGTAACGGCTTCCTCCGGATCGACCCCGTCGCCATCTGCAGATTCTCCAACTTCCGTGTCCTCTTCGTCACCCACCCCTGCGCTGTCTTCTTCAGCCTCGGCGTCGTCTCCGATGGCCTCCGCATCCTCATCCGTCTCGTCCGATTGATCGGTTGCTTCGGCGTCCCCCGCAGTCTCGAAACCAGCACTCTCGTCGACGGTCCGGCTTCCCGTGTCTTCCGCCCCAGTCGCAGACTCGAACCCTGGTAGCTCGAACTCGTCGCCCTCCGCATCGGCGTCCCCGTCCTGCTTCTCAGTGCTCATCGGTCCCGTCTCGCTAGCAGTGTCGTCCACGCCCATCTCGAACCCGCCGGTTTCCGATTCCGAGTCGTCCACGCCCATCTCGAACCCGCCAGTTTCCGATGCGGAATCCTCTACACCCATCTCGAACCCGCCAGTTTCCGATTCCGAGTCGTCCACGCCCATCTCGAACTCGCCGGATGCAGGATCGGCCGTCGACGTCTCCGAGTCGGTCCCGTCGAGGTCCGCTTCCTGCTCCTCAGCCGAGACGTTGTCCTGATCGGCCGACTGTGACGGCTGGTCGTCTCTCTCGTCCTGCTCGGGGTCCTCCTCCCGGACCGACTGGTCTCTGGTCGCGTCGCTATCGTCAGCGCTCTCCTCCGACACGGGGGGAGCGGCTACCGCCTCCGCACTCTGCGTCCCGTCCCTGTCGCTGGTGGCGGTCGAATGCCCGTCCGCTTGCTCGGCTGACGCCTCTTCCGGAGACTCCTCGGCAGGCCCCCGAGCGACTGCATCGGTCGGTTCGGACTCCGTGGTGGCCGATTCGGGTGCTGGCTGGGCGCTCACTGCGTCGTCCCCGGCGTGGGCGGCTTTCGCACTACCGTCGTCCTGGAGTGGGTCGTCAGCCTCACCTGTTGCTGGCTCTCCCTCCTCATCTATCACTGGCTCTGTCTCCTCGTTTGCCGCCGACTCTGCTTCCCCCCTGCTGTCCGACGCCTCTGACTCCTCTTCGACAGCCGCTTCGGACGTCGCGCTGGCGGGCAGTACAGGCCCGGTCAGCCCGCCAGATCCGGAGAGGCTCCCGGCGAGTTGCCAGTAGACCATGGCGGCGTCGCTGTCGGGGTCGTACCGGAGCACGGACTGGCCATCGGCCGCGGCCTCCCGGACCGCGTCGTCCTCTGGGACGACCGCGAGCGTTTCGGTCTGGAGTCGTTCGGTCACGCCGACCATGTCGACCGCCTGTACCGACGGCACGCGCGAGAGGATTGTCCCGCGGATCCGACAGCCGTGATATCGGACGACTGTCGCTGTCTTCGCCGTCTCAGCGAGGTCCTCCTCGGCCGATCCCGAGACGAGGATGGCCTCGTCGGCCAGTTCGAGCCCCATCGCAACCTCGACGCCGCCGCCGTGCCCGAGGTCGAGCAGTACGAAGTCGTAGCGCTCGCGAAGGGTGTTCGCCGCCCGAACGAGTCGGTGGGTTCGGACGTCCGTCGTCGTCGGGAGTTCCTCGGCCAGTAGATACTCGACGCCGTGTGGCCCGTCGATCATCGCCTCGTCGACGCTGGCATCGCCGCGCAGTACGTCTCTGAGGCCCGCTCCCCCCTCCGGCAGGTCGAGCACGTCCTGAACGCCGCTACCGGCGAAGGTGGCGTCGACGACCGCAACGCGCGTCGCGGTTTCGGCCATCGAGCCTGCAACCGACGCGGCCGCCGTTGTCGTTCCGATCCGGTCGCGTCCCCCCAGGAGCGCGAACACTGTTCCTGTCATTGAAATGGCTATCGCCACCATCCACCGTCAATGTTGCCCTGCTGAGGAGCACGAGAGAGGGTCGCCGCGGCATCTAATATAACATTTCGGGTAGTTACTCCTCGCTGACGCGCCCGCTCGTCACGAAAAACGGGACGACCTCGCGACGAGAGTACTCGCCCGCCTGCATCTGCTCGATGACGTCACGGCCCATCGCGCGCCAGGAGTTTCGGAGTCGTTCGTAGCTCTCGGCGGTCAGTCCCCCGGCCAGCATCTCGGCGCGGTCGGCCGCCAACCCGTCCCCGGTCGCTTTGCGCTTCGCGGCGTCGAGGTCGCGCTGGGAATAGGGGGCGGCGACGGTCCGTTCGTGGTCGTAGCGCGTCGTCGTGACCCGGGCGAGGCCCTCCTGCTCGAACAGCGAACTGGTCCCGCTCCCGCCGAGCGTGACGTCGGTCCCGACGCCGTCGAGATACGCCTCGCGAGCGCGGCAAGCGAGTCGGGCCTCGGACTCGACGCTCGATTCGACCGTCACCGCACCGTTGTCCGGTTCGACCGCCGCGACGCGCTCGCTGGCGACACGGGCGAACTCCCTGACTGCGACGGCTGGCTCGGGGAGATTGATCAGGAGCGCCTGACAGACGACGAGGTCGACGGCGTCGTCGACAAAGGGGAGTCGCGTCGCGTCGCCGGTAACCGGCGTGGCGTGCTCGCGTGCGGATGCAAGAAGGGAGACGTCGGCGTCGAGACCGACTATCTCCGCACCGCTCTCTTCGGCGAGGACACGCGACAGTTCGCCAGTGCCACAGCCGACGTCGAGGATCCGGTCGCAGTCCTGCAGGTCGAGGTCCGCCAGCGCCTGCCGTGAGTCGTCCCACATCCCCGCACGGGTATCCCGCAGATACGACTCGGAGAACTCGCGCACGGGGAGTACTGGGCCGGGCAGGGTAAAAAGCGGGCCGATCCGGACCGCGGGCGCACAGCGAACCTCCCGGTCCCCGTCAGACCGATTCGGTTGCCCGTTCCCGTTTCGGATCCGGCACCTTGGTCGCCATCACGACGGCGTCGTGGAGGTTGTGGGTATCGATGACTAGCTCTGTCAGCGTGCGAATCTGAAAGCCGCGTTCTAGCTCTCGCCCGTAACACCGGGCGTATAGCTGTAGCCAATCGTCGAGCGCTCGGTGGAGCAGTTCCCACTCCCGCTCGGAGAACGCGGCGAATTTCCCACCACTCCGTCCGTCGATGTACAGCGAGACGAGTTCGCCGACGCCGTCCCGCAGGTACTCCTGGCCCTGCTCCGGCGCTGGTACCGTTGTCGGCGGGGCGAACGTCTCGCGCTCACGGCGCGCACGCCCGGCCAACCGCTCGATACGCTCGCGATGTTCGGACGCCATCAGCCCTCCCTGTACTCGACGCCCTTGCCGCCGCTCGGGTGTTCCCACTCCGTATCGGCGACGATGGCGCAGGTCCCACACTCGACGCAGGGCTGGGTGTCGAGGCTGACGACTTTCTCGGTGTCGCCGTTCGTTTTGATCTCCTCCTCGCGGTAACAGCCGCCACCGTAGTCCTTCGCGCTCACCGGACAGGCCGTGACGGCGGTGCCGCTGGCCTCGAAGGTGCTATCGATGAGTTCGATATGTGGGTCACCGACGTTGTAGGTCAGATCGCCGATCCGATCACCGAGTTCGGGCGGTTCGATCTCGTCTTCGGCCTCGACCGGCGTCCCGAGTTCCTCGCCGATGATCGTCGGCACCGTGACGTATGTGGTTCGGGTGTCGGGGATCATCCCGAGCACGAACGGGGAGTTGAACAGCCGTTCGGCCGTGTCGTCGAACGCGCGGATCCCGGCCCGGCCGATCGGCGAGTTCAACAGTTTGTTGCCGACCGAGGTGACGAAATCGCTCTCGGAGACCGCACTGGTCAGTCGATAGCGAGTCGGGCGAAGTTTGTCCATCACGCCCTCGCTGTTGAGTTTTTGTTCGTAGAGTGCGCCCGCCTGCGAGGCGTCGCCGCGGGTTCGCGCCTCGGCAAAGGCTTCGGCGGCCAGTCCACCCGCCGAGACGGCGTGGTTCATCCCCTTGATGATCGGCCCCTGGGCCTGCATCTGCCCGGCGGCGTCGCCGACCAGCAACAGTCGACCCCGGTGAGGCGACGGATGGGCAACCTTCTTCGAGTCGGGGACGAGTTTGGCCGAGTACTCCCGTTCCTCGTACTCGCCCTGGAGATACTGGTCCAGTACGGGATGGGTGAGCAGACTATTCAGCAGTTCGTGCGGTTCGGCCTCCTCGGCGGCGAGCGAGTCGAGGTGGAACACCGTCCCGATAGATAGCGAGTCCTCGTTCGTGTAGAGGAACCCGCCGCCCCGGACGCCCTCGAACAGGTCGCCCGAGAAGAGGTGTGCTGCGCCTTCGTCCTCGTCGATATCGAAGCGCTCGTTGATCACCTCTGGCTCCATGTCGACGACGGCTTTGACGCCCTGGAACCACTCATCTGGTTCGTCCCAGTCCATCAGTCCCGCGTCGCGAGCGAGTTCGGAATTGACGCCGTCGGCCGCGATTATGACGTCGGCCGTGATCGGATCGAGTTCGTCACAGGTCACACCGACGATCTGTCCGTTCTCGCGGAGCAGTCCGTTGACTCGCACCTCCGTGAGCACTCCACCGCCGGTCTCTCTAGTCTTCTCGTGCACCCGCTCTGCGAGCCACGAGTCCATCTCCCGTCGCAGCACCGAATCACACCACGCCGTGTCGTGCTCGTGAACGCCCCCCAGATCGAACGTCTTGACCTTGTTCCCGGCGATGTTGTGGATGTAGTTCTCGTCGACGGGACGTTCGGACGCCTGCTCGCGAAAGTCGGGGAACAGGCTGTCGATAGTGTACGGCGCGGACTCTTCGGCGTAGATCAGCCCGCCGGAGACGTTCTTCGAGCCAGCATCGACGCCGCGTTCCAGTACGAGCGTCTCGACACCCTGCTCGGCGAGGGCGGCCGCCGCCGCGGCACCGCCCGGTCCCGCGCCGACGACGATGGCCTCGTAGTGTTCGTAGTCTTCAGTCATCGGTCTCACCCCCAGTGGCCGGCACGCCTGCATCGACGATTGCCTCGGCGGCGTCGCCGGTCTCCAGTGCGTTGATCAGGTTCGGAAGCACCTCGAAGAGATCGCCGTGGATGAAGTAGTCCGACCAGTCACGGATATCCGCGTCGGGATCGGTGTTGATCGCGACGATCGTATCCGATTCGTCACAGCCGACCTTGTGCTGAATCGCCCCCGAGACGCCCGCGGCGATGTACAGATCCGGTTCGACCTCCTGACCGCTCTCACCGATCTGGCGGTCCTCGCCGGTGTAGCTCTCGACGTGACCCTCGAACTGGAACGAGGAGGTGATGATCCCCCGCGTCAGTCCGAAGGCGGCGTCCTCGAAGGCGTCGGTCAACTCCAGTCCGAGTTCGATGCCGCGCGTCGGATCCCGGCCGATCCCACGACCGACGCAGACGACGACTTCGTGATCGGTGAGGTCGACACCACTCTCTAGCTGATCGTACTCCTCGACCTCGACGGGTAGCCAGTCGTCGTCGAGTTCGAGGTCGTGATCGATCAGTTCGCCCTCCCGCTCGTAATCGGGATCGGGTATCTCGAACTTGCCCGGGATCACCGACGCGCCCTGTGGGTGGAACTCGCGGCGTGGCGAGTCCAGACAGAGGATCGTCGAGTACTCGAACCCGGAGAAGTCCGGGCGGGGCATGTGCAGGACGCGCTCGAACCGTTTCTTGCCCCCCTCGCCGCCGGTCTTGGCGGGGTTGCTGATGACGACGTCGTCGATATACAGGTCCGAACAGTCACTGGCCAGCCCCGAGTCGAGTTCGGCCTGTACCAGCGCCGAGAGGTCCCGTCCGTTGTTCGTCGCCGGGAAGACGACGTACCGGGGTTCGTCGTAGTCGCGCCACTCCTCCTCGTGGCGGTCCTCGCGGACGTAGGGGTGACCCGCACGCCGGGCCATATCGCAGTAGATCTTGGTATAGGGTTGGTGACGGAACCGTTCTAGTTCGGAGTCGTCGTAGTAGATGGCGACATCCGCGCCGTAGGCGATTGCCTCCTCCGCGATCCCCTCGATATCGGAGCCGATCACGACCGCAACGACGTTTTCGTCCTCGTCGTACGTTTCGTTGTAGCCGTCCATCAGTTCGCGGGCCTTGCCCAGCAACTCCTTCGAGACGTCGACGAGTTCGCCGCCCTGCGTCTCGCAGTAGACCCACATGTCTCGATACTCGCCGTCCTCGACCGAGTGGACGTACTCCTTGTCCGCCGTCGGATGATCGAGATGGGGATGGGCCTCTTCCGGTGGCTCGATCTCGATCTCTGCTTGCTCGCTGCCCAGCACGGAGTCGAGTTGCTGTTCGATCAGACGGAGCACCGTATCGCGCTCCTCGGCGGCTTCCTCCGCGTCGCGAAGCTCTTCGAGCCGTTCGGGATCGTCGATATCGCGGATCAGGTTCGCCGCATCGGCCGTACTTAGCTCGGTGACGTCTACGTCTTCGTCGCCGTCCCCGGTGTCCTCGGTTAGCGTCTCGATTCGGCTCTCGATGAGCGTCTTGACCGGGACGCGATCCTCGCCCTCCCCTTCGAGTTCGAGCATCGCCTCCAGTTCGTCGACGTCCTCGATGTCGTTGACTTTCGGTCCGAGTTCGGAGATGTCGTGTTCGGTTGGATCTATCTCTACCATGATCAGTCACCTCCCGCCTCTGCGGTAGCGGCCGCATGGGGACGCAGTTCCTCGAGCAGTTCGTCCATCGACTCCTCCTCGGCCGGATCGATCTCTTTGGCCTCCCGTTCGGAGGGCGCTTTCGGGATCGGATCGACCCCCTGAACGATCGTCGGCGAGCCATCCAGCCCGATATAGTCCGGATCGAGGTTCAGTTCCTCGTGATCCCAGACCGTCAGGTGATCCTCGAAGGTCTCGGCACGTTCCTGTGTCTCCTCGCGGAGATCCCGGTGTTTCAGCCGATGTTCGGCCCGGCGATACACTGGCTCGAACTCGGGGTCAGTGACGATGACTGCGGGCATCGGCGCTTCGACAGTCTCGATCTCTTCGATGTCGCCTTCGACGAGGCGTTTCGCCCGGACCCGTCCCTCGTCGGGGTAGACCTCGAGCGAGATGACGTGCGTAACTAGCGGCCAGTCCAGCGCCCAGCAGGTCTGGGGGCCGGTGTGGCCCGTCTCTCCGTCGGCGGTCTTGAACCCCGCAAAGACCAGATCCGGCTGCTCGTCGAGGTTCTGTATCCCGGTCGCGACCGTAATCGCAGTCGCCCATGTGTCGGCCGCCGCCATCTCTCGGTCCGAGAGCAAGAACAGTTCGTCGGCGTACACCGACTCCATCCCCTCCCGGAGGATGTCCTTGTAGCCTGGCGGCCCCATGCTCATCAGCGCAGAGGTTCCGCCGTTTCTGACCTTCGTCTGGAGGGCGGCTTTCAGTGCGAACTCGTCGTTCGGGTTCATCACTGTCGGCGTATCTCCACGTTCGAGATGGCCGTCCTCGTCGAACGAAACCGCTCCCTCACTAAAATCCGGTACTCCCTTGGTTAGCGTTAGTGTGTACATTGGTATCTATTACCGTGTCAGATGCGTCTCTGAGTCCCCCGCGAATCGGTTCTACGACCGGCCGGCACGCCCGGCGTCGACGTCAATTGCGTCGACAGGACAGACGTCGACACAGAGCATACAGTCGATGCACTGTTCTTCCTGTGCTGGATCTGCCTTGATCTCGCTCTCCGGATGGCCCGGCGTGTCGACCCACTCGAAGACGTCTACCGGACAGTCCTCCAGACACGCACCGTCGGCGAGACAGATGTCGAAGTCGACGGCGACGTGTGTACCGTGGATTCCTAACTGGTCGGGTTCCTCTACTGGTCCCCAGACGTCGTGGTCATTGTGCTGGTCGACCACGTCCCGGTTCTGCTCGAAGTTTGAATCTATGGCCATTGCTATCTAGTATGGAGTTGTGGTGGTTACTTAAATCTTAGATTAAAGACCAACATATTCCGGGCGGGTATTAGTCCAGTGGTACACGGCCGACCCGAACGTTTGTGCGTGATGCACCCGTCGGTGTAGCCGATGAACGACCGTGAGGTCTGTAGCGAAGCGGGCTGTGACCGGCCCGCTGCCGTGTTGCTCCACATCCCGTGGGCCGAGAACAGGGCCGTCTGTACGGCTCATGCGCGAGTCCTCGCCCGACAGGACGGTGTCGTCGCAGAGCCAATAGAGGACGCCGCGGAGGACTGGCAGTAGTCACTCCTGGTCGCGCGAGACGTCCTGTTTCAACTCTACTTGCCCGCTTGCCCGCATCGATCCGTCGACAGTGGCGCCCGATTCGAGTTCGAGGTCGCCACAGGAGACGTCGCCGAGCACTCGGGCGTCGTCAGCGATGGCGACAGTGCCGTTTCGGGTGGTCACATCGCCGTGGATCCGCGTGCCCGACCCGATGAGGATATCTTCGCGCGCGCGCAAACTGCCGAAGACGTTGTTCTCCTCGCCGACGGTGATCGACTCCGCGCGAACGTTTCCGTGGAGCCGACAGTCGTCGCCGATCCGTGCCGGCGTCGAGACGCGCCAGGCGTCGTCGCTGACAGTCGCGTTCCGGGGCACGAGCAGTGGGTCTTGATCGGGGTCTTCGCTCTCGGCAAACTCGCCGAATAGCTCCTCGGCGGCTTCCTCCTCGCCGAGTCGGAGCAGTTGCGAGAGGTAGATAAACAGGAACACGATGGTCGGCATCGGATTGCGGATGACGATCCATCCGTTCGCCTCGAACCCTTCCTCGATGTCGACGTCGTCGCCGATATCGAGGTCACCACTGACCATCAACTGACCGCCGACGTGGACCCGCTCGCCGAGATAGGCGTCGCGGCCGACGAGGACGTTGCCGGCGACGTCACACCACATATCGAGTCGGCAGTCCGCTTCCGCCTCGATATCCCCGCCGAAACGAACCCCCTCTCCCGCGAGGACGTTCCGGCCGCGGACACCGAACTCGACCGTACTCCGCCCCCCGACGACGACGTCCCCGCCTGTTACCAGATCATGCTCTTCGACGGTGGTACCGTCGGGGATGGATAGTTCGTCCAGCGGATTCGATCGCAGCGACACACCACCTGGTTTCCCCCCACGAATATTAAACCCACGGCGGGCGTCCGACGGGCGTCAGACAGACGCCATTCTGCACACTTTTACCTTCGAGGCCCCGATTTGTTCTCATGACTACACTCGCGTTCGACGAACAGGGTGTCGACGTCGTCTACGAGGGCACCGAGTTCAGACTGGAGCGGGAACTGATCGAGAAAGCGACCGAAAAGAGCTACTTCGACGTAACCGATCACGAGGTGCTTCAGATGGTCGCCTCGAACCCGGACCTGCAGGGCGAGCCACGGCGGATCGGCGACGTCGTCGACCACCGCTGAGACCGGGCCGGACAGGAATGACTCATTATCGCCGTCCGGGGCTATCGGATCGTCGTCCGCGAGGACGGCAGCGTCGACGCGGAGCAACTGGACGCCTTTGTCGCCGACGACGGTAACGACGGAGAGTTTCGGGTGTAACCGTTCTGCGACGAGTCCTGTCGGAACGAGTGTGAATAAAGATCAGTCGAAACCACTGCCTCTTTATCTCGGGAGGTTGGATGATGTTGGAGAGACTGTACAGACATATATGAACGATTCATTTGGTGGCCGGACGGGAGACGACGATGACGTCGAATACGTCGCGGTGAGAGAGGACGGAACGGAGACCGGAACGCTGTTCGATCCGGACGAGGAGGACGCCTGGATCGAATCGGACGCACTCGTCTCGCTCGCCGGCGACGAGGCGTCGGGAACGCGCTTCGACGCCGAGACGGGCACGTATCACATCGAGTACGACTGGCGCGACGCCATGCCGATGAGCATGATCATCGTCATGGTGGTCGCCGATCTGGAGGGGACGGACCCGATGAAGCTCTCGCCGCTCTACGATTCGCTCGATCCGGAGCTACTGGACACGCTGTTTAGTCCGCGGTCGGACGGGACGCTCGCAGTCGGCGAAGTGACGTTTACGTTCGAGGGCCACCACATCCACGTCCACAAACACGGCCACATCAGCGTTCGCCCGCCCGAGGCGCTCGACGAATGAGTGTCTCCGACGCCTAGAGGTCGTCGTAGCGGTCGGCGGCCGACTCGAAGGCCAGTTCGTCGCGCTCTTTACTCCGACGTCCTTCGGCTTCGACGAGCGCCTCCGGATCCGGCGAGACGTCGTCGGTGACCCGTGCCCACGAGTCGTGGACCTTCGCATGGCACCACCGACACAGATACACCGTTATTTCGTGGCGTAGCTCCTCCCCATCGCCTGCATACGAGAGGTGATGTTCTTCCAGTAGCGGGCGTTCGTCGTCGTGGGCGACCCGCCGCTCTTCGAGGCCACAGCGAAGACACTCGCGGTCGTGGTTTCTGGATCGGAACTGTGGACAATCGGCCCAGTCCCAGTCGTCGCCGTCGGCAACCGGGCAGGCGAAATCGTCCGCCCGTCGTTCCCGTGCGAACTCGGGGTCCTGTTCGGCATACTCGAAGGCGTACCGACAGCGGCCGTCGTCGGTGACGAAGTCACAGATCTCGACGTGTTCGTACGGGTCGTCGACGCCGACTGACGTCCCGGCGGGCGTCTTCTCCATATCACCGGTCGGAGGCGAACACTGTTGAACGTTACTCCCCGACGTGTTCGATCTCCTGCATCAGCGTGTAGATGTTCGACCGTTCCTGACCCAGCGCGGCGGGGTGTGCGCCGACCGCGATGATCAGGTCGTCGCCGCTCGCGACGGTGGTGACGTGGATGTAGATGTCGACCTGCTCGCCCTCGAACTCGGCCGTGGTCTCGAAGGTGCTGATGCTCACTTCCTCGCCGAGCACGACCTCTTCCCTGCTGTCGACCTGTTCGACGTCGTCCAGCCCATCGTACTCGTCACCGAGTTGGCCCTGGAACTCCGAGAGGAGTTCGTCGTGTGATAGCTGGCCGATCGGGTTGAGCGATTGGCCCGCTATCTCGGCGTTCGGCGTCGACACGACCGCGAACGTCGCCGCCTGTTGGGAGTCACCCTGAACGGTCAGATCATTCTGGTACGTGT
This sequence comes from Natronoarchaeum sp. GCM10025321, assembly GCF_042663585.1. Taxonomy (NCBI): domain Archaea; kingdom Methanobacteriati; phylum Methanobacteriota; class Halobacteria; order Halobacteriales; family Natronoarchaeaceae; genus Natronoarchaeum; species Natronoarchaeum sp. GCM10025321. The sequence goes on from NZ_JBHTAN010000006.1 coordinate 1,853,656, forward strand.
TGATCCAGTTGCCGACGATTACCCGGCGCTCGACTCCTGCCGCTTCGACGGTCTCGTCTATCGTCAACTCCTCCGTATTTGCGTGGCTGTACTCCGTCTCCTCAAGTCCGTTATCGCTGACGGAGGCTTCCGATGCGGTGAATTCGACGGTATCGCCGGAGATCAGGTCCATACAGCCCGCCATCGAAGCCAGCCCGACCGCGGCTCCCGTCAGTACGGCGCGTCGTCCCAATTTCATAGTGGTAATAAGCCGGTCAGTATATAAATCCTTTCTGGCAACAAAACTGATGTAAAGCGCACTGATCCGCGATGTCAGTCGAGACGTGTCTGCTCGCTGTCAAGCGTTTCGACTGTCACCGTATCGGTGGTCAGATCGAACTCAACGACGCGGGCGACGTGGTCGGCTACGGGCGTACCGACCGATATCGCCGGAACGAGATGCGGAGCAACGAGGACCTTTAGTCCCAGTCGACGACGGGCGTCTCCGATCGGCTGTACTCCTGATAGGCTCGCTGCATCGCGCTGACGGCTTCCTCGAAGGAGTCCCCGCCCGCAAGTTCTGCCCGAACACGGTCGAGTTTCCACGTGCTCGGTGTCGTCCGTTGCTCCCAGCGCGCTTCTAGGGGATCGATGTAGCGTTCGACGACATCTTTCGGGACGTCCTGAGCCGCTAGCCCTGCCCGAGCGAGCGAGAACAGTTCGTCGTAGATGTCGTCTTTTTGTTGGGTGCGCTCCCCATCGGCAGTGACCCACGCGAGGTCGGCATCGATTCCGTCGGCGACCGCCGCGTAGAAGCTCTCTTCGGCGGCCTCGTGATCAAGCGTCGCGAGCGGGTGGTCGGTCGCGACGATACCGCGGAGCAGGCCCGCGACGAGCACTTGCAGGCCGACGTTGCCCGCGACGGTTGGCTGGGTGGGGAGAGGACGATACTCGATCCGGATCGACCGACGGTCGCCGCCGCCGACTGGCTGGCCGCCGACGACCGAGCGGACCCAGCGCCAGTAGGTTCCGCGCTTGTGGTCGAACTCCCAGAGCCGACCGTCGATGGTCGTCCGGTCGTCGTCCGCGACCCACTCGCGGAGGAACGGAGCACAGGTCGGATCGTCGAGGAGGTACTCCAGCGTGTCGGCAGTTGTTCCGATATCGCCGGGGACCCGAACCTTGTTCCAGGCGGCGTTGATCGATTGCTCGAAGGCCGGGATCCGGAGTTCGTGGTGGGTCTCGTCGAGCAGGCGTTCGGGGTCGTCGACGTCGTACAGATCGACGGGCAGCAGCGGCGAGTTCGTCACCAGCGCCAGCACGGGCCCGAGGGTCCGGATCGCGGCATTGTAGTAGGCCGGCAGGTCGTCGGCGTCCGGTAGCTGGAGATGGGGCTGGATAGAACTCGTCAGCGACTCACAGAGGATCGACGGGAACTCCACGTCCGCGCCCGGCACGGAAATCGGCACGCTCCCGTCGGTCTGCTGGAGTATCTCGTTGTCAAGCGCGTAGTAGCGAGTCGATTCAGTCATGTTTCGGGCTATCGTCACGCCGTCCTCGGAGGCCACGTCGCCGAGGTACGAGCGGGTCCCTTCGGCGGGCGGGACGGCCCACATCGCGTCGAGCACGATTTCGGCCCCCGATTCGCGAGCCACAGCGCGTGCGGCTTCGAGACTGGAGCGGAGTTGGTCCGCCTGTGCCGCGATCCCGTCTTCGTCAAAAGGCGTCGGATCGGTATGTAGTTCGGCGTTGTGGAGGCCGAGTTCGCGGTCGCAGGGCGCGTCGAACACGTCGTCGGGAAGCCGAACAAGCCCGCCATCGTCCATCGCGTACGCCTCTATCTCGATACCGAGCGCGAAACCCGGATTGTTCAGGTCGCCGCCCTCCAGCATGTCGGCAACCGTCGACGCCTGTCGTTCGACGCGCTCGTCGAACGTCTCTGCGGTCGCCGGCAAGAGCGACCGCAGGATCAGATCGGTGTGATCAGTCATTGTGGTCGTATTGGACGCCCACGTCATAGCCCTTCGGCATCGGCGCGACGGCCGGACGTCGGACAGTCCACTCGAAGCCACAGTCTGTCGCGCCGCCAGCGCTCATCTATCCGCTCTCGAAGGCCCGCCATATAGTGAGATAACCGACCGAGGGAGGCGGGATGCCCTCACGGTGATTTCCCAACCCCTTTCCGGAGAGAGCCCCCATATACGGCCATGTTGCAACTGACTAGCGACGAGTGTCCGCGCACGAACGGTATGCCGATGCTCGGTCTCGGAACGTGGCAGAACGAGGACCCGGAGCAGTGCGCCGAGAGCGTCCGAACGGCGCTGGAGACGGGCTATCGACATATCGATACCGCGCACCTGTACGGCAACGAGGAGGCCGTCGGCGAGGGGCTTGCTCAGGCCGATGTTCCCCGAGAGGACGTGTTCCTCGCGACGAAACTCTGGTACGACGACCTCTCGTACGAGGACGCCCTCGCGTCGACCGAGGAGCGCCTCGACGTACTCGGCGTCGACTATCTCGATATGCTGTACATCCACTGGCCGGTCGATACGTACGATCCCGAGGAGACGTTCCTCGCTCTCGAGGAACTCCACGAGCGCGGCCTGATCGAACGCGTCGGAATCAGCAACTTCGAGCCAGAAGACATGGAGACGGCCGCAGAGGTCTGTGACGTGCCGATCTTCGCCAACCAGGTCGAGTGCCATCCGTTCCTCCCGCAGGAGGAGGTCCGGGCGAAAGCAAAGGAACTCGACATGGAGGTCGTCGCCTACTCGCCGCTCGCTCGCGGGGCCGTCTTCGAGTCTGAGACGCTGACCGAGATCGCCGAGGCAAACGACGCCAGCGCAGCGCAGGTCAGCCTCGCGTGGCTACTCGAAAAGGGTGTCACGCCGATCCCGAAGGCGACGAGCAGCGCGCACATTGAGGACAACTGGGGCGCGCTTGCGCTCGACCTGAGCGACGAGGAGATAGCCCGCATCGACGCCATCGAGGCGGTCGACCGGAAGGTCGATCCCGATTTCGCGCCGTGGAACTAGTTCGATAGCCGGAAGCTTGAAACCGGATCGCTCGTTCTGTATTCCGTATGAGTACGCGGTTGTCAGGAGGTGGCGGGCTAGTCGGTGCGATCAGGATCGACCTCCAGCGGTTACACGAAAGCTGGATGGAACTCTTGTTCCCGCGCCAGCGGGGGACCGGCCACTCCGTGCTCGGGAAGTGGACGCCGAACACGACGAGTGGCTGGATCGGCTACCGGCTCTGGTCCGCCATCGGTGTGCCGATCGTCGCGGTGCTGTACCCGCTGGCGCTGTTCGGCTTCATGCTCCGATTCTACTCGACCCGGATCGATCGGGTCGCCGCAGGGCTCGGCGTCGTCGGCGTCGTCGTCATCGCGGCGCTGGTCTGGGGCGTGCTGACAGTCCTCGCCCACCAGGCGTTCAGCACCGACGGCTTTCTGGCGGTACTGGCGGCCGGAATCGTCGCGACAGTCGCCGCAGGACTCGCCGTCGTCACCTCGCAGTCTGGCGGCCGCCCCGTCTCGGTCGTCTTCGCGTACCCCGCCGCGATGACCGCGCTCTTTCTCCCGCCGGTCGTCGCCGCGCTGTTCTCGCCGACGATCGGTGATGTCATCCTGTCGGGCAGTGACTCGCTCGCGATCTGGCTGCTCGACACCGTCCTTAGCGTCGGCGGGATCGACCAGTGGCTCTCCGAGCAGTATACGCTCGCCGGGGCGGCCTATCTCGGGATGTGGTTCGGTATCGCCGTCCCGCTCGGCTGGGTAATCGGCTCGATGGTGACGCTTGCCGAACTCGTCCGGCCGTCCTGAATCCTCCCTGTCTCGGTATGCTTAGGAGGCAGCAGTACTGACGCCCCAGTATGGAGTTCGATCTGACCAAGACCGTCGCAGCGTTCCTCCTGATCAACGCGATCGGCGTCGGCGCGCTGATCGGTGCACCGATGATGGAAACGGACACGATCCTGATGATGGTACTGCCCTCGATGCTCGCCTTCGGTGCGATCACGCTCTCCCTCGGCGTCAAGTACGGCGAGTACCGGGCGACTACGGCCTGATTCTCGCGACCGAGAGTGTCTATCAGCGGACCTGATCCCGTCAATTATTTCCCCGCGTAGAGCCACCCTCGGAGTATGTTCGGAGGAGGTGGCGGTGGCATGGACCCCCGCAAGATGAAGCAGATGATGGAACAGATGGGCGTCAACATGGAAGACCTGGACGCCGAAAAAGTGATCATTCAGACCCCCGACGCCGATCTCGTCTTCACCGACGCCGAGGTGAACAAGATCGACGCGCGCGGCCAGGAAACCTACCAGATCGTCGGTTCGCCCGACGAACAGGAACCCGGCACTGCCGGCGGCGACGCGCCAGCCGTCGAGAGCGGTGACGCAAGCGGCGTCCCCGAGGAGGACGTCGAAATCGTCGCGATGCGCACGGGTGCGAGCGAGGACGACGCTCGCGAAGCGCTCGAGGACAACGACGGTGACCTCGCTGCCGCAGTCGACCAGCTAGAGTGACCGTTCTCGTCGTTCGCGGGAGCAGACAGTTCCTCGTCGAACCCGGCGAGGAGCAAGGCACCGATCTGGGCGTACTGGCGGTGCCGGAAGACGTCGAGCCAGGCGATACGATCGAGACGCATCTCGACGAGGAGTTTCAGGTCCGGCGTCTGCGCGGCCCTGACCTGTTCAACCACATGGAGCGCACCGGCGCGCCGATGATGCCCCGGGATATCGGGCTGATCATGGGCCACGTCGGCGCTGGTAGGGGCGACCGCGTGCTGGACGCCGGGACCGGAACCGGCGTACTCGCCTCGTATCTCGGCCGAGCGGGTGCGGACGTCCTGACGTTCGAGCAGGATCCCGGATTCGCCGAAGTGGCCCGCGAAAACATGGAACTGGCCGATGTGAGCGATACCGTCGAAGTGCGGGCGGGCGACGTGACCGAGTTCATGACGGATTGCGAGGAGCGATTCGACATCATCACGCTCGACACGGAGGACGCCCCAACGGTCGTCGAGCAAGCCCCGGAGCTACTCGCACAGGGAGGGTACCTCGCTGTCTACTCGCCGTTCGTCGAGAACACTCGCGAGGCCTGTCGCACTGCACGAGAGGTCGGCCTCTCCGACGTCGTCACGCAGGAGACCATCCAGCGCGAGATGGATTTCGACGACCGCGGCTCCCGGCCCTCGACCGCCGGTGTCGGTCACACCGGCTATCTGACGTTCGCGCGCAACGTCTGAGCGACCGCACTCATTCTACGGAGCGGATCAGATCCAGCAGTTCGTCGCGCCACTTCGCTGGCGTAGCCTCGACCCCGTCCAGATCGGCAGTCCGTGGGTGTGCACCGCCGGCGATCCGAAAGCCGTCACCGAGCCAGATGGCAAGCCAGCCCTCGACGCCGACCGAGTCGCTCTTGCCGTCATACCGACCCCGATAGCCCAGTAGCGTGGCACGGTCGCCGCTCTCGACGCGCATGCGCTGGCGGGTCGTCCGGTCGACATCCTCGATGCCGCGCTCGGCCAGGTCGGCGGCGAACGCCCGTTTCGCTTCTGCGATCACCGTCGGCCGGACCATCTGTCCCAACCCCGGTCCGAGCGACGGTGAGAACGAGAGTCGTGTCGCGAAGAAAAAGCGGACTGTCGCGTCGCCGAACGCGTCGCGCAGTCGTTCGCGCAGATCTGCATCCTCGTAGACGAGCGTTCGCCCGGTGACGGTCAGCGTCGGCATGCGGAACCGGGTCTCGACGGTGTCTTCGATCTGTTCCCACCCGTCGTCTTCGAGTCGGTCGGCCGGGACCGTGGGCGGCGGCGGATCTGCCATCGAGTGTAGTTTTCTCCCTACCTACTTGAGGATTGGCGCGGCTATGATCGCCGTCGCAGGAGGCGTCGAGAAGTCGATGCGTTAGTGGTCGTCTTCGCGCCACTTGTGCTCGCACTCGGTACAGACGAAAAAGCGCGTCTCGGACTCGTCGGCCGCCCGGATCTGCTGCATATACCAGTGCGCACGGTCGTTCTCACAGTTCGGACACCGGGCGTCCGTCGTCGGCAGACCGCTCTCGCCCTCGCCCGTTTCGATCACTTCGCTGACCTCCTGATCGGTGGTGACGACGTAGTTCGCATCGGGGTTCTTCGGCTGTTTGTTCCCGCAACTATCACAGATCCACAACTCCTCGTCGGCTTTCATCATCGAACCGCACTCGTCGCAGAACTCCATTGGTACACAGGACTACACCAGTGACGAGTGATAAGCCCGGCGTTTGGCCGGTTCCAGCGACGGAGACCTGTCGTCGCTCTTGTGTTCTGATAGCAAACGACAACCCTCCGACACCCCTTTACTTATTCACTCCTGAGCGTAATTATGGATAGACTTCGGACAGTAGCATCCGTCTTTATCGTTCTCGTTCTCCTCGTTGGGGGGTTAGGTCTGGCCACGGCCGTCCCCGACGCGCGCCTGATCGTCGACGACGCCACGGTGACGCCGGAGACCCCCGATCCCGGCGAGACGACGACCGTCGACCTGAGCGTCTCTAACTCCGCCGGAAGCGGGGAGCCCGTAACCATCGACAGCGTCACTCTCAGCGACGAGGAACGGGTGTACGCGACCGCTGAAAACGTGAGCGCCCTCTCGCCCGGCGATAGCGTCACAGTGCCGCTATCGACCGCGTTCGATGAGGCCGGCGTCCACGAACTGACGGCCACGGTGAACGGCTCCTATGCCGACACCGACGACGACGGTGAGCAGATCACCGAAACGGTAACGATCACCTACCCGGTGACCGTCGTGGTCGGCGGCGTCGACGCCGATGGCATCAAGGACGACGTGCAGGTCGACGCGCAGGCAGTCGACGCGAGCAGCATCGAGGACGACGAGGAAGAGCCCGCAGCAGGGGTCGACCTGAACGTCGGCGACCTCGGCGGCGCGCTCGGCGGGGCGAACATTCAGCAACCGGACGACGGAGAGGAGGAAGAGGATTCGGCCGACAGGGTCGGTGACCGGCTGTTACGGATCGAAGTGACGAACTTCGGGACCGCGACTGCCCGCTCGGTCGTCGTCGAACCGGCGGCGAACGAGAGCGACCTGCCGCGACTCCCGGTCGCGGATCTCGAACCGGGCCAGCAGGAGATAGTCTACGTCGACCTCGCTCGGATCGAGAAGGCAAGCACCGTGGACGTGACCGCGCGGTACACGCTGGGAACGGAGCGTCTCACGAGTGCAACGGCCTACGAGTACGCGCCAGAGCAGGTTCCGTCCGCGGCGCTCCAGTTCACTGATCTCGATCTAGTCACCGACGGTGACGTCGTCAAAATATCTGGCAACGTCGCGAACGTCGGGACGGCAGGAGCCAGCGGCGCTGTCGTCGCGGTCGAAGAGAGCGAGGGGGTCGACCCGATCTACCCCCAGCGTAGCTACTTCGTCGGTGCCGTCCCCGAGAGCGATTTCGTCGGATTCGATCTGACCGCAAGCGTCGACGCGAACGCGACCGATAGCGTCCCCATCACGGTGACGTATCTGGATGACGGCGTCGAACAGGAGCGAACTGTCGAGCTAGATTACGTGCCGCGCGAGCAGGCGTCCGGCGAGGACGGACGGACTCTCTGGCCGTTCGCTCTCGCAGGTAGTGCTGCCCTCCTGGTGTTCGGCGGCGGCGCACTCGTCTGGAGGCAGTAGAATGGACGCAACTGAGGCCCCACAGTCCGCGACTACGGATCCCGAAAGCGTGCCGGCGCTGGCGCTCGACGCGGTGACGAAACGCTACGAGAGCGGCGCAGAGACGGTCATCGCTCTCGACGACGTAGACCTGCAAGTCGAACGCGGCGAGTTCGTCACCATCATGGGCCCCAGCGGTAGCGGGAAGTCGACCATGCTCAACGTGCTCGGCTTGCTTGACGAACCCACGACCGGCACAGTCAAAATCGACGGGCAACTGACCGGGGACCTCGCGGACGACCGGCGGACGACGATGCGAAAGGAACTGCTCGGCTTCGTGTTTCAGGATTTCTATCTCCTGCCGACGCTGTCGGCGGTCGAGAACGTCACGCTTCCGACCATCTTCGGCGACGGGCCGCCCCGCCGCGAGCGAGCGATCGACCTCCTCGAACGCGTCGGACTGGCTGACCGACTCGATCATACGCCGACGGAGCTAAGCGGCGGCCAGCAACAGCGGGTCGCAATCGCCCGCGCCCTGATCAACGAGCCACGGATCCTGCTGGCCGACGAGCCAACGGGCAACCTCGACGTGGACACCAGTCGGCAGGTGCTCGACGAACTCTCGGCGATCACGAACGACGGCGTCAGCGTGATCGCGGTGACACACGACGAACTCGTCACAGACTACACCGACCGAACCGTCGAGTTGTTCGACGGACGAGTACGATGATCGAGGCTCACACCGGAGGTGAGTCCGTGTGGTGAAGTTCCCCGCAATCTTCGTCGCACGCCGGAACCTCTCGCGGAACCGGTTCCGATCGATCCTGGCCGGCCTCGGCATCCTCATCGCCGTCGTCGCTATCGCCGCCCTGGGAATCTTCGGGAACGTCCTCTCACTGGGTGCGGCCGACGCGCTCGGCGACATCGGCAACGAAGTCGTCGTGACGCCGAACGCCGACGAGGGGTACGAGGAGATCAGTCAGCGGCAGGTCCAGTCGATCGAGCGCGTCACCGACGACGTGACGGTTGCACCGATCAAGACGCAGCGAGGGTTAGTTACCCGCGGCACGGCATCGACCGCGTCGCAACTGTTCGGGATCGAGGATCCCGCCGCTATCTACGAGGCCGCGGAGGGACGGTTGCCGGACAGACACACGCAGGGAGCGATCCTCGGGAGCAGCGTCGCCGAGCAACTGGAGGCAGGCGAGGGCAACGTCGTCACTATCGAGGAGACGACCTACCGGGTGATCGCCGTGCTCGAACCGGTCGAATCGTTCGGCCCGCTCTCGGCGGATGACGCCGTCTTGCTGCCCGAGAGCGCCGTCGGCGGCAGTGGCTACGAACAGGTCGTCCTCCGCGGAGGGGAGGCTGGCGCAACGTCGGGCGCGGCCGAAGCCGTCAGAGGCGAACTCAACGCCCGCGAAGAGCGGATCGACGTCTTCGAGCTATCGGAAATCACCGACGAGATCGACGAGTTCTTCTCGCTGCTACAGAGCTTCCTGCTCGGGATCGGTTCGATATCGCTGGTGATCGCCGGCGTGAGCATCCTGAACGTCATGCTGATGAGCACCGTCGAGCGCCGCGAGGAGATCGGTGTCATGCGGGCAGTGGGCGTCAAGAAAGGGGAGGTGCTCCGGATGATGCTGATCGAGGCCGGGCTTTTGGGGCTGGTCGGCGCGGTCGGCGGCGTCGTCGTCTCGATACTGCTGGCCGCTGGACTGTATCTGGGAACGACCGTTGGGCTGGATATCCTGCTGGACCCGACCAACCTGTTCTATCTCGCGCTGGCGTTCACGTTCGGTATTGCGGTGAGTCTACTCAGCGGCCTCTATCCTGCCTGGAAGGCGGCGAGCGAGCGCCCGGTCGACGCCCTCCGGGATTAAGCTAGCCGTCGCCCTCCGACTGAAACGGCTCGCCGACTGCGCCCCGTGGCAGCGTGTTGTGAAGCCCGGTCGTCAGTGCATCCGGCGACTCATAGCTCTCTCCCGGCATCCCGGCAACGAGGTCACCGAGGTTCTCCTCGCCGTCTGCAAGCTGGAGCGTGACGTCGTCGAGTTCGGCCGCCGCCTCCGCCGGCGTCACCGGATAGTCGAGTTCGTCGAGCAGTTCGTCAAGATGACTGAGTCGGACCTCGCGTCCCATAGATGGTGGACGTGACCGAGTGACATACGTCTATATGCTGGGATGCATGACAGTTCCGTCGGAGCCAGGGGGTGAGATTCAGAACTGGCAAGTACCACGGCATCGATAGCACGACTCGATGACGCTTTCGGAGGAAGCTCGCGACCGTCTGGCTGATATTGTAGAGCTACAGCCGACGAAGAACGGTGAGTTACAGGAGCGCTGGGGGATGGAAAGCGGCAGCGAGGTGCACAGCTATCTCGAATCGGAGCTATCAGATTACTACTACCGCGACGACAACAGCCTGATCCGCGCGACGAGCGAGGCAAACGACCTCGTCGACGTCGAACCGGGGATCGAGTCGGACGAGGACGACGTACCGAGCCTCGTTCGGGTCCCTGAACTGCAGGCGCAGATCCTCGACGTGCTGGCAGGCCCCGACGAGCGGTCACAGAGCGTCGTGTCCGTGCTCCATGCGGTCCGGGACGCCCACGATGTCGATCCGGACACCGAAGCGGTCCGCTCGGCTCTGCAGAGTCTGCGGCGTAAGGGGGTCGTCGACGTCATCTACCGGAGTGTCCCGACGTTCCGGCTGGCGCTCGACCGTGAGGAACTAGATGTCGAACAATCCGATTGAGCCCGATTATAACGTTTTCTCCGGCGGACCAACCTCGTTGCTCTCCTTGCGGATCTGCTCGATGGTCTCCCAGTGTTCTCTGGCGGGGTCGCTCGGCTCGTAGACCGCGCCGTACTCGTCGTCGGTCTTGGAGACGACATCGTGTTGCAGGAGGACGTCGAGATGATGTCTCACGGTCGTGTAATCGAGATCAAGCGCCTCCGCGAGCTGGTTCGCGTTTCTCGGCCGGTCGTCGAGTGCCTGAACGAGTCGGATTCGGTTTGGGCCACCACGACTCCTGCCGAAGACGTACCAGAGCTCGGAGTTCATCTGCCGCGAGTTAGTGGGTGATCCGACATAAGTACAAACTGAATACTCGATCCGGGGCAGAGCCGCCTGCTCCGTAGGCCAGGGTTTGTGAGGACAAGCCAATCATACCGGAGAGAATTAGGAGAGAAACGGGGCAGAGTTCGGAAATGCTTGAAACGTACGCATTTCCCACGTGTATACGTCGTTATGAAACCAGATAGAGGAAGACGTACGATTCTAAAAGCGACCGGTGGAGCGGTACTGTTCGGTACCCTCGCAGGGTGTACCGACGGTGGCGATGGGAACGGCGGAGAGAACGGCGAGGAGAACGGTGGAGAGAACGGCAACGAAACCAACGGTGGGGAGAACGGCAACGAAACCGACGGGGAGAACGGGGAAGAAAACGGCGAGGAGAACGGCGAAGAGGAGAACGGCGAAGAGGAGAACGGCGGAGAAGAAGAGACGGCGATGCTCAGGGTGGCGCACCTCTCGCCCGACGCTCCGAACGTCGACGTCTACGTCGACGACGAACTGACGCTCGAAGACGTTCCGTTCGGCGGGGTCAGTGATTATCTGGAACTATCGCCAGCCTCCTACGCGATCCAGATCACTGCGGCCGGCGACCAGGAGACAGTCGTCTTCGACGAATCCGTCGAACTTACCGCAGGCGCGTTCACCGCGGCCGCAATCGGCGAACTCGCAGAGAACGCGTCCCAGGCCTTTGCAGTACAGGTTTACGAGGACGACCTCTCCGATCCGGGCGAGAACGCACGGATCCGTGCCGTCCACGCGTCGCCTGACGCCCCGAACGTCGATATCGCGGCAGGCGGAGACGTCCTGCTCGAAGACGTCGCGTTCGGCGAGGCCGGCGCGGTCGAAGTGCCGGGCGGCGAGTACACCCTCGGAATCCGGGAGACCGGCGCGGAGGAAGCAGTCGCCGAGTTCCCGGCCACAGTCGAGGCTGGGATGGTCTACTCGGCCTTTGCCGTCGGCTATCTCGCACCAGGAGAGGCTCCTGCCGACGAGGCCTTTGACCTCCTCCTCACTGTCGACAACGAAGGCATGGATAGCGGGATGGAGAACGGTGAAGAAAACGGTGGCGGGAACGAGACTGACGATAGCTGAAGTAAACTGCATCCTTAGCGACGCTCGTCGTCAGTAACCGGCAACGAGATACGAGTCGCGCTCGGACGTGCCTGCTTCCGGGCTATTTTTTCGTCGAGCGAGTCCGTGCACGGCGAGCGGCGAGCAACTGCGTGATCCCGTTACCGGGGCCGCCCTCGATCGGCCAGCCACGCTGTCGCCACGCCGGCGGTTCCGGTTCGAACTCCGGACAGGAGCCAGAACACTCGCTACTGGTCTGGGTCCGACAGTGTGCCCCACACCAGGGGAGTAGCTGTCCCGCCTGCTCGCGCGCGCCGAACCAGCGACAGTCCGAGCGCATCACGTCGACGAACGACCGCCAGCCGCGCTCGTATGCGCGCTCCGCGATTGCCAGCCGTAGATCCGCTTTCCGCTCGCGTGGGACGTACTCGAACGTCGCGGCGGAGTGGTCAAAGGACGAGTCCGAGCCACCTCGATCGGTGATTCTCGTTCCCGGTGCTGCCGGATCGAGCCCCTGTGCGTGCCACGCGACCGAGGCCGAGAGCGTGGCCGGATCGATTTCGAGGACGCCAGCCTCGACGGGCAGGTCCTCGAACAGGGCCGGCGACACCGAGTCGTCAGTCGGCCGGGTCGCGACCCACGCCTCGTCGGCCAGACCGAGCGCGACGTCGCGTTCGATCTGTGGCTGGAGAACCCTGGCCGCACTGGCGTCGAGATCCGGCTTGTTCTCGACGGCGACGATCCGGTCGACCCAGTCGGGGTAGCGGAACCGCCGCCGGATCTCGATCCGATTTCCTGCCTTCCTGACGTCGAGGATACCCCTGTCGTCGGCCTCGTGAATCGTCTCGCGGACGTATCGCCACGGGTAGCCGGGATCGGGGAGTGCGTCGCGGTAGTAGCTCCACTCGTCCGGGGCCGAGCGAACGACGTGGAGGAGGTCGCTGTCCAGCCGATCGGTCCCGAAGTTCGCTCGCTGGGCGAGCGCCTCGCGGGAGGTCTCGATCACGATGGTGTCCCAGCGACGCCGTTTCGTCCCGAGTTGACGGGCAACCAGCACGACGGTGTCGTCGTCGAGCGACCCGGTTGGCGGCCAGTCCCGCTCGGCCCAGTAACAGACGCGAAGCTCGAAAGCGAACTCCGAGTCGTATCGGTGGCTGTCGGGCACGGCTAGAGAGATGCGCCCAGTCGGTCAAAAACGATGTGCACAGTCCACCGGCGTCGGGCGAGCGCCCTGCAGGCCACCAACCCACCCATCACGCCTCGTCGCCGTCAGCCCCTTCCCGGACTTTCACAGCCATCCCGGTCTCGAAGTCGCGCATCGCGTCGGCGGACAGCTCCGCCCGCCCGACCGCGAGCAGGTCGCCGTTCTCGTGGACGACGAGGGCCTCGTCGCCGGGGCGGAGTTCCTCGTCGACGTGCGTGACGAACTTGGCGAAGACGTTCTTGCCGTCGCGGACGAACGGTTCGCTCTCGTCGCCGACGACGACCCGGTTCCGTGGCTCGTCGAGCGCAGTGAGCCGTCGCCCACCCTCGATCCCGAGGGTGAACCGGCCGTCGACGTTCAGGGAGACGAGTCGACCCGCGTCGACGAGCACCTGCTGTGGACGGCCCGAACTGCTTCGCTTGATCGTAAACCGATTGCCCTCCGGGAACAGTATGTGGCCCGCATCGCCGCCGAACTGATAGTCGGCGACGGTTCGGAGGCCCGCTTCGTCTTTTTCCAGTCCAGTATCCTCGGCGTCGCTCATTGGCGGCTACTGGGTCCCAGCGGGTGAAAGCGCTTCGACATTCAGTGAGTCGCTGGTCGACGTTCGTGTGACGCTACCATGTAACAAACTGTCGACTAAAGAGAGAAACATATAAACTAGAAGCGCAAAATCTGGGATATACAGATGGATACTACGAAAGTGGCGGCAGGGGCTGTGCTGATCGCGGTCAGTAGCGTCATACTCCTCGCAACTGGATCGACCGATTCGGGCGTTCCCGTGATGCTGGCAGGCGTGGCAGCGATACTGATGGCCGCTGGCTCCCTGCTAGTTGGGACGTCGGGCGACGGGCCTGCGGTATAGGACCGACTCCGAGTTCCCGCTTAAAGCAGAAACGTCTCCGTCCGCTCGCTCAGGTCGACGAAAGAGTCTGCGGCTTCTTTTAGCTCCTCGGCAGTCGAGGACTCGAAGCCCATCACCTCGACGCGAACGCCCTCGTGGCGCATATGCGAACAAAGTCGCGAGAAGTCGCCGTCACCGGTACAGAGGACGATGGTGTCGACGTGCTCGGCGAGCGTGACGGCATCGAGGCTCATCCCGAGATCCCAGTCGGCCTTCTTGGAGCCATCGCTGAATGTCTTGATGTCCTTGATCTTCGTCTCGAAGCCGATGTCGGTTAGCGCCTCGAAGAAACTCTCTTCCTCGGGCGAATCCGCACGGATGACGTAGGCGATAGCCCGCGTCAACTCGCGGCCCTGGACGCTCTTTTCGAGCAGGGACGAGTAATCGATGTTGTTCGTGTACAGGCTCTGGGCGCTGTGATACAGGTTCTGGGCGTCGACCAGAACGGCGACGCGCTGACCCGGATGGATCTCGCTCATGCCGGGTATTATGCGGGCCAGTACATAAAGAAGGGGAGTCGGCCGTCGGTGCTATCGGTGATCCCGGAGGCGCGCGATCCGCTCCTCGGTCGAAGGGTGCGTCGAGAGTAGTTTTTTGAGTCCGTCGCCGGTGCCGAAGATACAGAGTGCGGCGACCGAATCGTCCATCTCGACGTCGGTTCCCTCTGCGCTACGCTGGATTTTTTCGAGCGCTCGCGCGAGCGGTTCGCCCGATCCGATGGCGTCCGCGGCATCGCTGTCGGCGACGTACTCGCGGTACCGCGAGATTGCCATGACGAAGACCATCACGAGCATCTGCGTGACGATGCCGACGACGAAGGCGAGCACGAAGTTAGCGATGCTACGCTCGCCAGTGAGCAGAACGATCCACTGGGCCGCGATGCCGACGATGGCGGCGACCGACTGGGCGACCGTCATCGTCACGACGTCGCGGTTCCGGATATGCGCGAGTTCGTGAGCGATCACGCCGTTGAGTTCCTGCCGGTCGAGGACCTGTATCAGTTCGGTGGAGACGACGACGGTTCCCTTGCCCTTCCGGCCGGTCGCGAAGGCGTTCGGCGTGCCCATGCTGGCGACCATCAGCCGTGGCTTTTTGATCCCCATGTCCCGCGAGAGGGACTCGACGGTCTGGTGGATCTGTGGGTATTTCTCTTCGGACATGTCTTCGGCACCGACGCTCCGGAGCGCCAACTTCGTCCCCAGAATATACTGGATCCCGATGAAGGCTATTGTCAGGATGCCGACCAGCCAGAGCGGCCAGCCGAACGATACGACTGCGACCAGCGCGGCCAGCGAGAAGAACGCAAACAGGATGGTGCTGACGATCGCCATCCTGATCTTGAGACCTACATGTCGCATGCCTACCGATAACTGTCGGCAACTGATAAGTCGTATGGCAGAGAATATGCGTGTTAACAGACGACATGTATTGCGTACCATGCATCTCGCCATCCACGGAGCAGCCATCGTCGGCGAGAACACAAACCCTAAGTTCGGCCGCTCGGACAGTCTCTACTGTGTACGGACTCGCTCGACGGATCGACCTGCGTGCCGGATCCCCGAGCGAGTGCTCCGTAGCCCTTTCTAAAAAACGCGGCCGATAGGGACTCCCGGCGAGTGTGGCACCCTCGTCGCGGGTCCGATCCCGGCCGCGGATGGATCGATTGATACCGACCGATCACGACATACCAGACATGACAACGAACCCCTTCAACGGCGTGTTGCCAGCGATGGTGACGCCGTTCAACGAGGACGAGAGCATCGATCACGAACGACTTCGGGCGGACGCACAGCGCCTCGAAACCGCCGGCGTCGACGGGCTTGTTCCCGTCGGCTCGACCGGCGAGAGCGCGACGCTAAGCCACGACGAACACGTCGAGGTCGTCGAGACTGTCGTCGACGCTGTCGAGGACGTGCCCGTCATCGCCGGAACCGGGAGCAACAACACCCGCGAGGCGCTGGAACTCTCCGCACGCGCTGCGGACGCCGGTGCCGATGGCCTACTGCTCATCTCGCCGTACTACAACAAGCCCGAACAGCGCGGCTTCGTCGAGCACTACACCCAGGTCGCCGACGCCGTCGACCTGCCACAACTCGTCTACAACGTCCCCTCGCGGACCGGGCAGAATATCGAACCGGACACCGTCGTCGAACTCGCATCCCACGAGAACATCGCGGGCCTGAAGGCCGCCAGCGGCGATCTGAACCAGATATCGGAGGTCATCGAGCGAACACAGGACGAGGACTTCACGGTTCTATCGGGTGACGACGGACTGACGGTGCCGATGCTCTCTATCGGCGCCAGCGGCGGGGTTAGCGTCGTCGCAAATCTCGAACCCGAACGCACCTGCGCGATGGTCGGCGCGGCGCTCTCCGGCGACTTCGAGCGAGCGCGAGCGCTACACCACGAACTCGCTCCGTTGGTTCGGGCGCTGTTCACGGAGACGAACCCGATCCCGGTCGTCGAGGCGATGAATATCCGCGGACACGCAAAGCCGGTCGTCCGCTCGCCGCTGACGCGACTGTCCGCGGAGTATCGGGACGAACTCGCCGAGATTCTGGCGGATCTCGACAGCGAGACCGTGGCCGACGTCGCGGAGGCAGACCGATGACCGAGAACGTAACACGGATCGCAGTCAACGGCGCGGCCGGTCGGATGGGCCAGACCGTCATCGAGACGGTGGCCAACCGGGCGGATCTGGAGGCCGTCGTCGGCATCGACGTCGCGGACGCGGAGGCCGTCGACGGCGTGCCAGTCGTCGCACCCGACGAGGCCACCGACGCGTTCGCCGAGTATACCCCCGACGCACTCATCGACTTCACCATCCCCGAAGCGACGCTGGGCGTCCTCGACGCCTGCACCGAGCACGAGGTCGCACTCGTCGTCGGGACGACCGGGTTCCACGAGGACGAACTGGAACGCCTCCGCGAGACGAGCGAGCACGTCCCTGTCCTGAAAGCGACCAACTTCTCGCGGGGGATTCAGGTGCTGCTCCGAACCGTGGGCGAGGCCGTCGGCGCGCTCGACGGCTACGACCTCGAACTGATGGAGACCCATCACAACGAGAAGATAGACGCGCCCTCGGGCACCGCAAACACGATTCTGGAGACCGTCCAGGAGGAGCGTGACGTCGAACCGGTGTACGGACGCGAGGGCCACGCCCCCCGTGACGAGGACGAAATCGGCGTTCTCGTGCGGCGGGCGGGCGACATCCGCGGCGAGCACGAACTCGTGCTCGCGGGCAACGACGAGGTGCTCTCGCTGTCCCATCGCGCCGAGGACCGGGGCGTCTTCGCCGCGGGCGCAATCGACGCCGCGGCGTGGGTTGCCGGGCGAAATCCGGACTGGTATACCTTCGGAGCGGTAATCGACGATTCATGAGTCTGCAGACAGACGTCGAAGCTCTCTGGCAGCGCAAACAGGACGGACTGACGGCCGACGACGCGAGCACGGAGGACCTGGCCGTCCTCGAAGAGTTCCTCGCTGCACTCGAAGCGGGCGACATCCGGGCCGCCGAGAAACACGGCGACTCCTGGGAGGCAAACGAGTGGGTCAAACAGGGTATCCTGCTCAACTTCGGCCTTCGCCACACCAGCCCCCGCGACCACGGCGGTGTCACCTACCACGACGTCCTCCCACTACGCGAGACCGACGACCTGGGCGAGCGCGGCACGCGCAACACGCCCGACGGGACGACGATCCGCCGGGGCGCATACCTCGGCGAGGACTGCATCATGATGTCCCCGAGTTTCGTCAACATCGGCGCACACGTCGGCGACGGTACCCTGATCGACTCCGCCGACACCGTCGGCTCCTGTGCCCAGATCGGCGAGAACGTCAAACTCGGCGCGAACACGCTGATCGGCGGCGTGCTCGAACCCGTCGAGGACGCCCCCGTCATCGTCGAGGACGGCGTCTCGCTGGGTGCTGGCTGTCGGGTTACGAGCGGCTTCGTCGTCGGCGAGAACAGCGTCGTCGGCGAGAACACGCTACTCACCCCGCGGATTCCGGTCTACGACCTCGTCGAAGAGGAAGTGCTCTACGGCGAACTGCCCGCGAACCGGCGTGCGTTCCAGCGCTTCGTCGAGTCCTCTGTGAGCGACCACGAGATGATCGACGGCGGCGCGTTCAAGCCGGCAGTCGTCGCGACCCACATCGAGGAGGAGACGCTCGAAGCGACCGAGCGCGAGGACGCGCTACGGGAGTAATCGGCCGCCCCGAACCAGAACATTCAGGGCCGCGACGGCCATGGACCGGGTAATGACCGACCTCGCCGATTCGCCGCCCGTCCGTCGGCTTGCCGACTGGGATATGGCCCGGTTGGAGAGCCTCGCAGCGGAGCACGGCACGCCCCAGTACGTGATCGATCTCGATCGCGTCACGGAGAACTACACACGATTTTCTGCGGCGTTTCCCGACGCCCACGTCATGTACGCCGCGAAGGCCCACACCGGCAAAGCAGTCCTCGAAGCCCTGCTTGACGCCGGCGCGGACATCGAGTGCGCCGCGTGGGGCGAACTCCAGCGCTCGGTCGAGGCGGGTGCGGACCCGAACACGCTCCAGTACACCGCGGTCAACCCACCGGACCACGACCTCGACTACGCGGTCGACCTCGCCGAGGACGCGCCGGGACTCACCATCACCATCGGCGCGACCGACACGCTCGACCGACTGGCCGAGCGCGGCTACGATGGCCGGATCGCCATCCGGATCAACCCCGGCATCGGGACGGGCCACCACGAGAAGGTCGCCACCGGCGCGGACGCGAAGTTCGGCATCCCCTACGAGCGAGTGCCCGAGGTCGCCGAGCGCGTCCGCGAGGAGTTCGAGTTGGTCGGCCTGCATGCCCACGCGGGCAGTGGCGTCCTCACGGATGGCCTCGAAGAGCACTGCAAGGCCATCGAGCGCGTCGGCGAGATGGCCCGCCGCGTCGGCGACCTGGAGTTCGTCGACGTCGGCGGCGGCTACGGCGTCCCCTATCACGAGGACGAACCGCCGCTCGACCTCGACGTCGCCAGCGAGATGGTTCGCGAGGCCGTCGGCGATATCGACGCGACGCTCAAACTCGAACCGGGCCGGTATATCGTCGCCGACGCCAGCCTGATCCTCACGACGGTGAACACGATCAAGGAAGCGCCCGATACGACGGTCGTCGGCGTCGATGCCAGCCTTGCGACGCTGATCCGGCCGGCGATGTTCGGCTCGTATCACCCGATGTACAACGTCTCCGCGCCGGAGCGCGACCCACATCCAGTCACCGTCGGCGGCCCCGTCTGCACGAGCGCGGACGTGTTCGCTCACGACCGCCCCATCGCGCGGCCCGAGCGCGACGACGTGCTCGCTATCGGCAACGCTGGCTCCTACGGCTACGAACTGGCGAGTCAGTTCCACTCCCAGCCACGGCCGCCCGAAATCGCGCTCGAAGACGGCGAGTCCCGCGTCGTTCGACGCCGTGAGACGCTGGACGACGTGACCCGCGTGGAGCAGTGAACGATGGCGTTCGACCTGACTGAATTCCACGCCGACGCGGTGAAGACGCCCTCTCACGAGTCCGTCGACGCCATGCGCGACCTGCTGATCGAGCGACTTCGGAGCGAGGGCTACGACACGGAGGTCGACGACCGCGGCAGCGTCGTCGCGACGCGTGGCGAGGACGACGGCCCACATCTCGTTCTGAACACGCATATCGACACGGTCCCGCCGCATCTCCCCTACGAACGCGACGGCGAGGTCGTCCGCGGGCGAGGGTCCTGTGACGCCAAGGGGCCGCTCGCCGCACTGCTGTCGGCCTTCCTCGGCGCGGAGATCGGTCAGGGACGGCTTACGCTGGCGATCACACCGGACGAGGAGACCACCCAGACCGGGGCGAAAGCCCTGAGCGAGCGACTCGCTGCGGACGGCTACATCGTCGGGGAGCCGACCGGGCTGGACGTCTGTATCGGCGCTCGCGGCCAGTGTGAGGGGCGGGTCGTGATCGAGGGCGAGAGCGGTCATGCCGCCGACGTCGACCGGTCCCGGAACCCGATCCACGCCGTCAGCACGGTGCTCCGGGCGATGGAGACGTACGACGAGACCGAGGGGCCGGGCGAGGATAGTGTCCTCGGGAGTCCCAAACTCACGCCGACGGCGCTCGGCGGCGGCGACGCGCCGAACCGCGTCCCCGGGAGGGCGACGATCACCTTCGACCGGCGGAGCGTCCCGCCGGAGACCAGCGAGTCGTTCGCGGCCGGTCTCCAGAGCCACCTCGACCGAAACGTCCCGGAGACGATCACCGCGAGCGTCGAACTGATCCGGCCCGACACGCCGTTTCCCGATCCGTTCGTCACCGACGAGACGGCTCCGCTTGTCGACCGACTTCGGGACGCGAGCGGCGGCGATGTCCGGCCATTCGGCGCGGCGACCGAGGCCTCGTACTTCGCGAGCGACGCGCCAACGGTCGTCTTCGGGCCCGGCGTCCTCGCCGACGAGGAGGGGGCAGTCGCCCACTCCGAGCGCGAGTACGTCCGACTCGATTCGGTCCGGGCGGCAGCCGATGCGGTGACCGAGACGGCACAGTCCGTGCTCGATACGTGACGGGATCCCGCGCCAGAAAACTACAACTGCCGTTTTAGTTTACGGTAACTTAACCGTATATCCGTTCCTCTCCCCGCGTATGCGACGACGAAACGTCCTCCTTGCGAGCGGAGCAGTTGCATCGACCGCCCTCGCCGGCTGCCTCGGCAGCGCGGACGAGGAGACCGACCCCGGCGACGACAGTGATTCCGAGCGGACAATCACGGTCTCCGAATCGGGCGAAGTGAGTGCGGAACCCGACATGGCCGTCCTCCAGGTCGGCGTCGAGGCGACCGGCGACGACCCCGGCGCGGTCCGTGACGAACTCGCCGAGCGTGGCGACGCGCTCTACGATGCGCTGGTCGAGTATGGGATCGACGAAGACGACATCACGACCAGTCGGTTCCGCATCCGCGAGCGGGTCGACCGCGAACGGATGCGGGCAGAGGGCGTGGAACCGAGTTCCGAAGAGGATCTCGAACCCTACATCTTCTATCTGGGCACCCACTCCTACCGTGTCGAAGTGCAGGCAGTCGAGAACGCTGGCGAGGTCGTCGATACCGCGGTCGACGCCGGCGCGGATACGGTCGACAGTATCCGGTTCACCCTGTCAGAGGAGAAACGCGAAGCGCTACGACAGGACGCCCTCGAAACCGCGCTGGCGGACGCCGATGCGGAGGCCGAGTTCGTCGCCGGACAGGTCGACGCCACTATCGTCGAGGCGAAACACGTCGACACGTCGGGCGGTCGGGTCAGCCCCGTTCGTGAAGAGTTCGATATGGCAGACGGAGCGGCGTCCCCACCCGAAACCTCCTTCGAACCGGGCGACGTCACGGTGAGCGCCACGGTCGAGGTCCGGTACACGATGGAATGACATCCGGCGTCGGCGCGCCTACTCGATGTCGTCGACGATTTCGCTGGCGATGCCGACGTAGGTCTCCGGCGAGAGCGCTTTCAGTTCGGCTTCGACCGAGTCGTCGACGTCGAGGTCCTCGAACAGTGCACGGAAGTCCTCGATGGTGACGCGCTCGCCGCGGGTGAGTTCTTTGACCTGCTCGTAGGCGTCCTCGTGACCCTCCCGTCGGAGAATCGTCTGGACGGCTTCGCCGATGATCTCCGGCGTGTTCCGGAGTTCATTGCGCATGACCTGCTCGTTTGGCACGACCTTCGAGAGGCCGTCCTGCAGTTTGCTGTAGCCGATCAGGCAGTGGCTGAGTGCGACCCCGATGTTGCGCTTGACCGTCGAATCCGAGAGGTCGCGCTGGAGCCGGGAGGTAGTGATGTAATCGGCGAGGAACTGTAGATCCGAGTTGGCTTTCGAGAGGTTGCCCTCGCTGTTCTCGAAGTCGATCGGATTGACCTTGTGTGGCATCGTCGACGAGCCAGTCTCCCCGTCGGTCGTCTCCTGGCCGAGATAGTGGTCGGAGATGTACAGCCACATGTCGAGGTCCAGATCGAGGATGATGTTGTTCGTCCGTCCCAGAGCGTCGAACAGGGTCGCGAGGTCGTCACAGGGGTTGACCTGCGTCGTCGGCGAGACGTACTCCAGATCCAGCCCGGTGACGAACTCCTCCGCGACCGACCGCCATTCGATCTCGGGATACGCGGCGACGTGAGCGCCGAAGGTGCCGCTCGCGCCGCCGAGTTTCCCCGCGAGGTTTTCGGTCGCCCGCTGGACCTCGGCATTCGCACGACCCAGACGCGCGGCGTAGACCGCCATCTCCTTGCCGAACGTGGTCGGCGTCGCTGGCTGGCCGTGGGTCCGAGCCAGCATCGGAAGGTCGCGGTACTCGCGGGCCAGTTTCGTCAGGTCGTTGCGGGCGCTCAGTAGCTCCGGGAGTATGACGTCCTCCATGGCGTCACGCACGAGCAGTCGGTGTGCGAGGTTGTTGACGTCCTCGCTGGTGAGTCCGAAGTGGATCCACGGCGAGAGCCCGTCGAGCCCCTCGGGCAGTTCGTGGCGGATGAAGTACTCGACGGCTTTGACGTCGTGGTTCGTCGCGTCGTAGCCGGCGTAGCCCTCGGTTTCGAGCTTCTTGATGACGTTTGCGTCCTCCTCGGTGAAGTTCTTGTACAGCGAGCGGAGCTGCTGGCGTTCCTGCATGTCGAGTTCGATGTCGATCCCGTCCGTGTCGGCCAGGGTCACGAGATACTCGATTTCGACGCGGACCCGTGCCCGCATCAGTCCCGCTTCGCTCGCGTACGGGGAGAGCGATGCGGTCCGACCGGCGTAGCGGCCGTCGAGTGGCGAGACGGCGTAGAGGGATTCTGTCATGAGAAATGCTGGCGCGGCTGAGATCAAAAGCGTGTCGGAACTATGAGCCACGGATATGGATAGATCTGAGGCAGTTACCCGACACTGACGCGGCACATATACATATTTGTGCATACTTTGCTCGATCGTATCGCAACTACTTTTGTCGATGCGCGCGGCGTCTCAGTCATGACACGGATCGCGGGCATGGCGAGCAATCGGGGCCGAAACCTCATGCATGTCGCGGACATCGCGCCCGGCGGCGCGGAGTTCGCGGTCGTCCTGACGAACGACGCCGACGCGCCGGTGCTGGAGAAAGCCGCCGAGCGGGGGGTTCCCACCGAAGTCGTAGAGCGCGAAGAGGGAGAGAGCCGACAGGAACACGAGGCACGGGTCAACGACGCGCTGGCCGAGTACGAGTTCGATCTGGTCTGTCTCGATGGCTACATGCGGATCCTCTCGGACGCCTTCCTCGGCGTACAGCCGACGACGCTGAACGTCCACCCCTCCCTGCTCCCCTCGTTCCCCGGAATGGACGCCTGGGGCGACGCGCTGGCAGCTGACGTCTCGGTCTCGGGCTGTACGGTCCACGTCGTCACGGACGCGACGGACGCCGAGGGCGAAATCATCGAAAGCGAGGTCGACGGCGGGCCCGTCGTCACGCAGGAGCCGGTGCCCGTCTACGAGGGCGACGACGAGGACACCCTGGCCGAGCGAATCCTCTATCAGGGCGAGTTCGCGGCGTACCCACGGGCAGTGCGCTGGTTCGCCGAAGGGAACGTCCACATCGACTACGAGGCCGGCGAGGTCACCGTCGATTCGGATACGGCCGAACAGCTTCCGGAGCGACACGTCGAAACCGCCGACCGCGACACCGAACTCCGGTACGGCGAGAACCCGCATCAGGACGCCGCGGTCTACGTCGACAACACCTGTGAGGAAGCGAGCGTCGTCGGCGCGCCACAGCGAAACGAGGGCGCGAAGGGGATGTCGTACAACAACTACAACGACACCGACGCCGCGCTGGGCATGGTCAAGGAGTTCGACGAGCCAGCCTGTGCGGTCATCAAACACACCAACCCGGCGGGCTGTGCAACTGCTGACACCCTCGCAGACGCCTACGAGCGCGCCCTGTCGACGGACGCCAAGAGCGCCTTCGGCGGCATCGTCGCTCTGAACCGCACCTGCGACGCCGCAACCGCCGACAAGGTCGTCGACTCGTTCAAGGAAGTCGTCGTCGCGCCCGGCTACACTGACGACGCACTCGACGTGCTGACCGAAAAGAAGAACCTCCGCGTGCTCGATGTCGGCGAGTTCGGCGACGAGTACGAGCCACTTACGCAAAAAGACCTCGTCGGTGGACGGCTGATCCAGGAGCGCGACGACCAGACGCTCTCCGCCGAGGACCTCGAAGTCGTCACGGAGCGGGAACCGACCGACGAGCAGATCGAGTCGATGCTCTTTGCCTGGCAGACGATCAAACACGTCAAATCGAACGCGATCCTCTTTGCCACCGGTACCGAGACCGTCGGCGTCGGCGCGGGGCAGGTCTCCCGCGTCGACGCGGTCGAGATCGCGACGATGAAAGCGGACCGAGACGCGGACGGTAAGTCCGCCGAGGGAGCGGTGATGGCCTCGGACGCGTTCTTCCCGTTCCCGGACGGCATCGAGAAGGCCGCAGAAGCGGGCATCGAGGCTGTGATCCAGCCCGGCGGTTCGGTCAACGACGAGGACGTCATCGAGGCCGCAGACGAGAACGATATTGCGATGGTGATGACCGGCCAGCGGTGCTTTAGGCACGACTGAGCGGCAGCGAAGGACTGTCTAAAGCTGGAAAGACGACCAGAGGGAGTCTTTCGGTGTTTCCGTCACGATTACTGTCGGAAACTCATCAGAGCTTCCTCCGACGGGAGTTCGCTGATCCGCGACGGAGACGGACTCCGCAAGCACGTCGAAGTCGCCGCTACCTGAGTCCAGCCCGGACCCGTAATTGCTCTTTACGATGGTGTTACGCCATGTTTACTGGCTATCGACCCCGGTCGTATCCGAACATTATTCCGGAGCCACGTCCTACGAGTTCCTGTGAAGGAGCCAGGGTCGAGTGACGAAGACGAGGCCGATCCAGCCGTGGATCCGTCGCTCGTCGCCGGGGACGACGCCGGGTTCTTCCGGACGCTCGTGTCGAACACGTCCGAGGGGCTACTTACGATCGATAGCGACAGCACCGTCGTGTTCGCGAACCCCGCCATCGAGCGGATTCTCGGGTACAGTCCGGAGGAGCTGGTCGGCAGTTCCAAAATGAAGATCATCCCGGAGCGGCTCCGATCCGATCACGCGGCAGGGTTAGAGAAGTATCTGGCGACCGGCGAGCGACATATCGACTGGGACGGCGTCGAACTCCCAGCACAGCACAAGGACGGTCACGAAGTGATCGTCTCGATCAGTTTCCGGGAACACGAGTACGACGGCGAGCAGCTGTTCACCGGCATATTCACCGATATATCCGAGCGAAGAGAGCGCGAACGGAAACTCGAAGAAAAGAACGAACGGCTCGAGAGCTTCGCGTCGGTCGTCTCGCACGACCTTCGGAACCCGCTTGGCGTCGCGACCGCGTATCTTAGCCTGGCACAGCAGAGCGATACCGAAGCCGTCGAGGAGCTTCACGAGGTCGAGCAGTCGCTGGACCGAATGGAGCGGATCATCGACGACCTGCTGTGGCTCGCACGGAGGGGTCGTCAGGTCGGTGAAGAGGAGTCGATCGAGCTATCGGCGGTCATCGAGGACGCGTGGCAGACGACCGAAACCGCCGAGGGAACGCTGGAAACGGAGTGTGACTGCGTAATCCACGCCGATTACGACCGGATCACACAGCTACTGGAGAACGTCTTCCGGAACGCGATCCAGCACGGCGGCGAGGAAGTCACCGTTCGAGTCGGGCCGCTACCGGCTGGGTTCTACGTCGAGGACTCCGGCCCGGGAATCGACGCGGAGGTACAGGGCGATATCTTCAGTCCGGGCACCTCAACCGATGAACTGGGGACCGGTCTGGGACTGTACATCGTCGAGAGCGTCGCTGACGGTCACGGATGGGAGATCAACGTCTCCGACGGAAGCGACGGCGGAGCCAGATTCGAGTTCACTGGCGTCACGTTCGAGTAGGTCGACCGGGAGTTTCTTGTCGCTCTCCCTCCACGTCACCCCTATGTCCGACTTCGACGCGTGTTACTTCTGCGGTACCGCCGTGGACGCTCCGATAGCCACTTACGACGTGGTTCCAGGCGCAGTGAGCGACGAGGCGGGGCCGACTGCGGCGCTGTGTCCCTCCTGCAAGGGAAAGCTAGAGAAGGTGTTCGAACCCGCACTCCGGAGACTCGACTGGCCGGGTGCAGAGACAGAGATAACGCTCGACGTGGCAGACGAAAGCACCAGATCACGAGGCCATACTGACGAAGTCGCCGCCGAACAGTCGACGGGGCAGCCAACCACGGTGCGGAGTAGAGACGACAGCAATCCCGACGAGACGTCTCCAAGCGCTACCGAGGCTGTCACAGCCGACGCAGAGGCCTCGACCGGAAGCCAGTCCACAGGATTCGACGAGGGGATCGAAATACCGCCGGCAGACGCCGACGAGCAATCCGAGCCAGTGGTCGATGACGAGCCCACAGGTGCGCACGACGACCCGATAGCCGCTCCGGAGAATACGGGTGAGTCTCAGAGAGCCGACGAGCCATGCGAAGACCCGACAGCGGAGAGCACCCCTGAACGTCCTGACACGGAGACGTACAACAGGGTCGTCAGACTGCTACAGAACCGTGAGTTTCCGGTCGATCGCTCGGAGTTCGAGACGCTGGCCAGTTCGGCTTACGAGGTCACGCCCGGGGAGTGTGAGCGCGTGATCGACTATGCGATTCACCGTGGCGAACTGGCCGAGAGTAGCGGAATGTTGCAGAAACCGGACGGAACGTAGCACCAGTCAGGCCAGATCGCGGTCGATCCGCTCGGGAGCGCGCCAGTTAGTCGTTCGCTCCAGGAAGTCGACGACGATCCGGCCGGTCGCCCCCCAGATCGTGTAGCCGTCGACGTGGAAGTAGTGGATCACGATCTCCCCGTAATGTGGGTGATCGCGGAACTCGCTTTCGTAGTTCTCCGAGGCGAGCAGTGCGGAGACCGACACGACGATGATCTCGGCGACTTCCGACTCGTTGGGAACGTACTGGCGATCCGGGACGCGTGCGACGACGGGGGTGACCGCGTACTCAGTGATCGTCCGGATGTCGTCGAGTCGCCCGACGATACTGGCGTCGGCCGGGTCGAGTGCGATCTCTTCGTTCGCCTCCCGAAGCGCCGTCTCGCGGCTATCGGCGTCCTCTGGCTCGCGGCCGCCACCGGGAAAGCTCATCTGGCCCGGATGCTCCCCGAGGTGGTCGGCGCGTTTCGTAAACAGGAGATAGCTC
Source organism: Natronoarchaeum sp. GCM10025321 (assembly GCF_042663585.1). Lineage (NCBI taxonomy): Archaea > Methanobacteriati > Methanobacteriota > Halobacteria > Halobacteriales > Natronoarchaeaceae > Natronoarchaeum > Natronoarchaeum sp. GCM10025321. The sequence continues at coordinate 1,880,809 of NZ_JBHTAN010000006.1, forward strand.
TCACCGTCGCGCTCGATCACCGGCACGAGCACTGCCGCATCGTGGGGCTCGTCGGTGATCGCACACGGTTCGTACGCCGCGACGCGGTCCAGATCCAGTTGCATCGATCGGTCGCTACCGTTCGATACGGACTCCGGATGTATAGCGTTTCAGAATCCGTCCTGTCCCCGTCCGCCAGTGGCTACTCCGCAGTCGTCGTGGCGTGCTCGTCGAGTCGGTCGCGGACGCCGCCGAGATCGACTGGAGCCCACGCCTCGACGTCGTAACTGACGTCGATCAGGCTCTCGACCCGGTCGGTGTCCCCGGCGTCGATGGCCGCGTCGGCGTCCGATTGGAGACGATCGGCGACGATATCGCCCAGATCGTCACGGTCCAGTGACCGGTCGGGAACCTCCATGATGTGTGGCAGGTCCTCGGCGTGGTCGGGAAGCGTCGGGAACGCGGCCGGCCCGGTCACGAGACGCTCTTCGTCGGTTCCCTCGTACCGCACGAGATAGTACGCGTCGACGGCCTCCTGAATCGTCGCATCGATCGCCTCCTCGTCGGGTGTGTCTCCCCGCCGAGCGCCGAGCTCGACGAGCGCCTGTGCCAGTTCGGCCCGCGTCAGGCCATCGAACAGGTCGACGACGCCTGCGAGGTCGTCGAGCGTTGCAGTCATAGTCGATGGCCCGTCGCGCGGGCCATTAGTCGTTTCCCTGTCTTCTCGGATCTCATTCCTCGCCGGACGGGACGGCGGGCCGATCGAGCGCTCTTCGCCCTGCCCGTTCGACATCTGCTGGCGAGATCGGCGCGTCGTTCCAGGCGGGAAGGCGACCGTCGACATCCGGCGGCCCCACGGCTCCGGCGTAGGCTTCGATCTGTTCGCGCTCGGCCTCGGCATCGAACTCTAAGTTGTTGAGCGAGGCATCGAGGGCGTACTGGTCGACCAGCCGGTTTGCTGCCGTCCGGTACGCTGTGGGCAGGGATTCGTACGCGACGTCGATGTCGTGGTCGGCGAGGACCCGAAACAGGGCGGCTCCGACGTGTTCGGCCATGTCGGCGAGACCGGTGTTGCCGCCGACTGCTCGGTGGTCGTGTTCGTGGTAGCCGAGATCGACCTGGGCCGTCCCGTCGAAGCCGGAGTGGTCGAACGCCTCGCCGAGCGTCCCGATTTCCAGCCCCCAACTCGGCTGTGCCCGGATCGATTGGGCGAACTCCGCGGTCATCGCGAACTCGCCGGCGAGTGCGTATCTGAAGGCGTCGAGATATCGCAACACTGGCGCTTGCTGTCGATCACTGAGCGCGCGGACCAGCGGCGCGACGAACAGGCGGAACAGCCGGCCGTACAGGCGCTCATCCTCGATTCTGGCGTAGTAGCCCTTCGAGAACGAGTAGCCCTGGGCAAGCGGCGCGAGGAGGCGGGGGACGTGTGCGTCCGAGTAGGTCGTCGCATCGGCGTCGTGGACCGCCACGTACTCGTGGTTGGCGGCCGCTACGCCCAGCGCGAGCCAGACGTCCCGACCCTTCCCTCGGTCGGTCGGGATGCCGTTCCGGGCGAGTAGTGATTCGACGGGAGGACTGTTGCACCAGAGGAGTCGAACGTCGAGGTCGAACCCGTCGAGGTCGAACCCGTCGAGCCAGGATCGGAACTGCTCGACACGCTCGGGGGGCGATCTGAGCGGAACGACGACACGGTCGGGGCCGACGGTTGCGAGCGTCGAGAGAATGTGTTCGGCGGCGGGTGCTCCGTACTCACGATGGGTCATGGGAACGACTACAGCACTGCTATCCGTCGGAGCCGTCGGTCTGGGACCGGTGAAGTCGTGCACCGTTGCAATCCGCTCCTGCACGTATTCCATCAAACCCTAGTTGGTCTGTGGCTTCAAAACCTCGGCGTTTCCGGCCGTCGTTTCCGGACAGGCCGGTCAGGACGGTTTTGTGACACCAACCCCCGGTCTTTTTGCAGGTTGGTTACATCTGTTGGGAGTATGAAATCGGTCCGCAAAGCGTTACGTGACGGGAGTCTGGAGAAGGACACGTACGAGCGGGTCGTCTGCGGTGACTGCGAAGAGAAGTTGAAGACGGAGAACGATCCCGACGAGATCGGCTCCGTTCGCGTCTGTCCGGACTGTGATGGCCGCTGGAAGGAGATCCGCTGAGTTACTCGAAGACGGCGTCGAACGCGTCGGCACCGAGCGGATCGTAGCTTCCGGCCGCGAGGTTCTCCTCGACGTGTGCTGGCGAACTCGCGCCGACGAGCGAGCACGTCACGCCGGGAGCGCTTCGGGCGAAGTTGATCGCTCGCTGTACCGTCGTGTCGCCATCGAGACGGGCCGCGATATCCTCCGGGAGACTATCAGCTAGCTCTCCCTGTGCGATGCTCGCGCTGGTGAAGACGTCCAGTCCAGCCTCCTTGGCGAACCAGAGCGCGCTCTGTCGGCCGTCCGGCGAGTCGTGCGCCTCGACGCTGAACGCGTCAGCCATCACCACGTTGAACGGCAACTGGATCGCCCGGAGATGCGTCGCCGTGTTGCCCACCGTCTCGGCCGCCGACCGGGCCCGCGAGATCACTTCCGACAGGGACAGATAGCGCTCGTGGTCCGGCGGAACCCGGAAACACTCCCACGAGGCGACGCCGTACCGACGGATATCGCCGGCCGCCGCACGCTCTTCGAGACGCTCGAAGGCGGCCTCTAGCTGGTCGTACACCGCTGACTGCGAGTGCTCGGCTAGCTGTGTCTCGGGGTTGTGGACGTAGTACAGATCGATCGTATCGAGCCCCAGATTCTCCAGAGACCGGTCGAGTTGGTGGTCGAGGAAGTCGGAATGGATGGAGTGTTGCCCGCCGACGAGCGAGTCCCGCGGGACGAGTCCACTGTCGACGTACTCCTCGAGGACGTACTGGCCCGGGTCGTCGGGTCGGTCACCGTCGAACGGGACGAACCCGCCCTTTGTCGCGACGACGACCGCCTCGCGGTCCACGTCAGCGTCAGCCAGTGCGTCTCCGACGACCCGTTCGCTGCGCTGGCAGCGGTAGTTGATCGAGGTGTCGACGACGTTGATCCCCCCCTCCAGCGCCGTCCGGATCGCCTCGTAATAGCGCTCGTCGACGTCGTCAGTCGGGTCACCGAGATAGGTTCCGATCCCGATCGAAGAGACTAGCCCGTCGCCGAACCGCCGGAAATACGTCCGGCCGAACGACTCGTGAAACCGGTCGCGGTACGACCACGTTCCTGTGCTCGTTGCCATACCCAACGTTGGGGCCTGGGCCCGAAAAGTACACTAGATGTCGCCCGACATCGCACTGAACAGGCGATCGGTGAACTGCTCCTCCGAGATCCCTTCGGACGGCCCGATGCCTTCCATATGTGCGATCGATATCTGGCCGCCGCCCATGCGTGCGTGCCCCCCGGCGCTCGCCATGGGAATGTCCGACGTGACCGCGGAGAGGACATCGCCCATGTGGACCCGGTCGTCGCGCGAACGCCCCGAAAGTGTGAGTTCTCCATCACGGTTGCCGTAGACGACGACCGCCGTCACCCCCTCCAGCGTGAGCAGTTCGTCAGCGGCCTGGGGGATGGCATCGATATTTGAGACGTTGCCCACGTCCGCGACCGCAAACGACCCCCTCACTGTCCGCTCGCGGATCGCCCGCGCTTTGATCTCGAGGGTCTCCGCGCTCACCTCCGGGTTCGCGATCCGGTCGAGCGCGTCCTCGTCGATTCCCGGGAACAGGTAGCCCGCTGCCTCGAACTCCGACGGTGTACAGCCTTTCGTAAGGTGGTCCGTATCCGATTGGATGCCGTACAGCAGTCCCGTCGAGACCTCCCAGGGGACGGGGAGGTCGACCTCGTCGTCGTCCTCATCGGGTTGGGCACCGATCCCACGTATGTACTCCGCCATAATCGTCGCACAGGCACCGTAGTTCGTCCTCGCATCAGTGAACGACTCGGCTTCACCGCCGCCGGGGTGATGATCGATCAATGCATCCGGAGAGAGCCCTTCTGCCCCGGAAAAACCCCGTGGGCGGTTGTGATCGACGAGGACGAGTCCCTCACTCTCTATCTCCTCGGCGGACTCGATCCGCGTCAGATCGACGTCGAGAACAGTGCGAAACGCCCGGTTCTCCTGATGTCTGATCTGGCCCGAAAACAGGAGTCGTGTGTCGGTATCGACGGTGTCTGCGAGAAAGGAGACCGCCAGCGCGGAGGACATCGCGTCGGGATCCGGGTTCGGGTGCATCAACACGTCGACGCTGTCGTATCCCCCGAGCATGCGCTGGAAGCGGTAGCCGGGCGAGCGTCGAAACCAGCGGATCAGCAGCCATGTCAGACCTAAAAGCGTCACTACGACGGCACCGCCGAGCAGGAGCGTCGTGTCAACGTCGACGGCACGGAGCGCGTCGTCAACGACGCCACGACGGACCATGGCGTACCGCATAGTCGTTGTGAGACCCCGACCGGGCATGAAAGTTCGCCCAAGGGTATATGTACGATCCGCTTCGAGCAAGTATCTTGGCGACGCTACCGAGGAGAGTCAGTCGGCCCGATACGCCTCGATTGCGGCCCGATACCCCTCCCGATAGGTCGGGTACGCGAACTCGTAGCCCGACGAGCGGAGTCGGTCGTTCGAGCAGCGCTTGCTCGTCAGGATGCGTCGCCGTGCGGCCTCGGAGAGCCCCGGATCGTCGAGTCGCTCCGCTTTCGTCCGTTTCGGCGGGGCGTCGACCCCGCACTCCGCCGCCAGCCAGTCCGCGAACTCCCACTTCGAGACCGGTTCGTCGTCAACCACGACGAACGTGTCCGCCGCCGGCCGGGTCTCCAGCAGGTATGCCACGGCACCCGCGGCATCGTCCCGGTGTACCATGTTCAGATACCCTTCGGTAACGGGACCGTTGAGATATCGTTGCAGTCGGTACCGGTCCGGTCCGTAGAGCCCGGCGAACCGGGCAACAGTCCCGTCGATTCCGTACTCTCGGGCGACCTCTGTCGCGATCCTTTCGGCCTCCGCAAGCACTTCGGTCTTTTCGGTCGTCGGATCGAGCGGCGTCGTCTCGTCGACCCAGTCGCCGTCGTGGTCGCCGTACACGCCGGTACTCGACGTGTAAACGAGCTGTTCCGGCGATCGGTCGCGCTCACCGAATGTCTCGATCGCAGTCCGGAGCCCATCGACGTAGATGTCGCGGGCGGCGTCGGCACCGCGTCCGCCCGAACTCGCGGCGAAGACGAGCGCATCGACGTCCGGCACGGTCGCCAGTTCATCAGGGCTGGTCACGTCCGCCCGGACCGCCTCGAAGCCTGCCGCTTCGATGGCATCGATCCCCTCGTCCGAGCGCCTGACGCCGAACGGCTCGTGGCCCGACGTCGAAAGCTGTCGACCGAGTTCGATCCCGACGTAACCACATCCGAGAATCGCAACGCGCATACGGGTGCTTCGGGCTACGACGTGTTAATCCCACGTTTTGGTGCGAGTGCTGGTTCTCAGACCTGTCGATCCGCGATGACGTACTCGATCGCGACGAACTCGTCAAGCGTCATCGGCGCGCGTCGTTCCAGTTTCTGCTGGATCTCTTTTGCGGAGAGGTCGAGCGACAGTTCACCCGCGAGCGAATCCACGTCGAGGACGGCCATCGACATCCCGAGCAACAGATGTTCACACGCCATCGTCTCGATGGTCTCCGCGTCAGGATACGCCTCGCCGAGTGCGAGTATCGCGGCGGCGTCGGGAAGTGCGATCGACGTGGACTCTCCATCAGCGAGCGCCGCCACCGTATCGGGGTCGACCTCGGTCTCCGCAACGACTGTGTCGCGTCCCACGCTCTCGATGACGGCTCGAAGTTCCTCGTCGTACTCCGCCCGAAGCCCCTCGACAGAGAGCCCCTCGACGTCTACGCGCTGGTCCTGCAACATATCGGATCGGTACGGCCGGGCGCACATAGCCGTTGTCTCTCGGGACGCTCAGGTCCCCACCAGTGTCACCTCGATACCCTGCCATCGGACCGGTCTGACGCGTACTTCGTCGACATCCATCTGCCACTCGGCTGTCCGATCCTGGGCCGCTTCGACGCTCGCCTCGAACGCCGAGGCCGTGTCGAACAGGTGGTCCGGGCGTGCACCCTGTAGTAGCTCCCAGAGCAGTGTCCCGTCACGGACGGGCGTCATCTCGGCCGAAACCTGCTCGCAGGTCACAGTCGCTGCCCGTCTGCTTGCTATCCGGTCGGGTTCGATCCGGATCGCATCCGCGGACACCGGGTACGTCCCCGTCGAGACCTGCGGACTCTCACTGATGACGTCGACTGCCGCTGCTAGCCCGCTCGCGTCGTGGGTTGTGCGTCCACGCGACTGTGCTGCTAGTCCGATCAGTGCCGTCGCGGGGAGCGCTCCCGCGGTCCAGAGGTCGCCGGCCAGTTCGATCATGGCCTGCCATCGCCGCGGCTTCGTAGATAAACCCGCGGACCGCTCAGACGAACAGGCCGCCGGCGACGTACGCCGCGAGAAACACCCAGACCGAACAGAGCAGGGCGCCACCGACGCGATAGCCGACCAGAGGACGGTCGAGGCCGTTCTCCAGCCCGACAGCGAGCGCCGTCAGAATCGTCGTCAGGACGATCACGTACGTACCGACGATCGGACCCAGCACCGCGACGGGAACGGCGGCGCTCTGGCTATTCGTCGCGCCGAGTCCGCCCATCTCGCCAGCGAGCGAGACGGTGACGCCCGCGACGAGCGGGCCGAAGATGGTCGCCGTGCTTCGGAGCGTCCCGGTGATCCGGCCCAGTTGTCGTTTCGCCTCGCTCTCGACCGACTGGAGCTCCTCCAGATGTGACGCCATCGAGACGATAGCGCCGCCCGCGGGACGCCCTTCCCGCGCCGCGAGCGCGAGGAGTGTTGCCGTGCTCTGTACTCTGGGGCTCGGCACGTCGGCGACAGCGCCCTGCTCGCCGAGAAAGGCCGTCCGGACGTCGATGCGGAGCTGGCGCTGTCGGCGTACTGCGTCCGCGAGCACCGCACCGGTCTCGTCGTCCAACGTCTCTCCGGCGCGAGCGATGGCCGTCTCCACTGCGCTCCCTGTTCCGACTTCGCGCCCGACGAGGTACAGGGCGTCGACGAGGCCCGACTCCACCGCCCGAGCGTGGTTCCGGACACGAACGACCGGCCGGAACCACGCGACCAGTCCGGAGCCGATACCGGTGACGACGGCGGCGAGCGGGACCGACCACGGCGGGAGCAGGATGGAACCGACGAAGCCGACGGCGAGACCGGCTCCGAGAGCCGCCAGCACGGGTAGCCACCACTCGCCGTCGACCTCCGGATGTGACCGATCGACTACTGGGGGTGGAAACGCGACGGGTCGCCGCAACAGTAGCCAGACCGAACCGAGCAGGACGACGCCGGGCAGGACCAGCCAGTAGACGACTACGAGCATCGTCGCCGTGACGGGGACACCGGCCGTTGCCGCCGCTGGGAGGACCGCAATCAGTGCGAGTGGCAACAGGACGCCGAAGGCGTACAGTCCGGTCGCCGGGCCCTGGATCTCGTTTGCGAACGCAGCCATCCGATCACGTGTCCCGTCGAGCACCGTCCTGAGCGATCGGTCAAGCGAACGGGGCCGCTCGCCCGGCGGGGCGTCCGCCGCCGTGGCGACGAGCGTCACCGCTCGACCGAGTTCGGGAAACCAGTCGTCCCACTCGGCGGCGAACGACTCGAAGCCCGAACCGGGATGGCCTCGTGCCCGCCGGACGTGTTCCGCGAGGCTGTCGGCCAGTGGCCCCTCGCCGGTCGACGCCGCAAACGTCGCCGCGGATTCAGTGGTCGGCGTGATCCGCATCCGGAGCACCGCACGGGCGACGATGCCCGGCGCGGCACCGAGTGCGAGCGAGCGGCGGGCGGCCGCCAACAGCGTCGGCCCCTCGTGGACGAGATGTGCGACTCCGAGCGCCGCCGTCAGAGCGACCAGCACTACCACCGGTACGGGAAGCCCCGTAAGAGCCGCGCCGACCGGCGTCAGGAGACAGGCGACGAGCAGTGCACCACCGTAGCCCGCCCGGACGACGGTCTCCGGCGCGACGGGATCGCCCAGAAACGACAGCGAGCGTCGCAGTTCCTCGCCGGCGCTGACAGAGGGGGGATACAGCCGTGCGAGCGCCTGCACGAGCGTGACCCACATCATCCGTCACCACGGCCGGGCGATGGCGATTGACGGGCGTATGCGTCGACGACGTCCTGCGGGCGGGTCCGGTTGCCCTCGGCGAGCGTTCGAAGGACAGTCTCCCAGTGATCGAGGAGCGTCCGGATATTCGCGTATGACTCGTCCGAGCGGGCGAGACTGTCAACCAGTCGGCTCTCGCCTCTCTGGATCCGTCCCGTCGGTTCCAGCGTTCCTGCATCGAGTTCGTACAGCGGCGCGAACGCCACGCCGTCATCGGTGACGAGCAACTCCTCGATGGAGCGAACGCGACGCGCCCGCCCATCCGGTCCCTGATACGGTTCGAGCGTGACGATGAACTCTGTGACGGCGAACGAAGACTCCGGGACGTCGAGGTCGGAGACGACCCGTTCGCGGACCGACTCGCCGTCGTCGCCGTGGATGGTTCCGAGCACCGCGCTCCCGCTTGCGCCCACTCGCATCGCCTCGTAGAGCACGCGTGCTTCCTCGCCCCGGACTTCGCCGAGGACGAGCGCTCCTTCGCCGAGCCGTAACGCGGTTCGTAACGCTTCGCTCGGCGAGATTCCGGGACCGTTCTCGACGTCGACGGCGGTTTCGAGCGCCTGGACGTCACGACCCGTCTCCTGTAACTGCTCGACCGGTAGCTCTGGCGTGTCTTCGATGACGACGGTTCGGGTCCCAGCCGGGAGTTCCCAGAGGAGTGCGCCGAGCGTGGTCGTCTTGCCAGCACCGCGGGTTCCGGCGATCAGTCCGGCCGCCGAACGACGGACGGCGACCGAGAGCAACGCGGCCGCATCGGCCGGCATCGTCCCGTTTCGGACGAGCGCTGGGAGCGTTAGCGCCTCGTCGCCATGATCCCGGAAGACGAAGCCAGTTCCGTCGCTGACTGGGTCCGTGACGCCCGCGACACGAACCGAGCCTGCGGACTCGCCGGCGGACACCGTGGCCGCAAGCGTCGGACTCGCCCGAGAGAAGGCGCGACCACTGGCTCGGCGGAAGCGCGAGGCGAAGGCGGCCGCGCCGTCCTCGGTAAGCCGAACGTTCGTCGCCAGTCGCTCTCCATCGTACAGCACCCTGATCGGCGTCGACTCGACCGGCGTCGTCACGAACACGTCCGAGACGGCCGGATCCGAGAGCAGATCGGTGACGACGCCGAACTCGCGGGTGTGTTTGGTCAGGATTTGCGAGAGGAGCGCGATATCGTCGTCGCTCTCGCTCACTGCTCGAACGGCCCGCCCGGGTGCGCGATCACCGCCCTCGATGGCACCCGCGGCCAGCCGATCGTAGGCCTCGGCGAGGCACCGCTTCCGGGCAGGCGAGAGCTCCGTCGCCGCAGGTACCAGATGATACCGACGATTACCCGTCGCCCGGTCCCGGTAGATGCGGGCCCTGCTCTCGGTCCCGAGCGAGCGCGTCTCGGCGAGGGCCATGCCCGGCGGCGGTCGCGCCTCGACGCGGGCCCGGGCAACCACGGATCGAAGGTGTGGCCTGAGTGCGTCCTCGTAGCCCTCGACCGACTCGACGACCGCCGCGAGACCGGTCTCGGCCGCGATCTGCGAGACGGGGGGTGTTCTCGCCATCGCCGCCCGGCACGCCCGGATCGGATCGGACCGGCCGGTATCTGCCAGTGCGGCATCGTGGACCGCGACTCGCTCGACGAACCGACCGGCGGCGACGAGCAGTGCGGCGGCACGCCCGTCGTAGATCCGGTCGACGCCGTCCGAGCGCGCCAGCACGGTCTCGACATCACGGTCGGTGAGGGCGTCGACTGCCGTTGCCCGACACGCCTCGCTCCCGGCGAGTCGGCCCTCGTCCGGGCAATCCGCGGCATCGAGGACGAGTCGGTCGGCCTCGAACGAGGGGCAACAGCCACAGGCGGACTCCCCATCCTCGTTCCGCTTCCGACGCACTCGGTCGAGCAACGCGGAGACGGTCGTTTCGACGTCAGACCCCATCGTCAGAGCCTGTCCCGGAGTCGGTCGACGAGTCCGTCTTCGTCGACATCCTCGACCGGATCGGTCGTACTCTCCGACGCTCCGCTACCCTCGGTCCCGCTGGAAATTCGTTCCCGTTTCTGTTCCGGTCCCCGCTCCGGAGTCGACCCTGGGCCTCTCGGGCGTCGCTTCGGGGGCTGTCGTGGATGCTGGCAGTACGGACAGTGTGCTGGAGAGCCCCGCCCTGACGATGCCGGCGCTGGGCGTCGCTGGTCGATAGCCCCGCCGTCCGCCGCGGCAGGCCGGCGTGAACGGGTCGGCGCGCCGCGTGATCCGGACGGCTCCGAACGATCAGCTACGTCCCGGCGGGGCGGCGTCTCGGATCGGTCGGAGGGCGTCTCGGCGGGGGGATCAGCAGCATCGAGGCCATCGGCATCGGGAGCAGTAGCACCGCGGTCGGCAGCACCCGGCCCGTCTGCAACGCCGCGTTCGGTCTCATCCGGGCCCTCCGACAGTCGCTCTGCAGGGGCGGGGTCAGCCGACTGCGAGGGATCAGTTGGCTGCGAGGGTTCGGAAGAGTGCGAGCGGTCGCTTCCGGTGCGGTTGCCACCTTCCAGCCGGTCAACTCGGTCCCGGAGGTCGTCGACGGCGGCGAGCGCCGTGTCGGCCTCGCGCTCGACTGACTCGTCGACCGACCGGACGTGGCCGACATAGCCTCTGATGGCCTGTACGGCAGCGTCGAGGTCTGCGACCTCGGCTTCGAGTGCTTCGATTCGCTCCCCCAGTTCGCCCGTCGGGTCGGTCAGTTCGACGTCGGCGTCGCCGTCCGAAATCGCTCGCTCGACGGCGCGAAGCCGCTCGTCGACGGTGTCGATGTCGGTCACGGCGGTGTTGGCCGCCCGTTGCGGTATAAATCTGTGGCAAGCGATGTCGCGGACAGCGGCGGTATCCGGAGCGGGGGAAGGTTGATACCGGTCCAGTAACACCCTGATGTCATGAAGGTCGTACTAGTCGGGGTCGGACAGGCCGGGGGCAAAGTTACCCAGGCGCTGGCCGAGTTCGACGAACGAATGGGCTTTGGCGCAGTTCGCGGCGCGCTCGCCGTCAACAGTGCGAAAGCCGATCTACAGTCGCTCTCGATCGATACGTGTCTGGTCGGGCAGGCACGGGTAAACGGACACGGCGTCGGGGGCGACAACGAACTCGGTGCGGAGATCATGCAGGAGGACGTCGGCGAGGTGATGGGCAAACTCGACGGCCGGATTACCGCAGAGGCGGAGGGTATCTTCGTCGTCGCCGGGCTCGGTGGCGGGACCGGGAGCGGCGGTGCGCCGGTGCTCGCGCGGGAACTCAGCCGGATCTACTCGGTCCCCGTCTATGCCCTCGGCGTTCTGCCGGGGCGCGACGAAGGAGCGCTCTATCAGGCCAACGCCGGTCGGTCGCTCAAGACGCTCGTCCGGGAGGCGGAGTCGACGCTGCTGGTCGACAACGACGCATGGCACGGCTCGGGCGACAGCGTCGGCGACGCCTTCGACGCCATCAACGACGCCATCGCACAGCGCGTCGGCCTCTTGCTGGCGTCGGGCGAGGCAGTCGATGGAGTCGGCGAAAGCGTCGTCGACTCCAGCGAGGTCATCAACACGTTCCGGGAGGGCGAAATCTCGGCGCTCGGCTACGCGAGTGCGGCCGCAAGCGAGGACAGCGCCGACAACATTAACACGGCGATGAGCACCGCCCGACAGGCGCTGTTTACCGGGACGAGCCTTCCCGATGCGCGGACGGCGGACGCCGCACTCCTGGTCGTCGCCGGCAAGCCGGAGGCGCTCCCCCGGAAGGGCGTCGAACGGGCGCGGCGAATGGTCGAGGACGAGACCGGGAGTTTGCAGGTCCGGGGCGGGGACTTCCCGCTGGAGTCGGACCGGCTTGCAGCGCTCGTCTTGCTGTCCGGCGTCGAGCGCTCCGAGCGAATGGAGGAGTTCATGCAGCGCGCAAAAGAGGCGAACAGCGGCGAAACGGAGCGGCCGGGAGCTCCCGGCGATCAGTTCCAGAACGACGAACTGGAAGACCTGTTCTGAGCGTCAGGCCGACCGCAAAACCGATACCTGCTCCTACACGAGGCTCGCGCCGTCGTAGTCAGGACGGTCGAAGTCGATATCGAGCAGTTCGAGGAGTGTCGGCGTGATATCGAGCAGGTCGGCGTCCTTGATCTCTGCGTCCTGGTGGTCGATGAACAGACAGGCGTTCTGGAACGTGTGCATCCCGTTTCGTGGCCCCGTTCCGAACACGTCGCCGTGTCCTTTGAACCCCGATTTCAGGTCGTAGCCGTCGTTCGGAATCACGACCAGGTCCGGCGCGATGTCGTCGTGGTCGCCCCGGAACGCGTCCTCTTTCTCGACGACGCGTTTTGCAACCGGTTCGCCGTCCGGGCCTTCGAGCCCTTCGAGCTCAGCTTTGAGTTCCTGTCGGACCTCCTCGTACTCCGCTTCGGGGACGCTCCCGCGTGGCTCCCGATCCTCCAGATTGATGTAGAACCGACCGGGGATCAGCGAGTAGGCGGTGGTGTCGTCCGCGATGTCGCCCAGTTCGTCGTGGTCGTCGTCCTCGAAGGAGAGCCAGCCCTCCTGCTGGAGCCAGGCGTTGAGGTGGACCTCGTAGTCCAGTGTCGTGAAGCCGTGATCGCTGGCGACGGCCATCGTGACGTCGTCGGCGAGCATCTCACGTAACTGGCCGAGGTAGTCGTCGAGTTTGCGGTAGAAGTCGAGGAACTCCTCTTTGTACTCGCCGTCGCGTTCGTAGTCCTCGAACAGGAAGTGATTGACCCGATCGGTCGTCATGAAGACGCCGAAAAACAGGTCCCAGTCGTCCTCTTCGATGTAGTGTGAGAACGCCTCGAACCGACGGTCGAGGGTTTCGTTGGCGTTCTCGATGAACTCCTCTTTGTCCTCGCTGTGGCCGAGTTTTGCGTTCGCGTCGATCCTATAGTCGATCCCGTCGAGATAGGTCGCGAGTTCCTCCGGATACGCGGCCTTGTCGATGCTCGGTGAGAGAAAGCCCGAGACCATCCGCTGGACGTTCCGCTGGGGAGGAAAGGTGACGGGAACGTTCATCACCGTCGCCTTCCGGTCGTTCTCCTGGGCGACGTCCCACACGCGCTCGGCCTGGACGTCACGCCCCATCGGGACGTAGGTGTCGTAACTACCGATCTCGCGGTCCTGAAAGCCGTAGACGCCGGTCTGTCCGGGGTTCTTCCCGGTCGTCAGACTCGGCCAGCAGGCGCTCGATTCGGGCGGGACGATGCTGTCGATCGGTCCACCAGCGCCTTCCTCTGCGATCGCTGCCAAGTTCTCGAACTCGTCGTAGCGGTCCGCGAGTAAACTGTACGGCACGCCGTCGATGCCGAAAAACGCGACCCGCGGCACGTCGTCACCGCGTAGCCGATCGAATAGACCCATACGATAGGTTAGATTGGACTGCTACAAGAAGGTTCTTTTCACTGTCAGTGCAACCGCTCGTCACGGATCGCGTCAATCCTTGCGGTCGTCTCGGTCGGTCCGGATGCTCCGGGAACCAATCACTGCTCGACTCGGCCGGTTTCCGGATCGAAGTTCTCCGGGACAACCGTCAGATGGTCGATTCCGAAGGACATCTCCGGGCGACTCCGCTCGGACGACGAGTCACCGTTGATCCCTTCGTCGACGTCGGCAGGAGCGGAATTACTGGTAGCCATCACCTGAGACTACCCGCTCTATCGGTAAAAAATTACTCATGCTCATAACGAATGGGTCCGGAGCGGAGAATAACTCCGGAGTATCGGCCAGCACTGTCGGGACGAAAAGAGGTGAAAAGAACCGCAGTCAGTTACGAGGGCTGTCGAAGTTCTCGTCGTACAGATCCATCGCGTGCTCGATGGCCTCTTTGGCGGCCGCTTTGTCCTCCCAGCCCAGCGTCTCGACTTCCTTGCCGGCTTCGAGGTTCTTGTAGGTGGAAAAGAACTCGTCGATCTCGTCGAGCAACTGATCGGGCAGATCCTGCAGATCCTCGATGTGGTCGTAGCGGGGGTCTTCCGTCGGCACGGCGATCACTTTGTCGTCCTGCTCGCCGTCATCGTCCATCTTCATCATGGCGACCGGTCGGGCCTCGATCACACACCCGGGGAACGTCTGGTCCTCGACGAGGACAAGCACGTCGAACGGGTCCTCGTCGTCGTAGTACGAGCGGGGCAGAAAGCCGTAATCGCTCGGGTAATGAACGTTGCTGTGAAGCACACGGTCGAGGACGACGCCCGGAACGGACTTGTCGTACTCGTACTTGTTGCGCTCGCCTTTGAGACACTCGACGACTGCGTAGATCTCGTCCGGCGCGTTCGGGCCGGTTTCGAGGTCTTCCCAGAGATTCGTCATACACCGTAGACTGCTCCGGCGGCCAAAAAGTACTTTCGGGATCCTCTCGACGCTAGTAACCGAGAACGTCGTCTCGTGATCCGCCGTCAGCTTTCCGCGTACTGAGGACGCCAGAGCCACAGCCACGTAATATTCTGAAGATATAATCTAATAATATCGCACAATGGTTAAGAAGTGTTAAATATCCAGCCTTCTTTTTCACGTCCAGCCATGTCAGAGGCACAGACAGTTGCCGATGTAGGAACAGTGCGCGATTTGACCGCGTTCCAGAGAAATATACTGATCATACTCTCCGAGGAGCCGATGTACGGGCTCGCTATCAAGCGCGAACTCGAGTCGTACTACGACGACGAGGTCAACCACGGACGACTCTACCCGAACCTCGACGAACTCGTCGAACTCGGACTGGTCGAAAAGAGCGAGCTAGACAAACGGACGAACCAGTACGAGCTTACGTCGGACGGAGAAGACGCTATCTTCGAACAGCTCGAATGGTCGCTCTCGAAACTCGGGGCGACAGACGGACGAGGAGCCAAGCTACAAACCATCGTCGACGGATCGGCCTAGTACTCCGGTACTCTCGTCTCGGTCGTCTCGAAGACGAGCGATATCGACCGATCTACGGCCCTTCTCTGTTCTTCCGACGGCCAGGCATTCCGTAGATAGTACTCCGTCCGAAACTCCGATAGCTCTGCGGCCGTCGCCGCCTCGACCCGGCGCGCGTAGTGGTTCTGCATGAAATCGGCGAGGGCCCGCGCGTTGTCCCCGTGCACGTCCCCGTGTTCCTCGCGGACGCGCTCGACGATCCGGTCGTTGTGGGCTCGCACTTCGTCCCAGTCGTCCGGATCACCGGGCCCGGAGAGGGGAATCTCGACGGCACGGTCGGTGTCCTCGATCCGGTCCGGCCGTATCATATCGTCGTCCAGCCACTCTGTCGGGTAGAGAACCAGTACGTCGCGAGTATCCTCCGACCGGACGCGGGCCTCGAACTCGTGGTTCGCGAGCGTGTCGTCCCGCCGCGACAGGTACGCCGCCTGTTCGCGCTCGACGCTGGCTTCTCTTGCCAGCCGAGTCAGCCGTTCGGCTTCTTCGACGACAGCAGCGGGTAGTTCAGGCATCGTCCAGCGCCTCGTTTGCCAGTTTGTCCGCCCGGCTATTGACTTCTCTGGGTATGTGTTCGAGCGACCAGGAGTCGAACTTCTCGAGCAGTTCGCGGGCCGTGACCCGCAGTTCGCGGAGTTCGGGGTTGTTTGCGGACCATTCGCCCTTGACCTGTTTGATGATCAGTTCCGAATCGCCGCGGACGTCGATGATGTCGAAGCCGAACTCGTCAGCGGCTTCCAGCGCCCGAATCAGCGCCTCGTACTCGGCGCGGTTGTTCGTCGTCTCTCCGATCCGCTCGCCCCCATCGGCGACGATTCCGTCGCTATTCACGAGTACCCAGCCAACCGACCCTGGGCCCGGGTTCCCCCGACAGGCCCCATCGAAGTAGACGTGCGCGCGACCGCTCTCGTCTCTGAGAATCGCTTCGATCTTTTCGGGGGTCGAACCCTGAACGACGACCTTCTCGTCGTAGGCGACTGCCGTTGCGCCGTCCGTCGAGGCCCGCCACTGCTCGTGATCCGTGTTCCCATCGACGATTTCGACACCCTCCTCTCGAAGCCGTTCGCGCGCCTCGTCGACGTCACACTCGTGAACTGGCATTGACGCAAGGTCAGCCTATTCGAGTTATATGTGTTTCCGTTTCGGTCCAGTAGCTGCTATCGGTATTCACCATACGGCGTCGGGATAGCCGAATCTGCGGGGGACTACCTGGCCGATAGCCTCAAGGGCCCCACCAAGGGTTTAAGTATGTTCGTAGTACTACTATAAAAATGCGATGACACGGTCCACCCGCCAGCGGGAGCGCGAACGAGAGACGGAGAATGGGGAGGAGGAGAGCGAGGGCGTCCGGGAGTGTCCGGAGTGTAGCTCTGACAACCTCGTAAAGAGCTCTGATCGCGGAGAACTGGTCTGTAACGACTGTGGTCTCGTCGTCGAGGAGGAGAAGATCGATCCGGGTCCGGAGTGGCGGGCGTTCAATCATCAGGAGCGCCAAGAGAAGTCGCGCGTCGGCGCTCCGACAACCCAGACGATGCATGACAAGGGACTGACGACCACCATCGACTGGAAAGACAAGGACGCGTACGGTCGATCCATCTCCTCGAAGAAACGGAGCCAGATGCACCGGCTCCGGAAGTGGCAAGAACGGATCCGAACCAAGGATGCCGGCGAGCGAAACCTGCAGTTCGCACTCAGCGAGATCGACCGCATGGCCTCGGCACTCGGCGTCCCCCGCTCTGTACGCGAGGTAGCGTCGGTCATCTACAGGCGCGCGCTCAAAGAGGACCTCATCCGCGGGCGCTCCATCGAGGGCGTCGCGACGAGTGCACTCTATGCCGCCTGCCGGAAGGAAGGCATCCCCCGCAGTCTCGAAGAGATCTCGGAGGTCTCACGGGTAGAGCGCAAGGAGATCGGCCGAACATATCGATATATCTCCCAGGAACTCGGCCTGGAGATGAAACCCGTCGACCCGAAAAAATACGTTCCCCGCTTCTGTTCTGAACTCGAACTCAGTGAAGAGGTACAGACGAAAGCAAACGAAATCATCGAAACGACCGCCGAGAAAGGACTCCTCTCGGGCAAGTCGCCGACCGGCTACGCCGCCGCGGCCATCTACGCCGCCTCGTTGCTCTGTAACGAAAAGAAGACCCAGCGAGAAGTCGCCGACGTCGCGCAAGTGACCGAAGTGACGATCCGGAACCGCTATCAAGAGCAGATCGAAGCGATGGGCATCCACAGCTAGGAACGGAGCGACTCCCTCGCTCTCGACCGCTGATTCCCAGTGACTACTCGGTCGGACCGGCGGGTGGCTGCCACCCAAATCAGCGAGGGAGTCCCGCCGTTGACGGCGGGTGTAGGTGATCCGTGAAACGAAGATTCTTTGCGCGGACACACGAACTACGAGCGAATGCGCCTCGACGAGTTTATCGACGGGCTAGAGCGCGACGAGCGTGCGGAGCGTCGCCGTCTCGCCGAGGAGAAGTCCTACGAGATCACGGAGTACCTCGACCGGGTGCAGGACCGCTTCGAGGACGTCATCCAGGACGACACGATGGTCGGCAGCACGTCTCCATCGGTGTTCGTCGGGCACTCGAACTACCCATCCGTCTCGACGGGCGTGCTCTCGCCGGTCGGCGACGAGGAACACGCGGGCGACTACGTCACTGACGATAGCTGGTACCAGAAGGGCTACTCCATCGACGACGTCTTCCAGCGCCGCACCGGCCTGATGAACTCCCAGCAGACCGTCGACGTGGACGCGCCGGGACGCCGATCCGGGCAGACGACCCCCTCGGTCGCCGACGCCTGGGACGGGATGATCGGAGCACAGCGCGAGGTCGCCATCGCGGACCGTCCGGTCGACGTCGAAATCGGCCTCGACGGTCGGCCGGACCTCGGCGTCGATGTCGACGACATCGCGGCCCCGACCGGCCCGAACGTCGCCGCCGACTCCGTCGACCTCACCGAGAACCCCTACGTCCCGCGACCGGTCAAGAAGACCCTCGAAGACGACGACTGGCAGGCCGAGGGTGCGATGACGTATCTCTACCGGCGCGGCTTCGACGTCTACGACATCCGCGAGATACTCTCGGCGGGTGCGCTCGGACAGGGCGAGAACCGACGCCTCGTCCCGACGCGCTGGTCGATCACCGCGGTCGACGATACCATCGGGAAGTATCTCCGGGGGACGCTTCGCAACGCCACGAGCATCGACGAGACCCAGATCTGGTACAACGAGTTCATGGGCAATCGCTTCTGGATCGTCCTCACGCCCGGCCAGTGGGAGTACGAACTGGTCGAGATGAAAGCACCGGGCAGCGTCTGGAACCCGACTGTCGACTCCGGCTACTGGCTCGCCAGCGCCTCGGAGGGCTACGAGGGCCGGACGGGCTACGTCGACGAGACCGCCGGCGCGTACTACGCCGCCCGCCTCGGCGTCCTCGAACATCTCGCCGAGGAGGGCCGCCAGGCGAAGTGTCTCGTCCTGCGTGAGGTCACCGACGAGTACTGGGCCCCGGTCGGCGTCTGGCAGATCCGAGAGAGCGTTCGCAACGCGTTCGATCCCGACGCCGGACGGGAGGTGGCTGGTGCGGAGATACCGCCATCGCTCGCGGGCGAGCACGCCACCGCGGAGTCGTTCCGGGAGGGGATCAAGGGACTGGAGTCACAACTGCCGATCTCGATCGGGGCCCTGCGTCGGAAATCCGATATGGTGGCGGGGATCCAGTCGCAGTTGAGCGACTTCTGAGCGGGCACAGTCGAGGCGTCCGAGAGAGTGAAGCGCCTGTTTGAGCCTACGGTATCTATAATATTCCGGTCCCGGAAAGTGCCGGGTATGAGACGGCGATCTCTACTGGCCGCGCTCGGCACGACCGCCGCGCTCGCTGGCTGTCTGGGCGAGGGCGCTCGCAGTCCCGCTGCTGAAAACGGGAACGAGGAGAACGGCAACGAATCGACGCCCGACGAGGACCGGATCCGTGACCGATTCGACGGCGAACCGACCCGACCGGAGTGCGAGCAGGACTCCGAGACGATCACCGTCGAGCGCGGCGACGAGACGCAGGAGAAAGAGACAGTGGGGACGATCCCGTACCCCGATGCGCCGTCGTCGTTCAGCGACGAGGACGTCCTCGAGTACGTCGAATCGTTCGAGGCGGCGTACGTGCGACACGACGCCCTCTGCGGGAGTTCGGACGACATCATCGGCTTCGCATACAACGTCGAGGAGCGCAATACGCTCGATTGGGACGGCGAGACGACCGTTGTCTACCTGTACTACGCCGGCGGAGCGACCGGCGGGGTCGACGAGGATGGCAACGAGTGGGCCGCCGATCTGGGATTCCGTGGCATCGTATACGGCGTCGACGAGACCGGTGCCGCCAGGGTCGACGTGGACGGGCCGGAGGGGAGAGCCCCCGACGAGCTAGTCGCTCAGCTACCCGGGCTACTAGATGATGGTGAGTTCGTCGTGGCTTTCGAGTGAGACTCAGTCGGTCGCTTCGATCTTCGCGAACACGCCGTCGACCATCTCGCCGGTATCGTCGAGAATACTGTCCCACTCCTCGCTCTCGGGCGGCACCATGCCCGAAAGCCGGGCGATCCGCATGATCGAGACGTGGTAGACGGTCTGCGTGCCCGGTTCCTCCTCCCAGACGATCATGTTGCAGGGGAAGAGTCCGCCGATCGACTTCGTGACGCCGAGCGCGCGGTCCGCAATCGCCGGATTGCAGGCTCCGAGGACGTAGTAGGGGTCGCGGTCGGCGTCGACCTTCTCGTTGAGCATGTCGGACGGGGAGAACTCGACCGGGACGCCGAAGCCGGCGTCCACACAGATCTCGCGGACGTGATCGATCGCTTCCTCGTGGTCCATCTCGAGAGTCGCACGTTTCTCGCCGATATCGTCGGAGTCCAGTTGCTGTGGATCGTACGGGAGCGTCATACATCTCCTACTGGCTACGCGGATAAAACAGTACGTATCGCGCAAGACAGTCACAGCGGGACCGGAAGCCACCTGAGCGCCCGGAGCACGAGTTCCGGAGGCAGTAATGGCTCGCGCAGGACCAGCCAATCGAGCAACACCAGTCCAGCGCCGTGGGCGACGACCGACGGCAGGATCGACTCGCTGTAGTAATCGACGCTACCGAAGAGCACGTCGGTCGGCCCCGAGAGCAGAAACTCGACCGGCGGCTTCCCGGCGTGCAACAGGGCGTAGACGACGGGGCTGATGAACACGGCTTTGAATCCGATCTCCCGGACGCCGACACAGAGCAGTCCCCGAAAGTAGGTCTCGGTCGCCAGCGCGAGCAAGAATAGCTGGACGGCGTGGGGGACGAACTCGCCCAGCGCCAGCGTAGTGTGCCACATCGGGTAGAACGAGCGGATGCTGGGCAGGGTCGAGCCAACGATGTAAAACGGCAGGACGAACGCCGCAAGCAGAAGGGTGTTTCTGATCGCCGTCCGGTCGACCTGCCAGCCGATTCGGCGGCCGTGTGAAAGACCCACCAGCAAGGGGCCGACGATGAAGACGAGAACGTCGCGGACGACACGCTCGGAGAGGCCGCCGGTCGACCAGTACTCGTAGAGTAGAAGTAGGCCTCCGGCGGCGAGAAACGCCCGCTGTATCCAGGAGAGCGACATCACCGTTCGTCTGGCTGTGCTCGCGAGTTCGGTCACACCGTATCAGTTGGTTGCGACGGGACCGTCGCCGATGACGGCCTCGACGTCGTCGAGGAACTCCTGTCGGCTCTGGAAGTAGGTCGTCTCGACGTCGCCGAGGAGCGTTTCGAGCGTCTGTGGGCCGTCCGGAGTTCTGATCTCCGTTTCACCCTCGCGGCGAATGACCTCGCTCTGCTGGAGCGGCCAGGTAAGCCGCGACGCGGGACGGGCGAGGGGCGCACCCTTGAGGGGTGTCTCGTCGCCCAGTTCAACGGCAGGTGCTTCATCCTCCGTTTCGTCGTCTGACATACCTCGACGTTCTGGGCCCCTGCGATTATGTTTTTCGTTTCGCCGACTCCCGCACTACCACTGGATCGTTTGATGGCCTTCTTTTCACCGGCCGCGCCGAACGCCAATACTTGACGGCACCGGAACGGCCGAGAACGGAATGTCTGACGTACTGTTATGTAGCAGGGGCTACAACACCATGCACATGTCTAGCCTCGCGGACGTTTACGAAGGCCACGTCGGGGAGGTCGGGGACGTCCGGCGGCTCTACGTCGGCACCGGGCTGTTTCTCGCGGGAGCGGTGCTGACCGTCCTTGCAATGCTCGTCGCGACGACCGGCCTCGCCGCTGTGTTCGGCATCGAGGGGGAGTTCACGCCGAACCTTATCGGCGGCATACTGGCCGGCCTCGGCGTTCCGGCGATACTCCTCGGCGTTTCGACGATCCTACCAGCAAGTGATCGACTCCGCGCCGCCTCGGTGATCGGCGCGAGCATCGCCGTCCTCGGCGTCGCGCTGTTCTGGCACGCCTATCCGACCGACTGGGCGGGCTACAACCAGAACCTGACGCCGTACGTGCTGGGCGTGTACTTCCTCGGGATCATGATCACGCTCGGCTGTCTGTTCGTCGGCATCGCAAACTTCAAAGAGCGCAACGACCCCGGCGGCACCGTCTCGCTGGAGGTCCGAACCGAGAGCGGCGAGACGCGCATCGTCGAAGTCGACCGCTCGTCGGTCGATTCTGGCGGCCTCGGCGGCGTCGGCATGCTCGGCGGGACGCCGGACGGTGAGGTCGAGACGCAGACGAACCGGTCCGAAACACCACAGAAAAACGTGACGCGGGGAGCAGAACAGAGCCAGAGCGCGGACCAGTCGGGTCGTACTCCCGGGACGTACGGCTCGTCGACGAGCAGTTCGACACGGGAAACGAACGATACCAGCGGCGGCTTCGGTTCCTCGGGCACGGCCAGCGACGGGGGGGCAGCCGCCTCCGACATCAGTTCGCCGCTCGACGACGACGCTCCCTCCTCGGAGTCGAGTCCCTCGAAGAACGTCGGCGACACGTACTGCGGAAACTGCAGGCACTTCCGATACGTCAACTCCTCGAACGGCATGCAGCCGTACTGCGGCTACAACGAGCAGGTCATGGACGACATGGACGCCTGCGACGAGTGGCAGCCGAACCGTTAAGATTCGAGCGTTTCTACCATCCGCTCCCAGTGGCTCCCTTTCCAGAAGTACTGTCCACAGGAGCGACAGCGCCAGAGCGTCTCCTTCTCGCCCGGTTTCGGTAGCTCGTCGGGGACGTACTCCGGGAAGTCCGGCCGGAACGTTTCGACTGCCTCGAGGGGGCCGTTACACTGGCCACACCGGGTGGGCGTCTCGGCGGGCGTGAGATCGATCCCCGCATCGGCCAGTTCGGATAGCTGGCCCTCCGTGTCCCGGACCGTCAAGAGGACGGCCTCGTCGGCGCGGTCGGCAAGCGCCTGATCACGCGTCAGGATGATCCTGTCCTCCGCGTCGGCGGCCGCGAGCACTGCGTCGTCCGCTTCGAGCCCCCGGTCGGGCGCGTAGACGGCGTCGTGACCGCAGAGCCGGAGGTACGGCGGCAGGCGACCGCACATCGCGTCGACCAGAAAGCGTGCCATCTGAGTCAGTGAATGAAGTTTCGAAGCTCCTCTATCGGCCACGTGTTGAGCACGTCCGCCGCCTCGGCCCAGCCACGGCGAGCGGTGTGGACGCCGTATCTGACGTTGCCGAACTCGCCGGGGCCGTGAGCGTCGGTGTTGATAGCGATGGGTGCGCCGGCCTCTACGGCGACCTGAACGGGGCGGCCCCACAGATCCAGGCGCGCGGGGTTGCTGTTGACTTCGAGTGCGACGTCCTGCTCGGCGGCCACGGCGGCCAGATCCGTCACGTCGAGGTCGAGGCCTGCGCGCTGATTGAGCAGACGGCCGTGAGGATGGCCCAACACGTCTACCGCCGGGTGTTCCATCGCCGTCGTGAGCCGTTCGGTCGCGGGCCCCATGTCGGCGTCGAGCGCGCTGTGTGGCGAGGCGACAATCACGTCGAGCGCGTCCACTGCGTCCTCGCCTACCGAGAGCCCGCCGTCGGCGTCGATGTTCGCCTCCACGCCGGTCAGCACGTCGATATCGGCGTCCTCCGCGACCGCTCGTACCGCGTCGACCTGCTCGATCAGTTCCTCGTCGTCGAGGCCGGTGTTGCCGAAGATGCCCGGGCCGCTCGCGTGATCGGTGACCGCGAGGTAGTCGTGGCCGAACGCGGCGGCCTCCGCAACCATCTCCTCGATGGCGAACCCGCCGTCCGACCAGTCGGTGTGCGTGTGGATATCGCCGCGGATATCGGCTTCCGTCACGAGGTCGGGGAGTTCGCCCGCCGCCGCGGCCTCGATCTCGCCGCGGTCCTCGCGGAGTTCCGGCGGTATCGTCGGCAGGTCCAGCGCCTCGTACATGCTGGCCTCGGTCTCTCCGGCGATCCGCTCGCCGACGCGCTGGTCCCGGTCGGGGTCGTCGACCGCCGAAACGTCGAACGCGCCGTACTCGTTGAGCTTGATCTCCCGGTCGAGCGCGTAGTTGCGCAGGTGGACGTTGTGATCCTTGCTGCCGGTGAAGTACTGCAATGCACTGCCGAACTCGCTGTCGACGACGACCCGGAGATCGACGCGGACGCCGCCGCCCGCTCTGACACTCGCCTTGCTCTCGCCCGATTCGATGACCGAGTCGACGCGCTCCCAGTCGGTGAAGACATCGAGAACCGCCTCGCTGTCGTCGCCCCCGACGAGCACGTCCACGTCACCGACTGTCGCGCGCCAGCGCCGGATCGACCCGGCAACTCGCAGGCGGTCGACCGGCTTGCTGTCGGCGAGATACTCGACGAGCACGTCAGCAAGCGGGCGGCCGTCGCCGAGCAGTTCACGCTCGCGGGCGGTGCGAGCGAACTCGATGTTCTCCAGAATGTTCTGCTCGGTCTTCGCGCCGAAGCCGCGTACCGCCTGGATCTTGCCCTCGCGGGCGGCCCGGTCCAGGTCGGCGAGGGTCTGGACGCCGAGTTCGCGGTAGAGCGTTCCGACGGTCTTTGGACCGACGCCCTCGACCCGCGTGAGCGCGTCCATCTCGACGGGCATCTCGCCGCGAAGTTCCTCTAGCTCCTCGATCTGCCCCGTCTCGGTGTACTCGACGATCTTCGCGCCGATGGCGTCGCCGACGCCGTCGATCTCTTCGAGCCCCTCGACACCCTCCCTGGCGAGGTCCGACACGGACGCAGGATGTTCGCGGATGTTCTCGGCTGCACGACGGTAGGCGCGGGGCTTGTACTCGACGTCTTTGGCCTCCAGCAGATCGGCCATGGCCTCTAGCTCGGCGGCGACCTCCTCGTCGGGGGTCATCGGCCCCTCCCGGTACTACCGAGCCGTCCCGAACTCGAATCCTCGTGGCCAAGCGCCTGCTTGAGGAAGGACATCCAGCGTTTCTTGTCTGCGGCCTCCTGAGCCATCTCCTCGCGTTCGAGGTCAGTGGGTTCGAGACTCTCCAGGGCGTTGAGAGCCCGATCGATCCCGACGATGCTCCGGGCAATTCGTTCCCCCTCCTCGAACGTTATCTCGCCCTCCTCGATCCGCTGGCGGCGCTGGAGCCGTTCGCGCCGCAGGTTCTTTTTCGCCCGGTCGACGCGCTCGCGTTCGCTCTCCGGAAACGTGTCGCGGCGCTTGATCTCGAAGACGAACTCGTGGAGGTCGATCTCTTCGCCCTGCACGGAGATCTGCTCCGGGATCTCCGCGCCGACCGTCGACCCCTCCCGGTCGACGCGCTCGATGAGCTGCTTGCGCTGGTACTCCTGCATGGTCGTAGGTGAGGCGTCGACGATCAAAAACCCACGGCGAGCCATGAACTGCGATCGGTCGGACGTTCCGAACGTTCGGCTCCGGTAACCGAATCCCTCCGGACCAACCGCGAAGCCCGTCGGACCGCAAACCCCTTTTGACGGCCGCCCGAAGGTGTATCAAATGGCGAAATGCGACGTGTGCGGGCGCGAAGAGAACATGCCGTACAACTGTAGCGAGTGCGGCGGCACGTTCTGTCCGGAGCATCGTCTACCGGAAAATCACGACTGTCCGGGCCTCACCCAGTGGAACGATCCAGACGGCGTCTTCGACAGCGGCTTCGACGACACCGTCGAGGACTCGACCAGTTCGAAGAGCCTGACCGAACGGCTCGGGATCAACACGGGACCGGGCGGCCCGCTCGGCTATTTCCGCGGCAATATGACCTTCGTGTTCCTCGTCTTGATGTGGGTCACGTTCGCCGCACAGCTAGTCGTCCAGACGTTCACCGGCATCACCGGGAACCCGGGCATCTACGATCTCGGCCTGTTTCAGGCGCTCTTTACGCTCGATCCGGCCAACCCGCTGTACGTCTGGACGTGGGTCACCTCCATCTTCGCGCACGGCGGCCTCTTCCACATCGCGGTCAACAGCATCGTGATCTACTTCTTCGGCCGGCTGGTCGAGAACTACGTCGGATCGCGCGATTTCGCCGTGCTGTTCATCGTGAGTGGCATCCTCGCCGGACTCGGACAGATCGGAATCGGGCTGCTCATGGGTAACGCCGTTCCCGTCCTCGGCGCAAGCGGCGCGGCGCTGGCGATCATGGGTGTCCTGACGATTCTGAACCCCAGCCTGAAGGTGTACGTCTACTTCATCATCCCGATGCCGATCTGGCTGCTGACGGTGCTGTTCGCCGGCTACTCCATATTCGCGGCCAGCGCGCCGGGCGTCGGCGGCGGCGTCGCACACGTTGCGCACCTGATCGGGCTTGCTGTCGGCCTGGCCTACGGCAACTACGTGAAAGGACAGATCCGGACGCCGAACCAGCTTCAACTGGGCGGCGGCGGTGGCGGCCCCGGTGGTCCGGGCGGCCCCGGCGGCCCCGGACGCGGACGCTTCTGAAAGACGGATGTCCGACTCCGCAACGCTCGCCCGTCCCGACCTCGCTCCCGATCCCGACAGTAGCCGTCAGGAGATGAAGGCCCAGCAACGCGAAATCGCCGCCGCGGCGACGTTCACGGACGACCTGGAGTTCGATCCGGCGGCGATCACCGACGGCCCGCTGTCGGTACTCGGCGAGGAACTGCCGCTCGTCGCCGGCGTCGATCAGGCGTTTCTGGACGACCGGGCGATCAGTGCGATCGTCGTTTCTCGGGGCGGTGAGGTTGTAGAGCGCGTCTACGCCGTCACTGACCTCTCGATCCCGTACGTTCCCGGCCTGCTTGCGTTCCGCGAGGGCGGGCCGATTCTCGACGCCTTCGAGCGTCTCTCCGTCGACCCCGACCTCGTCCTGTTCGACGGGAGCGGGCGCATCCACTTTCGCGAGGCCGGAATCGCCACACACATGGGCGTCGTTCTGGACCTCCCCAGCATCGGCGTCGCGAAGAACCTGCTCTGTGGGACGCCGACCGAGTCCGTCGAGGGACTGCCCGAAGGCGAGCGCGTTCCCATCGAGGCCGACGACAGCGTGACTGCCCCGGACGGGACGGTGATCGGCCACGCCCTCCAGACCCGCCAGTACGACTCGCCCGACAGACACATCAACCCGCTGTACGTCAGCCCTGGCCATCGGGTGAGCAACGACACGGTGACCGACCTCGTGCTGGCACTCACCGAGGGCTACAAGCTTCCCGAACCGACGCGTCGCGCCGATGCCTACGCCGAGGAGGCGAAGTCCCTGATCACGGAGTGAATGTCGGCCCGACCCTGCGGAGATTTCTCCTATGCTTAATTACCTGGCTGATAATTGAGGTATATGGCCGATACGCGAGACGACGAGACGAGCGAAACGCCGCCGCAGGAGGGCGGCCGACTGAAGACGGTGCTCATCACGGGCTGTTCGTCGGGGATCGGACGCGAGGCCGCGAAGGCCTTTCTCGACGACGACGGGTGGAGAGTCTACGCCACCGCACGCGACACCGACGATATCGCTGACCTCGGTGAGGCTGGCTGTGAGACGGCGACTCTGGACGTCACCGACGTCAACCAGGTACGCCAGGTCGTCGAGCGAGTTATCAGCGAGACCGGCCGGGTCGACGCGCTGGTCAACAACGCCGGCTACGGGCAGATGGGACCGATCGAGGAGGTCCCAACCGAGGTCGTCCACGAGCAGTTCGACGTCAACGTCTACGGGCCACATCGGCTGACCCGGGCCGTCCTCCCGCACATGCGCGAGCGCGAGCGCGGAACCATCGTCAACGTCTCCAGCGTCGTTGGCCGGGTCTCGCATCCCGGTGGCGGCGTCTACGCTGGCTCGAAGTTCGCGCTCGAAGCGATGAGCGACGCGCTCCGCCCCGAGGTCGAGCCGTTCGATATCGATGTCGCACTGGTCGAACCGGGACCGGTGAACACCTCGTTCAGCGACAACGTGCAGTCCAGGACGGAAGCGCTGGAGCGCTCGGGCGCGTACGACTGGTTCTACTCGGTGATCGAGGACACCCAGTTGATCGGGGGCGGCGGGTTCGGGTCCGTCGAGGCGAAACAGGTCGCGGAGACGATTCTCGAAGCGGCGAACAGCCCGGATCCCAACTCGCGCTATCCGGTCGGCTCGTTCGGGAAACTGAGTTCGCTTGCTCGACTTACTCCCGATCCGATCCGGGACGCACTGTTCGGCGTTGTGCGGCGGTTCGTGTAGTGAGCGCCTACACTCAGTCGTCGAGTAACGGACGAAGTAGTGCGGCCAGTTCCTCCATGTCGCTGGCAGCCACTGGCGCGTCCGGGCGGTCGTCATCGCCGATGTAGACCGTCTCGAACCCCGCTTCACGGGCGGGAACGATATCCTCCTCGAACGTATCGCCGATATAGACGAACGTGTCTGCGGGGAGTCGCTCTCTGGCAATCTCGAAGATGCCGTTGTCCGGCTTCCGCGTGCCGACTTCGCCCGAAACGATGACGGTATCGACGAGTTCGGCAAGACCGTGCGTTTCGATCTTCCGCCGTTGCATGCGTCCGTCGCCGTTCGTCAGGATGCCGGTCGGATGCTGTGTTGCGATAGCTTCCACGAGCCCGCGGACCGAGGGCGACAACCGCGTCGCGTCGGCTTCCGTCTCGATATACTTCTTCGCAAGCGCCGCTGGATCAACGTCGAGGTCGTACTCGACACGAACCGCATCGAACGCCTGTTCGTAGGGTCTTTCGTCACTCTGGCTGATTCCTGCGAGCACGTTTCTGGAGTAGGTTTCGATCATGTCCTCGCTGGCGTCGGTGGGAACCGTTCGTGTAAATAGCTCCGCGAATGGGCTGCTGTATTCGAGCAGCGTCCCGTCGAGGTCGAAGTAGACCGCAGTCGTCATGATTGGCCATCAGGGGCGTCGAGAAAGTAGGTTTCGATCCTTTTACACCGGCACGTCAGTGGGCACTCGTCTTCAGGTTCGTCTGATCAGGCCAGACACTGCCCGACGATCCTGAGCATCCGTTCGCCGCGTACCTCGTCGGCAAAGAGCGGGACGCGCTTGATGTCGTGCCCGCGGAACACGTCCTGGGCCGACTGCAGGGCGTCCTGCTGAACGTCCCAGCGGCGCTGGCAGAACTCGCAACTGTCGAGGTTCGGCGTGACGAACTGGTCGGCATCGACCGCGTCTGTCACGTCCGCGAGGTCCTCCATCACCTTGTTTACGACGACCGTCTCGACGGGAATCTCGAACTCCACTAGCTGGTCGATGAGACGCTGGCTCTCGAGGACGCTCATCTCCTCGGGCACCATCACGACGCGGAAGTCGGTCTGTGCGGGGTCCCGCAGCGTCGCCCGGAGACGTTCGATCCGGTCGCTGAGTTCGCGCAGTTCGTCGACGCCCTCCTCCTGCGTGGCCTCCTCGCCGCCGAACATCCCCTTGACGCCGTCGAGCATCCCGCTGAAGCGTTCGCGCAGGGCGACGATTCGGCCGACCATCGTATCCATGATCTCCGGCAGTTCCAGCAGTCGCAGGGTGTGACCCGTCGGCGCGGTGTCGACGACGACCCGGTCGAATCGCGGGTCGTCCATGTACTCGATCAGCTTCTGGATGGCAACCGCCTCGTCGGATCCGGGCATCGATCCGCCCATCAGCATGTCCATCGGCCCCTCGCCGCCGAGCATGTCACCGAGACCGCCCATGCCGCCCTCTCCGCCCGCATCTGCACCCATCTCGGGACCGCCAGCAGGGTCGCCGCCACCGAACATCGCGGCGTTGTCCTCCATCGCGTCGTCGGGGTCGATTTCGGCGGCATACAGCGGGACGTTCTCGCGTACGCGTTCCGGGCGCGGCGAGATGTCGGTCTCGAACGTATCGGAGAGCGAATGGGCCGGATCGGTCGAGACGACCAGCGTCTTCGTCCCGGACTCGGCGCTAGCCAGCGCGGTCGCGGCCGCCATCGTGGTCTTCCCGACGCCGCCTTTGCCGCCGTACAGGACGTACTCGGGCGTCTCGGGTGCGATCTCCGCTCGGGATTCGACGTCTACCTGCATATCGCCGTCATCCACGGGCGCAACGTCTTCATTGGCCGGCTCTTCGGACTCCTCCTCGACCTCGTCGACCGCCTCGACGTCGATACTACTCATGGCTGGCGCTACCGCGCGGGGACTTGTGTACTCGTCGGTTTATATGTGATCGGGCGACCAGAGCACGCGGACGCGAAGGGTCAGCAGTGCCGACCCGTAGTCCGACTACCCCGAGAGGGCTGTGCTAGGCGAAGTACTCTCCGAGTCGGTCGGCCGCCTCCTCGGCGCGGGGCGACAGCAGCGCGAACCGTAGCCACTCCTCGCGTGCGCCGCCAAAGGCCTCGCCGGGCATCCCCGCAACGCCGGTGTCATCGATCAACTGCTCGACGTTCGCGAGTGTCCCCGGAAAGTCGGGAAAGCGGGCGAGCACGTAGAACCCCCCCTCGGGCGTCGTGTACTCGGCACCTGCACGATCCAGACCGCGGGTGAACGCCTCGATCCGTGCCTGCATCCGCTCGCGGTTCTTCCGGTAGTACTCCGTCCCGGTCTCCTGTAGGGCCTGCAGGACGGCGTACTGGGCAGGGCGACTCCCGGCCACGTTGACCAGCATGTGTCGCGTTTTTACGTCGTCGACCAGCTGCTCCGGAAGGACGGTGTAGCCCACGCGAAAGCCCGTGATCGCGAGTGACTTCGAGAAGGAGTTGGTGACGATCCGATGTGCGGAGTCGATAGATAGCGCGCTCGTGAACGTCCCGGAGTAATCGAAATGGTCGTACACTTCGTCGCTGATCAACAGCGCGTCGACGTCCTCGGCTATCGCCACGAGTTCGCGCATCGTCGCCTCGTCGTAGACGGCGCCGGTGGGGTTGTTCGGCGTGGACACAACGATCATCGCAGTGTCCTCGCTGGCGGCCTCACGGACCCGTGCCGGATCGAGAGAGCCGTCTTCGGCGACGGGGACGTACCGGGGAGTGCCATCCAGCATGGTGGCTTTCTGTGGATAGTACGGGTAGACGGGATCAGTGAGCAACACCTCGTCACCGCGCTTGCGCTCCATCGCCGCCGCCATCGCGAGATAGTTCGCCTCCGCGCCGCCGTTCGTGACGACTACGCGCTCCATGTCGACCCCCCGGCGCTCGGCGATTTCGGCACGAAGCTTCGTCAGCCCCTCGCTGGGTTGGTACTGAAACGTCGACGGCTCCCCGCCCGCGTACTCCCTGAGTCCATCGCGGAGCACGGCGGGTGCCTCCCAGTCCGGACTGCCGCTCACCATACTGATCACGTCCTGGTCCGACTGATCGGCGTACGCCATGACCTGAAAGAACAGCGGCCGCTCGTTCTCCATAGGGATCGGTTCGAGCCATGATAGGTGTGTCTTTCGAGACGGCGTGGATTCAAGAGGAAGCCGACCGACCCACCGACATGAACGAACCGGAAGACGAACTCCAGCCGACCGAAACCGAACTCGTCGACGAACTCGGCGACGCGCTCCGCGAGCGCAACGGCACCATCGCCGCGGCGGAATCGTGCACTGGCGGACTGATCGGAACGATGCTCACCGCAGTACCGGGCTCCAGTGATTACTTCGACCGGTCGCTCGTCACCTATGCCTACGACGCCAAACGACAGCTTCTCGGCGTCAACCGCGAGGCGCTCGACCAGCACGGCGCGGTCAGCAAACCGGTCGCCGAACAGATGGCGAGTGGCGTTCGTGATACCGCAGACACCACCTGGGGCGTCGGCGTAACCGGCGTCGCCGGCCCCGACGGGGGGACAGAGGAGACGCCGGTCGGAACCGTGTTTATCGGAGTCGCGTACGCCGCACCGTGGGGGACGAACGACTCGTACACCACCGTCTCCCGGTACGAGTTCGACGGCGACCGGGCCGCAGTCCGTGCTGCGACGGCCCGACAGGCGCTCGAGGACGTCCTCATGGAGGTCCGGACGGAGTCGTGAACGAGTGGCCAGTACGTCTCCACAAAGGGAAAGTATCATCCAGCATGAGAGCCGAGAGGAAGCAACGCCCACCCACGAATGAATAAAAAAGGACACGTCCTCAACGGTATCTTTCTGAGCATCGGTCTCGCCTACCTGCTGGAACCGTCCGGCGACGAAACGACGTTTCTCACGATGGTTGCAGTCGGCATCCCGGTCACGCTCGGCGCGCTGTTTCCGGACGTCGACACCGACTTCGGGAAACACCGGAAGACCCTGCATAACCTCCCGATACTGGGTCTGTTCGTCGCGTTTCCGTACTTTTTCGGCGGCAACCTCCAGTACGTCTGGATCGGCGTCCTGACACACTACGTGCTCGATATCGCCGGGAGCAAGCGCGGCATCGCGCTGTTCTATCCGCTCTGGAAGGAGGAGTTCGGGCTCCCGATTGGCGTCGCCGTGAGCAGCAACCGCTCGACACTGATGACCCTGATCGTCACTGTTGGGGAACTCGTCGTGGCAGCGCTCATCATCTACGACGTGCCGCTGATGGCGCTCGACGCCGCCCGACAGTCGCTCGGTATCTAATAGACGGCAACGTTGTCGAACCGACCGTCGTACACTGGCTGTGTCGGCGCTGTTGGCTCGGGCCCCGACAGCACGATCCGATCGAACTTTGTCCACGTGTTCTCCCAGCCCAGATGTGCGAACTCCGCCGCTGACTGGAGGCGGTAACGCCGACCCGTTCGCCGACAGACCTGTCGAGGTACTCCCTCCTGCAATCCCGCACACAGGTCTGTCGCGGTGTCGATATTGCGCTCGAAGGCTGTCCACGCGGCGCCTACGGATCCGGCGAGATGTGCGTAGGACGATCCAGTCACCGGCACGTCGACCGTTTCGGCGATCTCGCGGGCGCGAGCGGTGTGTCGGGACCAGTGTTTCAGGTTGTACACTTCGATCGCATCGATAGTATCTCGATAGTCGACAATGTTCCCTTCGGTCAGCCCCACAGTCAGGAACTCCGGATGCGGGACGACGACCGTAGCGTCCTGCCGTTCGAGTTCGGCCATCGCGGCGTCGAGCGGAATGAAGTCGGGGATCGGGTCGGAAAGGCCTATCGCGAGAACGTGTTTGCGGTTCGTCCAGTTGCCAGTGAACACCTCGCGGGCAGGGACGACCAGCAGTTCGTCGTCGGAGTACCGCTTCGCTCGGCGCTCGATTTCGGGGAGCGACTTGAAATGCGGTGCGTACACCAGCACGTCGATCCCACAGTCTTTCGCCCGGTCGACGATTGCATCGTCGAGCATCTTCACGTGAAGATCGACTCGCGTCCCGTCTCGTTCGTTCACGCAGGCGAGTTTCCGGCGATCTGAATTAGCGGTTGCGGTATCGGCGTGTCCTCACCGCCGCCAGAAGCCGTCGTAGTGATCGAGCAGGGAGACGAAGGCGACGTGCGGGAGCGTCAACACGGCGATGAAGACCAGATAGACACCCATCAGGCTCTCCGGGTCGGTACTCGCTTCGGGCAGAAACGCCACGAATCCGACGCCGAACACGAGCGCGAGCAGGGTCAGCGGAAGCGCGTCCCGGGTGAACCGGACAAGGGGCCTGCGCACCGCGCCGCGGGAAATCGCCGTTTCGATATCGTCGTCGAGCAGGAGATAGCGGACGATATGCCGCAGCGAGTGCCAGAAGCAAAAGTACAGACCGATCGCAAGCAGTGGCGGCACCGTTGTGAAGAACAGAACCAACAGCAGGGTCTCGGCGGCATCGATCCGCCAGCCACGGTCGTTGCTCGCGCGGATCCGCCCGATAGCGAGCGTTGCGACGACGAGAAGCCCGTAGCCCAGTCCGACTAAAAGCCGAGCCTCCGCGGTGAATACGGGATCGAGCGCGGAGACCGCACCGGGGTCGACGACACCGACGATCCAGCCAGCGACGCGCCGGTACTCGCCGGGAAACGCGACGAGGGGCACGAGCATCGGCGCGCCGCCGCGAACGAGCGCGGTCAGTGCCGTCCCGCCGAAGCCGCGAACGTGGTCGGCTCCCACGATTTCACGCAGCGGGTGGACGTCGCCCTGCCCCCAGTGGAACCAGGTGAGTAGAATAAAAAATACGAACGCAACTACGGGGGAGAGGATCCAGACTATGGCGTAGCCGCCGCCGAGGAGCGCGTAGACTACGCCGACCTCGGCCATCGAGCGGGTCGTCAGCCCGGTGCCTTTTGCGCGGGGAGCGACGAGGTGGTCGACCGCGCCATGCGGAAGCCCAAGCAGGAGTGCACTCACGAACAGCGGAAGAAGCTGTATCGACAGCGGAATATCGCTCCCGAGCACCGAGACGGCGACCGACGCGATGACGAGCGTGAGCCACCCTGGAAGGAGCGCCAGCCGAACGGGGCCGTCGAGGCGGGTTCCGGAGACGGCATCGACGACACCCCGTGCAGTCGGAATTGTCCTACCGGTCATGGGTTACTGTTGGTGTTGTCGCATAAAAAAGGACGAACTGCGGGTCGGCGACGGATGTCAGTCGTCAGTCGGGGCGGCACCGCTGGTCGACTCGCTGCTGAGCGACGGCATGTTTGCGATAACCGACTCGTTGGTTGCAACCCAGTTCAGCAGCAAGAACGCGAAGATGTACTTCGCGACGATGTCGAGGAGCGAGTACGCCCAGGACGTGAGGGCAACGCTCTCGATGACTGCGAGGCCTTCGGCACCGAGCGCCCAGACGATCGGGTAACCGAGCCACATCGCGACAGTCAGCAACTTCAGCGTGTTGAAGATGCTGGCTGTCCCGGCGGCTTCAGCGTCCTCCGGCCACTCGACGAGGATCACGTACAGCACGGCCACGAAGAACATGCAACTGATGAAGTACCAGAACCATCGCAGGCCGTGCGAGGACGTGGTCAGCGCGGCGGCGAGGCCGGTCACGCACATCCCGATGTCTGCGGTTATGGCGGTGAATATCTTCGTAATGTTAGATCCGGCCAGCAATCCGAGGGCAAGTAGGATCATCGGCGTCGACAGTGCCCACGTGAGATATCTGCCCCACAGGCTCAGTACTTCCTCGCCCGCGAGTGCATGCCCCGCCGGCATTGTCTCGAAACTCATCGTCAACCCGGATGCAAGCCCGGTGTAACTGGAGATGGAAACAAGCGGGACCATCAGCGTCGCCACGAAGATCAGCTGTGACCGTGGATCCTCGACGTTACGTCCCATATAGACGAACAGGAGGATCGACAACCCAGCCAGCGCGATATTAACCCAAAGCGACAGGTTAAGCAACTGGTCGTCGATGATTTCGTTATAAACGTCCGTCTGCGTCATTTCGAGGATCAGTTCGAACTGTGCTAGCGTCGCTATATCACCCGCTATCGCCTCTAACATGAATACATTAGTCCAGCAGTACGGTTACATAAAAAGAGTACAACCTTACTAGTATGGTGACCACCAACAAATGACCCCATGCCACCCTCTCGGCAAGCAGCAGATTCTGATTTCATTTCGACTGAGAGACATATATCGAACGACGTGAAGTACCCCGCGCACGGTGGCGCGGGGCGTCCGTGTTTAGTCCTGCACAGCTGAGGCAACGGTCTTTAATTCCTCTCGCGCTTGACTCTGAGAGTCTTGCGCCGACGTTCCGTGTCGGTGAACACCCGAAGCGTAAATTGCTCCGTGAGAGTCGGGGCCTCCACCAGCCCCCGATGCCGCCCGTCTCATCTTCTTCACGCGGGGAAGCTTGTTGAGAGACGGCACATTTCCAGTTTCTTCGTCTAACCAGTTCTGCACAACGCACACCGCCGCCTTCCTATCAGCGTGGTCTTGAAAACCACACTTCTCGCACTTGAACCGTTTCTTGTGGCGATTCCCTCGTTCAGTGTGCTGGCACTCCGTTCTCGGGCATCGCTGACTCGTGTACTCAGGGTCAACCTCGTCAGAGGGAATCCCGTCCCACGCAGCTTTGTACGACACCATGTTTTGGAGTGCAGCGAACGCAGTGAGTGGAGGCGACGGTTCATTCGCGTTCCGTAGTCGATGGAGTCTCGCATGTCTTTGAGGTCTTCAAAGACAAAAAGCGGGTTCGTGAACTGCGACACCCATTCAACTACTCGACGCGATACTTTGTGCAGACAGTCGTGAACATAGTCGCGTTCTTCAGTTTGAACGACCGTCTCGAACGCGGTCTGTCCTGCTTTCTGCATCCGCTTTCGCTTGGTGAAAAACTCGTGGCGCTGTTCTTTCACCGACGGATACTCAAACACTACTGAGTCCTTTATTGCGCCGTCACGACTCATCGCAGCGAGAGCGATGCAGTCCTCGTTCACATCCACGCCAACAATCGTATCTGCATCGACTTTGTTGGCCACTCGATGCGTCTCGTGTGTGACGGTAACGTGGAGCCGCCACTCGTCGTGTTTGTGAACAACTTCAGCCGTTCCAACCCGCCACTCATCGTCGTTGAACGCTGTCTGGAGTCGGTCGAAGTGGTCGGGGCTGCCACGGAGTTCACCTTTGACGTGGGTGCCTCTCGTGGCCGTGACTCGGAACCGAATTAACCCACCATTTTCGGGGAATAGGCGGTAGCCTTCTTCGTGGTTCATCACCATCGGGTACATCCCGTCGATGTAGGGGTATGGCCGACCCCCATCGTCGTCTTTGTTGTCGTGGTACGTTTCGATTTCCCCCAGTGCCTTGTCAACGATGAGTTGACTGGTGTTTTTGACGTGGTTCGCGTTATCCACGACAGTTGATTTGATGTCACTCCAGTCACCGCCTTGTCGGTCGAGGCGGTTGGTTTCGTTGCGGATACGTCGTGATTCGAGACAGCCGGTTTGCAGGTCGTCGTCACTCCCCGTGTGGATGTCTAGTCCGAACGACAAGGTTTGGGTGAGTTTGGACGACTGCAGTGTATTCTGGTATGATTTGGAACTTGTTAAAAGTTCGTGTTGTGACGCGCTTCACCCCCGACCACGGTGGGTCGGGGTACTCGCGCTGCTATCCTTTATAGATCGCAACAAACGCAATACCTAGACGCTCTGGGACATAAACGGCTGTTTTTATACAATAATGTGTCAGAGGTGACATACCCGAAGATATTATTCGATCGGAACCAATTCATACCCATGTCTAGCGCCCGGGCACTACTGGTACATCCGGATAGTGGGGCCGATAGAATCGAGGATACCCTCGATAAGGCGGGGTGTCAGGTCGTCCGCGTAGAACGCGCGACGAGCGCGCTGGCAAAACTCTCCGGCGATCAGTTCGACTGTCTGGTGAGCGAGTACGAACTGCCGGGAGACGACGGGGTCGCCCTCCTGTCGGCCGTACGAGAAGCCTACCCGGAACTTCCGGTGGTCCTCTTTACTGACTCTGACGAGCAGGGGGTAACCACCCGAGCCTTCGAGAACGGTGTCAGCCGATTCCTCCGCAAAAACGGGTCCGAGTCCTTGCGTCAGTTGCGCTCGGAGGTAGACGACGTCACGTCGTCGAGAGGACTCCCCGTACAACAGCAGGATATCTCGGATCACAGACCGACGCCCGAGGAGATCTCCCGGGTGGCCCACGAGGCACCGATCGGAATGACGATGAGCGATCCGTCCCTCTCGGGGAACCCGCTCGTGTTCGTTAACGAGGCGTGGTCCGAGTTAACCGGCTACGACGAAGAACACATGCTCGGACGGAACCCACGGATACTGCAGGGACCCGAGACCGATCCAAAGACTGTCGAAAAACTGTCAAACGCGATCGCAGAGGAGGAGCCAGTGACCGTCGAGATCCGAAACTACAGAAGCGACGGAACGCCGTTCTGGAACCAGTTGACGGTCGCGCCGATCCACGACGACGATGGAGAAGTCGTTCATTACGTCGGGTTCCAGAACGACATCACCGACCGGAAGACCGCCGAACGACTCGCGGAAGAACGTGCAGAGAAGCTAGCGACGGAGCGAACCGTGCTTCAACGTGTTATCACGCGTGTCAATGGGCTTCTCAGCGAAATCTCGCGTATCCTCGTCGAGGAGAACGAACGCGAAATCATCATGCAGGAGGTGTGCGACGAGATAGTGGATTCGGAAGGCTACGTCGCAAGCTGGATCGGAACGACGAACCCGACAGATACCACGTTTCAGCTGTCCGCTTCCTCGGGAACTGTCGGCGATATCGACTCGAAGCTAGCCGTCGAATCCATGCCGACCGTCCTACAGGACGCGCTCGAATCCGGGAAAGTCGAGTCCTGTGCTGCCGAAGCCGAACAGTGTAGTGTTCTGGATCCAGCATCGGTCGGGACCAGACGGTTCGCCGTCGTACCGCTTATCTACCAACAGAAACGGTACGGCCTCCTGGGCGTCTACGCCGACAGCGAGGATGCCCTCGATAGCCGCGAGGAACAACTGTTCGCGTCGATCGGCCAGATGATCGCGAGCGGCCTGAACGCCGTCGAAACGGCGCGGATACTGTCGACGGAGAACGTCATCGAGCTAGAAGTCGAGATCTACGACCGCTCGTTCCCGCTCTCGGCGTTCTCGGAGGTGCTCGGTAGCGACGTCGAGTACGTCGGACTCACGGGCGAGGACGACTGTGAAGCGTATATCCGGACGCCGCGAGTGGAGGGCGATCGGAGCGACCTGCTCACGCTTCCGTTCGTCGAGAGCGTCCGCCAAATATCCGAGACCGAGGATGGGTACACCCTCGCAATCGAGATGTCCTCGAAAGAGCCGTTCGACAGGATCGCCGACTACGGTGTATCGGTCGTCAACATCACGGCAGAACCGACGAGAGCAACGCTCTCGCTCGAAGTCCCTCCGAAATACGACGTTCGATCAGTGCTCGAACTTCTGGAGTCGCTATACGACCGCGTCGAACTCAGATCGAAAAGCGAGCGCGACAAACGGGAGGAGACCTCCCGCGAGTTCACCTCGGAAATCGACGACCGTCTCACAAAGCGACAGCGCACGTCGCTGAAAACGGCACATATGAACGGCTACTTCGAGTGGCCGCGGGAGGTCGACGGCGAGGAGGTCGCGAGCACGCTGGGGATCACCCGCCAGACGTTCCACCAGCACTTGCGGGCGGCCGAGCGGAAACTCGTCGAAGCGTATATCGACCCTAACTAGTAAGGTAAAGTTCATTAGTACACCGGGTTGCAACCGAAGTTGTAATGAGAAATCGCACTCACCGGCACAGCCCTTGCCACGCTCTGGGAAGGTGTCGTCCGAGCACTGGTCCCCGTTCCCTGCGGGAGGGCTCGCGACATCTGGCCGGTGATCGGCGATGAGCCCTCCACTCACCTATCTGGGGTTTCACCTGGTGTTTATCCTCCCGCCGCTGCTTTTGTTGGGCTGGCTGGCAGCGCGCCGCGAGAGTGCCAGTTGGGGGAGAGCACCGCTTTCCGGGCTCATCATCATGTTGGTTCTCGCCCTCGTCTATACGACGCCTTGGACGAACCTGCTGATCCCGCGTGGGGTCTGGTGGTACGGCGACGGCGCGGTCCTCGCGACGATCTGGCACACGCCGATCGAGGAGTATCTCTTCTTTATTCTCCAGCCAGTCCTGACGGCGTTCTGGCTGTTCCAGTTCCTGACTGTCGAGGATCGGTCGCTGCTGATCCCAGTCTCGCACAGGATCCTGGGCGCACTCGGTGGGGTGGGGGTCAGCGCGCTGGGGTGGGTCCTCATGGGAACCGCGTCGACGTTCTACCTCGGTTCATTATTACTCTGGGCGGGCCCAATCCTCGCCATTCAGTGGGCGTTCGGTATCACGTACCTGCTCCGGGAAGTCCCGCGTCTCGTCGCGGTGGCGCTTGCCGTTCCGACGCTGTACCTCTGTGTTGCCGACCGGATCGCGATCGACCTCGGGATCTGGTCGATCTCGGAGATATACACGACCGGACTCACGATCGCCGGCCTGCCGATCGAGGAGGCGCTGTTTTTCCTGCTGACGAACGTCTTCCTCGTTCAGGGGATCGTCCTGTACATGTGGTTACTCGACCGCGCCTACGAGTTCGCCGGGATCGGCTGGATCAGCGAGCGCGCGAGGACTCTCGACCGTGAGCGGGCCTGAGTGCCGAAGGGTTTTACTCCCTCGCCGGAGACGAGTGTAGTAATGACCTGGGCATGCGGGATCAACGGCTGTGGCGAGGTGTTCGAGGAGGTCGAAGATACGATCATCCACCAGACGAGCGAGCACCAGCGCCGCGAGTGCAAGGTCTGTGGCGTCGTCGTGCCGGACGGCTATCTGGCGCTCCGCCACGCCTTCAACGAACACACTCGTGCCGAGTACGTCCGCGCGTACGACGCGGACTCGGACGACGTCCGCGAGCGCGAGGAAATCAAAGCGGAAGTCGAGAACACCGCGGATCTCCAGAAAGTCGTTGCGCGTCTGAACGACGGCGATTCGCTGTAGCACGCGGCCATCTGTTACTCCCCGTGCGGTTCCCTTGCTTCACTTCGTCAAAGAATCCGGGCTAACACTCCGTTCGCGCTCCGTGTTCACAGCACAGAACCGTCGGACCGGCTACTACTCGGAGTGGGAAAACCGAAAACAGTCTGCCGCTCGGAGTACAGAACCGTGGAACAGCCTACCGCTCGTCGCTATCCAGCACGCGGATCTGGTCGCCTCGAACGGTCACCGGAATCGGAACCGTCGCCTCGTAGAGTTCGACCGTCACCTGGTCCTTCCCCTCGTCGATCCGCTGGACCTGTGCTTTCTCGCCTTTGAACGGCCCGGCGATGAGTTCGACGATGTCTCCTTCGGCGATCCCTTCGACGTCCGGCGTCGGCGAGAGGAAGTGTTCGACCTCCGAGACGCCGCTCTCGCCCGGGACGATACTGCGGGCGTGTGGGATCTCGTCGAGGACGCGCGAGAGGACGGCGTCGTCGTCCGCCTCGACCATCACGTAACTGGTCAGCGAGTCAGGTGCTAGCGCGGCGTGGATGTCGTCCTCCTCGCGGGTCATGATCATGTCCGCGACGGTGCGTTCCTGGCTTGCGGTCGTTTTGACTGCATAGATTCCCATCCGGGATCACGCTCCGATGAGGGCTGCTGCAAGGAAGAAGCCGCCCTCGTACGGCGGCACCAGGTGCAGCATTATCGCGGCAATGAGGAAGCCGATGAGTCCGACGACGAGGATGCCGGCACCGGCGATCTTGGCGACCTGTGAGAACTCGTCCCACCCCGGCGTACTGGCCATCTTGAGGACCCGTACGTACGATGTGAGATCTAGAGGGACGTCCATGGTTATGTGGCATCTAGCAGAGGGGCCTTTTTCTATCTTTCTACCCGTCGATGACGTGTTCCGGAATCGAAATATCAGCTCTCGGACTCGCGCTGCTCGTCACTGGTCTCGGCGTGAGTCGTTCGAGCGGTCATCGGGAGTGCCGTAGCCGCCACCACCCGGTGTCCGGATAGTCACCGTCGTTCCGGCGGAGAGCGAGCGGGTGGTCTTGGCAGGTACCGGTTCGCCGTCGATCAGGTTCTCGCCCGTCGCCCCAGGCTTGCCGCCGGCCACTCCTGCGGGTGCGACCGACCGACGTTCGGTAAGTAGCGAGACTGTGGCGTCGGTGAGAAGTCGGATGGACCGCTCGACGCCCCAGCCACCGCGGTACTGCCCCTCGCCGCCGCTGTCCGGACGGAGGCGATACCGCTCGACGCGCAGCGGATACTCCGTCTCGATCGACTCGACCGGCGTGTTTAGCGTGTTCGTCATGCCGACCTGCCGCCCGTCGATCCCGTCGGCGTCGGGCAGTGCACCGCCGCCACCCCCGATCGTCTCGTAGTAGGTGAACTCGTCTGACCCGACGACGAGGTTGTTCATCGTCCCCTGTCCGTGGGCCGGGACCCGGTCGGGGACGGCGTCGGTGAAGGCGGCGAAGACGACGTCGGTGACGCGCTGGCTCGTCTCGACGTTCCCGCCGACCACGGCCGCGGGCGGGGTCGGATTCAGCAACGTCCCCTCCGGAACGCTGATCGAGAGCGGATCGTAACAGCCACCGTTTGCGGGGATTTCCGGATCAGTGAGACAGCGGACGACGAAGTAGACTGCGCTCTTCGCGACTGCAAGCGGGGCGTTGACGTTGCCGCCGACCTGTGGATCGGTCCCCCTGAAATCGACCGAGAGCGACTCGCCATCGACCGTGACAGCCGCCTCGATCCGGATCTCTTCGTCGGTCTGGCCATCCCCCTCTAGCACGTCCGTAGCGTGGTAGGTGCCGTCAGGGAGCGACCCGATCTCTTCTGCCATCCGACGGCGAGAGTACTCCTGTACTGCGGCGAAGCCGTCCCAGAGCCGGTCGACGCCGTACTCGGAGGCCAGATCCGCGACGCGCTCGGCCGCCCGGTCGTTTGCTGCTCGCTGGGCGCGCAGGTCGGCCCGGCGCTCGTCCGGGTTTCTGACGTTCGACAACAGGAGGGCGCGAACCTCCTCGCGTGGGTCGCCACCGTCGACGAGTCGGGTCGGCGGGATCCGTAATCCTTCCTGTACGATCTCTGTTGCCCCGGCGGGCATGCTACCGGGAGACATCCCACCGACGTCGGCGTGATGGGCGCGGGAGACACCGTAGGCGATGATCGACCCCTCGACCGTGATCGGTGAGACCATCGTCACGTCCGGCAGGTGGGTGCCGCCCGCATAGGGATCGTTGAGAACGAAGACGTCTCCGGGCGCTGGATCCCGGTCGAGCACGGCCTCGACGGCCTCGGGCATCGCGCCGAGGTGGACCGGGATATGTTCGGCCTGGGCGACCAGTCGACCGGCCGCGTCGAACAGCGCCGTCGAGCAGTCCCGGCGCTCCTTGATGTTCGGCGAGTAGGCGCTCCGGATCAGCAGTTCGCCCATCTCCTCGGCGACGCCCTCTAGCTGGTTCCGGAGAATCTCCAGCGAGACGGGATCGAACGACTCAGGCATCGGTCTCACCTCGTTCCAGAACGAGCGCTCCGTCGCGTTCGACAGTTCCGGTCCACGCCGGGGGGACCACGATGGTGCTTTCCGCACCCTCAACGATTCTGGGCCCGGGGAGTTCGGTGCCCGGGGGGATCGCTTCCCGGTCGTACACCGGCGTTCTGTGGAACTCGCCGCCGAAGCGGGTCTCGCGCTCGCCGGTCCGCGGCTCTCCTGCCGGTTCGTACGCCACGGTCAGCGGCGACTCGCGGATCGTCGCCGTCGCCCGGAGATTGACCAGTTCGACCGGTTCGTCCATCCGGTAGCCGTGGGCCTGCTCGTGAGCAGCGTGGAATCCACCTTCGAGCGCTGCGGGATCGACGGCATCCGCTCCGCTAGCGATCTCCACGGCAAGTTCGTAGCTCTGCCCGGTGTACCGGAGATCCGCGGCGTACTCGACCGCTGCGGCGTCCGGGTCGCTCGCCGATGCCAGCACGTCCGCGCGCAGGTCATCGAGAATCGACCCCGCCGTGGACGGATCCAGCGTATCCAGCCGTTCACGATGAGTGCGGACGGCATCGTGTTTCTCGTCGGCCGCAAGCAGTCCGTACGCCGAGAGCACGCCACACGCCCGCGGGACGACCACCGTGTCGATGTCGAGTCGGTCGGCCAGCGCGGCGGCGTGCATCGGTCCCGCGCCGCCAAAGGCTACCAGCCCGAACGAGCGGGGATCGTGCCCGCGCTCGACCGTCACCGAGCGGATCGGTCGGCTCATACTGGCGTTTGCGACCTCGTAGACGCCCTCCGCCGCCGCGAGTGCGTCGTCCATCCCGGCCTCGTCCGCGAGCCGTGAGAGTGCGTCTACTGCGGCCTCACGATCGATCGATAGTTCGCCGCCGAGTTCAGTACTCGCGCCGACGTAGCCGAGCACGACGGCGGCATCTGTCACTGTCGGATCGGTGCCGCCGCGGCCGTAGCAGGCGGGTCCGGGCGACGCGCCGGCCGATCGGGGACCGACCCGGAGCGCGCCGCCCGCGTCGACCCACGCGATGCTGCCGCCGCCCGCACCGACGGTGTTGACGTCGACAACTGGGACCCGGATCGGTCGCCCGTCGATGGTCGCCTCGGTCGTCCGCTCGGCCGCTCCCGCTCGGATCAGACTCACGTCGCTGGAGGTCCCGCCCATGTCGAACGTGACGAGATCCGCGCGGTCGAGGCGGTCAGTGACTGCTCGCGCGCCGACGACGCCCGCGGCGGGCCCGGAGAGGACAGAGGTGACGGCACGGGACCGGACCGTCTCGGCGTCGGCGATGCCGCCGTTTGACTGCATCACGCGGGGCGCAGGAATGCCGGCGTCGGCCGCGCGCTCGGTCAATCTGGAAAGGTACGCCTCGATGGTGGGCCTGACGTAGGCGTCGACTGTCGTCGTCGCGGTGCGTTCGTACTCGCGGAACTCCGCAAGCACCTCGTGGCTGGCGGAGACCGGCACCGCTAGCTCCTCGCGCAGGACGTCCGTGACGACGCGCTCGTTCGCCGGTTCGGCGTAGGCGTGCAAGAGCGAGACCGCGACGCTCTCGATATCGTCCGGAATCCGGGTAGCGAGGTCGCGTACCTGCTCCGGATCGACCGTCTGTTCGACGCCCTCGGGTGTGACGCGCTCATCCACCTCGAACCGGCGCTCGCGCGGGACCAGTGGCGCTGGCGGCCGATCGGAGAGATCGTACAGCGACGGCCGATCCTGGCGGCCGAGTTCGGCCACATCCCGGAACCCCTCGGTCGTCACCAGCGCGGTCGTCGCACCCGCGCCTTCGAGCAGTGCGTTGACCGAG
Organism: Natronoarchaeum sp. GCM10025321; assembly: GCF_042663585.1. NCBI lineage: Archaea > Methanobacteriati > Methanobacteriota > Halobacteria > Halobacteriales > Natronoarchaeaceae > Natronoarchaeum > Natronoarchaeum sp. GCM10025321. The sequence continues at coordinate 1,924,948 of NZ_JBHTAN010000006.1, forward strand.
ACCGTCGTCGCGTGGCGAAACCGGTCGATCTCCGAGGGATCGAGTCCGGCCCCATCGCAGGCTTTCTCGATGCCTGCCCGGACGCCCTCACTCTGGTCATCGGTCGTGGGGACTTTCGCCGTCGTCAGCCCGCCGTTCGCATCGACCAGCGTCACGTCGGTAAAGGTGCCACCGACGTCGACGCCGACGCGGATCGCGGACGAAGCGCTGTCGCTCATAGGAGAGAGTTGTACTGGAGCGCCCTGAACCTAGCTACTTCGGAAAACGGACGGAGCGGTGTCAGTCGACGTAGTCGATGTCCTCGACCTGCTCTGCAGGCTGTTGCTGGGGCTGGGTCTCGGCCTCTGCTTCCTCCTCGTCGCTCCCCCCGTAGATCTGGGGCGAGTCGACGCCCGTGACGACGATCATCGTCCGCATCATGCCTTCGAGTTCCTCGTCGACGGAGGTCCCCCAGATGATCCGGGCGTCGGGGTCGATCCGGTCGTAGATCTCCTCGACGACACCTTCGGCCTCCTCGATGGACATGTCCGACCCGCCGGTGACGTTGACCAGCGCGGAGTTCGCGCCCGAGATATCGACGTCGAGCAGCGGCGATCGGAGCGCCGTCTTCACCGAGTCCTGTGCCTTCGAGTCGGAGTCGGACTCGCCGAGGCCGATCATGGCGACGCCGCCGCGTTCCATAACGGTCCGGACGTCGGCGAAGTCCAGATTGACCAGACCGGGCTTCGTGATGAGTTCGGTGATTCCCTTGACCGAGCGCATCAGCACCTCGTCGCTGACTTTGAACGCCTGCCGGACGGGAAGCTTGCCGACCGAGTCGAGCAGTCGGTCGTTCGGGACGACGATGACGGTGTCGGCGACGTCGCGAAGCCGTTCGAGCCCCGCTTCGGCGTTGGTCCGCCGCACCTCCCCCTCAGCGGTGAACGGCGTCGTGACGATGGCGATGGTCAGCGCGCCGCTCTCCCGGGCCGCCTTGGCCACGACCGGTGCGCTACCGGTGCCGGTGCCGCCGCCGAGCCCTGCCGTGACGAAGACCATATCGGAGCCGTCGACGGCGTCGTAGATCTCCTCCTGGCTTTCGATGGCGGCCTCCTCGCCGACCTGCGGCAGCGAGCCAGCACCGCGGCCCTGTGTCTTCTGCTCGCCCATCAGGATCTTGGTGTCGGCATCGATTTCGACGAGATGCTGGACGTCGGTGTTCGCGGCGACCAGTTTCGCACCGTGAATCCCCTCCTCGAACATCCGGTCGACGGTGTTGCCGCCCGCGCCGCCACAGCCGACGACTGTGATGTTAGTCTGTAGGTCCTGTAGAACGTCTTCGAGTTCGTCGTCGGTCATCGTCCCCGACGGGTTAACGTCCTGGGTGGCGCTGCCTCGCTCCGTGTCCCCCTCCTCCCCCTCCTCGGCCTCGTCAATGGCATCATCCACGATTGAGTCCATTCTTGCCCACTGTTACTAAGTGGAGGTTAATTATCTTTCCCCTCGGGCGTCAGACAGTCGTCAGACGCTGTCGCCGTCTCCGAAATAGGTAAATAGAACCTTACTCGCCGCGACGGGGCCGTAGCGGTTGTGGCGCAGGGGGCTTTCGCATGGGTTTTCCCCATCGAGGCTGTATCAGGAGATATGACTGACCCCGCAACACTCGACGTGACCATCGTCGACGGCTACGTCGACGAACCGGCCCATTTCGGGGTTCCGCCGTATATCTCGACGTATCCGCGCTACACCGCCGGGGCGCTGGTCGATGCCGGCGTGCCCCGCGAGCAGATCACCTATCACACCATCGACGAACTCCGCGACGACCGCTCGAAGTGGGCAGACGTCGCCAACGCCGATCTGTTCTGTTACGTCGGCGGGATCACGGTCCCCGGCAAGTACGTCGGCGGGACACCCGCCGAACCGGACGAGGTCCGCGAACTCGCCTGGACGGCCAAGGGCACGACCCTGATGGGCGGCCCCGTCAAGTTCGGCGTCGGCGACGAGAACGAGGGGGGCATCGAGACCGAGCGCGACGATCTGGATTATGATTTCGTGGCGAAAGGCGACATCGAGGCGGCGGCCTACGACCTCGTCCAGAGCGGCCTCGAGGGCTTCGGCAACCGGATGCGCTCGAACGAGGAGATCGACCGCTGGGCGGCCGACGGCACCTTCATCGTCGAACAGCACCCGAACCATCCCGAGTACCTGATCTGCGAGATGGAGACCTCCCGTGGCTGTCCGTACCGCTGTTCGTTCTGTACCGAACCGCTCTACGGCGACCCCGACTTCCGGCCGCCGCCGTCGGTCGTCACCGAGGTCGACCTGCTCGCGGACTACGGCGTGAAACACTTCCGCCTCGGCCGGCAGGCCGACATCCTCGCGTACGGCGGGGACGGCGAGAAGCCCAATCCCGACGCGCTCCGCCAACTCTACGCCGGCATCCGTGAGGTCGCCCCGGATCTGGAGACCCTCCACCTCGACAACATGAATCCGATCACGGTCGTCAAGTGGCCGGAGTTAGCCCGCGAGGGGATCCGGATCATCGCGGAGCACAACACGGCCGGCGACACCGCCGCATTCGGCCTCGAATCCGCCGATCCGAACGTGATGAGCGACAACAACCTGAACGTCACCGCCGACCAGTGTCTCGAAGCGGTACGGATCGTCAACGAGGAGGGTGGGTGGCGACCGGGTGAAGAGCCAGGCTCCGGGCCGTCGTGGGGGGCAGATGCTTCCAACCGCCTCCCCAAACTCCTTCCCGGTATCAACCTCGTCCACGGTCTCAAGGGCGAGCGCGAGGAGACGTTCGCACACAACAAGCGCTTCCTGCACCGGGTCTACGAGGAGGGCTACATGCTCCGTCGGGTCAACATCCGGCAGGTAATGGCCTTTGCCGGAACCGACATGTCCGAGACCGGCGCCGAGATCGCTCGCGACCACAAAAAGCAGTTCAAACAGTACAAGCGCGAAGTTCGCGAAGAGATCGACAACCCGATGCTCCAGCGACTCGTGTCCCCAGGGACGCGCCTGCCGGACGTCCACCTGGAGTATCATCAGGACGGCAAGACGTTCGGCCGCCAACTCGGCACCTACCCCCTGCTGGTCGGGATCCCGGGCGAACTCGAACTCGACCGGAAGATCGACATCGCGGTTGTCGATCACGGCTACCGGTCGGTGACCGGGGTTCCCTACCCGCTCGACGTCAACGCGGCCTCGATGGACGAACTGACAGCGATTCCGGGTATCGGCAAACAGCGGGCTGGCGATATCGTCGTCAATCGCCCGTACGAGACTCCGGCGGAGATAGAGGCGGAGGTGGACCTGACCGAGTTCACTCGTGCGGGGCGGCCCGAAGGCGCTGACTGATATAGCCACTGTACCCCGGCGCTGAGTGCTCCTGTAGAACCCGACTCGAAAACTCTGAGAAAGTTTTGTTGAGCGGTTTCAGCACATATTTTCGCCGACACTACTATTACGAATGGCTGCCAGGGTCTGCATGGAGGTATTTGAACTTGGAGATATCTGATAAACTGCTGTGTCTGTTCAGTGCTGAGGTACGAGCCGAGGAGGACAACTACGTCGTCGAGATCCCGCGGCGGGAAGTGGAGACCGGTGAGATCGATGCCGGCGACACCTACCGTGTTGCGCTCATTGCACGCGAGACCGAGACGGACGAGGAGAGCGAGTCGAAGGAGTCCGGAGCGCCACCGGAGCCACAACCGCCGGTCGAGATCAACGAGACGCGCTACGTCGAGATCGAGGACATCGGCAAGCAGGGCGACGGAATCGCCCGCGTCGAGCGGGGCTACGTCATCATCGTCCCGGACGCCGAGGTCGGCGAGCGCGTCAAAGTAGAGATCACGGAAGTCAAATCGAACTTTGCAGTCGGCGAAATCGTCGAAGAAGACTTCTAGTCGATCTTGTCGCCAGCCCGATCCTTCGCTCCTTCGGAGTCGTGGACGACAACGCCGTCGGCCTCGACCGGCGCGTAGTTGTCACGCACTCCGATCGCTTCTTGCAGTTCTCTGATCGCTCGCTCCTGTAACGCCGCCGCGAGTTCTTCGGCGTCTTCTCGGCTAATCTCCCGGCCCAACCCCTCACACTCGTGTGCCCGGACCATCCCGGCCTCGTCGACGGCCTCACCCATCGGCTGGCTGGTGCCCCCGAGCGCCACGCTGAACGGATACGTCTGGCAGATCAGGGGCCGGTCGTCGTGGACCGTACACGCTCCCGTACCGTCCGCGGACTCCTCGTAAAACGTACAGTTCCCACACGAGTCGGTTTCCAGGGCCCACTCGAAGGTTTCGCCCTCGGGCCCGTCCTCGCCCTCTTCGATGCCGTAGGGCATCGGCCGGGCGACGTCCCGCCAGTCGTACTCCTCGTCCTGTAGCTCTCGAACCTCGTCCGGAAACACCGTCGCAGTGTGTGGGTCCTCGTCGTCGGCTTTGCAGCAGGCACCACAGCGCGTACACTCGAAACCGATCGTCTCGATGGCGTCGGCCAGTTCGCCGACGTCTAGCGCCCTCGCGCGCTCCAGTTCGGTTTCGAGGCTATCCATACCCGAGCGAGCGGCCGAGCGGGCAAAAGCCCCTCGCTCTCTGTGAGGTGAGGAAGCGTTCTACTCGACGGGCACGCCCGGCGGAATCGAGCAATCGGATCCCTCAGCGAGGCCGGGCGACCCCATCGGCCCAGTTGACACGGCCTTCCACGGCGAGCTTTTCGAGATGGGCGATCACCGTCTTGCGCGCCAGATCACGGACGCCGTCGAGCGATTTCTCGTAGGCTTCGTCGACGATTCCGTCGGGGGTACTCGCGCCCGCCCGGACTGCCCGCTCGATGCGGCGCTCGCGGTCGATCCGGTGTGCGATAAGCCGCGCGAGCGTCTCGGCTGGATCGTCGATGACGGGGCCATGACTCGGGAACAGCCGATCCGGATCGCGTGCCAGCAGTCGACGGAGAGCGCTGAGATAGCCGCGCATGTCCCCGTCCGGGCCGCCGACGAAGACGCTCCCGTCGGCGACGGCGAGGTCCCCGGTCAGGAGGACGTCTTCCGGAGCGCCGCGGACGGCGAGTGCGACGTGATCCGGTGCATGGCCCGGCGTGGCAGTCACGCGGAGTCCGTACTCCCCCGCGTCGACGTGAGCGCCGTCGCGGATCGTCCGGTCCGGGGGTATCCCGGTCGCCCGCTCGAAACGCGTCTCGTAGCCGGCCCGTGCGAGAACCGTCAGATCGTACTCGGCGGCGTACTCAGCGACGCCGCCGACGTGATCCGGGTGCGTATGCGTGACGAGCAGTCGGGAGGGTTCGCGCTCTTCGACGACCTCGTCGAGCGCTGCCGTACGGTCGGCCGGGTCGACCAGGACGCCGCCGTCGTGGCCAACGACATAGGCGTTGGTCGACCCAGTCGGGACTCGCGGGGACGCTTCGATCGGAACGCGTCGAACCGCTGTCATCGACGATGCTTCGTGCGAGCGGATGAAATCACTGTCGGCCTCCCTGTGAAACGACGACGTCGGCGAACTCGAAGGGAGGGCCCTCTGCTCGTACACGTGGTGTATCGCCTCCGGGTCGGTTCTGGTCGGCGTCGAAAGGTGGATGAGTCACCTGTATACCGGTTCGTTCGTGACTATCCGTCGAGAGTGCTAACTGTTGTGGGAGACTACTCGGGGAAACGCAGTCGGACGAACGCTCACCGAGAAGGGCCTAGTTGTGAAGGTAGTATACCTGTTTGCGGGCGTCGCGGAAACTGTAACGGGACCCGACCAGATCGACCTCTTCGAGGCGGTTCAGCGCGTAGCGAACTGTGCGGTCGGGCAGGAGCGATTCTTCGGCGAGTTGGCCCTGCGAGAGAGGCGACTCCGTTTCGAGTACCTTGGCGATCAGTTTCGCACTTGGTGGGAGTTCGCGCAGGCGGTCGCGGTATTCCGTATCCGAGAGTGGTTCTTCGATACTGTCCGAACGTTCACCCGTGATCGTGCTCATACTGGAGGAGCGGTCGTCGTTGATGGTAAAAGTTGTCTATATGTGTGTCAAAATAAATACAAGAATATAAAGTGTATATATGCCATACCTATTTTCCGCAACATCCGGCAATAGTTGCGCACCGTCGCACACAATTCGACCAGCGGCGACCGCCTTTCCCAATCCGTTTCCAGTATCGTTTTATTCCCGGGCCAGATAATCAGCGTAAGCGTGAAAGGGCAGGAGTGGTACCAGGCGACCGACGTCGCCCAAGAATACGACGATAAGCGGTTCTCCCAGGGCGGTCGACTCATCGACCGCCGAGAGAAAGAAGCAGTGCTCGACGCCATCGGGCCTGTCGAGGACAAGAAAGTCCTCGAGATAGCCTGTGGTACTGGTCGGTTCACCGCGATGCTAGCCGAACTCGGGGCCGATATCGTCGGCCTCGATATCTCGGCCGAGATGCTTAACGAGGCCCGCTCCAAGGCAAACGCCGCCGGTGTCAGAGATACCGTCGAGTTCATGCGTGGGGACGCCGGACGGCTTCCGTTCGAGGATGACGAGTTCGACGCCGTCATCGCGATGCGATTTTTCCATCTCGCTAACACTCCTGCCGAGTACCTCGCGGAGATTCGACGCGTATCGAGCGGCGACGTAATGTTCGATACGTTCAAGAGCAGTAGCACCAGGAGCATCTACAACTGGGCGCTCCCGATGGGGTCGCGCCTGTACTCCCGCTCGGAAGTCAAGTCGCTCGTCAAGGGCGCAGGCCTGGAGATGGTCGGCGACTCGCACGATTTCCTGCTTCCGTACGGCTTCTACCGGTCGATTCCGAACGGACTGGCCAGCGCGTTCCGGCGAGTCGACACGACGCTTGGGAAGACGCCGGTCGGCGAGCCGCTCGCATCGGTATCGTACTGGCACGCCACTGTTTGACGACCGACATTTTCTTTCGGGATATTTATAGCTCTGGCACAGGAACCCGATGGTATGGACCTCTCGGTAGTGATCCCGACCCTTAATAACCGGGAGGAGCTGCGCGGCTGCCTCGACTCGCTGGCAGCACACGCTGACGATATCGAACTGATCGTCGTCAACGGTCCCTCATCCGACGGAACGACCGGGATGGTTCGGGCCCGCGACGACGTCGACGTGCTGGTCGAAATCTCCGAACGGAACGGGAACGTCGCCAGGAACGCTGGAATCTCGACGGCTACCGGCGACGCCGTGGCGTTCGTCAGTACCGAACTGGCGGTCGAGCCCTCCTGGTACCGTGCCGTCATGACCTCACTCGAATCGGGGGCTGACGTCGTCACTGGCCCGACACATCGGAGTCTTCGTGCCGGAGTGACGACCGAAGAGGAGACCACTACGACGGTGGCTGGACGGACGGTGACGTTCTTCAACGGTGATAACGTCGCGTTCGACGCCGAAACGCTCCGGGCGCTCGACGGGTTCGACGAGTTCCTGAACGAAGACGGCGAACGCGACGCCTCACACCGGCTTGCCGGGATGAACTACTCGATCACCTGGAACGGCGAGATGTGCGTCCGGGGGGAGTTCGAGGCCGACGGCGGCCAGATTGAACGAGCGATCGGCTCCAGCTACCGCTCACGGGCCTATCGGCTCGGCAAGAACTACGGCATTAGACCGCTGACCGCGGTCAAGACGCTCTGGCGCGCCTTTCGGGACTCGATCGATGCCGCGGGCGACGTCACCCGGGGAGACCTCCAGCCGACCGTCTGGCTCCGGAGCGGCCAGGACGTGATCGGTGGGCTCCTCAGTGGCGGCTACACCGGGCTTCGGGCAAGACGTGCCGACCCGTCGTCTCGGCGGAACCCGAACGGGGTCTCGACCCGGCACGACCGTGCAGTCCGGCGCTACGACCGGCGCTAATCGGGCCCTCAGCCGTTCTCCGGTGCGAGCGCATCGATCACTCGCGACGGGTTCGTATCGAAGACGCGATGCAGTTTGTCCTCCGAGACATCGAGCGTTAGAATCTCCATTACGGCGACGTTCGGATGCGTCTCCGGGCCGCCGCTCCCGAAGAGAATACGGCCGGGATACTCCAGCAGAGCGCGTTCCAGTTGATCCCGGTAGCGGACGTAGCTAGTGTCCAGATAGTACTCGTCGTACTCATCGAGAAGGTCGATTGCGCGGCTCATCGCGTCACGGTTCAGCGGGTGGCCGCCGAAGTGGGCGAGGATCACCGGGAACGAGTAGCCGAGGAGTTCCTCGGCAATCGTCTCCGGCGGGGTCGCTTCGGTGCCGCGAACGAGCACCGGCAGTCCGACCTCGTCGAGTGCCGTGAGGACTTCGTCGTCCGGAATTCCGTCCCGGACCGGATCGAGTTTGAAGCCGTGGAACCGGTCGTCGTAGGCGTACTGTTCGATATCCTCGGGAGCGGTGTGGTACTCCTCGCGCGAGGACGTGAGGTTTCGGAGCTGTGAGGTCGCGCTATCGCCCGGTTCGCGCGTGCCGTTGATCCGGGCGAACGCAACGAACGGCCGGTCGACACTCAGACGTGCCACCGCGTTGTTCGATCGGAGATAATCGGTCTTCGACCGCTGATCGGGGAAGACGACTGACCGGACGACACCGGCCTGATGCATCTCGCGTGCCAGGGTATCGGGCGTAATCGACCTCCCCGTACTCGCCCCGGGGTCGGGGGCCAGTCGGACGTGAACATCGACGACCCGGAAGCGGTGTTCCAGCTCCAGCATACCCCCGCCTTTCTGAGCGTGCCAGTTCTAACTGACGGTTCGAAGGGGACGACTGCGACCGGAGGAGTCGGCCGAGAGAGCAGGCCTGCCCCGTTCCGGTTCAGTAACATTTATATCGAACTGCAAGGTACATATCAAGCGTAGATTACCATGGCAAACGCAAATCGTCAGCGACGCATGGGTGGACAGCCGATGTTTATTTTGAGCGAAGACTCCGAGCGAACCTCGGGGGAGGACGCTCAGCAGTCGAACATCACCGCCGGAAAGGCCATTAGCGAGGCCGTACGCACGACGCTTGGCCCCCGCGGGATGGACAAGATGCTGGTGTCGGACGCCGGCGACGTCGTCATCACGAACGACGGCGCGACGATTCTCGACGAGATGGATATCGAGCATCCGGCCGCCGATATGATCGTCGACGTCGCCCAGACACAGGAAGACGAGATCGGTGACGGTACGACGACAGCGGCGATCATCGCCGGTCAGCTACTTGCTCAGGCCGAGAACCTCTTCGAGGACGACGTCCACGCGACGACGGTCGTCGAGGGCTATCACGAGGCCGCCGAACTCGCTCACGACGCCGTCGACGAGATGACACTCGACGTCGACGTCGACGACGAACTTCTGATAAACGTCGCCGAATCGAGCATGACCGGCAAGGGAACCGGCGGCGTCACGGCGGAATCGCTCGCCCAGACGGTCGTCGGAGCCGTAAGCCACATTAGCAGCGACGAGGGCGTCGAGCGCGATAACATCACCCTGCAGACGCAGGTCGGTGGCTCCTCCAGCGAGACCGAACTTATCCAGGGGATCGCGCTGGACGAAGAAGCGGTCCACGAGACGATGCCCGACGCCGTCGAGAACGCCGATATCGGCCTGCTCGACGTCGAACTCGGCGTCCAGGCGGGCGATGTCGACGCCGAGTACAGCATCGAGAACATCGATCAACTGAACGCCGCGATGGACGCCGAGGAGTCCGAACTGAAGGAGACGGCACAGAGCATCGTCGACTCCGGCGTCGATGTCCTGTTCAACAGCGAGGAGATCGACGACCGCGTGGCCTCACTGCTCGCCAACGAGGGAGTCCTCGCGTTCGATAGCCTCTCGGATAGCGACATCCGCGGCATCGCGAGTGCGACCGGCGCACGACGTGTTGGCGCGCTCGAAGACTTCGAGAGCGAGGAGTTCGGCCACGCCGACTCGATCCGTACCGAGGCCTTCGCCGACGACGAACTCGTATTCATCGAGGGCGGTGCAGCAGCGGAATCCGTCACTGTACTCGTCCGCGGCGGCACCGAGCACGTCGTCGACGAACTCGAACGCACGCTGCGCGACGCCGTCGACGTCGTCTCCTCGGCGGCCGAAACCGGCAGCATCGTCCCCGGTGCCGGAGCAACCGAAATCGCCATCGCGGCCCACATTCGCTCGGAAGCGGCGGGCATCTCCGGCCGCAAACAGCTAGCCGTCGAAGCCTTCGCCGACGCAATCGACACCGTCCCGCGCACGCTGGCGGAGAACGCCGGCCTCGACGCCATCGACTCGCTCGTCGAACTCCGCGGCGACCACGACGATAACGGCCGCGCCGGCCTGATCGTCGACGGTCAGTTCCGTGAGGTGGGCGACCCCGTCGAACACGGCGTCGTCGACCCTGCCGCGGTCAAACACGAGGCCATCGAGAGCGCCACCGAGGCCGCGACGATGATCGCTCGGATCGACGACGTGATCGCCGCCGAGTAAGCGGGCGAGCGTTTCATCGCGAGACTGTGGTCGGCGGCGAGTAGCTGCAGGGTGATCGGGTGAGGGTTCATCCCAAACCCGCGTTCGGCGGCGAGTAGCCGGATGAACAATTCGGTCCCACCACACCCCGTTCGAGGAAGCGTATTGTAGTAGCGTTGCTCGCAGAGCCGACAGTACGCCACTACCGCCGACCGGTCAATCGATCCGTTTGTCCATCTTGAGGCGTCGAGTCGCGTAGCCGCGGGACTCGTACACGCGGCGAGCGGTCTCGTTGTCGACGTTCACCGAGAGCGAGACGTACTCGCAACCGCGGTCGGCCGCCCAGCGTTCGGCCCGCTCCATCAGGCCATCCGCCAGGCCGTTTCCCCGGTACTCGGGAACGACGTAGACGTCGTTGATATTGGCTTTGGGGCCGCGTGCGAACACCGACGCCGAGTCCTCGTACTCGACGGCGGTGTAGCCAGCGAAGGTGCCGTCGTCGTCGGCGACGAACGTCGCGATATCGTCGTCATTGAACTGCTCCCGGCGAAACGCCACCTCGGCCTCTCGGATCCCGTCGGCCAGCGCGTTGTACGGATCGAGATCCGCCATCTCGCGGGAGAACGGGTGCCAGAGGTCGTCGACGAACTGCTCTACCTCGTCGTCCTGAACTCGGCGGATGTCCATACGCCCCGTTGATCCGGCGATGACGTAATGGTGGGGGACGAGGGCAGTTAGAGGGATAACTGGGTGATATTAGTAAATTATAACTGGCGAGAGCCGCGTTCTCTCACGTAATGGCATTTAGCGACGAACTGCTCGACGAGGGCCAGGAGATCTGGGCGGCACAGAAAAACCATCCCTTCGTGACGGAACTGGCCGACGGAACGCTCGATCCCGACTCTTTCGCCACGTGGGTGCGACAGGACTATCGCTACCTACTCGATTACGCGCGCACGTTCGCCATCGCGGGGACGAAAGCGCGCGACGAGGAGACGATGCGGCATCTGATGGGTGTCTCTCACACCGTCCTGGACTACGAGATGGATCTCCACCGGGAGTTCGCCGCCGATTACGGCCTCTCCGTCGACGACCTCGAATCGACGACGAAAGCGCCGACCTGCGTCGCCTACACCAACTTCCTCATCCGGACCGCACACGAGGGCTCGCTCGCCGAGATTGCGGCGGCGATCTACCCCTGCGGGCAGGGCTATCTCGACATCGCCGAGCACATGGCTGACCTCGCCGACGAGGAGCACCGCTACACCCCATTCATCGAGAAGTACACCAGCGAGGAGTTCTACGAGGCGGTCGACTGGATGCGCGAGTTCGTTGACCACTGTGGCGAGCGCTATCCCGGCGAGCACGACGCGATGCGGGACGCATTCCGCACGAGCGCGCGACTCGAACACCACTTCTGGGAGATGGCCTACACGCAGGAGGAGTGGGAGCTCTGATGGTCTCGACGACGCTCGCGCTCGGTGTCACGACGCTCACGCTCGCAACGTTCACCCTGCTGGGCCTCTGGTACTCGCGGGGACGGGTCGACTCGCTGGAACAGTTCGTCTCCGCGCGGGACAGCGCCGGCACTGGGGCGACTACGGCGACGCTGATCGCGTCGGTGATGGGCGCATGGATCCTCTTTAGCCCGGCGGAGGCCGGAGCCGCCTTCGGCGGGATTCCGGCGATCCTGGGCTACGCTATCGGGAGCGCGATCCCGCTGTTGCTGTTCATTCCGATCGGTGCGCGCATCCGCGAACTGATGCCGGCGGGCCACACGCTCACCGAGTACGTTCTCGCGCGCTACGGGCCGTGGATGTACGGCTACGTGCTGGTCATCTCGGTGTTTTACATGTTCATCTTCCTGGCCGCGGAGATGACCGGTATCGCGCTCGCGCTCTCGTTGGTTGCGGGCGTCCCGCAGTGGCAGACCGCGGCGCTCATCGGCGGGTTCGTCCTCGTCTACACTGCCTACGGCGGCCTAGTCGCTAGCATCTTCACCGACACCATCCAGACGCTGGTGATCTTGCCCCTGCTGGCCGTCGGCTTCGGCGGCGCGCTGTTCGCGCTGGGCGGGACCGGCGAGGTCCACGCCACGACGGTCGCGAGCAACCCCGACCTCCTGAACCCGGGCTACCTCGCTGGCGTCGAGTTCGGCATCTACGTGGTCTTCGCCATCATCGGCGCGAACCTGCTGAACCAGGGCATGTGGCAGCGCGTCTACGCGAGCAAGGACACCGCAACGCTCCAGCGCTCGTTCGGGGTCGCCGCCGTTGCGGTGGTGCCGATGGTGCTGCTCGCCGGACTGTTCGGCGTCGCCGCGGCCGGGATGGGGCTGATCGAGGGCGGCAACGCCAGCATCGCCTTCTTTCTCGTCGCCGGGGCGGCGTTCCCCGAGTGGGTCCTGCTCGTCGTGGTCGTCCTCGCCGTCCTGCTGGTGATGAGTTCGGCCGATACGATGTTCAACGCCATCGCGAGCATCGTCACCGCTGATCTGGCGCGACTGCTCGACGATCCGAGCGGTCGAACTCTCTCGCTCTCGGGACGGGCGCTGACAGTCGTCGTCGCGCTCGGTGCCATCCTGATCGGCGCGCAGGGCTACAGCGTGCTCGAACTGTTTCTCACGGCGGACCTGCTCGCGGCCGCTACCGTCGTTCCGTTCCTCTACGGACTCTACTCGACGCGCCTGACTCAGGGCTCCGCAGTCGTTGCGGCCCTTGCCGGCCTCGTTGTCGGCGTGTCATACTTCCCGCCGCTTCGTGGCGTTCTGGCGGCGGTTCCCGGTCTCGCCGACGTGCTTCCGGCCCCCTCGTTCCTGGTCGCGTTCGTCGGGGCGACAGTCATCTCGGCGCTGGTGACAGTCGTGGCCGACCGACTGGTCGACGCGGAGTTCGAGCACGCGACGCTCGGCGCGGCGGTCCGGTCGCTCGACGATCCGATGACTGATGGCGGTCGGGAGGAAGAACAATGAGCGCGCTAGGCGGCCTCGCTTTCGCCCTGCTCGTCTGGGCGTCGGTCGCGCTCGTACTGCTCGTCTTCGGCTATCTCGTCTACGCGCTGGCGAGTGACGCCGCTGTCTGAGGCGAACGCGTCGGTCCGGGAGTCAGAGTTCGATTCGGACGTCGTCACCGGCCTCGAGGCCGAACGCCTCGTCGCCACGCCCCTGATTGACGTCGAGTTCGACGTTGCCGTGGCTACCGACCGTCACGAGCCACTGGCCTGTCGGGACGGAGGCAAAGGTCTCGCCGACGGGGACCCTCTGGCCGTTTACATCGACTTCCTCGCAGCCCTCGACGGTGTAGCCGGGAAGATTCGTAATGACGTTGCCGAAGCCGTCGACGACCAGCACCTCGCCGACGACGGCATCGTCACGGATCGTCGGCTCTGGAAGCCGCAGTTCGACGTGTTCGTCGGTCCGCGTGAGATCGGCAAGGGCGGCGAGGGCGTCCTCGTCGCGCCACTGCTCGTGAACGATACCGGCCGCCGGAGCGAAGACGTCGCGGCCGTGAAACGTCGAGCTTTCGGCGTCCTCGTCGCTGATCTCGTAGACGGTGAACGCTTCGTCGTCGGGAGCAAGGGAGCGGGCCGCAGGAAGCAAGACACCGTTGTCCGGGCCGACCAGCACATGCTCGCCGGCCTGGATAGCGACCGCGGCGCGGTCGGTACCGACGCCCGGATCGACGACGACGAGGTGGACGGCTGGCGGAAAATACGGCAGGATCTCCCGTAGCCAGAACGCGGCGGCGCGGACGTCCTGGCGCGGGAACTCGTGGCTCACGTCGACGAGACGAGCCTCCGAGTGCTGGAGGAGAACGCCCTTCATCGCTGCCGGATACGGCGAACCGAAGTCGGAACTGAGCGTAATCATCTACACGCCGTCGGTCTTGCTGACCCGCTGAATCCGCTCGATACCGCCGATTTCGTCGATGACCTCGACGACCGGATCGGGGACGAGCGGTTGCCAGTTCTTGCCTTTGATCATCCGTTCGCGGACCTCAGATCCCTCTAGCACCTCGCGGTTGAACATCGGGGACTGGCGGACCTCGACGCCGGCCTCCCCGAACAACTGGATGACGAGGGGGTTGTTCGAGTATGCCACGTCGAACTCGGGGCTCATGCTCTGCACGTGGCTCACCCAGACGGAGTTGCGCTCCAGGTCCTCGATGGGGACGGCGTAGGTAACCAGATCCAGATCGACGAGCGACTTCGTGATCATCATGATACGCTCCCCGGCGGTGAACGGGTCGTGTTTGGCGTGAGAGGCATCAGCACTCCCGATCCCGAGGACGAGTTCGTCGATGTCGTCGTCGTCGACGATCTGCTCGACCATGTTCAGATGGCCGTTGTGGAAGGGTTGAAACCGACCGATGTAGCATCCGCGGTCCATACCGGCCGTTGACCGCAATCCGGGTTAAACGTGGCCTTTTGAGCGAACAGGGTGTGTCACGCGGCTAGTACGACTGGGTGGTAACGTTCTAGTAACCAGTTCGGGTCGTCGCTGTGCTGCGGTTTTGTGATCTCAGTGAGAGATGGGGAGGGAGAAAGTATATCAGTGGAGCAGCCTTGAAAACAGGTAACAGAACGATTCTATGAGTAACGATAGGGATACCGACGAAGACCCCCGCGGAGATGGGGGAAACGATCCGCCTGTGGAGTCCCCGGCATCAGAGCACGATGCTCGGGCTGACTCGACCGACGACGCCGGTTCGTCAGGCAGTTCTGACGAGCGGTCGCCAGGAGAGGAACAGCCCTCAGCGCCGGACGACGGCGCGAGTGACACGTCCGAGGAGAGTTCCGAAGACGACGAGGGAGTCGAACCGAACGAGGTAATCGATCCGGATTCGGACTTCAGCGACTCGTCCGAGGAACGCATCGACCGCTCGGATATAGACGACGACTACGGCCTCGACGACGAACTCGGTAGCGAGGTCGAAGCCGACGTCCGCGACGACTTCGACGACGACGACCTGCTCGGCGGACTCGACATCGAGTCGACCGACGACATGTCGATCCCCGAGCAGATGGTCGATCAGGTGATCGGGCAGGACGAGGCCCGAGACATCGTCAAGAAGGCGGCCAAACAGCGCCGCCACGTGATGATGATCGGCTCGCCGGGGACCGGTAAGTCGATGCTAGCGAAGGCGATGAGCCACCTCCTGCCGAAAGAGGATCTTCAGGACGTCCTGGTCTATCACAACCCCGACGACGGTAACGAACCGAAAGTCCGGACGGTACCCGCCGGCAAGGGAGACCAGATCATCGACGCCCACAAGGAAGAAGCCCGGAAGCGAAACCAGCTCCGGACCTTCCTGATGCTGATCATCGTGGTGATCATCCTCGGATACACGATCATCTCGAACGCGTCGATCCTGCTCGGGATTATCGCCGCTATCGCGGTGTACATCCTGTTCCGCTACACACAGCGTGGCAGCGATGCAGTCATCCCGAACATGATCGTCAACGCTACCGATCAGACGACCGCGCCGTTCGAGGACGCGACCGGCGCCCACGCCGGTGCACTGCTCGGTGACGTTCGGCACGACCCGTTCCAGTCCGGTGGAATGGAGACGCCGAGCCACGACCGCGTCGAACCCGGTGCGATCCACAAAGCCAACAAGGGCGTGCTGTTCGTCGACGAGATCAACACGCTCGACGTCCGCAGTCAGCAGAAACTGATGACGGCGATCCAGGAAGGCGAGTTCTCGATCACCGGTCAGTCCGAGCGCTCCTCGGGCGCGATGGTCCAGACCGAACCCGTTCCCTGTGACTTCATCATGATCGCGGCCGGGAACCGCGACGCGCTGGAGAACATGCATCCGGCCCTGCGCTCGCGTATCAAGGGGTACGGCTACGAGGTGTTCATGGACGATACCATCGAGGACACCCCCGAGATGCGACGGAAGTACGTGCGCTTCATCGCCCAGGAGGTCGAAAACGACGGCCGCCTGCCCCACTTCACGCCGGAAGCAGCGCGCGAAGTGATGCTCGAAGCGAAGCGCCGCTCCGGCCGGAAAGGCCATCTGACGCTTCACTTCCGGAGTCTCGGCGGCCTCGTCCGTGTCGCGGGCGACATCGCCCGTGCCGAGGACAAGGAACTCACCGAGCGTGAGGACGTCCTGCAGGCGAAACGCCGCTCGCGCTCGATCGAACAGCAGCTCGCGGACAACTACATCGAGCGCCGCAAGGACTACGAGCTAACGGTCGCGGACGGCGACGTCGTCGGTCGCGTCAACGGACTCGCGGTCATGGGCGAGGACTCCGGTATCATGCTCCCCGTCATGGCCGAGGTCGCCCCCGCACAGGGTGGCGGCCAGGTGATCGCCACCGGGAAGCTACAGGAGATGGCCGAGGAATCGGTCCAGAACGTCTCCGCGATCATCAAGAAGTTCTCGGACGTGGATCTCTCGGAGAAGGACATCCACATCCAGTTCGTGCAGGCAGGCCAGCAGGGAGTCGACGGCGACTCCGCATCGATTACGGTCGCGACGGCCGTCATCTCCGCGCTCGAAGACATGCCGCTCCGACAGGATCTGGCGATGACCGGATCGCTGTCGGTGCGCGGTGACGTGCTACCGGTCGGCGGTGTCACCCACAAGATCGAGGCCGCCGCCAAGTCCGGCATCGAGACGGTGATCATCCCCAAGGCCAACGAGCAGGACGTGATGATCGAGGACGAGTACGCCGAGATGGTCGAGATCATCCCGGTCAGCCACATCAGCGAGGTGCTCGACATCGCGCTGATCGGCGAGACCGAGAAGGACAGCCTCGTCGACCGCCTCAAGTCGATCACGGGCAACGCGCTCGACCGACAGGTCGGCGCTGGCAACTCGAACCCGAGCCCGCAGTAAGGCGTTCAGACGCCGGTCGATCCTTTTTTGTCGACATCACGATTCTCGGAGCGGTAGCTATCGCGGAGCGATGTTGCTCCCGAGAGCGGGGCGACGGTGCGTTTTTGTCGGTTCGGCGTCCTTTCTCTACCCGTGACACAGTGGCTCGTCTTCGCCGTGGTGACCGTGGTCGTTCTCGTCCTCGTCCTCGTCTTCGCACGGATGACGGCGTCTCTCGCGGGAGAGAGTGGCGGCGAGAGCGGTGAGGCCGGCCGCGCGCTGGAGGGCGTCGACCGGATCCCCGACCCGGGTTCGGAGTCCGCGAAGGAGCCCACGACCCCGCCAGTAGGCGGTGTCGAGGACCGGCCTGATACCGGTCCCGACGACCGAGGCGAGGGCGTGCCAGAGCAGTCCGGTCCCCGGCCGCGAGAGTCGGTCGACCTCGACGACCTCTCGAAACGCGAACTGTTCGCCAACGTCGCACTCACGCAGGGGGTGTTCGGTGCCGTCCTCGTCGGGGCGGCGTGGTGGACCGGCGTGCCAGCCTCGGCGCTCGGCGTCGAGCAAACGAGTGCAAGCATCGGCGTCGAAGCGGTCGCGCTCGGCACCGGAATCGGGCTTGCGCTGTACGTCGCCAACGCCGTCGCGGCCCTCGGCCTCGAACGGGTCGGTGTGGAGTTCGACGAGATGCTCCGGGAACTACTCGCACCGGACTCCCTTCGCGAGTGGGTCGTGCTCTTCCTGTTCGTGTTGCCGACTGTCGCGGCCTTCGAGGAACTCCTCTTTCGGGCGGCGCTGATCGGCGCATTCTCGACTGGCTTCGGCCTCTCGCCGTGGTTGCTGGCGGCCATCTCCTCGGTCGCGTTCGGCCTCGGCCACGGACTGCAGGGACCGGGGGGAATCGTCGTCACGGGGGCACTGGGCTTTGTTCTCGCGGCCGCCTTCGTTCTCACGGGAAGCCTGCTCGTCGTGGTAACCGCTCACTACCTCATCAACGCCGCCGAGTTCGTCGTCCACGAGGGACTCGGCGTCGACCTGTCGGAAAACAGTAGTGCCTAAGTGCTGTGTGCGTCTGAGTCACGGTATGAGCGGACTGGCGGACCTCCCGCGGTGGATGAACCTGGCGCTGATCGGTAGCATCTTCGGATACGTCATGATGCTACTGTACGGCACCGCTACCGGGGATCCGGTCGCTGAGCTAACCGCCGACGTGTTGTTCGGGATTCTGGCAATCGCCATCGGCGCGGTGCTGTACTGGGCCGCGGAGAGTCGGACCGATCCGGTGCGTGCCGCGGGCGCGAGTTTCGTCACCGGGGGCCTGGCACAGTTCCTTGCGGTGCTGATGGACGACGTAGCGCTCGATCTGCTCGCGACGCTTGCGGTGCTGAGCGGTGTCGGCCTGTACATGTACGGAACCAGAACTTCGGGCGAGTAGCTACAGTCCTTCGATCGATCGCAACCGCTCGGCAACGTCCGGCGGCGTCGCACCCGGCGCGTTGCCGATGCGATGGTCGGGCACGAAGATCGGTGCGGGGTTCTCCCGCAGTGCGGTGCGGACCGTTTCGAGGTCGGCGTCGTCCTCGTGGGAGAGGCCCGATGTCATCCGCGTGAGCGCATCCATGTCGATCGATTTTCCGAACGGGACGTCCCGGACAGATTCCAGTACCCGCCGCTGATCGGTCGGGACCGTCAGCGCTACCTGTACGTCGTCGAACCCGTCCTCTTCTCTCGCGGTCAGATACGCCTCCAGACGGTCGAGCACTGGATGCTCGCTGAGAGCCCCCTCCTCGGGCGTTTCGGGAAACGTCACCCGGAGCACCTTGCTGCTCGCGACGCCGATCTGGATGTATCGATCGATAACGTCGAACTCACGTGCGTAGATGCCGGCATCCTCCGTGGCCATGTGTTTGGATCCGGGCGTCAGGGACTTGAAGATTCCCGACGCGCCCCGACGGTGCGCAAGCCTTATGTACATATCCGTCCGTTAATGTACGATAATGAACGCTGATGATGCGGTCGCACCGGCGGTTCGATCGATCCTCGACGCGGCACGCTCACGCCCTGATCCCGACGGCGAGCGTGTCGACGTCCAACCGCGGTCGCTTCCCGACGCCCTCGCCAGCGCCGAGGCGGACGGCCGGGCCCCGGTCATCGCGGAGGTGAAGCCGACCAGTCCGACCACTGGGGAGACTCGCAGGGACGACCCGGTCGAACTGGCACAGGCGATGGTCGAGGGCGGTGCGGCGGCACTGTCGGTGCTGACAGAACCGGATCACTTCGGCGGGAGTCCGGCGTACCTCGAACGCGTCCGCGAGGCCGTCGACGTGCCGGTCCTGCGGAAAGATTTCGTGGTTCGAGAGCCCCAACTCGACGCCGTCGAGGCGGACGTGATCCTGTTGATCGTCCGCTTTGTCGACGACCTGCCCGGCCTGCTCGCCGCCGCGCGCGAGCGAGGGTTTCAGGTGCTCGTCGAGGCCCACACCGAAGCGGAACTCCGCGAAGCGGTCGAGGCGGGGGCGACGTTCGTCGGCGTGAACAACCGCGACCTGGCCAAACTCGACGTGGATCTCGGCACGTTCGAGCGGGTCGCCGCCGAGACGGAGGCTGTAACCGAGGACGTAACCCTGATCGCGGAAAGCGGCATCTCGAACCGCGCGGACGTCCACCGACTGCGGGCGGCGGGTGCAGACGCCCTGCTGATCGGGAGCGCGATCATGAACTACGGCGAGGGCGACGATCCGGCCGCGACGGTCCGGTCGAACACCGAATCACTCACGTCTACCGAGTCCGGAGACGGGGATAGCAACGCGCAGGACGGTTCGGCAAGCGACGACGCGACACCAACGGAGACACGAAACTCATGAGTACAACGAAGTTCGGAGAGTACGGCGGACAGTACGTGCCGGAAGTGCTGATGCCGGCAATCGAAGAGCTAGACGACGCCTACGAGCGCTACGTCCTGGAGAACGAGGACGGCTTCATGGACGAGTTCAGGGAGCGACTGGCCGACTTCGGCGGCCGACCGACGCCCCTCCAGCGCGCCGATCAGTTGAGCGACCGCTACGACGCGGAGGTCTACCTCAAACGCGAGGACCTGCTCCACGGCGGCGCACACAAACTCAACAACGCGCTGGGACAGGTGCTGCTCGCGAAGTATATGGGGAAAGAACGCATCGTCGCCGAGACCGGTGCGGGCCAGCACGGCACCGCGACTGCGATGGCGGCGGCGTATCTGGACATGCCCTGCGAGATCTATATGGGCAAACGCGACATCAACCGCCAGCGTCCCAACGTCTTCCGGATGCGGCTCAACGGTGCGGAACTCAACACCGTGACGGTCGGCCGGGGCACGCTCAAAGAGGCAATCAACGAGACGATGCGGGACTGGGCGACCAACGTCGAGGACACCCACTACGTCATCGGCTCTATCGTCGGCCCGCACCCGTTCCCGCGGATGGTGCGTGACTTCCAGTCGGTGATCGGCCGGGAGATCCGCGCACAGATTCAGGAGAAGGTGGGTCGCCTGCCCGACAGCGTCCTCGCCTGTGCGGGCGGCGGATCGAACACGATGGGTACTTTCCACGAGCTAGTCGGCGACGGCGACGTTTCCCTGTTCGCCGTCGAGGCGGGCGGTGACGGACTCGTCGTCGACGACGAAGAGGGCGTTGCGCCACACTCGGCGTCGCTATCGACCGGAAGCGAGGGTGTGCTCCACGGCGCGCGAACCAAGTTGCTGCAGGACGCCGACGGTCAGATCGTCGAGTCCCACAGCGTCTCCTCGGGACTCGACTACGCAGGTGTCGGCCCCGAACTCTCACATCTCGTCGACGAGGAGCGCGTAACTCCGGTGAACGTCGACGACACGGCCGCACTGGAAGGGTTCCACCGCCTCTCCCAGCTAGAGGGCGTGATTCCGGCGCTGGAGACCGCACACGCCTTTGCATTCCTCGAAGAGACGCTCGGTCCGGACGCCAGCCAGAGCCACGACCTCGGCGACCTGATCGTCGTAAACGTCTCCGGCCGCGGCGACAAGGACCTCGAAGCGGTGATCGAAGAGACCGAGAAGCGCGACCTCGATTCCGCACCGTCGATGGAGGTCCTCTATGAGTGACGAAATAGAGGACGCCTTCACGGGCGACCCGGCGCTCGTCCCGTACATCACTGCGGGTGATCCTGCACCGGAGGCGACCGCCGAGTACGTCGAAGCGCTCGCCGCGGGCGGGGCAGACGTGATCGAACTGGGGATGCCCTTCTCGGAACCGATTGCGGACGGTCCGACGATCCAGAACGCGATCCAGCGGGCACTGAAGGCCGGCACGACCCCCGAACGGTACTTCGAGATCGTCGAGTCGCTCGATATCGACGTGCCGGTCGTCTGTATGACGTATTACAACCTGCTCTACCAGTACGGGGAGAGCAGTCCGGGCGAAAGCGATTACGACCGACTCCAGCGCTTCGTCGAGCGGGCCGCCGAAGCGGGCGTCTCCGGACTCATCATCCCCGACCTGCCCGTCGACGAGAGCGACCCGCTCCGGGACGCCTGCGACGAGCACGGCCTCGACCTGATCTTCATCGTCGCGCCGACGACGACCGACGAGCGCCTGCGGAAGATGCGCGAGCAGGTCTCGGGGTTCGTCTACGTACAGGCCAGACTCGGCACGACCGGCGCGCAGGCCGACGTCAGCGACACGACACACGAGAGCCTTGCCCGACTCTCCGAGTGGGATGTCCCACGAGCAGTCGGCTTCGGCGTCAGCAAGGGCGAACACGCCACCGAAATCGTCGAAGCGGGCGCGGACGGCGTCGTCGCCGGCAGCGTCTTCGTCGACATGGTCGCAGAGGGCGAGGACGTCGCCGAACGCCTCGAAGCGAAAGCCGCCGAACTCAAGCAGGGAGCGCTCGATGGGACCACGAAGCGGACCGCCGAACCGGAACGATAACTGCCACGAATCGCAACAACCATAACCTACGGTTGCCACAGACTCACATACTATGAATACGGGAACGATCGCACGACTCCAGCGTATCGGGACAGGAGGGAAATACCTCATCGTCCCGATGGATCACGGGATCACACTGGGCGCAGTAACGGGACTCAAAGATATCGAATCGACGATCGACGGGATCACGAGCGGCGGCGCGGACGCCGTCCTCACGCAGAAAGGGCTCGCTCCACGGGTCCACGAGCACAAAAACGGTGCGGGCTACATCATCCATCTGAACGCCTCGACGGCTATCGGCCCGGACTCGAACGACAAGCGCCGCACCGGGACGGTCGAGGAAGCGGTCCGCGTCGGTGCCGACGCCGTCTCCTATCACATCAACGTCGGCAGCAAGTACGAGCGCGAACAGCTAGCCGATCTGGCGGAAGTGACCGACGAGGCCGACCGTCTCGGCGTCCCGGTCCTGGCGATGGCCTACGCCCGCGGCGAGCATCTCGAAGGCGACGATCCGGAACACAACGCCGAGTATCTGGGCCATGCGGCCCGCCTCGCCGAGGAGGCCGGTGCCGACGTCGTCAAGACCGCCTACAGCGGCGACGCAGCGAGTTTCGCCCACGTGACGAGTTCGACCAGCCTGCCGGTCGTCATCGCCGGCGGAAGCCCCGGCACCGACCGCGGGACCGTCGAGATGGTCCGCGGCGCGATGGACGCCGGCGCGGACGGCGTCTCGATGGGTCGGTCGATCTTCCAGCACGACGATCCGGAAGCGATCACGACCGCGGTCAGCGCGGTCATCCACGACGACTGCTCGACCGAAGAAGCGCTCGACCGGGCTGACCTCGCTGTCGAAGCCTGACGTTTTGTCCTCGCCGCCGCGCTCTCTCCTGCGGACACTATCCGCCGGGTCCACGTGGTCCCTCCAGCAACGAGTTCGACCGTGGCGGCGGGGGCCCTGCCCGCTTCCGCCACGTTCAAGCCGGACCGCTGCGAGCGTTGGGACATGACACGCGAAGTCTGGCTGAAGGCCGACGACTCCGTCGGCGACTGGGATCAGCGGCGCAAGCGGATCACGGCGGGCCTGGAGTCCGGCGTCGACTGGATACTCGTCGACGAGGACGACGTCGCGAAGGTACGAGAGCTCGGCGACGTCAACGTGGCGGCCTTTCGCACCGGCGGCGACGTCGACGTCATCGACGACGCTGAGTCCGAACAGGAAGCCGCCGATGCCGATGCCTACATCGTCGGCAAAGACGGCGAGGGCGACGGGACAGTAGACCTTCCGAGCGACTTCTCCGGCTCGGCCGACCTCTCGACGCTCCGGCGCGAGGACAACCGCGCTGACGGCGCGTACGTTCGTATCTTCGACGAGGACTACGAAGCGTTCGCCGAGGCCGCCGCCGACGAGGCCGACTACACGATGATCGTCAGCGAGAACTGGTCGATCATTCCGCTGGAGAACCTCATCGCGCGGATCGGCGACGAGACGACGTTGATCGCCGGCGTCACCAGCGCCGAGGAGGCACAGACGGCCTACGAGACCCTGGAGATCGGTGCGGATGCCGTCCTGCTCGACAGCGACAATCCCGACGAGATCCGCTCGACGGTCGAGGTCCGCGACGAGGCCGAACGCGAGACGCTCGATCTCACTCAGGCTGAAGTGCGGACCATCGAACGCGCCGGTAGCGCCGACCGCGTCTGCGTCGACACCGGCTCACTGCTCGAACACGACGAGGGGATGTTGATCGGGTCGATGTCACGTGGTCTCGTCTTCGTCCACGCCGAGACGGCCGAGTCGCCGTACGTCGCTTCCCGGCCGTTCCGCGTCAACGCTGGTGCGGTCCACGCCTACATCCGAACGCCCGACGGCGGCACGAAATATCTCTCTGAACTCAAAAGCGGCGACGAGGTACAGGTCGTCGACACCGACGGCAACACCCGCGAGGCAGTCGTCGGACGCGTGAAGATAGAACAGCGCCCGATGTTCCGCCTCGAAGCGGAGCTCGACAACGGCGACCGGATCGAGACGCTGATCCAGAACGCCGAGACGGTGAAAGTCGCGACGAACGAGGGCCGCAAGGCCGTCACCGACCTGGAAGCCGGTGACGAGATCATGCTCTACCACGAAGATACGGCTCGGCACTTCGGGGAAGCCGTCGACGAAAAGATTATCGAAAAGTAACGGTCGGGACTGTCAGACGTTCCCTGCGCCGTCCGCCTCGCCGGTCGGGTCCGCGTTCTTCGTTCCCTCGGTTTCGTCTAGCTGTTCGAGTTCTGTCGTACACCAGTGACAGAACGTGAGGTCCTCGTCGAGTTCCTTCCCACAGTAGGGACAGGACGCCGCGACGTCGTCCTCAGTGGCTGTCGGCCGGTCGACGTACGCCGCGAGGACGTAGGCGTCGAGGACGTTGAAAAACAGGATGGACGAGAGCGCAAGCGACTCGCCGAAACTGAGCTGTTGAGCAACGGCCTGGGCACCACCGAGCACCGTGTCGGCGGACTCGAACGCAGCGTTCGGAATAATGAACACGACTGCGGAAACGACTAGACCGAACCAGAGGAGGGCGCGGAGCCAGCGACGGAGGTACGCGTGCCCCAGACCGGGGTAGACAAACGCAAGCAGGACAGCGATCAGCGGACGTTTCCGGATCATGACCTTTGCTCAGGTTAGCTACCGTGGACTCATTAGACTGTCGACAGCGAGCCAGCGGTTACTCCTCTGCTCGGAGGTCGTCGACGAGCCGTCGGAGTGTTGACAGATCGTACTGTCCGGGCGCAGTCGCGTCCGCAGGGTCGACGGGTGCGTAGCCTATCGCAGAGCCGTAGACGGGCGCAACAGCGCGGGAGTGTCGACCCTGCTCACCCATCGCCATCGTCGCGACGGTCTCTCCCCGTGCGCTGAACGCCTCTGTCGCCCCGAGGAGGTCGAGTACGTCTCGGGTGCTCCGTGCGGTGACGGCTAGCTTGCCGACGTCACCGCGATTCGTCGCCCGTCGGAGGAGTTTTCGGAGGTCGGCCGCCGAGGGCGTGCGCTCGAAGTCGTGGGTCGACGCGATGACGGACACGTCTTCGGCCCGGGCACTGGCCGCGGTCTCTTTGCCCTGCTCCGTCTCCAGGCTGTTCAGTTCCACGTCGATTGCCTCGACTGCTGGTAGCTCTGCGGCCGTCGCGAGCGTTTCGAGACGTCCGTTTTCGGGTGCCTCGCCGCCCTCCCACTCGGCGCGGTTGGTCGCGATAATCGGGAGTTCGCCGTCGTATTCGTGGAGCGCCGGCACTGGATCGGCAGCGAGATCCATCCGGAACTCGACGGCATCGGCGTGGTCGCGGGCAACTGGTTCGTCGTCGAGGCTCGCGGTCGAGGCCGCGAGCACGAACGAATCGAAGTTCATGTCTACGGACACGGAAGGGGGAACAAAAAAAGGTGCGTTACACGTTGACAAGCCTGATACGGGCGCTGTCGCTCGAGAGGGAGAGAACGTAAAACCGATGACAGATCAGGCGAGACCGAGGCTCTCTTCGGCTTCGAGGAGTTCGTGGTAGCGGTTACGGATCGTGACTTCGGAGATGTCGGCGACCTCGCTGACTGCGGCCTGGGTCGTCTTCTCGTTGGTCAGCAGTGCAGCGGCGTACACTGCGGCGGCGGCGAGACCGACCGGCGACTTGCCGCTGTGGACGCCTTTCTCTTTGGCGTTCTGCAGAAGCTTGCGGGCGCGGTGCTCGGACTCGTCGGAGAGACCGAGGCCGGAGGCAAACCGCGGCACGTAGCTCTCGGGGTCCGCCGGTTGGACTTCGAGGCCGAGTTCGCGTACCACGTAGCGGTAGGTCCGGGCGACTTCGTTTTTCTCGACGCGGCTGACTTCCGCAATCTCGTCGAGACTGCGGGGGACGCCGGCCTGACGGGCGGCGGCGTAGACACAGGCCGTCGAGACGCCTTCGATGGAACGGCCGGGGAGGAGGTCCTCGTTGAGGGCGCGGCGGTAGATGACGCTGGCCGTCTCGCGGACGTTGCTGGGCAGGCCGAGCGCGCTGGCCATCCGGTCGATTTCGCCGAGTGCCTGCTTGAGGTTGCGCTCTTTGCTGTCACGAGTGCGGAAGCGCTCGTTCCATTTGCGAAGCCGCTGCATCTTCTCGCGCTGCCGCGACCCGAGGGAGTTGCCGTACGCGTCCTTGTCGCGCCAGTCGATGTTCGTCGAGAGCCCTTTGTCGTGCATCGTGTTCGTCGTCGGCGCACCAACGCGGGACTTCTGGTTTTTCTCCTGCGCGTCGAACGCGCGCCACTCGGGGCCACGGTCGACCGAGTCCTCCTCGACGACGAGTCCACAGTCAGTACAGACGGTCTCGCCGTGTTCCTCGTCGTTGATGAGCTGGCCGCTACATTCTGGACAGGCAAGCCCCTCGTCGTTGCTTTCCTGTTCTTGTTCCTGTTCTCGGTCGCGCGTTCGCGTGCGGGTGTTTGATTCAGTCATTGGTGCGAAGGCGGATGCTAACCGGGCAGGTAACCCTGGAAAAATCCCGGGTGATTCCTTTCGTATGACTTGCGAGCACTCCTATATAATAGCTTTGGTATGGAAATCCCATCGGGCAGAGCGAGCGGTTATACCTCACGAATAGCGATAATAATCAAAACCTTCATGTTGTTGAGTATCACGCAACCATCGCGTCGACAACCGTCTCGCCATCGACGACCAGATTGTATGCGCCTTCGTCGTCGTTCCAGAGCGCCAGCACCGACTCGAACGCCAGCAGGTCCCCGTACTCGGCATCGACGAGGTTCCGGTTGAGCGACGTCTCCCGCGTCAGGACGGCGTAGTGTTCGACCGACTCGCTCCCATCGCTGATCTTGAATAGCGGATTGGCGTCACCCTCGGAGAGCGAGTGACTGAGTTTGAGCGCCAGCAGATCGATCCGGTTCGAGACGTGCGCTTCCATCTCTGCCATCTTGGCCCAGCGGTCTGGGTCGGGCGTTGCCTCCAGTCGCCGTTTCCCGTCGGTTCTGAGGATCGAGTGGGAGAACTGCACGTCCACGTTGACGAACTCGCCCTGATGATGGTCGGGGTCGGTCGCGGCGTCTTCGATGCGCTGCTGGAACGACGGCACCGCGAGGTCGGGTTTGACGTCGAACGACCAGCCCCGATCGGTGGGCGATTCGTCGGGCCAGAGTCGGATCGTCGGCGAGTAGACCGTCGCACCAGGTCCCGTCGGATCGTCGGCGAGAGCGCGTTCCACTTCCCGCAGTTCCGTGCTGGTGTTCCTGTCGGCGGGCGCCAGCGCGACCATCGATCCATCCGGCGCGAGGGCGTCCAGATACCGCGTCGCAACTGCCGTCGGATCCGACAGTTCGCTGAGCACGTTGCCGAAGAGTATCAGGTCGAACTCGCCCGGCGGGTCGAACGACTCCGCCTGCTCGGAGTGAATCTCCGTGTGGACGTTCCGCCCCGTCGCGTCGAGCATCGAGGAAAGCACCGTCTCGGCCTCGCTTGGTTCGACCGCGTGATACTCGACCAGCGCGTCGTCGGGGAGTAGATCACAGAGTCCCAGCGCGGGGCCGCCAACGCCCGCTCCGACATCTAGTACTCTGAGCGTTCGGGGTAGCAATCGACGGTCGATCAGGTCCGAGAGCGCGTACTGGACGACCGCGTAGTAGTCCGGCAGGTGATAGATCGCGTACGCCAGCGCCGCCTCGTAACCGTACTCGACTGGGTTCTGGCGGTAGTAGGCGTCTTTGAGCTTCCGGATCCGGTCTCGAAGGATCTCGCCGGACTCGCCCGTGGGCCAGTCCCGGCCGTACTCTTCGGTCAGCAAGTCTTCGAGCCGTTGCCCGTACTGCTCGGGGAACCGGTCGATGCGTCGGACCTCGGTCGTCACTGGCTCCTCCTCGACCGGCACGAACGTGCCGTCGTCGGTCTCGACGAGGCCGAGGTCGACCGCCTCCTCGCGGAGGGTTTGGCGCACGACCGCGGGATGTGGCTGGCTCTCTATGTACTCGTAGATCTCCTCGGGATCGATCGGTCGCACCTGTCGGAGATACTTCGCGTTCTCGCGGATCGCCGTTCGTTCGTCGTCAGTCATCAGTAGTAGTCCTCTCTGCGGCCCGGTAGAGTCGCTCGAACGCCTCGTCGTCCGCCTCGGCGATCCGGCGGGCCGCCGCCGCGACGTCCTCTGCACCGTCGAACGTCGACTGGATTTCGGCGTAGACCGCCGGCGTGTTGCCCGTCACCTGCTCGACCAGTTCTTCTAGCCCGCCCGACACCGGCGTCTGGAACCGATCGGGAACGTCGTCGGTCGCCAGCGCGTACGCGAGCACTGCTGCATGTGCGCTGGCCTGCACACTGTTCATCGCCTCGTCGTGTTCTTTCGGGGTTGTCTCGAACAGATCGTTGCCCGCCGCCGCGAGCGCCGCCCGCAGTTCGTCGGTGACCGGCCCGGCGTTGTCGGAGACGACGGCCACGTTGCCCGGGGCGTTCTCCGGCGCGAACAGCGGGTGGAAACTGATGCGTTCGAGCTCCGGGGCGTGGGTGCGCATCGCATCGACCGCCCCCGCCATTGCGCCCGTAACGTCGATGATCGCCGCAGTCGCCCGATCCGCGTACGTCGCAATCGTGGCCTCGGCGGCGGACATCGGAACGGCGATACAGACGACCTCGTACTGCTCGTCCGGCGCGGCGGTGCGGCCGCCGACAGCCTCCACTGCGGCCGCTGCGGCGGCCTCGTCGAGATCCGTGAAGACGGGCGTGGCATCGACGGTCCCGCCGATCCAGCGGCCCATCGCACCCGCGCCGACGATCAGTACCTCCATCGAGGCGAGATAGCAAGCCTCGCCTCAAAAGAGATTCGGAAGTCAGGGGCTACATTCCGAAGGGGTTTTAGTCGCTTCGTTGGATTGATTCGGGTATGACTGCTCCCTGGGCCGAGTGGGACCACATCGTGAAGATCGATCCCGACAAGACGTTACCGGAGGGGGAAACCTACGAAGACGTGCTGGCGACCGGCACTGACGCGATCGAGATCGGCGGGACCACCGGGATGACGACAGACAAGATGGAACGGGTCATCGAGGCCTGTGCGACCTACGACGTACCGCTGTATCTCGAACCGAGTGCGCCGGAAGTCGCCGTCAACGACGACGCACTGGATGGCTATCTCATCCCGACGGTGTTCAACACACAGAACCCGTTCTGGCTCGCGGGCGCCCACAAGGAGTGGACGCGGATCGAGGACGACCTGCCCTGGGACCGGATCACGACCGAGGCGTATATCGTGATGAACCCCGACTCGGCCGTCGCCACGTACACCGAGGCCGACTGTGATCTGACACCCGACGACGTGGCCGCCTACGCCAGCGTCGCCGAACGGCTGTTCGGCCAGGAGATCGTTTACGTCGAATACTCGGGCACGCTCGGCGATCCTGAAGTCGTCGGTGCGGCCCACGACGCCCTCGACGAGGCCACCCTGTTCTACGGTGGCGGCGTCCACGACTACGAGTCGGCGCACGAACTCGGCCAGTATAGCGATGTCGTCGTCGTCGGCGACCTCGTCCACAACGAGGGGGCCGAGGCGGTCGCCGAGACGGTGCGTGGCGCACAGGACGCCTGACCGCTCTTTTCAGAGGTTTCTGACCCGATCGACGAGCGCGACGACACAGCCGACCGCCGCAATGACGTGAGCCAGTCCGAGCGCGATCAACCGCCCCGTCGTCGCGCCATCGAGCGTCGACGCGAACTGAAGCACGAGAGCGGAGAGCAAAAGCACGACCACAGCGATACCGAGGAACGGCCGGTCCGGGTCCTCCAGTCGCCACGCTAATACCGAGTACGTCACCGCCGCACCGATCCCGGCGGCCGTCGAGACGAGCACGACCGGAACGAGTGAGAGCGGCCCGAACCAGCCGACCGTCACGGACGCCAGCACGAGTAACAGCAGGTTGCCAGCGACGGCCAGACTGATCGCGTATGCCGCTCGGTCGGCGACCGTTCGAAGGGCAGGACGTATCGTGGTCATACACCGACTATACTCTTCGAAGTGATAAACTTACAACTTCGAAGTATCACGGTGCTGGCCTCGAAGCCGGGATCCCTTCCATAGTTCGAAAACAAAAGTATTAGAAACAGTACCTCGTTGCACCGCGTATGAGCGAGAACAACGGGCCGCCGATGGATCGCGAACCACCCCGTAGCAGGGGCGAGGACGTCGAGGCGCTCCGAGCGTCGCTCTCTGAGCGCGAGCGAGCGGCCGTCGAGGAGACAGTCGGCGACCTGCTCGGGCTCCTCGGAAAAGCCCATGCCATGGCGGTCCTGAGCGAGTTCGCGATTTCGGAGGAAGCGCTCCGGTTTTCCGAACTCCAGTCGACCCTCGATGTCCCGCCGAACACGCTCTCGACACGGCTCTCGGAGCTAACCGAGGCGGGGTTCCTCTCACGGACCTCATACGACGAGGTCCCGCCGCGGGTCGTCTACGAGCCGACGGAGAAAGCCGAAGCGCTGTTCCCGGCCTTCGGCCACCTCCACAAGTGGGCGATCAAACAGGTCACGGAACGCTGAACGACTCCGGGCAGCGGACTCACTCGAACTGGTCTCTTACTGAAGCACGAGGATCCGTTCGGCGTCCTCTGCGCTCGCTACGCGTATCTGCGTCATACGGGATGATACGGTCCGGACTCGTCAAAAACCACCGGCGAGCGCTGATTGCGTATAGCGATAAAAGCTATATAACCGCCGATGCGGGACCGCTCGTCGCCTCCGAAACGAACCGACGCAGTTTAAGGCTCGGCGGCGAAAATCGAGGGTATGGAAGACCGAACGTACACAGCGGACGCCGAACCGGGCGATACCGTCACCGTCGCCGGGTGGGCACACGAGCTCCGCGACCTCGGTGGCATCGCATTCCTCATCGTGCGCGACACGAGCGGAAAGATCCAGGTCAAATTCGAGAAAGACGAGATGGACGACGACCTCGTCGAGACCGGATTGGACGTCTCCCGCGAGAGCGTCGTAAGCGTGACCGGGAGTGTCGAGGAGGAGCCGCGTGCACCGACAGACGTCGAGATCGTCCCCGAGTCGATCGAAATTATCTCCGAGGCCGACCCCGAACTACCGCTCGATCCCTCCGGGAAAGTCGATGCAGATCTCTCGACGCGGCTGGACAACCGAACCCTCGACGTCCGCAAGCCCGAGGTGAAAGCCATCTTCGAGATCCGCGCCGAGATCCTTCGCGCGGTCCGCGAGTACTTCCGCTCGGTCGGCGGCACCGAGATCAACACGCCGAAGATCGTCGCCACAGGGACTGAGGGCGGCACCGAGCTGTTCCCGGTCACCTACTTCGGTCAGGAGGCATTCATGAACCAGTCGCCACAGCTGTTCAAGCAGCTGATGGTCGGTTCCGGCCTCGAACGCGTCTTCGAGATCGGCCCGATCTTCCGTGCCGAGGAGCACAACACGCCGCGACACCTCAACGAGGCGACGATGATCGACTTCGAGTCGGCCTTCATCGACCACAACGAGGCAATGGACGTCTGTGAGGGCACGCTGCACGCCGCCTATCAGGCCGTCGAGGAGAACTGCCAGAAGCAGCTCGAACTGCTCGGCTACGACGAGTTCGGGGCTCCCGAAGAGGACTTCCCCCGACTCACCTACGAGGAGGCGCTCGAACGCATCAACGCGACGGGCGAACTCGACGAACAGCTCGTCTGGGGCGACGACCTCTCGACAGAGGCCGAGAAGACGCTTGGCGAGGAGATGGGCGGCCACTACTTCATCACCGACTGGCCCAGCGAGATCAAGCCGTTCTACATCCAGGACTACGACGACGACCCCGAACTCTCGAAGGGCTTCGACCTGATGCACCCGCGCATGGAACTGGTCTCCGGCGGTCAGCGTGAACACCGCTTCGAGCCGCTCGAAGAAGGCTTCGAGCAGCAGGGTCTCGATCCCAGCCAGTTCGAGTACTACACGAAGATGTTCCGCTACGGGATGCCGCCCCACGCCGGGTGGGCCTACGGCGTCGAGCGCGTCGTCATGACGATGCTCGATCTCAATAACATTCGGGAAGCGGTACTGTTCCCGCGAGATCGGCAGCGTCTGTCGCCGTAGGCGACGACGCTACTGTCGAGCGGGAGCCAGAGGGGCGAACGCAGTGAGTCCCTCGTGTTCCCGCGAGATCGGTACGAAACGACCCGCGAGCGACGACGATACGCCGGCCCCCTTCTGCAAACACAATCACTAAACGGGTGACGCCCGTCATTGGTGTCAATGCGAGCAGAGCCGCAGGATTTCAGTCGGGTCCTCTCTTCGATGTGTACGACGCCGCACCCGGCCGCACGCGAGGCGGCAGAGCG
The DNA here is from genome assembly GCF_042663585.1 of Natronoarchaeum sp. GCM10025321. Classification (NCBI taxonomy): domain Archaea; kingdom Methanobacteriati; phylum Methanobacteriota; class Halobacteria; order Halobacteriales; family Natronoarchaeaceae; genus Natronoarchaeum; species Natronoarchaeum sp. GCM10025321. The sequence continues at coordinate 1,957,424 of NZ_JBHTAN010000006.1, forward strand.
GTTTCTCGCCACGAACCCCGGCGATCCGGACACCTACCAGTCAGTGGCCGACCTGGAAGAGCGAGCGATAGCGATACTCGGTGAGATAACCGGGCTCAGCGAGCCACGGGGATACATCGCGAGTGGCGGCACGGAAGCCAACATCCAGGCCGTGCGGGCGGCCCGGAACCTGGCCGTGACTGCCGAGCCAAACGTCGTCGTCCCCGAGAGCGGGCACTTCAGTTTCAAGAAGGCCGCGGGCGTCCTCAACGTCGAACTCCGGACCGCGCCGGTAGGCGACGAGTTCCGGGCTGATCTCGACGGCGTCCGATCGCTGGTCGACGAGGACACGGCGCTGGTCGTCGGCGTCGCCGGAACGACCGAATACGGACGGATCGATCCGCTCGCGGGACTGAGTGAGATCGCCCGAGAGGTCGGTGCATTGTTCCACGTCGACGCGGCGTGGGGCGGGTTCGCCCTTCCGTTTACCGACTACGACTGGCGCTTCGATCAGGTACCGATCGATACGATGACCATCGACCCACACAAGATGGGTCAGGCCGCGGTTCCCGCGGGTGGATTTCTCACGTCGTCGACGGACGTCCTCGACGCGCTGGCAATCGACACGCCGTATCTGGAGTCGACCGATCAGGCCACGCTGACGGGGACGCGAAGCGGTGCAGGCGTCGCCAGTGCCGTTGCCGTGATGGACGAACTCTGGCCGGACGGCTACCGCGAGCAGTACGACCGCGCCATGGCGAACGCGGAGTGGCTGGCCGCCGCCTTCGAGGAGCGGGGGTTCGACGCCATCTCGCCGACGCTCCCGCTGATCGCGGTCGACCTCCCAGAGGGGCTCTTCGCCGGACTGCGCGACAGGGGGTGGCGGATCTCCCGGACGAGCACCGGAGAGCTACGGGTGGTCTGTATGCCCCACGTCACTCGTGAGATGTTGAGCGAGTTCATCAGCGACGTGGACGCACTGCGAGCGCCAGCCCGGACGAACTCCTGAGGGCTACGCAGAGGGCGGAGTTTCTACGCGATACTGCCGAAAAAGCCCGTATTAGTGTCTGAAAAGCGCATATACGATAACAACAGGTATGCTTTCCGGCAGCGTATTTAGCTCGAAGGAGCGGTGGCATCCAGACAAAGTATAAACATCATACTGCGATACGAAACCACATTCTACGATACATGACCAGCGTAGCGGCGCACATCGTCGATAGCGAGTCCTTGCTGGCGTGTCGGTAACCCGATACTACCGGTAGACGGTTTGTAGTCAGCGACAGTACCGATCGGAGAAAAACGCCGACCGCAAGAAACGGCGGCAACGTCAGACCGCTTGAGCATCGCCATCACGGTCGAGATAGGGCGTTAGTCTGTCGGCGGCCGGCAACAGTTCGATGCGATCCGCCGAGGCGTCGTAGCGAACGACGCCCGCAGCAGCGAGTTTCGGAAGATGGCTGTGATAGAGGCCGATAACGATCCGTCGTCGATGCGTCTCGTCGACGTTTCCCTCCGCAGTCGCCAGCGCATCGGAGAGGTCGTTGAGAGTGGTCGTCCCGACAGTCTCGGCGAGGTAGCTCAGGGCGTGTCGACGCCTGGTAACGCTCAACAGGTCGAAGATGTCCTCCGTAGAGAGTTCGGTTCGGCCGGATCGGTAGTCGTCATCTCTGGTTTCGGTATTCATGGCATCTCAGCGTACCCAGTCGCGAGTACGATGATCCTACTTCCGACCGAGCGGACATAGCGGTATGGACACCTTGCGTCCGTTTACACTCGGGTATCAGTTCGATACGTACCGAACGCTACTCCTCGTGGGTAACGTCGACCGGGGGCCGGCGAACTCCCTGTTGCGGTCCGGTCGATTGGACGACTCCCACCGCCATCGTAGTATGGCCGCAACAAGAGGCCAACGGTGTCGTGAGAGGGGGCAGGGCCGGAGAGAAACCAGCGGGTTTTACTCCCGCAAGCCGAGATGGGGTAGTATGAGCAAGGAGGAGTTCCCGACGGACCGACCTGCGGTGGTGACCTGTGGGCTACCGTACGCCAACGGCGACCTGCATATCGGTCACCTGCGCGGGTACATCGGCGCGGACGCGTTCAACCGAAGCCTACAAACGCTGGGCCAGCAGTCGGCCTACGTCTGCGGATCGGACATGCACGGCACGCCGGTCGCGGTCAACGCCGAGAAGGAAGGCGTCGACCCCGAGGAGTTCGCGCTGGAGTGGCACGAACAGTACGAGGAGACGTTCCCCAAGTTCAACGTCGACTTCGACAACTACGGCCACACCCACGACGAGACGAACACCGAGTTGACGCAGGAGATCGTCCGGACGCTCGACGAGGAGGGCTACGTCTACGAGAAGGAGATCCAGGTCGCCTACGACCCCGACGCCGACCAGTACCTGCCGGACCGCTATGTCGTCGGCACCTGCCCGTACTGCGGGGAGAAAGCGCGCGGCGACGAGTGTGACGAGGGCTGTCAGCGCCACCTCGAACCGGGTGAGGTCGAGGACCCGCAGAGTTCGATCACCGGTAACCCCGCCGAGTACCGCGAGCGCACCCACAAGTTCTTCGAGGTCTCGGAGTTCGCCGATTACCTCACCGACTTCCTCGACGGCCTCGAAGGGACCTCGAACGCACGGAACCAGCCGCGTCAGTGGATCGAGGACGGCCTCCAGGACTGGTGTATCACCCGGGATATGGACTGGGGGATCGACTACCCGGACACCGATGCTCCGGAACGAAACGGAGACGGTGGCACCGTCGAAGGGGGCGACGACGACCTCGTCCTCTACGTCTGGGTGGACGCGCCGATCGAGTATATCTCCTCGACCAAGCAGTACACCGAGCGCGTGGGTGCGGACGAGTACGACTGGGAAGAGGTATGGACAGAAGAGATCTCCGCGAGCGAAGCGAGCGGAGGCTCGGAAGAGCTGCGCTCTTCCGGCGGAGAGATCGTCCACGTGATCGGTCGCGACATCATCCAGCACCACGCCATCTTCTGGCCCGCGATGCTCGAAGGGGCGGGCTACACCGCACCGCGGGGCATCGCCGCGACGGGCTTCATCACGATCAACGGGAAGGGGCTCTCAACGAGTCGGAACCGTGCCGTCTGGGCGAAAGAGTATCTCGACGAGGGGTTCCACCCCGACCTCCTGCGATACTACCTGATGACGACCGGTGGCCTCCAGCAGGACGTCGACTTCTCGTGGGACGCGTTCCAGGAGAAAGTGAACGGCGAACTCGTCGGCAACGTCGGGAACTTCCTCTATCGGAGCCTCCTCTTTGCGTACCGGAACTACGAGGGGACGCCCGAGACGGAGGTCTCGTCGGAGGTCGAGGAACGCATCGGCGACGCCATCGAGGCGTTCCGCACTGGCGTCAACGACTACTCGCTACGGGGCGTCGCCTCCGCAACGCTCGAACTGACGAAGTTCGGCAACGAGTACATCCAGCGCAACGAGCCGTGGAACCTCGTCGACGACGACCCCGCCGAGGCGGCACAGGTCATCCGCGACTGCGTCCAGATCGCCAAAGCGAGCGCCGTCCTGTTCGATCCCATCGCACCCGGCAAGGCCGCGGAGGTCTGGGAGCAACTGGGCGAGGAGGGCGAGGTTGCTGATACGGAACTCGAAGCCGCGCTTGCCGCTCCGCCGCGAACGTTCGAGGAACCCTCCGAACTGTTCGGCAAGATCGAAGACGAACGCGTCGAGGAACTCAACAAAAAGCTCGAAGCACGCGTCGAAGCGGCAGGAGACGACGCCGAGGACGAGGAGAGCGACGACGCCGCGGCTCCCGACCTCGATCCCGTTCTGGACGACCGGATCGGTTTCGACGAGTTCCAGAACCTCGACATGCGCGTCGGGCGGATCGAGAGCGCCGAGGCGATCGAGGGTGCGGACGAACTGGTCCGTCTCGAGGTCGACATCGGTGTGGAGACACGTCAGATCGTTGCCGGCCTCAAACAGCTACACGACATCGACGAGCTACCGGGCACGAAAGTGATCGTGATGGCGAACCTGGAACAGGCCGAGTTGTTCGGCGTCGAGAGCGATGGGATGGTGCTCGCGGCAGGCGATCAGGCCGATCTGTTGACCACGCACGAGGACGCCGCCCCCGGAACGCAAGTCCAGTGACGCGGATTCACGCGTAACCGTCGACGGTATTTTCCGGTCGCAACGATCTGGAAAGCATCGGGCTGAGTCGCTACGTATCGATCCAGGCGACGAACATGCCGATCAGGGCGATGCTCAGACCGGTGTAGAGGATATCGCCCGTGAGGAACTGGCCGAACGAGCCCCATTCGTCCCAGAACAGGAGAAGCAGCCAGTAGGTCACCAGATTCCCACCGAAAAACACGGTCGCATCCCGGGCGACACCGTCCGACAGGCGGGCGTGTGTGACCACGCCGAGACCGACGAGACCGATCGCGTACGCCCAGACGAACGCGCGGGATGTCTCCCAGGTCCACAGCCCAGCCCACACGCCCAGGTCAGCGAACGGTCTGACGGTGAGGATCCAGGTGAACTCGAAGGTGGTTGCGATGGAATCGTACAGGCTGGGCGTGTACTCCGGGACCAGGTGAAAGAGTCCAAGAGCGATACAGAGACCGGCCAGTATCGTTCGTGGCGTGCTGTTCTCCTCACTGGATCGAGCCGTACCTGACGTGCCTTCGGAGGCGTCCTCGGATTCGAGCGACAGCTCGTCCGCTCCAAAATCGGACATACCGCTACGTGAAACTGATCGCACTTGAATGTAATGGCGTTGATATTTGTTGCCCACAGTCCGGGTTCCAAGGCTCGCAATGCCGAAGACGCCGAATCTGTGTCGGATCCAGCGACCTCACTCGCCATGTTTTAGAGTGAACGGCCATAACTGCGAGTATGAGCCAACCGAGTTCCGTTCTTCCTACCCGGTGTGACGGGGAAGAATGGTGCCCCATGGAGTCGACGGCCGCCATTATCGGCAAGAAGTGGCATCCCGTAATCGTCCACAGTCTACTGGAGAACGGGCCGCTCGGTTTCAACGCCCTCCAGCGAAACGTAGACGGTATCTCCTCGAAAGTCCTTTCGGAGAGTCTAGAAGACATGGAAGACAAGCGACTCCTGAACCGACGAGTGATCAATGAGACACCGTTCCGCGTCGAGTACGAACTGACAGAGCACGGGGCATCACTGGAACCGGTAATCGAATCAATGATCGAATGGGGAGAGAGCTATCTACAGGAAGCCGAGGATCCGGCCGAATCGATCGTGTAGTGGTTCCGAGGTCCGTGGCCGTCCGTCGGAACGTAAAAGTGTGCGCCGTGCACTGTCCCTTCTATGATCGACACCCTGCTCGGGCGTGCCGGACTGAAAGCGCGCATCGAGGAGCTAGAGGCGAGCCTCGCGGAGACCGAAGAGGAGCGTGATCGGCTTCGGGAACAGCTCGAAGCGGCCGAAAACCGCCGTGCTGACGCCGTTAGCGACCGGCAGGATGCTCAGGAGCGAGTCAATCAGCTCGAAGACAAGGTGACACAGCTCGAAGATACGGTCGAGCGACTGCGGGACGACGAGCAGGAACTTTCCTTTCGCGCGGTCGATGACGTTCGCGGCCGACGGCTCGACGGCGTCCTCGACAGGCTGGAGAGCTTCGAGACTGGCGAGGAGGGCGTCTTCACCGCGATGGTCGAGGGTCACGCCTCGTCGGCAACGCGTGACGCGTTCGGCGACCGGACCGCGCTCGTCGAACGAGCTAGCCCCTGTCTGGCGGTCACGGACGACGAGGGCCTGTTGAGCGTCGCGCTTCGGCCGCCGATCCAGCCGGCCCCGTTCGAGAGGTGGGACGACAGCGTCGACCTGAATCGCGAGTGGTTCCGCCCGACCGGACGGTATGCGGTGGCACTCGTCCGTGCAGACCTGTTCGCGATTGCGGAGTACACGGGCGACGAGCAGGTTTCGCTGTCGGGCTTCCGGACCGACGTGAAGGGCGACCACTCGAAGGGCGGCTACTCGCAGGCCCGATTCGAGCGATTACGGGACGAGCAGGTGCGCCGGCATCTGGACAAATGTCGTTCGAAGATCGAGGACCGATCGGCGTCGGAACTGTTCCTGCTCGGCGACGCGGAGGCTATCGACCGACTCGAAGCGGACGTCGACGCCGCTGCGACCGCCGCCGTCGACGCATCCGGAGATCCCGAACCGGCCCTGGAGAACGCGGTACGGGAGTTCTTCAGCGTTCGGCTGTATTCGCTCTGAGATGGGGATGGCCGGCTCACGTATCGGTTCTCGGTCGGAGGTCACACGAAGAACTGACCATCGACGCAAAGTATAAGGTTCATCAAAGAATATTAGGTATTATGATGCCCGACTGCCCGCGGTGTGGAACGCGGATGAGTCTGGACGACGAGACGACGAAACTCGTCGAATACCGCTGTACTGTCTGTCATACGCGCGAGGTAGAGCACAGAACGGGCAGTGAATCGCTCCGGCAGGGCAGTCCCGACGTCGCCTGACCGACCGGTCATTCGGTTTCTCGATGTTCGTTGAGCGCTTCGTCGAGCGTTAGCTCTCCGGCAGCCACGCGTCGCGCCAGCGTCTCGTCGATACTCCGGTTCTTTTCGGAGCGCTCGCGCGAACGGTTCTTGATCACCTGTAGTTCGCCGTCGGTCGGTTCGAACTCCCGGCTCTCGACGAGTTCGCCCTCGATTCGGGCGATGTTCACCGCGGCGAGCACGTCGCCCATCCCCCGGGCACCCGTCCCGACGTATGGCGTCGTCCCGGTCTCGTCGACGAGTTCGACCGGGACGTCGAGTTCGTCCACGATTCGCGCGCCTTCCAGCCGCGCACCGTCACCGATCCGGACAAGCGGGTCCGTCGCACACTCGATCTCTCCACGGACGGTCTCGACGGCATCGTTCAGCGGGACGTGATACGCACTGACGATGAGTTCGCCGACGAGTACAGCGACACCCGGCTTCGTGCCGGGATCGATACCGACGACGAGCCGACCACCTGCCTCGCGCAACAGTGCCAGGGCCTCCTCGACTGCGCGACGTGGCTCGCCCGGCGTCGCGACCACCGTCTCGAACTCCTCGATGGACTCGGCGGTCTCGGCGTCGGTGATGACCGCGTCCGCAGTCTCGGGCAGTTCGTCGTCCGGTTCGATCGTCGTAAAATCGACACTCCGGTCGCGAAGCTCGTTGACGACGCCGTGGTACACCTCGAAATCGCTAGTTGCGACGACGATCACTGCCGGAGGCTTCGCTCCGGGTCGTGTTAACTCTCCCGGGCCCGTCGACCGGGAACTTTTTGCGGGAAACGGCGAAAGAGTCGGGCGTGAACGCAGGTACGCCGATCCCGACGGGCTGTGAGTCGGTGGACGAGCTCCTTAGCGGTGGCTTCGAGCGCGGCACCGTCACCCAGCTATACGGCCAGCCCGCGGCCGGCAAGACGAATCTCGCGCTGTCCGCGGCGGTCGAGGTCGCCGCAAACGACGCACTGGCGGTCTATATCGACACCGAAGGGCTGTCGCTGGACCGGTTCCAGCAGGTGCTGTCGGGGCGCGTCGACGAGGACCGGATCGAAGACGTCGCCTCGAACGTGGTGATCGAGAGCGCCTACGACTTCGAGGAACAACAGACGGCCGTCCGGGACGCCGCGGAGTTCGCCGAGCGAGCGGACCTGATCGTCCTCGACAGTGCAACCGGCTTTTACCGGCTCGAACGGAGCGAGGACGATCAGGGCGATACGCTCCGGCAGGTCGCAAAGCAGGTGACGCACCTGCTCTCGCTGGCGCGGAAACACGACCTCGCGGTCGTCCTCACCAATCAGGTGTTCTCGGATCCCGACAGCGACCGGACGCGGGGGCTCGGGGGGAACACGCTCGAACACTGGACTGGGACGGTGCTCAGACTGGATCGGTATCGTGGCGGGAACAGACGAGTGACCCTCGAAAAGCATCGCGCAAAGGCCGCGGGCGAGACGGCCCAGTTCCGGATTACTGAGGACGGTCTGGAGGCGGCGGAAGGGCGAACGCCCTAGCCTACATCTCGCCGAGTTTCCGGAGCACCTGCCCCTTGTACTCTTCGTCGCTGATGACGCCTTTCAGTTCCAGAACGTTGCGCTCTAGCTTGTCTGCGGCGACGCGGAACGCGTTGTCCGCACCGTAGCCCTCGCCGGTGCCGGCGACCTGCCCCTTGTTCGTCCGGAGGCGGATCTGAGACTGGATCAACGGCGTGCCACGCAGTTTCTCCTTGTGTTTGTGAAAGCGGACGTGAGCATGCTGCACCTGCATCTTCCGGTATTTGTCGGCGACGTTCTGGATCTGCTCGCGGATGTCGTCACGGCTGATCGTCTCCAGGAGCCGGATGTTGGTGATCTGGACGTCCAGTCGGTCCTTCTCGGTGTAGGACAGCGCCCGCAGCACGTCAGTTTTCGTCAGGATACCGCGGACGAGTCGGTCGTCGTCCTCGGGAGTGACGATCAGGCCGCCGTAGTCGTTGTCCAGCATCATCTGGACAGCCTCCTTGACACTCTCGTTTTCGGTCGTCGTCGTCACCGGGTTCGACATCGCGTCGGAGACTGGCATGTCGAGCACGCGCTCGACGTCGCCTTTCCGGTCGCCGGTGGTCTGTTTGTCCATCCGGCGGATCGCGATGTTACTGATGTCGTGGGTCGTGATCACCCCCGAGAGGTGGCCGTTCTCGTTGACCACCGGAAGTCGAGAGATACCGTTCTCCCGGAGGTAGTTGATCGCCTTCCCGACACCTGCATCCTCCGGGATGCTGATCACATCGTCGGTACAGATCTGTTCTACGGTCAGCGCGTCTAAATTATCGATGACGGCCGTCAAGATGGCGTCGGCCGTAATGATGCCGTACCGCTTCTCACCCTCGAACACCGGCGCGACCTTGGTCCCGCCCTCGACGAGCTGGCGGGCGACGTCCCGGATATGCTCGGTCCGGTCGATCTGGGGCGCCGGATCGTTTCGACTGGGCTTCGTCAGCGAACCGGCCTTCGCGTCGTCCTCGACGTGAGACTGGAGCACGTCCCGTTCGGCGAGCACGCCGTCGTACTCACCATCGCGCGTGACGATGATCCCCTTCGGGTTCTCTTCGTCGAACAGCGAGCGAACCTTCCCGAGTCTCGTCCCGACGTCGACTTCGACGTACTCCTGTGACGCGATATCAGAAATATCCATAGTACTCACGCTCTAGGGTTTGCTGTCGGGGCTATTTAACTTACCGCCCATTGTTAACATACGAAAATGATCGAAAACTGATAGCCAGACGGGCGGTGAAAGCAGTCGCTACGTACGATATAGCGAACGAGAGCGGCAGAAACCGGAAACTGGCGTCGAGCCTAGACGCCGCGGTGCTGCAGTTTCTCGTCCTCGGGGAGGTCGGCGTTGGCGTCGCCGCGCATGCCCGAGCCGATATCCTTGCTGATCTCCGCCAGGGCGTCCGGGTCGTCCCAGTTGTTGACCGCTTCGACGACGGCCTCGCCCATCTGTTCGGGGTCTTCCGCGCCGAAGATCCCCGAGCCAACGAAGATGCCATCACAGCCGTGATGCATCATCAGTGCCGCGTCGGCCGGCGTCGCGATGCCGCCCGCAGCGAAGTTGACGACCGGGAGGCGTCCCTGCTCTGCGGTCTCGTGAACGAGGTCAAGCGGCGCCTCGTTCGCGCGGGCCCACTCCTCGCGCTCCTCGTGGGACATCCCGGTTAGCTGTCGGATCGCACTCTTGATGTTGCGCTGGTGGTGGACCGCCTGGTTGACGTCACCGGTCCCGGCCTCACCTTTGGTTCGGATCAGCGCCGCGCCCTCGTTGACCCGGCGAAGCGCCTCGCCGAGGTTCCGGGCGCCACAGACGAACGGGGAGGTGAACTCGCGCTTGTCGATGTGGAACCGGTCATCGGCGGGGGTCAGTACCTCGGACTCGTCGATCATATCGACACCGATCGATTCGAGGATCTGGGCCTCCGCGGTGTGACCGATCCGGGACTTGCCCATCACGGGAATCGATACCTCTTCGATGATTGCCTCGACCTCGACTGGGTCGGGCATACGGGCGACACCGCCCCGCTTACGGATGTCCGCTGGCACTGCCTCCAGTGCCATCACCGCGACTGCACCGACATCCTCTGCGATACGGGCCTGCTCGCGGTTGACGACATCCATGATGACGCCACCTTTCTGCATGCGAGCGAAACCGCGTTTTACGAGTTCGGTCCCGCGTCTGAGTTCCTCAAGATCGGTCTCTTCCGGCATGAATCTTCGTTAGGACTGAGCACACTTAACCCGTTCCTTTGGTTGAGTTTTGACGCCTGAAAACCGCCGGATCAGCGGTGGTTCTCGACGGATATCCCGGAGCTACATTGGTCGCGATTGACTGGCTCTACCGTCGACAGGGGTTTGGCCGGCCGACCCCCAGTCGGTACTATGGGCTGGAGCGTCGATGTCGAAGACGAAAGCTCGGTCTCGCTCGTCCACGACGAGGGGGTCCTACTGTACGCAAAGCGGGGCCTAGAGCACGAGGACCACGCCGAGTGGACGGTCGAGATCACTGATACCGCCACCGGCGAGGAGATAGAACGCGAGAGCTACGAGATCTCAAATCGGCAGCATCTCCAGTCGGTGCTGGACAAGTACACCGAGATCTATCCGCCGTAGCTCTCCCGCTCGTCGCGGCGATCACACGCAGACGATGCCGCCGGAACCGCTAGCGTTTTGAAGGTCTCCCGTGTCGTACACGACGATGGGAGAGCTACCGGAGCACGATCCGCTCCCGCAGTGGCTAGCGCCGGTACCACGCGTCGTCGAGGATCTGGGCCTGCGACTGGTCTGGATCGTCGTCGCGATCAATCTGGTAGGGACTGCCTTCGGCTTCTGGTTCTACGCCTTCGAGACGGGTCAGCTACTCAACACTCCGACGGTCATGTGGCCGTGGGTGCCCGATAGCCCGCTCGCGACGCTGTTCGCCGCAGGGGCGTTCGCCAGTTGGGCACGCGGGAACCCCCGCGAGTGGCTCACCGCGCTGGCCTTTTTCGGCAACGTCATCCTCGGGCTCTGGACCCCTTACACCATCCTCGTCTTTGCCGACGTCTACATGGCCGGTGGCTCACCGTTTCTCTACACGTTCATGTTCTTCAGTCATCTCTCGATGGTCGTCCAGGCGCTGGTACTCTATCGGATCAGCGAGTTCCCACCGTGGGCGGTCGGCATCGCCACCCTCTGGTACGGGTTCGATTTCGTCGTCGACTTCTTCATTCCGCTCGTCGGCGAGCCACATCACACCGTCCTGCCCGTTCCGCGGGATACCGAACTCTGGCTCGGAGCGACGGCGTTCGACGCAGCGGGTGCGGGAACGTTCGTGTTCACCTTGCTGGCGGTGTTTCTGGCACTTGCAATCCGCACGAAGAAAGTCGAACAACGGCACAGGGGCACCGGGAGTACCCGCTGAATCCGGGCGAGGCATCAGAGAACCCAGGTGTGGATACCCCTGCTGAACAGCAGGACGTAGTTGGTCACTGCCAGCAGTGCATACAGGAGTACGGACCCGTCTCGCCGTTCGGAGGCCCCGAGAGGACAGCACACTGCTTCAGGATCGGTAACGCAAGCAGGTGTCGTTTCAGCAGGGTTAAGTCGACAGTCGGACGAATCGGAGCCATGGCCACGAATCTCCCCGAACCGGATCGGCGGACTGTGCAGGGCGTGACCGCCGCCGGGATTGCCCTCGTATCGGTCGGCGTCGTGCTCGATGTCGCCGGAGTCGAAACGCTCGTCCTCGCTCTGGGCGTCTCGCTCTCCGCCGCCGGCATCGTGTTTCTCGCAACGCCGGGAGACACGAGCCAGCGCTACAGGCTCGCTTTCACCGCGCTGGCTGCCGGGCAACTCGCCCTCTTCAGTGGCCCTCTCGGGCTGCTCGGAATTATCGGGCTGCTCGCCGTCGGTGCGATAATCGCGTGGTTGAGCCTGCGGGAGGACGACTAGTTGTCGACCACGACGACGAGGTCATCGGCTTCGACCATCTCGCCGTCGCCCGCGTAGGTCCGTTCTTCACGCACCTCGAAGAGATCCGAATCGAGTGCTTCGCCGGCGAGTCGAAGGGTGCCGTCGTCGAGTTCGTAGTCGCCGCTTTCGAGCGCGGCGTCGAACTCGCCGACCTTGCCGCCGAACTTCGGACCGACCTGCGAGTAGTCCAGGCTGATCTCGTCGATTTCGGTCGTCACGTCGGGGTCCTCGTCGAAAGCGATCAGATCATCGACGTGCATGACCTCGCCGATTGCGCTCTCGAACCCGTCGATGGAACCGTACACCTCGACGCGGTCGAGTTCGGCGTTGAGCGGAAGTTGGTGCTCGCTCTTGTAGCGTCGCAGCGCACCGATCACCGCGGTCGCCGTCTCGCCCGCGTCGAGGTCGGCCTCGTGATGCGTCGTCGTCGGCCAGTCGGTGGTGTGGATGCTCTCCGTGCTGTACACCGACTGCCATATCTCCTCGGTGATATGCGGGAGGAGCGGGGCGAACAGTTTGAGGAATCGCCGATGGGCCGTCCGCAGGGCGTACGCCGTCGAGGGGTCGTCGGTCTCGCTCAGACGCTGTTTGGCGATTTCGAGGTAGTCATCGCAGAACGTGTTCCAGAAGAACCCGCGAAGTTGGTTGCGGGCCTTCGAGAACTCGTAGTTCTCCAGTTTCTCGGTGACCTCTTCGATAACGGCGTTCTGTTTGGCCAGTAGCCACTCGTCGATTGCGGCGAGTTCCTCGGGCTCTTGGGGATCGGTCTCGTCGACGAGGTGGCCGACGAGTTTCGAGGCGTTCCAGAGCTTTCGGAGCAGTTTCTCGCCGGTGACCAGATCCTGCTCTTTGAACGGGAAGTCGTCGCCGATAGAAGTGCCGGCGGCCCAGTAGCGCGCGGCGTCGACCGGGAACCGGTCGAGGACCTCCTCGGGGCGGACGACGTTGCCCTTGGACTTGGACATCGCCTCGCGGTTCTCGTCGAGGACCATCCCGTTGATCATCGTCGCGTCGAAGGGCACCTCGCCGGTGTGCTCGTAGCACTTGACGACGGTGTGGAACAGCCAGAACGAGATGATGTCGTGGCCCTGCGGGCGCAGGTCGAACGGGTATAGCTGTGGCCGGTCCATGGTGAACTCCCCGGATGCGCCGTCCACCTCGTCGGCTGTCTCTGCCGACTCGTCGCGGCGCCAGTCCCAGCCAGCGTTGATCAGCGGCGTCAGCGAGGAGGTCGCCCAGGTGTCGAAGACGTCCTCCTCGGGCCGCAGATCATCGCTTGCACATTCGGGACAGGCGTCGACCGGCGGGTCGTCCGAAAGCGGATCGACCGGCAGGGTCTCGCGGTCGGCGATGATCGTCTCGCCGCAGTCCTCGCAGTACCAGACCGGGATCGGAATGCCCGAGTCGCGCTGGCGCGAGATACACCAGTCCCACTCCAGGCCCTCGATCCAGTGTTTGTACCGGGTGTACATCTTCTCGGGGTACCAGTCCATCTCCCGGCCCGCCTGCAGATACTCCTCTTTCTTGTCGAGGATCTCGACGTACCACTGCTCGGTGACGAGGAACTCGACGTCGGTCGCACAGCGCTCGTGGACGTTGACGTCGTGGCTGATCTCCCAGCGGTCCCGGAGATAGCCCTCGTCGTCGAGGTCCTCGACGATCTCCTCGCGAGCCTCGTCGGTCGAGAGGCCTTCGTACTCCTCGGCGAGATCGGTCATCGTCCCGGACTCGTCGATGGCAACGCGAAGCGGCAGGTCGTGGGCCTGATACCACTCGATGTCAGTCTGGTCGCCGAAGGTACAGGACATCACGACGCCGGTCCCTTTCTCCATGTCGACGCGCTCGTCCTCGATGATCGGCACCTCGTGATCGAACAGGGGGACACGAGCGGTCTCGCCGACCAGATGCGCGTTCTCCTCGTCGTCGGGATGGACGAACATGGCGACACACGCGGGGAGCAGTTCGGGGCGGGTCGTCGAGATGACGATATCCTCGCCGGTGTCTCGCGGCTGGTTGTCGCTCGACTGTTCCAAGTCGCGTTGCGACTCGCTATCGACGTGGGTGAAGGCCACGTCGTTGTAGTGTGAGTCGCGTTCCGCACCCTCCATCTCGACCTGCGAGATCGCGGTCTCGCAGTCGGGACACCATATCGCCGGCGCTTTCTGGCGGTACTCCCGGCCGCGCTCGTACAGATCGATAAAGGAAAGTTGGGAGATGCGCTGGACGCGTGGCTCGATCGTTTTGTAGGTGTTGTCCCAGTCGACGGAGACGGCCAGCGACTGGACGTCGTCGGTGAAGGCGTCCTCGTACTCGGTACAGACGTCACGACACTTCTCCTGAAACTCGCGGCGCTCGAAATCCTGATGCCGAATGTCCAGTTCGCGCTCGGTCAGTCGCTCGGAGGCGATCCCGTTGTCGTCGTAGCCGAAGGGGAAGTAGGTCGTCTCCTCGAACATCCGCCGGAAGCGGGCGACGAAGTCCTGCAGGGTGAACTGGTAGAGATGGCCCATGTGGAGGTCGCCCGACACCGTCGGCGGCGGCGTATCGATCGAGAACAGGGTGTTCGGGTCGGTGACGGACTCGTCGTACTCGTGGACGCCCTGCTCGACCCAGTACTCCTGCCACGCCGGTTCGATCTCGCTTGGCTCGTAGCTGCCATCGAGACCGTCGCTATCGGCCGTTGCGTCGGCTCCCGCGTCGCTCGCGTCGTCGGTGCTCATGCTCTCACCGCCCGGGTGGGGCGTCGTCGATACCGCGTAGTTCGCTGTCGATAGTGGTCGTACATACTGGTCGTTGTTCGCTGAATACTGGTCGGGCACAATACATCCGTCGAAACGGGGTGGGAGAGATGGGGCTAGGACGCCCCTACGAAACTGTCGCCGCGGCCGGGGTGACCGGACCTCGCCATATACCCAGTTACTCTACCGGTGCTGTTATTTATACTGGTCAGCAAGGCGAATACCTCGACCCACCGTGGTCGGGGATGAAGCCGACAACTTGTGATACGAACCATTAAATGAACACGTCTCTAATCAAAAGACAGCGATGGATTACAGTCACCGCTACCACGCTTATCCGACACAAGAGGTAGCGGAAGGACTGAAACACCATCTCGACGTTCATCGCCAACTCTACAACCACGTCCGCTGGGACTATACAAACAGTCCCGAAGACGACAAACCGTCCGAATACGACCAGAACAATAAACTCCCCGAGTGGAAGCGCGAGTGGCCAGTGTTCAGCGACCTGCACTCGAAAGCCGCACAAGCTACTGTCGCTCGCTTCCACCGCAACCTCTCGAACCTTCGCAAGAAGAAAGAAAAGGGATACAAGGTTGGTCGGCTCAAGCGGCAAGCACCCGCAGAGTATCGAAGTGTGACGTACAGTCAGTCCGGTTTCGACCTCGATGAAAAGAGGGGCCACGACAAGTACGCATACGTCCGCTTCAGCCAAATCGGATGGGTGAAAATCCGGTACTCGCGTCCAATCCCCGACCGCGCCACCATCAAAGAGGTCACGTTCAAGAAGGAGACGACTGGTGAGTGGTTCGTCTCATTCGGACTGGATACCGACGATGCTGACTTGCCCGAGAAACCGGATAAAGAATCACTTGACGCAACCAATAGCGTTGGCGTTGACCTTGGCATCCTGAACTACATCCACACCAGCGATGGCAAGACCGTTGATTGGCTCGATCTTGAAGCCGAACACGAGCGACTCCGCAGAGAGCAACGCAAACTCTCGTGGAAAGAACAAGGGTCAAACAACTACGAGAAACAACGGGTTGAACTGGCGAAGGTGAAGCGTCACATTCGCCGGAAGGTGCTGGACTACCAGCACAAGATAACGACATGGCTCGTCCGCGAGTACGATGCCGTGTTCGTTGAAGATTTGGACGTGAAAAAGATGTTAGAGCAGTCGCATAACGCTCGCAACAAGCAGGATGCGGCGTGGCGGCAGTTCATCACGCTCCTCGAATACAAGGCTGAGCTGTACGGCTGTCACGTCGTGCAAGTCGAAGCCCGAGGCACAACCAAAGAGTGTGCGTCGTGTGGCGTGGAGACAACGAAGCCCATTTGGGTCAGGGAACACTCCTGCCCCTCGTGCGGCTTCGAGACAGACAGGGATGCGAACGCGGCAATGAACGTCTTGCAGAGGGGCTTTTCTGAGTTAGGGCTGGGATGGCCCGAAGACACGCCTGTGGAGACTGTGGCCGCTACGGACAGGGCTCTGTTTGAGTCTGTGTCTGCAAGTCACGTCGTAGAAACAGGAAGCTTGCCCTCGTGAGAGCAGGATTCCCCGCGCCACCGTGCGCGGGGTAACATTCAATTCGAAGCCGCCGGTGTAGCTCTCGACGTACTGAAACGGATCAGAAATTTAAGTATGCCGGGCGATCACAGGGAGGGTATGAAGCCAATCCCCGCCGAGACGGCTACAGTGCCGTACTCGATCCCCTCCCGTCAGCCGACCGCCCTCCAGCCACCGACCGCCCCGGATAGATGAGCGGTGGCATCATCGACCGGTACGCGGACACCCTCGTCGAGAACAGCAAACTCGTCATCCTCCTCTTGCTCGCCGCTACTGCGCTCGTCGCGGCCGGTCCCGTCCTCGACGACACCGAAGGCGGTGATATCGGTCAGTTTGCGACCGGGTCAGCAGAAGAAGCGGCCCAGGAGGAAATCGGGGCCACGTACGGTGAAGACGAGGGAGCAGTCACTCAGATCGTCGTCCGCGACGAGGGGGGTGACGTCCTCACCCGCGAATCACTGCTCGACGGCCTCTATCTCCAGCAGGAGATACGTGAAGAGGACGCGACAGACGCCACACTGCAGGAGGATAACGCCATCGGTGGCGTCGAGAACGTCGTCGCGACGGCGGCCTACTTCCAGCAGCAAGCGCAGTCGGGCCCCCCCGTCGAGGGAGAACCGACGCTTGCCGAACAGATCCATGCCCTCGAAGCCCTCGATGAGGAGGACGTCGACGCCCTGCTCGGCGACGTGCTCGATCCGGCGACCGAGACGCCCGGTCCGGACGCCACGGCCTTCCTGCCGTCGAGCTACGAGCCAGGAACGACGACCGCCGACGCCCGCCTCACCTTCGTCTTCCACGCCAGCGCGGACTCGGTCGAGGGCGGCGAGGACGCAATCGGCGACGCCCAACTGGCTATCGACGGCCTCGTCGACGAGCGGTTCGACGACGCGTTCGCTTTCGGCGGCGGCATCACCGACGACGCCTCGACGCGGGCGGTCGGGGACAGTTTCGCCATCATCACGCCCGTCGCGCTGGTACTCGTCCTCGCCGTCCTCGGCGTCGCCTACCGCGACCTCGTCGACGTCCTCGTCGGCGTGTTCGGCATCGCCGTCGTAATGGCGTGGCTTGCGGGCATTCAGGGCTGGCTCTCGATTCCCTCCAGCCAACTGCTGATCGCCGTCCCCTTCCTGGTGATCGGTCTCAGCATCGACTACTCGCTTCACGTCGTCATGCGCTATCGGGAGGCCAGAGAGGGACGACTGCGTGACGACGGTCCCGACGCGACGGTCCCCCGCGAACCGACGGCGGCGATGCGACTCGGCGTCGCGAGCGTCGTCCTCGCGCTCGCGGCCGCGACGTTCTCGACCGGTATCGGCTTTCTCTCGAACTACGTTAGCCCACTGGCAGCGATCCAGGACTTCGCACTGTTGAGCGCGGGCGGCATCCTCGCGACGCTGATCGTGTTCGGCACGCTCGTCCCGGCGGTGAAACTGGAACTCGAACAGTTACTCGCCAGATTCGGCCGCGAGCGACGCAACGCCGCAGTCGGCGTGGGTACGGGACCGATCAACCGAACGCTGACCGGTATCGTCTCGCTCGTCCAGCGCCGTCCCGTCGCGGTGCTCGTGCTCGCGCTCTTGCTTGCCTCCGCGGGGGCGTACGGCGCGACCGGTATCGACACCGAGTTCAACCAGGCCGATTTCCTGCCCGAGGATCCGCCTGACTGGGTCAAGTCGATACCCGGGCCGCTCTCGCCGGGAGATTACGACGTTCGCGCAAACGCCGCCTATCTCGGCGACAACTTCCGCCAGCAGGGCGCGGGGACGGAGACACAGATACTCGTCAGGGGAGAGGTCACCGATCCCGACGTGTTGGCGGCGATGGACGAGGCGACAGCGCCGCCCGAGTCCGGGAGTACCGTCGTCGCTCGACCGGACGGGAACGCCGCGGTCGACAGCCCCGCGAGCGTGCTGCGCGACGTCGCCGCCGAGAACGACCAACTCGCCGACGCCATCGACGCGCGCGACGAGACCGGAAATGGACTACCCGACGAGGACGTCGCGGCGGTCTACGATACGCTCTACGACGTCGCGCCGGAGCGTGCTGGAGAGGTCCTCTACCGAAGCGGCGACGAGTACGAGAGCGCTCGCCTGTTCGTCGGCGTGCAGGGCGACGCGTCCGCCCAGTCAGTCGCCGACGACACCCGTATGATCGCCGACGGCATCGCGGCGACCGACGCCGTCTCCGCCACCGCGACCGGCGGGCCGGTACTCACCGCCGTTCAGCAGGACGCTCTGCTGGAGACGCTGGTGCAGGCGTTCGCGGTGACGCTCGTGGTCATCATGGCGTTTCTCTCCCTGCTGTACTTCATCCGGCACGGCGCGCCGGACCTCGCCATCGTCACTATCACGCCAGTCCTGATCGCGCTCGCGTGGCTACTCGGGACGATGTCCGCGCTCGGCATCCCGTTCAACAGCGAGACGGCCGTCATCACCAGCCTCGCCATCGGACTGGGTGTCGACTACAGCATCCACCTGAGCGAGCGCATTCAGGACGAACTGGTCGAGGGCAACGGCGCCTCGCTCGACGAGGCGCTCTCGACGGCGATTGCCGGCACCGGCGGTGCGCTACTGGGGAGCGCCGCGACGACCGCGGCCGGGTTCGGCGTTCTCGCGCTGGCGCTGGCCCCACCGCTCCGGCGGTTCGGCCTCGTCACCGGGCTGAGCATCGTCTACGCGTTCATGGCCTGTGTGATCTTGCTCCCGGTGCTGTTCGTGCTACGCGAGCGCGTCCGGGAGTGGCGTGCAGGACGGACTGCCGGGGAATGACGGCCAGAAACGACAACCCACTTGTCGGTGGCGACGCGTAGTCCGATTCGATGGACTGGACCGGAGTCGGCGAGTTGGTCGACGAACACCAGGAGATAGTGCGTTCTGTACTGTCGCTCGCGTACATCCTCGCCATCCTGCTGGTCGGTGCGGTGCTGGTCGGTGATCCGACGAGTAACTACCCGATCATCTCCGATGCCGTCGGTCTCGTGCTCGTCGTCCACGCCTACCGGACGGGGAACCTGGCGGCGCTGGGATCGACGCTGTTGCTCGTCGCCGCGCTCGGCATCTGGTTCCTGATCGCCTCGCCGTCGCTTCCCGGCGTCGATATCGGCGCGCTCGTCCCCGCGAGCGTTCCGTCGGAAGCGGTCCCGCCCATCGGACTTGCGGCAGTGCTCGCCGTCGGCTACGCGCTCACGGTTGCGGAGGTCCTGCCACAGCTAGATCGGGTCGTCGCCGAACGTGTCCAGTAAGGGACCGGGCGGACGGAAGGAGCTACTCGCTGTCGTTCGAGTGCGCACGGACCCAGAGTTCACCGATGCGCGACAGGCTGGTCCGGTGGGATTTGCCGTGTGACTCCTGTTCGATGTAGCCTTTCCCGCCGGGGCCGAGCAGGTCGACGTTGTAGATCACTTTCGAGCGGAAGCTATCGGTGTACTCCTCGTTGAGTTCGCGTGCCAGCGCCTCGGCCAACTCGGAGACGCTCTCGAACTCGCCGTGCTCGCCCAGCGTGAAGAGGATTAGCTCCTCGAACGGCTTGACGTTCGAGAAGGAGGCGACCGGTAGCTCGACGATGTGGCTGCCGTCGATCTCCTTCGCACCGATGGTCGTCCCGCGCTCGTCGAACTCCGAGAGCAGGTCGGTGGCGCTGTCGAGGCGCTCGTCGAGGCGCTCTCCGGGGACCTCGGACTCCTCCTGCAGCGTCTCCAGTAGCTCTCGTTGTTTGCGTAGCTCTTTGGCGAGTTCGGTCTCCAGATACTTTTCGGGTGCCGTGTAGTAGGTGTGGATCTTATCGCGGTCCTCCTGGCGCTCGACCATGATCGAGTGGGCCGCGGTGGCGAACGCAAACGAGATGGTCCGCGGCATCGCACTGATGTTCACCCAGACCTCGTTGCCCCGATCCAGTTCGTCGTTGATGAGGTCGAACGCCTGCTCGAAGGCGGCGTCGTAGTCGTAGACGTCGTCGAGGACGAACCGATCCGTCTCCGCGCCGAGCAGGTTCTGGAAGTCCTTGTCCAGTTTTTCCGAAAGGTGCTGTGCGTACTGAACGTTCTCCTCGCTGCCGACGGCCCCTTCGAGAAGGATCACCCGGTCGACGTCCTGCTGATCGCGGACCAGGGGCGCGATCAGCCGGTCGTAATCGAAGCCGACCGGCACGATGTGTGTCTGCATATCCGATCATTGGCGGCGTGGCTTAAGAATCTCCGCAAGTCGTCCCGGCCCCTGCAAGGCTGGCACGAATAGACGGCGTTTAGTGGAGCGAGCGAGAGCATCTACGTAATGGCGACACCCGATAGAGACGACTCCGCGCAGCAATCCGAACACGGAGCGCCCGCGGAAGGGAAAGTAGTCCGCGACCGCTTCGAGACGGACGAGGTGTTCCAGCGGATCATCGCGGCCGCCGACGAGGAGATCGATATCGGGCTGCGTGAACTGTTCTTCAGCAGTCTGGCCGGCGGCTTCGCCATCACGCTCACGTTTCTCGTCTACGCCTCTATGACTGCATCGACAGGGAGCCATCCCGTCCTGAGCGGGATCCTCTACCCGATCGGTTTCGTCTACATCATTCTCGGCGGCTACCAGCTATACACCGAGAACACGCTCCCTCCGGTCGCGCTCTTTCTCGAACGCCTCGCGAGCCTCCCCGCTCTCCTCCGTATCTGGGGCGTCGTGATCGTCGGGAACTTCGCCGGCGGGACGATGGGCGCGCTGATCCTCGCACAGACGGGCGTGTTCGGCGATCCGGCGGCCCTCGCGGCGACGGACCTCGCGATGAAGGGGATCGACACCCCCTTCTGGGATCTGTTCTTCAAGGGCGGCTTCGCGGGGCTGATCGTCGCCGGTGTCGTCTGGCTCGACTACGCCGTCCGCGACACCATCACGCGCTTTTTCCTCATCTACATGGCGTTTCTGATGATCCCCTACGCCGATCTGTTTCACGTCGTCGTCTCCTTCACGGAGTTGATGTATCTGGTCTTCCTCGGCGAACCGGTGCTCCTGTCCGGACTGACAGGGTTCATCCTGCCGGTGTTGCTCGGTAACACCATCGGCGGCGTCGTACTGGTCACCGTCGTCAACTACTTCCAGACGACCGAACGGCGCGTCGAAGAGGCCCGGCGGGACGGCGTCGAACGACAGCTATCGATCCGCGAGTGGATCATGGGCGGCGCGGCCGGACGCGGCTACGTCCCGACGACACTCCAGACCGACTCCGAACCGGAGGACCGCGGCGACGCCATCGAGTTCGACGGGAACGTCTACGTCAAACAGGAGGAGGCCGAGGACTAGGGTCGTGGTAGGGGGCGTGGCCGTCCGGGACTGACGGCAGGACGCGGTCGGGTACTCTACTACAGTTGTGCAGCAGCGTCGCTGAACAGGCCGTCGAGTATCTCCGGCGTCGTGGGGTGGTAGGCGCGGTCCGGAATCTCGTGGACGTCTAGGCCCATCTCGACGGCCAACTGCATCGTCTTGGCCATCACGTCCGCGTCGGGGTGGAGCCCCTGATAGCCGAGCACCGTCCCGTCGCCCCCGACGACGATGCTGGCGAGTCCCTCGGAGTAGTTCCGACTCCGGAAGACGCCGAGCGAGTCGACCGACTGCGTCGCGGTGACGTAGTCGATGCCGGCCGCTTCCGCGGAGTCAGCCGTGTGACCGACGCGTGCGTACGGCAGGTCGGCGAGACCGGAGAAGACGACCTGATGAGTGACGTTCTCGTAGGACTCCAGTTCTTCGGCTGCGCGATGTCTGAGGATGTTCTCGGCGGCGACTTCGCCCTCCTCCTTGGCGACATGCAGGATGGGTTCGCTCCCGTTGGCATCGCCGATGACGAACATGCGCTCGTGGTCGCGGGCCTGCATCGTGTCCTCAACCCAGCCAGGTTCGGGAGTCAGCGCCGTCGCGTCGAGTCCAAGCCGATCCAGTGCGGGCTTGCGCCCGGTGAACATGAACAACTGGTCGGCCTCGACAGTGCTCTCGGTCTCGCCGTCGTTCACCACGGCGCGGACCCCGCCGTCATCTGTCCGTTCGAGCCGTTCGGTCCGCGTGCCGAGTCTGACGTCGATGCCGAAGGCGTCCTCGTAGTGATCGACGAGTTCGGTTCCGAACGCCGGATCGGCGTCGGGGAGCACGGCCGGGAGCTGTTCGACCGCCGTGATATCCATTCCGGCCGCCTCGGAGAGATACGGTACCAGTTCCAGCCCGATAGCGCCAAGCCCGATGACTAGCCCGGACTCGGGGAACTCGGTCGTGTCGAAGACGTCCGCGCTACTCTGGAAGGGGACTTCTTCGATGCCGGGGATCGGCGGGACGGAAAGCGTCGACCCTGTCGCGACGACCACGTACTCCGGCTCGATAACGTCGTCGCCGACTGCAAGCCGGCGGTCGTCGAGGAACGTCGCCTCCTCCTGACGGAGGGTGACGTCGTCGCGCTCGATAATGGAGTTCATTTTCGACTGGCGTTTCCCGGTGTACATCGAGACGCTCTCGTCTTTCCGCGCGACGACCTGTTCGAGGTCGAGGTCGGGGACGTCCGCCCCGATCCGGTCGTCAGTGCGGGCGGCGAACCGCCGCTCGGCCGCCGACAGCAGTTCCTTGGACGGCATACAGCCGGCGAGCACGCAGAGCCCGCCCCCCGGTTCGCCGTCGTCGATCAGCGTCAGTTCGAGATCGGGTTCCGCGGCAAGCCGTTCGACCACCGGTCCGGCGGCACTTCCGTGGGCACCGACAACTGCAACGTGGGTCGTCATACACGACTGTATCCGCCTGGGAAAGATAATTGTTTGGTATTGGGATTTATACACACAACAATCGATATCACAGCTGTTAGTGCCTGAAGATTGTGTTTCGTCGTCGTCGAGACGAGCTACATCGGGAGTGGGTCCCCGGAGGAGCACGCCGCCGACCTACCGGTCGACGCCGGAGAAGAACCGCGACCGGCGCTCGTCGGCGGCCGCCGTCGTCGCCGCCGAGACGGCGACCGTCAGGACGAGTCCCAGCAGCATGCCGACGATAGAGGCGTTCCAGCCGAGGTAGGTCGCCGGGACGAACGACGTGAACACGGAGAACAGGTAGAACAGCTGGCTACCGCCGATCCCCGCGTACATCCCCGAAAGCGTAGTCCGTCGCCAGTAGAGCGCGACGAGGACCGGGAACGCGAGTTGCGCGAAGCCCGAGAACGCGAGGTTGCCGATTTCGATCAGTGTGCCGGGTTGGCTCAGACTCGCGAAGAAGGTCGCGGTGGCGAAGACGACGACGCCGACCCGGCCGAGCAGGTCCTCGCGCCGGTCGGAGATGTCGGCATCGATGAAGGGGCGGTAGACGTCCCGAGTGAAGTAAGACGACCCCGACAGCAACATCGAGTCGCTGGAGGACATCATCGCGGCCATCGCGCCGGCGATGACCAGCGCGGCAAACCAGACGGGTGTGTACTCGTTGAGCAGGATCGGGACGACGTTTTCGCCCGCCGGAACGTCGATACCGAGCCCTGCGGCCCACGTCCCGAGCAGGAAGGCCGGGATGAACAGCAGGACGACCAGCACCGGCCAGAGGATGAAGGTGCGTTTGAACACCGTCTCCGAGTTAGCAGTGAAAAAGCGCTGGTTCACCTGCGGGAACATCGCGACGCCGAAACCGATCGAGATGGCCGTCGAGAGCATGTACTGCGGCGTGTAGAAGGCGCTTCCCAGCGCGAGGAACTCGGGGTTCGATTCGGCGACTGCGGCGGTCGCCGCACCCGCACCGCCGACGGCGTCTAACACCCATAGCGCGGCGACCCAGGTGATGACGAGCATGAACGCGCCCTGTACCGTGTCGGTCCACGCGATGCCGCGCATCCCCGCGAGCACGACGTAGATGATCATGAAGACGGTCACGAGCGCCGCACCGGCCCAGAACGGCAGAGCGCCGGCGGTCAGTCCGCTCAGCGCGGCCCCCGCGCCCATCTGTTGGAGCATCACGTACGGGAACAGCCAGAACAGGCTGATACCGGCAACAAGCCCCCGAAGGCCGACGGATCCGAACCGGTCGCCGAGCATCTCTCCAAGCGTGACGTAGCCGTGACGGTTGCCGATCAGCCACTGCTTGTAGCCGACGACGTACCAGAGAATGGCAAAGATGATCCCGTCCATCAATCCCATGACGAGGATCCACTCGGGCCCCTGCGCGTAGGCGAGGTTCGGCCCGCCGAAGAACGTAAACGCCGACAGGAGAGTGGCAAAGGTCGTAAAGAGGAGAACGATCGTCCCGAACGACCGGCTTGCGAGATAGAAGTCCTCGGCAGTCCGCTCGGTGACTCGGTAGGCCACCAGACCGATCGCAAGCGCCAGGAACAGATAGCCGACGATGATTCCGAGTTGAATACCGATAGCGGTCACAGGCCATCACCACCGCGGTCGTCGCCGGAGCTATCGCCCTCCGGTCCGAGGCGCGGTTCGTCGCCCGGTTCGATCCAGAGTCCCCAGTCCTCGCGAGCGAACAGCCAGAACGTAAGCGTCGCCGTGATCATCACACCGGCGTGCCACCAGATCCAGACCGGAAGTCCGAAGATCACCGTATCGACACCCCAGAGGAACCACGGGATTCCGAGGACTGCCAGCGAGAGAAACGCCAGCGCCCAACCGATCCGTCGTAGACGTGTCGCCATTGCCACCACGTCGGGCCTGCGGATGTTAAGTGCTGTCGTATCATGACGGACGAACGAGAGTACAGACGGCAGAGAGAGAGATGGACAGTACAGCCGATTCAGTGCGGAACTTTTTGACAACTCGCGTGTGATAATTTGACATGCAGACAGGTATCCAGTTATATACACTTCGCGACCTGAACCGTTCGGTCGTCGACCAGCTGACGATGGTCGGCGAAACTTCCCTCGACGGCGTCGAGTTCGCCGGCCTCCCGAGCGAAGACGGCCTGTCGACGGCAGTATCGGCGGCGGGGCTGACGGTCGCTGGGGCCCACTTACAGGCTGAGTTGATCGAACGCGAACCGGAGCGGGTCGCCGACGCCTGTCACGCCCTCGATTGTGCCACGGTCGTCGTCCCGTATCTCGACGAGTCCCGCTTCGTCGACCGGGCGGCAGTGACGGAGACAGCGACGCGTCTGGGCCTGCTCGCCGACGCGCTCGACGAACACGGCTGTCGGCTCCTCTATCACAACCACGATCACGAGTTCGTCACGCCGACCGATACCGACGCACAGACCGCGTTCGACCTGCTCGTCGAGACAGCGGACGACTCGGTCGGGGTCGAACTCGATCTGGGCTGGGCGAAAGCGGCCGGCCAGGACCCGATCGACTTGCTCTACCGATACGGCGACCGGATCCCGCTCGTCCACCTCAAGGATGTCACCGCCGACGGCGAACCGATCGACCTCGGCAACGGCGTTCTCGATATCCCGTCCTGTATCGAGGCCGCCCGGGACGCCGGCGTCGAGTGGATACTTTTCGAGCACGACCAGCCAGAGGATCCGCTGGCATCGCTGGCGAATGCCGACGCCGTATTGCAGGAACCCCACCGCGCCCGGTGAGTGCTGACTTCGAGAACTGTAGTGTTTTAGTGCAAAGACTGTAGCGTATTACTTTTATAACTGTAGTAAACAACTTCAGTATCCGTAGTTATCACGATAGATGGCGACTGAGGCGCTCGCAGGTGTCCTCGCCCAGTGACGACAGCTATTTGGGCCGGCCGACTCCTATATAAACTGTTCCATGGCCTTCATCATGGGCACATCACAATCACGCCTCTCACCGGGGCAGATCATCAATGGACGACACCACAAAATATCTCATTCACGCCGACGTCATCGCCAGCGGGGTGGTCGAGCGGAGTGACGTTGTCGGTGCGATCTTCGGTCAGACCGAGGGACTCCTCGGCGACGAACTTGATCTGCGAAGCTTACAGCAGTCCTCGAAAGTCGGTCGCATCGACGTCGAAATCGACTCCGCGGGCGGGGAGACGCACGGTACCGTAACGATAGCGACGAGTCTCGACAAGGTAGAGACGGCAACGCTCGCCGCGGCCCTCGAAACACTCACCAGAATCGGCCCGTGTCGGGCCGACCTGGAAGTAACGAACATCGAGGACGTTCGCGCGGCGAAACGCCGGGAAGTCATCGAGCGAGCACAGGAACTGTTCGTCGAGGCGTTCGACGAGACGACCAGCAGCAGCCAACAGATCCTCGAAGAGGTGCGCCAGCAGGTCCGGGTCGCCGACATCACCGAGTACGAGGGGCTCCCTGCCGGCCCACGCGTCGAGGAGAGCGACGCTGTCATCGTCGTCGAGGGGCGTGCTGACGTCCTGACGCTGCTAGAGTACGGCGTCAAAAACGCCATCGCGGTCGAGGGGACCGACGTTCCCCAGGAGGTCGCGGACCTGTCGGCCGAGCGGACGACCACGGTCTTTCTCGACGGCGACCGCGGCGGCGACCTGATCCTCAAGGAGTTCAGCCAACTGGGCGACGTCGATTACGTCACCTTCGCGCCGAACGGTCAGTCGGTCGAAGACCTCTCCAGAGAGGAAGTGTTCGAGGCGCTCCGCGAGAAAGTGCCGTACAACGTCGTCGAAGGCGCGTCGGCACCGCGCTCGGCCGTCGCCGCGACGGACGGAAGCGCCAGTCCAGCCCCACCCAGTGGCAGTTCCTCGGCGCAAGAACCGGTCGGGGAGGGTCCGCCCACGACGATCGATCCGGAACTAACTCGGGAAGGCGCCGACGGGGCGGAGTGCACTCCCCAGGAGGAGGCCGCCACGACGGAGGCGGCTGACGCCGGCAAGCAGACAGAGGACCGCGACGACGCCGACGAGAGCGAGCCACAGACCATCCACGGTCACGTACACGAGGTCGTGGGGAACGGTCTGGTCCGACTGCTCGACGACGATTTCGGCGTCGTCGAGGAGGGGGCCGTCTCGGAGGCGTTCGAGTTGCTGGACCGGAGCGACGCCACGGCGAACGCGCTCGTCCTCGACGCGCCGCTCGAACAGCGATTGCTGGATCTGGCGGCCCAGCGCGGGGTCAGACAGGTCGTCTCGACGTCGCTGGGCGAGTTCACGAAGCGACCGACGAGCGTCCGTATTCGGACGGCCGACGAACTCGTCGACGAGTCGGCCTAGAGGGTCCGCGCGAGCAACAGCGCCGGGTCGCCGTCGTAGTACTCGGGATCGACGTCGACGACGTGAAACCCGGCGTCCTCGTAGAGCGACCGCGCCGCGTCGTTGTCGGGAGACACCGCAAGCGACAGCGTCGTAACGCGGTCGGGAAGCCGCGCCATCGTCGCCGCGAGCAGCGCCGATGCGCGGCCCTCCCGTCGGGCGTCCGGCGCGACGACGAGTTCGGCCAGGTAGGCGCTCTCTCCCCCGGGGAGCGTCATCGCGTAGCCGACCGGCGTGTCGGTATCGTCGGTCGAGACGAGCAACAGGCCATAGTCCTCCAGCGCGCGCTCTAACGTCTCGGGCGCAGGTTCCGGTAGAAGCGACTGGAGCGCGCGCAAAACGGGGGCGTCGGCCCCGGTTGCAGTTCGGATCACGAGAGTCCAGTGAGGCCGAAGGCGACAGCCAGTACGACACCGGTAATCCCACCCGAAAGCGTCGCGAAGAAGTTGACGCTCTGGTTGCCGAAGTACTCGCCTTCGAGGGTCGCACCGACGAGGCTGTCGACTGTCATCCCGGCGATGCCTGCGGCGACGACGACGAGCGTTCCGGTCGTTCCGATGGTCGCGAACAGCAGTCCGGAAAAGAGCCCGATGATCGTCGCACCGACTGTTCCCGCGAGTTCGCCCTGCCAGGTGATCGCGCCGTCGGTACCGGGGGCGACGGGTTCGAGCGTCGTGATCAGTCGCGGCGCATCGAAGACGCTCCCGATCTCGCTGGAGAGGGTGTCGGCCAGCGCTGTCGAGAGCGAGCCAGCGAAGGCAAACAGGAAGAGGTACGGATCGACCGCGATCAGCCCCGCGTCCGCGGCGGCGTAGCCGAAGACGGCGGCGAGCGCGACCGTCGCGTTACCGAGTACGTTCGCGCTCCCACGCGCGCCGTCGTTGCCCTCCGCGACGCCCCGATCACGCTTGTCCTCGTAGCGGAACTTGGTCGATAGCCCGCCGATACCGAAGAAGGCGATCATGACGGCGAACCAGGAGTAGCCGCCGAGGACGATGGCGACGAAGGCGAGGAAGACGCCGGTGAGCATCCCCTCGACCGAGGCAGTTTCCAGCGCGTACGAGAGGTAGCCGACGGCGACGGTGACGCCGAGAGCGACTGCCACGTCGAGGGTGCTCGTCGTGAGCGTCACCTCCGAGAGCAGCCACAGCAACAGGCCGATCGAGAGGATCACCGGCGGGTCGTCACGGCCCAGCAGGACCGTCCGGATCAACGCGCCGACAAGCGCGCCACAGGTCGCCATCACGACGAGTTGTGAGGCGTGTGGTATCGGCTCGGCCGCGATCAGTACGGCGAGATACTGGGCGGCAACGCCCGCGAGCAGTCCGCCGGCGACAAAACCTGCGGCGTCGGCGAAGGGGCCGTCGCCGTAGCCCCGACCGAGTTCCGCGGCGAGGTTCCCGTAGGCGTACAGCACGATAGAGCCAGCAAACACCGCTACGGGAAGAGCGGTGAAAACAGTGAGAAATCCGAGCACTACGGCTGCGACGGAGAAGCCGACGAGGCCTTTCAGCCGCTCGTCCCGGCGATCACCGGGGCGAGCGAACAACTCGAAGGCAACCCCGTCGGTGACGAGGACCGCGCCCACCGCGACCAGCGCGAAGAGGCCGGTCGCGACGCGTGCGTCGACTGCTGCGACGAGCGCAAGTGTTCCGACCGCGGCAAACGCCCCCGCTCGTCGTTCGGATGAGGTCACACTATTCCCTTCCTTTACCTGATGGTTACATAAGAGTCCCGAAGCCACGGCGTTCCAAGCCGGTGTGTTTACCACAGCGCGGGATCTGAACACGAACGTGGGACTGTACGATCGGTATCTCGCCCTGCGTGTCCGCCGTCACGACGCACCGCCGCCGGCACACGTCGCCCTCGTGCTCGCGGAGCGTGACCTGCTAGAGCGGGGTGCCTACGACACGCTCGAATCCTTCTTCGAGTTGGCTTTCGAGTACGGCACCGACCGCGTAACGGTCTACGTCAGCGTGCTGGACGAAGCCGTCGCACCGACGCTCGAACGGTCGCTCCGGGACGTCGACGCACCGAAACCGATGGCGATCAGGGGGCCGACCGACGGGGACCGGGCCGACGCGCCGATCCAGATAAGCATCGGCCTCGGGGGGAAACACGAGTTCACGACGGCTGTCCAGGCGCTCGCGACGGAGGTCGAAGGGGGGGAGCTTTCGCCCGACGCCGTCACCGAGCACGACGTCGAGGAACGACTCGTCTTTCCGGACGCGCCGGATCTCGTGGTCAAGACCGGTGCCGAACGCCTGTCGGATTTCATGATCTGGCAGTCAGTCTACTCGGAGCTATACTTCACTGACGTCAACTGGCGGGACTTCCGGCGTCGCGATTATCTCCGTGCCCTACGGGAGTACAAACAACGCTCCCGGCGGTTCGGCCGGTAGGAGAACGCCGGGAGACGAACTCTCTCGTGTTCCCATACCCACTTCGTTTGCAGTGGGTCCTCCGTGGTTTCGTGTCATCGAGCGTACGAAACCCAACCGTTTTTATACCAGAACAAACGACTACTAGGTGCAATGGCGAAAGGTACGGTTGACTTCTTCAACGACACGGGCGGTTACGGATTCATCGAAAGTGACGACGCTGACGAAGACGTATTCTTCCACATGGAAGACGTCGGCGGGCCTGACCTGGAGGAAGGTCAGGAAGTCGAATTCGAGATCGAAGAGGCCGAGAAGGGCCCACGAGCGAAGAACCTCGTCCGCCTGTAACACGACCCGAACGGTGCGGTTCCGGGCGTCGCGTTGGGGTCACACTCAGGCGGTCCGCCCGTGCAGTACGTCTTCCCGTATTTTCTACACTTCCCAGCCGAGGCTATCTCGTTCGCTCACCGCGTTCCGAAATCGTGGAGCGCGAGACCGTGAGCGATATACGTTCAGTTCCGAAAGTAACGGGTATGCCCGAGGTACTCGACGAGGAACTCTACCAGCGCACGAAGCGGCTACTCGAACCGGGAGAGATCCAGCTCAACGGTGCCGTGGTCCACACCGAACTCGGCTCCGAGGACGAAATCGACATGATGCAAGCGACCCTCGACGTCGGCGAGATTATCGCCGAGCACGCGGGCTACGATCCGAAAGACACCTTCGTCTACTCCGGCAACGACGACCCCGACTTCTCCTCGAATCAGCATCAGGGGCTGACCCTCGACGACGAGGAGTTCGTCTGGGAGTGCCAACAACTACTGCGCGAGGGGACGTTCGACATCGTCTTTTACTACGAGGCCAGCGCCGACCAGGACGCGATTCTGGCGGACATCGAGGCGGCCGGGTTCGCCGTCTCCGGCGTCGAGGGCGAATAGCGCTCTCGCCGACTCAGAACTGGAGATGTGAGGTCGAGTCGGGACCGTCGTCGCCGTCGTCGTCGCTCGTACCGGTCCCGAGATAATCGACGTAATCGTCAGTCAGGTACACCTGTCCCCCATCGACGGTGATATCGACCGACGGGAGCGTCGTGCCCGCCGCTTCGCCGTTGTCGCACTCGCCCGAGCACGTGTCGAAGATCGAGCCGTGTTTCGGGCAGACGATGCCGTCGTCGCGAACGATTGCACCGATTTCCTCCCGGTAGAGCCGCTGGTTCTCGTGGGTACAGCGGTTTATCCACGCCTCGACGCCGGTGCCCTCACAGGGGACGAGAACCACCTCCTCCTGTGAACCGTGCTGGTCACGTACCGTGAACAGCCACGATCCCTCCTCTCGCACCGTTTCGACGCTCGTCAACCGATAGCGACCGCTCATATGCGGCCACTGGGACGGAACCCCGTTAATTCCTCGGCCGGGAGTCCTCGACAGCCGTGACCGCCAGCCGATAGTCGTCCCGAGGGGCTTATGTCCGGTCGTTCCCGAGGTTCGGGTATGAGTACTGACGCCGCGGACCTGACCGAGCAGGACCGGGCGATCGTCAACGCGTTTCAGGGCGGCTTCCCCGTCGTCGCCGAGCCGTTCGAACCGGCCGCGGCGGCGCTTGCCGAACACGGGATCGAGCTATCGGCCGAGGCGCTACTGGACCGGGTTCGTGAACTCGACGAGGAGGGGACGCTGACCCGCTTTGGCGCGCTGATCAACGCCCAGGAGATCGGCGGCGCGGCGACGCTCGTCGCCATGCACGCCCCCGAGGAACGGTTCGACGAGATCGCAGAGCAGGTGAACGGCTTCACCGAGGTCGCACACAACTACGAGCGCGAGCATCCGTATCTGAACATGTGGTTCGTCGTGAGCGTCGCCGATCCCGACCGGGTCGAGACGGTGCTCGGGGAGATAGAGGACGCGACGGGCCAGGAGACGTACAACCTGCCCAAACGCCAGGAGTTCCGCGTCGAGGCGAAGTTCTACGTCGACGGGCCGATCGAGGGCGGTGCGGTCGACTGCTCCGACCTCGGGCCAGACGTGACGCCGAGCGGTCGCGAGACGCTCACGCCCCAGGAACTCGATCTCGTCCTGGAGATCCAGGGCGGCCTACCGATCTCGGCGACGCCCTATGCGGACGTCGCCGCGGCAATCGACGCCGAAACCGACTGGGTCATCGAGACGATCAAGCGGTTCGATGCCGAGGGGAAAGTCAGACGCGTCGGCGTGATCCCGAACCACTACGCGCTTGGCTACACCGAGAACGGCATGACGGTCTGGGACGTCCCTGACGAACTGGTCGACGAGGTCGGCCCCGAAATCGCCGGACTCCCCTTTGTCACCCACTGCTACCGTCGGCCGCGTCACGATGGCGTCTGGCCGTACAACTTCTTCGCGATGACCCACGGTCGGACCGAGGCCGAGAGCGAACGTCGGATCGAGCAGGTACGCGAGCGGATGGCCGAGTACTGGGACGTCAGCGACGAGGACTGGGACTCCCTGTTCTCGACGCAGATCCTGAAAAAGACCGGAATCCGCCTCGACGAACGGGCGGAGGCCAACACCACACCGGCCGGGGAGTGATCGCCCGAACATGTACGGCACAACGACCATCGTGTGGAGTGTAGATATGCAGACTATCGCGAGAGCTATCGAGCGAAGACCATGATCCCACTGCTCCACGACTTCAGCGGTGCGACGGTGCTCGTCTTCGGCGGCGGCCGCGTCGGCGCGCGAAAGGCCCGCCGGTTCGCCCGCGAGGCCGACGTAATCGTCGTTAGCCCGACGTTCGCCGAGCAGGAGTTCGGCGACAGCGACCTGATCCGCGAAGCGCCCGACGCCGAGTCGGTCCGTGAGTGGATCGATCGGACGGAGCCAGCACTGGTCGTCGCGGCGACAAACGACGAATCGGTCAACGAGGCGGCCGAGACGGCCGCCCGCGAAGGCGGGGCGCTAGTCAACCGAGCGGACCGGAGCGGCGCGACCGACGACGGCAACAGGGCGGTCGACGACGTGGTCGTCCCGGCAACGGTGCGGGACGATCCGGTGGTCGTCGCCGTCTCCACCGGCGGTACAAGCCCGGCGCTATCGCGGTATCTCCGCCGGCAGATCGAAACGGAACTCGAGGGCGCGGGCGGGATGGCCGAGTTGACAGGGACGCTCCGCGGCGAACTCCGGACGGTATCGCTCTCGCCGAGCGAGCGCCGGGACGCCGTCAGAACGGTCGTGGAGTCTCCAGCGGTTTGGAAGGCTTTACGTAGTCGAACATCTAATGTCCGGCAAGTGGCAGAGGACGTGATCCAGGAGGAACTCGGGGAGTTCCCGGGTGATGGTGAATGATGAACGCTACAGGGGCCGTAACTGGGGTTAGCGTCTCGCATAGCACCGCGACCGTCGACGACGTGGCACGGGCGGGTGCGGCCGACCAGCGTGCAGAGGTCGCAGAGCTAATCGAGAAGCCGTACGTGACTGAAGCGTTCGCGCTTCACACCTGCAACCGAACGGAAGCGTACGTCGTCACCGACGACGCCTCCGTCGGCCGGGCGGCGTTCGAAACGTTCGCACCGCACGTAGACGACGAGTCGGTCCGCTACATGGACCACGAGGAGAGCCTCGGACACCTCATGCGCGTCGCAGGGGGACTCGAATCGCTGGTCCTGGGCGAGGACCAGATCCTCGGGCAGGTCCGGACGGCCTACGAGGACGCCCGCGGCGAAGACGGGATCGGCCCGATGCTCGAAGATGCCGTGACGAAGGCGATTCACGTGGGCGAGCGCGTCAGGACGGAGACAGCGATCAACGAAGGAATCGTCTCGCTGGGCAGTGCCGCCGCGACCGTCGCGATGCGCGAACTCGACACCGATGCGCCGACAGCGCTCGTCATCGGTGCCGGGGAGATGGGGACGACTGCCGTCAAGGCGCTCGCGGATCGCGGCGTCAACGATATCGTCGTCGCCAACAGGACGATGCCGCATGCCGAGCATCTCGCGAGCGAGGTCGACGCCGATGCGACCGCCGTCCCGCTACAGGGTGCGGACGCCGTCGCCGAGCGTGCCGACCTCGTCGTCTCGACGACCGCGAGCGATAGCCCGGTCATCGGCGTCGAACCGTTCGAGACAGAGGGGGAGACGGTCGTCGTCGACCTCGCACAGCCTCGCGACGTGGATCCGAGAGTTGCGGATATCGAGCGCGTCACCGTCTATGATCTCGATACGCTCACGTCGGTCACCGAGCAGACGCGACGCCAGCGCCGCGCCGCGGCCGAGGAGGCCGAGGAGATAATCGATGCCGAGTTCGATCGGCTGGTCAACCAGTACAAACGGAAACGGGCCGACGAGGTTATCGCCGCGATGTACGAGAGCGCGGATCGGGTCAAATCCCAGGAGGTCTCGACTGCCGTCTCGAAACTGGAGGCCGAAGCGGACGCCGAACTCTCCACGGACGAACGCGAGGTCGTCGAGTCGATGGCCGACGCGCTCGTGAGCAAGCTACTCGCGCCGCCGACCAAGAGCCTGCGCGAGGCCGCCGGCGAGGACGACTGGACGACCATCAACACGGCACTCCAGCTATTCGACCCCGAGTTCGACGGCGAGAGCTACCCGCCGATGCCTCCCGAAGGGATCGACCGCGAAGATTTCGTCGACGGACTTCCCGAGGGTATCTCCCCGGAAGAACTCCCTGACGAGTTCCCGGAAGAAATCACCGAAAGCGCGCTTTCGGATGACTGACGGGGTGACCTTTTATTTTCTTGCAGACCGACGAACGTCGTATGGCAGATTTGCTATCCGACGAGGAGATCAGCGAGCAACTTCCCGATGGCTGGGAGCGTGAGGGCGACGAGATAGTTCGCGTCTACGAGTTCGACGAGTACCTTCGTGGGGTCACCTTCGCACAGATGGTCGGCGAAATCGCCGAGGCGGAGTTCCACCACCCGACGATCGAGATCCGCTACAAGGAAGTCGAGATCCGCTTTACCAGCCACGAGGAGGGTGGAATCACGGATCAGGACATCCATATGGCCGACCTGATCGAGTCCGAACACGACTGAAGATGAACGCTCGCTACGTCTTCGCCGTCGAGTTCCGGGTGCCAGTCGACGACCCGGAACTACGCCTCGACCCGGAGACGTTCGAGACGAAACTCTACCGCTCGGCGGCCTCGCCGGGCGACGAAGGCTGGCTGTTTTTCCGTAACAACCTCTGGCGCGGCGAGGTCGGCGACGAGGCACATATGCGCCAACTGACCACCGAGGAACTCCACGTCGACGTCGAATCCGTCGAGTACCGGGCGTTCGAGACGGACGAGGCGTATCTAGACGCGCTGAAAGAGGAGATCGCCGCGGACCTCGACCCGTTCAACGCCGACAGCGTCACCGAAGTGCTCTCGAAGTACTTTTCGAGTTCGCTGGAGGTCGAGTAACGCCACGGTTCGGAGCCTATCGCGCCGGAAACCACGGCGGATGGTCGTGTCGCCCACCGTCGCCCAGTCCGGCATCGAAGGGACCGTATACTGTTGCCTAGAGAGCCCCTGAGGCTCCGAATGAGGGGAATACTTATTCCGTTCTATCGCATACCTAATCTTCCCGATGGTTCCCGATTACGACTTCTGGCTGCTCGACCTCGACGGGACGCTCGTCGACGTCGAACCCGCCTACGTCTACGAGGTGATGGACGAGGTGGGGCGGCGACTCGGCCGGGAGTTCACGACACGCCAGGCCGAACTGCTCTGGCACGGCTACGGCGGGCAGCGTGACCAACTGCTCGACCAGCTAGGGATCGATCCACAGCGGTTCTGGGCGACGTTTCACGAGGTCGAGGACCCGATCACCCGCTCCGAGTCGACGTTCCTGTACGAGGACGCCACCTTCGTCGGCGAACTCGACCGGCCGACCGGGCTGGTGACCCACTGTCAGAACTATCTGACCGGTCCTGTCCTGGAGTACCACGACATCGCCGACTGGTTCGACACCGTCATCTGCTGCACCGACGACGTGGGGTGGAAGCCCGACCCCGCGCCCGTCGAAGAGGCGATGGGCAACCTCGACGTCGGCCAGAACGGCCACGCCGGCGCGCTCGTCGGCGACAGTGCCGAGGATATCGGTGCAGCCAGAAACGCCGGTATCGACGGCATCCACGTCCAGCGCTACGATCCCCACGAACGCGGCTTCGTCGTCTGGGGCGACCGCCACATCCGCTCGTTCGACGAACTCGCATGAAACCGTGCCGAGGGCCTGACCGCCGGATCGCCCCAACCGACGGCTAACGTGCCGCCGGATTTAGGGGCGCTGATAGCCGTCGAGGTCGGCGAGCACCGAGTCGATATCCGCCAGCGCAGCAGCGAGTTCCTGCAGTCCGTGTTTCCCAAGTCGATCCGGGAGCGCCAGCACGCGCACCGTCTCGACGCCGAGCGGGACGAAGCCGAGGTCGAGCCGTGACGCGGTCGCCCGAAGCCCGAGACCGGCGTCAGCACGGCCGTGTTTCACTTTTCGAGCGGGGCTCTCGTGCGCACGGACGGCCAGGTCGAAGCCGTCGATGGCCTCGACCAGTTCGTGCCGGGTCGTCCCCCGGTCGTCCGCCAGATCCGCGATAGCTTCCGAGAGCGTCGTCCGCAGGCCCGAATCGGTCGTCCGGTTGATCAGGCGCAGATCGCGGTCGACGAGGTCGCCCAGCCCCTCGATACGGTCCGGATTGCCGGCCGGAACGACCAGCCCCCACTCGCGTTGCCAGGTGGCCAGCTCGTCGGCCTCGACGTCCGGAGCCGCCGACCCGCTCGTGACGGCTACGTCGGGGACGCCATCGCGAAGCCGGCGGAGTCCCTGACGCGTCCCGACCGACAGATAGCGGGGGTTCGAGAGCCGGTCCAGTAGCCGGGAGACGGCCGGGTCGTCCTCGCCGACGCCGAAGACGGTGGGCGGTCGGACGTCCGGCGAGAACAGTTTGACAGTGACTGGCTCGCCCGCCGCGAGGTAGTCCGTTTCGGCGTCGACCGTAACGAGTCCATCGGCGTCGGCCAGACTCGTCGTTGCGCCGCTGCCCTTGTCGACCGGATAGACGAGTCGGTCGCCCGTACCGCTCTCGACCAGTCCGACCGGCATGAGCCGGCGTCGACCCTGATCGTGGCGGGCTTCTGTCGCCATCTCGCCGTCGACCGTCGCGGACGCAGGCTCCGGTAGCCCGGCGGCGTCTCTGATCAGCGGGGCCACGAAGACCCGGAACGTCATCATCGCGGAGACGGGGTAGCCGGGCAGGCCGACGTACGCGCCGCCGGCGAGTTCGCCGACCAGCATCGGCTTGCCGGGCTTGATGCCGACGCCGTGGAGCAGCAGTTCGCCGCGGTCCTCGATCACCTGGTAGATGACGTCGACCGCACTGGCGCTGGTCGACCCCGACGAAAGTACGATGTCACACTCCTCGCTGGCCTCGACGAGGATGCGCTCCATCTCGTCGTAGTCGTCGCCGGCGTGGGGGTACAGCACCGGTTCGCCGCCGGCCTCCTCGACAGCCGTCGCGATAGTGTAGCTGTTGACGTCGTAGATCTGTCCGGCATCGCTGTTCAGCGTCTCGCCCGGCCGGACGAGTTCGTCCCCCGTCGAGACGATGCCGACCGTCGGCTGTCCGCGGACCGGCACTTCGTCGACGCCGAGCGCCGAGAGCAGGCCGATCTCACGGGCGGTGAGTCGCATTCCGGGGCCGAGCGCCCGCTCGCCAGCGGCGACGTCCGCACCGGCGAGCATGACGTTGTCGCCCGGCGCGACCGAGGTACGGACCAGCACGTCACGGTCGTCGCCCTGGCCCTCGTCGTCGGTCCGCTCGACCGGGACCATCGCGTCCGCGCCCGGCGGCATCACCGCGCCGGTAGAGATTTCGACCGCTTCGCCATCGTCCACTTCGACTGTGGGGTCCGCGCCCGCGTGGACGGTACCGACGACGGAGAGTCTGGCGGGGTCGGCCTCGTCCGCACCGAACGTGTCCCGAGCGCGCAGCGCGTAGCCGTCCAGATTGGCACGGTCGAACCCCGGCACGTCGAGCGCCGCATCGACGCGCTCGGCGAGCACACGACCGCCGGCGTCGGCCAGCGGGACGTGCTCGGTGTCGGGCGATAGCTCTAGACCGTCGACGACCTCGTGTGCGACGTCGGGATCGGTCAGTTCGCGGAACTGGCGGCGCTCGCTCACGGCGACCACTCCCAGTGCTGGACAGCGACCGTCTCACCCTCTGGAATCCCCTCACGGGGTTCGGGCACCACGACCCAGCCGTCAGCGAGCGCGACGCTGGAGAGGACCCCCGAGCCTTTCGCCCGTGTCGGCTCCGCGACCAGTTCCTCGCCCTCCTGCCCGGTCCGGACCCGGGCGAACGTTCTGGTTCCGGGTTCGCTCGCTATCTTCCGATCCAGTCGAGCCTGTCGGGTCGGATGGGCAGGGGGCGACGTGCCACGGACCCAGTGCATCGCCGGTCGCAGGAACTGGACGGCGTTGACGATACACGCCACCGGATAGCCCGGGAGCATGAGCACCGGCGTCTCCTCGACGACGCCGAGCGCAACGGGGTGGCCGGGCTTGAGGCCGACACCGTGGACCAGCACCTCGCCCAGTTCGTCGACGACCTCGGGGATCAGGTCGCGCTCGCCGACCGACGAGCCACCGGTCGTCACGACGATGTCCTTGGTCAGGTCGCGCTGGACCGCCGCCCGCAGGCTCTCGAAATCGTCGGTGACGACGTTCCGGTACTCCGTGCGGCCGCTCCAGCGCGAGACCAGCCGTGAGACCGTCAGGCCGTTCGTCTCGATTACTTCGCCGGGCTGGGGGTCGTGCTGGACTAGCTCCTCGCCGGTCGGGATCACGCCGACCGTCGGCTCGTCGTAGACGGCGACCTCGTCGACGGCTAGCGACTTCAGCAGCCCCAGATCCGAGGGGCGAAGTCGGTGGCCCGGTTCGTACAGCGCCTGGCCCGCTTCGACGTCCTCGCCGACCGGTGCGACGTTCTCGCTCTCGGCTACGGCGTCGAACACCTCTATCTCGCCGGCGACCTCGTCGACGTCCTCGATCATCACGACGGCATCACAGCTCTCCGGCACTTCGCTCCCCGTGTGGACGCGAACGGCCTCGCCCGGTGCGGGGTCGGCGTCCCGGTCCGCGGTCCGCAGGAGTTCCGGTGATCGGCTGCTCGCGCCGAAGGTGTCCGCCGCGCGCACGGCGTAGCCATCCATCGCCGCCCGACGATAGTGCGGGACGTTTCGCCGTGCGGTTACTGGCTCTGCGAGGAACTTGCCGTCAGCCTGGGTCAGTGGAAGTTCCGTCGAGCCGACCGTCTGGCTCGTTGCTTCGCGCAGTCGTTCTCTGGCCTCGTCGACCGGCGTCCGGTGTTTGAACCCCGACCGTTTCCGATCGGGCTCGGAATCGCTCATACACCAGTGTGGTGTCGCGACGGCAAAAAACCGAGTGCCAGGCTGGTAACGAACCTGCCAGGAGATCGGTCGGCCCGGTCGCCCGGCACAACTGCTCCGGGCGGAGATACCGGGACCACGGCCTTTTTCGCTTCCCGTTACTAAGAGAGAGTTATGTCAGCGCTGCGCGATGCCCTGCGCGATCTGCCCGATGCCGTGTTCGCCGATCTACTGGAGAGCGAGGAGGAGTATCTGCTCGTGATCGATCTGCCAGGCGTGACCGGCGAGACCCTCGACGTGCGAGTCGACGGCGGTCGCCTGATCATCGAGGCCCGCAGAGAGAAGGCCCTGCCGACCGATTTCGAGTATCTCCGCGAGGACCGCTCGCTGTTTCTCGACGCCGAGGTACCCCTGCCGCCGGACGCGACCGGCCAAGATGCCACGGCGACGATAGACCGTGGCGTGCTCGAACTCACCCTCCCCAAAGAGACCGGAGAGGTCGAAACGACGATCGAAGTGCATGACGAGTAGACGGGGGTGGTGAGCCTGGTCAACCTCCGCGCCTACTGGCGCTTTTTCATAGTAGCGAGACAGTTCTTTCCCCTCCTGTTCGCGTACGCCCGCGACCGGAACCGCTTCCTGGTGTTCGGGCGAGGGCGGTCGGTCGACAGCAGCACGCGCCGCCAGCGCGCCGAGCATCTGCTGGACACGCTGTTGACGCTTGGACCGACGTTCATCAAACTCGGACAGCTACTGTCGACACGGCCCGACATCCTGCCCCCGGAGTACATTCAGGTGCTCTCACAGCTACAGGACGAGGTTCCCCCGGCCGACTGGGAGGACGCGAGGACCGTCATCGAGGACGAACTCGGCCCGGTCGACGAGTACTTCGACGGGTTCGACACCGAGTCGATCAGCGGCGCGAGTCTCGGTCAGGTCCACCGCGCCCGGGTTGACGGGCAGGAAGTCGCCGTGAAGATCCGACGCCCCAACGTGAAAGGGCTCGTCGAGGCGGACCTGCGAGTCATCAACTGGTCGCTTCCGATCCTCATGTTCTTCATCGGCGAGGCGCGGTCGTTCTCGCTCCGGAACCTCTCCGACGAGTTCGCGAAGACGATCCGCGAGGAGATGAACTACCAGCGCGAGGCGGCGATGCTGAAAGATATCAAGCAGAACTTTGCCGACGACGAGACGATCCGGATCCCCGCCGTGATCGACTCCCGGTCCGGGCCGAAGGTACTGACGATGGAGTACGTCCCGGGGACGAAGATCAACGATATCGAGGCGCTGGACGACGCGGGAATCGACCGGACCGAGCTAGCGACGACCCTCCAGCGGGCATACCTCAAGATGATCATCGACGATGGCGTCTTCCACGCCGACCCCCACCCCGGCAACCTCGCCGTGCAGGAGGACGGGACCATCGTCTTCTACGACTTCGGTATGAGCGGGCAGGTCGATCCGTTCGTCCAGGAGAAAGTCGTCGACTTCTACATCGCCGTCGCAAACCAGGATATCGACGGTATTCTGGACGTGCTCGTCGAACTGGGAACGCTCTCGCCGGACGCCGACCGGGCAGTGATGGCCGACGCGCTGGAACTGGCTATCGCCGACGCCCGCGGGGAGGACATCGAGACCTATCGCGTCCAGGAGATCGTCGGCCAGATCGAGGACTCGATCTACGAGTTCCCGTTCCGGCTACCCAAGAACCTCGCACTCGTCCTGCGCGTCGCGACCGTCGTCGAAGGGGTCTGCGTGACGCTCGACCCGGATTTCGACTTCATCACGATCGCGACCGATTATCTCTCCGAGGAGGGGTATCGCGAGGAGACGGCACGCCGATACCTCTCCGACGCCGGTGAGGAACTACAGGACACCGCCGAGTCGTTGTTCAGAGTCCCGCCGAAAGTCGAGAGCGCACTCGACCGGATCGAGCGCGAAAACTTCCATCTGCGAGCGGATATCGAGGACTCGGACGACCTTCTGGACCGCCTCGCGAAACGACTCGTGCTGGGAATCCTCGTGGCGACGGGGACCCTCTCGACGGCGCTTTTGTACGCCTTTGCGACCGCAGAGTCCGCGGCTATCGTCGTCGTCCCCACGCTGTTGGTTGGCTTTCTGCTGTACCGCTCGTTCACCAAGCGCCGCGGTA
Source organism: Natronoarchaeum sp. GCM10025321 (assembly GCF_042663585.1). NCBI lineage: Archaea > Methanobacteriati > Methanobacteriota > Halobacteria > Halobacteriales > Natronoarchaeaceae > Natronoarchaeum > Natronoarchaeum sp. GCM10025321. Next base: position 1,998,734 of record NZ_JBHTAN010000006.1, read on the forward strand.
TCCGGGCAAGCCCACAGTTTACTCGCCAGAACCTTCGGGAGCGCGAGGAGGAGTGAGACCGAAGACGTATTGAGCCAGGGCGAAAAAACGATGAATAATGTCATCCTCATTTGATCCAGAGACACCGGTCGAGTCGTATCATCCCGGCCACACGCGGTTCGTCCGCGTCGGTGAGCCGATCCACGATTCGGTGTTCGTCATCGACGCCGACGACACCGCACTCGGTGTCGACGTGGAGATCGACCAGGGAGGGCGTGACAATCTCGCGCCGCGCCTTCCGGATCTGTCTGTCGACCCCGAGAACTACGACGACGACGATTTCGAGTGGTCGGTCGTCTCGACGCCCGAGGAGAGCGATGGGGAGGTCCTCTCCTTTGCGACCTCGAAGACGGAGATTATCCGGTACGATGCCGGGGCGGACAACGCCGCCGAGTTCGTGGCCGATGTGCCGGGCGAGTACGTACTCGGACTCGACGCGCCGGATGGCCAGCACGAACTGACGCTGTACGCGTTCCCCGAGGGGACGGGTGCCCCTCGTCCTCGCATCGAACTCGACGGCGAGTACGACGAGACGGGCGAGCGCTTCCGAATCGAATCGAACGCGAACCTCGCGCCGTCGAGCGACGCCGCTCCCGGAGATCTGCGCGTCGAGTTCCTCGCGGACGACCGGGACGCACTCGCGACGGCCGACGTCGAGGTCGCGGATGACGGCCGGTCGGCCACCGTACCGGTCGCAGCGCTCGACGGCGAGACGGCACGCGTTCACGCCGCCGCCTACGACGGGTACGAGACCAGCGTACAGGACTCGGTCGAACTCGATCCCGCAGGCGAGGTCTTCCTGCCGAACCGCTCGCCCGAGTGGATCGACGACGCCGTCATGTATCAGATCTTCCCGCGCTCGTGGGCGGGCGAACGCGGCAAGACGACCTTCCAGACGCTGATCGGCGGCGACGAGGAGACCGGCGCACGCGGCGTCGAGTATCTCGACGAACTGGGCGTCGACGTCCTCTGGGTGACGCCGGTCGTCCCGGCGACGAGCGCGCAGATGGACCTGCCACCGGGCGGCCCCCACGGCTACGGCACCCTCGATTATCTGGGGATCGCCGAGGACCTCGTCCCCGAGAGCTACGACGACCCGGTCGCCGCTTACGCCGATTTCGTCGAGGCGTGTAACGAGCGCGGTATCAAGGTGTTATTCGACCTCGTGATCAACCACGCCGGACGGTGGATCGACCAGTTCGTCGACACCATCGCCGAGGGCGATCAGTCGGTCGAGGCGGGCAACAGCGCTACCGTCAAGGCCTGGAACGAGGAGTCCACATACTTCGACTGGTGGGACCGCGTCAACTCCCCCCGCTACGCCAAAGACGGCTCCCAGATCGAGGCCGCACCGCGTGCGACCGGCTTTGCGGATCTCCAGTGGATGCCCAACATCAACTACGAGAACCTCGCGATGCGCGAGTACATCCTCAGCGTCGCGGACTTCTGGTCCCGCGAGGTCGGCGTCGACGGCTTCCGCTGTGACGTCGCCTACGGCGTTCCCCACAGTTTCTGGAAGGATGTCCGCGAACTGGTTCGGGAGAACAACAGCGAGTTCCTGCTGCTCGACGAGACGCTCCCGACCGATCCCGCGTTTTCGGAGAACGAGTTCGACATGCACTACGACTCCTACGGGTTCACCTTCACCGCCCAGAACGTGCTTGAAGAGGGTGATGGCCTCACCGAGGGCCAAGAGCGCGTCGAGCATCTCTACGACTTCGCCGCCGATCCCAGCAATCCCGAACAACTCGTCGAGGACGTCTTGGCGCGCCAGGACCACGGCGTCCCCGATCACTCGCGAGTGCTCAACGCCGTCGAGAACCACGACGAGCAACGTCTTCTGAACCGCACTGCGGTCGACCTTGCGAATCCGGACCGCGACAGCGTCACCGAGGCTGAGTGGGACGACGCCGCGAAGGGACAGCGTGCTGCCTTCGCTGCCTGCATCGCCCTGCCGGGCGTTCCGATGGTCTACTACGGGCAGGAGCGCCAGATCAGCCGCTACGGCGAGGGACGGGTCTCCGACCCCGACGACCGCCGCGGGCGCGACGACGAGGGGAACGTCAGACCCGAAGAGGACGTCCGGCCGGGCGGCCGCCAGCGTGCGTTCATGAACTGGGAGGAGTACGACGAGGATCATCTCGAGTTCTACAGGGGGATGATCGATCTGTATCACGACCTCGACGTCCTGCACCCGGACGCCGAGCTATCGTCGAAGCCGACCGACGACGAGATAGATGCTGTCCTGTTCACCCGCGACGCAAGCGAGCGAGACGACGTGTCGGGGCCGGAAACGGTACTCGTCGTCGTCAACTTCGAGTCCGAGCCAGTGACGATCGGACTGCCCGAGGGCGTCGAACCGGAGAACCTCGCAGTCGACGACGGCGGGAGCGACGGCGGGACCGTCACAGTCGACACCGTCGGCGTCTTCGCGGTCACCGGAACGCTCGCCGAGAACTGAGCGGCGACGGCGCAATCTACACGCCGGCCCGATTCAGGATCGGCGTTCAGCGAACCGCTGGCTGAGCGCCGTCGACAGATCCGTCAGATACACCCCGCCCCACAACGCCACGAGGAGGCCGCCGATCGTGTTGTAGACGATGTCCCAGAGCGTGTCGTAGACGCCGTACTGCGTGAGTACCGACGGCATACCCAGCGCTCCAGCGCTAACTCCGATAGCGAACTCGAGGAGTTCCCAGACGACGCCGAACGCGAGCACGAACAGCAAGATGATCACCGCGATGAACTTCGGCGGCAGGTAGACCGCGTCGGAGTGCTCGTCGATGGCGCGCACCGTGGCGTAGCCCGCCGCCGCCACGACTGACGCCGAGAGCGCGTGCGTCATGTGATCCCACCACTCCGTCCCCGAGTAGAAGTTCCAGCCAGCGCCGGGGATGCCGACAGTCCCCAGTGCGTGGAGGAAGGCGGCGGTCGTGATCCAGAGCGTGATCCGGGGATCCATCGGGAGGCCGTAATCCCGCTCCAGAAGCCCCGGGATCCGGGTGACCGCCAGCGCGACGCCCGTGTTGACGATGATCCCGATACTCCCCCGTTCGATGCCGATAAACAGCAATCCGACGAGGCTGACCTCCATCAGTCGAGAGAGTTGGCGCTGTCGGTGCTCCGAGCCGAACAGCCGCGAGATGCTATTACTCACGAGTCTCACCCCGTCCCTCAGGAGTGGTCCCCGAACCGGGGTCCCCGGCGTCGTCGACGCGCTTGCTTTCGGCGACGAGTCGGGGCTCCATCGACGTGTACCGGCGGAAGTATAGCGTGAACACGCCGCCCGCGAACAGCCCAGCCAGCGCGGAGTAGATCCACTCGTACATCAGTTCCTCGTTGGTCGAGATGTAGTTAGTGCCGAGGTAGACGTCAAAGCCCCACTGGACCAGCCCCCAGAGCGCGGCGGCGGCCAGCGTCGCCACGACGACGAGCACGATCGCAAAGCCCGGTGAGAGCCGAACGGCCGTAAAGGACTCCAGTTCGACGGCGATCACCAGGGCGATGGCGGCGACCGCGAAGTACGCGGCGAACTGACTGGAGAGCCGTTCTGATCCGAGCGCCAGACCGACCACCGGCAAGGCGGCCATTAGCAGGACTTCCCACGGCAACATGACGTACGGCGAGCGATAGGCGAGCGGCGGGATCACCGCGAGGACGAGGAGCACGAAGGCAAAGAGCGACCAGAGCACGCCAGTGACGACGACGATACCGACGCTGGCGGCTCCCAGCAGAGCGATCAACAGCCACGAAACGACCGCGTTTCGACGGCCGCCGGCGAGCAACTCGTCGAGTCCGGACAGCGACATACCGGTTCTAAGAGGTTCACACATATATTGATGTGTGACCCGCGGCCGACAGTCGAGCGATAACGTCAGACCGCCGCGGCGAGGACGTACACTATCGCGTAGCTCAGGAGTGCCGCAGTGATCCCCGCGAGCGCGGTAAACGCGACGCCAAGCCAGTCGGGCAGCAGTTCGTCGTCGGTGGTCGCGCTCGGGCGCTGGGTGAGTGGCGGCGACCACCGCGAGAACCGTCGTCGAAGCTCGGTCGCTGTCGGAATCGGGCTGGGTCGCACCGAGAGCCCCCCGCAGACGAGCCCTACCGAGAGGATCGAGAACACGAAGTGATAGGACACGTCGAGCGTCGGCGGCGCCATCGCGAGGGCGGCGACCCCGTAGGCGACGCCGACGGATGCACGGCGGTCGACGAAGTTCCACCACGACAGGCCGCCGATCCGGGCAGTCGTCAGCGCCGCGAGCCAGATCACGGACAGTTCGACCGCAAACGCGCCCAGCAGGTGGATCGTCGGATCGGCGTGAAGCAACACCCGGCTATCGAAGACGGCGACGCCGAACGGATAGAACAGTCCCGGTGGGTCCCCAGTCAGCAGGTCGCCCCACGGATGGGACAGCAGTCCCGCCGTGGCGGCCAGAGCAACTGTTCGAGCCGGGAACTCAGTCTTCCAGCGGCTCAGCGTCGCGACGCCAACGCCGGCGACTGCGAACAGCCCCATCACGACCCCGCCCAGCAGGCCACTCACCGCGTAGGCGACGACGATCAGCGCGGTGAGGATGACGACAGCGAGACCGCGACCCACAGCCCGGGTCTGCGGGGTCGCAGTCTTCGTGCCCGCCCAGAGCCCGAACGCGGGTCCCGCAAGGAGGGCGACGACTAGCGAGTGGGTTATCGTCCGGTGGACGTTCCGCGTGGCGTCCCAGAACGTGCTTGGTTCGACCACTGACTCGGCCGTCAGCGACCCGGCGTCGAGCGCGACTGCGGCGTACGCGACGTCGATGTCCGGGACGGCGGCGAACGCACCGGCGACCAGCCCCAGCGTCAGCGCGCGCCGCGCCGGCCAGCCTCGCCAGTCCGCGATCAGCGCGGCGAGGGCGAACGCCAGCAACGCGTGACCGAGAAACACAGTATCGCAGATACGTTTCTAACCATTATAACCTTCTCGCCGCTTCTGTAACATGTTATCTCACACCGCACATCGGGAGTGCGGACGGTTTTTGACCCGCGACCGCGTACGCCTGGACGGCCGATGACGACGCACTCGCTCCGAGGCGGACTCGGCATCCGGCGACGACGAGCCCTATGAGTGCCGAGGCCGACTTTCGATCCATACAGTTGCGGAGAGACGTGAATAAACGTCGGAGAATTGCGTCTGCTACTCGCTGAGAGAGGGCGGTCGCACTCGACGTTCCAAAGTTGCAGTTTGTCGTTTCGACTCTCTCACCTGATTGTCTCCGAACGAGACCACAACCACACGAACGAACTCGTCGAAACGGTCGAGGATCACATCAACTCCGAGAACTGGCGGTACCGACAGACATCATCGAACTCCGGAGAAACGCTCGCTATCCGGGATCCGGAGAGGGTGTCACATTTCCCACAGATGTATTTGCGAGTAGTGATTGGTTCAAGTATACCAATGTCTACGAAAAGTGCGACGGCTACCGATACCGAACAACAGACGTCTGCTCGGGACACCCGACTCCGGCTATGGAACGCCGTCATGGCTGTCCTGCATTTCCTGCAAGGACTGGCGATGGTCCTCCTGGCCGAAGGCGTCCTGTGGCCAGTCACGCGCACCAGATACGGGTTCAACCCCGCAACCGAGTCGATTTTTCCGGAGACAGTCTCCTTCTTCGACGCCAACCTCCCGCTGCTGGTGGCTGGATTCCTCTTCATTTCCGCGTTCGCGCACACTATCATCGCGACTGTCCGGTACGACAAGTACATCGAGTATCTCGACAGGGGGATGAACCCCTACCGCTGGTACGAGTACTCCATGAGCGCCTCGCTGATGATCGTCGTGATCGGCATGCTGGCCGGGGTCTGGGACGTCGGCACGCTCGTGGCGCTGTTCGGACTCGTTGCGGTGATGAATCTCTGCGGACTCCTGATGGAGCAACGCAACCAGTCGACCGACGAAACTGACTGGACGCCCTACTGGGTGGGTGTCATCGCCGGTATCGTGCCCTGGATCGTCATCGCGATTACGTTCATCGGCACAGTAGTGGCCAGCGACGGCGAGTTCCCCGAGTTCGTCATCTACATCTACGTCTCGATTTTCGTCTTTTTCAACCTCTTTGCGCTGAATCAGGCCCTGCAGTATCTGGAGGTCTCACGCTGGAAGAACTACCTCTTCGGCGAGAGGGCGTACATCCTGCTGAGCCTGGTGGCCAAGTCCGCCCTCGCGTGGCAGGTGTACTTCGGCACGCTGAACTCCCCGATCTAGCCGTCGAGAGCGTGGGTCATCGCTCGGACCCATTCAGATGAAACTCTAATAACCACCCAGTAAAAGACGCCTACCTCTAATAATCAGCATAAACTTATACACCAATAATTGACATCGTGTTACATGCCACGACACAACAGACGAACCTTCCTCAAGGTAGGTGGCGCACTGCTGGGTGGTATCGCGGTAGGAACAGAAGTCACAGCGGCGACACGGACTGATCGATTCATCGTCAAGACACGCGGCAAGCGTGGACTACGGGGGTTAGACGTCGTCCACGAGATGCCGGGAGTGAATTTCGCGGTCGTCCGCGGATCCGAACAGGAGGTAAAACGGGCTGTCAAAGACTATGCGCCCGACATCGAGATCGAACTGAACGAACCGGACGTGAACGAGGACGTGCCGACGTTCGACGCCTCGGACTACGAGGGTCAGCCAGGCGATTTCCTCCAATGGGACAAGGCCGATCTGAACGTTCCGGAGGCCCACGAGACGACAGAGGGTGAAGGAACACGCGTCGCGGTCATCGATTCCGGGGTGCTGGAGACGCACCCTGATCTCGCTGGGCCACTAAACGTCGATCTTTCGAGGAACTTCACCGACGACGGTGGCGATCACAACCCAGTCGGCGGCGACGACCACGGAACGCACGTCGCCGGTATCGTCGCGGCCGACAACGCTGAGGGAACCGGCGTCAACGGGACAGCGCCGAAGACCGACCTCGTGGACTGTCGGGTGTTCTCGGGGGAGGGCGCATCTTTCGCGAACATCCTCGCTGCTGTGGTGTATAGCGTAAACGTCGACGCCGACGCCGCGAACCTCTCGCTGGGCGCGTACCCGATCCCGAGACAGGGACTGGGTAGTTTCTACGGGAAGGTCCTCAACAGCGTGATGACTTATGCAAACAAAGAAGGGACGTTACTCGTGTTGTCTGCCGGTAACGCCGGCGCAGACCTGCGAAAGGACAAGAACTTCATCAGCCTCCCGAACGAAGGAGCACAGGGCCTCTCGGTCGCTGCGACAGGTCCGATCGGATACGGCTGGGACGCCGGCGACAGGGAGGCACCCCCAGAGAGTCCGGCGTTTTATACGAACTATGGGACCAACGATATCGTGCTTGGGGCACCAGGCGGGGACGCCGATTTGAGCGCTATCGGGACGGGTGTTCCGTGGTTCTATGACCTCGTGTTCAATACAGTGTTCGCCCCCACTGGTAATCTCGTGTCAGGGACGTTTGGGCCGAAGGCAGAGGATTATCCTGGCGATGTAACCGCCGAGCGAACCGGCGAGGACGGAGGGAACGTCACCGTTCAGGGGACGCCGCCCTACACGACCGACGACGTACCGTGGTACGCTTCTGTCGGGTTCGGCGGTGCGGAGTTCGCGGCAAGCAAAGACACCTTCGAGGGGGACGAAACCGTGACTGTCGATTACGAGACGGGGGTTGACCACGAGCGGCCCGCACCGGACTGGATTTCGATCTACGTGACCGTTCCAGCGGAGAGCGACGACGGCGACCCGACGGATTACGTGGTGATCGACTGGCAAGTGTCCGAGTCCTCGGGTTCGTCGGTCGCCTGGACAGCGAGCGACACGTTCGGCGACGGTCCCGGCGGCGTCTTCGAGGCGAGCAACGTCGTCGAGATTTTCGAGGACCCAGAGATCGACCCATCCTCGCCGAGTGCCAGCGAGAGCGACGTCGTGGGTGAGGCAGAGGTCAATGGCGTCGGCGTCTTCAGCGGCGGCGGTATCGGTCGCGACGACCCGGTCAACATAACCTACACTGGCGTCTCGTTCGAGGACAATGACCTCCTCATCCCACAGGATCCGGGCTACGGCTGGAAGGCCGGCACCTCGATGGCGGCACCGAACGTCGCCGGCGCGGCCGCGCTCGTCAAGAGCGCGAACCCGAACTACAACGCCAATCAGGTCGAAAGCGCACTCAAGCGAGCAGCAGATGTGCCCAACGACTACGATAAAGCGTTCTACGGGAGCGGCTATCTGAACATCCTCGACGCGCTCTAAGCGTCTATTCTCCCCATCCGATCACTGAATCCCGACTGTGCAGTTTCGCGGGTCGACGCCGACCCACACTTTTCGCGGTCGTCGCACAGGAGATGCCGAGCCATATCCGAGTCTACCTCCCCGAGATTCCGTTCGTTTAGGGCCCAAAGGCGGGGGATACCCGACATACGATCCGGGACGTGTCGTCAGATCCGGACCCTGATTCAGTCGTCGACGAGGTATCAGAGCGCTGTACGCGGGGGCTTCTGGCAACCTCTCGTTCTCGCCGCGTCTCCCGATGCATACTCGACCAGGAGTAACAGTTCAGTTGGGCAGGGGTCGGACGTGCCGAACGGGAAACCGTCTACTGACGCATGCTGTCAGCAACTACGGGGTATTCGTGTGCTGTCGGTCATGACTGTCCGGGAGCAGATACTGTCCGAGGTCGGAGAGTGTCTCCAGGCCCTGGGCCTCACCCTCCAGTTGCGGAACGACCCCGACCGGGAACTCGAACCGATCCTCGATCTCCTGGAGGCGATTCCTGTGTCGCCTGGCGTCGCGCTGGCACCGGTCGCACGGGCATTCTTCGTCGTTCTCGAACACGCGGTTCACCACGAGGGAGTCGACTGGGACGGAGGCGTCTTCGAGTTGTGACACGAGGCGCTCGGTTTCGCTGATCGCCATCTGCTCGGGTGTGAGCACGACTCGAAAGCGAGTGTGGGCCGGGTCGCGAAGCAGGTCGCCCACCTCGCTGACGCGCTCGCGAAGCGACGCGATTTCGTCGTCCTCGTCGCGACTGCCCCAGTACGCGGCAGGGCCCATCACCATGCTCCGTGCTGTTCTGGCCGTCTGCCGGACGCGGCGCTGGACCTCGCCAGCCACGCCGAGCGTCTCGTCGAGCACCTCTGGAAGATCGAATAGCCGAAGGGTGTGACCGGTCGGCGCAGTGTCGAAGACGACGGTGTCGTACCCTGCCGAGGTGTAGCGAGCCATGTACTCCAGGGCGGCCACTTCGTCGCCACCCGGGATCAGTCCGGCCTCGAAGAGGCGTTCGAGGTCGTCTTCTCCCAATCGCAATCCTGCGTCTCGGAACTCGTCGGCGAGCGCCCGGACGACTGACTGATACGCTTCCTGTCCGGTCTGTGGGTCGACCTCGGCGGCGAACAGCGAGTCGGTCACCGCCGTCGGTTCACCGCCGAGGTCCTGTTCGAACGCATCGCCGAGGGAGTGTGCCGGGTCCGTCGAGACGACGAGCGTCTTCGAATCGGACTCTCTGGCCGAGAGGGCGAGTGCATGTGCCGTCGCACAGGTGGTCTTTCCGACGCCGCCTTTTCCACCGTACAACACGACAGTAGATGGCCGCTGTCCGCTTCCGTTCGTTCGACGCATCATATAGAAGAACGAGTTACAGCGTTACAAATCCGAGGCCTGTCGAACCCTCTGTGCGGCTATGAACGTTTGGGAACGGTCCGGAAGCGCTGTCCGAGGGGGTGAGATCTGGTCGAGGATCCAGTCGCTGTGGGTCGTGAGACGTGAGTGGCGCGGCATTCGATTTACCAGTTCGTGGGAACAAGGTTACAGTATTTTTGAGAGGACGGTCAAGATTGACACATGAGTGAAACAGGCTCCGACGAAACCGTACCCCCGGACGTCGAAATCGCCCGAAACGCTTCGCGACGACCGATCGAAGAGGTCGCCGGAGACCTGGGTCTCGACGAGACCGATCTCGACCGGCGTGGAGACGGCATCGCGAAACTGTCCTGGGATGCAATTCACCGGGAGCTAGACGCCCCGTCCGATGGGAACCTGGTTCTCGTGACGGCGATGACGCCGACGCGACGCGGGGCGGGAAAAACCGTCACAACCGTTGGGCTGGGACAGGCCCTCTCACAGCGGGGAGAATCGAGCGTCGTCGCCATCAGAGAGCCATCGCAAGGGCCGGTGTTCGGCATCAAGGGCGGTGCAGCGGGTGGCGGCTACAGCCAGGTGCTCCCGATGGAGGAGATCAATCTGCACTTCACCGGCGACATCCACGCCGTCACGGCGGCGCACAACCTCATCGCGGCGATGATCGACGCCGAGCGGACGCACGACAACGACCTGGATATCGAACCGGATAGCGTCGCCTGGAACCGCGCACTCGACGTCAACGACCGGGCGCTTCGAGAGGTCGTCGTCGGCCTTGGGGGAAAAGTGAACGGGCCACCGCGGGAGGACTCGTTTCTCATTACTGCGGCCTCCGAACTGATGGCCGTCCTCTGTCTGGCGACCGATATCGCGGACCTCAAAGAACGAATCGGTCGCATCATCGTGGCCTACGACACCGACGGCGACCCGATTACGGTCAGGGATCTCGACTGCGTGGGTGCCGTAACTGCCCTGCTGAAAGACGCCTTGCGGCCGAACCTCGTCCAGACGATGGAGGGAACGCCGGCGTTCGTTCACGGCGGTCCCTTCGCCAACATCGCAACGGGAACGAACTCGATTCTCGCGGACCAGCTCGGCTTGCGCCTCGGAGAGTATCTCGTCACCGAGGCGGGCTTCGGTGCCGATCTCGGCGCGGAGAAGTTCGTCAATATCGTCTCCCGGGAAGGGGTCGCGCCGGACGTTGCCGTGGTGGTCGCGACCGTCGACGCTCTCGAAAAACACGGCGAGGCGATGGTGGAGCGACAGCAACGCACTCACGACTCCGGCGATGGCGCAGGGCCGCCAGCGGACGATCATCTGGCGACCGTTCGCGCTGGCTGTGCGAACCTCGATCACCACGTCGACAACCTTCGGGCAATGGGTATTCCAGTCGTCGTAGCCGTCAACCGGTTTCCCGACGATACCGACGAGGAGATTCAGGCGGTTCTGGACCACTACGAAGTGCGCGACGTTCCGGCCGCGGTTTCGACGATGCACCGTGACGGCGGAGAGGGTGGCCTCGAGCTAGCAGCGTACGTGCAGCAAGCAGCCACCTCGGGGACCGCGTCGCTGGACCCCTCGTACGACCTGTCGATGGACATCGACGAGAAGATCCGTGCCGTCGCCACGCAGGTGTACGGAGCCGACGATGTCGAGTTCACCCCGCAGGCCCGCGCCGATATCGAGAATCTGACCGATCTCGGGCTGGACGACGTACCGGTCTGTCTCTCGAAGACCCCCGCGTCACTATCCGATGACCCCGACGAGGCGGGCGTTCCGTACGGCTGGGAACTGACGGTCAGGGAGCTGTATCCGTCGGCCGGTGCAGGGTTCGTCGTCGCACTCACCGGTGACGTTCTCACGATGCCCGGCCTCTCCGCCGACCCTGCTGCGGTCGACATCGAGGTCGATGACGACGGCTCTGTTCACGGGCTGTTCTGACCAGTCCGAGAGCATCTCGTAGGAGAGTGCGCTCCTGCACCTCGGCACCGTTCAGCGTCTCATCTTGGACCGTCCTGAGAGTAGCAATCGACGCAGGTCCTTTCGAGAGAGACCGCTCCATCACCGTTACTCTTCGACCGGTGGCCGGCGGACGACGACAAGGGGGACGACAGTACGCTCGGCGAGCCGTTGGGAGGTATCGCCGAAGATACGATCGGTGAGTTTCGGCTCGTCCTCGCCGACGACGAGCAGGTCGTGTTCGTTGGCGGCATCGACGAGCGCTGTCAGCTCGTCGTCCGCTCGCTCGATAGTCGTCGTCACCCGTCCGTTTTCGATGCCTGCATCCTCCATGGCGGAGACAATCGCTGTAAACGCTTGCTCTATGGCGTCCGTGTCTGCCCCCTCCTTTGCGGCATGGTAGACCGTCGCGGTCGCGTCGGTTTCTTCGAGTACTGCCGCGGCTGTCGCGGCGATGTTCGGGACGTTGATTCCGCCGCGAACCGCGACGATGACGCGCTCGATCGATTTTGTTGGGGCCGGAAACAGTACGGCGACCCGGTCGATTTCGGTGGCTACCTGCTCGATAGTCCGTCGGGCGTTATGAGTAAACGACAGCCGGGTCTCGACATCGGAACCGGCGTCGGCGAACAGATCAGCGACCGTATCGAGGGTCTGCCGTGCCTCGTCCTCGAACTGGGCTCGCGCCTGCTCGGAACTCGTCTGGTCGGGGATTTCGACGATACCTACCAGCACGACGGGTAACGGTGCGAGGAACTCCACGAGCGTTTCTGACACGGTCTCCCGCTCCTGGGCCGCGATTTGAACGACGACTGTCGGTGTCGGAGCAGTCATTGGACCTCCCCCTTGAGCGATAGTTCGTCCGTGTACAAAAAGTACCAGCCGAGCGCAATGAGGCCGATTGCAGTTCCGAGTAGCTGTGATAAGGGCTGCATATAGTATACGAGCCCGAAACTCGCCAGCGCGCCGAGAACCGGCACGAACGGATAGCCCGGGCATCTGAACGAGGGTGTGTACCAGTCGGGGCTCTCGTGGCGGAGTTTGAGCAACGAGACGCAGGTCAGCCCGTACAGCAGGAGATGGAGGAACGAGGCTACCTCTGCGAGGACTTCCGTTCGTCCCGAGGCGACGAGCAGTACCGTCGTACTGCCAACGAACGAGAGGGCGAAGTGTGGTGTCCCGTACGTACGGCTCACCCGGGCGGCCTGTGACGGCACGAGTCCGTCGGCACTCAGTGCATAGAGCGCCCGCGACGCACTCAGTATCGAAGCGTTAGCACTCGAGACAGTCGCCAACAACCCGGCAACGAGAATGCTCACCGCACCGATGGGTCCGAGATAGACCCGCGCGACTTCGACGATGGCCGTCTCGCCCATCGCACCGATGGTCTCCGGCACGAACGTACTGCCGGCGATCAACAGCGTGATGACGTAGAGAACACCGACCAGAACCACCGACCCGATCATCGACAGCGGGAGGTTCCGGCGGGGTTCGACGATGTCTTCGGCGACGGTCGCTATCTGAGCGAAGCCGAGATAGGAGGTGAACACCAGCGCGGCCGTCGTCAGGACGGGGGCGTAGCCCTCAGGAGCGAACCCGGTCGCTCGTGTGGTCTCACCGTAGACCCCCAGCAGTTCCAGTCCACTGACCGACAGGAAGACTGCGATAATCGCCAACAGCACGCCGACGATGGAGTTCTGCAACGTCTCGGTGTTTTCGGTTCCGAGAATACTCGTCACCGTAAGCCCCACACCGGCGGCGATGCCGAGCAGGATTGCCACGGTCCCGGAATCGACAGTCGCAGGCATCGACTCGACGATGCCGGCCTCCATCAGTACCGATATCGCATACTCGCCGAACCCGACGAGATAAAACGCCGAGGCGAACACCAGCCCGAACCCGACCCCAATGCCGACAAGCGCGCCCGGAAGCGCGCCGAGACTCCGGGAGATGAAGTAGTATCCACCGCCCGATTTCGGCATCGCCGTCGCCAGTTCCGCAGTCGGCAACGCGACGAGCAGCGCGATGATCGCTCCGATAGCAAAGGAGAGCGACGCCGCGGGACCGGCCCGCCCAGCGGCAATACCCGGAAAGACGAAGATTCCCGCGCCGATCATCGTGCCGACGCCGATCGTCACTGCGCCAGCCAGCCCGACCGTTCTGTCGAGATCCGGCTGGGATGATGCCGACTGTCTGTCACGTCTCACACTAGCAACTAGATCGTCGTCGGTTTAATTCGACGTGGCTCCGTGTGAACCCGTTATATCTCGACTGCATCGATGGGAACGGCCATCCGCTGTCGGTCCGGTTCGAAGCCGAGTTTCTCGTAGTATGCCATCGCTCGGTCGTTGTCCGCTTCCACTCCCAGCGAGAGTTCGACACAGCCCTCCTCCCGTGCGTACTGGATCGCCCGCGCTATCAGACGGTCGGCGAATCCCGACCCCCTGTAAGCGGGGCCGACGTACAGGTTTCCGATGAACAGCCGTTTCGCCGGGTCGAGGAACTCGTCGGTCGGTTCGAGTCCAGCATTCAGCCAGCCAGCAAAGACGGCATCGATCCGGTCGAGGCCGACCGTAGAATCGTTCACGTCGTCGAGAGCGATCCAGGCCCGCCGATCCGGGACATCGTACTCTTCGAGCAGGTCCTCGACGACGGCCTCCCGGTCCAGATCCGAACTGAGGTGTTGCTCACCGACGGCAGCGCCCAACTCCTGCCAGAACGGGACCCAGCACTCGTCGAAGAACCGCTGGATAGCCGCGTTCTCGACTCGAAGCCGGCGGAGACGAACGGACGAATGATCGCCAGTCGTCGAGTAACCGTCGCCGGCCTCTAGCGTGACCGCAGACAGCGGGACGCGCATTCGATAGCCCTGAGCCTCGAAGCCGAGACGTTCGTAGTAGCCGATGGCGCGCTCGTTCTCGATTGCGACATCGAGCGTCAACTCCTTACAGCCGTCTTCGCGCGCCTGCTGGATCGCACGTGCGATCAGGTCGTCAGCGAGTCCCGATCCACGATATGACTCGCGAACCCAGATGTCGGCCACCTGGAGCCTGTCAGGCCAGTCGAATTCGTCGGGAGACGGTGCGAGACTCGTTTTCACGAACCCGGCAAAGGTCGCATCGACCGTCGAAAGTGGCGCCGGTCGGTCGATGCCGTCCTCGAGTGCGACCCACAGCCGATCCGACGGTGCATCGAGCAGGTCGAGGTGGTGCTGTACTACCGCCTCGATATCGACGTCCTCGATCAGGGTGTGGGCGGCGACAGCATCGCTCAATCCCTCGTGATAGGGCAACCAGCACTCCTCGATAAAACGGCGTAGATCTGCCTCTTCGGTAGGGACACGGCGGATCTGCATATGTGGATATCAGATCGATCGATCAAGAGCGTTGGGATGACGGGCCGATCGACCGCTAGAGCGGGGCTGTCTCGCTGCTGGCGGTCTCGAACAGGTCCAGGAACTCCTCGTCGTACTGCTCGTCGACGTGTTGCACGTTCCAGAGCCCCGATGCTCGGATCTCCGGACTGGTGCTGTATCGACCGAGCCAGCAATCCGCTCGCGGGTCGGTCGAGCGCTCCTCGAAGTCGCTGAGGAGGGCGATGGCGTTCCGTTCGAGGTATGCCCGGTCACTATCGGCACTCGGTTCGTCGTCGAGAGCAACCCAGAGAAACGGCTGGTCTCGGATGTACGCACTGACGCGCCGTTCGAGGATGTACTCCGCGTCCCGGACCGCCGACCGATCACGCTCGATGCTCGACCAGCGTTCGTCCCAGTCGGGGTAGTCGGCGTGGAGGTCGTGTTTCTCGATGATCGCTTCGCCGACACGTTTTCGATAGACAGAGCCGCGATGGTTCCCCCCGTGTGGGTGCTCGGAACTCCCGCTTCCCGTTCCGTAGTGCTGTTTGAGCCTGTCCCAGAGCGTCGTACTGCTCCCTTCGGACACCGCATGTGTGCCGATACGGGCGACTCGGAACTGATCGGTCGATTCGTAGGTCTCGCCCGGTTCGAGGAAGAAGTAGACACCGCGGTCGGGCCAGTTCATGTAGCCGGTGCAGTGTTTGAGCTTTTGTGGGCCACCGACTCCGTGCTCGAGGTCGCCGAGTAACGTATAGAAGCGGTCGCGGTCGTCCTGGCGAGTCATTCCTACACCTCTCTTCTCGGTGACACACAAAGAGCTTCATCACTCACTGCGAGGGGTCGTGTAGAACGACATCGAGACCTGGAACGAGGGCGCGAAGACCCTCTTCGGCTACGATGCCGAGACCGCTGTCGGGATGTCGATGGCACGATTCCATCCGGAGTCCGACCGTGCGTCTGGACTTTCGGATCGGTTACTCCAGCAGGCCCGCATCGCCGGCGAGAGCGCCCACGAGGGCTGGCGCGTTCGCGCCGATGGCTCGGAGTTCTACGCCGACATCCGCTATGCGTTACTGGAGACCGAGGCTGGGGCGTCCCGGGGCTATGCGATGATCGTTCGAGACATGACGGACCGCCGCCGACAGCGCCGTCGGACAGAACAGTTCGTCGAGGAGTCCGACGACGTGGTGTCGATTCTCGGCCCGGACGGGGATCTGACGTACGTCAGCGGTTCCGCTGACCGCGTGCTCGGCCACGACCCGGACGACCTCGTCGGCGAGAACCTCTTCGACTACCTGCACCCCAGTGGGCGCGAAGAGGCCATGGAACACTTCTTCAGCGCCCTCGAGGGCGAGGTGGACAGCGCGGAGGCAGAGTGTCGGTTCCGCTCGGGCGATGGGGACTGGCTGAACGTCGAAGGCCAGTGTCGAGACATGACGGACGACGACGCTATCGACGGCGTATTGCTGTATCTCCGTGACGTGACCGACAGCAAGGAACAGGCCCGACAGTTCGAGGGGATATTCAATCAGACGTTCCAGTTCACCGGCCTGCTCGACCCCGACGGGACGGTTATCGAGGCCAACGAGTCCGCACTCGAGTTCGGCGGGTTCGACCGCGAGGCAGTCGTCGGTGAGCGGTTTTACGAAGCCCCATGGTGGACGCACTCCGAGGAGACGAGCGACGACATCCGGGACGCAGTAGAACGCGCTGCTGACGGGGAGTTCGTGCGCTACGAGACCGGCGCCAAGGGTGTCGACGGTCTTGCAACACTCGACTTCTCGGCGAAGCCGATAACTGACGAGGACGGCGAGGTCTCACTCGTCATCGTCGAGGGGCGCGACATTACGCAACAACGCCAACAGCGCCAGCATCTAGAGGTGATGCAACGAGTGATGCGTCACAATATGCGCAACGACCTGACGAAGGTCGAGGGCTACACGCAACTGCTCGCCGAGGAGACGGATCCGGATACGAAGGCGGAGTATCTCGAAATCCTCGAATCCGTGCTCGACCGCTGGAAGCAGATGAGCGCCAGTATGACCAAGATCCGACGGGTGTTTCGGAACCAGGAGGGGGAGCGGTCGCGGGAAGACGCCGCGACGCTCGTCGACGACGCTGTCGCGGCGGCCAGCGACGCCCTCCTGGACGTGACAGTCGAGAGCGACACCGCTGTCGAGGCAGTAGATATCCCGGCAGACATCGCAGAAGCCCTCCGGGAACTGATCGAAAACGCCAGCGAAGCCGTGGCGCGGCCGGATGGCCGGGTCGAGGTATACCTATCCCGCCCGGAGGAAAACTGGGTCAGTATCGACGTTGTCGACGACGGCCCCGGCCTCCCGGAGATGGAAGCCGAAGTGCTCGAAACCGGTGAGGAGACCTCGTTGAACCACGGCGGAAGTCTCGGACTATGGATGGTCCGAACGCTCGTCAAACAGGCGGGCGGCGACATCTCCGTCGGCGCCACACCGGACGGAACGAGCGTCACGCTCCGCATACCCACGAAAGAGCCGTAGCAGGTCGATACCACGGGTTTCGACGGGACGGATTCAGGGTTCGATTGGACGTTTAACTGCGGCATCGTCAGAAGCCTCCACTGTGCTCGCCTCCGACTGGCTATCGACGAACTCGACGAGTATGTCGCCGACTGCGGTGGTGACCTCGTTCTCGAACGACGCCTGAACGGCGAAGAGTCCGCACGAGCCAAGACCGGTCGGCGAGGCTCACCCACCAGAGCGTCGGCGGCGACCGCGCCAGCGATTGCGGACGACTTTTCTCCGTCGTCCTCGAACGCCGGGATGTGACGCTCGACCGTGAAGAGCTACGAAAGGGGCTGGCACGGACGTGGCCGTATCTCCTCTCTCACCACGAACCGTCCGAGCGATGTCGGTGTTACTCGCCCAGGCTCCGCGGTCGACGGATCAGGCTCTGTGCGCGGTGTACCGGGATCTATCCCGGCATCCTCGCCGCGCTGTCCGGAGTCGGCGGGTCGCCGACGCTCGCGCTGGCCATCGTGATCGCCTTCCCACTGCCGGCGCTCGTCGACTGGACGGTGACGACGTTTACCGGTCGGCGCGGTTACAACGCCGTCCGGACGGCGACGGGATTGCTGCTCGGCTACGGCTACGGAGTCGGCCTCTATCGAGTGGTTCTGGCGGGGGATTTCCGCATAGTTGCGGTCGGCATCAGCTATGCGATGGTCGCTGGCGCACTGCTCTCGCTGTCGCTGACCGGAACTGAGGCCCGATGAGTACTACTTTGTAACTGCTTCGACAAATGCCATCCATCGTGAACTACTGCACCAACTGCGGTGAGCAGATAGCCGAGGACGCAGATCTCTGTCCTGAGTGTGGTGTCGACCAGCCGGCGACGCCCGAAGGCGAGCACATGACCCGAGACGAGAACCAGAAGTACTGCACGGAGTGCGGCGAACTGATCAACAGGCGGGCAGAGATCTGCCCGGAGTGCGGGGTGCGACAGCCCGGTATGGCCGACCCGAGCAGTGACAAGGTCGTGTCCGGCATCTTCGCCCTGCTGCTCGGAGGCATCGGCGTCCACAAGTTCTACCAGGGGAACATCAAGTACGGCGTGCTCTACCTGTGTTTCTTCTGGACCGGTATTCCCGCCGTCATCGGCCTTATCGAGGGTATCCTGATCCTGCTGGCGGACGACGCCGAGTACGAGCAGACGTACGCCGACGGGAGCATTCTGGGCCAGTTCTGAATCACGGGACACCGAGGAAGATAGCGATCACCGCGACCCGAACACATTAATCGGGAGCACCCGACGGTGGGGGTATGGCCGGAATCGTCTTCTTTGGGACCGAATCGCTCACTGAAGTCGTCGAGTTCTACGTCGAGACGCTCGATGCGGAGCGCTGGCTCGACCAGCCGGACTGTACGATCCTGCAGTACGACAACATGCTCTTTGGCTTCTGCGAGCGCGAGACGGCCGAAACCGATGGAACGATCACGTTCGTCGTCGACTCGAAGCGGGCAGTCGACGAACTGTACGAGCGTCTCGGCCACGTCTCGGAGGAGCCTCCCGCCGAGAACGAGCGCTACCGCATCTACCAGTGCTTCGCCGAGGACCCCGAGGGACGGACCGTCGAGGTCCAGACGTTCTTGCACGAGACCGACCCCGTCTGAGCCGAGCGATAGGGAGCCATCTCCCGGCTGGATCCGGATCGGACTCGGCCCGCCGGAGTCACAGTCTCGGAGTGGCTACTCGGCGCGTGCAAGCTCTACAACGAACGTCGCACCGCCGGAATCGTTGTCCTCGACCCGGATATCGCCGCCGTATCGGTCGACGAGCGTCCGGACGAGATACAGTCCAAGCCCGGACCCCTCGCTATCCAGACCCTGTTCGCCCTCGTCGAATATCTCGTCCTTGAGGTCGTCCGGCACGCCGGGGCCGTTGTCCGCAATCGAGATCCGGACCCGGTCCTCGAATTCGGTCGTCGAAACCTCGATCTCGGGAACGTCGGAGTCGTTGTGGAGGACGGCGTTCTGTAGCAGGTTCCGAAAGACGGAGTCGAGCATGTCGTCGGCGGTGACGACGACATCCGAAAGTGAGCCGTCGAGCCGAACCACTGCCGCCCGGAAGTCGGATCGGGTGTCCTCGATCTGCTCGTGAAGCGCCGTCGATAACCGTTTCGACACCAGTTCCGACTCGCTCTGGAGCAGGATGTCGGTCATCTCCTTGGCCGACGTCGTGATATCGATGGCTTCGTCGCCAGCGCGCAGGATCTGTTCGAGATACTCCGCCTGCTTGCCGTCGAGGTCGTCTTCAAGCGCCTGGGCGTACGCGGAGACCAACTGAAGCTTGTTCCGGATATCGTGATGGACGATCCGGTTAAGGATCTCCAGATTGTCCCGTTGGGTCTCGATCCGTGACTCGTAGGTTTTGAGATCGGTAATATCACGAGCGTAGCCGAGCACCGCGTCTTGGTCGGTTCCGGCGACCGTATAGGGGAGCTTGGTCGTGCGGAGAACCCGCGTCTCGCCGTCGGCGGTGGTCAACTCTTCTTCGGGAATCTCCAGCGCTTCGCCGGACTCGATCACTCGCAGGTCGTCCGCCTGGAAGTTCTCGGACTGGTCGGCGTCAGGCAGGATCTCCGAGTCGGTTTTCCCCTCGACCTCGTCGGGTGTCAGTCCGTACGACGCCGCAGTCGCTTCGTTGGCGAGAATATACTCGCCGTCCCTGTTTTTGGCGAACAGCAGGTCGGGCACCAGATCGACGATCTGGCGGAGCTGTTCGCGCGTCCGCTCGATAGTCTCTTCGTACTTCTTGTGCTCGGTGATATCGAGATGGATGCCGACCGCACGCTTTGGCTCCCCGTCGTCGTCGCGCTCGACGACCTTGCCGACGTCTCTGATCCACTTCCAGTCGCCGGCTTTCGTCTGCATCCGATGCTCGCAGTCGTACAGTTCCGTTTCGCCGGTGAGATGAGCGCTCAGTTGCTCCTCGACCCGTTCCATATCCGCCGGATGCACACGTTCTTCCCACGTATCGAGATGCGAGTCGAGTTCCGCGGGTGAGAACCCGAGCATCGAAGCCCACTGCTCGTTGAACTCCACTGCGTCGGTCTCGACGTTCCAGTCCCAGACGCCGAGTTCCGCTCCTCGGATCGCCAGATCGAGCCGTTCTTTCAGTTCGCGTAGCTCCTGTTCCTGTTCGACGTGTTCTGTCACGTCACGGGCACTACCGACGACTCGGACGACCTCGTCGTCGACCACGACCGGGACGAGCGTCGTCTGCCAGGTTCGGGTACCTGCGGGAAGCGAAAGGGTCTCCTCGTAGGAGATCCGCTCGCGAGCGGTCACACAGCGTCTGTAGTTCGCTTCGACCTCCGCGGCGACCTCATCGTCCAGAACGTCTCGCGGCGTTTTTCCTCTGATCGACTCCGTTTCGAGACCGCTCTTTGCCTCGTGGGAAGCGCTCAGTTGCCGGTAGCGGAACGTCGGATCCGACTCGTCGCCATCGACGTCGAACAGGAAGATCGCATCGTCCGCGTTCTCCATGATCGACTCGTAATCCGCCAACAATCGCGTTCTATCACGTTCTTGGCGCTTTCGCTCGCTAATGTCCCGAACGGCACAGACGAGACTTCCATCCGGCCGTCCAGTCAGTGACACTTCCTGGGGAAACGTCGTTCCGTCCGCACGGACGCCCGTCGCCTCGCCGCGCCAGTTTCCGCTCGCGTCGACCGTCGGAAAGATCTCGGACTGGAAACGCTCTCTCTCGCCCTCGTTGTAGAGGCCGGTCCAGGATCGCCCGACCAGCTCTTCGGGGTCCTCGTAGCCGTAAATCGTCGCGTGCGCCCGGTTGAGGTAGACGAACTCGCGGTTCTCGTCGAGAATCGCCATCCCGTCTATCGAGGCCTCCATCGCGCCGGAGAGACACGAATCCGAAGTCTGGGCCGGTCGATTCTTGCCGCTCTCGCGGAGACAGAGTGTCACGCCATCCGCGGAGGGATGGATCCGGACCTGAAACCAGGAATCGACCTCGTCGGCGTACGCCTCGAAGCGTACCGACTCCTTCCTTTCCAACGACCGCCGACACTGACCCCTGACATCGTCGTCGAGTAGCGCTACCAGCGAGTCGAACGCCCCGCCCTCGCCAGTGACAGAGGCCTGTGACAGCAGTTCGTCGGCCGGTGCGTTGCGAAACGTCTCGGCGAGTCGCTCGTCGTACGCGAGGATCGGATCGTCGATTCGCGAGAGCACGCTCTCGGCCGACGGGTCCGATCGGACTTCGTCGTTCGAGTCGCGTCTCATCGGTACGCCTGGCCAGTGAGACTTTCATAATACTTTCCAACAGTATTCGAGAGATAATCGTTTGATTGCCAGTTAGTCAACGTCCGGTGCATACGTTTCAGAGAGAGTCCAGCGTATTCAGCGTTCGGTACGATCAGCTACGGGGAGTGGCTCGGTTTGGTACGACGGCACAGCACGGCCGGAACGACTGCCTCAATCCTGCTCCTCGACGGGCGCGCCCGGTGCGTTCGTCTTCACGCTCTGTAACCCCTGTTTGGCTTTCTGTTTGGAGGCGTAGCCCTGTCCGCTGTCCGCGATGATGTTGCCGTTGTCGTGGACGAGTCGCCAGCGCCACTTGCCCTGATTGTCGGCGAATAGCTCCGCCGTGGCGTCGCTTCCCGCCGCATCGGTCTCGACAGGTTCGTCTTTGGACTGGTCGACCACGTTCGCGCCCGCGACGTTCTTCTTGACGCTCCCGAGGCCCTGTTTGACCTTCTGTTTCGAGGCATAACCCTCGCTCCCATCGGCGATGATGTTGCCGTTCCTGTGGACGAGTCGCCAGCGCCACTGGCCCGCATTGTCTTCGTATACCTCGAACGTCGCCTTGCTCGCCACTACCGCCGTTTCGACGTCGTTCTCACCCTCATCCCACTCCAGTTCGATTGCGAGGCTCAACTGATCGCCCTCGCGTTCGATTTCGACCTCCAGTTCGGACTCCTCGGGCGGTGACACCGTTATGGTCTGCCCTTCGTCGACGGGGACGGGTTCGCCCCGCCCGAGGCGTCGGGACAGTCGGTGAAAGAAGGCGGCGAGTCCATTGCGGCTTCGGGTCTCTGTCCGTTCGTACAGGACTTCTTCAGTAGGATCTGACATAGCTATGGTGTTTGTGGACACCCTGCATAATACTGTTCCTGTCGGCTGGCTTCGCGACGACCCAGTCGGAACAACACCGGGTTTCAAGCCCATACCGGCCGATAGACCGATGATGCGAACGACTCGTCGCGGGGCGCTGGCCCTCGGGCTTGGCGGTATCGCCGGATGCGTTAGCGGGCCGAAGCGGACGGCTGAGCTATCGACGAGCGAGGGCACTGCGGACGTCCGCGTCGGCTTCGTCGGCGACGTGATGCTCGGGCGGGGCGTCACGGAGCACTGGCAGGGGGCGGAGCCATCCGGCGTCTGGGGATCGACCCTCGATCGACTGGACACGCTCGACGGCCTGGTGGTGAATCTTGAGTGTACGATCACCGAGAACGGCGAGCGCTGGCCGGACAAGACCTACTACTTCCGGTCGGACCCGGAGTTCGCTCGACCGGCACTGGCGGCCGCGGACGCCTCTATAGCGGCACTCGCGAACAACCACGTCCTCGACTTCGGGGAGACCGGTCTCCTCGAAACGACTGCCCACCTCGACCGGGCAGACATCGCACACACCGGAGCAGGACCCGATCTCGACGCCGCCCTGGAGCCAGCCGTCACTACGGTCGACGGCCTGACGGTGGCGATGCTCTCGCTCACCGATCGCTGGGGGGAGTTCGGTGCCGGGGCAGAGAGCGCAGGATCGGCGTACATGCAACTCGATCCATCGGTTCCTGCGACCCGTGCGCTGGTCAGGACAGCACTGAAGCGTGCAGCGGCGCACGATCCGGACCTCCTCGTCGCATCCCTGCACTGGGGACCGAACTGGACCACAACGCCGGAGAGCCAGCACGAGGCGTTCGCCCGGTGGCTGATCGACGAGGGCGTCGACGTGGTCCACGGCCACAGCGCACACGTCCTGCAGGGCGTCGAAGTGTATCGCGGATCGCCGATCATCTACGACGCCGGCGACTTCGTCGACGACTACGTCCACAGGGAGGAGGTGTACAACAAACGCAGTGCCCTTTTCGAACTGGGACTGGTCGACGGGGAACCCGACTCGCTCCGGCTCGTTCCGACAGAAATCGCCGACTATCAGGCGACAGTGGCCGACGAGGAGATCGCCGCGTGGTTCCGGGAGACGATCCGAACGCGCTCCGCACCGTACGGAACGACAGTCGACGAAGACGGGCGGAGCGTCACCATACCGTTAGGGAGCAACGGAGGGTAAGACGGCCGAAACCGGCGTGTAAACTCGCCAACAACGCCGTCGATAGCCACTTCGACGATCGACGACATCTCGTCGGAAAGAACATCAGTTATATGTGGCGAGTCCTCTCCTGAAGACAACGACCTCTATATGACCGGTAAATACGACCTTGTCATCGTCGGCGGCGGAATCAGTGGTGCGTCACTTCTGTATACGACAGCGAAGTTCACCGATATCGAATCGATCGCACTGATCGAGAAGGAATCCGAGATTGCGGCGATCAACTCTCATCACACGAACAACTCTCAGACGCTTCACTTCGGCGACATCGAGACCAACTACACGCTCGAAAAGGCCGAAGAAGTAAAGGAGGGCGCAGAGCTACTCGCAGGCTATCTCGAACAGTACGATGACGACCGCGAGATGCACGCAAAGCGCAGCAAGATGGTGCTGGGCGTCGGCGAGGACGAAGTCGACGAACTCGAACAACGTTACGACGAGGAGGGCTTCGGCGACCTCTTCCCGAAACTGCGCCCGATTGAACGCGAAGAGATCGGCGAGATAGAGCCGAAAGTCGTCGAAGAACGGGACCCCGACGAGGAGATGATAGCGCTCCAGACGCCGGACGGCTACGTCGTCGACTACGGCGAGACGACCAAGTCCTTCGTCGAGCAGGCCCAGAAGGAGGCGAACGTCGACGTCTACACCGGGACGGAGGTCTCGGATATCACGCCCACGCTGGACGGCTACACGATTGCGACCGATGCGGGCCGGTTCGACTGTGACGCGACCGTCGTCGCCGCCGGTTCGCATAGCCTCCAGATGGCCAAAGAACTCGGCTACGGCGAGGACAAAGCGTTGCTCCCCGTCGCGGGGAGTTTCTTCCTCGCCGACGACCTGCTGAACGGGAAGGTGTACACCCTTCAGATGAAAAAGCTCCCGTTCGCGGCGGTCCACGGCGACGCGGACGTCCACGACCCGGGCGTCACGCGCTTCGGTCCGACGGCAAAACTCGTTCCGGCCCTCGAACGCGGGCGTATCTCGACCGTCCCCGACTTCCTGGACGTGTTCGGGCTAAACGTCGCCTCGTTCCTCAGTTACGCCAACATCCTCGCGGATCGCACCCTCCTGCCGTACGTCCTGAAGAACCTGCTGTACGACCTCCCCGAGGTCGGCACCCGGCAGTTCCTGCCGAACGTCCAGAAAGTCGTCCCGAGCGTCGAACTGGACGATATCGAGCGCGCCAAGGGCTACGGCGGCGTTCGACCGCAGATAGTCGACACCAGCGAGAAGTCCCTGGACATGGGCGAGGCGAAGATCATCGGCGACGACGTGATCTTCAACATCACGCCCTCGCCCGGCGCGTCGACCTGCCTGAAAAACGCCATGCGGGATACCCACACCCTGCTCGAGTTCTTCGATAACGAGTACGAGTTCGACGAGGACGCGTTCCGCGCGGACACCATCGAGAACTTCCCGCGCGCTGAAGCAGAGGCAGAAGCGACCGAAGCGGTCGAGTCGCCGAGTGCGAGCGACGTCACCGCGACGGCGGGCGATGCCGCTACGGGCGACGACTGATCGGCAAGGCCGGCCAGTTAGCGACGTTGTACCTCATGCCCGGACGTGACGCGGTCGTACTTATACCAGCGAGAACACGACCGAGAGGAGCGGTACCAGTACGACGACGTAGAGCGCGGCCGAAATTGCCCAGTCCCGGCGGATCGTCCGGGTACGGTCCGGATGGACGTCGACCTGTGGCAACACGACGACGGCGAAGAAGCCGACCATCAGGACGTAGAGGACGAATGCGGCGAGTAGCGTCGTGACGAGACTGCTGCCGAGCAGTCCCTCCGTCGTGAAGAGTAGCCAGACGAACAGCGGGCCAGTCAGAACGCCAGCGAGATAGTGGACGACCGTGGCAAGCCGTTCCGGTGCGGCCCGCGGCGTCGTTTTGGTCAACACACCGGCGGCCACGAACGGCGACGTTTCGCCCTCCGGGAGCACGGCCATGATGCGGTCCATCGCCAGCGTGGCGATGACCCCGCCGATAACGCCGACGACGAACTGCAACGACACTGTCAGGGATGTGAGAGACGAATCCATACCCATCGGTAGGTGTCATCCGTCTTTTTTCTGGTGGTTCGAGGGGTCGGTCCCGGCGCGACGCTCACCTGGCGCGCGCGAGACGGGCGAGTACTGTCGCACCGACGAGAAACAGGACGCCCACGAGTCTGACACGCGTCGTTGCATTCGTTCGCGGCTCGAACTCGACGGCGAGCACCCGGTCGTACCCCCACGCCGCTATCGCCAGTAATCGGTCGGGGACGAGCAGGTGGACGAGTCCAGCGAGCAGGCTTCCGGCGGTGGCGGCTCGCAGTATCGTCTGAAGTCGGGCCATCGAGCGTGTCTCCGGACGCCGGAGATATGTGCGTTGTGTCGGCGCCAGCGTGCGCGCACGCGCACATGCGCGAGGGGCTTATCCGTGCTCGGCCCTGAACGCTAGCGATGACAGACAGCCAACTGCCCCCGCGGGACGAGGACGGAGCGACGACCGGACCGTATCCGGAGGACGACGACCGTCCGGTGGAGTACGAGACGGTGCAGACGCCGGTACTCGTCGTCGGCGCGGGCGCGGCCGGTGCCCGCACGGCTATCTCGCTGGCAGAAGCGGGCCACGAGCCGCTGGTGATCGGGAAACGCGATCACGGCGACGCCCACACCACGTGGGCGGCGGGCGGCATCAACGCCGCGCTGGGATCGCTCGATCCCGAAGACGACTGGACGATTCATGCCGCCGACACGCTCGACGAGGGCCACTTTATCAACGACCCCACCGCGGTCGAGTTAACGACCCAGGAGATGCCCGACCGGATCCGGGAACTCGACGAGTGGGGGATGGGCCTCGACCGGACCGAGGACGGCAAGGTCAATCAGCGATACTTCGGCGCACAGTCGTTCCGCCGGACCTGCTTCGTCGGCGACCGGACCGGCGAAGCGATGCTGGAGGCGCTCGTCTCGAAAGCCCAGGGGCTATCGATCCCCTATCGCGAGAACGTGATGATCACGCGGCTGCTCTCGGACGGCGCGGCGGTCCACGGCGCGGTCGGCTACGAGATGGAGAGCGGCGAGTTCGTCCTGTTCGAGGCCGACCACGTCGTCCTCGCGGCTGGCGGCTACTCCGCGCTGTACAACCGCCACTCCTCGCGCGACGACGAGAACAACGGCGATGGCTCCGTGCTGGCGCTCGAAGCGGGCGCGTCGCTGATGGACACCGAGTTCGTGCAGTTCCACCCGACCGGGATGGTCGAGGCGCGCTACGGCGAGGAGTGGGCGGGCCGCCTCGTCACAGAGGCCGTCCGCGGCGAGGGGGGTCGGCTGTACAACGCGAGTGGCGAGCGGTTCATGGAACGGTACTCGCCGGACCAGATGGAACTCGACGCCCGCGACGTGGTGGCTCGCGCCATCGCCCGCGAGATCCGCGAGGGGCGCGGCACCGAGAACGGCGGCGTCTATCTCGATATCTCGCACCGGGACGACCAGTACGTCAAGGATCGGCTACCGAAGATGTACGAGCGGTTCGCGGATCTGGGCGTGGACATCACCGAGGAGGCGATGGAGGTCGCCCCAACCGCCCACTACTCGATGGGCGGCGTCGACATCGACTTCGAGACGGGCGAGACCGGCATCGAAGGACTCTACGCGGTCGGCGAGACGGTCGCCGGCGTCCACGGCGCGAACCGCCTCGGCGGCAACTCGCTGGCCGAGACGGTCGCTATCGGGAAACTCGTCGGCGAGCACGTCGCCGAGCAGGTCGATGCGGACGGCGAACTGCCGGCCACCGCGCGGGCACTCGCCGAGCGCGAGTTCCGCTCGCTGGAACGACTCGGCGGGGCCGGCGGCACGGAACGCCCCCAAGAGTTACTGGACGACCTTGGCGACGTGCTCTGGGAGCAGGCCGGCATCTTGCGCGACGAGTCGTCGCTCCGTACGGGCCTGCGCGAACTCGAAGCGCTCCGTGAACGGACCACTGACCTCCGAATCGAGGGGGACCGGACCGGCCGTGACTTCGAGTTCGCCATCGATCTCTCGTTCAGCCTTACGCTCGCGGAGGCGCTGCTCCGGAGCGCGCTGAAACGCGAGGAGTCCCGGGGAGCACACTACCGGACCGACTACCCGGACGTCGATCCGGACTGGCGGCGTAACATCCTCGTCGACGCGGGCGATACGGGTCTTACACTGCGAACGCGTGGTGTCCCCGACCCGAGCGAGCCAGTACAGGAGGCTGTCGAGGAAGGCTACGAACTCGACTACCACCATCTGGAGTAGCGCCCCCCGAACTAGCGCGATTCCGGATACGCGATCGTTTCCCACTGGGTGCGGTGGTCACGCCCTTCGGGTACCGACAGCAGCGCGTCCTCACGGGCCGCCGCGGTCAACGCCAGCGCGTCGAGCACGTCGTCACGACCCACATCCTTGCGGTAGTACTCGTCGAGCGCGGCCTCGTAGGCCGCATCGGCGTCGTCGAGTTCGTTTCTGAGTAGTTCGCGGCGGGTCGCCAGCCCTGCATCGGTGTGTTTGGAGTCGGGGACCGGCGTCCCACCCGCAAACGCCGCGAAGCAGAGTTCGGGGTGACACTCGACGACGCGTCGGTGGGCCGTCTCGTGAGAAGCGAGGAAGTCCCGGACCGCCGCGATTGCTGGCAGGATGTTGTAGGTCTGTTTCGAGAGGCCATGGCCGGTCTGCTCCCGATTGCGCTCGTTCGCGTCGGCGTAGTCCTCGGCGTCCAGAACCGCCCCCGCAGGCGTGTAAAACACGCAGGAGCGTCGGTCGCCGAGCAACTCCTTTGCGGCCTTGTCGCAAGCCCGTCGGCCAGTCTCCGGCAGTCCGATGGGGATGTCGATCAGCAGCCGTTCGGCATCGCTGTGCGCTGCCCAGAGCGTTTCAATGTCGTCGTAGCGCGCTACGCCGAGCGCACCGTCGTCGAGGATGCCTGCGACCCACCCGCTCGAACACGCGTCGACGCCGAGATACTTCACACGTAGCCGTTCGACGCCGGACAGTTTAGCGTGCCGCTGAACGGTGAACTCGGAGACCCCTCGCGCTCCGGTACACTCTCCTTTCGACGCGTCCACATACTATGTACAGATGGCCCTCTCGCACGGTAGCGAGCAGTCCAGGGCGCGCGTGCTCGACGCGCTTGCGGAGTTCGGCCTCGACCGGATCGAGGCCGGACTGGCACGGGCGTATCTCGACGACCTCGGCGTCGGCGTCCCGGCCAACCGCTTCCTCGCCGATCTGGTAGACTCGGTCGCTGCGGCGGACGCCCGACTGATCGCGCGCGAACTCCTCGACCGGGAGAGCCCATCGCTGGTCGATATTCTCCGCGTGTTCGAGCTATCGGTTCCCGAGGCTGATCGGGAGCTAAACGGGGTCTACTACACGCCGGGGTCCATCGTCGAGTACATTGTCGCAGAAACGGTCGGGCAGGGCGACCGCGTCTGCGATCCGGCCTGTGGCGGCGGCGCGTTCTTGCTGGAGGCGACCGACCGGCTCTACCGGAGGACTGATCGCCCGGTCGTCGACCTCCTCGAAGCGCACGTCTACGGCGCGGACCTGTTCGCGAACAACGTCAGACAGTCGAAGATCCTGCTCCTGCTGTACGCGCTCTCGCGGGGCGAAGACCCCGAACACGTCGAGTTCAATCTCGTCGAGGCCGACTCCCTCCGGCTGGACTGGGCCGAGACGTTCCCGACCGTCGCATCCGGCGGCTTCGACGCCGTCGTCGGCAATCCCCCCTACGTCCGGATCCAGCACCAGTCCGCGCCAACGAAGGAGTATCTGCTCGACACCTACGAGACGGTGGAGTCCGGGAACTTCAACACGTACATTCCCTTCGTCGAGCTAGCGATTCAGTTGGTGTCGACGGACGGAACTGTCGGCTACATCACGCCACTGAACTACTTCACGACGCTGACGGCCCGTGATCTCCGGGCGTTCCTGCAGGAGAACGCCTACGTCCGGAAGATCGTCGACTTCGGTGAGCTACTGCTGTTCGAGGACGCCAACACCTACACGGCGATCACGTTTCTCGATCAGCATCGCAAGGGGCAGTTCCAGTACGTGAGCGTGCCCGACGAGAGCGCCGTCGACGCGCTGGCCGATCTAGAGCCGATCACGATCAACTACTCGTCGCTCGACCCCGAGAAGTGGCGACTGCTCGACGATCCGGCCTACGAAGCGATCAACACTATCGAGTCGTACCGCCCGCTCGACCGGATCGCCGACATCCACACCGGGGTCGCGACGCTCAAAGACGAGGTCTACACGCTGGTCGCCGGGGAGCACACCGGCGAGTACTACACGATTCCTTTCGACGGCGAGGAGTACCGCGTCGAACGCGACCTCTGTCGCGAACTGGTCAAGATTCCGGCGGTTAGCGACCCGTCGGCGCTCGTCGACAATCGCCGGCGCATCATCTGTCCCTACCGGACCACGAACTGGGAGGATCCCGGCGAGGCGAAGACACGCCGCGTCGAGCACGAGGTGATCCCACCCGATGACCTCGCCGCGACGTATCCCCGCGCTCACGAGTATCTCGAGGCCGTCCGGGACGTGCTCGCGACGAGAGAGAACGGGGTCGGTGCCGAGTACGAACCCTGGT
The DNA here is from genome assembly GCF_042663585.1 of Natronoarchaeum sp. GCM10025321. Taxonomy (NCBI): domain Archaea; kingdom Methanobacteriati; phylum Methanobacteriota; class Halobacteria; order Halobacteriales; family Natronoarchaeaceae; genus Natronoarchaeum; species Natronoarchaeum sp. GCM10025321. The sequence goes on from NZ_JBHTAN010000006.1 coordinate 2,029,229, forward strand.
ACAAGTACGGTCGGAAGCAGGGGATCGGATTCGTCGGCGAACGACTGTACACGCCGACGTTTAGCGACGGCCCACAGTTCGTCTATCACGATAGCGAGGCCGCCCTGTTCGCCAACGGCTACGCGGTCTTTCCGCGAGAGGAGAACGGCGCAGTGCTCGACGCCGTGCTCAACTCCGGGGTTATGGACTACTACATGCGGAAGACGAGCAAGGACATTCGGGGCGACTACCAGTGCTATCAGAAGAACTTCCTCCGCCGGTTCTCGGTGCCGACGTTCACGCCCGAGGAACGCGAGCACCTCCGCAGTGGCTGCGACAAACGCGTCGACGCGTTTCTCGCCGAGAAGTACGGCCTCGATATCGAACTCCCGTGATACCCTCGGTTCGGCGTCGCCGGAGTGGCGGCGTTCGTCCGGAATCGACCTGACCCGTCAGTCGGCCAGTTCGTCGGGGTCGAGCGGCCGCGAGGTCCGCCAGTAGTGGTCGTAAGTGTCGTTCGCCCACGACCGGACCGCCGGATCGTCGGTGTCCAGCGAGGCGCGCAACACGCCGCTTTCGTCGCGGAGCAGGAGGTGAACCGTATCGTCGATGATAGTTACGGCCAGCGGGATCCCCTCTTCGCGGAGTCGGATCGATGCGTCCTCGGTCCGCAGGAGTCGCTCCAGTTGTGATCGTAGCTCCGAATCGTCGGCGACCGCCTCGATTGCGCTCCTGGAGAGAACCGCCTGGAACGATTGCTCGCCCGCCGTGACCCGCTCTTCGACGACGGTGAGGCTCCCCTCGTTGAACGCATGCGAGAACGCCCGGACCGACTCGCTCTCGCGGAGCAGGTCGAGTAACCGCTTGAGCGGCGCGTTGGGCCGGGTCTGCGTCGGCTGGGTGATCTGTGCGTCGGCGAGTCGCTGGAGGTCGAAATCCATCGCGTGCGTGGGGAGATACTCGACGATGCCGCGGAGTTCGCCCTCCGTCTCCATGATCTTCAGGAGGTCGGTAAAGCCGGTGGCGACGAGCCGTCCGGTCGCGGTGGCGACGTACTCGTCGCCGTCCTGGACGATCCACGAGCGAGCCTCGAAATCGCCGAGTACGCGGCTAAGCGTCGCCTGCGATGCGCCGGTCTCCTCGGCGAGCACGGAGCGGGTCCGCCGCCCGTCGGCAAGCCGCTGGAGCACCTGCACGCGGTTCTCCGAGAGTGCGAGGAACTCGATCTCTTCGAGCGCCGATTCCATACCCGCATTCGAGCAGCGTCAGCTAAACCGTTTTCGCACCGTGAAACGCTTGCAGTCCCCGGAGCGTTCTCGCGGCAGGGCTGGCTTTCTTCCCCCGAAACATTTTCTAAATTACACTATAAGGCTCCAGCCCCTACGGCAGTACAAGATGTTTTCTGTACTCCTTGCAGTACGATTCGACCGTCTCGCAGGCCGGGTGAGTCCGTCGCCGTGATGGACCGACGCGCACTCCTCTTTTTTGCGGCGTCGAGTCTCCTCTTCGGCGGGACGTTCGTCGCGGCAAAGGCAGGACTGGAGTACTTCCCGCCGCTGGCGTTCGTGGCGCTCCGGTTCGACATCGCGGCGGTTGTACTACTTGGCTACGTGGCCGTGACGCGGTCTCGCGGGGAGTTGGTGCCGAGAACGCGCGGCGACGTCGCCGGGATCCTCGCGACCGGCGTGCTCGCCATCGGACTGACGAACGCCCTGCTGTTCGTGGGCCAGCAGTACGCGACCAGCGCTGTTGCCGCAATCGTGTTCAGTCTCAACCCGATCCTGACGCCCGTCTTCGCCGCCGTACTCCTCTCCGACGAGCGGCTGTCGGCACGCGGCGTGGTCGGTATGTTGCTGGGTCTGGGTGGCGTCATCCTCGTCGTCGGCCCGTCCCCGGCGCTGCTGCTCGGCGGCGATGCGTTCGGAAAGGCGATCCTCCTCGCCGCCGCGGTCAGTGGTGCGCTCGGCGCGGTCTCGATCCGCCGGGCTAACAGTTCGATCTCTAGTACGGTCCGAACCGCATGGGGCCTGCCCTTTGCCGCCCTGCTCACGCACTCGCTGAGCACGGCGAGCGGCGAGTCGCTGTCCGCCATCGTCTGGACGCCCGAAGCGGTCCTGGCGCTTGGCTATGTCGCGCTCTTTGCCGGTGTGCTCGCGTACGTCGCGTACTTCGGTCTCATCGACTCGGCGGGCGCGATCCACGCGAACCTGGTCTTCTACGTCGTCCCGGTCGTCTCGACTATCGGCGGGTGGGCGCTGCTGGGCGAGACCATCTCGACGCTGGCGATTGTCGGTTTCCTGACCATCTTCGCTGGCTTCGCCGTGCTGGGAAGCGAGTCGATCGACCTGCACCGGATCTATCCGGCCGCGCGGAACCGTCACGGCCCGCCAATCGATCAGTTCGTCACCCTCGACGAGGCGCGTGGCGGGAGCGGCGACTGATCTGGACAGACGACTGCTTCACTCGGCCAACAACGAATCGCTTTTCGCCCGGTTGCTCCAATAGTGACTATGGAGAAACTCGAAGCGTCGCTACACGAAGCGCCGATCATCGACCAGGATGGCTACGAGTATCTGGTCCACCCGATCAGCAACGGCATCCCGTTGCTCGATCCGTCGCTGCTGCGCGAGGCCGTCATCGGCCTGATGCGCGAGACCGATCTCGACGTCGACAAGATCGTCGCGCCGGAGGCGACCGGCATTCACGTCGCGACCGCGCTCTCCCTGCAGACCGACATCCCGCTGGTCGTCATCCGCAAGCGCGAGTACGGCCTCGACGGCGAGGTCTCCCTCGACGCGACGACTGGCTACGACGAGTCCGAGATGTTCATCAACGACGTCGAACCGGGCGACCGCGTGCTCGTGATCGACGACCTGCTGGCGACCGGCGGCACCCTCGGCGCGATCTGTGAGGCGCTCGAAGGGATCGGTGCGGAGGTCGCAGACGTCGGTGTCGTCATCCGGAAAGTCGATCAACCGGGCCTCGACGATACCGAGTTCGACGTGACGAGCCTCGTCGACATCACCATCGACGACGGCGAAGTAACTCTCCACTAACTGGAAACTACGAGAAAACGGCGACGGACAGCTACTCCTCGGCGACGTTGACAGTGAGCACCGGGGCTGGCGACTTCGTTACGACCTTTTGAGACGTGCTCCCGAGCATGTTCTCGGTGTACCGGTCGGCCTGGGTCCCCATCGTAACGAGGTCGATGTCCGCGTCTTCGACGTAGGAGACGATAGTTTCGGCGGGCGATCCGCGTCGGATCGTCGTCGACACGTCGATACCGGCGTCTTCGAGGGAGTCGGCGACTTCGGAGACGGCGAGTTCGCCCTCTGCCCGCAGGTCTTCGAGGACGTCCGCTTTCATCTCGTCTTTCAGCGTCAGGAACGCCCCGTCGTCGATGACGTAGAGGACGTGAGCGGTCGTCGATTCGGCGTCGGCGATGTCGATCGTGTGTTCGAGCACCGTCTCGACCGACGCGCCGCCGTCGGTCGGGAGCAGAATGTCGCTGTACATCGTATGGGATCTTTCGGCGGTCGATACACACCGTTTACGGTTTCCGGACGGTGTCGAACCCGGTTCGGGCCGCGCGCTACTGCTTCTCGAAGGCGTGGCGGACGATATCGGAGTCGTCGTCCCACTCGAAGTGGTCGTGTGCCTGGCGCAGCATCTCCTTGTAGCCGTCGAGGTCGGCCGCTCCCTCCGCCCGAGCGTCCGCGTCGGTCATATCCCCAAGCGTTCGCTCCTCGACCGCGGTGATCTCGAACGTCTCGCCGTCGACGGTGAAAGTGTCGCCCGCCTCGGCATACGCCTGTCCGCGGTGGATCTGTGTGACCTCGCCATCCAGCGCTTGCTGGCGCATCCGCTCGCTCGGAAGGATCGTTCCGGCATCGATCTGTGACATAGGCGTGGCTTGGTCTGGTGAGACAAAGGGGTTTGGTCGCCGGGGCTACTCGTCGCTAACCGGGTCACCGTTCACAGCGAGACGGTCGCCAGATCCGATTCGAGGTCGGCGACGTGCTCGTTGTAGGCGTCGATGACGCCGCCCACCATCGGGGCGTACTTCCGGACGTCCGCGGCAGAGGGGGGTTCGTACTGCGAGAGGAGGTAGACGCCGCCGGAACCGCCGGCGCGCAGGTAGGAGACGCCGTCCGTATCCCACTTCAGTTCCCAGCGCGTCCCGTCGACCCGCGTCGTGAACGTGCCGTAGTCGCCGCCCTCGTACCGGTGTAACTCGCCCGCGATCAGGTTACACGCCTCCTCGATCCGGTTCAGAAGCTGATCCCGCTCCGCGACGACGCCCTCGGTCGTCTCGACGGGTGGGTACTCGGGGTCGACGTCGTCGAGCAGGCCGTCGAGCGAACGGACGTACTCGTTGTAGGACTCCACGAACGCTTCGTAGTCCTCCAGCGCTTTTGCCAGCGCCTCCGGTTCGGGGTGTTGTTTGGTCGAGACGACGTAGACCTCGAACCCGCGACCGCCCTCGAAGCGGAGATACTGGAGGTCACCGGCCTCGTACTTCACCGTCCACGTCCCGCGCTCGGTCTCGAACTCCTGCTGGCCGTAGTCGCCGCCCTGGAACTTCGCCAACTGATAGGCGATCTTGCCCGTGTGATCGCGGACCTGCTCGACGAGTTCGTCGCGCTGTCGTGTGGCCTCTTCGGGGTCGGCCACGTCGAGCGCGGCTGGATCGATCATGGACAGTGGTGGGGCCCGACCGTCAAAACAGGTTCGGCTACTCAGTCCGAGAGGATCTCTCGCGGCAGTTCGGTCGGCTCGATGTTCCGGCGGTGACACTCGTTGACCACCCGGAGCGAGAGGGGGTACGCGAGAGCCATGAACACGACCGCGAGGACGACGTTCCCGACGAGCAGGCGGACGACGATATCCGAACCGGCCGAGAACGATACCGTGGAGGGGACACCACCCGGCGGTGCGCCCAGAAGTCGAATGCCGACCCAGAAGCTCGCGGCGTAGACGCCCCACTTCACGACCGGGTTGAGCACGAGCACAGAGGCAAACAGGGCGATCTTGCTGATGCTGTCGAACAGATACGTGAGCAGAACGAAGATCAGGAGTCCCGCCCCAAGCGTCGGCATCGCCGTAATGAAGACGCCGACCGAAAAGCTTCCGGCGATCTCTCCGGGCGTGTTGTCTTCGAGTAGCGCCCGATCTAGCTCGTTACGAAGCCGTCCAGCGAGCGCCGAGAACCTCTCGCGGACCATCCTACCGGACTCACGTCGTACCCACTCATCAACGCTTCGGCTCTTAGGATCGGCCGTGCTGTGGGGTCGGGACGGGCGACAACTGATCTCTGGCAAGCAGGTGGACGTAATCGTCGAGGTCGAGGGCGAACCGCGCCTTCTCGGGCGTCTCGACCCACGTACAGTCGTACTCGTCACCCACCTCCTCGCCCTCGCCCGTCACTGTGTGGACCCAGTCGTCGCGCGGTTCGTCGACGGTAGCGTGGAAGAAGTGCCGGACGTACCAGCGCGGCGGCGATGCACGGCGCTGCCAGACGTCCGTCGTCAGGTGGTCGACCGATTCGAGCGACGAGAGCCCGGTCTCCTCGTGGACTTCCCGGAACAGTGCCTCTCGTGGCGTCTCCTCGTCTTCCAGTGTTCCTTTCGGAACCTGCTTCCCCTCGTACTCGGGCCCATCGAACACGAGTAATTCCCCATCCTCTCGGGTGATGTACGCGCAGGCCTTTTCTACGTATGTCACTGTTCTGGGCGGCATTATATGATATATGACTACCAGGTAGGACAAAAACCCTTCACTCGTATACCTTAAATTCCTTGTTCGTCTCCAAAGAGTTCCCGGATCCTCAGTTCGTCGTGATCACTTCGAGCACGTCCCGCTCGTCGAGGTCTGAGCTCGCGCCGCGCTGGCGGTTCGACCGGCAGTCGATGGCGTGGAGGAAGCCCTCGCCGATATCGGAGTGGAGGCTGTACGCGAAGTCCTCGGCCGTCGAGTTCGGCGGGAGGAGATAGCAGTCGGGCAGGACCTCGCCGTGCTCGTTGCCCAGCCCGTTCGCGCCGCCGGGGAAGACGGGGATGACGCCGAGCACATCGAACAGCGCCGCTTCGAGCGCGTCCTGTACGCCGGTCGCGCCGTACTCGGTCACGAACTCGCGGATCTGTTCGAGGCCGGCCTCCTGACTCCCGGAGACGTCACCGACGATTTCGAAGTCGTCGTTGCCCGGCGTGTACTCGATGACGCCACCCTCGTCCGCGGACTTGAGTGCCTTCTCGGCGTGGGCGCTCGCGGGGACGATGGTCAGGTGTTCGTACTTCGGATCCGAGGTGATTTCGGCGTAGTTCTCCTGGGCCTCGGGCGTATCCATCTTGTTGGCCGCGACGACCATCGGCTTGGTGTCGCGTCGGATCTCGCGGGCGAGTGTGAGTTCGTCCTCGTCGTCCCACTCTGCGGGGTCGAAGCCGATACCGACGCGCCGGATCAGCCGCTTGATCTCGTCCTCGCTCGTCCGGAACGCGCTCATCTGTTCGGCGAGTTCCTCCTCGATATCGTCGTCTTCGGTCGTGTAGCCGGACTCGTAGCGGTCGATCCCCTTTCTGAGGACGCTCAGATACCACTGATCGAGTTCGGTTTCGAGGAAGTCGATGTCGTCGCGCGGGTCGTGACCCTCGGTCGGTTCGCCCTCGATATCCGTCTCGCCGGAGAAATCGACCACGTGGACGAGCACGTCGGTCTCGTTCAGGTCGCTGAGGAACTGGTTGCCGAGGCCCGCGCCCTCGTGTGCGCCGGGGATGAGCCCCGCGACGTCGACCAGTTTCGTCGGGACGAACCGCGTCCCGTCGTCGCAGTAGCCGACCGACGGCGTACAGGTCTCGTCGAACTCGGGGGCCGCACACTGGACGCGCACGTAGGCTTCGCCGACACTCGGGTCGATCGTCGTGAAGGGGTAGGCCCCCTCAGGAACGTCGTTCATCGTCGCCGCGTTGAAAAACGTCGACTTGCCTACCGAGGGCTTGCCGACGAGTCCGATCCGGTAACTCATTACCACGAATCCGCGCGCGCCGGTGAAACGCGTTTCCCTCTCCTCGTCCAGTGGTACGGGCTCACGTGGCGTGAAGAGCGGCCGATTCGACGGATCTGGTGGTTCGCTGAATACGGCACACGGCCACTGGATCGATATCAGTTCGGTATACGATAACACGCATCCCCGGGCGGTTGTAACATAAACAATTATTAAGGATTGGCCCACAGTGATGAGTAGGATGGTTACGCACGTAGCAGTACGCGAGCACTCTTTCTGATCGACGTCCAGTAACCGACCGATCCGCCGCGCCCGACCCAATGTCAGCAAATAGCCAGACTACCCGACGAGCGGCCACAGGTACCGCACCGACAAGCACCGCCCACGACCCGCACACCGAACCGACAGCGAAGAGCGTCCGCCCGGACGATAAGCAACGAGCAGGCCGGACCGCCGCCAGCGAGGACGCGCCAGCGATGTTCGGGGCGTCCGAAGGCGTTCTGCCGAACCTCCTCGACGAGCACAACGCGCTCGTCGCACCCGAGACGGAGTAGGCCCCGCGCCGGTTGCAGTTCGCGTGTCAGCGTACACTTCCTCAGCAGAGGCAACCCTGTCAACAAACGGCCAGTATATTCATGTAAGGGTATACCAATCCTTGCCATAGCGAATGGCCCAATCGACGGACCGCCAAACGGACGAGGGCAGGGGTACGAGCCGTCGGGCCCTGCTCGGCGCGCTGGGCGGGGCCGTCGGCCTACCGCTGGGGACCGGAGCCAGCGCCTACGCCGCCGATCGGCGGTTCACTGACGAGGACAGTGACGGGATCCCAGACGACAAAGAGAGGTCGGAGGCGTTCAACGACCGACTCGAAGCGTTGTTCGGAGCGGATCAGTTCGAGAGAGTCGACCCGGCCCGCCCGGATCTCTTGCTCGACGTCCGGTACGTCGAGGGAACATCGATCGACTGGCGGACGAAACAGAGCATCGAGACGCGTTTTCGCGAGCGGGGGATCCACGCCCAGTGGCTTGATTACCCCCGAGAGTACGACAGTGAGCGCTTCGAGGAGCGCTACGGCTGGAACGTCAAATCCGTCCTGTGGGAGCGTGACGGCTTCTATCACGAGGAAGTCGAACCGTTCGTTCGGGACGTGGCGATCCAACTCGTCGTCGTCCCGGGCCACGACGGCGAGGAGTACGCCGGGCTAGTGTACAGCCCCTGGGCGAAGCTACTCGGGAGCGGCGTCGATGGCCACGTCAACGGCTTCAGCGTCGGCAACCGGGCGATCGTCGGGGAGCGCGATGATCGTTGGGAACAGGAACGCCTCGTCTTTCACGAGATCGCTCACCTCGCCCTGTGTCACGACGACGATCCGACCAATACCGGCGTGATGGGGACGAACGATGAGATCGCACTGACCGACGAGGAGTGGGCGAAAATCAAAGCTCATCTCGACGATGTACGGGATACGAGCGGCTACGACATCGCCCTGCGGAAATGTCTCTGGAAAAGGTGTCTGGACGGCGTGACCGGTCGGTTCTCGTGAGCGTCAGCGGCCGGAAGAGACGTCCGTGCTCCCGCACTCCGGACAGCGTGTTAGCGTCCCGATCGAGACCGCATCGAGTCGCTCCCACTCGTCGCTCCCCGCCGGTGCCTCGAACCCACAGTTCCAGCAGTGTGATATCGCCGCTGGCTCCGAGTTCTGGGCCATATGGAACATTTCGAGAGACTCGGTCTTAACTCCGGAGGGTGGGAGGTGAGAAAAGTGTTAACTCGATTTTGAAATCCAGTACATTCATAAACGATACTGATATACGTACACATGATGCCCGAAATCGAAGTGTCCGACTCGCTTTACAGCAAAATCGAGGAAGTGTCCGACAGCAACGAACTAGAGGATACCATGTGGGAGATGGTGTACCTCCTTCAGCGTGGCAACGACCCGACGTGATAGGCTGACTCGAGTACCTCTGATTCTTTCCCGGCCGTTTGCCCCGAGCCATGCGACCGGCAACGGGCAGATTCATTAGGCATCGCCGTCCACCGTACGAGCATGATTCTCCGGGGTGCTCGCGTCGTCGACGGCGGGGGTGACGTCTTCGACGGGCCGATCCAGTTCGATAGAGAGAGCGGACGTACCACCGCCGTCGCCGAGGTATCGAAGGCAAAGGCGGACGAGCAGACGGTCGACCTCGGCGGCTACACGCTGCTGCCCGGTATCGTCGACGCGCACGTCCACTTCTCGCTGTCCGGCGAGGCGAGCGTCGAAGACGTCGTCACGAAGAGCGATTCCGAGTTGCTGTTCACCGAAATCGCCAACGCGCGCCGAACGCTCGAAAGCGGCGTCACCGGCGTGCGTGCGATGGGCGCGCGCGGCCTCGACGTCGAACTCGCCCGGGCCATCGAGCGCGGCGACGTCGTCGGCCCGCGCACGGTCGCCAACTGCGGATCGATCACGATCACCGGCGGCCACGGCCACCATCTCGGTATGGAGGTCGACGGCCCCGAGGCGTGTCGCCGCGCCGTCCGCGAACAGCGCAAGCAGGGCGCGGAGTTTATCAAGTTCATGGCGACCGGCGGCGTCACCACGCCCGGCACGGATCCCAGATCGCTGGCGTTCACCCGCGAGGAGATCCACGCCCTGATCAACGAGGCCCACCGCCGTGACGTCCACGTCGCCACCCACGCCCACGGCGCGGAGGGCATTCAGGCCGCCGCGGAAGCGGGCGTCGACACCGTCGAACACGGTACCTTCCTCGACGACGAGTCGATCCAGGCCATGCTCGACAACGACGTCACACTCGTTCCGACCCTCACCGCACCCCACCGCATCCTCCACAACGGCGACCGCGCGACCGCCGAGACGCACGCCCAGTCGAACGAGGTGTACGAGACGCATCGCGAGTCGTTCCGCCGCGCCGTCGAGGCCGGCGTGAGAGTCGCCGGCGGCACCGACGCGGGCACCCCGTTCAACCACCACGGAACGAACCTGGTCGAGATCCAGTTCATGGCTCGCCACGGCATGACACCGGTCGAGGCGATTACGGCGATGACCGGCACTGCCGCCGAAACAGTCGGTCTCGACGACGCCGGGCGGATCGCGCCCGGCTATCACGCCGACCTGCTCGTGATCGACGGCGACCCGACCGCGGACGTCGCCGCGCTCGACGATATCGAGACGGTCATCAAGGGCGGCGAGGTCGTGACGGGGACGCCGCTGGGCCGCCTCTAACGTCTCGCCGGTAGTTCTGTTATGCTGGCTCCCGTAGTCTCGACTATGTACGACGATATCCTCCTGGCAACCGACGGTAGCGACGACGCCGACGCGGCGGCCGACCACGCCATCGACCACGCCGAGCGCTACGACGCCACCCTGCATCTGGTCTACGTCATCGAGACGCGAACGGCCTACGACAACGCCATCGTCGATCCCGAAACCGTCGCGGGCAACCTCCGGAAAGAAGGTCGGGAAACGCTCGACCGGATCGCAGAGCGCGCTGACTCTGCGGGCGTCGAGACGACGACAGTGATCCTCGAAGGTGTCCCACACGAGGCTATCGAGAACTACGCGGCCGAGCACGATGTCGACCTGATCCTGCTCGGCACGCAGGGCCGGTCGGCGTTCAGACGCGCGCTGCTGGGTAGTACGACCGACGCTGTCGTCCGGTCGCGAGTCGCGCCGGTGCTGGTAGTCGACGAGGAGTCGGGCGAGGACTGAGACTCCGCAACCACTAAACGCCGTTCGCCCCACACTCCGGTAATGAGCGATTGGACCGAAAAATACCGCCCGTCGACGCTGGCGGAGGTCCGGGGGAACGACACGGCCCGCGACGCGCTAAAAGAGTGGGCCGACACGTGGGCCGAGCACCGCAAGGCGGTCATCGTCTACGGCAGTCCGGGGATCGGGAAGACCTCGGCCGCCCACGCGCTGGCGAACGACAAAGACTGGCCGGTGATCGAGTTGAACGCCAGCGACCAGCGACAGGCCGACGTGATCGACAAAGTCGCGGGCGAGGCCGCCCAGTCAGGAACGCTCATGCAGGGTAGTTCCGGTCGGCGACTGATCATCATGGACGAGGCCGACAACTTCCACGGCAACGCCGACTACGGTGGCTCCGCGGCGGTCACCGGCGTCGTCAAGAAGGCCGACCAGCCGATGATCCTGATCGCAAACGAGTTCTACGACATGTCCCAGGGGCTACGAAACGCCTGTCAGGAGATCGAGTTCCGGGACGTCTCGAAGCGCTCTATCGTGCCCGTCCTGCGGGATATCTGCCGCCAGGAGGGCGTCGAGTACGAGGACGAAGCGCTCGAACAGATCGCAACGCAGACCAGCGGCGACCTGCGCTCTGCGATCAACGACCTCCAGGCCGTCGCGGAGCGGGCCGAACGGCTGACTCTCGACGACGTGGTGACGGGCCAGCGAGACACGACCGAGGACATCTTCGACTTCCTCGACGAGGTGATCAAAAAGCTCGATCCGCAGGCCGCACTAGAGGCGTCCTACGACGTCGACGAGACGCCCGACGACATGATCAACTGGATCGAGGACAACATGCCCAAAGACTACGCGGGCCGGGAACTCGCGGACGCATACGGCTACCTCGCCAACGCCGACCGCTGGCTCGGCCGGGTGCGCGCGACGCAGGACTACTCCTACTGGCGCTACGCGGGCGACAACATGACTGCAGGCGTCGCGGCGGCCCGCCAGGAAAAGAAAGGCGGCTGGACGCGCTACGGCCCGCCAAGCTACTGGTCAAAACTCGGCCGGTCGCGTGGCTCCCGGGAAACCCGGGACGCCATTGCACTCCAGATCGCCGAGGAGAGCGGCACCAGCATCGGTACGGCGCGTCGACAGATCCTCCCGTTCCTCGCGGAGATCACGCACCACTGCAAGAACCGCGAACTCACCGTTCGGATGGCCGCAGTGTATGATCTCGACGAGAAGCAGGTCTCCTTTGTCACCGGAAGCGGGAAGACGACCAACAAAGTGCAATCGATCGTCGAGGACGCCGAAGAGCTTCGCGGGCAAGAAGCAGTCGAGCACTCCGGCGGCGCGTTCGAGGGTGCGACGCGGGATCAGGCCGACGAAACGGACGCGGATAGCGAGCAGGACTCGACCGAGGATGATGACACCGCCGCGGACGAGAAGGAGTCGGCCTCAGACGACGGACAGGCGGGATTGACTGACTTCATGTAACCGCCGTCAGGACGCAGGCCAGCCGTGACTCACAGCAGACCGATCTCCCGACCAGCATCGCGGAAGGCGTCGAGGCAAGCGGCCAGATCCGATGCGGAGTGAGTGGCCATCGGCGTCACCAGGAGCCGACTCGATGCGTCCGACCGGCCCGACGGAGCGACGGCCCGAGCGACGACCCCGCGGTCGTACAGCAACTCACACAGGCCAACTGCGTCCGCCGGGTCGTCGAACGGTATCGCGAGGATCTGTGTCGACCCATCTACCTCGTACTCCATCGCTGCTAACTGGTCACGGAGATACTCGGCGTTGCGCCAGAGTCGCTCCTGACGGTCCTCGGTTCGCGCAACGTGGAGCGCTTCGACCGCCGCCGCGGCCGACGGCGGTGCTAGCCCGGCCGAAAACGTGCACGCCTCCCTCCGGTCGATCAGCAACTCGATCAGGACGTCGTCCCCGGCGACGTACCCGCCCTGGCTGGCTAGCGCCGTCGAGAGGCTACCAGTCTGGACGTTGACGCGCTCGGTAAGCCCGTCGCGCTGGACGATTCCGCCGCCGTCCTCGTAGAGACCGACCGCGTGTGTCTCGTCGACCAGTAGCCACGCGCCGTAGCGTTCGGCTAGTTCGCACAGTTCGGCGAGCGGTGCAACCGTGCCGTCCGTCCCGAACACCGATTCGGTAACGAGCAGCCACGACTCGTCGGCGTCCCCATCGGCCCGCGATGCCAACCGGTCGGCCAGGTCGGCGACGTCTAGGTGGTCGTAGTGGACGGTCTCGGCGTCGGCCAGGCAACAGGCGTCGGTGACGGCCGTGTGGTTCTCCGCATCGGAAAAGACGACGTCCGGTTCGAGCGCCGTAATCGTGCCGACGACAGCGGCGTAGCCGGATGGGAACACCAGCGCGCGGTCGGTCCCCGTCGTTTCCGCCAGTCGATGCTCGAGGTCACGGTGGACAAGCGTGTCGCCGGTCGCCGTCCGACTGGCACCCGAACCCGTTCCAACCACCTCAGCGGCGGCAACCGCGGCGTCCTGTATCTCGCTGTCCTGCGTGAGGCCGAGGTAGTTGTCCGAGGCGAACACCAGTCGCTCGTCGCTGTCGACTACGGGGAGCGCGCCGCCTGACGGCGGTGCGAACTGGGCGCGTTTCGCGATTCGGTTTGCGGGCGACAGTCGGCGGTGTGACCGACCATCACCGTCGTTCAGTGTCGAGGCGGGATCGAACCCGTGGCTGTCGAGCGTCCCGTCGACTCGGCGCGGACGCGCACCGTCGTCTCCCGAATCGGCGTCTTCACTCATGGTTCGACACAGTCCCGTCGCCGCCGTTGTGCGGCGGAGTCGTCTACTTTCACAGTTCTCATCGCTTCTAACTCCCCATCTACTCAGTCGGCGCTCTGCAACTGACTTGGAACTGCGACCGGAGGAGTATAGCTTTTCTCACTTCGAACGGCGAGAGAGAGCGTTCTCGTCGGTGACGAGATGGCGATGGCTCTCGAATCTGCGCGACTCGCAAAGAGTCACTCCGACGGAATCCGCGGATACCTGAATCCTCTCAGTCGTCGGTCGCCCCTTCCGCGGTCTCCCTCCCAGCGTCCGGGCCGGCGTTCGAGCGCCGTTTCACCTCGTCCGGGTCGAACTCGTTCGCGTCCATATTCGGCCGTAGCCCGGCACGCTCCATCGCCTCGATATCATCGCCCGGCGACTGCCCGCTCGTGGTGAGGTAGTCGCCGGTGAGGATACCGTCCGCGCCAGCCTCGAAGGGAAGATGCTGCTCGTCGGGCGCAAGGTTGACCTCCCGACCGCCGGTGAGTCGGACTCGCGCCTCGGGATGGAGAAGTCGGTAGACCGCGACAGTTTTGACGATTTCGGCGGTCGTGATGTCGGCGGTGCCGCCGAGGCGCTCGGCCATCGGCGTCCCGGCGACGGGATTCAGAACGTTCACCGGGAGCGAGGAGATGCCGACCTCCTGGAGCGCGATGGCCGCGTCAACCCGATCCGCCGGCGACTCGCCCATTCCCAGGATGACGCCAGCGCAGAGATCCATCCCTGCCTCCTTGGCGACTTCGAGCGTCTCGACTCGGTCCTCGAAAGTGTGGCTATCGACGACCTCCGGGAAGTAGTTCGGCGAGGTCTCGATATTGTGGTTGTAGTGGTTGAGCCCTTCCTCGGCCAGTATCTCCGCTTCCTCGTCGGTGAGAATGCCGAGGCTCGCGTCCACCTCGACGCTCGTCTCGTCGCGGACGAGCCTGATCGCTTCGAGCACCTCTGCCCACTCGTCGGGCCGGTGTTCCTTGCTGACCCCCTTCTCGGCGACGACGATGCCGAACCGCTGTGCGCCGTCACGCTCGGCCCGCTTCGCGGCCTCCAGTATCTTCTCGGGCCCGAGGAAGCCGTAGGTGTCGATACCGGTATCGAAGTGAACGGACTGCGCACAGAAGCCACAGTCCTCCGCACAGTCGCCCGCCTTCGCGTTGACGATGCTACACGCGTCCACAGTGTCGTCGCCCAGCTGGGAACGGACGTAGTCCGCGCCCGGTGCGAGGTCGTCGACAGGCTGGGCGATCAGTGCCAGGCCGTCAGTCCGATCAAGCCGCTCACCGTCGAGTACGCGCCGAACCGCGTCGTCGACTGTCCGGTTTCCCGTCTCGTAAACCATACTAAATAGACAAGTTTACAGGATGTTAAACTGTTCGATGGCCGATGAAACCCCGATCAGTGAGCGCCTTGGGGGTTCGATATTACGTGTACAGAGCGTCTCACCGGACATAGCCCTGTAGCAGTATACTACCCACTAGCCTACGTTTTATCGTAGTAAGGTATTCTTACAATGGGTCACTGACCCACCATCGGCTCTCTACCCGGAAGACTGCGTGACGACTGTCCTGCGAGACGCGACTGCCACGCGAGCGGCTACTCGGCCCACGGTCCGAACGACTATACGCTGTGCTTACGTACGCCGGTGCAGCAAGTGACGCCCGTGAATGCGCCAGAGACTGACGTCGCGACTGACCGACGACGCGGGCCGGAGCCACTCAGCGTGGCCAGCAGTGGCTCCGGCGGGTACGACCCTCGTCGAGATGTCACCCTCATTGCCATCGCCGTGCTCGTATTCGGGACGCTCGCAGTGGGCGTGCTCGGGTTCGGCGCGACCCCGGTACTCGACGACGACGACGGCGACGGAACGCTGTTCCCGTTTCAGGACTGGGGCGAGGACGGACCCGAGGAAGTTCGACTCGACGTCCAACCGAACCGTACCGAACTGAAACCGGGCGAAACCGTCGAGGTTGCCGTCAGCTACGAGAACGGGACGGCAGTAACGGATGCACGGCTGAGAGCGGACGGTGAGAACTATCGGTTAGACGAGAACGGCCGCGCCGCCATCACCTTCGAGCGTGGCGGCGAGTTCACCGTCCGGGCCGACAAGGAGAACACGGAACTAACCAGATACGTGGCCGACGGAACCATCGTCTCCGTCACTCGATTCGACGTCCCGCTGGCAGTCGAGGCCGACGCCGAGCGGAGTACCGCCGGCGAGGATGTGACGTTCAGGTTACGCCGTGCAGACGCCGGGGAGGCCGTCGCAGGCAGTCTCAGCGTCGACGGCGAGACCTACGAGACGAACGAAGTCGGCAGTGTCACCGTGCCGTTCGAGCGCGCCGGAACGTTCGAGGCGACCGCGTCGAAGTCGTCGACCGATACCGAAGCCTTCGCCGAGGCGACGACGGCCGTCACGGTCGAGCGGCGATCGGTCGCGCTCTCGCTCTCCCGGGACAACGCGGCCCCGAAGCCCGGCGAATCGGTGAGCCTCACGGTGCGTCGTGGCGACACCCAGGAACCGATCAACGCGACCGTCGAGACCGATGGTGAGCAACGACTGGCAAGCGACGGGAAGTTCACCGTCAGCGCCGACCGCGCGACACGGCTGGAGCTATCGGTCGCGGCCCCAGATACCGACAGCGAGACGTTTGAGACGGTGACGACTACGATCCGATTCGAGCGATACGAGGCACCGCTGGCGCTCGATGCGGATGTGACAACCGTCGAGCGTGGCGAGACGGTGGAGTTCACAGCACGGCGGACGGATACCGACGAACCGGTACCAGCAACGCTCACTGCGGGCAATCGCACCGAGTGGCTCGACTGGCAGGGCACTGGGTCAGTGCGGTTCGACGAGGCCGGGACGGTACCAGTGACCGTCACGCGCGCCAACACGACGACACACACCTTCCCGTCCGACGAGCGGACAGTCACCGTGCTGGACACCGAGTACGAGATTCTCGGGTTCGAGGCACCCGAGACGGTCGACCGCGCTGACAACGTGACGGCGGAGTTCACCGTCCGCAATACGGGTGCGGATCCCGGAACGGCCGAACTGGTCTACGAGTTCGACGGCGACGAGCAGGCTACCCGCGCTGTCGCGCTCGATCCGGGCGGCCAGGAGACGCTCTCACTCTCGGTTCCGACTGCCGTCGAACCGGGCGAGTACGAACACGCCGTCTCGACGCGTGACGACACCGAAACCACGATAATCGCCATCGAGGACGCGAGCGATCGAGAATGAGCGATCGGTCTCGTTCACCCCATTCAGCTGTCGTTTCGTGATATATAACCTAAACGGCTATAATCCCAAATTACTGGCTAAAATCTGTTTTTAAAATGTTTAACGATCTCTAGTATCGTTATAAAACATAATACGAAGTGTTTGATGCGTTGAAACGGATCGAAAACAAAGAAACGCTCAGCGGCCTATAAGAGATGGTAGCCTGATGGCTTAGATACGGCTGGAAAACTCATGTCAAGTCCCTCCATTCACAACGAAACTGGATCGATCGCTGGTGAGTCTACCGACGGAAGTCTCCGCAAGTGGTTCGCGGACCGGGTCGTCAATCAGATCTACGCCGCTGGCTTCTGGAGCGCCGTTGTGCTCCCATTCCTTCACGTCCCGATGCTGGCGACGGGACTCGAGACCACCGGCGAAGTGTACACGTTCCTCGCACTGCTGGCGCTGAACGCCGTCGCGTTGCTGGTCGGCTATCCACACAAGCAGTAGCCCTCCCTCAGTTGCTGTCCTTCCCCCCGCTTTTTTCCCGCAGAAATCGCTATCCGCCCGTGGACTTAAGTTAGCCTGTGCCCTGACGCTAAATATGGCCGCGCATGGCCGGCCGGCACTGCGAGATTTGTTCGACGAGTCACCGACTCCGCATATTGCTCATCCGCCTCGAACCCACCACCGAGATTTCTACGTGGCAACGGACGGCTCCTACAGGGAGGAGAGCGGCGGCCTCGGTGCAGTGATCGAGACACGGGAGGGGACCCGGGTAGCGAGACTCTCGTTGCCCCATACCGTCCCGGACAACAACGTCGCGGAGTATCGGGCGTTACATCTGGGGCTGGACGTACTGGCCGCTCGCTCACCCCCGAACGCCCGCATCGGCGTCCTCGTCGATCACAACGAACTGGCCGGCAACGTCAACAACGCGATTCTCGCCGGACAGCACCCCGACGGTGAACCTCCGCATCCACTCTCACCACCGTCGAACACGTCGAACCACTGGCGCGGTATCCGTGCCCGCCTGTCCGGCTTCGAAGAGGTGCGTGCCGCACGCATCCGCAGCGAAGACAACCCGGCGCATCCGCTCGCAAACGCGCCACACCAGTATGCACACGTTAATCGGGAGCCGGACCGCTGCGTGATCCCCGGCAGCACCGAATCGACCACGAGCGAGTTCCCCCCGCCGTCGCGGGCCGACCGGCACGCGAGCGACTAGCGAGGCTCTCCCCTCGGGTCAAAACTCCCGGGCAAAAAGCCGCCTCACTGGGTGATGCCCGCTCCGGCAGTGAATCCCCTCGCAACGCTCGGCGTCTGGGTGGTTCTACCACCCCACCCGACTCGCGCTACTCTTCCTCTTGTGCATCCACGACTGCCACGCCGGCCAGGTTCACGATGTCTTTCACCTCGTCGTCCCGCTGGAGGACGTGGACCGGCTTGTCCATCCCGACGAGCATCGGGCCGATGGCTTCCGCGCCGCCGAGGCGTTGAAGCAGTTTGTAGCTGATGTTGCCCGCTTCGAGGTTCGGGAAGACGAGTATATTCGCCGGTTCCTCCAGCGCCGAGAACTCGTAGGTGCCGTGGAGCATGTCCTCGACGACGGCCGTGTCGGCCTGCATCTCGCCATCGACTGGGAAGTCGATTGCGGGGTCTTCACGGAGCCGTTGTGCGGCCTCCCGCGGCTTTCTGGTCCCCTCGTTGTCGACGCTCCCGAAGTTCGAGTACGACAGCAGGGCGGCGCGAGGTTCGATGTTGAAGCTCCGGGCTAGCTCCGCGGTGTGCTCGGTCACTTCGGCTAGCACGTCTTCGTCGGGGTTCTGGTTCACTGTCGCGTCGGCGATAAACACGACGCGGTTCTTGAACGTCAGCATGTAGACGCCAGCGGCATACTCCGCGTCATCGGCAGTGCCGACGATCTGCAGGGGTGGACGGAGCGCGGAGGGGTAGTGATGGGTCAGCCCCGAGAGCATCGCGTCGGCGTCGTCCATCTCGACCATCACCGAGGCGAAGTAGTTGCTGTCCCGGATCATTTCCTCGGCTTCGCTCCTGGTGATACCTTTGCGCTGTCGGAGTTCGTAGAGGCGGTCGACGTACTTCTCGTAATCGTCGCTTTCGGGGTCGACGATTTCGGGATCGAAACTCAGCCCCAGTTCGCTTGCCGTCTGCTCGATGGAGTCGCGATTGCCGATCAGCACTGGCTCCGCTATCTCCTGTTCCTGCAACTGATAGGCCGCGCGGATGATCTTCTCGTCGCCGCCCTCCGCGAGGGCGACGCGTTTCGGATCGCTCTTCGCCTTGTTGAGTACCACCCGCATCATCTCGCGGGACTTGCCGAGTCGCGCTTCCAGTTGTTCGACGTACTCGGAGACGCCGATTTCGGTGCGCGCCGCACCGCTGTCCATCGCCGCCTGCGCGACCGCCGGCGCGACCTCGAACAGCACGCGGGGATCGAGTGGTTTCGGGATGATGTAGTCCGGGCCGAACTGGATCGGTTCGTCGCCGTAGGCCTTGACGACCGCGTCGGGGACGTCCTGACGCGCCAGGTCGGCGAGCGCTTCCGAGGCCGCGACCTTCATTTCCTCGTTGATCTCGCTCGCGCGGACGTCGAGCGCGCCGCGGAACAGGAACGGGAAGCCGAGCACGTTGTTGACCTGATTGGGATAGTCAGAGCGACCCGTCGCCATGATGACCGAGTCGTCGCGAGCGGCTTTGGCGTCCTCGTAGGTGATCTCCGGATCGGGGTTGGCCATCGCGAAGATGATCGGGTCGGACGCCATCGAGCGGACCATCTCCTGGCTGACGATCCCACCGACAGATAGCCCGACGAACACGTCGGCTCCCGCTATCGCGTCGGCGAGACTGCCTTCCGGTACGTCCCGCGCGAACTCGGCTTTGTACTCGTTGACATCGCCGGCTTCGACGCGGGTTTCGGTGATGATACCGCTGGAGTCACACATCAGAATGTTCTCGCGATCGACGCCGAGCGAGACGTAGAACCGGGCAGTCGAAATCGCGCTTGCACCCGCACCGGAGAAGACGATCTTCAGTTCCTCGGGATCCTTGTTCGCGACGCGGCAGGCGTTCAGCAGTGCCGCTCCGCTGATGATCGCCGTCCCGTGCTGATCGTCGTGGAAGACGGGAACGTCCATCCGCTCGCTCAACTGTCGCTCGATCTCGAAGCAGTCCGGTGCCGCGATATCTTCGAGGTTGATCCCCCCGAACGTCGGTTCCATCGCGGCGACCGACTCGACGACCTGCTCTGGCTCCGAGTGATCGAGTTCGATGTCGAACACGTCGATATCGGCGAAGCGTTTGAACAGCACGCCTTTCCCTTCCATCACGGGTTTCGAGGCTGCAGAGCCGATATCGCCCAACCCCAGCACGGCCGATCCGTTCGAGACGACGCCGACCAGATTCCCTTTCGCGGTGTACTTGTAGGCGTCTTCGACGTCGTCCCGGATCTTCCGACATGGAGCGGCCACACCGGGCGAGTAGGCGAGGCTCAGATCCCGTTGCGTGTTCGTCGGCTTCGTCGTCGAAATCTCGATTTTCCCGGGCGGTTCCTCTTCGTGATACTCTAACGAATCCTCGTCCATTCCCATGTTATAGATACACATATCACCGACGGTAAAAAGTTGATCGAAGCTACGGATCGACAACTGTCGAAAAACGCAGTAAGTCGCGGCGTCTGCGTCGAATATGACGTAATTATTCTTCGTCTGTGAACAATATCTCGTGGCGTTCGATCGAGACATCGTGGCCGCGAGCCTCCACGTCAGTTGTCGGCCAGCGACCCGTCGTCGTCAGCACCTCGAAGTCGTCTTCGGTGACGAGGACGGTGTCCTCGCTCTTTGCACCCTGGACGGTCGGGTTCCAGGCGTACGCCGTCGGCGTGTGGACTGGCGCGTCGTGACCAGGCGTCGCGATCCATTCTCGCCCCGCGAAACCGGCCGCACCGCCCTGATGATGCTCTCGCCACTCGCCCTCGTGGCCAAGCGCGGCGTAGGCGTCCTGGATCTCGGCGAACACGTCACCTGCGCTGGCCGCCGAATCGGCGGCTCCCTGCGTCGCCGCGAGCGCGCTCGCCTCGACCGTCATCGCGGCGTCGTGGCGCTCTTCGAGCCATTCGGGCGCATCGAACGCGACCGTCCGGGTACACGAAGCATGCAGGCCGGCCATCTCGGCAGTGACCGACACCAGCGCGTACTCGCCCAGTTCCACGGGCTGGGGGGGTGTAGTGGCGGTACTCCTGTGCCCGCTCGCTTCCGCCCACCAGCACGACCGGTGCTTCGATCCCTCGGGCCGAGAGCGCGACACGGAGCGCCGCGGCGGCTTCCTGTTCCGTGTCGCCCGCTTCGAGTTCCCGGGCCACTGCTTCCACCGCCTCGGCCGTCTGCCGGCCGAGCGACCGGTAGGCGTCGATATCGCTCTCGCTCAGCGGTTGGCGGAGCGCTCCGGCGTCGACCGAAGCAAAGCCCGGCACCTCGAAGTCGGCCGCCGCGGGCCCCCTCGGCTTCCGCCTCGACGGCCTCGGCCAGCGACTCGGCGTGCCACTCGAACTCGACGACATCGACGTCCTCGCCCACTTCCTCGTCGCGGAGCCGTCCCGCTTCGATGTCGTTCGTGACGACGACGACCCCATCGCCATCGTATCCAGCCGCGGCGACGCCGATATCACCCTCCCTGTCGACGACGTTGTTCCCGCCCGTGAGCCACGCAAAAGAGTTCGGCCGGGCGAACCAGACGGAGTGCAGGTCGTTCGCTTCGAGATACGCATCGAGACGTTGCTGGCGCATATGGCACACGTCTGCAGGAAGGGTATTAGAAACGTCGAAGCGAGTCGCTGCCGCCCCGCTTTGGTCAGGTCTAAGTAGGCGAAAGCCTGAGTTCAGGCAACGATGGCACCGGGTAGATCCGACCCCGACGACGGTGGATGGTTTTCCTTCCCACGCCTGATGGCAGTGGCGACAGGGCTAACATTCTCGCTCATCCTGATCGGCATCTACACGGCGGTATCGGGTGCCGGTCTGACCTGCCAGGGGCGCTGGCCGCTCTGTGACGGCTGGCTTGGCCTGTTCCCCGCGAACTGGCCGAGTTTTATCGAGTGGTTCCACCGGCTGATCGCGATGCCGACCGGCTTCATGCTACTCGGTCTGACCGTCGCCGCCTGGCGCGGTGACCAGCCACGCCGGGTTCGGTACGCGATGACCGCCGCGCTGGCAATCCTTCCCACCCAGATCATCCTCGGCGGACTCACCGTTACCCAGTACGAGGTCGTGATCCTCACCGCACACTTTGCCACCGCGATGCTCATCTTCACGCTCGTCGTCGCGGCGACGGCGTGGGTGCTCGAAGACCGGTTCGATCGGCCACACAGAGCGGCGGCGTTCTCTATCGCCGGTCTCGCCCCACTGTTCGCCGTCGCGACGCCGTTCGTGATCAGTCTCGGTTCGTTACGACTGCATATGCTCTACTACGGAATCGGACTGCTCGCGTACGGCACGCTGATCGCGCTCGGGATCTGGGTGTCCGAGCGGACCGGCTTCGGGGCCGACACGCGCCGGATCTCCTTTGCGGCGTGGGGGGCCGCGGCGGCGCTCGGCCTGACGATGCTGCAGTTGCGATTACCGGTGAGTCCCGCCGATCTACCACAGATCTCCGGGAGTGCGGCTCTCGTCGCCGCCCTCTCCGTGCTGGCCGCGTGGTGGGCCCTCCAGGACGGAGATGCCGGTCCGACCGGCCGATCCGACCTGTTGGGACGAAGCTAAGTACGGCCCGCCGTTATCCCGGACTGCTTCGCATGTACGACGCGGTGCTCTTCGACAACGACGGTGTATTGACGTGGCTGACCTCTCTCGACGTCTTTTCGCGCGCTATCGAGACGACGTTTGCGGAGTTCGGCGTCACCGACCCCGACCCCCAGCACGTCGAAGCGCTGTACGGCATCACTCCGGACGAACTCCAGCGGATCTGCGAGCGCTATGGGGTCGACCCCGCACCGTTCTGGCGGCGGCGGGACCGAAACGCTGCCCTCGCCCAGCACGCCGAAATCCGGGCCGGGCGCAAGCCGCTGTACGACGACGTCGAGATCCTCGACGAACTCGATCAGGAACTCGGCATCGTCAGCAACAATCAGGCCGACACCGTCTCCTACATCGTCGACTACTACGACCTTCCGGGCAGTGACATCTGTTACGGGCGTCAGCCGACGCTCGACGGCATCCGTCGGAAGAAACCGGACCCGTACTATCTCCAGCAGGCTCTTTCCGCCATCGGCACTGAGGACGCCCTCTACGTCGGGGACAGTGGTTCGGACGTCGTTGCGGCCCGACAGGCAGGAGTCGATTCGGCGTTCGTCCGACGCTCACACCGACAGGACCTAGAGCTACCGGAACAGCCGACGTACGAAGTCGAGGACCTCTACGGCGTGCGAGATATCGTCGACTCCACAGACTGATCGCAAAAAGAACGATATCGGCTACTGGAAGCCGATGCGGCCGCCCTGTGGGCCACGTGGGTCGCTGCCGCCGCCTTTGAACTCCTCTTTCATCTGCTCGTAGTAGTCGAGGATGTCATCGGTGATCGTCGGCCGGACGTCTTCCAGCGCCAGTCGGAAGTGCCGCATCTCCACCGAGTCGGCGTCGTCGTCCTCGCGGAGGGCCTCGATGGCCGCCTCTCGCGCGATGGATTCGATGTCGCTACCGACGTAGCCGTCGGTGATCTCCGCGATCTCCCGGAGGCTGACATCGGCCGCGAGCGGCGTGTCATCGGTGTGGATGTTGAGGATCTGCTCTCGGCCTTCCACGTCCGGTTGACCGATCATCACGAGTCGGTCGAACCGGCCCGAGCGGATCAGCGCCGGGTCGATCATGTCCGGTCGGTTGGTCGCGCCGATCACCATCACCTCACCCATCTCTTCGAGGCCGTCGAGTTCGGTCAGTAGCTGGTTGACCACCCGCTCGGAGACGTTCGAGCCCATCTCCTGGCTTCGGGCAGGCGCGAGGCTGTCGAGTTCGTCGAAGAAGATGATCGTCGGTGCGACCTGCCGCGCTTTGCGGAACGTCTGGCGGATCGCTTTCTCGGACTCGCCGACCCACTTCGACAGGAGTTGCGGACCACGCACGCTGATGAAGTTGGCGTTGGTCTCGTTTGCCACCGCCTTCGCCATCAGCGTCTTCCCGGTACCTGGGGGCCCGTAGAGCAGGACGCCTTTGGGTGGCTCGACGCCCATCCGGGTGAACTTCTCCGGGCTAGACATGGGCCACTCGACGCTCTCCTGGACCTGCTGTTGGGCCTCTTCGAGTCCACCGACGTCGTCCCAACTGATCTTCGGGAGTTCGACGAGCACCTCCCGCATCGCAGACGGTTCGACTTCGTTCAGCGCGCCGCGGAAGTCCTTCCGCTTGACGATCATCCGGTCGATCAGGCTCGGCGGGATGTCCTCCTCGTCGAGATCGATCTCCGGCAGGTAGCGCCGGAGCGCCTTCATCGCCGCCTCCTTGGTCAGGCTCTCGATATCCGCGCCCACGAAGCCGTGGGTCTCGTCGGCGAGGTGCCCGAGGTTCACGTCGTCGCTGAGCGGCATCCCGCGGGTGTGGATCTGGAGGATCTCCTCTCGGCCCACCTCGTCGGGGACGCCGATCTCGATTTCGCGGTCGAACCGGCCCGGACGCCGGAGCGCGGGATCGACCGAGTCGACGCGGTTCGTCGCCGCGATGACGATGACCTGGCCCCGCGATTCGAGGCCGTCCATCATCGTCAGCAACTGGGCGACGACCCGACGCTCGACCTCACCGGTAACGTCCTCGCGCTTGGGTGCGATCGAGTCCAGTTCGTCGATGAAGATGATCGAGGGCGACTCCTCGGTGGCATCCTCGAATATCTCTCGTAACTGCTGTTCGGATTCCCCGTAGTACTTCGAGATGATCTCGGGTCCGGCGATAGAGAAGAAACTGGCGGAGGTCTCGTTGGCGACGGCTTTCGCGAGTAACGTCTTCCCGGTGCCCGGCGGCCCGTGGAGCAGCACGCCTTGTGGCGGTTCGATGCCGAGCTTTTTGAAGATCTGCGGGTGTTTCATCGGGAGTTCGACCATCTCCCGGACCCGCTGGATCTCGCTTTGCAGGCCCCCGATATCCTCGTAGGTGATGCCGCCACCGGTCTTCTCGAAGCCGCTGATCGGCTCCTCACGGAGTTCGACGTCGGTGTCTTCGGTGACGAGTACGACGCCTTCCGGTTCGGTCTCGACGGCGATTAGCGGGATTGCCTGGCCCGGTGATCGCATGAACGGATGGTTCGTGCTGGACATGACCGGCACGATATCACGCCCGACAACCGGCCGCTTGAGGATCTGACGTTTGACCATTCCGGCGGCGTCGGAGCCGAACTGCACGCTCGCCTCCTCCGGCGGTGCGAGCACGAGCGAGTCAGCCTTCTGGGCCTCGGCTTTCTGGATCGTGACGCGCTCGCCGATGCCGACGTCGGCGTTTTGCCGGGTGAACCCGTCGATCCGGACGGTGTCAGTGTTCCAGTCCTGCCGGTCCGCGCGCCAGACTTTGGCCGCGGTGGTATCTGCACCCTCTATTTCGATAATATCGCCAGGGCTAAGCTTGAGGTGCAATAGCGTATCCGGATCGAGACGAGCGATGCCACGCCCCGAGTCGTTGGGGTAGGCTTTCGCGACTTCCAGTTGAACTTCGTTCATATTTCCAGTGTACGGGGTCGTGTTGATTCTCCGTGACGGGGTCCGATATGTCTTTTGTTGGCTCGAACCGCACGCCGTGGACGACAGTTCTACCGTGCCGTATGTTAACATTCTTGTCTGGGTCGCCCGGCTACAAATGCGTAACGGCGTCGGCAGAAGAAAAACAGCGGCAAAACGTCCACTGGCCCGAACCCTTTTATAAGCGGATTCCCTATCAGTAGCAAGGACTTTTCATGAACGGTAACACTCCGTACGCCGGAACTCCGGGCACCACGCAGGCCGGGAAGCGCGCGACCGCCGATCTGTCCGACCTGACGGCGGCCCAGCGGCGCGTACTCCGGGAGAACGTAACCCAGATTGCCGCCCGGACGCGCTCGTTCCTTCCTGACGAGTACGTCGTCGACGCCGACGTCTCGCAAGCCGCTGGCGGTGCGAGAGCAACCGTCGCCGTACAACCGCCGGTCGGGCATCCGGTCAGTGCTGGTTTCACCCCGGAGGGCGACGACTTCGACGACGAACCGCTGATCACCGACGACGACGAGTTCGAGGTGGCGCGTGGACTCGCCGCTAGCGCGGCGCTACAGGTCAAACAGGCCGTGCAGGACGACGTGACGCCGACAGCGCGATAGCCAGCCCTGAGCAGTCTTTTAGTCGCGGCCGATTTAGCACTCGTATGAACACAGAGTACTGGCGTGCCGAACTGCCGCATCTCCTCGTCATCGTCCTGCTCGTCTTTGGCAGTGTCCAACTCGCCCAGATAGCGATTCCGGGCGGGTTGTCGTTCTGGGCGGGGCTCATAGTGGCGATGCTCGTCGGCCTGTTTTATCGCCCGACCGTCGAGCGGTTGGGCTATGCCCCCGACCACTGGGACTGACTCCTGACAGTGCTGTTCGCTCTCGAAGGCTATCTAACCCGCAGTATGATGGGGTTTGTGCTCCCCCCCGAAGGACGCTAGCGCAAGGCTCATACGCCCCAGATGTCTATGGCAGTTTGATGACTGACGCTCACTACGAATGTTCGGGATGTGGCCGGAAGCTGCATTACCAGACCACGAAACACAACGGCTGTCCGGACTGCGGGACCGTCCCGCTGCACAGCGCCGACTGAGATAGCGCGGGTGCGGTGCCCGTGCTACCTTTTCAGGGACGCTACTGGGGTCTGGAGGCGGCCACAGCGGTCGTAGTTTTTCATCGTAAATGATGTGATAGCGGTAGCGCCGCGGACGAGTGCCGATAGCCGCCGGACCGTCCAGTCGTTATTTGCCCCAGAACGGATCCCGACGCCGATGCTTGTCGAGATACATCTGCAGGGCGTCCCGTTCGTCCGGCGGGATGTCCTCTAGCAGTTCCTGTTCCAGGATCTTCGCGTGTTTCTCGGGGAGTTCCGTCCAGAGTTCGTCGCCCTCCTCGATCTGTCGGCCGACGGTCGGGCCATCGATAGCGATGCTCACACGGTCGCCCTTGCGGGCCTCGTCGACGTCCTCGCCGCCGTCCTGGATCCCTTTGAGTTGCCCGACGCGCTCGGGTTCTTTAGCCTCGAACCGGGCGACAGCCTTGTTGTTCTGGAGCGTTCCCGAGAGGATTTCGACGCCGACCACGGCGGGGTCGTTCTGCCGGAACGTGTGATCGGGCAGGATCTGGAAGCGAGCGGGGCGGGTGATCTTGTCGAGGATGGTCTCCTGCTGTGCCTGCTCGCGCTCCTCGACGAACTCCTCGTACTCCTCGATCAGCCGGTAGATGACGTCGCTCTGGAAGATCCGAACGTCCTCTTCCTCTGCTGCGGTGTGGGCGTCGGCGAGCACGTCGACATTGAACGCGAGGATCGCTTCGTGTAACGGATCCTCGGCGGTGCTGGCGACGGAGATATCACGCGGTGCGACGTCGCCGACCTCCGCGCGGACGATTGGCACCTCGGCCTCGTTGAGCGCGTTCGACATGGCTTCCAGACTGCCGAGCGTGTCGGCTTTGACGACGAGTCCCTGCTCCTCGGTGTCGACGGCGATGTCGGCGAGTTCGGCCTGCACCTCCTCGATCACCTCGTCGATTTCGCGGTCGCGGACAACTCGGACCGGCGCGCCGGACATCGCGTCGTCAAGGTCGGGCGCAGCGATCTTGATCCCCGCCGCGGCCTTCAGTTCCTCGACGTTCTCGAATCGGCTTTCGGTCCGGATCTCCGAGAGCGGCCGCGGTTTCAACAGCGCGCGGACGTCCGTGACGATGGTGCCGTCGGCCGCGCCGACGACTACCGTATCGTCCTCCTTGACTGTGCCGTCGTAGAGCACGACGTCGAGCGTCGTCCCGAAGCCTTTCTCCTCTTTGACTTCGAGCACGGTGCCAACGCCGGGGCCGGAGACGTCGATCTCCATGGCCTCTTTCATGTAGCGCTGGGACAGGCCCATCATCACCGTCAGCAGGTCGGGAATCCCCTCGCCGGTCATGGCGGAGACGGGGACGACGCCGACGTTGTTCTGGAAGTTCTGGACCCGCCAGTACAGATCGGCCGAAAAGCCCTTGTCGCTCAGTTGGCCGATGATCTCGTAGAGTTTCTCGTCGAGTGCCGAGCGCACGCGGTCGCTCTGTTTCTCGTACGTTTCCTGTACCGGGGCGTCCTCGTTCGGGTTCCAGCCGGGAACGGTATCGATCTTGTTCGCCGCGACGATGAAGGGCGTCTCCGAGCGTTTGAGGATCTCGATCGCCTCCACAGTCTGGGGCTGGAAGCCGTCGTTGACGTCGACGACGAGGATCGCGATATCCGCCAGTGCGCCGCCACGGGAGCGCAGCGTTGCGAAGGAGTGGTGTCCCGGCGTGTCGATGAACAGCAGGCCGGGCAGGTCGAAGTCCGTCGGGTCGACCAGATCGCCGGCGATCTCCGAGATGACGTCGAGCGGCACTGCTGTCGCGCCGATGTGCTGGGTAATCGCACCCGCTTCGCCCTCGATCACCGCCGAGCCGCGGACCTTGTCGAGTACGCTCGTCTTGCCGTGATCGACGTGTCCGAGGACGGCGACGATAGGCGTTCGAAGGGCGGCGTCCGTTGATGTTGTAGAGTCCGACATAGTGACCACCAGAGAAGGTTCTTGTTCGAAGCTACGGCGCGCAGCATTTATGCCTATCTTTTCCGACCGTGAGCGACCGCCGTCGGCCACGTCGCTCACGACTCGAAGAAGACGGAAGCAAACAAGTACCAGACACTCAAAGGGTCGGGTATGCACGCATTGCTCGGACTGCTCGCGGTGACGACGTTTGTCGACGACCTCAGCTCGGCGGCCGGGTACTTCGAGACTGCCGTGACGGTCGATCCGCTGTCGGCAATCCTTGTGGTCGTGGGTCAGCTACTCATTGCCGTCTCGATTCTCGTGTTCGGCTACCTCACGCTCCGCGCGGCACTCGACCTGGTTATTCCGGAATCGATCGGTCGAGCACCGCCCCAAGATGAGTGATCGCGGCGTCCTGATCCGGCCCTAGCGGCGTCCCGGCCACGAAGCCATCGGCGTACTCCATGATGGCGTCGATCCGCTCTTCGACGTCCTCGGGCGTTCCTGCGACCGAAAAGGCGTCGATCATCCCGGGCGTGACCGTCCCGAACGCTTCCTCGAAGTCGCCCCGCTCGATAGCTTCGCCGATGGCCGCCGCGCGCTCCTCGTCGATACCGTGTCGGTCCAGTACCGGCGGTGCCGCACCCGAGGTGATGAAGGCGACTGGCTGGCGCGCGAGTTCGCGGGCCACGTCGGCGTCCTCGTCGACGCTGACGCTCGCGTATGCGGCGAACTCGAACTCACCGCGCTCGTCGGGCCGGTCGGCCAGCCCTTTTTCGACCTGCTCGGCCGCCCACGCGAAGTCGTCGGGGTGGGAGGCGTTGTACAGCAGGCCGTCGGCGTGTTTCGCGCTCATGCGGAGCATGTGTGGGCCCTGCCCGCCGACGTAGACCGGAATCTCACCGTCGACGTCGTACTCCAGTCCGGCGTCTTTCGCGGTGAACGTGCCGTCGTGCTGGACGCGCTCGCCAGCCCAGAGGTCCTGGGCGACTTTGAACGACTCCAGCACGCGCCGGAGCGGCTTGTCGCGCTCGACCCCGAGCCCGGAGAGCGTGGACTTGTCGCCGGGGCCGATGCCAAAGACCGCGCGGTCGTCGCTGACTTCGTGCAGACTCGCCACCTGCGAGGCCAACTGGACCGGATGAACGACGTAGGGGTTGGCCGCCGCCGGGCCGACGCGGATCTCCTCGGTCGCCGCAGCGATCCGGTCGAGCGTCACGAACGGATCGCGATTGAAGTAGTGACACGCCGCAAACAGCGTGTCGAAGCCGTTTCGTTCGGCCGCCTGCGCGCGGTCGACGATCTCTACTACCGGATGATCGGGGGTGAGTTCGATGCCTTTCATACGTTCTCTGGTCTGCCTGTTACTCGTCGTAGCTCCACTGCCGCAGCGCTTGCTGAACGAAGTCGCCATCCACGTCGCGGAACAGTTCGTCGCTCCCGCCGTGGTCGCCGAAGACCCAGTCGCGGATCACGACGACGGGGGTTCCGCCCGCGCCTTCCCCGGCGACGAGGTTCGCCGTCGCCGCCAACTCGTCGACGACCGACTGGACCGTCACTTCGAGTTCGTGGCCGTCTCGGTCCTGCTCGCCGCGCCAGTCACGACTCGCGGGCATACCGTCCCAGCCGAGGGTGACGCCGCGCTGGCCGTGACGGAACGGCCGCCCGCAGGTGTCCGAGACGATTACCGGCACGTCGGTCGAAAGCCCCTCGCGAATCTCCGCGGCGCGCTCGGAGGGCTGTTCGGGAAGGAGCAGAATGTCGTGGCCGGGGACGTTCGAGCGGTCGATCCCCGCGTTCACGCTGATATGGCCGAAGTGGGTCTCGGTCAACAGGAAGGGGGCCTCCATCAGTAGCTCTCGGCTCTCCTCCAGGACTGCCTGGGCGAAGCGCGGGTCCTTCTCGTCGCCGGTGATCGCCGCCAGCCGATCCGCAATATCGGTCGCCCGCTCACCGGCCGGGAAGTCGCCCAGGTCGGCCGTCCGCCCTCGCGCCTTCGAGACGACCGTACTCGCGACCACGACCACGTCGTCCGGACGCAGGTCTATCCGCTCGTCGATCATCGCCGCCAGATCGTCTCCCTCCCGTATTTCCGGGAGGTCCGGCACCGGGAGCGCCTGCATACCCGCTTCTCGGCAGCGTGGAGGTAAAAGCGCGCGGATGGTGGAAAGCACGTCCGCTGTCGAAGGCCGGATCGGCGGCGTCCCCGATGCAGACTGAACCGATCCAGTCGGCTACCGGGTGGTATTTCACCGGCGGGTCGGTACGTAGCGGTATGAATTTGCAACGACCGCGCCGGCCACGGGGATTCCGTATCGCCGACTCCGCCCAGCAGATCGTCGGCGGATTTCTGCTCGCCGGGCCGTTCGTCGTGACCGAGGAGGTCTGGGTGCTGGCGTCGAACATGAGCATTCTGCAAGCGATCCTGACGATGGGAATCGTGTTCGCGATCGGCTATGCGACGCTGTACAAAGCGGATACGAACCGTGATGCCGACGCCGAGCAACAGGTCGCCGGCATTCCGATCCGATTCCTGTCGCTGATGCTGGTCTCGTTCGGATCGGTGACGATCCTGGCGCTGCTGTTCGACGCGCCAGATACGTTCGTGGACGAGGCCGCGTCGACCGCTGAACTGGTTCAGGTCACGATCACGGCGATCAGCGTGGGATCGGTCTTCAGCGTCGTCGGCGCGGCGACGGCCGACAGCGTCTTCTCCCGATAGAGACTCTTCGCAGTGCATCGAAAACGGTACCAGAGCGGCAGGCCTTCCTCCGACCATGACCACACGCGTCTGTGTCTTCCTCCGTCATGGTGGGCAAGTGCTCGCCGAACGTCGTCCCGAGGACGGTGGGGAGGCGTCACGATGGGGTCTCCTCTCCGGTCAGTGCGACGACAGCGCGGCGGACGAACCGATCGCATCGGCACGGCAGATACTGCGCGAGGACATCGGTATCGCCGACGGGGTCGAACTCGTCCGGACCGGGTCGCCCGTCGAGACCGAGGAGGGCACGCGCAGTCCGGTACTGTTCGATCTGGACGAGGCGACGGCCGCCGGTTCAGTCGTCGAGTCGAACGAACGCCGCCAGTGGATCTCGCCGACAGTCTTGCTCCACGAGGACGCCGCCCCGGGGTGCTGGGAGGCCTACGAACGCGTCGCCCCGACGGTCCGATCGGTCACTGCGGACGACGACCACGGTGCGGCGTATCTCTCCGTTCGCGCACTCGAAATCCTCCGGGACCGGGCCGCCCTGCTGGCTGCTGAAGGTGACGCTGACGCGGACGAACTCCTCGACCTCGGGAGGCGCTTGCTCCGCGCCCGCCCGAGCATGGCAGTGCTTCGGAACCGGGTGAACCGGGCACTGAACGAGGCGACCGAAGGAGACGGCGAACAGGAGTCTGGCACCGTCAGCGAGGCCGAAGCGACGACGCCAGCCACGCGCGTCGAGCACGCCGCGACGGAGGGCATCGAACGGGCACTCGCGGCGGATGCCGACGCGGCGCGGGAAGCGGCCGACCTGCTCGGCGGCGACAGCGTGCTCACGCTCTCGCGCTCGGGCACGGTGCTCGCGACGCTCCGGCGTGCCGATCCGGGAGCCGTCTTCGTCGCGGAGTCCCGGCCAGCACGGGAGGGCGTCGACGTCGCCGAGACGCTCGTAGAGTCCGTCGGGGTTCCCGTCACGGTTCATACGGACGCCGCCGTCGGGCACGTGCTGGCGACCGAAGATATCGACGCCGTGCTGGTCGGCGCGGACACCGTCCTGCCGGACGGGCGCGTCGTCAACAAGACCGGCACCCGCGTTGCCGCGCTGGCGGCCGCCCGCGAGGGGGTTCCTGTCTACACCGTCGCGGCGAGCGACAAGATCAGCCACGAGGACTCGGTCAACCTCGAAACCGGGATCGCCACCGCGGTGTACGACGGTGACGCTAACCTCGACGTTCGGAATCCGACGTTCGACGTCACGCCGGGCGAGTTGGTGACGGGCGTCGTCACCGAACGCGGACGACTCGATGAAGAGGACGTCGCCGCAGTTGCCGAAGAGCACGCCGCCGCCGCGGAGTGGCAGAACCCGCCCGAAGACGGAACACGGGAGCCTGCTGAAGCCGAATGGGAGGACCACTGAAAACGGCGGGTGGCGGGACTGCGAACGGCGAGGGGGAAGACTGGACGGGACCACGAACCGGAAGGCCGAACCTGAAGACGCAACAGTAAAACGCCGCCACGGTCTACCGTCGAGGGGCGGCAGTGACGAAGGTTACCCCCACCGAGCCCCTTGTGACGACACCTTACACCGAGCCGCCTTCTTACATCTCGTGAGTGGCGATGCTCTCCGGTAGGCTTATTCGCGCCGTGACACGACTGTAACCTCATGCCAACAGCCGAGTCGACGGTCACAGTTCACAGGGATGTCCCGTACCGGGAGGTGGCTGGCGAGACGCTAAGGCTCGACATCTACGAGCCAACCGACCGCAAGGGCCCCCTCCCCGTGGCCGTCCTCGTCCGTGGGGGCGGGTTCGTCATCGGCGACAAGGGCGAGTTCGCCCGACACGCCATCGACTTTGCGAGCGATGGCTTCCTCGCAATCGAGCCACAGTACCGACTCGCCCCGGAGTGGCCGTTTCCGGCGGCTCTCTCCGACGTTCGGGCAGCGGTCGAGTGGGTCCGGGACGAGGGGAAGCAGTACGACGCCGATCCGGACCGTCTCGCCGGGGTCGGCCACTCCGCGGGGGCGAATCTGGTCGCGCTCGCGGCGGCAACCGCCAACGGCGCTGAAGAGGCGGACGCGTCGCCACTCGCCGCAGTCGTCGGCTATTCGGGTATCTACGACTTCCGGGCGTTCGACACCGCCGAGTTCGACCCCGACGAACCCGACATCCACGCGCAGTATCTCGGCGGAACCATCAAAGAGGTCCCGGAGACGTACGAGCGCGCCTCGCCCGCCGCGCGGATCGACGACTCGACGCCGCCGACGCTGTTGCTCCACGGGGCCGACGACGACGTACTACCGGCGGCGCAGTCCGAACAGTTCGCCGACGCACTCGCGCCCGTAACCGATGTCGAGTTCGACGAACTGCCGACCGATCACGGTCTGCCGTTCCACGGGGCGACCTACGACCGCGTGTACGAGCGCACTCGCACGTTCCTCCACGAGCACGGCCTCGACGGGTAGGTCCTTACCCCGCGCTCGGTATCCCGTGCGTGCGGTCGAACACGGTCACAGCCGCCTTGAACAGGGCGAGCAGGACCGGGCCGAGGAACAGCCCCATGACCCCTAGCAGGTAGATACCGCCCAGGACGCCGATCAGCACGATTGCCGGGTGGATCCCCGACCCCACATCGACGAGGATCGCCCGGAGATACTCGTCGACGACCGCGAGGACCGACAGCCCGTAGACCAGCAGGATCACCGCTCCGACCGGATCCCCGACGACGATGAGGTAGCCGACCATCGGCCCCCAGACGAGCCAGATACCGATCAACGGCAAAACCGAGAGGATCACCATAACCACTGCCCAGAACGCGGCGTTGGAGATGCCGAGCACCCACAGGCCAAGCCCGCCGAGGATCCCCTCCGCGATTGCGACCAGCAGATGGCTCCCGACGACGGCCCAGATTACGCGCGACATCTCCTCGTACAGTTCGTCCTGAACGTCCCCGGAAAGGGGGGTTACCTGACGGGTCCAGTCGAGTAGTTCGGTGCCGTCGACCAGAAAGTAGTACAGCAGGAAGGCGAGTATCAACACGCCGGTCCCGACTTCGACCGTCGTATCGAGCAGTCCGAGCGTCTGCGTGAGGAGAATATCCGTCGACGCGTCGAGCAGGCCCTCGAACTCCGCCAGGACCGCCGACTCGAACTCTGCGACCTGTTCGGGTTGGGCACCCAGATCCTCGAGGAGGAAGCGCCTGATCGAATCAATGAACGCGGACAGTTGGCTCCCCTGTAGTTCGGTGAGAAACGAGATTGTCGTATCGATGATGATCAGTGACAGTATCAGAAGGGGCACGATTGCCACCACGAACGTGACAGCAGTGAGGAAGCCGGCGGACAGTCGCTGACCGATCCGGTCGGCTAGCCGCTCGTGGAGGGGAAAGAGCACGAATGCGATCAGTCCGGCGGCGAGTACGTACTGGAGGAACGGATCCACGAGCAGGAAGCCGATCACCCCGAGCACGGCGACCAGGAGGGCAAAGAACGCGGTTCGAACGTCCATATTCCGAACTCATAACAGAGCTATGTAAACGTTGAGATATTGGTAGGTGCTGTAGCCGAGACTTTTTGCGCCGGCGCGTGGACATCACAGTCGATGCCCTCGCTCGCCGAACTCACCGATGCGCTCGACGGAATCGTCTACGAGGAGACCCAGCGACGCGACCACGGGATCGATCTCACCGTCGCCGAGGTGTACGAGGTCGATACCCCTGGTCGAGTCGACTTCGGGGGCGGCGAACTTGCCGAGGCCGAACTCGCTCCGCACGACCGGACGTGGCGACAGGGGGACGACGAGTACCAGTGGTGGCATCTCGACGCCGGGCAGTACCTGATCGAGTACAACGAGCGACTGTCGGTGGACGAACGCGTAGTTCTACAGGTGCGCGATGAACTCCGTGCTCGCGGGGCCGCGCACCCGACCCTGCACGTCGACGAACTCTCACTGGTTCCGTTATCGGTCGGCGGGGGCGGTCTCCGACTGAAAGAGAACGCGAGAGTGTCAACATTGCTGGCAGACGGATGAGGTCGATCCGGAGATAGGAAGTACATCTGTCCAATATTTAATGGCAAAACAAGACATATATTCAATATAGGGGAAGCTGTTTTCTGCCCCTGTGGTCTACTTCCGCGTGCGTGCTGGATGGCACGCACATTCGTCTTCCGGTGTTCCACTTCACCGGGCGACAGCGGGGGGACGGCTGGCTTCCGACAGCTCCGACTGGCCTCCGATGGCCGCTCCCCCGCCTCGCACGTTCGTTCGCTCAGTCACTGCCCGGTGTGGCAGTCGGTTCGTCCACATCCACTTCGTTGTCCGTCCAGGTCCCCCTGAGGAACCAGAGGCCAGTCGTGACAGCGCTGGCGACGTAGGAGAACGCCATGGCGTACCAGACACCGATTACGCCGAGATCCGTGTAGACCACCAGGAAGTACGCGACAGGAATCCGGTAGATCCAGAGCTCCTGGATTGACAGAAACATGGCCGTTCGCGTCGACCCGCTCCCACGGAACGCCCCGAGGACGACCTGGAAGATGCCGAGAAAGGCGAAGGTCGGTGCGGCGATGACGAGATACGCCGAACTGACCTCGATCACGCCCGCGGCACCCTCACCTGTAATGAACACGCCGGTAATCGGTTCGGCGTAGGTGTACGCCACGACGCCGACGAGGGAGAACACGCCGACGATAATTGCACTGCTCATGCCGACCGCCTGTTTTGCCCGCTTGATCTGGTTGGCCCCGAGGTTCTGTCCGACCGCCGTCTCCGTTCCTCGTGCCAGGCCCATCGCGGGAAGGAAAACGAGCGAAGCGAGTCGCTGGACGATACCGTACGCGGCGACGGCGTCGGTGCCAGCGATGGCGACAATCGCCGTCAGCGCCGTGATCCCGAAGGAGCGAAAGCCCTGCTCGCCCGCAGTCGGCAGGCCGAGATCGACGATCTTGCGGACGGTTGTCCGCTTCGGGCGGAGGTCAGACAGCGACGGTTTGAGGCCGGTACGGCCACTGAACAGGAGATACATGCCGATCATCGCCGCCGCTCCGCGCGAGAGGATCGTCGCAACTGCCGCGCCGGCGACGCCCCAGCCCTCGAAGCCGGTCGCCTCGTAGAGCCACGCTTCCAGCGCAAGGCCGTCGAGACCCGGTATCGCGGTGAGCCACGCGAACAACACGTTGTCGTCGAACCCGAGGATGAATATCGGATCGACGAGGAGGTTGACCGCGACGCTGACGATCATCAGGTACAGCGGCGTCTTCGTGTCACCCCAGCCACGCATCAGCGCGTCGAATATGAAGAACCAGAACATGAACTGCACCCCGAGGAAGATGATACGCGTGTATTGGACTGCGTAGGCGTAGGCGTCGGTGCCGGGATTCGCGCCGACGAACTGCATAAGCGTCGGGGTGAGCAGATAGCCAAGGACCGCACAGAGGACGGACAGCAGTGTGACAAAGGAGATAGTCTGCCCGGCGACGTGGTGGGACTGGCTCTCGTTGCCTGCCCCCTTGTTCTGGGCGATCAGTACGGTGCCCGCGACGGTGAACCCGCCCGCCACGCTGACCATCAGGAAGATGATCGCGAAGGAGTACGACAGCGCCGCGACGGCGTCAGAGCCGACGCGCCCGACCCAGAACGTGTCCGCGAGGTTGTATCCGACCTGCAGGAGTTGCGTGAGGATGATCGGGGACGCGAGCATGATCAGGGGCTTCAGTAGCTTCCCGTCGACGACGTCTACCGATCGGTCCCCGCTTTCACCCATTCGACGCTACTGCCCCTTCCCAGTTGTGTCGTCTGTCCCGTCGACGAGTAGGCCCTCGACGAACTGTTCTTCTAGCTGGTCGCGGACTCCACGGGTGTATTCGGGGTCGTCGAGCGTGATCTGGCGCGTCCGCGCGCCGTCAAGCGTCGCAACAAGGAGCCGTGCGGTTGCGGCGGGGTCGACCTCCCGGAACACACCTTGCTCGATCCCATTCTGGATGATGTCGGCGACCGTCGATCGGAGTACCTCGTCACTGCGCGCGAGTTGTTCGCGATAGGCCTCGTTGAACGGCCCTCGGGACCGGAGTTCTAGCAGGGCGAGATGGAGCGCCGCTCGCTCGTCCTCTTCGGGTGCGAACTCCCACAGATCGAGATACTCCCGGAGTCGGTCGGCGGGCGAGTTCTCCTCGCTCGGTGCGACGACCTCCTCGAACTCGGTGATCAAATGGTCGATAAACGCCACCAGCAGGTCTTCTTTCGTGTCGAAGTGGTAGTGCAGGAGCGAGGTGCTCTTGCCAGCCTCGTCGGCGATATGTTGCATCGTGAGGTCGGCGTAGCCGTGCTCGCAGAGGGCGCGATAGGTCGCGTCCATGATTTCCTCGCGCGTATCTGCTGCGGCGTCGGAGCCGTTCGGTGTGTCGGCCATCCTGACTGACTAGTCAGTTAGTGAACGGTAAACGGCTTTCGGAGTCGGACGATAGCGTTGTGGAGGACGGCAAGCGACCGAGACGCATCACTGCTGGTTCTACTGTGGCTACACGTCTACCAGTCTGGACCGCCACCGATCACTCCAAAAGCACAGACAGCTCCGCACCGCCGGGTGCGTCGACGTCAGTTGGAGCGTCGCCAGTCAGGAGCCGCCTCCAGCCTGGGAATTGCCGATTCGAGTTCCGATCGGATCGCGCCGTAAAAGCGCTCTCGGCCCACAGGCGTCTCCACGCGAATGATGACGGTAGTGCTTGTGACCTCGAAAATCGACATCACCCATCGCCTGCTTGCCTGCTCCCAGCGACAGAGCAGTGTCGACTCATCGTCGTCGACGGTACGCGATCCTAACTCCCAGCTCTGTCGTGACAGATGGGAGAAGTCGTACGGTACGGCGCCCGGGAGAGATACAGGGTCGTCGCCGTCACAGGGACTGGCACGTACTACCATGATGATACGTTCGTATCGCAAAAGCAAAAATATGGGTATTCGCTCGCGAGACGCTCGAACCACACTTCTTCGGGCAGCCACCCCCCGTCAACCTCGATATCCTCACCGACCTTTTTTGACTCGGGTGTGCAGGCACACCGCTCGCAAAAAAATCTCGGCCAAAAATCCGAAGCGCACCGCGCTTCGGTGAACTCGCTCGCTCCGCTCACGAGACGCTCGAACTACACTTCCTCGGGCAGCCACCCCCCGTCAACCTCGATATTCTCTCCGCTGATATATCCGCTGTCCTCGTCAAGGAAAAAGAACATCGCCTGTGACATGTCCTCGAAGCCGGCGGGCCGTCCCCGTGGGAGTTCGTCGGGGAACTCCGCCGAGTTCTCGACGACGTAGGGGGAGATGGCGTTGACAGTGATGCCGTCGTCAGCCGTGTCGGCCGCGAGCATCCGGGTGAACATCAACACGCCGGCTTTGGCCATGAAGTAGGGGGCGTTCTTCGGGTTTATCAGTCCCTTCTCGCTGGAGGCGTAGCCAACGTTGACGATGCGGCCGTAGGACTGCTCGTGCATCGCCGGTAGTGCGCGACGCGAGCAGAGATAGGTCGCGTTGACGTTCGTATCGAAGACGCCCTGCCACGTCTCGTAGTCCATCTCCGTCCAGTGGACGGGCGCAAACGCCCCGACGTTGTTGACCAGTACGTCGACGGCGCCGAGTTCGGCCTCGACGGCGTCGAAGATATCGTCCACGTCCGCTGGCACCGTGACGTCGCCCTGCACGACTGTCGTATCGCTTGCGCCGCGCTCTTCGGCCCGCCCGGCAACAGTCGCCGCGGCGTCGTCACTCGTGTTGTAGTGGACCGCCGTCTTCGCGCCGCGGTCGGCCATCGCAAGCAGTAGTTCACGGCCGACGCCGCGGGCGCTCCCCGTGACCAGCACCGTCTGCCCGTCGAGATCAGGATCGATCATATCTGGTCCAGGGGTTCGAGAGCAAAAGAACACGGTCTTTGTGCGGGATATCTCCACGTCAGTATATTTAACACGGTTGCAAGAGAATAGCCCTGTATGACACTGAAATCAGTTCTCGTCGCAGTCGGACCTGGCGACGCCGAACGGGCCGAAGAGATCGCAGAAGCAGCCATCGAAGTTGCCGGGCCCGCCGACGCCACAGTCTCCCTGGCACACGTATTTACCGACGACGAGTATCAGGACGTCCTCGACCAACTCGAGTTCGACACTGAACTGTCGGAAGTCTCGGCGGACGACACTGCCCAGCGCCACGCCACCATCCGCTCGCTCTCGGACTTGCTAGAAGAGCAGGAGATCAGATACGAGATTCGTGGCGCAGTCGGACCGCACGGCGAGACCATCGTCGATCTGGCTAAAGAGACCGATGCGGACCGCGTCATCGTCGGAGGCCGAAAACGGTCGCCGACCGGCAAAGCGGTGTTCGGTAGCACCGCACAGCACGTCATGCTCAACTCCCCGTCTCCCGTCACGTTCGTTCGTGAACAGTAGACCGGTATTGGCTCGCCGTCGGTGAGCGGACCGGCGGGAAAGAAACTATGTAATTAAGTACGACCGGATTCCTTTTGGAGGTACATGGTGCATTACGCGGGCGTCGACCTGGGCGCAACCAACGTCCGGGCCGTCGTCGCTGACGACGACGGAACCATCGTCGGCTCACACGAGCAAGGAACGCCGCGCGGGCCGACCGGGATCGCCGTGACCGAGGCCGTCCTCGGCGTTCTCCGGCAGGCCTGCAGGGACGCTGGCGTCGAACCCGAATCGATCACCGCCGCTGGCATCGGCTCGATCGGTCCCCTGGATCTCGCCGAGGGGGCAGTGATGGATCCGGCGAACCTCCCGAACACGATCGATCGAATCCCCCTCACCGGGCCGGTCGAGAAACTGATCGACAGCGACGAGGTCTACCTACACAACGATACGAACGCGGGCGTCATCGGCGAGCGTTTCTACAGCGACCGCAACCCGGACGACATGGCGTATCTGACCATCTCGAGCGGGGTCGGTGCCGGCGTCTGCGTCGACGGGAACGTGCTCTCGGGCTGGGACGGCAACGCCGGCGAGGTCGGCCACATGGTGGTCGACCCGCAGGGACAGCTCACCTGTGGCTGTGGGAAGGACGGCCACTGGGAAGCGTACTGTTCGGGGAACAACATTCCCAGGTACACGAAGTGGATCCATCAGGAGGATCCCATCGACACTGCCCTGCCGGTTCAGGATCCCGAGTTCAGCGCGGCGGACGTCTTCGAGTACGCGGGCGAGGACCCGCTTGCCGATCACGTCATCGACCAGGTCGCTCACTGGAACGCAATGGGCGTCGCCAACATCATTCACGCGTACGCCCCGCTGGTCATCTACGTCGGCGGTGCAGTTGCGCTCAACAACGAAGAACTCGTGCTCGGCCCGCTCAAAGAGGAACTCCCCGAAATGGTGTTCACCAACGTTCCGGAGGTCCAGTTGACGACGCTGGGCGACGAAGTCGTGGTCAAGGGTGCGCTCGCGAGCGCGCTGACCCGCGGCACCGGCGACCGCGCGAAGCTACACTGACCGCGGGGTTTATTTCTCTCTCGTCCGGACCATTCGTATGCGCCGCCGAACCCTCCTCCGTGCCGGTGCGGGTGTCCTTGCTGGAACCGCTGTGGGACGTGTGGCCGCACAGGAACGGGACGGCTACGAACCGATGGGTAGTGTCGAGATTCCGGGTGCGAAAGAGGCCGCGATCACCGACGACGGCGAGATTGCCTACGTGGCCGCGGGCGACGGCTTCGTCACCGTCGATCTCTCCGATCCCACAGCGCCAGCCGTACTCAACGAAGAGCGGGGCATCCCCTCGGACGATCCGCTCGACGGCATCTGGGACCTCTGGCCGGACGGTGATCGGCTGGTCGTCGCCGGTCCCGCGAACCGCACCTTCGCGACGCCGACGGTCCTACTCTACGACGTGAGCGACCCGGCAAATCCCGTCGGCATCGACCTGTACGAACCGGGCTATCCGATCCACAACACCTTCTTCGAGGACGGTATCGTCTATCTCACGCAGCACGGCGACGAGGGGAATCCGATCGCACTCGTCGACACGGCAGAGGACGAACTAACCGAACTCGCGCGGTGGTCCTTACTCGATCACGAGGACGACTGGAGCGGCGTCAGCCAGCGGCTCTACCCGATCCACGACATCTACGTACAGGGTGAGCTCGCCTACCTTTCCTACTGGGACGCCGGCGTCTGGGTCCTCGACGTGAGCGATCCGAGCGCTCCGGAGTACGTCAACCATTTCGGCGACTACTCGCGCGAGGAACTCGAATCGATGAGCCAGGAGCGATCGCTCTGGGAGCCGTTCGCTCCGCCAGGCAACGCTCA
This sequence comes from Natronoarchaeum sp. GCM10025321, assembly GCF_042663585.1. Classification (NCBI taxonomy): domain Archaea; kingdom Methanobacteriati; phylum Methanobacteriota; class Halobacteria; order Halobacteriales; family Natronoarchaeaceae; genus Natronoarchaeum; species Natronoarchaeum sp. GCM10025321. Next base: position 2,070,680 of record NZ_JBHTAN010000006.1, read on the forward strand.
TTACTGTCAAGTCAACGAGGAGGGAACCGTACTGGGCGTCAGCAAGGAAGCCTGGACGACGACCGACGAAAACGACGAACCGGTCGGCGGCCCCGGCGGTATCGACCTCTGGGACGTCACGGACCCGACCGATCCGGAGCGTCTCTCGCGTATCGAGCCGCCGGAGTCGTACGACAACACCCAGCAGGGACAGTTTACGACCGCACACAACTTCGACCTGGTCGGGGACCGGCTGTACTCGTCGTGGTACTTCGGTGGCGTCAAAGTTCACGACGTGAGCAACCCGGCGAATCCGGCGGAACTGGTCTGGTGGCGAGAGCCCGACGAGGCCGTCTTCTGGACCGCGCAGGTCGGCGTTCCCGGGGACTTCTTCGTCGGCAGCAGCGGGGAGAGCGACGGCGGGTTTCAGCTTGCTACGACCGGCGCGCTGTACACGTTCCCCGACGAGGCGGGCGAACAAGCGTCGCCGCCGTCGCTCGTCGACTCGGCTGCGACCGGCTCTGACCAGGACGACGACAGCGCGAGCGAGAACGACGAGGGTACCGAAGACGACAGTGCGAGCGAGAACGACGAGGAAACCGATACCGAAGACGACACAGACGGCGACGACGGCTCAACTGAGTCGGACGACGATTCTATCCCCGGCTTCGGCGTCGGAGCCGGGGTTGCAGGCATCGGCCTGGCCGCCTGGCGCCACGCAACACGTAGTGACGACGGGGAGTAACATCGTAAACCATGATGGTTAGACGTCCAGACGGCCGAAACCCGAACCCTTTCCGTTCTCCGCTGTGTACTAGGTGATAATGAGTACCGAAGCGTCCGAGGAGACGGACGACGGGGAGAGCCTGGCCGACGAAATCGAAAGCTGGCTGGTAAAACAGATGCCGATCATCCAGATGCACGGCGGAACCAGCAACGTCCGCAAGGCAGACCCCGAGGACGGCGAAGTGATTATCGAACTCGGTGGCGGCTGTTCGGGCTGTGACGTCGCCGACATCACTTCCGGAAACATCGAGGCCGAACTGCTCAAGAAGTATCCCGAGGTCAAAGACGTCACCGTCCGAGTCCCCGACTCGGGCGAGGCCTTCGGCATTGACCAGCAAGAGAGCATTATGGGCGTCGACCGAACCGAAGGCGGTCGTGGCGACGTCAAAGGCAGCCGCTGGTAACACGTCGCTTTCCCGCGAACTGGCCGTATCCACTGACTATCTGGTTCCCTTGTGAGTATCTGACTTGGCCTGGTTTTCAGTTACTGGGAACGTGAATCCCCCCTTATATACCACCGTCATAGAGCAGTAAGTGATGACAGATAATATCGGTGCGCCAGGAACGAAGTTCTCGCGACGTGACCTCATGCGTGCAACCGGATCCGCGGGGCTGCTGGGCCTGGCAGGCTGTTCGACTCCATCGTCGGATGCTCCATCCAGTTTGGACCAGCAGCAAAAGGTCAAGCAAAGTGGACTATCGCCCGCCGGAGCGCCGCAGGTCGTCGACGTCACCGAGCAGAACAATCAGGTGACCCTGCGGTCGGTCACCTCGACGCTTCCGGCACACCCCGGAGAAGCGATGGGTGGCCCCGTCGAACTCCCCAGAGTGTGGGCGTGGCAGGCCGACGACCGCGAACCGAGCGTCCCCGGCCCCGTCATCAGAACGACGGAGGGCGAAGACGTCGAAGTGACCCTCGACAACACGGAGGCCAACATGCCCCACACCGTGCACTTCCACGGGGTCAGCAAGACCTGGGAGAACGACGGCGTCCCGACGACCACCGGGATCACAGTCATGCCCGGCGAGGAACACACCTACGAGATTCCCGCTAACGTCCCCGGGACGCATCTGTACCACTGCCACTACAACACCCACCGCCACATCGACATGGGCATGTACGGCGTCTTCCGGGTCGATCCGAAGGGGTACGAACCCGCCGATCAGGAGCTATTCATGACCGTCAAGGACTGGGACTCCAGGCTCAACCGGATGATGAACGGCGAGGACGTCTCCTACAGCCCTCGCGACCGGAGTCCGGACGTGTTCACGATCAACGGTCGCTCGGCGCCCCGGACGCTCCACCCCGAAGACGGTTCGCCGATCATCGTCTCGGAGGGCGATACCGTCCGCGTTCACTTCGCCAACAACGGCTACATGAGCCACCCCTTGCACACGCACAACCATCGGTTCCGCGTCGTCGAGAAGGACGGTTCTGAGATCCCCGAGGTCGCCCAGTACGACCAGGACGTGGTCAATCTCGCCCCGGCCGAACGGAAGACCATCGAGTTCGAGGCCGACGCCGATCCGGGGATCTATCTGTTACACTGTCACAAGGTCAGCCACGCGATGAACGGCACCAGCTATCCGGGCGGGATGGTCGGCGCAATCGTCTACGAGAGCGCGATGGATACCGATATCTTCGCGGGCCTGATGGATTACGCCGGCTACGAGGGCTGAAAAAACCGTACTCGCCGAAGACTACGTGGTGTCGCCGAGTTTCGTCCGGCTGATCTTGATACCTGTCGGCGTGACGATCAGTTGATCGTCGCCTTTCTGGACGATATCGCCGTCGACCTCGTCGGCGACCTGTCGCAGTTCGTCGACGACGTGTTCGACCGTGCTATCCTGCGTGCGCAGTCGCGTGATGTCGGCGATAACGAGGTCGCCGTCGTACACTGCGTCCTTGATGTCGATGACGTCTTTCTGGCCAGCGATCTCCGCGATGTGGACCTGCATCGCCGCGTCGCCCGCGACCGACTCGAAGTCGTCGAGGTCCAACTCCACGTAATCCTCGGTGCTCCGGGAGCCCCGGCCGCCGAGAATCGTACTCATGAGTCCCATACCACAACGTCTCCGTCGGAGCGGGTATAGTTCTTACGTCAGACACAGTCGCAGGAAACGGCGGGGATGGTTTTTTCGCACCGGACTCCCCACAGAGTGATATGACGTTTAGCATCTGTGTCAGAGAGGAGTACACCGACACCGAGGGCGACGAGCAGACACGCTTTGGCGTCGCCGTCACTACGAGACTGCCGGCGGTGGGGACGCTCTGTCCCTTCGCCAGCGAGAACGGCGCAGTGGCGACCCAAAGCCTCGTCAACGTCGACCTCGGGCGGGACGGTGTCCGCTATCTCGACGAGGGACTGGCAGTCGAAGACGCGCTCGAAGCCCTGCTACACGCGGACGACGGCCGGGAGAACCGCCAGCTACACGGCGTCGACGCCGACGGTTCGTTCACGTTCTCCGGCGAGGAGTGCAAAGAGTGGTTCGGCCACCACGACGGCGGGAGCTACACCGTCGCTGGCAACCTGCTGACCGGCCCGGAGGTCGTCGACAGCGTCGCCGAGAGCTACGAGGAGGTTTCACACGAGGAGGACGTAGACCCTCTCGGCGACGACAACGACCCGGCGCCGCTGGCAGAACGGCTGATCGACGTGCTGGCCGCGGGCCATGCGGAGGGTGGCGACAAACGGGAGGAGCTACCCATCCAGAGCGCCGCGCTGATCGTCGAACGAACGGAAGACAGCGAGATGGAACCGTACTACGACGACCTGCGCGTCGACGCCACGGAGACGCCGATAGCGGACCTGCAGGAAACGTACGAACTTGCTCGCGAGGGCTTTCGGGATGCAGTTGAGCGGTACGAGGACGCGTACGCAGAGGACGACCTTGACGCCGAGGACTAGACCGAGAACTCGTAGAGTTCGTCGCCGACGTGGTGGACCGACTCGACGACTTTGCCCTGCTCGCCGACCATCTCCGATCCTTCGACGAGCGCGCGGCCGATCGCGAGCACCTTGTCGTGGTTCTCCTCCGCAATCGCGACCAGATCGCCGGCCTCGATCTCCTCGTCGGCCTCGACGATACCGGGCCGCATCACGTCCGCACCGTCACTGACGAACGAGATAGCGCCACTGTCGACGGTGACGATGTGCGTCTCGGGCTCGAACCGGTTCGCGCCGCGAACGGTGAGAAACGGCTCGTCGTCGACGTACAGCACCGACGGTTCGCCGTCGACGAGCACGAGATCGAACTCCGAGTCTTTCAGTTCGACGAGTTCGTAGGTGTCGCCATCGATCTCGACGCCGAGGCCCTCGGCAATCGCCGTTTCCAGTTCGTCCACCCCGTCACTGCGCAGGTGGTGTCGCGAGTTGATTTCCATACACGGATCGAACGGCGGAAAGCGCATAAACGCCCCGGACTGTAGCGACCCCGAAAAGTGCTAAGTAGGCCGCTGTCGAAGAGAGACGTATGTGGGGCTCCGGGAATTCAAAGCAGGAATCCGTCACCTGCATCGCCTGCGGCTGTTCGATTTCGCGCGCGGAGGCACGCGAGTACGACAAGTACGGCGACCGCTGGGAACGGGACGGCAAGGAGTTCGAGTATCTCTGCAAGCAGTGTGACCACGAACTCTGTCACCAGCCACGCGACGAACTCGAAGGACTGCTCGTCGAACTCGATGCGGGGACACACGGCCAGGCCGAGTTTCTCTCCTGGTACAGTGCACTCGTCGAGGAACGCTACGGCGAGATAGAAGAGTCGTGACGGGAGAGCGGAGTCGACAGTTGCGATCGCTTTTTGCCCCATCCAGTCGTCAGCCGCGGACAGCTATCGATTTTCGCAGTTTTTCGGCTCGGCGTGACCGTTCGGTGCGTTTCGAGGGGCCTGTCACGAGGCATCCTGGATTTCGACCTGCACCGTCTCATCGGCCACCACTTCGACGGTGTATCCCTTATACTCGAAGCTAACTCGGCCCGGTTTCGATTCGTTCGGCATCGAATCGAACAGGTGTTGTAACGCCTCGGCGTCGATCACCGAATGTAACGGCGGGTGGAGATCGATCGGATCTGTACCCTCAGTTTCGGCGATTTTCTCGACGACCTGCACGCTAATCGAGTCCCGTGGCGAAGAGGTGATATTGGAACTCATACACTTTTTACCACCTATTGAACTATAAAGTTAAGGAACAGTATCGTCCGTTATCAACAGCATGAAAGTTCTTTTCTGGGAGATAGCCAGCATGAGAAGTCGAGCTATACTCATCGGCGGTTATGCCGTCTCAGAGCTATTGATCCACCAGTTCGCTTCCGAAATGATTGAACGGACTAGAGTACTCTCGGCGCAGAATCTCGGAGTGTTCGATCACCAGTCCGGTCCGGTCTAGCTCTTCGGCGACCTCTTCGACCCTCGGTGTGTCGATACAGACGACTTCGACGTGTAGATTGCTGGTTCCTCCCAACATTTCACGAACGTGGACGACACCGGGAATCTCGATCGCCTCGTTTGCCAACTCCCTCCGCTCCTGGATCGGGGCCGAACAGACGAACAGGATCTGATGTGGAATCCCCGCCGTCTCGTAGTTGATCTCCGGTTGGAACCCCTCCAGAATCTCCGCATCTCTCAGTTCCTGGAGACGGTTACTGACCGTACTCGCCGAGACATCGATTTGCTCTGCGATCTCTTCGTGGGTGAGCAGGGGCGATTCCCGTTGCAACAGTCGCAGTATCTTTCGACTCGTCTCGTCTATCTCCATACGCTAGGTTCGTCGGCCACGTAGTTGGTGTTTTTATTTAATCAGTGACCGATCGGGCCGGGTACTGCTGGAGGCAACCGGCATGTTGTTGCGTTCCAGGATGTCGAATCGCCAACCGACGCCTACTCGCAGTACGTGGCGATACGACTATCAGGCCGACACTCATACGTCAGTGCATGACCAGCGAATCTCAGTCCGAGGCCGGCACGGCCGAAGGACAGGGCCCCGTCGAGATCGATGAGGAGATGGCCCGTCATCTGGAGAACAAACGCGAGGAGCTGTTCGAGAAGTTCGAGATCCGGGACGGTTTCTCCGAGGAGATACTCGAAGAGGCCAGAGAGCGAACCGAGGGCGTCGAGCAACAGATCGCCGACGAGGTCGACGAGCGCGAGGACCTCCGTGACATGACGACCTGGACGATCGACCCGATCGACGCCCAGGACTTCGACGACGCCATCTCGATCGAGGAACACGACGACGAGTACGTGCTCTGGGTCCACATCGCCGACGTGACCCACTACGTCAACCCCGACACGAAGATGTGGGACGAAGCCGTCGAGCGGGGCAACACCGTCTATCTCCCGGCATACACCGTCCACATGCTCCCGCCGGTGCTCGCCGAGACCGTCTGCTCGCTCGTGGCCAACGAGGACCGCCTCGCACACACCGTCGAGATGCATCTGGACAAGGAGAACCTCTCCTACGAGACCATCGACATCTACAAGTCGGTCATCGAGAGCGACGCCCGCCTGACCTACGGCGAGGCCGAGACCCTGCTGGACGACCCGGAGACCGCCGACGAACTGCTCGAAGACCCCGAGGTCGACCTCGCCGAGAAGTGCGAGATGGTCTGGGAGGTCGCCGACCGGATGCACGAACAGCGCAAGGAAGACGGCTCGCTCGTCCTGAACCCCGCCCGGGACCGCGCCCACACCATCATCGAGGAGTGCATGCTGAAAGCGAACAAGGCCGTTACCCACCAGCTAATGTGGGACCGTGGCGTCGAGGCGATGTACCGGGTCCATCCCCAGCCAAGCCCCGACGAGTGGGACAAGGCGCTTCAGGAGATACAGGAACTCGACGGCGTCTCGATCCCCGCTGGCTCCTGGGACGACCCGCGCAAGGCCGTCAACGCCACCCTTGAGGAAGCGCCGGGTCGCCAACTCGACAAGATCCAGTGGGCCGTGATGAAGGTGATGCCCCGCGCGAGATACATGAACGACCCGTTCGGTGGCCACCACGCGCTCAACTTCGAGATATACGGTCACTTCACCAGCCCGATCCGCCGACTCAGCGATTTGATCAACCACTGGATCGTCTACACGAACGACGTCCCCGAGGATCTGGCCGCGCTCTGTGACCACGCCTCCGACCAGCAACAGGACGCCGAGCAGTGCGAGCGCGAGTACAAAAAGTTCCTCGAAGAGGTCGGTCTCGACGCCGCGGCGGTGAACAACCGCGGGATAGAGGTCGTCGAGTCCGAGTAGGACTCGATCGGTCGGAAACGGAAGTCGTCGACGTGATTAATAGGAACAGACGCTAGTAATCTCGTTCTACTCGGTTGATCCAGTTCCGACTCAACCCTCGCACTGGAGTATACGCTACATTACAAACTCACATAGCTGGCTTGCATCTGTATGATTCCGAAGCGTAACAGTGAACATTCTGCTGTCTCCCGCCGCGGGTTTGTTGCGGGCACCGCGGGCGTCGTCGCTGCGTCCGGCTTCGCGTCCCCCACAGCGGCGTCAGGGACTCTCTCAGTGATGACGCGGAATCTCGCGGCTGGTGTCGAGCTATTCGATCTCGACGGCGCGAGTTCGCTCGCGGACGTGCAACAGACCGCAGGACAACTGTTTGCGGATCTCAGGCGCTATCCGGTCGCCCCCCGTGCCGAGGCGATCGCCGCCGAAATAGATGCCACCAGCCCCGACGTAGTGGGGTTGCAAGAGGCCATGCTCGTTCGCACGCGACGTCCCAGCAACTTCCAGAACAACCCCTCTCCGAGTGCATCGGACGTTGTGGTCGACTTCCTCGACGCTCTCTCCACGGCGCTCGCGGAGCGTGGGCTAGAGTACGAGGTTGCGACCTCGCAGGTCACGACCGATATCGAGGTTCCGGCCGACGTCGACGAGGAGACGATCGACGTACGGCTGACCGACCGCGTGGCCGTACTCGTGCAGGCGGATACCGAGATACTCGGGACCGGTGGCGACACCTTCGAGGCGGCCCGTTCGGTATCCGTCGGTGGACTCACGGCCGATATCAACCGTGGGTACTGCACGGTAGACGTATCGCTCGACGACGCAGACGTCACCGTCGCCAGTACCCATCTCGAACCGTCCGAAGCCTCCTCGCGACGCGGCCAGGCCGGTGAACTGGTCGAGGTGCTCCCGACGGACCGCCCGGTCGTGCTCGCTGGCGATTTCAACAGTGGCCCCGGCGCGGAGACCGCTACCTACGAGTTGCTGACGGAGTCGTTCTGGGACGCGCACACTACGTTGCGGCCGACCGCCGACGGCTACACGTGCTGTCAGGAGGACGACTTGACAAACGACGAATCACAGCTCTCGCGACGCGTCGATGCCGTCCTCTACCGCGGTGGTGCCGACCCGACCGCCATCGAACGCGTCGGCGCTGCTACCGACGATCGCGTATCTCTCGACGACGAATCAGTTACTCTCTGGCCGTCCGATCACGCCGGCGTCGTCGCCACCTTCGAGATAGACCCGACGGTGGATCCCGAACAGACGGCCCCTTCGGGCAGTTCCGAGCAGGAGTCCGACGATAGACTCACGGGATTCGGTATCGTCGGAACCATCACTGCCCTCTTACTCGCCGTTCTGGGACGGAGTAGCCGGGGCGACGGAGATCACGAGACGGACGACTGACGACGTACTACTCGCCCAGCCACGCGTCCGTGATCCGAAGACGTCCCCGCGTGCCCTCCCACTCAGTTTCGTACTCTAGCTCGATCGGCTGATCCATGTGCGGGCCGTCGGTCACCAGCGTCTCGAACTCGCCGCCCTCGCCGAGGATGTGGACGCCGTACTCGTCGTGCAGTGTCTCCAGTTCGTCCAGCGCGTCGGCGTCGAGTCGCCGTCCGAGCCAGGATTCGTCGAGGCCACCGGCGGCGACCTGGACGATCCGAATCTCGAAGCCGGCATCGAGCATCTCGTCGGCGAGCGTTCTGGGGTCGCGCTGCCAGAGCGGCGCGAAGAGTTCGATGCCGAGGCGCTCGGCCATCGCCTCGATCCGACTGGTCTGGAACTCGCTTTCGACAGCGCCGGCGGTGACGCCCGCGACGCCACCCTCCAGTTCGGCGTCGAGGTCTTCGAGCGCGGCCTCCAGGGGTTCGACCTCGCGGTCGCCCTGCGCGCCCGAGTCCTCGGCCGCGTCGGCGTCGAGGTCGTCGGGGTAGACATCGATCAGCGGGATGCCGACGCTCTCGGCGGCCAGGGTCGCGAGATCGGTCGCCGGGACGTGGTACATGTACGAGTCACCGCCGGGGTGGACCGTCAGCAGTCGACCGACCGGCAGGTCGCGTTCGAGTGCCTGGTACAGTGCCCACGAGGAGTCCTTCCCGCCGGAGTAGAGGCTCACCCAGTGGCCGTCGGCAGGACCGCTGTCGTCGCTCATACAGCCAGTACCGACCACGTGGGCAAATGCCCGTCGAAGGCGTCACGCCTCCGCTTCCGCGACATCCGCGTCCTCTAACCTGGAACCGGAGAAGTACATCGCGACGCGGATACCGACGACGCTAATCAGCACGCCGAGCAGGACGAAGACGCCGAGTCGGTTACCCACACTCAGCGCGAACCCCTCGACAGAGACGACGCCAAGCGAGACGTCGGGCATCTCGAAGGGGCCAATCCGGCCGCCGCGTTCGAGAAAGTACGCGGAGAAGCCGCGGACGACCAGTCCGATGCCGATGACGACGAACGGGAGATTGAGAAACGAGGGGCGGACGTTCTCGTCCTGGATGACCTCGTCGAGCAGTCGCCCGGTACTGGCGGCCAGCGCGGCCAGCGCTAGCCACGGAACGCTGGCGTAGGCGAACATCATCGACTGGATGAACGCGCTCCCGGGATCGGAGAGTTCGGAGACGGCGAGGACGCCGGCGAACACACCGACGAGTGTCAGCCCCGCCGCGACGACGTAGGTGACGACCGACACCTGCCCGGAGTACAGCGAGTCTCGGGCCTGCCGTGCGAGCCGAGTGAGATACTCGTCGATACCGATCCCCTTGTACAGCAGGAAGGTGCCGATGACAGTCGTGATCGTCGCCAGTGCCATTGCCGGGCCAGCAACGATCGAGAGCGCCGGAAAGACGATCAGCGCCAGGCCGATTGGCACCAGCGTCGTCTGTCGGAGTTCCTCGTCAGCCAGGAACTGCTTGAGTAGGTAGTACGTCGACTCGATATCCCGGGCCTGCCGCACCACGACGCGGTCCACCGAGTCGACCCGGAGACGGCTCTCGACGACGGGAACGAGCCGTTCGTCTTGGGCACTGTCGATGACGACGATTGCGGACTCCACGTCGTACTCCTCGATCAGGTCGTCGAGTTGGCGGGCGACTGCCCGATCCGCGCTAACCATCGAATCGCTGGCACCGGAGACGACCGCGACGACGGCGTCGTCGTGATCGTCGCGTAGCTCACGGGTCACCCGCAGGGACTCCAGCAGACTGTTGACCGAGGAGTCCTCCGGATCGGCAAGCCCCATATCGATCACCAGCGATTGAACGGCTTCCCACCCCGCGACGGGAGTCGAGAGTCCTGTCTTGCGGCCGACATCGTCGGTCCGGTCGACACAGACGACCAGCGTTGTCACTATGTACTCATCATGTACGGGGGGCAATAAAAACTCCTACGACCGTTCACCGGAACTGGATGTCGACCTCGCCGTCCTCACCGAGAACGCCGGCGACGCCCGCGCCGAGCGAGTACGCAACCGCGCTCGCGCCGCCGCGAAGCCGTGCGGGGAGGCCACGCTCCGGTTCGAACTCTTTGACGTCGACCGAGTCGGCCTCTATCCGGTCGACCAGCGCGTCCTGCACGTCCTCGCCAGTCCCGAGTTCGTCGACCAGCCCGATGCCGAGGGCCTCCTCGCCGAGGTAGATCCGGGCTTCCGTCTCTCGGATCGTCTCCTCGTCCAGGTCACGCCCCGCCGCAACCCGGTCGACGAAGTTGCCGTACAGGTCGTCGATCAGGCTCTGGAGATACTCGCGTTCTTCCTCCTCGAACTCCTTGAGGGGCGTCCCGGCGTCCTTGTACTCGCCCGCGGTGAGCTGTTCGTAGGAGACACCGACCTTGTCGGCCAGTTCGCTCGCGTTGACTCGCGAGCCGATCACGCCGATGCTGCCGACGATACTCATGTCTCGCGCCCAGAGTTCGTCACAGCCACAGGCGATCCAGTAGCCGCCGCTCGCGCAGGTGTCCTGCGCGTAGGCGACCGTCGGCCCGTCGAACTCCTCGGCCGCGATTCGGATGTCGTCGCTCGGAACGACCTCGCCGCCGGGCGTGTTGAGCCGTACCAGCAGCGCCTCGACGTTGTCGTCCGCATCGGCCCGTTCGATCTGGTCGACGATGTCGTCGGCCGGCGTCGAAATGGGCTGTGTGGGTAGCGGTCCGCCGCCTCCGTCGCGCGTGATCGGCCCCTCGACGGCGACCTCGGCGACGTTGTAGCCGGGGAACAGCGAGCTAGCGGCGTTGCCGGCGAGTTTGATGCCGACGCCGACGGCTCCCAGTGCGAGCAGGATACCGAGCAGTTCAGCCGTCGAATCCGGGACGACCACGAACAGTTCATAGCCGATGAGGCCTGCAATCACTGCGCCGATCAGTACGATCCCAACCTGTGCCAGCATCCGAAGCGGATTATCCACTGGCAACACCTCCTGTCATACTCCGGTGTAGGTGGTCGGTCGGTGATAAAACCACGATACTCGACTGGCTAGGTGGCAGGCGCGACAGTCGGCGATGCCACTGGTCAGTCACGATCAGAAACGCCGCAGAGAATCAGCAGATACCGATTACAGTCGACCCGCCTTCTGCAGCTTCATCAGGTCCTCGGTTTCGAGGGTCTCGCCATCTTTGAACCGCTCGTAGATCTCTTCGGCTTCCTGCTCGACTTCCTCTTTTTCCTTCTCGCGCTCGGTCTTGCGCTCTTCTTCTTCCTCTTTGTCGAGTTCGCGCAGGCGCTTCTGGACGCGGACGAAGTCTTCGTGGTGCTGGTCGGCCGCTTCCTGGGCCTCGACGAAGAGTTCGTGCATCTCGTCGGCGTCGTCGCGGATGTCGTCAGCCTCGCGGTAGGCCTCGATCATCTGGTTGTGATGTTCCTGGGCCTTGTCAGCGAGTTCGGTGACTTTCTGGTGGTGCTGGGAGGCCTCCGATCGGACTTCCTCGGCTTCCTCGACGAGGTCGTCTAGCTCGTCGTTCTGGTTGAGTTTGTCCTTGCGCTGGCTATACTCCTCGCGTTTGGCCTCGATCTTCTCGATAAGCTCGCGTTCGTCCTCGGTGCTGAGAACTTCTGTCTGCTGTTTAAATTCGAGCTCCTCGATCTCCTCTTCGAGATCCTCGAGGTCCTTGCCCTCGTCGAGTTCGAGGTCGGACTTCATTTCCTCGACCTTGTCGAACAGCTCGTTTGCTTTCGCGTTGAGCTCGTTCCGGCTCTCTTTGTGCTCCTGAACCTTCTCGTTAAGCTCGTCGCGTTTCTCGCGGTGTTCCTGTGCCTCGTCGACCTTCTCACGCGTCTTCGCGTTGAGTTCGTCCCGTTTCGAGGCTCGGTCCGATGCGAGCTGGTTCAGCTCGTTACGTCGGTCCCGTAGCTGACCGGCGATTTTAATGAGCTGTCCTTTTGAATTGTTTTCGAGCTGTTCTTCTGTTAGTTCGACGTTGTCTGAATCGTCGAGTTGTTGTGCGTCTACCATGTGTTGTTCAAACCTCTGTGCCATACCCGCACCGGTGAGTAGCAATCGCTCAGACGAACTGTGACGGGTCGATAATAAGCAGTTCCTGTCATGTTGGTCTGCGAGCGATACTACCCGAACGCCGGTGACGTTCTGGTATCTCCTACTACTGTCCCATCCAATTTAAAAGTATCGGTGATTATCAGGGTGAAAATAGCTAGCACGGGGCCTGAGAAGACGTGTTAGCCGTTACCAAGACATTAGCGTAGTATATAAACCCCACACTCGTAATCGAGGGGATATATCACCGAGCGGAACCCCCCCGGCGCTCACGACAACTGGTACCGGTTCCGAACGTCAAGCCCGTCTCCTGTCAGATGGAGCCGAAGGTCGTCGGCGTCCCTATCGATCTTCGCACCGCCGGCCGAAGCGCGTGACAGCGGCTCTACGTCGATATCGACCGTCCCCGTCCGGCTCCCTGCTACCCACTCGACGGTCCCCGAGACGTGATCGTGCGTGTCGTTGAGAAGCGTCAGACCGACGGCACCCCCCGTCGGTGGCTCGTCCGCGACGACCTGCACGGGTTCGTAAGCCGCCGCAATCGCGTCGAAACTCGCTTTCTCGTGGCCGGCCGCGTCGACGACACCCATTCCCCCGCCGGGACGGACGTCCTGCAGCGAGAAGGCGGCGAGCAAGTCGGTGCCGTCCCGCCGCAAGGCCTCGACGACGTGTTTGAGGGTCCGTCCCTGCTCGCGCTGGGTCTCGACCGGTGTCCCATCGAGTCCCTCGAACGCCGCGTGGACGCCGGGGGAATCGTCGACATCGGTTAGCGACCCCGCGCCGAACTCCGTCACTACATCGCCGATACCCGGGTAGGTGTCGGTGAGCCAGCCGATATCCCCGGCGGTGCCGTACTCCCAGCCAGGATAGAGATGTGCGGCGTCGGGGGCCGTCCCGGGTGGTCCGGAGACGGGGAAAACGGGCCGGTCCGTCTCCATGCCGTCCGCGACGGCGTCGGCGGAGGTCCGATCGAATGAGGTTCGCCACGCGCGCCAGCGTACTCGCGTCCGCGCGACTCGACCCGACCCGAGCGGCGTGTCGAACGGCGAGCGTGGATCGTCGTGGACGCCGTATGCGGCGACGCTCGGATACGACTCACAGGCCTCTCCGAGCGCCGATCCGACCTCGATACCGCGTTCGGGATCGTACTCGACCGGCCCGGTCAGCGGGAGATCCTGCCAGACGAGTAGACCGGCCTCGTCGCAGGCCTCGTAGAACTCGGGTGATGGCACGTGTGCGTGCGCCCGGAGGAGGTTGGCGTTGGCGTCGAGTGCCCGCTCGACCGTCTCCCCGGGATCGGCACCCGGCAGGACGTTGAACCCCCGGGCTGGCACCGAACGCCCGTTGACCAGCAGTCCGTCCTCGTCGTAGGTGATCCTACTGAACCCGGTCGTGGCGACCCGTTCTTGCTCGCCGAGTTTGGCGTGGACGGCGTACCGATGCTGTGAGCCGAACCCGCGTGGCCACCAGAACTTCGGGTCGCGGACGTCGATTCGCCGTTCGACCACGACGCGCTCGCCGGCCGCGGCCTCCACGTGAGCGCGCTCCATCGTACCGCCGCCGCGAAAGCCCTCCGGCCGGAGCGAGAGGGTGATCCGGTCGTCGACCGGTTCGGCCGCGTCGACGGTGATCGACGCGTGGATCGCCGCACCGTCGTCGCCCAGTTGGGGGGTTACCGACAGATCCGTGATGGCGACGGGCCCGTGTGGCTCGACCGTTGCATCCCACCAGATCCCGGGCACACGTCGGTCCGCAGGGAGCAGATCGGTCTCGTAGATGCCCCCGAACGCGTCGGTCGGTCGACGACATTCGACCACGAGTTCGTTCTCCTGAGACGGCTCGAACTCGAACCGTGCGGGGGTAAAATACGACTCGTGGCTTCCGAGAAAGGTTCCATCGAGCCAGATCCGTGTGCGCCCGTAAAGCCCGTTCAGTTCGAGGGTCGCCCGCGTTTCGTCCGCGTCACGGGGATCCGAGAAGGTCGTCCTGTATGCCACGGCGTCCGCCCCAGCCAGCGCAGTCGGACGGCCAGGCACCGCAACTGGCTGGGGGTTCTCCATGGTCGGTGGCTCGTTCTCTTCGTTCGGTTCGACCGGCGTTGCCAGCCACTGACCCAACATTGTTACCAGCCAGTGTCCGGCACCGAAATAGGTCTTGCCCTCCCCGGTTCGTCTTCACTTTCGCTTTTACTTTCACTTTCACTCCGGGGACGGCTTAGTTTAACTATGATCGGGAGAGCAGTCGGTAGTATGCTCGAACAGCTAAACTGTGCGTGCGAGGCCGATGGTTGCGACGTCGCGCTCGGCGATGAGCACCTGATGCTCTCGATGCGGACCGACGCCGGAACCCGCCGTGCGTACGAGTGCGACTGCGGCGCGGTGACGGTCACCGTCGTCCAAGACTGACCGAATCCCGCCGGAGATGAACGGCCTGAAGACCCCCCTCGGGCTATCCAGCCGTATGGAAGAACGCATCTCCGCTGTCGGTCACGAGCACGTCAGCGCCGACCACGCCAGCACGTTCGAGGTGACGACTGACGACTTTCTCACCCCTGCAGGCGACTGTATCCTCGCTATCGACGCCGACCGAGCGCCAGCATCCTTCGACGACGCGTTCGTCGAGGCCTGCCAGGACGCCGACGCGACGATCACGGCAACAGTCGACGTCGACGGTCTGACTCAGTCCGTGACCGGCAGCGGCCATCCCGAACTCAACTTCGAGAGCGACCGCAGCGCCGTTGCCCGCGCGAGCGAGTACGTCGACGAGCGGACGGTGATGGTGAACGCGGAGTACGGCGCAATCGGCATCGACGACGAGATAGTCGACGCGCTTGCTGGCGGCGCGGAGCTAACGCTGACACTCGTCGTCAAGTGAGACCGGCGGGTCGAACCGCGGTACGCCTCAGGTTTATATACGAACCCGCGGCGACGGGCGGTATGCCCCAGCGAACTGCCGCGACGACGGGCAAGGCGGGTGTGTGACGCCCCGCGTCGCGGCGGCCCTGTCACCTGTTCGCCAGAGTGCCAGTAGCGACACCTGGTAGCCGACCGGCTACAGACCGGTCGGCTCGTCGATGAACGTCGTCGTCAGTCCCCACTCCTCGGCGAGCGACTGCAAGTTCCGAACGCCGAAGGTCTCCGTCGCGTAGTGGCCCGCGAGAACGACGGTGATCCCGTGCTCGCGTGCGAGGTGGTACGCCTTCTGCTTGCCCTCGCCCGTAACCAGCGCGTCGGCACCGCTTTCGGCGGCCGCGCCGAGCCAGTCGACGCCGCTGCCGGTGACGACCGCTACCTCCTCGATCCGGTCCGGGCCGAACGCGAGCGTCTGGACGTCGCCCGCGCCCGTGTCCAGCGACTGCTCCAGCGAGTCGGCCAGTGCGGCCGGAGTGATCGGCTCGCCGCGACGCCCACGCTGTCCGATATACTCCCCGCCAACCGTGCCGAACGGCTCGCGATCAGCTAGCTCTAGCAGGTCGGCGATTCCCGCGGCGTTGCCCAGTTCCTGGTGCCCGTCAAGCGGGAGATGGGACACATAGAGGGCGATATCGTTCTCGATCAGCGCTTCGATCCGGTCGTACTCGGGACCGGTGACGTGCTCCATCCCGCCGAACACGACGCCGTGGTGGGTGACCATCGCGTTGGCTCCGGCCGCGGCGGCCCGCTCGATGGTCTCGACTCCAGCATCCACCGCGAACGCGACGTGCTCGATCGATCCTTCCTCGGGACCGACCTGCAGGCCGTTCGCACTGGCGTCGACATCCGCGTACGCGTCGGTGTCGAGGCGGTCGTCGAACCGCTCGACGAGTTCGGTCAGTTGCATGGCTGTCGGTTCGGGAAGCGGGAGAAAGGGCGTTGTGGTCTGGATCGGACTGCTCTCCCCGCGAAGTCGACCGACCGCTACCGGTTGGCGTGGGTGAACACGAACTCTCGGAGGAGTTTCCCACCGAGGGTAGCCGCCTGCCCGTCGTCGCGGTCGTTCACCTCGACGATGTCGAAGCCGATCGATTGGGGAGCAACGGAACGGACCACATCGCGCATCTCACGCCCGGTCAGGCCGAACGGTTCCAGCGTCCCGGTTCCCGGGGCGTAGGCTGGATCGGCGGCGTCGACGTCGACACTCAGGTAGACCGACTCGTCGGCCAGCGATGCTGGGGGCGTCCAGCCACCGACATCCTCCGGCGGGACGACAGTCACGTCGCTGTCAGCGGCGCGGTCCCACTCGTCCTCGCTGCCGGTGCGCGCACCGAGTATAATCGCCTCGTCGGCCACCTCGAGCGCGTGATGGGCCACCGTCGAGTGGCTCAGTTCGTTGCCGTCGTACTCCTCGCGCAGGTCCAGATGGGCGTCCAGACAGACGAAGATGTCCGGATCGAGCGCCCGTACTGCTGCGACAGTGACCGTATGTTCCCCGCCCAGCAGGAGGGGAACGGCATCGTCCCACTCGACGTCGGTCACGACACCCTCCAGGTATTCGAGGTACTCCGCGGCGTCGTCCCAGGCGTGGACGTCGCCGTGGTCGTGGACGTCGAGCGATGAAAAGTGAGAGTCGGCGTGAGAATCGTAGTCGTCGAAGGTCCGGGCGAACTGCCGGAGTCGGTCCGGACCGAATCGGGTGCCGGGCTGGAACGTCGTAGAGACGTCGAGCGGTGCGCCGACGATCACGTAGTCAGCGGCTTCCCGCTCCGCGACGGCACCAGGGAACATCTACGATTCGATGATCTTGCGCTGCTCTTCCATCTCGAGGTACTCGATTTCGTCGTCCGGCGAGAGGTCAACATCGCCGGGGGTCTTGATAGTGATCGTATCGTAGGTCTCCAGGTCCATCACCTGCGCGACGTCCTCGCTCTCGACGCTGACGACCTGTCCCTGTTTCCGGTTGATAATCGGGACCCAGATCTTCGCATCGACGGGCTGAGAGAGGCTCCGCTTCTGGCCGTCGAAGACACCCGTGCCTTCGATCCGGGCCTTCGCGCTACCGTGTTTGCCCGGTTTTGCCGTACTGTAGGCGGTGATCTTGCACGGTTCTCCGTCCATCATGAGGTAGTTACCTTCCTGCAGATCCCGAACTTCTTTCTGCGTTTTCGCCATACCGCGGGATTAACAACCGAACGGTATAAACCGTTTGGAAAGTCGGAGCGACGGGTTTCTCGGCATTCAGAGAGGAGGTCATCAGCGGTATGATAGCGTGTCTCCTCCGGATCGCTGAAGTCGCTCGACTCCATATGTCCGAGCCATGACCGAGGACCCCGAACCGGCAGAGAACATCAGTGGCGGCACTGCAGGTGGCGGACAGACCGCGTCGTTCGACCCGGACGAGTCTGCGACCCGTGCCGAACTCGTCGTGGACCGACTGGGCGAGCGCTACTGGCAGAAAGCCTACGGGGGCCGTGACGGTTTCGAGTGTCTCGTCCGAACGATCCTCAGTCAGAACACGAGCGACAAGGCCAGCCAGCCAGCCCACGACGCCTTGATCGACCGCTACGGCGGCGACGGCGACCTCGCGGTGTCGCTCGCAGACGCCGAGCGCTCCGAACTCGCCGAAACGATCAGTTCGGCGGGACTGTACAACCAGAAGTCGAAGGTGATCCAGCAGGTCGCCGCCCGCGTCGTCGAGGAGTACGGTTCGAGCGAGGCCTTCGACGGCTTTGTCCGTGAGGAACTGCCCGCCGAGGTCCGCGACGTTCTACTGGATATGCACGGCGTCGGGCCGAAAACCGCCGACTGCGTCCTGCTGTTTGCGGGTGGACGTGGCGGCGTCTTTCCGGTCGATACCCACGTCCACCGGATCTACCGCAGGATGGGCATCGCGCCGCCGGTCGCCGACCACGAGGAGGTGCGGGAAGTCCTGGAGGGAGAGGTACCAGCCGAAAAATGTGGGTTCGGGCACACGGCGACGATCCAGTTCGGCCGCGAGTTCTGCACCGCACGCAAGCCCGCGTGTCTGGAGGATCCGGACGCCTGCCCGATGGCCGACGTCTGCGATCAGGTCGGCGTCTATCCCGATACCGGCGAGGTCGTCGATCCGAGCGACACAGAGTAGGGAAGCGGTAGTAACTCAGTACGTCCGGGCGAAGTACGCAGTCTCCTCGGCGGCGTCGTCGCAGATCGCACACTCCTCCTGAGCGGGTTCTTCGTCACGATCCAGCGGGCACATGACGATTTCGGCGGCGATCTCGTCTTTGATCACCGTCTCACAGGCCTCGTCGCCACACCAGCCACACTCGACGTAGCCGCCGTGCTTGCCGATGGTGCCGAGGATCTCGGGGGGACTTTCGGCCTCGCGGACGTTCTCCTCTAGGTTCTCCGCTGCGGCGTCGTAGAGTTTGTCGTAGACGTCGTCGAAGTGGGCTTCGACGGTGGCCGCGATATCCTCGCGGTCCTCGACGATCGACTCGCCGTCGGGGCGGTGGACGAGCGTGACCTCCTCGTCTTCGACCTCGTGGGGGCCGATCTCGAAGCGGATCGGGATGCCGTTGAGTTCGTGTTCGTTGAACTTGAAGCCGGGATTGCGCTCGTCGCGGTCGTCGAGATCGACCGAGATGCCCGCGGCTTCGAGTTCGCCCGCGATCCCCTCGGCATACTCGAGGACCTCCTCTTTGGTGTCTTCCTGCCAGATCGGGACGATAGCGACCTGCGTGGGTGCGATCGTCGGCGGGAGGACGAGGCCCTGATCGTCGCTGTGGGTCATGATCAACGCGCCCAGCGAGCGCCAGGAGAGCCCCCACGAGGTGGTGTGGGCGACCCGCTCTTCCTCGTCCTCGTCGGTGTAGGTCAGGTCGAACGCCTCTGCGAAACTGGTGCCGAGGTAGTGGCTCGTCGCGCTCTGGACGGACTTGCCGTCGGGCATCAGCGCCTCGATGGTCGTCGTGGTGTGTGCGCCGGGGAACTTGTCGTGTTCGGGCTTGCGGCCGCGCATGATCGGGATGGCCAGTTCGTCCTCGAAGAGCCGTTCGTACTGATCGAGGCGGAGCATCGTCTCGTTCCAGGCCTCGTCCTCGGCTTCGTGTGCGGTGTGGCCCTCCTGCCAGAGGAACTCCTTGGTGCGGAAGAACGGCTTCGTTTCGGTCGCTTCCCACCGGACGACGCTACACCACTGGTTCAGGCGAAGCGGGAGGTCGCGGTGGCTGCGAGTCCACTGGGCCATGAAGGGCGCGATGATGCTCTCGCTGGTAGGCCGGACCGCGAGGCGTTCTTCGAGTTCGTCGTGGCCGCCGTGAGTGACCCACGCCACTTCGGGATCGAACCCCTCGACGATGTCCTTTTCGCGCTCCAGAAAGCTCTCCGGGATGAACATCGGGAAGTAGGCGTTCGTGACGCCGGTCTCCTTGAACCAGCCGTCGAGTCGGTCCTGTAGTGCCTCCCAGAGGGCGTACCCGCGGGGGCGCGTTACGATGAATCCGCCCATCGGGGCGTAATCTGCGAGTTTCGCCTTCTGGACGACTTCGGCGTACCAGTCGCCGGTCGCATACTCCTTGCTCTCGGTGATACCGAGTTCTTGCTCGCTCATTGTACGGTGTGTATCCGTCCGGGGTAATAGACGAACCGATCCGGGCGGACGAGCGGCGACCGGGTCTACGGGGGAATCGGTTCGCTCCACGAACCAGTTCTGTATACGGCAATAATCACCGCAAGAGTCACATGAATGTAGAATAGACGACATGCATGGGGGACCGTTATAACGGGCGGGCAGAAGATATGCAGTCGATAGAGGACCCACCGAAGGGTGTGATGAAATCATTAACGGAGCCCATACGGCGGTCCGTCCTCCGCTATCTAAATGCAGCGGAGACGACAACGGTCGACCGACTCGCGCTGATCGCTACCGGACTGTCGACCCACGGAGAGGGACAGCTAGCGACCGCGGCCGACTACCGCCGAACCAGAATCGAGCTACATCACGTCCATCTTCCGCAGTTAGAGCAGGCCGGGTTGATCGAATACGACGCCAAAAGTCGGGAGGTGGCCATCGATACGTTTCCGGAAGGGCTGTTCGCCCTCGTGGACGATGCCGACGCATCCGAAGACCGACCGGGGGAGTCCGGGGAGACCCAGCCTGCCGGACCGGAGTTCGAGGCCGATCCAGTAGTAGCTGTACCCGTGTCGTCGCTTCGCGGCCTCATCGCGACGGTCGAGCATACACAGGTGCCGGTGCAAATATTCAGTCCGAAACCACGCGAGGAGGTCGTTTCCCAGTTCATCAACAGGAACGTACAGATCGATTACGAACCGTTGCCGTCGTCACTGTCGCCCGGCTTTGCCGTCGTCGACCGTGACGGAGCCCTGCGGTTCTGTCATCTCGACGTGCTGACGAGCGTCGACGAGCCACCGACCGGAGAGCCCTGGGACGACGACACTGACCGAACGGCGTACAGGCAGTTCCTGGGGCTGTTCCGGAACAGCCCGTTTGCGACGACTGACCGTACGCAGTTGCTCGCGACGTCTCGCGAGATCGAAGACCGGGCGTGGCGTGCCGGGCAGGGTGAGCTCCACGCCGGCTTTCAGTCGATGTCCGTCTTTCGCTCGCAGGCCGAGCCATACCGCAGACTCGCCGAGGAGACCGGACTCGACGTCCAAGTGTACGGCCGACCCGACTGGACGCCGTTCGATAGCACCGATCTGGGGACGGTCGCAGTCGACGACGACGACATCGGGAGAGTCTGGTTCGTCCTCTACCGGGACCCCTCGGGAGAGAACTCCTGTGCGCTGCTCGCGGAGGAGCGCTCGCCGGACGAGTACTTCGGGTTCTGGACCTACGACGACCGGCTAGTCGACCGTATCGTGGAGTATCTCGACGCGGCGTATACCATCGCCGCCGAGTGACGGTTCGCGGCTGAACCGCTACTGATCGGGTGCGACCGCGAACGGGGACGCCGTCGCCGTCCAGTTCCAGCCCGGGAGCCGCGTCTGGAAGCCGGCCGCCAACGCGGCGTCGAGATCATCGCTCCCGGCGTCCCCGTCCGGGGGATGATGATGAATATCTACGTAATGAAACGTCGCCTCGCCGAGCAGGCCGAGCGGCTGGTTCCCCGCGATCATACCCGCAAGCTGTCGACCGAGAAGCTCGTCGACGACGAATCCGGGGTAGTCGTCCTGAACGTCCAGATCACGCAATAGAGCGACGAGTGCCGCGACGTTGACGGCGAGGTCACCGTTGGCGAATACGGCGTCGACCTCGCGACGGTAGGTTTCACTGTCGACTGGGTCGACCGCCGTCTCGAAGGCCGTTCCAAGTTCGGAGCGGGTATCGTTGATCAGATCGACGATGGCTTCGTCGCGTGCGCGAACCCATTCGTACTCGCGCTCGACGATAGCGGGCGTCAGTTGCATACCCACCAATTCGGTCGGAGTCGGTTAACTCTCAGCCCCTCATCTGTGCGGTTTGCGGGCTCAGAATCGGGGGCTCACCTCGAATATTGCGAAGATTTTTATAATGCGGGGCGAGTACTGCCGAGTAAGCGGGTTTTCCCTGGACCTTCTCGCAGAGTGTGCGGGAAGGGCCCGATACACCAGGATCATATCCCCCAGAGACACCGATCATCCAGTATGCCTACCCTGTGGCTATCCGACGGCGTGACGCGAGTTCGTCGTGTTCACCCGTTACTGGCGTGCTTGCGGTGGCGCAAGCGCTCATTCGTTTACGAACGATCCAGTGAGGCCCGGGCAGATGATCCCACAGTCGCTGGGACGAACCACGCTACTATGACGTTTCCACTATGAGTTCCGTTGATCGACAACTCGACGACCTACACGAAGAGATTACCAGTGAACTGCCAGCCGATATCACGGTTTCCGATGTCAAATACGAGGGGCCAGAGCTAGTCGTCTATACGCGCGATCCGAAGAAGTTCGCGCAGCAGGGCGACCTGATCCGGAAACTCGCCAGCAAACTGCGTAAACGCATCACCGTCCGCCCCGATCCGGACGCCCTCGAACGCCCGCGTGACGCCAGAGAGCAGGTGATGAACGTGATTCCGGACGAAGCCGGCGTCACGGATCTGGACTTCCACGAGGACACGGGCGAAGTCGTGATCGAAGCCGAGAAACCCGGCATGGTGATCGGCCGTCACGGTTCAACGCTCCGGGACATCACCAAGGAGGTCGGCTGGACGCCCGAAGTCGTCCGGACGCCCCCGATAGAGTCCTCGACGGTCTCGAACGTCCGAAACTTCCTCAAGCAGGAACGCGACGAGCGCCGTGACATCCTCGAACGCGTCGGCCGGCAGATCCACCGCGAGGAGATGTCCGACGACGAGTACGTCCGCATCACGACGCTTGGCTGCTGTCGCGAGGTCGGCCGTGCGGCGTTCATCCTGAGCACGCCCGAGACCCGGATCCTCATCGACTGCGGCGACAAGCCCGGCGCGGAGGGTGAGGTACCGTATCTGCAGGTACCTGAGGCCCTCGGCGCGGGCGCACAGAATCTCGATGCTGTCGTGCTCACGCACGCCCACCTCGACCACTCCGCGCTCATGCCGCTTCTCTTTAAATACGGCTACGACGGCCCGGTCTACACCACCGAACCGACGCGCGACCTGATGGGCCTGCTCCAGCTCGACTACCTCGACGTCGCCGTGAAGGAAGGTCGAACGCCGCCGTACGACTCCGAGATGGTCCGAGAGGGGATCAAACACACCATCCCGCTGGAGTACGGCGACGTCACCGATATCGCGCCGGACGTCAAGCTGACGCTGCACAACGCGGGCCACATTTTGGGCTCCGCCGTCACCCACTTCCACATCGGCGACGGCCTCTACAACGTTGCCTTCTCCGGCGACGTCCACTACGACGATACTCGCCTGTTCAACGGCGCAGTCAACGACTTCCCGCGCGTCGAGACGCTCGTGATGGAGTCGACCTACGGTGGTCGTAACGACTACCAGACCGATCAGGACGACGCCGAAGACCGGCTCAAGCAGGTCATCAACGACACCTACGACCGCGGCGGAAAGGTGTTGATCCCGGCCTTTGCGGTCGGCCGGTCGCAAGAGATGATGCTCGTCCTCGAAGAGGCGATGCGCAGCGGTGACATCCCGGAGATGCCGGTCCATCTGGACGGGATGATCTGGGAGGCGACGGCGATCCACACCACCTACCCCGAGTACCTGCGCGACGACCTGCGTGATCGGATCTTCCACGAGGACAAGAACCCGTTCCTCGCCGATGCGTTCAACCACATCGACGCCGGCGAGGAGGAACGTCAGGAGGTCGCCGACGGTGGCCCCTGTATCATCCTCACGACGTCGGGGATGGTCACCGGCGGACCGATCATGTCCTGGCTTCGCCACCTCGCGAGCGAGGAGGAAAGTACGCTCACCTTCGTCGGCTATCAGGCCCAGGGGACGCTCGGCCGACGCCTCCAAAGCGGCTGGGACGAGGTGCCGATGAACGACGCCGACAGCGGGCGCGCCTCGAAGATCAGTCTGAATATGGACGTCGAGACGGTTGACGGCTTCTCCGGCCACGCCGACCGTCAGGGACTGATGAACTTCGTGAAGACGATGAATCCCCGACCCGAGAAGGTACTCTGTGTCCACGGCGACGAGTCCTCGACGCAGGACCTCTCCTCGGCGCTCTACCACGAGCACAACATCCGGACGTTTGCGCCGAAGAACCTCGAAACGTTCCGGTTCCTGTGAGCAGGCCGAAACGCCGGCGCGCGCGATTGTTTGCGTTCGGATAACGATCGTTTAGTAACGCTAACAGGGACGAGTGAACCTTTAGCAACGCTAACAGAGACGAGCAAATTCTTACTAATGCTGATAGAGATGATCTAATACTCAGTAACGCGTATAGAGACGAGTTAACGCTCAGTAACGCCTACAGTGAGGGGCTAACGCTCGTTAATGCATATTACAGAGACAAGCAAACCTGTTGTCGCTCGTCAACCGATAGCAGGCGTCGTACAGTTTAACCAATCAAACCGCGATATTTCCACTAACTACGGGTTTTTGCGAGGCTCCTGTAGTCGCAAGCGGGTCATGTCGACAGACGTAACACGACGAACAGTGCTTGCTGGAACCGGTGCAGCAGCAGTACTCTCGGCTACAGGTGTATCGCTCGCTGACGAACAGGAAGACGATGAGGAAGACGACACCGAGGAGTCCAACGGCGACGGCGATGCCGAATTCGCGGCAGTGAACGCAGTGCACGCCTCGCCGGACGCACCGAACGTCGACGTGTTCGTAAACGGCGCTCGCGTGCTCGAAGACGTCGCGTTCCGACACTTTAGCGACTACCTCGCACTGCTCCAGGGGGAGTACACGGTCCAGATCGTCCCAGTCGGGGGGGCCGACGGTGCGGGCGACGGTACTGGAATGGGTAGCGGCGACGGAACGGGCAACGGAGCGGGCGAGGGCAATGGAGTGGGTAACGGCAACGGTAATGAAACGGGCAACGGATCGGATGACGGGGACGGAATAGGCAGCGACGACGGAGGGGGCAACGGTACCGGAACAGGGGACGACGGGAACGGTATGGGCGGCGATGACGGAGCGGGCAGCGATGTCGACCCCACGGAGGACGCCGTCATCGACGAAGAGATCGAGGTCTCTACGGGCATCGTAACCGCCGCTGTCATAGGGGAGGCGGCCGAGGACGCCGACCAAGAGCTAGAACTCAGTGTACAGAAAGCCGACCTCAGCGAACTCGCGGACGGCGATAGCCGAGTTCGCGCGGTTCACGCCTCACCCGATGCGCCGGAGGTCGACATTGTCGCCGACGATAACCCCCTTGTCGAGGGCCTCACGTTTGGTAACTCCGAGACCTTCGACGTTGCGGAAGGCGAGTACACCCTCGAAGTTCGCGAAGCGGGTCAGGATGAGTCGGTTGCGGACTTCGACGTTACACTGGACGCAGGGGTCGTCTACTCGGCGTTCGCCGTCGGCTTCCTCGAGGAACAGGGCGGTGACTCCGGAGGCATGGGTGACTCCGAAGACAACGGTAGCGATTCTGCGGGAGCGGGCGACTCCGAAGACAACGGCAGCGACTCCGGAGGCATAGGCGACTCCGAAGACAACGGCAGCGACTCCGGAGGCATAGGCGACTCCGAAGACAACGGCAGCGACTCCGGAGGCATAGGCGACTCCGAAGACAACGGCAGCGACTCCGGAGGCATAGGCGACTCCGAAGACAACGGCAGCGACTCCGGAGGCATAGGCGACTCCGAAGACAACGGCAGCGACTCCGGAGGCATAGGCGACTCCGAAGACAACGGCAGCGACTCCGGAGGCATGGGCGACTCCGATACAGGGTTCGACCTGTTGCTGAATGTCGACGCTCTTACACCCAGTGCGGCTGTCGAGGAGACGGCAGAAGCCGATGACGACGGCGAAGACAATGGAATGGGTGACGACGACGAGGACGACGGCATGGGCGACGATGACAGCGGAGTTGGAGACGATTCTGACGGCGGGACGGACGACGATTCGAGTAGCCTCTGAGACACTGCGCCGTCACCGCTATTTTTCTGGGTGAGTATCGAGTTTACCGCATCAAATCATGGTGGACTTTCACAATAAGTAGTATTAACCATGTAGATAAAATGCCTTATATCCCCTTGCATGTGTATATAAAACCATTAGTCATTCAGGAGTAGCGTCTTATGGGAGCGGTTCACTATCGCATACAATGTCTGAGCAACGTGAATCGACTACGGACCGGTCGGGGGGTCTCGCCAACCCCACCGACGAGCGGTCCAACTGCGGTGTAGGCGTCGTCATGGATCTTGACGACGGTAGCTCTCACGATGTCGTCGCGGACGGCGTCGAACTGCTGGAGAACCTCGAACATCGGGGGACGACTGGAGCGGAAGAGAACACCGGTGACGGGGCAGGTGTAATGCTCCAGACGCCACGAGAGTTCTTTTCTGCGGTCGTCGATGCCGAACTGCCCGAGCGGTATGCGGTCGGTTCGATATTCTTCCCGAAGGAGGGCAGTGCACAGTCGGAACTGAAAAACATCGTCGAGAGCGTTCTCGCCGACTACGACCTCGACGTCGCCCACTGGCGCTCCGTTCCCACTGACAACAGCGACATCGGCAAGACCGCGCTGGACTCCGAACCGGCGACGTGGCAGTGTTTCGTCTCGCCGCCGGAGGAACTGACTGACGACGAGTTCGACAAACGACTCTACGCCGCCCGGCGAGAACTCGAAAACAGCGTCGAGGACGAGTCGCCCGACGGGAGCGATCGGTTTTACGTCTGTTCGCTCGACCGGCAAACGCTCGTCTACAAGGGCCTGCTCAAAGGCGATCAGGTCGGGGAGTACTTCTCGGATCTGAGCCACGAGCAGGTCAAATCGACGTTCGCCATGGTACACGCCCGGTTCTCGACGAATACGCTCGGCGCGTGGCATCTCGCCCACCCGTACCGGAACATCATCCACAACGGCGAGTTCAACACGATTCAGGGCAACATCAACTGGATGCGCGCTCGGGAGACGGACCTCGAAAGCGAGCACCTCGGCGAAGAGGTCGAGACGCTCAAACCGATCATCAACGACCCCGGCCAGTCCGACACCGCGAGCGTCGATAACGCGCTCGAACTGCTGCTGGAAGACGGTCGAGAGCTACCCCACGCCCTGCGGATGCTCGTCCCCGAAGCCTGGCGCGGCGACGAGACCATGGACGACGACCGGAAAGACTGGTACGACTTCCACGCCTCGCTGGTCGAACCGTGGGACGGCCCTGCGCTCGTCTGTGCGACCGACGGCGAACGGGTCGGCGCGGTGCTCGACCGCAACGGGCTTCGGCCCTGCCGGTACGACGTCACGACCGACAACACGCTGATCATGGCGAGCGAGGCCGGCGCGCTCGAACCGGACTACGGCAACATCGAAGAGCGCGGCCGTCTCCAGCCCGGACAGTTGTTCCTCGCCGATCCGAACGAGGGACGCGTCATTCCGGACGACGAAGTGTTCGAGAGCCTCACCGACGAGAAGTACGGCGAGTGGGTCGACGACCAGCAGGTCCACATCGGCGACATCGCCGACCTCGAAGACCTGGCCCCGCGCAACAACATCGACGAACTGCGGTCTCACCAGGCCACTCAGGGGTACAGCCACGACGAACTGGAGAACATGATCGAGCCGATGATGAAAGACGGCAAGGATCCCGTCGGCTCAATGGGCGACGACACGCCGCTGTCGGTGCTGTCGGATTACAACCGCCCTCTCTTTTCGTACTTCAAACAGCTGTTCGCACAGGTGACGAACCCGCCGCTCGATTACATCCGCGAGGAACTGGTGACGAGTCTGGAAAGCCGGATCGGCCACCAGCGTAATCTCCTCGACGAGTCGCCGGCCCACGCCCGCCAACTCATCGTCGACTCGCCGATTCTCACAGACGCCGAGACGGAAGCGATCAAGGAAAGCGCGCTAGATGGTCTCTCGACCGCAGTCGTCGACATGACCTACGACCGCGGCACCGACCTACAGGCGGCGGTCGAAGACGTCCGCGCGGACGCAGAGGCGGCGATCCGTGATGGGCACGAGATTATCGTCCTCTCGGACCGCTCGACGGGGTCGGACCAGGTGCCGATCCCGGCACTGCTCGCGACGGGGGCGGTCCACCACCACCTCGTCCGGAACGGACTTCGCAACCACGCCGGTCTCGTCGTCGAGTCGGCGGGGCCGCGGCAGGTCCATCACTTCGCGACGCTGATCGGCTACGGCGCGGACGCAATCGACCCGTATCTCGCCTACCGCACCATCGACGACATCGTCGCTGGCGAGGAGGGCGCGGAGATCGAAACGGCTGTCGACGCCTACGTCGGCGCCGTCGAGGACGGCCTGCTGAAGACGATGGCCAAGATGGGCATCTCGACAGTCGAGAGCTACCAGGGCGCACAGATCTTCGAGGCTGTCGGCCTGGATTCCGACTTCGTCGCCGAGTACTTCGAGGGCACCGAGGCCCGTACCGAGGGGATCGGTATCGAGGAGATCGAACAGGATCTCACCGACCGCCACAAGAACGCCTGGGACGACGAGCCGGAGATCGACCGCTACGGCGAGTTCGAGCACCGCTCGAACGGGATCCACCACCAGTGGAACCCGGACACGGTCGGCATCCTCCAGCAGTCGGTGCGTTCGGGCGATTACGAGCGCTACAAGGAGTTCGCCGAGCAGATCAACAACCAGCAGGAGACGCTGCAGACCCTCCGCGGCCTGCTCGAGTTCGAGACCGAAGAACAGGAGTCGATCCCGGTCGAAGACGTCGAACCGGTTCACGAGGTCGTACAGCGGTTCTCGACGGCCGCGATGAGTCTCGGATCGCTTTCGCCGGAGGCCCACGAGAACAACTCCATCGCGATGAACCGCCTCGGCGGGAAGTCGAACACCGGCGAGGGCGGCGAACCACCGGAGCGCTTCGGCACCGAAAAGGAGTGTACCGTCAAGCAGGTCGCGTCGGGCCGCTTCGGCGTCACCTCGCATTACCTCTCGGAGGCCGACGAACTCCAGATCAAGATGGCGCAGGGATCGAAACCCGGCGAGGGTGGCCACCTGCCCGGCATGAAGGTCAACGAGATGATCGCACACGTCCGGTACGCGACGCCGGGCGTCGGCCTCATCTCGCCGCCCCCGCTGCACGACATCTACTCCATCGAGGACCTCAAACAGCTGATCCACGACCTCAAGGCGTCGAGTCCCGACGCCGACATCAACGTTAAACTCGTCTCAGAGGCGGGGATCGGTACCATCGCGGCCGGCGTCGCGAAAGCCAACGCCGACGTGGTCCACATCTCGGGCCACTCCGGCGGAACCGGTGCGAGCCCGCGGACCTCGATCAAGAACGCGGGTCTGCCGTGGGAACTCGGCCTCGCCGAGGCAAACCAGATGCTCGTCGAGACCGACCTCCGGGACCGCATCCGCGTCAGCGCCGACGGCGGAATGAAGACCGGCCGCGACGTCGCCGTCGCCGCCCTGCTCGGTGCCGAGGAGTACATCTTCGGGACGGCCTCGCTGGTCACGTCAGGCTGTGTGATGGCCCGCCAGTGTCACAAGAACACCTGCCCGGTCGGGGTGGCCACCCAGCGCGAGGAGCTTCGGAACCGGTTCCCGGGCGAACCCGAACACGTCATCAACTACATGACGTTTATCGCCCAAGAGTTCCGCGAGATCATGGCCGAACTCGGCTTCGAGAGCGTCGACGAGATGATCGGCCGGGTCGACCTGCTCGACCAGCGTACCGACGTCGACCACCCCAAAGCCAAGAACATCGACCTCTCGGAGGTGCTCTACGAGCCAGAGGGTGACCAGCACCGGAAGACCCGCGAACAGACCCACGAGGTCGACGAACAGCTAGATCACGAACTGATCGAGGCCGCCGAACCCGCCCTCGATACGGGCGAACCGGTCGCCGTCGAGGCCGACATCTCGAACGCCGACCGGGCGGTGGGAGCGACCCTCGCCAACGCCGTCTCGACCGAGTACGGTGGCGACGGGCTCCCCGAGGATTCGATCTCGGTCGACCTGCACGGGACGGCCGGACAGAGCTTCGGGGCGTTCCTCGCGGACGGCGTCTCGATGCATCTGACTGGAAGCGCCAACGACTACGTCGGCAAGGGACTCTCCGGCGGGAAACTCACCGTCTCGACGCCGTCGGAAGTCAGCTACGACCCAGCCGACAACATGGCTATCGGTAACGTCGCCCTGTATGGCGCGACTCAGGGCGAACTGTACGTCAATGGCATGGCGGGCGAACGCTTCGCCGTCCGAAACTCGGGCGTCAAGGCTGTCGTCGAAGGCGTCGGCGACCACGGCTGTGAGTACATGACCGGCGGCGTCGTCGCGGTGCTCGGCGACACCGGCCGGAACTTCGCGGCCGGGATGTCCGGCGGTATCGCCTACGTGCTCGATCAAGAGGGCGACTTCCCGGATTCGGTCAACCGCGGAATGGTCTCGGTCGAACACGACCTGGAAGACGGCGACATTCCGATGCTGCGCCGTCTGATCGAGAACCACGCGGCCTACACGGACAGCAAAAAGGCCGAGTGGGTGCTCGATAACTGGGACGACCTGCTCGATTCGTTCGTCAAGATCATGCCCGACGCCTACTCGCGCGTGCTCGAGGACGGCGCGGACGACGTCCGCGATACGCTCCCGTCCAGTGCAACGCCGAAGGCGACCGCAGCGGGCGGTCGGTTGGCTTCGAGCGACGACTGACTGACTACTCCTCGATTTCGCAGAGCGTATTTTCGATCAGCGTCACCATTCCACGCCGTAACCGCTCGGATGCCGCCTGGCTCGATATGTCGAGTTCCTCGCCGACGCCCGCCAGCGACGTCTCCCGAGGGATGGAGAAGTAGCCGTTGCCCGCCGCGGCCACGAGCGCCTCCCGCTGCTGATCGGTGAGTTCGTAGGGACACTCGGGTGGCTGGCGCTCCTGATCGTAGACCGCTTCGACATCGACGGAGATCCCGGCGGCTTCACAGCGGTCACACCAGTCGTTTAGCGAGCCGCGATCCGGGAACCGAAGGCGACCGGTCCAGCCGTCGCCGCTCGATGTGGCATCGAGGACGACTACGTCCAGTTCGACGGCCGCACGATGGGCCTCGATGTCAGGGTGGTTTGAGGGATAGACGACCCGATAGTATCTGCCATCCTGCGTCTTCGTGATCCGCTCGGGGTCCCGAACGGATGGATCATCGTCTAACCCCGCCTCGAAGGCCTCGAAGTCGCCCCCGCGTGCCCAGAAAAACTTCCGGGGCGGAACTGTATCCGTTGCAGTCATATGATCAAACTGTACCGTCATCCGCGGTGCATCCGACAGCGCCGACTGCAGCATAGATCCGTTAGAGCGCAATTCTGCAATCATATAGCCTACATGAAAGCCGTATGTATAACTATGCGGGTGATTAATCGATGCGCGAAAATCACGGGGCTAGGCCCCGTTTTGTGGCCATGTCAGAGCCAGCGGATCCGGACCGTCCGAACCCGTGCATGGTATTGTTTGTAGCCATTACCTATAACGATACGGCTTGAATATACAACCACCCGTGCGACGGAAGCGGCCTCCGGCACTGTTTTGTGGTCCGCGGCGAAGCCACAGGCATGGACGATGCCGACCACGTTCTGGTCATCGGTGGGACGCGCTTTATCGGCCGTCACGCCGTCGAGGAGTTCCTGACACACGACTACGAGGTAACCGTGTTCAACCGCGGGAACCACGATAATCCCTTCGTGGACACCGACGCAGTCTCCCATTTCGAGGGGGACCGCACGGACGATAGCGACATGGCGGAGGCGGCCGCGCTGGACCCGGACATCGTAATCGACTGCGTGGCGTACAAGCCCCGCGAGGTCCGGACCGCAACGCGTGTGTTCGATGACGTGGACGCCTACGTCTACATCTCCAGTGGCTCAGCGTACGGCGACGAGGAGATTCCGAAACGCGAGGACGAGACGCGCCTCTGTGAGTGTACCGACAAGCAGGCACTCGACGACTCACCCGAGAGCTACGGCCCGCGAAAGGCCGAGGGCGACCGAGCGGTGTTCGCCGCCGCCGAGCGGGGTGTCAACGCGATGAGTATCCGGCCCTGTATCGTCTACGGCCCCCACGATTACACCGCACGCACCGACTACTGGATCGACCGGGTGCTGAATCACGACCGCGTCCTCGTCCCGGGCGATGGCTCGAACGTCTGGCACCGCGTCTCGGTCTCGGCCGTCGCCGAGGCGCTCCGGGTCGTCGCCGAGGAGGGCGACACGGGCGAGGCGTACAACGTCGGCGACCGTCGGATGCTCACGCTCGGCGAGACTGTCGAGACCATCTCGGAGACGCTCGCGGCGGCCGGTGTCGAGGACGCCGACGTCGACATCGTCACCGCGGGCGAGCGCGAACTGGCGACCGCCGGCATCGGGATGGAGGAGTTCCCGCTGTACCGGTCGTACCCACACATCCTCTCGACGTCGAAACTGGCCGATCTGGGCTGGGATCCGATCAGTGTGGAGGAGGGATACGAACGCGCCGTCGAAGATCATCTCGCGAGCGACCGGATGGGGCGGGAGAACGGTCCGGACAGGACGGACACCGAACGGGTGCTGGGTGTGCTGGATACGCTCTGATCGGACCGGTCTCGGATCATGACGGCGCTCGAAGCGCAGTAGTTCGGTTCGTGCCCCGATTGCCGGACCCGCCGAGAAACACCCGACCACTCCCGGCAAACGGAGAAACCCATTTCACGCTGGACTGAGACGCTTCGGGTATGTTCGATAAATCGACGTGGATCCGGCTCCCCCGGAACGTCCTCGTCGGCCACGGCGTTCTAGAGCAGACCGCAGAAGCCATCGAGGAGCTCCACCTGCGGGGCCAGCCCCTGATCGTCACCAGTCCGACGCCATACGAAATCGCGGGCGATCGGATCATGTCCCAGTTCGCGTCGTGGGATCAAGAGCCGGCGGTCGTCGTCGTCGAGGAGGCGAGTTTCGACGCCATCGAGCGGGTGATCGACCGTGCCCGCGAGGTCGACCCCGGCTTCCTGATCGGTCTGGGCGGTGGCAAGGCCATCGACATCGCGAAAATGGCGAGCGACGACGTCGGCCGCGGGTTCGTCTCCGTCCCCACGGTGGCCAGCCACGACGGCATCGTCAGCAATCGTGGCTCGGTTCCAGAGGAAGGGACCCGCCACAGCGTCGCCGCCGAGCCACCACTGGCCGTCGTCGCGGACACCGAAATCCTCGCGAACGCGCCCTGGGAGCTAACGACCGCTGGCTGTGCGGATATCATCAGCAACTACACCGCGGTGATGGACTGGCGACTCGCCTACCGACTCAAGAACGCGCCGTACTCCCAGTACGCCGCCGCACTCTCGGAGATGACCGCCGAGATGCTGGTGGGTAACGCCGACTCGATCCGGCCCGGCCTCGAAGAATCCTCCTGGATCGTCGTCAAGGCGCTGGTCTCCTCGGGCGTCGCGATGAGCATCGCTGGCTCCTCACGGCCCGCCAGCGGCGCGGAACACCTCTTCTCGCACCAACTCGACCGGATCGCGCCGGGCCGGGCGAGCCACGGTCATCAGGTCGGCGTCGGATCGATCATGACCGCCTACCTGCACAGCGGCGAGAACGGTCTCTGGCGGGATATCCGTGACGCGCTGGCGAACATCGACGCCCCGACGACTGCGGCGGAACTGAACCTCGACGAGGACGAAGTGATCGAGGCGCTGACGACCGCCCACGAGATCCGGGACCGCTACACCATCCTGGGCGACGGCATCGACGAGACGGCCGCGCGGGAGGTCGCCAAACAGACCGGTGTGATCTGACTGTCGGACCGGGGCGCAGTATTGCAACATCTAAATGTCCGGCCCCCTCAGTGAACGATAATGAACGGGAATCGATTCGGTCGCCTCTTTCAGGTGACCACGTTCGGCGAAAGTCACGGTGAGGCGATGGGCGTCACCATCTCGGGGTGTCCGGCAGGCCTCGAACTCTCCGAGGAGGACATCCAGGGCGACCTGGACCGGCGCAAGCCCGGACAGTCGATGATCTCGACGTCCCGCGGCGAACCCGACGCCGTCTCGATCAAAAGCGGTACACAGGACGGCTACACGACGGGCACGCCCATCGGAATGGTCATCCAGAACAAGGACGCCCGGTCTGGCAAGTACGAGCCATTCATCACCGCGCCCCGGCCCTCACACGGCGACTTCACCTACTCGGCGAAGTTCGGCACGCGAAACTGGGGCGGCGGCGGGCGCTCCTCGGCGCGCGAGACAGTGAACTGGGTCGCTGCTGGTGCCGTCGCAAAGAAACTCCTCGAACAGGAAGGCGTCGAACTCAAGGCGCATGTCAACCAGATCGGCGATGTCGAAGCGCCCGAGGTCTCCTTCGAGCAGATGCTCGAACATTCGGAGGAGAACGACGTGCGGTGTGCCCACCCCGAGGCGGCCGCCGAGATGCAGGAACTGATCGAAGAGTACCAGAAAGAGGGCGACTCGATCGGTGGCTCAATCTACTTCGAGGTTCGAGGACTCCCGCGAGGACTCGGTGCGCCGCGATTCGATTCGGTCGAGGCACGACTCGGCCAGGCGATGATGAGCGTGCCCGCCACGACGGCGTTCGAGTTCGGCCTCGGTCGCGAGGCCCGCGAGTACACCGGCAAGGAGCGCAACGACGACTGGGAGTTCGACGACGACGGCACCCCCACGCCTGTCGAGAACGATCACGGCGGCCTTCAGGGCGGCATCACGACCGGCGAACCGATCTACGGCGAGGTGACGCTTCACGCCCCGACCTCGATTCCGAAGAGCCAGCAGACCGCCGACTGGGAGACCGGCGAACTCAAGGAGGAGAAGGTCATCGGCCGCCACGACCCCGTGCTTCCACCGCGAGGCGTTCCGGTCGTCGAAGCGATGCTCGCGCTGACCCTCGTGGACTTCATGTTGCTCTCGGGGCGGATCAACCCCGACCGCGTCGACGGCGACCTCGGCGAGTACGACACCGACTACCACCCGAGCAACCCCCGCGAGTAGCGCGAACTCATTGTTACCGGCGAGCGGAACCGTTGGTTACACCTCCGCCGAGCACCTGCCCATCAGCAATGCGTGTCGCTGTCGGCAGCAAGAATCCGGTCAAGATCAGCGCCGTCGAAGACGCTCTCTCCGGTATCCCTGGCGTCCAGGTCGAGAGTATCGCCGTCGATTCCGGGGTTCCCGAACAGCCGTGGGGCCAGGCGGAGACCATCGAGGGTGCCGAGAACCGTGCCACGCGGGCAATCGACGCCGGATACTACGATCTGGCGGTTGGCATCGAGGGCGGTGTCGAGGAGACTGAGGCAACACCCGGTCTCTCGCTGATCATGTGGGCCGCAGTCACCGACGGCGATCAGCTGGTCCGCGGCGGCGGGCCGACGATACCCCTGCCCACGCGGATCGGGGAGCGTCTGCACGCCGGCGAGGAACTCGGGCCGATTCTCGACGACGAACTGGATCGGTCGGACGTCGCCGAGCAGGAGGGTGCGGCTGGCGTCCTGACGGGGAACGCTATCTCGCGACGCTCCGCGCTCGTCCACGCCGTTGCCAGCGCGCTGGGTCCGTTCGTCACGAGCGAGTACGACCGATGAGCGATTAACCAGCCGTACCAACGGGGCTACTCCGGGGGTTCGTTCCGGGGGGTTGTGGTGTCAAAATCGCATGACTGCGCCGAGTTAGCCGTCCGTACCAAACCCGCTAAGGGTGTCGACCCCATCTCCTGTAGTATGAGTACGACCGCCGCGACGACCGCCACTGAGGACGCGCTGGAACTGGATCTGAGCGAGAAGCAGCGTCGGATTCTCGAACACCTCCGCGAGAAGGTGGCCACCAAGACCTATTTCAAGTCCCGGAACATCGGCGACGCGCTGGACATGACCGCCAAAGAAGTGGGGGCGAACATGACCGCGATTCAGGAGGGCGCGGTGGGAATCAACGTCGAAAAGTGGGGCTACTCGTCGAGTACGACCTGGAAAGTGACTGCGTAAATCAAGAGGCTTCGGGGGGGGGGGTTCAGGGGTCGAACTGGATCAGTCCGTCCGCATCGGCCGCCAGCGCTTGCGCATCCGGCCCGAACGAGTCGGCGTATCGAACGACGAGTGTTAGCACCGTCTCGGGTTCGACGACTGCGTAGCCTGACTCGCGGTCGAGCAGTCCCGCGCTCTCTAGCTTGCTGGCGTACTTGCTGACAGTTGGCTCCGAAACGTCGAGAGCGGCGGCGAGGTCGCTGCCAGTTGCGTCGGGGTCGCGAAGCAACTCGATGATCATGCCGCGAGGGGTCTCACGGCGCAGATAGCCCAGCGCGACCTGCTCGAACGTGGAAAAGCGCTCGGCCGGGAAGTATCGCTTGTAGTCGCCGTCCCGGCGCGTCTCGACGCGGCCGGTCTCCAGTAGTTCGCGCAGGTGGTGCTGGGCCTCGCCGGTACCGAGTTGGAGATCGTCACGGATCTTCGAGAAGTGCGCGCCGGGCGTCGTCGAGAGGTAGCCCTCGATAGCGGAGCGGGGTTCGCTACGGGCGTTGTCAGCGTCGCCCTCCGACCCTGCGGCGATGCCCGCGAGCGGGCTGGCTGCTCCGAGCGCTGCGAATCGGCGCAACGTCGCGCGCTTTCCCTCGTCGACTGGACGATCCGACATCTACTGCGGTATAGAGGACTCCGTAATAAAACCGCTTCGGGTCATATGGTACCGATGTCCGGGGGCCAGTTGGCGTGGTACTGGCCCGGAACGCATCTACACAGTCGAAAAAAGTGTCGGCCGGGTCGTCGTTACTACACGTCTTCTTCGAGTTCGACCTCGCCTTCCTCGATTTCTTTGTCCATCTCGGTAACGACTTCGTCCGCGCTCTTGATGTCCGCTCCGGCACTGCCTTCCTTGATCTTCTGGGCCTCTTCCTCCATGGCCTCGATATCTAGCTCGGCTTCCTCGTCGATCTGACCGAGGATCTCCTCGATATCGTTGAGGCCGAGCAGTTCGGCGGTGTCGTCGTCGAAGTCGAGACTCTCCAGCGAGCCATCGGCCTGCTGGACGTCGCTACCCGAGAGATGTTTGCCGTAGCGACCGATCATCGAGGTGAGTTCCTGGGGCATGACGAACGTCGTCGACTCGCCCTTCCCGATCTCTTCGAGGGTCTCCATCCCCTGATCGATGATGGCGCGCTCACCCATCGATTCGGCGGATTTCGCACGAAGCACGGTCGAAATGGAGTCACCCTGCGCTTCCAGGATCTGGCTCTGCTTTTCACCCTGCGCGCGAATGATGTTGGACTGCTTGTCACCTTCGGCCTTCTCGACGGCACTGCGGCGTTCACCCTGCGCCTCTAGGATCATGGCACGGCGACGGCGTTCGGCGCTGGTCTGCTGTTCCATTGCCTGCTGGACGTCCTTGGAGGGGTTGACTTCGCGGACCTCGACGCTCTCGACGCGGATCCCCCACTCGTCGGTAGGTTCGTCGAGTTCGCGACGGATCTTCGCGTTGATCTCCTGGCGTTTGTTCAGCGTGTCGTCGAGTTCCATGTCACCCAGCACGGCACGGAGCGTCGTCTGGGCGAGGTTCGAGACTGCCTTCTTGTAGTTGTCGACCTCGAGGAACGCCTTCTTGGCGTCCATGACCTTGATGTAGACGACGGCGTCGGCCGTCACCGGGGAGTTGTCCCGCGTGATCGCTTCCTGACGTGGAACGTCGAGGGTCTGCGTTCGCATATCGAACGCGTACGTACGCGAAACGAACGGAGGGATGAAGCTGATACCGGGCTGGAGAAGTTTCCGATACTCACCGAACACGGTCAACGCGCGTTTCTCGTACGCGTCGACGATTTCGACCATACTCGCGACGGTGACGATCGCAAGCAATAGGACGAGTCCGACCAACAGCGTTGGACCAACTCCGACCAGGGCTATTGTAACTGCCATATAAATAATTGCGGATGCGCACGTAAAAATCCTTTTCGTTCCTGTCGATGAGCCGTCAGTATCGGGAGTGCTCACTCCGTCGCTTGCTCGGTTTCGGCGTTCTCGGACGGCTCTCCAGTTGCTGGCTGACCGGTTTCATCCGACTGGGCAGTCTCGCCCTCGGTCGCGTCGCTGTCGACGTCGCGGTCACGCGCGAGCGCCCGGTCGATTTCGTCCTCATCGAGGTGCTCGAACGAGTCCACGGTGAGGACGTTGCCGCCGCCGGGGTCGACGACGATCACTTCCGCCCCCTCCTCGATCTCCTGATCCATGCTACGAGCCTGGAAGTAGGGGTTGAAGCCGCCGTCTTCGAGTTTGATCTGGCCGTCGGTCTTCGTCACTCGTTCGGTGACGTAGCCAGTCTGGCCGGTGAGCGAGTCGGAGTTGCTCGTCTGTCCGGCCTCGGTCCCGCCGTAGAGATCGAACTCGCGGTAGACAAACAACGTCGCGGCACCGGTTATCAGCACCATGCCGGCGAGTACGAGCGTCGAGACGGTACCACCCAGTACGCTGCCGACTGCAAGCCCTAACAGTCCGGCGACGAGGAGAGCAACTCCGAGAACGATGAAATTAGCGCCGGGAGCCATCGCTTCCATCATCAGCAGGATGATGCCTGCGATCACCAGGAGCGTTGGGGCGTCGATAGCCTGCAGGACCATACCCTCCCTTGGGTACGTGGCCGATTAACCTTTGTGCAGCCCCGCCAGTCAGGCGAAGACGGTTACGGTCCGCGCGAGAATCAAGAGCGCGAGGACGACACCGAGAACGACGAAAGCGGCGTTCTCCCAGTCGACGGATTCCGGCTCGATCGTCGTCTTGATGACACCGTCCTTGTCGACGTCTTCGACGTCGAATTGCCACTGCTCTGGAGGTGGGTCGTCGACGGTCTGCTCGGGGTACTGGCCTCCATCAGTTGCACTCCCCGTAGTAGGGGTCTCGTCGGACTCGCTGTTGCCCGCCGAGTCGTCGCTAGCGTCGGTCATACCTTCGGTTGTCCCTCCAGCGGCAAAAGACCGCGGCTCTCCGTCCGACTATCGCTCGGAGACGTCCCTGCGTGCGCGGAGGATGTCGCCGCCGTAGACGACACCACGCTCGGCGTCGACCGTCACTCGGTCGAGTCGCTCGACGGCATTGCCCAGCGGCGCGCCGCTGATCATCGGGATGTCGAGTTCGCGTGCGACCATCGCCGGATAGCCGGTCATTCCGGGGCGGGCATCGATGATGCCAGCCAGTTTTTCGGTCTCGCCGGAGAACTCGCCGTCGAAGTTCGGTCCCAGCGAGATGATCGCACCCTCAGGCACCGAGGAGAGATCGCCGTCCTTCGTCTCGACGATCGGTCCCGAGACACGTCCGTCGACGACCACGCGGCCGGATCCGACGGTCTCGGCGGCGACGTGGACCTTGAGCAGGTTCGTCGAACTCACGTCCTCGAACTCGGTCATCATGCCCGAGAGGACGACGACGGTGTCACCGCTCTCGGTAACGCCGGCGTCGATAGCGGACTGGACGGCGTTCTCGATCAGTCTGTCCGAACCCTGCTCGACGAAGCTAGTGGTGACCGGTCTAACACCACCCGAAAGCGCGAGTCGGCGGCGTACCTCCTCGTTGGGCGTCGCGGCGACGGTCGGAACGCCGGGGCGGAACTTCGCGGTCTTGAGCGCGGTGTAGCCGGACTCGCTGGCCGCGATCACGGCGCTCGCGCCGATGTCGCGAGCGAGATAGCGTGCCGAGCGGGCCAGCGCATCTGTCCGCGTGTTGTCCGCGGTGGGGACGCGCTGTTCGCGGAGTTCACGATACTCCGTGCTGCCCTCGATCTCGCGGACGATCCGGTCCATCGCCTCGACGACGCGGGCCGGGTGATCGCCGATCGCAGTCTCGCCGGAGAGCATCACGGCGTCCGTGCCGTCGAGCACGGCGTTTGCCACGTCGGAGGACTCCGCCCGGGTCGGACGGCGGGCGTGGACCATCGAGTCGAGCATCTCCGTCGCGGTGATGACCGGGACGCCAGCCTCGCGACATTTGCGGATGATACGTTTCTGTACGACGGGGACCTGCTCCATCGGACACTCGACGCCGAGGTCGCCACGCGCGACCATGATCCCGTAGGACGCCTCGATGATCTCGTCGAGGTTCTCGACTGCGCCGGCGCGCTCGATCTTGGAGACGATCGGGATGTCCGCGCCGTTCTCTTCGAGGACCTCGTTGACGGCGTAGACGTCGTCGGCATCGCGGACGAAACTCGCCGCGACCAGATCGACCTCTTTCTCAGCGGCGAGCGCGAGGTCGCGGCGGTCTTTCTCCGTGACGACGTCGAGTTCCAGATCGACCCCGGGGACGTTGACACCTTTTCTGGCCGTCAGTTCGCCGCCGCTTTTGACCGCCGCGTAGACGTCGTCGCCGTCGACCTCGGTGACTGTGAGTTCGATCCGGCCGTCGTCGAACAGGACGGTGTCGCCCGCTTCGACGCCGGTAATCGGGATCGAGAGGCCGACCGCTTCGGGGGTCGCGTCGTCGCCCTCGTAGAGTCGGATCTCGGAATCGGTCTCCAGTTCGATCGAGCCCTCGATATCAGCGGTCCGTATCTCGGGGCCCTGCGTGTCGAGCATCGCGGCGACCGGTTCGTCGGTGGCTCTGCCGACGGACTGGATCCGGTCGATCAGTGCCGACCGATCCTCACGGTCGCCGTGGCTGGCGTTGATCCGTGCGACGGACATGCCCGCGTCGACGAGGTTCCGAAGCATGCTCCGGGAGTCCGATGCCGGGCCGATGGTACAGACGATTTTCGCGTTTCTCATACCCCCACCTACACCCGACCAGTCAAAAAACGCAATGATTACGTCCCAGCGTTCGAAACGACCGATTCCATATTGTACGTCGACATTCCGATCAAAAAGGAACATAGCTGTCCACTTTTTGACCGTAGCTTCGAGTCGTATCCGTAGTTTCCGTTCGCACCTCGTTTAATATCGCTCGTTCACTGAGTGAACATGTTCACGTTCGTGTTAGTTAGATAACTGTTCTATCCGTCCCGGTTTGTCGTCGACCCGACTCCCGACTGGTGGGGGTCGAAGCATCCGGCAGATCCACAAGCCAGGCCGGTGGGATCAGGAACCGCGTCGCTGCGGAAGTCGTACTCGCCGGTCACTCTCCGACCGAGTCAGCAAACACTTCCCGCTCCGCGATAATCCGTCGGTATGGACGACGACCCACCCATCCTCTCGTCGCTGCCGGACGCCTCGCTGACCATCGACGCCGTCGACTCGCTCGACGCGAACGATAGCGTGCGAGAAGCCACCGTTGTCATGGTCCGCGGCGCTGGCGGGCCGGACGGCCCGAACGAAGAGCACACCGACGACCTGATCCTCGCGACCGACGAACGCGTCCGCTATCTCTCGCGCGTCCCCGAGGAGGGCTGGTCGGTCGACTACACCCAGGAGTACGAAGAGGGCGAGTACGACGACGCCTTCGAGGAAGTGCTGGCGGTCGCACAGGAGACCGCGGAACTCAAGCGACAGGCTCAGACCGAGTTCGAAATGAAGTAGACTCTCCCGATTCACGCGACCGGAAACGCCGTCAGTCGCCGCCGAGACCGTGCCGATGGAGCAGGCATCCCGTCGCTGGCCTTGACGTCGAGGAGCAGCCATGACCATCTGATCTCCTCGTGGCCCGCGTAGTTCCCGCGAGTAGCGAGCCACGTGCCCCGCAGTACGTGCTCGGACGAGACCGTTTCGCTGGGTGCTCAAAATTCGGTACCAACCCACACGTCTGTCCAAGCGTTCATCTCACAGCACGTTCTCTTGCCTGATGAGGAAGTGGGTCAGCAATCTGTCACCCGCCCTCGCCTGTCCTTCCAGCAAGTCGTCAGCACTACTGATACGAAGCTATCCATGCCCGATAATCGTCACCCAATAGTTGAGCACTAGGTCGTAGCAGTGAGCACTCGTCGACAGGCGGAGCTGGAACCATCTGGAAGCGTTCTTAACCCACTGTTAGGGGCGTATTCGCCGACGAGTCAGTAGCGAGACACGGGAAAGTCGACTGGCTCCGGTAGGCCCTACGTTTTTGAGTTGCTGGACTAGTTTCAAGTAGTTACCAGATAATGAACTGACATGAGTGATCTGAAGATCAAACTCGAAACGCTGTGGATACGGGTCCGAACGATCCTTCAGGTCGTCGTTCTACTCTGCTGTATCGGAGTTGTAGTTTTCGGAGTGTCCCTGATAGCCCTTGGACTGCAGCATGAAGCCGCAGTCGAACTCACGATTTTTGGAATCGAGTTCACCCCGAGCAAAGTCGGTGACACTATGCTAGACGCAGATGACCAGGTGGTTCTCCTTGGGGCGACAGTATCAGTCATTTTCACCGGCATCGTGGCCAGAATGACAAGTGGACTCGGTTCTCAGTCGTTCTGAGCACAATTACTGGTTCGAGGGGCGCTTCTATGTCTACAGATGCTCGACGACTTCGATGGTCCACCTCCCCGAATCCTCATCCCCGATATGCGTATGATGCTCGCCGTCGACCTCGCCCTCGTCCTTGAGCAAGCCGTCGAGTCGGAACCCGTCTTTCGGGGTCGTGCCGACTGACCCGACCGCCTGATATCCGCATTCAGAGGAGGCGACTTCCAGGGCTTCAAATCCCATCTTCGACGACTATCTGCGGCGCTCACGAGTTTGTTCGCGCCGCAAGGTAGTGGACTCGCCGGGACTGAGCAAAACCGAAGGTTTTGCGAAGGTCGGCGAGGAGCGACTGACGGAGCGAAGCGACGGAAGGAGTGGACTCGCCGGGATTTGAACCCGGGGCCTCTTCCTTGCGAAGGAAGCGATCTACCACTGATCTACGAGCCCGCGCACCTGTTTGTAATCGGAGAAGCCTATTTCAGGCTTGCGTTTCCAGTCGCTGGCGGGCGAAGCAGATTGAGCTTTCCGGCGACGAGTCCGAGCAGAAAGCCGAAGAAGTGAGCGGCGAGGGCAACGCCGGGTGCGGCGGTGACGAACGTCACGAGCCCGGCCAGGACGACGAAGAGCAGGAGTGTTACGCGCCCCGATAGCTGGAAGCGGTCGAACAGCCGGCCGCTCAGGCGGTTGCCGGTGACGAGGTAGCCGATCAGCGCGAACACCGCGCCGCTGGCACCGAGCAGGGCGACGTCGACGCCGAACAGCGATGCGAGGCCGATCTGGAAGACGCCCGCGGCAATACCCGTCACCAGGAAAAAGGCGTGAAACCGCAGGCGGGTCGTGTGGCGTTCGAGCAGGAAGCCGACGACTGCCAGCGCGATGGCGTTTGCGAGCAGGTGATCGAGCCCGCTGTGGGCGTAGACGCTGGTGACGAGCGCCCACGGATCGGCCAGAATCGGTGCCCGGAGCGTGAACAGACCCAGGGCCAGGGGCTGGCTGACGAGCGCGACCAACTGCTGGAGGACGAAGACGGCGCCGATCACTACCAGTAGCTCAAGCGTTGGGCTCCGACTATCAGGGGACCCGGCCATACGACAGGTAGGGAATCAAGGAACAAAAGGCTGAGCGAGCGCCAGCCTAAGGGCTACCCAGGGATCATAAATCGAAGAAAGTGCACGCGAGTGCGGCGGTTCCGCTCGATGACGACGGGATACTGTCGTCCGGCTCAGTCAGCGTAGTCCCGAAAGACATCGTCGATGTCGTTCGACCATCGTGGAATCGAGGATTCCGCTCAGTCCTCGAGAACGATCTCGATGCTGACGTCGTTGGGGACCTGAATCCGCATGAGCTGACGGAGTGCGCGCTCGTCGGCGTCCAGATCGATCAGGCGCTTGTGGACGCGCATCTCCCAGTGTTCCCACGTCGCGGTCCCTTCGCCGTCAGGGGACTTGCGGGTGGGGATTTCCAGCGTCTTGGTCGGCAGCGGGATCGGGCCCGA
This sequence comes from Natronoarchaeum sp. GCM10025321, assembly GCF_042663585.1. Taxonomy (NCBI): domain Archaea; kingdom Methanobacteriati; phylum Methanobacteriota; class Halobacteria; order Halobacteriales; family Natronoarchaeaceae; genus Natronoarchaeum; species Natronoarchaeum sp. GCM10025321. Next base: position 2,114,473 of record NZ_JBHTAN010000006.1, read on the forward strand.
CAGCGCGACGCCGGTCTTGTCTGCGATTTCGCGAACGTCCGCGGTGATATCGTCGAGATCCTCGGGGTTTGTTCCCGCGAGGCGGACACGTGCTTGCTGCATTTATTTCTCGTTGACGCTCAGGACCTTCCCAGCGGCGATAGTCTGACCCATGTCTCGGATCGCGAAGGAACCGAGTTCCGGGATCTCGCTGCTGGGCTCGATCGAGAGCGGTTTTTGCGGTCGGATGGTGACGACCGCGGCGTCGCCGGACTGGATGAAGTCCGGGTTCTCCTCGGCGACTTCGCCCGAGGACGGGTCCATCTTCTTGTCGATGGACTCGATCGTACACGCGACCTGTGCGGTGTGAGCGTGGAAGACCGGGGTGTAACCCGCGGTGATCACGCTGGGGTGCTGCATGACGACGACCTGAGCCTGGAACGTCTCGGCGACGCTTGGCGGGTCGTCGGCGGGGCCACAGACGTCACCACGGCGGATGTCGTCCTTACCGATACCGCGGACGTTGAATCCGACGTTGTCACCGGGCTCTGCTTTGGGCACCTCTTCGTGGTGCATCTCGATCGTCTTCACTTCGCCGCCCACGTCGCTGGGCTGGAAGGAGACGTTGTCGCCGGTGTTCATGATACCGGTCTCGATTCGTCCGACAGGGACGGTACCGATACCGGAGATGGTGTAAACGTCCTGGATGGGGAGTCGGAGCGGGGCGTCCGTCGGCGGCTCCGGCGCGGGGAGGTGGTTGAGGGCTTCCAGCAGGATGTCGCCGTCGTACCAGTCCGTGTTCTCCGACTCGTTGGCGATGTTGTCGCCCTCGAAGGCGGAGATGGGGATGAACTCGGCGTTGTCGGTGCTGAACTGGACCTGGTTGAGCAGGTCAGTAACCTCGGAGACGACCTCCTTGTACGTCGACTCCTTGTAGTCGACGAGGTCCATCTTGTTGATGCCGACGATGAGCTCGTCGATGCCCAGCGTACGGGCGAGGAAGACGTGCTCCTGTGTCTGGGGTGCGACGCCGTCGTCTGCCGCGACGACGAGGACCGCGTTGTCGGCCTGGCTCGCGCCAGTAATCATGTTCTTCACGAAGTCGCGGTGGCCAGGACAGTCGACGATGGTGAACTCGTACTCGTCGGTCGAGAACTCCTGGTGGGCGATGTCGATGGTGACACCGCGCTCTCGCTCTTCGGCGAGGTTGTCCATGACGTAGGCGAACTCGAAGCCACCCTTGCCTTTCTCCTCGGCTTCTTCTTTGTGCTGTTCGATGACGTGCTCTGGTACGCTCCCCGTCTCGTAGAGGAGGCGTCCCACGAGCGTGCTCTTCCCGTGGTCAACGTGGCCGATAATGGCCAGGTTCTGATGTTGGTCGCTCATTGTTGTATCTCACGCGCAGAGGCGCTATATCGGATTCTTTCGCCTGTGGCAGTTAAAACGATTTCGATACAGTGTGTTGCGCATCCCGAAGCCGTCATGCGGTTTGTGTGACGTTGACACGGCCCTGTCAGGAAAAGTCACCGACGAGCCGTGAAATCGCACTCGGGAAACGCGGTTACAGCGGCGGGAGACGACCGACGTCAGCGAGCACTGCCGTGGCCGTCTCGGGTCCTCCGGCACCGCGCCCGCTGATGTTCAGTTCGCCGGCGTTCTCCGTCTCGAACTGCACGATGTTTCTGGTGCCCGTCACCGCGAGCACGCCGTTCTGCGGGACGAGTTTGGGTGCGACGTGCACCCCGTCGGGCGTCGCCTCGCCGATCAGTCGGACTGTCCGGTTGTCCTCGGCCGCGAGATCGAGCGCGTTCCCGGGGACGTTCTGGATGCCTTCGACCGTAGCATCGTCGAGGGTGTACTCGCGCTCGCCCTGCGAGAGGACGTTCGAGAGGATCACGAACTTCAGCGCGGCGTCCGTGCCGTCGACATCGAAGGACGGATCTGCTTCCGCGACGCCGAGGTCCTGGGCCTCGGCAAGGACGTGCTCGTAATCGAGTCCGTCAGCCGCCATCCGCGAGAGGATGAAGTTCGCCGTCCCGTTGAGCACGCCACGTGCCGCCGTGATCTGGCCCGGACCGAAGTCGTCGATCGTCGACAGGATCGGGATCGCGCCGCCGACAGCAGCCTCGAACAACACGTCGCCCGCGCTGTCCTCGGCCAGGGTCATCAGTTCGCCGTATCGCTCGGCGACCGGCCCCTTGTTCGCCAGCACGACGTGACGGTCACGGGAGAGCGCCGTCTCGACGTGGCCAAAGCCTGGCTGAGCGTCGCCGAGCGTCGTCGGCGTCGCTTCGACGAGCACGTCGTAGTCGGCTGCGAGCACGTCGTCGGGCGATCCGTCGCCGACAGTTCCCTCCCTTTCCTTCCGGTCGAGCACTGCGTCGGCGTCGATCCCACCCCTGTCGACAACGCCACTGCTTGAGTCGGCGATAGCGACGACCTCGTGGCCGTACTGGCCGGCGAGTTCGGCGACAGAGCGACCGACGGCACCGGCACCGAGGACGGCGAGTTTCATGCTGACCCCCCTGCTAGCTGTGGCTCGATGACGTGGATATCCTTCTCCTCGGCGATATCGCGGACGGTCTCTAGGACCTCTTCGGCCCGGTCGGCTTCGGTCGCAAGCCGGAGACGTGCACTGGAAACGCCCTCGGTTCCTTCGGGTGCTGAGAGCGAAACGTCGACGACCTCCGCTCGCGAGGTAGTCTGAAACTGTGTGAGGCTGTCGGAGAGGTCCGTGTCGATCAGGTGGCCGACGAGAATCACGGTGAGTTCCTCGCTGTATCGCTCTGCGCCGGCCTGGATGACGTTGATGCCGGCGTCACGAAGCGACTGGACGATGTTCTCGAACCGATCCGGCGGGCACTCGATGTCGACCTCGACGGGAATGTGACCCCGCGGCGTCACGTTGCCCCGCTCGTGGAAGATAGAGAGCAGATTTGCGCCGTGTTCCGAGATGGGTTGCAGCGCGTTCAGTAGCTCGCCCGGTTCGTCGACGAGTTCGAGGCGGACGGTGTACGCCTGAACATGCTGGCCGCCGTCCGTCTCGGCCTCCTCGTCGGCGTCGTCAGTCATCGTGGAACACCCCGACTGCGGATTCTTCGGCGAATACGATCATATCCATCCCTGACGGGGAGGAGGTATAAGAGTTCAGCCATTCTCGACTGTGCCCGAGTAACACGGAGTCGGCGACTTTTTGCTCGCGGCGGGTAAAAGCAGACCATGTCCGTCTACCGTCGGCTGTTGGACGCACTGATCGCGGTCGTGCTCTCGGCAGCTACCATCGCACTCACCGCATCGGTCACACCGGAACTCGCCCAGCCGCTTGGGATGCTGGTCGCCTGTGTCTTTTACTTCTCGCGACATCCCTGGGGATCAGAGGAAGGCGAGCGGATAAACGAGCGTATCGACGAGTTTTACGACCGCCATCTCCCGGTGTAGTCACGGTCGAACGCAGTTGCTATCACGTATCGAAAACGGAGAAAGAAGACGGCGTCGCTATATGTAGTCGACCGATTGAGGCAGTTCGAGCTTCATTCCCTTGCGCTCTCGGATCTCCATGATCTGATCGCGCTGGAGGTTGTCGGCCATGACCTGGAAGCCTGCGTTCTCGGTGTTCCAGGAGGCACGACCCTCGGTCGCGGAGCGGATGTCGCTCGCAAAGCCGATCATCTCTTCGACCGGTGCGATCCCTTCGACGACCATCAGATCGCCTTCCTGATACATGTCGTCGACGCGGCCACGTCGGCCCTGAATCTCGCCGGACGCCGAGCCCATGTAGTCGTTCGGAACGTCGATCCGAACGTCCTGAATGGGTTCGAGCAGTTTGATGTCGGCGTCGATCAGCGCGCTGTGGGCCGCGTTCCGGACCGCAGGGATGACCTGTGCCGGACCGCGGTGGATGGTGTCCTCGTGGAGACGCGCGTCGTGAAGCCGGATGAGCGACCCCTGGACCGGCTCTGCGGCCAGCGGGCCGTCGTTGAGGGCGTCTTCGAGTCCCTCGATGAACAGCTCCATCGTCTCGTTGAGGTGCTGGATACCTTTCGTGTCGTCGATCAGGACGTTGGTCCCGTGGATGTGCTCGACGTTCTGGCTGGTATCCTTGTCCATACCGGCTTCTTGCAGGGATTCACGCCGTTCCTGCTCGGGCATGTCCATGCTCGCTTCGCCTTTCTTGATCACGTCGACGATGTCCTTGTCGAGCGGGTGAACGGAGATGTAAAAGCGGTTGTGTCGGTTCGGGGAGATCCCCTCGACTTCGCGGCTCTCGCTCTGTGGCATCTCACGGAAGACGACGATCGGTTCGCCGGTGTTGATCGGGATTCCCTGGTTACGCTCGATACGCTGACCGATGACTTCCAGGTGAAGTTCGCCCTGCCCGGAGATCAGGTGTTCGCCCGTCTCCTCGTTGATCTCGATCTGAATCGTCGGGTCCTCTTTGGAGACTTGTCGAAGCGTCTCGATGAGCTTCGGCAGGTCGTCCATGTTCTTCGCCTCGACGGACTTTGTGATGACGGGCTCGGAGATGTGCTCGATCGACTCGAACGGCGTCATCTCGACGGAGGAGACGGTCGAACCGGCGATAGCGTCGGCCAGACCGGTGACCGCCGCGATGTTCCCTGCGGGAACGCGGTCCACTTCCTCCCGTTCGCCACCCATGTAGATACCGACGCTCTGGACGCGGTTCGTCCCGGCCGTCCCGGAGACGTAGAGGTCCTGGCCCTTCTCCAGCGTTCCGGAGAAGACGCGGCCCGCAGCAATCTCGCCAGCGTGCGGGTCGACACCGATGTCGGTGACCATCAGCACGACTTCGCCGTCCTCGTCGACGAGACGCATCGTGTCGGCGAGTTCGGAATCCGGATCGCCACGCCAGACCCGCGGAATACGTCGGGGCTGGGCGTCGACGGGGTTCGGGAAGTGCTCACAGACCATGTCGAGCACGACGTCCGACAGCGGCGTGCGCTCGTGGAGTTCCTGGCGCTTGTCGGCCTGTTCGAGGTCGATGATGTCGCCGAAGGACATCCCGGTGCGCTGCATCGACGGCATGGAGACGCCCCACTTGTACAGTGCAGAGCCGAAGCCGACGGTACCCTCCTCGACGGAGACCGTCCAGTCGTCGATGTCGTCCATCTCCTCGGTCATACCACGGATCAGTTCGTTGACGTCGTGGATGACCGCCGTGAGACGCTGTTGCATCTCCTGGGGACCTTCCTGCAGTTCGGAGATGAGTCGGTCGACCTTGTTGATGAACAGCGTCGGTTTGACGCCCTCGCGGAGCGCCTGTCGGAGCACCGTCTCGGTCTGGGGCATCGCCCCTTCGACGGCGTCAACGACGACGAGTGCACCGTCGACGGCGCGCATCGCTCGGGTCACGTCGCCACCGAAGTCGACGTGGCCCGGCGTGTCGATGAGGTTGATCAGGTGGTTGGTGTCTTCGTACTCGTGGGTCATCGAAACGTTTGCCGCGTCGATGGTGATCCCACGTTCCTGCTCGTCCTCTTCGGTATCCATCGCAAGCTGTTCGCCCGCGGTGTCCTCAGAAATCATGCCGGCACCGGCCAGCAGGTTGTCGGTCAGTGTTGTCTTGCCGTGGTCGACGTGTGCGGCGATGGCGATGTTCCGGATGTTCTCCGGTTCGTCCATCAGTCGCTCGCACTCCTCGACGATCTTCTTTCGTCTACCCATTACCGTCTCATTATCGTTAGCGGGGTGAAAAGGGTGCTGTTTCGTCAGCGCGAACTGTGTGAAGCGCTGACGAGGCTCGTAACGAGCAAATCGAAGTCACGGTGTTTCGTTACTGCCGACCGTGTGGTGCAGTAACGAGGGACGTCGTGGAGCGTAGCGAAACGACGGTGTTTCGTGACGGTAAACGCGTGAGGCCGGCACGAAGCTCGGCACGACCGTAGGGAAGTGCCGGTGTTTTGTCAGTGTGAGGTGTATAAAGCGCTGACGAGGCCAGAAACGAGTGAAGCGAAGTTATTACGCCGCGTCCGAGTCCATCGCGCAGGTATCGACGCCGATTAGCGAGTACAGCCCACAGGTTCCCGTCGCCGCAGTTACGAGCATCACGATGGCGACGACGCCCAGTACCGGGGCCAGGATCTCGGGGAGGGACAGCGCACCCGCGAGAATTGCGATCGATCCGGTTCCGGCGAGTGCTCCGGCGACTGTTCTGACTTGCTGATCCGTCGTGCCGACGTTTTTGCTCATACCCATCGTATGAACCCTGCATGTATAGTTCTTTGTATTGTAAATATCTTACAATATAACTGTATTAAGATAGCTTTTAAACTCGACAAACCATGAAAGTAGAAAACAGCGAGCGAGCAATATAGTTTTCAATTCACAATTGCACCGCACGTTCCGATCCCTATTGCCCGTTGCGCAAATCACCCGAAAGGCTGCACGTCGAGAAGCCCTCCTGAGTCCCCGGACCAGATATCTAAGGAGACCAGTACATCTAAGGATTACTCGGCCGTGCGCTCTGTATGAACGGAGATCAGCCGCATCCGTGGGTCGGCCTCGTGCTCGGCTCGGTGTTAGCCGGCGTGACCACGGTGATTGCGGGACTCGTGCTCGATGGTCCACGGTCGCTTGCCGTCGGTCTCGGTCTCGCGACGCCGATTCTCTTGTTTTATGGATCCGGGTCGGGCGATACCTTCGACCGGGAGGGGTATCTCGGAGACCACTCGACGGACGAGATGCTGAGCGATATGATCGTCATCGCCCTCCTGGCGACGGGTACCGGCCTCGTTGGCGTTACGGCCGTGATGGCGGTGACCGGCAGTCAGATCGTCGTGTACGGCACGGCCGCCGGAGCGACGTTTCTGGGCGGCTATACCGCGCTGTACGCCCGCCAGCCGGAGTATCTCGGTGCCGTCGAGAGCTAGAAGCCACGCCACCGGTAGTCATTAAGTCGCCAGTGTCCGATGGATTGGCTATGCGCGTCGCCGTTCTCGCCCACGGGAAGTTCCCAGAGCGGGCAAAGACCGCGGTAGGAGTCCTCAGATACGCCGACTACGACGTTGCCGCCGTTATCGACCGCGAGCGAGCAGGAACGCGAGTGAACGAGCACGTCCCCGACGTCCAGGACGCGCCAGTCGTCGCTGGCTTCGGGGAAGTTGCGGAACCGGTCGACGCGCTGATCATCGGAATCGCGCCGATCGGCGGCGGTTTCGACGATAGCTGGCGACCCGACGTGGTGGCCGCGCTCACGCGTGGCTGTGACGTGATCGCCGGACTGCACTACTTCCTCGCAGACGACGAGCAGTTCGCCGACCTCGCCGCCGAAAACGGCTGTGAGCTACGTGACGTCCGCCGGCCGCCCGAGGATCTCACGGTCAGCAAAGGCATTGCAGGGGATGTCGACGCCGAGGTGATCCTCACCGTCGGCACCGACTGCTCGGTCGGAAAGATGACGACGACGATGGAACTGGCCCGGAACGCCCGGGCCGCCGGCCACGACGCCGCCATCGTCCCGACAGGCCAGACCGGTATCATGATCGAAGGCTGGGGGACGCCGGTCGACCGCGTCGTGAGCGATTTCACCGCGGGGGCGGTCGAGCAGATGATACTCGAACGGGGAGACGAGCACGAGTACCTCTTCGTCGAGGGGCAGGGAAGCATCGTCCACCCGGCCTACTCCGCGGTGACCTGTGGGATCCTCCACGGCGCGTTGCCCGACGCGCTGGTCCTCTGTCACGACGCGGGCCGGGAGCGAATCCACGGCTACGAGTCGTTTTCGCTCCCACCGGTAGACCAGTACGTCGACCTCTACGAGGGCCTCGCCGGGCCGGTCAGTTCGGCGTCGGTCGTCGCCGGCGCGCTCAACACGGACGGACTCGACGACGGGGAAGCCGAGCAAGCCGTCGTCGACTACGGGGACGCGCTCGACGCGCCGGCGACCGACGTGCTCCGGTACGGCACCGACGACCTGCTGGAGGTGGTGGTATGACGCTCGATGCCGCCGTCGAGCACGTCGAACTGCCGTTCGAGTTCCCCTTTACCATCGCGCGAGGGACGACGACACACGCCGAAACCGTACTCGTGCGGATCGAAGACGAGGCGGGCCGGACCGGAATCGGCGGCGCGGCACCCTCGGCCCACTACGGCGAGACCGTCGAGACCGTCGAAGCCGTCCTGCCGGCCCTGCTAGACGTCGTCGAGACCGTCGGGGATCCACACCAACTCGCCAGGATCGAGCGCCGGATGTACGAGACGGTCCGGGGGAACCCCAGCGCCCGGGCGGCGGTGAGTATCGCGCTACACGACCTCGTCGCGAAGCGTCTCGATCTGCCGCTGTACCGCTACTGGGGACTCGACCCGACGGAGAGCATCCGGACGTCCTACTCGATCGGCATCGACGACGCCGAGACGATCCGGGAGAAAGTCGCAACGGCGACCGAGCGGGGCTACGAGGTCCTGAAGGTCAAACTCGGCACCGACCGGGACGAGGCGATCGTGCGGACGATCCGCGAGACGGCCCCGGACGCGACGATCCGGGTCGACGCCAACGAGGCCTGGTCGCCCACGGAAGCGATCCAGACCATCGATCGGATCGCCCCCTACGGGATCGAGTTCGTCGAACAGCCAGTTCCCGCCGAGGACCCCGAGGGGCTTCGCTACGTCTACGAGCACTCGCAGCTACCGGTGGCGGTCGACGAGTCCGTCGAGCGGGCCACGGACATCCCACGGATCGCGGACCGGTGTGACGTCGCCGTCCTCAAACTGATGAAGTGTGGCGGTCTCCGGGAGGCCCGACGGATCGTCGAGACTGCTCACGCTCACGGACTGGAGGTGATGTGTGGTTGCATGTACGAGTCGAACGCGTCGATTGCCGCCGCTGCGCATCTCGCACCACTGCTCGACTACGCGGATCTCGACGGCTCCCTGCTGCTCGACGAGGATCCCTACGATGGCGTCCCGATGCCCGGCGGACGGATCGATCTCGAAGCGATCGGACGAGCCGGAACTGGAGCACGCCGAACCTGACCATATAAAACGCCACAGAACGAACCCAGCGGAACAACCGACTTCGATCCTAAGCGACGCGTATGGGAACGGGAACGTGGCAACTGACCGAGACCCGAACGAAACGTATCGAAAACTGGGCGATTCACGCGTCGCGAGGGGCCTTGCTCGCGCTATTGGTCGTCTTCGTCGGCGCGGGTCTCACCGGGACGATGCCCTCGCTCGAACTCCAGATGGTCATCTATCTCGTGGGGATGGTCGGGCTGAACCTCCCCCACGGCGGCTACGAGCACTTCGAGAACCTCCGGCGGCGAGGGCTCCCGATGGGCGCGAAGTACGTCGCGATGTACGTAACGTTCGTGGCCGGGTTCATCGCGCTGTTCTTCGTCGCGCCGTTGCTCGCGCTCTCGCTGGCCTTCGCAACGGCAGTGGCTAAAGGCGGCCACGGCGACCTCCGGGTGATGGACGCGCTGGTCGGGAGCGACCACCTCGAAAGCGAGCCACAGCGTGCCCTCGCCGCGTTCGTCCGCGGAGGCGCGGTGATGATCGTCCCCCTACTCTTCTGGCCGGAGACGTTCTACGGCTTTGCCTCCTACATGGTCTCGATGTTCGACGCCGGTGCAGTCGGGGCGTTACACGGCCGGATGGAACTGATGACTCCCCTGCTGGGCGGCGTCTACGGCCTCGCGCTACTCGCCCATCTCGTCTGGGGCTACGTCGCTAGTGGCGGATCGACGGAGTGGCTCGCCGACGTCGGCGAGACGTCGTTGCTCGTGGGCTACTTCGCCGCCGTCCCCGTGGTTATCTCGATCGGACTGTACTTTCCGCTCTGGTACTCCATGCGACAGTCGGGCCGCACGTTCGTCGCTAACCGCAAGGAGCCGGACGACGGACAGGGCCTCCCCGTCCCGGTCGTCTGGGGCGTCCTGATCGTCGGCGCGCTAGCGACCGGACTCGTCGCGGCGACGCTCTGGTTCGTCGCGCCCAACCCGCTCGGGACGCAGGGACTGCTGCCGGGGCTGGTCGCGTTCTACACGATCTTCGTCTGTATCGTCGCCCTCCCGCACGTCGTCGTCGGCGAGTGGCTCGACTTCAAGCGGGGCATCTGGTACGTTCCTTAAAAAGCCCGACATCGGACGGGCCACCCATTCAACAGTCCAGTCCTAACCGGCGGAGTGTGACACGAACCCTCGCTGATACGTCCCTCGCTGGTACGTCTATCGGCATCGTCGGTGCCGGCATCGGCGGCCTCTCCGCGGCGGCGTATCTCGCCCGAGACGGGGCCGACGTAACGGTCTACGAACAGCGCTCGGCGGTCGGCGGCGTCGCAGGGACACTGGTCGACGGCGAGTTCCAGTTCGACACTGGTCCGTCGTGGTACCTGATGCCCGAACTGTTCGAGCGCTTCTTCGAGCACTTCGACAGTCAGCCGACCGACTACTACGACCTCGAACGGCTCGACCCGAACTACCGGGTGTACTGGAAGGACGGCGACAGCGTCGACGTACCCGCCGATCCGGGCGCCGCCGCGGAGCTGTTCGAGTTCTACGAGGACGGCGGTGGCGAGGCATTCGAGCGGTATCTCGATCAGGCCGAAGAGGCCTACGAGCTAGGGATGAACCGGTTCGTCATGGCCAACCGCTGGCGGCTACGCGATTACGTCTCGACTGACGTTGCGCGCTCGGGCCGGGGAATCAACTTCCTCGGGACGATGGACGAGCACGTCAGCGAGTACTTCGATCACCCCAAGCTCCGACAGTTGGTTCAGTACACGCTGGTCTTCCTCGGTGGGTCGCCGTACAACACGCCGGCGCTGTACACCCTGATGAGCCACGTCGACTACGGGCTTGGCGTCTACTATCCACAGGGCGGGATGTCGGCGTTCATCGACGCGCTGGAGTCGGTCGCCCGCGAGCAGGGCGTCGAGATTCGGACGGAGACGCCGGTGACCGGGCTGGAGCCGGGACAGTCGAGTATCTCCGTCGACCACCGGGGAGGGACGACGAGCCACGACCGGGTCGTCAACAACGCCCCGCCCGCACACGTCGAGCGGGACCTCCTCCCGGATGACGTAGTCGGCTCACGGCCGATCGGTTCGCTGGTCGGCGGCGACGGCGAGTACTGGGACAGCCGAACCCTCGCTCCCTCGGCGTTCATGCTGTATCTCGGCATCGACGGCGACCTCGACGAGTTCGAGCACCATACGCTCGTGCTCCCGACGGACTGGAGCGACCACTTCGAGTCGATATTCGAGGAGTCCGGATGGCCCGAGGATCCGGCGTACTACGTCAACGTTCCGTCCCAGACCGACCCCTCAGTTGCACCCGAGGACGCCGAGACGCTGGTCGTCCTCGTCCCGGTCGCGCCCGAACTCGACGACGACCCCGAGCAACGAGAACGGTTCCGTGACGACGTGCTCGACAGCCTCGCCGAGCACGTCGGCGTCGACCTGCACGACCGGATTCGCGTCGAGCACTCGGCCTGCGTCAGCGATTACAAAGCCCAGTTCAACAAGCTCGGCGGGACGGCGCTCGGCCTCGCCCACACTCTCGAACAGACCGGGCCGATGCGCCCCGGATTCAAGGTTCCGAACGTCGACCGCGCATACTACGTCGGCGGCGACGTCAACCCCGGAATCGGCGTCCCGATGTGTCTCCTAAGCGGCGAGCACGTCGCCGAGGTGGTGAAAGAGGACGTCGCGGGCGGCGGACTCTTCGGTAACTGGTGAGATCACGGGGGGTATCGCCGGGACGAGGTGTCCGGATTGCCGTACCGTTTTGTTCGTTCGACCCTTGACACGAGTAATGAGCGAACTCCCAGAAGTGATTGCTGGCGTCGACGACGTCGACTGTACCGGAATGGACGTGCTGGTCACCGGTTCGACGAGCGGCATCGGCCGTCACGCCGCGCTGGCGCTAGGTCGACTGGGCGCGGACGTGATCGTCCACGGCCGCGATCCGTGGAAAGGCGAGAGCGTGGTCGACGAACTCACCGCGCTCGGCGCGGAGGCGACGTTCGTCCGGGCCGACTTCTCCGATACCGATGCCGTCGAGGAACTCGCGGCAACGGTTCGAGAGGAAACCGATGGGCTCGACGTGCTCGTCAACAACGCCGGCGGATTCTTCCGTGGCGGCGAACTGACCGACCTCGGCGTCGAGTACACGTTCCACGTCAACCACCTCGCGCCGTACTTGCTGACCGCAGAGCTACTGGATCACCTCGCTCCGGACGCCCGCGTCGTCACGACGGCCTCAGGTGCCCACCAGGGCGCGTCGCTGGATCTGGATCGAGTTACCGAACCGGACGCCGGGATGTGGGCGTACAGCCACTCGAAACTGGCAAACATCCTCTTCGCGACCGAGTTGGCGCGACGGCTCGACGCCGCTGATCGGGACGTCACGTCCAACAGCCTCCATCCGGGTGCGATCCCCGGCAGCGGCTTCAGCCGGTTCCTTCCCGGCCCGCTCTCCAGCCTGTTCGGGAAACTCGATGTGGTTCCCGGCGTCACGTCGGTGGCTGACGGGGCCGCCGCACTGGTGAATCTCGCAGTATCACCGAGGACCGCAGACGTCTTCGGGCGCTACTTCTCCGGCCAGAGCGTTACGACGCCCTCGGATGCGGCACAGGACACCGTCGCCGCACAGCGCCTCTGGGAGCAAAGCGCCGAACTGCTCGATATCGAGGAGCCACTCGCTGAGCCCCCGGCAAAGACGTCTGCGGACGAGTAACGAACAGGGAACACCGATTGCCCCCGACCCAGGCCGTTTCCGCAAGCTTTTGGCCAGTGGCGCGAGCAGGTGAGCCGTGAGCCGCTATCGTACCCTCTCGCTGTTCCTGTTGCTCGCCGCCGTCTGGGGCTCTGCGTTCGTAGCGATCAACGCCGGGCTAGCGTATTTTCCACCAGTAACGTTTGCCGCGCTCCGGTTCGACGTCGCCGGCATCGTCATGCTCGCGTACGCGGCCTACGCCGTCGACGATCCGATCCCGCGTGGCCGCCGCGAGTGGTCGGACGTCGCCATCGGTGCGACGCTGATCATCGCTGGCTACCACGCCTTCCTCTTCTACGGCGAAAGTAGCCCCGCGGTGACCAGCGCCATCGCCGCGGTCATCGTCGGACTCTCGCCCCTCCTGACGACGGTGTTCGCCAGGGCCTTCCTCCCGTCCGAGCGACTGACGCTCGTCGGTGTCACCGGCCTACTGATCGGTCTCGTCGGTGCGGTCGTGCTTGCGTCGCCCGACCCTGCAAACCTGACAGGAGACGGCACTACCGCCAAGTTCCTCGTCCTTCTCGCCGCGACGTCCTTCGCCCTCGGCTCCGTCCTCACGAGGGCCCTCGACTCCGGGATGGACATCGAGACGATGGAGGCCTGGTCGATGCTCGTCGGCGCGGTGCTCACTCACGGGGTCGCGCTCGTACTCGGCGAATCGGTGGACGCTATCGTCTGGACGACCGAGTCCCTGCTGGCGCTCGGCTACCTCGCCGTCGTCGCCAGCGGCCTCGGCTTCCTCATCTACTTCGACTTGCTCGACCGGGTCGGCCCCATCGAGATCAACCTCGTCTCCTACGTGGCACCGGTCTTCGCGGCGCTGGTGGGCTGGCTCCTGCTCGACGAGGGCCTCACGCTCACGACCGTCGCCGGGTTCGCCCTCATCTGTACGGGCTTTGCGCTCGTCAAGCGGTCGGCGATCAGAGAGGAACTGTCCTGATCGCCGATCAGGTGTCCGTGATCTCCACGTCGAGCGGGTCTTCGAGCTTTCCAACCACGGCTTCGAGCGCGTCGGTCGCCGTGATCAGCCCGACCACCTCGTCGTCGTCCAGCACCAGTGCGAGTTCCTGTTTCTGGGCCTGAAACCGGTCGATCGCTTCGCTGAGGTGGACGTCCGTACCGAGGGTCATCGGCGGCGTCGCGATATCCTCGAACGACCGCTCGCCCGCCCGGAGGTCGTCGAACGCATCGACAACGGTCGGCACGTAGACGATTCCCAGAAACTCCGCTGGCTCCTCGCCGATCAGCGGGAAGCGAGTGTGGGGACTCGATCCGATACGGTCGAGGTTCTCCTCGGCCGACAGTGCCGTCGAGACGAACACGATGTCCTCGGTCTCCGTCATGACGTCTCGAACCGGGATCTCACCGATGGTGAACGCGTTGAGCACCTCCTCAAGGCGTTCTCTGGGGAGGTCCCCGCGGTCGAGCAGCGTCGTCAGCCGATGTCGAAGCTCCGCCCGGGATCGAACCCGTTCGGTCTGGCTCTCCAGCCACGCGCCCGTCATCTCGACGCCGAACAGGCTGAGCGTCCACTTGGCGACGCTGTCACCGATCGCAATCATTGGCGAGATGAGTTTCGTGAACCAGTACAGCGGCGTCGCGCCGTGGCGGGCGACGAACTTCGTCCGCTCGACCCCGAGATAGGTCGGCGTCTGCTCGCCGTGGGTCAGATGGACGAGATTGATGATGACGAAGGCGATGATCCCAGCAGCGCCGACCGACGCGAGCACCGTGTTCTCGAAGAACGGCTCGAACAGTCCCGAAAGCGCAGGCTCTGCGATGATACCGACAGCGATGCTCGTCGCGCTGATCCCGACCTGACAGCTCGTGAGATAGATCTCCAGATCCTCGGTCATCTCCCAGGCGCGCCGCAAGCCGGGTTCTGCGAACTCCGACTCGTCGTACTGGCGCACACGCGTCAGGGAGAACTCGGTGGCGACGAAGAAGGCATTCCCCAGGATAAACAGTGCTCCGGCGACCAGGCGGAGACCGATCTCAAGAGTATCCATACGTCGACAGTTTAACGTCCAGCATAAAACTACTGCCGCCGGCAGTTCGAGATCTCCAATGGCTCAGGTAGCGTCTGTGAGCAGGGCCGGCGCGAAGTTCGAGTTATGGCCACCCGAAGGCTGGTGCTCGCAGGTAGAAAATGCGGGAAAAGTGGGCCGGCGCGAAGCTCGAATTACGTCCGAGAACCTGCGCTTTGCGCAGAACCTCGGCCTCATTCTGAATTCGCTTGGATGGATTTTCCACGCATTCCGGACCGCTCGCTACGCTCGCGGTGATGGAATGCGGGAAAAGTGGGCCGGCGCGAATTCGAATCGCGGTTACGGCCACCCGAAGGCCGAAGGATACCAAGCTACCCCACCGGCCCGCACACGAAGGAAGGGGAGTATCGTTTTTAACGCTTCCGGACTGTGCCCAAACGAGCGTCAGAATCGCGTGTAGCCGTCGGTGTCGAGATAGTGCTGTGCGACAGTGATCGCGTGATCAGCGTGGAGTCGATTCGGGCCGAGTCGGACCCGCCGATCAGTCGTCGACGCCAGCAGTTCCGCCTCCCACTCCTCGAAGTCGTAGTGGTCCGAAAGAACGAAGATCGGATCGGTCGGCGGTTCGACGTCCGAGATGGGGTCGCCGTCCTCGTGCAGTTGGACGATCGATCCCTCGCTGGCGACGTCGTCGAGTAGCTCCTCGAAGCCGATTCGCGTGAGCGAGACGCCCGGCGACGTCTCGACGGGGATATGACCGATCGCTTCCTGACGTTGTTCGAGCGCGTTTCGGACGAGCGCGGCCGTCGAGCGCTCGTCGGGGTTGAGTCGCCGGAGGTCGCTCCCCTCGAAGGTGACCGTGAACTCGTCCTGGAGAACGAGATGCACGCGGACGTCCTCGCGGAGATCGTGCGAGAGGAAGAACGCGGAGTTAACACACCGGCAGAGTATGTCGAGGCGGCCCGCCCCGCCCGCGAGATCAGAGAGCGCGAACTCCGACTCGATGGGGGCGTCGTGGCCGATTACGATGAACTGTCGCATACTCGGAGATAGCCGGGCGGATAAAAAGGGGCGTCGACTCGACCTGTTGGCCAAAAAGAATTTATTCCACTTTATTCAATGATATATTATAATGCCCTCCATCACCGTCCTGCAGTCCGGCGCAGTCGGCGGCTTCTTCCTGTTGTTCGGCCTGCTACTGTTCGCCGTCTACGTCGGCCTGATCGTGTGGACTTACTCCGATGCACAACGGAACAGCCCCCAATCGGCGGTCCTCTGGGCGCTCGTGGTCTTTTTCGCGCCGTTTCTCGGCGTCCTGCTGTACGTCCTGCTCGGTCGGGGGCAGTTGTAAGCGAGAGAGATCGGGCGGGACTCGCCGACTGGCTTCCACAAGGTAGTTACCCACGCTCCGACTGGATAGAGGTATGACGGTTATCGAGGACGCCCGTGCACTTCTGGAGACCGGACCGCTCTGTGACGCCTGCCTCGGGCGTCCCTTCGCGGACCGGAGTTTCGGGCTGACGAACGACGAACGGGGTATGGGACTCCGGACGACCATCGCACTGGAAGACGATACCGACTACGAATCGACGCCACCCGAGGACTGCTGGGTCTGTGAGGGCTTCTGTGGCGAGTACGACGCGTGGGCTGACCGCGTCGCCGAGGCGCTCGAGGGCGTCCACTTCGAGACGTATCAGGTCGGGACGCGTACGCCACCGCTGATCGAGGAGAACGACGCACTGCTCCGGGCGGACGCCGGACTCGACGAGGATGCGGGCGAACTGTTCAAATCCGAATTCAACCGCGAGGTCGGCAAACGCGTCGGCCAGAAGACGGACACCATGGTCGACTTCGAGCGACCCGATGTGCTCGCCCTGCTCAATCTCGAACGCGACGGCGACGTCGAAATCCAGGTCAACCCCGCGTTCGTCTACGGCCGCTATCGCAAACTCGAACGGGACATTCCCCAGACAGAGTGGCCATGCCGGGAGTGCGGCGGCAGCGGCAAGGAGCTCGGCCCCGACGGCGAGGTCGACTGCGAGTACTGCGGCGGGAGCGGCTACCTCTACGACGACAGCGTCGAGGGCTACGTCGCGCCGCTCGTCCGGGACGCCATGGAGGGCGAGGAGGGCGTCTTCCACGGTGCTGGGCGCGAGGACGTCGATGCGCGGATGCTCGAGCACGGCCGACCGTTCGTCGCCGAAGTGAAGAAACCCCACTACCGTAGCCCGGACGTCGAGGCGCTCGAAGCGCGGATCAACGAGGCGGCCGAGGGCGCAGTCGAAGTCGAGGGACTCCGACTCGCCACCCACGAGATGGTCGAGCGCGTCAAAGAGCTAGAAGCGAGCAAGACCTACCGGATGGACGTCGAGTTCGACGAACCGGTCGACGAAGCCGAATTTCAGGCGGCCCTCGACGAACTGGAGGGGACGACCGTCGAGCAGTTCACGCCCGAGCGCGTCGACCACCGCCGAGCCAGTATCACGCGCACGCGAGACGTGTACGAAGTCGACGGCGAACTCGAAGACGAGCGTCACGCCGATATCGAACTCCACGGCGCAGGCGGACTCTACGTCAAGGAACTGGTCAGTAGCGACAACGGCCGGACCGAACCAAGCCTCTCCGGCATGCTCGATATCGACGCCGAAGTGACGGCGCTCGACGTGCTCGACGTGCAGGGCGAAGACGAGGCCTTCGAGCAAGACGAGTTCTTCAGAGACGCCTGAACCGCGAGCAGCCGTTTTGCCGACGTGTCGTATCGACGGAGCCACGGCTCAGTCTGTTGAAAACGGCCGAAGAAAGTTCGAGACCGATCAGTCGGCAGTCGCTTCGACGGTTTCGCCCTCGTCCTCGCGGTAGTGCTCCGCGATGAGGTCTTGGTCGATCCGGTTGAGAGCCTCTTTCGGGAGCATCGAGAGCAGGTCCCAGCCGAGTTCGACCGTCTCGTCGATCGAACGGCTGTTGTCGTAGCCCTGCTGGACGAACTCCTCCTCGAAGCGGTCCGCGAAGTCGAGGAACTTGTTGTCCCGCTCGCTGAGCGCTTCGCGGCCGACGATGTTCACGAGGTCGCGCAGGTCCTCACCCTCGGCGTACGCCGCGTACATCTGGTCGGAGACGTCGGCGTGGTCGACGCGCGTGAGTCCTTCGCCGATACCGTCGTCCATCAGCCGAGAGAGGCTCGGTAGGACGTTGATCGGCGGTTTGATACCCTGGCTGTTGAGATCCCGATCGATGTAGATCTGACCTTCCGTAATGTAGCCGGTCAGGTCGGGGATCGGGTGGGTGTCGTCGTCGCCGGGCATCGTCAGGATCGGAATCTGCGTGACCGATCCATCGCGGCCCTCGATCCGACCGGCGCGCTCGTAGAGCTGGGCCAGGTCGGTGTACATGTACCCGGGGTAGCCACGTCGTCCCGGGACCTCCTCACGTGCGGCACCGATCTCTCGGAGCGCCTCACAGTAGTTGGTCATGTCGGTGAGGATCACTAGCACGTGGTAATCCTTCTCGAAGGCGAGATACTCGGCCGTGGTGAGCGCGAGTCGCGGCGTGACCGTCCGCTCGACTGCGGGGTCGTCCGCGAGGTTCATGAAGACGACCGACCGTTCCAGCGCGCCGGTGCGCTCGAAGTCGTTCATGAACTCGTTTGCCTCCTCCTGTGTGATCCCCATCGCACCGAAGATCACTGCGAACTCGGAGCCATCTTCGCCCTCCTCTTCCTCTTCCGGCACGGACGCCTGCCGGGCAATCTGGAGTGCGAGGTCGTTGTGCGGCAGTCCCGATCCGGAGAAGATCGGCAGTTTCTGACCGCGAACGAGGGTGTTCATACCGTCGATGGCCGAGACGCCAGTCTGGATGAACTCCTCGGGATACTCGCGGGCGTAGGGGTTGATCGCCTTGCCGACGATATCGATCCGCTCGTCGGGGACGATCTCCGGACCGCCGTCGATCGGGTTCCCGGAGCCGTCGAGCACCCGTCCGAGCAGGTCCTCGGTGACGGGCATCTTCATGGTCTCGCCGAGGAAGCGAACGGACGACTTGCGGTCGATCCCTTCGGTTCCCTCGAAGACCTGAATCGCGACGACCCCCTCGCTCGATTCAAGTATCTGTCCGCGCTTGATGTCGCCGTTAGGGGTCTCGATCTCGACGATTTCGTCGTACCCGATCGGCTCGTCGACCTCGGCGAACACCAGCGGGCCGCTGATCTCCGTAATTGTCTGATATTCTTTCATTGTTAGTACAGCTCCCGCGTCTGGTCTGCGATGTCGTCTTCCAGGTCGCTGATGAACTGTTCGTAGTCCTCGGCGACGCCCATCCGGTTCAGCTGCGGCGCGGCGTCGATGTCCTGGATCTCCTCGACCGGCACTCCGGCGTCAAGCGCGTCGAACGACTCGTCGTTGAACGCCTTGATAGCCTGAAGCATCCGGTAGGTCTTGTTCGGTTCGCAGTAGGTGTCCACGTCGTGGAACGCGTTCTGCTGGAGCCATGCCTCGCGCAGGTAGCGGGCGACCTCCAGCGTCAACTGCTGGTCCTCGGGCAGGGCGTCCTTCCCGACGAGCTGGACGATCTCCTGGAGTTCGCCCTCCTCGTCGAGGACGTCGATCGCCCACTGGCGGATCTCCGGATAGTCCTCCGCGACGTTGTCTCGGTACCACGGATCGAGCTGATCGCGGTACAGCGAGTACGACTCTGTCCAGTTGATCGACGGGAAGTGCCGTCGTTCCGCGAGGTCGGCGTCGAGCGCCCAGAACGTCTTGACGATCCGCAGGGTGTTCTGGGTGACCGGCTCGGAGAAGTCCCCGCCAGGCGGGCTGACCGCGCCGATGGCGGAGACCGATCCCTCGGTCCCGTTGATGTTCTCGAAGTAGCCGGCTCGCTCGTAGAACTGTGCGAGGCGAGCGGCGAGGTAGGCCGGATAGCCCTCTTCGCCGGGCATCTCCTCGAGTCGCGAGGAGATCTCGCGCATGGCCTCGGCCCACCGCGAGGTGGAGTCGGCCATCAGTGCGACGTCGTAGCCCATGTCGCGGAAGAACTCCGCGATGGTGATTCCCGTGTAGATACAGGACTCACGGGCGGCGACGGGCATGTTCGAGGTGTTCGCGATGAGGCAGGTTCGGCTCATCAGCGGCTTCCCGGTCTTCGGGTCTTCGAGTTCCGGGAAGTCCTCGATCACTTCGGTCATCTCGTTACCGCGCTCGCCACATCCGACGTAGACGACGATGTCCGCGTCAGCCCACTTGGCGAGTTGGTGCTGTGTAACGGTCTTCCCGGAACCGAACGGGCCCGGAATCGCGGCTGTCCCGCCTTTCGCGATCGGGAACAGACCGTCGAGAATGCGCTGTCCGGAGACCAGCGGGGTCTTCGGCGTGCGCTTCTCTTCGGCCGGCCGCTGTTTGCGGACCGGCCACTCCTGGTGCATCTGGATCTCTTCGCCGTTGTCGACTTCGGCGACCGTCTCCTCGACGGTGAACTGGCCGGCCTCGATGGCGCTGACCTCGCCACCCTCGTAATCGGGGGGCACCATTACCTTGTGCTCGATACTCTCGGTTTCCGGGACGGTGCCGATGATGTCGTTGGCCTCGACCTCGTCGCCCTCCTCGACGGTCGGGGAGAACTCCCACTGCTTGTCGAGGTCGATACCGGGTGCGTCGACCCCACGGTCGAGGAACGCTCCCATCTCTCCTTCGAGGACGTCGAGGGGACGCTGGACGCCGTCGTAGATGGAGTCCAGCATGCCGGGACCGAGATCCACGCTCAGTGGCTCGCCCGTGTTCTCGACGGGTTCGCCGGGTCCGACACCCGACGTCTCCTCGTACACCTGAATCGTCGTGACGTTGCCTTCGATTTCGATGACCTCGCCCATCAGCCCTTCGTCGCCGACGTAGACGACGTCGTTCATCCGGGCATCAAGGTCGGCCGCCGTCACGACAGGTCCGCTCACGCTGTCGATGACACCGTCCTCCTGGATAGTGTCCGTATCTGTTGCTTTGCTCATGATTTAGCTCTCTTCGTCTTCGTCCATCAGATCGATACCGATGGCCCGTTTGATCTGTTCGCGCAGTCCGCCACTCCCGGCACCGCCACCGAGCGTAACGACGACGGGTTCGACGCTCGTCTCGACGTCTTGCCGGACGTTCCGCGAGAGGTGATCGAGGTCGTCGTCGTGCATGACGACGATTCCGATCCCCTCGTCCTCGAGCACTGCGGTAACCGCGTCGTCGAGGTCATCGTCTTTCTCGTCGTCGGCGACGTTGTGGAACTCACGGACCCCGGCGAGTCGAAAGCCGGTCGTGAACTCGGGACTGCCGACGACTGCTATCTCCTGGCTCATAGTATCACCAGTTCCTCCTCGATCTCCGCTTCGTCGAGTCCGACTTCGCGACCGCGTGCGATCGCACGGATGTTCTCGACTTCCCGCTCTTTGGCGAGAATATACGACATCACGGCGGTGATCGACACCGGATAGACAGTCGACAGTCGATCCGTGTACTCCAGCAGTGCCGCGTCGAGCGCGTGCTCGAACTGGATGAGCGTATCGGCCTCCTCCAGTTCGTCGAGTGCGGTCGACAGGTCCTCACCGTACCTGCTCTCCCGGATATGCGTGATCAACTGGTCGGTGTTCGTCGCCAGCGATCGAAGATCACTGGGGGTGAACAGCGTTCCACCTTCGATGAAGTACGCCGCCGGATCGAGGTCGGCACCGCTCCGTGCTATCCGAAGCGCGTTCCGCGCGTTCAGGAAGTCGATCTCCGCCTGCAGGAACTCGACGTACCGGCCGATCGGCCCCTCGTTCCAGCCAGTCGGCAGGTCGTCGAGTAAGTGCGTGTAGAACTCCCGGTCGACTGCGTTCTCCAGCGGAACGAGCACGCCGTCGTCCTCGAACTCCTCGAGGGCGTCTGCGAGCGCGTCACCGTACAGCGTCTCGTCGAGCTGTTCGACCACCGCTTCGATGGTCTCCAGTTCGGAGAGCCGGTCGAGGAACTCGGGCTCGAGTTCGCCCGCCCGGATCAGATCGGACTGGATCGCTTCGGCCGACGCGTCGGAGTAGACGCCACGGATGACCGTCTTGATGTTCCACGTGTCGTACTTGCGGAGGTACCGGGCGATCAGATCGTTCAGTCGCCCCTCCGACCAGTCGAGCATGTCGTGGAAGTGCTTTGCGAGGTTCTGGTTGAGTGCGTACTCGATCAGATCGGTGCCGCTGTAGCGCGCACCGAGGGCGTTGATCTCCGTCTCGTACTCGGTCTCTTCCATGAACCGCGCGATGCCACCGGGCCCCATTCGGATCAGTTTCCGATAATCCTCATCCGACAGGAGCGCCGCTCGTCGAGCCCGGACGCGGGCGTTGACGTACTCGGGATTCGATGCACCGATCGAGCTCATTGGTCGAACAACCGTGCGCTGATGTCTCGAAGGTTGTCCTCCCAGACGTCCTCCAGCACGGAATCGAAGGTGTTGTTCACGCGGATGTTCGACGTGTCACTCTCGAGGACGACGCCGCCGAGACAGTCCTGCTCGCCTGCGAACTCGAAGCCGTCGTACTCTTCGAGGATCGATTCGAGCAGTTCCTTGTCGTCGGCACGGCCGTATACCTCGACGTCCGCTCCGTCGTCGAACTCGACCGCGGCCGCATCGAGCAGTGCCGTCGTCAGCTCTTTGCGGGTCTCCTCGTCGAGGGTGGCGAGTTCTTCTTCGACCTGATCGTAGACGGATTCGAGCGTATCTCGGCGGGCTTCGAGGCGCTGCTGCTTTGCTTCGAGCTTCGCACTGGAAAGACGCTGTTCCTGTTCCTGTTCGATCTGTTTTTCGACCTCCGCTTCGGCTTCGGCGATGAGCTCCTCTCGCTCCGCCTCGGCCTCGGCGACGATCTCGTCGGCGCGCTCTTCGGCGTCGGAGTTGATCTCCTCCGCACGCGCGCGGGCTTCGTCTCGTATGTCCTCAACTACCGTTTCTAAACTCATGGTTGTAAATAGAGGTTGGTCGGGGCTCTACTGCACCAGTACCAGGATGAAGACGACGAGCGCGAAGATCACGAGCGTCTCCGGTAGTACTGTCAGAACCAGCGACCTACCGAACAGGTCTTCGTCCTCGGCGATAGCGCCGACTGCAGCGGATCCGATACCTCGTTCCGCATATCCGGAGCCCAGTGCCGCGAGACCAACAGCGATGCCGGCCGCTGCCAGCGCGTAGCCATTGCCCAGGTTCTGTGCCGCTTCGGGGCTCATCGCGTTCGTGTTCAGGAACGTTGCCGTCTCAGCCAGTGTCGTAAGTAGTGCAGCTTCCATGTTTGTAATCAGTCTTGAGTTGTGTGACTTCGATCGTAACCGAACGGTTGATATTTCTCCCCGCCGCCTTCATAAAACTTCTGAAAGAACTCGACATACTCGAGACGGACCATCTGGATACCTGCGGACGTGATACCGAGCAGCAGGACAAAGATGTGTCCGATTACAAACACGAGTATGGCGATCGGCAGGAGTAGGGCAAACGGCACTGCATCGATGTGAAGCAGTCCCGCGAACTGTGCATCCATCGCGGCGATATCCTGCGTCGGCAGACCGAATACGGTGTGGCCCTCGGCGTCGACGTACTCACCGAAGACAAGCAGGTTGACCACGAAGGCCATCCCGGCTTTGGCGAGCAACACTGCGGGAATCCGCAGGAACGAGAGGGTGTGACCGAAGATGTAGGCGGGCGTCTCGATCAGCCCGATACCACCCTCGCCGATACCGATACCGACGAGTCCGACGACGAACAGTCCCAGACCGATGAGACCGACCGTCTCCGGAAAGCCACTGAACGTAAGGAACCCAGCGATATCTCCGTTGTTGAGCGCCGCCTCCGGACCGACGATGAAGCCGGGCTTTCCGGACGCGAGGTGCTGGGAGAAGACCCAGACGAAAAAGCCGTTGAGTGCGACGACCCACGAGAGGTTCTCGAGGCCCGATTCGACTACGCCGTGCTGGAGGTCGTTAACGAAGCCGACGATCCAGCCCAGGCTCAGCATCGCGATGCCGAACAGCACGGCAGCGACGAGCCAGAAGTTGACGAAGTCCGGCGACGCGATCCCTTTCGATATCACGCCTGCGAACGGCAGGTGGATCCCCAGTTCGTACATGTGGATCCCGAACAGTTCGTCGTACAGATAGCCGAACATAGTCGTGAAGACACCACACCACAGAGCGATGGCACCCATCGCCTGCAGCCCTACGGACTCGGACCGGTACAGTGCGACCCCGAGCGCCAAATAGAGCAGTCCGTACGCGATGTCACCGATCATAAACCCGAACGCGAAGGGGAACGAGAGGAACACGATCAACGTCGGATCGATCTCGCTGTACTTCGGTCGGTTGACCGTGTTGACGATCATCTGGAACGGCTCCGCGATGTCGGGGTTGTCCTGCACGACCGGCGGGGAGTCGTCCATCATCGTCGCGCCGCCGTTAGCACCGACGGGCTGTCCGCCATCCGTCGCGGCTTTCGGCGGTTCCTCTTCCTCGGCGGGCGATTGCTCCTCGCTCGCCGACTCTTCGGGTTCCACGGCTTCGGCGTGCGTTGCGTGACCCTGTTCGTTGTAGTCCGCACGAACGAGCTCTTCGACCTCCAGTCGGTTGCCGACCGCATCTTGGAGTTCAGTCTCGAACTCGTCGTATCGCTCCGTTGGAATCCAGCCTTCGGCGATAAACGCCCGCTTCGACGTCGCAAACTGCAGGGGCGCTTCCGAACGCTGGACATCGATCGAGAGCTTCTCTTCGGCCGCCAGCAGGAAGCCCCCGACTTCCTCTTTGAGCTCTGCGAGTTCCGCTTCGATCTGCTCGCGCTGATCCTGTAGCTCGCCTTTGCGCTCGCGAAGTTCCGCGAGGAACGTTTCGGGCGCTCGGTCGCTGTCAGGCACCTCTAGTGCGGCGAACTCGATACCGACGAGCGCGTCTTCGAGTGCGCCCTCGGCGTCGTCGACCGGGTACACGAACACCGCGACGACCTCGTCGCCGGTGAACGTCTCGTACGCGTCGACGGTCTCTTCGTCCTCCAGTGCCGCTTCGATCTCCTCGACGTCGCCGTGACCGACCCGCACTTCGAGCGAGTCGTAGCCACGAAGGAGATCGAGATCGATTCCGAGATCGACGAATGGCTCGATCGATTCGATCCGTTCGTTGACCTGCCGCAGCTCGTCCCGAATCTCGTCACGTCGGTCGTCGAGCTCGTTCACTTCGGTCTGGATCCCGTCGAGTTCGTCGTCGATCTCTTCCTGTGAGACGATCCGGCTCGGGCCGGCTTCGTCGTCGTCGAGGTCGAGGATGCTCTCCAGCGCGCGAACCGTCACGAGTTTTTCCGACGCGTCCTCGGAGCCTTCGATCGGATCGCCGTGCTCGAAGCCGTCCCAAGAGCCGTCGTAGTCACTCAGGTGCACCAGATTCATCCCGTGGACGGTCTCGATGACCGGCTCCATCACGGTCCGGGAGCCTGCCACCGACACCTTGCTCATCTGCTCAGGTCTGAGCATGCACCGCCTCCTCGAAGATATCGAGGACGAACTCGACAGCGTCGTCTTCGCGCTCGCTTGCGTCTTCTGCGAGCGCCTCACGCTGCTGGCGTCCCTCTTCGAGGATCGCCTCCCGTTCGTCCTCTATCTCTTCGCGGGCCTCCGCGAGTCGCTGTTCTTTCAACTCTCGTGCCTCGGCCTCCGCCTCCGCGCGGATCTCCTCGGCACGCTCACGGGCTTCGGCGATACGGTCGTCCCGCTCCGCCTCGGCCTCCGCAACGATCTCGTCAGCTTCGTCTTCCGCCGTCTGAATTTGGTCAAGGACCTCTGGCCTCGGCATATCTTTTGGCAGGCGGATAATTGCGAATGGGCGTATAAGGTAGTTGCGAAACAGCGCCCGCTCATTTTGCGGGGGTTTAAGATCCAACCCGGTTGGAAAGCGGTCTGGCGCGTCGTACCATCGAACGGTCAGGATTATGATCACCCAGTCCTAACGGCGTAGCAATGGGCGTTCTCGAAAATAAACGACGCGCACGGGTGTTCTACAAGTATCTCTCGCAGGTGTACGATCAGATTAACCCGTTCATCTGGAACGAGGCCATGCGAACCGAAGCGATCGCTCTGCTCGACATCGACGAGGACGACCGCGTCCTCGACGTCGGTTCCGGTACCGGCTTTGCCACCGAAGGATTGCTCGAAAAGACCGAGAACGTACACGGACTCGACCAGAGCGTCCACCAGATGGAGAAAGCGTGGGCCAAACTCGGCAAGCACGACCCAGTCAAGTTCGCGCGTGGGGACGCGGAGCGACTGCCCTACCGGACGAATAGCTTCGACGTCCTCTGGTCGTCGGGATCGATCGAATACTGGCCGAACCCGGTCAACGCGCTTCGGGAGTTTCGGCGTGTCGTCAAGCCCGGCGGGCAGGTGCTCGTCGTCGGCCCGAACAACCCGCGAAACTCGGTCATGCAGCGGGTTGCGGACGCGATCATGCTGTTCTACGACGACGAGGAGGCGGACCGGATGTTCGAACAGGCGGGCTACGAGGAGTTCGACCACTACCTGATGGGCCCCTCCCACAAGCCCGACATCGCCATCACGACGGTTGCGACGGTTCCCGAGGACATCTAGACGGGCCGTTTAGCGGGCAGTTACAGTTTTCTCAGCGAGGACGTGCTCGTCGTAAACGATAGTTACGCTGACCGACTCGCCGGCGGCAAGCCCACCCGGTGTGTTCGTCGACGCGATCCGAAGGGAACCGGTCTCTCCTGCGGTCCAGTCGTCGTCCATCCCGGAGTTGAACGGACCGGTCGGTCCGGGGGCGAAGCCGTCTGCCGAAAAGAACGGGACTGGTGGCTGTTCGTCCAGTTCAGTCCCCTCGACAGCGATCCGTACCGATAGTTCGGACGGTTCGAGCGCGTCACCGCGCGCATGTCGGACCCTGATCGTATCCGAGTCGGCGTCGGCCGTCACGTCGAGCACCGTTGTCGGCGGTGGCTCAGGCTCTTCAACGGCGAGCAGGCCACCGGCGGCTACCCCGGCGATCACGACGGTGAGTCCGACCAGAAGGACGACGCCGATGACTGGCGTGAGTGCTCTATCCGTCGGCACGTCCCCGTGCGTCCTCATACCCTGCCATCGCCGCGTACTGGCGTATAAATCTGTAGACCGGTATTGGGGAAGTATAGATCGCTATCAGGAACTGTCGGTGGTTTTCAGAGACGCTACTCCCGGACCGTGATCGAAACCTCGCCCGCGTCCGTGGTCGCCGTCACCTCGACGTCATCTTCGGGCGCAAGCAGCCAGGCAGTGCCGTCCTCGTCCGTCTCGACCGACTGCTGACCGGCGACTGAGACCGTCGCGTCGACGGGTTCCTCGGAGTCGGGACCGGTCACCGATACCCAGACCGGGCCGCCCCCGGAGACGCGGTGACTAGAGACCGTTGCGTTCTCGTTCGACCGACTGACCGTTGCGGTCGTCGAGAGCGAGTCGACGGTAAGCGTGTGATACTCCATGACGACTTCCTGGGTACTAAAGTCGATATGCGACGTCGACTCGCCGCGGGGATGATCCAGACTGAGAGCGATCAGCCTGTCGTAGCCGCTGATCCCGAGGCCGAAGAGGTTCGAGTAGATCCACGGGTATAGCTCCGGGCCGCGGTCGTCGAGTTCAGTCAGACTTTCGAAAGTCGGCGGTTCGTCGGGCGCGAACTGATCGAACTGCACGCCCTCACGGACGTAGATCCGATCGTCGGCGTCCGAACTCGACTCGTCGAGGGTGCTCAGGACCAGCGCGTTCTCGGCCGCGGAGATCTGTATCGGGCCCGCACGCTCGGCGGTACCGTAGGTCGCTTCCAGCAGTTGGGTTCGGATCGGGCTATCGAACCGGCTCAGATCGCCCTTGATATTGCGGACACTCACCGTCACCTCGGGATCGGTCTCGGCGAGTTCGTCGACTGTATCAGCCGCGGACCGGAGCGTCCGGGCCTCCTTGCTCACCTCCGCAATGCCACGGAGGAGGGTGCTGTCGTCCATCTCGCCGTTGCTGTACGCTGCTGCAAGCACCGCTTCCCGCTCGTGAAGCGCTACTGTCCGGTCTTTGATCTCGTCGAGGTGTTCATTGAGGACCGCTTGCCGTTGTTCGGGCGACTCCGCGTTCTCGAAGGCGCGTTCGACGGTCCCCAGTTGGATCTGCGTTCGGAACTCCGTATCACCCATAGCGAGAGCGCTCCCAAGGTCAGCACCGTGCTCGGCAGAGCCAGCCCTGGCGTCGCTCCCGGTCGTAATCCACGTGATACCTTCGTGGTCCGTGACCTCGGTCTGGGAGAGCGAGGCGGTGGCGACGTCGTCCGGACCGGACGTTGGTGGGCCGACGCCACCGACGACGGCCGTCATCGGTGCGGAGGCGACGAGGAGGGCGACGAGCAGTGTCGCGAGGATGCGCGTCATTACCGTAGATGTAAGCGTCTGCTATATAAAAGTTCGCGGATCCCTCCGATTAGTCTCCCAGCGGCACTCTGGATGAAACACCACGAGCAGGCGCGAGATAATTCATAACCAGTAGAGACGTTTTATCTATGGAAAGCGTTTTCTACCGGGAGATAACACGAGTCTATATGCGGGTTTCCGCCGTCCTAGTGGTCGTTATCCTTACGTGTGCCCTCCTCGCGGCCGCATCAGGTGGTGCCGTCGCCGCACCCACCGATCCCTCCATCAGTGGCGACGATGTCCCGTGGTCCGAGAGCGTGCAGACGCTCCAGCAGGCGGAAGACGACGGCAACGAGTCAGTCCGCCAGACACTCCGGGTCCAGATAACTGGCGAGGGCCACGCCGAGTGGACCGTGAGCACCCGGTACGAACTGGAGGACGAAGCCGACCGCGAGGCCTTCGAGCAACTGGTCGAGGACCTCCAGAACGGGGAGGAAGACATCGGCTACTCCACCGATACCTTCCGCACGTACGCGGACGGTGCATCGGCAGCGACGGACCGCCAGATGATCCTCCGTGACGAGCAGTGGAACGGATCGGTCGAGGACGGAACCGGGACGCTCGCCCTGTCGTTCACGTGGACGGGTTTCGCCGCGGTCGATGGTGACCGGGTCGAAGTTGCCGACGTCTTCCAGTCGGGTGACGGCGAAACCTGGCTCCCGAGCCTGAACGACGACCAGCGGCTCGTAATCGTCGCACCTGACGGGTACGCTGTGGACGGATTCAGCCTCGATACGCCGCCGGACAGTGGGTTCGAGGACCGGTCCGCCCAGTGGACCGGCCCCGAAACGTTCGAGGCCAACGACATCCGGATCACCTACGTCACGACCAGCGGACCGGTCGAACCCCCAGCCACCGGGGGACTCTCGACGATAGCACTGGTCGGAGGAGGAATCGGTCTCCTCTTGCTCGTCGCACTCGTCGCAGGGGTCTTCCTGGTGAACCGTTCGGACGAAGAATCGATCGGAAGCGCTCTCTCCTCGACCATCACCAACGGGGAGACAGAGGCCATCACCGCGCCTGACGGCCAGCAGCCCGACGGTCTACCCGACGAGGGAGCAGTCGGCGGCGCGACACAGCACGACGAGCCAGCGGAGACCGAGACGGGCGGGGTGGCCATGGCGTCCGACGCCGACGAGACCGACGACGGGGTCGATCCAGACCTGCTCAGCGACGAAGAGCGCGTGATGCGCCTGATCGAGCGGAACGGCGGTCGGATGAAACAGGCCAACATCGTCACGGAGACCGGCTGGTCGAACGCGAAAGTCTCGCAACTGCTCTCGTCGATGGACGAGGACGGTCGGATCGACAAACTGCGGATCGGCCGCGAGAACCTCATTAGCCTCCCCGATGAGGATATCACAGAGACCGAGCAGTAGGACAACGGGAAGCGACGGATCCCGAGTTTCAAAAAGGTTTAGCGAGTACCGCGTGCAATAGATAATCATGAAGGTTCTGGTGACCGTCAAAGAGGTAGTTACGGTCGGCGACGAGTTCGAGATCAGTGGGACCGAGATCGCCGAACAGTACCGCGAGTACGATCTCAACGAGTGGGACGACTACGCCGTCGAGGAGGCCGTCCAGATCAGCGAATCGGAGGACGACGTCGAGGTAGTTACGGCGACGATCGGCCCCGAGCGAAGCGACGAGACGATCCGAATGGCGCTCGCGAAAGGCGCAGATCGCGCGCTCCGGATCTGGGATGACGACCTCGAAGCGACCGAAACGCTTGACGTCGGGGCAAAAGCGGAGATACTCGGAGCGGTCGTCGAGGCCGAGGACCCCGACCTCGTGCTCACCGGCGTCCAGGCCGAGGACGACGCCTTCGGCGGCACTGGCGTCGCGCTGGCCGAACGCGTGGGCTACGAATGGGCAGCCGTCGTCAACGACCTCGATCTGGATGCCGATAACGGCGTCGCGTCGGTGCGGCGCGAACTCGAAGGCGGCGTCGAGGAGCTAACCGACGTCGAACTGCCAGCAGTGCTAACGATCCAGACGGGGATCAACGAGCCCCGATACGCGAGCCTGCGCGGCATCCGGCAGGCACAGGCCAAAGACCTGGACGTCGAGACGCTGTCCGACCTCGACGTCGACCCCTCGGCGGCCGATAGCGCGCTCGACGTCACGGAGATGTACGTCCCCGAGACCGAAAGCGACGTAGAACTGATCGAAGGAGGAGCCAGCGAAACCGCCGGACGGTTGGCTGAAGTGCTTCGGGAGAAGGGGGTGGCAGAATGACGGATATTCTCGCCGTCGCGGAACACCGCCGCGGCGAACTCCGTGACGTGAGCTTCGAGCTACTTACGGCCGGCCGCGAACTCGCCGATTCGACGGGCGGCGACCTCCACGTCGCGGTCATCGGCGGGGACGTCGACGCGTTCGCCGACGATCTGAACCGAGAGGGCGTCGACCGCATCCTGACCGTCGGAGCGGGCGAGGAGTTCAACCACGACGTCTATACGCAGGCTATCGCGGCACTGTACGACGAGGTTGCGCCGCAGGTACTTCTGCTCCCGAACACGGTCAACGGGCTAGATTCCGCCCCCGCGCTCGCGGAGCGTCTGGGCCTGCCCTACGTCCCCGACGCCGTCGAACTCGACCTCGACGGCGACGAACTGGTCGCTACCCGCGAAATGTACGGCTCGAAGGTCGCGACGACCAACGCTGTCGACGCGGGCGACGGCGTCGCCGTGACGGTCCGGGACGCCGAGTGGCCCGTCACTGAGGGAGCGGGCGAAGCCGAAATCGAGGCGGCCGACGTCGATATCGACGAGAGCGCGGTCCGCTCGACGGTAAAGGGCTTCGAGGAGGTCGGCGCGGGCGACGTCGACATCACCGAGGCCGACCTGCTGGTCTCGATCGGCCGCGGGATCGAGGAGGAGGAGAACCTGGAACTGATCGAGGACCTCGCCGACACCCTCGGCGCGACCATGTCGGCGTCCCGGCCGATCATCGACAACGGCTGGCTTCCGAAGGGGCGGCAGGTCGGCCAGTCCGGCAAGGTCGTCACGCCGGACGTCTACCTCGCCATCGGCATCTCCGGGGCCGTCCAGCACGTCGCCGGAATGAAGGGCGCGGAAACGATCATCGCGGTCAACACCGACCCGAACGCCCCGATCTTCGATCTGGCAGACTACGGAATCGTCGGCGACCTGTTCGAGGTCGTACCGGAACTGATCGAAGAGTTCGGGGAATAGGACGCGAGTCGCTCTTACTTCGATTTCTGTAGTATATTGGTTTGAAAACAGTAGCCATACGCTTCGAAATATGTAGTAGTCGAGACTCTCCCCCGGGAGCCTATTACAGGCGGTCTACCGCGGGCTTACTGTACGCTCCCGATCACGTCCGCGTCGGACGGCCCGTCGATATCGAACTCCGCCACGAGTTCGTCGAGTTGCTCCGGGTCCTGGCTGGCGTAGAGCGGCTTTTCGGTGGTCTGAGATGGCTCGTCGACGCCGAGACGCTCGGCTATCGAGTCGGCGGCCGCCTCCGCCATCATGCGATGGGTCGTTAGCTTCCCGCCGACGACGCTGGTGAAGCCCTCGACGCCGTCGCGTTCCTCGTGATCGAGCACGAAGAACCCGCGCGAGATACCGCGTGCCCCCCCGGTTTCAGCCTCCTCTGGTGCGTACAGTGGCCGGACGCCCCAGTAGGTGCGGGTCTCGGGTGCCTCGGCCGCGGGTGGGAACATCTCGGCACACTCCTCGATGGTCCGCTCGATTTCCCAGTCCGCTTTCTCGTACTCGTCCGGATCCTCGACCTCGACACTGGTCGTCCCGAGCACTACCTGCTCTGCGTGCGGGATGACGATGTCGCCGTCGTCCGGGTCACGAGCGCGGTTGAGTACGATATCGAGTCCGTCGTACTCCTGCGCGATCATGACCCCCCGGGTGGGCTTCATCTCGATATCGACACCCGCCATATCGCCGAGTTGCCCGGCCCACGCGCCGGTCGCGTTGACGATGTGGTCGGCGTGAATCTTCCCGATGCCGTGGTCGACTGCCGCACCGATCACTCGGCCGTCGTCACGGAGCAGTTCGGTCACCGGTGCGTCCGGGTAGATCGCTGCACCGTGCTCGCGTGCATCGGCGGCGGTCGCCGCGACGAGTCGGGACGGGTAGATCACACCGTCAGGAACGACCATCACCTCCTCGACGTCTTCGGCGAGATCAGGCACCGCCTCGCGGGCCTCCTCCGGCGAGATCCGTTCAGCGGGAATGTCGTGTTCGAGACACGCCTGGTACTTCTCCTCGAAGTACTCCGGGTCGTCGTCTGCCAGTCTGACGAAGTATCCCCCCGTGTCGCGGATACATTCCCCCGCGATGTCCCGCAGAATATCGTTTTCGACGATACACTCACGTGCTCCCGCAGCATCCGACTCCGCGTAGCGCGCGCCGCTGTGCAAGAGTCCGTGTGAGCGCCCGGTCGTCCCGATGCCGAGGCCGCCCCGATCGATAAGCGTCACGTCGAGTCCGCGCATCGCCAGGTCGCGCGCGATTCCGGTTCCGGTTCCCCCACCGCCGACGACGAGTACCTCCGTACTGTGCATCATGCGCTCTAGGGACGGCATGGACTTGATAGGCACGGTCACCTGGGTGAGCGGCCGCTATCGTGCAGATGACCGAAAACCGATCGTGTGGTCGAGACTACTCTCGGCAGGAACTACGCATGCGTCGACAGCACCGTCGCTATCTCAGGTGAGTCCAAAAGAAAATACAATCCGCATTCCCGTCCGAAGACGGGAAGTCGAACCGAATTAGAGTCGGGTGACGTTGGTCGCCCGGGGGCCCTTGGGGGCCTGTTCGATATCGAATTCGATGTCTGTGCCTTCTTCGAGGTCCGGACCGCCAACGTCTTCCATGTGGAAGAAAACGTCATCGTCCGCGTCGTCCGTCGAAATGAAACCGTAGCCGCCTGTGTCGTTGAAGAAATCAACGTTTCCTTTCGCCATTGCAACCGTACCGACGCCAGTATTACGTATAAGGGTTGTGTTACTCGTTCAGATTACTGGCGGATTTTAAAATATGATCCGAACTGCCGACGAGAATCGTGAACATCTGTTAATTCCGCCGGCCGTTCGTGAAAACACGTGAACGGCAGAGTGGGATCGAGGAGTCAATAAAGGTGACGACGACGCCGTCCGGGACCGCCCTACTCCAGAAGACGGGCGACTGCGTCCGTGAACTCGGGCGGTACGAGTTCACGAAGCGCCTCGGTATCGGTCTCGCCGTCGGCGTTGACAAAATACGCGCTCCCTCGGTCCTCGCCGTAGACACCCTGAAAGTCGTAGACGAACCCGTAGACGGTTTCGGTACTGGGGACGTCGTCGCTGTCGAGCAGGAACTCGACTTGCTGGTCGACGTTGTACTCGACCAGTTGATCGACGATGCTCACGTCGCGGTCGGCGTCGACACGCTCGTCGTCGAGGCCGGCTTCCACGACAGGGACGAGCAGATCGACCCACTTCTCGATCCCGGGCGGAACCTCACTACCGCCGTTCTGGACGGCGTCGAGCGCGGCCGTCACTGCGCCACAGCCGCTATGGCCGACAACGAGAGTCACGTCCGTCTCGGTGTTGACCATCGGGTAGAGGACACTGCCGTCGACGACCCGTTCACCGTCGTGAACGTCCCAGACCTGGTTGCCGATCGTACTCGGCGTGAACAGCCAGCCCGGCTCGTCGATATCCCACATCCCGTCCTGAGGAACCCGGGAGTCGGAACAGCAGATCGAGACTGCGGCGGGTGTCTGGGCGTCCTGGACGGCCGCGAAGTGGTCCGGCGACAGCGAATCGACGTGACGGGCGTTCCGTTCGAGCAGTTCGTGAAGCGTCGTTTCGGGCATACGTTTACATCTCAATGAGGCGGGTTTTATTTTCCGATTCGTACAACGCGTACCGGCGCATGTAGCGAGAACTAAACCCGCCCGCGGTCAATCGTCAGGCATGCCAACTGAGGACGTCTACGAGTGCGACGAGTGCGGCGAGTCCGTGCCGGTCGAGGACGCCATCCGGTCGAAGACCTACGGCGATCTGGACCCGGACAAGTGGCAGACGTTGAACTGCCCGCAGTGTAAGGCGCGCCTCGCGACGGTGTTCGTCGGCGACGAGTGACGACGACCGCTGACCCCGTTCGCTAGCCGAACAGCCGGTCGCGGATGGAGCGCTCCGACGGTCGTTCGGCCAGCAGTACGGAACAGTCGACCTCGTTGACGACGTCCAGATGCAGCGAGTCAGTTACGAGCCGTGAGAGGAGTCCACGCTCGGTCGCCCCGAGCAGCAGGAGAGTGTCCTCGGTCGCCTCGCGTTTGATCGCGCCCTCGACGTCCCCGCTGTCGTCGACGATCGTTTCGGCGTCTTCCAGACTGTGGTCGATCGCCCACTCGCCGATGAAGCGTTCGCCATCGTCGCGCTCGTCCGGCCCGTCGACGACGTGCAACACCGATACCGAGGCACCGGTGGCGGACTGAAACAGTTGTGCGACTTCGGCGCTCAGATCGGAGTCCGGACCGCCTCTGGTCGGCAGGAGGATCCGCGAAGCGTCCAGTCCACGGTCCTTGACGACGAGGAAGTCGCAGGGGAGCTGGTTGGTCAGTTCCGAAATCGGTCGCTCGGCACGGGCATCGCTCCAGAGTCGGTCTTCCTCCCAGCCCAGCATCACGAGATCCGGTTCGACGCGCCGGGCGGTGTCGAACACCTCCTCGAACGACCGGTTCGTGATGATCCGGGACGTGTTGACCTCGACGTCGTAGTCGACGGTACGGCTTTTGATATCGGCCATCAACCGATCCGACTCGGCGATGATGCTCTGGCGTTGGCCGGGACGGAAGTCCGAGGAGCGACCCCGTGGCGTCTGCACGATGTGGACCACCTGCACGCTTGCTCCGTCTCTGGCGCTTGCGAGCGTACACGCGAAGTCGACGATCGGACCCTCAGTCCGGGGGTTCGCGATCGGAACCAGAATATCGAAATCCGACTCTTCGGAGCCGATGTCCCGCTCGGCGCTATCGAGGATCGGGACGTACGACCTGCCCACGAGACGGCCGAACAGCCACTCACGAACAGTCAGCCGTCGCTCGATCCCGTCGAATCGGGCCGATTCGAGACGGTTCTCGCTGGTCTGGAAATAGTTGACGATGGTGACCAGCGCCACGCCGCCGATCGTGTTGCCGATCAGGACGGGAAGAATGAACGTCGTAATACCGGGGAGAAGCGCCAGCTCACCGTGGAACATCAGGTAGAGCGCCTCGGTGAAGGTGACGACAACGTGAAAGAGCCCGCCAAGGGGGATCGCCAGGAAGGCGAGATACGTTATGACCACACGAGAGATGGTATCACGCGACGCGAACCCAACCCAGACGACGCCAGCGACGATCAGGCCGGCGAACACCGCCTTGAAAAAGAGCGACCACCAGCCGACCTCGAAGGCACCGTGCCGAGAGATCTCTAGCGCTTCGGTCGCCGCAGCCGGGTCAAACACGCCACCCCAGGTGAGCGCCATCGCGCCCGCCGCACCGCCCGCGAAGTTCCCCGCAAGTACTATTGTCCAGTGCCGAAGTAGCGCCGGGAGCGACGCGAGACGTTCGAGCGTGAGCGCGACCGGCGGCAGGGTGTTTTCGGTGTATAGCTGGTAGCCGCCGATGATGATGTAGAGAAAGCCGAGGGGATAGAGCAGCGATCCGACGACTTTGCTGTCGGTCGTCGCCGAGACCGAGGCATAGAGGAGAAACGTGATACTGATGGCGAACCCTGCGGCGATGCCGCTGAAGAAGAGTTCGCGCCCGCTTGCGGTGACCTCCTCGTCCGCCGCAGCGACGATCCGCTGGAACACCTCGTCGGCCGAGAAACGGTCATGGACGGCCTCGCCGACGGCCGGTGCGCCCATCTGTGACCGTTCGACGGTCTCGCCCGTAGTGGCTTCTCGGTCGTCGGTGTCCGGGTCCTGCATTGGTCGGTCAAATTCCTCGGAAGGACTTGAAAGCTACCATCTACGCCTGATGACGGTTAGACGTCCGGATGCCGCCGAACGGCGCGGCCTCGCACCAGGGTTCTGCAGGGATCGATCCGACGTGACTG
The DNA here is from genome assembly GCF_042663585.1 of Natronoarchaeum sp. GCM10025321. Lineage (NCBI taxonomy): Archaea > Methanobacteriati > Methanobacteriota > Halobacteria > Halobacteriales > Natronoarchaeaceae > Natronoarchaeum > Natronoarchaeum sp. GCM10025321. The sequence goes on from NZ_JBHTAN010000006.1 coordinate 2,150,715, forward strand.
AGATGGTCACTGAGCGACGCTTCTCTAAACTGACGGGGCGGTCACCCACTGCGTGCAGCCTTGTGAAATTCGGTGCCAAGACATACGTTCACAGGAAACGTACTATTCCGTATGCCGACGGTTCAGTTCCGTGATCGTGAGATCGACTGTGAGACGGGCGAGATCCTCCGTGACGTCCTGCTTCGGGCAGGCGAGAGTCCACACAACGGATTGGCAGATAGCGTAAACTGTCGAGGAAACTCGACGTGTGGCACCTGTGCCGTCGAGGTCGATGGAGCGGTCGGAGAGAAGAGTTCTCAGGAGCAACGCCGCCTCTCGTTTCCGCCACATGACCCCGAAGATGGCTTGCGATTGGCCTGTCAGACGACGGTCGAGGGTGACGTCGACGTGACCAAGCATCCGGGGTTCTGGGGGCAGAAAGTCGACGAGAACGGGTAGACGAGGGGGAGGGCCGGTTCGGCCGCCACTGATCACGCGACCCGGCGCGACAGAAGAGTTACACTGACGCTTGTCGAAGTATCCGTATGGTTCGAAAGTTGCGTGCGGGTCTGGCGCTGGCGGCCGGCGTCGCTGGTGCTGTGGGGGCCTGGAACCTCTATCAGCGATACAGCACGGAGAGCGTTGCCTACACCGTCGTCGCTCAGGTGGGCGACGCCGAACTACGCCGGTATCCGTCGGTCGTTCTCGCCGAGACCGTGGCGACGTCCGAGCGGGAAGCGTTCGGTCGGTTGTTCCGATATATCGGCGGTGATAACGTGGCCGCCGACGAACTCCCGATGACCGCGCCCGTAGAAGTTGACGGGGACGGGACATCGATTCCGATGACTGCACCGGTCGAGCGGGGAACCGGCGTCGAGACAGGTCACGTCGGCGGTGACGAAGGCGACGATTCGGACGTCAGGATGGCGTTTCATCTCCCGGAGGAGTACGACATCGACTCGGCGCCCCAGCCAACCCACGACGAGGTGACGCTGACGAGAGTGCCCGAACGGACTCTTGCCGTCCGCCAGTTCTCCTGGCGGCCCACCGACGAGCGAGTCGCTCGCGAAAGCGACCGGCTACTGGAGACGCTCGAAGCGGCGGACGTTCCCATCACCGGAGAGCCGTTCTACATGGGCTACGACGCGCCGTGGACGCTGCCGTTCCTCCGGCGAAACGAGGTCGCAGTCGAAGTCGAGGCACCTGACCAGGGCTGAGAGCGTTCGGGACCGACTCGGAGACGGCGGGTCGAATACGGAAGACTCGACGGTCGCTACTCCCGGATGAGGTCGAGGACCTGTTCGTAGTACTCACCGAATCCGGGGTCGGATCGGGAGCGCGGACGCGGGAGGTCGACAGTCACCGTCTCACGGACCGCTCCCGGTTCGGAACTCATTACGACGATCCGATCGGCGAGTCTCACCGCCTCCTCGACGTCGTGAGTGACGAACAGCACCGTTTTTTTGGTTTCTTGCCAGATCTCCAGGAGTTCGTCCTGTAGCATCCTGCGCGTCTGCGCGTCGACGGCACCGAACGGTTCGTCCATCAGCAGTAGACCGGGATCGATCGCCAGCGCCCGGGCGATGCCGACTCGCTGTTTCATGCCGCCAGAGAGTTGGTTGGGGTAGGAATCGGCGAACTCTTCGAGGCCGATCAGTTCCAGCAGTCGGTCGACGCGCTCTGTCCGTTCGTCGGCCGGGGTGCCCTGCTTTTCGAGACCGAACGCGATATTCCCGCGGACAGTCCGCCAGGGAAACAGGTGGTACTCCTGAAAGACGACCCCCATGTTCGTCCCCGGTTCCTTGACCGGGGCATCGCCGAGGAACACCATCCCCTTGGTGGGCTCTTCCAACCCTGCGATAATCCGGAACAACGTCGTCTTGCCGCTGCCGGAGGGGCCGACCAGGCAGACGAACTCACCCTTGGTGACGTCGAACGTGACATTCCGGAGTGCCTGCACGGGACTACCCTCGCTCCGATACTGCTTGCTCACGCCATCGACGCGTACTCCGGTCTCGGCGACCCGTTCGCCGTCTTCTATCGCCATACGAGCACCTCCTGTTGGGCCGTTCTGAAGGCGGTATCGATTACCAGGTACGTGAGGCTCAACACCAGAATATACGCGATAACAACGTCGACCCGCAGATTGTTCGATGCGCGCAGAATCTCCCGACCGATACCCGGAACGCCGAAGATTTCGGCAGCCACCACGAGCATCCAGGAGCGGCCGATAGCTGTGCGCATCCCGGTCAGTATTTCCGGGAGTGCGGCGGGTACGACGACCGAGCGGACCAGTTCGATATCCCCGTTGACGCCGAGACTCCGCGCGACATCGAGTAGGTCCTCCGATACCCCCTCGACGCCACCGTACGCCGCATAAAAGTTGATCCAGAACGCACCCATGGCGATAATAAACGCCGCTCCCCAGTGGTTGATTCCGAACCACGCGATTGCGAAGCCGATAAGCGCCAGCGGTGGCACCGGCCGCAGCAACCGAACGACCGGGGCCGACAGATCGTCCAGCGAGCGACTCCAGCCGAACATGACGCCGAAACCGACGCCGAGTAGCGTCCCGATGAAGACACCGGGGAGCCAGTGGAGCATGCTCTGGAAGAGCGCGGTGGTCATCTCACCACTGGCTGCCAGTTCGGAGAACGTTTCGCCGACCGTCAGCGGCGATGGCAGGACGTACTCCGGTTGGGAGAGCGAGGTAATCCACCACACCCCGATGAACGTCAGGATGCCGGTGATGCCGAGCGCGGTATGCTGCAGATCAAAGCTCGATAGCGGGGCAAACGCCTCCTCGTCACGGTCGAGTTCTTCGCTGAGTGTGTCAGTTGCCATTGTTCAATGTACCCCTTCGGTTCACAGACTGTCGTAGACGCTGTAATCGAAGATCTGGTCCATGGAGAGTTCCTCGTCGATCTGCCCGTTTTCGTGAGCGAACTGCGAGAATATCTTCGTTCCCTCCTCGATTTCCCGGGGGTCCGTAATGAAGTTCGATAGCGGCGAGTCGAGCGCCTTGCGGGCCCGATCCACCGGCATTCCGATCCCCGATTCGACGTGTTCGGCCGTCCGATCCGGGTTCGCCTCGATGAACTCCGTCGCACGAACGTGCTGGCGGAGGAACTGCTCTGCGATCTCCGTATCCCGAACTTCGTCGGCCATCGTCACTACTGCGGCGGGTTGGCCCGGCATGACCTCTGTTGCGGTCCGGAGCATCTCCACGGGCGAACCCTCCTCCTGAGCGATTGTCGGTACTGGCTCCATGATCGAGGTGCCGTCGATTTCACCGTTGGCGATGGCCTGCCAGACCGCGTTAGCACCGCCGATTTCGAGGATATCGACGTCCGTCTCGGGGTCGATACCGACGATATCTCGGAGCCAGTAACGTAACAGGACGTCCGGTGTCGATCCCTGTGGGAACGTCCCGAACGTGAATTTGTCCCCCGTCTCTTCGGCCCACATGTCGAAGGCGTCGGCACCGTGCTCCTCGAACAGGGCGTTGAAATCGCGGTGGCCCATGATACCCATCGGCTCTTTGATGTTCGCGGCGGTCACTTTCGCGGGGATGCCACGGTCACTAACGATCATCGACGGAACCATCCCGAACATCGCGATGTCGATCTCTCCGCCGCCGAACGCCTGAACGATCGCCGGTCCGTTGGTAAACTCTCGGGCGTCGATGTCGCTGTCAACCTCCTCGAAGTAGCCTTCACCCTCCATCACGAAGTACTGAAGATCCGGATAGATCGGCATATACGCGACACTGAGTTCGTCGAGATCTCCGCCAAGACAACCGGCCAACCCGGCGGTAGCGGCCAGGCCGCTAGTAGCCATGAACTGCCTCCGTGAGAACGCCTCGTCTGTCATCAGAGTGGATAGGCGGTATTCACTTACGACAAGCACGGTCTCGGTAAATACCACGAGTAGCGTCGACGGGCCGACGATCGAAAATTCGGCAGGCTACCCCCAGTCTGTCTGCGATTTCGCTACAATGACGGTTCATATGGAGCGTCGTAGCTACCGGTGTATTCTACCGGCTTTCGGACATTATGTCAAACAGTAGTGACAACCGCCTGAAACTCCTTTGAACAGTAGTAACGACCCTGTCCCGGAAATATAGTGCTTATAGTTGACGTACCGAATCATTAAGTGTTCTCTCGCTCCACGTATAGAACATAGAAGACCATGACAGATTTGGGCGGATTCCACGATCATGTGGCACGTGTCGATCTCAGCGACCGTGAAGTGAACTACGAAAGCATCGACGACGAGGATGCGAAGAAGTATATCGGCGCCCGTGGGCTCGGGGTCAAGTACGTCTTCGACCAGGGTCCGGACGTGGACCCACTCGGCCCCGACAACCTGATCGCATTCATGAACGGCCCCCTCACCGGGACACAGGTGACGATGAGCGGACGGATCGCCGTCTGTACGAAATCCCCGATCGAAGGCCAGGTAACCGACTCACACCACGGTGGCTGGTCGGGTGCGAGGCTCAAGTGGTCCGGCTTCGATGGCCTCCTGTTCGAGGGGAAAGCCGAGGAGCCAGTGTACGCCTACGTCGAAGACGGCGAAGTAGAGCTACGGGACGCCTCGCATCTCTGGGGCAGCGGCGTCCACGAGACCGTCGAGACCGTCGAGGATGAGATCGATGGCGAGTACGGCAAGAACCTCTCGATCATGGCGATCGGCCCCGGCGGGGAGAACGAGGTTCGGTACGCCTGTATCGTCAACGAGGACGACCGGGCGTCGGGCCGCGGCGGTACCGGCGCGGTAATGGGGTCGAAAAACCTCAAAGCGGTCGTCGTGAAATCGGCGACGAAGATGCCCAAACCCGCGGACACGGAGACGTTCCGTGAGGGACACAAACAGGCGATGCAGTTGATCCAGGAATCCGACGTGACCGGTCCCAACGAGGGCGGACTGTCGGTGTACGGGACCAACGTCCTGATGAACCTCACCGAGGAGATGGACGGCCTCCCGACGAAAAACGCCGCATACACCTCGACCCGGTCGATGCGTGATTCGGAGGGCGACGACCTCGATGCCGAGGAGATCTCCGGCGAGCACGTCCGCGAAAACATCCTCGTCGACGAACCGACCTGTCACTCCTGTCCGGTCGCCTGCAAGAAGGAAGTCGAAGTCCAGACCCAGCACAAGGGCGAGGAGATGAACGTCCGGATGGAGTCGTTCGAGTACGAGTCCGCGTGGGCCCTGGGGCCGAACTCCGGGCACACGGACGCCGAAGCGGCCACGCTGATGATCGACCGGTGTAACGACCTCGGCATCGATACGATCGACGCCGGCAACACCATGGCGATGGCCATGGAGATGACCGAGCAGGGCAAGTTCGACGGACTGGGCGATGTCGACGGGCAAAGCCCGTCTGCTCGGGAGACGGAGTCTCCCGCTGGTCTAGATTGGGGCGACACCGAGGAGATGATCGAGATGCTCGACCGCATCGCACACCGCGAGGACGAACTCGGCGACCATCTCGCGGGCGGCCCCGCACATCTCGAACCCGAGTTCGACGCCGAAGAGAACTCCCTGGCAGTCAAAGGCCAGACGATGGCCGCCTACGACCCACGCTGTATGAAGGGGATGGCCATCGGCTACGCCACCTCGAACCGCGGGGCCTGTCACCTGCGCGGCTACACCCCGGCAGCGGAGATTCTCGGCATCCCCGAGCAGGTCGATCCGCACGACCCCGAGGGGAAAGGCGAGCTGTGTGTGCTCTTTCAGGATCTGCACGCCATCTCGGACTCCTTCGACATCTGCAAGTTCAACGCCTTCGCGGAAGGTATTGAGGAGTACGTGCTCCAGTACAACGGTATGACCGGCCGCGACGTGACCGAAGACGAACTGATGGAGGCCGGCGAACGCATCTACAACCTCGAACGGTACTACAACAACCTGGCCGGCTTCGACGGCGCGGACGACGACCTGCCCGGCCGGTTCGTCGAGGGCCACGAGGACGCTATCCCCGCACAGGGCGGGAGCGAGGGGCAACTCGCCGAACTCGACCAGCTAAAAGACGAGTATTACGAGGTCCGCGAGTGGGTCGACGGCGTCGTGCCCGACGAGAAACTCGACGACCTCGACATCGATATCGGCCCCGGCACCGGCGTCTCGTCGAGTGGCGACTCGCCCGCCACGGCGGACGACTGAGACCCCCGGCCAATCTTCCCGAAGTCCATTTATCAATGAGCGAAACAGAGGAGTTCGAGTTTCGAGTAGAGTCACGGTTGACCAGCCACGGCGTGTACGTCGATACCGTCACGGAAACGGAGGACGGCTACGCGGTCCAGTACGAGTCGATTTCGGCTGACTCGGAAGGGATCGTCCCCCACCGCGAGGTCGGGCGGGTGATCAACGTCTTCCGTGACCTGCACGACGACGACTGGACGGGCACGGACATCGAGGCCGTCGTCACCGACTTTGAGGGCGTCGAAATGGGTTGCTGGCACGTCGACGCGGAGTGGATCGACGAGTTGCACAACGGGGACCTGACCGAAGTGGAGTTCTCGGAGCGGGTCGTCGGCACGATTACACACAGCGACGAGTAGACGGGTCCGTCACGCCGGCGCGATAGCGACCGGCTCTCTGATCTCCACGCTGGTCTCGAACTCGTCGCGCCTGTCGAGGCGTCGACCGTCCTGCAGGAACTGTGTCTCGTGAGCACGTCTGAGAGCGTCAGCCTCGCGCTCAGTGAGGTCCAGGTCCTCGCCCACGCCCGACCAGTGGCCCTCCGGCGCGAGGAAGTAGGTCGTTCCGTCCGTTCCCTCGATCCGTTCGAACTCCCTCGCGTACGCCTCGTACTGGCCCACGAGATGCTGTTGCGCTCGTTCGAGAAGGGTCGACAGTCGCGAGAGAGTGACGCTCGCGCGTGCGCCTGCGAGCAACACTACCTGCCCATCGATCGGATGCGTGTGGTCGGCGCCAGACATGGCCGGGATAGCTCAGCCCCCCGCCCGGACCGCTTTCTGTGAGAACTGCTCGATCAGCGGATCGAGCGTCTCCGCGCTCTCGCCCTCGAAGGAGACGGTGACCTCGGTGAGTTCCATCGAACGACCGACGCTGACCGTCGACTCTGCCACCGAGGCACGCCAGTCGTCGCCCTCGACGGTAGTTTCGTCGATCCGGTCGCCGCCAAGCCCCTCGAGATAGCCGATGACGGCTCTGGCTGAGACGCCCCGATAGCTCCGTTCGCGCTCGATCATCACACGTTCATAGTGGCGGCCGTTAGCTAAAGGTGTTGGCGCCAGCGGTCGACGTCCGAGGCGGAACGGTCCGCCTACGAGCCACCGCCGTGCCGGATCCCGTCGTCGACGATCCGGGCGTTTCGCTCCCGGTCGATCCGGTCGGCCAGATCGCTGTGGTCGTAGATCTGCTGGATGATCGAGGCGTGGAGATCACGCCAGCCCATCGCGTAGATGGGCGACTGGCCCCACGCGCGCAGTTCGACGACGTACTCGTCGTACTCCTCCCATCGACTCTCGAAATGCTGGATCATGTCGACGACGGCACCGACCGCCTCGCCCGCATCGTCGGTGAGCGCGGCGTTGAGTTCGCTTTCCCAGCCTTCGATCGCTCTCCCCATGTCCTGTTTCGTATCTTTACCGTCTTCGGGCAGAGCGTCGACGATTCCCTCCGGAATATACAGCTCTAGTTCTTCCATACGGCTACTGTGGTGGCGTCGGAAATAAAAGATACCGGCGCTCCGGACAGTCGAACATGTTCGGGCCGGACGCTTTCGGATTTGAGAGCCTAGAACCACGTATGGGAGAGACACGACAGCGAGCAGGTGAGCGGCCGGCCGGCACGACGGCCCCGGAGACGACCGTCGAGGTCCGATGTACTGGCCACGTCCGGACGGCAATCGGGACCGGGCGACTCCAGTACACGTTCGAGGGGGAGACGCTCCGGGAGTTTCTGGACGCCTTCTTCGAGGAGTACGACGTGCGCGAGATGCTGATCGCGGAGACGGAAGCCGAGGCGACGACGCAAGGGTGGGCGCCGGAGATGGACGAGCTACCGGGCAAGAACTACGCGAAGAACCCAGAGGGCGAGCAGACCAGACGCTACGCTCGCGTCGTTATCAACGGGACGTTCAACGAACTCCTCGATGGGCTCGATACCGAACTTGACGACGGTGATCGGGTCGCGCTCATCTACCCGTTCATCTACTGCTGTTGAGGGCCGCAGGCTGACAGCCCCCGGCCGGCTATCCGCCCGCCACCGGCGGAAACGCACTGATCGTGTCGCCGTCGTCGAGTCGGGTCTCCATCCCCTCCATATGGGTAATATCTTTCCCGTTTTTCATCACTGTGATGTACTCCCGCGGCGAGCCATCCGTATCGAATACCTCTAGCTCCGGGTGTTCCTCGTCGAGTTCGCGGAGGACGTCGCCGACGGTGGCCTCCTCGGGAGCCGTCGTAGTGACAGTCTTCTGTCCGAGAGCCTCACGGAAGCCGGCGAACGATCTGATCTCGATCTCCATACAGGGTACTGGCACTGGAGCAGTATAAATCGAATCGCGCAATGATCGTGGAGAACGGGGCGAACGACGATACCGTCACGTCACCCGACCGACGACAGGGATCGCCCGCCGGGGCGGATTGACTTCCTCGACCTGCGTCAGGACGATGGCGACGCCGACGCCTGCGAGTAACGCCGCGAACGCAAAGGGGACCGCAAAGCCCCACGCGACGAGGATTCCGGAGAGCAACGGCCCGGCAGCGACGCCGAAGCCGAAGGCCATCGTTAGTACGGACAGCGTCGACCCGGATTCGTCGGCAGGCGCGATGTCCCCTGCGAGGGCAAGGGCTGGTGCAAAGACCATCGCACCGGCCGCACCCTGCAGGAATCGCGCGCTGAACATCAGCCACGAGTCCGATACGATACCGATGCTCACGCCGGGAACGAACCCCTGTACCAGCGTCGTCGGCACCAGCAGGATCGTGCCAGTGAGAATGAACGCTTTGCGTCCGTAGAAGTCGGTCGCGCGCCCGATCGGGGCCTGCAGGAAGATCTGTGCGAGCACGAACGCGGCGAACTGGAGGCCGAACATCTCCGGCCCCTGATTCAGTTGGGAGTTGACGATCTCCCCGAGCGTGGCGAAGACGGCGATTCCGACCGCCATGAAAAAGGAGACCACGCCAAGCGCGAACACCGGATCGAGCAACTGGGTCCCCGTCTGATCGAAGACGTCGATCCCGCTCAGCGCCGATTCGTCGGAATCGGACGGCTCGATGTCCGGATCCCGGATGAGCGCCAGCACGAGAAAGAAGGCAAGCGTCGCAGTCGAGGCGGCGAGATAGAACGCGGCGTCGAAGCCGGTAAGCGTCAGCGTCGTCGCGCCGATGGGGATCGAGTACGGACCGGCGGCGACGACGCCGCCCGCCGCGATGGGGCCGACGCCGAACCCGACCAGGCGGAAGGTGTTGTACGTCCCCATGTTGCCGCCCCGGTTGCCCTCGCTCGCGAGGTCATTGACCAGGGCGACTGTCGTCGGAATAATGAACGCGCCGGCGATGCCCTGGAGCACACGCAGGAAGATCAGATGCCAGTACGCCGACGCCAGCGAGTACGCGAAGCTAGCGACGGCGATCAGCGTCAGTCCGAACAGGACGAAGATCTTTCGCCTGCCGGTGCGGTCCGAAAGCTTCCCAGTGAACGGCTGGAGCGGGCTATTGATGAGGCCGAAAATAGAGAGCACGAGGCCGGTGATAAACACCTCTGTCAGGCCAAACGTCGCACCGCTGACGAAATCGCTAGCGATGAACAGCGGCAGGACGACGATGAGAAACGAGTTGCCAACGGACTCGGACATGCGCGCGAGCGCCAGCGCCAGCACCTGCGGATTGACGCCGAAGAGGTCTCTCATTGGTAGCTCCGACAGGCCGGAATGCTCGGTAGACTCGGTATAGTCACTCGAATGAAACCGACGTGCGGAGTCAACAAGGATGTTTGGATAGCGGGTCTCTGTGCGTCGTGGCCTGTATGGAGAAACGACCGGGACTCGTGACCCCCCGGGTCTCGAACCGATCAGGGGACCCTCGCGTGCGGGGTGGCATGGCCGGTCAATTTTTTATAGTGTGATGAGAACTGTCATTTATGACACCAGTCCCCGCTGGACGAGTCATCTTCCTCACCGGCGCTATTGCGACCCATGCCGTCGTCGGCTACGTGTTGGGTGCGATACTGGCCGACCGACCGTACGTCGGCGCTGTCGGCGGCGTCGTACCCGACATAGATTTCCTCTTTCCGGCGGCGTTCGAGTGGCCGTTCGTCCACCGTGGGGTTACTCATACCTTGCTCGTAGCGACCATCGCGACGGCTCTCATCGCGGTTCGACATCGGGCCACCGGGACTGCCTTCGGAGCGGGATACGTCTCACACCTGCTCATCGACGCGACGACTCCCCAGGGGGTCCCCTTCCTGTATCCGGGCCTCTCCGAATCGTTTTTCTTCGCGCTTCCGCCCGGCGGCCACTCGACAGTTGGAACGGTAATACTGTGGAGCGGGGCACTGTCGCTGCTCTATGTGGACGCCTCGGGGGACGTGCTTCGGATCTGGAACAGTCACGGCTGACTGTTCGATATTCGAGGAAACCACACCTGCGAAAACTGGTCGAACAGTACGTTTGTTACCTCCGCGAGTGAACCGTCCGTATGGGAAGCGACGGCCTCATCGAACTCGACCAGGAGTGTTGGGTCGCATTGGCAAAGTACAATCTGCTTTTGGCGACTGGATTCGGGATTCTCGCCGTGGTCGCTCGGGCCGTATTCCCGGATCACGGTCTCCTGATAGTCGAAAACGCGGTGCTTGCGCTGTTCTTCGGAGCTATCCAGACCTACGCCTGGCTCTCCGGGTGACCTTGCCGTCGTCGAGGCTGGTAGCTGATCGACCCTCACAAAGACTGTCCCGATAAGCCATTGCTTCTGTGACTTGCTACGCTCTGTGCGGTCCAGAGCGACCGTATCGGAAGAGCTATCGAGTGATACAGCGCGCCCAGTAGCGATCCAAGCGGCGGTGGCCAACGTCGGAGAGATGTGTGTTTTTATGCGGCATCCGGTCGAGGGGCCGGTATGGAGACGACAGGATCAGTCGAGGGGATCTTCGTCACGCCGGATTCGGGCGAGCAGATGGAGGTTGTCGACGCCGTCGAGGCCGTCGCCGGGAGAGGGCTGCGTGGCGACCGGTACTTTCACGAACGCGGGCTCTACAACCGCCGCGAGGACCTTCCGGAGGCCACGGACGTGACGCTGATCGAGATGGAAGCGCTGGAGGCGGCACGGCGAGACGAAGGGATGAAGCTAGAACCACGGAAAACCCGACGGAACATCGCCACCCGAAACGTCCCGCTGAACCATCTGGTCGACCGCGAGTTCACGGTCGGCGACGCGACGATGGTCGGCGTGCGGTTGTGTGAACCCTGCGGATACATGGAATCGCTCGCGGATGCCGAGGGTGCTGTCGACGCGCTCACCCATCGCGGCGGACTGAACGCGAACGTCGTCGACTCGGGGGCTATCGACGTAGGCGACGCCGTCGAATTTTGAGCCAGTTCCGGATGAACTGCTCGTCAGACGCCCCAGAAGAAGGCTATCCCGAGCGTCGTTATTACTGTACCAAAGAGTGATAGGCGGGTTATTTTAGTGATGTGTACGTTATAATAAATGTGGAGGTCAGGATTCCCTACCATGACATACACACTCGAAATCAGCGACGAACTCAAGGACCGACTGGACAGCCACCTTCAGGAAGGTGAATCGCACGAGGAATTCATCGCGGAACTGGTGTCCATCTACGAGACGGAAGGCGAGTTCCTTCGAGAGGGCTATTCGGAGTAAGTGCTCACCAGAGAGTCACTCTGTGAGCGCGTCCCCCGCTGTCCGGCAACCGCGCCACCGTCGTCGTTTTTCAGCCCGCTCGTCGAGGACTCTCTGCGAACCGGTTGGCAGCAACGTGTGCGGCCTCTTCGACAGGCCGCCAATATTCGCAACGATGTGCAGTTCCTGCTCGGTTCGCTGTGCGGACTGCGATCGTCGTGTTCGATTCAGCTAAAAAACAGTTTGCTGCTCACGGTCGCGACGCTTTTTCACGTTGTTCGCGGTGAGAAATGCCGCCTCCCCGATTTGAACCACCGGAAGACATCGCTACGCTCGTCTTCCGAGCCCCCTCTCGCTCGATTCGCGGTTTCACCGCTCATCGCCGAGGCGTTCGCTTCGCTCACCCCTCGTACCGCTCGCGGGGAGGGGGACAGCTCGATCTTCAGTCGAGGCCGCCGCTCTTCGAATCGGATCCGTATAGAATCGGTATGCCGCCTCCCCGATTTGAACGGGGGACAGCTCGATCTTCAGTCGAGTGCTCTCCCAGTCTGAGCTAAGGCGGCCCGCCTCGTGGCGTACCATTATCTCTATCGATGGAAGGAAAAAGGATTTCGAAACACGGCGGGTGGGGTACCATACCTCATGGACTGCGCTACGATCGCTCGAAGTAGTCGAAACTGTACGTTTCGGCGACAGGTGGCAAGTTTTCGGCTGGCTCCTCACGCAGGTCGTCCCAGTCTACCCCTCCGGCGGCGGATCGGTCGAGCCGTATCTCCGACGCTCGCTCGAACTCCTCGTCGTTATCGTCGTCGTTATCGTCGTTATCGTCATCGTCTTCGTCTTCGTCTTCGTCTTCGTCGTCGTCGTCGAACCTGTCAGTCTCTAAGGTGAGCCAGGCGTCGATTTCGATATCGAGAATCTGATAGTTGCTGGTGAACAGCGACTCGAAGACGTTGATTGCGAACTCCGCGATAGCCTGCTCGGTCCGGCTTGCATCCGAGGAAAACACGGCTCGCTGCCGCGCCGCGAGATAGCCCAGTCGAACCCGGTAGCCGTCGGGATGTGACTCGACGTCTATCTCGTCGTCAAACCATCCCTCGAAGACGTCCGGCTTGCCAATAAACGGGAACGGGTCCTGGGCGAGTCTGATCGCCGCTGTCTCGGTTAGCTCCGGACCGTCCGGTGATTCGGGGGTGAACGTCACCCGCTCGGTCCGCAGGTCGGCCCCGTCCTCGGACGCCTGAACGCTGACTTCCACGGTCGCCTCCTCCAGGAGGCGTGGATCGAGATCCACCCTCGGTTCGACCAGAGACCGGGCCGCAAAGGTATCGGTTTCGACGACTTCGCCGGGGTATCGAGCGACGACCTCGAAGGGAACGTTTGCGGTCGCCTTCTCGATAGCGAGCGTACGTCCGTCCCCGGTCTGGTCGGAGACACGTAGCGAGGCCGTTCGCTCGAAGTCGTATGTGATCGTCTCCGTAGCCAGTTCGCGCTCTTCGTCGACAGTGTACAGCGTCACCGCGATCTCCTGGTCCCCTCCGACCGGCGGATCGAGGTCTATTGGCAGGGTTTCCACTGTCCGATCTGCCTCGAACTCGCTCGTCTCGTAGCGCTCCCCGGCGTATTCGACGATCATATAGAACCGGGCGTCAGCAGTCGCCTCGTCGACGACGAACACGTCTCCTGCACCGCTCTGGTCGGTCAGCGAGAGTCGGCCCACCGGCCGATCGACGGTGTACTCGATCTCGCGGCGCAACACCGACTCGTCGTCCGCAGCAGTCCGGAGCAGGATGCTGACCCTGACCGTCGTGTGGTTGTCGAGTTCGGGAGCGATCGGTAGCTCCACGTCCGTAGCCGATTGCTCGGCCGCAAACGTGTCGCTTACCGTCGCTTGTTCGCCGTGTCGTAGTTCAAGATAGTAATCGACCGACGCTGAGGCGGCCGTGATCGTCACTGACGATCCGTCACCCACCTGATCGGAGACGCTGATGTATCCGTCGTATGATGAGGAAGCTGATTGCTCGGGCGACTGATCGTCCTCGTCTCCGAGACAGCCAGCCAAGACAACGACGGACCCTGCGAGAAACGACCGACGGTCTATCGGAACAGTGGCCATATGCCCAAACATGGACGATCAGTAGGTCAACGTATTTGCCTATTGGTACCACGATTGCTACGAGTAAACGACCACGGGTCGGGTGACCCGTGGCTTTTGTAGTTCCCTCAACTTTAGCTGTGAAGCACTCCCTGTGAGGCGATCTCGTGGGATGAGGTTGGACGGTTTACATCCACACCACCACAATTTGTGGTGTTGTGGCGTCCCGACCCGACCCGGCGCACCCGCACTTGTGGCGGGGTTTTGCGAGGTCGGTAGTTATCCGCGTTGCTGTGACTGTCATCGCCGGTCTCTGTTTTCGCAATCCATCGCACCGCAGCATTCACCGACGCGTTCCGATCAGAATGATCCTGCTCAAGAGCACACACATCATTCTGACACGTGAATCGCCCACCGTTCCGAGAGCCAAGTTCACCGCAGCACGCACAGCGCTGTGAGTTATACTCAGATTCGACATGCTCGACTGGCGCACCGTGACGGTGGGCTTTGTACGTGACTTGCCGTTCAAACTCGTGAAACGGCAGTTTATGCAATCGGCGGTTCATATAGCTGCCGTAGTCCATGTCGTTGCGAATACCGTCGAGCGATTCAAACACCACAACAGGGTTCGGGAACCATCGCACGTAGTGTTCGATGACTTTGCTGAGTCGGTGAAGCGTCCACTCAGTAAAGTTCTCCACGTGGTTCCCGATCTCGTGGACGACGCTGTGTTTGTCGTGTTCCTGGCAGCGACGTTTAATGTCGTAGTATCGCTGCCGTTTCTGCTTGACTTGGCCGTAATCAATGGTGAGTTGCGCGAGCGTTTCACGCGACTCCCTGTCGAGGACGGTTGTGGTGATGTTGCGTTCGTTAATGTCGATGGCGATGACAGACTCTGCATCGTCCGCAGCATCTAGTTCGACTGGTTGTTGTATCGGGACGTGTAGGTAGTACACGCCCTCTCGATACACAACCTCTGCTCGACCCACAGATAGTGAGCTCGACGAGTCAAGCGCGTGCTTGACTCTGTCGAGCGACTGTTTATTCCCGCGAAGAACCCCACGAACTTTCTCTTTGTATGGTTGGGTGCTGATGCGGTAGCCGACGCGGTCATCTTTGTCACGAACTGTGAGTTCGTAGCCTTCGCCGTGATTCATGACGAGCGGGAAGGCTCCGAGAGAGTCGGTCGCGGGTGGTTGTGGTTTCGGTAAGTCGTCTTGATTGTCGCTATTGTGCCATTTTTTCAACGCGGACTCGTAACTGTTGTAGGCGTCGCAGGCTTTCCACACAACGGCTTGGGCGTTGTTTTTCACGAAATCATTCGCGGTCGGCGTGACTTGTTTGGCAATCTCGGTCTTCGAGTATCCGAGTTGTCGCATTGCCCAGGTGTGGTTTGCGATGGGTCGGGCGTCGAATCGGGCTTGTTTGAGACGCCAGCGCTCGCCGCTCTCGATGTGAAGGCGGAAGCACAGCGTTTCAACAAGCTCTTTCATCTGACAAATAATTCATCACAACATATCCCATTAAAACCACGCATCAACTCACCGTGGTTTGCCTGATCAAGTTAACGGCATTCACCCACGGGTCAGGTGACCCGTGGTACTCTGCCTGCCATCTATAGATCAGCAGGGCTGCGACGAGTTCCCAGAGCACAGACATATAAGACGGGCGCCAGTAAAACGATGGAATAGGTGTACTCGACTCCTTCGGTTCATTATTGAGCAGTCTCATCGCCGCAAGCGTGATGCTACTGTTCGCAATACTGAGCGTATTCGTGACCGTATTCATCGTCGACGCCGCCGCCTCGATCGGGGGCCTCTCGCCGAGTGACGACTTCGTCCTGCTCGGCGCGGCACTGCTCGCGTCAGCCGCGATTGTCGCCGGTGGAGGCAGTTTCGCGACGCCGGAAGTCGAGGAGTAAGGGCGACCGACTGTTTCCAGGTAGCACTCGTCGACGAGTAGTGACGAATGGGTCCGAACCCTCAGTGATTCTGCTGTCGCTCACGGAGTTGTTCGCGACAGCGAGGATGGGTTCGGGCGGGGTCGAACCGAAGCCAGATGTGCTCACTACGCTCCGCGCGACTGGCAGGGTCCGAACCCTCAGTGATCCTGCTGTCGCTCACGGAGTTGTTCGCGACAGCAAGGATGGGTTCGGGCGGGTTCGAACCGCGAGGACTTCGCTCCGCTCGTCCTCTGGGTTGCGAACCCGACGACCGCATCGCGCAGGCGGCGCTCGGAAGTGAGCGCCGACAGAAACTCAGTGGGTTCGGGCGGGTTCGAACCGCCGATCTCGGCCTTGTAAAGGCCGCGTCATAACCAACTAGACCACGAACCCGGCACCTGAGCGAAGACGACCCACGGGAATAACGCTTTCTTTCTCGGTCGGTACGCTTACCATTCTGCTGGTCCACAGAACACGTATGATCGACCGTCGTCTCCGGATCGCGTTCTCGCTAACTGTCATCGTAGTGAGCGTCCTGGGGCTCGGTCTGTTCGCCAGCCAGATGGGCCTGCTTCCATGGTCCGGCGAACACTCCGATGCGACTATTGAGGTCGTCGACGAGGACGGGGAGACGCTCGCAGTAGTCGACACAGAGGTCGCGGACACGCGCTCAGATCGCTACACTGGGCTGAGCGAGCACGATTCGCTGGCCGATGGCGAAGGGATGTTGTTCGTCCACGACGACGAGGACGAACGCACCTACGTCATGCGGAACATGTCCTTCGGCATCGACATCGTCTTCGTCGACGCCGACGGCCAAATCACGACGATTCACAGCGCGCCTGCGCCGGCCCCCGACGAGGACGGCGAGCAGCAGCGCTACAGCGGGACGGGACAGTACGTCCTCGAAGTGCCACGGGGCTACATGGACGACAACGACGTTTCGGTCGGCGATCGGATCGAGATCGAGTATCACGACTGACGCATGGATCGAAAACCCATAGAGTCAGCGTCTCCTAGATGACGCCTATGGCCGACACGCTGAACACGCTCACCGAGCAGGACGGCTGGCGGCAGGAGGGCTTTGCGGCGCGCGTTCACTACGAAGGCGCGGACGAGTACTACAGCATCGAGTACTACGAACCGAGCGACTGCGTGCTCTACTGGAAGGTGAAGGGAGACGGTGAGACGGCAGTGCCCGTCGGTCGGGAGACAGTACCGACGCCGCTTCGCGATCGGATCCGAATGGACCTCGACGCCGCGGGGATCGACCCGGAGATCGAACGACGCGATATCTAGAGAAACCGGTTAATCTCCCGTTCTAACAAACTCTTTTAGACCGTTGTCTGTTAAACCGAGTGAATGAGCGGTGTCGACTGGGACGAGGACGACCCCTTCGAAGAGCAACGGGACAAGATCGAGAACCCGATGCGGCGGTTGTTCAGTGCCTACGGTAGCCGGTACAGGTTTCAGGCCATCGTTGGCATCATTACGAGCATCTTCGCACGGATCCTCGATCTGCTGCCGCCGATCATGCTGGGTGTCGCTATTGACGCCGTCTTCTTCGAGGAGGTGGGCTACGCCGAGGCGTTCCCGATCGGTGGAAACCTCATCGAGCCAGTCGTCCCCGGAACGACGGAAGGGCAGTTCTGGCTAACGATCGGAATCATCGGGGGCGCGTTCATCCTGGGTTCAGTCTTCCACTGGACGCGTAACTGGGGGTTCAACTCCTTCGCCCAGAACATCCAGCACGACGTCCGGACCGACACCTACGACAAGATGCAGCGGCTGAACATGGACTTCTTCGCCGACAAACAGACCGGCGAGATGATGTCGATCCTCTCGAACGACGTCAATCGCCTCGAACGGTTCCTCAACGACGGGATGAACTCGCTGTTCAGACTCGTCGTAATGGTCTTTGGGATCGGCTTGCTGCTCTTTGCGTACAACTGGCAGTTAGCCCTGGTTGCCATGCTTCCCGTCCCGCTGATCATGGCCTTTACGTACTTCTTTATCAAGATCATTCAGCCGAAGTACGCGGAGGTCCGCTCGACGGTCGGAAACGTCAACTCCAGACTCGAGAACAACCTCGGCGGCATCCAGGTTATCAAGTCGAGCACCACCGAGGACTACGAGTCCGAACGGGTCGACGACGTCTCGATGGACTACTTCGACGCCAACTGGGACGCCATCACCACGCGGATCAAGTTCTTCCCCGGCCTGCGCGTCATCGCCGGTATCGGCTTCGTCATCACGTTTATCGTCGGCGGTCTGTGGGTGTTCCAGGGGGCTCCGGGGCCGTTTACCGGTGAACTCCGAACCGGTACCTTCGTCGTGTTCATCCTCTACACCCAGCGGTTCATCTGGCCGATGGCGCAGTTCGGGCAGATCATCAACATGTACCAGCGCGCTCGCGCCTCGTCGGCCCGGATCTTCGGACTGATGGACGAGCCGAGTCGGGTCGAGGAGGACCCGAACGCGACCGAACTCACCGTCACGGATGGTCGCGTCGAGTACGACGACATCTCCTTTGGCTACGACGAGGAGACGATCATCGAGGACGTCGACTTCACGGTCGAAGGCAGCGAGACGCTCGCACTCGTCGGGCCGACCGGCGCCGGGAAGTCCACCGTCCTGAAGCTACTGCTGCGGATGTACGACGTCGACGAGGGAGCGATCCGGATCGACGGCCAGAACCTCCGAAACGTGACGCTCAACAGCCTGCGGCGCTCGATCGGATACGTCAGCCAGGATACGTTCCTGTTTTACGGCACCGTCGAGGAGAACATCCGCTACGGCACCTTCGACGTCGAGCGCGAGGACGTGGTCGAGGCCGCAAAGATGGCCGAGGCTCACGAGTTTATCCAGAACCTCCCCGAGGGCTACGACACCGAGGTCGGCGAACGGGGCGTCAAACTCTCCGGCGGCCAGCGCCAGCGGCTCTCGATTGCCCGTGCCATCCTCAAGGATCCCGAGATCCTGATCCTCGACGAGGCCACCAGCGACGTCGACACCGAGACGGAGATGCTAATCCAGCGTAGTCTGAACCGTCTCACCGAGGACCGCACTACATTCTCGATTGCCCACCGGCTCTCGACGATCAAGGACGCCGAGAAGATCCTCGTCCTCGAAGACGGCCGGATCGTCGAGCGAGGTACTCACGAAGAGCTACTCGGTAACGACGGGCTCTATGCGCACCTCTGGGGCGTCCAGGCCGGCGAGATCGACAAACTCCCACAGGAGTTCATCGACCGGGCGGCAAAGCGGCAGGCCCGGACCGAGACCGACGACGACTGAGCACCCCGCCGACGACTACCTATTTAGTGGCGTGCCCGCAACGCACAGGACGTGCACCTGAGCGATTCTACCTGGACGGATGCCGACGCGAGCGACGCCGACGTCGCCATCGTACCGGTCGGAAGTACGGAACAGCACGGCCCACACGCACCGCTTGGCACCGACGCGATCACTGCCGAAGCGGTCGCGGAGGCAGGAGCCGAGGAGTACGGGGAGGTCGTCGTCGCGCCGCCGATTCCGGTCGGCGTCGCCGAGGAACACCGCCAGTTTCCCGGAACGCTCTGGGTGAGCGAGGACACCTTCCGCTCGTACGTCCGCGAGACCATCGACAGCCTCGCGTACCACGGCTGGGATCGGGTGGTCATCGTGAACGGCCACGGGGGAAACACCGACGCCCTCCGTGAGGTCGCCGGGCGGATCACGCGCCATGACGATGCCTATGCCGTCCCGTTCACCTGGTTCGAGGCGGTCGGCGACCACAGTTCGGAGATGGGCCACGGCGGGCCGCTGGAGACCGCACTCCTGCGTCACGTCCGGCCCGAGAGCGTCGCCGAGGACCGGATCAAGGAGGCACGAGAGGGTGCCAGCGACGGCTGGGGCGAGTGGCAAAGCGGCGTCAACCTCGCGTACGACTCCGCGGAGTTCACCGAGAACGGCGTCGTCGGCGATCCGGGTGATGGCGACGCCGAGCGCGGGGAGGAACTGCTCGAACTGGCGGCAGAGGCGCTCGCAGAGCTACTGAGCGCGGTGGCGACGCGAGACGTAGAGCGCCCGGAACATAAGTAAGGTTCGACAGTCGCTGCTCGACTGACGCGAGATGTCGGATCGTCGATCCGGACGCGGCGCTACTCCTCGTCTGCGGCATCGTCATCGCCGGCCGCGTCTTCGAGGGAACTCTTGAGATCCGGAATCGTCGCCGTCAGATCGCCGACCTGTTCGTTGGCTTCCTCGATGGTCTCGATCAGCGCTTCGACTTCCGCGATCGATTCCTCCAGATCGTCGGCGTCGTCGAACGCGTCGGCGCGCTGGCCCATCGTGAACCACTTTTTCGCATCGCGGAGGTGATCAGTCGCCTCGCCGATATCGAGTGCCGACCGCAGCGAGTTGAGTACCCCGAGCACGTTCTCGCCCTGAGTCTCCCAGACCGTTTCGCTGTCGGGGAGTTCGGCCCGCGCGTCGTCCAGCGATGATTCGACGTCGTCTCGCATCTCCGATGCCGCCTCGCCGAACAGTTCGTCGTCGTCGAGCGTTGACTGACTCATACACATACTTCTATCCGATCGCTGTTAAAAAGTCGCCCGAAAGTGAAAGTGAAATTCCGGATTTCGGCCGTTTTTTCGGCCAATCTGGCGAGTCTGTCGACTCGGCGTGACCGGCTACGCTTCTTCGCTCCCCGTCGTGACGCCGAACTGCCTCTCTCGGGCCCGCTCGCGCTGCTCTGGTACCAGATCGAGTCGCTCCTCGACGTCGCCGAGGACGAGCAGGCCGTAGTATCGGAGATAGCTCTGGACGGGGACCTGCAGGACGGCCGCGACACCTACCAGCAGTACGAGGCCGATGAGTGCGGCGACGACGACGAGCACCAGTCCCGCGCCCGAGGTGACACCGAGTCCGCCGACGACGATGACCGTTCCGAACACCACCGCGAGCGCGAGCGCAACGAATCCACCAGCGAACGCAAGGACGGTCGTGACGGCCGCCGCGAGGAGGAGGCCGAGAACGTACTGCACGACCACGAAGACCAGAAACTCGGCAGGTTGGGCACGCAGTGCAGTCCAGACCCGCGCCCAACCGGAGCGGATGCCCCGCTCTTCCTGTATCATCGTCGGGACGACGAAGTAGGTAGTCAGACTGCTGACGACAGTCGTCGCGAGTGCGACGAACGCGCCCACTGAAGCGGCATACCCCACCGCGTCGGCGAGCGAGTCGGCGATGCCGAGTTCCAGCACGGTCAGCGCCGTACCGGCGACTGCAACTGTTGCAACGAGGCCGAGTACAAGTCGGAACGCGAGCAGTGAAAGACCCTGCTTCCAGCGTCGGGCCACGTACGTCCGGACGGTGACGTCACCACTCCGAAGCGACTCGACGAAGACGAACTCGGCGATAGAGGCGAGCGCGACAAACGCCAGCGCGAACAGCGCGAAGACGACGGCAGCGGCCGCGACTGCCAGCAGTAGATCCTCGGGGATCGCTCCCGGATCCGCATCGGCGACCGGCCCGTCCGCAAACGCCTCGCCCGTCGTGATCTCTTCGAGGGTCGGGCCGCTGTAGGTCGGGTCGACTGACGGCGGGATCGGCGGGACGTTCGCAGAGAGGCTGATCCCGCCGCCGCTGAGCAGGAAGACGACGACCGAGAGTTTGAGAATTCGTCCGGGCGCAAACGGCGTCATGAGTTCCCGCGTGAGATCGATCGCGTCGCCGACGGATCTGACCGCAGATAGACTCATACGGAAACATAAGAGGGCCAGCATAAAATACACTGTCGGAGAGGGTACCATCCACGCCTAAAACCGACGGGCAGCGTCCAGATAGCTAGTTCGCCGCGGCGACTATCCTCGACGCGGCTCCCTACTCTCCGCGGCGAATATCCTCGACCCGCATCATCGGATAGCCGTCTTCCATCTCCATTCTCGTCAGCACCTCGCTGTCCTCGTACTCGATAGTGATCTCGACTTCCATGAACTCGCCTGTCAGTTCCGTGTAGCCGTGGTCAATGGCCGCATCGAGTTCGTCTTCGAGGATATCGACGCGCACTTCGGCGGCATGGGGCTGGTTCTCGATCGACTCCTCCATGGCGCGTTCGAGGCTCGACGCGCTGGCGGGGCTCACCGGCGTCCCCGCGAACTGATGATACAGCGTCCCGAACTTGATACCGGCCTCGAAACACGCGCGTTCGCCCTCTTGTGGCTCCATGCTCGAACGTTTGAGACTCGGCGTAAATCACCTTGGAAAGCGGTTGTCCGTCACGGGCACAAACCGTATGGTACTTGACTCACCTGGTCCACTGAACGAGTAAATGGACGAACCCGTACTGCTCACCGGCGCAAGTGGCCGGGTCGGCTCCGCAATCCTCGGCGGTATCGCCGACGAGTACGACTGGCGACTCTTAGACCAGGAGCCGCCGACCGGCGACACACCCGGTGAGTACGTCGTCGCTGACGTCACCAACGAGGCCGCCCTCCGGAACGCGATGAAGGACGTCCGTGCGGTCATCCACCTCGCTGGCGATCCACGTCCGGAAGCCCCCTGGAACAGCGTTCTGGAGAACAACATCGACGGCACGAAGAAGGTGTTCGACATCGCGGCCCAGACCGGCGTCGAGAAAGTCGTCTTCGCCTCGTCGAACCACGCTGTCGGCGCGTACGAGACGGAGGACCGGACGCCCGATATGTATCGTGACAACCACGAGTACCGCCTCGATGGCTCCGAACTCCCCCGCCCGAGCAACCTGTACGGCGTCAGCAAGGCCGCCGGCGAGACGCTCGGCCGGTACTACCACGACCACTACGACCTGAGCGTCGCCTGTGTCCGGATCGGCAATCTCACCAAAGGCCACCCGCCGATCGACTACGAGCGCGGACAGGCCATGTGGCTCTCCTACCGGGACTGTGCCCACCTCTTCGACCGCTGTATCAAGGCCGACTACGACTACGAGATCGTATATGGGATCTCCGACAACGACCGCAAGTACTACTCGCTCGAACGCGCGAAGGACGTGCTGGGCTACGACCCACGGGACAACTCCGCCGAGTTCGACGGCGAAAAGAAGGCACAAACCGAGTAGCTAGTCGAACAGTCCGTCGACGTCCCGTTCACGGTGTTTGCGGCGCTCGACGTGCTCACTCAGGCGCTGGTAGATGATGCCCCTGTTCTCCGGATCGCCGACGAAATCGACGACGAGTGTTATGAACGTCGTCTCCGCGTCGCCGAGTTCCTCGCGCGCGTAGCCGACCCCGTCCTCGAGCACCCCCTCGTCGTAGTGCTCCGACTCCTCGGCCAGCACCTCGGCGGCCACGAAGGCGGCGTCGACGTCGAGGTCACCCAGCGCGAGCGCGCGGTCCTCGTGGGTGAGGACTGGCGGCTCCCGGCGCTCGATGAGTTCCGGGTCGGTAGCGAGCGGTCCGAGATATGCCCGGACAGGGTCGAGAGCCACGCCACGATAGGGCTCGGAAAGCCCATCGAGATAGTCGAGCGCGCTCTCGGCGAGCCCCGTCGCACCCTCCCAGTTTCGGTTCCGGGCGTGGTAGACCGCGGCGGTAAACTGGATCAGGCCGTGCAGAAAGCGCTCGTCGTCCGTGCCGTCGCCCAGGTCCAGCCAGCGGTCCTCCCAGGCGTCGTGGGCGGCGTGGTACTCGCCGGCGTTGTAGATGGCGATGCCGGCCCGCAGTTCCGCGTCCATGCGTAGACATCCGCCCGGAGCAGGGTAAACGTCTCGACGGGCGGCCGTCGTGGCACTCGATGACTCGGCTCAGACGTGCCCGTCGAGGAAGTCGGCAATCGCGGAGTAGGCCTCGATTCGGTTGTCGAGTTTGCTGAATCCGTGGCCCTCGTCCTCGAAGAGCAACTTTCTGACCGGAACGCCCTGTTCGCGCACCTCCTCGACGATCTGTTCGGCCTCGCCGACGGGCACGCGGGGGTCGTTCTCGCCGTGAAGCACGAACAGCGGGGCCGCGATGGCGTCGGCACTGTTGATCGGGCTGATCGATTCGAGGAACGGGCGGTCCTCCGTGAGCGACCCGTACTCTGCCTCGCGGAGTTCGCGCCGCCAGTCGCCGGTGTTCTCCAGGAACGAAACGAAGTTCGCGATGCCGACGACGTCGACGCCCGCCGCCCAGAGGTCCGGATACTGGGTGAGGCTGGCGAGAGTCATGAACCCCCCGTAGGAACCGCCCTTGACGGCGATCCGGTCGGGATCGACCGCGGGGTGCTCGTGGAGCCACTCGACGCCGGCGCGGACGTCTCTCACCGAATCCATCCGCTTTTCGACGTCGTCGAGGTGGGTGTACTCGCGGCCGTAGCCCGACGATCCGCGGACGTTCGGCTCGAAGACTGCGTACCCACGGTCGAGGAAGTACTGCTTGACGCCGCTGAAAGCGGGGCGGCGCTGGCTCTCCGGACCACCGTGGATATCGACGATGACGGGCGTCTCACTCTCGACGGGATCCTCGGGCAGAGAGAAGAACGCGGGGATCGCCCGCCCGTCGAAGCTCTCGAAGCGCACCAGTTCGGGCGACCGGAACGTCTCGCGGGGGATGCCCGCGGTCGGCGCATCGGTCCAGCGCTCGGCCGCGCCAGTCTCGAACTCGACGACGTAGACGTTCGGGTTCGTCGACCGACCGTTCACGGTGAGGGCATACTGCTCGGCGTCCGGCCCGAAGGAGACGCCGCCAGCGGTTCCGGCCGGGAAATCGGGAGTCGGCACCGCCTCGATCGTCGTCTCGTCGACGAGCCGTCCGGCCGTGAGATCCGTGTAGCCGTCGACGTTTCGCGAGTAGACGAGCCGTCCCGTCTCCTCGTCGAGAGCGACGCCGCCGACGTTCCACTCGCCGCCCTCGCGGACGGTGTCGAGGTCCTCGCTCGCCAGGTCGAGACGGGCGAGATACAGCGTATCACTCCCCTCGTCAGTGACCAGATAGACCCCCTCGCCATCCGGTCCCCACTGGACGCTCTGGTACCGGACGTCCCCCTCGTGTGGCGTGACGTGTGAGAGCGTCTCGCTGTCGAGATCCAGCACGTAGAGGCCCTGATCGAAACTCGACCGTGACTCGTGGACGAGCAGGCGGTCGTCGTCGGGGCTCCAGCCGGCGACCGACAGCCACCCGTCGCCCTCGTGGACGAGTTGGGCGTCGTCGCCGCGTTCGTCGCGAGCCTGTACGTAGACGTCGAACACCGACTCGTCGCGGCGGTTGGACGCGAAGGCGAAGCGGTCGCCGTCGTGGGACCAGCCGCCCCACCTGTGTTTCGCACGGGCGGCGCGAGGCTCGTGACGACGCTTCGAGCCAGTATCGTGCTCTGCATCGGAGAGTGTGGTCAGGTTCCTGATCGTCCCGTCGGTCATATCCAGCAGGAACAGTTGCTGGCGCTCGTTGCCCCCCTCGTCCATACCGAAGGCCACCTCGTCGCGTTCGGGTGACCACGAGACGAAGGTGACCCGTTCGTCGTAGAAGGTGCGCTGTTCGGGCCAGCGGTTCGACCCGTCGAGCGTCCAGATCTGCGGGGTGCCGGTCGTGTTCAGCAGGAAGGCAAGCCGTTCGCCGTCGGGGCCGAACGAACTGCCATACGCGCTGCGGACGTTCAGATAGCGCTCGATCGAGTAGGACATATCCCTACCAGCGAGCGCAGCGGCAAAACGTCACCGCCGGTCCCTGCATGGAATAGGCGGGATTTTTAATCCGGGGTCACATCCGACCCGTGTATGCGCGTCGCGATGGTTTCGTTCGAGACAGTTCACCAGCGTGACGCATCACCGCAACGACGTGTCGACCGGATCGCCAGAGCACTGGTCGAGCGGGGCCACGACGTTCACGTCTTTTGCTCGCAGTGGTGGGACAAACGGATCGGCACCTTCGAGAGCGAGGAGATCACCTACCACGGCGTCGTCAGGTCGACCGACTCGAAACGATCCTTCCTCCTCACGCTCCCCTTCGCGATCAACGGCTGTGACCCCGACGTGGTCCACGCCGCAGCGACGTACCCGCCTGCGGTTGCGTCTGCAAGTTTCGGCGCGACGCTGGCGCGGACCCCCTTGCTCTGTGACTGGTACGATCCGGCGGTCGGCGACGGCTTTCTCTCGCGCCGGGCGCTCTCGGCACCGGATCGGATCGCTGTCCCCTCCAGACTCGTCCGGACGCGGCTGCGCGAGAACGGGGCGGACGCCGACCGGACACAGGTCGTCCCCAACAGCGTCGACTTCGACCTGATCCGCGAGACCGAACCGGCCGACGAGCGCCACATCGTCTACGCGCGCGACCTCGACGAGGGGGCGAATCTCGAGAGCCTCCTGCTCGCCCTCGCCGAGTTACGCGAGTTCGACTGGTCGGCAACCGTAATCGGCGACGGCCCCCGGCGCGCGGAGTACGAACGGCAGGTCCGCGACCTGCGGATCGACGACCGGATCACCTTCGCCGGCGCGCTCTCCCGCGAGGAGCGAGTCTCCATCTACAGGAGCGCCCACGTCTTCGTCCAGACCGCCCACCAGTGTCGCTTCCCGACCGAGATGCTCTGGGGTCTGGCCTGTGGCTGCGTCGGCATCGTCGAGTACCACGTCGACTCCAGCGCTCACGAACTCGTCGAAGGGCGCGAGCGTGGCTTCCGGACGACATCGGAGAGCGAACTCGCCGACGCCATCCGCGAGGCCGGCGAGATGGACTCGAAGACGGTCGACGAGGAGTTCGCAGGCTTCGACCGCGGGGCAGTGCTCGAACAGTATCTGGATCTGTATCGAGAGCTTCGAAAGCAGTACGGCGTCCTCTGACGGTAGTTCGGTCGGTTTGCGGTGAAACTTCGAAGAGTGTAGCGTATTGCTTCGAGGAATGTCGCGGATCGCTTCGAGAGTTTCGATCAGAGCCGTGAGATCGCTACTCGTCGTCGGGCCGCCGATCCGCCGTCTCCGCCACGCTGACTGCCGCGGCGTTCTCGGCGACGTCGTGGACGCGGACGATATCGGCCCCACGCTCGGCCGCGAGTGTCGTCCCGGCGACAGTCGAGGGAAGCCGCTCGCCGGCGTCCTGGCCCGAGAGCGCGAACATCGACTTGTGCGAGTGGCCGATCAGCACCTGACAGCCGAGCGCCGCGAGTTCGTCACAGCGATCCAGTAGCTCGAAGCTCTCGGCGGATGTCTTGCCGAAGCCCAGTCCGGGATCGACGATGATCTGCTCGCGGTCGAGGCCCGCCTTCTCGGCGAGCAGGACGCGCTCGGAGAGTTGGTCGATCACGTCCTCGACGACGTCGTCGTACTCTATCTCGTTGCTGGGATCGACCGGCGCGTCGACGCTGTGCATGACGACCAGTGCGGCGTCGTGGTCGGCGGCGACAAAGCGCATCTCGGGGTCTTCCAGCCCGGAGACGTCGTTGATGATATCCGCGCCAGCCTCGACGGCGGCACGAGCGACCGGGGCCTTGCGGGTGTCTACAGAGATCATGGCGTCGAGATCCGTGATGGCCTCGATCACGGGAACAACGCGGTCTATCTCCTCCTCGACGGTGACGGGTTCGGCGCCAGGGCGGGTGCTCTCGCCGCCGACGTCGAGTATCGCGGCACCGTTTGCGACCATCCGCTCGGCGCGTTCGGTAGCGTCCTCGATGGCGTTGTACTCGCCGCCGTCGTGGAAGCTATCGGGCGTGATGTTGAGAATGCCCATCACCGCGGTGCCCGAGTCCCACGGGTAGTCCAGGTCGGGATCGGCGGTCCGGATCCCGAGGCTCTCGCGGATCTCCCTGCCGACCACGGAGAGCCCGTAGGGCTGGCCGTCGAGTTTGTCGACGAGGCGTTTGAACTGGGCCATCGTCCCCATCAACACGACGTCGATGATGACGTCGTCCTGATCGTTCAGACCCGAGAGCGCGCACTCGCCGCCGAGACTGAGCATCTCCTCTTTGAGATACTGTGCCTGGCGTTTCTGCACCCGCGTTTTGAGCACGCGGTGGACCCCTTTGCCACGCATCCGCCAGACACCCGGATCGGTGACGTGGGCGTCCGAGAGCACCGCTCTGGCGTCCTCTAGCTCCTCGACGCGCTTGGGAATCTGTAGGCGCGTCCAGCGCGTCCGGGCCTCTGCGACGGTAAGCAGCGAGCCAGTGACGAGCACGCAATCGTCCTCGTCCGCTTCGCGGAGGGCCCGCGAGAGCGCTCCCTCGACGGAGTTGTTGGTGACGACGTCGTCCGCGCCGCTGGCCTCGAACACCCGCGCGAGTACGGCCTCGTCCTCCGCCCGATCCAGATCCGGCTGACATGTCACGACGCGGTCGGCGGTCGGGAGCGTCGCCGCCATCGCACGGTGGTCCTTGTCGTGCATCGCACCGAAGACGAGGTGAAGGTCGTCGTACTCGAACTCCTCCAGGACGTCCGCGATCCGCTCACAGGCGCCGGGGTTGTGTGCGCCGTCGAGCACGGTGAGTGGCTCCTGCTCGACGACCTCGAACCGTCCGGGCCAGTGGGACCGGCGCAGACCAGTTGCGAGGGCGTCCTCGGTCAGGCTGTCGGCGACCTGACGGGCAAGCGTGACCGCAATGGCCGCGTTCTCGGCCTGATGCTCCCCCAGCGTCGGGATCCGGGTGTCCACCGACCAGCCCGGCCCGTCGATACCGACCGCGGCTTCGGTGTGATTCGTCCGGCCGCCGTAGGTCGGCACTACCTCGCCGTTCTCGCCGACCGTGACGACGTCGCCCGCGACCGAACGGACGGCTTCGAGTGCATCCCCTTCCACGGCCGCGACCAGCGGGGCCTCTGCAGGTGCGACGTGGGCTTTGTCGCGGGCGATCTCCGCGACCGTGTCGCCGAGGACGTCGGTATGTTCCAGAGTGACGGAGGTGATGGCGCTGGCGACCGGATCCACCACGCTCGTGGCGTCCTTCTTGCCGCCGATACCGACCTCCAGGACGGCGACGTCGACCTCCTCGCGCGCGAACTGCCAGAGCGCCATCGCGGTGGTCGCCTCGAAAAACGTCGGCGAGATACCCTCTGCACCGCGGTCACGGACGTGCTCCTCGATGTGGTCGACGAACTCGCAGACGGCTCCTTTCGGGATCTTGCGCCCGTCGACGCGAATGCGCTCGCGGAGATCATCGAGATGGGGTGAAGTAAACAGCCCGACGGTGAGTCCCGCCTCCCGCAGGATAGACTCGGTCATCCGCGCCGTGCTCCCCTTGCCGTTGGAGCCGGCGATCTGCACGCACGTGAGGTCATCGTGTGGGTCGTCCAGTGCGGCGAGCAGATCATCGGTCGACTCGATCCCGGGGCGAGGACCGAACCGACGCAGATCGTAGAGGAAGTTCGCCGCGTCGTGGAACTTCATACCCAACACGTCCGGTGCCGAGTGCTTGAGGCTGTCGGAAGGCACTACTCGACCCGCTCGTAGACGAGGTAGTACGCGACCACGAGAACGATCAACAGGATAGTAAAGGAAATCGCCGCGGTCAACGCTTCGTTGGCCGTCGGGAAGTCGGCCAGTCGGAAACTGATGATCTCCCGGGCGATAGCGATAATGGCCGCTCCGATGACGATCCGGATGACCGGATCGTTGCGGACGTACGCCACCAAAGTCCGGTGAACCTCGACGAGGATCAACAACAACAAGACGGTATCCAGAAGATCGACGACCGCGACCGGTTGCGTGAACCGCCCGGAGACGAACAGCTCGTAGAGCCCGATCAGGACGTCGAATATCCCGACCAGAAACAGCACCAACAGGATGTAGGCTGTCGCGAGGACGAGCCAGCGCATGACGCTTTCGGACGGTCCCGTGGCACGCGACGCCAAACTGCTCATGGCTCATTCATGGAGCGAGCACAGTTAAAGACCGGCCGCACGCTCAGGAGTTTGGATGCTCTTACCGCCGCCGAAACCGCCTGCTGGGGCTATTCCCGAATTCCGAACGGTCGTATAGGAGGGACTCGCGGGTTTTATATTCGAGGAAAGACGATATTCGCGCGCTATGGGACACACTTTGACAGAGAAGATCCTCGAGGATCATCTCGTAGAGGGCGAACTGACGCCCGGCGAGGAGATCGGCATCGAGATCGATCAGGTACTTACACAGGACACGACGGGGACGATGGTCTGGCTACAGTTCGAGGCCATGGGTCTGGAGGAAGTCCAGACCGAGATCGCTGCGCAGTACTGTGATCATCAGACCTATCAGTTCGACTTCAAGAACACGGACGACCACCGATTCCTGCGTTCTGCGGCCGGCACCTTCGGGGCACACTTCTCCCGCCCCGGCAACGGCATCTGCCACAACGTTCACCGCGAGAACTTCGCGGCACCCGGCAAGACGATGCTGGGTTCGGACTCCCACACCCCGACGCCCGGCGGCCTCGGCGAACTCGCCATCGGCGCGGGTGGGATCGACGTCACCGTCGCTATGGGCGGTGCGCCGTACTACATCGAGATGCCGGAAGTCGTCAACGTCCGACTCGAGGGCGCGCTCCCCGAGTGGGCGACTGCGAAGGACGTCATCTTGGAGCTACTCCGACGGCTCTCCGTGAAGGGCGGCGTCGGCAAGATTCTCGAATACACCGGCCCCGGCGTCGAGACGCTCACCGCGCCCGAGCGCATGACGATCACCAACATGGGGACGGAACTCGGTGCGACCTCCTCTATTTTCCCGACCGACGACCAGACGAAAGACTACCTCGAACGCGTCGGCCGCGGCGAGGACTACGTGGAGATGCAGCCCGACGAGGACGCGGAGTATCACGACGAGATCGTCGTCGATCTCTCCGACCTCGAACCGCTCATCGCGGAACCGTCGATGCCCGACAAGGTCGTCCCGGTCAGCGAGGCCGCTGGCGAGGACGTCGAGCAGGTCATCGTCGGCTCCTGTACGAACGGTGGCTACGAGGACATCCTCCCGGTCGCGAAGATGCTCGAAGGCCGAGAGGTCGCGATGTCGACCGAGACGATCGTCGCACCTGCCTCCAAACAGGCCTCCGAGATGCTCGCCCGTGAGGGCTGGGTCGCGGAGATGATGGCCGCTGGCGTCAACTTCTCCGAGTCGACCTGCGGTGCCTGTATCGGTATCGGCCACGTGCCCGCAAGCGATTCGGTCTCTCTGCGTACCTTCAACCGGAACTTCGAGGGCCGCTCCGGCATCGAAGACGACAACGTCTATCTCTGTTCGCCGGAGGTCGCCGCCGCCGCGGCGATCAAAGGCGAAATCGTCGATCCGCGCGACCTCGCAGCGGAAGAGGACATCGAAGCGCCCGGCATCGAGCTGCCCGACACCTACGACGGCTCCAAGACGGACCTCATCGCGCCGGACGAGGCCATCGACGACGAGCTTATCAAAGGCCCCAACATCGGCGACGTGCCGCTGAAGGATGCCCTCGACAGCAAGCTCGAGGGCGAAGCGCTGCTGAAGATGGACGACAACATCACGACCGACCACATCATCCCTGCAACCCAGGACATCCTGATGTACCGGTCGAACATCGACAAGCTCTCCGAGTTCACGCTTTCGCGCGTCGACGACACGTTCGCACAGCGAGCGGCCGACGCCGACGGCGGCTTCCTCGTCGCCGGCGAGAACTACGGTCAGGGCTCCTCGCGCGAACACGCCGCCATGTGCCCGATGTATCTGGGCATCGAGGGCGTGCTCGCACAGAGCTTTGCCCGGATCCACCGCGCGAACCTCTTCAACTTCGGTCTGCTCCCGCTGATCATCGACGAGGACACCTACGAGAAGATCGATCAGGGTGACGACGTCGAGATCGTCGACGACGTCCGCGAGGCCGTCGAGAGCGGGCAGGAGGAGTTCACCGTCCGCGTCAACGAGGACTGGGAAGCGACCGCGACGCTGGACGCCTCCGAGCGCGAGCGCGACATGCTCGCAGTCGGTGGCAAACTCGCATGGACGAAAGAGCAGGCCCAGGGCGGCGATAGTCCTGCGCCGGCAGACGACTAAAGCGAGACCTGAGCGGGGCG
This sequence comes from Natronoarchaeum sp. GCM10025321, assembly GCF_042663585.1. Lineage (NCBI taxonomy): Archaea > Methanobacteriati > Methanobacteriota > Halobacteria > Halobacteriales > Natronoarchaeaceae > Natronoarchaeum > Natronoarchaeum sp. GCM10025321. The sequence continues at coordinate 2,182,511 of NZ_JBHTAN010000006.1, forward strand.
AAGGTCTCGACGAATCGAACGGGGCTTTGCCCCGCGAGATGCGAGATCAGGCGCCGCCTGATCTCGTTGTTGCGAACGGGGCTTTGCACCGTGAGAAGCGAGACCTGAGCGGAGCGAAGGTCTCGACGAATCGAACGAGGCTTTGCACCGTGAGAAGCGAGACCTGAGCGGAGCGAAGGTCTCGACGAATCGAACGAGGCTTTGCACCGTGAGAAGCGAGACCTGAGCGGAGCGAAGGTCTCGACGAATCGAACGAGGCTTTGCACCGTGAGAAGCGAGACCTGAGCGGAGCGAAGGTCTCGACGAATCGAACGAGGCTTTGCACCGTGAGAAGCGAGACCTGAGCGGAGCGAAGGTCTCGACGAATCGAACGAGGCTTTGCACCGTGAGAAGCGAGACCTGAGCGGAGCGAAGGTCTCGACGAATCGAACGAGGCTTTGCACCGTGAGAAGCGAGACCTGAGCGGAGCGAAGGTCTCGACGAATCGAACGAGGCTTTGCACCGTGAGAAGCGAGACCTGAGCGGAGCGAAGGTCTCGACGAATCGAACGAGGCTTTGCACCGTGAGAAGCGAGACCTGAGCGGAGCGAAGGTCTCGACGAATCGAACGAGGCTTTGCACCGTGAGAAGCGAGACCTGAGCGGAGCGAAGGTCTCGACGAATCGAACGAGGCTTTGCACCGTGAGAAGCGAGACCTGAGCGGAGCGAAGGTCTCGACGAATCGAACGAGGCTTTGCACCGTGAGAAGCGAGACCTGAGCGGAGCGAAGGTCTCGACGAATCGAACGAGGCTTTGCACCGTGAGAAGCGAGACCTGAGCGGAGCGAAGGTCTCGACGAATCGAACGAGGCTTTGCACCGTGAGAAGCGAGATCCGAACGGAGCGGAGGTCTCGAAAAGTCAAGCGGCGAGGAACAACCCGCGAGACCCACCCTGCAATCGCGTCTCGAAATTGCGAGCAGGCGGGCGGCCTGCGAGACAGCAGCTCCCATTTTTACACACCAGCCCCCGAGCGACGCGTCGTGCACACAGTTTAGCCAGTGCACGTCGAAGTGAGAGATGATGTCGTCGGCCGTCACAGTCAGTCTGCAGTCGATCCGAGCACAGGCAGTGCTCTATCCGCTGGGGGTGTGGCTGATCATGGCTGTCCTCGCCGTCATCAACGGTGGCTTCCGCGAGGTCGTCCTCATCCCGCGGATCGGCGAGTATGCCGGCCACGTCGTAAGTACGGCCCTGCTGGTCGTCGCGATTCTCTCCGTCTCGGCGCTCTATTTCGGCCGGACATCGATCGGGTACACGTACGCCGAGTTGCTGGCTGTCGGCGTGCTGTGGACGGTGCTCACCGTCGGGTTCGAGTTTCTGGTTGGCTACGTCGAGGGGACGCCGGCCTCGGTGACAATCGGGCAGTACAACGTGCTGGCCGGGCAGGTCTGGATCGCGGTTCCGATCACGCTACTCGTGTCCCCACTCCTGTTTGGCTGGTATCTCTCCGGCTGAGTCGACGACTGGCCGTCCGAACGATAGGGCTTAACGACCCTCGGTACGTAGTCCGGACAGTGACGTCCCCGCCGGACGACTCCGCGACAGGCGTACGGGTACGGCGAGCGGAGCGGGCAGATCTCCTCGCCATCTATCGGATCGAGAAAGCGTCGTTTTCGAGCCCCTGGCCGTTCGACGCGTTCGAGCGCCACCTCTCGACACAGGGGTTTCTCGTCGCCGTCGATGGCGAGGCACCAACCGGAGACGGTCAGATCGACGCCGCGGACGTGGTGGGATTCATCGTCGCCGACGTCGTCCCGAACCACGGCCAACCGCTCGGTCACGTCAAGGATCTGGCCGTCCATCCCGACCGTCGCGGCAAGGGTATCGGGACGGAACTGCTCCAGCACGGCCTGCAAGCGCTACACGACCAGTCCGTCCACTCGGTAAAGCTCGAAGTTCGGGAGAGCAACGAGGGAGCGCAACGGCTGTACAGTCGCTCCGGGTTCCGGCCGTTGCGACGCATCCCACGGTATTACGACGACGGCGAAGACGCGATCATCATGGTTCGGTCGTTCGAGTGATGCCACGAGCAGATGGCGGTACGGTGACGGGACCGTAACAACCACACTCACATGCCCGACCGTCGAACTCGTCACGAACGCCGATTTTACGATCACGTTTGGTTTGCCCCGAACACGGAGTCGGAGACGCGGTAGCCTTTTGCGAGCGAACACGTAACGGTGAGATATGGGATATGCCTGTCCGGTGTGTGAGGCCCCACAGGCCGACGGAGAACACCTCGCGAACCACCTCGCGATCACCGCAATACTCGGCCGAGAGGGTCACGAGGAGTGGCTGACCGAGCACGCCCCGGGGTGGGAGGAGTCCACACCGAGCGAACTCGCCGAGGAAATCGTCGACGCAGTGCCCGAAACCGAGTTCCCCCAGATGTTCGAGGACACGACCGGCGGGCACGGCCACGAGCATGGTGGCCAGTCGGGAGCCACCTTCGAGCAGGAACTCGCACAACAGACGGCCGGTCGTGGTCGCGATGACCTCACCGACGAGACTCGCGACGTCCTCGCGGAGGCCCGCGAGATGACCGAAGCGATGCTCGACGAGGGCGAGTCCGAGGAGAGCGACGAGAGCTGAAACGGATCGACAGTACCCGCGTGGATCGAACCGTGAAGTCGGAACCGGTAACTTTCCGGCTACAAAGATTCGACTATGCACACTACGGGACTGCTCTCTCCGGACGACGAGACCACAGCCAGGGAGTCCTACGAGACGCTGGGACCGGCCGCACAGACCGTCGTCAAAGAGACGGCGAAGGCGATGGCGTTCGACGCCGCCGAGTACGACGAGCGCGTGACGAGCGACGTAATCGAGACCGCCCGGGACGCACTGTTCGCGTCTCTCCTGCAGGTCCGGATCGGCACTGACAAGGAGTACGACGAGTGGAACGCCGAGTTCGATGGGACGGTCGAAGAGCGTGGGAGCGAGCACGTCGAGAACGTCGTCTGGCACGTCGGCCCGGACGGGAACGCAGTGGCCGCGACGTTCCAAGAGAAAGAACAGGCGGCAGTCGCGACGCTCCGCAGGCAGGCGTTCGGAAGCCTCTACAGCGATATCGTCCGGCCGTAACACCCACCGAACTCAACTGTCCGCAGACTGTAGTACGACTGTGACACTCGACCCAGTCCGACTCGGGCAGCGGCTGGACGACGAGTTCGGTGGCAAGCCCGGCGAACAACGGGTCGTCACCCGACAGGCTGTCGACCTTCACGACGCCGGCAAGTACGCGACGGATACGGGCACCGAACTGACCGTCAAGGAGATAGTGGACCACCTTGGAGACGCACCCGAGGACACGCTCGCGGAGCGATGGAACTGGTGGATGGGAGCGCTCGACGTCGCCTACGGCGGCTACGAGCGCTTTTCTGTGCGACGATACCCGGAGTGATAGCCGCTCGCCCTGCGACGACCTCATGCCGCAACCGACAGCCCCGTGAGCCGCGAGTCCGTCCTGGTGAGTATGGGCGAGTCCGACACCGCGGAGAACGACGACTGGACGGTACTGGAATCTGTGACCGAGTACGAAACCGGCTGGTACGATGGCGGCTACGACCTCGTCGAGCAGCCCAACGGGACGACGAAACGCTACTACTGGGCGGAACTGCCGCCTGCAGTCGTCATCGTCGCCGTCGCGGACGATCAGCTAGTCTGCGTCGAACAGTACCGGCCGACGATCCGTGAGACGCAACTCGAACTCCCCGCGGGAATCGTCGAAGACGGCGAGTCCTACACCACCGCGGGGGCCCGAGAACTCCGCGAGGAGACCGGCTTCGATCCCGCCGGTACGTCGCTCTTGCAGACGTACAAGGTGGCGACGGGCGTTCTCCGCCACGACCGCGGAATCGTCTTCGCGGAGGGGCTGACCCCCGTCGAACGCGAACTCGACGACAACGAGTTCCTCGAGGTCCGGACGGTACCCGTCGACGAAGCGGTCGAACACGCCCGGGAAGCCCCGACCAACGACGCGACTATCAATGGAGTCCTGCTCGCCAGTGAGGAGGGACTACTGTAGCCTACAGCGCGAGATAGCCCAGCGTGAGCCACGGGCCGACGAGCACTAGCAGTGCGAGCAACAGTTTGAGCGCCTCGCCGCCACAGAGTGTTCCGACCAGTCGAGCGGCTTCCATACGCGAACGAAGAGGAACCGTCTATTTGGTTACGAGCAGTATACGGGCTGGTACGGTCTTTCTAGCGCCGTCGGGCTAGCTAGAACTGGTCCTGTAACTCGATTTCGGCGACGATATCGTAGGGGTCCTTGCCTTTCCGAATTGCATCGAGCATGGTGAAGGCGTCCTCGGGCGAGAGGAAGTGGGTCGTGATGGCGCGGCCGAGCGGGGTCGGCTCGAAGCCGTCGATGAACTCGTACTCGAGCAGTTTACCGACCGCGTGCTTGGTCGGAACGTCGCCGAGCATCTGGCCGTTGAGGCGTTTGGTGGCCTTGCCGGCGACGGTGATGTTCGCCAGCGTCTCCTCGATGGCCGCGCGCTCGTCGTAGACGGTCCGAACCGACTCCATATCGCCTTTGAGCAGTTTGAACGCGACCTCGTCCTCGGTCATCTCCATGCTGGAGTGATAGCTGGTGTCGGGTTCGACGAGGACGTAGACAGTCCCTTTGTCGTGGTAGTCGGGCCGACCCGCCCGCCCGAGCATCTGGTGGAACTCCTGGACCGAGAGCCACTCGATCCCCATCGCGAGCGTGTCGAAGATCACCTGGGAAGCGGGGAAGTCGACACCCGCCGCGAGCGCGGCCGTCGTTACGACCGCCGCGAGATCCTGATCCCCGAACTTCCGTTCGACGGATTTTCGCTGGCCGTAATCGAGACCGGCGTGATACGGCGCGGAGTCGTACTCCAACTTCCTGCTGACCTCATGACAGCGCCGTCTGGAGTTCGTGAAGATGATCGTTTGCCCGCGATACCCCTTCGAGGATTTGCTGTCGAACTCGCGTTTGACCAGTTTGTTCTCCAGACGCGTCTTCTCGCGCTGGTCCGCGAAGGTGACGTGACGTTCGATCGGTACCGGCCGTTCCTCGAACTCGACCAGATTCGCGCGCAGGCCCTGTGCGAGTTCGCGGGGGTTCCCGACAGTCGCAGAGAGATAGACCCACTGCGCGCCGTCGTAGCCGGATCGACCCGTCGCTCGCTCCTCGCAGTAGTATTTGAGCCGCGAGATCATCCCGTCGAGGCGGTGGCCCCGTTCGTCCTCTTTGAGCGTGTGCACCTCGTCGATGACGACGGTGCCGATGTCGCCCAGATCCCGGCCGGTCCGGAGCGCGTGGTCGATCCCCTCGTACGTGCCGACGATCACGTCGGCGTTCGGGTCGAACCGGTTGCCATCGTCTCGCACCCGACTCGCGCCGACGCGGATCGTCACGTCGACGAGGTCGCCGTACTCGTCCTCGAAGTCCTCGTGTTTCTGGTTGGCCAGCGCGACCAGCGGGACGAGAAAGAGCATCTTCCCGTTCCCGTTGAGCACGCGGTCCAGCCCGGTCATCTCGCCGACGAGCGTCTTGCCGGTCGCCGTTGCGCTCACGACGAGTTGGTCGTCGCCCTCCAGCAGGCCGTTCTCGATGGCCAGGCTCTGGACCGGCAACAGCGTATCGAACCGGTCCTCCAGAAGTCCCTGAACGCCGGGATGGAGGTTCAGCGAATCCACGCGGACGCGCTCGATTTCCTCACCCGTCGCACTGATCTCGTCGAATTTCGTCAGGTCCGGGTCGAGGTGGCCCTGCAGGAGGTTCGTGACTCGCTCCAGATCCTGAACCTCGAGCAGTAGCTCTTCGAGTCGCTCCTGGGCGGCGCTCGTCACCTCGCCCTGGTAGGAGAGTTCGCGTTCGAGTTCGACTTTCGCACAGGTCGGACAGACGTACTCGTCGTCTTTCTTGATGGCGGTCTCGCTCGTCAGCGGCGAGTAACGGCCGTCCGAGGCGCAGATCCGACACGTCCGGACGACTTTGGCCGAGAGCTGATAGCCGCCAAGCGCTTCGCGAAGCCGGTCCCGGTGCTCTGGAGCGGTCTGCTCCGAGATACGGATGCGGTTCGCTCGCCGACCGATATCGACGAACTCGTCCGGACTGCGCGGTTCCTCGCTAGAGCCGTCCTTGATACGGAATCGGCTCGGACGGGGGCCTGCGGACGTCTCTTTGAGGTCGAGTCGGGCGCGGAACAGCCGTTCGCCGTCGCGTCGAACGGTGACGAAGTAGTCGTCGTTCGACTCGTGGAGGAACAGCGTGTCGACCTGCGGGACCTGCCGTGACACGGTCTTTAATATCCGTTCCGCCTATTTGAGACGTTCGGAATCCGAGTCGTCTGGACGGCGAACGTCGACGCGGCCATCGGTCTCGGCGAGCACGAACCCGGCCGCGTCGAGCCAGTTGGCGGCCTCGCGGGTCCCGTGGAGAAGCAACTCGACCAGATCGCTCCGCTCGTCGACGTCAGTCGCGAGGCGGTACGAGTCGAGAACGTGGAACTCCGTCCCGATTTCGGCGGCGATCTGCCGGTGATCGCGGAAGGATGCGCCGTGGTAATCGACGCGGAACTCGGGGTGACGGACCACAAGGGCGTTCGTCCCGCCGCCCAGACCGGGGACGGCGACGACGTCGCCCTCGGCATCGAATAGCCGACGGAGGTCTGCCGGTCGGGCAAGCGCGAGGTCGGCCATCACGACCGCAACCGGGTCGTCGGTACTGGCGAGTACGTCGTTGATCGCGGGCGATAGCGGTCGGTCGTCGACCGTGACCGGGACGTCGGCATACTCCACACCCAGCGATGCCGTCGCCAGGAGTTCCGGGTCGCCGCCCGCCTCGCGGACGGCCGCCAGCACGTCCCCGAGCATGGCCCGAGCGAAAGCCGTCCGCTCTCCGGGGTCGAGAACGTCGTCGAGACGCGTTTTCGGCTCCCGGGCGTCGAACGGGACGAGGACACGCATGACTGTCGGGTAGGTGTGGATCGAAAAAGGGAGTTCCGGATTCGACTCAGCCGAGTTTGTCGTAATCGTCGCCCTGCTGGCGGGTGTACAGCAGGAATCCGATGCCGACGATCATGAGCAGCGCAACGACTCCGACCCCACCGTACAGGAGCAGGTCGCGCTGTTCGGCACTCGACTGGGCGTCCTCGGCGTCGGACTGGGCGTCCTCGGCGTTCTGGACGGCGCGCTCGAAGTCGCCGTTCTCGTAGAACCCGATGGCGTTGTCGAGCGTGCTCTGTGCGTCGGCGATGTCGGCGCCGTTGCCCTCGGCGGTGGCAACGTCCGTCTCGGCGTCACCGATCGCCTCGCGGGCGTTTTGACTGTCGCTCGTGTAGTGGTGGGCGTCCCACGAGTCGATGGTCGACTCGCCGCCACCGTCGCGGACCTCGGTGAACTCCGTGACGAGGAACCGCTCTTCGGGGTCGTAGCTCCACGTCTCGACCTCGGGCGTGGTGCCGGTGAGCGTGACCTCGAGTTCGGCGACATCGGCGTCGGCGTCGACGAGATATTCGAAGGTATCGCCGCCGTAGCTCTGGCTCTGCCCGACCTGGTCGCCGGCGTTATCGTACGCCGTGACCGACCACGTCGCGTTGGTCATGTTGGTCTGACCCTGTAGCGTCCACTGCCGGGGCGTGTCGCCCGCATAGAGATCGGTCAGTGTGTAGGTCGTCGATACGTCGCTGCCGACTTCAGACTCCCCGGGGACGCCGTCGGTATCGACGGACGCGACGGCTGCTGCCGGAGCCACCGTGGCAAGGCTGACAGCCAGCACGAGGAGGAGTACTCCGAGCTTAGAATAACGGTTCAAGTTCATCTTCGTCATCTTCGACGAGGCTTTCTAAATTCTCTTCGCTCTCGGACCGGATGTCTTCGATGTTATCCTGTGCCTCGATGGCGACCTGCTGTAGTTCCTTGATGCGCGGAACGTTCGAGACGCCCGACAGCAGGATCACGCTGGCGACGAAGTTCGACTCGGGAACCGGGTAGTCGCCACCGCGGACTTCCATACTTCCGGTCTGCTCTTCGAGCCACTTCCGCCCGCGCTCTATGCCCTTCCGATTGAGATGCTGTGGCGGACCGCTCAGGACGAGCAGTGCGCGCTCGGTCCCGTCGATCTCACAGGGAAGGGTAAGCCGTCCGAGCGCCGCCTTCCGGACGAGGCTCGTGATACGGTTCGTCGTATGTGCGGTATCGACTTGCGTCTCCTCGCCACCAGTAAACCGGGAGAGGAGACCGCCGTCGTCGCTACCGGACTTGTCTACTTCCTCGCGGGCGTAGCCGATCGTGGAAACGCCGCCACCCGATAGCGTGTTGATGATCTCGCTAGAGTCGACGACGCTTTCTGCGACCTCGTCGCCCTGATTGATCTCACCAGCACCGAAGAGGATCCCGAAGCGTCTGACTATCTCGTCGTTGATTTCGGCGTAGCCGCTCTCGACTGACTCGCCGGACTGTCGCCACGAGTCGTTGTCGAACACCATCAGGTTGTCCACTTCGCGGACGAACGTCTGGAACGATCGGGCCGCGTTGAGCGTGTAGATCCCACCCTCGTCGCTGCCCGGAAGCACGCCGAGCCCGTAGACGGGTTCGGTGTAGATTCGCTTGAGATGTTTCGCGAGCACCGGCGCGCCGCCGCTCCCCGTCCCGCCACCCATTCCTGCAACGATCAGGAACGCATCGACTTCGTGAACCGGGATCGCGTCGATCGCGCTCTGTACTTCGTCGATGTCCTCTTCAGCGATCTCGGCACCGAGTTCGTTGTCCGCGCCGACGCCGTGGCCCTTCACGCGTGACTGGCCGATCAGTACGCGGTTCTCTTGGGGTATCCGCTCTAGCCCCATTAGATCCGCCTTGGCGGTGTTTACCGCCACTGCGGATCGAACGATCCCGCTGCCGGTCCGATCGTCGTATTCGAGGAACTTATCGACGATCTTCCCGCCTGCCTGTCCAAAGCCGATCATCGCCAGTTTCATAATTCGTATCCGGGTCTCCGTTGGCATGAGAACAGAGGTAATAAGGATATAAACCTTGTGATGGTGTGAGTAACTCGATGAAGGTCAATAGCAGAAAATCGGTAGACTGCAAGGGATTCTAATGGTAATTGTAGCTTACCAAGAATGAATCGTTTGCGACCCGATAGTGGGTGTTTAAGATCTGTTATGCAGTGCGGGTAAAAAACGGTTGCCGACGTTACGCGAGTCCTAAATACTCCTGAAGGGTCGTGAGCGATTCCGGATCGACGTCGAAAGCAGTGACGTCGTTGTCCTCCGTAGTGTTGTCAAGTTGAAGCGACCGGGCCTGATCGGGGCCCATCGGGATGAACGGGAGCGGGCCCGCAAGGGTCAGTCCGATCTTCGCTAGCGGCATCGGGACCGGTGCGATAGTGACTGACTTGCCGTTCGCCTCGTACGCGAGCCGTGTGACGTCCGCGAGCGTCAGCACCTCCGGGCCGCCGATCTCGTACGTCTCCCCGGTGTGGCTTTCGTCCTCGACGGCGTCCGCGAGTAGCGGGACCAGATCGTCGACGTGGATCGGCTGGAATCGCGTCTTGCCACCGCCGGGAAGCACCTTGACAAACGGACCCGGCGTGAGTTTGCGCGCGAACGGGACGAACTCGCCGCCGTCGCCGAACACGACCGAGGGCTGGAAGATCACCGACTCGACGTCCGCATCGCGCACGAGTTCTTCGGCGAGTCCCTTCGCGCGGATGTACTCGGTATCGCCGTCCGGATCCGCCCCCAGAGCGCTCATGTGTACCAGCCGGTCGACGTCGTGTTCGTCCATCGCCTGCAGAATGTTCTCGGTGCCGCCGTAGTGGACCGTCATGTGAGTCGTCCCGCTCGGCGGCTGAAACAGCGGCGAGAGCGCAACGAGGTTGACGACGACGTCCTGGCCCTCGAAGGCTCCCTCGATGGAATCGTAGGCCGAGACATCGCCAACCGCAGTCTCGACATCGTCGGGGAGTTGACTCGGGTCAGGGTCGCGTGAGAGGGCAGTGACGTCCTGCCCCCGCTCGGCGAGTTCGGCACAGACGTTTCGACCGATGAATCCGGTTCCGCCCGCAACAAGAACGTTCATGTCCAGTGATTATACTCGATGCGCGATAAAAGTACCGCGAAACTGGAGGGTCCGCGTCTCACTCGGTGTCCGTGGCTCGCATCCCTCGGGGTTTTCGAGGGCGAGTCGCTCGGCAGCGTGGACGATACGACCGGGGACGAGCAGTTCCAGCATGCCGACGATCACGGAGAGTGCGCGGGGCATATCGACGAGCACCACGGCCAGCGTCACGACGGCGCCAGGCGTGTCTCGACTCCGACAGACAGTTGACCGATGGACGAGAACTGAGTGGATATGCTGGTGACGCTCGAAGGGATCGACGGGAGCGGGAAGACGACCGTCTGGGAGGCGCTACACGAGGACTATCCGGATGCGACGTTCACCCGCGAACCGACAGAGACGTGGTACGGCGACGCGGTGAACCGCTCGATAGAGGACGAGGACGCGGACCCGCTCGCCGAACTGTTCCTCTACACGGCGGATCACGCGGCCCACCTCGCGGAGACGGTCCGCCCCACGCTGGAACAGGGCGGTCTCGTGATCTCGGATCGGTACTCGGACTCGCGGTACGCCTATCAGGGCGCGACGCTGGAAGGCGAAATCGACGAGCCGATGCAGTACGTCCAGGACGTCCACGAGCCGTTTACCGTCGTTCCGGACCGGACGGTCTACTTCGACATCGACCCCGCGACCGCTGCCCGGCGGAGCGGGAAGACCAACAAGTTCGAGCAGGACGCCTACCTCACTCGCGTTCGCTCGAACTACGAGCAACTGATCGAGGACGACCCCGATCGGTTCGTGCGCGTCGACGCGACCGACTCCAGGGATGCAGTGCTGGAGCGGGTCAGAGACGTATTCGCCCGGATCGTCGACGCCGACGGTCCCGAGTGATCGGGGACTGCGGGGTCAGGACGGGTGCTGATGTCTGATTCGCTCGGCGATTTTCCCGGGCACTGGCGTGCCACAGTCCTTGCACTTCCAGGTCGGGTAGACGCCGCCGGGTTCCTTTTCGAGGTCCTGTTTATACTGTAGCCGTGCGCCGCAGACACACCGATGCGTCGCGGGGCTCATGGCTCAACCATCGTGCCACGAGCGCTTAACGGTGGTTGGTCCTGCTGTTTCGTAGGGGAAAGGGAGCGCTCTCAAATCGGGCGTCGGGCTAGGCGTGTTCCTCGTGTGGCTGGACGACGACGAACCCGGACTGGCCATCGAAATCCATCTGGAAACGCTCTCCGGACTCCTGACCGACCATATCGGAGAGGTTCCTGTTGACCTGTACGTTCGGCGTGGTTCCGCTCCAGGCGACCGTCGCACTCGGATCCGTCGTGACGGGCGGTTCGAAGATGATCGGATCGGCGTGAGTGGTGATGGCAACGTAGCCCGGGCCTTCGAGATAGACGTTGGTGAATCCGCCAGCGAAAGCCCCGGCGAGGCTATCCATGGACGAAATATCGTAGGAAACGTCCGAATCGAAAGCGAGGACGTCCTCGCCGTTGACCGTAATCGAATCCCCGGCGTCGAGTTCGAGCAGTTGGATCTTCTTTTCGTTGTCAGCGAGATAGACGTGTCCATTTCCTTCGACGCGCATCACCGGCGTTCCCTCACCGGTCGCGGCTTCCTTGATGAAGCCGGTAATACCCCCTTCGGGACTACTCTTGCCGGTGAACGATAGGTCACCCGTGTAGGCGACCATCGAACCGGCTTTCGCCAGCACAGAGTCGTTGACATCGATGTCGAGCGTATAGCTGTTCTCCAGTTCGAACGGCTCGTCAGTCTCCGTTGGACCGTGTTCGGAGGTGAAACTCTCGATATTCATGTGTTGCGGGGCCACTTGTAGGTGGCTTCGAGTAAACGTAGACGGGGGCAGAATAAAAACACACCCGCAGTGTTTCTGCTCCGGAACCCCCGGGCAACCGTTGATCGGGCGTCGCGCGACGACCGGAGCGGGATTCTCCCCACTGACCATACCGGCGCTGCTCTATCGACCGATCACAGGAGCGCAGAGAGGTCGTCGAACTCCCCTTCGGGCAGTGTAGAGCACTCAACAGAGCCATCACGATGGGTATAGCTGTACGCCGTTTCCTCGCCAGTCGCCGAGAGAATCCGGTACTGGCCATCACTGATCTCGATCGCACAGCAGTCTTCGAGTGCAATCCCCGACATGGACTCTGCTTCGAGTTCGTCCCGAAACGGGGGGCGACGTCCTGCTCCAGCGTGCGGGGTACACGCGAGGTCGTCGATCCAGCCCAGACAATCGGTCATAGTGAACTCGGTTCCCGCTACCGAATCGGAGAGACCACTGGCAAACCAGCACATCGCACCTGCGCTCAGTCCGGTCATGATCGTCCCCTCCTGATAGGCTTCGTAGAGCAGTTGATCGACGCCATGCGTTTGCCAGCAGTCGAGCAACAACGGAACGCTTCCGCCGCCGACGTAGACGACGTCGGCCCAGTCGATGTTCGTCCGGATCTCTTCGCGTTCGACCCCGTCGTCGTGGAGCAGCAAATGGCGGGTCTCGCACCCGAGCGTGTCCCCATAATAGCTATCGAACGTATCACAGTATCCGCCAGCATCGCCGCTCGCCGTGGGGACAAACAAGACGCGAGGCGTCGCAGAACCGGCCGCGTCACAGATGTACTGGTCGATCGGTTCTGTCTCCTCTCTTGCAATCTCGCCACCACCGATGGCTACGATCCTGCTCATACTGCCGTAGTATCAACAGTCATACAAATATCTATCCGTCGTACTGATCGCGATTGCTATGGACGGTTCCTGAGAAAGAAGCAGGGCTGTTAATAAACGCCCGAACGGGAGTCGCAAGATTAGTTGCGTCCGCGTGGGTAGAGGAGGTAATGACGATCATCGGGGTCGACGACACGGACTCGCGCGAGCGGGGGATGTGTACGACCTACGCGGCGAACCGCATCGCGAGCGAGGTGACCGCGGCGGGCGGAGTCATCTCTCGCGTTCTGCTGATACGGTTGAACCCCGCCGTCGAGCACAAGACCCGCGGAAACGCCGCGCTCGCGGTGCACACGGATCTCGCGCCCGACGTGGCGTTCGAGATTGCACACGAGTTCGTCGCCGACGCCGCGGCGACCGAGGACCCGCGGACGAACCCCGGCCTCGTCGTCGCCGAGAGCGGGCCCGACGCCGTCCCGGACAGCGTCGCCGCCTTTGCAAGGGATGCCATGCGTCGCCACCACGACCTCGCGGACGCGGAGCGACTGATCGACACACACGGCTACCGGAGCGCTGGCTGGAAAAACGCCAGAGGGAAGATCGGTGCACTCGCCGCAATCGGCGCGTGGCGCGCACACGAGGACTGGACCGTCGAGTACATCTCCTACCGCGAGGCAGAACGGCGGGGAACGCCCCGAGAGATCGACGTCGACTCCGTCTTCGACGCGGCCGAGGAGCAGTACTCGCAGGCGTGGGACACGATCGACCGGGTCGAAGGACAGGCCGTCTGTGTCCCGCACACCCCGGGACCGATCCTCCACGGGATCCGTGGTGACGACGAGCAAGCGGTTCGGGCCGTCGCCGACCGCATCGAGAGCGAACCGGTCGAGTCCGCCAGGCTATTTTATACCAATCAGGGAACCGACGCACACCTCCTCGACGGGGCGCTCGGGGACGTCGAGAACGGGCACGCCTACCGCGTGGACGGGACGGTCGTCGCACCGCCCGAGACCCGCGAGGGCGGCCACGTCTTCCTGACGCTCGGCGACGAGAGGAGCGGAAACGGCGAGGCCGACGAGCAGGGGACGGAACTACCCTGCGCGGCGTTCGAACCGACCAAACGCTTCCGGAATCGCGTCCGTGCGCTCCGGGTCGGCGACCGACTCACTGTCTGTGGCGAGGTGAGCGACGGGACGCTCAAACTGGAGAAGTTCGCCGTCCGGGCGCTCGACGACGTCGAGTACGTCACGCCGACCTGTCCCGACTGTGGCAACCGGATGGAGAGCGCGGGCGCGGGACAGGGCTACCGCTGTCGTGACTGCGGAACGAGCAGAGACGGAAAAGTCGAACGGCGAGTCGGCCGTGACCTGGACCCCGGTTGGTACGAAGTGCCGCCCTGTGCGCGCCGACACATCGCGAAGCCGCTCGTGCGGGGCGGGTTCGACGCACCGATCCATCCGGAGCGGTGAGGCGGGGGCGGCGAGTCCGTCGCAGTTCGGCCCGTTCAGAGCGTCTTCATGCCGCTCCCGGTGAGCGGGACGACCACGTCGTCGTCCGGGGAGAGGACGCCCCGGTCGCGGTACTCGTGGAGGGCGGCCGTCGCGACTGCGCTCGTCGGTTCCACGTAGAATCCGTTGCGGTGGAGCCGATCGAGTTCGCTCTCGACGTCGTCGTCGTCCAGCGCAATCGCGTCGCCGTCGGTCTGCTCGATGGCATCGAAAAGCTGGCCTTTCCGCGCCGGGTTCCGGATCTGGATGCCGTCCGCGAGGGTGTTCGGCTCCGGATCGCTCTCGTCGTTGCCGAGCGCTTCGGTCAGGGCGTTCGTCGGTTCCTCGGGGTCGTCACCGTGGAGTTCGCTGGCGATCGGATCGTAGCCGACCGCCTGCGCGCCGAGCAATCGAGGCATAGCGTCGGTGTAGCCGGCGTCCCGGAGCGCGCTGAACCCAAGATACGCGCCGAGGAACAGGGTGCCGTGGCCGAGCGGGACGACGACCGCGTCCGGCACCGACCACTCGCGCTGGGCGGCAATCTCGTAGGCGAGCGTGGCCGTCCCGGCGTAAAACGCGGGGTTCCACGCGTGGCTGGCGTACCAGCCAGTCCCGGACTGGTGTGGGCCGTCGACCGCTCCCTCGCCCTCGCCGCTTTCGACGGCGTCGAGGCAGGCCTCGGTGACGTCCGCACGCGACCCCTCGACACGGATCGGGCGTGCCCCGGCCCGCTGGATGGCGACCAGTTTCGACTGTTTCACGTCCGCAGGGACGTAGATGTCGGCCTCGATGTCGGCGCGGGCGGCGTAGGTGGCGATTGCCGCACCCGCATTACCGGAGGAGTCCTCGATCACTTTCTCGACGTCGAGCGCCGCGGCCCGGGACAGCGTCAGCGTTGCGCCGCGGTCCTTGTAGCTTCCCGACGGAAACAGATACTCGAGTTTGAACTGTGCGTTCCAGTCGTCGCTGTCGACCAGCGGGGTAAACCCCTCGTTCAGCGTGACCAGCGGCGGTTCGGGAAGGAACTCCTGAAACGCCCACAGTCCGAGGTTTCGGTCGATCGAGCGGGCGACCGGCGGGGAGGTTCGGCCGGGGAGCGGTTGTTCGGCGTAATCCAGCGGTGCGCCGCAGACGCACCGCCACGGCTCCTCGGCGCTCGCGGCGTACGTTCTGTCACAGGACCGGCAGTGGAGATCAGTCGTCATGGGTCAAGTACTCGCAGGGCAGCAGGGGTGCTGCCGTCGTCTGTGCGATACTCACACACATCAGAGCCAAGAACGTTTCGCAGTCCGATGACGGCACCCGACGCTCAGTAGGTGTCGATGCTGGTCCCGACCGAGCAGACGTACTCGCCCGTCGCGACCTGTGGGAGGCGACGGGTCCGCCAGAACACGCCGTCGCTGTCCGCGGTGACCTCCGATTTGACCGTGCCGAAGACGTCGGTGATCGTAAAGAGCGTCTCGCCCGCCGAGACCCGGTCGCCCAGATCCGTCTGGAAATCGACTATCCCTCCGGAGGGGGAGCCGTACTGATCGAAGCCTGACGCGCGGATCTGTGGCTCGACCTCGCCCATTCCGGACAGGAAGTCGTACTCGTGGAGGACGTTGAACAGCCCCTCGACGCCTCTCTGTACGCTCTCCTCGTCGAGGCCGACAGCGCCGCCGAGTTCCGGATCTATCGTCGGGACCCCCTCGTCCGGCGCGGCCCGGGCTAGCTGTCCGTCCGGCCCTTTCTGATCGAGAATATAGCCACAGCCGAACGTCTTGGCCAGGTCGAGACAGGCCCGGTGTTTACGATGGCGTGAGCCACAGCGGACCCGCGTCTCGTTGATCATCCGGCTGGTCGAACCCTGATGCAGATCGACGACGAGATCCGACCCCGCTGCGATGTCGAAAGTCGCTTTCGCGATCCGTTCGCTCGATGTTCCGTTCTGGTCGCCGGGATAGACGCGGTTCATCTTGGTGTCGTCGATCGGATTACGATGCTCTGCGACCTGGAAGGCGTGGTAGTTGACGATACCGACGATCAGGATCTCTCCCGCAAGCGCCGCGGGATCGACCTGGGGTACGAACTCCCGGAGCACTCCAACGCCGTTCAGTTCGTCGCCATCGCTCGCCGCCTGGAGGTACAGTCGTTTGCCGTCCTCAGCTCCGTTGATCACCGCGACCGGCAATCCCACCGGGCTGCCGTCACGGGTCTCGCCGACTTGCAGTCGCCCGGTTTCGATCTCTCCGGGGTCTGCGCTGGCGGTACCCAGCGTTGTCATTACCTACACTGCGGGATGCCACGCTCTTAGTCAATTCGGTATTCGCAAGGGCAGGAGCTATCGCTGGCGGACCGGAGACACGACCGGAATACGAAGATATCAGTGTGCGTCGTCCCACTCGTCCTCGCAGGACGCCGAACAGAAATGTCGATGTTCGACCGCTCCGTCGTCCACCCAGCTCCGGACACGGTGTGACGGGTCCCCCATGATCGGCACGTCGCAGACGACGCATCTGGGGGCGTCGTCTTCAGTGACGTCCTCCTCGAGATCTGAAGTCGGATCTACCATTGTTCCCACTGAAGTAGACGACAGGTTTTAAATGTTCTATTTCAGGGACGCTACAGCTCTCGCGCCGCGGCAACGGCCTCGTCGAGGCCCGGCGCGTCGAACAGCTCTCGGCCGAGATAGGCGTTCGCACCGGCAGTGTAGATACTGCGTGCGGTCTCGATGACGACCTCGTCGAGTGACTGGGGCTGGACATCACAGAGCGTTCGCCAGTCGGCGACGTCGGTCTCTTTTGCCTCGGCTTTCGCGGCGTCGACGGCCTCGACCCAGTCTGGCTGGGTGCGCTTGTGGTACTGGCGGATGACCTCCTTCGAGAGTTGCTGGCCGTCGTAGCTGAACCGGTTCTCGTCGAACGTGCCGACGACGTCGGCGACGCGGATCTCGTCGTCGTACAGCAGACACTCGATCTTCCCGTCCTCGTGGGTCATCCCGACCGCTTCGGCGCGCTCGGTGACGACGCGGTTGACCTCGCGGGCGACGGTTTCGAGGTCATCGATCGACGCGATGCCGGCGATCCGGTCGGCTTCCCCGCGGTCGAGATACCGGTCCGACTCCTCGTACTTCGTCGAGAACTCGACGACCGGTTCGTCGAGGTCGACCGCCTCGTCCGGCCACTCCGCGAGGTCGAGGCCGTGATCGGCCGGGGCGGTCCGGCGGCGCAGGCTAGAGCCGACCGGCACGCGGTTCCGGAACACTATCTCCAGGGGGACGAGATAGTTCTCGCCCGCGGCCTCGTGGTAGGCGTCGTAGTCGTAGCTACGCCCCTCGTGTGGCAGGTCGGGGACCTGCGTGAGATCGATCGCCATCTCGGTCGGCGGGGCGTCGACGTCCGCGAGCGGGAGGACTTCGCCGTCCTCGACGACGCCGCGGTAGTGCGTCGGAACGCCCTCGCGTTCGAGCAACTCGAAGTTGTACGCGCCCATCGCACAGAGGCTGGCCCCCTTCTCCGGAATCTCGTCCGGCATCTGGCCCCAGTCGAACACCGAGTATGCGTCGGTGAAGACGAACGCGCCCCGACCGAGTTCGTCGGCGGTCGCCTCCCTGTCGACGCGGAACTGCTTGACGCTGGTCATACTCCAACTCCCGAAGTCGCGGATTATGTACCTGCCGGAACCTAACGAGCGCCCCCGTCCGAACCCACGCACGTTTTTACCACGGAGTCCCCTAACTCGGGTGATGGCCGACGGCTTCGAGACGGGCGTGGACGTGGACGACGAACCGTCGCTACGGTTCGAGCACACTCCGACCAGCGACCAGTCCTTCGAAAACGCGCTGGCGAAAGCGCGGAGTGGTGACAGACTCACGGTCGACGACGCCATCGAGTTATTCACGACCGGGAGCGAAAGCGAGGGCATCGACCGCCAGCGCAAAGAACAGGTGCTCGAAGCCGCGGACCGCCGCCGCGCCGAGGTCGTCGGCGAGGAAGTGACCTTCGTCGCGAACCTCAACAACAACGTTACGACAGCCTGTGACGTTGGCTGTCTGTTCTGTAACTTCAAGGACGCCGCCCAGCGATTCGAGAGCGACTACGAGGGCGAGAACGACGGCTTCACCAAGACGCCCGCCGAGTCCCGCGATATCGTCGACGGCGCGCTCGACATGGGGATCTACGAGGTCTGTTCGGTCTCGGGACTCCATCCCGCCTTCGCGCTGGACGACGAGCATCGCGAGATCCTGGAATCGCTCGACGACGCCGAGGTTCAGTACACCCCACCCGAGGAGTACGACGCCGATCCCGGCACCTACGTCGAGCAGATAGAGGCGATGAACGTCGACGACATCCACGTCCACTCGGTGACGCCGGAGGAGGCCTATCACGCTCGCCGCGGCACTGACTGGGAGTACGAAGAAGTGTATCGCCGACTGCGCGAGGCAGGCCTCGACAGCGTCCCCGGCACCGCCGCGGAGATACTCGTTCCGGAGGTCCGTGAAGCGATCTGTCCCGGCAAGGTCGGAACCGAGGAGTGGCTGACGGCGATGGAAGGGGCCGCGAACGCCGGCCTCGATCTCACTGCAACGATCATGTACGGCCACGTCGAAAACGCCGCCCACCGGGCGATGCATCTCGAACGTGTACGAGAGCTCCAGGACCGAACTAATGCGATCACCGAGTTCGTCCCACTCAGCTTCATCCACCCGGAGACCCCGCTCTACCGCCAGGGACTGGTCGAGGGGGGCGCGAGCGACGACGAGGACGAGTTGATGATCGCGGTCTCGCGGCTCTTTCTCGACAACATCGAGCACATCCAGTCCTCGTGGGTCAAGTACGGCGACGAACAGGGCCTGAAGATGCTGAACTGCGGGGCCGATGACTTCATGGGGACGATCCTCTCCGAGGAGATCACCAAGCGTGCGGGCGGGGACTACGGCGAGATCCGCACCTTCGAGGAGTACGTCGAGATGATCGAGTCGATCGGCCGCGTCCCCGTCGAGCGCTCGACGGATTACCGGAAGCGGCGGCGACTCGACGGCGACGACGACCCGCTCGGCCCGTTGCTCGGCCCGCGCGCCGACGGGACGCCGATGCTCGATCGTCCGAAGACACCCCGTCCGGCAGCAGACGACTAATCGTCCGCGATAATGCCGCGATAGCGCTTACCGGCCGGCGATTGCTCGGTCATGGCGGCCACGACGCGCTCGGAGAGCCAGTCGTCTCCCTCCGCGACGATACCGTCGAACCCGGGAGAGCGCAGTTCGGGCGGCAAGAACCGCTCGTACACCGGTAGGCGCTCGCGAAGGGGCACCCCGGCGTAGTCCGCAATCGCTTCGAGTTCGTCCAGCGCCGGCCACGCGTACTCGGGATTGATGTGGTCGTCGGTGATCGGCGAGACGCCACCCAGATCGTCGACACCGCAGTCGATCAGTTCTCTGGCGGGAGCGAGGTTCGGTGGGACCTGGACCGAGACCTCCTCGGGAAGCGCGACACGCGCCATCGAGACCACGCGTCGCATCGTTGCGATGTCGGGCGACCCGTCCTGCCAGCGCTCGTTCTCGCTGACCGGCTGGACGATCACCTCCTGGATGTGGCCGTACCGTTCGTGCAGCGCGCGGATCGCAAGCAGGCTCTCCGCCCGGTCGCGCCAGTCCTCGCCGATGCCGACCAGAATACCGGTCGTGAACGGGACCGAAAGCTGCCCCGCGTTTTTGATCGTGTTCAGCCGCTGTCCCGGCGTCTTCTGGCGCGGGCCCGCGTGGACGTCGAGGTCGGCAGTCGTCTCCAGCATGACGCCCATGCTGGCGTTGAGGTCCGCGACGGTCGCCATCTGTTCGTAGCTCTGATCGCCGGGATTGCTGTGGGGGAGGATTCCCTCATTCAGCGCGATTTTACAGACCGCCCGCAGGTACTCGTGGATCGAATCGTGGCCCCACTCCGAAAGCTGGTCGTTGACGGCTGTGTAGCGGTCGTCGGGGTCGTCGCCGAACGTAAACAGCGCCTCCGTACAGCCCGCGTCAGCGCCGGTTTGCAGGATATCGCGAACCGCTTCGGGCGAAAGCAGCGTCGCCTCGCCCGGCGCGTCGAAGTAGGTGCAGTAGGTGCAGGTGTACCGACACGCGGTCGTGAGTGGGACGAACACGTTCCTCGCGAAGGAGAGTTCTGCCGCCGGTTCGACATCCTCCGGTCCGACGTCGAGTAGCGACTCGACGGCTGTCGGGTCCACGCTCACGTCTACGCCGTACTCGTCGGTCCCTGGGATCACGTCGTCGGGAGTAGCGGAGCCACTGATATAAACGTCTCACTCCGGGATCAATACTGCCGGGATCGGCACCAGCAAAAAACTGGATCGGCGGTAACCGCCGTCGAAACGCGGTGTCCCGCTCAGTCCGGGTTCGGTGCGGTCTGCTCCTCCAGGTCTTCCAGCGCCGTGACGACGTCCCGACGGTAGTTTTCGAGCGGCAGTTCGTACTCCTCGTCGGCCATTGCGGCGTACTCGTCCGTTTCGGGATCGAACGTGTCGATACGATCGATCGTTCGATCGGCAGTTTCGACGACCCAGCGGTCGCGGATGTCGTCGTCGACCACCGTGATCGACTCGGGCCGAACGGAGACGTTGGTTTCGCCGTCGTCGGTCTCGTAGGTCCGAGGTTTGCCGACCACCGCGACGTACTCCGGCGGTTCGAGATCGCGGAGCATCGAGGCGGCCTCGGGCTGGTACTGGCCAGCGTAGACGAAGAACGTCCCGGTCGGATCGACGATCCGGCCGCGCCAGTACTCGTTGTCGTCCCCGACGTCCTCTTTCTCGGTCAGCGTCCCGACGAAGAACACGCGGTTCGCGTGCTCGCCCGTCGGCAAGAGCGCGTAGACCGGCGCGCGCTCGTCGTCGGATTCCTTGAACGTGAAGCCTGCGTCGTTGAACTCACTGGCGAAGACGCGGCGTGCGACCTCGCGGGATGGTGCGTCACTCATATCAGATCGACCTCGCTTTGATCAGCGTTTCTTCAGCATCATCTGGCGCGTCTAGCTCCTCGACGACATCCGCGAGGACGTAGCGGCCGAACACCGGCCCCTCGACGCGGTAGTACTTGCCCAGCAGTTTGCCGGAAATCTCGTCGGCGACAACCGTCGTGTCGAGCGCGTCCATCGCCATTTCCTTTGCCTCTGCGAGGGTGATGTCGGCGACCGCTTCGGTCGCTTCCTTGTCGAAGATGACCTCGTGGGCGTCGAGGCCGTCGTCGATCACGCCCTTGATACGCAGGTCGAACTCGCCCTCGCCCTCGCCGTGTTCGGCACAGCGGCCGTTCTGGAGGACGCGGGTGCAGTCTTCCTCGGGACAGCGCTTGATCAGGCCGCTACCGCTCTGGATATCGACCAGCGCGCCCTCGACTGCCTCGGTGTCGTCGCCGACTTCGATCTCCGCGTCTATCTCCTCGATAGTGGTCGTCCGGTTGAGTTTCACCGAGTGCTGGCCCTCGTACTCGTCGGTGACGACGTTTCCGAGCCGGTAGGCCTGGCCGGCTTCGAGTTCCTCGAGATCCGATTTGGCCCACTTGGTGAACTTGATCGTCCCGCTCTCGTCGCCGAGCAGGCCGACCTGTCCCACGGAGTCGCTCCGTGGCTCCCAGAGGTCGACGACTTTCGCCTCGACCGTAACCCACTGTTCGGCCTCGTCGACCTCGGCCAGTTCGACGAGTTCGCTGCCGTCGCCGCCACCGAGCGCGTCGCGCTCTAGCCCCGCCTCGTCGAGGTAATGGTTGGTGACGCTGCGGCGCGCCTCGTCGACCGGCACCTTGTACTCGTCCACCAGGTTCGAGAGTCGCGACTCGATGTCGTCTACGTCTACGTCCAGGTGGTCCGAGAACTGTTCGTGTATGTCTTCCGCGTGGTTTCGAAGATCGCTCATGGTGTGTCTCGTCTCCGCTTTGTTTTCTGGTGGGAGACATCCGAGAGTAGGCCGGGATCGTATATAAATATCAGGGAGCCGCATCGGAAGTAAAACCGCAAGAGTACGGCGACATACTGCTGTCGACACGTATGAGAGACGAATCTGGTCACACGCTCGGTTTTACACCCCGATGGGTCTTAGTGGCCAGACCACCAACCCGGGGGTATGACACCGGTCGGTGGTCCCCGTGCCTGACCGCGAGCGCGTCGAGCGGTTCATTCGTTCGACCCTGCAGAACGCGGGCCGACAGGTCGCCGAGGCGAAGGAGTCCTACCGCGAGGGGAAGACAACGGCACAGTTACCGCGCGACGACAAGGGCCGGGTGCGACTCGTCTGTCGCCGCTACGCCGAGCGCCGCGCCGTCCGCCTCGATTCGGACGGACGGCCCGCCTGTTTCGATGCCGACCATCCCGACTGCCGCGGCTGTGCGGAAGACGTCCAGGAAGGCATCGTCGAAACGTGGTAACGGTTCACGAAGCGCGCGGTGAAAGTGAAACCTGAGAGTACAAGTGCCGAGCTTTCTTGCGGTTTCGAAGCGAAGCAGCGGGGTTAACTCCGATCGCGATCAGTCGCCAGTCGCGGGCTGGACGTCCGCCGCCTCGATGTCCTCGCCGCCGACCGAGGAGCGGTAGTTATCCATCCCGTCGTCGCGCTCGATACCGAAGTTGTCGGCGTAGAGATCCTGTACGCGCTCGTATTCCTCGTCGGTGAGGGCGGGCGCGTCGCTCGCGGCCGCCCACGCGTCGATGTCGTCGGTGGTGCGGAACGTCGGCGTGACGGTAGCGACCGAGTCGTGATAGAGGAGCCACTGGATGGCGGCCTGGGCCATGGTGCGCTCGCCGCCGTGTTCTCGCGGTTGTTCACCGCTCGAATCCGCCGCGGAGCGTTGCTCCGCGCGTTCCAAAAATCGGAGTTGCTCCAGTTTCTCCCAGCCGGTCTCGTACCATGCCGTCGGGCGGTGCGAGCGGTGGTCACCATCGCCGAGTTCGGTGTCGGGAGTCACCTGTTCGTTGAGTAGTCCCGAGGAGTGGGGAACGCGGGCCATGACGCTGGTGTCGGCGCCGGTGCGTTCGATCTCGTCGACGAAGTGTTTGCCCGGCCCCTGCTCGAAGAGGTTGAAAACGGTCTGGAGTGCGTCGAACTCGTGTTCGACCGCGGCCTCGCCCTCCGCAAGCCAGCCAATGGAGGGGCCGAGCGCCCAGCCAACCGAGCCGACCCGTCCGGACTCTTTCAGTTCGTCGAGCGTCTCCAGAACGTCTCGGTCGACCTCGTCGACGTTGGCGTTGTGTAGCTGCAGCAGGTCGACGTAGTCGGTGTCGAGACGATCCAGCGAGCGGTCGAGCGCGGTCTCGATCCACTCGGGCGTGACCTCTTTCGGGAGTTCGCCGTGACCTGCCTGCGGGTTGTTGTAGAAGTCGTAGCCGACTTTCGTGCCGATAGTGACTTCCTCACGGCGGTCCGCGAGCGCCTCGCCGATGATCTCCTCGCTGGCACCGTGACCGTAGACGTCGCCAGTATCGAAGAAGGTGATCCCCTGATCGACAGCGTGACGCACCATTTCGATCGCTTGCTCTTCGTCACGGTCGCCCCACCAGTCAGTGCCGACGACCCACGCACCGAAGCCGACCTCGCTCACTTCGACGCCGCTCTCTCCGAGCGTTCGGTAGTTCATAGATGCCCGTTGGAAGTGAGGATACTTAGCGCGTGCGGATACTCACCGTGCGGAAACTTTCTTTTGAGCAAGAGCCAATTATTTTGAGCAAACAGCAGTGTAGAGATTAACTCCAGAATGGGAGTATATTTATTATCTTCCAGCTACCAGCAGTCTGTATGGAAAACCGGATCGCCGCGGAAATTAACTCTGAGGAGGGCGGGAACGAAGGTGACGAAATCGATGGCGTCGATCCCGACGAGGTCGTCGAACTGGACGAGGAGCCAGCCGTCGAAGCCGAGGGCCCGACCCCGGAACGGTTCGAGGAGTTCCTCGACGGCGTCGAGACCGATCGCGTGGAGACGGACGCGGGCGAGGACGACCCCATCGACGCCTCGATGGACGAACTGTTCGACGACCGGTAGCGGATCTCCCGGATGGCGCTGTCCTGTCCCGTCAGCTCGCCCCTCAGAGAAGCGGCGAAGGAGACCCGGACGGAAACCCCTTTTAGCTCCGGCGGATAACATGTCCCATGACCAAGCGCCACGTAAGCCTTCCAGCGGAGGCCGAGGGGGGCCTAGAGGCGTTCATCGGCGAAATCGACAGGCGACTCGCATCGGACGAGGATACCTGTGCTATCGTCGAGGACGTACTCGTCGACCTCCACGGTGACCGCGAGGCCTACAATCGGTGGCAACAGGGCGGGGACGTCTCGCCCGCCGAGCAGGTCCGTCTGCAGGGGTACGATCCGTGTAACTCGACGTTGGAAAGCGAGTACTACGCGGAGAAGGACGAAGAAAAGTTCCAGCGCTCGAAACACCTCCAGTGGCTCTGGCGGCAGTTCGACGCGACACCGATGGCCGACAACGTCGAGTTCGCCCTCCGGTTCCGCCGAATGCTCGCCAACCACCTCTTCGCGGAGTGTGGTGAGAACTGCCGTTTCTTCAAGGGGATCTCGGTCACGTACGGCCACAATATCGAGGTCGGCGACAACGTCGTGATCCACGACGACGTGCATCTGGACGACCGCGGCAAACTCACCATCGGCGACCGGGTCTCCATCTCGGACGGCGTCCATCTCTACAGTCACGATCACGATATCGTCGACCAGACGGAGGTCCGGAACTACCACACGACCGTCGACGACGACGCGCGCGTCACCTACGACGCGATGGTCCGGGCCGGCTGTCACGTCGGCGAGAACGCCATCGTCGGCGCGCGCGGTGTCGTCCAGACCGACATTCCGGATCACCACATCGCGGTCGGGATGCCAGCCAAAAGCGTCAAAATCAAACCCGGATTCGAGGACAAAGCGGTTCCCGTCGACGCTGACGGCGTCAACGCGAACAGGCAATCCGAACGCGAACTCGAGTACGACCTTCCCGATGATCTGGAGCAGTTCGACGAGTTCCAGCGCGACCTCGATCCAGTCCGGTCACACGACCGATAGAGCGGGCGCTCGTCGGCGAAGAAAGTGAGAGAGGTCAGCCGACCCGTCGAACGACCGGCGGCAGTCAGTCAGGCAACGGTAAACCCACGGTCTCTGAGGAAGTCCTCGACACGTCCGGAATGGTTGCCCTGGAGTTCGATTTGACCGTCCTCGACGGTTCCACCGCACGCGAACTTGGATTTCAGGTCCGAAGACAGGCTATCCAGATCCACGTCGTTGGGATCGAATCCATCAATAATCGTTACCTCTTTGCCGTATCTGCGCTCGTCAATGCGGATCTCTATCTGTTGGGATTCCTTGGCCACGTCTTCGCAGACGCAAAGCTCTTCGGGCAGCCCGCACGTCGAGCAGACTTCCGACATTACACGTGAATGTATGCTACTATCATATTAAACGTTGTCGGGACCGGAGTGCAACGCCAGACAGCTGTTCTGCGACTGCGAGCGCTCGAATGTCGAATATACTCACTCGAACAGACGCCGAAGCCGACTGCGCTCCGCGACGAGTTCGTCGACGAGCTGGATCGCCTCCCTGGCTTCGTCGGACGTAATCGTCCCGCCGTACCGGGCCCGTTCGTGGATCCGTGCGACCCGTTCGACCCGTTCGTCGACATCGTCGACCGATGTGAGGTACTCCCGATGCGTTTCTGCGGGGTCGCGGTCGCTGTGTTCCCCGGCGAGCAGCAGTTCGAGGCGGAGGAACGCCCGTTCGACGTCGGATTCGGGGTCCCCCGTCTCACCCTGCCAGTGTAGCTGTGCGGTCCGCTGAGCCCGGTCGACGTAGCCCGCGCGGTGTGCGCCAGCGGCCACGCCGAAGAGCACGACGAGACTCAGTACAATCGTCTCCCGGGAGGGGAGCGGAACTATCGGTTCGTCGTCCTGTGACTGGTACGCGTCGGCTCCGGACAGCCCATCGGTTGATGCGTTCTCCGGAGTCTGTGAGAGGGTCTCCTCTGACGACCTCTCGTCTTCCCCACTAGGGTCTTCCTCTTCGACCGGTTCGTTCTGGCTATCGTTGGTGTCGACCTGGGGGTTCCCTGCGGCGCGTTCGTCCTCGATCCGATCCGAGCGGGTGCTATCACGTGGGCCGCCCGGCGTCGGATCGAACGTCACCCACCCCTCATTGGGGAAGTACACCTCCACCCAGGCGTGTGAGTTCAGGCCGCGGACGACGTACTCGTCATCGCCGACAGACTGCCCGGTGGAGTAGCCCGTCGCCATCCGGGCAGGGATGCCCTCGGACCGAAGCATCACGGCCATCGTCGTCGCGTAGTAGGTGCAGTAGCCCTGATTCATCTCGAATAGGAAGCCGTCGGCGATGTTGCCGTCGGGCCGGTCGACGTCGAGCGAGTAGTCTTTCTCCCCTTCGAGATACTGTTCGATGGCGACCGCGGAGTCGTACGGGTTGTCAGTGTTGGCCGTGATGTCGCTCGTTAGCTGACCGACTCGCTCCGGTTGGTCGCCCGGTAGCTGTAGATACCGGTCTTCGATACCACTGGGATAGTCCGTCCCTGCCTTGCGAAGTTGGTCCGGTGAGGCGTCCGGCCGTTCGCTTCGGATACCGTAGCTGTCCCCTTCGAGGAGCGTCCGACTGGTCACCACGCCTCCGTTTGCGGTCACTTCGGTCTGGTCGGCGATGCCGCCACGGACTTCCGTCGGCTGGTTCGCCGCGGGCATTGCACTCGTCTGGGCTTCGACGCGGTAGCTCTGGACGAGCGTTTCGGTCGACCCCGGCGGCCCGCGCAGCGGCCCATCGTAGCTTTGCCTTCCGCCTGACCGGACCCAGCTGTCGCCGGTGAACGTGTCGTAGGTGCCGACGCGCCAGTTGGCCGGTTCGTTGCTCTCGACGGTGAACCGAACTGACGGCGAGAGGTCGACGCTACCCTGCACCTGTACCTGATCGGGTGAATTCATCAGGCTCCCCTCGACGGTGTCGGCGTCCCCGCCGTTCTCTAACCCGCCGAGCGATCCGGGGCTGTCGAGTGCCAGCGGCGACCCGCTCCCGTCGGGAACGACGCTTACCGAGAGCGAGAACACGAGCATGAGAACTATCACCACGACGAGGACGTCTAGCTGCCGGAACGAGCCATCCCGCCGATCGAGTTCCCCGAACCCTACCGCGCTGGCGGCGGCGAGAACCCCGATCAGTGTTGTTTGCGCCCCGACGTCGCCGGTGAGCACGAGCGCCAGCAATGCGACACTGCCGACGGCCGCACCGCCGACGTATCGACCGCGGACGGCAAGATACCACGAGAGGAAGACGGGTGCTGGCGCGGTTCCCGCCGCCCACACCTCGGCATCGGCGATCTGGACCATCGACAGTCCGGTCAACAGCGACACGGCGTCGTTGAGCAGGACGTCCCACGATCCGATCACCGTCTGGATCGTCCCCGGAGACATCGCCAGATACCAGCCGTAGCCGACCACCAACAGTCCAGCCGCGAGCAACATTGCGGTCCGTTCGGCGACGAGTTTCGCGAGGATGGTGGCGACGAGAAGCGACACGAGCACCGTCGCGAAGACGTCCGATGAATCGTCGACGATGATCGCGATATCTCGTAACACCGTGGCGTACGATGCCGTGAGCACCAGAATCGAACCCAGCGCCAGATACCGATATATCGAGCCGATACCCAGGCCGCTCGGCATCCAGCCCGCTATCCCGGCGTCGGTCGTACTCACGGTGCCACCTCCCGGGACTCCCCGGCGTCGAACCGGGTGGCGCTCTCGCTGGGAATGGGATCGCTGTATCCGACCCGGTCGCCGCCCTGTGTCGCGACGATGTCGCCGAACGGTGCCGCCACGTGGTCCATGCTGACCGTCACGTCCCCGTCACCGCTGACAAGCAGGTCTGCACGGTCGAGGGCATCGTCGTCCGGCGTTCCGTCGGAGAGCCGAGCGAGCGCGGCCAGTACCGCTCGTCGGTGCGTTGGTCCCGTGTCGGGTTCGATCGTCTCTGTTGGCATGGTGAGACCGACCTCGAAGCCGTCGTCGAGGAGGTAGACCGCGATGCTGGCGGCCGCCACAGCCACTTCGTCAGGATCACCCTCGGCGACGTCGACGGCGATCCGAAGGGTCTCTCGCGTCCGGTTATCGACGTACTCACCGACGAGGAGGCCATCGTCCGGCTGTTTTGCGCTCGACTTCCAGTGGACGTCGCGGAGCATATCGCCGCGCTGGTACTCGCGCAGGTGAGCGAACTCGTCGGAGCCGTACTGCTCCGTGACCGTGGAGAACACACTGAGTCCGGTCGATCCAGGATCGAGACGATAAGCGGGGGGGTACACGAGGAGACTGTCGGTCATCTCGACCTGAAACCGTCGGGCGAACAGTCCCAGCACGTCGGTCGTCTCGACATCGAGCGGCCCGATCCGGTGTTCGCCCCGTTTTGTGAGGCGGAGTTCGTACGAGAGCGGCCCGGCACCGATGGTCGTCGTCTGCCGGTTCCCGGTGGCATCCAGCCCCGGTCCGACGTGATCGTGGATCGTCGCCGCGGTCGGCGAGCCGGAATCGAACGTGAGTTCGACGGACCGGGTGGCACCGACGCCCCCGGGCTTTGGCATCTGCCGTTCGATCTCCGGGAGACCGCTGAGTTGTACCTGCAGGGCCGCGGCCACGAGCGCGACGACTACCGGGCCGACGACAGCGTCAAGCGACCGGGGGCCGAACTCGGCGGCCATGTATAGCCACGTCGGGACGAGTGCCATCAACACCCCACCCCGGCGCGTCGGCCTCATCGGAGCGCCCCCGTCATTCCACCGGCACCGTTGCCAGTGCGTCCTCGACGACCTCCGCGGCGGTTCGGCTGCCGTCTCCGGTACGGATCCGGTGTGAGAACACGGCCGGCGCTTCGGTCTTGAGGTCGTCCGGGAGCACGTAGCCGCGCCCCGAAAACGCTGCCCGTGCCTGTGCGCTCCGGAGGAGCGAGACCGTTGCACGGGGACTGGTGCCAAGTTCTGCATTCTCTCGCGTGTACGTGGCGAGGCGGGTCGCGTACTCCCTGATCGGCGCCTCAATGGTCACTTCGGCAACGGCCTGGCGTGCGCCGACGAGCGTCGCCGTGTCGGTGACAGCGGAGAGCGATTCGATCGGATGCGTCCCGACGACCCGGTCGAGCATCTCGACTTCGTCGTCCGGGTCGGGGTAGCCCAGTTGGAGCTTCTTTGTGAAGCGGTCGACCTCGGCCAGCGGCAGGTCATAGGTCCGGTCCGGTTCGACCGCGTTCTGCGTCGCGATGACGGTGTAGGGCTGCGGAAGCGGGCGCGTCGTGCCGTCGACGGTTACCTGTTGCTCCTCCATCGCTTCCAGGAGCGCGCTCTGGGTCTTGGGCGGTGCCCGGTTGATCTCGTCACCCAGTACGACGTTGGCGAACACCGGCCCCGGCTGGAACTCGAACTCGCGGCTCTGCTTGTTGAACACGTTGACGCCCGTGATGTCGGCCGGGAGCAGGTCAGGCGTGAACTGGACCCGTTTGAACTGGCAGTCGACCGAGCGGGCGATCGACCGGGCGAGCATCGTCTTCCCAACACCGGGGACGTCTTCGAGTAACACGTGACCGCGGGCAAGTATCGTGACGATGACGTGTTCGATCACGTCGTCCTGCCCGACGATCACCCGTTTCACGTTGTCGACGACAGACGTAGCAAGCGAGTTGACATCGTCGACCGGGACCGGTTTCGTTTCGACAGAGGATCGAGGCGGCTCGAATACGTCGGGAGAGTTAGCATCCGTCATTGTTGTGCGATGGTCCCTCCGCGACTGCAACCGCCGAGTCGCGGATAGAGCTATGACAAGATGCGGCTCCAGCAGTGAAAATCTTTGTGACGGTTACCGGGGCGAAACGAGCGTTAGATCTGCTCTACGAGGTCACAAACAGCGTCAGCGTCCGCGACGATAAACGCGTCCTCGTGGAGGGCGTCCTCGTCGGCAGGGAGGAAGAGCCGCTGGTCGCGATCGGACCGCTCGACGGAGACGATGTCGAGTTCCGTGGATTCATAGCCGAGGTCTTCTGCCGCATCGGGATCCATCCGGAGGCTTTCCCACTCCTGTCGTGATGTTCCGTCCATTATTGCTCACCTACCGGCTCGACAGCGACCGGCGTTGCTTTCTCACAGGTCAGGCCGCGACAACCGGTTCCGTCACCGAGGTCGTTGGACGTGTCGCCATCACCGGTTATATGGAGATTATCCGATTCCCAGTCACCGCCAAGGTGGCCGACCGCCGTGGCATCGCCCTCGTTGTAGACGCGAGTATCTTCGATCACGCCGCTGCCACCCCCGTCACGCGGGTTGACCTCGATCGGCGCGTACGGCAGTTCGCTGTAGACGTCACAGTTCTTGATCGTAATATCGTGACCCTTCCCGTCCGTTCCCTCGCGGACCCAGATGCCACGCATATTGACGCTCCGACTGGAGCCCCACTGCTCGCGCTGCTGGTCGGTGAGTACGACCGTCGCGCCGTCAACTGTCGAGTTCGACCCGCCGACGCGGATGTTCGCGATGTTGTTGTTCCGGTAAAGGCCACCGATCACGTTGACCTCGCCATTGTTTCCGCTGGAGCCACCCGGTGCGCTGCCATAGACGCCATTGTCAGTGAACGCTTCCATCCAGCAGTCTTCGAGGGTTACGACACCAGCGTGTTCTGGCCGCACGAACACGCCCTCCCCGTTGTCGTTGCTGCCGTCGGGTCGAGCGACGCGACGGAGCGTCACCTCGTCACCATCGTGTGCGCGGGCAGTGATGTTACCGTTACCGTCAGCGACGCCCCGCCAGGTGATGTTGTCGACCAGAACGTCACCGCCGTTGGCGGCGATCACTTCCGAGAACGTGTAACCGTCGCCGTGGTCGAACACCACGTCGCCGAACTCGCCTTCGCCGCGGACTACGAGGTCGGCGTAGCCGGAGCCATGACCGCGGGTGAACGCTCTCGTGGAGTAGTCGTACGTGCCCGCGGGGACAATAATCTCCATCCCGTCGTCGATGTAGTCCGATAACCACGCACCGGCGTCGTCGCCTTCCTTCATTCCTTCCTCGCCGAGGTGAACGACGTTCGGGTCGTCCACGTCAGGCTCGTCTTCCACACTGAATCCGCCGGTCGGTTTCGGTGTCAGAGTATCTTCCGAAGCTTTCGAATCGCTGGACCGACCGAGTAGAGCCAGCGTACCGAACAATAGGCCGCCGCCGCCAGCACCAGCGAGCCAGGAACGGCGGGTAAGGCCAGTCGAGCGTGATTCGTCGGCTTCGGTGTCATCTACCATACTCGGGTAGGGTTGGAGTAGCATAAAGGGGCTTTTCGCAGGTTACCGACTCGTTATCCGAACCATCACGTTTTATACTATTTTTTAACTACTGATAGCTGCTATCTGATTGCGGCTAACTGACACGATCAGTGACAGGTACCTATCAGGACAGCGGTGCGTAGCCACCGCGCGAAATAGTAGCTTATTCTGAGTATGGTGTGTTTATTGTTACCATGGTTCAGAGGGGATCTACCGTTACTATATTGTTTAGAGTACCGGCGCTCGGTCGGAAGCGGACCACAAAAAGCGGGGTAAACTGCCGTATACCGCCAGTAAGCTCTCCCTTCCCAAGGGCTGGGAGAGTCGGTTCAGACTGAGTAGTAGTACTCGCCGTCGCGTTTCTGTTCGCGGTCGAGTTGGCTGTCGGGCTTGTTGATCCGCGGGCGCCCGACGCGCCCGTCGCGGCGGAACGTGATCTCCAGGTTCGCGAGGAACTCGTTCATGCCCGACCGCATCGCCTGTGGTTTTCCGGCGTGACCGTGCTCGGCCGGTTCGCCGTCGAACACCATCAGCCGATCGGCCAGCAGATCCATCATGTATATGTCGTGATCGATGACCATGACGGTCGCGTCCTGTTGCTCACCGTACCGACGGATCGCGCTCGCCGCCTGCACCCGCTGTTCGACGTCCAGGTGCGCCGAGGGCTCATCGAGTAGGTACAGATCCGCCGAGTCCGAGAGACAGGCCGCGATAGCTACGCGCTGGCGCTCACCGCCGGAGAGGTCGGTGAGGTTCTGCTCCATGATGCGTTCGAGCTGGAGCGGCTGAGCGATCTCCGTGTCCCAGTACGAGGAGCCGAACTTGTCGGTGATCGACGAAAGGAACGCGTCGACCCGCATCGGCTGGTCAATATCGATATACTGCGGCTTGTACGAGATATCGAGCGAGACGTCGAGGTCGCCCTCGTCCGGTTCCAGCGAACCGGCGAGCATCTTCGCGAAGGTCGACTTTCCGATCCCGTTCGGACCGACGACTCCCAGCACCTCGTCCTTGCGGATCGTTCCCCCCTCGACGTCGAGAGTAAACTCGCCCTCGCCGTAGCTCTTGGAGAGATCCGGATACTCCGTGAGCGTCTGGGCGTTGTTGACCGGGCGCGGGGCGTGCTCCTCGAACTCGATCGGGTTCGGCCGGATCCGCATGTTCTCGTTGTCGAGATAGCCGGAGAGATACTCGTTGATGCCGTTCCGAACCGACTTGGGCGACGTCACGACACCGTACGCGCCCGGGGACCCGTACGCGATGTGGAGCGTATCCGCGAGCAGGTCGAGGATCGCCAGGTCGTGTTCGACGACCAGCATCGACTTGTCTTCCTCCTCGGCGAGTTCACGGACCAGTCGGGCGACAGTCATTCGCTGGCCGATGTCCAGATACGGCGTGATCTCGTCGAGGAAGTAAAAGTCCGCCTCTCGCGCGAGACAGGCCGCGATGGCGACTCGCTGAAGCTCTCCGCCGGAGATACTATCGATATCCTGATTCATCACCGGGCCGATATCCATCCGGTCGATCAGGTAGTCGAGTTCCCCGCGCTCGTCCGTGTGTTCGAGCAGTTCGCGCGTGTTCCCGTCGAACTGGCCCGGGATCTCGTCGACGTACTGGGGCTTCCGGGAGACCTCGATGTCGCCGTCGCGCACGGCGGCGATGTAGTCCTGAAGCTCCGATCCCCGATACCGTTCGAGGACGTCGTCCCAACTCGGCGGCGACTCGTGGTTCCCCTGGTTGGGGACCATCTCGCCCGCGAGGATGCGGACGGCGGTCGTCTTCCCGATCCCGTTCGGACCGAGGATCCCCGTGACTTTGCCGTCTTCGGGGACCGGCAGGCCGTACAGCGAGAACGCGTTCTCCCCGTAGCGATGGGCCGGTTCGTCATCTAGCTCCTGTGGGAGATTGATGATCTCGATGGCGTCGAACGGGCACTTGTCGACGCAGATGCCACAGGTCTCGCCAAGACAGATCTCCTCGGAGATGTGAACCTGCTCCGGTTGTCCCTCCCGCGCTTCCTCGCCGCGGAGCGTGATACACTCCTTTCCGGTCCGGTTCGGCGGGCAGTAGTTCTTGCACTCGTAGTTACATCGATCCGGCTGACAGCGCTCCAGATCGACGACTGCGATACTGTCGTCCGCCATCTCAGAGTGAGAAGCCGGTCGTCAGCATGATGCCCCACGAGACGAACCAGAAGGCGAAGGTCATGAACGCGACGTACAGGTAGTCTTTCACGCCGCCGTAATCGTCGAAGCCGAGGAGGTCGTAGAGGGGTATCTGTGCGATGATCGCGACGACGACGACAACCTGGGCCATGCGGTCGCTCGCGGCCTCCGCGCCCGTCCCGCCGATGTACAGCGAACCGAACGCCGCGGCCACGCCGGCAAGCGCGGTGATGGTCGTAATCGTCACCGCCCGTAGGTGTTCAGCCTTCGGGCTGGCAGTTTCGGTCGACATATTTCACTATTCGGGCATCACCGGTAAAAAGGAGTTCGTTCCACTGCTATCGTTCAGTCAGGGTCGATACCGCGCGACTGCCGCAATCGAAAACGGCATCGTCGACGGCTACGCCGTCGTTTCTGGCCGTGGATCGTCGATTCCCCCCGATTCAGCCCATCAGGTAGCGCAACACGGGGAACGTCTCGATCAGGGGGTCGCCACCCACCTCGAGTTGTTCGAGGTACCTGTCCACTCCGAGGATCCGGCCCGCGCCGAAGGCGGCGACCGCCAGGAACACGACGGCGTAGGTCAGCGTCGAATCGAACAGCGCCAGAAACTCACCTGCCCAGCCGCCCAGGTAGAACGCCATCATCTGGACGCTGCCGAAGAACGCCGCCAGGCGGACGAACGCGCCAGTGATCAGCGCGATGCCGATCAGCAACTGGCCGACGGGCACGGCGATGTTGACGACGTCCATCACGAGCGCGCTCTCGGCCATCGCCGCGTAGAGCCCGCTAACGGGGCTGGCCGGGTCGACGCTGTGGACGAGATAGCCAGCCGCATCGAACGGCCATTCGCTGACCTTGCCCAGACCGGCGAACAGGATCATACCGCCGATGACGAGTCGGAGCGCGACGACGAACCACGCGCTGAGCGCGTGGGGTTGGCCGTCGAGGTCGATTCCGGCGAACTGGCCTTCGAGTCGGTTTTTGCTGTTAGTTGACATCGTGATCTACCGCTTACAACTACAGCTTGCCCGGCACCCCTATTGAACTGTAAAAGTGGTTCTCATACGTTTGGAACGGCTTCGTAGCCGGGTAGGATCTACTTACACTGTCTCGGGGCCGTGAGGACTGTTCCGTGGAGAGCCAGTAATCTGTTGCAACGCCGCGGTCACCCGGGGGTAACCCCTCAATCTTTATGCCTCTGGACCAACCTGAGTATAACGATGGCTGGCACTGATGGGGAAGATATCGAAGACCTCCCGCCGAGCGCAAAACTCGTTTTCAAGGTACTAGAGTATGACGGACCCCTGACACAAAAACAGATCGTCGAGGAATCAATGCTCTCAGCGCGAACCGTTCGTTACGCTCTGGAACGGTTAGAAGACATCGGTATCGTCGACGAGGACGTCTACTTCGCCGACGCAAGACAGAGCCTCTACGAGATCGACGAGGAAGCCATGATGCGCGCAGAGAGTTCCGCTGAACCCGGAGCCTGCGCGGAGTAACGACAGTTCTGACGGTAGTTCGCTAGAACTGGGCCGTCTCGCGCGAGGGGGAAGAGCAGTGTGGGGTGCGCGATGGGAAGAGCGGTACTCGGACGCACCCATCCGATAGCTACTCGCACCGATAGTTAAAGCCCCGTCAGACGGTCGTATGACGGCTGTAGGGCAGGCCGATCCGTTTTTGTCGGGCGACGCCGTTACAACAGCCATGAACTGGTCGGAGCTATTCGAGCGCGGCGAGCGTTGGACAGTCGAGGAAAGAGAGCTTATCGAAGCGCTCGCCGACCGTCGAGCGGAGCGTGCCGATGACTGACCGGGAGACGACAGTCGATCCCGCGAGCGTCGTCGCGGATGCGGACGTGCTGGCCGCCGACCTCCTCGTTGGCGGCGCGGCACGGGAGGCCCTCGATCACGTCCGATCTCACTCCTGGGTCGAGTTGCTCGCGAGCGACCCGCTCGTCGACGACGCAGCGGCGCTGATCGAGCGGTTCGCGTCCGAGAAGTTAGCGCGAGACTGGCGCGACCGCATCGAGCGCGAGCGCGTCCGTATCGAGCATCCGACGGGGGATCACCCGGCACTGGCCAGCGCGTACCGCGGGCAGGCGGCACATGTTCTCTCCTTCGATGAACAGTTGGGGAGCGTCCAGACCGGTGCGTCCCTGCAGGGGCACGTCTCCATGAGCGTCCGGCATCCGAAGGCGTTCGCCGCCGTCTTCGATCCCGAGAGTCTGTACGGGGCGCTTCACGAGGGAGAGTATCCCGGTCCAGACAGTGATCCCCGCGCCTGATCAGGCCTGCTCGGCCAGCCAGTCGGCGAACGTCGATAACGCCCGTGCGCGGTGTGAGATCGCGTTTTTCTCTTCGGTCGATAGCTCCGCAAGGGTCCGGCCGTCGTGCTCGAAGATCGGATCGTAGCCGAACCCGCCGTCGCCACGCGGCGGGACGATCCGCCCACGGAGACTCCCCTCGAACGTCTCGACGGTCTCGCCGTCGCAGTAGCCCAGTACGGTGCGGAAGGCGGCACGGTGGTTCTCCTCGTCATCGACGAGTCGCTGGACGCGCTCGATCCCGAGCGTGTCGTCGACGTACGCAGAGTACGGTCCCGGGAAGCCGTCGAGCGCCTGGACGAACAGCCCAGTGTCGTCGACCAGCACCGGCTCGTCGCCGTCGATCTCGCGATGCGCCTCGCGTGCGCCCCGTTCGACGATTGCGCCGAGGTCGTCGCTCTGGATCTCCGTGTAATCGTAGTTGACCTGTCGAACCGCCTCGGGCAGGTACTCGCGGGCCTCGCGGACCTTGCCCTCGTTGCTGGTGACGAACTGGATCATACCCGCCGGTCGGAGGCCCCGGGGAAAATAGGCGTCGGTTAGTCGTCGTCGACGATCACTTCGACCGGCTCTTCGTCGGCATCGCCCTCGCTCTCGTCGCCGCCGCGTTCGAGCCAGAGCAAGACACCGGCAACGGCCAGCACAACCCAGGAGCGCCAGTTGGCCAGATTCAGCGTGTAGCCGATGCCAAACGGCTTCTCGACCAGCATTCCCTCGCCCGGCTCCCAGTACGAGGAAAGTAGCCGCCGCATGTTCGGTCGCTCGAAGTTGTACGGTACGCCGAGAATCTCGCCGGACGTCGGTTTGTCGGCCATACGAGATGTTAAGAGCGGGGGCGTAATCAACGTTAGTGTCTAGCGAACAGTCGATACGAACTGGAGTACGGCGTGGTGTATCGAGCACCTGCACAGGCCAGCGCCGTAGCAGCAGCGTCAGCGCATGGGCCGGTTGGAAGCGTGATCGTATATAAACCTGTGAGCGGCTGCTCTATCGGCCCTCACTCGCCGTACTGGTGTGACTCGAAGGTCCGGACGGCATAGCGATAGGACAGGCCGCCTGCGAGCATCGATACCACGAGAGTAACGACGCCGCCGCTCACCACAGCGATGGGAGCGATGTTGGCAGTCGCGCTCTGGAGCAAGAATGCCCCGAGTACCGGTACGCTAGCGAGCGCGAGCACGAGCGAGTAGGCGAACACGGCGTAGACGTGGGGCGTCGTGAGGCCCGCGCTGTCGGCGGGGCGAAGCCCGTCGAACTCGGGGAGCCACGCACCGATGCCGACCGAGACCCCCACGAAGGCGACGGTGAGGATGGCGGCGAACAGCCCCATCGCAACCGTTGCGACGGGCGAAGCCGTCACGCCGAGGGTCGCGAGAGCGACGAGAACCACGACCGGGAGCACGCCGACGAGGGCGGCCGAGAGCACGTACCCGCGAACGAGGTGACGCGGTCCGCCGGGCGTCGTCATCGTGACCGGGAGGGTACGGCCCTCGTTCCCGAGGGGGTTGAGGGTCGCACCCGCTCCGACGGCACCGGCACCGTAGACGGCGACGAGAACCGGGATGGACGCCGGCGCGGTGGCGGCGAGTTCGATCCCGATGACCAGCAGCAGGACGAACGGCAGGAAGACGTACAGCAACGCTTGTGGTGCCCGAACGGTCCGGCGCCAGACGGCGTAGATCACGGCCCTGGTGGGGCGAGAGAGCCAGGTCGTGGGCACTCTTTCGAGCAGTCTGGGCGACTGGTCGGTCGTCGGGGATCGGGCCGACGACTCGACCGAAGCCGGAGCGACCCCGTCGCCGAGCCACGCCCGCTCTGCGAGGTGCGCGCTGGTCCACCACAGCGAGACGCCGCCGAGCGTCGTCCCGAATAGCGCCGCACCAGCGGTCGTGACGCCAGTCCCCGTCGCCGCCGTCATCGGGATGTCGGCGTACCAGCCGATCGGTAGCCCGCCGAGAACTGCGCTCGCCCGGCGACTACCGACGAAGAGCCCGAAGTACAGCGCCACGAGCGGAGAGCCAACGAGGACCCGATGCTCGCGGACGAACGGCGAGTAACTGGCGAGCGCGAGTCCCGCAAGGCCAGCGGTGTAGCCGACCGCGGTCGCAGTCGAGGCGAGCGCGAACGCAGCGAGCACGAAGAGGACGCCGCCGAGCACCGATTCGCTCCCGGACGCGAACGCGATAGCACCGGCAAGCGACGCGACCGAGAGAAATCGACCCACTTTGAGTATCTTCGAGAGCAGGTCGCCGGCGACGAGTGTCGGAATCGGGACGGTCGTCAGCAGTCCGTCCGCCTGCTCGCGCCAGTCCTGAGCCTTCATCGTCCAGAGCATGGTCACCAGCGTGACGATAACGAAGACGATACCGACGAACCCGCGTGCGGCGACGAGCGCGGTCCCCGGCGACTCGCTGGCGGCGACCTGTCCGTAGTGATACGCGCCGGGTTCCGGATAGAGGCCGACCCCGGGGACGCGTCCGACGACGACGAGCGTGACGAACACGACGAGAAATAGCTCGAAGAAGATCCGCCAGGGCTGTTCGCGTTGCTGCCGAGCATGACGCACCGCCTCGGTTCGAGCGATCCTGACGGCCCGTTCGAGCGCCCGCCTCATAGGGGCGTCCGACCGCTCTTGTGTTCGTCGGGTGCTTCGCCGTCACGCGTGATATCGAGGAAGACGTCTTCGAGGCTCCCGTCGTCCTCTCCGTCGGCCCGCTCCGCTTCTGCCCGGGTTTTCAGGCCCTCGGGCGTCCCCTCGGCGACGAGGCGACCGTCGTAGAGCACGCCGACCGTGTCGGCAAGGTCGTCGACGACCGGCAGGATATGCGTCGAGAGGAACACCGTCATCTCGCGGCTCGCGAGGTCGGCAATCGTCTCGCGCATGGTTCGGGCTGCACGGGGGTCGAGCCCGCTCGTCGGTTCGTCGAGAAAGACCACGTCGGGTTCGTGCAGGACGGCCTGAATGACGCCGACCTTCTGGCGCATCCCCTTCGAGTAGGCGTCGATCCGCTTGCCGGCGTCCGCCGCGAGGTCGAACCGGCCCAGCAGTCGGTCGATCCGCTCGGTCGCGACCTCGTCCGGCATATCGCGGAGCCCGGCCACGTACTCTAGCTGTTCGCGCCCGGTTAGCTCGTCGTACAGCGGCGGCTCCTCCGGGAGATAGCCGATATGCGGCGTGACGCTGTCGCGCTCGGTGATCGGCTGACCGGCGACGCGAGCCTCGCCCGCAGTCGGTTTCGTCAGCGTCGTGAACATCCGCATCGTGGTCGTCTTGCCCGCGCCGTTCGGGCCGAGAAAGCCGTAGACGTCGCCCTGCGGGATCGACAGCGAAAGGTCGTCAACCGCCGTCATGTCGCCGTAGCGCTTCGTCAGATCGTGCGCCTCGATGGCGGGAGTGGTCACAGTGTGAAAGCGGTACGATGTCGAGGTGTAAAACCCTGCTTACGCGGTCTGGGCGCTCAGGGACGCTCGAACTCGATCGCCGCTCCCTGTCACGACCACCTTTTCTCTCGGCCGTCGCGCTCGCGATGCTCGCGCTCGGCCTTGCAAAAGCTGGGCCAAAAAGTCCAGGCCGATCAGCTCAGGGACGCTCGAACTCGATCGCCGCTCCCTGTCCGAAGCCGACACAGAGCGTCGCAAGCCCGCGGTCGGCGTCGCGTTTTATCATCTCGTGGACGAGCGTCACGGGCAGGCGCGCGCCGCTGGCTCCGAGCGGGTGCCCGATGGCGATTGCGCCGCCGTTGACATTGAAGATGTCCGGATCGATCCCCAGTTCGTCGCGTGCGTAGACGGTCTGGCTCGCGAAGGCCTCGTTCAGTTCCACGAGGTCGTAGTCCTCGATATCCCGGTCGGCGCGGTCGAGGAGGCCACGGGTGGCAGGAACGGGACCGATCCCCATCACCGTCGGATCGACGCCGGCGACGTTGTTGGTGCCGATTTCGACGAGAACGTCGAGGCCGTGCTCCTCGGCAAAGGCCTTGCTGGTCACGAGCGTCGCCGACGCGCCGTCGCTGACCTGCGAGGCGTTGCCCGGCGTGACCGTCCCGTCGGACTTGAACACGGTCGGGAGTTCGGCGAGTTTCTCCAGCGAGGTGCCCGGGCGGATCCCCTCGTCCTCGGTGACGAGACCGTCCTCGGTCTCGATGGGGACGATTTCGTCGTCGAAGCGCCCGGACTCGGTCGCCTCGTGGGCGCGCTGCTGGCTCTGCAGGGCGTACTCGTCCTGTTCTTCACGGGAGACGCCGTACTCTTCGGCGACTTTCTCGGCCGTCATCCCCATCTGGAGTTCGCCGATGTTGTACAGTTCGGCCAGGCGCGGGTGGACCTTGTGGGTGTTCTCGCCCATCGGGACGCGGGACATCGATTCGACGCCGCCCGCGATCAGGGCGTCACGGTTGCCCGCGGCGATGGCGTCGGCCGCCGAGATGACCGACTGCATCGAGGAGGCACACCAGCGGTTGATCGTCGTTGCGGGGACGGATTCGCCGAGCTCCGAGAGCAGGGCGATGACCCGTGCTACGTTGTTGCCCTGCTCGTCGCGTTGCTGGGCACAGCCCCACAGCAGGTCGTCGATGTCCTCGCCAGTGAGACCGCTCTCGGCGAGGATGTGGTCGATCAGCGGGACGGACAGATCCTCGCTTCGTACGTCGGCGAAGACGCCGTCTTCTTTCCCCTGGGGTGTGCGATACGCCGCGGCGATGACTGGAGTCGTTTCGTCGGACATGTATCTGCAATAGTCGTTAATGAACTTAAAAACACGTAGAACTGGAAGGGGTCACTCCCGGAGTTCACCGAGAGGGACGGCATCACCACGTTTATATTCGATACCGAACCAGTGATAAATATGGACCGTTCCGCCCTCCACTCGATCGCGATAGCGTGTGCGCTCGTCCTGTTTTCGGGCGTCGCGACGGCACAGCAACAGGATCCCCAGGAGCTCGCGACAGCAGTCGACGAACTGAGTCTGACAGCCGTCCTCGTAGGCATCGCTGGGACACTGATCTTTTTCGCACTGATCGCGGCAGTCCTGATCCACCTCAAACCCAAGTACGCGAACTCGACGAACCGGCATATCCGGTCGGAGCCAGTTACGACCGGGTTGATCGGATTCGGCATCATCGTCGGGGCCGTCATCGTCAGTGTCGTACTGATACTGACGATTCTGGGGGCGCTCATCGGGCTCCCGCTGCTGCTGGCGCTCGTGGTGGTGTCGTTCGTCGGGACTGTGATCGCCGAAATTACGGTGGGTCGGTATCTCCTCGAGGAGTTCGCCGACCGGACGGAGCGCCCACCGACGACGGAGACGCTCTGGCTGGCGTTCGGCATCGGATTCGTGCTGGTGCTGGCTCTCACCTACGTACCGATCGTCGGTGGTATCGTGGGGGTGACGGTCTCCTCGGTCGGAATCGGAGCTATGGTCCAGCAGTACCGAAACGGCTCCGAGAGTACGGACGGGCAGTCGCCCGGAATCGATGACGAAACCTCGTGGACGTCGGATTCCGGATCGAGTTCCTGGGACGATTCGGAGTTTAGCGACGACGGCGGCTGGGACGACACAGCCGACGGATCCGGTGAGTGGGGAACGCAGGACGGCGATGGTAACGACGACAGTTCGTGGTAGCCGCCCCGAGCGCGGTCGTCTTCGACGGCCTTAACATTCGGCCACACCAACGTTTTCTAGAATGAGCGATGCGTCGATAGATGTCGTCGAATTTCTGCTGACGACGCGACTCTACACTGACAACCGGTCGCTCGACGAGAACGACCTGCCGCCGCGATACCGGCAAGTGTTCTGGTCGGAGGGAGAGATTGAGCGGCCGCTGTCTGCGACGAACAGCACCGCACGAACAGCGACGGGGATCGATCAGCCATGGGCCGCGATTTCGGATCTGATGTTCACCGAACGCGACGAGTTCTCCGGGTCGATCTCGCTGACCGACCAGGACATGGCCGAGGACTGGTTCCGCGACCGCATCGACGCCGAGCGGATCCAGTCGAACCCGACGCTCGCCTACGTCTTCGAGAGCGAGGTCGAGGGCGTCGACTACGATCGAGCGCGGAAGGCGAACCGCCCGATCCAGGCCGATCGCGTCTGGATCGACAGCCTGCTCGACGAGTTCTTCGACGATGACGAGGAGGAACTGCTGGACCTCGTCGACGTCCGCGCACCGGAGGAGATCGAGATGACGCTCGACGACCTCGTGCTGACGCCGGATCAGGAAAACGAGATCCACAAGGTCGTCAAAGCGATCGAGCACCGGGATTATCTGGCCCAGATCGGACTCCGCGAGATCGGTAAACTGCTCTTTGTCGGCCCACCGGGGACCGGCAAGACCACCGCTGCGCGAGGACTGTCCCACGAACTCGATCTGCCCTTCGTCGAGGTGAAACTCTCGATGATCACGAGCCAGTATCTGGGCGAGACGGCCAAAAACGTCGAGAAGGTGTTCGAGGTCGCAAAGCGACTCTCGCCGTGTATCCTGTTCATGGACGAGTTCGACTTCGTCGCCAAGACGCGCGCCTCGGACGAACACGCCGCGATCAAGCGCGCGGTCAACACCCTGCTCAAGTCGATCGACGAAGTGAGCCTCATCGAGGACGAAGTGCTCCTGATCGGCGCGACGAACCACCCGGACCAGCTAGACGCCGCCGCGTGGCGACGGTTCGACGAGATCGTCAACTTCCCCAAGCCCGATCGTGGCATGCGCTCGGACATCCTCCGGGTGATCACGCATGCGATGGACATCGAGGAGTTCGATCCCGATGCCGTCGCCGATATCACCGAAGGGCTGACCGGGAGCGACCTCCGGATGGTGCTCCGCGAGGCCGTCCTCGACGCGCTGACAGAGAACCGGACGAACCTGACCCAGAAAGACCTGATCGACGCCGTCAAGGACTTCGAGGAGCGCGACAACCTCAAGAACATGGACATGATGGACGGCGACCACGAGGCGCTGGTCGCCGGCGGCGACATCAGCGGCGGCGGAAGCGACGACGGGCACTCACACGACCACTGATAGAATGCAGGTAACGCTCCTCGGGACGGGCGATACGACCGGAACGCCGACGCTGGACTGCGACTGTGAGACCTGTGAGTACGCCCGGGAGCACGACATCGAGCGGACCCGGTTTTCGGTGTACATCGAGAACGAGCGCACCGGCGAGTCGTTGTTGATCGACGCCAGCCCCGACTTCCGCTACCAGTTCGAGCGCGAAGGCGTCGACCTCCCTGACGGCATCCTGATCAGTCACATCCACTTCGACCACCTCGACGGACTGGGGAACGTCTACCGACTGCTGAACGAGGCACCGGTCTACGCCGCCGACGAGACGGATCCAGTGACCGGCGAGAGCGTCGCCGAGACGGTCGACCGGAAGTACAGCTATCTCGACGCCATCGACGTCCAGCCGACGACCCCGTTCGAGTCGGTCCGGACCTGCGGGTTCGACGTAACGTTCGTCCCCGTCGAGCATCCGCCCTTGCTCTGTTACGGCGTCGTCGTCGAGGATCCGGAGACGGGCGCAAAGCTAACGCTTTCGGGCGATACGAGCTATGCCGTACCCGAGGAATCTCGGTCAGTAATGACTGATCCGGACCTGTTTCTCGCTGACGGCATCGTCCCGGCACATCTCTGTGAGCACCACCCAGCAGGCGGAGATCACCACGACGCCGAGGGCGTCGCCCGGACGTTCGGGACCAAACACATGACCCGCGAGGGAGCGCTCTCGCTGGCCGACGACCTCGATGCCGACCGAACTCGGCTGGTCCACCTCGCCCACTACTACCCCGTCGACGAGGCGTTCGAGGAGCCACTGGCCGTCGACGGCGAACAGTTCTCGTTGTAGGAGAACACCGATATGGCCTCGACAGCGAGAGCCATGGTCTGGGCGTCGGACGCGAGTCGTTTTCTCGTGTTGTTCCTCGTCGGTGCTGTCGGCTACGTCGTGGCGACGGTCTCCCTCATCGAGTTCCTGACCCCGCTCGAGCTAGGTATCTTCGGACTCGGGGTTCTGGCGGTGCTTGGCCTGTTCCGGTACTACGCCGACGAACTCCACGAGTAGCGGGCGCTATCCGAACCGATCCAGCCCCGACTGTCGCCGCTGTTTTCCCTTCGGATCGGCGACCCATGGCGACGTCTCGGCGCGGTCGGCGTCGAAGTCGGCCGCTGGAGCGTCGGCCGCCTCGTAGCCCGGACAGTCCGAGCCACATTCGCTTGCGGCATCGACGAACCGGCCGTACCACGAGCAGTGGGGGAGACCGTCACAGCCCGCAGAAGGGGTCAGGCTCGCGTGTTTGCAGGCCGGTGCGTCGTAGGTCCGCCAGCCCTTGCCGTAGGCGCGCTCGGCGATCCGCCGCCGGGCCGTGGCTTTGGCGGCGGGACCGGCCGGTTCGACTTCGGCGCGGCCGGCGTGACGCTCCAGCAACTCGATCCCGGTCGACTCCGGGGCGAGCGGCGTCGGCTCCCGGACGACCTCGACCGGGGCGGAAACCCCATCCGAGTCGACAGCATCGGGGTCGAACCGCCAGACTCCGACCTCCTCGGGAAGCCGATTGAGATGCGCGCCCGTGACGTGGCTCTCGGTCGCCAGGACGACCTCGTTTAGCAGGCCCAGACTGACGTCTTTCCGTAGTTGAGTCGCCAGCGCGCCCGGTCGGCCGAGATCGGGTTTGTTCTCGATGCCGACGAGCCGACCGAACCAGTCGTCCGGATATCGGGCGACCTGCC
The DNA here is from genome assembly GCF_042663585.1 of Natronoarchaeum sp. GCM10025321. Lineage (NCBI taxonomy): Archaea > Methanobacteriati > Methanobacteriota > Halobacteria > Halobacteriales > Natronoarchaeaceae > Natronoarchaeum > Natronoarchaeum sp. GCM10025321. The sequence continues at coordinate 2,227,286 of NZ_JBHTAN010000006.1, forward strand.
GGACGTGCTCGCGGCCGTCACGACGTTCGCGCTCGAAGAAGCCGGCCTCGACCGCGCGGTCGACGACTCGGCGGGCGTACCGCGGTAGCCCGTCGATTACGGAGCGCCGGTCGCGAAACCGGCCCGGCCCTGCGTCGCTCTCGATTGCGGCGGCAGGGATCGTTTCCGGCGTGATCGCGGTGCGCTCCGTGAACGCCGGCCCCGGTTCGACGAGCACGGTATCGAGCACTCGCTTGCCGGGGGCGGCGACACCGCCACCGAGTTGGCGAGCCACCAGGTGGTCGGTCGTCGCTTCGAGGTGGGCACACAGCGATAGCTCGAACGCGAACTCGCTCACGAAGCGGGGTTAGGGTGGCCGGATAAAAAAGCTCGCGTGAATTTAGAGCGCGACTGCGATCGAGATGACGATCGCACCCATGACGATGTAGAACATGACCGGGATGAGGTTCAACCGGATTACCCGGCCTTCCTGTCCGACGAGGCCGACCGTCGCCAGCGCGGCGATGACGTTGTGGATAGCGACCACGTTCCCGATCGCACCGCCGATCATCTGGCCGCCGACGATCAGGTGCTGTGGGAGTCCGGACTGGGTCGCTACCTCGTACTGGAGGCCGCTGAAGGTGATGTTCGAGACCGTGATCGAACCGGTGATGAACGTCCCGAGGACGCCGATCGGTACGGCGACGACCGTGTAGACATCACCGAAGACGGCGGCAGTCCCGTCGGCGAGCACGACCATCATGCTGTCGCCGCCGGGCGCACCCGGATACTGGCCCGATTCGAGCATAATGCCGACCATCCCGATCACGAACACGAGCGCGACCGCCGGAGAGACGATCTTCTGTCCGGCCTCACGCCACGCACTGGCGACCTGCGAACCGTCCAGGCCGAACAGCGGGATGGCGAGCAGTGCGCTCAGCACCAGCCAGGTCCCGGGGACGTACGCCCAGTCGATGCTGTTCGTGACCTCGGTGCCAAGAATACCCTCCCAGGTCGGCGTGAACACCGCGAGGTCCGTGAGAATCTCGCCGATCGGGGTGAAGTCCCGCGTGACGATCAGCAGGACGACGAGCAGGAGGTACGGGGCCCAGGCGCGAGCGAGCGACATCGAGGGGGTATCGTCGACCCCGGCGTCCGCCGCACCGCCCGCACCGTTCTCACCGCCAGGTTCGACCGAGCCGACCCAGTAGTCAGGCCAGACGTCGCGGTCTGGGAACGTCCACTCTTCCTCGGGCAGGAAGTAGCCCGCACGGAGCGCCGCGACGGTGGCCGTGATCCCGACCATCGAGCCGACGATAGACGGCAGTTCGGGGCCAATAAAGAGCGCCGTCAGCGCGAAGGGAATGACGAAGGCGACCCCAGCGAACAGACAGAGCGGCAGGACCGGGCGGACCGGCGCGAGCGAGCGCTCGTCGGGATCGCCGAAGAAGTAGACGACCATCGAGACGGCCATCAAGGGCATGAACACCCCAATTAACACCTGATATATCGCCGCGGTTCCCGCGGCCTGCGAGACGAAGTCGGCCGCTTCCGCGGGCGACAGCGTACCGAGCGCTTCGATCGGATCTAGCGTGCCGGGACGGACGGGGACGCCGACGGCCCCGAACGTCGTCGCGATAGCGTGCCCGATCAGTGCCGCGACCACCGCCGCCATGGCGGGGAAGCCGAGCGCGAGCAAGAGCGGAGCGACGACTGCTGCGGGCGTCCCGAAGCCGGCGACGCCTTCCAGAAACGTCGCCATGAAGAAGCCGAGCAGGACGATCTGTACCCGACGGTCTTCGCTGATCGCCGCGAACCCTTCGTTGATCCGGTCGATCGCGCCTGCCCGCATCAGCGTGTAGAGCAACACCAGCGCGCCGAAGACGATCCACAGGATCTCGATGGCGAGCATCACACCCCAGATGCTCGTTGCGGCGATCCAGTCGAGTGGCATTCCCCAGACGACTCCTGCAACGACCGCCGCGGTAAGCCAGGCGACGGGCATCGACCTGACGGCGGGCCAGAGCAGCCCGACCAGGAGGACTGCGACGACGATCAGTGGCGCAAGCGCGGCCAGGACGAGTGTCGTGTCAGTCATCATATCACCGTCCTGAGAGCCGGTCTGCGTGGTCTACCGTTCTGTTGTTCGATAACCGTTCTCCGAGAGATTCCATCGCTGTACAACGACATACCCCGACCTTTCCCGAGGGGGGAAAATAAATGTACGCTGTGTTCCCGCTGGGCGAGAACGCTGGCGAACCGGGCACTGAGACGGTCGTCTCCCCCGTTCTCCGGGTCGAGAACAGTAGGTTTATCAGGCGTTCGGGGCGAATCACTACCAAGATTACTGTCCCATATGTCAGATAACAATCGACAACCGGAGGTGAACATCGGACTCGTCGGTCACGTGGACCACGGCAAGACGACGCTCGTACAGGCGCTGTCCGGCGAGTGGACGGACCAGCACTCCGAAGAGATGAAGCGGGGTATTTCCATCCGTCTCGGCTACGCCGACGCCACGTTCCGCGAATGCCCAGGACTCGACGAACCGGAACGGTACACCGTCGAGGAGACCTGTCCTGACGGCTCCGAAAGCGAGGTCATGCGCACCGTCTCGTTCGTCGATGCGCCGGGCCACGAGACCCTGATGGCGACGATGCTATCCGGTGCGTCGATCATGGACGGTGCGGTCCTGGTCGTCAGCGCGAACGAACCGGTCCCCCAGCCACAGACCGAAGAGCACCTGATGGCGCTCGACATCATCGGCATCGACAACATCGTCATCGCACAGAACAAGATCGATCTCGTCGACGCCGACCGCGCCCAGGAGAACTACGAGGAGATCCAGGAGTTCGTCGAGGGCACAGTCGCCGAAGACGCCCCCGTCGTTCCGGTCAGTGCCGGCCAGGACGTCAACATGGACGTCCTGATCGGGGCGGTCGAAGAGGAGATCCCGACGCCTGATCGGGATCCGGACGCCGACGCGACGATGCACGTCGCCCGGAGTTTCGACATCAACCGACCGGGGACGACCTGGGAGGACCTGACCGGTGGCGTCATCGGCGGGAGCCTCTCGCAGGGCGTCCTCGAAAACGGCGAGGAGATCGAGATCCGTCCCGGTCGCGAGGTCGAAGAGGGCGGGAAATCGGAGTACCAGCCCATCGAGACGGAGATCCGCTCGCTAGAGGCGGGCGGCGAAACCGTCGACCGCGTAACGCCGGGCGGCCTGCTCGGCGTCGGCACCGGACTGGACCCCAGCCTCACGAAGGGTGACGCGCTGGCGGGACAGGTCGCCGGCCCATCGGGGACGCTCCCGCCGACGTGGGAGAGCTTCGAGATGGAGGTCGACCTGCTCGATCGGATCGTCGGCCAGGAGAGCGGTAGCGTCGACGAGATCAGCACGGGCGAACCGCTGATGCTGACGGTCGGGACGGCGACGACGGTCGGATCGGTCACCAGCGCGCGCGGCGACGAGTGCGAACTCAAGCTCAAGCGCCCGGTCTGTGCGGCCGAGGGTGACAAAATCGCGATCAACCGCCGCGTCGGCGCGCGCTGGCGGCTGATCGGCGTCGGAACGCTGAAAGGATAGTCGGCGATGGCACCGACAGTCGCTATCGACACCAACGCGCTGATGATGCCGGTCGAACTCGACGTCCGGCTGTTCGACGAACTCAACAGGCTGCTGAACGGGTACAAACCCGTGACGCCGCAGGCAGTCATCGAAGAGCTCCGGGCGCTCTCCGAGAAAGGAGGGACCGAAGGCATCGCAGCCAGCGTCGGACACGATCTAGCGACGGAACGGTGTCTCATCCTCGACACGGACGCATCGTACGCCGACGACGCGGTGGTCGAACTCGCCCGCGAGGGAACGGCCGACTACGTCGTCACGAACGACCAGCCCCTACAGCAACGTGCACTCGACGCGTCCGTTGCAGTAATTGGTTTAAGGGGCAAGAACAAACTCGCAATCACTCAACCATAGCCATGTACAAACGGGTCAGACTAAAAGACACAGTCGAAGTACCGCCGCGGGAGCTGGCGAACGTCACGCCGGACCTCGTGAAGAAACTGCTGCAGGACAAACTCGAAGGACGAATGGACGAGGAGATCGGCTCGGTCGTCAGCGTCGTCAACGTCCGCGATATCGGGGATGGGGCAGTGCTCCCGAACCGACCCGGCGTCTACTACGAGGCCGAGTTCGACGCCGTCACGTTCGATCCGCAGATGCAGGAAGTCGTCGACGGGACCGTCGTCGAAGTCGTCGAGTTCGGGGCGTTCGTGGGCATCGGGCCGGTCGACGGACTACTCCACGTCTCGCAGATCTCCGACGAGTATCTCGCCTACGACGGCGAGAACCAGCGACTCGCCTCCAACGAGTCCGACCAGGCGGTCGCGGTCGACGATGCCGTCCGAGCACGGATCGTCACCAAGAGCATCGACGAGCGGAATCCGCGAGACTCCAAGATCGGTCTGACGGCGAAACAGCCGGGCCTCGGCAAACACGGCTGGCTCGAAGACGAGCGGAGCAAGCGCCAGGCGCAAGCCGGTGAGAGCTAATGGCAGAGGATCGACTCGTCTGTCGGGAGTGTCACCGGGTCAACGGTCCGGACGAACAGAACTGCGTCGCCTGCGGATCGAGCAGTCTCACCGGGGACTGGGCCGGCTACGTCTATATCGCCCATCCTGAGGAGAGCAAGATCGCGACCGAGATGGAAGTGACCGAGCCCGGCGCGTACGCGCTGAAAGTCCGGTAACGTGTCAGCCGAGGATCACGGCGGCGCAGATATCGTCGTCACGCTTCCCGACGAACTACGCTCCGCGTTCAAAGAGCCGATGGGGACGGTGTACACCGATCCCGAGGAGCTACTGGAAGGGGCTGGATCACCGCTGATCGCCGTCGGCGACATCGTCACGTACCATTTCGATCGGGTCGATTACCAGCCGGACGTCGCACTCGTCGACGGGCGGACGAAGCGGCGTGATATCGCTGCCGAGGTGCGCGAGCGGGTCGACGAGCTACCGAACCGGATCGAGGTGGTCAATCCGGCGGGCACCCTCAGCGCGGAGCTACTCAGCGCACTGGAGCGGGCGCTGGCCCACCGCAAGCCGACGACCATCGTCGTCGATGGGGAAGAGGATCTCGCCACCTTACCGGCAGTGTTAGTCGCCCCAGTGGGTGCGTCCGTCGTCTATGGCCAGCCGGACGAGGGGATGGTCGAAGTGACGGTCACCAAAGAGCGAAAGACGCAGTTCCGGGCCCTGCTGGAGCGAATGGACGGCGACCACGGCCGACTGTGGACGCTACTGGAGTAAGGGTATCGTCGGAGGAAGACGAGGCTCGTTCCGGAGCGTCGGATCGCCCGATGAGATCAATCGGATCCAAGAGTGAGTTCGATCAGTCTGCGATCCTGTTCGGTATAGATCGTGACGAGGTCGTGCGAGCGTAGTTTCGGGAGGTGAACGTGATGCAATCGAACGAGCGCTTCCCCCTGCTTGGCAATGTCGACCCTTTCGGCCTCGGCAATCCGTTCGGCGAGTTCCTGCACCGACAGCGTATCCTCCGCCCGCACCAACTCGTCCAGAACGCGCTTTCGAAGCGGCGAACTGAGAACGTCGTGAAACTCCGTTGGGGCGTCGAGAAACGGATCGAAGCCGTATCTATCGACGACATCGGCAAGCGAGGAGAACGAGTTCGTAACCGCATCCCCCCGACGATTTTCGGTTCCGTGGTCGTTTGCCATCCGTATATCACCTCACGCAGTAGCTTCATAATATAGTGGGCTGAATAAACAGGTGTTTTTTTTTTAAATACCGAATCGACACGGCGTCAGCGTCTGACAGGCGTCGAACACCCGACAGTGCCTCGCTATCCCCCGCCATAGACACCCGTGCCCCCCGTCGGGCCGTTCGTCCGAGTCCTACCGACGCGGCGACTCGTTCGAAATGCTTTTACCCGTTTCAGAGGGAGTAATGTACAACTGAGTATCCATGGACGTCGAAATCCTTGACGAAGAAGAAAACCCGATGTTGCACCGCACCGACGTGACCTTCCAGATCGTACACGAAGAAGCGACCCCGGAGCGTCTCTCCGTTCGTGACAGCCTCGCCGCGAAGCTCAACAAGGACGCGAGCGAAGTCGTCGTCCGCAAACTCGACACGAAGTTCGGGATGCGGAAGACGATCGGCAAGGCGAAAGTCTACGAGAGCGCGGATCACGCACAGGACGTCGAGCAGGACCACATGCTCGAACGGAACAAGATCGAACTCGGCGACGCCGAAGCCGAAGAGGCGGAGGAAGCCTAGATGCCCCGTCACGAACTCTACAACGACGACGGAACCACGGAAAACGAGAAGTGCCCCCGCTGTGGCGACGCGTTCCTCGCCGACCACGGTGACCGCCAGCACTGCGGTCGCTGTGACTACACCGAGTGGGAGTAAGGCGATGCACCGAGCGGAGAGGGGCATCGATAGTTGTGAGCGGCCAGCAGCTGCGAACTGTTGTACACCGTGAGTAATCGACCGCGCGTTCTCGGGATCGAGGGCACTGCCTGGGCGGCCAGCGCCGCAGTCTTCGACCCCGACGACGGCGTTTGTATCGAGACCGATGCTTACCAGCCAGAGAGCGGCGGCATCGATCCGAGCGAGGCCGCCGAGCACATGCATAACGCGATTCCGGAAGTCGTCGCGGCGGCGCTGGATCACGCCGCAGCGCTGGGCGACGATGACCCGCCGATCGACGCAGTGGCGTTCGCCCGTGGCCCGGGGCTGGGTCCGTGTCTGCGGATCGTCGGGACGGCCGCGAGAGCGCTGTCCCAAGCGTTAGACGTCCCGCTCGTCGGCGTCAACCACATGGTCGCGCATCTGGAGATCGGCCGCCACCGCTCGGGCTTTGACTCGCCGGTCTGTCTCAACGCCAGCGGCGCGAACGCCCACGTGCTGGGCTTTCACAACGGCCGGTATCAGGTGCTCGGCGAGACGATGGACACCGGCGTCGGCAACGCCATCGACAAGTTCACCCGCCACGTCGGGTGGTCCCATCCCGGCGGCCCGAAAGTCGAAGAGGCGGCAACGGATGGTGAATACACCGCACTCCCCTACGTCGTCAAAGGGATGGACTTCTCGTTTTCGGGGATCATGAGCGCCGCGAAGCAGGAGTACGATGCGGGAACGCCCGTCGAGGACGTCTGCTGTGGCCTGCAGGAGACGGTCTTCGCCATGCTGACCGAGGTGGCCGAACGCGCGCTCTCGCTCACCGGGAGCGACGAACTCGTGCTTGGCGGCGGCGTCGGCCAGAACGACCGACTGCGGGAGATGCTCGCGATGATGTGCGAACAGCGCGGCGCGGAGTTTTACGCCCCCGAGCCACGGTTCCTGCGCGACAACGCCGGGATGATCGCCGTCCTCGGCGCGACGATGTACGAGGCCGGAGATACGATCGAAGTCGCGGACTCGCAGATCGATTCGGACTTCCGACCCGATCAGGTGCCGGTGACGTGGCGAGACGGGGAGAGTGTCGCGCGCAGCGCGACGGAACCAACGAGCGGACAAGGCCCGCGAGAGGAGAGCGTGGCGCGGAACGCCACGGAACCAGCGAGCGGTCGGGAACCGCGAGAGGAGAGTCTCCCACGCGGTGCGGTCGAATCGAATCGCCAGCAGGGTGCGGAGGCGACCGTCACCTTCGACGGCGACCGCGTCTACAAGGAGCGTGTTCCAAAGGCGTACCGCTACCCCGACCTCGACGACCGACTGCGCCGCGAACGGACGACGCTCGAAGCGCGACTCACCAGCGAGGCGCGGCGCAACGGCGTCCCGACGCCGCTGGTCCACGACATCGACCGCCGCAGGGCACGGATCACCTTCGAGCGCGTCGGGCGTGCCGACCTGCAGGCCGACCTCACCGCGGAGCGGGTCCGGTGGGTGGGCAAGCACCTCGCGGCGCTCCATGCGGCCGGTATCGTCCACGGCGATCCGACGACCCGGAACGTCCGGTTCGACGACGAGCGAGTGTACCTGATCGACTTCGGACTGGGCTACTACTCGGATCACGTCGAGGACTACGCGATGGATCTCCACGTCTTCGAGCAGAGTCTGGACGGCACCGCGGCGGATCCGCCGGCCATGCGCGAGGCGGTCGAGGCCGGCTACGTGGCCGCCGGCGAGCAGCGAGTGCTCGATCAGTTGCGAGAGATAGAAGGCCGCGGCCGGTATCAGTAGCTCACTCGACGCGCCCGAGGACTCGCGCCGGTGCGGCGTCGGCGTCGGGCAGCGGAAGCGGCGCGACGTCAAGCGTGAATCTCGTCGGCATAGCCCCGAGGTTCGTCAGGTTCTCTACGATAAGCTTTCCAGCGCCGAGTAGTGCGTGGTGGGCCGGGATGCCGTGAGTCGAGACATCCGAGTCCACGCTGCCCGTCGGATCCACGTTCAGCGCGTCGATGCCGACGTGACAGTCCAACTCGGCGATTCGCCGGGCCGTCTCGGGCGCGAGATACGGATGGTCGAGATACCGCTCGTCGGGCCAGTGGGCGTCCCAGCCGGTATGCACCACCAGCGCGTCTGCGTCCGGGTCGCTCGGCAGGACGGCGGGTGGAATCGGCTGGCCGTCGCCGTACTCGGTGCAGTCGAGTTTCAGCGCGTCCATCGTGAACGTCTCCACCGGAACCGAGTCCAGCGTCGCGCCGTCCGGTTCGGTATGGGCGGGCGCGTCGACGTGCGTGCCGCTATGGCTCCCGAGTTCGAGTGCAGTAACGCGGTAGCCATCGGCGTCGTGAGTTGCGTGGGGCCGGAGGGAGACCTCCGGATCGCCAGGATAGACGGGGACGCCGGGATCGAGCGGCTGGGAGAGGTCGTAGGGTGGCATACCGCAATCGTTCGGCCGCCACCGGCCTAACGGTTCGGGACGGCGGCTACCCCGACGGAAGCGACTACTCGGACTCTGCGGGTGTCGCCGTGCCGCCCTCGGCCTCCGTATCCGGCTCCGAGTAGATCGCCTCGATCTCGTCGGCGTACATGTCGAAGATGTTGCGCCGCTTCTTTTTCATCGTCGGGGTCAGCAGGTCGTTGTCCTCGGTGAACTCGATCGGGACGAGTCTGAACTGCTTGATCTGCTCGTGGTACTCGAAGTTCTCGTTGACGGCGTCGACCTCCTGCTGGACGACCTCCCGGACGCGCTCGTCCCGACAGATCTCCTTGGGCGAGTCCGGCAGGTCGATCCCCTCTTTGTCCGCTCGGGCGCGGATCCGCTCGAAGTTCGGTACCAGGAGCGCGCCGACGAACTTCCGGCCGTCGCCGACGACGAAACACTGCTCGACGACCTCGTTCGAGGCGAAGGCGTCCTCGATCGGGGCCGGTGCGACGTTTTTGCCCGTCGAGAGTACGAGTAGCTGTTTGGCCCGCTCGCGGAAGACCAGATAGTTGTCGGGGCGTTGCTGGACGATATCGCCGGTCCGGAACCAGCGGCCGTCCTCGTCCTCGACGAACGATTCCTCGGTGGCCTCTGGCTTCTCCCAGTAGCCTTCGGCGACGTTCGGGCCCTGCACGAGCAGTTCGCCGACCTCGCCGAGCATGTCGTCGAACTGCTGGCGGGGAACGACCGAGGTGTCGATCTTGACGTCGATCTCCGAGAGCGGCAGGCCGATAGTCCCGATCTTGGTGTCCTCTGCCGGGTTCGTTGAGACGACGGGGGCGGTCTCGGTGAGGCCGTAGCCCTCGTAGATCGGTAGCCCCATGCCGTGATAGAGTCGGCAGAGATCGGCCGAGAGCGTCCCGCCGCCGGAGTTCATGATCTCGAGCTTCCCACCGAGGGCGTCGCGGACGTCCGAGAAGACGAGCGCGTCGGCGATTTTCATCTTCGTTCTGAGACCGAGTCCCGGGGCGGAGGCCTGCTGGTACTCCTTGCTGACCGCGGTCGCCCACTCGAAGATGCGCGCTTTGAGATCTGACTCCTGGGCCTGCTCGCGGATCGCATCGTACATCTTCTCGTACACTCGCGGGACACTCGTCGACGCTGTCGGCTGGATCGTCTGGAAGTCGTCTTTGAGCGTGTCGGCGCTCTCGGCGTACCCGATAGTGGCACCGACGGCAAACATCAGGTAGTGGCCGACAGTCCGCTCGTAGACGTGCGCGAGCGGCAGGAACGAGACCGTATCGGTCTCCGGGGTGAGCGTCGGCAGGTCAGCACCCTTGTCGGGCCGGGGTGCGTACCGCCGGTAGGTCTGGTTGACGTTGGCCCGCAGATTACGATGGGTGAGTTTGACGCCTTTGGGTTGGCCCGTCGTCCCCGACGTGTAGATCAGCGTCGCGAGGTCGTCGACGGCCGGTTCGTCGAGCCAACTCTCGTACGCCTCGGCATCGAAGGCGGCATCGCCGATCTCGTAAACATCGGCAAGCGTGTAGATCCCCTCGTCCTCGCGGTCGTGATACTCCGGATCGAGGTCGTCCATCGACACGACAAACTCCAGGTCGAGATCGTCGGTGACCGAGAGCACGCGTTCGAGATGCTCCTGACTCTCGACGACGACACCGTCCGCGTCGGGGTCGTCGAGCAGGTACTCGACCTGTTGTTCGGACGACCCCTCGTATATCGTCGTCACGACGGCACCTGCTCCGAGCAGTGCAAAGTCGCTCTGGGCCCACTCCATCCGGGTATCGCTGAAGATGGCGACGCGAGCGCCGTCGTCGACGCCGAGTTCGCGAAAGCCGGCCGCCAGTCGCCGGACGACATCGTCCATCTCGGCGTAGGTGATCGACGCGAACTCCCCGTCGGGAGCGGGATCGATCACCGGGCCGACCAGCGAGCGGTCGTAGATCCCGCCCTTGTAGCGCTGGGCTGGTCTGTCGGCGTTTCGGTCGACTGTCTCGGCGAACAGTCGCGGGATCGTCGACATCCCCGTTACTTCGTCGGAGTACTCCCGTTCCGCCTGTCGCAAGCTCATGGGTTGACTGACAATATCTTTCAATAACAATAAATCAGGTGGGTTATTTCACCCCGAAACAGTGGTCACAAGTCAGAGAGCGGCGAAACTCTTCTCGACACGCAGAGTCAGTCCTCGTACATATCTTCGACCCGGTCCTCGAAGTGTTCGAGGATGTTCCGGCGTTTCTTCTTCATCGTCGGCGTCATCAGGTCTTCGTCCTCGGTGAACTCCTCGGGGACGAGCCGGAACTTCTTGATCGTCTCGTAGGACTCGAACCGTTCGTTGATCTCCTCGACTTCGGCCTCGATCCGCTCACGGACGCGGTCGTCCTCGATGAGTGCGGTACGGCTCTCCGGCAGATCGAGTCCCTCCTCCTCGGCCCAGGACCGGAGCCCCTCGACGTTCGGCGCGATCAGCGCGCTGACGAACTTCCGACTATCGCCGACAACCATGCACTGCTCGACGACTTCACTGGAGGCGAAGGCGTCCTCGATCGGTCCGGGCGCGACGTTCTTGCCCGTCGAGAGCACCATGATCTGTTTGGCGCGCTCTTTGAACTCGATGTAGTCGTCGGGGCGCTGGTGGACGATGTCGCCGGTGCGGAACCAGCGCCCGGTGTCGTCCTCGGGCGTCTCCCCGCCGTCGGCGGACGCCTGCTGGCTCTCCAGTTCGGTGAACGCCGACTCGGTGGCCTCGGGCTTTTGCCAGTAGCCCTCGGTGACGTTCGGACCGCGGACGAGCAGTTCGCCGACCTCGCCCGGCAGGTCGCTGAACTCACCCGGTCCGACGAGGCTGTCGTCGATGTGGACCTCGACATCGACGACGGGCGGCCCGATCGTCCCGACTTTCGGCTCCTCGGGGGGGTTGACCGCGACGACCGGCGATGTCTCGGTCAGCCCGTAGCCCTCCATGATCGGCAGGCCCATCCCGTGATACAGCGCACAGAGCTCCGGTGAGAGGCTCCCGCCGCCGCTAATGAAGAAGTCGATGTTGCCGCCCAGTGCGTCCTTGACGGTGCTGAAGACCAGTTTGTCGGCGACGGTCCGCTTCGCTTCGAGGACGACCCCGGGGTCGTCGGCCTCGTGGTACTGCTGGCCGACATCCGTGGCCCAGTCGAAGATGCGCGCCTTGAGGTCGGACTCCTGGGCCTGCTCGCGGATCGCGTCGTACATCTTCTCGTACACCCGCGGCACGCTCGTCGCGGTCGACGGACCCACGAGATCGAAGTCCTCCTGGATCGTATCGGAGCTTTCGGCGTAGGCGACGCAGGCACCCACCCCGAACATCAAAAAGTGCCCCGCCAATCGCTCGAAGACGTGGGCGAGCGGCAGGAACGAGACCGTCGTAGTGTGTTCGTCGATGACCGGCGTGTCACCCTTGTCGGGCCGCGGACCGTACCGGGTGTACACCTGATTGACGTTCGACCGGAAGTTGGCGTGGGTCAGTTGGACGCCTTTCGGCTGCCCGGTCGTACCGGAGGTGTAGATCAGACTGGCGAGGTCGTCGACGGAGCGCTCGTCCAGCCAGCCCTCGTACTCGTCAGGATCGAAGCGTTCCGCGCCACGGTCGTGGATCTCCGCAAGCGTGTAGATATCGTCGCGGTCGTAGGCGTCGTCGTCCTCGTCGTACGTGTCCATCACGACGATGAACTCCAGATCGAGTTCGTCCTCGACCGAGATGACGCGATCCAGTAGCTCCTCGTTCTCCACGACGACGCCCTCCGCACCCGGGTCGTCGAGCAGATACTGGGCCTGATGGGACGACGAGCCAGTGTAGACCGTCGTGACGACGCCCCCGGCGGCCAGCACTGCGAAGTCGGTCTGGGCCCACTCCATGCGGGTGTCCGCGAACAGGCCGACTCTGGTGCCGTCGGCGACGCCCAGATCACGAAAGCCGGCCGCGAGATGGTGGACGATATCGCGCATCTCGGTGTAGGGTATCGCCCGATAGTCGCCGTCCGGTGGTTCGGCTAACACCGTCTCCGTGAGGGAGCGATTGTAGACACCACCCTTGTACTGCTGTGCTGGCCGGTTCGCGTGGCGCTCGGCCGCTCCCTCGAACAGCCGCGGGAGCGTCGTCAGCTCCGTTACGCGATCCGAAAACGTCCGTTCGGCATCCCTCCAGTTCATACTGGTGTGACTGTTCACCATCATAATAAAACAGTATGAACGTAGGGAGAGTTTGGAGTTGTTTTACCGCTGATCGAGATAGCCCAGCACGCCACGGACGTTCATCGCCGTCTCCGCCCGGGCCTTGTGCTCGCCCCAGACCTCGATGAGGTCCTCGTCGACGCCGTCGACGAAGTGATCGACGACTGCCGCCTCATTACGAAGCACGTTCCACTTCTGTTCGACCTCCTCGACCCACTCACTGAGCACCGACTCGTACTCGTCGAGCAGGTCGTCGGTCGGATGGGGACCGAAGTGGGCGAACAGCAGCGTCTCGGGGTCGATCGCTCGAATCGTCTCGATATCGTCAAGTGCCGTTTCGAGATCGAAGTTGGAGGGTGGTGAGGTCGGTTCGACGCGTTCGAGGTCGGGCACCCAGATCCCGGCGGCGTCGGCAGTGAACACGGCATCGTTGGCCGGGTCCTCGAAGACGACCTGATGGGGCGCGTGGCCCGGCGCGTGGTGGACGTGGAGTTCGTGATCGCCCAGATCGACGACGTCGCCGTCGATCAGGGGCTGAAGCCGATCCTCCGGGACCGGTTTGGGGTCGGTGTAGTACTCCCACTGGTCGCCGACTGCGCGTTTCGTCCCCTCGACGAGTCGCGAGGGGTCCGCGAGGTGGGGGACACCGATCTCGTGGGTGTATACGTCCGCGTTCGGGCAGTCTGCCGCGAGAAAGCCCGCACCGCCGGCGTGGTCGAGGTGGACGTGTGTCGGCGCGATCACTTCGATATCGTCGGTTGTGAGGCCGGCGGCCTCGATGGCGTCGAGGACGTGTTCGTAGTTCGTCCCGATGCCGGTGTCGACGACTGCGGGGCGCTCGGCGTCGAGAACGTAGACAGCGCCGTAGCCCGGCGAGTCGTACATGCCGGTGTCGACGTAGTAGAGGTCGGTACATGCACCAGTCGTAACGTCAGAGACGTCGCCTGCGGCCATATCGGAAGGCCGTGCGGGAGGGTAAAAGAGGTTGCCACCGATTCCACGGAGTTTCTTCCGTGAGAAACGCTTATAAGAACTGGGGGAGGAAACAACCAGTCAATGCGCTACTGTCACGAGTGTGGGGCCGAAGTCGGGTCAAAAGCGACGGAGTGTGACGAGTGTGCGGCGAACCTCATCGGGTCGACATCGGACTCGCAGGGGGCTGTCTCGAGGGACGGCGGGTTTCTGGCCAGCCTCACATCGCTGTTCGACCGTGGCGGAGCGGAGGACTCGTCGGCGACATCTGGGACGGAGACAGGCGGCGCGAGCGACGACGAGTCAGGCGGCGAATCCTCCGACGACGATGGGATGTTCGCGTCGATTACGAAGCGGTTCGGATAGGGTGCATCGACACGGTTTTGCCATATGCACCTGAATAGGCCGATAAGAATGCTCGATAGGACGACCCTTCGTGACCGGGCCGACGAGGTCCGGGAGGCGCTGGCAGCGCGCGGTGCCGACGCGGACCTCGACACCGTGCTCGAACTCGACGAGGAGTGGCGAGAGCTAAAAGCACGCGGCGACGAACTGCGCCACGAACGCAATCAGGTCAGTAGCCGGATCGGCGAACTAAAACAGGACGGCAAAGACGAGGAAGCCGAGGAGGCCATCGAGCGCTCCCAGTCGCTCAAAGCCGAGATCGAGGAGATCGAGGACCGCGCCGACGAACTGGCCGAGAAACTCGACGCGGCGATGCTCGAACTCCCGCAGGTACCCCACGAGAGCGTCCCGGTCGGCGAGGACGAGGACGACAACGTCGAGACCCGACGCGAGGGCTTCGACGACCTCCGAGAGCTACCCGAGGAGATCACGCCACACTACGACCTCGGCGAGGACCTGGAGATCATCGACGAGGCCCGCGGCGCGAAGACGACCGGCAGCGGCTTTTACTTCCTCAAGGGCGAGGGCGCACAGCTAGAGCACGCCCTGATCCAGTTCATGCTGGACCTCCACCGCGAGCAGGAGTACCACGACGTCTTCCCGCCGGTCCCGGTAAAAAGCGAGTCGATGCGGGGCACCGGACAGCTACCGAAGTTCGCGGACGACGCTTATCGCGTCGGCGGGAGCAACGAGGAGGCCTACGACGACGACGACCTCTGGCTCTGCCCAACCGCGGAGGTCCCGGTCACCAACATGTACGCCGACGAGATCCTGCTCGCCGACGACCTGCCGCTAAAACATCAGGCCTACACGCCGAACTTCCGGCGCGAAGCGGGCGAACACGGCGTCGCGACACGCGGCATCGTCCGCGTCCACCAGTTCAACAAGGTCGAACTCGTCAACTTCGTCGAACCCGAGGAGAGCTACGACCGACTGGAAGAACTGCTCGACGAGGCCGAGGAAGTCCTCCGACAACTCGGTCTGCCCTACCGGATCCTCGATCTCTGTACGGGCGATCTCACCTTCGCCTCGGCGAAGACCTACGATATCGAGGTGTGGGCTCCCGGCGACGACATGGAGGACGGTCCGGACGCCGGCGGACGATGGCTCGAAGTCTCCTCCGCGTCGAACTTCGAGGAGTTCCAGGCACGCCGTGCCGGACTCCGCTACCGGCCCGAACGCCACGAGTCGGCGGAGTATCTCCACACGCTCAACGCGTCGGGGACGGCCGTCCCCCGCGTGATGGTCGCCATCCTGGAGTACTACCAGAACGAGGACGGCACCGTTACCGTTCCCGAGCCGCTGCGCCCGTACATGGGCGGCAAAGAGCGCATCGAGGGCCACGAGCCAGTCGGCGAGTCGGCGCTCGGAGCGGGAGACCGCGAGTAGCGCGGACGACGGTCGTTTTTTACGATTCGACGCTATCGGAGTGGCTCTGCGTGTAGGTTCGGACGCTCGTAATCTGCTCGTCCGAAACGGTATGGACGTCGACGAAGCCAAAGAGCGCCTCGTCGTTCGAATCGAGTAACTGCCCCTGAACAGCCGCGCCATCCGCGTGCAGAAACACCCGCTCTAGCTCGTGGGCCGTGTCGGTCATCGGCCGCCCATCGCGCATAAACGAGACGAACGCGGTCCGACCCTCGAACGTCCGGTCCGGCCGGTAGTGGATAAAATCGGAGGCGATCAGTGACGCGAGATCGTCGTAGTTGTGCTCGTCGAGCGCGGTATAGAACGCTCGGACCAGCGGTTCGGCATCGGCCATGGGGTCGACTCCGTGCCGAAGACTAACAAACGCTGTGGACCGGAACGATCATCTGCGAGGCGCGGAAAGGAGCGGGCATATGGTCTATGCGGATCTCCACGCCCACACGACGCGCTCTGACGGGTCGCTGACGCTCTCGACGCTGCCCGACGCCGCACGCGACGCCGGGGTCGCCGTGGTCGCAGTTACCGACCACGACCGCCTCCATCCCGCTCTCGACCGGGCGATCAACACCGTTGACGGCATCACCGTCGTCAGCGGCATCGAACTCCGTGTCGAGACGCCAGGCGGTCAGCGGATCGACCTGCTGGGCTATGGCGCACGTCCGACACCGGCGCTAGACGACGAACTCACGCGGATCCAGCGCGACCGGATCGAGCGGGGGCGGGCAATGATAGATCGGTGTGAGAGCCGCCTCGACGTCGATCTCGGCCTCACGGTCGAGGAGGGATTCGGCCGGCCGCATCTGGCCAGAGCGATCGACGCGCATCCCGATACCGACCTGAACTACGAGGAGGCGTTCGCGGAACTGATCGGCAATGATGGTCCGTGTTTCGTCGCCCGCGACGTGACACCGTTCGAGGAGGGCCGGCGGCTTCTGGACGAGGCGTGTGCCCTCGTCGGACTGGCACATCCACTCCGGTACAGCGACCCCGAAGCCGCACTGGCGCTGACCGAGCATCTCGATGCTGTCGAGCGGTTCTACCCGTACGGCCGGGAGGTCGACACCGCGCTGGTCGACCGGGCGATCAGCGAGTACGACCTCGTCGCGACGGGCGGTACGGACGCCCACGAGATGGAGTTAGGCCGGGCAGGACTCGACGAGTCGTCGTATCGGCCAGTCGCGGCGGCACTCGAACGCGCCGAGGATTGATCCGGGAGGTACCGAGAACGTAGCGTTCAAACGGGGTCGGCCCGTACGGTCTGGTATGCAGTGCCATTACTGTGACGAGACCGCGACCGTCGCCGCCGAGTCCGACGGCATCAAGGTGGGCCTCTGCGAGGGTCATTTTCAGGAGCGACTCGAAGAACTTGCTGAATCCGACGCTCTGGACGAACTGCGGGAGAGCGTCGACGTCGATCATCAGGAATAGTCCCCCGACCGGTCGAACGAGTGCTTCGGCTCCTGTAGCGGCGTCGCCCCGTGCGCCTGGGTGAGACGACCCCGAGCATCCTCCGTACTACGTCCCGGAGATGCACGCCAACTAGTTCACCGCGAACGACCGACCCCCATCGGTTTCCGGCAGTCCTTGCAGAGAAACAGATCATTGTTCTCGTACAGTGAAAAGCTACCATCCTCTTCGACCTCGAACTCTCGAACGGAGTCCGTCTCGAAGTCGTCGATGGTCTCGTGTTCGGCACCACACTCGGAACAGGTGAGTGACATATGCGATCATCTCTCGCTTAGAATAAATGCTTATACCGGGTGTGCGAGAGCGATACACGGCGGTCGCAGGGCCGTTTAGTGCCCGACTGTCTCGTCTCCCGTGCGGACATCCGTGGAGATTAGTGAAGGGAGCACTGCCTGTGAGTATGGAGCAGATGGACGGCACCTCAGTCACCGCCTGCGAACGCTGTCCCGAACTGTGCGCGTCCCGGAGTCGGATCGTCAACGGCGTCGGCCCCGAGGACGCCGCCATCGTCTTCGTCGGAGAGGCCCCCGGCGCAACCGAGGACGAGCGCGGCGAACCCTTTGTCGGCCGGAGCGGCGACGTACTCGACAACGCGCTCAGAGATGTCGGACTCGCCCGTACGGACGTTCGGATCACCAACTGCGTACGCTGTCGTCCGCCGGACAACCGCGATCCGACCAGCGAGGAACTGGCGAACTGCGAGTCGTATCTCGACCGCGAACTCGAACTCGTCGATCCGGACGTGATCGTCACGCTCGGAAAGGTTCCGAGCGAGCACCTCCTCGACCGATCCGTCGGAATTACGTCGGAAGCCGGCAGCGTCGAAGAGGTCCGGATCGGCGGCCAGTCGCGGCGTGTGCTGTTGTCGGTCCATCCGGCGGCGACGCTGTACGACCGCAGCCAGCGCAGTACCTTCGAAGAGACCATCGCCACCGCAGCGGATCTCGGCGGCGCTGGGGGTTCGGGTGGCCAGTCGCGGCTAGGAGAGTACGAGTAACGAGCGAGAGAGATTTGCGGGGAGAGAACCCCCCGCAGTGACACCGTGAGAAGACGGAGAAAGCAGGTATGCACCCCCGGTCCGGAGAGTAACCGACGATCACCCGGCAGCGATATCTGAGCGAAACGGAAGGAACTTCCCGACCGAAAGCAAACCGTGAGGTATGAGCCAGCAGACGGATACGACGGAGTCAGAGACCGCCTCGGTCGTCGTCGTCGACTACGGTCTGGGGAACCTCCGAAGCGTCACGCGCGGCCTGGAGCGCGTCGGCGCGACCGTCGAGATTACCGACGACCCCGAGGCGTTCGCGGCCGCGGACGGCATCGTCCTGCCCGGCGTCGGCGCGTTCCGCGAGGGCGTCGAGAACGCCGGCCCCTACCGCGAGGCGCTCCACGAGGCCGCCGAGCGCGGGCAGCCCCTCTTCGGCATCTGCCTCGGCATGCAGATGCTGCTGACCGACAGCGAGGAGGCCGACCACGCAGGCGAGGGTGACGTGAAAGGCCTCGATCTGATCCCCGGCACGAACGTCCGGTTCGACGGCGACCAGAAGGTGCCCCAGATGGGCTGGAACGAACTGAACGTCGAACGCGAGCACCCGCTGGTCGACGGCGTCGACACCGTTGCGTCGGAGACGCACCGGGCAGACGGGGCCGCGTCTGGCGGTTCCGTCGATGGCGAGTACGCGTACTTCGTCCACTCCTACTACGCCGAACCCGACGACGACACGGCAGTCGTCGCGACGACCGACTACGGCATCGACTTCCCGAGCATCGTCGCCAACGAGGAGGGCAACGTCTTTGGGACGCAGTTTCACCCCGAAAAGAGCGGCGAGACCGGGCTGACGATCCTGAAGAACTTCGTCGATATCTGCCTCGAAGAGTAGCCCCACGTGGCTGTGAGCGAAGCGTCGACGAGGCTTCGCCGCGTCAGTTTATGGCCCAGATTTTTCGAGGCGTGGTTCGCGAGCAGGGCGAGCGAACCCAACGATGAAAAAGGTGGCCGAACGAAGAGCGGCGAGACCGGGCTGACGATCCTGAAGAACTTCGTCGACATCTGCCTCGAAGAGTAGTGGAGCGGTCGTTGCAAGTGTTTTTTTACGTCTTCGGGAGGGAATGTACGACTGGTATGACAGTACTATCGACCTCCGACGAAGGGAAGTTTCTCATGGATATCGAGGCCGAGCAGATCGGAATCGTGACCGAAGTCGACACCGACGAACAGGTCGCGTACGTCGACCCGGACCCGGATATCGCGGACGCGGTCATCCAGGGTTTCGGCTTCGGTGCCGCCGCAGATGACGACATCGAAGTGCCCGCAAACAGCGTTGAGACGGTGACAGACACCGAACTCCGCGTCGCCCGGGACCTGTAGGTCGAGGCCCCCGCTATCTTCGCTCGGCCAGTTCCGCTCGCAAGTCCTCGAGATCCATGTCTTTCATCGCGAGAAGCACGAGCAGGTGATAGACGATGTCGGCGCTCTCGTAAGCGATTTCGTCGGCATCGTCGTCTTTGGCCGCCAGAATCAGTTCGGTCGTCTCCTCGCCGAGTTTCTCCAGCACTTCGTTTTCACCCTTCTCGTGAGTGAACAGCGATGCCGTGTACGAATCTTCGGGTAGCGTTTCCTTGCGATCCTCGATGACGGCGAACAGCTCGTCGAGTACGTCCTCGCTCATGAAAGGGCAGTCGGTGCGGAGCGTATAAAGTGACCCGTCTCCGCTTCGCTACGCTAGCTCTGCGACGTCCTGGATCGGATCGAGATCCTCGAACTCCGATGCGGGCCGCGCGCCGGCCGCGAAGACGTCCGGTGCGACCTCGATGCTCGCATCGGTCCGGGAGGCCAGCGCCAGCGAGTCGCTTGGCCGGGCGTCGATGGTCGTCTCGCCGCGCGGGGTGTCGATACACAGGTCGGCGATGTAGGTGCCGTCCTCGACGGCGGTGACTTCGACGTGGCGGACGCGTCCGCCGAGTTCCTCTACGACGTCCAGGAGGAGGTCGTGTGTGAGCGGCCGGCCGATGTCCTCGGCGTCGATTCCTCGGGCAATGCTGGCGGCCTCCTCGAAGCCAATAAAGATCGGTAGCACGTCGCTTTCGTCTTCGACGGACAGGATAACGACGGCGACCGGCCCCTCCCTCGTTCCGGCGACCCGGACGGCATCAATGCTCGCCTTCATACTACCTCGCACGGTGTCCAGAGAGAAAAGTCCACGTCCCGCAGGGGGTGATCCGCCAGACTGCTTACACGGAGGCGTCGGCGGCCACGAACAGCGCAAGCCGGTGGAGCCGACTATCCTCGGTCAACTCGGGGTGGAAAGAGAGTCCGACGACGGGTCCCTGTCGGACGGCCACGGGGCGGTCGTCCCACGAGGCAAGCACGTCGACGTTCGGGCCGACCTCGTCGATCACCGGCGCGCGGATGAAGACCGCGGGGAACGGGTCGTCCAGTCCGTCGACCGGAAGCGGTGCTTCGAAGCTATCCTTCTGTCGGCCGAAGGCGTTGCGCTCGACGGTGACGTCGAGGATATCCAGCGTCTCGACGCGGTCGTCCCCGGCGTCTTCGGCGGCGACGATCAGGCCCGCACAGGTCGCAAGGACCGGCTTGCCTGCCGCGACGTGCTCGCGGATCTCGGGCGCGATGTCGTCGCGATGGATCAGACGGGAGATGGTCGTCGACTCGCCGCCGGGCATCAGGAGGACGTCACAGTCGGGAACGATGCCTGCAGATCGAATCGTCCGGACGTCGACCTGTTCGCCGACGTCATCAGCGGCACGCTCGACGGCATCGACGTGTTCGCTCACGTCGCCTTGTACGGCGAGCACGCCAGCAGTAATCGTCATTACCTGTTGTAGGAATCTGAACGGCAAAAATCTCGCGTCTTCGGCCAGTATCGAAGGGGGTGGCTACGCTGGTCTCAGATCCGGATGCCGTAGACCATGATTCCCAGAAGATGGATGAAAATGCCGAGTGCTACGGACGCAACCACGACCGTTCGCGGATCTATCTCGATCGCGTTACTGTCCTCCGAGTCGAAGTACCGGACTAGTCCTGCACTCGACATCAGCCCACCGCTGTTCTCGCCGCTACCACTCATACTCGACACTGATCGTCGGGGGTAACTAAGTCTTTCGACCCCTCTTCACCGCTCGTGCGAGCGATCGACGAAAGTGGGAAACCCTTATGCGCGCACACCTGAAACACCCGATGTACGTATCATGACTGTAACGCTGAAAGACTTCCATGCCGACTGGTGCGGCCCCTGCAAAACGCAGGATCCCATCCTCGAAGAGATCGAGGAGGAGTGGGGCGACCGCTTTGCCCTCGAAAAAGTCAACGTCGACGAGGAGCAGGATATCGCCAACGAGTATCAGGTTCGGTCGCTACCGACCCTGATCGTCGAGAACGAGGACGGCATCGTCGAGCGGTTCGTCGGTGTCACCCAGCGCGAGGACATCGAGGACGCCCTCGAATCCGCGGGCGCCTGAAGCCGATCGTTTTCGAGCGGGTGGAACGAGTTAGAACTCCGCGAACCAGTAACAGACCAGCACCGCCAGTGTCCTTCCGTAGAACGCGACAGCGCCGGGTCAGCCGAGCGCCACACGCCGAAAATTCAGTTACGCCCCACCGATCAGAACGAAGAGCGCGAGGACGTACGCGACCGGAGGGAAACGACAGGAGCGTCCAGAAGCGAGTTACAGGAATCGGACGCCGACGTCGTGCATCCCGTCGTTGTGTTTTGCGATATTGATGACCAGCGGTGTAATGCTCTCGACTTCGGCCGCGTTGGCGATCGGTCCGGCGTCGAGCACGCGGATGCCGTCGATCGATTCTGCCAGCATCGTTACGGTCCCCTTGGCATCGCCGTCGTCGCCGACAACGAGGGTGTCCAGATCGAGTTCGATATCGAGATTCGCCAGTCGGTCAGCCGCGAGGTTGTGAAAGGCACCGACGACCGGCACGTTCTCGGGCGCGGCCTCCGCCGCGACGGCAGTGACGCTTCCCGCACCGGGGCGGTGATAGTGCATCCCGTTTTCGTCACCTTTCATGCCCACCGCGGGCGAAACGAGGATGGTTTCGTCGTCCAGTCGATCCGCGACCGCCTCTACGGTGTCGGAGACGTGATACGGCGGGACGGCGAGGACGACGATGTCCGACCGGTCGGCGGCCATCGAGTTCTCGAAGCCCTTGATCGTCTTCTCCAGTCCTCTACTATCGAGTTCGGTCTCGTACTCATCGGCTTTGGTCCGGGCCTTTTCAGGGTCTCGAGAGCCGATCAGGATCTCGTGATTCGTGTCGTACGCCCAGCGCAGGGCCAGTCCCTGTCCGATGTCGCCAGTCCCACCGAGTAGCGCGATTCGCATACTCGTCCGGTAGACCGAGCGGGGCAAAAGGGTTGCGTGACCGGCAACAAGAATTGGCGCGTGGTGGAGACCTCAGTCGAGGCGTTCGGGCAACTCGGCGACCGAATCGAGCACGGCCGTCGCCCCCGCATCCTCGTACTTTGCCGTTCCTGCCGCGCCGGAAAGCCCGCCGGTCAGGACGCCGATGCCGTGATACTCTCGGTCAGGATCCGCCTCAGCGGCGTTGACCGCCGTCCTGATGTCGTCGAGGGTATCGCCGACGAAGACCACGGAATCGGCCTCAAAACGCTCCGCGAGCGTCGTCAGCGCGTGGGGATGGGGCTTTCCCGCTTCCCAGTCGTCCATCGTGAACCGCCGCTCGGTGGGGACGTCGAGACCGGCCCGCTCCAGGGCGATTTCCGCTTCCGCCTCCGGGCGACCGGTGACGACGCCGACATCGTAGCGCTCGATGAGTCCCTCGCGCGTCTCGGCGTCGAGCAGGAGCGGTTCGTCGTGGATGTATCCGCGCGTCTCGGCATCCGGCTCACCGCCCTCCAGTTCGCGATACAGATCACTGCCGAGGTAGAGTTGCTGGAAGACGTCCCGGAGTCGCTCGGGATCCCAGCGATCCCGGACGAAGGTCCACGCGTCCGCGTCGAGAGCCTCCGCAGCGACGCGTTCGGCGGCGTCAAGACCGCCGCCGTGCTCCGCAATGGCGTCGGTAAAGGCCGCGATATCCAGTTCCATCCCCTCCCGCTCGGCGAGGACGAACAGCGCGGCCGCGTAGGTGAGTTCCCAGTCGTTGTTGAACCCGCCGGCGTCTTTGAACGCCTGCACGTCGGCCTTCTCGATCGTATCGCCGTACACCGTCTCGACGGATTCGAGGATGGCCCGCCGGTAGGAGTTCTCGACGTCGACCACTACGCCGTCGATATCTAGTACGACCGCATCGGGGGCGAGGTTGGGGGCTTCGGAGTCGCTCGGGGCGTCGGTCATAGACGGCCGAACGGCCGCCGGGACTAAGGACGTATCGGCTTCCTGTGGGAGCCCCAGTTAGCCGGGACCGTCCCGTGCCCAGTACAGCGTCTCGGTTGGCAGCGTCTCGCGTTCGACCGGAATCACGGGTTCGTCGCCGCCCAGCGTTGTAAAGACGAACTCTGCGTTCTGCTCGCGCGCGACGGCCGCCACAGGTCGGTGTAGCTCCGGCGGGAGATCCAGCGCGTAGACCGCGTCCACGTCGGCGTAGATATCCGGATCGGGGACTGTGACGTCGTCGAGGACGAACGCGACGCTC
This sequence comes from Natronoarchaeum sp. GCM10025321, assembly GCF_042663585.1. Lineage (NCBI taxonomy): Archaea > Methanobacteriati > Methanobacteriota > Halobacteria > Halobacteriales > Natronoarchaeaceae > Natronoarchaeum > Natronoarchaeum sp. GCM10025321. The sequence goes on from NZ_JBHTAN010000006.1 coordinate 2,251,225, forward strand.
TCTGGGACCGTACGGGGCGTAACGTCGGTCGTGGTGACACGGACACCACGGTCGGCAAGCGCGCTGGCGACGTCCGGCCGCCGGCCGACGCCCACTTCGACGACGCGGTCGAAGCGGGCTAATCGATCGACGATCGGACCCGAATCGGCGTGGGGCATGGCGGGATGTTTATGACCGCCGCGATATTAGGCGTTCGTATGCTCGTTGACGTCGTGCCGGTGGGGGACGTCTCTGCGCGAGTCAAGCGCGAGGCGTCGGCGGGGTTACGGACGATCTACGACTGCGATGTCACCGTCCATGAACCCCAGCAGATCCCAGACGGCGCGTTCGACGCGAACCGTAACCAGTACCGTGCAGAGGACTTCATCGAACTCGCCAGCCGCGTAGGTTCGGGCGAAAAGAACATCGCGGTGACTCCCAAAGACCTGTTCTACCGGAAGCGGAACTACGTGTTTGGCCTGGCCTACCTCGACGGCAACGGGAGCGTCGTCTCCACGTATCGGTTACAGACCTCCAGCGACGGCGGCTTCTCCGAACGCGACTCCGAGGAGATCTTCGGCGACCGCGTGCGCAAGGAGATCGTCCACGAGATCGGCCACACGTTCGGTCTCGAACACTGCAACAACAAACGCTGTGTAATGAACTTCTCGCCGACTGTCAGGGAGGTCGATATGAAAGAACAGAGCCTCTGTGGCACCTGTCAGCGACAGGTGCTCTGACGGCACTCAGCTCTCGTCGTCGCCTGCGCTCTCGCTCATTCTCCCCGAGTAGTCCCAGCCATAGACCGTCTCTGGGTCGATCCGAATACGGACCTCCTCGCGCTCGTCCGAAAGCAGGTTCTGCGCCAGGTCCGAGTCGGCCCCGCCGAGATACCGCTCGACGAGCGCATTGAGCAGTGCCTTCTCCTCGTCGGCGTCGACGTGGGCGACGCCGTTGCCGCGCACGCCACGGTAGGGCGGATCGTTCGTCGACACCTCGAAGGCGACGGCGTCGTCCGCGCGGACGAAGCGGACGATGTCGGCGCTGGCGGAGGTCGCACACTCCAGATAGCCATCCCGATAGCGAAACCACAGCGAGAGCATCCAGAGGTCCCCGCTGGGCCGATGACAGGAGAGTCGCACCGGGACGACGGTCGAGCGCAGGAACTCTTCGACGGTCTCGGGCGGGAGCGATCCACGGACGGTGAAAGGTAGCTCGGAGGACACGCGTTCGACCCAATTCTCGGTGGCAATCGACAAGTAGCTTTGGTCGACGCTGGATAATTCTCCGAGCAGCGGAGCGGTTCGCGTCGAATCCCGACCCCGTTCATCATCTCACAGCAGACGCGCTACTCCTCGTCCCACAGCGTGTACAGGGCCTCCCGTTCCGGTTCAGTGAACCGCTCGCCGTCAAGGAACAGGGCTGGCTCGTCGGCCGCCAGAACAGCGCCGATATCCGCGGCCTCGATTCCGGCGTCGGCCAGCGCGTCTAGCGCGGCCTCGATATCGGCCTCCGAGACCGTCGCCAACACGGCCCCGGAGCCGAACGCGTTGAGCGGGTCGAGGTCGAGCGCCGCACAGAGGCGCGCCGTCTCGGTCCGTACCGAAATCGCCTCGGTCTCGACGTCCAGCGCGACACCGGACGCCGTCGCCAGTTCGATCAGCCCGGTGAAGACGCCACCCTCGGTCGGGTCGTGCATCGCGGTCGCCCACTCCCGCAGGACGCGCGCGTCGGGAACCACGCTGATCTCGTCGAAGAACTCCGCTCCGCGGTCGAGGACGTCGTCGGGAATCCCCTCGAGGTCCTCACGGAAATCCGTTGCCAGGATCGCAGTCGCCTCGATCCCCGCCCCCTTTGTCAGCACGACGCGGTCGCCCGGTTCCGCGCCGCCCGTCAGGACTGCTCGATCGGTCCGACCCATCGCGGTCATCGACAGTATCGGGCGGGAGAGCTGGTCGACGTACTCGGTGTGGCCGCCGACGATGGAGACGTCGAGGGTGTTCGCCTCTCGTTCCATGTCGGCCATGATCGCCTCGATACGATCGCTCCCGTCTGCGTCCATCACCTCCTCGCTACTTGGCACCTGCAGCACCGCAGTCAGGAACTCGGGATCTGCCCCACTGACCGCGACGTCGTTGCAGGCAACGTGGACGCCGAGGGTGCCGATCCGCTCGGTAGCGAGCGAGATGGGATCGGAGGAGATGATCAGCAGTTCGTCGCCGAGGTCGATCACCGCGGCGTCCTCGCCGTAGGCCGGGCCGACCAGGACGTCCTCGCCGACCCCACCGGTTCGATCGAGCACCGCCGCGAGCGCCCCGGGATCGAGTTTTCCGACCATCGTGTCGATATCTGCGGGCGACGCCCTTTGCAGTTGCGACACCAACGGACAGGAGATTCCGGAAACGACATGCTCGTTTACTGTGGTGTGTACGGTAGATGAGTAACGCTGTGGACGGGGCTCAGAGTTAGCTGTTTATGTCGGGTTACCACAGCAGAACGTGTTCTGGACGGCCAGAGAACGCCGTCTCAAACGTAACAGACCGCCTTATTCCGGCACGACTGCTTCGTAGAGATATCCGACACCCACTGCTGCAGTAAATACGCCGATCATCAGCAACTGCCCGACAGCGGCTACCGATGGACTCCGGGCCGTCTCTCGAATCCGCTCGGGCACCCGCTCCGTGAAGAGGAACTTCAGATAGCCGGTCTCCTCACTGCCGACGCCGTCCGATTCTCCTGCCATTCGTCGCTTCGACACGCCCTGTTCGAAGGCTCGTGACAACAGCCATGGAAGCTTCGTCCGGCGTTCGAATACCTTGTGCGCGACGACGGCCTCGGGGTTGTACACCACTCCACGACCGTATTCGGCCCGCAATCGATCCCCGACCTCGGCGCCTTCCGAATTACTGTACGAGTTCGCGTCCCGTCCGAGGCTTTCGTCGAATCCACCGATGTCGAGGAACACATCCCGGCGAAAGGAAATATTCGATTCGAAGGTGTTGCGCACTTCTGTATCAGGTTCAGCAAACCCTGGATACGTGACGCCGACTACCCAGTCGAACTCCTCGGGGAGGAACCAGGGACGGCCGACCAGCCACTCGCCAACCATCCGCCCGCCAGCAGCAAGCGCGTCGTGCTCCTCGTAGGTCCGAACGAGTGTGTCGATCCAGTCCTCCTCTGCAACCGCGTCGTCGTCGATGAACGCGACGATGTCGCCGGAGGCTAGCTCGGCGCCCTTCGTCCGACTGTAGGATATCCCGCGGTTCTCGTCGTTGTCGTGAACGATAACGTGTTCGTGCTCGCCGAAGTCCGTTACTGCGCGCTCGAATACCCTCGGATTACCATCGATTACCAACACGATCTCGATCGGTTCGTAGGTCTGTTCGAGGATGCTCTCGACGGCCTCCGTAAACGCGTCGTAGCGATCCATCGTGTAGGTACAGACGACAACGGAGACGTGCATTCGTTCGACAGTGTCTCAACTGGGTCAATAAGGGTTGTGAACCATCCGTCTCCCAGTTGTCGGTCGAAGTTAGATGGTAAGCCGCCATTAGCAACGAGAGACAGTACCGCGTCGATGCTGTCGCTGTTCCGACCGGTCGAAATACCGACAGAGAGTCCACGAAGCGATAGATTAAACCAACGTTACCTGAACTACAAGAGCAGGTACTCTGGTCAGTATGGATCCACTCATCCTTCTCGGCGCTGTCGTCGTCCTCTTCCTTACACTCTGCCTCGGTACCATCGTCCACGAGCACGCTCATGCGCTCGCCCTGCAGGCGTTCGACGTCGACTACCGGATGGACTGGCTCGGCGGTCGAGACGGTATCGGACGGCTCCGCGCCGGCGTGCTCGGCACGTGGGCGTCGGTGACACCGCGACTCTCCGAGGATACCTCCGTCACGGGGCTTCGCCTCGCCGCACTGATGCCGCTCACACTGACACTACCGTTCGCACCCGTCGCACTGGGCATCGTCCCCGACCCGATTTCGACGGGGAACCCATACGCGATTGCGGCCACTGGTGCGTGGCTCGCCTGTGCACTGCCGAGCCCACAGGACTTTTCGACGGTCTGGTACGCCCATCGGCTCGTCGACGAGCGAGCTACGGTCGTCGAGTGACCGTCGGCAGCCGGGAATATATCAGCGCTCGGAACGATACAAAAAATAATGTGTATTCGGTACAAATCTAGCATGTATGAGTGACCACGACGACAGGAGTTGGGGGCAATTCGTCGAGGAGATACCCGACGACAACGTCGTCGACAGGTTCGATGGCGCGGAGCCGAAGACGGCGACCGAAATCGCCGACGCGCTCGCCTGTACCGAGTACGAAGCCCGGAGCAAACTCGATGCGTTGTGCCGTGCGGGGGAACTCGACAGGAAGCGCGTGCGCGAGGAGCCACCGCTGACGGTCTGGTACCGGCCACGTGCAACCTTCGTCGGCGAGGGGAGCGAAACGGGCCAGCCTGTCGGCGAACGAGTCTCCGAACTGCTCGAAGACATGGACGTGCCCGGAACGAGCGGAATGATGTGCGACTGGCGGCGCGACGCGATCCGCGCGGCATTCGACCAACTCCGGGAAGTTACCGAACTCGACGAGGACGAACTGCGGGCGGAGGTGTACCCCGCACACTCGGCAGGCTACGACGATGCGACCGAGTGGTGGGAGATGGTGTCCGCACACCTGGGCGACCTGCCAGGCGTCGTCGAGCCACGCTGGGGCGGCGAGACCTGGCGCTACGACGGTGAGTGAAAAACGGCTCGTCGCCGCCAGTCTCAGTAGATCAGTTCGTCGTCGCCTTCGATCATGTACAGCGTCCGCGCCGAGATGTTGACCGCGTGATCACCGACGCGTTCGAGATCCCGGATCGTCAGCAGGAGCCGGGACACGTCGTTCATCACCGCTTCGATCTCCTGGCCGGAGCCCTCGGTGAACTCGCGTTCCAGCAGATCTCGGACGACGGTCTGGCTGGCCTCCTCGCAGAGCGCATCGATCTCGTCGTCGCGATCCGATATTTCGCGGCAGGCATCGGGATCTTCCTCCGAGTACGCCGCCATCGCATCCTCGACCATCTCGTGTGTGAGATCGCCGATCCCCTGAACGTCGACCTCCGGGTAGACGTCTTCCTCGGCGTCGTACGAGTACTCCGCAAGGTTCGTCGCGAGGTCACCGACCCGTTCCAGATCGGTGATGATCTTGAACGACGAGGCGATAAAGCGCAGATCGCCGGCGACTGGCTGTTGGAGCGCCAGAAGATCGATACAATCCTGTTCGAGATCGAGATATAGCTGGTTGATCTCGTGGTCACCTTCGATGACCTCCTCTGCAACTGCCTCGTCCTTTTGTTCGAGCGCGTCGAAACTCAGCCGAAGCCGTTCGAGGACGAGCTCGCTCATATAGAGAACGTCCTCCCGAAGGGACTCCAGTTGTTGTTGGTAGTCCTGTCGTGCCATACTCGGCCAGAGATCCGCCGGCCGTATAAGTGCTGTCCGATCGGGCAAGCTTGCCACAGTATGGGAACCGATAACGGTGAACGTACTAACGGGCGGACTACCGACTCCTTTTACCCGCGCGGACGGTAAACGACCAGTATGAGCGACACCACGGAGCGGGTCGGGACGCGCTGTCCGTCCTGTTCCCCTGACGAACAGACTGTCCACGAGGTGCTCAAGCCCGGCGGACAGGCGACCGTTCGCTGTACGGAGTGTAGCCACGTCCACAAGATCCGCATCGAAGAGGAGCGAACCGTCCAGCGCGACGTCGTCGTCTCCCAGGAGGGCGACTCCTTTTCGGCGACGGCCGAACCGCCTGCCGACGAGCAACTCGCGTCCGGCGAGGAGTTCGTCCTCGACACGCCCGAAGCGATCATGACGGTCCGGATCACCAGCCTCGAACTCGAGAGCGACAAGCGTGTCGACGAGGCGAGCGCCGAGGACGTCAGCACGATCTGGACCCGCGCGGTCGGAAACGTCGGCGTCAAGACGACGATCCACCCGCAGGACGGCCGCCGCGACGAGAGCAAAAGCGTCACGCTGCAGGTCCCCGGCGACTACGAGTTCACCGTCGGCGCGACCGAGGAACACGGCGAGGAAGAGTTCAGTGTCGAAGGAATCGCAGTCCGCGACGACGCGACCGGCTACGAGTTCGACAAACTGGACCGTGACCGCGACACGGCTGTCGCAAAGGATATCAAACGGCTGTACGTGCGCGACGAGACGACGACTGCCTGGTCTGCCTGGTAGCCGATGACCGGGGGATCGCCCGCCGACCGTCGCAACCGGATGGTCGAGCGCCTCGCCGAGAGCGGGCGGATCACCGACGAGGCGACGCTCGACGCGCTGCGAGCGGTGCCGCGCCACGAGTTCGTCCCCGAGGCCCGCCGTGACGCCGCCTACGAGGACCGCCCCCTCCCGATCGACGACGGCCAGACGATCAGTGCCCCGCACATGGTCGGGATCATGGTCGAACTGCTCGACGCCGCCCCGGGCGATACTGTCCTGGAGATCGGTACTGGCTGTGGCTATCATGCCGCAGTGACCGCAGAGGTCGTCGGAGCAGAGAACGTCTACTCCGTCGAGTACAGCGACCGGCTTGCCGAGCAGGCGCGGTCGACACTCGACGACATCGGCTACGGCGACATCTCGATCCGTGTCGGTGATGGCCGGGACGGCTGGCCGGAGCATGCGCCCTACGACCGTGCCTATCTGACCTGCGCGGCCAGAGAACTCCCCGAACCAGTCGCCGAGCAGGTGTGCCCCGGCGGCCGAATTCTCGCGCCGATCGGCCGTCGACGGCAGACGCTCGAACGGTTCGACAAGCGTACCGACGGGACGCTCGAGCGGAGCGCGCACGGCGGCGTCCGGTTCGTACGGATGCGGCGTTGAAACCGCGTGCCACGCCGGCGACTCTTATATTGAACGACCGATAGCCAGTCGCGCGATTGATTACGCTCCGGATCTATCCGTCGACTATGGAACCCGCAATCCTCCGCGACGACATGGTCGATAGCCTCGAACACGAGGCAAAGCGGGTCGTCCGGAGCGAACGGATCGGCCTCGCGATGCGTGAAGTGCCGCGCCACGAGTTCGTCGAGGCCGAACGCGCCGCCTACGCAGATATCTCGCACCAGGAGCACGGCACCCGCGTCCTCTCACCGAGCGACGCCGCCAGACTGCTCGAACTGCTCGACGTCGAGCCGGAGCAGTCGGTGCTGATCGTCGGCGTCGGCGTCGGCTACACCGCGGCCGTGGTCGCCGAAATCGTTGGCGCACGAAACGTCCACGCGGTCGATATCACCCGATCGTTGGTATACCAGGCCCGCGAGAACCTCGCGGCAGCGGGCCACGAGGAGGTGCTGGTCGACTGGCGGGACGGTGCCGAGGGGCTACCGGAGTACGCGCCGTACGACCGGATCCTGCTCGAGGCCGCCGCGGTCCGGCCACCGCCCGCCCTGCACGACCAGCTAGCCGCCGATGGCAAACTCGTAATGCCCCACGGCACCGGCGAACAGCGGCTCTCGGTCGTCGACGCCAATGGCGACGTCGAGGAGCACGGCAACGCCGCGTTCGCGCCGCTGCTCGTCGAGGGCGAACAGGCCGACGCCATCGAGCGCAACCGGACCGCACGCGAGGACCGCGAGCACGCACAGCGCAGCGCCGAGTCGCGACACGGCTGGGAGCGCGACTGGATCGACTGGGACGGCGTCTAGTCGTCGATCACCAGTAGCTCGGTGTTCTCCCGCTGGTCCTCGTACTCGGTCCCCGCAGGCGGATTAATCTCTATCTCCAGAGTACCCTTGTCCTGATTGTCGCGTAGCTCCGGCGAGATACTGACTGTGGCCTCGCCGTTCGCATCCGACTTCTCGTTCTCGATGCCGTCGATGCTCGCAGTGCCGCTGGAGACGATCACCGTCGCCCCTTCGACGGCGTCGCCCTGCTCGTCGATCACCGTGAGATCGACCGAGTTGTAGCCAGCGTTGATCACTTCGTCGTCAGGCTGGACGTCGAGTTCCGTCGTCCCGAGCGTACCGACCCCCGAGAGCATAGACATCATGATGCTGAGACTCGCGACGCCGACGACGATGGCGATGACGAGTCTGATCGGTAACCCCTCGATTGCCCGGTCATCCAAGCGGAACGCTTCGAATCGCATGGCCACCGCTGGCCGCCCCATCGTATATAAACAGTCGGCTCAGGTGCCGTGGCTGAATAGGATGATCCTACTCACCGGTCCCGAAAGACAGGTCGAGTGCGGGCGCGCTGTGAGTGAGCGACCCCATCGAAATGACGTCGACGCCCGTTTTCGCGTACGCCGGAACGTCCTCGACGGTGATTCCGCCCGAGGCCTCCGCGAGCGTCTCGTACTCGGCCAGCAGTTCGACTGCGTCGTGGGTCTTCCCGGGCGTCATGTTGTCGAGCAGGACGATGTCCGCTCCGGCCGCCGCGGCCCGTGGGGCATCCTCGACTCGCTCGACCTCGACGTCGATCTTCGTGGCGAACGAGGTCTGCTCGTCGAAGCGCGTGATCGCCTCTTCCAGCCCTAACTCCGCGATCTGGTTGTCTTTCACCATCACCATATGCGAGAGGTCGAGGCGGTGGGTGTCGCCGCCACCCGCGACGACCGCCCGCTTCTCGACGCCGCGGAGACCGGGCGTCGTCTTGCGGGTCGCCGCAATCTCGACCGTGCTGTCCGCCCCGGCCGTCGCTTCGTTCGCCCGTTCGACCGCACGGCGCGTCTTCGTGGCGATACCGGAGGCGTGGCCGGCGATATTCACGGCGACGCGCTCGCCGCGCAGGACGTCGGTAGCCGCCCCCTCGACAGCCAGTACGGTATCACCGGTGTCGACCGGGTCGCCGTCGGCTAGCGACTGCGTGACGTCGACGTCGAGGTACTCGAAGACGGCTTCGGCGGCGTCGAGTCCGGCGAGGACGCCACTCTCTTTCGCGACGAGGCGGCCGGACGTCCCGCCGGGGACTTCGTTGGTCACGTCGTGATGGCCCAGATCCTCACGGAGCCATCCCTCGATCTGTGAGTCCGTGATCATCAGTCGTCCGCTGGCTCCGCGACCTGTTCGGTCGCCTCGTCGAGGTAATGACAGCCGACTGACCGCTCGTTCTCGGCCGCGGCGCGGGCGATCAGTAACGCGGTGACGCTGGCGTGGCGTAACTCGTAGATGTCCCGTGCGGTTCGGGTCCGGACGTAGGCGTCGACCTCGCCCTTGAGGCGGCGCAGTACCGCGGCGGCGCGTCCGAGTCCGTCGCGGTCGCGGCGCAGACCCACGTACTCACCCATCACGCGACGCAGGCGCGTGAACTTCTCGGCGGCAAACCGGGGCGGGAGGTCGGGGTCGCTATCGAGCAGATCGGCGGCCTCGATCGGTCGGGGCTCGTTGCCGACCGCCGTCTCGCCCGCCCGGAGTCCCCAGACCAGCCCTTCGAGCAGGCTCGTCGAGGCTAGCCGGTTCGCGCCGTGGACGCCGGTGCGGGCACACTCGCCGACGGCGAAGAGTCGGTCGAGGCTCGCCCGACCGCGGTCGTCGACGGCGACGCCGCCACAGAGGAAGTGCTCGCAGGGTGTGACCGGGATCCCCTCGGCGGGATCGACGCCACGCTTGGCACACCGGTCGGCGAGGTCGGGGAACTCCCCCGCGAAGTCGAAGGTCGACACGTCGAGACGGACTGTTCCCGTCTCGGACCGTTCGCGGGCGACCGCACGGGCCACCACGTCCCGCGGCGCGAGTTCGGCGTCCTCGTGGACTTCAGGCATGAACCGCTCGCCGTCCCCGTTCAGCAGGTGTGCGCCCTCGCCGCGGACAGCCTCGCTGATCAGCACCGTGTCCATCCCCTCGGTCTCGTCGGCCTCGGCCACGCCGTCGGCGGCCTCGTCGAGCGCCGTCGGATGGAACTGGACGAACTCCATGTCGGCGACGTCCGCGCCGGCGAGCGCCGCCATCCCGATGCCGTCACCGGTCGATCCCGACGGGTTCGTCGAGTGAGGATAGAGCGATCCGATCCCGCCGGTCGCCAGTACGGTCGACCCGGCAAAGACCGGGTAGCCGGTGTTGGCCTGCTCGCTCCCTGGGGTCCGGTCGAGTTGTGCGCCGTGAACTCGCCCCTCGTGCGTGATCAGGTCGAGCACGGCCGTATCTTCGAGAATCGTCACGCGCTCGTGATCGTCGAGATACGCGAGCAGTGGTCGGAGGATGTGCGTGCCCGTCTCGGCGTTGACGTGCATGATCCGGTCCTCGGAGTGGGCCGCCTCGCGGCCGTAGTCCCACTGCTCCCCCGTCGATTCGGCGCCCTCGTCTGCCGTATCGAACTCGATGCCGAGCGTCTCCAGCAGGACGTCTTCGACCGCCTCGTTGGCGCTCTCGACGAGTACGTCGACCGCCTCGGGGTCGGCAGTGTCGCTACTCGCCGTGAGGATATCCCGTTTGAACTGCTCGGGGTCGTCCCGGGAGACGGCGATGCCGCCCTGCGCCCAGTCGGTACTCGCGTCCTCGGGGCGTTCGGCCTTCGTCGCGACGAGCACGTCGCTGCCCTCACGTGCGGCCGCGAGCGCCGCGGCACAGCCAGCGATGCCGGTGCCGACGACGAGCACATCCGCGGTAGTATGGTCACCCATCCTTTCACCCCTGAAGCTCCAGCATCCGGTTCATCGCCACTTCGGCGAGTTCTTTCTCCCGTTCTGCGACCTCGATGACGTTGCGTTCGCGGCCCTCGACTAGCTCTTCGAGCACCCACGTCAGGTAGTTCGGGTCGATCTGGCGCATCGCGTTGCAGTCCATGCAGGCGTCGCCACACAGCGGCAGGACGTTCACATCCGGATGCCAGCGGTCGAGGTGGTTCGCCAGGTGGATCTCGGTACCGATCGCCCAGGTGTCGCCGGGGTCGGCCTCCTCGACGACCTCACAGATGGTACTCGTCGATCCGGCGATATCGGCCGCCTCGACGACTTCGCGGCGACACTCGGGGTGGACCACGACGTTCGCGTCAGGGTGGTCCTCGCGCATCGTCTCGATGTGATGCTCGCGGAACCGTTCGTGGACCTGGCAGTAGCCGTCCCAGAGGATGATGTCCGATTCGGCGACCTCTGCGGCGTCTTTGCCCTCCGGGTCCCACGGATCCCAGTCGGCGGTCTCGTCTTCGAGGCCCAGTCGGTGGGCCGTGTTCTCGCCGAGGTGTTTGTCGGGCAGGAAGAGGACTTTGTCGCCTTTCTCCAGCGCCCAGTCGAAGACGAGGTGGGCGTTCGAGGAGGTACAGATCGCTCCTCCGTGCTCGGCGGTAAAGGCCTTCAGGTCGGCGTAGGAGTTCATGTACGTGATCGGGATGATATCCTCGTCGGGCGCGGCCTCGGTGATTTCGGCCCACGCGGCGTCGACCTGCAGGGCCTCGGCCATCCCGGCCATCGGACAGGACGCCTCCATGCTCGGCAGGATCACCGTCTGTTCGTCGTCGGTGATGATATCCGCGCTCTCGGCCATGAACGTCACGCCGCCGAAGACGACGTACTCGGCGTCCGCGGCGGCCGCTTCCTTCGATAGCTGGTAGGAGTCACCGATGAAGTCGGCGTGTTCGACGATCTCCCGTCGCTGGTAGTTGTGGCCGAGGATGACGACGTCGTCACCCAGTTCGGCCAGCGCGGCCTCGATCCGCTCAGTCCGCTCGGCTTCGTCCAGTTCCCGATATCGTTCGGGTAACTGTTCGAGGTTGTCGTATTTGAAGAGACTCAGGTCGGTATCGATTTCCGCTGTTTCCATTCGTGGCACAATATGACACCAGTGGTTGATCTACACTTCAGAACCGAACTATGAAAAGATTTTCTTTTCAATAACATCTATGTATCTCCAGATGTCGTTAGATTAGAGGTATGGAAATATTACGTGGGCTATTTCCCGGGATAGGAGACTGAAATCTAACGACCGGGCGAACACAGTGAAATACCACTCGTCGATATCGGAGGGACCTCTGAACGTCTCAAGCCGCGTCTCGCGAGCGTGTTGCAGTTTCTGGCGCGTGAGTTCCTCCGGCCATACGATTATGCTCCGGACACGCGTTACTCACCGTATGGCAGACGATCGAAATAGTCGAGACAAACAGGCTCGCGACGCGGACGAACGGCAGCGACAGCGCGAACTCACAGAGGCGGTCGAACGAGGAGACGAGAAAGAGCCGCCACGCGAAGAAGTCGTCGCCGAACCGCCTCAGGAATGTCACCGTCGGGGCTGTACCGAGTCACCCGACTTCGTCGTCGTCGAGCGGTATCAGGAGGAGACCGGACACGGGGCGGTCGAGGCGACGGCGTTCCTGTGTCGGGAGCACACGAGAGAGGAGAGTCCGGCGAATCTCGACGGCGTCTATCCGGGCTACCGGTTCCGCGTCGAACCGCTTTCGAGTAGCTAACTGGCCGAGACAGCGACTCACCGCACGACGACGACGGGGACCGGGCTCCGACGGAACACCTGCTCTGCGACGTTCCCGACGAAGAGTCGCTCGGCAATGGTCCCCCCGTGAGTGCCGATCACGACGGTGTCGTACTCCTCGGCCTCGTTGATAATCGCCCGACCAGGATGGCCCAGTTTGCTCTTGGTCTCTATTTCGATGTCGTACTCCTCGGCGGTCTCGCGCGCGGTTGAGAACACTTCTTCGGAGAGTTCGGCCGTGGCTTCCTCGAGATCATCAGCGAGTGCGAGTCCGGTCGCCTCGCCCCACATCGGGGAAGGGCCCCCGACGACGTGTAGAACCGTAAACTCCGCGTCAGGGAAGTGTTCGAGCGCGTACTCCAGCGCTTCGCGCGCCATCTCCGAGTCGTCCATCGGGACCAGAATCTTGGATGCCATAGGAAAAATACGAGCGAAACGGGCTTAACCGTATTGTGAGGGAATCATACGGTAAATATACTCGGCTCTACTGTATCTCTCGGTTGGATCGGAGACGGGAAAACGTGCGACGGACTCGTTTCGGATATCTGCTCTGGTGACGTGCAACGACGAACGCGACGCTGGCCCAGTTAGCTGTCGCCGTCCGTCTCTGCAACCTTCTTTTCGACAGTCTCTTCGACCTTCTCGTCCACCGTCTCCTCCACGGTCTCTTCGACTGTTTCCTCGACTGTCTCCTCCACATCGACCGCCTCCTCCACGGTCTCTTCGACTGTTTCCTCGACCGTCTCCTCCACATCGACCGCCTCCTGGACAGTCTCTTCGACCTTCTCTTCGACCCTTTCTTCGACGGTGTCACCGACGGTCTCCTCAACCCTCTCTTCCATCGTTTCTTCGACTGTTTCCTCCACCGTCGCCTCTACAGTCTCCTCGACTGTATCCTCCATCGTCTCGCCAACCGTTTCTTCGACTTTTTCGCCGACCGTCTTTTCAACGGTTTTCTCGACCCTCTCACCGACCGTTTCGCCGACTGTATCCTGTACCTCGCCCTCGCTCGGACGGCGGTCGACACGCTCGTTAACCTCGTCGATCTGGTCGCGTACCTGATCGACCTCTTCCTCGACCTGTTCTTCGACGCGCTCGGAGACCCGCTCCTCGACCTGTCGGGTCATCCAGTCCGGATCGAATCGACCCATCTTCCAGACGACGTGGATGACGTACGAGGCGATGATTCCCAGACCGAACGCGACACCGGTTTGCGTGCCGACAGTGACGATGATTATGATGGCAGCCAGCAACATGGCGCCGTAGGCCATATCGACGAGAAAATCGATTCTCCTCGGATTCATCGCGCATCACCGTTCGGAGAGAAATATGTCGTATTCATGTGAAAGTAACTCTTATTAAGCATTACTCCCCCCACGTAGTAATATCCGTGGATTTAGTTCGCACGTCGCTCTGTGGGGCGAAACGGCCGAGGACGGTCGGAACCCGGAATCCTTTCCTCGGGAGCAACCTAACACGAAGATATGTTTACAGGAATCGTCGAGGAGACGGGCGAAATCGTCTCGCGAACGGAGACCGACGACGGCGTTCGGCTACGTGTTAGTGGAGAGACGGTCACCGACGGCCTCGAACATGGCCAGAGCATCAGCGTCAGCGGTGCCTGCCTGACCGTCGAGGAGTTCGGCGACGACTGGTTCGAGACGTTTCTGGCCGCAGAAACCGTCGAGAAGACGTATCTCGGATCGCTCGACGAGGGCGATGCCGTCAACCTCGAACGCGCGCTGGCAGCAAACGACCGCCTTGACGGCCACTTCGTGCAGGGACACGTCGACGGTGTCGCAGAGGTCCGTGACATCCGTCAGGTCGGCGAAGACTGGGAGTTCGAGTTCGGCGTCCCCGAGGAGTTCGACCAGTACGTCGTCGAGAAGGGTTCGATTGCCCTCGACGGCATCAGTCTCACCGTGGCGGACCGGACCGACGAGTCGGTCAGCGTCGCCATCATTCCGACGACCTACGAGATGACGACGCTCTCGGAGAAATCGGTCGGCGCTCCCATCCACCTCGAAGTCGACGTCATCGCAAAGTACGCAGAACGGATGCTGGACGGCTACTAGAACTCCCAGTCGTCGAGGGAGTCGTTGGTGTCGCCACGGGATCTGTCCAGCCCCTCGCTGCTCTCTTCGGATCGGTCCCCCTCGGTGCTCCCGTCAGATCCCTCCTCGTGCGTGTCTCCCGCTCCGCTCCTCCGGGCTGAGTCCCCTTCGTCCGGCCGCGAATCAGGAGCCGACGCCTCCTCGCCCCCGGTGTTGTCTCCGCCACTGTCGGCCGTATTCGTCGTATCCTCCATAGCCGGACTGCTCGACGCCTCGGAACGCACGACCGGCGGTTCGACCGGCGGTGCTCCCGAAGCGATAGACGGGGCGTGGGTCGATCCATCGAACTCGGTCAGCACGGGCGTCGGATCGCGGTCTAACTGACCCGCATCGACCGATCTGTAGGTGTCCTGATAGCGCTTGAGCTTTCGATAGAGGTAGTAGCCGGCGGCACCGTCGAACACGAGGACGTAGACGAGGACCGCCGAGAGCGAGGACATGGACGTCGTCTCGACGAGCCAGTCAGGAATGATGCTCGCCCCCGTATTGTAGGTCGCGTGGATGACGGCGGCGAGGAAGAGTCCTTTCACGACCAGCGGGACGGCGTACTCGCGGTTGAACTTCGCCAGCCCGAGGTAGAACCCGGCGAGCGCGGAGTAGATGACGTGGCCCGGACCGGCGAGTGATCTGGCGGCAGTCGCCCCGCTCGCCGTCTCCAGAATGTCGGCCACCGTCGCCACCGAGTCCAGCGGGCGGGTGATGTAGAGCGCGTTCTCGATCGTCGCGAAGCCAAGCCCTGCAACAGCGCCGTACACCGCACCGTCGATGACCGCGTCGAAGCGGTCGTCGCGATACGCGTACAACCGCACTGCGAGCAGTTTCACTGTCTCCTCGACGGGACCGACGACGAGGAAGAAAAAGAGGAACAGCATCACAGGGGTGCCACCGACCGCCTCGCCGAGTGCGGCCGTCCCGAGCACGGTGACGACACCCTGACCCACCTCGTTCAACAGCGCCGCGGCACCGGCGAGGACCATCGTGAGCAGGAACGTGACGGCGAGTAGTGCGACCGGTTCGTCGGTGGTCACGTCCGTCTGCCAGATGTATCCGGCCAGAATCAACGCGGGGACGACCGAGAGAGCAATGAGCGTCGTGACGACCGGATCGGTGATGGCATCGAGGTTGCCGAACTGGAACTCCGCCACGATGACGAGCGCTGAAAGGGCGATGACGGAGAGAAGTAACAATCCGAACGCGAGCCAGATCAGCAGGCGATAGAGCCGACGACTTTTGTTCTCCGCACCCACGAGCACCCGGTCGAGTCGAGAGCGGGGCTCCCACGTCGACACCTCGTAGAGGTCGACGCCTTCGTCGGCGGCACGTTCGATCGGATCGCGACCGGATCCCATACACCCGCTAAAGGGCGGGATCGGGTTAGTTGTTATCCTATCCGAACTTGCCCGTGATGTAGTCCTCGACGCGCTGGTGCTCGGGGTTCTCGAAGATCTTGTTGGTGTCGTCGAACTCGACGAGCTGGCCGCCGGTCAGGAAGACCGCGGTCTTGTCGGAGATGCGGGCCGCCTGCTGCATGTTGTGCGTGACGACGACGACGGTGTACTCCTCGGCGAGGTCGGCGATCAGGTCCTCGATCTGTGATGTCGCGACGGGGTCGAGCGCGCTTGCTGGCTCGTCCATCAGGACGACCTCCGGATCGGGGGCGATGGCCCGGGCGATGCAGAGCCGCTGTTGCTGGCCGCCCGAAAGGTTGAGCCCCGACGAATCGAGTTGATCTTTGACCTCGTCCCAGAGCGCGGCGCGTCTGAGCGCCTGCTCGACGGCCGCGTCGAGGTCCTCGGTCTGGCCCTTGATACGGAGGCCGTAGGCGACGTTGTCGTAGATCGATTTCGGGAACGGGTTCGGCTTCTGGAACACCATCCCGATCTTCCGCCGGAGCGCGACCGGATCGACGTCGTCGTCGTAGACGTCTTTCCCACGGAAGCGCAGGCTCCCGGTGATGTCGGCGGCGTCGACCAGATCGTTCATCCGGTTGATACACCGCAGGAACGTCGACTTTCCACAGCCCGAGGGGCCGATGATCGCCGTCACTTCCTTCTCCGGGAGGCCGACCGAGACGGGCTGGAGCGCCTGAATGTCGCCGTACTTGACGACCAGATCTTCCGCCTCGAGGATCGGGTTCCGGACGGTGGCGATCGATGGTGCCATCTCGTCGTCAGCCTGAGAGCCGAACTCCCGTCCGGCCTCGTCGTCTGTTTCGGTGTCGGTCTCCGTCGCCGTCGTCGTGCCGAGTGTTGTGTCGCTCATGGATTATGTGGGTGTGTCGTATTTGTTTCGGATATAAATCGCCGTTGCGTTCATCAGCAGTAGCGCGGAGAGCAGGACGATGATCCCGGCCGCCGCGACGTGCTGGAACTCGTTTGCTGGCTGGCGTGCCCAGTCGAAGATCTGCATCGGCATCGCCGCGAAGGCGCTGAGCGGGCCGTTCGGCGGGACGAACATCGACGTCGCCGCGCCGATCATGATGAGGGGGGCCGTCTCGCCGATCGCCCGGGAGAGCGACAGGATCGTTCCCGTCATGATGCCCGGGAGTGCGTTCGGGAGGACGACGTTCCGGATCGTCTGCCAGCGCGTCGCGCCGACGCTGTAGGAGGCGTTTCGGAGCGAGTCCGGCACCGCCCGCAGCGCCTCCTGCGAAGAGACGATAACGATCGGGAGGATCAGCAGTGTCAGAGTCAGTGCGCCGGCGAGCAGACTCGATCCGGTGTTGAGCGCCCGGACGAACATCGCCAGTCCGAGCAGACCGTAGACGATCGAGGGGACGCCCGCGAGGTTGGAGATGTTGGCGTTGATCAGAGTTGTCAGCCAGTTGTCGGCGGCGTACTCTTCGAGATAGATCGCCGCACCCACGCCGAGAAACAGCGTGAATATCGCGGTCATGATGATGAGATAGATCGAACCGATGAGTGCGGGATAGATCCCGGCGGGACGCGTCTCCGGGTTGCCGTACATCGAGGGGTCGAAGTTCTCGATGAACCGCGAAGGCGGGTAGGTCAGGAACTCCCAGGTCAGCCAGCCCCACGCCTCGGAGACCACGTCCGCGAGGAGTGCGACCAACGCGACGATACCGACCATCGTCGCGGCCAGACAGACGCCGACGAATAGCTTTCCGTACAGGCGCTTGCGCTGTAACTGCTCGCCGCCAGCAAGCGGGAACCGATCCTCGACGACGCCGCCGTCAGTCTCTTTAGAGCTCATTGGTACTCCTCCCGATATCGCGATCTGATCGCCAGACTCAGCACGTTCATCGCGAACGTCATCACGAACAACGTGATTCCGACCGCAAAGAGGCTCTGGTAGCCGACCGAGCCAACCGAGACGTCGCCAGTCCCGACCTGGACCATGTACGAGGTCATCGTCTGGACCGGGTCGAGCGGGTTGGCCGTGATCTGCGGGGTCAACCCTGCTGCCAGTACGACCGCCATCGTCTCACCGATCGCCCGCGAGACCGCGAGGATGTACGACGCGAGGATCCCTGAGACGGCCGAGGGGACGACGATATCAGTGCTGACCTCGAACTTCGTCGCGCCGAGGCCATAGCCCGCGTTACGGAGTTCGTCCGGGACTGCGCTCATCGCGTCCTCCGAGAGCGAGGAGACCATCGGAATGATCATGATCCCGACAACGATCGACGCCGACGCCGCGTTGAACGTCCCCGTCTCGGGGAAGACCCGCTGGATAACCGGCGTAATAAACGAGAGCGCGAAGAAGCCGTACACGATCGTCGGGACACCGGCGAGGATCTCGAGCGTCGGTTTGACGACCGATCGGATCCGTTCGTCGGCGTACTCGCTGAGATAGATTGCCGTCGCCGTTCCCACAGGCAGGGCGACGAGCGCGGAGCCGACAGTGATCATCAGCGTCCCGTAGACTAGCGAGAGAACGCCAAAGCGTGCCGGGTTCTGCTGTGGTGCCCAGTCGGCGCTCGTGTAGAACGAAACGATAGAGACCTCCGAAAAGAAGGTCCAGGCCCCACGAAACAGGACGACGATGATCGCGACCGTCGTCAGGACTGACAGGAACGCGCAGGCGAAAAACACCCATTTGACGAGTTTGTTCCGGATCTGTTCGCCGCCCGTTCCCGCACCCGTGAGCCCCGAATCACCGGAGTATGTGTCCATTCCTGCCATTAGTTGACCTCTTCGATTGCCTCACGAAGCCGTTCTGCCTCCCGATCGACGAGCGAATCCGGAATCGCGTACGATCCGACCCGCGGGGCGACTCTCTGCGTGACCGCGGGCCCGTCCGGGTCCTCGCGATGGAAGAAGAACTTCACGAACTCCCGGACCGTCTTCCGTGTCAGTTCGGCCACGTTCACGTAAACGTACATCGACCGGGAGAGCGGCGTGTACGCGTCGTCGCCCGGGTTGTCCTCGAACGCCTTGCCGATCGTCTCCTCGGTCGGGATGACGCCGCCGTTGTCGTCGTCGACGGCGATCAGTTTCAGGTCCTCCTCGTTCTCGTAGTAGTAGCCTGCGCCCCCGAAGCCGAGAGCGTGTTCGTTGCCCCGGACGCCCCGGACGATGACGTTCGTGTCGGACGTCTTGTTGTAATCGCCCGTGACGTCGCCAGCGGTGCCGTTGATCTCTTCGGTGAAGTAATCGAACGTCCCCGAGTGCGAGTCACGGCCGTACAGGACGATCTCCTCGTCGGGCCAGTCCGAATCGATATCGCTCCAGCGCGTCGCGTCCGCGTCGGAGCCCCAAATCCGATTGAGTTCCTCGACGGTGAGCGTATCACACCAATCGTTTTGCGGGTTGGCGTAGAGCGCGATCCCGTCCAGCACGACCTCGAGTTCGAGAAACTCGATGCCGTTCGCTTCGGCGGTCTCGCGTTCGCCGTCGGTGATCGGCCTGCTCGCGTTCTGCAGGTCCGTCTCACCGACGGTGAACCGCTGGAACCCTGCCCCGGTACCGGAGCCCCGGATCGGGATCCGAACCTGGTTGTTCTGCCACTGGAACTCCTCTGCGACGGCCGCGGTATGCAGGAAGACCGTATCACTGCCGTCGATAACAATCTCACCGGACAGATCGCTGCTCTGTCCACGAGCAACACAACCAGCGAGGCCGGCTAACCCGGCACTTCCGGCCGTCAAAAGGAACCCACGACGCGACGAGTTGTTCAGGCGGTCACCAGACTCCCGGTGATTTGCCATCACAAATACTGTGGAGATGGGAGGTCTAAATACGCTTCTATGATCAATAAATAGTGCCATATAGATATATATTTCTTAGTTCATTAACGACCCATAACAATCGGAAACAGCCATCAGGGCGGCGCAATCTCGCGGAGTGATCAGAGACGGCTGCTCTATAGATGGGAGGAGTTTAGTATCGCACGCCCGAACGGCAGGTATGGAGACGCGGAAAGTCCAGATCACCGGCGGCTCGACGTACACAGTCTCGCTACCGAAATCGTGGGCGACGGAGAACGACGTCGCGGCCGGGAGCGAGGTCGAGTTTTACGTCGAGAACGATTCCCTTCTGTTGATGCCGAAAACCGACGAGGAACACACCGAGGGAACGCTGGACGTGACCGACCTCGAGGGCGACCAACTCACCAGAGCTGTGATGACGATGTACGTCAGCGGCTTCGACATGATTGCTCTCGAAGGCAACGAGATCACGAGTGAGCAGCGCCGCGCGATCCGGAGCGCCACCCAGAGCCTGATCGGCGTCGAAGTGCTCGAAGAGACCGGCGAGCGCGTCGTCCTGCAGGATCTACTGGACTCCTCGGAGCTATCTATCACGAACGCCGTGACGCGGATGCGCCTGATCGCCGAGTCGATGCTCGCGGACGCGGTGACGGCACTCGTAGAGAACGACGACAACCTCGCACGGGACGTCATCCAGCGGGACGACGACGTCGACCGGCTCTGGTTCGTCGTCTCGCGAACCTTCCGGGCTACGCTCCGGAACACGAGCGCGGCCACGGAACTCGGCCTCCCGCGCGAGGACTGTTTCGATTACCACTCCAGCGCGCGCCAGCTCGAACGCAGTGCCGATCACGCGGCCAAGATCAGCAAGCTTACTCTCCAGCTCGACGATATCCCCGAGGACGTCACCGACGAGATAGTCGACCTCCACGAGGAGGCCGCCGGCATCATCGATCAGGCGATGGACGCGCTGCTGACCGACGACAGTTCCCGATCGAGCGAGATCGCCCACCAGGTCCGGGAGTCGATCCTGGAACTGGACGAGCGGAGCCGCCGCATCGACGACGAACTGCGAACGCTCGATCCCCACGAGGCACAGCTACTCGGGATCATCGTCGACTCGCTCTCCCGGAGCGCCGACTACGGCGGTAACATCGCCGAAACGGCGCTGCAGAAGGCTGCACCGCGGCCCTGAAAGGGGGGCTGCTCACTCACACTCGACCGTTCGGTCGAGCGACACCTCGACACCGGAGCCGCTCGCCTCAATCGTGATCGGATCGCCACAGTCGATTGATTCGAATGTTTTCGTCTCACTCTCACCAGCGTCGAGACTCATCTCCTGGCTCTCCCCACCGACGCTCACGTTCATTTCGTCGAGATCAGTGCCGCCAGAGAACTGATTGGTGACGGTGAGGTTCAGCGTGGATCCATTGTCGGCCTGTTCGGTCTCCTGTTCGACGCCCAGATACGCGTCCGGATCGTCGACGACAGTCACCTGCGCCGGGCGCTCGGCGGTCATCGCACTGAACGATCCGGTAGACGTGATCAACAGGAGTGCAACGATTAGCGCGACCACCCCGACCACGAGTCGACTGTTCCGTCTCATCAGTCTGCCACCTCCGGCGGTTTGTCGCGGGCACCGACCCGCATCCGGTACTTGTTATCGTAGTAATGCCCGATGGCCGATACCGCGAGAACGGTGACCAGAAAGACCTGCCACGAGAAGGGCGAAAAGAACGAGAACGGAGCGATTCCAAGCCCGATACCGGCGACACAGAACGTGCAAAAGCCAGCTAACCCGAGATAATACGTCCCCCAGGGGATGCCGCGTTCCGGTAACACGTCGACGTAGAAATCACAGTTCAGGACGGGTTCGGTGAGTTCGACGGTCCCCCGCTGTGAGTCGTAGTCGACGAACCCGTAATCGTCCATCTTCGGCAGATGGAACTGCCGCAGCGCGTTCTGGACTCGTTTCCGCTCCTGTGCGGTGAGGTGCTCGGCCGGCTTGTCGTACTCCCAGCTTGCGATCTGTTCGGCCAGTTCGCCGATATCGACGGGGGCGGGACGCTGCGAAGTGAAACTGTACTGCTGTTTGAGGTAGTGGATCGCGAATCGACGTCGTTGGTTGCTCAATACCTCCAGAACCGTATCTCTCGAGAACTCTCCGTGTCCGATCGAAGGGCTCTTCGATCCTACCGAGGAGTCGGAAGATACACTCATTGCTCGATCAAGAGTTCAATGCAGTATCATTTTAGTATATCCAGCTATCTTGGGGTAACCTCACATAACTTCGGACGGAGGCGGATACGAGAATACAGTTCGAATAGCCGGTCTGAAATCACGAAGCAAAGAACTGGACTAGATACGTTTACTTGGGTATGTAGTTTATATTTGAGTTATTCTGTACAGTTTGATTATGACTTCGAGAGACGTCGACGGAAGGACGCTTCTTCAGGTGCCAGAGGGAACCGCATTCGTGCGAATTGCTACGAGTACACACGTACGAATTATAAGCATCTTAACCGATTGGAACAGACTGTTTGTTCACGCTCCATAGGCTCTATTTCGATAGCACAAGCGTTCTCTCCGTCGATGCTGGTCGTATATACCAAAGTGGGACACCGTGGTGCAACACGATGTGCGCCGCAGCGGAACGACGGTCGACGTGTGGGTGCTGACGAGTCAGTGGGTGAACCGGCGTACGACAAACTAAAGTGAGACAACAATGGAACGACGCAAATTTCTGATCGGAACGGGATCGCTCGCCGCCGGCGCGGCGGCAATAACAGGGAGTGGTGCGTTTACCGAGGTGCAGGCTGATCGCGACATCAACGTCAATGTCGCCGACGACTCAGATGCATTCCTCGAAATCAAACCCGCCGACAGTCCAAACGGCGACGCGTACGCGGAGGAAACGGACGACCCCGGAACGATACAACTGACTTTCGACGACAACGCTACCGGTGTGGCCGGAAGTGGCGTTAACGACCGTGCCCTTGTCGAGTTCAAGAACGTGTTGACTATCAGGAACTCAGGCACTCAAGAGGTCAGACTGGGCATGACTTTTGGTCCTGATGGCTTCGACGACGATTACAGTGGGAACCAGGGTGCTGTCGCGCCCACCGGGCCGCTCCTTCGTAGGGAACCCGATTCTAGCCAACCCACGCTCGGCAAGGGGGAAACTTTCACTACCGGTCTCTTCTTCAATCTGAAAAAGGACAAAAACGCCGACGAATTCCTGGAAGCGTTGGAGACGATCACCATCCACGCCGACGCCGAACAGGTCTAACAGAAACCCCCATCAAGACAGGGGCTCCAAGCTGAAACGGCGAAAAATACTCGGACTCGAGACGACGGCGGCAGGCGGGGCCTCGCTGCCTCGGGTCCGAAGCTTTCGCCTCGGTCGAAGCAGATCGCGACCTTACAGTCAATGACACCTCTGATAGTGGCACATTCCTGGGACTGCGGACCAGCGACGGCCCGAACGGTGAGTACGTCACCGAAACGAACGGCTAACTCTCCCTCACTATCACGGAGACCGACGCCGGTGGCAGTGGCGTGAATCCTGATGCCGAGACGCTCATGGACGATGTCCTCGTGGTCACTAATAAGGGGACCCAAGAGATCTCGTTCCTATTCAGCGGTTGTGGAATGGACGGTTGGTTCACCTCTAGGTTCGGTGTCTACGTCGTCGACGGAAACGAATGGATCTCCGTGATGACATGTGACGCAAACTTTGCGAACGAGTTCGAGGAGAAATCACGAGGCGCGGCGGTCTCGACGGACAGAACGTCCTCGAACCGGGCGATTCGGCTGTAGTTGGGGTCGCAGTCAAATCAGGAGGCACTACCATCAAGAGCCGGACCGATCTGACGATCACAGCCGAGGCGACTGCCGACGACTGAAATCTCGCACTAAATCGCGCGTTCTGGGTCGGCTTCTTTTTGAATACACGACCCGCAAATCGTGTGAATCAAAATCATGCCAGTGGACTGGATGAGCGGAAGTAACTGAAAAGTTCTGTGTGGAATATGGCTCTTACCGGGAGTATGTAGCACATATAAAATACCGATACTGGAGCGAGTACATCGTGGGATGAACCCACTCGAAAGCACCCGGAAGCCAACCATCAGGAACCGACGTTCGCATGTCGAGTCACCGATCGATCTTGTGCGGATATGAGCGTGCGATCTTACGTCGAGACCGGTGTCGTCGTGGTGCTACTGCTCCTCGTCGCAGCCTTACTCGCCGGCCAGGCCCTCGGTCAGCCGATCCTGCTCTCCTATGCCGAAACCGGCAGCATGGAGCCAACCATCGACGCCGGCGACGGCTTCGTCGCGATCCCCGCCGAACTCACCGGCTCCGTCGACGAGGGCGACGTGATTACCTTCCAGTCCGAGGAGGTCCACGGGGGTGACGTCACGACGCATCGGGTCGTCGAGATAACCGAGGAAGGGTACGTCACGAAAGGCGATGCGAACCCGTTTACCGATCAGGACGATGGGGAACCGCTAGTTACTGAGGGGCAGGTCCTGGCGAAGGCCTGGCAGGTAAACGGCGAGGTCGTCGTGATCCCGAACCTCGGGACGGCCGTGTCGACGGTCCAGTCGGGTGTCGAGCGGGTGCAACACACCGTCGCGTCTGCGCTCGGGATCACCGCCTTGCTGCAGGTGCAGTGGGTCGCCTTCTTGCTCCTGCTCGTGAGCGCCGGAGCGTTCCTGAGTGGACTGCTCGGCGAGGGGCGTCGACGCCGGGACCGCGATCGAACGCAGTCCCGAAAGGGGGTCTACAACGCCGGGCTCGTGATCGGGGTGCTCACGCTGCTCATCGTCGCCACGGCGGCAGGGACGATGCTCGCCGCCGGGGGGACCCAGGACTACGGGGTCGTGAGCGCGGAGTTCGACTCCGATCGGCCGGACGTGATCCCGCAGGGGGAGACGGCGACGTGGACCGTCACCACACAGAACAGCGGCTTGTTACCCAGCTACGCCGTGATGGAACCGGCGAGTTCGGGCGTCGAAGTCGAGCCGGAACAGCAGTATCTCGGGCAGCGTAGCGAAGCCAACGCGACGGTGCAGATCACGGCACCACCGGAGACCGGCTACTACGTCAGAACCGTTGCGGAGTACCGGTATCTGGCCGTCCTGCCGCCCTCGGCGATACAGGCGTTGCATTCGGTGCATCCGTGGTTGGCGGTCGGCACGATCAGCGGCGTGATCGGCGCTGCGTTCGCCCTGCCGCTGGTGTTGCTGTTCGGGACGGGGACGATTCGAACGCGACAGCCAAGACGAACGATTCTGGGGGAGAGACAATCATGAGCGACGACGACAATCGACACGGAGTGGCATCGACTTCCGACAAACGGCTGGCTGGGCTTCGCAGGTTCGTTGCGGCGCGGTACACGACCATCGTCGTCGCCCTGGTCGTCTTACTGCTGATCGGCGGGGCGTTCACCGCCACGACGCTGGCCGGTCCGGATACCGAGGGCGACCAGGAGCGTGTCGTGTGGACGGATTCGGGCGAGTTTACGCACTCGGCTGTCGTACAGAACGACACCGAAGCGTTCGAGCAGGGCGACGTGTTAGAGAACCGCGGGACGTACTTCACACGCGTCTCGCCGGAGCTAGATGTCGAGTACGAGTACCGACACGAGACGGCGAACGGGACCGTCGACGTCGAGACGGAGCTCCTGTTGATACTGCAGTCGAGCGACGGCGAGGAGGTGTACTGGGAGCTGACAGAATCGCTCGACAGCGAACAGTCGGCCTCGATCGCGGCCGGGGATTCCCACACCGTCGCCTCGTCGGTCGACGTGAGCGATCTTCAGGAGCGGGTCGAAAGGATCCAGGAGAACCTCGGTGCCGACCCCGGAGAGACCGACGCGAGAATCGTCGCCCGGTCGGAGATCGAGGGCACGGTCGAGAACCAGTCGGTTAGCCACGTCCGAGAGGACGTGCTCGTCATCACCCCAGACGGCGAAACGTACAGCGTCGACACGACGATGGACGATACAGGGTTCGGGGATCGGAGCGAAACCGTCGCCGGAACCGCCGAGAGGAGTTCGCTCAGAACGCTCGGCGCACCGCTGCTGTTCGTCGTGTCGCTGGTGGGTCTCGTCGGTGTCGTCGGCGCGGAGAAACGCGGCCATCTGCAGATCCCCGCCGATACACGACATCACGCCGACCGCAGGAAGTTCGACGACTGGATCACGACCGGATCCCTGCCGGCATCGCTTGCGGACCAACCGACGATCGAAGTCGATTCGCTCGAAGGGCTCGTCGACGTCGCCATCGACAGCGATCGGCGCGTCATCGAAGACTCCAGTGCGGAGTGCTACTACGTCACAGAGGACTCTATACTGTACAAGTACGAGCCAGCGGCTGATTCCGCTGGGACGCAGGAAGACGGGTCGGACTCGGAGGGAGACCGGGACGAGGAGTCCGATCCCGCTGCGTGACGGCCAGTCGGTGAATGACTGAAACGGCCGTGTTGAATCGCTGTAAGGCGTTGGAATTCATTGTTTGACGAAGCGCTTTATGTTATAGACAACACACATCAAGGCAATCTCGCGGAACTCACGGAACCAAGACCGCGCTCGCACGGCGAAGCCGAGCGAGCGCTTCACAGCCGAGTTCACGGTTTCGGTCATAGAGCGCTGATTGTAGCGGTTTTCGTCGATTCTGGCGTTGTGTGCGTGGTCGTACGGCGCGAAGATACGATGCTTGATCAGTGGTCTGATGTCGAGATCACGTAGTGCTTCACGGAGTGACTGCTTGTCATAACCTTTATCGGCGGCAAGAGACCGCAGATCGCCCGCATTCCGGCGGGCGATCTGCTCGGCAAGGTCTGCGTCGCTTCCTTCCCGGTTCGTCGAGCAGTGTACGTCAAGGACGGCTTGAGACTCTGTATCGACGAGTTTCGTGACTTTGAGTTTCTGGACGCGGTAGCTGATTCGCTGGCAGTAGTGGCGGCTCGCAGCTGATCGTTCGTAGAATGTTGCGTCAATAGCTCCGTGTTTCGAGGGATCGTGCAGCTGCGCCGACTGGCGCAGCAGCACTCGGCAGACGCTCATACTGATTCGGTCGAACGCTTTACACAACGTGGATGGAGAGGGGAGATCGGCCGCGCTGAGGCCGATCTCCCCGGTTATTTGTGGCATTTCCTTGAGCAGGTCAATCGTCATCCGGTAGGACGCATCGAGGTAAATCCGTAGACAATGTAGGGAAACAAGAGCATAGTCGGCGAATCCGCCGCCACCTTCCGGGGCGGCGGATTCGCTTCCATCGCCAGTAACGTTTTGAGCAATCGGCACAACTTCCCCAGTGAAGCGGGAGATTTGCGTCATAGACACTCGCATCCTCCCGCTTCAACTCCTTTGATTTACTGACTCGTTCCGCCGCTATCTAGTGATTCAACGCAGCCACTGAAACGGTCGCTGGGAGTTCGGTCAGACTTTTTGGATAGCTCTCAGGTCCACAATGGCGCTTCAGAAGGCTGCACCGCGTCCGTGAGAGTCAGATGGAACCGCCGTGCCGGCGTCTAATTGTCGCTATTAGCCATTTCTAATAGCTATATTATTCCGCTGCTACGACATGTTACACGAATGCTTGCGAGCTAAAGACTCCGTCTAGCGAACCATCAGCTTGTATATATATACGCCCCATCACCGGGCACTATCTGATACGTGGCAGTTGGCGAGACGCCGTCTGTCGCGTGGAAAAACTATGGCAGACGAAAACAGCGGACGACTCAATCGACGTAGCGTACTCGCCGGAATCGGCGCTGCCGGCACCGGTGCAGCGCTCGGAGGGCTTGGCACATCAGCGCTGTTTACCGACGACAATCACCTCAACGACAACGAGATCGTCGCGGGTGAACTCGACCTATTTGTGGACTGGCAGGAAGCATACGACATGGGTGACGGGCTGAAACTCATCGACGTGTTCCCTGATGCCCACCCCACTGACGGTACCCAGGATGATCTAAAAAAGGGTATCTGTGAACATGAAAAGTACGAACTCAGCGACTTCGAGGATCCGCTCAACAGCTCGAAACGATCGATAATCGACTACCACAGCAGGGATATCACATCGGGAGACAATTCTAACGAGCCGCTCGTCCACCTTGACGATGTCAAACCGGGCGACTGCTGGGAGACGACACTCAGCTATCACCTCTGTGGCAACGACGGTTGGGTCTGGTTCCGGACAAAGAACCTCCGCTTTGAGGACAAGAATGCCGATAATAAACCGACCGACCACCTCGCTGACAAGGCGGAGGCGCGCGTCTGGTATGACATGTACGAGGGGATGTATCCCCCGACCAACGGTGCGGGCTCCGTAAGCGGCGAAATCGGCGAGGGAACATCGGGGATCGACGAGATCATCACGACGGGCAGCGACGACCGGTTCGGTCAGGCGGCTCGAAACTACAACTGTGACGACTACGAGGAGCGGCTCGAACAGTTCGCCGAGGGCGACCTCGACGGAGACGAGTATTTCGGAGAGGAGTTCGAAGAGGAGACGTCGGTTAACGGACCCTGTGGCGAAATAACAGTCAATAGTAGGGACACGAACGACGGAAGCGTCACGCTCTCGTCGGACGGTCCCGTCGTGATCGTCAGTGTGAAAGGCGGTGACGAGGGCGAGCAGGTCTACGTCTTCGAAGTGCCCGTGATCCTCGATGAGGCGACGTTCTCGACGCCCACCGGGCAGGGTATCAGCAACATCGACGTGTGCTGTCTCGAAAACGGCGACAACGGCGGCAACGGCGAGATGGTCGAGCCCGGCGACAACGTCTATCAGTACGGCAAAGAGCCAGTCATCGCGGAAGGGACCCTGCGGGAAGTTCTTGAAGAACTCGAAGGCGGCGCCCTACTCGATGGCGATTTGGACTCCGACGATCCCGCCTGCACAACCGCGTCGAACACCTATTACATCGGCTTCGAGTGGTGTCTCCCGAAGGAGGTCGGCAACGAGGTCCAGCAGGATCGTCTGGAGTTCGACTTCGGCTTCTACACCGAGCAGTGCCGCCACAACGACGATCCGTCGAATCCGTTCTAGGAACAATAGAGCAGAGACGACGGCAATGACGGTGCTGGCGGGAGCCGAAGTACCGTCGCAGTTCGGTGCCACGCTGCCATTCGACGTTCTGATTTTTAGTGGTACGCTGGAGATGTCGGTGAAAGAGTACCCAGTTTCATTTGCTGGCGGAGTACTCTGAGCCCTCTCACACGCAGTCCCGCCGACGTCGACGAGGGAAACGACATCACAAAGGGAGGCCGAAGTAAGACGAGAGAAGCTACTGGCGTTCGAGCGGGTGAGAAATCACGCAGTGTGTCCCTCAAGCGGACAAGCCCTCACGGTATGACCGCTGGTCGGAGAAAACGGGCCGATCAAAATACGTGGCGAACGCTACTCGGACTCCTCGCTGCTGTCTTCATCATCCGACTCGTCTTCGTCAGCATCGTCTGATTCCTCCTCGACCGGTTCGTCACCCTCCTCGTCAGTCGGATCGCTAACCTCCTCTCCGGAGTCCGTCTCGTTCTCCGGCGTGTCGTCGGCCGTCGGCTGCCCAGTTTCGTCGTTTACTTCATCAGGGCCTTCGATCTCGTTGCCGTCCAGCGAGAGTCCGTCGCTGAGCAGTCCGCCGGACATCCCGATCGAGAGACTGACAAGCCCGAGCACGGCAATCACGCCAACGAGTGCGACTCTACGTTGTCGGCTCATTGTTTTCTCACCTCCTTGTCGTCGGCCTCGGCCGGTTCGTCTCCCTCTGCATCAGGCTCGTCGGCGCCTTTCGCCTTCTGTAGCTCCCAGATCTCGGTGCCGATCAGGGCTATCCCCGGAAGGACGATCAGTGAGACGATCCCGAGCCACGTCTGGGCGAAGGCGACGAACCGCCCGAAGTAGGGGATTGTGAGGGTCACCTCGCCGATCACCCGTTCGCCCGCGACCGGTTGTGCGTCCGGGGTGTCGTTCGCGTCGCCCTGCGTGACGAACTGTATCTGTCCGCCATCCTCCTCGATGTCGACGACGCGATGTGTCGTCCGGCGGTCGTCGGCGCCCGGTGGGGTGAACGTGATCACGTCGCCTTCCTCGATCTCGTCGGGGGTACGTTCGGTGACGACCACGACGTCACCCCCGTCGATAGCCGGCGACATGCTGTCAGACGTGACGACGTAGCTCTGGTCGGCACCGACCAGTTGGGGAACGGCAACGACGCCGACAAGACAGAGCATCATGATGAGGGCGAAGCCAAGCAACAGGCGTGCGGCAGCACTGAGCTTTCTGCGGATGTGCGACATCAGTGATCACCCTGTGGCGGCCCCTCGGCCCCGATCTGCATTCGTCTGTCGTGCAGCACGTGTGCGATACCGGAAACGAAAAACAGGGCCGAAAACAGCACCGCGGCGATTCCGCCCGCCAGGACCGAAAAGGGCGGGAGCCCGACCACCACGAGCGCGGCGAAGCCGACACAGAGCGCGCCGAGACCGGCGTAGTAGCTGCTCCACGGGATACCGTCGTGTGGGACGACGTCGAGATACACGTCGAGCTGGGTAGCCGCGTCGGTAAGTGCAACTGTCGACCGGTCGGGATCGAACTCGACGACGCCGCCATCGTCCATCTTCGGGAGATGGGACTGGCGCAGTGCCGTGTACACCCGGACCCGTTGCTGGTACGTCACGTCGCCGGGCTCGATATCGTTTTCCCACGCCGCGATCTGTCGCGAAAGCGTCCGGAGCGTCGCCGTGCCGCCGTCCCGGCGGAGGTAGTGAAGGACGTGGCGGCGTCGCCGACAGCTCAACATCTGAAAAGCGAGCTCCTGGTCGATCGGCCCGTGCTCGACGCTCGAGTGGTCGCCCTCGGCCGACTCCCCCGGATCGGCCTCCACAGATGCTCCCTCCTGTACCGCGGTCTGGCTCATACCCGATCACTCCCGGATCGGCTCCCGGTAGCGACATAGTTGCTTGCTGCCATCGTTCCACTTTCGGATGCAGTCGCCCTCCCGAAAGTAATGAAATATATTCCAGCAGGTAAAGAATGGCATCGTTTGGTAACCTGCGTTATCGCGCCAGTAAGGTGCTACTACTGGCACTGAGCGGCCCGGACTGGTCAACCCCTCTGCGGCGTCACCGACTACGCTGGCGAACTTGACGACGACGGTTCGACATCGACGGGCCTCGACCCTTGCGAGGCCCACCGCTGTGGCGACCGTCGATTCGCTCTCGCAGAGCGCCAACTACGGTACCAACATCGGCGAAACGGCGCTTCAAAAGGCCGCGGCGTGACCCGGATCGGCAAGGTCGTTTCGGTTCGTCCCGGTCGCCGATTGGTTCACATGCCGCCGTGACGATGCCAACGGCCGATTCGATAGGCATTATTTTGTTTGGACAATTACACGTGTATTATATATTATATACTTGCCAGTCAATAAAGAATGATCTTACTTCGACTACAGAAGATAGCTCTCTAACATCTATCTTGTTGTGTATATATATCATGCCCCCTCCGGTCAGCATTTTGTGTAGTGTTCCCGAGCAAACCGGGGCACACGGTGAAAGCATGTCGAAGGAATCCAACCGAAACATCACACGACGCAACGTGCTTGCTGGCATCGGCGCTTCCGGCATCGGGGTCGCGCTCGGCGCGCACGGCGTCGCCGCAGGCGAACAGGAGGACGGAAACGACAAATATCAGGTCCCGGTCGCGATGGACTGGCAGGAATCGTTCTACAAGAGCGGCAAATGGAAGCACGTCGAGGCCTTCCCGGACAGAAACCACGACGCGATGCAAGACGATCATATCGACTACTGCGACGGGGGGGAGCTGAACGGCGCCCTGGTCGACGTCGAAGACCCGCTCAGCTCGGGCCTGCGCACGGACAACAAGTACACCGATCCGGGCGACCCGCTGATCGACTTCCACGGGGTCAAGCCGGGCTATGGCGGCGAGGCGACGCTGAGCTACCACCTCTGTAACGAGCCGGGCAAACTCAAGTTCAAAGCCCGCGATGTCCACGTCGACAAGAAGCTCGCGCACTTGGCCCGAGCGCGCGTCTGGTACGACGAGTTCGACGGCGCGAAGCCGCCGAGCAACGGCAACAACGGCCCGATGTACCCGACGGTCATGGGGCCGGTCAACGACGGTACCGACGGTACCGACGAGATCGAAGAGATCATCGTTACGGGTGACGATTCCCGCTTCCCCGAACCCGGTGCCCGAAACTACGACTGCGACGACTACGAGGACCGGCTCGGCCGGTTCGAAGACGGTGATCTCCAGGGAGACGAACTCTTCGGGGGAGGATTCAGCGAGGGCGACACGGCGTCGGGGGAGTGTGGCACGATCACGGTCGACGCCAGGACCTCCGGAACCGTCACGCTGTCCTCTGATGAACCCGTCCTGATCGTCAGTGTGAAAGGCGGAAACGAGGGAGAGAACGTCTACGTCTTCAATGACTCCGTCATCCTCGACGGTGCCACGTTCTCGACGCCCACCGGGCAGGGTATCAGCAACATCGACGTGTGCTGCTTCGAGAACGGTAATGGCGGCAACGGCGGCAACGGCGGCAACGGCCACGACGACCGGGGAGACAACGTCTACCAGCCCTACGAGCCGATCATCGCCCAGGGATCGCTCAAGAAGGTGCTGTACAAGCTGAAGAAGGGCGTTCACATCTCCGGCGACCCCTACGTCGCCGATCCGTTCGACCGGGAGGGTATCCACTACTACGCCTACCCGCGGAAGAACACGAGCAGCATGGAGACGGCGCCCGCCGAAAAGTACGACCCCGGATGGATCACCGATCACAACGTCGACGAGCACGTTCACGGGAAGAAGGCCAAGGAGTTGGCAGATCTCAAAGAGGGCATCGAGATCCACATCGAGGGTACCGGGTACGCCGCACGCAGCAAAGACCAGCCGCTTCCGGACCTCCGTATCACGGTCGAGGAGGTCATCACTGACAAGAAAGGCAAGCCGGTCGGCTTCGAATGGAAGAGCAACCTACCGATCTGCCGGGTCGAGATCGCCAGCGGCCAACATACGAAGCTGAACGTGTTCGACCGTACTCGGGAAGGAACCGCGCTTGCGCCGCTCTATGACGACTACGACGACGACCACGGCCGACGGCGGCCGATGACCGCTGTCCGATTCGGCGTCTGCGGCGAACGCGACGATGACGACTACTGCATCGAGAACTCCAACACCGGCTACATCGGCTTCGAGTGGTGGGTTCCCAAGCATTCGGGCCTCGAAAAGAAGACCAAATTCGAGGCAAACTTCGATTTCACTGCGGAGCGGTGCCTGAGGGAACCGGGGTGTCCGGATTGTGAGGTGCCGGATCCAGGCGAGGACGACTTCGATGTCACCATCGAGAGCATCGACGATAGCGCCTTCCCGACCGTAGAAGCTACTGCCCGCGTGGACACTGCTGCGGGCGGCAAGGGCGATCTGGAAGCAAGCGACTTCCAACTCTGCGAGGAGACAGTCGGTGGGCTCGGTGACGGGTACTGTGGCCAAGAGATCGAAGACGTCGCTTTCGGTGGCGAACAGGAGGAAACCCTCGCCGACATCATGTTGGTGATGGATACGTCGGGATCTATGGGGGGTAGCAAAATCGAGAACGCTAAAGACGGTGCAATAACGCTCGTTGGCGGTGATACCGATACCGACAACGATGCGAACGTCGGCGGGTTCGACCCGACGGTCAACGTCGGTCTCGTCGAGTTCGATAGCTCCGCATCCCTCATCTCGGAGCTTGGAACTGATCAGAACCAGGTCGAAGACGACATCGACGGCCTCAGTGCTGGCGGTGGCACGGACGTCGGTTCTGGAATCTCCGAGGCTCAGCTTGAATTCGACACCTCCGAGAACAACCGCGACAACGCTCCCGACTTCATGATCGTTCTCGGGAACGGGGATACGTCAGGGGGCGAAGTGCCAGCGAACGATGCCAAAAACAGCGGGACGACGATCTACGGGATCGCGTACGGTTCCGGTGCGGCGGTGAGTGATTTCGATGATATCTCCGGGGAAGTCCCCAACGACCCCGACTACGAGGACTACACCTTCGACGCCGACGGGGACGATATTACGGACATCTTCGACGAGATCGGCCAGCAGATCTTCGGCACCTACACCCTCAAATACGAGACGGAAAACTTCGCGACCGACGGCAACGACCGCAACGTGCTGGTGTACGTCGACGACCCCGACGAGGGCGACGCCGACGCAACAGAAACGTACACTGCACCGAGCAGTTGAACACTAGATCGACCGGTATCGCACCCGGTCGGTCTGATCGGCCGGTCGCGCGTCCGGTTCCAGAGTCTGGAGATGACCAGATTGCTCCCAAGGAGAACGCTCAGCGAACCGAACGTATCTACGTCGGGAGGGGAACTTCATCGATCTCGTCCGGACTGCGCTCGGTAAGCATTGTCCCGCTAGTATGCCTATTCTACCGATACTGGTTGAGCCGTTTTTTCAGCCGTTTTGCGGCGTCGCCCGCCGCGCCCGTGAACTGGTCGACGTCTACCTCGCCCCGCCCGGCGCTCTCGCCGGCGAAGATGATCCCTCGCGAGGAGTTGACGACGCCGACACCGTCGGCGAGACCGTGTTCGACCGCGGCTTCGGCGTCGCCGCCCTGACTGCCGACGCCCGGGACGAGGAAGGGGAGGTCGGGAACCTGCTCGCGGACCGACTCCAACTCCTCCGGCGTGGTCGCGCCGACGACGAGTCCGACGTTGTCGTTCTTGTTCCACGTGTCCGCGAGCGCGGCGACGCGCTCGTAGAGCAGGTCTCCCTCGGCGAGTTCGAGGTCCTGCAGGTCCGCGCCGCCGGGGTTCGACGTCCGGCAGAGGATGAACACGCCAGCGGTCTCGGTGTCGAGGAACGGTTGTAGCGAGTCCCGGCCCATGTAGGGGTTGACCGTGATGGCGTCCGCGGCGGTACTGCTGGCGTCCGGGTCGACGAGTTCGGCGTACTGGCGCGTGGTGTTACCGATGTCCGCCCGCTTGGCGTCGAGGATCACTGGCACGTCCTTCCCCTTCGCGTAAGCGATGGTCTCTTCGAGCGCGCGCCAGCCGTCGGGGTCCTCGTAGAAGGCGGCATTGGGCTTGAACACCGCCGCGTGGTCGTGCGTCGCGTCGATGATCCGGCGGTTGAACGCGAAGCGCGGGAGGTCGTACTCGTGGAGCGGCTCGGGGATCCTGCTCGTGTCGGGATCGAGGCCGACGCTGACGACGCTGTCGACCGTCTCGATGCGGTCGGCCAGTCGGTCGAAGAAGTTCATGCTTGCTCGTGCGAGAGCAGTCCACTACAAGATACCGATCACTGCCGGAGAAGGGCAGATAGCGATATCCGCGACAGACAGGCTCAAATCCCCTGCCACGTAGTAGTAGATATGACGCTGTCGGCTGTCGTCTTCGATCTGGACGAGACGCTTGCCATCCCACGCCGCGAGCGAGGAACGATCCTGACTGACGCGATGGCCTCCATCGACGCCCCCCTGCCCACGCGACAGGAGTACCAGAGCGCACACGGGCGCCATCTGACCGACGAGACCCGTGCACCGATCTTTTCGGAGATCTTCGAGAACTACGACGCAGACACTGATCCGGACGCCGCGGCGACGGCCTACCGCAACGAGATAGCCGCCTCGCTCGTGCCCGTCGCCGACGCGGAGTCGCTGATCGCTCGGCTTCGCGAACGCTACCGGGTCGGACTGTTGACGAACGGCCCGGTCGTCGCCCAGCGGGACAAGATCGAGACGCTTGGCTGGGGCGACCTCTTCGACAAAACGATCGTCACGGGTGAACTCTCGGCCGGAAAGCCGGACTCGCGTGCGTTCGAGGCGATCCTCGGTTCGCTATCGGTGCCGGCGGAGGAGACAGTGTACATCGGCGATCAGGTACGGACCGACGTTCACGGCGCGAAAGACACGGGTATGCGAGCAATTCAGGTGCTGTACGAGGGCGGCCCCGACCCGGATAGCCGGGCCGACGCACACGTCGAACGGGCGGCGCTGGCGACGGAGCTACCGGCCACGCTCGGCGCGTTCTGAACCGCCGGATGATTGAAGTTCGTGTACTCCTTGACACCGACTATGCCACAGATTGACGGTATCATCAAAGAACGGTACACGAGCGACGAGATCGCCGAGGACCTCCGGGACCTGATCGACGCCGATGTCCTCGACCCCGACGACGAGGACGCGCTCGAACGCGTTGCACGAGAGTTCTACTTCAGAGGGCTCGTTCATGGCCACGCCAGCGAAGAGAAGGTCTCGGATATTCGGGCCGATTTCGGCTACTAGCGCGGAGCGACACGACCGGGTTCGTCTCTCACTCGTGGCTGCTGTTCGACCCGTGATCTGTTGGCAGATCTTCACTTGCGACATCGTCAGTATAGCGGCATTTATTGGCGTAAAAGCGGTCCAGCGCCGCTTCTCGTTTCGACGGTGTTATTACCCGATAGTTTCCAGAAAGGTGTAAGCATAACACATGATAATCGGTGTCCCAGAAGAACGATACGAAGAAACTCGGGTGGCATTGATTCCACCCGTCGCTGAGGGACTCGTCGAAGACGGGTTCGACGTCCTCGTCGCCGCCGGAGCGGGCGACGATGCAGGATGGAGCGACGACGAGTACCAGGCTGTCGGGTGTGAGATAGTCGATGACGACGACGTCTTCGAGCGGTCTGACGTCCTCTTTCAGGTGCGAGCACTCGGTGCCGCAGCGGAGAGCGAGACGGACCGCTATCAGGAAGGCCAGATCGTCATCGGACTGCTCGGTCCGTACGACGTCGACGACGAACTGGAGACGCTTGCCGGACAAGACGTCACCTCGTTCGCACTCGAGTTGATGCCGCGGATCAGTCGGGCACAGAGCATGGACGCACTCTCGGCAATGGACAGCATCAGCGGCTACAAGGCGACGATGATGGCCGCAGAGACGCTTCCAAAGATCTTACCGATGGAGATGACCGCTGCCGGAACCATCCAGCCAGCGGACGTCTTCGTCGTGGGTGCAGGGGTCGCCGGACTGAAGGCCATCGCGACCGCCGAACGCCTCGGCGCGTCCACGAAGGCCTACGACATCCGGCCGGAGGTCAAAGAGGAAGTCGAGAGCCTCGGCGGGGAGTTCGTCGAACTGGATCTCGAAACCGACGACGACGCCTCCGATGATCAGGGCCAAGCGACCGAACAGGACGAGGAGTTCATCCGGAAACAGCGCGAGATGATGACCCGGGTTGTCGGCGAGGCCGACGTCGTCATCACGACGGCGAACATTCCGGGGCGGCCAGCACCGGAACTCGTTACCACTGAGATGATCGAGGAGATGGCTCCCGGCTCGGTCGTCGTCGACCTCGCGGCAAAGCGAGGCGGCAACTGCGAACCCACTCAGCCCGACGAACGGATCACCCACGAGGGCGTCGAGATTATCGGCCCGACGAACGTTCCGGCGACCGTCGCCAGCACGTCGAGCAGACTCTACGCCAACAACGTCGTGAACTTCTTCGAGAACCTGCTCGACGACGGCGAGGTAGTCGTCGATACTGATGACGAAATCATCGACGATACGATGCTAACCAGAGACGGCGTCGTTCGGGATCCGCATCTCGACGACGAAGCGGAAGAAGAGGAAGAAGAGGAAGGAGTAGAGCAGGAAAGGACGGAGGTAGACGAATGATCGAGACGACTCACGCACCTACTGCGGACCGACCGGAGGCGAACCGATGAGCCTGATCCAGAACCTGACCCTGTTCGTGCTGGCGGCGTTCCTGGGCTACGAGATCATCACGAAGATTCCGACGAACCTGCACACGCCCCTGATGTCCGGATCGAACGCGATTACGGGAATCACGCTGGTCGGTGCGGTCGTCGTAGCCGGATCCGGCGAATCCACGATAGCGACCGTCCTCGGCTTTCTGGCGGTCGTCATGGCGACGGTCAACGTCGTCGGCGGATATCTCGTCAGCCACAAGATGCTCAGTGACTTCAAGAAGGGAGGTGGCGCCTGATGCTGCTGGACGTCGCGCCCGACTGGGTACTGCCGATTGCATACCTGCTCGCCGCGATGATGTTCATCCAGGGGTTGCGGGACATGACTCACCCCCGCACCGCGATGCGGGGCAACCTGATCTCGGCCGCCGGGATGTTCGTCGCCGTCGCGGTGACCGTCGTCTGGTTCGAGATCATCTCGCCCATCGTTCTCTTCAGCGGACTGATCGTCGGAACGGCCGCCGGGACGGTGCTGGCACTCCGGGTCGACCGCACCGAGATGCCCCAGCTAGTCGGCGTATTCAACGGCTTCGGTGGCGGCGCGTCCGCCGTCGTCGCCGGCGCTGAACTGATCGAGATACAGATCGGCGGCGGCGTACTCCCGACAGAGGTTGCCGTCGCCGCCGTCTTTTCGGGGATCATCGGCGCCGTCACCTTCTTCGGTAGCATGGTCGCAGCCGGAAAGCTCCACGGCGTCGTGACGAGTTCGGCGGTCCGATACTCCGGCGAACAAGCTGTCAAGCTCCTGACGCTGGGACTGGCGCTGGTGGCCGGTGGCTACCTCGTCACCCAGCCGGACGTGCTGGCGGCACAACTCCAGGGCGACTTGCTGCCGTCGTACTGGTTCCTGATCGCCGCCGCATCGCTGCTCGGCGTCTTGCTCGTGATTCCGATCGGCGGCGCGGACATGCCGGTCGTGATCGCACTGCTGAACGCCTACTCCGGGCTCGCGGCCGCCGCGACCGGGTTCGTGCTGAACAACACCGCGCTGATCATCGCCGGCACCCTCGTCGGGGCCGCCGGGATGATCCTCACCGTGATCATGTGTGAGTCGATGAACCGGTCGCTGACGAACGTGCTCTTCGGCGGCTTCGGCGAGGAGCCAGACCAGGCGGAGATGGACGACATCTACGAGGGGAACATCACCGAGACCTCCCCCGAAGAGGTGGAGATGCTGCTCGACGTCGCTGACCGAGTCGTCATCGTGCCGGGCTACGGGATGGCCGTCGCCCAGGCACAGCACGCCGTCGCCGAGCTAGCCGGTGAACTCGCGGACAACGGCGTCGACGTGGAGTTCGGTATCCACCCGGTCGCCGGCCGGATGCCGGGGCATATGAACGTCCTGCTGGCGGAGGCCGACGTGCCCTACGAGCAGATGCGCGAACTGGAGGAGGTCAATCCGACCTTCTCCCAGACCGACGTTGTAATCGTCACCGGCGCGAACGACGTCGTCAACCCCAAGGCGAACACCGACGAATCCAGTCCCATCGCGGGAATGCCCGTGCTCAACGTCTCTGAGGCCGGGACGGTCATCGTCAACAAGCGGAGCCTGAGCCCCGGCTTCTCCGGGATTCCGAACCCGCTGTTCGCCGAGGGCAACACGAGCATGCTCTTTGGCGACGCCAAAGCGTCGATGCAAGACCTCGTGAACCTCTACAAGGAGAACAACTAGACGGTTTTCGCGGCCGCTTTACGCGTCGTTTTCTGCCAGTGCCGCGCTGACCACATCGAGGACGGCCGCCGCACGCTTCGTTTCTGCGCCGCTCTCGACGAAGACGAGCGTCTTCGGCCGATGGACGGCTTTCGGACGAACCCGGAGCCCTTCGCTTTCGGCGCGGTCCGCCGCGACCTCTTGGCCTGCCGAGAGCTCTATCCGGACCCGGTCGTCGTGGGCGAACGCCTGTGCGATCCGGCAGCCCTCGCCGCTTGCGTGCTGGCGTCTGGAATCGTCCGGGTCTTCGACTCGCTCTTCGGTCCACTCGATATCGTAGGCGCGGTCACCGTCGGCAGTCCCCGAGACCGCCCGGTCCGGATTCGTCACTGAGAGCCGCCCGAGCGCACCGTCGACGCGCCCGTCTATCTCCGAGGAGAGCAGTTGGGCGATCCGGACGCCGTCGGTGACGCGTTTCTCGACCATACCGAATGCTCGCGCTCGGCGGGTTTCGGCTTTGCGTTCTCTCGAAGCGTCCGAGAGGATGTCACTCCCCGCCCAGTTTCTCCCGCGCCTGCCGCGCTACATCCGAGAGGTCGACCCCGTTCCGGCGCCCGAAGACGACGGCGGCAGTCTCGATAGTCACGCCGAGGTCCGACTGGAGACGGTTGATGCCCGCGACCGCCGCCTGTTTCTCGATCCCCTCGTCTTCGAGCGCCGAGAGCGCCTGCTCGAAGGGTGATCGCTGCTGGATGATCTCCTCGTCGGGGACGAAGCCGTCGGGAACCGCGACCTCGTTCGGGTCGAACGTGATCTCGACGTGGCCGTCCGACCGGTCGAGCAGGCCACGCCCGGTCGCAACGTCGACGAGTCGGGTCGCCTGATCCGGCGAGAACCAGTCCCGGTCAAGCGACAGCGCGACGACGAACTCGTTTTCGGCGAGCCGTTCGGCTCCCTTCTGGCGGAACGGCGCGGCGACGGTGATCCGGAGGCTCATGTCTTGCAGGTACAGGACGCGCTCGGTAAACCTGCCGGTCTTCGGCCCACAAGTCGATCCATTCAAGTGTTGCCCGCTGTTTCTCCACTGTATGGTAGACCACGGACGCTCTATGCGAAAGCGAACAGGCGGGCGACTCCGACCGAACACTGACCGCAAGAAACACCAACTCGGCCGCGAACCGACCGAGACCGGCCTCGGCGAGACGTCGATCCGAACCATCGACGCACGCGGTGGCACCCGCAAAGTTCGCGCACTCAACATCGATACCGCAAGCGTCGCTGACGGCGACGAGACGGTCCAGGCGGAGATCGAGGACGTCGCCGAGAACGCGGCGGACCCGAACTACGCTCGACGAAACATCATCACGAAAGGTGCGGTCATCGAGACGACCGAAGGGCGTGCCCGCGTGACCTCCCGACCCGGTCAGACCGGTCAGGTCAACGCCGTTCTGGTCGAGTAACGCTCAGAACTGCTGGGTCGGCCCGCCCCAGGACGGATCGGTGTCGACGGCACACTCGACACAGATCCCCATATCCTCCTGATAATGTGTTCGGCAGACCATCGCTCCACAGTTGCGACACTGATCGACTGACTGCGCTTGCTCACAGACCTCACAGAGGCCAGTCACGCTCATACGAATGATACCGAGGCGCACGATATTAATTGGCAATGGTCAGAACGCCCCAGAACTCTTCTCAGACGCTGGGAATCGCCGGCCCGTTAAACAGGAAAACGCGCTGAGATACTGGTACGAACAGCACCCGGGTGACACAATGGCTACGTCTAGACAACACGAAGAGATCGTCGGGGAACCGTCGGAACAGAGACAGCGTTCGGCCGACCGACAGGAGAGCGAGACGCCGACCGCCGATCGAACGATTCTGACACTCGACAGTGCAACCAAGCGCTACGGTCCCGAAGTCGCCGTCGACGAACTATCGCTGTCGGTGGTCGACGGGGAGTTCATCACGCTACTGGGGCCGTCAGGCTGTGGCAAGTCGACCACGCTGCGACTGATTGCCGGCCTCGAACGCCCCGACGAAGGGGCGGTCCGGATCGACGGCGAGACGGCCGCCGAGGCCGGTGACGGACCCTTCGTTCCCCCGGAGAACCGCAACGTCGGCGTCGTCTTTCAGGACTTCGCGCTCTTTCCGCACATGACCGCCGCCGAGAACGTCGCGTTCGGCATCGAGGACCTGCCCGACGCCGAACGGGACGGGCGCGTCGAAGACCTGCTCGAACTCGTCGGTCTGGCCGACCAGGGCGACTCCCGGCCGGAGGCGCTCTCGGGGGGCCAGCAACAGCGCGTCGCGCTCGCACGGGCGCTCGCCCCCGAACCGGAGATTCTCCTGCTCGACGAACCGTTCTCGAACCTCGACGTGGATCTGCGCGTCGAGATGCGCGAGGAGGTCCGACGGATCGTCAAAGATACCGGCGTGACAGCGGTCTCTGTCACTCACGACCAGGAGGAGGCGCTGTCGATCAGTGACCGCGTCGCCGTGATGCACGAGGGAGAACTCGAGCAGGTCGGTGCGCCCGAAGCCGTCTTCCAGCGACCGACGTCTCGCTTCGTCGCGAACTTCCTCGGCCACGCCAGTTTTCTCTCCGGCTACGTTCAGGGAGACGAGGTCGAGACGTCTGTCGATAGCCTCCCCCGCGAGCAGGTCCACGGCCTGCAGTCCGAGTACGACCACACCGAACTCGACGTACTGGTCCGGCCCGACGACGTGCTCACGACGTGCAACTGCAACGGTGAGGCCGACGGCGTGATCACATACCGACGCTATCTCGGCCCGACCGTACTGTACCGCGTCGAACTCGATAGCGGCGAGACGGTACAGTGTATGCACAACCACAGCGAGAAACTCGAACTCGGCGACCGGGTCGACGTGGGACTCGTTGCCGATCACGAACTGGTCTGGTTCCCCGTCGAGGACGACGCCGGAGCCTGATCGGGTCCACATCGTTTTGTATCCGATCCCCATAGAGTGGGGTATGTACAGACGAATCCTGCTGCCGACCGACGGGAGCGCGGGGAGTCAGCGGGCGCTCGAGCACGCCGTAGCACTGGCTGACGAGGTCGGAGCGACGATCCACGCGGTCTACGTCGTCAACACGAGCGAGTACGACGAACTCGAGGGGAACTCTACCGACGAACTGGAGCGGACCGGCGAGACCGCCCTCGATGGAGTCCAGCGGACCTGTGGACGGGTTGGCGTGGACGTCGAGACGGAGTTACGGCACGGGGCTCCACACGAGGAGATCCTGGCGGCCGCCGACGATGCAGCGGCGGACGCCATCGTGATGGGCACCCATGGTCGGACGGGGATCGACAGGCTCCTCGTGGGAAGCGTCACAGAGCGGATCGTCAGGGAATCGCCGATTCCGGTAACGACGGTTCGCGTCTCCGAGGAGACGAGCGCGATCGATTCTCCCGAGCGCGCGCTCGAACGCGCTCGTGAGGCGGTCGAAGAGGCCGGTCACGACGAGATCAAAGTGGTCGACGACCCCTATCGGGGAACCAGTTTCTGGATCGTTCCGATGGAGCTAGAAGGGGGTGATGCGCGGGTGCATATCGACGCGGCGACGGGGGGTATCCGTATCGCATCCCCGGAGAACTGAGACTGGAACCGATCGACAACGAAAGGAACGTGTTAGCTGCGGACGATTGGGGGGTGACGAGTCGCGAGTGCGCTCGACGAGGAGAGTTCGAGCCGCATCTCGAAGGAGGGGGCACGGCGGCCGATCCCTGTGCGGTCAGAGGTCTGCTCGACTCGCTCGAAACCGAGGCGCTCGTACATCGAGATTGCTCTTCGGTTCGAGGGTTCGACTTCGAGGACGAGCGCATCGCGAGCGGCGGCCGACGCGCTCGCGATGATGTGTTTGCAGAGCTCTGTGCCGATCCCGCGGGACTGGTAGTCCTGATGAACGAAGACGGCTAGCTCCGGTTCGGGCTCGTGGGTTGGCATGTAGACGGCGTGGCCGGCGATATCGCCGTCCGCAGTCGCGACGAAGTTGCCACCGTCGGCGACGAGCATGTCGACCCACTCCGCCCGGCGCTCGTCGGTCAGTGGCGGCAAGCCCTGCGCTCGGTCCGTGGAATCGAACTTTCGATACATCTCGAGGAGCACCTCCCGGTCGTCGGTGTCGTAGGGCCGGACGGTCCAGGCCGACCCAGTCGCGTCGACGAAGCGCGGACAGCGTGCCGGGCAGTGGGCGGTCCCTTCGCACTCGGACGGGTCCCAGTACTCACAGCTGCTGGTGTTCGATCCCATGATGGGAGATTCGTCTGGACGCGTCATAAGCCGATAGCTCGGTCTCAGAAACTGAGAACGAATCAAGCACCCATGAACTGGCGCGCCCATCAGTGCTCTGGCAGCAGCTCCGACAGTGGGACAGCAGCCGCCGCCTCGGGGTCGAGCGTCGCGACGACGCCGCTGTCCTCGGTGACGGGCGCGTGGAGTACCAGCACGTCCTCGTAGCTGTAGACGGTCGCGGTGTGTTCGCCGTAGGGGCCGCCGACGGGCTGATAGCCGGTCGTTCGTTTGAGGACGGGGAGTTTCTTCTCGGGTGGGATCCCGTCTTTCGCTCCCGGGTTCATACGCTGTATTTCGATACTTCCCTCGTCGTACCGGACGACAGCACGAAGATAATCGCCGCAGATCCGGTCTAACTGCGTATCTAGTTCCGCCGCCAGTTCCTCAGCAGTCGTCCGATCAGTCGTTGATGACATGGTGTTCGGTATTGCTGGAGTCGCGTCCATTTGCTTTCGGGGCGATGGGGGTCGGTTTACCGCGATAACTGCCCGGGAGAGGTCGGCTCTGTAGTCGAAGCGACAGACACCGATCCGTAGCCGCCCAGTGAGACCGCACCCGGTTGCCACCGAGCAGTCTCGACCCGCGTACAGACCGAGCGAAGCGCGTCGAGCGTCGCGCGGTGGTCCTCACCGGTGGTGAATCGGTCGAGTGTCTGCCGGTCCGCGAACTCGAACTGCAGTCGGACACACGTCCCGTCGACGGCGCTCATCGGACGGAAGCCAGCCAGCCCATCGACGGCAATCCACCGGACCACCGCATCGGAGACGAGTTCGCGGTACTGCTGCTCACGTTCGGGGTCGATCTCGCAGGTCAGTTCGTACCGGTAGCCGCCGGTGTTCATTATCGAAATCCCCCGGGCGGGCCAGCAGGTCCGTCGCGGTGCAATCGGCGAGCGTTGAGGGGATGCCCGGTCATATCATACAGTATCACAGCCAGATCAATCGGAACTACGCTGTATATTGGAGGGTTTAATACCGGTGGGAG
Source organism: Natronoarchaeum sp. GCM10025321 (assembly GCF_042663585.1). Classification (NCBI taxonomy): domain Archaea; kingdom Methanobacteriati; phylum Methanobacteriota; class Halobacteria; order Halobacteriales; family Natronoarchaeaceae; genus Natronoarchaeum; species Natronoarchaeum sp. GCM10025321. The sequence continues at coordinate 2,295,648 of NZ_JBHTAN010000006.1, forward strand.
TGATGACTCGGCTAGTTCCTGTGGATCTCCTGGATTACGTACGTGCTCGGCGATCTGGACGCGTCGGTCGTCCAATACGTCGGCGTCGCGGTCACCTACGGCCTCGAAGCGCTCTAGCACCGGGTCGGCCCCTGGACGACGGTATCGATAGAGGGCACCTCCAGTGAGACCGAAGAATCGACGGACAGGACGCCGACCGTCCTGAACTGCCGACGGATAAACAACTGTATATTACAGCCAAACGGTGTTGGCGAAGTAGATACACAGTACTGGTATGAGCCGCACCTCCCAGCTCTACTCGGACGGCGGGACCAACGAGCGCGAGATACGCGAATGCTTCGAGCCGAAGCTTGTCGTCGAGTTACTCAACGACGACGAGGCCCTCAAACTGTTCCGAACGGCAACGGAGCCGATGACGATCCAACAACTCACCGAGGAGTGCAACATCTCGCAGTCGACTGCCTACAGGAAAGTTGAGAAACTGAACGACGCCGGATTGCTGGTCGAAACGACAGCAAAGCGCCCGGACGGCGACCCGCCTGCACGGTACAAACAGCGCGCACCCGCGGTGACAGTAACGGTCTCAGACGACGTCGACGCCGTCTGTGCCGATCTGCTATCCGGGATCGAAACTGCCGAAACCCGACCAGAGGAGTAGCGTCCGCCCTCTCACTCGTCTGTTGCTGCCCCGGCCGCCGTCGAGGTTGTACGCCCGACGCCATCTTCTGACTGAAGTAATCCGACGACGAGTTTCGAGGCGACCGCGTTCAGTCGCTGAGATGCCGCTGATTTCGAGACGCCGAGTTCGTCAGCGACGTCGCCGAGGTCGGCCTCGCGAGGCGTCTCGTAGTAGCCGAGTTCGTACGCAAAGCGGATCGCTTCACGCTGTTTGTCGGTGACGACGCTGTCGGCCGCGGTAGAGCCCCCACCGCCCCCGGAATCCATATCGACCAGACGCTGGAGACGAACAGTCGCCCCGGACTCACGGAGTTCCGCGACGATGTTCCGTAGCTCTTCGCGGCCGCGGATCGTCAGCGAAAAAACGAGTTCGTTGCCCTGGACATCCTCTATGTCGGAGACGCAGGCGTGGTTCTGGAAGATCCGACAGGCACACGATTCCGTGACTTTCTTGCTGAGAAGGTGCGGCTGTGTCGACGCGTCGCTGGACGGCGTTACTTCCGCGTGACACTCACAGGAACGGTCGTCGCGGTTGCTGTCCGGGTAGGAGAGTGACTGGCGGACTGATTCGGACTCGGACGCCGCCGAGAGCAACTCGCATCCTGCACTCGACGGAGGTTCGACCCTGAGACGAGCGCGGAGCGTGTCGACCTCCTCGGAGGCAGGGTCGGCACCGGGGGCTGCGGTCATACTCCGTCCTATGTGTGCCTCTTTTGAATGGGGGGTGGGTCGTTCCCATGGAGTGAGAAAAGCTAGAGTCACAGTGGAAACCGCAGAGAGCGCGCTACCCGTGGCTGTAGGTGACGCCGGAGCCGTTCTCGGGATAGGTCCAGACGACGTTGTTGTGCGGGCAGGCGAACCGACAGCTGCTACATTCCAGGCAGTTCTCGTAGGCGATCTGCGGGACGCCGTCCTCGCCCTCGCGCCAGACGTCGGCCGGGCAGACGTCGACGCAGTCATCGGTACGACAGCGTTCCTCACAGATGCCCGGGACTTTGACGTCGAGATGTGATTCGCCGGGATCCTCGTACTTGACAGTGTACAGTCGGTCTTCGAGCGATGCGTTGTCTACGGATTGTTGCGTGCTCATGAGGTCATCACCTTCCGGTACCGCCAGGCCAGTTTCGCTGCGCCTCTCCAGCCGCCGACCGTCTGGAGGATCCGGTCTTTCGCGTCTTCGGCGTGCTCGGCTTTCGGTTCGCGATCGATCGTGAAATACTCCTCGCTGGCGTCTGCGATCGCTCGCGGCAGATCACGGAAGAGGAGGTCCTTGTCCTCGACTGCCGTCTCCATCAGCCATTCGTAACGTTCGAGGTTCTTGACGACGAAGGAGTCTTCCAGATTCTGTGGGTACTCCATCAGCGCGTTCGGGTCCGTGCGGTCGTTCGCCAGCGCCGTGATGATGGCGTTCCCCGCGTGGTAGCCGCTCTCGACGGCCATGTTGGTTCCTTCGAGATGGACGCCGTTGTTCAGGACCAGTCCCGCAGTGTCCCCGACGAGCACCGCGCCGTCGTGGACGAGATCCGGGATGGCGTCCGCACCGCCCTCCGGAATCGTTTTCGCGGAGTACTCCACAGTACGGCCGCCCCGGACCAGCGGTGCGACCGCCGGATGGGACTTGAACTGGTTGAGCGTCTCCTCGGGCTTTGCCTGCGTCGTCACCGCGTCCTCGATCCGGTAGGCGAGGCCGATGCTTACCGTGTCGTCGTTGGTGTAGATGAACGCGCCACCGAAGGAGTCGCCGACGGCGCCATCGCCGAAGTAGTGATAGGCGGCGCCGGACTCGTCGGTCAGTCGGAACCGCTCTTCGATCTCGTTTCCGTTGCCCGGGAACTCGATGACCTCCTTGACAGCCACCGCAACGTCCTCGCGCGGCGATTTGTCCTTGAGATCGGCACCTTCGGCGACCAGCGAGTTGCCACCTTCCGCGAGCACGACCATCGGCGCACGCAGTTCGCCATCCGGTCGGTCGGTGTCGACGCCGACGATCCGGCCATCCTCGCGAATCAGATCGGTGACGGTCGTTTCGGTGATCAGCGTCGTCCCCGCTTCGACCGCCTGCTCGGCGAACCACTCGTCGAAGTCGCCGCGCAAGACGGTGTAGGAGTCGTTGTGTGGCTCCTGGTGCCACTGGTTCGGTTTGATCGAGACTGCCGTCTCGTCCTCTGGCGAGAGCATGCCGAACCGCTTCTCGCCGACGTATCGCTCCAGCGGTGCGTCGTCGATATCGGTCAGTTCGCGGATGGTCGGCGTGTACAGCACGCCGCCGAAGACGTTTTTCGCACCGGGGTAGGCGCCACGCTCGATCATGATCACGTCGAGACCGGCCTGGGCCATCGTCAGCGCCGAGGCGCTCCCGGCGGGGCCGGCACCGACGACTATCGCGTCGAACTCCTCGTCGTAGCTGGGATCAGCGGGCGGTTTCGCTCGCTCGGAATCTTCGCTCATGCGATCACCTCCGGAGCGGGGATCCGGCGTACTCGCACTCGTTCGTTATGCTCTCTCATGCGATCACCTCCGCTGGATCGTCGACGTCCTCTAACTGTTCGACCAGTTCGGGGCAGACTTCGAAGAGGTCGCCGACGATTCCGTAGTCGGCGTGCTCGAAGATCGGTGCGTTCGGGTCGTTGTTGATAGCGACGACGACGTCGCTATCGTTCAGCCCCTCGATGTGCTGGACGGCACCGCTGATACCGACGGCGACGTAGAGGTCCGGCCGGACGGTTTTCCCGGTCTGACCGACCTGTCGTGCGCCGTCGATCCAGCCTTCGTCGACCGCCGCGCGACTCGCGGCGAGTTCCGCATCGAGCGCATCCGCCAGTTCAGCGACCGGTCCGACATCGCCCTCGACGCCGCGACCGGCCGCGACGACGCGGTCGGCGTCGGTGATATCGGCAGTGTCGCCGACCTCGCGTTCGACGACCTCGGAGACCGTGTCCTCCTCGTCGACGATAACCTCGACGTCCTCGATCTCGCCCTCGTGATCGGGTTCGGGTTCGGCAGTCGCGAAGACGCCGGGACGGATCGTCGCCATCTGCGGGCGGTGGCGCTCGCACTTGATCGTCGCCAGCACGTTGCCGCCGAACGCCGGTCGACGGGCTTCGAGATGGCCGTCCTCATCGATGCCGAGTTCCGTACAGTCGGCGGTGAGTCCCGCGTACGCGGGAACAGCGACCCGACCGGCGAAGTCGCGGCCGGTGTGGGTCCCGCCGATCAGCACCACGTCGGGTTCGCGTTCCTCGACGAGGTGGCGGAACTGCTCGCCGTAGGGGTCCGCACGGTAGGGCTCGAACACCGGGTCGTCGGCGACGAGTACCCTGTCCGCGCCGCGCTCGATGGCTTCCTCGGCGACGTCGTCGAGGTCCTCGCCGATTGCGAGCGCAACGAGCTCTTCATCGAGTTCGTCAGCGAGCGATTTGGCCTCCGAGAGCAACTCCCAGGAGACGGGCGCGACCTCGCCGTCGTGTTCCTCGATGAACACCCAGACGTCAGAGTGATCCTCGATATCTACGTCCGACATCTAGACCACCTCCTCCTCGACGAGCGTTTCGAGCAGTTCCTCGGCCGAATCGAGCCGCTCCTGTTCGCGTTCGACCGGATCGACGGTCTCCATCCCGCCGACCTGTGTGGGCGAGGCGGCAAGCCCGACCCGATCAGTATCGATCGGGAGGTCCTCGGCAGTGACCTCGCGGGCCTCGAACTCGGTCTCGGCGTAGATCTTTCTGTGGAGTCCGGCGGGCCGTGGCTCGTTCTCGCCGTAGGCGAAGGCGATAACGACCGGTAGGTCCGCAGCGACGTATTCGTGACCGCCCTCGACGTCACGTTTGGCCACGATCTGATCGTCCTCGAACCGGGGGTCTAGCTCTTCGGCGTAGGTTAGCTGGGCCCAGCCGTTGTGGGCGGCGATCCCCGGCGGGACCTGACCGGTGGAGGAGTCCGTCGTCTCCTCGCCAGCGAGCACGACATCCGCGTCGAGATACTCGGCCGTCGCCGCGAGCACGAGACTCGTCGGCCACGTGTCGCTCCCGGCGAACGCACGGTCGGTGACGAGCACCGCATCGTCACAGCCCATCGCGACTGCCTCTTCGAGAACTGGCGTCGCCTGTGGCGGGCCCATCGTCACGGCGATGACTTCCGCATCCACCTCGTCTTTGATCGCTAACGCTGCCTCAAGAGCGTTTCTGTCCGGCCGATTCAGGATCGCATCCGCACCCGATCGATTGAGTGTCCCACTGTCAGGATCGATCGTTACGTCGTCCTCGTCGGGCACCTGCTTGATCCCTACTACGACGGTCCATTGATCAGTCATAGTAGCTGTTCACGGTGGCGGCTACGCCGTACCGGGCTATGAGGGGTCGAGACGCTTCCCAGCGATTGAGAAATCTATAGACGAAACGCAATATTCGACGGGGTTTTAAATACGCGGCCGGCCGCCGGAGACGCGATTTCGACGACTATTTGTCGATCAGTACTGCGGTTTCCGGTCCTGAAGCGGTCGCCTCGTCCTGCTGGGCGAACGCGTCGTGCAGTCGCTCGTAGGTGTCTTCGAGCGCTTCGACGATTACTTTCGTATCGCTGACGGTCGCCATGAAGTTCGTGTCCTCTTCCCAGCGCGGGACGACGTGCGTGTGAAGGTGGTCGTCGATGGACCCGCCAGCGCCGCTGCCGAGGTTCAGTCCGGTGTTGAACCCATCGGGGTTCAGTGCCGTCTCCAGTGCATTGAGAGTGCGCTGTTTCAACCGCGCGTGATCCGTCAGTACCGCCTCGTCCAGGTCGCCGTACTCCCCGGTGTGTCGGTGCGGGATCACCATCACGTGGCCGGGGTTGTACGGGTAGTTGTTGAGGAGTACGAACGCGTGCTCGCTCCGAGCGACGATCATGTTTCGCCGGTCTGCGTCCTGCTCCGGCAGTTCGCAGAAGACACACTCGTCGATGTCGTCCCGAGAGCTATCGCGTTCGACCCAATCGATTCGCCACGGCGCGAACACCTGCTCCATACGAGACAGTGTGGCCGCCCCGCACATATACTGTCGGCTATCGGACGACGCCGCGACGATCACGGTATGAAACCGGCGTTGTACTGTCTGAATCGTTTTTGAACGGTCTAAAGCTCTCTCGGCTCGTCTCGGCGAAAACCCACTGGCGTAGCCATAGCGGGGCGTTAAACGATCCATAACGGAGTGGGGTTTTTATATCTCTCTCAGGACTGGAAGCTGGTATAATGGCTATCACCGACGACTCCGTCGACGGCATCCACGAGTGCTGTGAGAGCTGTGGTCGGAAGACGAGACATCAGGTCTCGGTAGAGATCAAGACCGAAAGCAGAAAAGAAAAGAACGCGGAGTTTTCGCGCGAGCCCTACCGGGTGTCCGAGTGTCAGGCGTGCGGATCGCGGACCAGCCAGCGGATGAACAACGCCTAGTCCGTCGTCACTTCACAGCCCTCCGGCGTGACGATGATCGTATGCTCTTTCTGACTGACCAGACAGCCAGCGTCCTCTTTGAGCACCGGGTAGCCGTGGACGATATCCTGTGATTTGAGCCGTCGGAGCGCCATCTTCGCGCGGGAACTGTCGAGCCACCGCGTCGCGAAGGGGAGCGTTCGGAACTCTTCGGTGATCTGATCGAGTACCTGCCGGGCCTGTCGGTTCCGGACCGAGCCCTCCCGTTCGAGCGCGAAGATTTCCTCGTCGCCGCCCTCGCTGACTTTGCCCGAACCGTCGGTGGCGAACGGCTCGATTGCGACGACGTCGCCCACCTCCAGAGTAGTGCCCTGCGAGACGGCGCGGTTCGGAATCGTCGGCTCGGTGTGCTGTTCCCAGTGACCCAGTCCGTGGCCGGTGAGGTTGACGACGGGATTGTAGCCGTAGCCGTCGATGACCTCCTCGATCGCCCCGCCGATCTCGCCGGTCTGAACGCCGGGTTCGATCATCTCGAGGGCGGTGTCGAGCGCCTCAGCCGGGGCGTTCGCTAGCTCCGGATTGCCGGAGAGATCGACGGTGATCGCGGTGTCGGCCAGCCAGCCATCGACGCTGACGCCGATGTCGAGGTTGATCATCTCCTCGCCGAACGTCGACTCGTCGCCGATACTCGGCGTCGCGTGGGCCGCTTCCTCGTCGATACTGATGTTGACGGGGAAGGCGGGTTGGCCGCCGAGTTCGCGGATCCGGTCTTCGGCGAACTCGGCTACTTCGAGGTGACTCTCGCCGACCTCGACCCGCTCGACTGTCTCCGCGCGCACCTGAGAGAGGATCTCGCCAGCCTCGCGGTGTTTCTCGTACTGCTCGGATTCGAGATCGACGTCGGATGTTGCCATACAGGTATCTCGTCCGAGGGCGCAAAAGGCGTTACGCAGTATCGCCGGCGGATGACGAGTCCGTAGCGACGCTCGTCTGCATCGCGTCGCTGTTGTACGCGCTCCCAACGGTGCCGTCCGCGTCGGCGACGATGACGCCCGCGGAGTCGCCGGTCACGGTATCGAGTTCGTCGATCGCCCGGGTCGCCGCAGTCTCCGGATCGTCGCCGCTTTCGAGGTGGCCGACCGCCGCCCGGGCTACGCCGGTCCGGGCGATAGCTTCGCCCGCCCCGGTGGCGCTCGCACCCCCCGCGTCCGCCGCGAAAAAGCCCGCGCCGAGTTGTGGGACGTCACCGACACGGCCAGCGAGCGCGTACCAGCGCCCACCGGTCGACGTCGCCGCGGCGACCTGCCCCTCCTCGGCCGCGACTGCGCCGACCGTGTCGTGATCCTCGGGCGCTCGCGAGGACGTATCGCCGAAATGCTCCTCGATCCAGTCCAGTTGCTCGCTGGCCGGTCCCTCCGGCGGGGATTCCGACGCCCAGCGCTCTCGGGAGCGCTCGGACCAGAGGTCGACGTCGGTGTCGATTCCGTACTCGCCCGCGAGCGAGCGGGCGTGCTCGCCGGAGACGAACACGTGTGGCGTCTCTTCGAGGACGACTCGGGCAGCAGCGAGGGCGTGCTCGACACCCTCCATCGAGCAGACCGCGCCCGCCTTCCCGTCCTCGGTCATGACTCCCGCATCGGTCCGGATCGATCCGTCACTCTGGACGGCGCTCCCGATGCCGGCGTTGAACCGTGGCGACGTTTCGAGAACCTCTACCGCGCGCACGACGGCGTCCAGCGGAGCCGATTCGGTGACTCCTCGATCAGCCGCGTCGTCGAGCACTGCCTGTCTGGACTCGGGGGCTTTCGGCTCTTCGCCTGCGCCGCCGTGGACAATTACGTGCATACCACCATCGTGGAAATCGACTGCCTTCAGTACTTTCGTCCGGAGTTCCCGACCGGCGTCGAGAGGCCTACTGGTCGCAGTATTTGCGCCATCAGAAGCAAAAGACAGGGCTTTTAGCCCCAACCTGATTTCGTAGAAACGACCATGAGCTATGACAAGGTCGAAGTCCCCGAGGACGGGGAACCGATCACTCTCGCAGACGAGGAAACTGGCGAACTCGACGTGCCAGCAAACCCGATTATCCCTATTATTCACGGTGACGGGATCGGCACCGACGTCGGCCCGGCCGCACAGAAGGTACTTGACGCCGCTGCGGAAGCGACCGGCCGCTCGATCTCCTGGATGCGTCTCTACGCAGGCGAGTCCGCTCGTGAAAAGTATGACGAGAACCTCCCCGAGGACACCGTCAGTGCCATTCGCAACCACCGCGTGGCTATCAAGGGCCCGCTGACGACACCCGTCGGAGCGGGCTTTCGCTCGCTCAACGTCGCGCTCCGGCAGACGCTGGACATGTACGCCAACGTCCGGCCGACCTACTACATCGACGGCGTTCCCTCGCCCGTCAAATCCCCCGAGGAGATGGACATGATCACCTTCCGGGAGAACACCGAGGACGTCTACGCCGGCGTCGAATGGGAAGCCGGTACCGACGAAGTCGAACAGGTCCGTGACTTCCTCGAAGACGACATGGAGATCGCCGACGTCATCCACGATGGGCCGGTCGGCATCGGCGTCAAACCGATCTCCGAGTTCGGCTCCAAGCGACTGGTCCGCGAAGCGATCGACTACGCCCTCGCCAACGACCGCGATTCGGTGACCCTCGTCCACAAGGGTAACATCATGAAGTTCACCGAGGGAGCCTTCCGCGACTGGGGCTACGAGGTCGCCGAAGAGGAGTACGGCGAGGACGTCATCGTCGAGGACGATCTGTGGGAGGACTACGAGGGCGAACAGCCCGAGGGCACCGTTGTCGTGCAGGACCGCATCGCCGACAACATGCTCCAGCAGCTCCTCACCCGAACCGACGAGTACGAGGTCATCGCAACGATGAACCTCAACGGTGATTACATGTCCGACGCCGCCGGCGCACAGATCGGCGGGCTCGGCATCGCACCCGGCGCGAACTTCGGCCACGGCCGCTGTCTCGCCGAACCGGTTCACGGCTCCGCGCCCAAGTACGCCGGCGAGGACAAGGTCAACCCGACCGCGATGATCCTTTCGGGCCGCGAGATGCTCGATTATCTGGGCTGGTCCGACGCCGCAGACCTCATCCGGGACGCCGTTGAGGAGACCATCTCCTCGGGCACCGTTACCTACGACCTCGAACGACAGATCGAGGGCGGTACGAAGGTAGCGACCAGCGAGTTCGCCGAAGCAGTCATCGAGAACATCAAGAAACTCTCGTAGAGAGTTTCTCTGGCGCTCGCCCGTTGGGCGAGCACATCGAAAAGCTGTCGTAGACCGCTTTTCGAGCACCCGGAGATCAGAGATATCCGGGGACATCGAGAAACTCTCATAGAGCGCCTGCTCTCAGTCTCCGATTTTCTGCGGTACGAGTCACCCCGAGCGACGGGTCGTAACGCTAACCAACCACCGTTCCGTACGCCACTCTCATGACCGAAGTACGAGTCGTCGAGTCGATGGCCGAGCGCGAGGACGCCTACGCGGTCCGACGGACCGTCTTCGTCGACGAGCAGGGCGTCGACGAGGAGTTGGAGTATGACGAGCACGAGGACCACGCGACACATTTCGTCGCTTACGACGGCGACGAACCGGTCGGGGCCGCACGGCTCCGCGAACCGGAGGACGGCCTCGGGAAGGTCGAACGAGTCGCCGTGCTCGAATCGCGGCGCGAGCAGGGCGTCGGCGAGGCGCTGATGCGGGCCGTCGAGGCCGAGGCCCGAGCAGGAGGAATGACGAAACTCAAACTTCACTCGCAGACGCGCGCGGCCGGCTTCTACCGGTCAGTCGGCTACGAGCGCCGCGGCGAGGAGTTCGAGGAAGCGGGCATCCCCCACGTGAAGATGTACAAGACCGTCGAGTGATCGTCACAAACGGTTTGCGCCCAGAGGGAGACGACTGAACTATGAGCGAGGAACCGGAGACAGTCCGCGTCTGGCTGGTCGAACGGACCTACTCGGACGACGAGCAGAACCTGATCATTCTCACCTACGCGACGACGGACGGCGAGCAGTATTTCCGCAAGGAGCGGGCGCTCACCTCGTTTACCGACGTGCGGGAGACCACTGCCGCGGTCGAGGCCGACCCGAGCAATCTCGGCGATGTCAACGACGAGTCGCTGCGCGAGCGGTACGCCACGGAGGCCCGGCGCATGGCCGAGCACCACGACCCGAACGATGCGATCTGATCACTCGACGTCGTCCTGCCACGCCGGATCCGTCCGGGGCGGGGCGAACACGTCGATGCCTTCGACGACTTCGTCGGTCCGGTTCTCAGCGCCGTGGGGCTCCCCGCCGGGAATCGCGTAGGTGTCGCCGGGGCCGACCACTTTTTCGGTGCCGTCCGCGAGAACGAACGTGAGCGTCCCCGAGAGGACGACGCCGGTCTGTTCGTGCGGGTGGTCGTGTTCGGGAACGACGGCGTCGGGGTCGATCTCGAAGCGCTGGACGTTCATTTCCTCGCCGCCGGCGAGCAGGGAGAGGTGGACGCCGTCGACGGCTTCGGTCGAGTCGCTGTCGTCCGGGCCGAGAACTTGCATACCGGGGCATACGGAGGAGGATCGTAAATAGCTGGCTGGGCGGCTCCCGGGGCGACCGACGGATCGGTCGGGGGCCCGGTGATTGAGGTCGACCGGACCTACCGCCGACCGTCGCCGGTGCGTTCATTACCGTCCACCGACAAGCTGGCGGTATGTACGCGGTCGTCGGCTGTAACAACTGCAGTAATCTCTGGCTCGTCGAGGGACGCCAGGGCACAGCACAGTGTTCCCGGTGCGGGAAGACCCACCAGTTCGACCGGCTACACAAGTTCGCCGAGACCGACGACGAGGACCACGCCCGCGAACTGCGCGCGTCGATACTCGCCAACCGTAGCGACCACGGCGATGCGTTCGCGAACGTCGACTCCTTCGGCCAGCTAGAGAACCAGATCGAGGACGCCGGCGTCGACGACCGGGAGTATCTGGAAGGTTCGGGGCTCGACGCCGACGAAATCGACGCGGCCGCCGAGCAGTTCGACGACCGGGGCGGGAGTTCCCAGACCCGGAAGGAAACGGTTCTAGAGGCATTGCGAACGCTCGACGCACCGACTGAGGACGAGGTTGTCGAGTACGCCGCAGAACGCGACGTTCCGGCGGAGTACGTGACGACGAGTCTGGAGAAACTGGCCCAGCGGGGACGTGTCTCGGAGAGTCGGGGCGTGTACCGGCTGATCTAGACGCTCGAACGTACCCGGGCGTCGTCCTGGGCCGGGACGACGAGCCGAACCGAGCCATTCAGGGAGCCACGGCTACAAACTCCGGTATGATCGAAGGAGAGCCCCGTGACGGTGGTGACCGATGAGCGCGAACAGCAATGAGGCCGATTACGGACTGGTCGCAAAGGCCATTGCCATCGTTGCGGCGGGAGTCGTAATACCCGGAATCATCGCCCGGTTTCTCAACGCCGCCGGCTACAGCATTATCGGGACGTTCGTGTTCGGGATGAGTTTCTTCGGGATGGTCGTGCTGGTCTGGTACGTCTGGATCCGACCGCTCGACCTCGCCGGCCCGATGGGATAAGAGATGACCCGCGGAGTAACGGAACTTTAATCATCCGCACGGTAGCAATATCGGATAACCAATGAACGCGCTTCCACTGCAACTGCTGGACACGTTCCTGCTCGACTACCACATCGGGCACGTGCTGGCACTGACGTTCGTTCTGGTGATGCTGGGATCGCTCCCCCTCCGGTCGCGCAAGATACTGGCCCTGAACGCGATTCTGTTCGGCGTCATCTTCATCGCGGTCCCGTTTTCGATGACCGAGAACATTATGTACCGGCTCGTCGGCTTCGCGCTGGTCATCGTCGCACCGATCCTCTATACGACCGCAGAGTAGCTCACACCAGATCTTCGTAGCGCGCCCCGGTCTGTTTCAGCGTCTCCGTCGAGTACAGCCGTTCGTGATCGTACGGCAGGTGCTCGGCCGCCAGTTCGTCTATCTTCTCGTCGACGGCATCAGGATCCCGTCCATGAATCATCGTGAAGAGGTTGTACTCCCAGTCGAGTTCGGGACGGCGTGGACGGTGATAACACAGCGTCACGTACGGGAGTTCGCCGACTGCAACGCCGCGCTCGTCGAGTTCCTCGTCGTCGACGTCCCAGACGACCATGCAGTTGTTGTCGAAACCGGTCACGACGTGGTTGACCACGCAGCCGATCCGCTTGATACAGCCGGTCTCTAGCAGGCGATTGATCGCCCTAATGACGTCCGAGACGTCGGCGTCAAGCGCCTCGGCGATGTCCGCGTACGGAGTCGCCGAGAGCGGAAAGCCCGCCTGAATCTCCAGCAGCAGTTCGCCCTCGAACTGCGAGAGGTCGCCCGCAGCATCCTCGCTGATCCGCGTCGCGCTGGCATCCGTCGAACCCTCGCTGGCCAACCCCTCGCGGGCGAACCGATCGGCGTTGACGACGGGGAACTCCAGATTGATGTAGAAGTCCGTTAGCATCGGTAGAACCAGCACGGTACAGCCAGTTCGCTCTTCGATTTCGGCGAGAATCTGGTCGCGGCGCTCCCGGGAACCGGCCGTGACGACGAACCACATGTTCCACTCGTGATCCCGGCGGTAGTTGTGGTTGATCTGCTGGTAGCCGTTGATCACGTCGGCGATCTCTCCGAACCGTTCGTCGGGAGCCTGCACCGCCGCGAGGGCCGAACTACCGATGACGGGGGGGTTGAGGACCGCGCCGAACCGGCGGAAAATACCCTGCTCGTACAGCCGCGTAACACGCTCTATCGCCTCCGCCTCGCTGACACCGACCGCCTCTCCGACGGCACGGAACGGCCGCGCTTCGATCGGGAAGCCGCTCTGGAAACCGTCGATAATCGACGCGTCGACGTCGTCGATAGACTCGCGCCAGTCGGTCGACCGGGAGTTCATTGTCCCGGAGTTGGACGGCGTAAACCTACGTCTTTCGGGTCGATACGGAGCAGCCGTCACTTTCGGGCAGTCCACACGTTTTTGAGTGATCCCGCGGCACGGCCCCGCATGCTCTGACCGACCGCTCCGGGGCGGTTCGCGGGTGTGCGGCACGCCGCTCCGGCGATACGACCTGCCGCCTGTTAGCTATGCAGTGGGTTGCAGTCACCTGCGGGAAACGGGACGTTTTTGCGCGTGCTCCTCTAACGCGCAGTTATGACCCAGACGTCTCAGAAGTACGGCGAGTGGCCGCTCAAACGCTTGATGACCGCAGTCGTCGGCTCCGGTCCGAAGTCGGCCGACGACATGTCCCGGGAGCAGGCCCGCGAGGCCTTTCAGCGCATCCTCGGTGGCGAACCGGACCACACGACGCTCGGTGCGTTCTGGCTGGCAAACCGCTGGAAACGCAACACGCCCGAGGAACTGGCCGCATACGTCGATGTGATGGCCGAGGAGTCGACAGTTGTCGCCGAACCGGACGCCGACCCGGTCGACTGTGGCGCGAACTACGACGGGAAACACCGGTCAGCACTGCTCGGCGTCGCCGCGGGAATCGTCGCCGCGGGAGCAGGAACGCCCATCGTCACCCACAGCGGCGACCGCGTCCCGACCCAGAAGGAGACGGCGTACAAGCACGTCCTCGACGAACTCGGCGTTCGGACCGAACTCGGCGTCGAAGAGAGCGCCGAGATGGTCGACGAGACCGGCTTTGGCTTCTACTACCAGCCCGAATTCAACCCCGAGATCGACGACCTGTTCGATCGACGGGATATGATGGGTGTCCGGACGTTCGTAAACACCATCGAGACGCTCGCGAACCCGGCCAACGCCGACGTCCACCTCGGAAGCTTCTATCATCTCTCCTTTGCCAAGAAGGTCGTCGACACGTTCCGACAGACCGAGCAGGTCTCGCCCGGGAAGGTGATCATGTTCCAGGGCATGGAAGGCTACGACGATATCCGACCCGGCTACACGAAAGTCGCCGAGTGGCAGGCGGACGGCACCGACGAGGGCGAGTTCGAGGATTACGAGATCGAGACGCCGGAGTACGGCATGGATTTCGAGGAGGAAGACCTCCACGTCGACGACGTCCGGACGGACTCGTCGACGATTACCGAGGAGGTCGTCGCAGGGGAGCGTGAGGATCACTTCGCGGACGCCGTGGCACTGAACGCTGCGTTCCGGATCTACGCCGGCGGCGACGCCGAAACCCTCGACGAAGGGCTCGAGGCCGCACGAGCGGCAATCGACGACGGCAGCGCAGCGGCAGTTCTCGACGACCTGCGAGCGTTCTAGGGCTATCCAACGTTTATCGAGCTATCAACCCCGTGAGCATTATATCGCCGGCGCTCCAACATCTACCCGTATGTTCGGATCGAAACTGCGAAAGATCGGCTACGGGTGGATGGCGTTACAGGGACTGCTCTCACTACTGCTGCCGAGACAGTCGCTCAAACTAAACCTGAAGTTGCTGGGAAGTGGGTTCGAGAACCCAACCGAACTACAGCCACGGGACTGGTACGTCAGACAAACCCGAGCGCTGGGGGCGGGGCTGGTCGTCGCCGGTCTCACTGGACTGCTGTTGGAGGATCGTGGAGACGGATCGGAGAACGATAACGTCTCCGTCGAGAAAGTCGAGTAGTCCGCCCGCTATCGAACGACTGTCACTGGGACCGTGGACCGGCGCATCACCGTTTCGGCGACGCTCCCGAGCAGGATCCGGCTCATGCCAGTCCGTCCGTGACTGCCCATGACGATGTGATCGATGTCGTGTTCTTCGGCGTATCTGACGATCGTGTTCGCCGGTCGGCCGATCTCGCTCGCCTTTTTGAGGTCGGCTCCAGCCGATTTTGCATGTTCTTCGGCCTCTTCGAGCACGGAGTTTGCGTCCTCTTCTGCTGTCTCGTACCAGCTTGACGGGAACTCGGCGGCGGCACCCTCGACGGCGTAGCCGGCCTCGCCCGGATCGATCACGGTCAACCCGATTAGTTCAGCGTCGGGAAACTCGGCGATGGCGTGATCGAGAGCGTCGTCCGACTGTGGCGATCCGTCGATCGCGATCAGTACTGTCTTGCTCATACAATAGTTCCAGGCGGCATCCTCAAAAATCCACCCCCGGGAACGGGTGTTGGGACAGACTATCTAGTTGTGTCTGGTCAGACAGTTCGAGAGCCCGATTATTTCGACCGGTTCGGAGTTGTCCGGCGAGTAGACGACCATCTGGCCTTTCTCCATGTACGGCACCTTGCTCTCCAGGTTCGATGGGATGTTGACGCTCTTGATAGCGTCTTCGTCACCGAGGTTCAGGACGACAGTCGTGTTGATCTGCTTGAATACGGGGTCGGCGATGTCCTGTGGATCCTGCGTGATGAGGAAGAGCCCCAGTCGCTCTTTTCGACCCTGTTTGGCGGCGTCGGTGAACTTGCCGATCACTCGACGGGCCTGTGCGCTCTCGGCATCGGTCAGGAAGTTGTGTGCCTCGTCCATCCCCAGCACGACCGGCGTCTCCTTGATACGGTCGTAGTTCGGGTCATTCGAGAGCTTCTGATCGACGAGCAGGCTCGACACCGCGAGGACGATGGTCTCGGCCGCCCGTGTATCGTTGATGTGATACGTCGGCACGACCGTTAGCCCGCCGGGCCGGACGAAGCGGTTGATCTGCTCGGTGATCGGCCGGGCGTCCTGATCAAACACCGACCCGAACCCGCGAACGCGTCGGTTGACCGCGTCGAACGTCGCCTCGTGGACGCGCCCGGACTCGTTGAGTTCCTCGCGGAGCGCCGGGTCGTCCATGAACGTCTGGAACTGATCGTAGGTTCCACTGGCACCGTATTCGCGGAAGAACCGGTCGAGCAGATGGCGGAGCCCGTTGTACTGGTTGTCGTTGAGGCCACCCCCGGCGACCAGCCACTCGTTGTCCCGCACCATCGAGAAGGGGATGGTGAACTCGACCTGCTCGGCGCGGTGGTCGTCGGTGGCGTAGGTCGCGTTGCCGACTTTCGGGACGAACGCGATGGTGTCATCGTGGCCGCCGTGAACGACGCCCTCGCGCTCGTAGCGGCGGGCAGTCTCCCGATCCAGCGACTCGTTGTCGTCGTGCATCTGGGCGTACTCGTCCTGCGGGTCGAACTGGACGACCGCCGGCGTCACCGAACGCCCGTCGTCCATCCGGTAGGTGCGTTCGTCCGCGAGGAACTGCCGGAGAACGTTCTTGGCGCTGTGGGTCTTGCCTGACCCGGTGCCGCCCGCGATCAGGGTGTGCCGGAAGACGAGGGGGTCGCCGTCCTCGTAGTCGTCGTTGAGCCGGTAATCGATCGTCGGTGGCTGGGCGCTCGTCCGAACCTTCTCGCCGCCGACGGCGAGGTGGCCGAGGAAGACGCCGTCCTCGGGGATCTTGAGGCCGGTCTTGATCTCGGACGTATCGTCGGCTTCCCTGATCGTGGTCTGGGGTTTGGGAACCCGGTCGGTCATTCGGCGCTTGAGGTCGCCGTCAGTACTGTACAGAACGGCCAATGGCTCCAGATCCGCGAGGAACTTGTAGTCGGCCTCGTCGATACCGTCCTGCGCCATCGCGCGCCGTGCGTGGATCTCCGTTGCGTCGTCGGCGTGGAACTCCTGGGCGTACTCCAGTCCCGCGATCCGGCAGAACAGCGTCTCGCCGTCCGGATACGGCGCGAGCAGATACTTGCCGATCCGGACCGAGGACCGGTTCCCCTTCGTGACGTAGGCCCGGACCGTCGAATCCTCCTCGTCCTCGTGGATCCGAAGCCCCTGCGAGACGGCGATAGTCCCGATGCCCTCTTCGGCCGTTGCAGGCGCCGTCTCGACGGTCTCGAACTCGTCGTCGGCATCGCTCTCGGCGGTGGACGCGCCGTCACCCGTCCCACCATCGTCCCCGCCGTACTCGTCGAAATCGTTCAGATCGGCCATGCTCAGGGAATGTAGCCCATCAGTGAAACGCGTTTCCCTGAACGTACGGACTGGAAAAAACGAAAGAGCGTCGAAAAGCGGGACCGCGCCGCGAACGAAGTGTTAGTCTGCTACCTGTTCAGCCGTCTGGGTCTCCTCCGTCTCGACGTAGATATCGGAGCCATAACGAGGACGGTTGAGCGCAATCACGCCCTGCAATGGCCTTTTCACTGCTGGCGCCCTCTAGTAGAATATGCTACTGGTGCGCGGGCAGGCGGGCGGAACGGCCCTGACGGGCACGCTGTACGAGCGGGGCGAATCGGCACCGACGTTCAAGGGCGCGCCCGACGAGGACGCCGCCTATGTCTGGGTCTGTGACGCGTTTTACGAGGTCGAGAGCGGCGGGGGCGAACAAAAAATCGACGGCGAACCGATCAACGTGGCCTTCGAGTCGCCGATGCCGCGCGGGTTCGACACGCGCGAGCAGGCGGTCGAAGCGGCCAAAGAACACGTCCGGACGCAGTTCGCTCGCGTCGGCGTCGCCGCCGCTGACGTCGATGTCGAACTCGAAAAGACGGAACCGGACGTTCCGGCCTAGAACTCCTCGCCGCCCCACCGGCGGTCATCGTAGCTATGCATGCGGTCAGTGTTGAACGTCGCTTCTAGCTCCGAGCGTAGCGAATCCGTCCCCTCGGCACTGATCCGGGCGAGTTCGTCCGCTTTCTGGACCGAGAGCGGCGGGCCGCGCTCGGCGGCGACGTCTGCGAGCAACTGCATCGCGAGGCGCTCGCGGCAGTCGGCCGACTTCGTGAAGGCGTAGGGGGCCTCGATCCGGTAGAGCAGGTCGTCGCGGGGGTCGTAGATCGGAAAAAACGTAACCTCGTAATCTTCCGGATCGAGAGAGCGCTCGACGCCGAAGGCATCGCCGTCCGCACTGAGGAAGCGATCCGCACCGCCGCGCGAGCGGAACCAGTTAGTGAACGTGAGTACGTCGGTCGCGCGGGTGCGTTCACGGCTGGAGTCGCCGTTTGGCCCCTCTCGCTCGGCGAACTCGACCTGTTCGAGCACCCGAGTAAAGAAGGCGGTATCGTTGACCCACGGCGCTTCCTGACCGGTCTCTCGAAGCGTCCGGGTGATGGCTTTTGTCGTCGGGTTCTTCACGAAGCCGACCAGCGGCACCTCCCGCTCGACGAACGTCTCGACGAGTTCGACGTAGTTCGCGATGACGTCGCGAGGCTCCTGTTCGTCCTGAAGGAGGTCGGCGAGTTCGGGTGCCCGGTCGGTCCAGTTCAACATCCCTTTCGGATAGATGGGCCCGTCGAGCACGAACAGGTCGTCGACGGCGTCGGCGTGTTCGAGCGCATGGTGGCTCTCCGCGAGATACAGGCCGAGTTCGTGGACGACGCTCTCCTCGAACCGGGAGACGCGTGGGGCCTGGAGGATCCGCCGGTCGGTGTTGCCCTCGTCCCACTGTGTCCAGTCCGTCGAGACGTCTTTCGACATCTTGTCGCTGACGTGGGCCGTCACGACCACGGTGCGATCCCTGTGGAGATCGAGATCCGAGGGACTCGACGCCATCGCGGCCTGCGCGACGTCGAGAACGAGTCCGTTTTTGAACGACGTGGGGTTGATCGTCCCCGAGTCGAGTCCGTGACTGCTCTGGAACTCCGGATCCTGCAGGGCGACGTCGTCGATAGCGACCTCACAGCGGCGTTGCTCGCCGAGTGGCTCCAGAACCACCCGACCGTCGTCGGCCAGCGGATCGAGAAACTCCTCCCAGACGGTCCGGACGAACTGCTGTTGGTCGGTCTCGTCGACCGACTGATTGATCCGTCTCGCGAGTTGGGTGATCCCCTCGAACTGTACCGGATCCAGCGTCACGTGCTCACCACTCGGCGGCGGAGCGATAAAACCAGCGGGTTCTCGTGGTTCCCGGCCGTCAGGCCGCCTCGGTCTCGGCGAGCAGTTCGTCGAACAGGTCGTCGACACGCCCGGCAATCTCGTCTCTGATCTCTCGGACAGCGTCGAGACCCTGCCCGTCCGGATCGTCGAGCCCCCAGTCGCGGTTCTCGCCGTTCCAGGTCGCCGGACAGACGTCCTGGGCCGAACAGCCCATCGTAATGACGTAGTCGACTGCCTGGAGTTCGTCTGGCGTGATGTCCTTTGGCGTCTTTTCGCGCAGATCGAACCCCTCCTCGTCCATCACGGTCACGACCTCCTCGTGGACGTGCTCTGCGGGATGAGTACCCCCGGTCAGGATCTCGATCTCGTCGACGACGCCCCGGTGCTTCCGTTCGCGCTGGGCGAAGGCTGTGGCCATCTGACTCCGGCCGGCGTTCTGGACGCAGACGAAGGCGACGCGGGTCATGTCTGTAGATCCGGTCATCACTGTCGAGTTGCGGCAGTAGGGGCATAAGCGTTGTTTTCAGCAGATACGTCCGAGTATATAGCGGTACTGAGGGATGGATAGGCGACCGTAGTGGACCCCGTTCCGAACGGGCACCGCGCCCTCGTCCTGTCGAACCGGCACTGCGCTCCGCAGACTGTCGACAGGGCGGCGGATGCTCCGGCCGATCACTCCCCGTCCGTCCGATCCGGCATGGAGAGCACCGGAACGTCGGCCAGACGGGTGACCGTCTCGGTGACGCTCCCGATCAGGTACCGTTCGAGACCGGACCGGCCGTGCGTGCCCATCACGACCAGGTCAATATCGTGATCGTCGGTGTAGTCCAGAATGCTTCGGGCGGGCGACCCGCTGAGCACCGACGCCTGGACGGAGCGGACCTCCGCCCCGTTCGCCCGGTCGATGACGTCGTCGACGGCCTTTTTCCCGGCGTCCTCCAGTCCTGCGAGGACGGCGGCGCTCTCGCCCAGTGGTGAGGTCGCGGCGACGTCGACGACGTGAACGACGTGCAGTGCGGCGTCGTGACGCTCGGCGAGGCTGATCGCGTGGTCGGCGGCGGCGTTCGCGACATCGCTTCCGTCAGTCGGTACGAGGATCGTCTCGAAGTCGGGGTCGAGGACCGCTCCCTCGTGCATGGTCAGGACCGGGACAGGCGACGCGCGGAGCGTCCGTTCAGTGGTGCTCCCGAGCAATCGCTGGTCGATCCCCCTGCGGCCGCGGGTCCCCATGACGATCAGATCGGCGTCGTGGTTCTCGGCGTACTCGACGATTTCCTGGTGGACCGACCGATCCGTTTCGACGGCCTCCGTGGTCGGCGTCACCCCGACCTGATCCCCCGCGCTGACGACCGACGCCAGCAACTGATCGGCGTCCTGAGAGAGTTCTTCGGCCGCCTCGGAGGCGACCTCGGTGGGGAACTCGCCGAGTTCTATGACGTGAATAACGTGCAGTGCGGCGTCGTGACGTTCGGCGAGGGCAACCGCGCCGTCGACTGCCGCCTCCGCTACCTCGCTTCCGTCAGTCGGCACGAGAATCGTGTCGTACATATCCGTCACTACGAGTAGATACGAGCGGATGGACTGTCAACTAGGGGTGTCCAGCACACCTCCGGCATCCTGTCGAGGGCACCGAACTCCGCGCCGGCAAACGAAGAGTAGTTACAGGATAAGCGTCTCTGTTGAGCCATGGATGCTGCACTGGTCATCCTCGACGGCTGGGGTATCGGCGAACACGACCGCCGCGACGCAGTAAAGGCCGCCGACACACCAAATTTCGAGCGGCTGGCTGATACAGGCGCGTACGGCACGCTGGAGGTCGCTGGACGCCGCGTCGGACTCCCGGATGGACAGATGGGCAACAGCGAGGTCGGTCACCTCAACATCGGTGCGGGCCGCGTCGTCTACCAGGAGTACACCCGGATCAACGACGCCATCAACGACAGTTCGTTCCAGAGTAACGACGCGATCCAGACTGCCTTCGACCACGCCGAGGCAAACGACGGGCGGGTCCACTTCATGGGACTGGTCAGCGACGGCGGGGTCCACTCCTCGCAGGAACATCTCCACGCGCTGATCGAGATGGCCGCCGAACACGGCGTCGAAGCGACCACGCACGCCTTCATGGACGGCCGCGACACCGCACCCCACGGCGGCGAGGGCTACCTCGAAGACCTCGAAGCCGCCGTCGAACGCCACGGCACCGGCGAAATCGCCACCGTCACCGGCCGCTACTACGCGATGGATCGGGACCAGAACTGGGAGCGCACCCGCCGCGCCTACGACGCAATCGTCAACCGCGAGGGCGACCACACCGCCGAGTCCGCCGTCGAGGCCGTCAGGCAGTCCTACGACCGCGACACCACCGACGAGTTCGTCGAACCGACCACGATCGAGGGCGGCGAAGCGCTCGACGACGGCGATAGCGTCGTCTTCTTCAATTTCCGCTCGGATCGTGCCCGACAGCTTACCCGGATGCTCGCGGACATCCGCCCCGAGTGGGAGTTCGAGACATCGCCACCGGATATCACGGTCACGACGATGACCCAGTACGACAAGACGTTCGACGTCCCCGTTGCCTTCCCGCCGGACCAGCCAGAGGACGTCCTCGGCGAGGTGCTCGCGAACACCGGCAAAACGCAGTTACGACTCGCCGAATCGGAGAAGTACGCCCACGTCACCTACTTCCTCAACGGCGGCCGCGAGGTCGAGTTCGAGGGCGAGATCCGGGAGATCGTCGAGAGCCCGGACGTGCCGACCTACGACCTCCAGCCGGAGATGAGCGCGCCCGAGGTGACCGACACCGCCATCGACGTCCTCGGGAGCGACGACCCGGACGCGATGGTGCTCAACTACGCCAACGCCGACATGGTTGGCCACACGGGCGACTTCGAGGCCGCCACCGAGGCCGTCGAAGCGGTCGACGAACAGCTCGGCCGGCTCGCCGACGCGCTGGAGGAGTACGACGCCAACGTCCTCGTCACCGCCGACCATGGCAACGCCGACGACATGGGCACCGAAGACGACCCACACACCGCCCACACCTACAACCTCGTCCCCTTCCTCTACATCAGCCCCGACGGCGACGACGACGGGAAGACGATCCGCGAGGGCGGTTCGCTCTGTGACCTCGCGCCCACGATGCTCGACCTGATGGATATCGACCAGCCCGAAGTCATGACCGGCGAGAACCTGCTGGAGTAAGGTCGAGCACTTCTTGCAGTAGCTATCAGGGCGGCTTTTCCCGGGTTTTTCAGCGTCTCAGTCGGCGAGCGGGTTGCTTCGAGAGTCGTAAAAACCGCCGCAGAGGGTGCGCCCGAGGCGGGAGTGTACTGAGCAAAGCGAAGTACACGCCGACTGACAGCGACAGTCGAGACTGAGCGAACGCAGGGCGTTCGCGAAGGTCGGAGCGGCATTGCCGCTCCGGAATTTGAACCCGTGCAAGACTCGCTCCGCTCGTCTTGCGTAGTTCAAATCCCATAGAGGGTATTTACGGCTCACGGAGTGACGAGCACACGCTGCGCGGTGCTCGTCGATGTTGTTCGCCGTGGCGCCGCCGACGCCACGAGGTGTCACTCACGGGTTCGTGAAACCGCCGCAAAAGTACGCCCGAGGCGGGATTGTGAACTGCCGGAACTTCGCTCACGATGTTCGCTCGTTCCGTCGTTCAAATTCCGCAGTACGGCGTTCTGCTCACAGACGTCCGAGCGACACGCAACGCGGTCGCTCGTGGATATTGGTTCGCAGAAAGCGCCCGAGGCGGGATTTGAACCCGCGTCACGACCGTGACAGGGTCATATGATAGGCCACTACACCACCCGGGCTGACTACACCTACGCTTTCCCGGGGACTAACTTAAGCCCCTCGCATTGGAGCCGCCCTGCGAACCGTTCTCCCGCGGCCGATCCATGCCCGGGTATAACACACAAGTTCCAAGCGGTACAAGCACCGGTATGGCCGCGATTCCATCAGAGTACCACGACCTATTCGAGCGATCGACAATCGCACACATCGCGACGAAGCTCCCCAACGGCTTCCCCCACGTCACACCGGTCTGGATCGACTACGACGTCGAGGAGGAGCTACTGCTGGTCAACACCGAGCGCGACCGCCGGAAGGAGCGGAACGTCCGGGAGGACCCGAAGGTGGGCGTTAGTATGACCGATCCCGACAATCCCTACCGGCGCGTCTCGGTGTATGGCGAAGTCGTCGAACACACGACCGAGGATGCACGCGAGCATATCGACGAACTCTCAGAGCGCTACACTGGTCAGGAGTACACCGAATCGAACGAGATCGTCACCGAACGCGTGCTGCTGAAGATCAGCCCGAATCATGTGTTTTGAGCAGTCCAAGACGGCACTCACAGGCAGGTATTTTCCTTCGTGATCCCTAGAACAGGTATGACCGAGACACCCGACGTCACCGCAGAACGGCCCGACAGCCCGATTCAGCTAGCCGGCACCGACCACATCTCCGTCATCGGTAGCAACGAAGCGGACACCGTCGAGTTCTATCGCGACCTGCTCGGCATGCCGCTAGTGCTTCGCCAGCCCAACCTCGACGACCCCAACCAGACGCACCTCTTCTTCGACACCGGCGACGGCCGCATTCTCACGTTCTTCGTCACCGACGAGCGCGACTCGGATCCCCGGCCCCAGCGCCACAGCGTCGGCTCCGTCCACCATCTCTCCTTCTCGGTCGACCCCGAGCAGTTCGTCGCAACACGCGAGGCGCTCGACGACGCCGGCCACGGCTACAACGAGTTCGACCGGGGCATCTTCCACTCGCTGTACACCCGCGATCACAACGGCCTCACCATCGAACTCGCGACCGACAAGTTCGACGTGCCCGACGAGCGCCGCGGAGAGGTGCTTGCGACCGCCCAGCGTCTGCGCGTCGAAGACGGCGCGGAGTACGCCGAGGAACGTCACCTCGAAGCCGCGCTGGAAGAACTGGGTATCGAGAGCGAGACGTACGAACTGCCGGACGCCGACAGCGGCACCGGCCTCTAGAACGGGTCGATCAGTTCCAACAGATCGAGCGCACGGTCGACGTACGAGTCGTACTTTCCGCCCTCATCGTCCTCCGACTCCTCGTCCTGCTGGCGCTCGGCCATACTCGATTCGTCATTGGGGAGTCTCATGAGTGTTGTGCCAGTGACAGATAGCGCAGGAAATGCAGAACTAGAGGTTTGAACCCGAGGCAAACCTCCGTCCGTTCGGTTTGCGTAGTTCAAATCCCTTAGAGGGTATTTACGGCTCACGGAGTGACGAGCACACGCTGCGCGGTGCTCGTCGATGTTGTTCGCCGTGGCGCCGCCGACGCCACGAGGTGTCACTCACGGGTTCGTGAAACCGCCGCAAAAGTACGCCCGAGGCGGGACTGAGCGAACGCAGGGCGTTCGCGAAGGTCGGAGCGGCAATGCCGCTCCGGGATTTGAACCCCGGTCACAGCAAAGCTGTTCCCTGCTTCAAATCCCTTCTATCGGCGTTTCGCTGACGCAGTGGCTCGCTGCGCTCGCCAATTTGCGTCAGCAGAAAGCGCCCGAGGCGGGATTTGAACCCGCGTCACGACCGTGACAGGGTCATATGATAGGCCACTACACCACCCGGGCTTTCGAACGCATCCTATCGTTGCCCAGTCTCGTTCTTAAGGCTTTCCAAATAAAGAGCGTATGGCACCGGGAGACAGCCGTGCCACGACGCCACAAACCCTATAAACATCGCTCTTGTAGCGACAGATACTGACAGTCGACAGATCCGTGTGCGTTGACCCGAGTTTGCCCGCTCCTTCTGGGGCCCGATAGCTGTAAATCCCAACGTACTTGGTAAGCCTTAATAGCCCTGCGTCTTTACGGGCCTGTAGTATCTCGTGATAGCAGTTTCTCTCTCCGATCAGACCCACAACACATGGTAGACGTAAGCCAACACGAACTCGTCCCCGAGCACTCAGTCGTCGAGGAAGACGTTCTCGACGAACTGCTCGAGGAGTACGACATCGGACGCACAGACCTGCCGAAAATCAAACGGGCGGACCCGGCACTGCCCGATGACGCGGAGGTCGGCGACGTAATCAAGATCGTTCGGGACTCGCGGACGACCGATCGAGCCGTCACCTATCGAATGGTGGTTGAATAATGAATCAGGAAGATAGACGTACGATCTCGCGGGAGTATTTTGGAAAGGAACGACTCGCAGAACACCACTACCGTTCGTTCAACTCCTTCCTCAATCGAGGGATGCAGCAGGTCGTCGACGAGAAGGAGACGATCGACACCGACATCGGTGACAAGGAGGGCGAAGAGCCTGTCCACGTCGAACTCGGCGACGTCCGCGTCGTGACGCCGCGGGTTCGCGAGGCCGACGGTAGCGAAGAACTGCTCTACCCGCAGGAAGCGCGCCTGCGCAACATCACCTACTCCGCGCCGGTCTTCATGGAGATGGAGATCGTGAAAGGCGATCCGGAAGAGGGCGAAGAGCGCGTCGTCGACAGCACCGAGACGAAAGTCGGTCGGATGCCCGTCATGGTCGGCTCCGAGAAGTGTAACATCGCCGGCTTCAGCGACGAGGAACTGATCGAGATCGGCGAGGACCCCGCCGACCCCGGTGGCTACTTCATCGTCAACGGCTCCGAGCGCGTACTGATGACGAGCGAGGACCTCGCGCCGAACAAGATCCTCGCCGAGTACGACACCAAGTACGGCGACGAGATCCAGGTCGCCAAAACGTTCAGCCAGCGCCGTGGCTACCGCGCTCTCGTGCTCACCGAGCGTACCCGTGACGGCCTGCTCGAAGTCTCGTTCCCGTCCGTGTCGGGGAGCGTCAACTTCGTCACGCTCGTTCGCGCGCTCGGACTCGAATCCGACGAGGAGATCGTCCACCGCGTCTCCGACGACCCGGAGATCGTGAAGTTCATGCTCGAAAACCTGGAGGCCGCCGACGTCCAGACGACCGAAGGGGCAATCGAGACGCTGGGCGAGCGCGTCGCCTCCGGCCAGGGCAAGAACTACCAGCTCAAACGCGCCAACTACGTTATCGACCGCTACCTGCTTCCGCACCTCCACGAGGAGGGCGTCGAGGAGGAGGACGTCCGTATCAACAAGGCCTATTACCTCTGCCGGATGGCGGAGGCCTGCTTCGAGCTAGCGCTTGGCCGCCGCGAATCCGACGACAAGGACCACTACGCCAACAAGCGTCTGAAGGTCAGCGGCGACCTGATGAAAGACCTGTTCCGGACCGCGCTGAACAAGCTCGCACGGGACGTCAAATACCAGCTCGAACGCGCCAACATGCGGAATCGTCAGCTCTCCGTGAACACGGTCGTCCGCTCTGACGTGCTGACCGAGCGGCTCGAACACCCGATTGCGACCGGGAACTGGGTCGGAGGCCGCTCCGGCGTCTCACAGTTGGTCGATCGGACCGACTTCATGGGCGTGCTCTCTCACCTCCGCCGACTGCGCTCGCCGCTCTCGCGCAGTCAGCCACACTTCGAGGCGCGGGACCTGCACGCCACGCAGTGGGGCCGTATCTGTCCCTCCGAGACCCCCGAGGGACCGAACTGTGGGCTGGTGAAGAACTTCGCGCAAGCGATGGAACTCTCACAGGACGTCGAGGACGAAAAGGAACTGAAACGAGAACTCGCCTCTATGGGTGTCGAGGGGATCCCCGGCATCGAGGGCGTCGACAGACGAGTGGAGAGTGACTGATATGAGCCAACAACAAGAACGCGAAGCGAAGGTGTACGTCAACGGAAGTCTGGTCGGAACACATCCCGAGCCCGAACGGCTCGCGGATCAGATCCGAGAGGCCCGCCGCCGCGGCGAGGTCAGCGAGATGGTCAACGTCTCGGTCGACCAGCGAACCCGGGAAGTGATCGTCAACGCGGACGCGGGCCGTGCCCGTCGCCCGCTGCTCGTCGTCACCGACGGCGACACGCTCGTCTCCGACGAGGAGATAGAGGCCCTCGAAGAGGGCGAACTCGAGTTCGAGGATCTCGTCGAGATGGGCTACGTCGAGTTCATCGACGCCGAGGAGGAAGAGGACATCTACGTCGCCGTCGACGAGGACGATGTGACCGAGGATCACACCCACATGGAGATCGACCCGCAACTGATCTTCGGGATCGGTGCAGGGATGATCCCCTACCCCGAGCACAACGCCAGCCCGCGAATTACGATGGGCGCAGGGATGATCAAGCAGTCGCTCGGTCTCCCCTCCGCGAACTACCGGATCCGACCGGACACGCGCCAGCACCTCCTGCACTACCCGCAGCTATCGATGGTCAAGACCCAGACCACCGAGCAGATCGGCTACGACGACCGACCGGCGGCACAGAACTTCGTCGTCGCCGTCATGTCGTATGAAGGGTTCAACATCGAGGACGCACTGGTGATGAATCAGGGATCGGTCGACCGCGCACTCGCCCGCTCGCACTTCTTCCGAACCTACGAGGGCGAAGAACGGCGCTATCCCGGCGGTCAGGAGGACCGCTTCGAGATTCCCGACGATGACGTCCGCGGCGCACGTGGCGAGGACGCCTACACGCATCTGGACGAGGACGGCCTCGTCAACCCCGAGACGCGCGTCGACGAGAACTCCGTGCTGCTCGGCAAGACGAGTCCACCGCGATTCCTCGAAGAGCCGGACGACATGGGCGGTCTCAGCCCGCAGAAACGCCGCGAAACCAGCGTCACCATGCGCTCGGGCGAGGATGGTGTCGTCGACACTGTCACGCTGATGGAGGGCGAGGACGGGTCCAAACTCTCGAAGGTCTCGGTTCGGGACGAGCGGATTCCCGAACTCGGCGACAAGTTCGCGAGCCGACACGGTCAGAAAGGTGTCGTCGGCCATCTCGCGCCCCAGGAGGACATGCCGTTCACCGAGGAGGGCGTCGTCCCGGACCTGCTCGTCAATCCGCACGCACTGCCGTCGCGGATGACGGTCGGGCACATCCTGGAGATGATCGGCGGCAAGGTCGGTTCGATGGAGGGCCGCCGTGTCGACGGGACGCCGTTTACCGGCGAGGACGAGAGCGAACTCCGCGGGATGCTCGAAGAACACGGCTTCCAGTCCTCTGGCAAAGAGACCATGTACTCCGGCATCTCCGGTGAGAAGATCGAGGCCGAGATCTTCGTCGGCACCATCTTCTACCAGAAACTCTACCACATGGTGTCGAACAAACTGCACGCCCGCTCGCGCGGGCCGGTGCAGGTCCTGACTCGGCAGCCAACCGAGGGACGTGCCCGCGAAGGCGGACTCCGTATCGGAGAGATGGAACGGGACGTCTTCATCGGTCACGGCGCGGCAATGACGCTCAAGGAACGACTCCTCGACGAGTCCGACCGCGAAGAGGTGTACATCTCCGCCGAGACGGGGATGGTCGCCGTCAACGACGTCAACCAGAACCGCGTATACGACCAGCTTACCGGGGACGAAAGCGACATTCACAAGATCGAGATCAGCTATGCGTTCAAACTGCTGCTCGACGAGATGATGGCGCTTGGCATCCGGCCCCGACTCAAACTGGAGGATGCAGTCTAACATGAACGTAGAAACACCAAAAGAGCTCGGCGGCATCGAGTTCGGGCTCATGGATCCGGAGACGTACCGCGATATGTCCGTCACGAAGGTCATCACGGCGGACACCTACGACGACGACGGGTTCCCCATCGACATGGGGCTGATGGACCCGCGACTCGGCGTAATCGACCCCGGACTCGAATGTCCGAGCTGTGGCCAGCATTCGGGCTCGTGCCCGGGTCACTTCGGTCACATCGAACTCGCCGCCCCGGTCATCCACGTCGGCTTCACGAAGCTCATCCGACGTCTACTGCGTGGGACCTGTCGTGACTGCTCGAAGCTACTGCTGACCGAGGACGAGAAAGAGGAGTTCCACGACGAACTGGAGACCACGAAGAAGCTGAGCAACGACGTCAACGACGTCACCAAGGCCGGGATCCGCCAGGCTCGCAAGAAGGATGTCTGCCCCCACTGTGGCGAGCAGCAGTACGACATCAACCACGAGAAACCGACGACCTACTACGAGGTCCAGCAGGTGCTCACCAGCGAGTACCCACAGCTGATCTCCGCGGCAATGCAGGGAGACGAAGAAGAGGACCGCGATCCGATGCCGCCCCAGGATCTGGCCGACAAGACCGGCATCGACCTCTCCCGAGTCAACGACATTCTCGGCGGCGAGTTCCGGCCGCGCGAAGACGACCGGAAAGCCATCGAGAAAGCACTCGACCTCGACCTGACCGAGGAGGACATGAACAAGCTAATGCCCAGCGACATCCGGGACTGGTTCGAGGCTATCCCGGACGAGGACATCGAGGTACTGGGAATCAACTCCGAGCGCTCGCGCCCGGAATGGATGATTCTCACTGTGCTGCCAGTGCCGCCGGTGACCGCACGCCCCTCGATTACCCTGGACAACGGTCAGCGTAGCGAGGACGACCTGACCCACAAACTGGTCGACATCATCCGCATCAACCAGCGGTTCATGGAGAACCGTGAGGCGGGTGCACCGCAGTTGATTATCGAGGACCTCTGGGAACTGCTCCAGTACCACGTCACCACGTTCATGGACAACGAGATCAGCGGGACGCCGCCGGCGCGACACCGCTCCGGTCGCCCGCTGAAGACGCTTTCACAGCGACTCAAAGGGAAGGAGGGTCGCTTCCGAGGCAGCCTCTCCGGGAAGCGCGTGAACTTCTCGGCCCGAACCGTCATCTCGCCGGACCCGACGCTCAGCCTCAACGAAGTCGGCGTCCCGGACCACGTCGCAAAGGAGATGACCCAGACGATGAACGTCACCGAGCGCAACCTCCGGCAGGCCCGACAGTACGTCTCGAACGGGCCCGAAGGCCACCCCGGTGCGAACTACGTCAAGCGACCTGACGGTCGCCGACTGAAGGTGACCGAGAAGAACTGCGAGGAACTCGCCGAGAAGGTCGAGTCCGGTTGGGAGGTCAACCGTCACCTGGTCGACGGCGACATCATCATCTTCAACCGACAGCCGTCGCTACACCGGATGTCCATCATGGCGCACGAAGTCGTCGTGATGCCGTACAAGACGTTCCGACTGAACACCGTTGTCTGTCCGCCGTACAACGCTGACTTTGACGGCGACGAGATGAACATGCACGCCCTCCAGAACGAGGAGGCCCGTGCGGAGGCACGCGTCCTGATGCGGGTTCAGGAACAGATCCTCAGCCCGCGCTTCGGTGAGAACATCATCGGCGCGATTCAGGACCACATCTCCGGAACGTACCTGCTGACGAACGATAACCCACACTTCAACGAGACGCAGGCACTGGACCTGCTTCGTGCGACACACGTCGACGAACTGCCGCCCGAGGACGGCGTCGAGGACGGCAAACCGTACTGGACGGGTCGACAGCTGTTCTCCGAACTGCTGCCCGATGACCTCAACCTCGAGTTCATGTCCTCGGCGGGCGACGACGTGCTCATCGAGAACGGCCAACTCGTCAAGGGAACGATCGACGAGGACGGCGTCGGCGCGTTCGGCGGCGAAATCGTCGACACCGTCACGAAGGTCCACGGCGAGACACGAGCCCGACAGCTGATCAACGAGATCGCCGCGCTCGCGATGCGCTCGATCATGCACTTCGGGTTCTCGATTGCGATCGACGACGAGACGGTCTCCTACGACGCGCGCGAGCGGATCAGCGAGACGATTGACGACGCCTACGACCGCGTCGAAGAGCTGATCGAGACCTACGAGGCGGGCGAACTCGAATCCCTGCCCGGTCGAACGGTCCACGAGACCCTCGAGATGAAGATCATGCAGACGCTGGGCAAGGCGCGTGACAACGCCGGAGACATCGCCGAAGAGCACTTCGACGACGACAATCCGGCCGTCATCATGGCCGAGTCCGGTGCGCGTGGGTCGATGCTGAACCTGACCCAGATGGCCGGCTGTGTCGGCCAGCAGGCAGTTCGTGGCGAGCGGATCAACCGCGGCTACGAGGACCGGACGCTCTCTCACTACAAGCCAAACGACCTCTCGGCGGACGCACACGGCTTCGTCGAGCACTCGTACACGGAAGGCCTGGACCCGCGGGAGTTCTTCTTCCACGCGATGGGTGGCCGTGAGGGCCTGGTCGACACGGCAGTCCGGACGTCCAAGTCCGGCTACCTCCAGCGCCGGCTGATCAACGCTCTCTCCGAACTCGAAACGCAGTACGACGGCACTGTCCGGGACACCTCGGACACCATCGTCCAGTTCGAGTTCGGCGAGGACGGCACCAGTCCGGTGAAGGTCTCCTCACACGCGGATAACGAGATCGATGTCGAGGATATCGCCGACCAGATCGTCGAGGCGGAGTTCGCCGACGACACCGAGAAAGAACAGTTCATGGGCCGCGAGGAACCGCCGACGAACCTCTCGGAACACTCCGACGCGCGGCGCATCCAGCCGCCGATGACGGAGCCGGAGAGTGAGCCTGAACCGGCAGCCACGGAGGTGGACGATGACTGAGCGACTGGAGTTCGACATCAGCAACGACGAGGAGGCGATCGTCGAGGACACCGACCTGCCCCGCCGACTCAAGAACAAGGTCTACGAGACGCTCGAAGAGCGCGACCTGAGCATCGAAGAGGCAAACGACATCGTCACCGTCGTCGAGAACCGATATCTCGACACGCGGATCGATCCGCTCGACCCCGTCGGGACCGTCAGCGCCCAGTCGATCGGGGAGCCCGGAACGCAGATGACCATGAACACGTTCCACTACGCGGGTGTCGCGGAGATCGACGTGACGCAGGGACTGCCGCGACTGATCGAACTCGTCGACGCGCGGAAAGAGCCCGATACGCCGACGATGACGGTCCACCTCGAGGACGAGTACGCGGAGGACCGCGAGAAAGCCCACGAGGTCGTCTGGAACCTCGAAGCGACGAAGATCCTCGCGCTCGGTGACGTCTCGACGAACGTCGCGGACATGCGCGTGCGGATCGACCTCAACGAGGACACGCTCGAAGAGCGAATGATCGAGCCCGAAGGCATCGCCGATACGATCGAGGCGAACCTCGGCGTCGAGACGATCCAGGACGGATCGGTCATCCAGTTCGGCCCGAAAGAGCCCAGCTATCGTGACCTGCTCCAGCTCGTCGAGGAGCTTCGCGAGATCACGTTCAAGGGGATCGAGGAGATCTCCCGGGTCGTCATCCGGAAGGAGGAAACCGAGGACGGCGAGGAGTTCGTCCTCTACACCGAGGGATCGGCCTTCGGCGACGCACTCGCCATCGAGGGCGTCGATTCCTCTCGCGTGACGACCAACAACATCCACGAAGTGAATCGGAACCTCGGCATCGAGGCCACTCGCGAGGCCATCATCAACGAGACGATGGACACGCTCGAAGAGCAGGGTCTGGACGACGTGAACGTCCGGCATCTGATGCTGGTCGCCGACATGATGACGAACCCCGGGACGGTCGAGTCGATCGGCCGACACGGCATCTCCGGCAACAAGGACAGCGTGCTCGCTCGCGCGGCGTTCGAGGTGACGGTGAACCACCTGCTCGACGCCGCGATCCATGGCGAGGTCGACGACCTCGACGGCGTCACGGAGAACGTCATCGTCGGGAAGCCGATCAAACTCGGCACCGGCGACGTCGACCTCCGGATGGGTTCGTTTAGCCCGGACGTCGAGACGAGTTCCGACTGATGACGGTCACCCTGTCGGACGCGGCGCGGCAGTATCTGGTCGCCTTCGAGGACGCGACAGGTGCCGAAGCCCGCGATTGTGTGGTCGACGAGGAGGAGGACCGACTCCTGATTCTCGTCGCCACCGGCGACATGGCCCAGGCAATCGGCCCCGGCGGGGAGAACGTCAGAAAGGCGGAAGAGCGGATCGGCAAGGACGTCAAACTGGTCGAGGACGCGCCGACCGCCGAGGAGTTCGTCGCGAACGCGCTCGCTCCCGCCGCGGTGTACAACGTAACGATCAGCGAAAACGACGGACTGGTCGCGTATGCCGAAGTCGCAGAGGAAGACACCGGCGTCGCCATCGGGGAGGGCGGATCGAACATTGACGCCGCCCGCCTGCTGGCCGAGCGACATTTCGATATCGAAGACGTGCAGTTGACGTAGCGGCACTGTTTTTCGTCTCGACGTAGCTGATCGAAGCGTTAGCTGGCGGTCACTCCGAAGACTGTGCCCAATCGTCGAGTAGCGGCGCTGAGGCGAGCTGTATCGCCGAAAACGCTGCCAGCCCCTGGGAGGTATCCCCGGCAGTCCGACGCTCGGCGTGTGCTTCGGCCATCTCGTCGGCTGCCGCGACCGGGACGTATTCGATCACCGTTCCGTTCGGCCCGATGTCGACCAGCACGTACCCCTGAGGGTAGCTGCAGGTAGCCGGGACCGTCAGTTCACGAACCGTCCCCGTCTCGGCTACCCCGGGAATGTGTAGATGGCCGCTGAGCACCAGCGGCACGTCGTGTTGCTGGAGCGTCTCGACGAGTCGGTCGGGCTCGCGCATCGTCGGCGGCATCCCCATCTCGGGATGGGCGGCCTCAGCGTACGAACGGAGCTGTTCGTACATCTGGGGCGTGTTGTGATGCATGAGGACCACCGCGGAGTCCAGTTCCGCGAGCCTGTCGTCGAGCCACTTTAGCTGCTCGGGAGAGACCGTTCCGTCGTGTGATGTCGATAGCTCGCCATCCGGCGTCGAAGCCGAGTTCAGGCCGAGCAGGTCGATGTCACCAAGTCGGAGATGAAACGGTAGCTCTCCGGTCGTATACTGTGCGACGAACCGATCGATCGGCGGGGTCTCGTGTTCGTCGCCGTGCTGGTAGACGTCAGTCGACGCTTTGGGCGCGTCGTGGTTTCCGGGAACTGAAAAGAAGGGGACGCTCAGGTCGTCGAGACACTCGTCGAACTGGGTGTATTCGTCGGGTGCACCGTCTTTCGTCAGGTCGCCGACCGAGAGCACCGCGTCGATGTCGCGGGTTTCGGCGTCGGCGAAGGCGCGTCGGAGTCGGCCGACACCCTGGTGGTAGAGCTTTGGCGTTCCCGCAGCATCAGGAGAGACGTGCGGGTCGGCGACGACGGCAAACCGGGTTCGCTTCTCGGATGTCGGGCGGTCGAGGCGGGCGAGGGTCAACAGTGCCTCGCTCGCACCGCCAGAGCGGCGTGTCCCGGCGCGTGTCGACCGCTCGAGTTCGGCTTCGATACGAGCGGAGTCGTCAGTGCTAGACTCCGGGTGCATCAGTTCGGCAAGTTCAGACAGCGATGTGAGGTCGTAGGTCGGTTCGATTTCAGCGGTTTCGGGGGAATCCCCGTTTCGGCACAGAAGGGCGCTATCGATTCCCGCCAACTGTGCCGCGTGGATGTCTGAAAGGCTATCTCCGACGAACAACGCTGTCTCGGCGTCGAGTTCGTCGAGCATCGCTTCGATGTAACAGGGTGCTGGCTTCGCGCGACGGAGCCCCTCAACCGTCGGGTCGAGCCCCGACCAGGCGTCGAACTGGCTATCGAGACCGTTCCGGCTAACGATTGCGTCGACGGTTCGTTGCTGATTATTGCTGACGACACCGACCGCAACCTCGACCGAACGCAACGTCACGACGTCGTCGTACACCCGTTTTCCGCCCTCATCGAGGGTTGCTATCTGCCGGTCGGCGGCGATCCGTTCACGCATTCGCCAGAGGGTCTCGGTATCGACGTCGTAGGTGCGACCGACTCGGTCGACCGTCTGCGGCGTGGCGGCAGACAGCGAGCGAAGGACCTCGTACGCCTCGGGATCCGGGTCATCGACGTCGAACGCCTCGAACGTCGCAGAAACGGCACTGTCGAGAACGGGTCCGGGCGTGGGTTCGACCAGCACGCCGTCCATGTCCAGCAACAACGCGTCATACTCGGTGGGTCCGGTACTGTCCGACATCACGAATCAGCGCTCGCAATCGGCTGTTGGCGCTCCTCGTGGTTCGACCGGGTATCGGCGTGGTCCGAGTGATACACGGCGTCGCCGGCCCGGCCCCCATCGCTCTGTGTTGGGCTCTGTTCGCCCTGACCTCGGCATCCGGCCGGCCCGCCACTGGTCAGGGGCCCACCGGTTCCAGCGAGAAAGGATCGTCGACAAACCGTGCGTATCGGCCGTTCCGATGGGTTCGAGGCCATCATGACGGTAGAGAGGTCACTACCTCATGAAACTTAATAATTTTTATATATCGTATGGGGTAGATGTACGAGTCTCTATCGCGGTCACCAGACTGGAACGTACGGCTATAGTTCGAGATGGGTGGTTCGTTGCCGCTGCGGGGAGGCAAGCCGCTCGTATCTGCACGAGTTCTGATAAAGAAGCTTCGGGGCGACCTCACCCGAGCGAGATGAGCAGGATACCGAAGACGGCGAGTCCCGCCGCAGTCAGCCTGACCCGGACCCGTGATTCACCCAGCAGGAGACTCCCGAGGACCACCGCAACGACGGCCTGCGTGTTTACGACCGGCGAAACGACACTTGCCGGCAGCGTCTCGAACGCCATCGCAACGACGTGTTGTCCGACGACGAGGACCAGACCGGCGACAGCCAGTTTCCGGCGGTCTCCCCACCAGTCGACTGCGTGGCGGTTACCGACGGCCGCCGGCGAGAGCAACAGGGGGACCAGCACGAGCATGGTGAGGACGAACCCTTCGGGCGGAATACCGAGTTCCTGCATACTGACGCGCTTTCCGATGTCGACGACGCCGAACGCGGCCGCGCTCGCGAGCGCTAGCAGAGCCGCCTTGCTGTGGACGAGTCGTCGAACCGGCGCAAACAGCGAGCCGCTGCGATAGTTCGCTACGTAGACTGCGAACGTTGCGACGACGACGCCCGCGACCTGCAGGACCGAAAGGTACTGCCCGAGCAACACCACCTCCAGTGGCAGAACAAACACCGGAACAATCTTGCTAATCGGTGCAACGTAGGAGACGTCGCCGAGCGTGAGCGCCCTGTAGAACGTAAATAGCGCAAGCGCGGTGAAGCCGGCCGTTCCGAGCAGGACGATGCCGCCACGTGGCCCGACAACGGGGACGACCGCAGCGACGGGGGTCGTCAGTAATACTATCGGGAGATACCACGTAACGCCGACAGCGTAGGTCGCTCCGACGAACAGCGTCGGCGGGTAGTGGTCGAAGTATCGTTTGACTGCTACGACATAGCTACCCAGTATCACGGCTCCGGCGACGGACAGCGCAAGGCCGTTGCTCACGATATCGGCCTCGGGACTATCGGGCCAGCGGCCAGCGGGTAGCAGCCTGCGTCAGTCGACAGCACAGACTACCGCAACCCCTGTGCAGCATCGAGTAACTGCTCGTGCACTGCACCGTTCGAGACGACCATACTATCACTATCCGCGGTCCACCGGTCGCCGTCGAGGTCAGTAACGACGCCGCCGGCCTGACGAACCAGGTGTGCTCCGGCGAGACTGTCCCAAGGGTTCGGTCGCTGTGGCGTTACCGCGGCGTCGAGACTCCCGTCTGCGATCAGCGCGAACGTCGCCTGCGCGCTACAGAGCCGGAGTGTCGTCCCGAACCGTTCGAAGACCGCTCCCAGCCCCTCGACGTACGTCTCGCGCTCACCGTAGGACGGAGGAATAATCGGGGCGACTGTCGCGGATCGTTCGTCCGACTGCTCGCTGACGGTGATCGGCTCGTCGTCGCGATGCGCGCCCGTTTCCTCCGCGTGATACGTCGTTCCAATCGCGGGGAGTACGCTGCAAGCGGCTACTGGCTCGCCGTCGACAGTCGCCGCGACGCTTGTCGTCCAGTAGTGGAGGCCCCGGACGAAATTGAACGTGCCATCGATCGGATCGATTACCCACGCCCGCCCCGTCGATGGGACCGTTTTGACGGCGTCGTTTTCCTCGCCGACGATGGTCGCCGCGGGATCCCGGTCGGTCAGAACCTCGACGACGTGGCGCTGTGCTTCCCGGTCGGTTTCGGTGACGACATCCGCCGGGCCGACCGGGCCCTCGCCATTACCTTTGATATCGACGTCGAGGTCGGCCTCGAAACCGGCAGCCGCGACCTGTGCGCCGGCCGCTGCCGCGGCGGTCGCCACGGCCCCGATATCGACGCGTTCAGACATCGCCGTTCCCCGTTAGGATCGGGACTGGCTTCAGATCGATCGACTGTCCGAGCAGTGGTTGGTCCATGGCGAAGGAGAGTCCCCCGCGGGTACAAATATCTTACAATGAGCTGATAGTACTCGAACGTACTCGAACGTATCGGGACTGACGGGTCAGTTCTACTACGTTACAGTTCGGGGAGGGTTACACGTCCGACCAGGGCTTCGACGCCGAAGCCACTAAGTCGCCGTAAGGCGGCCGATCCGAGACTCGCTTGTGATCGGATAGCCCCGACAGGAACCGTTTCGTTTCACGACCGAGGCGAACCGCTACGACCATACAACGGTCTCAGATCGCTTTATCACACCCTGTCGAGGCACCTCACGCCGTAACTCCGGAGATAAAAGGGGATGCTTAAGTGGTTCCATCGGGTAGTCGGGTGTACTATGGCAAACGGCAAATACGCCGCGCGGAAGATAAAGAAAGACCGCCAGAGCGCACGGTGGTCCGACTCGGAGTACGCGCGACGCGAGCGCGGCCTCGGCGAGAAGTCCGACCCACTGGAGGGCGCTCCACAGGGTCGAGGTATCGTTCTGGAGAAAGTGGGCATCGAAGCGAAACAGCCCAACTCTGCGATCCGGAAATGCGTCCGTGTCCAGCTGATCAAGAACGGCAAACAGGTCACGGCCTTCTGTCCCGGCGACGGCGCAATCTCCTTTATCGACGAACACGACGAAGTTACCATCGCCGGGATCGGCGGTGCGAAAGGTCGTGCGATGGGTGACCTCTCCGGCGTTAACTACAAGGTCGAGAAAGTCAACGGCGTCTCGATGATCGAACTCGTGCGCGGAAACGCGGAGAAACCGGTTCGATAATCATGGCGGCAGAAGACCAATCCGACGCCGACGAGTCAATCGAGACCGAGGACGAAAGCGCAGTCGCCAAACTGTTCGGCGAGTGGGACGTGACGGGGATCAGCTACTCCGACCCCAGCACCGAACGGTACATCACGGTCACGCCGGTCGCCCACACGATGGGTCGACACGCCGGCAAGCAGTTCCAGAAATCCGAGATCTCGATCGTCGAGCGACTCATCAACCGTCTGATGCAGACCGACGAGAACACGGGCAAGAAGACGCAGGCTCTCAACATCACCCGAGAGGCCTTCGAGATGATCCACGAGCGCACCGAGGAGAACCCGATCCAGGTGCTCGTGCAGGCCGTCGAGAACGCCGCCCCGCGTGAGGAGACCGTCCGCCTGAAGTACGGTGGCATCTCCGTCCCCAAGGCCGTCGACGTCGCGCCCCAGCGCCGCGTCGATCAGGCCCTGAAGGTCATCGCAGAAGGCGTCTACGGCTCCTCGTTCAAGACGACGATCGACGTCGAGGAGGCGCTCGCGAACCAGCTTATCGGCGCCGCAAACAACGACGTCAACACGTACGCAGTCAGTCAGAAAGA
Source organism: Natronoarchaeum sp. GCM10025321 (assembly GCF_042663585.1). Classification (NCBI taxonomy): domain Archaea; kingdom Methanobacteriati; phylum Methanobacteriota; class Halobacteria; order Halobacteriales; family Natronoarchaeaceae; genus Natronoarchaeum; species Natronoarchaeum sp. GCM10025321. The sequence goes on from NZ_JBHTAN010000006.1 coordinate 2,334,053, forward strand.
AGAGAAGGAACGCGTCGCCGCCGCCGCAAGGTAACTCTACTCTCGCTTCTTCGTTTTTGTTCGTTCGCTACTGGCAAGACTCAGTCGGCGGCCTGGTCGCTCCCGGCCGCGTAGGCCCGCGTGGCGTCGACGAGATGTTTCCGGTAGTCACTTGGGTCCGGGTCGTCCTGCAGGTCCTTGAATCGGCGTTTGAACCCCTCCAGTTCGATTCCGGGCGCGTCCCGGGCCGCCGCGTACGCGAGGTCGTAGAGGCGATGGTCGGCCTCGACGAGGTCGTGGCGCTCCAGCAGCGCAAGCGCGAAGGCGGCGTTGACGACGGTCATCTCCGTATCCGACGCCGCGGTGAGTCGTCGCGCTGGTTCGCGGTGACCGTCGAAGCGCACCTCGGGGGTTGCAGGGGCGGCCCCTGGCTGGTCGGCGAGCGCGGCGGCGAGTTTCGACTCGAAGAAGGCGACGAGTTTGTTCGTCGGGCCGACGGAGAGGGTGATGTCATCGGCGTAGATATCCTTCATGTGGTTGGCGATCTGATAGCAGTGCGTGAGCGTCCGCTGCTCGACGCTCTGTCCTGCGAGCGCGAGAAAGAGCACTTCCTCGGTCGATTGGACGTGAGATGGGTGGCCCTCCTCGTGGCGTAACATGTGGGAGAGTTCGTGGAGAGCGAGTTCGCGAGCCATCGTGCTCGTCGCCGCCTGCTCGGAGATGTTCAGGACGTGGTGGTCGTCGTAGTGGGAGGTCCACGTTCGCTCGTCGGGGTTCGAGCGGACGTACACCTCGACCGGTCGGGCGAGATCGTGTTCGGTCTCGAACAGGTCCTGTGCCCCGAGAAACGGGGCGGCCGAGGCGGCTCCCTGTACGTTCAGTTCCATGTCTACTTCTAGCACGGAACGGAGCGGTATGAGGCTGTTGGCGAGGTCGGAGCAGTCCGGAGCAGTAATCCGTTCGAGTACCGGAGAGACCGTGCCTGTCAGGAGCATTTACAATCGGGCGGCCCTACCCACCGAGTATGCAACCTCTATCGGGACAGTCTGTCGCCGTAATCGGAAGCGGGTTCGGCGGCCTCTCCACTGCCTGTTACCTCGCTGATGCCGGTGCGGATGTCACCGTCTTCGAGAAGAACGAGCAACTCGGGGGCCGAGCAAGCCGTATGGACCGCGACGGCTTCCACTTCGATATGGGCCCGTCGTGGTATTTGATGCCCGATGCCTTCGAGCGGTTCTTCGGCTACTTTGATCGGGAGCCAGAGGAGTTCTACGAACTCGAACGGCTCGACCCCCATTACCGGATCTTCTTCAAGGACGACGGCGAGACCTCACTCTCCGGTTCCAAGAGCGTCGAGGACGTCCCCAACCGCCACCAGCGCGAGAGCGGCGAGGTCATCGACCTCGTCCCCGACATCGAACAGAACAAGGCGCTGTTCGAGTCCTACGAACCCGGCGCTGGCGAGGCGCTGGACCGATATCTCGACCAGTCACGCGAGAACTACCGTGTCGGAATGGACGGGTTCGTCTACACCGACCGTAGCCGGTTCCGCGACTGGATCGACATGGATGTCCTGCGCAACGCGCGCGGCCTCTCGCTGATCGGATCGATGCAGGACCACGTCGAGAACTACTTCGACCATCCGAAACTGCAACAGATCGTCCAGTACACGCTCGTCTTCCTCGGCGGGTCGCCGACCAACACGCCTGCGCTGTACAACCTGATGAGCCACGTCGACTTCAACCTCGGCGTCTGGTACCCCGAAAACGGGATCGGCGGCGTCGTCGACGGGATCATCGAACTGGGTGACGACCTCGGCGTCGAGTACCGGACCGGCGAGGCAGCCACGGAGATCAAGGGCCGCGCGGGCGGCTTCCGTGTCGAGACGGAGACGGGCGGCGAAGAGGTCGACTACGTGGTCAGCGACGCCGACATGCCCTACACCGAGCAGGAGCTACTACCGCCCGAGAAGCGCCAGTACAGCGAGGAGTACTGGGAGTCGAAGACCTACGCTCCCTCCGCCTTTCTCATGTATCTCGGCGTCGAGGGCGACGTACCCGAACTCGAACACCACACGCTCGTACTGCCATCGCAGTGGGACGAGCATTTCGAGCAGATCTTCGACGAACCGGCGTGGCCCGACGACCCCGCCTACTACCTCTGTGTCCCCTCGAAGACCGACGATACCGTCGCGCCGGAGGGTCACAGCAACCTCTTTGCGCTCGTGCCCATCGCGCCCGGCCTCGACGACGACGAGGAGACTCGCGAGTGGTACCGGGACCGCATCCTCGACGATATCGCCGAGAACACCGGGACGGAACTCAGAGATCGAATCGTCGTCGAGGAGATATTCTCCGTCTCCGATTTCGCCGGGCGGTACAACAGCTACGACGGGACGGCACTGGGGATGGCCCACACGCTCACCCAGACCGCGGTCTTCCGGCCGAACCACCGTTCCAGCAAGGTCGACGGCCTCTACTTCGCGGGATCGTACACCAACCCCGGTATCGGCGTGCCGATGTGTCTGATCAGCGGCGAACACGCCGCGAACAAACTGATCGAGGATTACGGCGACGCGACTAAGTGATCCGAAACACGTGACTCAGACGACGTGATTCCGACCACGACCACTGGCGGTGCGGCGAACCAGCAGACGCCCGGCGAGCGGTTACGCTACCTGTTCGTGCTGTCGCGGCCGCGGTTCTGGCTCTATCTGGCCGGGCCGGTCGCCGTCGGCGGCGTCTACGGGGCGTCGGAACTGTCCGCACTCGTATCGCCCGTGCTGGTCGCCCTCTTTGCGTACTTTCTCGTGCCCGCGAACGTCTTCCTCTACGGCATCAACGACGTCTACGACGCCGAAATCGACGCCGAAAACCCCAAGAAAGACGATGGCGGCCGCGAGGCGCGCTGGGGCGGCCAGCGTTTCGTCGTCTACGCCGTTTTGCTCTGTGGCGTGCTAGCGATTCCGACCGCCCTGCTGTTGCCAGCGGCGGCCTGGCCCTGGATCGGCCTGTTCGTCCTGCTCGGCGCGGAGTACAGCGCTCCCCCGGCGAGATTCAAGACGACGCCGCTGCTCGACTCGCTCTCGAACGGGCTCTACGTCGTCCCCGCGATGGCGGCGTACGCGACGGTTGCAGGGAGCCAGCCGCCCGTAATCGCCGTTATCGGGGCGTGGCTCTGGGCGATGGCGATGCATACGTTCTCGGCGATTCCCGACATCGAACCCGATAGACGCGCCGGTATCCAGACGACGGCAACGCTACTCGGCGAGCGGACGACCTACGGCTACTGTACCGTCGTCTGGGGACTGGCCGCAGTCGCCTTTGGACTGCTGGATCCCCGACTCGGTGCCGTCTTCGCCGTCTATCCGGTGCTCGTCGCCGCTATCGGGCTTTCGTCGGTCCCCGTCGACCGCGCATACTGGTGGTATCCGGTGATCAACACTGCCGTCGGCGCGGTGCTGACGATGGGGAAACTCTGGGAAATCGCACCGCCGATGTAGGGCGCGCCGAAGCGGTTCGTTGATGTGTCATGCAACCGGAGTACGGGGTAATGGAGCGACGCGCTGTCGAAGGGAGACTGGATTCGCTGATCCGGGACAACCGTGTGACGATAGCGATCACCTTCCCCCTCGTCGGGACCGTTCTGCTGATCGCTGCGGCCGAAGGCGTGGTGCCGCGGTCGCTGGCGTTCAATCCGTTTCTCCTGCTGGGCGCGGTGATGGTGATGCGACTCCCGCTGATCGGCGGGCTTGCACCGCTGATCAATCGACGGGTCGCTACCGGGCTCTCGGGGCTGGTCGGGTTTAGCTGGGGGATCGAACTTCTCGGGGTGACTACCGGATTCCCCTACGGCGATTTCGAGTACCTGATCGAACTCGGGCCGATGCTACTAGACGCCGTCCCAATCGCGCTGCCGGTGTTTTATTTCCCCATCCTGCTCAACAGCTATCTGCTCTGTACGCTGATGCTCGGCGACCGGATGGAGTCGCTACCGATCCGGTTCCTGTCGGTCCTGCTCGTCGTCATCACGATGGATCTCGTGCTCGACCCCGGTGCGGTCGCGCTCGGCTTCTGGGGCTGGGACGCCGGCGGCGCGTACTACGACGTGCCGGTGCAGAACTACGTCGGGTGGCTTATCTCCGGCATCGTCGCGGTCGGCGTGCTCACGCTATCGTTCGACGCCGACGCCCTGGACCGACGTCTCGACCGATGTGAGTACGTACTCGACGATCTGATCAGTTTCGGCATTCTCTGGGGACTGGTCAATCTCTACTTCGGCAACCTCGTTCCGGTCGCGCTGGCCGCAGCACTGCTGGTGGCACTGTTCCGCGCGGACTGGTTCGACTTTGCCGGCCTGACGAGAACGACGCCCCAACAACCGATCGAACAGTAGCTACTGCGCTGGCGTGGTGTCCGGCCGATCCGGGTCGTGTCGCGGCGTGTCGGTTGCCGAAATAGAGCTGACACGCTGGAAGACGGCTTCCGGATCACGGTTCCACTGCCAGTGCCAGCGGGTCCGCGCCGCGAGCCAGAGCTTTCGGGCCATACTCAGGTCCGGTTCGTTCGAGACCGTATCGAAGCCACACTTGCGGATGAGTCGGTGGTGGTCGGCGTACAGAACTGCCGACAGCAGGACGGGGAACTGGCAGTCCTCGGGGAGATACTTGATTCCGGCGACCCCCTCCTGATAGAGCGCCTCGGTCCGGGCCATCTCGGACTGGATCGCACTCCCGATTTCGGGCGTGAACTCCAGGTTTTCGACGTCCTCGACCGACGCGTCGTGCTCTTCGAGCGTCTCTAACGGGAGGTAGATGCGGTCCCGGTCGATCACGTCCTCGCGAACGTCCCGGAGGAAGTTCGTCAACTGGAACGCCTCCCCGAGCGCGACGGCATGCGGGAGCGCGGCCTCTGGCTGATCGAGATCCATTATCTCGGTCATCATCACGCCGACGGCGGCAGCCGACCCGCGCATGTACTCTTCGAGTTCCGCGTAGGTTTCGTAGCGACTCTTGTAGATATCCGTCTTCATCGCGTCGATGAAGTCGTCTATCTCGCTCTCGGAGATGTCGTGTTCGACGGCGATGTCACGGAACGCTTCGAGTACTGGCCCCTCCGGTTCGCTCTCGCCGAGTGCCTGTTCGCGAAACGCTTCTAGCTGTGCGGCCTGCTCTTCTGCCGGTGTATCTCCGGCATCGTCGACCACTTCGTCGGCCACCCGGAAGAACGCGTAGAGGACGTACGTTGGATGTCGCGCGTGCTCGGGCAGAAATCGCGTTGCGACATGGAACGTCCGCCCGGTTCGGCGCTGGATGGCCTTCGTTCGTTCAATCTGTTTGCTATCGACCATATTACGTGGGAGACCTGACGGCTACGACGTTGAGATCATCGAGTCGGGCGAACATGTTAGATTCGTGTAACCCGCTAGGGAGCGATGGCGTATAATTATTTGTGTGGCGCGACGATCAAAAATGGCCCGTTCCCGGGGAATATATCGGCGGGTTTAGGAACGAGGAGCGTGTCCCTGTCACACATGCGTTATCTTCTCGGGACGGACTCGGTACACACGACCGCAAGCGCCTGCGACTACCTCGAAGGGCGGGCCGGAGCGGGCGATACTGTCGTGGCGGTTCACGTTCAGTCGGCCGACGACGACGCGCGGGACGGCCGCGAGGCACTCAACGTCGCAACGGTCCGCCTCGGTGCCATCGCGGACGTCGAGACGGAGCAACGGACCGGCGACCCCGTCGAGGAGTTGCTCGCGAGCGCCGGGGACCACGACGTCGACGAACTGGTCATCGGCCCGCGGAGCGGCGAACCCGGTGCCGACCAGGGCATGGGTTCGGTCGCCTCTGAGTTGCTCGGCCAGTCCTCGCGGCCCGTCGTCGTGGTCCCGCTGGAGGAGTTGTAGCGTCGCGACCCACCGCCGGCGCCAGTGCCGATATCTTCTTTCCGACGCGCCCCAACTCACCCAGTATGCTTCACGTCTGTCCGGCCTGCCGGGTGCAGCGCGCCGATATGACCGTTCGATCGGACGAGTCGCTCGTCGTCTGTCCCGAGTGTGGCCACGAGCGGTCCTTCGTCCAGCCACCCCTCTGTATCGTCACCGGCGCGGCCGGGACGGGCAAGTCGACGATCCGTCGCATGCTTGCTGGGCGGGTCGATGCCGTGTTGCTGGAGGACGACGGTATCGCGCACGAGGACTGCGCGTTCGAGGAGGCCACGTTCAACGAGTACGTGCTCCGACTCTGCCGGACAGTCGCACAGTCGGGCGTTCCACCGGTGCTGTTCACAACGGGGCTTGGCGTCCCCGAGAACGTCGAGGGGTTAACCAACAGACGTTACTTCGGCGACTCTCACTATCTGGCGCTGGTCTGTGAGGATGCCGTGCAGGCCGAGCGCCTCCGAGACCGGGCAGGCTGGGAGGGCGATAGTTACTGGGCCGATGTGGACAAACAGGCCGAGTTCAACCAGTGGTTCCGGAAGAACGCGGACGAGGCGGGTATCGAGTTGGTGGATACGACCGGGGCGACGGTCGAGGAGACGGCCACGGCCGTCGAGCAGTGGCTCGACGCACGACTCGACGAGTTCGAGACGGCCTAGAGCGGTCTATCCGACCAGAACGTCGGATTCGTCCCGATACCGGCTACAGCTTTCGGCGATCCACGCCCGGAGTTCGGGGGCGCGGCTTACGAGCAGCGCGCCCGGTTCGCCGGTAGCATCGAACGCACAGAGGACGGCGACGTCGTCCAGCAACAGGAGGCCGATGGGGGCGTCGCCGTCGTGACCGTAGAGCGTAACGTCCTCGCCGGCCAGGCGTGATTCGACGAGCGAGAGGGCAGGCCCGTCGAGGCGCTCGCGGGCCGCACCGGTGACGACGAGCGCGGCCCGCAGGCCGTCGAAACCGTCCGCCCCGTCGAGCAGTGACATCGGAAGGGTTGGCAGGACGCCGGTCGCCGAGTCGGCGTCGGCGACGAGCGAGAGCAGTTGCCGGCCTGGCGTCGGGTCCTGCCCCGTAACCGTCGCCGTCGCATCGAGGTCGTCGATGCTCATGTCGAGGACGCGCTCGACGAACGTCGCGAGGGCCGCCGCTGGTTTCTCGGCATCCGTTTCGGGCGATGCGTCGGTTGGGGAGTCGGCCGCGTCGGATGGCGCAGTCTCGGCAGGATCAGTAGGAGGCATTGATACCGAGTAGCCGTCCCACGCAGTTGAAGTTGTGGCGTCACGCGATTTGGCATGTCGCCGCGCTCACGGGGCAACGATATCGACCAGAAACGCGCTGACGCGATCCGCGACCGTGGTGTGCTGGCCGACGAAGAAGTGGTCCGCGGCGAGTTCGTCAGTCCGGTGATCCAGTTCCAGGGCGCGCTCGACGACCGGTTCCCAGTCGACGGTCGCGTCGCGAGCACCGTAGACGACCTGCACCGGCGCGTCGATGGCGTCGAGTGCCGGTACAGCATCGAGGTCGGGTGCAAGCGAAGCCGTGGGGGCGAGAGCGGAGACTGCCCCAGGGTTGGCTTCGACGGCCGCGAGTAGCGCGATGGTCGCGCCGAAGCTATAGCCGAACAGGCCAACGCGCTCGTAGCGCTCGCGCGCCCAGGCGACCGCGTTGTGGGCGTCTTCTCGCTCGCCGTGGCCCTCGTCCCACGCCCCGTAATCGAAGCGCAGGCAGTCGATTCCGGCACCAGTGAGCGCGTCCGAGACCGCCGTCAGTCTGGCGTCGTGACGCGTCCCCCCATGCTCGGGATGGGGTGGGCAGGCAACGACGACGGCGTCGCTTCCCGTACCGGCCTGATCGAGCGACCCGCGGACGTCGCGCTGGCCGGGAACGAGTACCGATTCTGGCATGCATTTCGGTTACGTCGGTGATGTTTTTAATCACGCGGTACACAGGAAAGGTATGGGAGTGCTCTCGCGCGCAAGTTACGTAATCCGATCGAAAGTAAACGCCCTGCTCAACAGGGCCGAAGATCCCAGCGAGACGCTGGACTACTCGTACGAGCAACTTCGTGACGAACTACAGGACGTCAAGAAGGGAATCGCCGATCTGACGACCCAGAAGAAGCGATTGGAGATGCAAAAACGCAAACTCGAGGACAACGTCGAGAAACACAACGAGCAGGCCCGACAGGCGGTCAAGCAGGACCGCGAGGACCTCGCCCGGCGTGCCCTCGAGAAGAAGAAGACGAAGATGACCCAGATCGAGGAGCTAGAGGGCCAGATCGCCGATCTACAGAATACACAGGACCAACTCGTCGAGCAGAAAGAGACCCTCCAGCAACGCATCGAGGAGTTCCGAACAAAAAAGGAGACGATCAAGGCCCGCCACGAGGCCGCGGAGGCCAGCGCCCGCGTTTCCGAAGCCGTGACGGGCGCGGGCGACCAGTTCGGCGACGTCGGCCGAGCAATCGAGCGAGCCGAGGAGAACACCGAAGAACTCGAAGCGCGCTCGGCCGCCCTGGACGAACTCCAGGACGAGGGCGTCCTCGAGGATCAGCTTTCGGACAAGAACGATCTGGAGCGGGAACTGGAAGACGTCCACACGCAGGGAACCGTCGACTCGGAGCTAGAGACGCTCAAATCCGATATGGGCAAGGAGACCGAGGAGGCCGAAGAGACGACGCAGGAGGAGCCACAGTCGGTGGCGGAGCCTGATCTCGAAACCGAACTCGAAGAGGACGTCGACGTTGAGGCCGAAATCGCCGATTCCGAGATCGACGACGAACTAGAGCAACTCCGCGACGACGAGGAGTAAGCGACCTCCAGACGGGGGAGACGCCTCAACCGATCCCGTACCGACCAGTTCCTACATCGGTTCGATAGAAGTCCCGGCCAGTACGGCGGCGCAGTCGGTCGGGGCGTGCACGAGTCGTCTGGTCGAACGGCCACTCCGTTCCGAGTTCGCCCACAAACATTTATAACTATTAATAATAAATTTGCAGCCATGGGTGGACACGATCAGACATTGTCGCCGTTCCTGTGGCGTGCCGAGCACATCTATCCGGACCACGAAATAGTCGCTCGAACCCCGGAGGGCGTGACCCGATACACGTACGACGAGTACGCCGACCGGACGAAACAACTGGCGAACGCACTCGACGAGTTTGGCATCTCGAAGGGTGACCGGGTCGGGACCTTCTGCTGGAACACGGCGAGACACTTCGAGACGTACTTCGGCGTCCCGAACATGGGGGCACAGCTCCACACGATCAACCCCCTGCTTCCGGACGGTCACATCCAGCATATCGTCGAGGATGCCGACGACAGAATCCTCTTCGTGGACCCGTCACTCGCGGAGAAACTCGCCGGGGCGTACGACCCCGAGGCCTTCGAGAGCGTCGAGCAGTTCGTGATCATGGGCGAGGCGGTGCCGGACGTCGACCTCGGCCCGATGGTCGATTACGAGTCGTTCGTTGGGGACCAGCCCGCGGCCTACGAGTGGCCCGACCTCGACGGCGAGCGCCGTGCTGGGATGTGTTATACCTCCGGGACGACCGGTATGCCGAAAGGCGTCGAGTACACCCAGCAGATGATGTGGTCACACACGATGGCGATGTTGACGCCCCAGGCGCTGGGCGTCGACGATTCGGACGTCATCATGCCGGTCGTACCGATGTTCCACGTCAACGCCTGGGGGATGCCCTACGCGGCGGCCGCCGCCGGCGCGAAACAGGTGTTCCCCGGTCCGGCACCCGAGCCCGCGGATCTGGCAGGGCTCATCGAGGAGGAAGGGGTGACGATGGCAGCGGGAGTGCCGACGGTCTGGCTCGATCTGCTGGAGTACGTCGAGGACAACGACGTGGACCTCTCGACGCTCGAGTACATCATCATCGGCGGTGCGGCCCCACCGAAGGCGGTCATCGAGCAGTTCGGCGAACTCGGCGTCGACGTCCTCCACGCCTGGGGGATGACCGAGATGTCGCCGGTCGGGACCGTCGCGACCATCAAGCACGACCTGGCGGACGCGTCGGCCGAGACCAAACTCGAGAAACGGGCGAAACAGGGACTCATCGTCCCCGGCCTGGAGTTCAGAGTCGTCGGCGACGACGGCGAGGAGATCGTGTGGGACGGCGAGGCCTTCGGCGAGTTGTACGTGCGCGGCCCGTGGATCACGACCGAATACTACAACCGACCCAGAGCGAACGAGACGGACTTCGAGGGCGAGTGGCTGCGAACCGGGGATATCGTAACCGTCGACGAGGACGGGTACATCGAGATCGTCGATCGGGCCGACGACGTGATCAAATCCGGCGGGGAGTGGATCTCCTCGCAGGAACTCGAAAACGCGATCATGGCGCACGACGACGTGAGCGAAGCCGCCGTCATCGGCGTGCCACACGAGCGCTGGCAGGAGCGTCCCGTCGCGATGGTCGTCACCGCGTCGGACGTCTCGCGTGATCGTCTCGTCGAAGAGCTACGATCGATGCTCGAAGCGGAGTATCCGAAGTGGTGGCTCCCGGACGGGTTCAAGTTCATCGACGAGATTCCGAAGACTGCGACCGGAAAGTTCTCGAAGAAAGACCTCCGCGAGGGGTTCGAGAGCGAGGAACTCCTCGAAGGAGAGCCGCCCGAGGAGGCCGCCCCCGACCAGGACGACTGACGCCCGCCGAGAACGGGGCCGTTTCCGCTGCAGGTTCCGCCATCTCTCAAAGCGCCACACAGACTTACTACTGCGGGCGTCGTGGTTTGCGCATGGGCCATGGTCAGGTTTTCAACGATACTCATCGGTCTTGGACTCGTCCTCGCAATTGTTCCGCTGCCATTTCCGTTCCCCGGCGCCGGTGTCGTCGCTGGAATCCTGTTGATACTGATCGGACTGGTGATACGACTGTTCGGTGGGTGACTCGAACCGGGACGGCCGAATGCTTCTCGCACTGTCCATTTTTGGATTCAGCAACCGACACTCACCACGATAGATGAGTTCGGAACCAAGCGACACGATGCACGAGCGAGTCAGTGGCAGCGGTGTCGGGTTCTGGATCCTCCTCAGGGTACAGCGGTGGGCGCTGGTCGGTGCGATCCTGGTGATCGTCTACGTCGCACTGGTCGCGCTGAGTACTATCGGATTCAGCCCGCTCCGGACGGTCGTAGCGAGCGCCAACGCGAACCACTGGATCTTCTCGGCGTTCATCGGAGCGATCATCACCGGGACGTCGATCGTCGTCACGATCAACCAACTCGTGCTTTCACAGGAACTGGGCGCAGTCGGCGATCAGCGCGAGCGCATGAGCGAGGCAATGGCGTTTCGTCAGGACGTCGAAGCGGCGATCCAGGACGGCACGAGTCCGGCGGAGCCGTCCGCGTTCCTCTACGTGTTACTCGACAGTATCGAGGAGCGGGCAAACGGACTCAAAGAGCAGATCGAAGACGAGCGCGACGAGACACTCGAAGAAACGATCGACGAGTACGCAGACAACGTCATTCGGAACGCCCAGTCCGTGAAAGCGAACCTCAAGGGGGCAGAGTTCGGTACCTTCGAGGTGATCTGGAGCGCGCTCGATTTTAACTACTCCTGGAAGATCAGCAGAGCACGACAGCTCCGTTCCAAGCACGCCGAATCGCTGTCTGACGAGGCGACCGAGGAAATGGACGAGATGATCGAGGTGCTGAAGTTCTTCGGGCCGGCCCGCGAGCACTTCAAGACGTTGTACTTCCAGTGGGAACTGATCAACCTCTCGCGCGCGCTGCTGTACATCGCGATTCCCGCACTGACCGTGATGGGGACGATGCTCATGTACGTCGATGCGAGCACGCTACCCGGAGCCACGCTCGGTATCGACAATCTCGTCTGGCTCATCAGTGCGGGCTTCGTCGTCGGTATCGCCCCGTTCGTCGTGTTCATCGCCTTCGTCCTCCGGATCACGACCGTCGCAAAGCGAACACTAGCCATCGGGACGTTCATCCTCCGGGAGACCGATCGCGAGTACGAGTTCGACGAGTGACGTCACGAAGAGCGACGCCGACCTGATCGGTCAGTCCGGTTCCGGGGATCCGATGCCGAGGGGCTCCGGCAAACCGCGGGGGACTGCTGTGCCCGGAGGATCCGGGCGCTTTTTTCCGGCGGTCCCATACACGCTGACGTGTCAACTACGTACCCGGACGAACTCGATGACCGGCTCGACGGCGACGAACCGTTCGTCCTCGACATCCGCCCTCGCGACGCTTACCAATCGGGCTCGATAGCGGGCAGTTATAACGTGCCGGTGTACAACGACCTCCGGAGCGGCGACGAGTCGTCGTTCCGCGCGGAGTTGGACGAACTACCGGACGACGAGGAGATAGTCGTCGTCTGCAAGATGGGCATCGTCGCCAAGCGGGCGACGGGGCTCCTGAACGACGAGGGGTACTCGGCAAGCACGCTTGCCGGTGGAATGAGCGGCTGGAACGGCTATCAGACGGGCTCTATCGGCTACAAGCTACGGTCGCTGCTCTGGCGACTGCGCCGATAGCGGGTCGGCACGCTTTTTTCCTCGACAGCCGAGCTATCGGTATGCGACTGCTCGCCGTCCACGTCGAATCGCTCTCCTCTGTGCCGGTCCACTCGCGGGCGGACACCGAGCCCGACGAGCATCCCGAGCGCCTGACCGTCGAGCAGTGCGTCGGCGCGTTCGTCGGCGTCGAGGCGAGCGATAGCGCGCGACTCGAGTCAGTCGTCGCGGCGGCGGCAGAGGAGCTACGCGCGGCGAGCGAGCAACTCAACACCGACCGGATCGCACTCGTCCCGACACCGCATCTGGTCGACGATCCGGCCGATCCCGCCATCGTCGAGGACGTCTTCGACGGTATCGCGGCAGCGGTCGCTGGACTCGACGTCCAGCGCGTGCCTGCGGGCTGGCATCTCGAACTCGACGTCCGGACGAAGGGGCATCCGTACTCGGTTCGCTCCCGACGGCTCACCGGCGAGGAGCGGGCGGCAGCGACGGCGTGCGAGAGCGAGTGGTTCGTCGTCGACGGGGGGGCGGACGGTGGAGACGTGCTGCATCCGATGGCCGATGACACCGACATCCCACCACGACTCGAACCGATCGTCGCGGACGGGAGACGGGGGGCACGGCGCGGCAGTCGGGTCGAGCGCGTCCTGGTCGAGCAGGAAGTGGCAGCCGAGGACGGCATCGCCGCGAACGGCGAACTCCGGTGGAACCAGCGCGGTGTGACGATGCGTGCGTGCGTCCGGGCGCTGCTCGACGACCAGTTCGAGGGGGTGGGAGCGACGCCGATCCGGACGCCGGAGAGCTACGATCCGGCAGTGAAAGCGGTTCGCGAGCATCTCGCGGCGGAGGGCTGGAGGACGGGCGGGGAGACGGTGCGCCGACGAGCGCTCTGTCCCGGCCATCTCTGGGCGTTCGCGGACACCTCGCTCGATGCCGACGCACTACCGGCGACCCTCTGGGAGGTCGGGACGTGTACGCGAGACGGGCCGTCGGGACCGCGAACCGCGACGCTCCCGGAGGCCCACACTGCGGTCGGTGATATCGACGCCGCGCTCTCGACCGTGGAGGACCGACTCTCGCTCGTCGACGCGCTCGATTCGACGCTCGGACTCGACCGGGTGCCGGTCGTGCGCGTCACCGGCGCGTTCTACGACCAGCACGGCACCTGGGTCGACGCCGTCGTCGAGGGGCTAGACGCGCCGGTCGCCGTCGAGCGCGGTGCCGTCGGCTCTCCGTTCACCGTCGAGTTCGTGACGGACGCGGGAGACGGCATCGTCGACGCTGGCTGGGTGCGACTCGACGTTGACGGCCCGGCGCGGTTCGGCGTCGAGAGCCGCGGGGAGACGCCCGTCGTCGTCCACACCGCGCCGGTCGGGACGGTCGAGGCACTGTTGGCGGCACTTCTCGGCGGGGACGCGCCGGTTCCGACCTGGCTTGTGCCGACGCAGGTCAGACTCGTACCGGTCGCCGACCGGCATCTCGACCGCTGTCGGTCAGTCGCGGCGACGCTGGCAGAGCGCGGCGTTCGCGTCGATGTCGACGACAGGAAGCGGACGGTCGGCGAGCGCATCGACGCGGCTGGCGACGACTTCGTCGCCCAGTATGCCATCGTGGGCGACCGGGGCGACGAGCGCGACGAACTACGGCTGACCGACGCGCGGGACGGGACGACGCGAGAGACGACCGCCGAGGACGTCGCCGACCGGATCCGCTCGTCGACACCGCTTTCGCGGGCAGTTCCGCGCCGCGGCCCGTTACTACTGAGCGAACGACTGGCCATCGGCCGGATAGACGACTAGCGTACGGCGGGACGCGAGCGGCGGCCTACCAGCGGTGGTGGACGTGGTCGTGGACGTACTCCTCGTAGACGTCCCGGACGGCACCGTGCTGGGTGTTCGTGAGCGGGTCAGCCTCCGAGACGGCGGCGTTCTGCTGGACGTGGTCGGCCGAGGTCGACCCTGGAATCACTGCGGAGACGGCGTCGTGGTCGATGATCCAGCGGAGCGTGAACTGTGCCATCGTCAGGTCCTCGGAGACGTACGGGCGGAGCGCATCGACGGCCTCGAGGCCCGTCTCGTAGGGAACGCCGGCGAACGTCTCGCCGACGTCGAAGGCGTCGCCCTCGCGGTTGTAGTTTCGGTGGTCGTCCTCCGGGAACTCGGTGTCGCGGTCGAGTTTGCCGGTCAGCAGTCCCGAGGCGAGCGGGACGCGGACGATGACGCCGATGTCGCGGCGTTTCGCCTCGCGGAAGAACAGTTCCGCCGGGCGCTGGCGGAAGGGGTTGAAGATGATCTGGATCGTCTCGACGCCGGGATACTCGATAGCTTTGAGCGCTTCCTCGACGCGCTCGACGCTGACGCCGTAGTGATCGATCTTGCCCGCGTCTTCGAGGGCGGCCAGTGCGTCCCAGGGTTCGGGCCGATAGTACGCGTCAGTCGGCGGGCAGTGCAGTTGCAGGAGGTCGAGCGTCTCCCTGCCGAGGTTCTCACGGCTCCGGTCGACAAAGTCTTCCAGATGCTCGTGGTCGTAGTCCTCGGCGACGTGCGGGTCGAGTCGCCGCCCGGCCTTGGTTGCGACGGTCACCTCGTCGTGAGCGTCTCGCTCGTCGAGCACCTCGCGGATCAGGCGCTCGCTCCGGCCGTCGCCGTAGACGTCGGCGGTGTCGATGAAGTCGACCCCGGAGTCGAGCGCCGTTCGGATAGCCTCGCGGCCTTCTTCTGCCGGAACCTCGCCCCAATCAGAGCCGATGTTCCAGGTGCCGAGACCGATCTCAGAGACGTGAAAGCCAGTGCTGCCGAGTCGTCGATTGTTCATACTCACGAGTATCGTCGCCACCCACCTAACGGTTCGTCCGGCGGCAGACTGGACGGTCGGGATCGGATTCGCCGACACCGGGGCAAGATTCACGTACAATTGTGGAGAATATCGACAGGAGATGTACGACGACATCCTCGTGCCGACCGACGGAAGCGACGGGACCGAGCAGACCCTCGATCACGCCATCGAGATCGCACAGAACCACGACGCCACCGTGCACGCGATCTCTGTGATGGACCAGCGGGTCTATCTGGCGGCCGAGGACGACGAACGACCGGAGATCAAGGAACGACTGGAGGGCGACGCGAAGGAGGCAATCGAGGAACTCACCGAGCGACTCGCGGATACAGGTCTGGAACTCGAAACCGCTATCGTCGATGGCACGCCGTACAAGGAGATCCTGAACTACGCCGACGGCCACGACATCGACCTGGTCACGATCGGAACCCACGGCCGGACGGGCCGTGATCGGCTAGAGAACCTCGGGAGCGTCACCGAGCGAGTCGTGAGAGAAGCCGACCGGACGGTGCTGGTCGTGAGCATCGGCGAGTAATCGCGGAGAAAACGTTTCCTGACCGGAGTCCAAAACGGTGCCATGACCGAGACGACGCTGTACGGGCGACTCGGCGGCGAGGAAGCGATCGGTGCGGTCGTCGAGGAGTTCTACGACCGCGTGCTCGCGGACGACCAGTTGGCACCGTACTTCGAGGAGGTCGACATGGAACGCCAGCGCGCACACCAGACTGCGTTCATCTCCGCCGTAGCTGGCGGTCCTGACAGGTACGAGGGTGAAAACATGCGTCGGGCCCACGAGCATCTCGCAATCGACGAGGGGGAGTTCGCGGCGGTGGCGGGCCATCTCGACGATGCACTGGGCGAGTTCGACATCGCCGACGAGGACCGAAAAGCGGTGATGGCGGCCGTCGCCGAAACGAAAGGCGACATTCTGGGAAAATAACCTACGGATCGTCCGAGCGAAGCGCCGACTGGAGACCCGTCTCGGCGATGTTCGCGCCGTACTCGGCGATCCGCTCGATACTGTCGAGGACACTCGCGAGCAGTTGTGGCTCCGGAACTTCCTCGTCGTAGAGCGAGCGGTCCAGCGTTCGTACGTCCTCGACGACCGTATCGCGGTCGACCAGTACCTCCTGTAAATCCGATATCGAACCGCCATCCAGCGTGGCGTCTAGCGAGGCCCGCAGCAGGTCGCGCGACTGATCGCCGAGCGCCACGAGTTCCTCGTGGAATCGCTCGGGCGGGGCGTCGTGTTGGCGCGTCGCCACGACCGCGGTTTTCTCGGCGTGATCGCCAACCCGCTCCAGTTGTCTGGCGATCCGATAGTGAGCAAACGCTGTCTGTCGGTCCACGTCGAGTTGGGCGATCTCGCGGAACTCCGCGAGGCCGCGGTGGAACTGACGACTCACCAGGGCGAACAGGCGGTCGACATCGTCGTCCTGGTCGACGACGCGGCGTGCCAGTTCTGCGTCGTCTTCGACGATTGCCAGGATCGCATCCTCGTGCATCGAGAGCGCGGTCAGTTGCATCTGTACGACGGTCTGGCGGAGCGATACCTCCGTACTGTCGAGCAGGCTGTGGACGAGCAGGGACTCCTCGGTGACCGACTGGATCTCGACGCCGACGAGGCCGTTGACGGCCGATCGGGCCGCGCGGCGCTGCTCGGGCGTGAGCGAGGTGGACGACTGGAGCGTGATCTCGTCGTAGCCCGTGACGTAGGCGGTTTCGAGGGTCTTCTTCAGCGCCTCGGGGTCGACGTCGCGGATGTCGATAGTAATCGCATCAGCCCCGGTCTGTGCCGTCCGTTTGAGCGCCACGAGACGGTCGTCGCTCGGATACAGGACGAGCGGCGTGCCCGTCTCGACGTTGTTCGTGGTCGCCCACTCTTTGGGCAGCGAAATCGTGTAGGTCGAACCACCGGTAAGTTGCACCTTCCGCTCGACCGGTTCGGCGTTCCCGTTCGCGTTCGCCGTCATCGGCCGGCACCCGGTGTAGTTGGGGACATGATCAGTAGATCAACTCGTCGTCGTTCTCGACCATGTACAGCGTCCGGGCGGCGATGTTAACCGCGTGGTCGCCGACGCGTTCGAGGTCCCGGATCGTCAGCAGATGCGTCGAGACGTCGTCGAGCATCGACTCGACCGGGCCATCGACCGGGCGTTCGCTCTCGAGCAGGTCCCGGACGATCCGGCTGCTCGCCTGCTCGCAGTAGTCGTCGACCGCGTCGTCTCGCTCCGCGACGTCGTAGGCCGCATCGGTATCGTCGCGAGCGTACGCGTCCATCGCCGTCTCGACCATCTCGGTTGTGGCCTCGCCGATCTCTCGCAGTTCGGACCGTGTGGTCTGATCGTGCGCGACCGTACCGGCGTATTCGGCCAGGTTCGTCGCCAGATCGGCGATCCGCTCCAGATCGGTGATAATCTTGAACGAGGCGGCGATAAACCGGAGATCGGTCGCGACTGGCTGCTGGAGCGCCAGCAGGTCGACGCACTCACCCTCCAGATCGAGATAGAGCCGATTGATCTCGTCGTCACCGGCGACGACACGCTCGGCGAGTGTCTCATCCCCTGTATCCAGCGCTTCGAGCGCAGTATCGAGGCGCCCGACGACGAGGTCACTCATGTCGAGGACGTCCTCGCGAAGCGATTCGAGCTGTCGTTGGTAGTCGTTTCGTGGCATGGTTATCCGAATTTGCCGGTGATGTAATCCTCGACGCGCTGGTGCTCGGGGTTCTCGAAGATCTTGCTGGTGTCGTCGAACTCGACGAGTTTGCCGCCGGTCAGGAAGACAGCGGTTTTGTCGGAGATGCGGGCCGCCTGCTGCATGTTGTGCGTGACGATGATGACGGTGTACTCCTCGACCAGGTCGGAGATGAGATCCTCGATCTTCGAGGCGGCAACCGGGTCGAGTGCCGAGGTCGGTTCGTCCATCAGGATCACTTCTGGATCGGTCGCGATAGCACGAGCGATACAGAGCCGCTGTTGCTGGCCGCCCGAGAGAGCCAGTCCAGACGAGTCCAACTGGTCTTTGACTTCGTCCCAGAGGGCCGCGCCACGAAGCGCCTCCTCGACGGCGTCGTCGAGGTCGACCTCGTCCGCTTTCCCCTGTACGTGGAGACCGTAGGCGACGTTGTCGTAGATCGATTTCGGGAACGGGTTCGGCTTCTGGAACACCATCCCGATCTTCCGGCGAAGCGCAACGGGGTCGACGTCGTCATCGTAGATGCCCTTCTCGCGGAAACTGAGGTTCCCCTCGACGTTGCAGGCGTCGATCAGATCGTTCATTCGGTTGACACAGCGCAGGAACGTCGATTTCCCACAGCCGGAAGGGCCGATAATCGCCGTTACCTTGTGTTCCGGAATCTCGATTGAGACGTCGCTGAGGGCACATTCGTCGCCGTAGTAGACGTCGAGGGCCTCCGACGAGACGATAGTCCGGTCGGGCTGATCGGCCCGCTCAGTCGGTTCGTCGACCGATACGTTCGTCGTGATGAGTGATTCGTTCGTTGTCATAGATCTCGTTCGGACCGGTTACGCATGATGATTGCCGTCGCGTTCATACCCAGCAGGACGACCAGTAGTGTGACGACACCGGCCGCCACGACGCCGTAGCGGAAGTCTTCTTGCGGGAAGTCGGACCAGGCGAAGATCTGCATCGGCATCGCACTGGCACGGCTCCAGAGGCCGTCCGGCGCATTGAACACCGTCGTCGGGGCGCCGATCATGATCAGGGGAGCCGTCTCACCGATTGCCCGACCGAGTGCGAGAATCGTCCCGGTCAGGATGCCCGAGAAGGACTCGGGCAGGACGACGTTTTTCGTCGTCTGCCATCGGGTTGCCCCCATCGCGTACGACCCCTGTCTGAGGTCGTCGGGCACTGACCGGATCGCCTCCTGTGCCGAGATGATCGTGATCGGTAGGATCAGTAGCGAGAGAGTCGCCGCGGCGGTCACCACGGTCCCGAAACCAAAGCCGAGCGCGTTGGCGAAGAGGCCGAGTCCCAGTAGACCGTAGACGACCGACGGGACGGCCGCGAGGTTCGCGATATTGATCTGGATCACTCGCGTGATTCCGCCGACGATACCGCTACCAGCAGTGTACTCCTCCAGGAAGACTGCCGATCCGATCCCGAGGACGAACGAGAGCACTGCAACGAGTGCGATGATCATAACCGATCCGACGATTGCGGGATACAGACCGGCCTGACTCGGCGTTCTCGACGGACTGTTCGTCACGTAGGATGGGTCGATCCACGGATCCGGTGCCGGGAAACCGAAGGTGCTGACCAGCGTCGCGCCGGCAAGCGTCCCCACGACGAGTACTACCGGAAAGAGCAGGCCGATCCGACCGGCAGTAGTATCGACCACCGTCCCGGCGTAAACGGTCGTCGGAACGATGGTCGTCACCAGGACCAGCGCCGCATTGCCCTGGGGTATCCCCATCACACCCGCGAGGAGACTACCGACGACGACTGACACGAGAACGAAGCCTCCGATTGCGAGACCGGCCCGCCGGCCGCGTCGGCGGGAGTACAGTAGCCCAGTCGCCGCTGCGACCGGGATCACGACGGTCCAGATGTAGATCGGCCAGGCCGTCGGATACACCGAAATGCTCTGGTTGACGAACACGGCGGCGGCGGTCCCCGCAATCGCGACTGGGAGCGTCAGGGCGGAAAGTCGGGAGCCGGAAATCCGTCCCCACGCGTACAATCCAAGGGCCGGCAGGAGTGCAATCGTGTACGTCAGGAACCAGAGTCGGGCGTCGAAGACGTCGAACAGGATCACGAAGGCACCGCCGAGGCCAGCGCCCCCGAGCAGTCGGCCGAGGACGCCGAATCCGACCTGCCCCATCTGCTCTCGAGTCCCGGCAACCGCCACGTAGCCCGTGGTCGGGATAACGACGACGAACAGATATGTGAGTTGCCAGGAGAGCCGCGGGATCGGTCTGATCAGTAGCTCGAAGGCATAGAAAAGGACTGCCGTCGCGACGAGGCCGCCGCCGAGCGCGACGACGATCTGTCTGGTCAACGTCCTGTCGTTCGCGCTGTACAGCGAGAAGGCGACAAAGGGCAGGACGAGCGTAATGAAGAACGTCAGCAGCCATTCCGGCGACGCGGCGGTGAGATCGAACGCGTCGATGACGACGTAGATCAGCAACACGGCGAGCGCAACGATTCCGAAGACGGACGCGCCCAGCGACAGTTTCTCGAAGACGACACCTCGCAGTCGACTCACCGGTTCGAAGTCGGTCGTAGAGTCAGTAACAGCCATATTAGTACTCCTCGCGATAGCGTTCCGCGATTATATCGCTGATAATGTTCATCGTCAGCGTGACGACGAACAGTGAAAGCCCTCGCGCGAACATCGCGTCGTAGGGGAGCGATCCGCCGGTGAGGTCGCCACCGACGATCTGTACCATCGCCACAGTGATCGTCATGCCCGGTTCGAGCAGGACGTCGCCGGGGTGGATGAAGGGAATACCACCCAGGCCGCTCCGGATCGCCGGCAGGTTGGCCTGGGCCCCCATCGCGACCACGACGACCATCGTCTCACCGATCGCACGCGAGACCGCGAGAATGTACGAGGAGACGATTCCGGAGATCGACGCCGGGACGACGATTCCGGTCGAGACCTCGAACTTCGTCGCTCCGAGGCCGTAGCCGGCCTGTCGAAGGCTGTCGGGAACCGCACTCATCGCGTCCTCGCTGATCGAGGAGACCATCGGGATGGTCATGATGCCGACCATCAGCGACGCCGAGAGCGCGTTGAACGTGCTCATCGACGGGAACAGCGTCGCCTTGAGCGCGGGTGTGACGTACACCAGTGCGAAGTAGCCGTAGACGACCGTCGGGATGCCCGCCAGGATTTCGAGCATCGGTTTGAGGACCGAACGTGCGCGGGGTGTGGCGTACTCGCTGAGGTAGATTGCCGTCAGCGTTCCAATCGGTAGGGCGACAAACGCCGCAGTGATCGTCACGACGATAGTTCCGATCAGTAGGGGGATGATACCGAACGCGACACTACCACCGGCCGGATTCGGACTCCAGCTGAGACCGAACAGAAAGTCTCTGATCGGATACTCGAGGAAAAACGCGACGGAGTCGGATAGCAGTGTCAGAAAGATCCCAACGGTCGTAAAGATCGTTAGCGCCGCACAGGCCATAAACAGCCCCGCATACGTGCTCTCGCGGATCCGTTCGATACCGCGAGAGCCGGAGAGATCCGGAGACGCGGACGCGTCGCTCATCGTCCCTCGCCTCGCGACGGGTTCGCGTCACTCGGGGCGGTGCCGTCGAGTCGGACCCTTCGCCCCGAGCCAGCATCGAAGTGACGGGGGAGACAGTTGCCGACGCCACTTCGGGTAGTACACCGTTTCATTGTCAGCGGGTTATCCCTGAGCCTCTTCGATAGCGTTTTCGAGTGTCTCCATCTGGGCCTCTTTGGTCTCTTCGGTACTCGGCACGTAGCCGACGTCTCCGGCGACCAGTTCCTCGTTGGTGGTCTGTTCGAGGAAATACCGGGAGAACTCGGCGATGTGTTCCTTGCCGAGAGACTCCATCGAGGGGTAGGTGTACAGCTTCCGCGAAAGCGGCGTGTACTCGCCTGCAGAGGCAGTTTCGAGGCTGGGTTCGACGGGACCGTCGCCGTCGTCGATTGCGACCGCAGTCACCGTGTCGGGGTTCTGGTAGTAGTACGCGAATCCGAAGTAGCCGATGGCGTACTCGCTTCCCGAGACACCTTCGACGATAGTGTTGTCCTGCTCGGTGGCCTGATAGTCGTCGGTGTGGCCACGGTCTTCGCCCTGAACGTTGCTGATGAAGTAGTCGTAGGTACCGGAGGTGTCGGCGGCACCGTACCGCTCGATCGGTTCCTCGGGCCAGTCGGAGTTGACCTCGTTCCACGTCGACGCCGCGTCGGACTCCCAGATCTGGGCGAGTTCCTCGACGGTCATCTCCGTCGCGAAGTCGTTGTCGTTGTTGACGACGACTGTCAGGGCGTCCGTCGCGGCGACCAGTTCGATGTATTCGACGCCGTTGTCCGCACACAGCTGCTCTTCCTCCTCTTTGATCGGGCGGCTCGCGTTGTTAAAGTCCGTGTTTCCGGGACAGAAGTGATCCGCGAACCCACCGCCCGAGCCTGTACTGCTGATGTTGGTTTCGACTTCAGCGTCGGGGTACTCCTCCGGGAGGTACTCCTTTTCGAACTTCTCTAGGACGGCGCTCATCAGGGGAAACACCGTACTCGATCCGGCGACATCGATCGTTCCTGAGAGGCTTGCTTCTTCGTCGGCCTCACTTTCGAGGCAGCCAGCCATCGCCAGTCCACCGACGACACCCGCAGATGCGAGGAAACTTCGTCGCGTGCTGTCAGTTCGTCCGGCGCTGTGCTCCGTTCCCGAGTGGTTCTGTGCCATCGACTATTGCTATGAAAGAGTGTAATAAGTAGGCTGCTATGAGCTATATATTTAATGTCATAACGATATGTTCTTCACAATAGTACTATATTCTGCTATATATTTGTGGCAGTAGCGCCCCCAGCAGTGAGGACAGGTTTATATCGATTACCCGCCGACCTACGACCGTTGTGGGAGTCAACGCGCCGACGGGACCGATCGACGCAGCGAGACGAGCACTGCAACGGGAGCGCAGACAGTTGCGCGACGAACGCGAAGCGCTCAAAGCGTTCAAAGAGCGCGTCACGGAGATCGACACGACGAGTCCGGGGGCGGGGCACCAGCAGTTCCCGCTCACTGGCGCGGGGTCGACAGGCCTGCAATCCGTGCGTGACGCCTACGCCGACACCGTGATGGACGTCCCACACTACGAACTGGCCTACAACGAGTCGCTACCAGAGCACATGGCCGGCGAGCTAGGCGAGGAACTCGCCGCCGCAGTGACGGGTGAGGGCGGGCTGTATCCCCCACTGAAGCGGAATCTCGTCGTCACGACGAACGAGGCCATCAGGGCTCGTGGTGAGATACTCCGGCTGATCGACGACGAGGAAGCCCGCCTCGACGAGGCCGAAGAGACCGTCATGAAGATGATCCAGCAGATCGACTCGATCCTCGACCAGCCGATCGAGCGGATGGAGTTCAACAGCCTTCGGCTGACCCGAACCCGCCTGCTCGAACTCCGCGAGCAGTGTGACGACATCGTCGACGAGCGACAGGCGTTTCTCGAACGACAGCGCCGCGACCTGCCCGACCCGATGACCGGTCTCGCGGAGTATCTCTACCAGCACTGCGAGACGACGTTTCCGTTGCTCGCGGTGTACGCACGACTCGCCGAAGTGATCGACCGATCCGTCGACCGCGCGGAAACGCGTCTCAGCGAGGCCTCCTAGAACTCCGCGGACGGCTAAACGCCGGTGATCTCGAAGCGAGCGCCGCCAGTCTCGCTCTCTATGATATCGATCGACCAGCCGTGGGCGTCGACGATGTCGTCGACGATAGAGAGGCCAAAGCCGGAGCCTCCGTCGTCGATGGTGTAGTTCGTATCGAAGACGCAGTCACGCTCGTCGCTCGGGATGCCCGGGCCGTCGTCCTCGATAGCGAATCCGATCGTCCGACCCGAGGGGTCGTACAGCGCCTCGACGATGATCGAAACGTCGTCACTGCAGTGGTCGAGTGCGTTTCTGAAGAGGTTCTCGAAGATGCGCAAAAGCTGTGAGCGGTCGGCCACGAACTCCGCGTCTTCCTCCCGAATCGAGAGCGAGGCACTCGAAGAAACGACGTTTTTCCACGCCGTCCGACAGACCTCTGCAAGCGAGACCGTCTCGGTATCCAGGTCGACGTAGCCGGTTCGTGACAGTGTCAGGACGTCGTCGATAATCTCGTCGATCCGCTCGAGCGACTGGGCGACCTCCTGTAAGTGTTGCTCGTCCCCGTCGGCTTCGAGCGCGAGGTCGACGTATCCGCGGGCGATCGAGAGGGGGTTTGTGATGTCGTGTGTGACGGTATCGACGAACTCCTCTAGCCGCTCCGTTTTCAGTCGTAGCTCCCGTTCCGTACGCTTGTGCTCGGTGATCCGCCGTGAGACGCCGATTAGTCCGGCGACTTCGCCATCGACGTACAGCGGCACTTTCGAGGTGAGGTTCCACTGATCGATGCTGGGCAGATACTCCTCAGTATCGGTGATCGATTCGCCCTCCTCGATGACCTGCATATCGGCCTCGTGAGCCTGATGGGCATGCTGTTCCGAGACGATGTCGAGGTCGCTATCGGTGTTTCCGACTAGTTTGTCGGCGATACCGAGATGCTCACTGACTCGCTGGTGTCGTCCCTCTTGATCTTTCACGTAGGTGTGGACGGGGATTGACTCGAAGACGGCGTCGAGAAGCTTCGCGTCGGCCTGTAGCTCCTGTCGGTCGGTCATCTGCTCGGTGACGTCGACGACGAACCCCTCGACCTGTCGGCCGTCACTGGTCGAGTGGAAGCGGTCGCGGACCCAGCGCTCTCGGCCGCCGGCAGTCCGGATCCGGTAGGTGTGTTCGGTCGCAGGCGTCGTCGGAACGCCCGCGACGGCCTCGACGAGCGCCGTGCGGTCGTCCCCGTGGACGATGTCGAGCCACCCCCGGTCGTCCCCAGCGAGTTCCTCGGGCGCGTAGCCGGTCAGGTCGCGGACGCCGGCGCTGGCGCTCTCGACGGCGTGCGAATCGCCGGGTCGACGGCAGTAGACGGTGCCAGGCGTCGAATCGACGACTGACTGTACCGTCGCGTCCGGGTCGAATGTGATAGAGACCTGTACTGGTCGAACCGTACTAAACGTTTCCACATGTTCATCATTTACTAGATGAGACCGCCAGTAGGGAGGAATCATGTGATGTCACACCCTATCGTGACGGCCGCCGTCCGAAATCATTTTGACCCGCGCTCGCGGAAAGTCGGTATGCCGACCGAACCGGACACAGAATACGACCCCTCCCTCGGGAACAAGTTCATTTTCGTTACCGGAGGCGTGATGTCGGGACTCGGAAAGGGAATCACGGCCGCCAGCACCGGCCGACTCCTGAAAAACGCCGGGTTCGACGTTACGGCAGTGAAGATCGATCCGTATCTCAACGTGGATGCCGGAACGATGAACCCCTACCAGCACGGCGAAGTGTACGTGTTAAAAGACGGCGGCGAGGTCGACCTCGACCTGGGGAACTACGAACGGTTCCTCGACATCGACATGACCTTCGACCACAACGTCACGACGGGGAAGACGTACAAACACGTCATCGAGAAAGAGCGCGCGGGCGATTACCTCGGGAAGACCGTCCAGATCATCCCCCACATCACGAACGACATCAAGCGGCGGATCCGTGAGGCCGCCGCGGGGACCGACGTCTGTCTCATCGAGGTCGGCGGCACCGTCGGCGACATCGAGGGGATGCCGTATCTCGAAGCCCTTCGGCAGTTCGCCCACGAGGAAGACGACGAGGACATTCTCTTTACCCACGTCACCCTCGTTCCGTACTCGAAAAACGGCGAACAGAAGACCAAGCCGACCCAGCACAGCGTCAAGGAACTGCGCTCGATCGGTCTCCAGCCTGACATTCTCGTCGGGCGCTGCGAGAACAAACTCGATCCCCAGACCAAAGAGAAAATCGCGCTGTTCTGTGACGTCCCGACTGACGCCGTCTTCTCGAACCCGGACGTCAAGGACATCTATCACGTGCCGCTGATGGTCGAGGAGGAAGGTCTCGACGAGTACGTCATGGAGCGACTGAATATCGCGGACATCGCACTGCCGAAAGCCGAACGCGACAACCAGTGGCGAGAGCTAGTCACCCAGGAGACGACCGGCGAGGTGGAAGTCGGACTGGTCGGCAAGTACGGTCTCGAAGACGCCTACATGTCGATCCACGAAGCGCTGAAACATGCCGGCCTCGAAGCCGGCGTCGACGTGAACGTCACGTGGATCCACTCCGAGGATCTCGCTGACGGCGACGGCGGCGAACTAGACGACCTTGACGGAATCGTCGTCCCCGGCGGCTTTGGCTCCCGCGGGACCGAAGGGAAGATCGAGGCTGTCAGGTACGCCCGAGAGAACGACGTTCCCTACCTCGGCCTCTGTCTGGGCTTCCAGATGGCCGTCGTCGAGTACGCCCGGAACGTCCTCGGACTGGAGGGTGCCCACTCCGCCGAGATCGAGGAGGAGACGCCCTACCCGATTATCGACATCCTGCCCGAGCAGTACGAGGTCGAGGACATGGGCGGGACGATGCGTCTGGGCGCACACGAGACCGACATCGAGAGCGGGACACTCGCCCACGAGGTGTACGACGCGACGTCCTGTACCGAACGGCATCGTCACCGCTACGAGGTCAATCCCGAGTATATCGACCGGCTAGAAGAGGCCGGCCTCGTCTTCTCGGGCACGTCGAACAACCGGATGGAGATCGTCGAACTCGACGACCATCCGTACTTCTTCGGCACGCAGTTCCATCCCGAGTTCCGCTCGCGGCCGACCCGTGCGAGTCCGCCCTTTGTCGGACTGCTCGACGCGATGATCGCGGCTGCGGACGATGCCGACACACAGACCGAGGTCGAACTCTAATGGTAGACGTAGATTCATTCATCACGGAAAAGATAGCAGAGATAGAGAGCGCAGTCGGCGAGAAGAACGCCGTCATCGCGCTGTCGGGCGGGGTCGACTCCTCGACCGCGGCCGCGCTGGCCTACGAGGCCATCGGCGACCAGTTAACGCCGGTGTACGTCGATACCGGACTGATGCGGAAAGGCGAGACCGAGCAGATCCGCGAGACCTTCTCGTACATGGACTCGCTGCAGATCGTCGACGCACAGGAGCGCTTCCTCGACGCGCTCGGCGACACGACCGACCCCGAGGAGAAGCGCCACATCATCGGCGAGCAGTTCATCCGGGAGTTCGAGACGGTCGCCACGGAGGTCGACGCCGACTACCTCGTGCAGGGGACGATCTACCCCGACCGGATCGAGTCCGAAGGGACGATCAAGTCCCACCACAACGTCGGTGGGCTCCCCGAAGTCGTCGATTTCGAGGGGATCGTCGAACCGATGCGGGACCTCTACAAGGACGAGGTCCGCGAGGTCGCGCGCGAACTCGATCTGGACGAACTCGTCGCCGAGCGGATGCCGTTCCCCGGCCCTGGCCTCGCCGTGCGGATCATCGGCGAAGTGACCGCGGAGAAACTCGAAGTCGCCCGCGAGGCCAACCACGTCGTCGAGGAAGAGCTAGAGGAGTACGACCCGTGGCAGGCCCTCGCCGCGGTGATTGGCAAGGCGACCGGTGTCAAAGGTGACAACCGGGTCCACGGCTGGGTCGTCTCGGTCCGGTCGGTCGAGTCCCGCGACGGGATGACCGCGCGCGCACAGGAAATCGACTGGGAGACGCTCCAGCGCATCCAGAGCCGGATCACCGGCTCTCACGAGAACGTCGCCCGCGTCGTCTACGACGTCACCCACAAACCGCCCGCAACGATCGAGTACGAGTAATGTACGCAATCCTTGCAGGTCCCGATCCGGACGAGTTGGGCGAACAACTACGCGAGCAGGGCGTCGAGGTCGCACACGTCGACGGGATGGCGACCCGACCGGAACTGGAGGAGGCAGGCGTCCACCGGGCCGCCCTGTTCGTCCTCACGGACGTCGAGCAGGCGACGGCCATCCCCATCGCGAAAGACATCAACGAGGACGTCCGCGCCGTCGTCTACGACCGGCAGTCGCTCCCGGAGTTCGTTAGCGCGCAGGCAGATCTGGCGGTCGATCCCGAACTGCTAGATCCCGAAGCCGTCGCCGAGGAGTTGGCCGCCGAGTAGTCTTCTTTTTCGACTCATCGGAAAGAGATCGGACCCCCGCAGATTCATCACAATGGCACCGGTACCGAACAGTATGACACTCGATCAGTTACCAGAACTCGATCCGGCGGACGGAGAAGTCCTCGACACGGAAGTCGTCGTGACCGACGACGTGCTCGTCAAAGCGTTCGCGCTCGCCCCCGGCGCGGAACTATCGCCCCACGAGCACGCCGACGCGACGAACGTCTTTCACGTCATCGAGGGGGAAGTGACAGTGGTACAGGGCGATAGTGAGGAGACCATCAGTGCGCCCGGCGTTGTGCTCCACGAGCGCGGTGTCAGCCACGGCGCGCGAAACGAGGGCGAGGAGGTGGCGGTGCTCACGGCGAGTCTCTGTCCGCTGCCCGCGTAGCTCAGCGCCCCGCCAGTCCCGCGAGGTGGCCAGCCTCCTCGACGATGATCTCTTCTGCGCCCAACCGTGCGGCGTTCTCGCTACCCGGCAGGCAGAAGACTGGCGTCTCGTCCACGATCCCGGCCGTCGCGCGCGTGCCGACGATCCGGGTGCCGATCTCGTCGTAGGAGAGCATCCGGAACAGTTCGCCGAAGCCGGGCAACTCCTGATCGAATAGGTCGGAGACCGCCTCGATCGTTACGTCGTCGGGCGTGACGCCGGTGCCGCCGGTGGTGACGACCGTGTCGACGTCCGTACTCGCCGCGAGCGCGTCGACGGCGTCCCGGATCGCACCGTGGGCGTCCCCGACCAGTTCGCGGGCGACGACGTCGTGGCCCTCGCGCTCGAACGCCGCGGTGATGGCGTCGCCAGCCGGGTCGTCGTCGAGCGTGCGCGAGGAGGAGACGGTGACGACCGCCGCACCGAGCGACTCGACGTCGTGATGATGGTGCTCGTCGTCGTGGCCGTGATGGCTCTCGTCGTGAGCGTGCTCGTCTCCCTCGCCGTGGTGGTGTGACTCGTCGTCTTCAGGAGATTGCTCGTCGTCCGATTCGTCCGCTTCGGAGTCGTCGCCGCCGAGACCCCGCGAGGTATCGCGTTGCTGGAAATCGACCATATGGCTCGTTCGGACGCCGGTAGTAAAATCCCTGCTAGGGGACAGTCGGGCAAGCGCTTTTGTCAACACGCTGTGAGTGACGAACTATGCCCTCCGAAGACACGACAACTGGAGAGACAGCGTATCTCGAAGGCCCGGTCGCGACGACTGCGCTCGCGATCAGCTTCGTACTGGTCGGTGTCGGACTCCTTGTTGCCCTGACCACCGGATCGATGGACCTGCTCGTGGCCGTCCTGGTCGGCATCGTCGTGCTCGTCGTCGCCGGGATCTACATCACGATCCGGCGCGAGGGGATCGTGACGCGGGAGAACGGGATCATCGGCGGCTGTGTACTGCTCGCGATGGTGTTGCTGTTCGCACTGTACGAGTTCACCGCACTCCCCTCGGAGGCCGTCTTCGCGGTCGTCGGGTTCGTCGGCGTCATTGTCCCGCATCTGGTGCTCGAACAGACTCGATACGGGGACGACGAGCACGAGCGGCGGTAGGGCTTTTCACCGTTCGCTCGGACGCCCTAGCCATGCAGGCTGTTCAGTTCACCGATCACGGCGACAGGAACGTCATCGAGTACGGCGAGTATCCCGATCCCGACCCGGGCGAGGACGAGGTGCTGTTCGACGTCAAGGCGGGGGCGCTGAACCATCTCGACATCTGGACCCGGCGCGGACTGCCGGGCGTCGGCCTCGACCTGCCCCACGTTCCCGGAAGTGACGCTGCAGGGGTCGTCGAAGCGGTGGGCGAAAACGTCTCGCGGTTCGTCCCAGGTGACCGGGTCGCGCTCGCGGCGGGCCAGTACTGTGGCGAGTGTGAGTTCTGCCGGCACGGCGAACAGTCGATGTGTGTGAACTACCGGGTCATCGGCGAGCATCTCCCCGGTGTGCACTCCGAACGCGCCGCCGTCCCGGCCGAGAACCTCGTCCCAGTACCCGAGGGCGTCGACTGGGAGACGGCCGCCGCCGCGCCGCTCGTGTTCCAGACGGCCTGGCGGATGCTGATGACGCGGGCCGACGTCTCGCCGGGCGAAGACGTGCTGGTGCTTGGTGCGAGCGGGGGCGTCGGCCACGCCGCCGTACAGATCGCCGATTATGCGGGGGCAACGGTGTACGCCACCGGCGGAAGCGACGAGAAGTGCGCGTACGCCGAGGAGATCGGCGCGGAGGCCGCGATCAACTACGAGCGCGACGACTTCGCCGGGGAGATTCGATCAGTGACTGGCAAACGAGGGGTCGACGTCGTCGTCGACCACGTCGGCGCGGCGACGTGGACCGACTCGCTGGCGAGTCTGGCGAAGGGCGGCCGCCTGATCACCTGTGGCGCGACGACCGGCCACGCGCCCGAGACCAACATCAATCGGATCTTCTGGAACCAGCTTTCGGTGCTCGGATCGACGATGGCGACGCCCGGCGAGATAGACGACGTCCTCGAACTCGTCTGGGACGGCAGCTTCGACGTGCGGATCCGCGACCGACTGCCGATGAGCGAGACGGCACAGGCCCATCGCATACTGGAGAACCGTGAGGGCTTTGGGAAAGTAGTGATAACTCCTGACAGTGAGTTCGACGCCTGACGCGGAGACCGACGGGGAGACGGCCAGTGATGGTTCGGGAGCCGAGGCTATGGATGCGAGAGAGGACGCCACGGACGGCGGGTACACCCACGAACCGGGCACGTTCGACGAGGACGGTGAGAGCGTCGACGAGTCAGTCCATCCCGCCACGGTCGACCGCGAGTTCGGCTGGCGTGGCTGGGTGCTGATCGGTACACTGATCCTCGCGTTCGTCATCGCGCCGGTGACGGTGTATCTCCGCCCGCCAGCACTGCCGTTCTGGGTCTCGTTGATCGTGATGCCAATGGTCCCCGCGCTGGTACTGGGTGCGGTCGCAGTATGGGCGACGACCCGCCGCTAGCTGATCGCTGTCGGGGGTTCGACAAAGGACTCGTCGAGGCGCCGTGCGACGTCGATGGCCGCCGTGACGTCTTCGGTCGGCGTGTCGGGAGATTCCGCGTACTCCCTGAGTGCGCGTCGCACCCGCCACGCCTCGTAGCAGGTGAACGAGCGATCCCCGTCGTCACGCTCCGTTACCGGCCGGTCTTCTAGCTTTTCCAGGACCGCAAGTGCCCACCACGGCGGCGACTCGTCGTCGTCATAGCGTGCTTCGACCTCGGCGAGCATGACGTGATGGACGACCCACTGTTCGGTTCTGCTCATGCTGATGCGGGTCCGGCCACGGCGCGTTGCGGTCGTACTCATTGTGGACTCATCTGGATGGGTCGCCGTCTCGGCGACGGCTTCCCTACCTGTATCTACGGTTAGGTGCCGTTGACTTATAAACCCTTGTCGATTGATAGCATATATCACAACACCGTCGAGAAGGGGAGATGTCGTCACGGAACGACGCCCACAGGGAGGCCAGACGAACGAGATCAGATCGCCGGAGGAGCCGTCACTCCGGTAGCTGTGTATTCCGTTTCGAGGAACAGCGAAGAGGGTTCCGACGCTACTGATTGAGGTCCCGGCGCATCGCGATTTCGAACCAGGGGCAGAGACGCAGTTGTCGGTACCACTCGGGGTGTTCGTGCAGGCGCTCGTACGGCACCCACATCAGGCCAGCAACCTCCTCCTCGTCGGGATCGAGGCTGGTATCGTCGAGAGTTATCTGGAGGACGGCACAGACCTCGTGTTCGAGGCCCGCGTTCTCGTAATACCGTTTGTACTCGAAACGGTCCGTAAGTCGCAGGTCGGAGTACTGGTCGGGTGTGATGCCGAGTTCCTCTTCGAGACGTTCTCGTGTCGCCTCCTTCTGGCTCTGGCCCTCGACGGGGTGGGAGGCGACGGTGCCGTCCCAGTAGGTGTCCCAGAGGCGTTTGTTCGGGGCGCGCTGGGCGAGCAGGATGCGACCGTTGCCGTCGAAGATGAGCGCGGTAAACGCGCGGTGGCGGATCCCGTCGCCCGTATGGGCGTCTAGTCGGTTCACGAGCCCCTCGGGCTCGTCCTCGGCGTCGACCGCAATAACGTCCTGACCGGCATTCTCGTGTACTGGCGCGTCGGCGTCCTCGGTACTCATTATGAAAACGATCGAATACCAGCGTAAAACCGGCTTCGGTTTTGCGTGCGACCGAGAGCGGGACCGAACACCCCCTTACTGACCACATTTCGAGACTCGAAGGACCTGACGAGAGATGCCGTTAGCCCAACTGCTCGTCGAGAATCAGGCGCGTCTCGGTGCTCACGACGTCGTCGAGTTCGCGGGTTTTCGTGATCAGTTCGTTGAGATCCTGTGTGTCCGCGGCGTCGACGACCAGCACGACGTCTTCCTCGCCGCTGACCTGCCAGACGAAATCGACCTCCTTCCAGTCGGTCATGCGCTCGGAGACGGCAGTCGTGTCGACGTCGACTGCGACGCTGACCTCGATCATCGCTTTGACGTTTCCGGTGCGCGTCGTGACGGTAAAGCGCTCGATAACGCCGTCCTCGGTCATCCGCTCGACGCGGTTACGGACGGTGCCTTCGGAGGTATCGACCTGTTCGGCGATCTCCGTGTACGGCGTCCGGGCGTCCCGCCGCAGGACATCCAGTATCTCTCTGTCGAGGTCGTCCATGATACACCAACGTTTCATCTCGGTACACTTACCGATTACGAAATTCGTAGCCTGGCTTCGAAAGAAATCTTTATGAGCGGTGAGACTGTACGCATTTCGTAACGATGGATGCCTACGTAGCGCTGGAGGGTGGCCATGTCGTCGAGGCACGTGGTCGCGTTCCCGGAAGTACACACGGCGAACTCGTTTTCACGACAGCATACACGGGCTACGAGGAGAGCCTGACCGACCCCTCATACGAGGAGCAGGTGCTCACTTTCTCGTACCCGCTCATCGGCAACTACGGC
Organism: Natronoarchaeum sp. GCM10025321; assembly: GCF_042663585.1. NCBI lineage: Archaea > Methanobacteriati > Methanobacteriota > Halobacteria > Halobacteriales > Natronoarchaeaceae > Natronoarchaeum > Natronoarchaeum sp. GCM10025321. The sequence continues at coordinate 2,367,005 of NZ_JBHTAN010000006.1, forward strand.
GTCCGAAAGGAGCGATTCGAGTCCGGACGCGTCCACCCCAACGCCGTCGTCGCCCGAGAACTCACCGAGGAAATCGTCGAGTGGCTGGACGAAGAGGACGTCCCCGCCGTCGACCACCTCGACACGCGTGACCTCGTGACCGACATCCGCGAAGAGGGTGCGATGAAGTGTGGTATCGTCGTCGGCGAGGACGTCACCGAGGCGGACGCGCTGGCACAGCTACACGCCTGCAAGGAGATGAGCGAGCACACGGATATCGGTGCACAGGTGAGCGTCGATGAGCGCGAGACCCACGCAGGAGACGGGGAGGCCTCGATCACGCTGATCGACTGTGGCCACAAGGGTTCGATCGTCGACTCGCTACTCGAGCGCGGCGCTGACGTCGACGTACTCCCCTACGACGCCACCGTCGAGGACGTCGCGGCGACCGAACCGGACGTGCTCTTCATCTCGAACGGCCCCGGCGATCCGGCCAACTTCGAGAGCGCCGTCGAACTGGTAGACCACTACGCGGGCGAGGTGCCGATCGCGGGGATCTGTCTCGGCCAGCAGATCGTCGCCCGGGCGCTCGGCGGCACCACCGAGAAGATGGACTTCGGCCACCGCGGCGTCAACCAGCCAGTCATGGACGTCCGCACCAACCGCGTCGTCATGACGACCCAGAATCACGGTTACACCGTCACCGACCCCGGTGAGAACCTCGATGTGACCCAGTTCAACGTCAACGACGACACCCCCGAAGGACTCGACAACGACGACCTGGAGATCATCACGCGCCAGTACCACCCCGAAGCCAACCCCGGCCCGCACGACTCGCTGGACTTCTTCGACGATGTGCTCGGGATGGTCGACGCTGCGACCGATCCGGTCGTCGCGGACGACTGACTGCGCGCAGTTTTTTCCCACAGAGAGCAACCGCGAGCGGCGGCTACTGGCAGTCATTGATACGGAAAACGAACGCGAGTCGAAAGGGAGCGTCTAGGGTTCGGGCACTGACTTCGGTTCGAGGCCGTGGACGATGGCGTCCCCGGTGTTCGTGTCGAAGAGGTGGATCTTCTCGCGGTCGAGGATGACCGTTACCTCCTCGTCCTCGGCGATAGTCGTGTCCGGGCCGACGCTCATCAGCAACTGCCCTTCGCCGCGGCCCTCGGCGCTTGCTTCGACGTCACGCTCCATCAGCAGGTAGACGAACAGTTCGTCGCCCATCGGTTCGAGCACGTCCGTCACGACGTTGAACGTCCGGGTCGCCACGGCGGCGTCCGACTGATCGCGTTCGAGGTGGACGTCCTCGGGACGCACCCCGAGCGTGACCCGCTGGCCCGGTTCGACATCGTGTGTCGTCGGATCGAAGTCGATCGTCGCGTACTCGGACGTGAAACCGTCCTCGGTGATCTCCCCGTCCATGAAGTTCATCGACGGCGAGCCGATGAACCCGGCGACGAAGAGGTTCGTCGGCGTGTTGTAACACTCCAGCGGCGACGCGACCTGCTGGAGATTACCGGCGTCGATCACCGCGATCCGATCGGACATCGTCATCGCCTGAGCCTGATCGTGCGTGACGTAGATGATCGTCGTATCCAGTTGTTTATGGAGCCGCTGAAGCTGGGTCCGCATATGGACCTTGAGTTCCGCGTCGAGGTTCGCCAGCGGTTCGTCCATCAGGAAGACGTCCGGATCCCGAACGATCGCGCGTGCGATCGCGACACGCTGGCGTTGGCCGCCGGACATCTCGGAGGGCATCCGGTCCATCATCCCCTCTAGCTGGACGATGTCGGCGGCCTCCTCGACGCGCCGGTCGACCTCCTCCTGGTCGTACTTTCGGAGCCGGAGCCCGAAGGAGATGTTGTCGTACACGTCCATGTGCGGGAACAGCGCGATGTTCTGAAACACCATCGAGATGCCCCGGTCTTTCGGCGGGAGGTTCGTGACGTCCCGTCCGCCGATGTGGACGGTGCCCTCCGTCGGGAGCGTGAGCCCCGCAATCGTTTCCATCGTGGTCGACTTCCCACAGCCCGAAGGCCCGACGAGCGTGACGAACTCGCCGTGTTCGATATCGAGGGTCATGCTGTCGACCGCCGTTACGTCTTCGTACCGTTTCGTGACGTTGTCGAGTGTTACTTCTGCCATTGGTTTACTCCTTGACTGCTCCTTGTGTAAGTCCGCTCACGATCTTTTCCTGTGCGACGATCACCAGTATCGCGATCGGCAATACGGCGATAATACTGGATGCCGCCATCAGATTGAACAGGGTCTCGTACTGGCCCTGAAAGCTCAACACGCCTTCGAGCATCGGTGCCCAGTCGTCGGGACGCCCGGACGTCATCAACGAGGAAAAGAAGTACTCGTTGTAGATGGTGATAAACGACAGCACACCAGCGGTCGCGACGCCCGGAGCAGACAGGGGAACGATGACGCGGAACAGCGCGCCGAGGCGGGTCGTCCCCTCAACTCTGGCGGCGTCCTCTAGCCCATCCGGGATCTGGGAGTAGAACACCATCAGGATGAAGATAGCGAGCGGGAGGTACAACGCCGAGACCGGAATGATGATCGCCGATGGATGGTTGTACAGCGAACCGTTCGAGACGATCGGTTCCAGCACGGCGAAGTTCCGGCTGAACAGCCGGTTTAGTGGCACGAAGAAGGCTGCTGGCGGGAAAAAGGACACGACCAGCACGGTCAACAGTAGCGGCGTCTTCCCCCGGAACTGGAGTCGTCCGAAGACGTAGCCTGCCAGCGATGCCACAAAGAGGACGAGCACCGTCCCGATCGTAGCGATCAGGAAACTGTTGAACACGAACCGGTGGAACGGGAGCGTCGTGAAGACGTCGATGAACGCACCCGGATTGGTCCCCATGGCGATATCACCCTCTGTAAGCAACGAGGCGTCGAATCCGCCGGGCGTGAGGACGATACTGTCCCGTCCGAACTGGCCTGACGGCGTCAGCGCGAGCATCAGTAGCCAGTAGAACGGGAACAGCGTGGTCAGCAAGAACGCGATCGTAAAGGTGTAAAACGCCATCTTGTAGGCGCGTTCGGGGTTGCTGATCATCCTCGCAACCCACGCCTCTACGAGACCCCGATCGATCTCGGGTTCGTCCGTCATCTGTTGCTGTGCGGCGATATCTGGGTGTTCTTCGGTATCGGTACTCATGATAGACTCTCACCTCCAGTATCTCGCAGGAAGATCAGGTAGACGAGGACGAACAGCGAGATTACGATGGCGGTCAGGAACGCCACCGTCGACGCCGTTGCCCAGCGTCTGGTCTGATCCAGCGAGATAATCACAAGACAGGTCATAGATGGGACCGTCGAGCAGCCGACGCTGGCGTCGATGAGCCCGTAGATGCGCATCGCGTCCATCGTTCGGAACAGCATGGCGACGATCAGTGCGGGTCCGACTAGCGGTAGCGTGATGTATTTGAACCGCTGCCACGGCGTCGCCCCGGACACTTTTGCGACGTCGTACAGGGATCGATCGATACTCTGGAGTCCGGCGAGGATCAGCAACGCCATGAACGCCGACGTCTTCCAGATATCGGCCACGGTGACGATTATAAACGAGTCGCGCGTGCTCGCCAGTGGATTCGCTCCGAACAGCCCAAGCGATTGCATCGGATCGCTCAGGAAGCCGACGTTCGGGTTGAAGACCAGGAAGAAGATCATTGCCTGGATGACGATCGGTACGGCCCACGGGATGATGACCGCGACCCGGACCCACCGGTTACCCCGGAAGTCCTTATCGAGAACGAGCGCCTGTCCGAAGCCGATCAGCGTCTCGAACAGGACGCTGATGATCACGAACGCGAGCGTGACGAACAGCGCCTGCCGCAGGAACGGCGCTCCCATCTCGATATACGGGAATCCGCTCGTAGTCGTGATGTCGATGAACTGTCGTGGCACTCGTGCATCACCCGTCAGCACGTCGATGTAGTTGTCGAGGCCCACGAACCCACCGAACACTTCGACCGCCGCAGTCTGGTCCTTGAGCATCGAGAACCGGAGCGTCTGGAGTAGCGGATAGAACGCCACTAACCCCAGCAACGCGAACGCTGGCGCGAGCAAGATGTAGGCGTACACCTCTTCGGTCTGTGTTTCGAGCCAGTTGAGCGGCCGCATCAGGAGCCGCGAACTCTGGCCAGATTGTTGATCTGTTGACATGATTCTGGTTATCCCCCGGTCATCAGTGATCGACTGTTGTGCGCGATCATCTGTGTTGATTAATAAGTAACATTGGAAATGAGTATTAAACCTATCGGGGAGCGGGTCCGACAGGCGTTACACCCTTACTGTTCGGAACTTTCGAGCTGGGTTTGGAGTTCAGACATCGCGTCTTCGGGAGTCTTTTCGCCCCTGTAGGCATCGTGGACCTCCTGGTAGACGAGTGCGGACTGCTCGGGCCAGAGATCGGTCACCGGCCGCGGAACGGTGTTCTCGGCGATGAACGACAGGGTGTCGAGGTGATCGCCGATCGGTCCGACCGCCTCCGGGTCGGCGTTCGACAGGACATTCGGGTCCGGCGGGAGCGTCGCCTGCAACTCGAAGACCTCGAGCATCACGCTCTCGTTGGCAAAGGCCTCGAGCACCTGCACAGCGTCGTCGACGCTGTCCGAGTTGGGGTTGACAGTGAAGTGCCAGCCGCCAAGGGCGTGAGAGCTACCGCCAGCACCCTCGTACTCGGCTTCCGATTCTTCGACCGCGTAGGGGAGCGGCATCGTTCCGACCTCGCCGACACCGTCCTCGGCGTGGATCGGGATGACGTACGGCCAGTTACGCATGAAGATCGCGTTCCCGCCTGTGAACGGGGCCCGGGCCTCCTCTTCGCCGAATTCGACGAGATCGCTGTTGGTGATCTGTGGGTAGCCGTCGAGGGTGTTCTCCTCGTCGGGACCGTACATGAACGACCGCATCATGCGGATCGTGTCGTACATCGGCTCGTCGTCGACGGTGACCGGCCGGTCACCGACCGGCCCGAAGAGGTTCTCGTGGTCGCCGAAGTACGCACCGCCCCACGAGGTCATCGTCTCGTTGAACGTACAGCACGAAAGGCCCTCGTAGGCCTGTGCCTGCGTGGTGAACCCGTAGTCGTAATCGCCGTCGGAGCCGCCGTGGTACTCCCAGACCTCGGCGGCGACTTCGGCGAACTGCTGCCAGGTCATCGGCTCGGTCGACCAGTTCTCGGCTTCCGGATCGAACCCGGCCTCCTCGACCAGATCCTTCCGGTAGTTCATCATCGGGTAGTCCGGGAAGAACGGGAGCGCCTGCAGTTCGCCAGTTTCCGGATTGGTTGCGGTGTCGACCGAGGCCTGCAGGTAGTCGTTCTTGACGGACTCGAGCGTCTCGTCCGAGAGTTCCTCTTCGAGGTTGACGACCTGCTCGCGGAGCATAAACGGAATCGTCCAGCCGGAGTCCATCATGAAGACGTCCGGACTGGCACGGCCCGCGTCCAGTGTATTCGTGTAGTCTGCCCGTCGTGAGTCAGTCTCGAAGTCGCCTGGCAGGATCCGGATTTCGATGCCCTCGTCGAGACCCGCGTCCCAGAGCGCCTGCTGAATCTCGTCTTCGATTCCGGCGAAGTTGTCGTCCGCCGAGATTTCTATTCCCTCGAATTCGTCCCCGAGACAGCCAGCAACGCCCATTGCGGCGCTCGCCGCTCCTGTAGCTTGCAGGAACCGGCGTCGGGAAACGCCACTCGGCTTTCCGTCAGTGGTCGGATCGTTTTCAACCATTACACCTGTTGTTAATGATACTATCCTACTTATAGATACCGCAAGTCTCGAATGATCAATCATCAAATACGAATAGCGAACAGTAAGATTCGTCTCCGAGAACCCGCTCTTCTGGCGCACCTCAGAGACTCACAGTCGGGAGAGTAGCCACCTGGTGACGCTGAAAGCGTTAAGTCGGTGGATGCAGAACACGATACTGATTGTGACGACCTCAGAGAACGCGGCCGACGACGCGATCGAAGAGAGCCTTGGGCTGTTTGGCTGGCTGGAGGAGATTTTCTTCGCCGGGGTCGAGCTATCGGTCCTGGCGACGCCTGGCTTTCTGGCAGTGTTCCTGCTGCAGTACCAGTATCCCGATGCGGTCCCGCTGGCGGGTCTCATGGCACTGTTCGTCGGCTATCTGTCGCTCGCGGGCTTTCGCCAGCAGACGATCGATGTCGGGAAGTGGCCCCGTCGCGGCGAGTTGACGAGCGCGCCGCTCCGGGTGCTGTACTTTAGCGTCCTGTATTTTATCTCGTCGTGGGGCGTCGGAGCGGCGGCGGTTTCGCTGGGATCGTACTGGTATACCCTCTTCGGCGGCGTCGTTATCGCGCTGGGACTGGCGGCGTTCCCGAGCGTGTACCGACTCGTCCACGGCGATCCGACGACGAAACCGGCCGAAATGGTCTGATCGCCACCGTAGTCGATATTTTTACAACACCTGAAGCAAACGATTTGGTATGTCACTGATCGATAGCCTCGCGCGGGGGGCCGAGGCGATTCGTCGTCCGGAGTACACCGGCGAGAATCGCTGCGAGTCGTGTACGGTTGTCAACGCCGCGATAGTCGCGATAATCGGCCTGATCCTCTACAAGGTGCGAAAGCCGCTCGGCTATCTCGCCGTCGGCGTCGGGAGTGTACTGATCTACCTCCGTGGTTACGTCGTTCCGGGCACGCCGTCGTTCGCTCCCGATCTGGTTCGCCCACTCCCGGTCGACTTCGACCACGACGAACCGGAGGGCGTCGGGTCCGGGTCGCTCACCGGGAGCGACGACACGGAGGCCGATCCGGCCAACTTCGAGGGCGAAGAGATCATTGAGGCACTCGCCGGGGCAGGCGTTATCGAAGCCGGCGAGGAAGAGCTATTCCTGAACGAGTCGTTCCGGGATAGCTGGGAAGACCGGATCGAAGAACTCGCCGACCTCGAACCGCAGGCGCTGGCGGACCGAACGGCGGCGGCCTCACCACACGACGTCGAAGGGGAGGCCCACGGCAGTCGGATCCTGATCAAGGGCGCGGGCCGCGATATCTGGCTCAGCCACCCGATCGCGATCGCCGAGGTGGCGGCAACCGAGACGCTCGCTAACTGGGACGTGGACGCCGATATGCGCGCGGCGGCGGCAGAGCCGCTGCGAACGTTCATCGAACTCTGTCCGAACTGTGGCGGCGACGTCATCGAGACGACGATCCGGAACTGCTGTGGCGGCCCCGGCACGTATCAGCGCCGACCGGGACAACTGGTGCTCGCGTGTGAAGACTGTGATACCGTCCTCTTCGAGTTCGACGAGGCCGCTGTCTAGTGGTAGCCGACCCGGGCCGCCGTTTCTTCGGCGACGCGGGGGAACAGCAGGATCGAGACGATAGCCACGGGACCAGCCCAGAGAACACCCGCGGGCGGCCAGCCGAGGGCGGCGGCGACCACGACCCCCCCAAAGGCCGACACCACGAAGGCGAGATTGAAGTAGACGACCCGAAGTGCGAGTAGCCAGGGCGAGAGCGTCACCCAGCCCGCAGTCTCCGTCGCAAGGGGCTGGATCCACCCGCCCCGGATCAGCGTTCCGACGGCCGTCATCAGCATCCACGCGACAAGCGCGGTCGCCGTGGCATCGTACCAGACACCGGGCGGGAGCAACATCACGAGCACCAGCACTGGCAACGATAGCACCGAAATCTCGGCGTAGATTCGGATGACGTCCTGCAGAAGCATGCCGAGGGGATCTTTTTCGACCCGCCTGAGCGTCCCGTGACCGTACCAGATGCGTCGCTCCGTAGAGTCGGCAGCCTGCGTTTCCCGCCCGGGCGCTCCGTCACGACGTCTCATACGCGATAGTTACGACGCGCTGAGTAAGGAGGTATGGGGTGGGACGTCGATATAGGGTACAAAGGGACGTCAACTACTGTACTACGGCGTCAGAGACCGGAGTCGATACGTTACTGGGTAGAGTTGTCAGTCGAGTCATCCCCATCGGCGTCGTTCGAATCCTGCTCTGTGTTCTGTTCGTCGCTGTCATCCGCGTCTTCGGCGTCTGCTTCGTCGGCCGCTTCATCGTCTTCTTCTTCCTCTTCGTCCTCGTCATCGACCTCTTCGACGTCGACGTCTTCGCCGTTGACACCGCTCCCCGAGATGACGGGGCGCAGATTATAGCCGCCGTTGCCTTTCCGGACGACGTGAATGTCGAAGACGAAGGTCGTGGTCTCCTCCGCACGAACCTCGAACCCGTGGACTATCTGGAGTTTCCCGCTGGGAATCTTCACGTTGACCTCCTCGCCGTCGACCATTCCCACGATGTTCTCCGCGTAGAGTTCGACTTTGGAGTACTTGCCGGCGTCGAGTTCGCCCTCGAAGACGGCCATCGCTTTGTCGCCGACGACCTGGGTTAGATCGACGGTCGCGCTGTCCAGTTCGATGTAGAAGGAGTCCCGATCGTCTCCCTCTTCTTCCTCTTCGTCTTCTTTTTCACCTTCTTGCTCGTCTTCCTCGTTCGCGCCGTCCTCGTCCGGCACGTCTTCTCCGTCTTCTTCGCCGTTTTCGGCTTCCCCATCGTTCTCTTCGGCGTCCTCGCCGTTTTCGGCTTCCTCGTCGTCCTCTTCGTCTTCTTCGCCGTTTTCGGCTTCCCCATCGTCCTCTTCTTCGCCAGGGAACACGCGCGCTTCGTCGAGCGTAACCTCGAGGGAGTCGAAGTCGCCGATATCGGCCGGCAGGTCAGTGACCAACAGACGGAACATGCCGCTTTCGACGTTCTTGTCGTCGGTCGTGGGTTCGGTATCGCCGCCACCCGTACAGCCAGCGATCAACGCGGCACCCGCTGCCCCGCCGGCCGCGAGTACACTGCGGCGGTGCATACCGTCGTCGTCGTCCGACGTGCGATTCTGTCGTTCGTAATCCGCTCGGTTGTTCGTCATGCATCCAGACCCAGGTGCTAATCGGGGTAATAAGAGGCAGTTTGTTTGCCCGAATTGCACCATATTTATCCGAATTTAGTTAGTTTATATCCGATTGTACACGGAGGTTTCAGGCCCTCTTTAGGCATATTTCGGATAATACGGAAATTGGTGCCGCTAGAAGAGTCGTCCTGCCGCCAGCGACTGGACAGTAACTTGCAAGTCTGGTCCGCCGGACGGTCAGTCAGTCGTGTGGGCCGTCAGCTACTGTTTGGGCTGGCCCCAGTACTCCTGACGCTGTGGGCGGTCGGTAACCGGTCTGACGTCGATCGGATCGTCCTGTTGCTTGCGTGCTTCGAGCGCCGCCTTCGCGGAAGCGGTCGTCGAGAAGTACGTGACTTCCTCCTCGACGGCCGTCTCCAGCAGATCGCGGTCGCGCGAGATGATCAGATCGACCTCGCCGCGCTTGACTGCATCGATCAGATCGACTGCTTCGCAGAGATCGTAGTAGTTGGTGAACCCGTCAACCAGAGCCTCGCCGGTCTCGCTGTCCGGGCCGGGGAACTCGTCGGCCGAGAGATCGATGACGACAGTCCCCGATTCGGGGATCGGCTTGCCGACCGAGTCCTGGGCTTTGTCGTAGGCTTTGCCGAACGTGTCTGCGGTCCCCATGACCTCGCCGGTCGATTTCATCTCCGGGCCGAGACGCGGGTCCGACCCCGGCAGACGGTCGAACGGCAGGACGACCTCCTTGATCGAGGTCTGGGCGGGAACCTGCTCTTGCACGTCGAGTTCGTCGAGGGGGGTGCCGTTCATCACCTTCGCCGCGAGCTTTGCGATCGGAACGCCGGTCGCCTTCGAGACGAACGGGACGGTACGCGAAGAGCGTGGGTTCGCTTCCAGCACGTACACTTCCTCGTCCTTGACTGCGAGTTGGACGTTCATCAGGCCGACCGTATCGAGCGCGTGGGCGATCTCTTCGGTCACTTCGCGGACGCGGCGGTTGACGTCGCGGCCGAGCGACCGGGGCGGGATCATACACGCCGAGTCGCCGGAGTGGACCCCGGCGCTTTCGACGTGTTCCATGATACCGCCGATGATGACGTTCTCGCCGTCCGCCACGGCATCGACGTCGAGTTCGATGGCGTCTTCGAGGAAGTCGTCGACGAGGATCGGTTTGTCCGGTGCGACACGAACCGCCTCCTCGATGTAGGTCTTCAGTTCGGCGTCGCTGTAGACGACCTGCATCGCGCGACCGCCGAGTACGTAGGAGGGGCGCACGAGAACGGGGTAGCCGATCTCGTGAGCGAGTTCGATCGCTCCCCCCTCGCTGGTGGCGGTACCACCCTCTGGCTGGGCGATGCCCAGGTCGTTCATCAGGGCGTTGAACCGGTTGCGATCCTCCGCAAGGTCCATCGCCTCGACGCTCGTGCCCATGATCTCGCAGTCCAGACCGCGGCGCTCGATCTCGTCCTGCAAGGGTTCGCCGATGTTGACCGACGTCTGCCCACCGAACTGGACCATCACGCCGTCAGCACCGGTGGCCTCGGCCACGTCCGCGACCTCTTCGGCCGTAATCGGCTCGAAAAAGAGGCCGTCGGAGGTGTCGTAGTCGGTCGAGACCGTCTCGGGGTTGTTGTTGACGACGTAGGCGTCGATACCGAGTTCGCGTAGCGCACGGACCGCGTGGACCGAACAGTAGTCGAACTCGACGCCCTGTCCGATGCGGATCGGACCACCGCCGACGACGATCACGCTCTCGGCGTCGCGGTCGACTTCGAGTTCGCCCGCCGCGGCGTCGCCTTTCAGCGGCCCGGACTCGAACTCCGACTTGCGCGAGGAGTAGTAGTACGGCGTCTCGGCCTCGAATTCGCCGGCACAGGTGTCGACCTGCTTGTAGCTACGGCCAGGCACCGACTGCTCGACGCTCTCGACCTCTGCGCCCCCTGCCGCGGCGATAGTCGCATTGGTGTGACCCGCGATCGCCGCCTCGGTAAAGTCGCCGTTCTGGGCCGCTAGCGTCGAGTCGGCAATGCGTTTGTACCGCTCTGTGTACCACTCGAAGATGCCAGTCAGTTCGACGACCTCGTCGACGTCGTAGCCGCGCTCGAACGCCTCGAACATCGCGTACGGACGATCCGGCGACGGTCGTTCGAGGTAGTGTTCTTCGAGTTCCCCGTCGTCGACCTCGGCCCAGTCGGCCTCGGGGTCGTACTCCGAGGAACGAAGCGCCTTCAGCAGTGACTCCTCGAACGTGCGGCCGATCGACATCGCCTCGCCCGTCGATTTCATCGCCGTCGTCAGCTCGAAGTCGACGTCCTCGAACTTGTCTTTGGGCCAGCGCGGCACCTTGGTGACGACGTAGTCGATCGCTGGCTCGAAGGCGGCGGTCGTCTCGCCGGTGATCTCGTTGTCTATCTCGTGGAGGCGCTTGCCGAGCGCGACCTTCGCGGTCACGCGGGCGATGGGGTAGCCGGTCGCCTTCGAGGCGAGCGCAGACGAGCGGGAGACGCGTGGGTTGACCTCGACCACCCTGTATTCGCCACCAGGCGTCCCGTCGTCGTGCCACGCGAACTGGATGTTACAGCCGCCCTGGATGCCGAGTTCGCGGATCACGTCGAGTGCGGCGGTGCGCATCTCCTGGTGGCCCTGGTCGGGGACGATCTGGGAGGGCGTGACGACTGTCGATTCGCCCGTGTGAATGCCCATCGGGTCGATGTTCTCCATGTTGCAGATGATGATACAGGAGTCGTCGGCATCCCGCATCACCTCGTATTCGTACTCGACCCAGCCGGCGATCGACTCGGTGATCAGCACCTCACTGTTGCGCGAGAGGCGAAGCCCCTTGCGGACGCGCTCGATCAGTTCGCCCATCTCGCCGACGACGCCGGAGCCGGAGCCACCGAGCGTGTAGGTGGTGCGCGCGATGACCGGCAGTCCGCCGACCTCGTCGACCGCGTCGTGGACTCGGTCTTCCAGGTCGGCGTCGGTGAGTTCGGCGACGGATTCGCCCTCGTCGAGGGAGATCGTCGTCGACGCGGGAACCGGCTGGCCGATGTTCTCCATGCGCTGGCGAAACAGATCACGGTCCTCGGTCGCGTAGATGGTGTCCAGCGACGTGCCCATGATCTCGACGTCGTACTCGTCGAGGACGCCCTCTTCGGCGAGTTCGGCGGTGACGTTCAGCCCAGTCTGGCCGCCCAGTCCGGCGATAACGCCGTCGGGCCGCTCAGCGGCGATGATCTCCGAGATGGCCTCGGTCGTGATCGGTTCGATGTACACTTCGTCGGCCATCTCCGGGTCCGTCATGATCGTCGCGGGGTTGGAGTTGACCAGTACGACCTTCGCACCCTCCTCCTGGAGCGCGCGGCAGGCCTGTGCGCCCGAATAGTCGAATTCGGCAGCCTGTCCGATCTGTATCGGACCGCTCCCGATGAGCAGGATCGTGCGATCCTCCTCGTCGCCGGTTGTCCCGTCGGTAGTCATTTCTATCTACTCGAAGTCCGTACATCGTAATAAGCCCGGCGAAAGATTACGAACAGCGAAATCGAGTTTCGAATTTCGAATTATCGGAGCGACGAACCCGGGGTTGCTCGCATCGGTACTGTCTCCCCCGCGTCTCTGCCCCTCAGACGTCGAGTTTGGACTCGAGTTCGCCACGCTCGTCGAGTTCCTCGACGATATCACTGCCGCCGACGAACTCGCCGTCGACGAACGTCTGTGGAATCGTCTCCCAGCCGCTGTGGTCTTCTAACGCCGCACGATACTCGTCGAGGGCCTGCAGTACGTCGACCGTCTCGACGTCGTCGCGGTACTGGCTAAGCAGACCGAGCGCTTTGCGGGAGTAACCACACTGTGGCATTAGTTCGGTGCCTTTCATGAAGAGGACGACGTCGTTCTGCTCGATGACTTCCTCGACGCGCTCTGCTACCTCGTCCGCGGACAGGTCAGTTTCTGGCTCGAACGTCATATGGCGGGTACTCGTGGCTACTCATTAAAAGGCCTGCCGCCGCTTACTCCTCGTACTGCTCGGGCGTGTACGTGCTCAGTTCGATAGCGTGGATGTCGGTCGTCATGTGCTCGCCCAGCGCGTCGTAGACGAGTTCGTGCTGTTCGACCAGTGATTTCCCCTCGAACGCCGGGGAGACTATCTCGGCCGCGAGATGGTCGTCCTCTTCAACGCCGCGCGGGCGCGTAACTGTTGCCTGTGCATCCGGAAGTTCGGCTTCGATAAGGTCGGCGACGTCCTGATGGTCCATACAGGTCGGTGGGTATGCAGAGAGAAAAACGTGACTCAGTGGTGGCCCGGCGGTCGAGCGCTCACTCGCCGCCCATCTTGCGGCCCGACTTCGTCTCGACGTCTAGCGACCGGACAACTGGGTCGGAGTGAACGTCGATATGCATCAGGAGGTCCGGCCGGGGGTAGTGGTATACCTCACGCAAATGCGGCTGGAAGAGAAAATCCCCACCCTGGCTCGGGCTCGCTGGGCGCGACCAGAGTTCGCAGTGGTACAGCTAATCGCGGCTAGACTATCGTGAGCTGGTCGGTGATCCGCTCCGTTCCGTCGATGCTCTCGCCCTCGACAACGATTTCGTACCGATACGTCCCCGACGAGACGTCGTCGTCGGTCGAGAGTTTCCCACCCCACTCTTCAGGTCTGAACTTCTCGTGAGGTCCCGACCAGTCGAGGTTGATCGGATCGAAGTCGGCATCCGGGAACTCGACGGTCACGGACTCGAGCTCGCCGGCGCCCAAGTGATCGCCGGACACCTGATCGAAGACATCGACGTTCATTGCGATGTCCGTCCCGGCCGCGAACCGACCGATGCTCGCACAGGACTGTCCTTCCTCTTCGCCACCGTTTTCGCCCCCATTTTCGGTCGTCGTCGTCTCGTTCGAGACCGTCGTATTCTCTGACGGCGTCTCATTCCCACCATCGTCACCATCGTCACCACCGTCACCACCAGCGTCGTCTTCGGGGCCCGGATCAGTAATATAGTTACAGCCAGCAAGACCGATCGTCGCCCACGTCGCTGCACCGGACGCAACGAGTCGACGTCGCGTGAGATTCGATCGCTGATTCGGGCCCGTCTCCTCATTGTTACCTCCAGAAGGTTCAGGATCGTCGTTACTCATACTGCCTTATGATAGCGATGCAGCCCACATAAAGCCGTTCCCCTATTACAAGAATCTGGGACGGTTCACGCGACAATTATCTCCCGGATCGAACCCTGTGGCATCCATCTGCACAAACGAATAGTCGACCGGAGTTAAACAACTAAACATTTGTTTTCTTCGTGGGTAATTTCAAAACTTTGTTCTATTTAGCCGATACCCCGACATACATCTGATTCCCATGGAATAAAAGAAACAAGAGTATTTATTACGGTGCGGATTGGTGTTCAGTACATAATGGGAGCTAACAACGACCGGAACAAAGACGATGATTCGTTTAACAAGAACGACGGCTCGCGAGGGAGTCGACTAACGACACGTAGAAAGGTATTGGCCACGGGCGCAGCGACGTGGGCGACGGTCGGCCTCGCCGGGTGTACCGGCGGCAACGACGAGAACGGTGGCGAAAACGGCACCGAAAACGGCAACGAGAACGATACCGAGAACGGTGGCGAAAACGGTACCGAGAACGGTACCGAGAACGGTTCGGCATCGGACCCGCAAAACTACATCGTCTCGACGAACACCTACTGGAACGGCCACCCTGCGCCGGAGGGCACCGGTGGATACGTGGGTACGTGCTCGCCTGAACAGCAGTTCCGCCACGACATGGACGTCACCTTCGTTATCGGAGTCTACGACTCTGACACCGGCGACATCGTCGGCGACGACGCCGTCGACTCGGCGACAGTCTCGTTCCCGGACCGACAGTACGACGACGTCGAACTGGAGTTCGTTCCCGCCGAAGAAGAGGGTGACAAACCGCAGTGGAACGGCACCTTCGATATTCCGGACGACGCCGAGACCGGCTCGGTCGCCTACGAAGTGCAGGTCTCGAACGACGAGGCTAACTTCTACGAAGTCGGGATCGCCGCGGCCTCGTTCTCGATCATCGACCCCCAACCGGTCGGCCAGACGAACTACGTCGCCACGACCGAGACCTTCTGGAACGGCCACCCCGCGCCGGACGGAACTGCCGGCTTTGTCGGCGCGTGTTCGCCCGAACGGCAGTTCCGCGCAAGCGACATGGACGTGACGTTCGTTATCGGCCTCTACAACGGCTCGACCGCCGGGTTCGTGGGTGCTGACGCTGTCGACTCGGTGACAGTCACCTTCCCGGAGACCGATCAGTTCGACCCGGTCGAACTCGGGTACATCCCCGGCGAGGAGGAGAACACTATGGAACAGTGGGCAGGGACGCTGGAGCTGACCACCATGGACTCGGTCCCGGCCGGCACGTACGCCTACCAGGTCGACGTCCAGGGTGCCGACGGCACCGTCACCAAAATCGGTGTCGCCTCGGACACCTTCACCGTCATCGAAGAGTAACTCCCGACCAGTTCTCAGTTTCTCGCATTCACCGAAGAATAGTAACCCCCTCCGTTTGTACAGTCCGCGTAGAGCCAACTACGTATGATTCAAGAGAACGAAGAATCCTCCGATGAGGAGCAAGTCGACGAGGCTAGCAAGCGCCTGGAGTTCGCCGATACGGTCGAACTCGCCACAACCAAAGACGATCTCTGGTCGACCATCTCCGACCCGGAGACGCTGACAGAGTGTGTTCCGGGGGCAGAGTCGATCGTGCGCACCTCCGAGCAGAAATACGAACTGGACATCACGCGTGGAGTCGCTCAGATGTCGCTCTCGCTGACCGGCGAAGCCGAGTTCGTCGAGATGAGTCCGCCGGACTATATCGTAACGACTGGCAACGCCTTCGATACGAAGACCGGTAGCGACTTCGAGATCCTCGCGGCGATGGAGATGGAGGAAATCGACGACGAGACCGTTCAGTTGACCTATCAGGCCGAAGTCGAGTACAGCGGTGGCGTCGCGTCGGTTCCGAAACGCGTCATCTCACCGATCGTGAAACGCGACGTCGATACCTACTTCGACAACGTCCATCGGGTCGTCGAAGACGACCAATGACGGCCATCGATCCCACCGAGCGATTCGAGGAGATCTCCGAGTTCGACTCGAAGTCACTGTTCAAGCCCAAGGTCGTCTCGCTGGTCGTCACGAACAGTCCCGATCGAGGACCGAACCTCATGACCGCTTCCTGGTGGATGCTGGCGGGCTACGATCCGCTCCGCTACCAGCTAGCGGTCAGTCACAAGACCTACACCCACGAACTCATCGAGGAGAACCCGGAGTTCGTCCTGGCCGCTCCATCGACGGACATGATCGACGCATTGACCGTGGCTGGATCGGTCAGCGGCCGTGACGTCGACAAAATCGACCATCTCGATATAGAGACGGTTCCGGGACAGAGCGTCGACGTACCGCTTTTGGCCGATGCAGTCGGCAACATCGAATGTTCGGTGATGGATTCGTTCGAGTTCGAGAACTGCAGCTACTACTTCGGTGAGGTCGAACACGCCTACGTGACGGCGGATGGGCTGGACGGCCGGTTGCTCTCGCTGGAGGAGGCTGACGTGCTGGCGTACATGGGGAGCGACTGGGACGAGGGAGATACCGAGGCCAAATCCCGCTACTACGCCGACCTGTCTCCCGAGACCCTCGAACGCTATCCCGGTGAGGCAGTCCTCGACACGCTGCCAGAAGAGGCAACAGACGACTAATCAGTCAATCCGAGATCACGCCTGAGCCGTGATTTGATCCGTTTGAACGCATCACTGCTCTCGATATCGAGTCGTCGCTCCGTCCGTGGCCGCTCGAAATCGACCGTAACGCGGTCGACGATCGTAGCCGGTTTTGTCGAGAGCACGAGGATGGTATCTGCCATGTAAATGGCTTCGTCGATGTCGTGGGTCACGAACACGACCGTCTTTCGGTCCTCCTGCCACAGTTCGAGTAGTTCGGTCTGTAACTGGTCTTTCGTCTGGGCGTCTAGCGATCCGAACGGTTCGTCCATCAGAAGGATTCCCGGGTCGACTGCCAGCGCTCGGGCCAGGCCGACGCGCTGTTGCATCCCCCCTGAAAGCTCCGTCGGATAGCACGTCTCGAAGCCCTCGAGACCGACCCGCTCGATCCACTCCTGTGCGATCTCACGCCTGCGTGACTTATCGACGCCGCCCTGGACTTTCAGCCCCAGGGCGACGTTCTCCAGGACGGTCTTCCAGGGGAGGAGTACGAAGTCCTGAAAGACCATCGAGATATCCGCGCTCGACCGGACATCGCCTGACGACGAGGCCCCCTGCAGCGAAATGGCACCGTCTGTTTGATCGACGATTCCGGCGATGATCTTCAACAGGGTCGTCTTCCCACAACCGGAGGGACCCAGAATAACGAGGAATTCCTCGCTAGCCACGCTGAAGTTCACGTCCTGGAGGACGGGAAGCGTGTCCGGCCCCGACCCAAAGGACTTGCTGAGTGCGTCGATCCTGATCGACTCGGCCATAATCATGCTCAGTGCCAGCCGATACTTAAGTCAACGGCTCCGGTCGACTGCGTATCCGACGCTGTCCTAAACAGGTCTGTTAAGCGAGTGTTCATTCAATTAAATATTGTTTAGTCTCTTTTCGAATGAGGATTATATTGCCCCATAATCTACACATTGCATAAGATGTGTTTTACGGCCCTATAGCGCCTGTGACACCAGTTCATCACTAAGTATTGAGTTCTCAGACAGCTGGAATCGCCCATGATTTATATATAACCGAGGCATAGATATTAAGATACAACATGGAAAACACCATCCATACTGAGAGTGATGCCAAATCGCGACTCCGATCGGTAGCAGCATCTCGACGGGAGTTTCTGGTTGCTGGTGGGGCAACCGCAGGCGTTGCGCTATCAGGATGTCTGGGCCAAGGGAGCGAAGATGACGAAAACGGAAACGCTGACGAAGACGACGACAACGACAACGACAGCGACGACAACAACGGAAACGGTAACGAGGACGATGGGCAGGAGGAACTGACCGATGTCACGTACAGACACCGGTACATCCGTACCGGGATCGGAACCGGTCTAAACGACGCCGGCGTCGAACTCGGAACCTGGGAAGAGGAGGGTTTGAACGTCGATTTCCAGACTTCTAATGGGGGAGCGGCCAAAGCGGTCGCCAGCGGCAATGACATGTTCGGCAACGATGGGATCAGTGAAGTCCTCGGCTTAAATGAGGAGGGCGGGGACCTGGTAGTCATCGGCCAGTTGCTTGATCCGATGGGTGGGGTCGTCACGACAGGCGAGCAGGGGATCACGACCTGGTCGGATCTCGAAGGAAAAACTGTTGGCGAGTTCCCGTTCGGATCGACCGGTCCCGAAGCAAAGGCGGCTATGCGCAAGAAGGATGTCGACATCTCGTCGATCACCTTCCAGAACGTCCAGCCGGGTAACGGCGAGCGCCTCCTGCGTACCGGAGACCTCGACGCGATGATCAAGTTTTTCCCGCTGGCCGCGGCCCGACTGGAACACGCGGGACTCTCACCGAACGTTCTCATCACGTCTCAGGTGTTGGATTATCTGGGTATCGTGCTTTACACGCGGCGTGAGGTGGTCGAGAACAACCCAGATATGGTCAATAGCTTCGTCCGCGGATGGCTGAAGGCGTACCAGATTTTCGCCAACAGGATCGACGAGGTGCTTGAGATCTACAAACCGCTGGCCGCCGAAGGGTTCGACGAGGAGATCCAGCGCGGTGCCCTCGGGGAGTACTACGCCGCCCAGGTGCCGGACCCGTCGATCGGGACCGAACAGGGCAAAGGCTGGATCTCCCCCGAAAAGATGGAACAGACCATCGACACGTTCACCGAGGCGGGCCTCATCGAGGGGGACGTCTCCGCCGAGGAGATGTACGACAACCAGTTCATCGACAACAATCAGGAACTGGCGGTCGAGACGGCCAACGAGATATACGACGCCCTCGAACAGTACGACATCGGTCCGAACTACATATAGTCTATGCGCTCGCTCCCGGCCCCCGGTTGGCGGCAGATACGCGCTCCCGAGGTCCTCCTGCCAGCCGCCGTTCTAGTCGTCGTTCTGGCCGGCTGGGAGTTGGCCGTTCCTACGATGGACATCCAGGCGTACATCCTCCCGACGCCCTCGGATATCGCAGCCGCGTTTGTCGACCACCACGAGACGATCCTCGCCGAGTTGCAGGTGACGCTTCGTGAGTTTGCTATCGGCTTCGGGCTAACGCTGGTGTCGGGCTACCTGCTGTCGCTGGTGATGTTCGAGTGGAAGGTCATGGAGATTACGTTCTTCCCCTACGTGATCGTGATCCGGTCGATCCCCATCGTGACGTTGCTACCGATATTCATCGTCTGGTTCGGCTTCGGGATGAACACCGTCATCACCGTGAGCTACCTCATCAGCTTTTTCCCGATGGTCGTCAACACTCTGTCAGGCTTCCAGGAGACTGACGAGCAACTCGTGGAGATGCTCGAGAGCTTCTCGGCCAATCGGTGGCAGGTTTATAAGAACATCTATCTTTACTCGTCGCTCCCGACCGTCTTCGCTGGCATCAAAATCAGTGTCATCCTCGCGTTCACCGGCGCTATCGTCGGCGAGTTTCTCATCGGCAATCAGGGCATCGGCACGCTCATCCTCGAGTACAACAATGGATTCGGGACGACTGCCGCGATGTTCGCAGCCGTTTTTACGGTCTCGATTAGCTCACTCGCCTGTTTCGGTGCAGTAGTCGCCCTCGAACGGTTCGTCATCGACTGGGTGTAGATCGGTTGTGTCGGTCCTTGCGATGGGCGAGGGACGGGGTCACGGCGGCACGCTCCTATGAAGCTTTTTAGTATGGCACCGGTTACTCTTACCCGAGCATATGAATCACTCTGGGGACCCGTCGTCGACCGTGCACGATCGCGTACTTGAGGCCGCAACGGCGGACCCGTACGCGTCGCCGTCGGAGCTCGCGGAACGGCTCTCGGATGTCTCTCCAGCGGTCGTCAAGCGAGTCCTGGCAGAACACAACAACTCGGACTCCTCGACGGAGGAGTACCCCGACCCCGAGGAGATCTCGGAGAGACAGATCAGGACATTACAGGCAATTGCTGCCCATCCCGATGCGACCCAGCGCGATATAGCGAGCTTTCTAGACGTCACGGCTGCGACAGTGAGCAACCGCGTCAACAGTCTCCCCGGGTTCGAGTGGGACAAGCGTCGTCAGTTCGTCAAAGAAGTACTGGACCTGGACTCTATCCCTGGCGGCGACCGCTCTAGCATGGGCGACACGAACGCTGTCGAACTGTCAGAGACGACACAGAACCTCGTCGAACGTGTCGACCAGCTAGAACGCCGGATCGACTCGCTCGCCGCGGAAACGGCTGACGGAAACGGGACGTCGCTCGACGATCCCGAACTCATCCGCAAGGTCGTCCACATCTGTATGGACTCCGAGGAGATCACTGACGAGGAGGAAGTCCGGATTCTGCAGTACCTCCTCGACAGGTGATAGAGACACTACGGATCGTATGTGACCGAAAACGCTCTGGATCGCTGGGCTACTAAGAGTTATTTGTCCAGGATCGATAGCCCCTACAGATCGAGCGTCGTTTCGAAGAACAGGTCATCGACATCGTACGACCGGGAGATCAACCCCTGATCCGCCGCGTAGCCGAGGAACGTTCGGAGTTCCTTCCGGGTCTTGGGTCGCAGTCCGTACTCCCAGGCGTCCTCGCCGAGTAGTTCGTGTTGTTCCTTGTAGTGGAGATGGTTCCAGGTGAGCGAGGTGTGGCTACTCGGACTGACGTTGCGCTGGATGCACCGATCCAACGCTTCGGAGAAGGCGTCGTAGATGCTAACCGCGACCCACGGGTTCTCTTCGAGGACCTCATCTCGGATAGCGACGGTATGCATCGGCGGGTGCATTCCCGTCTGTTCGAAG
This sequence comes from Natronoarchaeum sp. GCM10025321, assembly GCF_042663585.1. Lineage (NCBI taxonomy): Archaea > Methanobacteriati > Methanobacteriota > Halobacteria > Halobacteriales > Natronoarchaeaceae > Natronoarchaeum > Natronoarchaeum sp. GCM10025321. The sequence continues at coordinate 2,387,850 of NZ_JBHTAN010000006.1, forward strand.
AACTCGATCTCCTCGGCTTTCGGGTCCTCGAACATGAACTCGGCCTCGTCGTTCCGGCAGACCGCACGAAACAGCGACCCCGAGGGATCCATCGCCGCATCCAACTCGCCCGAGAACAGCATGTCCTGCATGTCACGGGGCTCGTAGATGGCGTCTCCTGCCTGTTTTCCCGGCACGCGCTGGATGTCGAATCTCTCGGGCAGGTCGACGGGCACGTCGTCTTCCCGACGGCGGTACCACTGGACATCGGTGAGATCCAGCCCGTAGTGTTCCTGGGCGATCCCGCGGACCCAGACGTCGGCGGTCGTCTGCCAGGACTGTGTCCCGACTTTTTTGCCCTCGAGATCTTTGGGCTTCTCGATGCCGGCGTCGGCGTTCTTATAAAAAAAGGCCAGGCGGAACTTCCGGTTCGGAAACACGGGGATCGCGGTATAGGGGAACTCCTCTCCCGCAGCCATCGAGGAGACGTAGGACGCGATACACACCTCACAGATGTCGAACTCGCCGTGGCGGAAGAACCGACGGTGACGCCTGGGTGGGTACTCACCGACAGTCGTCAGATCGATCCCGCGCGGTTCTACCTCTCCGGTCAGCAACGCTTGTACGGTGTCCATATCACCGACGCTACAGGACAGTTCCACGGTCATACGGGATAGCGGACCACCAGCATATTATCTGTTTGGATCAGTCACGGTCGGCGGAACCCTGGTAGGGGTCGTCCTGATCGGCGGCCACAACTTCGATGGCGTCCAGAATGTTCTCGTAGCCGGTACAGCGGCAGGCGTTACCCGCAATCGCCTCCCGGATCGCCGCCCGGTCGGCGTCCGGATCGTCCTGGAGATATGCCAGCGCAGTCATCACGAACCCGGGCGAACAGTAGCCACACTGCAGCGCGAACTGTTCCTCGAAGGCGTCCTGTATCTCCCTGCCCAGAGTCCCGTCCTCGATTCCCTCGACAGTGGTGATCGACGTGCCGTCGGCCTTGCCTGCGGGGACCAGGCAGGACTTGACCGCCTCGCCGTCCAGATGCACCGTACAGGCCCCGCAGCGGCCGCTGTCACAGCCAGATTTGATCCCGGTTCTGTCACACGTCTCGCGGAGCACGTCCCGGAGGGGTTCGTCCGGCGCGACCTCGACCGTCCGCTGCTTGCCGTCGAGCTCGAAGGCGAGTCTCACAGCGAACCACCCGCCCGTTCGACGGCGCGTTCGAGCGCGCGTTCGACCACCACTGGAGCCAGACGCTCCGTGTACGTCGCCGATCCCGAGAGGTCGTCTACCGGGTCGATATCCGCGACGACAGCGTCGCTGGCGGCCGCCACCGCGTCGTCGGTCACTGGCTCGCTGACGAGGGAGTCCTCGACCGCCGGCGACCGGACCGCCGTATCCGCGACAGCCGCGAGAGCGATCCGGACATCCGCAAAGCGGCCATCAGCGAGCGTGACCGCTGCGGCAACGCCCACGGTGGCCCAGCCGTTTTCGGTTTCGGCGTGTTTCTCATAGGCCGAGCCGTCAATTTCGAGACCGACCTGAACGCCTTCGATCAGTTCGTCGGGCCGCAGGTCGGTCGTCATGTGTCCAACCAGAAACTCGGATATCGGGACCGTTCGCTCGCCCTCGACGCTCCCGACTCGGATCTCGGCATCGAGACAGCATAGCGTCGGTATCAGGTCGAAGGCCGGGTCGGCGTGACCCAGCGCGCCGCCGATCGTCCCCATACCCCTGATTTGCCGGTCGCCGACGACGCCACAGGCGTCCCCGAGCATCCCGATCCGGTCCGCGAGGTCGTGACTCCCGAGGTCGCGGTAGGTCGTCGCCGCACCGATCCGCGCCGTTCCGTCCTCGGTCTCGATCCCGGAGAGGGCCGGTATGTCGCCCACGTCGACCAGCACGTCGGCGTCGAGCAACCCCTGTCTCAACAACAACATCAGGGTCTGCCCACCGGCGACAACCGTTCTGAAACCATCGCCGTCGAGCCGTCGGCGGGCATCGTCGACAGTTTCGGGCGTATAGTAGGTGGTTTCGCTCATCGCTCACCCTCCCGGAGCGCGAAGAAGACGTCCTCGTCGCGGACCGGTGCGGTCGTGAATCGCGTGCCGACGGCGTCGCGGATGGCGTTGGTGATCGCCGGCGCGACGGGCGTGATCGAGGGCGTTCCGACCCCTTTCGCGCCGTAGGGGCCCGACGCCTCGTTCGATTCGACGATCTCTACTGCTAGCTCCGCGGGCATCTCGTGTGGCGAACTCACAGGGTAGTCTGCGAGGTTGGGGTTCTCCGGGATCCCGCGATCCAGCTGCAGTTCCGAGAGCGTGGCGAACTCGACGCCGTCCTGGACCGCTCCGTGAAGCTGTCCCTCGACCATCGCGGGGTTGATCGCGTACCCAACGTCCTGGGCGGCGACGTAGGTCCGGAGATCGACTCCACCCGTCTCGGGATCGATCGTAACACCGGCGAAGTGGACGCCGAACGATGACGGTGCGCGGGTCGTCTCGGTCCGTCCCGTCGCCGATACGCCCTCGGTGATCAGTTCGGCCAGTTCAGTCGCCTCCGCCCCGTCCCGGATCTCGCCGTCCGCGACCGTTAGCTCGTCCATCGGAACGCCGAGACGGTCGCTCGCCCGCTCTCGAAGGGTCGCGGTCAACTCTTCGGCAGCCTCGGCGATCGCCCGGCCCATCAGATATGTCGACCGGCTGGCAATCGAGCCGTACTTGTCGTCGACGTCGTCGGCGTGAGTCTTGCTCCGGACTGTAACGCGCTCAATCGGGATGCCCGTCCTCTCGGCCGCGATCTGTGCGAGCGCCGTCTCCGCACCCTGTCCCAGTTCGACCGCACCGACGACGGCGGTCATCGCTCCCTCGGCATCGAGGACGAGTTTCGCCTCCGTATAGTCGGTGTTCCTCGCCGAGGCGGGCGTCGTCGAGTGCGCTCCCGAGGCCATTCCCCAGCCGTACAGCCGGTCCTCGTCGGCGTCCTCGGACAGGCGCTCGAACGTCTCGCGACCGCGCATCAGACAGTCCTGCAGGCCACAGCTCGTGACTGGGACACCGGTGTGGGGGCGCTCGTAGCCAGTCTCGACCCAGTTCTTCCGGCGGACTGCGACCGGGTCGATCCCGGCCTGCCGGGCGAGTTCGTCGACGTGTGACTCCAGTGCCCACGTGATCTGGGCGACGCCGATTCCACGATACTCGCCCGAGGGCGTGTTGTTCGTAAACGCCGAGACCCCCTCAAACCGGTAGTTATCGAGGCGATAGAGGTCGAGTGGCCGATCCTGGCAGTTATGCAGAACGATGTGGCCGACCCCGTTCGGGTACGGCCCGGTGTCCGTGACGATGTCGACGTCCAGCGCCGTGAGTGTGCCGTCTTCGGTTAGCCCTGCACGGAGCGTGAGCGTTGTCGGGTGCCGGGAATCCCCGGCGGTAAACTCCGCTTCCCGGTCGAAGACGAGTTTGACCGGGCGACCGGTCTCGCGGGCTAGCGTCGCCGCGACCGGTTCGAGCGTCAGCGTCTCCAGGGAGTGACCGCCGAAACTCGACCCGGCAGCGGGTGGGGTCAGTATCTCGACCTCGAACTCCTCGTCGAACAGCCGTTCGAGTGCGTCTTCGGTGTGTGTCCGGTTTCCGATAGTTTCCGTCAGTTCGAGTTTATCGCCATCGAACTCTGCGAGACAGCAGTGCCGATCGAGGTTGCAGTGGTTGACCCGCGGCGTCCGGTAGGTGCTCTCCAGGACGTGGTCGGCCGCCTCGAACCCCGCCTCGACGTCCCCAACCGACAGTCGGTGGTAGTCGTCGACGTTCTGCTCGTAGTCGTCGTTCTCGACGTGGCGGGGGTGTCGGACCGGCTGACCGTACGCCGGCGTCTCGGCGTGAATCCTCGGCGCGTCTGCGCGGACGCTCCGGGCCGGGTCGTGGACCGATTCGAGCGGATCGAGTTCGTACTCGATAGCGTCCAGCGCCCGCGCTACGGCGGCGGGCGTCTCTGCGGCGACGGCGGCGACGACGTCTCCGTAGTGTCGAACCCGGTCGTCGAAGTCGCCGAGCAGATCGGTCCGGGAGACGACGCTGGCAACCCCGTCGATCGCTGTCGCATCGTCGAGGTCGACACGTTCGATCCTGGCGTGGGACTGCTGGGATCGGAGGATCCCCGCGTGCAAGAGGTTCGGCCGGTCCAGGTCAGTCGGGTACCTGGCCTCGCCCGTGAGTTTCCCCCGGGCCTCTTTTCGGTGGGTGTTCCGGCCGACAGTTCGATGGCGCTCGCGTTCCGGCTGTTCTCGCTGGCGATTCATCCGTCTTCACCGGCGTACGCCGCCAGGTTGTCGAAGTACGTTTCGATGTTCGCCTTGATCTGTCGCCGGAGGATCCGCGAGCCCAGCGTCGCCAGTTTGCCCGCGAACCGGACGTCGACGATATAGTCCATTCGCGTCTCGCCCTCGCCGGCCTCCGACAGCACCACCTCGACGTCGGCATCCATCCGGGCGTTCGTCCGCGAGTCAGTACCGACTGCCGAGAAGGTCAGCCGCTCGGGTGTCACCATCGTCTCGATCTGTACCTCGCCCGCCAGCGAGACGGTGATTCCCGCGACGGACTGGCGGATGACGCCCTCGTACCGGCGCTCGGAGACGCGTTCGATCTCCTCGGCGCCCATGACACACGCCGTCAGCACTTCGGGATCGGTGATCGGCTCCCAGACCGCATCCCGCAGCGCAGGGATCGTCGTCGTCCCATCGTATTCCATACGAGCCAGTCGGTCGTCGTGGTACTAAATCCTCCCGGCAACTCTCCGCGACTGGGAGAGCAACGGAACGCTCGACTGACTCGGCTGGCAAGCCCCCACATGTCCCCTGCCGACTCGTTCCTAGACGTCCGTCGGTCGGTCGATATCCTGTAAGACCCCCGGATCGCCGGTCTCGACGAGGGCCGCATCCGTCGCCGACAGAAGCACGTTTCGCCCACCACAGTCACCGTCGAGCAGGGCGAGGCTTCCGAAGTGACTCCCATCGAACAGCACTGGATTACCACGCTGGCCGTCGTAGCCGGCCGCCAGCGCGCTCCCGCCCCCGGCACGATAGGTGTCTACGAGGCGCTCGACAGTCGCCGTCGAGACGGCCGGCATGTCACCGAGCGCGATCAGGGCGGCGTCAGCACCTGCCTCTCGGACAGTCTCGACGCCTGCGGCCACCGAGCCCCCCTGTCCCTCGCCGGTAGCGGTCACGAACGTCACGTCGAGGTCGGCGAGTACGGCCCGGACTCGGTCAGCCTCGTGACCGAGGACGACTGTCACACCTTCGAGAGATGCTTCCGCGAGCGTTCGCACTGCTCGGCGGATAATCGGTTCACCGCCGACCGTGGCGAGGAGTTTGTTCCGGTCACCGAACCGGTCGCTCGTCCCGGCCGCGAGGACGATCCCGTGAATGGCGGGATCCGCACGGGATCGCCCGTCGTTCGGCTCCGCGGGTTCGATCACTGGTAGCGTGTTTTGCTCATCTGGTGATCGGTTCGAGAACGTGGAAAATCAAGGGTCGTGTCGCGGCCGATCTATTCTTCGGTCACTTCGAAGACGAAGTGGGATGCTGGCAGCGGTCTAACAGGGTGGTTGTCGAGATACGAGAGATGCGGGAAGATCTCGAAGTTTGGCTCGTCTTCCTGCATTTCGTAGATCGTCGGATAAATGTCTATGAAGTGATATCCTGGCTCACCGGCCGCCGGGATATCTAGCTTGATAACGCCCCCTTTATCATCGCCGCTCGTCCCACAGGCGTAGCCCAGTGGTTTGTTATCGTAGACGAGGAACGGGCCGTTCTCGTACATCGTCCAGCCGACGCCGGACAGTTCGATCTCGATCGTGGATCCGACCGGTCCCTCGTGGGGCGTGAACTTCTCGATGCGGGGCTGGACGACGAATCCAGTGACGGCGATCTCCTGGCCGCCGACCTCGGCTGTGATCGGGCGGGTCGACCCTTCCTCGGGCGGGATCTCGACCTCGACCTGGAAGCGACCGTTGGCGTCGGTCTGGACGGTTGGCAGGACGTCGCGATGGGCTTCGGGCGTGATCGGGATGCCTTTGACGCGGTGTCCCTCATGGCGGTACCAGATCAGGTCGACCGTCTCGTTCGGCGGGAACTGCTCGCCAGTGATAAACGCTTGCGTCCCAGCCTGACCGGAAGTAGGGGTGACTTCCAGAGTGGCATCGCTCTCGGCGTCGAGCTCGGGATAGTGGAGTTCCATCGGCTTCTCCTCGAACTGCTCGTCCATCCAACAGCCGGCGAGGTCTTCCTCGGTGTCGGTCACTTCCACGGTCCACCGGGACTGGCGGTCGCCACAGACCTCCCCGTACGGTGACTGGGTGTTGTTCTGGAGATAGGGGATTCCCCGGTAGTTGCGCCAGACTTCAAGAGTGTGCTTGCCCGGCGGGCCGACTGCACGGATCTCGGCAGTGGCGGTCCCGCGGTTCATCACACCGGTCATAAACCCGAAGGTGGAGTTGTCCCAGGAGACCTGATAGTTGTTGGTGACGACGTTCGGTCCGAGACCGTAGCCTTTGAACGTGAACGTCCCACCGAGCGGGACTGATTCCTCCTGGAGTTCGAACCACGGCGTGATCTCGATCTCAGCACGATCGATCGTCTCGCCGTCCTGCTGGAGTTCGATCTTGTGGGCCCCCCCGTAGTCTTCGGGGATCGTCCACGTTTCATCAAAACGCCCCGACTCGTCGGTCGTAACCGTTGTGATGTGGTCCGTTCGTGGTCGATACTGTGGGCCGACGATCTCGTTGCCTTTGAGAACGCCCCAGCTACCGTCCGTCGAGTGCCAGAGCAGGTCCAGTGCCGCTGTTTCCGGGAGGTTTCGCCCCTTGATCGTGATCGTGTCATCGACGTAGCCCTGCTGGTCGCTCAACACGAGGGTCCCGGACGTACTCGCGCCGGTTCGATGCTGTTCGAGCGTCTCTTCGAGATCCGAAGAAAGTGACGGTTCCTCTTCCATGGAACTCGATTACAGGTGTATGCAGATATACTTACTGTCGGCTTTCGACATCTGAGAAACGGCGAGGCGGAAACAAAACGGTCGCCGGATCGAGATAGATCAGCCCAAGAGTAGTCGCAGATTCGGGTACTTTTCGAGGTACGGTTCGACTTTTGGGTGGTTCTCGATTATGGCGTCGAGACCGAGGATACGACCAGTGCCAAACGCACCGACGGCGAACAGCAACAGGACATATACCAGGTGGAAGTCGATGAGTATCGACCCCTCCAGCGGGAACGACGCGAGCCAGTAGAACGTCATCATCGTCCCGCCCCAGAAGGCACTGAGTCGGACGAACAGACCCAAGATGAGCGCGAGTCCGATTAGCGTCAACCCGACCTGGTTCAATGGTGTCAACAGCCAGTACCAGTCGTTAGCCATGACCGCCCAGAGATCCGTCCCAGCAATGCTCCGGAGGAAGTTCTCCTGACTGATCGCAAAATTCAGGTAACCACGGACGCTCCACTCGGGATCGATGACCTTTGTGATCCCAGCATAGAGAAACGTCCAGCCCATGATCAGTCGCAGGCTGAGTAGCGAGTAGCCGATCCATGTCTCTGAGTATCTGAACTGTACATCGCGACCAAACATAGTAGATTCGAGCGTTCTGGAACTCATGGTTGCTCTTTCACAGCTACTAGTATATAGCCGTCTTGTATAAATCATTAAGCCGTTCTCAGATTTCGGGAAGTACAGCTGCTATCGGCAATCAGCCCGTCGCAGATCCATCTCGACAGGGCTGGCGAACCCACTCTGACACCGAGTTCGCCGTCAGCGTGCCACATTTGTCGGCACTCTAGCGTGGCTCAGTGCTGGCCCGGCGGCCGAGCGCTCACTCGCCGCCCATCTTGCGGCCCGACTTCGTCTCGACGTCTAGCGACCAGACCCGCGGGTCGGACTGGATGTCGATCTGCGTCAGGAGGTCCGGGCGATAGGCGTTGTCGATCATCGCCTCTCTGGCTCTGTCCCACTCCTTGGGCGTGATGCGGTCGAGCGCGCCGGTGACGATGACGCTTCGCCATTCTTCGTCCGAGGCAACGTCGTAGACGAGAAAGCTCGCTTCCTCACTCTCCTCGGCGAACTCCATCTTCTTGCCCTCCTCGGAGTGACCCGCAAGCAGAAAGTACAGCGAGCCGCCGGACGCGAATCCAAAAGACATCGGGATGCTGTACGGCGTCCCCTCGATTGCCATCGAAAGCACGCCGACACCGTTTTCTTCCAATACCTGGTCGATCGCCTCGTCCTCTATCGTATGTCCCTGTAGAACGCCGGGATTCGGTGACATATATCACGCAAAAACGGTTGAAAGATAAAAATCCCCACCCTCGTTCGGAGTCGCTGGGAACCGTCTGTCACAGTTCGTATCGGTAGGGCTGATCCCTGATAACCGTCACGTCGCCGTACTCGGCGCGACGACCCAGTACGGTCGCGATTCGGTGGGGACTCTCGAACTTCGCGTCAGCGTCGTCGACCAGTTCCAGGATCTCTCGGGCAGTCAGTGGCTCCTCGACGTCCGCCTCCTCGAGCGCTCGTTCGATTCGCTGGTACTCTCCCCGAGCGTGCATAGCTGTGTGCCATACGTCGACATGCTAGATAATAAACCCCTGTCGCACAGCCGTCAGACGCCTGTCGGTGGTCCGACAGAGCGCACTCAGATCGCCCGGTCGTGCTCCGTCTCGAACTCCCGTTCGTCGCGGTACTGCTCAACGAACTCGCTAACGTCGAACTCCAGCATCTGCTCTTCGAAAGCCGACATCGCCTCTGTACTGTCAGCGTGACTAATCGCGTGTTCCATCAGTTCGACGAGCAACTCGACGACGATCTCGTGGAGTTCGCGGTCGTCGAACTCGGTCACCCACAGCAGTCCGTAGCCGACGTTACCGTCGTCGCTCTTGTCCAACGTCACGACGTCCTCGGGGAACTCCTCCATGAGCACACCCATGACATGTGGCGTCCCGAACTCGTCGAACTCGTCGTCGGTCTCGATCGTCTCGCGCAGGATCTCGACCAGAAACTCGGGGACGAATCGGGATGGAGGGTGGACGTCCATGACGACAGCGTGGGTCTCGCCACAGTCACACTCGAATGATCGCATCCCCAGGTCGAGGCGGCGGGGATCGACCGACTCGCCACACGCAAGGGAGAGTTCTTCGCTGCCACCTCCGGGGACCCGCGGCTCAGGCATACCTACTGGTCGGCGTTTCCGACGAATAAACTCCCCGGGTTCGGAGATGCTCACGAGACCGGGGGACCCGAACCGGGTCAGGGCCAGTCGTCGCGGCTCTGTTCGGTTTCGATCTCACTGTCGTCCTCGTCCTCTGCGAGCGTCCAGCCGGCAGCCTCGGCGGCGTCCTCGACGGGCAGGTACTCCCAGCCGACCTCGTCGGCCAGTCCGGCGTCGTCCTCGTCGGTGCCGACGAAGACGTGCCGCTCGGTGTCGAACTGGTCTTTGACGCTTTCGAGGCTCTCCGAGCGCCCGCGTGGGCCGGAGAAGAAGTCCTGTCGGATGCGATTCTTCCGGGTGAAGTTCGTCACGACGTAGGTCGGCTTCTCCGAGACGACGCCGACGTACTCGCTCCAGCGCCGCGCGTCGTCGAAGACCGTGCCGGGCTCCGCGAGCGCCTGGAGTGCACTCAACTCGAACGCCAAGGTCATATCTTCGCTTCCGCCGCCGTTCATACCCGATACTCCGCATGGCGCGTGCAAAACCGCTTCGATATCGACGACCGGCTCACGGCCACCAGCGAGCGAGCAGGTTGCCGAGTCGCGAGCGGTCAGGACGACGTTTCGTCATCACGAACGGGCGATCGGTCTCGGCACCGACCGTCTGGGGGATGCTCCCGGCGATCCGCCGGGTCAGTGCGCCCTGTCGGGTCGCGCCGAGGACGATCACGTCGTGATCGCTGCCGACCTCCAGAATCGTCTCGGCGATAGCATCGGACTCGATCAGTAGTCGTTCGGTCTCGACGGAGTCGGGTAGCAGTTCGAGACTTCGATCGAGATGGCCGGTTGCGGCGTCGCGGGACCGGTCGTCGGCGTCCGGATCGATCACCGAGAGGACCTCAACCAGGGCGTCGTTCCGGGCCGCAATCGCACCCGTCACCTCGGTCGCCAGTTCGGCGTGCGGGCCGCCGACGGTCGGCAGAAGGATCGAATCGACCGTGCTCGCGGTGAGGCCGACCCGCTCGACCAGCACGTCACAGCGCGCGCGGCGGACGATGGGATCGATCGTCGTCCCGAGAACGATATCCGAGGGCTTGGACTCGCCACGCCAGCCGAGCAGGGCGGCGTCGGCGTCGACCTCGTCGATCGCATCGAGGATCGACCGCGAGACGCTACTGCCGACGAGCAGGCTGTCGGCGACCGGTACGCCGGCCTCCTCGGCGACGGATTTCGCGCGGTCGACGAGCCGTTCCCGGTCGCCCGAGAACTCCTCTTTGATGTAGTCGTCGTCGAATAGCAAAAACGGAGAGGTGTGATGCTTGTGGATCACGCTGACGACGTGGACCCGGCCATCGTTGGCGACCGCGAGGTCGACGGCCGTGCGCATCAACTGCTCGGCGTTGTCCGGTTTGTTGATAGCGACGAGGACGGTGTACTCGTCGGTCGGCGTGAGTTGTTCGCCCGCGATCGTCGATGACATCTATGTTTATATAGGGGCGGCAAACTGAAAAGGATTCGCGTGCGGCCGGGGGTTACTGTTCCTGAGCGGGCGCGTCGAGCATCTCGATGTCGACTTCCTCTTCGAGGAGTCGTTCCTTCTGCCCGGAGACGTCGCGTTCTTCTCGCATTAGCTGTTTGAACGTGGTCTGGGGAGCGAGGTCGCCGATCAGCACGCCGCCGACTACCTTGCCGTCTTTGAACGTGATCCGTCGCCACTCGTGGTCGTTGTACTTCTTCTCGACGTAATCGTCGCCGAGCGTCGGGTGACCGAACGAGAGGAACGGGAACTCGAAGTGGGTGATCGAGTACGAGGAGACCCAGCGGAACGCCTCGGCCGCGTCGTCGGCGGCCATGTTCTTCGCGGCGACCTGGCCCTGTTCTTTGGCCGACCCCCACGAACCGTTCTGGGCGTGTTCGCCGAGGATGGTGTCGTAAAAGCGGGTGAGGTCGCCCGCGGCGTAGACGTCGTCGAGGTTGGTCTGCATATACTCGTCGACCAGGATGCCGTCGTCGGTTTCGAGATCGGTGTCCTGCAGATACTCGATGTTGAAATCCAGGCCGATCGCGATGCCGACGAAGTCGCTCTCGTAGCGCTCGCCGTTGCTGTCTATCGTCGCCTCGACGTGGCCGTCGTCGTCGGTGACGAACTCGTCGACGCCGCTACCGAAGACGGGCGTGACGCCGACACCGCGCATCCCCTCGTGCATGATCTCTGCTCCCTCCGGACTGAGTGCATACCGCCACCAGCACTCGCCGCGCATCAGGTAGTGGGCGTCGACGTTCTGGGCCCCGCAGATCGCTGCGAGGTCGATCCCCAGCAGTCCTGCACCGACGACGACGCCGGTGTCGGCCTCGCTGGCGTCTTCGTTGATCGCGCGAGCGTCCTGGAACGTCCAGAAATGGTGGATGCCGTCAGCGTCTGCGTTGTCGACCGGGAGTTTGGAGGGCGTCCCACCGGACGCGACGAGCAGTTTGTCGTACTCGATCGTCTCGCCGCTGTGGGTATGAATCTCGTGGGCGTCGGGGTCGACGTCCGTGACGTGTGTGTTCAGGGACAGGCCGATGTCGCGCTCGGCGTACCAGTTTTCCTCGTGGATCGAAACCGGCGCTTCGGGGAGTTTGCCCTTGGCGAACTCCTTGATGAGGATCCGATTGTACAACGCCTCACCTTCATCGGTGACGACGGTGATATCGGACTCCGGGGCTTCCTCGCGGAGGGTCTCGGCCGCGGAACTCCCAGCAATCCCGTCACCGATGATGACGTACGACTCGGTCATATTGTATTGATTGTATCGCCCGGGTTAAAGTGGATTGCTATCTCGGCCATGTTCACACTCGCACGGGTAACGAGGCCGTCTTCGGGGGGCACTGGCCGCTTCGGGAAGGTTCAAGGAGTTCACGACCATACTGAGGGTCATGAAACTTCGGCAGAACATTCGGCACTTCGCGGCCAAGCAGGCGCTGACCGCGCCGATCATCGGCGACCTCGCAAACGACAAACTCGTCGATCTTCATACCGGCATCTTCGCCGACAAGGCCGACGAACAGCACCGAGACGAGCGCCGTGACCATCTCGATGGCTTCTTCGACTGCACGATGGACACCTACGTCGCGGCGCTCGAGGCCGGGTTCACCGAGGCGAAAGCGCGCGAGATCACCCACATCCAGGCGAACTTCGACTTCTACAACCACGGCTGGACCGAGATGATGGAGTTCCCCGCCGACGAACTCGAAGCGCACTACGAGCGCTACGGGAAGTTCTTCGAGGCCCACGGGATCAGCATCGACGACCCCCTCGGCGAGTTCCGAACGCTGGAGGTCCCCGAAGCCCCTTCGACGCCGGAAAAGCTCGACGACCCCGAGCATCCCCACGCCGCGGCCGGGTTCGCGGACGACGTCTACGTCGAGGGGCCGGACGGCGAACTACGGGTCGGCGGCCAGGAGGAACCGGACGATGTCGATCCCGCGGAAGCGCCGGGACTGACCGAAGACGAGATCGAGGCGGCCGACAGCGATCACGCCGAGTCCGACGACTGAACGGCGCTTTCGAGTCGCTCGCTCGCGGCGCGTGCCGCCTTTCTCCCAGCGCGAACCACCCCGTCGAGCGACTGGTGCGGATACCGCTCCGGACTCGCGCTCCCCGCGTAGAAACAGCCCTCGGCGACAACTGACGGACGTTCGTACGAAACGACGTGATCGGCGTAGCCGACGGTCGGCAGTGGCTCCACACGGTTGTCGACGGCCGACCACCGCACGGATTCCGGATCGAAGTCGGGGAACAGCGACTCGATCCCACGCCGGAACGCCGCCACGGTGTCCTCGCGCACTGGACGTTCGGACGGTGCGATGGCGTACAGGAACTGCTCGATTTCGGCCGCCCCTCCGGAAGCCGGCACCGCGGCAAGCCGGCCGAACGGCGCGTCGTCGACGACAGTGAGTCGATCGATCGCTAGCAGGGACTCGTCGAGCGCGAAACAGACCGTCGTCTGCGGGACTCGCTCGCCCGGCCAGTCGAAGCGGGTGAGTCGGTCCAGCGCCCACGGCGACGTCGCGAGCACGACGGCGTCGACCTCCTGCTCGGTTCGGGTGCCATCCTCGACTGCGGCGATGTGATCGACCGCGCCCGCACGGGTGCCGAGCGGGAGGACCCGAGTGTCGGTCCATAGATTCTCTTGGCCGATGGACTCGACGAGCGCGTCGACGAGCGGAACGGCGGAGAGGGCAGTGCCGTCGCCCAGCGACCGGCGTCGGGAGAGTTCGGCGAGTAGCCACGCCGCGCTGATCCGGTCGGCCGCGTCGCCGAAGCGTGCCCGGAGCAGTGGTTCGATTGCGTGGTCGTACAGCGAGTCGGTGGCGTGGTCGGTGACGAACGAGCGCGCGGTGACGTCCGTCAGCGTCGTCGGATCGGCGACGGCGTCCCTCGGTACCGTGAACGGTCCCCGACCGCCACCGGAGAGCGACCGGAGATGCGATCTATCGCGCAGACTCAGCGACGGGAAGGCGAGCAGTTCCCGAAGCCGGTCGGTCGGGTGGGCGATACCGTCGACGTAGTAGCCGGTGCGAACGCGTCCGTGCGGGAGGGCGGCTTCGACTCCGAGCGAGCGCGCCAGCGAGCGGGCGGCGTCGTCGTCCGGCGCAATCGTGTGGGGACGACAGGGGGCGGTAGCGCGAGGGTCGATTCGCGAGAGCGCGCCGCCGACGCGGGGGCTGGACTCGAAGACGCGCACCGAGTGACCGCTGGACTGGAGTTCGTATGCTGCCGTGAGTCCCGCCAATCCGCCGCCGACGACCCCGATCATAGCATCGCGTACGGAGGGCATCGGGTTGTGTTTTGTGATCAAACCCATCTCGACACGCCCGCCGCCATCCATCGAGGGGCCCGCTTTCCGCTGGCTTTTTAGCCGCGGTCCGGTTACCCCTCGGATATGCTTACAGTGCGGGCTCCCGCGACGAGCGCGAACCTCGGGAGCGGCTTCGACGTCTTCGGGGCCGCACTCGAACGGCCCGCCGACATCGTCCGCGTCGAGCGCGCCGAGGAGACGACAATCGAGATGACCGGCGCGGGAAGCGAGTTCATTCCCGAAGATCCGGAGAAAAACACCGCCGGAGCCGTCGCCAAGGCGCTCGACGCGCCGGCACGGATCAAGATCGACAAGGGCGTCCGCCCGGCCTCGGGACTCGGCTCTTCGGCCGCGAGTGCTGCTGGCGCGGCGCTCGCACTCAACGAACTGTACGACCGGGGACTCTCCCGGTCGGAACTCGTCCCCATCGCCGCGGAGGGCGAGGCGCTCGTCTCCGGCGAAGCCCATCAGGACAACGTCGCACCGGCACTGCTGGGCGGCTTTACCATCGTCGCCGAGGACGGCGTCACGCAGGTCGATAGCTCGATCCCGCTGGTCGTCTGCCTGCCCGACATCGTCGTCTCGACGCGGGACGCCCGCCGGGTGGTCCCGGAATCGACCTCCGTCGAGAACATGGTCGACACCGTCGGCCGCGCGGCGACGCTCACGGTCGGGATGCACCGCGAGAACCCAACGATGGTCGGCCGGGGGATGGAAGATAACGTGGTAACCCCCGCTCGCGCGAAACTGATCGACGGCTACGACGACGTCCGGGAGGCCGCACTCGACGCCGGCGCGACTGGCGTGACCGTCAGCGGTGCCGGTCCGGGCGTTATCGCCGCCTGTCACGAGGCCGACCGGCGCGCCATCGCCGCGTCGATGCTCGACGCGTTCGACGACGTCGGCGTCGATAGCCGCGCCTACCAGACTCGAATCGGCGACGGCGCGACCGTCTACTGGTGACGACGGCCCGCCGGGACGGCGCGCTTGCACTGCTGTCCCTGCTCGGCTACTGTGGCGTGCTCGTCGCCACCGAGGCGTCGCTCGCGCCAGCCTGGTTTCTCCTCGGCGCGCTCGGCGCAGTCGTGCTCGAAGCGCTGACACTCCGCTACCGTCAGCCGGTACGCTCGCTCTGGGAGCGGCAGGTGGTGCAACTGGCCGCCATCATCGGTGTGCTCGGTGTTGCGCTCCTCGCGGCCCTCGCCGCGGCGACGGCTCTACCGAACCTCGTCGCCGGCGGCCTCGTCGCCTACCTGCTCATGCTCGGACTCGTCAGTGTGGGCGTTGTCTCGCCGGGGAGAGTGGACAGGAAGTAGTTTGATGAGCAGGGGGTGCCAAAAACGCCTGTGCGACCCGACATTAGCGTCTTTGGCCGGTACACGTATCTCGCGACCGAGATCTTCTGGGGCGCGATCGCGTTCCTGTTGCTCAGGCGGGCGGGCGCGCTCCGTCGCGCCGCCAGAACCGTCGTTGCTCTGTATCCGATCGCCTACGTCTGGGACTGGTACACCCTCGAAATCGGCATCTTCGACATCGAGCTACGGACCGGGAGGGATCTCCTCGGCGTCCCCGTCGAGGAGCACATCTTCATGGTGGTCGTGCCGTCGCTCGTCGTTGCGTTCCACGAAACCCTCCACGATGTCGTTTCCGACTAATTATTGTCGCTCGACGAGGACAGTGTCGTCCGCACGGACTTCGACGGCGTAGTCGTCGACAGTAAAGCTAACCTCGACCCCTTCAGTTGGAGCCGTGTAGAGCGAATCGAGGGCATCGAGATCGATGGCGTCGTACAGCGTCACGTCGAGGGCCATCGGTCGAGTGCTCTCTAGTTCCGCGATTGCCTCGATGACGGTCGTGCTCATCGGGACGTCTTCCGCGGTGGTTACGACAACTCGAGTCTGTGCAGAATCCGCTACTTTCGCTTCCATACTGAGGATCTCAGGATTGGCACATAAAAGTATTTGTCAGACAATCGTATGACGGACCCCCAATCGAGGCCTGGCAGGCCCGAACAGAACAACAGCCAGTGGATGGAGCCAACTCGGGCCGAGAGAGCAGTCACGACCACCCGCCGAAGTCACTCGATCGGTATCACAGTTCCCTCGTCGTCGACCAGTGCAGGCTCGGATCGACGCTGTGCACGTTTGTGAAGCAGATATACACCGGCCGAGCAGGCGGCGACGCCCGAAGCGAACCCGGAGATCCATGCTGTTGTTTCGTCGTCGAGACTCATCGTACCCAGTGGTGGATACGCATACTATATTAATGTATTCGCCACTTGTACGACACGCTGACCAGTTTGTTGCGTAACAGTATGGCCCACTCACGCCGAGGCCAACGCCAGCGTGGGTGTCAATCACCGAAATTATCATTATAGATCGGTGTCTGGACTGGTACAGTGACAGACAACACGACACGCCGTCGCGTCCTCGCCGGAATCGTCGCCGCGGGGACCGGCGGGCTTGCCCTCTCATCGGCCCGCGAGTTGCTCGATTCGTTCGCACCGCTGTCGGGCGACACGTGGGACGCGGCCGGCCGGTCCCTCACGGAGACGGTCGAAAGCCCGTACGGTGACGGGAGCCTGCACGTCGACGAGTTCGGCGTCCCGCACGTCGACGCCGACGACGAGCAGGCAGCCTACTTCGCCGTAGGCTACGTCCAGGCGTTCGATCGGCTGTTCCAGATGGACCTCCAGCGGCGGGTGATGCGGGGCCAGCTATCGGAGGTGATCGGCGAGGCGACGCTCGAAGACGACGAGTTCCACGTCGCGATGGACTTCGCCGGCGCGGCGGAAGCGACCTGGGACCTCGTTCGCGATACCCGCGCCGGCCCGCTCGTCGAGGCGTACGCCGACGGGGTGAACGCCGCGATGGACGGCGAGGCGCTCCCACTGGAGTTCGAGTTGCTGGGCTACGAGCCACGGCCGTGGACGCCAGTCGACTCCATGCTGATGGAAAAACAGATCTCGTGGGATCTCACGGGACAGTTCGGCGAACTGCGGCGGGCGCTCCTGATCGACCGCCTCGGCGAAGACCGGGTCGCAGAACTGTTTCCCCGACAGTACGATCACGACTACCCGATTCTCGACAGCGACGCCACTGCGAGCAGTCACGAGTGGAACGGCGACGCCGCCCGGACGGACAACCGGACACCGATCGATTCCGAACTGACCCGGTACCTCTCGGCGTTCGAGTCGCCGACCGGCGTCGGTTCGAACAGTTGGGTCGTCTCCGGCGAGCACACCGCGAACGGCGATCCGATCGTTGCCTACGATCCACATCTCTCGCTGATGACGCCGGCGCTGTGGTACGAACAGCACGTCGAGACGCCGGAGCGCTCCGTTCGCGGGGCGACCTTCCCCGGCGTCCCGTTCGTCATCGCCGGGGCGAACGACCGGGGCGTCTGGTCGTTCACCAACGTCGGTGCGGACGTGCTCGACAGCTACCGCTACGAGACCGACGAGGACGGCGAGCGCTACCGCTATCGCGGCGAGTGGCGCGAGTTCGCAACCGAGGAACACGAGATCCAGGTCAGCGGCGGCGAGAACCGGAGCCTGACCGTCGAGAAGACGGTACACGGCCCGATGATCGAGCGGGAGGGCCAACGGGTCGGCATCGCGTGGACGGGCCACAGCGCGACGCGGACGACGGTCGCTATCGAGGAGTTCGGCCGGAGCGAGGGGCTCGACGACCTCCGCGAGTCGACCCGGAAGTTCGACCTGCCGACGCAGAACCTCGTCTACGCCGACGCCGACGGCCGGACGATGTACTACGCGACCGGGAAACTCCCGATCCGCGAGATAGACGGCGAGGCTGTGCCCGGCGATCAGATCTTCGATGGCTCCGCCGGCGAGGGTGAGTGGCAGGGCTTCGAGCCGTTCGGTCGCTCCTCGTGGGACGGGTTCGTTCCGTTCGAGGAGAAACCACACGCCATCGATCCGGACGTCCTCTCGACGGCCAACCAGCGTGTCGTCGACGACCCGGAACACTACGTCGGCGTGAGCTACGCGACGCCGTATCGGGGGATGCGGATCGCGGACCGGCTTGACGAGGCAATCGCTGGCGGCACCACGGATCCCGACTTCCATCGGGCGTTACAGAACGACGTCCGGGACGGCCGGGCCGAGGATCTGGTCCCGGAACTTGTAGCGGCAGTCGAGGGAAGCGACGACACTACGGACCGACTCGCGACGGCGGCCAGCACCCTCGACGAGTGGGAGTACCGGATGGAGCCCGATTCCCGGGCGGCGCTCGTCTTTGCGCGCTGGATCGCGGCGTTCCGTCGCCGGGTCGTCGAGCCCACGTTTGGCGACGCGGAGTTAGACGAGTCGTACTACCCGAACGACTGGGTGCTCGCGGGGCTTCCCGCCGAGAGCACGCTGTTCGACGAGCGCTCGCGCGAGGAGACGATGGTCGCCGCGCTCGCCGACGCCCTCGACGAGATGGCGGCTGAGGGCTGGGAGCGCTACGGCGACTGGAACTCCACGCGTTCGATCACCCATCCGCTCGGCGTCGAAGCAGGCTTTCTCAACTACGGAGCGCGACCGGCCGACGGCTCCCGGGTGACAGTGAAGAACTTCCGCGTCGACTCCGCGGTCGGGTCCAGTTGGCGGATGGTGGTCCAGCCTGGCGGCGACGCGACAGCGATCCTCCCGGGCGGGAACTCGGGCGACTACTTCTCGGACCACTACGACGACCAGTTCGACCGCTGGCTCGACAATGACCAGAAGCCGATGGACCTGACGGTCGATGGCGACCAGCGGGTTACCTTCCGGGGTGAGTCCTCGTGAGCGAGCACGACACCGCAGGAACTACCGAGGAGGCCGATAACGCCGAACAGCCTGCAGGCGTGCTCAGGCGGGTCCGATCCGAGCCGCGAGTGCACGCCGCGGCGCTGGCGCTGGCGGCCATCGCCGGACTCGTCCTCGCGTGGCTCCACTGGATCGGGCTGATCGCTGCCGGTGCGCTGGTCGCGTTCGTCGCGCCGTCCGTTCGCCGCGGCCTCGCCTACGGATTCGGCATCGGCCTGCTCGTGCTGGTCGTCTTCGCGCTCTCGCTCGGCGACGCCGCTGCCCGGACGCCAGCGATGCGACCGATCGTCTACGTGACTGCCGGTAGCGCGCTCGTCCTGCCGGTACTCGGCTCGCTGGTGCGAGCTATCGAGTGAAGACACGGAAGAGGTTGCTGTCGAGTCACACCATCGGGGAGCCGGGCATCGGTTCAGTGCTCCCCGGCCGCTATCGGCCGGAAAGGCTTTGCCGGTGGGCCACCGGAACCAATATATCATTATGAGGAAGCTATGTGTCCGCCCAGGAGACCGACGTCTATCGCGACCCCGGCAGAGTCGGACGATAGGAGCTGACAGATGACTGAGAACAGCTCTCGACTACTGTCCCGGCGCACAGTTCTTGGCGGTATCGCTGGCGGTGCCAGTGCCTCTCTTGCGGGCTGTTCACTACTCGACGGGGAGACCGATGCTGGAACCAACGAGGTTGACGACGAGCGGGCACGAGCGCTTGCCGAGCGGTTCGCACCGACGCTGTACTTCGATCAGGACGAGCAGTGGTTCCCGACGGATCCGCGGACCTACGAGAGCGAGCAGGACGGCAACACCGTCGTCGATGGGTTCGACGCGCTGGACGGCTACGTCGAGCGCGGCGGCGACGACCCGCCGGAGACGAGAGCGTTCTATCACGCCGTCGAGTACGAGGAGTCGCCGCTCGAAGTCATCCAGTTCTGGTTTTACTCCGTGTTCGACCAGTTCACCGCGAACTTCCACTGGCACGACTGGGAGCTACTCCAGGTGTTCGTCGACAGCGAGACTGACGAGCCACAGCTGTACGTCGCCAGTGCACACTCCCGCTCCGCCCCGAACAACGAGTTCCTCGACCCGGACCCGGAACGGCGACCGAGAGTGCTCGTCGAACTCGGATCGCATTCGAGCGGGCTCTCGGTCAACGACGAAGCGGACCGCTTCCAGCGGTTCCCGCTGGACGGCGGGTTCGCTGACATCACGAACAGCGCTATCGACGGCATCGAAGACATCGTCTCCATCCCGGTGGCGTACGGGCTTCCGCGGGACGAGGGGCTGTCGCTACCGTACGCCGTCCCGGAACTCGACGGTGCCCCGCTTTACGAACACGACCGGCTCCCCGCCGTCGACGCCTCGGATCTCGTCGACGAGGCGGTGACGATCCGCTCGTTCGAGGACCTGCGGTCCCCGCCCACGGACCTTCCGAGCCGAGAGACGGGCCTGGAGTTCGATTTCGCGGGCCGCGACCAGAGCGACGCGGACGTGACATACGATCTGGCACCGACGACGGAACTGGAACACATCGAGGATTTCACCGGCCCGCAGTTGAGCTTCGAGTTCGCGATTCCCGAGTTCGCCGAGGACCTCGTCGCCGGGCACATCACGACCACGGGCGTCCCGTGGAAGGGCCCACGATACGAGGAGCCGGCGACCGACATCACCGAGGCAACGCACAGACAGGCGCTCGCGGAGCGGTACGACGCCATCGCGAAGCCAGCACCGATCAATCGGGTAATCGCGGGCGTCACGAACGCGGTCTCCTCGGACGACGCGCCGGAAGACGAGGGACTGACGACCGTTAGCTCCCCCCTAGAGATGTTCGCCCTGTTACAGAGCGATCCCGAAGCGGTGCCGACCTTTCAGGGGATCGCCGTCCTGCAGGACGTGCCGGAGGGAGAGCACACCTTTACGATCAACGGCGCAGGGGTCGAACCGCACAGCGAGACGGTCACGGTCTCCGGAGACGACGAGCCGACAGTCGCCGGCGTGGACGGCGAAATCCCGGTCGTCGCCCGCGAGAACGCGACGAAGATCGAGGTCGACCCGAGCAACGCCGACAGCGACCTCAGCGACCTGGCGGTCGAGGACGACTTCGCCGGACGGATGTACGACGCCCCGCTCTCGGAACCCGATGCCGTCTACGTCCATCGAGGGGGAGCCTACACGACCGAAGTGATCGACACCGACGGCGAGATCGGCGCGTTCCGCGTCAATCCTGACGAGGAAGAGCGAGTCCGGATCGACGAGCCCCGGACTGGAAAGGCCTCGCTCGCGACCTATCTGGCCGATATCGCCGAGGAGACGCAGGCCCAGGTCGCGGCCGTCGACGGCGACGATGACGACGACGGGCAGAGCAACGCAGTTAGAGGCCTCGCACAGGCACTCGAAGCCGTCTCCGAAGCGGGGCGGCGGGCTGCCGAGAACGCAGCGTCGGGCTCCAAGAGGAACGCGGACCGAGAGCTAGAGACGGTCGCATCCCGGCTAGAGCGCGTCGAGACGCGTCTACAGGAGGCCCGAGGAGCGCTTCCCGAAGGGCTGGCGAACGCGAGCGACAAGCGCCTGGAGCAGGCACAGCGGAGGACTGAGCAGGCCCAGAACGCCGATAAGCTCTGAGTTCGGCGTGACGTCGCGCCGGGACAATACAGCTAAACTATAGATCGGGGGAGCGTGCTCTCCGCCGTCGTCGACGAACGTCCGGACTCGGCCCTGCCGGATTCGGCGTGAGAATAAAATACTGGGTGTGTCTATGTCGAACCAATGAACTATGATCGCTCGTTCGGCCGCCGACTGCTCGTGGGCGGCTTCGTCGCCGCGCTGTTCGTGCTCGTCGCGTACGTCGCCTACTCGTTTCTCGCCGTCCTCGTGTTCTCGGTGTTTCTGTACTACGCCGTCCGTCCGATCCATCGGTCGCTCGCCCGGTTCGACCTCCCGACACGGGTCCGCGCGATGCTCGCGCTCGTCCTATTCGGAATCCCGTTCGTCCTCCTCATCGGCTACACCCTCGCTATCGTCGCCATCGAGACGCAGGACTTTCTCATGACCTACGACGTCGAGGCAAGCTATCTCCAGCAGGTACTGGAGGGGAGCGACCTCGCCGCCCTGGACCTGACCCAACTGCAGGGGCTTCTAACCGACGCAGCGACGCCCGGTTCGATCGGCGTCCTGCTGGCGAATCTCGGGGTAGTCATCAGCCTCGTTAGCGGCGCAATCGTCCAGTTCCTCGTCCTCGTCGTGCTGACCTACTACATGCTGGTCGACGGCCCCCAACTCGTCGACTGGCTATTCACGACCTACGACGAGTCCGGTGTCGGCCGACGGTACGCCCAGGCCGTCGACCCCGACCTCTCGCTGACGCTCTTTGGCAACATCGTAAACGTGTTCATCACGGCTATCGTCGCCCTCGTCACGTTCTACGGCTACAACCTGTTCGCTCCTCCCACGATAGAGATTCCCTACGCGGGACTGGTCGCCGCACTCGCCGGCATCGGGAGCCTGATCCCAGTCGTCGGCATCAAACTCGTCTACGTCCCCGTCGTCGGCCTGCTCGCGGTGAACGCCTGGACCGCCGGCGACCTCTCCTTGCTCCTGCCGGTCGCTGGACTGCTGGCGGTCAGCGGCGTCCTCGTCGACTTCATCCCCGACTTCTTCATCCGGGCGCACATCAGCGGTGCGGAGACCCACACCGGACTGTTGCTGCTCTCGTACGTCGTCGGCCCCGTCGTCTTCGGCTTCTACGGGCTCTTTCTCGCGCCCATCCTGCTGATCCTCGTGCTCAACGCGGTGCGGATTCTGCTACCGTACGCGCTCGCCGGGGAGTCGGTGGGGATGCGTCAGGCGCGACTGGAGGAGTTCGGAGAGCGTGGAGAGATGGGGGGTGAATCGGTGGAGGAGCCTGTGGGGGTTCAAGACTGAGAGCCTGCGCTCGTCGAGTAGCGTTCGGAAAAGTGGGTTTGGGCAGATTTGAACAACGCGAACGCCTCGTTGCACTCGGCGTTCTCTCGTTCAAAATGCCTGCACGTAATTCAAACACGCGCCGCTCGAAGGTGAGCGGCGCGAGAATTGGAGTGGGTTTGGGCAGATTTGAACTGCCGGCCTCCTCCATGTCAAGGAGGTGTCATAACCAGACTAGACCACAAACCCCGTCTGGTGCGCTTCTTTCTGCACTCACAGATATCCCGGGGACACAATTGAAGGTTTCGGATTCGGCCGCCGGGTGCGGAATCACCACATGGTGAGAGTGCGACACGCTTAAGTTAGTGTACGAAGTTGTACATTGTAAGACTAAACAGTTCATTGGTGACCTCTAATGCAAGACTACATCGAACGTGTGACCGAGGGCGAGGACCTGACACAGACGGAAGCACGGCAGGCGGCGAGCGCCGTGTTCGAGGACGCAACGGAGGCGCAGATCGGTGCCCTGCTGACCGCGCTCCGCTCGAAAGGCGAGACTGAGACCGAGATTGCGGGCTTCGCCGAGGGGATGCGCGACGCCGCGCGGACGATCACGCCCGACCGGACGCCGCTGGTCGACACCTGCGGCACCGGCGGCGACGACTACGACACGATCAACGTCTCGACGACGAGCGCCATCGTCGCCAGCGGGGCCGGCGTCCCCGTCGCCAAGCACGGCAACTACTCGGTGTCGTCGAACTCCGGCAGTGCCGACGTGCTGGAGGAGGTCGGCGTCGACGTCGAGGCGGAGCCGTCAGCCGTCGAGGGAGCTATCGAGACCGACGGGATCGGCTTCATGCTCGCGCCGGTGTTCCACCCCGCGATGAAGGCCGTGATCGGCCCGCGTAAGGAACTCGGGATGCGAACGGTCTTCAACGTGCTCGGGCCGCTGACGAACCCCGCCGGAGCGGACGCCCAGATCGTCGGCGTCTACGATCCGGACCTCGTGCCGGTGCTCGCCCAGGCGCTCGCGCAGATGGACGTCGAACGCGCGCTCGTGGTCCACGGTGCGGGGATGGACGAGATCACGGTCCACGACGAGACGACCGTCGCGGAGGTCGACGGCGACCGGATCGAGGAGTACGTGCTGACGCCCGCCGATCTCGGGCTGGACGTTCACCCCATCGAAGCAGTCTCGGGCGGAACGCCGAGCGAGAACGCCGCCGATATGCGCGGAATCGTCGAGGGTGACGTGCAGGGCGCAAAACGTGAGATCATCCTGGCGAACGCCGGCGCGGCCATCTACGTCGCGGGCGAGGCCGACTCGCTCGAAGCCGGCGTCGACGCCGCCCGACAGGCGATCCAGTCGGGTGCCGCCGCCGAGAAGCTAGAACAGCTACGGACCGGCGTATGACGCGGGTCAAGATCTGTGGACTGACGAGCGAGCAGGACGTCGAGACGGTCGTCGACGCCGGCGCTGACGCACTGGGGTTCATCGTCGACGTGCCGGTCGATACACCGCGCGACCTGACGGTCGACCGGGCCACAGACCTCGTACGCGAGGTTCCACCCTTCGCCTCGACGGTGCTGGTGACGATGCCCGAACGCGCCGCGCGCGCCGTCGACCTCGCGGAGCGGATCCAGCCCGACACCGTCCAGCTACACGGCGACCTCTCGCCCGCCGACGCGGCGACGGTGACGGAGCAGGTCCCGGCGACGGTAGTCAAGGCAGTCGACGCCGACGAACCGGAACGCTGTGAGCGCTACGTCGATGCCGTCGATGCGCTGCTCGTCGACTCCGCGGACGGCGAGGGTGGCGGCGGCACCGGCGAGACCCACGACTGGGACCGGACCGCCACAGTGGCCGCCGAACTCGATGCCCCGGTGATTCTCGCGGGCGGTCTCACGCCCGAGAACGTCGCCGCGGCCGTCGAGACCGTCGAACCGTACGGCGTCGACGTCGCGAGCGGCGTCGAGCGCGAGACGATAGGCGAGGACGACTCACGGAAAGATCCCGACGCAGTCGCGCGGTTCGTCGCCCGTGCGAACGCGGCCGAAGGGATGGAGACGATAGCATGACGGAACTCACACCCGACAGCGCGCAGTTTGGACAGCACGTCTCGGATGCAGTCAAGGGCGACGGGGCGGACGCAGTTGTCGTCCGGACGGCAGTCGACCTCGACCTCGACGTCTCGCCGCTGTCGGCCTACGCGGCGCTGACCGGCCGGACAACGGAGACGGCCCCCGCCGACTACGCTTTCCTGCTGGAGAGCGCCCAGAAGACGGCCTCCAGCGATCCGGATGGGGCCTTCCGGCCGGCCAGCGCGTCGGCGGATCGACACGCACGCTACTCCTTCGTCGGCTACGACCCCGCGGCGGTCGTGACCGTCGACCCGGACGAAACCGACGTGGAGGTGCTTGGCGACGAGCGCTACGGCGACCTGATCGACCCGACTGGCGAGGACGCGACCGACTCGTTGCGTTCGGCGCTCCCCGACGCCGACCTCGCCGGGTTCGAGAACGGCGACCGCCGCCAACTCGACGGGGGACTCGTCGGCTTTCTCGCCTACGACGCCGTCTACGATCTCTGGCTCGACGACGTGGGCGTCCTGCCGAGCGAAGAGAGTCAGGGCTCGACGGACGAGGAGTACGAGTCCGTCGGCGTCGAGCGGCCCGACTCCCGGTTCCCCGACGCGCAGTTCGTCCTGAACACGAAGACGCTGGTGTTCGACGAGGTCGCGGGAACGCTCTCGCTCGTCTTCACGCCGGTCGTGCGCGAGGACGACGACGTCGACGCTATCTACGAGGACCTCGTGACGGAGGCCGAACGCGTGGAGGAACTCCTCGACGGGGCGAGCGACCCCGACTGCGGACCGTTCATCCGAGACCGCGAGGTCGCCGGCCCGCAGGACGAGTACGAGGACGCGGTGCGCGCGGCGAAAGAGCACGTCCTCGACGGCGACGTTTATCAGGCAGTCGTCTCCCGAAAGCGCGAACTGTACGGCGATATCGATTCGCTCGGGTTCTATCGCGCGCTCCGCGAGATCAACCCCTCGCCGTACATGTACCTGCTCGGCTACGACGATCTGACCATCGTCGGCGCGAGCCCCGAGACGCTCGTTTCGGTCGAGGACGAGGAAGTGAAGGCGAACCCCATCGCCGGCACCTGCGACCGCGGCGAGAGCCCAGTCGAGGACCGTCGACTGGCCGGAGAGATGCTCGCGGACGCCAAAGAGCGGGCCGAACACACGATGCTGGTCGATCTGGCGCGAAACGACGTCCGGCGGGTGAGCGAACCCGGATCCGTCCGCGTCGACGAGTTCATGAACGTCCTCAAGTATTCGCACGTCCAGCACATCGAGAGCACTGTCACCGGGAAACTGGCCGCGGATTCTGATGCCTTCGACGCGACGCGGGCCTCGTTCCCCGCCGGAACGCTCTCGGGCGCGCCGAAGATCCGCGCGATGGAGATCATCGACGACCTCGAACGCGAACCTCGGGGAATCTACGGCGGCGGCGTCGGCTACTTCTCGTGGACCGGTGACGCCGACATGGCGATCGTCATTCGGACCGCAACGATCGAACACGGCGACGAGGACCGGATCACCGTGCAGGCGGGCGCAGGGCTGGTCGCCGACAGCCAGCCAACCGCCGAGTACGAGGAGACTGAAAAGAAGATGGGCGGCGTCCTGGCGGCAATCGATCGGATCGAGGAGCAAGCAGAGGCGGCCTCGGAGGTACGCCGATGAGCGACGCAACCGAGGCGACGGGGACGACGGCGAAAGACCGGCCGAAAGTCCTCTTCATCGACAACTTCGATTCGTTCACCTACAATCTGGTCGAGTACGTCAGCGAGTACGCCGACACCGCTATCCTGCGAAATACGGCCTCACCAGCGGCGGTTCGGGACGAAGAACCGGACGCGATCATCATCAGTCCCGGGCCCGGTCACCCGAAACACGACCGGGATGTCGGGGTTACGATGGACGTGCTCCGCGACGTCAGCCCGGAAGTGCCGACGCTCGGCGTCTGTCTGGGTCTCGAAGCGGCAGTCTACGAGTACGGCGGGACGGTCGGACGCGCGCCATCGCCGATCCACGGCAAAGCGTCGTCGATAGACCACGACGCGACTGGCGTCTTCGCCGGTCTCGACCAGGGATTTCGCGGCGGGCGATACCACTCGCTGATCGCGACGGAGGTACCGGACTGTTTCGAGGTCACGGCGACCGCAGAACACGACGGAGAAGAACTCGTGATGGGGATCCGTCACCGCGAGTATCCGATCGAATGCGTCCAGTTCCACCCGGAAAGCGTGCTAACCGGCGTCGGCCACGACCTGATCGAGAACTTCCTCGAGAGCCTCTAGATTCCGACGAGTGTCAGTCCATAGAGGACACCGATAACGACCGTCGCGATCAGAAGTAGCTTCCAGGCGAGACTGAGGAGAAACCGACCGACAATCGTTACGAGCGCGAGAAGGGCGAGGCCGACGAACGCCTGCGCTAGCGGGTTGGAGGGCACGGCGTCGAAGGCCGCCGGCAGCATCGACGTTGCAATCGAACTGAGCATGGAACCTAACAGTTCAGCACGCATGATAACCTTTGTGGGAGGCATCTGGTACGTCCGGGCAGTCCCAGCCTACCGAAAGTAAAATCCACAGAGGGAGTCGAGACGGCTGGAGACGATATCACTTTCACCGCGAATGACCTAGTATTAATATGCCGCCACGCTACTGTACGTACAGACCCGGACCGGCGACTGACAGGGACAGTGGTCGCACTCAGATCCAACCGGAGAGCCATCTGTGAAACTAGAGTTGTATTAGTGCAAACACGTCCCGATTCAGTCGTTTTATGAGGATGGAATCAGTAGCAATGGTCCGTCACCGATTACCCCGAACTATGACGCACACAAATTACAAAAATGCCAGACAGCACGACGATTCGACGATGGTGAGCGCCGCATGAGCGATGTGGAGCTCTCCGCCGACGAACTCACGCTTCCGATCAAACGCACGGAAGGCGATACCCTCGAGGACCGACTAACGGGGAACGCCTACAACAACATCCTGCCCGCACGATACCTGCGCAAGGACGCCGATGGCGAACTCATCGAGACGCCCGAGGGCCTCTTCGAGCGCGTCGGCGAGAACGTCGCGCTGGCCGAGGCGGTGTTCGAGGCCGAGAAACAGGACACCGAGATCACGGTTACACCCGATCAGCTCAAACCTGACCACCCACGTCGTGACGAACTCGCCGCCGAAGTGTTCGGCAAAGGAACGACCGCCGAGGACTGGGAGGCCGACAGTGAGGAGGCCTCCGAACATGCGAGCGGTGAAACCGCGAGCAGTGCCAAGACGACGCTTTCGGTATACAACGTCAACAAGTTCGCGTACGAAACCATCGTTCCCGAACTGCCGACGGAGATCCGCGAGCACGTCGAGGACGTCTCCGACGAGTTCGTCGAGATGATGGAGTATCTCGACTTCATGCCGAACTCGCCGACGCTGATGAACGCCGGCGACGAACTCCAGCAACTGTCGGCCTGTTTCGTTGACTCGCCCGAGGACGACATCGACGATATCCACCAGACAGCCAAGGAAGCCGCACAGGTGTTCCAGAGCGGCGGCGGCATGGGCTATGCCTTCTGGAAACTCCGCCCCTACGGCGATCCGGTCGGCTCGACCGGCGGCATCGCATCGGGGCCGATCACCTTCATGCGCACCTACGACCAGATGTGCGAGACGATCGCACAGGGCGGCGCGCGCCGCGGCGCACAGATGGGCGTCATGCGCGTCTCCCACCCCGACGTCATCCAGTTCATTCACGCCAAGAACAAGGACGTCTCGCTGGCCGAGACGCTTCGCCTGAACGACCCCGACGACTTCACGCACAACTCCTTCGCCGAGGCGCTCGAGGAGTCCCGTGAACTGATCGACGAGGACGGTAAAGTGCCCAAGCATCTCCGGAACGCCGTCGAGGGGCACCTCTCGAACTTCAACATCTCCGTCGGCGTCACCGACGGCTTCATGGAGGCCCTACAGAACGGCGAGGAGTTCACCTTCACGAACCCCCGGACCGAGGAGCCTCACATCGCGACGCCGGAGACCGTCGAACTCTACGAGATGTTCGACCTCGGCGAGTATGTCGAGGCCGGCGAAGTGCTATCGATCCCCGCAGAACTGATCTGGGAGCGGATCATCCAGGGCGCACACGAGAACGGCGAACCGGGCGTCATCTACCTCGAACGCGTCAACAAACGGCACTCCTTCGACGTCGAGAAACACCCCGACCACCGCATCCTCGCGACGAACCCGTGTGTTACGGGAGAGACGTTGATTAGCACCGAAAACGGGCTTGTTCCGGCTGAAGAACTGTATGAGCAAGGCGTTGCGCGTGATGTCGTCGTCGACGGGCGGCTCAGCGAGGACCGCGTAAAAGAAGCATCCAGTGTCTACAAGACTGGCGAAAAGGACGTTTACAAGCTAACAACAGAGGAAGGATACGAGCTACGTCTGACCGCAGATCACCGCGTAATGACGGATAATGGCTGGATCGAAGCTCAGAACCTCGATGCAGGTGATACCGTCAACGTCCAGAATCGCAAAGGTGAATTCGGACAGCACGGTAGCGCCGAGGAGGGTCGTGTGCTCGGGTGGCTCGTCGGAGACGGCCACCTCAAACACGACGAAGAGCGCGCCGTTCTCAACTTCTACGACGAAGACTCCGAGATTTCCGAACAGTTCGCAGACGACGCTAATACGATCGTGCGTGAGCCGACGGGTAACGCTGATTACGAGATCGGCGTCAACGATATTTCACGGGACGAGGAGTATCGTGGTCCACAGGCGATCGAGCAACGGATCCGTTCGACCCGGCTCTACGAGTTCGCCGAACAGGCCGGGCTTACGGAGAACAAACTACAGGTCCCCGACACCGTTATGCGCGGTAGCGAAGAGATAGCTCAGGAGTTCCTTCGGGCGCTGTTTACCGCCGATGGTGGTGTGCAAGGCAACGTCGAAAAGGGCGTCTCGGTACGGTTGACGAGCACGGAGACCGACCTGCTCAAAGATGTCCAGCGCCTACTGCTGAACTTCGGCATCTTCAGTAAGATCTACGAAGAGCGTCACGAAGCGGGTCTACAGGAGATGCCGGACGGCAACGGTGGTACGGCAGAGTACGAGCGTCAGGCCGATCACGATCTCCTGATCTCGAAGGACGATCTCGTTCGGTTCCGTGAGGAGATCGGGTTTATGATCGACTCGAAGAACGAAGCCCTCGATGAACGGCTCGATGCCTACGATCGTGGTCCGTACAGCGAGTCTTTCGACGCGACCGTCGAGTCGGTCGAACATGATGGCCACGAAGCGGTCTACGACCTGACCGAACCTGACACGAACTCGTTCGTCGCTAACGGTCTCGTAGTTCACAACTGCGGTGAGCAACCCTTGGAGGAGTACGAGGCCTGTAATCTCGGCCACATCAACCTCTCGACGCTCGCAGCCCAGGACGCCCCCGACTGGCGAATCTGGTACGACAACCACGGCGACGAGTATGCGAGTCAGGAAGCCGCAATCGATGCCTTCCTCGACGAGGCCATCGACTTCGAGGAGCTCGATCACCGCATCGCATACGGCACCCGCTTCCTCGAAAACGTCGTCACGATGTCCGATTTCCCCGTCGACAAGATCGAGCAGAAGGTCCGCGAGATGCGTAAGATCGGACTGGGAATTATGGGACTGGCCCAGCTATACATCCAGCTCGGCATCTCCTACGGGAGCGAGGCCTCGAACGAGGTCGCAAGCCAGCTGATGACCCACATCAACCACGGCTCGAAGAACGCTTCCCACGAACTCGCCACCGAGCGCGGTACCTTCGCCGACTGGGAGGACTCGAAGTACGCCAACCCGACCGAGTACCGCGAGTGGTTCGAGCGCCAGACCGGCCTCGACGCCGACGACTGGGAAGACGGCTTCCCGATGCGTAACCACAACACGACGACCATCGCGCCGACCGGCACCACCTCGATGATCGGCAACACGACCGGTGGCTGTGAACCGATCTACAACGTCGCCTTCTACAAGAACGTCTCCGGTGACGTCCAGGGCGACGAGATGCTCGTCGAGTTCGACGACTACTTTCTCCGCACGCTGGAGGACAACGGCATCGACGTCGACGCCGTCAAAGAGGAGGCCCAGGAGCAGATGGCCACCAACGAGTTCGACGGCGTGGACGGGCTGACCACCGTCCCGGACGCCATCGGCGAACTGTTCGTGACGACCGGTGCCCTCACCGCCAAACAGCACGCCGCGATCCAGTGTGCCTGCCAGACTGGCGTCGACTCGGCCATCTCGAAGACCGTCAACGCGCCGAACGACTCGACCACCGAGGACGCCAAGGAAGTGTTCGAGTGGGTCTACGATAACGGTGGCAAGGGCGTCACCTACTACCGCGACGGTACCCGCTCGAAGCAGGTACTGACGACCCGTGCACAGAACGCCGAGTTCGCCGACGAGCAGGAGGCCGCGGCGGCCCTCGTCGAGCAGATCGAGGAAGTGTTCGGCGGACTCGAAGGCTTCCTCGAGAACGAGGACGTCCAGGCCGCGCTCGACCGGGAGGTCGAAGAGCTACTCAGCATCGCCGACGGCGAGGAAGTCGACGGCGAGTACGCCAGCAAGCGCGCACGACCGGACGTGCTCCACGGCGTCACCCAGCGCATCGACACCGGCTACGGGAAACTCTACGTCAACATCAACGAGGATCCCGAGGCCGAGCGTCCGTTCGAGCTATTCGCCAACATCGGCAACTCCGGCGGCTTCACCGCCTCCTTCACCGAGGCGCTCGCGAAGACGATTTCGACCGCGCTTCGGTCGGGCGTCGACCCCGAGGAGATCGCCGACGAACTGCAGGGCATCCGCTCGCCGAAGGTCGCCTGGGACAAGGGCGAACAGATCCAGTCCATCCCGGACGCCATCGGCACCGCGATGCGGCGCTATCTCGACGGCGAAATCGAGAAGGCGTACCCACAGCAACAAAGTCTGACCGAACTCGAAGAGGAGGCTCGCGAGACCGACGGCGGCGTCGACGCCGAGAGCGGGACGGAACTCGACGTCGGGACGCCCGACGGCGCGACCGAACAGGTCCAGGAATCCGACGCCTCACAGGACCTCATCGATGCGGGCGAGAGCCCCGAGTGTCCCGAGTGTGGCTCGCTGACGCTGCACTACTCCGAAGGCTGCAAGACCTGCGAGTCCTGCGGCTGGTCGGAGTGCTGACGTAACATCGTCTGACGCGCTTTTTTATTCCTACCCGGCATACGACCGACAGATGCCGACGATCCATCTGGACGTCTCTGAGTCGCTCGCCGAGAGCCTCGATACAGAACGAGAGCTGCTGGGATTCGAATCCCGCGAGGCGTATCTCCGCTGGGTCGTCGACCACCGGACCGACATCGAAGTCGGCTCGGACCGCGAGCAGGTGCTCTCTGCCTTTACCGAGCGCGTCGAGGAGCTAGAAGCCAAACTCGACGACGCCGACGAAGCCGAGGCGCTCGATGGGGACGCCCTCACGACCGGCACCGAACCGGAGGAGAGCAGGGAGCCAGTCCGTGAACCCCGAACCGCGCGGATCCAGGACGACTCGGTGAACGAACTCGCTACTGAGCTATCCGGCGTCGAGAACGAACGCCTCGACGCATTCGCCCGGTCGGCAGTCCGCCAGACTGGCGAGACGTTCGACGGAAGCCCCGAAAGCGGCCTCGATTACGAACTACCGGCCGACCTCGACGACGGCGAACGCCCCGGCGAAGCGATCACCGACCTCGACGCCATCGAGGTGCCGGGCCACGACGAGACGCTGATAGAGCGCCGCCGGATCGCCGTCGGGGCGGCGCTGGTCTTCCTGCGAGACCGCGAGGAGGCCAAACGCAACGAGTTCATCGAGGCGCTGTACGAGGAGTATCCCGCAGGCTACGAGACGAGCGAGACCTGGTGGGACTGCGTGAAAGCGGGGTTGCGACAGATCGACCGCGTCTTTCCGGCCCGGGAAGGCCGGCGTGTCTGGCGGTTCAATACGACGCCGGGGCGGGTGACGCGGTTGCCGAGTCGCGACTGAGGGGTCCTGTCG
This sequence comes from Natronoarchaeum sp. GCM10025321, assembly GCF_042663585.1. Classification (NCBI taxonomy): domain Archaea; kingdom Methanobacteriati; phylum Methanobacteriota; class Halobacteria; order Halobacteriales; family Natronoarchaeaceae; genus Natronoarchaeum; species Natronoarchaeum sp. GCM10025321. The sequence goes on from NZ_JBHTAN010000006.1 coordinate 2,420,694, forward strand.
GGGCTCACGAACCGCGACTGCGGCGACGGCCGATGATAGAGAGCGAAGAATCTTGTCGCCGGAGCGAGAACGGCAGGGTATGGCAGATGACGTCGACGAGGGAGCCGAGACGGGCGACGGTGGCCGGCCCTGTCCCCGGTGCGGGACGGCGATGTACCACCGCCACTGCAAGTACGTCTGTCCCCAGCATGGCGTGATCTTCGACTGTGCGGACACCTTCTACTGAGAGCGGTTCCCGACCGAACGGCGACTCTCTACGAGATGCTCGTAGGCCGGGCCGGCGAGCAAAACCATCGCGGCGAGCGTCGTGATGACCCCCAGTCGCGTCCCGACGCCGCCGAGGCCGGCCGTCGATATCGTATGGAACGAGTTACCGAGGACGACGGCCGCCATCGTCCACGGGAGTTCGCCGAGCAGCACGCCGCCCGCGAGCACTCGTAGTCGGACGTTGCCCATCCCGGCAGCGGCGCTGACCGCGTCGGCAGGGACGGGTGCAAGTCGGCCCGCGACGACGCCACGGAAGTCGCCGGTCGCGTCGAAAAAGCGGCTTCCAGCCGTCGCGAGTCGCGCGACGACACCACAGTTCCACCCCGCGGCGACCCACCGGCCGGCGTAGAAGGCCGGAACCGACGTGAGGACTGCTCCCGCAAGCGCGACCGGAAACCCCAGCGCGATGCCGAACCCGTAGCCGACGGCCACCGCGACCAGTGTGGTCGGCCACAGGACGAGCGGGCGGAAGAGATAGAGGAGTACCACGGCGCCACCGAAGAGAAGCGGGTCCGCCGCAAGCGTCTCAACCGCGCCGAGTACCGCGGTTTTGGAGGTCAACAGCGCCGCCGGTACGACGGCGAGAAGGGAGAGCACGGCGAGACGGCGATCCGCGAAACGCATCACCACTTGCTGTGTCGTCCTGGTTTGAACCTCTTGTGGTTGAGAGAAGTTCGAGTCGCCGATGAATGGGGTTGCCGGCGACCGAAATCACTTCACGAAGGGGTGTCGAAATCGAACGTGTATGGCAGCCGAGGACACTGCGGAGGCCGAACCCGACGTTTTCGACCCGTTCAGACAGTTCTTCGCGCTGGAACGGGACGTCCTCGTCCTCTCGCTGGCGATGTTCGCCTTTAGTCTCGGCTTCCAGATGACCGGGCGATACATGGCCGAGTACATGAGCGCGCTTGGTGCGAGCGCGCTCGTCATCGGCCTCTACGGCACGTTCGGCAACATCATCGGCGCGGTCTACCCCTACCCCGGCGGTGCGATATCCGATCGGATCGGCTCGCGGTACGCGCTGACGGCGTTCGGTCTCGTCACGACGCTCGGGTTCGGTATCTGGCTCGCCGCGCCGCTGCTGGATGTCACGGTCGGTCCCGTCTCGCTGTCGATTGTCGCCATCTTCCTCGGACTCGTACTTGCGCAGGCGTGGAAGTCCTTCGGCCTCGGCGCGACCTACGCCATCGTCAAGCAAGCCGTCCCACCCTCGCGACTGGCCGCGGGCTTTGCCAGCACCGAGAGCTTTCGCCGGACGGCCTTTCTCGTCGGCCCACTGATCGCGGCCGCCATCTTCGCGCCCTTCACCAGCGCCGCGGACGACGTCGTATTCGCCTTCCAGTTGATCCTGCTGGTCGCAATCGGCTTCGGCGTGCTCGGAACGCTCGCCCAGCATCGCCTCTACGACGCCACCGACGATAGCTTCGGCAAGGAGTTCGAGGGACTCGCACAGTTACGCGAGGACCTTCGAAACCTGCCCGGTCCGCTTCGCCCGCTGCTCGTCGGCGACATCCTCGTACGCTTTGCTAACGGGATGGTCTATATCTTCTTCGTGCTCGTCGTCACGCAGTTTCTGGACGTCGGGCTCTCGCTGTCCCTGCCGACACTCGGTACTGTCTCGCTCTCGCCGCAGGCGTACTTCGGCATCCTGCTCGGCCTCGAGATGTTCGTCGCCCTGCTGGTGATGATTCCGGCGGCGAAAATCGCCGAACGCGTCGGGCTGAAACCCGTCGTCGCCGCGGGCTTTCTGGTCTACGCCGTCTTCCCGGTACTGCTCATTCAGGCTCCTCAAAATGCCCTTGCACTGGCCGTACTCTTTGCATTTTCCGGACTCCGGTTCGCGGGACTGCCTGCACACAAGGCGCTGATCGTCGGGCCTGCCGAGCAGGGGACCGGCGGGCGCGTCACAGGGGCGTACTATCTGCTCCGAAACGTCGTCGTCATTCCAAGCGCGGCGCTGGGCGGCCTCATCTGGGACGGGTTCTCGAACCCGCTGACCGGCGAGGTGCTGTTCGAGGGCGATCCCGTCCTGGCCTTCTCGATTGCGACGGTGATCGGTCTCGTCGGGACAGGCTACTTCCTGCTCTTCGGCGAGGAGTTCGAGGCGTACGCGGCGGAGAGTTGAGCGTCGAACTCCTGCAGAAACCGACGCGGATTAGTGGGGGCCGTTCCTACATCATAGCGTGTCTCAGGAACCGATAGAAAGCGCCGATACCGGCCCCGATCACGACGGGACCAAACGGTTCGCGGCCGCGCTGGGCGTCGGACGTAACGCCAAACTCTCGGTCGCAGCGAGTTTCGTCCTGTCGATACTGCTGTACGTGGCCTTCGTCATCGCGCCGGCCCAGACAACGCACAATCCGCTGCTGTACGCCGGTCTCACCGCAGTGATCTGGTTCGCGCTATCGCTGACGCTGACGCTGGTGTTGACTGCGTACTCCGCCTGGAGACTCGTCCGGAGCGAGTAGGTGCCGAGTCGGTTCCATTCCCAGTTAGCTACACGTTACACCGTTGAAAATCCCATATTCGACGGTGTCGAGCAGTCATTTCTTCGACGAAGAGCAGAAACTATCAGGGACAAACGGCAATGTTTTTCCCCTACGGTCTGAAAGCGTATGGGTATGTCAGACGAGGTCAAAAAAGGGCCAGAGGGCGTCCTCGTCGCGGAATCAGAACTCAGCAATATCGACGGCGACGTCGGGAAACTGATCTACCGCGGCTACGCCATCGAAGATCTGTCGCGTGACGCGAGCTACGAAGAAGTCCTGTATCTGCTCTGGCACGGACATCTTCCGGATCGCGACGAACTCGCCGACTTCGAGGCGACGATGGCCGAGGAGCGATCGGTCGACGACGGCGTCATCGACGTCGTCAGCGAACTCGCCGAACAGGACGAGGATCCAATGGCCGCGTTCCGGACGGTTGTCTCCATGCTGTCGGCGTACGACCCCGAGGAGAGTGGCTACGACGCCGAGGACGGCGACGCGCTCCTCCGGAAAGGTCGACGCATCACGGCGAAGATGCCGACCGTGCTGGCGGCGTTCAGCCGGATTCGTGACGGCGAGGAGCCGATCGAGCCACGGACGGATCTCGATCACGCCGAGAACTTCCTCTACATGCTAAACGGCGAGGAGCCCGACGAGGTCCTCGCGGAGACGTTCGACATGGCGCTCGTGCTACACGCCGATCACGGCCTGAACGCCTCGACGTTCTCCGCGATGGTGACCGCGAGCACGCTCGCTGACGTCCACAGCGCCGTCACCAGCGCCATCGGAACGCTCTCGGGCGGCCTTCACGGCGGCGCGAACCAGAACGTGATGCGGATGCTCAAAGAGGTCGACGCCGCAGAGAAGGACCCGGTCGATTGGGTCATCCAGGCGCTGGACGAGGGGCGACGCGTCCCCGGCTTCGGCCACCGCGTCTACGACGTCAAGGACCCACGCGCGAAGATCCTCGGCGAGAAATCCGGGGAACTCGGCGAGGCCGCCGGCGACACCAGATGGTACGAGATGAGCGTCGCCATCGAGGAGTACATGGCCGAGAACAAGGGGATCGCCCCGAACGTCGACTTCTACTCCGCGACGACCTACTACCAGATGGGCATCCCGCTCGATCTGTACACCCCCATCTTCGCGATGAGCCGCGTCGGTGGCTGGGTCGGCCACGTTGTCGAGTATCTCGACGAGAACCGCCTCATTCGCCCGCGAGCACGCTACACTGGCCCCGAAGACCAGACGTTCACGCCGCTCGACGAGCGGTAGACGTCACGCGGCGCGGCGTCTTTCCCGTTCAGTCTACGCGACGCCGAGAGCCCTCTTTGCTGTCCCCTCGGCCGTCACGACCACCTCGGTCGACAGGTACGTTTACAATCGTTCCACACCGGCGTAGCAGTATGCAGCAGCCGACTGATGGCCCCCAGCAGTTCTACGACGAGTACGGACACGACGAGTGGGACCGCCTCGAAACCGGCATCGACGGTCGGTTGGAGTTCGAGGAGACGATCAGCGCGCTCGAAGCGGGCCTCCCCGAGTCGGGCCACGTTCTCGACGCCGGGTGTGGTGCCGGCCGGTATGCGGTCTGGCTGGCCGAGCGGGGCTACGAGGTCATCGCACTCGACCTCAGCCAGCGGCAGGTCGAGATGGCGCGTCGCCACGCGGCCGAGCGCGGTGTCGAGTCCAAGGTGTCGGTCTTCCAGGGCTCGATTACGGATCTCCCGCTACCGGCGGATCGGTTCGACGCGACCTGCTGTCTCGGCGGGGCGCTCTCTCACGTACTCGATGATGGCGAGCGGGTGCGCGCAGTCGAAGAACTGCGCCGGATCACGGCGCCGGAAGCGCCGCTGTTCGTCTCCGTGATGGGACTGCTCGGCGCGGTACAGCTATACGCGCTGAGCGGGTCGTATCTCGAAGCGCTCCCGGAACTGCTCGAACACGGCGACTACGACGCGGAGTTACTCGAGAAGCACGGCTACGAGATGGTGTTCACCGATACCCATTTCTTCCGTAGAGAGGAGTTTGCCGGGCTACTCACCGATGCCGGAGTATCGGTGGGCGAGGTGGTCGGTCTGGAGGGACTCGGTTCCCCGTTTCACGACGCCGACCTTCGGGACGTCCTCGCCGACCGGAGCGAGTCCGAGCGGGCGGCGCTCGAACGAGCCATCGGGATGACCAACGAGGACCCGGCGGTTGCAGACATCTCCGTCCACATGCTCGCTATCGGACAGGCGTGACCCGAAGTCAGAACTTCACGAACGGCAACCCGTCGACCGTGCCAAGACTGAAATATCTCTCCGGAAAACGACAGGTATGAACGACCGGCGTGCCGTCCGAGATGCGTACGACGAGATGGCGGACGACTACTTCGAGCAGTATACCGAGGCGGTGCGCGAGGAGGCGCTTCCCGAACCTGTCGAGCGGTTCTGCGAGGGTCTCGGCGGCGACGAACGCGTGCTCTCCGCTGGCTGTGGCGCCGGTGATGCCCCGCTTGCCGCGGCGGGCGAGAGCGGCGTCGGGCTGGATTTCTCTCGCGAGCAACTGTCGCTGGCACGAACGGGTGTCGCAGGCGGACTCGTACAGGGCGACATGACTGCGCTACCGTTCGCCGACGACTCGTTCGACGCTCTCGCTGCGCTTTACTCGCTGATTCACGTCCCGCTCGAAGAGCACCGGGCCGTCATCGAGGAGTTCGAGCGGGTCCTTCGGCCGGGCGGAGAGCTACTCCTCACCGAGGGCGGCGTCGAATGGAGCGGCTCGAACCCTGACTGGCTGGACAGCGGTACGGAGATGCGCTGGTCGATGGCCGGTACCGAGGCGACGCGCGAGGATCTGCAGGCGTTCGGCTTCGAGGTGCAGGGCGTGTGGGACGTTCGAGATCCGACGACAGAAGAGGGGACGAAACCGTTCTTCCTGGCGACGCTACCGGAGAGCCAGTAGTCGCGACATCCTGTTCAGAGGCCGATCAGGCCGGAGTAGTACGGGCTAACGAACGCCTCGATCAGACCGGCGACGGCAAAAAGGAGCAGGAGGCCGACGAGGACGTGATAGGCCCGCTCGATATCGCCAGTGATCGCTTCGCGGCTGTACCGACCACGGGCGAGTCGGAGCGTCGACCGCCCGAGATAGAGGCCGAGCGCACCCGCGATCAGCAGTGATGGAATCTCGATGATGCCGTGGGGGACGACGAAGGCGATCAGTTCGATGGTGTTGGTCTCGAACCGGGCAATCGCGCCGAGGAAGAAGCCGTTGTAAAACAGCGTGACGATCGTCGGGATGCCCGCGGCAAGCCCCGAGTACGCCTGTGCGACGCCGACCTGCCAGTTGTTCGCGGTGAGATTGATCGCTTCGACCGGCGGGAACCAGCCGACGAGGCGGTTCGTGATAGAGGCCTGCAGGACGGGATCGAGTCGAGCGCTGAACAGCCAGCCAGCGTAACCGCTCACGACGAAGATTGCGGTACTCGCGACGTGATAGGTCGGGGTCGAGCGGACGAAGGTAGTGAGTTCGGCCCAGCCACGTCGGAGCGCCGCGACGAACCGCGCGCCGAGGCCGCGCTCGCGGGGACGCGGGACGAGCGTGTGCTCGGTTCGCTCGCTGGCGAACAGCCACGTCTTGACGAAATCCAGCAGGGGGATCACGGCCAGGGAACTGACCAGCGCCGCCAGCGTCGGCGTCCCGATAAACTGGAACAGGCCGGTGAGCGTCGACGTTGCGACCCCGACCGCGATCAGCAGGACGACGTACAGTCCGGTCGTCAACAGGTTGTTCCGGACGAACCCGAGGTTCCGTCTGACGGCAGCGAACACGCCCACGTCCTCGACGACGACCGCCTGTGGGGCGAAGAGAAACGCCACCCAGATAAACAGGATCAGTGGCAGCCAGACGAGTGCTGCGAGAAGGCCGACCAGGACGCCAGTCGCCTCGCTAACCAGGACCCACGCCGCCGCTACACTCCCGATCAGGACGCCGGTAAGGACGGCCATGAGACCGATTTCGAGGAGTGCGAGGCCGACGAACCGCCGGTAGTCCCGTGCGATACCGTCGACGCCAGCCCGCAGTCCCGGTCGGTTGCGGAGGACGGCATACACCGCGTGGACCTGGCCAGTGCTGACGACGGCGTTGATCAGGAACAGGGCGAGGGCCAGCGAGACGATAGTTAGCGCGCCAACAGCTAGCAGCTCCGGCGTCAGAGCATTCTCGGCCGCGGTCGCCAGTGCATCGGTGGACTGGCCGTCGATCATCGTCTGGCCGTTCTGCTGGTCGGGCCCCATTCCTGGACCGTCGATCGAGAACGGCCCGAGCGTCTCTACCTCCGTGAGGATCGGTTCGAGCGTGTTCTGGGAGAGCATCACCAGATAGCCACTGAGGATTCCGACGAGCATGACCGTCTGCGCGATTGCCGGCGTCGCCAGCCCAAGCAAGTAGTACGGCAGTATATCGGAGGGTTGAGACCGGTACCCGCGGTAGGCCGCTCGGACGGCATCGTCGATACTCATACTAACATTTCAGTTTGCTAGCCCTTTTACTGTTAGCTCTCGGTGAGTCACTCCGAAGGGGGGAATAGAGGATGATGCACGGCGCGTGTGACGTGCAATCCAGTAGAGGTAGTGGATACATCATAAACCCCAGCCCTCCGGAGTGGAAGTGAAACCGCAGTACAGCGGCGTAGTGAAAATATCGTCAGACGGCTGTTCGACAGGCGTCGTATGCCGATCCGGGCAGGAGCTGCCCGGCGGACTGACCTGCGCCGGTGGTCAACAGATCCTTTAATGGGTCCGTTCGTACGGGGCGGTATGATCGATGCCGACGACGTGCTCGCGGCCCGCGACCGGGTTCGAGAGACGTCCCGCCACACACCCCTGGAGTACTCGCACACTTTTTCGGAGATGACCGGCGCGGACGTCCACCTGAAACTGGAGACGTTCCAGCGGACCGGGGCGTTCAAGATCCGCGGCGCGACGAACAGGATCGCGACGCTGAGTGACGCGGAGCGCGAGGCCGGTGTCGTCACCGCAAGCGCCGGCAATCACGCACAGGGCGTCGCGCTCGCGGCGAGTCGTGCCGGCGTCGACAGCAAGATCGTGATGCCCGAGCACGCCCCGATCTCGAAGGTGAAAGCGACCAGAAACTACGGGGCGGAGGTCGTTCTACAGGGCGTCGACTACAGCGAAGCGGCGGAGCACGCCCACGAGATCGAGGCCGAGGAGGGGCGGACCTACGTCCACGCCTTTGACGATCCGATGATCATGGCCGGACAGGGGACGATCGGTCTCGAAATCGTCGACGACCTCCCCGAGGTCGAGACCGTGATCGTCCCGATCGGTGGCGGTGGCCTGATCTCCGGGATCGCCACCGCCCTCAAGGGCTACGACTCCGATATTCGCGTGATCGGCGTGCAGGCCGAGGGGGCCGCAAGCGTCGCACAGTCCCTGCAGAAAGGCGAGATTTACGAGCGCGAGAGCGTCGATACGATCGCCGACGGCATCGCCACCAGACGGGTCGGCGATCGGACCTTCGACGTGATCGAAGAGCGCGTCGACGAGGTCGTCACTGTCGACGACTCGGAAATCGCCGTCGCACTGACCTACCTCCTGGAGCGATCCAAGACGCTGGTCGAGGGGGCCGGCGCAGTGACGCTCGCCGCGTTGCTCAACGAGCGCTTCGAGTTCGAAGAGGACGAAACCATCGTCCCCTGCCTCTGTGGCGGGAACATCGATCTGAACACACTTACGACCGTCATCATGCGCGGACTGGTCGAGACCGGCCGGTACGTCAGGCTCCGGACGGTGCTCAAGGACCGCCCAGGCGCACTGGACGACCTTATCGACGTGATCGCCGCCCAGCAGGCCAACATCTACGCGATCCAGCACGACCGGACCTCGCGGGATATCGGCATGAACGCCGCCGAGGTCGAACTGGACCTGGAGACACGGGGGGAAGAGCACGTTGCCACGCTCATCGCAGGGATGGAAGAGCGGGACTACGAGGTCGAGTTGCTCTCCTGAGACGGCGACTCGACCGCATCCAGGACGATCCGATCGCTGAAACCGCCACGCTCGCTGGCTTTCTCCTCGCGGATCGTCTCTATGTGCTCGAACTCGACGTCCCGATGGCGACAGATGGCCCGGATGACTTCGAGTACGTCTGCAAGTTCGTCGAGATCGCCGCTCTCGCGGAACTCCGCGGTTTCCTCACCGAGCTTGTCCGCGAGGCGCTCTCCGTACTCTACGTCGTCGGCGACGTGAACGATCGGCGTCTCGCCGCTCTTGTGGATGATCTCCGGGATCTCATCGCGCACCAGTTTGTCGTACTCGCGTCCGTCGGTCATCGGGTGGCGGTTTCTCCCGGTCTTGGTAAGTCGTTTCGGCAACCGACAGGACCGGCCGTTTTTTGTCGACGCCGCCCGACCACTCGCGCATGAAACGCATCGTCAGCACCGACGCCGCGCCGGCCGCAGTCGGCGCGTACAGTCAGGCGACCACGAACGGCGACTTGCTCTTTACCGCGGGACAGATCCCGCTCACCCCGGACGGGGAACTGCTCGACGACGAACTGATCGACGTCCAGACCGAGCAGGCCCTGGACAACCTCGTCGCGGTACTAGAAGAAGACGGTCTCGGGCCCGAAGACGTCCTGAAGGTGACCGTCTTCCTCGACGACATCGACGACTTCGACGCGATGAACGATACGTACGCATCTTACTTCGAGTCGAAGCCACCGGCCCGGAGCGCCGTCGGCGTCGAGAAGCTACCGAAGGGTGTCGGCGTGGAAGTCGAGGCCATCGCAACCCAGCCGTGAGGCCGCGCGTCAAGTCGAGTCTGCTGTGGGGCGTCGTCGGGGCACTCTCGTTTCTCGTCCTGCAGAACGGTTACGTGTTGCTGGGCGGCGATTCGGTCCCGCTGTGGGGCGTTGCCACCCTGACGGCGCTGGTCGGCGTCGTCTCGGCAGTGACGACCTACTACGGCGAAGGCTGGTGGTTGAGTCGGAAAGAAAATGCTTAAACACGGGACGGGATTACCTTCAGGTGAGCCAGGATGGCCGAATGGTAAGGCGCACGCCTGGAAAGCGTGTTCCCTTTCGGGATTCAGGGTTCAAATCCCTGTCCTGGCGTATTTTGTCACGAACAACTCGTGAGTGGCAAATACCCGATTGAAGGGATTTGAACCACGGAAATCCGAGCGTAAGCGAGGATTTGCATCGGGTTCAACTCCCTGTCCAGAAACTCCCCCCGCAGAACCACACCCCCGAAACCTTCTTTCGACGTCCCGCCCTCCTCCCGTTATGTCACCGACCGTCGACGAGCTTCGAAACGAGATTCGGGTAGAGACAGGCAGGTACGAGCGCGTCGAGTCGACGGCGTTCACCAAAGAGGCACTGGCCGCGATCTGTGAGGCAGTCGACTACGAGATTGACACTGGAACGCTGCCGCCGAAGTCGGAGATGCGGGCGGGAATCCTCTGGTCGATCGGCGAACTCGACGAGAACGATCCGGAGGAAGCGACGCGACCGCTGCGGAAAGCGGAGCTAGAAGCCGTCGCGAAGGCGCTCCGAGAAGCGTAAAGCCCAGCATTAGGTTTCGATTTCGCAGCAGCGAGCAGGGCCCGGATACCGACGAACGAGGGGTATCCGTGGCGAACGAGAGCTGGTATATAAATATTTGTTTCTGGTAGCTAGCCACAGAAAGACATACGAGAGACGAAGATCGAGTTCGATCGCGCCTGACGCCCTCTAAACACCGAATAGCGAATTTTAATCGGCGACAGGGACGGAAGCGTTGGCGGTAAAATAGACAGATTTATATAGAATCGCAATCAATCCATCGTCTGTACATGAGTCAGCGAATGCAGCAAGGTCAGCCGATGATCGTAATGAGCGAGGACGCCCAGCGCGTTCAGGACCGGGACGCGCAGGACTACAACATCTCCGCTGCCCGTGCCGTGGCGGAGTCAGTCCGCTCGACCCTCGGCCCGAAAGGGATGGACAAGATGCTCGTCGACTCGATGGGATCGGTCACCATCACCAACGACGGCGTCACCATCCTCAAGGAGATGGACATCGACAACCCGACAGCCGAGATGATCATCGAAGTCGCCGAGACACAGGAGGACGAAGCGGGCGACGGCACGACGACCGCCGTCTCGGTCGCCGGCGAACTACTCAAGAACGCCGAGGATCTCCTCGAACAGGACATCCACCCGACGGCGATCATCAAAGGCTTCCACCTCGCGAGCGACCAGGCCCGACAGGAAGTCGGCGATATCTCCGGTGACGTCGACCCCGACGACGAGGATCTGCTCCGCTCGGTCGCCGAAACGTCGATGACCGGTAAAGGCGCTGAACTCAACAAGGAACATCTCTCCCAGCTTATCGTCGACGCCGTCCGAAAGGTCACCGTCGAGGACGACGATGGCGGCCACGTCGTCGATCTGGAGTTCCTCAACACCGAGACTCAGACCGGTCACTCCTCGAGCGATTCCGACCTGCTCGAGGGCGCAGTGATCAGCAAAGATCCCGTCCACGACAACATGCCGAGCGAGGTCGAGGACGCCGAGATCATGCTGCTGGACAGCCCGGTCGAGGTCGACGAGACCGACGCCGACACCGAGGTCAGCGTCACCGATCCGAGCCAGCTCCAGCAGTTCCTCGACCGCGAGGAGGACGAAATAAAGGCGAAAGTCGATGCTATCGTCGACTCCGGTGCCGATGTCGTCTTCTGTCAGAAGGGTATTGACGACCTGGCACAGCACTATCTCGCCAAGGAGGGCATCCTCGCCGTCCGACGCGCGAAGAAGTCCGACATCGAGTTCCTCAAGGAGGTCCTCGGCGCGAACATCGTCTCCGATCTCACCGCTGTCAACGCCACGGACCTCGGCCACGGCGACGTTACCCGTGACGACGCCGACGACCTGTTCTACGTCTCCGGCGACGGCCACGGTGTGACACTGCTGATCCGCGGCTCGACCGAGCACGTCGTCGACGAACTCGAACGCGGCATCAACGACGCACTCGAGGTCGTCGCACAGACCGTCTCCGACGGCCGCGTGGTCGCCGGCGGCGGCGCAATCGAAGTCGAAGTCGCGCGACGTCTCCGCGACTACGCAGACAGCGTTTCCGGACGCGAACAGCTTGCGGTCGAGGCGTTCGCCGACGCGCTCGAACTCGTCCCCCGCGTACTCGCTGGCAACGCCGGACTCGACTCCATCGACACGCTCGTCGACCTCCGTGCCGCCCACGAGGGCGGTGACAAGCGCGCCGGACTGAACGTCTTCTCCGGCGACATCGTCGACACCTACGATGCTGGCGTCGTCGAACCCGCACACGCCAAAGAGCAGGCACTCACCTCCGCCACCGAGGCGGCGAACCTCGTGCTCAAGATCGACGACATCATCTCCGCTGGCGAACTGTCGACCGACAAGGGCGGCGACGAGGCTGGCGGCCCTGGCGGCGCACCCGGCGGCATGGGCGGCATGGGTGGCGGCATGGGCGGCATGATGTAAGCGTGGTTTGAACCGAGTGAAAACCACGGAAATGCGAGCGGCGTCCGCGTGAACAGTTCGGTGGCATAAGCCCATCTTACCGATTTCCGTCCCAATCGCGGCTTCGTTCCCGATCCGTTCGTTCTCGACCGAAGAAGAGTACAGTATCCATCAGCGGACAGGTCCGCCTGTCTCCTTTGTGAGTCCGACAGATAGTAAGGGAGTATACGAACGTTTCGTCGGTCGAGAGTCGATCCGGGGATTCGTGGAAACCGCTGGAGGGCAGCGTAAAAGCCAGGGATATTCCGGGCAGGATATCTCTTACCGCTCTGAACGATCTTGCGGTATTTTTCTGACTGCCCACTCGAACACATCCTATGCCGAGAACCATAGTCGTGGGTCTCGACGGGGCGAACTACGAACTCGTCGAGAAGTATATCGACGATGGGGAGTTGCCGAATTTTGGGCGGATCCTATCAGAAGGGACGACGGGCGACCTCGAATCGGTTCTACCGCCCGTGACGTCACCCAACTGGAAGTCATACTCGACCGGAAAGAACCCGGGGAAGATCGGCATCTTCTGGTGGTTAAACGTCGATACCGAGAACAATCGGGTGTATCTACCGAGCGAGCGATATCACGAGAACACGGAGTTCTGGGAGATCATCGGCCGCTCCGAGCCAGTGGGCGTCATGGGGATGCCGACGACGTTCCCCCCGAAATCGGTCGACACGTCGGACTCGTTCGTCGTCGCGGGCGCTCCGGACGCGAGCAACTCCGGATTCGCCTGGCCACCGGCAGTCGAGGAGGAACTCGTCGACCGGTTCGATTACCGGGTATCCCGGATCAATCGATCCGAGGACGAAGACGAGGCCGCATACGAGGAGGAACTCGATCTGATCGATCAGCGCTTTCGGGCCGCAAAGCACCTGTTCGCGGAGCACGACGTCTCGTTCCTGCAGGTGACGACGTTCTACATCAACTCCCTGCATCATCACCTGTGGGACAGTGAGTACACTCGCCGTGGCTGGAAGATCATCGACGAGCATCTCGGCGATTTCCTCGACGAAGGCCACGATATCGTGTTGATGAGCGACCACGGACACAACGAAATTCACACCGTGTTCCGTGTCAACACCTGGCTCCAAGAGCAGGGGTATCTGCGCTTCGACAATCAGGTCGCCGATGCGCTCCGCACCGTCGGAGTCAACTCGGATCGGATCAACCGACTGGTATCGGCGGTCGATCAACGCCTCACCGGTATCCACGTAAAGGATACCCTCGAACGGCTGACTCCCCAGTGGGTTATCAACAACCTCGCTGACGAGGAAGGACGGATGGGGCGGAACAAACTGCAAAACGCCGACTGGGAGCATACCGACGTCGTCGGTAGCGCACAGGGCCCGCTGTATCTGAACGTCACGAGCGAGGAACGCTACGAGTCGCTGCGGGCCGAACTGATCGAACGGCTCGAATCCCTGACCGATCCCGCCGGCCGGCCGATAGCGCGGGAAGTGTTCCGTGGCGAGAAACTGTTCCACGGCAAGTACGCCGACGAGGCACCGGATCTTATGATCGATCAGGCATCGAACGTGCATATCTCGGATAAACTCGGGTACGACTCGGCGTTCAGCGACACGGACGAGGACTGGAACGGCGTCAACACCCGCTCAGGACTGTTTGCGGCAATCGGTCCCTCGTTCGGTACTGGCGACATCGGAACGCTGTCGATTCTCGACCTCGCGCCGACGCTTCTGCATCTTCGCGGCCACGCCGTCCCGCCGGATATGGACGGGGTCGTACGAGAGGACGTTTTCGCGCCGGATTCCGCTGCGGGGACGCGAGAGGTCGAGTATCGGAACGCTGCGCACCCGGTTCGGGGCGACGGCTCACGGTCGGGATGAGGACGCGTATGGCGGACATGATGGCAATTGACCAGCCGTAGCGAGGCTATCGTTTATATAACATCGAGACGACAGTATGGCCATGCCGGATCCTTTCGGGCACGCGATTTACGACCATTATCACGAACGGCGATCGGAGCCACTCGTTCAGCGGGATGGCGAAGAGACCCTCGATCATCCGATCGAGCAGTTCTATTTCGACGAGTACGAGGCGAGTGACGATCCGTGGCTGGAGTCGTGGCTCGACGGGCCCCTGCTGGACATGGGGGCCGGTGCTGGCAAACACGCGCTGTACTTTCAGCAGCGCTTCGACACGGTCGGCATCGAGATCAGTGAACCGCTCGTCGAGACGATGCGCGACCGGGGCGTCGAAGACGTGCGACTCGCCGACATGTTCTCGCTCCGGGAGACGTTCGACCGCGACCGCTTTTCCGCCGCGCTAGCGCACGGGACCCAACTCGGCCTCGTACGATCGATGGATGGACTCCGGTCGTTTCTCGGCGACCTCGCTCACGTGACGCGGCACGACGCGACTGCAGTGGTCGACAGCTACGATCCGGGCCACGAGGCTACGTCGGAACTACTCGGCTACAGGGACGATCCAACGCCTGGACTCGCCTTCCGTGTGATGTCGTTCGAGTACGACGGCGAGACCGGAGCGACGCTGCTGTTCAGGCTGTTCAGTCCCGATCGAGTGCGCGAGGCGACGACCGGCACCTCCTGGACCCTCGTCGACGTCGCGCGGGACGACCCGGACAGCGCTCACTACCGGATCGCACTCGAAAAAACGGCCGCCGTCGACGGCTGAGGCGTTACTCTTCTTTGAGGTCGAGTTCGAACTGGTCGTTCTCGCTGGTGGCGTTGAGGACGACGCTCGTGTTCGACTCGCGGATGTCGGGATCAGTGAGCAGTGTCTTGATCTGCTCGTTCATACCGTCGGTGTCCTCGAACTTGCCGATCGCGATGATGTCGTAGCCGCCCGTGACCTCGTAGACGCTGATCATCTGTTTCTCCTGTTCGAGGCGCTCCGTGATGTCGGGGAGCGCGTTCCCCTCGACTTTGAGCTGGAGGATTGCAGTGACGTCGTAATCGAGTTCGCCGTAGTTGATCTTCGGCGTGTACCCCTCGATAACGCCACCTTCTTCTAGATCGCTGAGGTGATTCGAGACTGTAGTGACCGAGACGTCGAGCTCCTCGGCGAGGCTTCTGAGACTGGCCCGGCCGTCTCCGAGCAGTGCATTCACTAGTTTTGCATCCAGATTTTCGTACGTCAT
The DNA here is from genome assembly GCF_042663585.1 of Natronoarchaeum sp. GCM10025321. NCBI lineage: Archaea > Methanobacteriati > Methanobacteriota > Halobacteria > Halobacteriales > Natronoarchaeaceae > Natronoarchaeum > Natronoarchaeum sp. GCM10025321. The sequence continues at coordinate 2,436,110 of NZ_JBHTAN010000006.1, forward strand.
TATACCCACCAATCCACTCCAGCCATTATAATTTTACGAATATCCAGTTTCAGAGCGAGCACGGTAGAATTGCGCAGAACAGTAGGGCTTTAATACTGGCTATCCACTCATCTACTGACGACAAAACATGACAAGTGGAAGCCTCACATCGGAGGAACAAGCGGTACTCGACGAGATAGAAGAGAAAGACGTCGATTTCCTGCGGCTGCAGTTTACCGACATCCTTGGTACAGTCAAAAACGTCGCCGTGCCCGCGCGGCAGGCGGAGAAAGCGTTCACCGAGGGGATCTACTTCGACGGCTCCTCGATCGAAGGGTTCGTCCGCATTCAGGAGTCCGACATGCGGCTCAAACCCGATCCGGAGACGTTCGCCGTTCTGCCGTGGAGAACGGACGATCAGGCCGCCGCAGGCCGAATGATCTGTGACGTCATCAACACCTCGACGGGCGAACCGTTCGAGGGCGACCCACGCTACGTCCTCAAGCAGGCCATCGACCGCGCCAACGAGATGGGCTACACGGTCAACGCCGCCCCCGAACCGGAGTTCTTCCTGTTCGAGGAGGACGAGGACGGCTACGCGACGACGAAAACCGCCGACCACGGCGGTTACTTCGACCTCGCACCGAAGGACCTCGCGAGCGACGTGCGCCGCGACATCATCTATGGCCTCGAGAGCATGGGCTTCGAGATCGAAGCCAGCCACCACGAGGTCGCAGAGGGGCAACACGAGATCAACTTCGAGTACGACGACGCGCTGTCGACCGCCGACAACGTCGGGACGTTCCGAACGGTCGTTCGCGCCATCGCGGCCCAGCACGACCAGCACGCGACGTTCATGCCCAAGCCGATCCCGAAGATCAACGGCTCCGGGATGCACACGCACATCTCGCTGATGACCGACGACGGCGAGAACGTGTTCCACGACGAGAGCGACGAGTTCGATCTCTCTGACACCGCGCACTCGTTCCTCGCGGGCATCCTCGAACACGCGCCAGCGATCACGGCTGTCACCAACCCGACAGTGAACAGCTACAAGCGTCTCGTCCCGGGCTACGAGGCACCCGTCTACGTCGCCTGGTCGGACCGCAACCGCTCGGCCCTCATCCGCAAACCGGCTGCACGCGTCCCAGCCGCCTCTCGTATCGAGGCGCGCTTCCCCGACCCGTCCTGTAACCCGTACCTCGCGCTGGCCGCGCTCATCACGGCCGGTCTCGAAGGGATCGAGCAGGACCTCGACGCGCCGGATCCAGTCCGCGAGAACATCTACGAGTTCGACGAGCAGAAACGCGAAGAATACGGCATCGACACGCTGCCGTCGAACCTTGGTGAGGCCGTCGACGCCCTCGAAGAGGACGAAGTCATCCTCGGCGGGCTCGGCGACCACATCAGCGAGAAGTTCGTCGAAGCGAAGAGCCAGGAGTTCGAGGAGTACCTCGTCGACGTCTCTCAGTGGGAGATCGACCGGTACCTCGAAACGTACTGAATCGACGACCTCGCGACGAACAGCACGCTGATCGCTTTTTATTTTTTACAGTCGATAGCGTCCGCGCCGGGCACCGCGACAGGCTTAAACACAACAGTCCTCTACAGTAATGTGGTAGAGAGAGCCCGGCCTCCGCGTGTTTCACGTGAGGAAAGTCCCCCCACCGTCTTGGCAGGTGACGGGGCGCAAGCCCTGGGCGGGAAACCGTCGGCTCTGGAACAGAAACGACACGTCTCGACCCGATCGATGAGGTGCGCGAACTCCGACCGATAGAAAGTGAGGAGGAGATAACCCACCGAGAGTAGGGAGGCCCATCGGGCCTCCTATTAGGCGAACGGCGCAGGCCGCTCGCAGACGGTCGAGGATCGATGGAACGGCGAATCCCCACCGGTGCAAGTCGACGCCGTCGATGCGAGAGCATCGAACGGTAGCCAGGACACAGGCGTCGATGCTCAGCCGAATGCCGGGCAGAACAGAAGGGGGCTTACTCCTCTCTGCCGAATTCTACGTCACTAGCCGCCGGTTCGTCAATCCTCGTCAGTTGTCCCGAACCGACGGGAGAGCGCATACGCCGTCGAGATGCCGACCACCGAACCGATGGCCGAAAAGCCGGGCAGCGAGTCGTCGTCCTGGTCGGCGACGGAGTACTCGGCACCGATGGGAGCGGCACCGGACTCGGCAAGCCGTCCGGCCGAGACCAGCCACCCCTGTGACTGCGTCCCGTCGAACTCGGAGGTCTGGCCCGTCGTGATGTAGCCGTCGTCGACTGACAGGAGCGACCCGAACGAGCCCCTGCCCTCGCCACTGTACGACTCGGAGGCGATCAGGGCTCCGTCGGCGTTGATCGCCGCGAGCCATCCCTCGTCGAGTCGGCGGCCCGCCAGGACACAACCGCCGTCCGAGCGGATGACCAGATCGTGACAGGCCGATTCGACGTCGTTGACCCAGCGCCACTGCTCGGTGCCGTCCTCATCGGTTTTGATCACGACGGCCCGGAAGATGTGCGAGGAGTCACCGGTCCGGCCGCCGAGGAGATATCCGCCGTCGTCGGTGGGGACGACGGCATGGGCGAGCGAGTATGCACCCTCGATATCGTACAGTTCCTCCCAGTCTACCTCACCGTTCTCGTCGGTTCGAGCGAGTAAGACCTGCGAATCGTCTTTCCTGTCGGTCGATCCGGCGAGTAGATAGCCACCGTCGACCGGGACCACGTCGTAGCAGATGTTGGTCGTGGCGCTCTCCCCGAAAGTCCGCAGCCACCGTTGGTCCCCTTCGTCGTCGATCGAGACGAGAATGATCTTGGTTCCCTGCGTCGAGTAGGATCGGGCGTGGCCGGCCAGAACGTAGCCGTCAGCCACTCGCGTCGCGGCGTTCGCCGAGACGTGCCAGGAACGGGCGTACTCCGATCCCCAGTTGAGCACCCCGTCAGATCCGAGTGATAGCGCAGTGGCGTTCGGTTCGTCGGTGAGATGCGTCGTGACGTCTCCGCCCGCGAGACAGCCGCCGTCGGGCCCCGTAACGACCGAGTACAGGGGGGCTTCGTCGCCCGGCCGATTGTCGACGAACTCCCACTCCGCCCCGCCGGTCTCGTCGACGCGCTGGACCCAGCCGTGACGCGTGCCGCCGGGAAAGCCGACCGATCCGGCGAGATAGTAGCCGCCGTCGACCGGCGAGATGGCATTGCATTCGACGTCCTGTGCTGAACGGTCGTAGGTCTCGCTCCACCGCATTGCGCCGGGGGACTCCTGCAGGGACGATCCTCCACCGACGCCTGCGGCAACCGAGGCGGACAACGCAGTCCCCGTCACAGTGAGTCCACCGAGCAGTCGACGGCGAGTAAGTCGACGGTCGGGGAGCGATTGCTTCATGGTAGTTGATCGTGGGAAGCCGGGGGTAAAGATCTACCTGCCGAGGAACCGGAACCGACGGGTATACACGGATCCGGTCCGTACTCCGGCCAGAATGAGCAAGGACTACATCGAGGTCCGAGGAGCCGAGGAGAACAACCTCAAGGACCTCGACGTCGAGATTCCACGCGAGCAGTTCACCGTCGTCACCGGGCTCTCGGGCTCGGGAAAGTCCTCGCTCGCGTTCGATACCGTCTACGCGGAAGGACAACGCCGCTACATCGAGAGCCTGTCTGCCTACGCACGGAACTTCCTCGGGCAGATGGACAAGCCACAGGTCGAGACGGTCGAGGGGCTTTCGCCCGCGATCTCGATCGACCAGAAGAACGCGGCGAACAACCCCCGATCGACGGTCGGGACCGTCACCGAGTTACACGACTACCTGCGCCTGCTGTACGCCCGCGTCGGGACGCCACACTGTCCGGAGTGTGGCAGAGAGGTCGGCGAGCAGAGCGCCCAGAACATGGTGTCGCGCCTGCTGGATCTCCCCGAAGGGACGAAGGCGAAACTCGCCGCGCCGGTCGTCCGCGACCAGAAAGGTGCCTTCGAGGAGTTGTTCGACGAACTCGTCGGCGAGGGGTACTCCCGCGTCGAGGTCGACGGCGAGGAGTACGACCTGACACTCGACAAACCCGATCTCGACGAGAACTTCGACCATACGGTCGACGTGATCGTCGACCGCGTGAAGATCGCACCAGATGCTCGCTCGCGGATCGCCGACTCCGTCGAGACCGCACTGGAGGAGGCAGATGGCGTGCTGAAGGTCATCCTTCCGAACCCGCCCGACGAGATCGATGTCGGCGCAACCGCGCGGTCGACCGGCGATCTGGGAACGGGCGGCGAGAAGGACGATACCGCCGAGGAACGCCGCGTCGTCGAGTTCTCGGAGGAGTTGGCCTGCACTGAGTGCGGGATCGATCTCCCCGAAATCGAGACGCGTTCGTTCTCGTTCAACTCCCCACACGGGGCCTGCCCGGAGTGTGAGGGGATCGGCGAGACCAAGGAGGTCAGCGAGGAACTGGTCGTACAGGACACCGCGAAGCCGCTGAAACACGTCTTCGAGGCGTGGAGCTACAACCGCTCGTACTACCAGACCCGCCTCGATGCCGTCGCGGCACACTTCGACGTCTCGCTGTCGACACCGTTCGAGGAGCTTCCAGCAGCAGTCCGGCAGGCGTTCCTCTACGGGACGAGCGAGGAAGTGCTGTTCAAACGCCGGACGAAAAACGGCACTCGACAGAAACGAAAACGGTTCGAGGGGGTCATTCCGAACCTCGAACGGCGATACGTCGAGACGGATAGCGAGGGCACCCGCGACCACATCGAGAAGTACATGTCCGTCACCGAGTGCCCGGCGTGTGAGGGCACCCGGCTCAAGGACGCCTCACGGGCGGTGCTCGTCGACGACACCGCAATCACGGAGGCCAACCGGATGAGCATCGGCGACGCGCTCGCGCACTTCGAGGAGATGGAGGCAGACATGTCCGACCGCGACCGAAAGATCGCCGAGGAGATCCTCAAGGAGATCCGCGCACGGCTTGGCTTCATGTGCGAGGTCGGCCTGGAGTATCTGACGCTCGACCGGGAGGCGTCGACGCTCTCGGGCGGCGAGAGCCAGCGGATCCGGCTGGCGACCCAGATCGGCTCCGGCCTGGTCGGCGTGCTCTACGTGCTCGACGAGCCGTCGATCGGCCTCCACCAGCGGGACAACGACCGGCTACTGAACACCCTCGAAGAGCTTCGGGATCTGGGCAACACCCTGCTCGTCGTCGAACACGACGAGGAGACGATGCACCGGGCCGACAGCGTCATCGACCTCGGCCCCGGCCCCGGCAAGCGCGGCGGCGAGGTCGTCGCACAGGGCGACGTCGAGGCGGTCATGGCGGCCGACGAATCGATCACGGGCGACTATCTCGCGGGCAGGACGAAGATACCAGTCCCCGACGAGCGACGCGACCCCGACAGCCACCTCACCATCGAAGGGGCACGGCAGCACAACCTCGACGATCTAGACGTCGACCTGCCGATCGGCTGTTTCACTGCGATCACCGGCGTCTCAGGCTCCGGGAAGTCGACGCTGATGCACGAGGTGCTGTACAAGGGACTGGCTCGCGAGATGAACGACAACACGAGCGTCGATCCCGGCGATCACGACGCGATATCCGGTCTCGAAGGTATCGAGACGGTCCGGCTCATCGACCAGAGCCCGATCGGTCGGACGCCGCGGTCGAACCCCGCGACCTACACGAGCGTTTTCGATCACATCCGCGAACTGTTCGCCCAGACCGAACTCTCGAAGCGTCGGGGCTACGAGAGAGGGCGGTTCTCGTTCAACGTCAAGGGCGGCCGTTGCGAGGAGTGTGGTGGGCAGGGGACCGTCAAGATCGACATGAACTTCCTCTCGGACGTCTACGTCCCCTGCGAGGAGTGCAACGGTGCGCGCTACAACGACGAGACCCTCGACGTCGAGTACAAGGGCAAGACGATCGCCGACGTGCTGGACATGTCCGTCGAGGAGGCCTACGACTTCTTCAGACACGACTCGCGGATCGAGCGCCGTCTCAAACTGTTAAAAGACGTGGGCCTCGACTACATGAAACTCGGCCAGCCCTCGACGACGCTCTCGGGTGGCGAGGCCCAGCGCATCAAACTCGCCGAGGAACTTGGCAAAAAACAGACCGGCGAGACGCTGTATCTGCTCGACGAGCCGACGACCGGACTCCACTCGGCCGACGAGCGAAAACTCATCGACGTTCTCCAGCGGCTGACCGACAACGGCAACACCGTCGTCGTCGTCGAGCACGAACTCGATCTGGTGAAAAACGCCGACAACGTCGTCGACCTCGGTCCGGAGGGTGGCGAGAACGGCGGTCGGATCGTCGCGATGGGGACGCCAGAGGCCGTCGCCCGGAACGACGACTCACACACGGGTCGCTACCTGCGCGACCTGCTACCGGACGTCGATCTTGACGGGCCACGATCGGATCGCGAGATCGCCGCGGCAGCGTCAGACGACTGAGGCGAGCGGGATACCGTCCCACCGGTACGAGGAGCAGCTTCCATTGTTCGATTCTGTACATGTCAGGTTGTTCAACGATAGTAACGGTTAGCCAAAGGTATTTGCGGATAGTCTACCAACTACGTTCCATGACTCCACTCGAAATCGGGCTGATAGCAGTGGGGATCGTCCTCGCGTTCGCGGGCGCTGCGCTGTTCAAATACACCGTCACTCTCGTCGGGTTCCTTTCGGGAGCCGCTGCCGGCTACTTCATCGCAGGCTACCTCGCTCTGGAGCCACTGATGCTGGCCGGCGCTGCACTCGTCGCCGGAATCGTCGGCGTCTTCCTCGCGTTTTCCCTCATCACGACCGTCGCGACAATTCCGGGGTTCCTGCTCGGTTCCTACGTCGCCGCGACGACCGTCGGCCTCTCCGGGTCCTCGCTGGGCGTCGAGTCCGTCGGGATCACGATGTTCGGCGGCATCGTCGGTGCGGCGGCCGCGGGACTGCTGTTCAAAAAGGTCCTGCCGATTCTGATGGCCTTCGTCGGGGGGGCACTAGTGACCCAGGCGTGGACCATCGACGCGTTCACCGAGGCGGCCACGGAGCTCGATCCCTCGCCGGTGTTGTTCGATCCGACGCCGACGTTCCTCGCGGTCGTCGTCCTCGGGACCCTCAGCCAGTACGGCCTCGTGAAACTGGGCTGGGCGAAGAAACTCACAGTCCCGCTGAGTATACTGTGGGCACGGCTCCGCGGCGCTGACGAACCCGTCGACGAACCTGCGGAGCCCGAGCCGAGTAGCGACTAACCCCCATCGCGGGAGTGAACCGGTTGGATGCAGGAGATTCCGGTCGAGCCGTTGTACCGAACGATTATCACGGCCCGACACCGAGAAGAGGATATGCGCATCTACGCGGCGATGCGGGATCGACTTTTCTGCGTTCGGACAGGGATATCCCGGACGAGTGAACAGCTGTCCGGGCACAAGATAGAGTGTGTCACTGCCAACGAGGAGCACGCGTTCTGCGGGACGTTCGACGCCGGACTGTTCCGAACCGGCGATGGCGAGTCCTGGGAGCGGATCGGTGGGGACGTGCTGCCGGACGCAGTGACCGCAGTGGCGCTCTCGTCACACGACCCGGCGGAGCTCTGGGTCGGAACCGAGCCGAGCCGGGTGTTCCAGTCCACCGACGCCGGCGAAAGCTGGGACGAGGTCGACGGCCTGTCGGAGCTTCCCTCGGCCGACGAATGGTCGTTCCCGCCGCGACCGAACACCCATCATGTTCGCTGGATCGAACAGGATCCGAACGACGCCGATCGAGTGTACGTCGGGATCGAGGCCGGCGCACTGCTGGTGAGCCGTGACGGCGGAGCGACCTGGACCGACCGGCCCGAAGGCGCGCGGCTGGACAATCACCAGCTGGCCACACATGCCGATGCGCCCGGCCGGGTGTACGCCGCCGCCGACGGCTACGCCGAGTCGGACGACGGAGGTGCCTCGTGGAACCATCCACAGGACGGGCTACACCACCGATACGTCTGGAGCGTCGCCACCGATCCGGGCGATCCGGATACCGTACTCGTCTCCGCGGCGAAAGGGGCGAGATCGGCGCACAGAAGCCCCGAATCCTACGTCTACCGGCGTCGTGGAGATGGCGAGTGGTCCCGGATCGGCGAGGCAGCCACCGCTGGAAGCGGACTCCCGACCGGCGAGGCCGTCTATCGCTACGTGCTGACGGCGGGGGAGCGAACCGGCGAGTTCTACGCGCTATCGAACACCGGACTGTTCCGGTCGAGAGACGCCGGATCGAATTGGAGCAGGATCACGATGGAGTGGCCGGACGCCTGTGAGGAGATGACGGCGAGGGGACTGTCCGTCACCGCGGAGTAGGGCGAACAGGCGGCGGGAACACGAGCGGAGCGACGTGCCGCACACTTCTGAGGCAGTCCTCGACGACGGAGACCGTCACGGATCGCTCCGGGGCAGTTGTCAGCGCACGAGTGGGGTCGCCGCCCGATTCGATATAAACCTGCGTACCCGACAGTGCCGAGTAGCTGCGGTATAGCAATTATATAAGAATAAGTTTATATATAGATTTTGTATAAGAATGCGAGAGCCGATTTTCGGGATATGTATCCTATAGACGGAGAGTAAGCTGTTAACATCGTTTTTATCTTGTATGGTGTGCTTTACGGGCTCATAATGACATTTGATTCCGAGCAGTTACAATCGGGAAATCATAGCGAGTATACCTGTAGTTTGGAAGATATAAGAGCAATTTAGGCGTTGTAACCAGTCTAAAATGTTGTTTGAACTAATTTCTCCGGCAGGGATGCAGTAGACCGTCTACGAAGACGATAAATATATTATTTTCTATACTTTAAGAGTATTTCCAGTATTTATATAATTCTGTAGCCTTGTCGACGTGCGCACCACGTACTCACTCGCCGTGTGCGATGCGGCCGGCGTCGAGGACGCTTTCGACTGGCTTGCGACAGACTGGGCAGTGAACCGTGACACCACCGTCGTCCCACTCCTCGACCAGAACGGCGTCGAGTTCCGCCCCGCATTTCGGGCACACTACCGGTCCTGCCCCGGGATACTCACACAGTTTGCAGTCCATGTCCTCTGGCTCCATGGGAGAGCGGTATCGGGACTCGAACGTAAAACTACGGATCCGCCAGTCAGTTTTAACTGCCGGTAGTGAGAGTGTACGGCTGGACATGGAGCTTGAGTCGATACTCGACCGGGGCTGTAGCCGTGACTGGCAGACGATCGATCCCGACACAGCCGACCCCGTCCGGTTCGCCGTGATCGGGATCGGCTGGTTCACCCGCGAACGGGCCTTACCCGCCCTGCTCGACAGCGATAGTTGCACTCCGACGGTGACCGTCAGCAGCACCACGGAGAAGGCAGAACGTGTCGCGGGGGAGTTCACGACAGTCGAGCGCGGGATCAGCTACGACGAGTTCCACGACGGTGCCGCCACCGACCTGTACGACGCCGTCTACATCTGCACTCCCAACGCCCTGCATCTCACCTACACCGAGACGGCGGCGAAGTACGGAAAAGCCGTGCTCTGTGAGAAGCCGATGGAGCGTGACGCCGAACGGTCTCGGACGATGATCGACGTCTGCGAGGATGCCGGCGTCCCGCTAATGATCGGCTACCGCATGCACACCGAGCCAGCAGTGCGGCGAATGCGCGAGGTAATCGACGCGGGGCTGATCGGCGATCCGGTCGAGGTGTACGGCTCGATGAGCCAGCGGATGCTCGAACACGTCAATCCGGATCCGGAGCAGTGGCGACTGGACGAGGAACTCGCAGGCGGCGGCGCGCTGTTCGATATCGGACTCTATCCGCTGAATACGACCCGGTTCGTCCTCGGCGAGGATCCGGTGGCCGCCACCGGCCGGACGCGGAGTTCTCACGGGGCGTTCGACGAGGTCGACGAGAGCGTCACCTGCACGCTGGAGTTCCCCAACGACGTCTACGCGACCTGTGCGGCGAGCCACAACGCGCGCCAGTCCAGCACGCTACGGATCACCGGTACTGATGGCTACGTGGCCGTCGAACCGGCGTTTTTCCAGAATCAGACGCGCGCGCTGCACGTCTCGCGAGGCGACGGGCGACTCTCGGTCGAGCTAGAGAAAGTCGATCAGATGCGCGAGGAGTTCGATTACTTCGCCGACCGACTGCGGTTGGACGCAACGATCCACCCCGATGGGGAGCACGGCCTGACCGACGTCGAGACGATGGAAGCGATCTATCGGGCCGCCGACCGCCGCGAGTGGGTCGATCTCTGAGACGAGGCGTCAATATTCTCTGCAATGAGTAGAGCAAAGTGCTGCTCCCGTATTTTCCCTGTATGGGCGAGCACCCGGAGTCCGATAGCCGTGTCGCTGACCTCGTAGAGCGGATGACGCTGGAAGAGAAGGTCGCACAGATCGGGACCGTGCGGATCGGGGCGGTGCTCGAGGACGGAGAGTTCGCGGCGAGAAAGGCCGAGGACGTACTCGGAGACGGCATCGGACGTGTGACCCGCGTCGGCCGCGAGAGTCATCTCCCGCCCGCGGACCTCGCCGAAGTCATCGACGACATCCAGCAGTTCCTGCGTGAGGAGACGCGCCTCGGCATCCCGGCAATCGTCCGCGAGGAGAGCCTGTGTGGCTACGCGGGACGGGGCGGGAGCGTCTTTCCACAGAGTATCGGACTCGCGAGCACGTGGGACCCACAGTTGGTCACGCGAGTCGCGGCGACGACCGCCGAACAGCTATCCGCAATCGGGATCGATCTGACGCTCTCGCCCGTCGCTGATCTCAGTCGCGACCCCCGATGGGGCCGAACTGAGGAGACCTACGGGGAGGACCCGTCTCTGGCTGCGGCGATGACCGCCGCCTATGTCGAGGGGTTACAGGATGCAGGCGACGAGACGGTACACGCCACGCTGAAACATTTCGTCGGCCACGGCGGGGGCGAAGGGGGACGGAACAGGGCCTCGGCCGACGTCTCGCCCCGGAAGCTTCGAGAGGGAGCCTGCGTTCCCTTCGAGGCAGGTATACGACAGGCCGACGCCGCTTCGGTGATGGCCGCGTACCACGACATCGACGGGATCCCCTGTCACGCCTCGCATAGCCTGCTGACCGGGCTCTTGCGCGAGGAGTGGGGGTTCGACGGGACTGTTGTCTCGGACGGCCGCGGGATCGATCTCCTGCAGTCGAAGCAGGGGGTCGCCGCCGACAGACAGGAAGCGGCCGCGGTAGCGATCAACGCCGGCATCGACGTCGAACTTCCCGAGCGCGAGTGTTTCGGAGATCCACTGGTGGCCGCGGTCGCAGACGGCGACGTCGAAGAACGCAGGGTAGAGCAGGCGGTGAGTCGTCATCTCCACCAGAAGGAGACGTTGGGACTGCTCGATCCGCCCCCTGCCGACAGCCACGACCTCGATGTCTTCGAGGCCACTGGAGCGGCGACTGGTGCTCACGCCCGGTCCGTCGCACGCGAGGCCGCCACGGAATCGCTCGTGCTGTTACAGAACGACGGGCTACTGCCGCTCGACGAGGGGACCGACACCCTCGCCGTCCTCGGGCCGAACGCCGATGCCCCGCGCCATCTGCTCGGCAACTACGCCTATGCGGCCGCCGAATCGCGCGATAGCGGCGTCGAGGTCGTCACACCGCTCGATGGGATCCGCAAGGTCGTCCCCGACGAGACAACGATCAGCCACGTCAGAGGCTGTGACGTCAGGGATCGGACTGATTCCGAGATCGAAGAGGCGGTACGTACGGCCGACGACGCCGAGATAGCGGTCCTCTTTCTGGGCGGGTCCTCGGGGATCGATGTCGAGCGGGAGACGACCGCGACCGCGGGCGAAGGCCTCGACCGGGCGGATCTGGGGCTCCCCGGCCGACAGGACGAACTCGTCCGGGCCGTACACGAAACCGGGACGCCGGTCGTCGTCGTCCTCGTCAACGGACGCCCGCTCGCGACCGAGTGGATCGCCGAGAACGTCGGGGCGGTCGTCGAGGCCTGGCTTCCCGGCGAGGAGGGCGGCCGGGCGATTGCGGACGTCCTGTTCGGCCGGGAGACCCCCGGCGGGAGGCTCCCAGTCTCGATCCCGCGGTCGGTCGGCCAGTTGCCGGTCCACTACAATCGCAAGCCCCCAAGCGCCGACTACGAGTACGTGTTCGGCGACGCCAAGCCGCTCTACCCGTTCGGCCACGGCGAAAGCTACACCGAGCTCCGGTATCGCGAGCTGTCGATTACGCCATCGTCGGTCGCCGCCGGCGACCGCGTCACCGTCGAGGTGACGGTCGAGAACGTCGGTGATCGACCGGGTGCGGCAGTCCCACAGGTGTACGCACGGGACGTCGTCGCGAGCCGGATCCGACCGGCCAGACAGCTCGTCGGGTTCGAGCGGGTCCAACTCGCCCCGGGGGAGGCAAAGACGGTGGCGTTCGCCGTGCCGACCGAACAGCTAGCCCTGTACGACCGGGAGCTGATCCCCGTCATCGAACCGGGGACAGTCGAGATACGGGTCGGACCGTCCGCGGCGAAGACCGCACTCGCCCGGGAGTTCGATATCGTCGGCGAGCGGCGCGTCGACACGCGCGCAAAATTCACGGAGACGTCGGTCCGATAGCAGTGGGGCCGGGATCGACTCTCAGGCGTTCTTGCCGCTGTGGAAGCCGACGAGTTTCTCCCGGGAGAAGTGATCGAGCGCGTACTTGATGCCCTCTTTGCCCATGCCACTGTCTTTGAAGCCGCCGTAGGGCATGTGATCGGCGCGGAACCCGCTGACGGTGTTGACGTTCACGCCCCCGGCGTCGATCCGATCCGCCGCGCGTTTCGCCCGGTCGATATCCTGCGTAAAGATTCCGGCTTCGAGACCGTACTCGGTGTTGTTGGCCTCTTCGAGCGCTTCCTCGAAATCGGAGACGCTGATGACGGGGACGAGCGGGCCGAACACCTCCTCGCTGGCGGCCGGCATCTCCGGTGTGACGCCCGAGAGAACGGTTGGCTCGAAATGACGGCCATCGTACTCGCCGCCGCACTCGACGGTTGCGCCTGCCTCGACCGTCTCCTCGAAGATCCGCTTTACCTTCTCGGCCGCACCGTCGTCGATGAGGGCGGAGATACTCGTCTCCTCGTCGAACGGATCACCGAAAGTGAGCGCTTCGGTGTGCTCGACCATCGCGTCGACGAGTTCCTCCTCGATGGAGTCGTGGACGATCACGCGCTCGACGCTGTTACAGACCTGGCCGGCGTTCGAGCACGCGCCGCCGACGACCTGTGCGGCGGCCGAGTCGATATCGGCGTCGTCCCAGACGATGGTGGGGTCGTTGCCGCCGAGTTCCAGCGTGAGCTCTTTCATCCCGCTGTTGTTTGCGATGTACTTGCCGACACCGGTACTGCCGGTAAAGGAGATGGCCTCGACCTCGTCGCTGTCCAGAAACACGTCGCCGATGGTGCTCCCCTTCCCAGTAACGACGTTGACCAGTCCGTCCGGGGCGTCGAGTTCGGTGGCCGCCTGATCCAGATACTGGAACAGTTTGATCGAGACCAGCGGCGTGTTCGACGCTGGCTTCCCGACGACAGCGTTGCCCGCGGCCAGCGCGGGGGCGACCTTGTGTACCATCAGGTTCAGCGGGAAGTTGAACGGCGTGATTGCGGCGACCACACCCAGTGGCTCTCGCTGGGTAAACGCGTGCGTCCGAGCGAACCCCTTCTGGGCGTCCATCGGGACGTACTCGCCGAACATCCGTTTTGCCTCCTCACCGGAAAGTCGGAGCGTCTGGATCGCCCGGTCGACCTCGCCGCGAGATTCGGTGATCGGTTTCCCCTGTTCGGCCGTCATCAGCCGCGCCATCGCTTCGGCTTCCTCTTCGAGCAACTCCGCGGTCCGGTAGAGCAGTTCGTACCGCTGATAGGCGGAGAGGTCCGACGCTTCGACGGCGCGATGGGCCGCCTGGACCGCCGCTTCGGCCTGTTCTGTGCTTGCGACCGGTACGGAGCCGACTTTGTCGCCGTCGTACGGATGCAGAACGTCCGTGCGTTCGTCAGCATCGACCCACTCCCCATCGATCAGTATACGCTCGTCGTGAAGTTCGATCTCGACGCTCATGAGTTTCGTTAACACGGTTGTCACCGATTTCTCATAAACGTTTGTATCAGTGACCGGTATCATCCCCCCGGGTTGAACACAAACGTTTTTATCTCAGATATACAAGCATCCATTCATGCGACTTGAGGGGACAGTCTGTCCCATGCCGACCCCGACGACTGGCAGGGACATCGATACCGATGCACTGGCGGAGTACACGAGCTATCTGATCAACGGCGGTGTCCACGGTCTCTTTCCCTGTGGCTCGATCGGAGAGTTCCCCAGTCTCACACGGGCACAGCGGTCGAACGTGCTGGAAACCGTCGTCGACAGCGCGGACGACGTCCCCGTGTTGGCCGGTTGTGGGCACACCAGCGCGGGCGACGTCGCTGAGCACATTCGAGACGCCGACGCCGCGGGCGTCGATGCCGCAGTCGTCGTGACGCCGTACTACCTGAGTACGACGCAGGACGGGTTACAGCGCTTCTTCGAGACCATCGCGGACGACAGTTCGTTACCGATCGTACTGTACAACATCCCAGCCCTGACCGGTGAAGAGCTCTCGGTCGACCTCGTCTCGACGATGGCCGAGCATCCGAACGTCGTCGGTCTCAAAGATACCTCGGGAGATCTGACCTTTCTCTACGACGTCATCGAAACGACGCCATCCGACTTCGACGTCTTCCAGGGGGCCTCGGAGCTAGCCATAGCATCGCTCGAACTCGGTGCAAGCGGGTTGATCGCTGGGCCAGCAAACGTCTTCCCCCGGCCAGTCGCACAGCTGTACGACAGCTATCGCCACAGCGACTACGACCATGCACGACAGTTGATGAACAGCGTCGTCAACCCCGTCGTGAGTACGATGAACGACATCCCGACCGCCGCGGCGATGAAACATCTCGTCCGCCGCAGCGGGATCGATATCGGCACGCCGCTTCCACCGCTCCCCCAACTCGACGACGCACAGCGAGAACGGCTCGATCACTGTTACGACTCCGTGCTGGCGTCGGTGACGGTGTAGTTCGGGGCCGACGCTACGGGGCTTTATGAGAGCCATTAAAAATACTGCAGTAACAGATCGTCCGCCGAAACGAACGACCGGGGTGCTCAGGCTTCGTCGATCTGATCTTCGATCTCGGACTGAGCGTCGTCGAGCGCCTCCTGCGGCGTCTTGCTCTGGACCAGCGCGTTGTTGGCCTGCGTGAACACGATTTCGGAGAACGTCGGGTAGTCCGCGAGCCCCGGACGTGCGTTAGTTCGACCGAGAATGTCCTCGAACAGCGTCAGTTCCTCGAACTCGTTCCGAATCTCCTCGTTCTCGTACACTTCCTGCCGGACCGGGAGACGGCTGTGCTCCTGGGCGAGACGCTCTTGGATCTCGAGCGAGCTAGCAAACGTCGCAAACTGCTGTGCGAGCTCCGCGTTCTGCGCGTTGGCGTTGATAAAGAGGTTCCAACCGCCGAGACAGGAGTTCTGCGCGTCGGGGTTGTCCTCGGAGGTCGGCAACGGTGCGACGGTGAAATTATCCTGCACGCTCGAACCGTCCTCGTTCATCAGCGCGACCGCGTAGGGCCAGTTACGCATGAACAGCGTGTTGCCCTGCTGGAACGTCTCGCGGTTCTCGTCCGTCGAACTCGATGGCATAAACTCCGGCGTGATTTCGTACTCGTGGATGAGGTCGACCGCGTGCTGGAGCGCAGCGACGCCCTCCTCGTTGTTGACGGTGACGCTGTCGCCGTCGTAGACCTCACCGCCCATGCCCCAGACCCAGTTGAGCCACATGATCGTGAGGCCCTCGTTGGTGCCACCCTGCCAGATGTAGCCGTTTTCGATCTCGTCGTCCTGGTCAAGGATGTCCTGGGCCATAGTGACGAGTTCCATGAACGTCTCGGGCGGGCCATCGTAGCCGTACTCCTCTAGCTTGTCCGTCCGGTAGTACAGAGCGTTGGCGTCGGTATGGAGCGGCATCCCGTACATCGACCCGTCGATGGTCATCGCATCGACCGGCGTCTGGAGCATATTGTCGGTGTGACCCTCCGGATCCTCCATCTCGGCCGCCCACCCGTTGCTGGCGAACTCGCCGGGCCAGATGATGTCCATATTACCGATGTCGAAATCCCCCGACTCGGCGACGAACTGGTTGACGTAGTACTCCCGCGTCGAGGTGGCATCTCCCGGTGAGGACTGCGTCGACACCGAAACGTCCTCTTGCTCCTCGAACATCGGGACGATATCCTCCGCGTCAGCCCCGAAGTAGCTCGGATGGACGTAGTTCAGATCGGTGCCGTCGTCGTCGCCACCGAGACAGCCCGCCATCGCTGCCATACTCCCGAGTGCCGTTGCTTTCATAAACTGCCGTCTCTGTTTGTCAGGCATACACTCACATACTTTGCATATATCCTTAATAATCTTTTCTATTGTTCCCTTTCTGACCATTGGAAAACAAAGCGTCGCGGCTCGGGACAGACGCCCTAGCGCGTCTCGCCCGCTAGTTCGAGCGCCTCCTCCCAGAGGTCAGACCCTACCTCGATCGTCTCAGTTCGTTCCTCACGAACCGATCTCTCGCCGGGAAGCCTGATCTCGTCGACGTCGACCGCCCGTTCGATCCGCTTGAGCGAGGCCAGAAACGCGTTCGTCTCCGATTCGAACGATCCGCCCGCGGTGGCATCAGGATCGATCACCACGAACAGATCGCCTTTCGTGCATGGCTCCTCGGTGTGGTAGGTGCCAGTGACGTCCTCTCCCATAGCCGCTCCGACGAGACCACCGGCGAGTACTTCGACGGCGATTGCCAGCCCGGAGCCCTTCGGCCCGCCAAACGGCAGGATCGTCCCGTCCAGCGCGGCCTCGGGATCGGTGGTCGGTTGCCCCCTGGCGTCGAGCGCGATGCCCTCGGGGATCTCTTCGCCCTGTTCGGCGGCCTCGTTGATTGACCCGCGTGCGATCGCTGACGTGCTCATATCGAGGTTGAACGGCGGATCGGTCGGTAGCCCGATCGCGATCGGGTTCGTCCCGAGGACCGGTTCCGCGCCGCCGTGGGGCGGCATCGCTGGCTCCGTATTCGTCATCGCGATGCCGACGTAGCCCGCCTCGCGGATCTCGTTCGTGTAGTAGCCGAGCATCCCGAGGTGGGTCGAGTTTCGGACCCCGACCAGCCCCACACCGTACTCTTCGGCCCGCTCTATCGCCTCGGCGATCGCGTGCTGGGCAACGGCAGGGCCCAGTCGCGCGCCGCCGTCGATCGTACTCGCGGCACCCGCGTCGGTGGCAATCTCGATCGACCCCTCCGGATCGACGTTCCCGTGTTCGACCCCGCGGAGATATCGGGGAAGCCGGATCAGTCCGTGCGAGGACTTCCCGCGTGCCTCTGCAGTGACGAGCATCTCCGCCGTCGTCACGGCATCACACTCTCGGATGCCGTGGTCCCGAAAGGCCGCTGCGGCCACCTCACGGGCGCGGTCTCTATCGATCTCCATCGATCACGTGGAGGGGCCGATCCGGTGGATAGCGAACTGGCTCTCGCCGAGCACCTCGCTCAGCGTCTGTTTGCCGTTGACGACATCCAGGATCTCGTCCCAGAGTTCGTCGGTCGCCCAGTCGATCGAGGCGTCGCCGACCAGCGCCTCGCTGACGTCGACATCGGTCTCCTCGGGGACGCGCTCTGCGCTCCCGGGGTTGCCCGTGATCTTGATCGTCGGCATGACGGCATTCGAGAGGGTATGACCCTGCCCGGTCGAGATGATCATGAAGTGTGCGCCGCCCGCGCCGATCCCGGTAACGGATTCAGCACCGTGGCCCGGAGTATCCATGATATACATCCCGCTTTCGTCAGGGATCTTCTCGGCGTAATCCACCAGATCCTGGATCGGCCCGTCACCGGACTTGACGAGCGCGCCCAGCGCCTTCTCCTCGATTGTCGTCAGTCCACCGTCCATGTTGTCCGGCGTTGGCTGTGCGCCACGGACGTCGTAGCCGGTCTCCTGTAGCCGCTGTTCCCAGTCCTCGACGTAGTCGAGAATCTTCTGTGCGACCTCGTCGTTGACCGCCCGCTCTGCGAGGTCCTCCTCGCCGCCGAAGAACTCCGGCGTCTCCGCGAAGACGGCGCAGCCGCCCTGATCGATGAGTCGCCAGGCCGCACCGGCGGTCGCCTTGTGCTGGCAGAGACCGCTGGTCGTGTCGGACGTTGCACAGTTGATCCCGAACGTGAGATTCGAGAGGTCGTGTGGCTGGCGGCGCTGAGCGCTGGCGTCCTGTACCATCTCCTGTGCGGCGTTGACGGTCGCTTTGAGCCCGTTCATCACGCCCTGCTCGTCGTGGATGTTGATGCTCGCGCTCGGACGGCCCGTCTCGCCGATATCGCCCGCCAGTTCGTCGCCGTCGACGATTTCGCCGGCATGTGCAACGACGACTGCGCCGTAGGTGTTCGGATGCGTCCCGTAGCCCAGCAGGGTTCGGTACGTCTGGAACACGTCAGGCTTGGTCTGGCATCGCCCAAGCGGATGCGTGATCGGAATGGCGTCGTCGACGATATCCGCGGCCCGTTTCACCGTGTCGTTGGCGTACGGTGCCGTCGCGATGATCGGGACGAAGTTTCGAATGCCGATACTCCCGTCGTCTCGTTCGTATCCAAGGAAGTCAGTCATGATCGATCTGAGTCAGTCGCCGCTCGCAGCGAGGTCGCCACGGCCGTAGTTGCTCTCCACGTTGTGAACGTGGACCCATTCTCCGGCATCGATATCTTCCGACGCCTGGCCGATGCTCAGCCCATACTTGATGATCGTCTCGCCGCGCGAGATCTCTTCGAGCGCGATCTTGTGACCGAACCGAACGTCTTCGAGCACGTCGACGACGACCTCGTCGTCACCGACGTCGACGGTCACTGTTTCGCCCTCGCTCACCTCGCGGATGGCTGTGGCGACATTGTCCTCTGGTTCGACTGCTACGATGTGGGAGTCACCCATAGAAGAACAGGCCGACTCGGAGGTAAAATAGCTTGCTATACCGGCGGTTTCGTGACCGTTCGGTCGATATCGGCCACAGATCAGCCGACGACGGTGAGCAACCCGGCCAGCGAGACCACACTCACGGTCGCGAACGCGAGCAACACCACGAGCACCGGCCGAACGCCAGCGCACCGAAGCTTCTGCAGTTCGAGGTCGGTTCCGAGGCCGACGAACGCGAGGAGGAACAGCCAGCCGTAGGCAGTCTCCATCGACGCCAGCTGGCCCGCGGAGAACACGCCCGCACTGGCGATCAGCGCCAGTGCCAGAAAGCCAAGCACGAACTTCGGGAACCGGTCCCAGAGTTCGCGCCACTGGACGGACGAGGAGCCGTCCGTGTCCATTCGCCGCCGTGCGTAGTAGGTCGCGTAGCCGACCGCGACGACGCCGATCAGTGCGTTCCGGGTCAGTTTCGTCACCGTTGCCCACTGGCCGGCGGCGCTCGAGTGCTCGAAGCCGACAGCGACGACCGGCCCGGTACTGAACATGCTCAGTCCGGCCCACATCCCGAACACCTGTGCAGGGAGTTCCAGCACCCGGCCGATCACCGGGTACGCCAGCAGCGTGATGGCGTCGAACAGCAGGACTGTCGCGGCGGCGTAGGCGAGGTGTTCTTCCTTGGCCTCGATGCTACCGGCGACCGCGACGACCGCGGAGACCCCACAGATGCTGGATCCTGCGGCCAGCAACGAGCCGAGTCGCTCGCCGAGACCGAAGACGCCTCGCGCAAGCGCTTCGACGTAGACGAGCGTGAACAGGGTGACCGCGAGGACGGAGACCACGACGACGGCCCCGCTCTCGACGATGGTATCGAGCGCGAGCGACGCGCCCATCAGGACGATACCCGCACCCAGCCAGAGGTTGTGCGTCCGAACGCCTCGACGCATCCACGTCGGGATGCCGACGGCATTCGTGAGAACCACACCGATTACGATTGCGACCAGCAGTTCGTTGACCCCGGGGACTCGCGCACCGGCGACGCGAGCGAGGCCAGCGCCGACGACTAACAGCGAGAGGCCAGGGATGTATTCCCGGGCCGTGCGCACCAGAGAGAGCTCGTCAGACACGGTCTCACTTCGAACCGGGGATGTCGACGCCGACGACGAGCGCAACGATTCCAACCGCGCAGACGACGCTCTGCCAGTCGGTATCGAGGGCTAGCCAGCGACGGACGGTCGGTTCGATAACGGACCGGCGAACACTCCCGAAACGGCTTCTGTCAGCGGACATGCGTTGTGTTTGTCGTCACCTCGCCGGGATATTTAAACGTCTCGACCCAGCGCTCACAGCAGTCTTCGATGCCCGTAGATTTATGTGCGCGGTCAAGCATTGCATGTGTATAGATGGCAGTCGACACGCCAGAAAAGTCAGGGGAGGGCTCTCGCCTGGCGAACAGCGCCTTACAGTCGAGGTACCGACGATACAGACAGTTCCGCTTCTCCGACGGAGAGATGGCAGCCCTGTTGCTCGCTCCGGTTCTCACCTATCTGTTCGTGATCTCTTACTACCCGATCATCGACACGGTATGGACGAGTCTCCATCAGGGGAGCGTACTGCCGACGGCTGAACAACAGTTCGTCGGGCTAGAGAACTACGCCACGGTCCTGCAGAGTTCCTCGTTCTGGAACTCGTTTACCGTCACGATGATCTACACGTTTGGGAGCGTGCCCATCGAGATGGTGATCGGTCTGGGACTCGCGCTCCTGGTCAATCGCGGGTTCAGAGGCAAGTATATCGCCCAGGCGGCGATCCTGTTCCCGTGGGCGCTCCCGACGATCATCAACGCCCGGATCTGGGCGTGGCTGTTCCACGGCGAGTACGGTGTCATCAACGACCTGCTCATCCGGGTCGGCATCCTCGAATCGGCCTACCCGTTCCTGTCGGACCCACAGGTCGCTCTGGGGTCGATGCTGTTCGTGACTATCTGGAAGACGAGTTCGTTCGTCGCCCTGATCCTGCTGGCCGGACTCGCGAGCATCCCCGACAACCTGTACGAAGCGGCACGGATCGACGGCGCGAACAAGATCAAGCAGTTCTGGTACGTCACGCTACCGCTGCTCAAACCCGTGATCCTCGTCGCGCTGATCTTCCGCACCCTGCCCGCGTTTCAGGCGTTCGGACTACCGTACGGACTGACCGGCGGCGGGCCGGGCGAGTCGACGACGACGCTCGTTCTGTGGGCGCACAGTCAGACATTCACCCGACTGCAGTTCGGTGAGGGCGCTGCCGCGGCGACGATCATCACGCTCATCGCGATGGTGATATGTGTAATCTACGTCGTGACGCTGTACGAACCGGAGGTGAGATAGTATGAGCATCGACACTGAGGACCGATCGCTGTTCGAGCGCTACAACCCCCAGCGGATCGGCGAGCTACTGGGCTTTTACGGCTCGATTGCCGTGCTCTGTCTGGTCTCGTTCTTCCCGATCATCTGGATACTGATCACCTCGGTCAAGCCGGCATCGGAGATCATCACGTTCCCCGTAGAGTACATCCCGCGAAGCCTCACCCTCGACAACTACGTCGTCGCGCTCGAACAGGCACCGTTCGCCCGATATCTGTTCAACAGTTTCATCGTCGCCTCGGGGACCGCAATCGTCTGCGTCGTCTTCGGGTCGATGGCGGGCTACGCGCTCTCGCGGCTGGACTTCGAGTACAAACTCCACGTGCTGATGATCGTGCTGGTCTCCGCGATGTTGCCCTTCTTCGGGCGACTGATCCCGCTATTCGATCTGGCGCGTTCGACCGGCTTCCTGAACAGCTATCTCGGGCTGATCATCCCCTACTCGGCGTTTCAGCTCCCCTTCGCTATCTGGATCTTCCAGGCGTACTTCAAGGAGCTACCGGATTCGCTGGAGGAGGCCGGACTGATCGATGGGCTCTCACACATCGGCGTCCTCTTCCGGATCATCCTGCCCGTCTCGGCACCCGCGATGGCGACGACGGCGATCATCGTCTTCATCTACGCCTGGAACGAGTTCCTGTTCGCGCTGACGTTCATGACCGAGGACTCGATGCGGACGATCACCGTCGGCATCGCGCTCTACCAGGGCGAGTACACGTACCCGTGGGCGACGATCTCCGCCGCCGTGTTCATGTCGATCGTCCCGCTGCTCCTGTTGATGCTGGTGTTCCAGCGGAAGATCGTCGAAGGACTGACCTCGGTCGGAAAGGCGTAATCCCAGTTTTTCGCGGCCCGCTTTCCGTTACAACTCGTTGACGACGTTCTCCGGGCGCTCGCCGGTGAGCCCCGCCCGAACGTTCTCGGCCGCCCGGCGGCGTCGCTCGGCGTTGGCCTCCTCGGAGTACCACCCGACGTGTGGCGTCGCGACGACGCGCTCGTGTGTGCGGAGCGGATCGTCGGCGGCGGGCGGTTCCTCCGGAAAGACGTCGAGCCCTGCGCCCCTGATCTCCCCGTCGTCTAGCGCCGCCCGGAGCGCGTCGCCGTCGACGATGGGGCCGCGGGCGACGTTGACGAGGACGGCACCGTCGTTCATCCGCTCGAAGGCGGCGTCGTCGAACATCCCGCGCGTCGCCTCGACCAGCGGCGAGTGGATCGTCACGGCGTCCGATCGATCGAGGAGCGTCTCGAACTCGACGAGGTCGGCACCGTGGTCGGCCGCCGTCTCGGCGTCGACGTACGGATCGCTCGCCACGATATCGAAGCCGAGCGCCCCCGCCCGGTCGGCGACGGCCCGCCCGATTGCGCCGAACCCGACGACCCCGAGCGTCTGCGTGGAGAGTCGGTGGATCGGCGCGGCGACCCCTCGCTCCCACTCGCCCGCGGCAACGGAGTCGTTGTAGCGAGCGAGGCCGCGGTACAGCGCGAGGAGCAGAGAGAGCGCGTGTGTCGCTACCTCCTCCTGGCAGTAGTCGGGGACGTTCGTCACGTAGATCCCCGCCTCGGTCGCCGCCTCGCTATCGACGTTGTCGACGCCGATGCCGTAGCGCGCGACGATCCGGCAGCCGTCGAGTCGGCTGATCAGGTCGCCATCGATCTCGTATCGCAGATTGAGGATCGCGTCGGCATCGACCAGGTCCGCGTCGATGTCTTCGGTGTCGAGGTCGCCGCCAGCGTCGCGCACGTCGGCGATATCACCCAGTACGTCCCGCTCGATCGAGAGGTCGGCGAAGTCGTGGTCGCTAACCACCACAGTGTGCTTCGTCATACACTCTCAGGGAGCGTGATTAGCTCAAAAAAGCTATCGGTCGGTTACCCGAGGAGGAGTCAGATGATCAGGTCCGAGCCGTCGGTGAGGTATCGCTCGGCGAGGTCGCGGTCGATCTCGACGCCGAGACCGGGGCCCTCGGGGACGTCGATGTAGCCGTCCTCGAGGATCGGACCGTCGCCATGTGTGCGCTTTGCGAAGTCGTTCCACCACGGCACGTCCCGAGAGTGCCACTCCATACAGAGGAAGTTCGGCACCGCCGCCGAGAGATGTGCGCCCGCAACCGTCCCGAGCGGACTGGAGATGTTGTGCGAAGCGATCGGGATGCCGTAGAGATCACAGATCGTGGCGATCTTTTTCATCTCGCCGAGGCCGCCACACTTGTTGACGTCGGGGGCGGCGATGTCCAGCGCTCCCTCACTGGCGTACGTGTTGAACTGGGCCGGGGTCACGAGGTTCTCGCCCGTCAGGACGGGGAGATCGAGCGCCTCGGTGACGCGACGCTGGGCATCGAGTTTCTCCGGCGGCACGGGGTCTTCGAGCCACGCGAGATCGTACGGTTCGAGCTTTTTGCCCAGGCGGATCGCGGTCTCCGTGGTGAAGTTCCAGTGGAGATCCATGCCGAGGTCGATGTCGTATCCGATCTCGTCGCGGACGGCCTCGACCAGCGAGACCTTGTGCTCGATTGCCTCGTTGTCCATCCGTCGGTTCGCCTCGTCGTACTCGGCGTGGGTCGGCACGTCGAGGTCGAACTTGAGCGCGTCGAACCCCTCGTCGACGACCTCGCGGGCGGCACGAGCGTACGATTCGGGGGTGTAGACCTCCTTCGGGTCGTGTGCACCGGCCTCGCCGAGTGACTCCCCGCCGTGGGTGTCACAGTATATCTTGATCTCGTCTCTGTACTTGCCGCCCAGCAGTTCGTACACCGGTACGTCGAGCAGTTTGCCTTTGATGTCGTAACAGGCAGTCTCGATGGCGGTGAACGCCGCCTGTCCGATCCGGCCACAACCGGTGTAGCGCTGTCTGAGCAGTTCGACGATCCGGTCGGTATCGAGGGGGTTCTCGCCCGCGAGGTCGACGTCCATCCGCCCGGCCATATCCAGCGCCGCCTCTGCGCGAAAGGTCTCCCCGAGGCCGTAGTGCTCGGTGTTCGTCTCGACTTTGACGATTCCCCACGTGAAGTTGCCCGCGATCGCCATCGTCTTGACATCGGTGATCTCGATATCCCGGTCCGGCGGTCGGTGCGTCTCGTCGACACCCATATCGCGCCACGGGACGCCCCCGCCCTGCGGAATACGGTAGTCTGGTTCGTCGGTCATGAGTACACTCCCCAAGAGCAGGATAAGCAACATAATGATTGTGGTCGGCGAGGGGGGACACGGAGGATAGCTTTAATATGCTTACCACGGGTCTCTCGAAAGAGAACGATGGTTCGAACCACTGTCAGCGGGGTCCGGCGGTACGACCGGAGCGAGAACGCGATAGAGTTACTCTGTGACGTAGACAGGGAACTCGCCCGACCACACAGCGACGACCGCCCGGTGCCGGTCGAACTCCAGTTTCTGAACGCCTCGACGTTCGAGTTCGAGCTTCGGGCGAACCCGGAAGCGGGTGAGGATCGGAACCCCTACCCCGAGTTCGACCGGGCGGCCGTCCGCGAGGACGTCGACCTCGAACTGGAAGAGCGCGACGGCACCCTCGTCGTCCGGACCGAGACGCTCCGGGTAATCGTCGGTCTCGACGCGTGGTCGTTCCGGGTCGAAGCCGACGACGGGACGCTCCTGTTCGAGGAGCAACGCGACGACCGAGACGTCCGCGGCAACGACCGCGTGGAGCCGCTGGGGTTCAGTGAAGAGGAGATCAACCACGGCCCCCACCGTGTTACGGAGACGGGGACGGCGTTCTCGCTGGCTCCCGGCGAGCGCCTGTACGGCCTCGGCGAGAAGTTCACGCGGTTCGACCGCCGGGGCCAGGAGATCGAGTCCTGGCACGTCGAACCCCTCGGCACCGAGAGCGAGCGCGCCTACAAGAACATCCCCTTTCACGTCTCCTCGCGGGGCTACGGCCTGCTGGTCGATACGACCCACCGCGTCAACTACGACCTCGGTGTCGAGTCGACTGCGAGTGCGACCGTCGGCGTCGAGGACGACCGGTTTTCGTTCGTCTTCTTTGCCGGCCCCTCGATCAAGACGATCCACAGTACGTACACCGAACTGACGGGACGGCCCGACAGGCCGCCCAAGTGGAGTTTCGGCGTCTGGATGTCGCGACTCGGCTACGAGTCCCGCGAACAATTAGAACGGATCACCGACCGCCTCCGGGAGGAGTCGATCCCGGCGGACGTGGTCCACCTCGATCCGTTCTGGATGCGCGAGAACAAATCGACGGATCTGGTCTGGGACACCGAGCAGTTCCCGGATCCCGAGGGGATGATCGAGGACCTCCACGAGAACGGCTTTCGGCTCTCGCTCTGGGAACACCCACACGTCCCGGTGGGGACCGATGCGTTCGTCGAGGCCCGCGAGGAGGGGTATTTCGTCGAGGACGGCACCGGGAAGCCCTACGTTATGGAGCGCACCTGTCAGGGGGACTACCGCGGAGCGATCGTAGACTTCACCGACCCGGACGCCGTCGAGTGGTGGACGGACAAACACCGCCGATTGCTGGAGATGGGCGTCGACACGTTCAAAACCGACTACGGGGAGTACGTCCCCGAGGACGCGGTCTTCGCGAACGGGCTCTCCGGGACGGCGATGCACAACGTCTACCCGTATCTCTACAACGAAGCCGTCTACGAGACGGTCGGCGAGGTCAACGGCGACGACGAGGCGCTGGTCTGGGGACGGGCCGGCTGGACCGGCAGTCAGCGGTTCCCCGTCCACTGGGGTGGCGACCCACAGACGTCGTTCAACGGGATGGCCGCGGCGCTGCGGGGCGGACTGAGCGCGTCGCTGTCGGGGATCGGCTACTGGAGCCACGACATCGGTGGGTTCCGCGGGGAGCCAAGCACCGAGACGTACATCCGATGGTCGCAGTTCGGACTCCTGTCGAGTCACTCGCGCTGTCACGGCACGACGCCGCGCGAGCCATGGGCGTTCGGGGAGGAGGCGGTCGAGATATTCAAACAGTTCGCTCGGCTTCGATACCGGCTCATGCCCTACATCTACAGCGAAGCCGAAGTGACGAGCCGAACCGGCTATCCGATCGTTCGCCCGCTCCTGTTCGAGTTCGAGGACGATCCATGCACCCACGAGATCGACGATCAGTACCTGCTCGGCGAGTCGGTGCTTGTTGCCCCCATCTTCGACGAGTCCGGCGAGCGCTCGGTCTACCTGCCAGAGGGCGAGTGGATCGACTGGTGGAGCGACGACCGCTACGAGGGCCAACAGCACCTCGACGTGACGGTGCCCCTCGACCGGGTCCCACTGTACGTTCGCGCCGGGAGCGTCCTCCCGATGCGTGACGCCACCGAACGGATCGAGGAGGGGCCGCCGGAACGGCTGACGCTCCGGACGTATCTCGCCGACGGGGCGGCCGCCGGACGCTACTTCGACGAACAGCGCGAGAAACTCGCCGAGTTCGGAATCAAACGGAGCGGCGAGACGATCACTGTCGAGGCGGATCCCGTCACGCCGACCTGCGAGTTACACGTCGATGGCGTCACAGAAGCGCCAGCGGACGTGATCGTGAACGGGGAACCGCTCGACCGGAGCGAAGACGGAGCCACAGTTGGCGAGTGGGAACTCGCCGACGGAGCGCTCCGTTCGGTCTTCGAGCCGTAGTGGACTCGATGTACCCACGGGATTTATTATCAGGGATTTCAAATCAAGCGTATCAGGTGACTATCTATGGGAACAGTTGACGTTAACGGTCTCACGAAAGTGTACGACGACGGGGGCAGTAACGAGATCGTCGCCGTCGAGGATCTGAATATCAGTATCGAGGACGGTGAGTTTCTGGTACTCGTCGGGCCATCGGGGTGTGGGAAATCGACGACGCTTCGATGTCTCGCCGGGCTAGAGATGCCGTCCAGCGGAACGATCGAACTCAACGGCGAGGAAGTCACTCACAAACGGCCCAAGGACCGGGGCGTGGCGATGGTCTTCCAGAACTACGCGCTCTATCCGCATATGAACGTCAGAAAGAACATGTCGTTCGGGCTAAAGATGACGACGGACCTCTCCAAGGAGGAGCGCCACGAGAAAGTCGAGTGGGCCGCGGACATCCTCGACATCTCCGAACTGCTCGACAAACGCCCGAAAGAGCTCTCAGGCGGCCAACAACAGCGTGTCGCGCTCGGCCGGTCGATCGTCCGCGACCCGGAGATCTTCCTGATGGACGAACCGCTCAGCAACCTCGACGCGAAACTGCGCACGACGATGCGAACGGAACTACAGGAGCTACAGCAGGATCTCGGCGTGACGACGGTGTACGTCACGCACGACCAGACCGAGGCGATGACGATGGGCGATCGGATCGCAGTTCTCGATCACGGAGAGCTCCAGCAGATCGGGACGCCGCTCGAGTGTTACCACCAACCCGAGAACAAGTTCGTCGCCGGCTTCATCGGCTCGCCGAGCATGAACTTCCTCGAAGTCACCCATCGAAACGGGCGACTCGAAGGCCCGGAGTTCAGCTACGAACTCAAGCCGGAGATCCGCGACCAACTACGAGACGCCAGCAACGAGTTGACACTCGGAGTGCGACCGCAGGATATCGAACTGGCGGACCCGTCAGTGGACAACGCGGTCCCGGCCTCGGTCAACGTCGTCGAGCCGATGGGGGAGGTGTCGATAATCTACATCGATATCGGCGGCAAAACGTTCACTGCTAGTGTCAGTGGCGAACTGATCATCGACAACGATCAGGAACTCTACGTCCACCTCCCTCCCGAGCGACTCCACCTGTTCGACAGCCAGACGGGCGAGGCAGTGAAGAACCGAGAAGCCATCGCCGGGAGCGACGCGATAGACGAGTACATGATCTCCTCGACGTAGCGGAAACACCTGTTTACAGCCGCTCGACACCACGTCTCGTTCGCACACGGCAAACGCCTCTTTTCGTACGCAAACCGTCTTATCGACTCCAGTGCCCGGTGTGAGGGGAGTATCAACGTCCTCCACCGCTCCGGTCATACCCCGTTCAATCGGCCCGCGTTTCCGAGATGCAAACAATTAATAATGATTAATCACTGGTTCGAAACATGAGCGAAACACCCCGGCAAACGGAGGAAAAACGAACTGTCCAGGCGGTCCAGTTCTCCTGTGACATCATCGACGCGCTCAAAGAACTCGACGGAGCAGGTGTCACCGAAATCGCGAACCATCTCGACGTCTCGAAAGGCGCAGTCCACACCCACCTTGCCACACTCGAATCCAACGAACTCGTCAAGAAAGGGGACAACGAATATCGCCTCAGTCTTCGATTTCTCGACCTGGGCGAGTACGTCCGCAATCAGATAGATATCTACTCGGTCGTTCAGGAGGAGATCGATCGGTTAGCCGAGAACAGCGGCGAGGTCGCCCAGTTCATGATCGAGGAGCACGGGCGGGGCGTGTATCTGTACAAGTCTATCGGCGAGGATGCCGTCCAGACGGCGTCGTACGTCGGAACTCGCAACCCGCTTCACTGTACGGCACTGGGAAAATCCATTCTGGCGAATGTACCCGAAGAGCGGGTCCACGAGATCATCGACCGGCACGGACTCCCCGCACAGACGCCGAACACGATTACCGATAGGCAGGAGTTACTGGAACAGCTCGAAACCGTGCGCGAGCACGGTCTCGCGTTCGACAGAGAAGAGGTATTCAAAGGACTGCAGTGTGTTGCAGCACCGGTGCTCGATCAGGAGGGGAAGGTGATCGGTGCCGTCAGTGTCACCGGACCGAAAAGCCGAATGCAGGGCGAGTACCTCGAATCTGAGGTCGCCGAAATGGTACAGCACACCTCGAACGTAATAGAGGTCAACGCGGCACAGATCCAGTAGTCTGTTTGCACAGCGCAAACGAAAGTCGGGGTCGGACGGCGAAACGCCGGCCTTTTCACCGTTTTCGTTTGCGAGAGGTAAACGACAATCTCGGACGAGTTAGGGTGTCGAACCGAATCGTATTACAGCAGTACGCCTGTAAATAGAGACTGAGAAACTGCGGTCCACGCTCGCGGCCACAACCGTCACCAGGGCCGGAACCGGTTACAGGGGTACTTCCGTAAATCAAGGCGAACCACTCCTTCGACTTGCTCGATACTGACAGCACACTGGACGGAGCCGAAAAATAGCAATATATTTAGTATACTACTATAATATATTCTTTCAAATCTTAAAAAAGCGGTCATAACTATCCATCTCTCGATCGGAGTAAATCCCCATTTAGCCTATTGAAACGACCATAAACGTAGCTTCAGGATGTAGGACACGATCTACATTTCGTACGAGTGCAGAGAAGTAGTAATCTATTCATAACGCGGAATCAGTAGTATAAAGCGCCCAGATACAGTATTATGCCTCCCACTGCCGCGAACAGGGACATTCAAGATTTGATAACACATAATAAAAAAATAATACTACTATATTGAATATATTGGTCCTCTCTGCCGACAAAGCCCGATGAACGGCAGTAGGGGTTTTTGTACGGTGTTCGCCCTACTAGAGCACGATGTTCGTCGATACGCTCGAAGAGGCCGGTGTCGAACAGATGAGCGACGCCGAGATCAAGGAGTTCCTCACCGTACAGGGGGTCGGCGTACTCGGCCTCCCCAACGGGGAGGTGCCGTACCTGCTCCCGATGTCGTTCGGGTACGACGGTGACAGACGGCTGTACTTCACCTATCTGGTCAACGGAGAAAGCCAGAAAAACTCGCTGAGCGCCCAGGCCGATTCTGCGAGCTTTCTCGTCTACCAGGCGGACTCGACGTTCAACTGGGAGAGCGTCCTGCTGGAAGGCAGGATCGACAAACTCACTCCGGCGGAGTGGGAGAACCTGGGCGATGCGACGGATGGCGAGTGGCGTCCCCAACTACTCTCCGAGAAATCCGAAGACGGCGCAGTCAGATTCTACGAGTTCGTGATCGAAAGCCAGAGTGGTATCAAACACACGGGGCTTCCGCCGGGGTTCGAGAGCTAGCCGGTCGGTGCTCACCGGCAGTCTCCCACTCGGCACCCGGCCACCACAAACGACTATCACAGCTACCGTTGCCGTTCTAGATGGGGGAGAAAACATGCCAATCGAAGACCTCGCGCGAAGTGATGTCGTAACAGCAGGATCGAACACCTCAGCCACGGAACTCGCGGTGCTCATGGACGACGAAGACGTCGGGAGCGTCGTGATCACTGACGGAGAGACGCCCCGTGGGATCGTAACCGACCGGGATCTGACAGTCGGAGTGCTGGCCGAGGGGGCGGACTCGGACGAGATCAGCGCCGGTGACGTGATGTCGACCGAGCCAACGACGGTCGACCGTGACGCCGGGTTCTACCGGGCCACAGAGCTGATGGCACAGCACGGCGTTCGCCGGCTTCCGGTCTGTGACGACGATGACCAACTGGTGGGGATCATCACCGTCGACGACCTGAACGAACTGCTCGCGGACGAGCACGGCGAACTGGCGTCAGTGATCCGTGCCCAGCGCCCGCCCTACTAGGCGAGCCACGCGGGATCGGTCCCCCTTTTTAAGAAAGACCACCCGGAGAGTTATGCAGACGTCGACGAGTGCCTAGGTATGGACGTTGGCCTCACCGTCGGCGACTCGATAGCGCGCATGGCGGCGACCGTCGAGGGGTTCGATCTGGCCGAGTTCTCGATCGGCGAGGGAACCGACGTCGACGAGATCGATCGGAACAGACTCGACGAAGTACTTTCAGAAGCGGATGCCGACCTCTGTGTCCACTTGCCGTTCAAGCAGGTCGCGGTGACGCCCGTCACCGAGATCAACGACGCGATCCGGGCGTATCTGACGCGGTTGCTGGAGTGGGCGGGCGCTCAGGGAGCAACGAAGGCAGTGCTCCACGGAACGGCCCGGAACCCACACGATACGGATCTCCGCCCGGCCTTCGCCGACCAGCTATCGGCAATCGGGGGCATCGCGGCGGACGCGGGCGTCGAACTCGTCGTCGAGAACGTCGGCCACCAGAAACGAGGACTCCCGCTAACGGTGCTGGGGGATCTGGCACGCGAGACGGAGACGGCAGTCTGTTTCGACGTCGGCCACGCATACATGGAGGACGGCCACGACGGCATCGACCGCTTTCTCTCGGGCTACGGCGACCTCGTCTCACACCTGCACGTTCACGACGCGCGAAGCCGCGGCGACACCCACCTACCGCTCGGCGCTGGCGAGATAGACTACGGCATCGTCGCCGAGGAGCTAGGGGGGTTCGATGGGACTGTCGCAGTCGAGGTGTTCACCGACGACGTGGCGCTGTTGGAGGACACACGACGGCGGATCGAGAGCCACCTCGCGCCCTGACTCGTCGCGGTCCGGGACGATCAGCTCTGTAGCGTGACGCGGTAGACGTAGCCGCCACAGCCACACTGGTCGACTACTGTGGTCTCCGCGTCGGGGTAGTTCTCGCGGATCGGAGCCTCCAGATAGTCGTCGGGACTGTCGTGGTTCGGGTGCGTAACGAGGTTGACGTGATAGCCCGCGCAGGTCTGCTCGATTGCGGCGAGCGCGTGCTCGACCAGCGTCTCCCGGTCGTCGGCGTAGCGGTCGCCCTCCAGGTTCGCGGACCACGATGCCGCATGATCGGTATCCAGAAATTGTGGGCGGTTCTCGTCTTTCCCGCTCTCCGCCGCTTCGCCGCCGTCGGCAACGTCGCTGTTGGACATGTAGTTACCTTGGGCGCGGACGACCCTCAGAGGCAGTGCGAACAGGTTCGGGGTAACGCCGCTAGGCCTCGTCGTCGATCGAGTGGGGTTCGATCGGGTGACGCGGCAGGTCGTCGACGTACTCGCGAACGATGGTCCGCTGGACGCGCTGGAGCACTTCGCTACACGTCGATTTCGCGATATCGAGATGCTCCGCGACTTCGGTCAGCGTGCAGGTGCGCGGGACGTCGTAGTAGCCCCGCTCGACGGCCTCGAAGAGTACCTCGCGCTGGCGCTCGGTGAGCGACTCACCGGGGTTCATTCGCTGCTGGACGTACTCGACGTCGAACTCCGCACCGACGGTTCGGAGTAGCTCTCCGAAGTCGGCCACGCGGTCGTGCGCGCCGGTGACGTCGACCCGGGCGATACCGTTCTCGATCTTGACGGGCATCTCGATCGGGACGCCCGCCTGCTGTGCGGCGTTCATCAACAGCGGTGCGTGCGCTTCGACCTGAACCGTCGCGACCCCGTCTTCGAGCGCCATCACTGATAGCTCAGCGATCGTCTCGTGGGCCTCTATCGCGTCGAGGACGGAATCGATGTCGTCCGCCGTCACCTGCACGAGTGCGAACCCCGCGCCATCCCCGGGCGTGGTAGTCACCACCTGGAACTGCGCGTCGGGAAACTCGCGGGAGACCGCGCTCACCCACGGCCCCTCGGGGAGGTTCACGTGGAGTCGAGCCTGTGCCATATCATCGCTTTGCTGTCGCGACGCAAGTCCCTTCCTTTTCGTGGCTCCCGATCCTCGATTCGGTACGGCGTATGAGGGCGCTCCGATCCGGTCCCTCACGGCTCCGGAGCGTCCATTTCCGTCGACTCGTCGTATCGGACGAGCATCGTCGGCCCGGCGTGGCGAGCCAGCGTCAGGACGAGATTACCGACGAACAGCAGGACCCCGGCGATGACGAGACTGCCAGCGAGCAGTCGGACGGTATCCGCGTAGCCGCCCAGCGAAACAGTCGCGGAGGCGAGCAGGAGGGCTGTCCCGACGACCATCGCGGCGAACTCGATGGCGGAGACGCGACCGTCGTAGAGGTCGTCGATTGCGGGTACGCGTTCGAGACCGACGCGGTCGCTGTAGCGTTCGAGCCAGACGATAAACGGCACGACGTGATACACCGTCCCGATCACGACGAACCCGATGAGCGCGCCGAGCAGGAGGCTACCGACGGCCGGATGGCCGAACCGAACCGGCGCGCCGAGTGGGCGAAGGATCCAGGTCCCGGCCGCGGTCAGCCCCCACGCCAGTGCGGTCACCGTCACGACCGCGTATCGCGAGAGCATCGGCGTTCCGCCCGTCGTTGCAGTCCGGAGACGGCGGCCGAGAACGAGTCCAGTCACCAGCACGCCGGCGGCGACGAGTAGCCCGCCGAGGGTAGCGACGGGCGCGTGCTGGATCAGCCGTCCCGCCGCGAGCGTCAGGACGCCGACGGGGTAGATTACGGTCTCGGCGGCCACGAGTCGGTCGTCGAGCGGCGTCGGGTCGCTCTGGGTAAACATCGGACCGAGTTGGTAGAGTGCGCCGACGACGGTCGTCAGCACGCCGCCGAAGACGGCGAGGGTCACGTGTGCGTCCACGACGGCCGGGCGTGCGAGTCCGGCATCGATGAGCACGCCCCATCGGTAATCAGCGGCGAGAGTTCCACCGAGCGTGATCGCGAGCGCAAAGAAGCAAAGCGCCAGCGCGAAGTGTCGCTCGGTGACGTCGAACGGCCGCGCTGGCCAGAGCGTCCGGGAGAGGTTGTAGACGAAGACGGCGAACCCGGCCACGATGAGCGCGGCGAACTCGACGCCATCGAGCGGTCGACCGAGCCAGAGCACGCCAGCAAAGCCGGCGACGCCGACTGCGATCAGCGCGAGTTGCAGGTTCGCCAGCCGTTCGGAGTAGATCTCGACGCCCGACCAGACGGGGACGAACTGCGTCATCGCCCCGACGATGGTGAGACAGACCCACCCGACGAGCAGCAGGTGGGCAACCGCGATGCCGCCGAAGGCCGAGGACGGAACCGGGCCGTCCATCGTCCACGAGAGACCGAGCACGGCCCCCACGACGAGGAATGCGAGGGCAACGAGAAAGTGCCGAAGCGGTATCGTCGTCGGTGGACGAGTCGACGTAGTAAGATCCTCGGAGAGGGTTTGCATGGTTGCCGGTTAGCAGTACTCCCCCGTGAGGCTAGTTCCGCATATGTTCGGGATGCCCGAGCCAGTCGGACTGTATCCGCCCCCGAACACGTTCGGAACAAACCATGGGATGCTGGGGACCCGAACGTCGGGTATGTCCCACGAAGCGACCGTGCTCGCCGAGACGGACGCTCCGGACGACCG
The DNA here is from genome assembly GCF_042663585.1 of Natronoarchaeum sp. GCM10025321. NCBI lineage: Archaea > Methanobacteriati > Methanobacteriota > Halobacteria > Halobacteriales > Natronoarchaeaceae > Natronoarchaeum > Natronoarchaeum sp. GCM10025321. The sequence continues at coordinate 2,470,462 of NZ_JBHTAN010000006.1, forward strand.
GCCGGTCGAGACGCTGGACGTTCGCGAACTCGGGCCGCCGGAGCCGTTACAGCGTACCTTCGAGTTGTTGGCCGACCTGTCCGGCGAGACCGTCCTCGTCCAGCACAACGACCGCGCGCCACAGTTCCTCTATCCGAAGCTAGAGGACCGCGGCTACAGCTACGAGACAGTCGAGACCGACGACGACGTCGTGACAGTGGTGTGGCGAGAGGTGGGCGAATGAGCCTGTTCGGCGGGAACGAACCGGAGTTCGATCCGGACGACGCGTTCGTCTCCGAGCACATTCCGGATCCCGGTAGTTTTCTGGAGGGCCACGAGATCCTGGTCGAGGACGAACACGTCGTCGTCCATCGCCACGCCGCGGACGCCTTCGAGGAGTACGGCGTGTACGACGCCACGTTCGGGTACAACCTGGCCCAACTCAACCGGGATCCGCGACACACCGACGCCGGGTTTCGCTACGCCGAGGAACGAGAGGACCCGGCGACGCTACGCGCGGAGTTCACGCCGACGACCGCGTTCTGTCCGCAGGCCGAGCCACTGGCCGTCGGGGCGTTCCGCGCGCTAAACGCCGTCGACGCGCACGGCTACGAGCAGGTCCGCGTCCGGGTGGACGAGACGCTCAACGGTAGCGAAGCAGTCAACGACCAGCTAGAACGCCTCGAATCCGACGAGACGGACGCAGACCTCGATCCGACCGGCGACGGCGAGAGCAACAGACCGGGAGAATCGTCACGTCCGTTCTGAGTCGGTGACACTCGGTACCGTGTGGAATCTGTCGACGCTCCCAGGCGACGAACATGTTCCCGACAACGACCACCGCCGTCCGGCATCTACGTCCGGTGTATGAGCACGTCAGAGCCAGTTCTCGACGCTCGTGAGATCAACGAACCGCCGTTCGAGGCGATCAGCGAGGCACTCGACGACCTCGACGAGGGAGCGACGCTTACCCTGATTAATCCGTTCGAGCCGCGACCGCTGTACGACGTACTGGACGAACGCGGGTTCACCCACACGGCCGAGCAAGTCGCCGAATCGGAGTGGCACGTCGAGATCAAGCATCGCTGATCTCTGCGAGCGCGCGGATCCCGCCGAGTGCGCGGAGGGATGCTAGTCGGATGCTTCCGAGGCGTCGAGGAGCTCGAACAGCGGATCGAACTCTTCCGGAAGCCCTGCCCGGGCCTTCTCGATGTTGCCCGCCGGGACGTCCTCGGCGACGACGACCATCACCTGCTGGGCGTGGTAGTTGGCGTCGGACCGATCGACGCCCTCGCGTTCGGCCACCCGATCCAGGAACTCGTTGTAGTCGAAGCGCTGTCCGTGCTCGGCCTCGATCAGGTAGCGATCGATCTCCATCGGCAGTGGACTCGCGAGATCCGTCGCCTCCCCCTCCGGCATCCGCTCGCCGAGCGTCGTCAGGACCGCACGGATGGCGCGAACGGCCTCCCCGTACTGTGCATACTCCAGTCTGTGCTGTACCTGGCCGACGAAATCTTTGTAGTTCATAGCTGTCTGGTAGCAGACCGCTGGTTTCCCCACTGTACTCCGTTCGAAACTACGACGGCAGAGAGGATAAACCTGATAACGGATGAGAAGTCGATGCAGTCAGCACGGCGGTCGGCCCACCAGTATCGGTCGAACTATCGGTTCATGAGCGCCTCGAACAGCGCCAACAACAACCGAACACGAGCAGTCTGAGCCCGATCTGTCCCAGTTCCCTTCGACTACCTGTACGTCTGCGTGACACGGGCCACGACGAGCGGAGGAGAACGACCAGGATATGAAAAATGAAGCCGATCAGTCGACGAGCCAGCCACCGTCGACGTCGACCGCAGCACCGTGCATGAACGAGGCGTCATCGCTAGCGAGGAAGACGGCGACAGTCGCGATCTCTTCGGGCGCGGCGTAGCGCCCTGCTGGCGTATCGGCGGTCATCGCCTCCATCTCTTCGATCAGATCGTCGGTCATCCCCGTCTCGACCGCGCCCGGACAGATCGCGTTCGCCCGGAGCTCCGGCCCGTAATCGTGTGCGAGCTGTTTCGTAAACCCGATCAGCCCGTGTTTCGAGGTCGTGTAGGCCGAACCACCTCCCCCAGCAACTTTTCCGGCGATCGACGCCGTATTGATGACGACGCCCTCGTCGTCCCCCTCCAGTAGTTCGGGGAGAGCGGCACGAGTCAGATAGAAGGGCCCGTTCAGGTTCACGTCGAGGACGCCGTGCCAGAGGTCGTCGGACGTCTCCGTAGAGCGCCATCGCCTCCCCACCGTCGCTCTCGATCTCGTCGGCAACCGCCTCGATACCCCCCTCGTCGACGTCGACCGCGACCACGCTTGCACCCTCGTCGGCGAACTCGTGGGCCATCGACTTCCCCATTCCCGATGCTCCACCCGTAATCACGACGACACTATCTGATAAGTCGAACATAACGACACGAGCAGAGATCCGTCGACTGCCACCGAGACGGTAGCCGTCGGTAGTGCGCCATAGACCGAGCAGACATCGACCGGCATGTATCCGTGTGTTTCTATGATGTAAAAGTAAAGAAAATTGATCTTTCAGCAAGTAATCGGCCTCACAGACGCCCGGAAACACGCGCTCCGAGCAGCGCAGAACACAAAGGATTTGCCACGTGGGCAGCGACCAGACGGCCGTGAATCGACGTACATATCTGGCATCAGTCGGAGTTACGGGAGCGGCAGTACTGGCAGGGTGCACAGATGGTAGCACCGGTGGCGACGACTGTCGGATCGAGACCGAAGAAAGATCAGAAAAAATATACGACGGGTGGGAGACGATCGGTGCCGGCCAGACGTGGACGGTCCGGGCCGAGGTCGAGAAAGCGGGTCACGAACTGGAGATCCTTGCGGTACAGACGGGCGATGGTGCGCGGCCGCTGTTACGGGTGGAGGATTCCAACGGGGACCTCGTGCTGGAGACCGACGTCGCCGATCGTATCGAGCGTCGCCTCACCGCCGAGACCGAAGGCCGGTACTACATCTCTCTCGAAAACACTGCGGCGTTGACCTCGGGCGAGTGGGACCTCGACGTCACGTATCACTACGAGGTCGAGCAGGAGGTCTGTGAGTAGGCAGTGATAGGTATCGCCCTCGTCAGGCGAGTACGGTTTCTGTGAATACTCAGTCCGTTTGAATCGGGACATCGACAGCTGTCTCTGCGTCATCACTATCGTTCGAGTTCTCGGCAGGTGGTTCGGCAAGTTCCTCGAGTGCAAGTTCGACATTGCGTTTGTTCGCCTTCCAGAACGAGTCGAAGAGAGTGCCGGCGTAGGGAATCGACCCACCAGCCACGTCGATACTGATATTGGCGATCATCCGCAGCAATGTCATATAGGAGACGCCCAGATTGGCAGACTCGACGATGATATAGACCGAGATACCAGCGCTGAACAGATCACCAGCGACCGGGAGGACGCCGAGAATCGGGTCGATACCGACGCTGGTGTTCGTCCCCGGAATCTGGATACTCTCGTCCAGCGCATACGCAACAGCCTCCATCCGGTGGAGCGCTGCCTCGTCGACGCTGGGCGGGATCTCCCCATCATACTCCACGTCGAAACGCGACTGGAAATTGGCTGTCATACGACCGCTAGGTCGGGCGGGACACGGAAAGGCATCGTGGTGATCAGGAACGAAGTGCAATAAAATCGAACTACCCGGCCAGCACTGTCCCAGGCTAGCCGGCTCTCCGGAGTAGCGGTCAGTGCGGTTCTCCGGTTAGCCGTTCCAGAGAATCACACGCTCGGTCACTTCGCCGGGTCGAGTACGTCTTCGGCTTCCTCCTCGGTCAGGTAGCCTTCGGCGATGGCGAGAAAAGTCGTGGAAAGGTGTGTATGGAAGCTACCCACGTCTGGTCATTCATTATCGTCAGGAAAACTCATGGGCCAACGCGGATTTGAACCGCGAACCTCAGCGCCTCTACCGCACGATTTCGGCGCTTTAGCCGCCACGCGGGCGGTTATTTGCGAATTGCTCACTCTGCGGTTGAGCGTAAGGCCCACTCTCCGAAACTTGTGTTCCGGATACCACCTCATGTCCAATCCAGAATACGAACTCTACGAAACCGAACCCGAAACTGCACTTGAACGATACATCTCCGATCGGGAAAACGAAGTCCAATCCGCAACTCTCCGATCACACAAAGCTCGACTGAAAAAATTCATTGAGTGGTGTGGGATCGAAGGAATAGAAAACATGAACGACCTCAATGGTCGCAACCTACAGGACTTCCGCTACTGGCGGAAAGAAGACGGGGATCTGAACAACGTCACACTCCACACCCAAATGACCACCTTCCGAGTGTTCATAACGTGGTGCGAAGACTTCCAAGCAGTCACTCCCGGCCTTCATGAGAAAATACGTGTCCCCAAACTCGATCCGGGGGAAGACGTTTCAAACGACAAAATGGAACCTGAAAAGGCTCTCAAGATCCTCGATTATCTCGAAAAGTTCCAATACGCCTCTCGGGATCATGCAATGTTTCGACTACTGTTCCGAACTGGAGTCCGGACTGGAGGATTGCGTACTCTCAATGTCTCGGATTACCATTCCGAGGACCAATACATTGAGGTGAAGCATCGACCTGAAAAAGATACTCCGCTCAAAAATGGAAGTCAAGGACAACGGCCAATCTACCTCAATTCCATGACCTGCCAAGTTCTCGAAGACTACATCGAGAATAACCGGATTGAAGCGAAAGACGACTACGGACAGAAACCACTGCTCACTACCAACCACGGTCGGCTCTCTCCCAATACCATCCGCCAACGTCTGTACAAACTCAGCCATCCCTGCTTCTACACAGGAAAGTGTCCACACGACGAAAATCCGAAAACGTGTGATTTCAAAAACAATGTAGACTACGCGAGTCAATGCCCATCTTCCAAATCCCCACACTCAGTCCGAAAAGCCAGCATCACCTACTGGCGTCAGCGTGATACTCCAGCGCAACAAGTGGGGGAACGAGCTAACGTGAACCAAGATATAATCGAAAAACACTACGACAAGCGAACTGATAAAGGGAAAATGGACCAGCGGAAGGACTTCTTTGATCGGGAATAAGAGGCGTCTGTTGATCTCTCGAATGACCCATCAATAAATAAAAAAATCCCCCGACCTGTTAAGGCCGAGGGTGGGGCGTTCATTCATTCACAGTAATCGTCGCGTCGATCTTCTTGAGCGGAGTTGGCTTCTCAATATCCACCTGTAGATCATCATGACCAGTTTCATCTTTATGTTTTATTGCGAAAAATTTGATCGCACGTCCAGTGGTGTACGGACTGTACTCTCCTTCTTTTAAAGAATCAAACAACTGGCATTGTTGAAATCCTATTCTTCAGACATATCATCGTCTGAAACAGCCGGTCGCTGAAGAGTGCGTATCTGCCACAGAATAAGAAATCAACTTCAGTAGGCCGTGGTCGGTTGGTTGCAGAAACTCACCGACCGTATAAGATGTATGATAATAAAAGAAAGCCCAATATTGCTCCACCGATAAAACCACTCACTCCACCAATCTGACCGCCAAGTACTGCTCCAACACCACCCAGAACAAATCCAAGAACAGTACTACCAAAAATAAGAAAAGCTCCCGTCTGCCATTCTTCGACCAGATCAACTCCGCTCTTTTCAGCCATACAATACATATCAATGCCCATCCAGTTAAAACAATCGTTGCGCATGAGTTTTAATCGGATGGGATTTCTGAAACGAACGCCATCCCCTTACTGAATACATTACCTGTACTGACCGCAAACGGGTAACATATATCATATACTGGGGATTTCAAGAAAGGCAAATAGAGACGATACAACCACGACGGAGACGAAGCGTCAATAGAGATCTGCTTGTCCGACTACTCTCGGGAGTAGATATCGTGTTCAATCATTCGCTTCATTTCTGATGTGATCGCTTCTGAAAGTAGCCACAGAGAGATTGGAAATACAATAAATATCAGCAATTCAGATATGAAAATTGCGATATAAGATATGATCGTTGAAATCAAGGATACTACAAATAGCTTCCCAGTAAGGGATAGTGTATAACTTGGCACAATAAAACGTTTCCTTGATCTTACAAATAACCGACGGAATCACACTGAATTTAGTTCGCATCCATCGCTTATCAAAACATATTTGAATTGATATTTGTATGCCAAATTTCAAAGAGTTATCGTACTTTCTTTGAGTCTTTAGTAAGATATTTGATAAGAACTAAGTTGAGTGCGCTCGTAGATAGAGTATGAGCGAAAACAAAGAAGCCGATTTCCACATCTACTATCGCAAGGCTGGTGGGGGATTCACTCGAAGTCCTCGCGATCACTTCGTGAAAAACGGTGAAGCACTGTGTGATTATGGCGTCAACCCACCGGATACTGATGATCTAAAACCGATAGAAGATTTGTCTGATGGTGAATGGGCACTGCTTCTAAGTGGAACCCACAGCGGTAGCTCGAATCTCTGTGATAAATGCATTGAGCGGGCAGACTGGGAGGACATCTTCCCAGAGGATATTCCGGATGAGGCTCCTGAGTACGAATGTCCAACATGTGGTGAGGCTGCATTAGCAGTAGACTTAGAGCATGTTGCCTACGTAACCCACGGTTCGCTTGCTCCGTTCCGAGGGACTACTCACAAAGTACCGCGGGACCACTACGAGCAATGGCGGCGTCAGCCTACACAGTGAGCTGAGTTCTCAGTAGTCTTGTTGAATACAGCGTGCGCATCAGCTCGGAATACCGAGGCAACATTATATTCTTACCATGGGCGCGCTTTACCGCTACCCAAGCGCTCTATGGGATTATACTCTCACTCCCTGCCTAATACGCTCGATTCTACTATACCGCCGTATTGGTATGTAATAAAAGCCATCATGTGTGCCGCACCGTGACGTGTCAATTTGGTAAATCGGTTAAGCAAGCCCCGCTTGATGAGGATTAGCCAGGAGAAAGAGCTACAGAATCAACCTGTCTTCGGAAGCATAGCAGTAGATACTCCGAATTAGCAACGTGGCAGTAATAGCAGAGTCAAGTGCGATCTCTGATGAGGTATCCCACCTTTCAAGAATCTCAGTATCATCTCCGTGTGCGCCTCCTTTATTTCTAATCTCGGTGAACGCGAAGACTCTACGCTTGTGAATACGCTTTACCAAATCATCACCCTGTAGATGGTTGACGACAGGGATTATTCCAGAGGCGCTTCCATAGTCTCGGTCATCGCTACCGTACTTATCACCAACATTTCTAAGAAAGTCCTCAAGTGCTCTTCCCGTAGCACTAATTGAATCTCGTGGACTTTGTATATGTTTCAGATAGCCATTTGCCAAATCGGCTTTCGTGTCTTCATCTAAGAAAGACATCAGCTCTTCTCCCAAGATCTCGTCCAAATATATCCTTACTTCCAGCTCCGAATCAAGAGATTCTCGAAGTTGTTCTATTGAGTGGGTGGAGTCCGTTGGAATTTCTCGAACCTCAATAGAAACGTCTCCTTCTTCAGTCAATATTCCAGCATACTGACCTAATCGCTCAAAGTACGTCTGCATATACTCTTGTCCACTTGCTAAGTCCTCATACGCCGCATAGACCATCTTTGAGGCTTCTTCAGATGAATAGCCACGGTTCAAATAAGCTGCATAATCTATGAATGGCTGATGCCTCAACAGTGCTCTCTCGATAACGGCATTTCTGTTATCAGGGGGTAACTGTTGTATCAGGTCGCTATATTCAATATCGACGGTGTATTCACCATCCACAACAACAATCTCTAATTCTTGTAGTATCTTGACTGCTTCCCGAACCTTGCGCTCGGATTCATCGACGAATTGTGCGACCGTTTTATTATTAGCACGCTCATCCAACTCAGAAAAAGCGAACAATATCTCAGTTATATCCTCTGGTGGAACTACGTATGCGGGAAACATTCACTCTAAGTCTTTATTCTTAAGCGAGTTTATCAAAGAGGTAACCTCTTCACTCTCCCAGTCAGCTGATGAGATCTCGATATTGACCGTGACATCGAAACCTGATTCTATGCTTTCCTCAATGGTTTGGGATACCTCAACATTCTCCTCCTGAGAATTTATCGGAGAAGAAGGGGTAGTCCCATCAGAGGATTCTAAATCTTTGTTTTCTTTTTCATTGTTGTTTCCTTCTTCATCATCCTCATCTATGGGAAGTTCTTCCTGAGTAGGCTCTTCATCTTCCGGCTCTTCCGACGCTGAATCAGAGAGAAATTCAGAATATTCTTCGTTCACAACCAGACGAGTTGGATAGCCACTTTGTCCCCGTTTATATTCTCCGACGCCACATTCATCTAAGACCTGTAAAAACGTACCTGCGGCAGACTCAAGGGTTCTATCACTCACCCCAAAATCGAAATTAATCCCCATCTCACTTTGAACAACTTCTCTCTCAAGATACTGTTCTCCATCATCACTCGTTAGACTTCCCCCAACGATTTCGAGAAGTGTGTTGTAGAAATCATATTGCTTGACGAGACTTCTGAACAGTTCTTTTTCCTCCTCGTCAGAAAGTCTCCCATAACCAATTCGCTTACCTTCTGTCGTTGGTTTGTAGCCGTTCTCTGTTTTCTCAAACAATCCGAGTTGAACAGCTGCTTCAAGGGTTCTACTGAAAGTGCTACCCTGTAGGTCTTCAACCCCTTCCTCTAATTCGTCCTTATCCGTTTCTGAAACATCACGTGACTCCTCACAGAGTAGTTTGATATTGCCAATTGTCGCATCGTATGGGGGTTTTTCGTAGCTCATATCATGGGGCTGACTCACCCCCACTACAATAAAGTTCGGAAGAAGACTAATACGTAAAAAGAGATGTTGCCTAATTGGCTGTACTACCCGGTTTGCCTGCTACTGTGTACAACCTCTATATTCAGAATACTATTCATATTAATAGCTAAGGGTCTAACAGATCCGAAAGGGATTTTCCAATACTGTTTAATCCCCTCATCCCACGGTCTATATATCGCAGACAGTCTATTTGATCACTCGACTGCAGAATTGACTCGCTCTGAGGTGCGTGATCGGCTTGATGAAACACTTCTTGCTGCCTTTGAACAGGACAACTCCACCCTTGTTGAAGCTCTCCCTGCGATGGGTAAAAGCTACGGCGTCATCAAATGGGCAGACGACACCGACAACCAGCTCACGATCTTAACCTCTCGTCACGAACTCTACGACCAGTACGAAGACTGGTGTATTGACCGAGAGCTATCTTATCTCGAACTACCTGCCTTCCAGCACGTTTGCGAAACAATGGGAGAGGATGAACCCATTGAGGCGGAGGTAAACGAGGTCTATGACGCAGGAATCTCAGGAGCAGAACTACACCGGAACGCTCAACGATACTTTGGAGAACCGCTCCCTTGCCAACGAGAAGGTCGCTGTTCGTATATGGAGAAACGGGAGTTCAACCCTGATGACTACGACATTCTGATCGGCCACTACTTGCAGGCCCATAATCCGAAATACCTCGAAAATCGGTATGTCGCATTTGACGAGTTCCCCGGTGATGCATACTTTTTCGAGCCAACACACATTGAGGCCACGAGAGCGGTGAGCAACTATCTGAAAGAGGAAGACGATCTCCCCTTCAAGAACTGGAAGGATCTGATTCGACGCCGAGGTAATGACGAGTACAAGGAAGCTATCAAGGAGTGGAAAGAGGACCTCGGTTTCTACTCACATCGAGATACACGGGTCAACCTGCAACGGAGGCCGGGATTCCATGCCCATGCCCCACTGCTTACCCACGCTGGACTTGAATTTCAACTGCTGGAGAATGAGTGGGAGTACGCAAAACTTGGATCAGGGCGGAGAGCTGTTCGCAGTCCAGAGGATGAGTGGACAGTTCTTGTTCCACCCCCACTCTATAATGCGGAAAGCGTAGTCGTCCTTGACGGTACTCCAACGATCACCAAATGGCGGCTTGTTCTCGGTGGTGATTGGTTGGAGCACGAGGAAGTTCTTGAATCTGACGAGGAGAAGCAGGAGTATCTTCGAGACGTTCTTGATCTCCAGATCATCCAGACGAATGCTGGCGCAAAACCCTACCAGAGCGGAACACACGTCAATATCAGGTCGGATGGATCTTTACTGGAAGGCATCTATGAGCGGGAGGGCAGTCGTCCAGCAGTTATCACCTCGAAACAGGCGAAGGAACAGTACGAATCGAGTTCCCTGGAAGAATACATTGAGTCGGCAGAGCACTATGGAAATCTCAAGGGGAGTAACGAGTTCGCCGAAACACGACTGGGAGCGGTAATCGGAAGTCCACATCCTCCGGAAAGCGAAGCAATTCAACGATGGGGCGCTCTCAATGGAGATGCTGTCGAACGGAAAGTGGACGAAGACGGTAGAGTAACCCGTGGCGTTGATCTCGATTTCGGTTCACTCGGAAATGCACTATTCCAAGCTGTCGTTGAAAAGGAAGTCCTGCAAGCAGTGATGCGATTCGGTCGAACACCGAGTAATGGAGAACGCGGGGCGACGGTGTATGTCCATACGTCTCGGCTCCCTTATTGGGTAACTCCTGACGCACGCGGGAAAGTCAAAACATGGTCAAGGGGAATGCAGGAAGTTGTCGTGGGACTCAATGAATCGGAACAGTGGCCAGATGATGAGGTGACGAATAGCGAGATCGCAGAAAAGACTTCGATCGGCAAACGGCAGGTTAGTGAGCTGATGCAGGAGTTAGACGAGGAAGGGTATGTAACACATCGACGGGGAGGCCGTGGAAACGCATACCACTGGTCGAACGAGCGACTGGAGGATTTCACGGAGTTCGGACAGTTGGAGTAGGTTTCCGAATTCTTACGTATATACTTTATACGTCAAACTTCGGAAAGACAGGGAGTATTACCCTCTCAATCAAAATACAATACACTAACGCATTGAGTGGGATTAGATCTCTTCTTAGCTTCTTAATCAGACGAGACACTAAGTCCAACAATTTAAAAAGTCCTATTGTAACTCAGTAAAACAATTCTCCCCCACTCAATGCGATGTAATTCTGGAATAAAACATGGGTAATTATTAGACCTACAAAACAGTCTAATAAATCCATTAAAAGTATATTATCAACTATTACGAGTGCGAATTGGGGATATACAAAGGTAGAAGGACACCCCGAGTTCTACAAGCGGATTGATGGTGAAATGAATCTCACTGGCAAAGAGTATCTTCTTCGGATGATATAGAACTCAAGCGTCGTCGGCTATGTGATGCAGTCCTTGTTGAGGGCGACAAGACAAACTCACATCGAGGCGGTCTTCCGTGAGCAGAGTCGCGGGTACTCTCAGTATTCTCTCCCCCTCAATGCAGTGGAGTATAGAACTTAATCATGGCATCTGCACGTATGCTACCAGCAGTAGAGTTGTAGAATTACTGTGAGCACCTATCGAATCCCATCACAGGACATATTACGATTGAACGGAACACTATGCCCATGACTATTTCGTTGGATGAGCTGGAATCCCATCTGTTCAAATGTGCCGATATAATCCGCGATGCAGTCGATCCAACCGACTATAAGGAGTACATCCTACCGCTCGTTTACTACAAGTCGATCTCCGATGAGTTCGAGAAACAATACGCTGAGACTGTCGAGGAGTACGGCGAGGACTTCGCACATCGGAAGAATCTCTACGACATTCCCGTTGTTCCCGAAGGCCATCTGTGGGAGGACATTCGCTCTGTCTCGGACAACGTTGACCAAGCCTTGGACGAAGCCTTCGAGGCGCTCACCGAGGAGAACCCCGAACTGACGGGCGTTTTCCGCGCGGACTACATCAACGCCGACGCGCTCGATGACGACCGGCTCGGGAAACTCGTCGAACATCTCACGACGTACGATCTCGACCGAAATAGCGTTCCCCCAGATATGCTTGGAGAGGCGTATATGGATCTGGTTCGCCACTTCGCGGAGGAGGAAGGGAAGTCCGGTGGGCAGTTCTTCACGCCCCCGCAAATCGTCAATCTCTGCGTTCGACTTGTCGATGACTTCGATGACGGGATGACCTTCCACGACCCGACTGTCGGCTCAGGCGGGATGCTCATCGAGGCCGCACGGTATTATCGCGAGAACCAGGGCGGTGACGAGAAGAAACTCAAATTCAGCGGGCAGGAAATCAACCCAGACATTGCGGCCATCGCCAAGATGAACCTCTCCATTCACGGGCTGGATGGGCAGATAGAGCGCGAGGACTCCCTTTCGAGTCCCGCATTCGCCGACGAGGAGAACAGCGAACTCACGCGCTTCGACCGGGTGCTGGCAAACTTCCCGTTCTCGGCTGATTGGGCGAAAGACGAACTTCAAGACGATTCGTATGGCCGCTTCAAACATTGGCACGAGAAACTTCCGCGAGCAGATCGGGGAGACTACGCCTTCATTATGCATATAGCTGAACAACTCAAGCGTCCCGAGCGCGATGCGGCGGGGGGCAAAGCCGCTATCGTCATTCCCCACGGCGTGCTGTTCCGCAAGCACGAGGGACGCTATCGGACGCATATGCTGGAGAACGATATGGTGGAGGCCATCGTTGGACTGCCTGAGAACCTGTTCCAGAACAACTCGATCCCATCCGCCGTTCTCGTGTTGAACACGAACAAGCCCGCCGAGCGCGAGGGTGAAGTACAGTTTATACACGCCGCAGACGACGCGTTCTATCGAGAGGAATCGAATCAGAATATTCTCACTGAGGGTGGACTCGACCACGCCGTTGAGAACTTCCGCGAGTGGGCGAGCGAGGAGCGCGTGAGCCGCACGGTATCGCTGGACGAAATTCGAGAGAACGACTACAATCTCAACATCGCGCTATACGTCGATACCACGGAGCCGGAGGAAGATATTGACGTTGAGGAAGAACTTTCCAAACTCCGGGAACTCCAAGCCGAACGCGACGAGATTGAGGCGACGATGGACCAGCACATGGAGGCACTGAACTATGAGTGAAGACGCGACGTTGGACGAATTTGTTGAGTCTTCTAACGACGATACTCAAGAGACAACTTGGGAAGAACATCAACTGAGGAAATTAGTCGAACAACTACAAGCCGGAGGGACCCCGGACACTGACAAAGACGAATACTACGGTGGTGATATTCCGTGGGTCAAAACTGGTGAACTGGGACAACTGAAAATCGGCTCTACTGAACAGTCAATAACAGAACAAGGTCTGGAAGAATCAACCGCTCGGCTTTTTCCTTCGAAAACCGTCCTGATTGCGATGTATGGGGCTACCACGGGCGAGGTGTCGATGTTAGACACTGAGGCGACGACGAACCAGGCTTGCTGTGGTATTATCCCAGACGACCGTCTACTTCCGCACTATCTGTATTACCAACTGGTACATGATAAAAAACAGTTGGAGAGCCTCAGTGCTGGCTCTGGACAGCAAAATATCAGTAAGTCTATTTTGGAGAAGTTCAGAGTCTCGCTCCCTCCAATCTCTGAACAGCGCAAAATCGCCACCGTACTCCACAACGTTGACCAAGCGATTGAGAAGACTGAAGACGTTATTAATCGCCTTAGACGGGTACAGAAGGGTACACTCAGGAACCTATTCAGAAACGGTGTTGGAGAGCAGTCTGAAACTAAGACTACCCCTATGGGACAGTTCCCGAAAGATTGGGAATTGAAAACTATGGAAAGTGTAGGCACTCTGATTAATGGAGATGCGTTCCCTAAAGAATATCAGGGGAGTTCAGAAGGGGACTATCCATTTATTAAAGTAAGCGACACTAATGACTATCGAAGATACGTTTCAGGGGCGCAAAATTATATCTCGCAAGAGATTGCTGAAGAAGTCGGATGTAATATCCAACCTGAGGGGACAGTTATTCTCCCGAAACGGGGGGCGGCCATAATGACAAATAAGAGGAGAATATTGGCCCAAGATTCTGCGATAGACAACAACCAAATCGGTATTGTCGGAGAAGAAGTGAAACCTCTCTTTCTGTATTACTATCTCTCAGACGTGGATATGGGCCGCTTTGTTCAGGAGGGAGCAGTCAAATCTCTCACAAAATCCCTCCTCTCAAAGGTTCGTGTTCCCGTACCGCCTGTAGAGATACAATCAAAAATAGTTGCTATTCTGGAGAGTATTGACAAACAGATTGAGACGGAGAAAAGAGTCAAGACTCAGCAGGAACGTCTCAAACGCGGTCTAATGCAAGACCTCCTTTCGGGAACAGTCCGCACAACCGACACTAACATAGAGGTGCCTGAGGAAATCGTACAGTATGGTTAGCATCCCATCCGAGGGTGGCGTCGAACGCTCGCTTCTCTCGTGGCTCGACGGCGTCGGATGGGAGACACACGGACAGGACGGCGACCGTGGTGCGAACGTCCTTGACGATGCCTACGAGCGCGACAGCCATGAGGTAATCTACTGGAATCTCTTTGCCGAGCAGGTCATCGCGTTGAATGAAGAAGTGACCGAGGACAACGTCGATAAGTTCGTTTCCTCCCTCCGCCGCGACCTCGACGTCGATAACCTGATGCAAGGCAACCGCGCGTTCTACCAGTTACTCACCAAGGGCAAGAAGTTTAATGTCCAGCGCGATGGCGGGGCGACCGACACGATCTACGTTGACCTCATCGACTACGAGAACCCTGAGAACAATCGCTTCCACGCGGTGAATCAGTTCTCTGTCTCCCGCGAGACGACCATCCGCCCGGACGTGAATCTGTTCGTCAACGGGATTCCACTCGTGACGATGGAACTCAAGAGCCTCGCGCAGGATAACGACTGGCACGACGCCGTCCGCGATCTCAAAGACTACGAGGACGACGTACCCCGGCTGTTCGTCCCCGGTCTATTCAACGTCGCCGCCGACACGATGGAACTGCGATACGGTGCGATCGGCGCTCCAAAGGAGTTCTACGAGCCGTGGAACGATGCTCCTCCAGAGTACGAGGCTGACAACGAGATGCATCAGGCGGTACGGGCATTGTGCAACCCCAAGAACCTCCTTGATCTACTCAAGCGGTTCGTCTTTTACGAGCGACGAGCTGGCGGCGATGCGAAAATTGTCCCGCGGTATATGCAGTACTACGCCGTGAACGCTATCCTCGATCGCGTCGATGAGGGTGAACACGATCGGGGGCTCATCTGGCACACCCAGGGGTCCGGGAAGTCTTTCACGATGCTGTACGCTGCTGAGAATCTCCTGAAGCGTGATGTAGCACGTAGCCCGCAGGTGTTCATCATCGTCGATACGGACAAGCTCAACAGCCAGATGCGCGACCAGCTGGCGAATCTCTCGCTGGAGCAGTGGACGGAAGCCGAGAGTATCGACCATCTGCAAGAACTCATTGAGCGGGGGCAAAGCGAGCTTGTCCTCACGACTATTCAGAAGTTCCAGGATGTTGAGCCGGAGGAACAGGGCAATGATGAGGTCATAGTCATGTCTGATGAGGCTCACCGCTTCATGGAAGCCGACCTTGGTAGCCGCCTCAATGCAGCGTTACCTGAGTGCTATCACTTTGGCTTTACCGGGACACCTGTTCGAGAGGGAGAACGCCACGAAGATCGGAACACGTTCCGTGAGTTCTCTCCCGAGGGGGAAGACTACCTGCACCGTTACTCAGTAAAGCAGGGAATCGACGACGGCCTGATTCTTCCCGTCTACTTCACACTCCGCCACGAGATGGAGTGGGAAATCGACGAAGCGGGGTTAGATGAGGAGTTTGAACAGAAGTTCCGAGGCCTCACGACCGAGGAGAAGCGTGACGCTATCCGCGAGAACGTTAACGCCACTACACTCGCAGAAATCGAACCGCGAGTTGATCGAGCTGTTGAGGAGATCGACCAACACTACGACGAACACGTTGCCCCAAACAGCTGGAAGGGAATGGTGGTCACTCCAAGCCGACGGTCGGCAGCGATGTACGGAGAACACCTCATTGAGCGGCGTGGAGAAGATGAAGTGGAAGTCCTCTACACGGCGACCAACGACGACCCGGACCTCATTCAACAGTTCCACACGGATTCTGAGGAGCGCGACAGTATCGTGAAGGCGTTCAAGGATGACGAGAACCCGAAACTCCTCGTCGTTCACAATATGCTCTTGACAGGCTTCGACGCGCCTGTACTGAAGACGATGTACCTCGATCGGAACCTGAAGAACCACAATCTCATGCAGGCGATTGCCCGGACGAATCGTCCTGCTGCTGGGAAAGAGAACGGGGAGATCGTGGACTTCCAGGGCGTCTTCGAGAACATAGATGAGGCGTTGGACTACGACGCCGAGACGAAAGCCTACGCCGCACAGGACAAGGACGAACTCTATGACGATCTCGTGGACCAGTTGGAGTCCGTTATGGAGATCTTTGATGGGATACCCAAAGACGATACACAGGAAGCAACCTACGAGGCCGTCGAGCGTGTTAGCACCCATCCAGAACGGCGTGATTTCAAGCAGGGCTTCCGTCGGCTTCAGAACCTCTACGAAGCCATCGCTCCCGATGGACGCCTTGTTAACGAAGGGATTGACCGGGAGTACAAATGGCTCAGTCGGATACACGTCGCATTCAAGCGAACTACCTCCGGAGATGATGACCCCGAGGACGATATGCGTGAGAAAACCCGTGAGATCATCAGCGATAACGTGGAGATCACGCAGATCAAGCGCGATTTCCCTACCTACAAGCTCGGAGAGGAATATCTCGAAGACGTCGAGGGCTTGGAGAACCCAGGAGTGAAAGCATCACAGATTGCCCACGCCACACGGGACCATCTCCATCCACGAGAGAACCAGAACCCGCGGTATAAACGCCTGAGTGAGCGCGTCACCGATATAGTCGAACGTTGGCAAGGCGACGATATTAGCGATCCTCAGGCAGTTGATGCCCTGAGATCAGTTGAGGAGGAGATACTGACTGTCGAGGAGGAAGCTGATGAGCAAGGGATGGACAATGCTGAGTTCGCTATCTATACCCATCTGACAGAGGAGACTCCAGAAGCGATTGACTCTGACGAGCAAGCAGAAGCCGTTGCGGAGGAGATCGTCTCGCAGTTTCAGGAACGTATTGATCGTGCTTACTCCGGCTGGAAAACGAACCAACAGACCATCGCTGAAATCGAACGCATCCTGCTGGATGTTCTGGTCGTCGAATACGACCTTGGGCACCTGATTCAGAACGATGACGAGTTTGTGGACTCCATTCGGGATTACCTGATTCAGAACAATGGCTGAGTCACAGTTCCATGAGATCGAACTGTTCGGCAACACTGTTGAATACGAGGTTCGTCATAGTGACGACGCTACAGAACCCCGGATTGATGTGGACATACACGGCGTGACGGTTGTCGTTCCAGATTCGGAGGAAATCCAGCCGTCGGAGCTACTTCGAGACAATGCAGCGTGGGTGATGGAAAAGCAGCGTACCTACGACAGTTACCGTGAAGACATTCCAGATCGCTCTTTTGAGGCTGGTGAGTCGTTCCCGTATCTCGGAGAAGAACGAGAGTTGATCATCGAATCCGCGACGAGTCATGCTGTAACTGATGATGTGATTCGCCTTCGGAAGAGTGCGGTTGAGCAGTCCTCGATCAAGCAGACACTCAAAAACTTGTATCGGAAGAAAGCGCGAGAATATCTCGTTGAGCAAGCGGACTACTATTCAGAGCAGATGGGAGTCGAATACAAGCAGATCGAGATACGGAACCAGCGTACAAAGTGGGGGAGTTGTTCGACTACGGGAACACTTGGCCTGAACTGGCGCTTGATGATGGCACCTCCCAAGGTGGTGGATTACATTGTCGTTCACGAACTCGCACATCTTCGAGAGTCGAATCATAACGAATCCTTCTGGTCGCTCGTTGCTGAATACGATCCGGAGTATGAATCACACGCCGAATGGTTGGCAGAGAACAGTACTCGGTTGATTTTCTCGAAGGAAGATCTATGATATGGAGAGTGTCGGAGATTGAGCTGACCTCATCTCCTTCTTGATCACAGGAATCTGGTGAGTAAATCTTTGTAATCTGTCTCTGGTGTTCTTTTGCATTGAGTCGGCCCATATATCAAAAATAAATAATAGATGGAATTTATATATTAATCAAATTAAGTGTTGTTCTCATACCTACCTCCCGCTCTACTCAGTAAAAAATATTGTAGATATATATTACCATAATACGGATAATATAGTACAGTACAATATAGTAGTAGTATAGTATAACAGTATAATATAGTAGTACTGTAGTTAGTAGTAGTAATATAATAGACTACAATAGAGTACGATATTCCCGCCCTCAATGAATTAGAACTCGTGATTGAAACTCTCAGTATCAACTAAAGTATAGAGATGTAGTATCAAGACGGAAGAATGAGGATCTCGGTCTGTTGCTTGGTGTACTTTGGGGATCTTGATGGGGATTCGTATCTATTCTAATGGATATAAGAGGGGCGTGAGCAAGTTCTTTGAGATTATGAGTGGGATGGGGCGTTTTTCTTGAATAAATGTATCAGGGACCAGCACACGGAAGATCTGCGGTTACTCTGGTTAATTATAATATATACTGAATAAGTAGATAACTAACAGAATTATTAGTATTGGGTTGGAACATTGATCCGGGTTACTGAATGGATACATATGTGACCCCCTCTCTCAAATTTCTCCTCTGAGATCAGAAAATCTGGGTTCCTAAGTGTCCGTATTAGTATTGCAGCGAAGGTGAACAAGCGGGTCCATGGATGGAGCTACAGGATAAGCGAACTTCAGATAGCGATATATTTGAATTCAATTCTTGCTTCCGAATTAGAACGCATTGAGTCGGAGAAGATTGTTCGCTATCCCATCGGGTTAACGCTCGGTGGGATTTTTTTATTTATGAGAGTAGTTCTTTCGCGTCAACGTCGTCGGTCATGTTCTGACTTTGTTTAAGCTCTAACTCCCCCTCAATGCGTCCAAGCACTGAGGAAGCATTATGACGATCTTCCGAGTCTCGATCTCGATCATCCTTAATCTGCTCCATTTCGTGTTCGAGAAAAGCAAGCAGGCGAGGTGATAGCTCCATGTTAGATAATTGATTTACAGGCACTAAAAGGTATGGTAATTGAAATTTCGGCTGAAGTCAATCGCAAGACAGCGGCAGATTGAATCTCTCTTCAACAGATCGTCTGTTGAGATGGATGGATTTGAGAAGGCGGTATTTATAAGTAACACCGTCCCGTGTGTGGGTTTGGAATCACAAAGAAAGGGAGTGGGCCAACGCGGATTTGAACCGCGAACCTCCCGGTTATCAGCCGAGCGCTCAACCTAATTGAGCTATTGGCCCTCGAACGCATTATCGGGTAGTGTGCTCTTGTGTTTAAGCGTTTCCTTCTTCGCGTCCACCGATCACTGTCATCAGGTGACGCCCTCCCGTGGTCTGCGGGGGGGTCAGCGGTCGGGTGAGTCGTCCGAATCGTCGAACTCGACGTCGTAGGAGTCGTCGCCGAGGTCGTAGACGTCGTCGTCGCTCCCCTCGGAGCTCCCACCGACATCGAAGGGACTCTCGGTCTGGCCCGATCCGGTTCCCATCCCCCCGCCGGACGTGTCCTCGGGGAAGCCGAAGGTGTAGACCTTGCCAGTAGCGAAGCCGTCGGTCTGCTTGTCGAGGTAGGGCACGATGACGAACTTCTTGGCGACGGCTCTGATCGCGATCCGGGTCGGCGGGATGACGAGCAGGAAGCCGATGAGGTCCGTCACGAGCCCCGGCGTGAGCAGGAAGGCACCAGCAGCGATCAGGAAGCCGCCGTCGATCAGTTCGTTCGTCGGGACGCTGCCGGTCCGGAGGGTGCGTTGGAGCTTTCGGATCGTCCGTTTACCCTCGGCCTGGACGGCAAGCGTCCCGATCAGCGCCGTCAAGACGACAAGGAGCACGATCTCGAGCCCACCGATCCAGTAGAACCCGAGCGCGACCAGGAGCGCCGAGTCAAGCAGCGGGATGAGCATCAGCAGGGCCAGAATCCGCTTGAACATACGACAGGGTAGCGGCTCCGCGGTGAAAACGCTTAACACTCGATACTCGTCGGCCGAAACGCGGAGCGCCGTCCGAGATGGCCCGAGGCCGTCCCGAAGCCCTTACCCCCGCGGCGGCGTAGCCGGTGACATGGACGAACACGCAGCCCGGACCAACGTCGAGTGGCACGAGTGGGGGCCGGAGCCGTTCGAAATCGCCGACCGGGCGGGCAAACCGATCCTGCTGTCGCTCTCGGCGACGTGGTGTTCGTGGTGCCACGAGATGGACAGGGAGACGTACAGCGAGCCCCGTATTGCCGCGAACATCAACGATGGCTTCGTGCCGGTTCGCGTCGACGTCGACCGTCAGCCTCGCGTCCGCGAACGGTACAACATGGGCGGCTTTCCTTCGACGGTGTTTCTCACGCCGGACGGCGAGCTACTGACCGGATCGGGCTATCTCGGCCCCGACGGGATGCGCCAGGTGATCACGAGCGTCCGGAAGATGTGGGACTCGAAAGGCTCCGCCGCGGGGCGAATCCCGCGCAGTGTCAACGGCGAGGGGCCACCGTCGGGCGCGCTAAGCGAGGACATCGAGCGACATTTCCTCGGCTCGCTACACGAGACCTACGACGAACGCGCCGGGGGGTGGGGGACCGAAGCGAAGTTCCCGATGCCCCGGACTGTCGAGTTCGCGCTCAAGCGCGAGCGCGAGCAGGCGCTACGCACGCTGAGTGCGATCACCACGAACCTGCTCGACGAGTACGCCGGGGGCTTCTTCAGATACGCCGTCGAGGAGAACTGGGCGGACCCACACTACGAGAAGCTACTGGACACGAACGCCGCGCTGGTCCGGGCGCTCTCCAACGCGTATCTCTACACCGGTCGGGATGAGTACCGAGAGCCGGCAGAGCGCACCCTCGACTATCTGACGACGACGCTGTGGACTGGCTCGGCGTTCGCCGGCAGTCAGTCCGCAGGGAGCGGAGCAAGCTACTACACGCTGGAGCCAACCGAGCGCGAGGGCGAGGACGCACCCCCCGTAGACGAAACGGTCTTCGCCGACCGGAACGCGCTGGCTATCGATAGCCTGCTGACCTACTACGCCTACACCGACGAGGACCGGGCCCGCCAGTACGCCGAGCGAGCACTCGAGCACCTCCGTGCCGAACTGATCGACGGGGGGGAGATACTCCATTACGAGGGCGACGAGACGGTCGAACGCCTCCTCCTGTCGGATCAGGCGCACACCCTCGCGGCGCTGCTCACTGCCAGAGAGGTCCTCGGTGCCGAGACGGTCGAACTCGCGCGGACAGTCGCCGACGCGACCATCGACGAACTGTTTACCGAGGGCTCGTTCCGCGACGGCCCCGCAGCGGGGCTGGGCCTGCTCGACAGGCCGCTCCGGCCGCTCGACGACAACGTCGAGATGGCCGACGCGTTGCTCGATCTGGCCCTCATCACGGGCGAAGATCGGTACCGCGAAGTCGCTTGCGAGACCGTCGAAGCCTTCGCCGGCGCGTACGACCGCTTCGGGCCGCAGGTGGCTGGCTTCGGGTCGGTCACCGCTCGGCTGCTACACGACACGCTGACGATTCACGTCGCGGATTCCGCGGGCTCGGAACTGCACCGCGCCGCACTGCGCGTCGGCGACCACGAGAAGGTCGTTGTCCCAGAGACGACGGGAATCGAGGACGGCACTGCACTCGTACAGCGCGGCGACCGCTCGGCAGAGCCAGCGGCGGATCCGGCCGAACTGGAGAGTCGCGTCCGGGAGCTCTCGACCGAGTAACATAGATTACAAACGGTCGGTGCGTTTATACTGTTCGAGCGTTTTTTGGGGGTATGGCCAGTCTCAGGGATCTCGGGCTATCCGAGTACGAGGCACGTGCATACCGGTCGCTTCTCAACACCGGACCCACAACTGCGAAAGAGTTGTCACGGGTGAGTGACGTGCCAATGGGCCGGATCTACGACGTGCTCAACAGTATCGAACAGTACAACCTGGTCCGGACCCAGACCGCGAGCAGGCCGAAAAAGTACGTCGCCGTCGAGCCCTCGACTGCGCTCGATCGACTGCTCGACGACAAGAAACGCGAACTCGAAGAGAAGGCCGACCAGTACGAGGAGATCGTCGACGATCTGGCGACCGAACTCCACGCCGCAGAGCCGGTCGAAGACCAGTTCTGGACGGCCGCAGTCGGCGCAGAAGAGACCGCCGACCTGCTCGTCGAGCGACTCTCGGCGGCCGACGAACGGATCGTCGTCGTCGCCTCCGACCAGACCTCGTTGTTCGATCAGGGCGACATCGGAACGCTCGTCGCAAAACAACTCGAAGCCGCTATCGACCGCGGCATCGACATCAAGGTGCTGATGACGCCCGGGCTAGTCGATTCCCTGCCCGAGACCGTCGGCGAGCGCCACCGCGAAACGCTCTCGCCCAGCCCCGACTACGAGGTTCGGGTCAGCGATGACGTGACGGGGACGTTCAACATCATCGACGACGTCGAGGTCTGTATCCAGGTTCCCCATCCGCTGGCGGCAAACGATACGTTCGGCATGATCGATCTGAAAGACCCAGAGTTTGCGACCAACATCCACGACGAGTTCGTCCCGCGCTGGGAAGACGCCCGAACCCTCTCGTTCTAGTTCTCGCCGTCCTCACAGCCGCTCGGGGCGGGATCGAGTTCCCAGTTACGCTCGACGCGTCCGGCCTCACCCACCATCGGCAACGGTATTGTCCGGGTACAGCCGACCGGTTATAAAATAGCGTCCGTCAGACGCCGGGGGCTCAGTTCCGGACTTCCGCGCGGAGTTGGCCCATCCCGATATGTCGTTCGGCGTGGGCGTTGTGCTGGTGGATCGACTCGTCGTTGGACTGGCGCATGGAGATCACCGCGTCGTCGCCCAGGTCGGGGAACTCTTCGACGACGCCCTCGGCCATCGCACGGACGCAGTCCTCGACGAACTTGGCGTCGGCGTGGGACTCGTAGGTCATGTGGTCCTCGTCAGGGCGTTTGGCCATGTTGTAGATCCGACCGCTCATCGAGTCTTTGGCGACTTCGATCAGGTCGCGCAGGTCGACTTCGGGTGCGCCGGGGCTCTCGATAGTGATCTTGGCGTGGCCGCGCTGGGAGTGTCCCGGCTGGGGGACATCGTCGAGGAACTCCTCGACTGCGTCGGCATCTACATCTAGTTCTTCGAGTTTGTCGCGGGCGCGGGATTCGGACATCCCCTGTGAGCAGGGACAGACCGTCATCCCGGTGACGTCGACACCGATCATCTCACGAGTCCCGTCCTCAGTCGCCGTTGCACTCGCAGTGATATCGACGGTGCTCTGGGTCTCCTTGTCGGAGGCCGGCGTCTGTTCGCGCTGAACGAGTTCGGCCTCCATCGCGACGGTAACCTCGCTGGTGTACTCGTGTTTCTCGATCAGACGTTCGGCGGCGTCGCCACAGACGTCCTCGACGCGGTAGGCCTCGTCCCGGGTCGCGTCCTCGAGCGTCTCGTCGATGACCTCCATGTTTCGGCTCATGTCGGCGCCTTTGCGCCAGGAGGGCAGATCGACGAACACTTCGAACTCGGCCATCAGCACGATAGGGCGCTTGTTGGGGCGGGCGAGTTTGACCAGTTTCTCCACATCCGTGACGCCGACCTGACTCAGGCCAACGGTAACGTCCGGGCGCGTCGCTTGGACGTCCGGCAGTTGCTCACTCATCGAACCGTTTTAAGGGTGTCAACTGATTAGTCCTTTCGATAGGGGCACTTCTGCTACTCGCCGAGAGGGTCACTCCAGTTTCTTCAGCGCCTCGAAATAGTCGACGCTTCCCCCTGCGATTCTGACCGGGACCTCGGCCGTACTGACGGTGACAGTGGCCGGCGGATCGATCCGCTCTCTGGTCCGACCGTCGCTGACCACGAACGCCTCCTCGGCGCCCGAAACGGAGACCGACACTGTGCTGTCGATGTCGACAGCAAGCGACGGCATCGAGTCCGTCGGACACATCTCGGTGAGGACGATTGCCTCGATAGAGGGATGGACCAGCGGACCACCCTCGCTGAGGTTGTACGCAGTGCTACCGGTCGGCGTCGAGACGAGCACGCCGTCCGCGTGGCCGGTCGTGTACACTTCGTCATCGACGCGGACGGTGAAGTCGGCCCCGTTACCATGGCCTCGCTGGGGACCCTGAAACGCTATCTCGTTGATCGCCGGTTCGAGCGACCAGTCACCGTTGCTCGCCCGGAGGCGGGGTATCTCTCGCGAGCGGGCCCGGCCCGTCTCGCGGAGCTGTTCGACTTCGGCGGTGACGGCCTCGATGGCATCGGCTGGCGCGATGGCGTTCAGAAAGCCGACCTCGCCGAGGTTGATGCCCATGATCGGCGTCGACCCCGCGCCACGGGCGGCGTACAGAAAGGTGCCGTCGCCGCCGATGGAGACGACCAGATCACACTCGGCCATCTCGTTGACGTCGACTCCGGGACGGTCGAGTGCGCCAGCGGTGGCGGTGTCGAGCGTCGTCGTCAGATCGTCCGCTTCGAGCGTCCCGACTAGTTCGGCCGCGAGACTCACTGCCTGCTCGTTGTCCCGCTGTGCGACAATCCCGACGTACATGGAGTCGGGTAGCATGCGGGGAGTAAAAAGCCCCCCGTTGACGGCGGGACTGGAGCAAAGTTAATCAGGACCCGGTGTCTGATTGGAGATAGTACGGCCGTTGTCCAGCGATGCTATCGGAACCGATATGAACCATACGAACACGCTCAACGCGTCAGGAGGGTTGCGCCCGGGTAACGGACCATCTCCAGCGACTGCTGGGAGCCACTGCCGGGCTACCGATACTGCCGAAACCGCAGGTGGGCGTCGTGAGTGAGGGCGACGGTTCCGGTCACGAGAACGACGACCCCGAGGAAGCGCAGACGGATCCCGACCACGAGGACGACGACTGGTTCGAGCAGGCGCTTGCAGCGGAAGAGGGCGACGCGGAGGACCTCTTCTCGGGCGAGTGGGCTCTCGAGGAGGCCGACGAGCATGCAGACGACGCCGAAGCGCCAGGAAGCGAAGACGACGAAGCGGACGAGGTGGCCGCACGGTCCTCGTCGGTGGATCAGGCTGCCGACGACCTCGAAGACGCGTTCGAAGAGATAGCCGTGGACGAGAAGCCGGACCCCTTGGAGAGCCTCCAGAACGCAGAGCGGGACGCCAGAACGGTCGACGAGACGGATCCTGGTACTGACGAGGGGGCGGGCGATAGCGGACTGTTCGATCGGGGGTTCGGCGACGCGCTCGGCCAGGCTCCCGACATTCCAGCGGAGTCCGATGACGTCTCCGCCGACGGTGACGACCTGGATATCGACGAGGAGTTCGACATCGACGGGGAGTTTGAGATGGGGGCCGACGACTTCGAGACGCTCGGCGGCGGCGGGTTCGAGGGGGATCCCGACTCGGATATCGACCGGATCGCCCTCGGCATCGAAGGCCTCGATGCGATGGTGCAGGGCGGCATCCCCGCCCGCGCGCTGATGGTCGCCATCGGGAGCGCCGGGACGGGGAAAACGACGCTCGGCCTGCAGTTCCTCGCGGAAGGACTGCGAAACGGCGAGCGCGCTGTCTACATCACCCTGGAGGAGTCACGCCGGCGCGTCATCCGAAGTGCGACCGAGAAGGGGTTCTCCTTCGACGAGTACGCCGAAGACGGGGATCTGGCAGTTGTCGACATCGACCCCGTCGAGATGGCAAACAGCCTTCAGAGCATCCGGAGCGAACTCCCGCGACTCATCGACGAGTTCGGGGCGTCCCGACTCGTGCTCGACTCGGTCTCGCTGCTGGAGATGATGTACGACGACCGCGCGGCCAGACGAAACGAGATCTACGGCTTCACCAAGAGCCTGAAGAAAGCGGGCGTCACGACGCTGCTGACCAGCGAGGCGAGCGAGGAGTCGGCGTTCGCCTCCCGCCACGGCATCGTCGAGTATCTCACCGACGCCGTCTTCGTCCTGCAGTACATCCGCCCCTCCGATTTCCGGGAGACACAACTCGCCATCGAGATCCAGAAGATCCGCGACGCCAACCACTCCCGGGAGACCAAACCCTACGAGATTACGGACGACGGCATCAACGTCTACCGGCAGGCGAACATCTTCTAGTCGACGACGGCGATACCCGCAAGCCGATCGCCGACCGTTACTGTCGCCTCTCGGGTGAGCGCGTAGAGGACGCCTTCACGCTCCGTACGGACGGTCTGGAGCGTCTCGTAGGTCGCCGGATCGTACACCGTCCCGAGCGTCGACCCCTCGGGAATCGTCTCACCGAGTTCGTAATCGCCGGTGACCCGAAACAGCCCCGATCCAGTTGCGTCGACGTTGCCAAGGTGGTTGCGCGCGTCCTGTCTCTTGCCGTTTTCGACTGGCGACCCCGCCAGGATATCGAGTTCGCGGAGAACGTTGAACAGGCCCGTCACGCCGGTATCGATTGCGGATTCGACGAACTGTTTGTTGTGTGCTAACTCGGGTGTGATCGCCGAAATCCCTTCGCGGGCCGCGGCGACCCGGAGTTTCCCGCCGAAGCCGCGCTCTTGCCACTCGTCGGGGGCGTCCTCGCCAGATGGCTCCGCCAGCAGGAGGTCGGTACCGAACGTCTCGGCCAGCGATCTGGAGCGGTCGTCGCCCTCCGTGTAGACGACGTGTGGGTACATATCCGGGCTTCCCGTGTGCAGGTCGACGACGATGTCGGCATCACCGGCGTACTCCCAGAGTTCGGCGGCCATCCGCTGGTGGAGCGTCCCCTCGTCGTGGCCCGGCCAGACGCGGTTCATATTCGGGTTGACGCTGTCTAGCTGTTCGGGCGTCGTGTAGGAGACCCGATCGAAGGTTAGCGGGTTCGCCACAGGGACTGCGATCACCGTCCCCGCGCGAGTGTCGGCGGCAAGCCGGTCGTGAACTCGCCGGAGCACCTCGGTCCCGTTGATCTCCCGGCCGTGCTGAGCGGCCTGGACGTACACCGTCGGCCCCGATTCGTCGCCCTCGTACCGGTGGATCGTCGTCGAAATCTCCGTCCCCGACGGAAGCCGT
This sequence comes from Natronoarchaeum sp. GCM10025321, assembly GCF_042663585.1. Lineage (NCBI taxonomy): Archaea > Methanobacteriati > Methanobacteriota > Halobacteria > Halobacteriales > Natronoarchaeaceae > Natronoarchaeum > Natronoarchaeum sp. GCM10025321. The sequence goes on from NZ_JBHTAN010000006.1 coordinate 2,497,505, forward strand.
GCCAGGGTCACGCGCTCGGCCGCGTGTCCGGCGCTCTCGCTCATACGTCCACCTTTGCGAGCACGATAATAGGCTTTCGCCACGGGACTCGTCTCTGCAGGCGCTCTCGGTCGGAGTTTCGGACTGGGAGGACTCCGGCCGTGAAAGGTAAGCTTATTATCATTCCTATCGAACTGTCGGGTATGCCCTCCCGAGAAAACGCCGTCGTCGTAGTGTCCGCTCTGGCAACAATCACCGCCCTCGGAGTGCTGACCGCCGTGGAAGCGACGGTCGGGATGCCCGCCGACTGGGGCGCAGTCGTTGCGTTCCTGCTCTTTGTCGCATTCGGATACGTAGCCCCGCAAGCGTATCTGATGCGCGTCGACGACTCCGTCTCCAGCGCCTCGCGGATGGGCGTCGTCGTTCTCATGCTCGGTCTTCTCTCGGTGATGTTCACCGATACCGTCTCCGGCGTGCAACAGGACGTTATCTGGGGAACCGTCGTGGTGTCGGTACTTGCGGTCTTCGTGTATCAGGCGCGCGAGGGATACCGGCAGTCGGTCGCGAGCAACAGTGCGTAGCGCCACGGAGCACGAGACAGAACTCAGTCGGCACCGATCGAGCACGTCTCGACGTATTCGACGTCGTGGACGGACTCGATAGCGGGGTCGTCGCCACAGACCGGACAGTCCGGATTCTTGCGGATCTCGACCTCGTCGAACTCCATCGCCATCGCGTCGTAAAACAGGAGTCGACCATCGAGCAGGTCGCCCTGGCCGAGAATCATTTTCACCGCTTCGGTCGCCTGGATACAGCCGACTGTGCCCGGCAACACGCCCAACACGCCCGCCGTCGCGCAGTCGGCCACCATCCCATCCGGCGGCGCTTCGGGGAACACACAGCGGTAACACGGTGAGTCCTCGGTCGCGGGGAACGTGGTGATCTGGCCCTCGAACTGGAAGATTGCACCGTGGGTGAACGGCACCCCGGCAAGCGTGCAGGCGTCGTTGACGAGATAGCGCGTCTGGAAGTTGTCACTGCCATCGATCACGAGGTCGTAGTCGGCAATCAGCGCATTGACGTTCTCCGTGGTGACGCGAGTCTCGTGTTTATCGACGTCGACATCGGGGTTCAGCTCCGCGACGAACTCGGCGGCGCTATCGACTTTCGGCCGGCCGACGTCGTCGTCGCCGTGGATCACCTGGCGCTGGAGGTTCGACCGCTCGACGACGTCGTTGTCGGCGATGCCGATGCGGCCGACGCCCGCCGCGGCAAGATACTGGATGATTGGCGCGCCAAGCCCACCCGCACCGATCACGAGCACCGAGGCGTCGAGCAGGCGCTTTTGCCCGTCCGGTCCCACGTCGTCCATGATGACGTGCCGAGAGTACCGGTCCAGTTGGACCGGGTCGAGGTTCAGATCGCTCATACGTACTGTTTGGACCAGGACTCGAATAAACGGGACGGTTCAGGAGGGCACTCCGACAGCGGATCGGCAGAACATCGCGCTGCCGAAGCCCTTTACCCGAATCGAACCGAACAACCGATATTGATGGTCGAGGATATCGCACCCGAAACGGTCAACGAGAAGTTGGAGAACGGCGACAACCTGCAGGTCGTCGACATCCGCCGGCCGCCCCAGTTCGCCCGAGGGCACATCCCCGGCGCCGAGAACGTTCCGTTCCCCGAACTCCCCCAGCGCGTCGACGAGCACGACTGGGGCGACGAAATCGTCGTCGTCTGCCCGGTCGGCAAGAGTTCACAGAAGGCCGCACGGATGCTCGAATCGTACGAGGGCGTCGACGAGGACGCTCGCGTGCTCAATCTCGAAGGCGGCTATCGCGCCTGGGAGTTCGACCTCGAAGAGGCCTGATCCGAACTGTACTGCCGTCAGTCGTGTATCACCGACAGGACCGTCCGACGGAGCGAGCTATTAGGTGTGACAAACTTGCCATATTACTATAGATAGTTGTACGTTCGTCCACGGATCCGTTGGTTTGCGGAGGAACTGGCAAGGGTTTCCCGGCCACCAAGCTTTATTAGCGTGGTGTGTGAACAGGTACCGTGTATGGCGTCCGCACCCAACGATGCCGGAGACGATCTGATCGACAACTTCCTTTCACGTCACGGCCACGAAACAGAACCCGTAGGATGGGAGCGGAACTATAACAAGCTACAGTGTCCGGAATGTGGCGGTCTCCACGACGAAGACGCATCCAGTTGCTCCGTCTGTGGTTGGTCGCCGACCCGACCGTAACGAAGGAGAGACGACTCGCTGTTCGACGTTTTTTTGCAATCGTGCTCCGGAGCAGTGCCTCTGTGAGTGCCGGAGCCCATGCCGTCGCGTTCGACCGTTCGCTCCGGGAAGCCATCTGTAATTCTTAGGCCGATATCGCCAGTAAAATTATATAGATGGCTTCCTCACGTTCCTCTGGAGAACGCATGCCACACTGTCAGAACTGCAATTCGTTTGTCACAGTCGATTACGCGCGAGTGTTCACGCCCCGCGGCGTTGACGAACCGCGGGTCTGCCCGCAGTGTGACGACCTGATTCGGGAGGGAAGCGACGTCCGCGAAGCCCGCTCGTCCCGGGGGAACTGACCGCTGATAGGCCCAGAGCGAAGCCACGGGGCTTATAGTGTTTCGTATAGTGATACTGTGTAATGACTGCAGCCGATACGTCCGTCACCCGCCTGTTCGGTGGTCCTGGAAGCGGGAAGACGACGGCGCTTCTCGACCGGGTCGAAGACCTTCTGGAAGACGGAACGGTGAGCCAGCGTGACGTGCTCGTCGTCTCCTACACACGGGCCGCCGCCGCGGAGATCCGCGAACGGCTGGCCGAGCGACTCGACGAGAACCCACGAGCACTCAAGGGCAACGTCTGCACGATGCACGCGAAGGCCTACGAACTGCTCGATCTCTCCCGGAACGACGTCGTCGGCGAGTCCGACAAGGAGGAGTTCTGTGAGGACTACGGTATCGAGTTCGAGGACGAGTACGGCGGTGGGGGCCGACGAACCGCCCGGTCGACGACGCTTGGCAACAAGATCATCGCGACGAGCCAGTGGCTCCAGCGCACCCAGCGTGACGTCTCCGACTGGTACGACGTACCGTTCAAGTGGGACGTCGAGGAGATCCGACTGCCGCCGGACGTCGATCCGAACGCACAGGACGGCGGGAAGTACACGCCGACCTGGCCGAGCGACGACGACCGTGTCGACGTTCCCGAAGCGATCCGTGCCTGGCGGAACTACAAGGGCGATCAGGGGGTCGTCGGCTTCGCCGACATGCTCGAACGCGTCAAACAGCGCTCCCTCCTCCCGAACGTCGACTACCTGGTGATCGACGAGTTTCAGGACATCACCAAACTGCAGTACGGCGTCTACGAGGAGTGGAAACCGTACATGCAGAAGGTGCTGATCGCCGGCGACGACGATCAGGTCGTCTACTCCTGGCAGGGTGCCGATCCCGCCCTGCTGCTCGACGAGGAAGTCGACGAGGACGTCATTCTGCCGAACTCCTACCGGCTCCCCTCGAACGTCCTGAACGTCGTCAACCGGGAGATCCAACATATCGACCAGCGCCAGGACAAGGACCTGAACCCGCGCAAGGAGGGCGGCGTCGTACAGGGCGAGGAAAGCCCCTCCATGCTCGACCTGGTTCGGGAGGTCCGCGCGACGGTCGATGAGACCGACGAGGAGACCGTGATGTTGCTGTTCCGGGCGCGCTACCAGATGTTCCAGTTCATCGACGAGTTCATCACCGAAGGGATCCCGTTCAGCGTCCTCACCGACCAGCGGATGTGGACCGACCGGCTGACCCAGTTCGTCCAGGCGATCGAGGCACTCGACACCGACGAACCGATCAACGGTCTGGAAGCGCGCCGACTGGCCGACATGCTCGCGGATTCGGCCTTCGGCTCGAACGACCGCGACGAACTGTTCGACGCCATCGAAGACCGCGAGGAGGAAGCGGGCGTCGACGACATCGTAAACCTCACCATCGAACCGGACCTGATCGGCGAGCACGTCCCGTTCATGCCCGGCCCGAAGTCCGCGGCCGACATGTCCCGAAAAGTGACGAGTTTCCAGAAAAAGAGCGTCACCGCCTACTTCGCCGTCGGCGAGTATATCGGGATGGACACCGAGCGCGTCCGACTGGGCACGATCCACAGCGCGAAAGGCCGCGAGGCCGACCACGTCTTCGTCGGCACCGACCTGACCGAGAAGGTCGTCGAGCAGATGGCCGCCACGGTCGAGGATCCGACCGACGTCCCCGGCTGTGAGGAGTTCACGAAGACGACCAACCCCGTCCCGACGCTGACCGACAACGAACGGCGCGTCTTCTACGTCGGGATGAGCCGTGCTCGCGAGCGACTCGTCATCATGGAGAACCTGGTCAGTGGCGCGCCCACACTCCCCATCGACGTCTTGCTCCACAACGAACCCGACGAGCGGCCCATCGACGACCTGTTGATAGAAGCACGAGAGCCCCTCGAAGCACAGTAAGCCGGATGAGCGGATCGAAAGCGCCTGCAACAGCCGATTTCGACTGGTTGGCTGCCGAACTCGCTGGGCGCGACGCCACCGGATTCGTCCACGTGGGCCACGACTCGTCGATCCGGTACTGCACCGGCTACGACGGCGCTACACCTGTCGCGTTCGTCTACACCTCGAAAGCGGCAGTGCTCTGTCTGCCGACGACGGTCGAGGGCGTCCCGGAGTTCTCCAGCATGGTCCGGCGGTTCGATGCACGACGCCGACATCCCGGGCAGGCGGCGGCGAGCGTGCTCGACGAACAATCGGGAGAGACGACGGGAACCGTTCTCGTCCCCCCGCCGATTCCTCACGACGCCGCGCTCTATCTCGAAGAGGCGGGCTACGAACTGGCGTCGAGCGACGTCGTCGAGCGCGCCCGCCGGGAGAAAACGGAGTGGGAGCAGACCCGCACCACGTTCGCACAGGGCGTCGCCGTCGAAGGAGTCGACCGGGCACGCGCGGTGCTCGCCGAGGCGGAGCACTCCGGCAATCGGCTACTCTGGGATGGCGAACTGTTGACGGCTACTCGCCTGCGAGGAGCTATCGACGAGGCGATGGTCGCCGCAGGTGGCCTCCCGAGCGGCACCACACGGGTCGGCGTCGGCGGGCCGCCCGAGACGCCGAGCGTCGACGTACCGATTCCGCAAGCCGCGACGGTTACGGTCGACGTTGCACCGCGGGTGCCAGCAGGCTATCACGGTCACCTCACTCGCACTCTCGTCGTCGACGGCGATGGGGGCTGGAACCGCCGCGCCCACGTCGCAGTGACGAACGCCCGGTCTGCCGCACTGGCGACGCTCGACGCGGGGGCGGGCGTCACGACGGGCGAACTCCACCGCGAACTGGTCGCCGAACTCGGCGCATACGGCTTCGACCCGTCGCCGGAGTCCGGCGACGTCATCGCGAACCTCGGCCACGGCGTCGGCCTCGACCCGTACGAGTCGCCGCCTGTCGACGGGACGGCCGAACTCCCCGCCGGCACAGTGCTGGCGCTCCGGCCGGGACTGGCCACATCCGAGCACGGCTACGTGGCTGTGGGGGATCTGATACTCGTCGAAGAGGACGGCGCACGGCCGGTCGTCGAGTATCCGCCGGGGATGCAGGTCGGCGACTGATCAGGACGAACCGAGAAAATACTTCAGTCCCATCGCCCAGAACGACGCGAAAAAGACGACGGCAGCGGCGATACCGATCGTCTGGTCGTCGATTCCGAACGGGGAGAGGACGACGTTCAATACGAGCAGTACGGCGAAAAAGCCGACGAGGCCGACGAATACGGACACCGCCATCCCGAGTTCACCGGCGAACGATCGAAGAGCCATACGGATCCGTCTGTGGACGGATGATAAATACATTTGCATAGCCGTTGGTGTTGCAGTAAAATTGAAGAAATATACTATGCGATCACTCGTGCTCGGGCGGCGCGTCGGAGTCAGCCTCGTCGGGGTCCCGGATGAACCGTCCGACGGTCTTCTTCGCGACGATCGAGGGCACGTCGAACGGGGTCGTCAGGAACCGTTCCGCGAGCACCATTACGACGCCGAGACCGACGAACAGCAGTCCGATCGAGTTGCCGGCGAGATAGATGTTACTGCCCGCGTAGACCATCGGAATGGCGACGGCGAGCGCGCCGACCATCGTCAGCGACTCGAAAAAGCCCAGTTGCATCGGGTCGACGTAGGCGCGGCGACGACAAAAACACTCCGGGCTTGCTCGGCGGGCGTGTGGAGTGATTACGCCTGTGAGTAGGTCATCCGCACCAGCGGTTCGACACCGCCCTCTGGCACCTCCATCTCGGGGTCGAACAGATCGAAGCCGACCGATTCGTAGTACGGCACTAGCCCGCGCCGACAGAGCAGGGAGAGCCCGGCGACCTCCTGGAGGTCGGGATGCTCGACGACCGCCGTCATCAGCGTCTCGCCGAGGCCCTCCCCGCGGTAGTCCGTCGCGACTAGCACGTCAAAGACGTTCGCGTAGTAGGTTTAATCGGTCAGCACGCGCGCCGAGGCCACGAGTTCGCCGTCCGCTTCGAGTCCCACGGCGACCTCCGTCCCGGCGAGCGCGCGGCGGACGTCCTCGACGTTACGGTCCTCCCACTACTCGTACTCCTCGTAGAGGGCGGTCAGTGCCGGGGCGTCGTCGGGGGAGAGATCACGGACAGTCGTCATCGAGTGAGGTGTATTCGGGCGTTCGACAACGGTGTTTCGGTCCATACTTCGAAAAGCATAGCTTATTACTTCGTATTCTGTAGTCTGTCGCTTCGAGTTCGATAAGCCGATGAGCGGTGTGTACGTCGACGAGCGGTCCGACCGGCCGGAAAGAGCAACTGTTAGGGGCCGGGCAGGCCATGCCCGTACCATGACCGACGCTGCCGACCTCGCCGACCGCGTCCTGAACGGCGACCTGCGCCTGCACGAACTGGAAGAGCATACCGATCACGAGACTGCTGTGACGGCGCGCCGCCTGGTGGTCGAGCGCGAGACGGGGGCCGATCTGTCGACCGTCGGCGAGTACGCTTTCGACGCGGCCGACGCCGAACCGAACATCGAGAACGCCATCGGCGGCGCACAGCTACCGATGGGCGTGGTCGGCCCGGTAGCGGTCGACGGCGGGGCCGCATCCGGGGAGTACTACCTGCCCCTAGCGACGACGGAGGGCGCACTGCTGGCGAGCGTCAACCGTGGCCTCTCCGCGATCCGTTCGGCGGATGGGGCGCAGGCCCGCGTCACGAAATCCGGGATGACCCGCGCACCCGTCTTCCGCGTCCAGGGTATCGTCGAGGCAAAGGCAGTGATCGACTGGGTCGCGGAGAACACCGACCGCCTGCGCGAGGCCGCCGAGTCGACGACCAGCCACGGCGAACTGCTCGACATCGAACCCTACGTCGTCGGCGATTCGGTCTACCTCCGCTTCGCCTACGACACGAAGGACGCGATGGGGATGAACATGGCGACCATTGCGACCGGCAAGGCCTGCGAACTCGTCGAGAGGGAGACCCCGGCGGATCTCGTTGCGCTCTCGGGCAACCTCTGTTCGGACAAAAAGCCCGCGGCGATCAACGCCGTCCAGGGCCGCGGGCGGAGCGTCACCGCCGACGTGGAACTGGATCGGGAACTGGTCGAGGAGCGACTCGGTACGACGCCCGAAGCCATCCAGGAGGCGAACACCCGAAAGAACCTCGTCGGGAGCGCGAAGGCGGGCAGTCTCGGCTTCAACGCCCACGCCGCAAACGTCGTCGCCGCCGCCTTCCTCGCGACCGGACAGGACGCCGCGCAGGTCGTCGAGGGATCGAACGCGATTACGACCATCGAAGAGCGCGGCGACAGCCTCTATGCGAGCGTCAGCATCGCCAGTCTCGAAGTCGGCACAGTGGGCGGAGGGACGAAACTGCCCACACAGGCCGAGGCGCTGGACGTCCTCGGCGTTCGCGGCGGCGGCGACCCCGCAGGGTCGAACGCCGACGAACTCGCCGAGATCATCGCGGTCGGCGCGCTGGCGGGCGAACTCTCCCTGCTCGCCGCGCTTGCCTCCCGCCATCTGTCGAGCGCGCACGAGGACCTCGGCCGATAGAGAAAACAGCTATTCGTAGGCCGGGAGCCGTCCCGACCGGTCGCTCCCTTCGACGAAGGGGAGCGAGGTACTCGTCGCGGGGACGTCCTCGCCGTCGACACGCACGGTGAGGTCGTCTTCCTCGGCGGCGTCGAACTGCACGAGTGCCAGAGCGATCGGTTCCGCGACCAGTTCGGTCCGGGCGGCGCGGGTCACTTCACCGACCGAGGCGTCACCGTCGAACACTGCCGCACCTGCCGACGGGACCGCCTCGCAGGTCAGTCCGACGAGCCGTTTGCTCGGCCGACCGCGGTTCTCGACGCGGGAGACGACCTCCTGGCCGACGAAACAGCCCTTCTCGAAGTCGACGGCGTTGCGAAGGCCGAGGACGTTCGGTATCTGGCCCTCCAGTTCGGTATCGAACAGCGGCGTCCCGGCTTCGAGCGTCAGCGTCTCCCAGCTATCGTAGCCGAAGGGGGCGGCGTTGAGTCCGTGGTTTAGCAGGGTGTCGTAGACGGCTTCGGCATCGTCGGCCGCGCAGACGACCTCGAAGCCCTCGTCGCCGGCCAGCGCGTCGGTCCGGATCACCGAGACGCCCTCGTCGCCCATCGAGCCGCGGACGAAGGAGAGATGCGCCTCGGGCGTTCCGGACTTGTTGAGCACGCTTGCGACTTTTTCGGTGGCTTTCGGCCCGTGAAGCCCGAAGACGGCGTAGTCGTCGGTCGCCAGGTCGATGTCAACGTCCTCGATGAACGTCTTCTCGCGCCACTCGTCGGCGAGCGGTTCGGCGCGCTGGGGCGGGGTGAAGATCAGGAGTCGCTCGCCGGCGTTGTAGACGTACATGTCCGTCTCGATGCCGCCCTGGGGATCGAGCACGAGCGCGTAGGAGCCTTCGCCGTTCTCGGTCGGCACGGCGTTCGAGACGACGTTGTCGACGTAGCTCACCCGATCCGAGCCCTCGATCGTGAGGACGCCGTAGGCCATCTCGATCAGGCCGACGCCGTTGCGGACGGCGCGGTGGGTACGGCCAGGCCGGCCGAAGTGTCGGACGACCTGCCGTCCGCCGCGCTCGGCAAAGGTCGCGCCGTGATCCTCGTGGACGGAGTGGATAACGGTCATTACCCGTACTGGGGGCTATGGGCGAAAAAGGTCAGCGGTTCGAGCAAGCGGGCGAGAGGCGGCGGATCAGAACGGCAGTCGTTCGCGCAGTTCCTCGAAGAATGATGGCTCCTCCGAGTCGTTCGTCGTCGACGGAATCACGCGCTCGTCGGCCTTGATCACCGTCCGCTTCCCCGAGTCGTCGACCTGAATGAGTCCGTCGTCTTTGAGCGATTCGAGCGCGGCCTCCAGGTCGTGGATACTGACCTCGGCGTGAGATCGAAGCTCGAACACCGTCATCCCGTCGTCGTTCCGATCGACAAGCGCATCAAGCACCGCGACCTCTACGTCAGCCCTGTCGCGATACTCCGGCCGTGCTTTCATATATGATACATACGCCCCATCCGTTTTTACCCTTATTTTCGTTTTCTGACGTGTTTGCAGTGTTCGGCCGACGTACTCGCGGGCGGCAACTTTTTAGGGGGCGGTTGGGTATGCGTGGACAATGGCTATCAGGTGTTCGCTCCTCGGACACGACTACGGCGACAGCGAAGTCGAGCGTGAACGCGAGGAACAGGGGAACGAAGTGGTCGTGACGATCCGGGAGGAACAGACGTGTTCCCGGTGCGGGAAGACGAAACTCGTCAGCGAGAACAAGGAGGTAACCGCGCTGACGGAGTCGGCCGACGAACCCGAACCGACCACGCAGGAGACAGCAGGCGACGCGACGCCAGAGCCCGATTCTGGTGGGGACGCACCGAACACGGAGCCAGCGGCCGCGGAGAGCGAGACCCCGCCGGCCGCCGGGGACGGCCACGACGCCGAGTTCGTCGACGAGGGACCCGACGACAGCGACGAGGTCCCGGCCGCGACGCAGGAGGCCGGTGCCGCGACCGAGGCCGACGACGAACCGGAGATGGACCCCGAAGAGGACGACGCGGTGATCCTGGACGCCGACGACGAACCCGAGGAAGAGCCCGAACGCGAGCGAGCACACGGCGAGTGGCCCGACTCGGACGACACGCGGGCCGACGACGACGAACCGAGCGAGGACTGGCCGGCAGTCGAGGGAGAGGACGAGGGGTACGACGCCGATACCGGGAGCGGTAAGCCCGAGGACGTCGAGTTCGGCGGTGGGTTGCGGCCCGAGTCCGGCGGCGATGCCGACGGCGAGGCAGTCGTCGAACGCCCCGAACAGAACGCCGAGACGACGTTTACGAGCGTGGATAGCGCGCCGACGCCGGTCGAGTCGACGGGAGACGGGAGCGGTTCGCAGTACGTCTGTCCGGAGTGTAGCTTCTCCGCACCGGGGACAGGGAGTTCGCTCAGAGCGGGCGATATCTGTCCCGAATGTCGGAGCGGCTACCTCGCGGAGCAGAAGCAAGCGTAACGGGTAAATCAACGCCGACCGATTTCATCAACCATGAAAGAGTACAAGATGCGACGCGGCGAGTATCTCGAAGAACGAATCCCCGATATGAAAGAAACTGTCGAAGACTACTTCGGCACGATAGACGGGACCGAGGAGTTCAAGGGCAACGACCTCTACGTCGTCGAGGATCCGGACAACCCCGTCTTCGATCGGATCGTCGCCGGCACTTCCGAGTACGGCAGCAAGAAAGACAAGCTTGCGGTTCACTTCGAGGAGCGCCCCGCAGAGGACGTCATCGCGGAGGGCAACGCCGACGCGGCCGCAGACGCCGTCGACGCGAAGAACGATTTCCTGCTCGAAGCCACCGGCCGGGACGCCAAATCCCGCCGCGAGTCGATGAAACGTCAGGTCGAGGACGACCCGGACCACGACGTCGACGCCTGAAGTTCACTTTCTGAGCGGTTCGCGCCGCCGGTAAGTGAGGACGCGCCAGACCCACTCGACCGGCCCGAACCGATAGTATCGTAGCCAGAGCACCGACAGCACCACCTCTACCGCCCAGATTCCCGCGACGATACCGAGTAGTTCGATACGTTGGAAAGTGCCAAACAGACCGAGACCGTGGCCGTAGAATATCGACGTCGCCACCACCGTCTGAAAGAGGTAGTTCGAGAACGCCGTCCGCCCGACTGCGGCGAGCGCACGAGTGATCGGGCCGTCGGACCGCCGGCCAGCGTACAGGAAGATACCGCCGAGATACGCGCTCGAGACCAGGGGCGCACCCCAGTAGTTGAACTGTCGCCAGTACAGCGCCGCGCCCGCGGACCAGTCGTTGGCCGAGATGTAGACGAGGCCCGCGAGGATCAGCGCGAACCCGCCGAGCGCACCGCCGGCGATCAGCCGACGGTAGAACGCCGTCGAACGGTCGTGGGTGAAGACACCGAGTTTGTACAGCGCCATCCCGACGAGCATCAGCCCGCTGACACGCCAGAAGGAGTAGCTAACGTAGCCTGTCGTCTCGCGCTGGATCGCCGCCGGCACGCGATGCTCTAGCTGTGTGACCCAGCCACTTCGGTACGTTTCGACCTCCTGCTGGATGACGCTCGCGGCTGGGTCCCACTGCGGGGCGATGGCTTCGGCACCCGACTGAACGGCGACGAAGAGTTCGAGCACCGATGGGACGGCAAAGATACCGACCCCGATCAGGAGCAGTTTCCGGGGGGGCCAGCCCCGGGCCGTGATGACCCAGAGGCCGCTGACTCCGTAGGCGACGAGGATGTCGCCGTACCAGAGCAGGTGGGCATGCGCCAGTCCGATGACGATCAGCCAGACCGTGCGCCGGTAGTACAGCGAGCGGGCCTCCTGGCCTTTCCGTTCCTTGCTGTCGGTGAACAGGATGATGCCCGCGCCGAACAGCAGGGTAAACAGCGTGATGAACTTCCCCTCCGCGAAGATGTGCGTGAACAGCCACGCCGCGTAGTTCACCCCGGTGAAGTCGCCGTAGATGTTCGGGTTGAACAACACGTCCTCGGGCATCGCGAACACCCAGATGTTGATCAACAGAATGCCGAGCAGCGCGAACCCACGGAGAGCGTCTAAACTGACGATGCGTTCGGACGGCGGCGTGGGGCGTGGGGTCTCGGTCATGTTAGAGGGCGTTTTCGACTGCAGTCGCGACGTTTCGAGCCTTCTCGGCGAGCGCTTCGGGGAGATAGCCGGCGTCAACGGCGGCGGCGAGTTCGTCCTCGTCGACGCGTTCGACCGTGCCATCGGGCTGTTTCACGACGTCGACGTGGAGGTCGACGTATCGGGCCGAATCCGGGAACAGTTCGACTGGCGTACAGATGTTGACGTAGGTGCCTTTCCGCTCGCCGTCCTCGCCGCGGTAGACCGTCGGATACCACCACCGGCCCTCGACGAGTTTCGTGATGGCGATGTCACCGCGCGTGCGCTCGGTGCCGATGCCGTCGTAGGTGCCCGAACTCCGCATCTCGCGACGGACCGTCACGCCCGCATCGGTGCGTTCGGTCACCTCGCCGCGGCCGAGTTCGAGAAGTCGACCGTCCGGTTTGCCGTGACCGAGCGCGAGCAGGTCGCCCTCGACGGGGCCGAACTGGCCAGTGACGGCGGCAAACGGAAACTCACCCGCTGGCTCGCAGACGGCTTCGACGAAGTCCACCGCGTCGCTGGCGGAGCGGTCGCCGGCTTTGATCCGGTGGTGGCCCGGCATCGTCGTCGTCACGTCGCGGCGCGAACCGTCGAGCGCGCTGCGGGACTCGCGGCCGAACCAACACCAGACGGTCGCGTTGGGAGCCACAAGCCGGCTTTCAGTGTCGGAATCAGCGGGCGATTCGCCGTCGGCGTCCGCGAGCGTCTCCTCCAGCGTGTTCGCACGGGCGGTGGTCCGGTCGAGCGCGTCGCCGAGCGTCCCGATCTCGGCGTCCGCGGCCGGACGCTCCCAGCGGATCCCCCAGCCATCGGGGGCGTCGACCGGGAGCATCTCGGTGGTGCGGACGAGTTCGGTCCCACGCTGGCCGCTGACCGCGGCCCGCACCTCCTCACGGCCGCGGACGAGCGAGACGAGTCCACCGCCCGCCTCGATATCGGTGCTCAGTTGTGGCCGATGGTCGGCCCACGGCGGTGCGGCGTCACGCACCTGCACGCGGATCCGGTCGCCGTCGTCGACGTAGCCGTCGGTGTCGTCGTAGGGGAGAAAGCCCTCGACATCGCCCGTCGGGAGCGGGACGTCGTCCAGTTGGACCGTCGAGGGATCCCCGAGCGCGACGATAGCGCCGCTGCCGAGCGTCTCGGTCACCTGTCCATCGAAGACCGCACCCGTCGGGGCTGGATCCGCCCAGACGAGGGTATCGCGGGCAAGCGACCTGAGTTCGGGAAGGACGGCGTCGACCGCGTCGGTCGGCCCCGATACACCGACCCCCTGTCGATGCTTCGTGTCCGTAATCGAGACATCACGGGGGGCCGCTTCGAGGTCCGCCTCGAAGCGCTCGCGGATCGGTGGCGACGCCTGCACGACGTCGTGACCGGCATCGAGCAGTCGCCGGGTGAGTGCAGTCGTGTAGATGCCTCGGAGCCGAACCCGCGTCATAGCCGCTCTCGCGAGCGGGCGAACCGGACGCGGTCGTGAACCGTCGGACCGAGCGAGAGTTCGACGAGTCCGTCGTCGAGCACCCGGCCGTCCTCGACGTACGCACCCCAGCTATCGAAGCGGAGCCAACCGCGCATCTCCGCGGCGTGCGTCGTCAGGTCGAGGTAGTCGACGGTATGCTCGGGGTATTCGTCGACGCTGTGGGCCATCTCCATGTCCGAGTAGACGCTGTCGGCGTCGCCAAAGAAGGCTTCCAGTTCGTCCGCAGTCTGTCGGGTCGAATCGACGACTGCCTCGGACGTCTGCTTGAGGTCGTCGACGTCGAGGCCGGCCTCGCGCAGTGCGTTCTGAGTGCGCTGGTCGAAATGCATACTCCCCCGTTATCGGGCCAGGGTTTTTAGCGTGACGCGCCAGAGCGGGCTATCAGGGGGTCGTCGAGGCGGAACTGATGGCCCGAAGCAGTATCCGAATCGTGACAGTACATTCCAGTGACTGGTCCCCGAAAAGAGGGGTCGGGAAAGGACTTTATCGGGCTATGTGGTACATTCTCTCGGGGGATTCATGGACAGAACGGACGGACCACTCCGAATCGAGGTGTATATGCGCGGGTTCGCACCCGACGCTACGCAGCAGACACAGGAATCGACGCTGCAACGACTGTACGAGTTGCAAGAATCGGGCGTCGTCGACGAAGTAGATGTCACGCGGTGGAGTCGAAAGGTCTGTTTCCGGTCAGGCGGTCGCGGCGGCGTTCCGGAGGAGATAGCGATGTACAGGGAGTTCGAACGCGCTCTGGAGGACACCGACCTCACCGTCGATCCGTTCTTTCGCGTGCGTCAGGGCGCAGCGGGTCGGACGGTGATGTTCCTGCCGGTACTCTGTCTGGTGCTCCGGAAAGGTGAGCAGTTCTCGGGAGTCTACCCGTGTGCCGGCCCGGACGAAACGTACACCGTCTCGGACTGTCTGGAGGCGCTCGAAGAGGACCGGGAGCTCGACGAAGTGCCGGGCGTACGGTCCGAACCGAAGCCGGTCTGAGTCCCAGCGCTCCGCGTCGAAACTCGTCACTCCTATATCCGGCGCTCGAATAGGGGGGCACATGTTCCTCTCTATCCGCGACGAAGTGGCAGACGCGCTGGCGGGCGCACTCGATGCGCTCGACCTGCCCGAGGACGACCTCGGCATCGAGGAGCCACCGGAGGATGTCGACGCCGTGCTCGCGTCGAGCATCGCCTACCGGTTGGCCGGCGAGGTCGGCGCACCGCCGCCGAAAGTCGCCGCAGACGTGGCCGAGGCCATCGACGCCGGCGAGTACGAGTACGTCGACGCCGTGACCACACAGGGACCGTACGTCAACTTCCTGCCGAGCGACCGGTACTTCGCCGACACCCTCGACGCCGCCCAGTCGGACGGCTTCGGCCGACTCGACGACCGCGAGACGAGCGTCGTCGTCGAACACACCAGCGCCAACCCGACCGGCCCCGTCCACGTCGGCCGGGCGCGCAACCCGATCATCGGCGACGCGCTCTGTCGCGTGCTCGATTACGCCGGCTACGACGTCGACCGCCACTACTACGTCAACGATGCCGGGCGACAGATCGCCGTCTTCGCCTGGGCCTACGAGCGCTTCGACGAGGGGGACCTGCCCGACCCCGAACGCGACAAACCCGACTACGAGTATGTCCGCTACTACCGCAAGGGCAACGCGTTCCTCGAGGACGCGCCCGAGGAGGAAGTCGAGGACGCCGAAGCCGAGATCGAGGCCATCATGCAGGGCCTCGAAGCCGGCGACGAGGACGCTTACGAGCGCGTGAGCGAGGTCGTCGACACCGTGCTCTCGGGGATGCAGGAGACCCTCGCCAGACTGCCAGCCGAGTTCGACGAGTTCGTCAAGGAGACGCGCTTTATGCGGAATGGCTCGACCGCCGACCTCGTCGAGCGACTCAAGGAGCTCGATCAGGCCGTCTACGACGACGAGGCGTGGCAACTCGAACTCGACGAGTACGGCATCGAGAAGAACCTCGTCTTCCTGCGCTCTGACGGCACCAGTCTCTACCCGACGCGGGATCTGGCCCACCACGAGTGGAAGTTCGACAACTACGACCGTGCCGTCACCGTCATCGGCGAGGACCACCACCTGGCATTCGAGCAGCTAGACGCCGCGCTCGACCTGCTGGGCAACGATACCGACCAGCTCGATCAGCTGTTTTACTCGTGGGTCAACCTCCCCGGCGGCGAGGGGATGAGCACCCGCGAGGGCACCGGCGTCGACCTCGACGACCTGCTCGACGAGGCCATCCACCGTGCCCGCGAGGAGGTCGAGGACCGCCTCGACGACCGCATCCGCGACGACGACCTGGACGTCGAGGACGTCGACCGGATCGCCTGTCAGGTCGGCATCGGCGCGGTCAGATACGATATCGTCGCCAAGCAACCGACCAAATCGATCACATTCGAGTGGGAACGCGCGCTCGATTTCGAGGCCCAGTCCGCGCCGTACGTCCAGTACGTCCACGCACGATGTTGTGGGATTCTGGACGAGGCGCAAGGGGCCTCGAATAGGTCGAGCGGTGACGAACCGCGAGACGGCGAGGCGCAAGTGACACCGACCCCCGCCGACGTCGACCCCAGTTTGCTCGACACCGACGCCGAACGCGACCTGCTCCGCACCGTTGCCCGCCTGCCGGCGGTGATCGAAGAGGCCGCCGAGGACCTCCAGCCCCATATCGTCGCGACCTACACCCGCGACATCGCCGAGCGGTTCAACGTCTTCTACCGCGAGTGTCAGGTGCTCGGCGACGATATCGACCCCGAGGTGCGCGACGCTCGCCTCGCACTCGTTGCCGCCGCCCAACACGCCGTTGCGAACTCCCTCGATGTCCTCGGAGTCGAGGCTCCCGAGTCGATGTGAGAACGCGGGGAGAAACGTCCGCCGGAGCGTCTAGAACAGACCGCCCAGGAATCCTTTCCCGTCCTCTTCGTCCGCGTCTTCTTCCGCTTCCCCTTCGCCAGCGGTGTCCTCGTCGGTGCCGTCTTCTGCCGGAGCGTCGCCCTCCTCGGCCGTCGAATTGCCACCACGGAACGGGACTGCGTCGTCAGCGAGGTCGTCGGACGAGTTGGTCGCGGCGTCGGCATCCGCTTCCGCGTCGGGAATCGTCACGCCGTCCGCGGATGCTTCGGCCCCGCTGTCTGCACCGCCCGCTTCGGGCGCGACCGTCCCGGCCGCGGCTTCGACAGAGTCACTCTCCGCGTCGGCGACGACGTCCGCCTGCTCGTCGACGTCTTCGTCGGGGGTCGCCTGCTCGTCCGACTCCTCGGCGTCCACATCCACGTCCGACTCTTCGATTTCGGCATCCGGGTCGGACTCTTCGGTTTCCGCGCCCGGGTCGGACTCTTCGGTTTCCGCGCCCGGGTCGGACTCCTCGCTTTCAGCCCCCTCCCTCTCCAGCGAGAGGTCGATATCTTCGTCGGGAATGTCGTCTCCGTCGGTGTCAGCCGAATCAGTCCCGTCAGCAGCGGTCGCGTCGGACTCGACGTCCGAGAGCGCATCGGACACGTCGGAGGACTCGGCACCGACTGCCGCCGATGCCTCGTCCGTCGTCTCCGGGGACTCCTCGGAAGCGTCGCTCGACCCGCCACCAATCCCAGCGGCGAGTTCGCGGTATGCCCCGGCGGCGGGCGAGTCGGGCGTGTTGACGACCAGCGGTGTTCGGGCGTAGACGCTGTCCCGGACGGCGTCGTCTTCCGGAATAACGCCGATCAAGGGGAGGTCGAGGCGCGCGGCGATCTGTTCGTAGGAGACGTCGTCGCCCGAACGGGTGCGGGTGAGCACCAGCCCTGAGATGTCGCCGCCCGCCTGTTCGGCGAGTTCGACCGTCTTCTTCACGTCCTGGACCGACGCCGGTTCCGGCGTCGAGACCAAAATCGTGGCGTCGGCGATGCCAAGGGGTAGCACGGACTCGTGGCTGATGCCGGCGCCCACGTCCAGCAGGACGTAGTCGAACTCCGAACGGAGTTGGTCGATGACCTCACGGAGTCTCGTCGCGTCGGCCTGCGCGAAACTGGTGAGTTCGGTCCCGCTGGGCACCGCACCGATCCGTTCAGCCACCTCGTAGGTCGCCTCGGTCACGGTCGCGTCGCCGGAGAGTACGTCGTGTAACGTCGGCCCGTCCGGTGACAGGTTCACGAACCCGGCGAGGTTCGCCATGCCGAGGTCGGTATCCACGAGGACGACCTTGTGTCCTGCGCCTGCCAGTGCAGTACCGAGATTGACGGTCGTAGTGGTCTTTCCCACCCCTCCTTTGCCGCTCGCGACGGCGTAGACTGTTGTCGAAGACATCCGTTGTTATGAGGCTAACACCCATGTGTAATAAAACATCGTTCGAAGTGCCGGTAACTGGCAAATTCCAGACCTGACAGGAGACGTTGTCGACGTGACAACGACGGGACTGGTGGGCGCGCTCGAAGCTACTGACCGATTCGAGCAGTGAGAGCCGTTGGCGTCCGCTATCCATCTGTCAAAGCATACTTAGGCCCGCCAGCGGTTAGTACACATAATGAGCCAGCAGGAAAAAGAGCACTCCGACCGGAAGAAGTACGAGTTCCGGAAGGTCATCGAGGACCTCAAAGAGTACGAGGGCTCGGGGACCCAACTCGTCACGATCTACGTCCCGCCGGACAAGCAGATCAGCGACGTGGTCGCACATATCACGCAGGAACACAGCGAAGCGGCCAACATCAAGTCCAAACAGACCCGGACGAACGTCCAGGACGCGCTGTCGAGCATCAAGGCGCGCCTGAAGTACTACGACACCTACCCGCCGGATAACGGGATCGTCCTGTTCTCGGGGGCTGTCAACACCAGCGGCGGCCGAAGCGAGATGGTGACCGAGACGCTGGAGAACCCGCCCCAGCCGATCGAGTCGTTCCGCTACCATTGCGACTCCGATTTCCTTACCGAGCCGTTAGAGCACATGCTGGCCGACAAGGGGCTGTACGGCCTCATCGTGCTGGACCGCCGCGAGGCGAACGTTGGCTGGCTGAAAGGGAAGCGCGTCGAACCGGTCAAGTCCGCCTCCTCGCTGGTCCCCGGCAAGCAGCGAAAAGGTGGTCAGTCCGCACAGCGATTCGCCCGCCTGCGCCTCGAAGCGATCGACAACTTCTATCAGGAGGTCGCCGAGATGGCCAACGACCTGTTCGTCGCCAAGCGCCACGAACTCGACGGCGTGCTCGTCGGCGGCCCCTCGCCGACCAAAGACGAGTTCCTCGACGGCGATTACCTCCACCACGAGCTCCAAGACAAGGTGCTCGGGAAGTTCGACGTCTCCTATACTGACGAATCCGGGCTCTACGACCTCGTTGACGCCGGCGAGGAAGCTCTCGCGGACGCCGAACTCATGGAGGACAAGGCGCTGATGAAGACGTTCTTCAAAGAGCTTCACGACGGCGAGAAGGCGACCTACGGCTTCGACCAGACCCGTCGAAATCTGATCATGGGCTCCGTCGAGACGCTCCTGATCAGCGAGGACCTTCGCAAGGATGTCGTCACGTACGAGTGTCCGAACGGCCACGAGGAGCGGAAGCTACTCGAAAGCCGGAAGTCGACACCCGATCACACCTGCTCGGAGTGTGGCGAGACGGTCGACGCCGAAGCGGGCGAGCGCGAAGACGCTATCGACCACCTCATCGATATCGCCGAACAGCGCGGCACCGAAACGACGTTCATTTCGTCTGACTTCGAGAAGGGCGAACAGCTACTCAACGCCTTCGGTGGGTTCGCAGGAATCCTGCGGTACTCGACCGGCGTCTGAGTGCTGTCTCTGCTGGCGCTCAGTTCCCACTCGCCTCGAGGCTAACCTCGTACTGCTCACTGGCGGTGATCAGGATCCAGCCCATCCCGTCGTCGTCTACATCGGTTTGGGTTGCGTAGTTACCCGTCCCTTGGAGTAGCTGGTGGCCGTAGCTGCCGTCGAGATCGAGGCGTTTCATGAAGAACTCCCCGTCGCCGCCGTGATCCATCGACACGCTCACGCCCTCGCTGAAGTCGATCGGACCGACGTAGTCCGGTTCCGCTCCCTCGACAGTCATTGGGAGGTCGACCACTGTCGCGTCGGCGGCCGGGTTCTGGACTGCCGTGATCGTCCACTCGACTCCTTCGTCCGCCTGAACGTCGATATCGTGCTCGCCCGTGACGAAGAGCGGGACAAAACTCTGGTAGATCTGGAGATCATAACCCAACGTCTGCTGGCTGTTGCCGTCGGCGTCGATGACCGTAAGATCCAGCCCTTCGACAGGATCGACGCGGAGGCCGGAGAAGCCGTCCACCACGTTGAGCTGATCGATGGTTCCGGAGCCGGTCCCCGAGAACTCTTCTTCGATAGCAGTGTTCTCTCCGCCGTTTTCCCCACCGTTCTCTTCGCCGTTCTCCCCACCGTTCTCCTCGCCGTTCTCCCCGCCGTTCTCCCCACCGTTCTCCTCGCCGTTCTCCCCACCGTTCTCCCCGCCGTTCTCCCCGCCGTTCTCTGAGCCGTTCTCCCCGCCGTTCTCTCCGCCGTTCTCCCCGCCGTTCTCTCCGCCGTTTTCTTCACCATTCTCCTCGTCGTCGGAGCCGAGGCAGCCACCGACGGCGGCCATACTTGCGATACCACACGTACCGATGAACGTTCGTCGTCGCATCGTGTGTTAGGGCAGGGTATCAGCTAAAAGGTATACGCACAATATCGGAATAGAAGTAGCTGCTTACCGAAGCTAAACATATACTACTCCGGGAGACAAACGAGTAGACGGCAACTACATTACAAGAACTCGCGGACGTCCGAGTACCACATGTCGTGGTGGTCGACCGCGTCGATCCGGCGGGCGATCATGACCGCAAGTGCGTGCCAGCAGAGATCGGTCGGATCGTTCTCATCGAGGTTGTAGAGACTGTCCTTGCAGGTACAGCCCCGTCCCTCGATGACGTACTCCTCGGTATGGCCGACCACGACCGTGAAATCCCGGTACTGCTTGACCCGCTCCTCGGCGACGGCTTCGATCGCACGCGCGCCGCGGTCGCCGTGGACGGCCGTGATCCGCTCGACGGCGGCGGGCGTCAGTTCGCCGGCGTCCGAGAGGAGCGCCTGCCAGTCGTCGAGGTCGGTCACGATGGACCACCTGCTGGCGTCCACGTGACTGGAGTAGGCCGGTACACCGGGCGGTAGTTGGGGCGCACCTGTCAAAACAGGTTCGGATACGAGAGGTGCATCGTGGCACTTTTCGCTCGTGGGCGGCGAGGGCGTGTATGGAACTTCGGGAGGGTGCAGTCGAAATCGAGGTGCCCGAACAGGACTCCGAGGGCATCGACGACGCCGTCTTTTTCAATCCGGTCCAGGAGTTGAACCGGGACCTCACGGTCGCGACGCTGCGGGCCTATCGGGAGCGAGAACCACGCGCCAACTCGTATCTGGACGCGATGGCTGCAAGCGGGATCCGCGGCGTCCGCGCGGCGGCAGAGGGCTGGGACGCCACGCTCTGTGATACCGACCCCGACGCCGTTGACCTCTGTGAGCGAAACCTCGAACGGAACGATCTGGACGGCGAGACGGCCGAGCGCGACGTCAACGCCCTGTTGCACGAGGAGTTGTTCGACGTCGTCGACATCGACCCGTTCGGGACGCCGATCCCCTTCGCCGACGCCGCTTTCGCCAACGTCCGCAACATGGTCTGCGTAACGGCGACCGACACCGCGCCGCTGTGTGGCGCGCACTTCGACAGCGGCGTCAGGAAGTACTCCGCCGTCCCGCGCAACACCGAGTATCACGGGGAGATCGGGATGCGCATTCTGCTGTCGGCGCTCGCCCGCACCGCGGCCCGGTACGACGTCGGCGTGCGGCCGCTGTTCTCCCACGCGACGAACCACTACGTCCGGACCTATCTCGCACTCGACCATCGCGCGACCGACGCCAACGAGACGCTCGATGAGATCGGTCACATCTACCACTGCGAGGACTGTCTCCACCGCGAGCACGAGCACGGACTGCTCGCGAATCCGCCCGAAACGTGCCCGGCCTGTGAGGGGAACCGCGTACTCACGGCCGGGCCAATATGGCTCGGCAAGAACCACGACGCGGCGTTCGTCGAGCAGGTCCACGAGCACGTCACCGACGACATGGGGACCGCGAAGAAAGCCCGAAAGTTGACGACGACGATTGCAGACGAGATCCACCGGCCGACCCACTACGATCAACACCGCCTCTGCAGGCAGTGGGGCCGGACTGCGATCGGTATGGACGAGTTCATAGATCGGCTACGTGCGGCGGGCTACGAGGCCTCCCGAACCCACTACGGTGGCACGACATTCAAGAGCGACGCGAGCGTCGAGGAGTGCAGGGCGGCCACGATGGACTGATCCGGCACGCACCACGCAACCAGTTTTTGTATGATTACCCGCATATACATTCTGTGGGAGACCCATCGATGTCGTCGGTAGACCAGTTACGAACGATCCTCAGGACGGCCCAGTCCGAAGGGATCACGTTTCTGGCGGCGGGGGTCGCGTACTACGCCTTCGTCTCCCTGATCCCGTTGATGCTGCTCGCGCTGGTGATCGGATCGATCATGGGTGGCGACGTCTTCGAGGGACAGATTATCGCGTTCGTCGGGGAGTTCCTGACGCCGGAGGCCCAGGAGGCGCTGGTCGAGGCGCTGACCGGCGAGGCCGGTCGTAGCGGCGCGACAGCCATCGGGCTAGCCGTGTTGCTCTGGAGCGCATTACGGCTCTTTCGGGGACTCGATCGGGCGTTCGCACAGGTGTACGGCACCGCCAGAACGACGACGTTCTTCGATAGCATGATCACGGGCGCGACCGTGTTCGGTGCGATCATTGTCGGCATTGGAGCGGTGACTATCATCGGCACGGCGATCAGCCGACTCCCGCTGGGTCCACTCGGCCAGGAGATAGCGACGCTGATCCTCTTCTCGACGCTCGTCGTGGCGTTTTATCCGATGTACTTCGTCATGCCCGATCCGAGTCTCGACCCGATCGATGCGGTACCCGGAACGGTGATCGCAGCGGTCGGCTGGATAGTTCTCGGCGTTGGATTCCAGTTGTACACGGCGTTCGCGGGCAACTTTGCGGCGTACGGCGTCATCGGGGGTGTCTTGCTGTTGCTCACCTGGCTGTACTTCGGTGCGCTGATCGTAATGGTCGGTGCGGTCGTCAACGCAGTGTTTAGCGGCCATATCGACGAACAAGCGGCGAGCGGGGAAGTCGACGTGGGGCAGGCACAGGAGGAGGAACCGGAGGAGAGTACCGACAAGCAACCCGAACAGGACCGGCAACTACAACGTGGTGGCGTTCGACGTGTCACACAATCGGAAGCGATGACGGACGACGAACCCAGCGAACACGACGATAGCGAGGATCGTGGCGTCGGAATGGCCGGCCCCGGACCGGAGGAGGCTGGCGTCGACGCTGATACCGACGAGGGCGAGGCGAGTACCGGTACCGCACCGAAAAGTGAGGTGCAGCGGCTCAACAGCGAGCTAGCAGAGCTCAGAAAACAGCTAGACGACTTCGAGGACGACGTCGAGAGCCGGACAGTCGATCGCGATAGCGTCGAGAGCGATCTCAAGCGCTACGTCCGTCGACGGGTTCGCCGCGGTCATGCACGGGGCTGGGGGCCGTATCTCGTCTTGCTGTACGGCACGGCGATGACCATCGGGGCGTTCGTCTACCTCAACGGCGGGTGGGCTGTCGCGGCGATGCTGGTCATCTGGCTGTCGACACTCGGGCTATACGTTCTGATGTTGCTGGTGGGTGTCGGACTGAACGTGCTCGGCGTGCCCGGCCGACTTCGGAACGTGATCGGCGAGTGGCGCTCCTAGATGACGGCGTGGTTTACCGGCGTCGAGGCGATTCAGGGAGCGACGCCGGAGTGGGCCGCGCTCCCCTTTGCCGGGGCGACGCTACTGGGCGAGGTCTGGATCCTCGTAATAGCGATGACGCTCGCATACTGGTTCACTGGCCGCCGCGACATCGCCGCGCTGTTCGGCGTCTCGCTGACGGCGCTCTCGCTGGTACTGGTTCTGAAGGCGGTGTTCGGCCTCCCCCGTCCAGCAACCGGTCCCGCAGTACCCGCCGAATCGGTCGCATCGATCGCTCGGCCGTTCTACGAACGTGAGACGACGGCAACCACGGACGGTTTCCCGAGCGGTCACGCTCTCGGGGCGACAGTGACGTGGGGCGCGCTCGCGGCGTTGCTCGATAGCCCCTCCCGGCGATGTCGGCTGCTCCTCGCGGGTGCCGCCATCGCCCTCGTCGGCGTCTCGCGGGTCGTCCTGGGCGTCCACTACCCGGTCGATGTGGTGGCCGGAACCCTCCTCGGAGCGGGCGTCCTCGCCGTTGCCCTGCCGGCGTGCAGGCGACTCGACGATCCGGCGACACCGGCGCTCGTAGCCGCCGTTCTCGCAGGATGTCTCGCCGTCCTCGTCACCGGTGGCAGCGGCCCGGCCGCCAGCGCGGCCGGTGCGGCCGTCGGCGGACTGGTCGCGTGGACCACGGTCGGTCATGGTCCCGCGTCGCTCACTCCGACGGTACGTGGCGTCGGCACCGCAGTCGTTGCCCTCGGGGTCGTCCTGACGGGCGGGATCGGACTCGGACTGCTCGCTGGTTCGCCGGTCGGCCCGTATCTCGGGACCGCGCTGGTGGGTGCCGGAGTACTCGCGTTTCCGGCGTCGCCGATCGTTCGGTGAGATCGCCTGCCGGAACCGTGAGCGTCGCCAGCCTTTTTTATCCCCGGTAGCGTACCACTATCGCATGAAGTTCGTTATCATAGGGTACGGGCGTGTGGGCATCCGGACCGCACGCATCCTCCGCGAGGAGGGCCACGAAGTGATCGTCGTCGACGAGAGCCCGGAGAAGGTCAGACGCGCCGAGTCGGACGGGTTCGAGACGATCGAGGGCGACGGGAGCGAGGACAGTACCTTGGAGCAGGCGGATCTCGAAACGGTCGACGCCGTCGGCGGGCTAACCGGTGATCTCAACGCCAACTTTGCGGCCTGCATGATCGGGAAACATCACGGCTGTCGGACGGTGCTCCGGATCGACGAGGACTACAGACACGATATCTACCGGAAGTACGCCGACGACGTCGACGAGGTCATCTACCCCGAGCGCCTCGGCGCGGCCGGAGCGAAGACGGCGCTACTCGGCGGGGATTTCAACGTCGTCTCCGATCTCACCGAGAAACTCCAGCTATCGGTGTTCCGCGTGGGCGAGAGCGCGGCCGGCAAGCAGATACACGACGTGGACCTACCCGAGCGCGCACGGATCTACGCACACGGCCGCAAGAACGAATCTCTGACTATCCCGCTGCCCGGGACGACGCTCAACGAGGGTGATCAGGTCGCCGTCATCGTCGAGACGGACAGTATCGAGACTGTCAAGACGGCGCTCGCCGGCTGAAACATACCCCGACACTTTCGGAGCCACGGGACGAAAAGAAACTGGTATCATGTACGAGGAGATCTTGCTCCCGACAGTCGGTAGCCCCGGCGGCCAGCGCGCAGTCGCCGAAGCGATGGATCTCGCCGACCTCACGGGGGCCCGGCTACACGTGCTCTACGTCGTCGACGACGACCCCAGGAGGGGACTCACTGACGGTCGATGGGAGACGATCCGGGAATCCCTCCGGACCGAGGGCCGGGAGGTCATCGCCGACGTCGTGAGCAGAGCGACCGAGGCGGGCGTCGAGACCGTCACACGCGTCGACGAGGGGGCCCCGGACGAGAGTATCGTCGAGTATGCCGACGAGAACGGGATAGACGCCATCGTAATGGGGACCCACGCCCGGACGGGAATCAGCAAGTTCCTGCTCGGAAGCGTCACCGAGAACGTGATCCGTCGCGCGAATCAGCCAGTGCTGGTCGTGCGCATCGACGAGGAGTAGTCTCAGCGGAAACAGCGATCGAACGCGCCAGTCCGCCGGATCGCGAGCAGTTCCTCGACGGCCGGGGCGTCGAACCGCATCGGGCGACGCCACCACGGCCCGTTGCCGGAATCCGAGGAGAGATCGGTGACCAACCGGTTGGCGTCGCTCCCCGCCTCAGCGCTACTGAGCGGGACCGCCCGATCGTACAGCGCCGAGTCGTCCGGATCGCCGGCGAGCAGCACTTTCGCATCGAACTGTTCCCGGCGGACGTGGGCGTTGGACGCGAACCACTCCTGCTCGGCCGGTGGGAGCGCTCGATACTCCTCCCCGGTAAGCGGGTCGCGAGCGAGACGGAACTGGCCGATGACGTAGGCACCCCACTCGGGGGCGATCCAGCGCGCGCGTGGTTCGTCGCTCGCAGTTGGCGCGTTTTCGTCGTCGACAGTCGGTTCGGCTTCTTCGTCGGTCGCCGAAAGCGTCGCGTAAAAGAAGACGTAGTCGCCCGCCGACAGATCGGTCAGCGGACCGGCCTTGACGCCGTGCTCGTCGCCGTAGGTGTACCGGTCGCAGTGGGCGTATTCGGCAAAGGCAGGGTCGAGGTGGACCGGCGTGTCGAGGTGACCGTCGGGGAGCGACGTGCGGAGGTCGAGATCCGCGTAGGTGGGGACCGGTTCGTCGACCGGTTCACGCTCCGGGATCGGGACGTACTCGAACCGGCCGTCGGCGTAGATGGGACCGCGGACGCCGGGGAGGTTCGTGTTCGCGGCGACGTTGATCGCTACTGCTCGGGGCACGGTGTCACAGACAGTCCGGTGGCTAAAAAGTCCCGGCTACCCGGTCGGCGCGGCATCAGACGCCCAGTTGGCTCCCACAACTTCGACAGTACGAGTAGATCGCCTCGCGTTCGTTTCTGGTGCCGCAGTGCTGGCAGACGATGGCGTCCTCACCCGCCGCAACTGCGTGGTGGACTTCCGGGCGATCCTCGGGAGCGCCTTCGGGGTGCCGACCGTGCTGTGTGTGCGCGGGATAGGGCTGGCTCGGCGCGGCGCTCGGCGTCGTCCCCTGCGTGTGTTCTCCCTCGTCGGAGAGGTCGAACGACCGGTCACGGTCCTCGCCACGCAGGTACAGATAGACGAACGCCTGCACCAGGACGAGCAAGAGTGCGTACACGAGCACCCATTGCCAGACCTCCATGCGTCGTGGTACGACCCCACACACCTTCAGTGTTCGGCCCAGAACAGGACTCCACCGCCGGTCGTCGCGATAAAAAAACGGTGTCGGTTCCGCCCGTGGCGTTTATACTACAGGAGGCGAAACGAGTCTGTATGTCCGACATACTCGCGGAAAACCTCTCCGGAAAAGCCGTCATGGGTACTGACGGAACCGAGCTCGGCATGTTGTACAACATCACGATGGATCTGAAAAGCGGCGAACTCCACGACGTCGTCATCGAGCCCGACGAAGACACGACGGGCCACGGAAGCGATCTCCGGACCGACGAAAGCGGCCGCTATCGCGTCCCCGTCCAGGCAGTCCAGGCAGTGAAAGACTACATCGTCGTAAAGCGGTAATGTACGTTCTCGACTCCTCAGCGTTTATCAACGAGTATCACACCGATAGCCAGACAGCAACCATCCCGCTCGTCCGGGAGGAGCTCGAAGACGAGAGCGCCTACCGGTACGACGCGATGGAGGGCTCGGGGATGCATATCCATATCCCCGGCGACGAGACCGTCGAGAAGATCGAACGGGCGGCCCGCGAGAGTGGCGACCTCGATGCGCTCTCGGACACTGACATTCGGCTGATCGCCGCGACCTTCGAACTCGACGGCCGGCTGGTGACCGATGATTACGCGATGCAGAACGTCGCCGAGAAGCTCAACGTCGACGTGGAAGTGATCGCACGGGACGGAATCGCCGAACAGCGTAACTGGCAGTTCCAGTGTCAGGGCTGTGGTCGCGAGTTCGACGAGAACAAGGATCGGTGTCCGATCTGTGGGAGCCCGCTCTCCAGAAAGAATCCCTCGAACGCCTAGGCGGGATCGGAATCTTCGAGTCCGCGCTCGATCAACTGCCGGAGCACCTCCTGTTCCGTGAGCTCGTACTCCCTGGCGAGTCGCTCGACTCGCTTGCCGACATCGTCGTCACAGACGATGGAGTACTGTCGTGGCATGACAGTTTGTACCGAAGCGTGAGGTAAAAAACTGAGTCAGACGGCTGTCATACGTTCAATCCACGATATCTGCGGCGAACCCCCTGGAGCCGACGGAAGACGTTGTCTGGACCGTCACTAACGTCCATTACAAACAGTTTTTATGCGCCTGTCACGATACTGTGACCATGCGCCAGCACCTCGCCGTGTGCATGGCCCTGCTGTTTGCACTTTCACTGGTTGCGATCCCTATCGGCAGCGCAGCGACC
This sequence comes from Natronoarchaeum sp. GCM10025321, assembly GCF_042663585.1. Lineage (NCBI taxonomy): Archaea > Methanobacteriati > Methanobacteriota > Halobacteria > Halobacteriales > Natronoarchaeaceae > Natronoarchaeum > Natronoarchaeum sp. GCM10025321. The sequence goes on from NZ_JBHTAN010000006.1 coordinate 2,525,473, forward strand.
GTTCAAGCGACCGGGACGGCGACCCCGCAGGAGGGCGACGTCGCAACGGCGAGTACGACACTCCAGAGCGACGGCGATGTGAGCGACGGCGGTGTAGTCCACACATGCGCCATGGACCCACCCGAGGATTACGCCGATCCGGCGGAGGACGGCCTCGGCTGGTCGAACGGCTACTGGTACGACGAACCACTCGACGTTAACACGACAGGAGGACTCAACGAGTCCGAGTTCGACGCGCTGGTCGCCCGGACCGAGGCCCGCGTCGAAGCGATCCGGTGTCTCCCCTTCGAGAACGAGACGACAGTCGAGGTGATCACGCGCGAGGAGTTCGCGAACGAAACCGCCCAGTGGAACGTATCGGAGGACCGCCGCGCGTTCGAGAACGTTGTCTACGAGGCCCTGTTGCTCGTCGACGACACGGATGTCGCGGAGGTCCGGCGGGAGAACCTCGAAACGGGCGTGGGGGGATACTACGACCCAGCCACTGATCGGATCGTCGTCATCGCGGACGACGAAGAGTCACTGGAGTTCGACGAAACGGTTCTCGCCCACGAACTCGGTCACGCCCTGCAGGACCAACAGTTCGATCTGAGTCGCTTCGACGAGCAGATGCTCGACGCTAGCACCGCAGAGAACGGACTGATCGAGGGTGACGTCGGCTACGTCGAACAGCTCTACGAAGGGGCCTGCGAGGACGGCGTCTGGGCGGATACCTGCATAGAGGTTCAGGATCCCGAGCCAGCACCCGGGCCGGACGACCTCGCGAACGTCGGCCTCTATCTCCTCTCCTTCCAGCCGTACAGCGACGGCCCCGCGTTCGTCGACGCGCGCTACGAGTACGACCCCGGCGAGCAGTCGGCCGGCAACTGGGGGCCGGTCAACGAACTGTACGAGAACCCGCCCGGAACGACAGCCGAGGTGATCAGTCCCGACCGGTATCCGAGCTACAAGTCGACAAACGTGACGATACAGGACAACAGTACTGACGAGTGGGAGCGACTGACAGTCGAGGGGCGACCCGACTACGAGACCGTCGGGCAAGCAGGGCTGTTCACGATGTTCGCTAACCCGACGTTCGACTCGGCGGCGGATCAGCTGATCGAACCGAGCGAGCTGCAGGACAACGACTCGCCCTACAGGCTCTACAACTACAGCAACGAGTACGTCACTGGCTGGGACGGCGACCGGCTACAGGTCTACGAATCCGAGGACGGCGAGACGGGCTACGTCTGGGCGACCGAGTGGGAGAGCGAGGAGGACGCACTGGCGTTCAGGCAGGGCTACGACCGACTGCTCGACGATGCGTGGAGTATGGACCGCGTCGAGGGTCGGGCCGGCACCTACGAGTCCGGCGACGCGTTTGCGGGGGCGTACTACGTCGACCGCGAGGGGACACAAGTGTCCATCGTCCACGCGCCAACCGTGGATCAACTTTCGGACCTCGAAAGCACCGCCGAATCGACCACCGAGTGGGAACTCCCACAGTCGACGCCTGCCGACGACACCGGCACCGGCACCGACACCGGCACCGACGAGATACCGGGCTTCGGGATCGTAGCCGCCGTGATTGGCCTCTTCGGTGCGTTTCTGATTGTCCTTCGGCGGCGACGCAACGGCGGTTGATCGTCCCCGACGATATCACCCGGAGCGGACAGTTTTAACACTGCTTAGCAGTTGTGTAGGGACGTGAACACGAGGATCGTGGCGGCGATCGGAGTCGGTCTCTTGTTACTGCTTGCCGGCTGTACGGTGCCGACAGTCGACGATGAGGGGCCACAGCCGCTCGACGACGGCGAACTCGGCCACGTCGATGGCTACGAGTACGACGACTCCATCGACGTCGACACGAGCGACGGACTGGACGAGGGTGAGTTAGAGGCTGTCACGAAACGAGCGATGGCCCGGATCGAACAGGACCGTCGGCTGAACTTCGAGCAGGCGGTGCCAGTCGAAGTGATCAGCCGCGAGGAGTTCCAGAGCGGCAGCGCGACCGAGCGGAGTTACGACGCGCTGGACAAACAGCTCTGGCGGGCGGCCTTCGTCGTCGGCGACGACAGCAGCGTCGACGAGGAGTTCAGCGCGCTGTACGGCTCGTCGGTCCAGGGCTACTACACGAGTGCCCGGGGCGGACAGATCGTTCTCGTCGCCGACGATCCGGACGCGGTCGAAGTGGACCGTGGGACGCTCGTCCATGAACTCACGCACGCCCTGCAGGACCAGCACTTCGGGATCAATCGCGACACTGCAACCCGCGACGAGCGGCTTGGCTGGCTGGGGCTTCTGGAGGGTGAGGGCAACTACATCATGGACCGGTACGAGGAACGCTGTGGGACCGAGTGGGAGTGTATCGACCCCGTCGAAGGGGGGTCGGGTGCGAGCCAGCAGTCGTTCAACGAGGGGCTCTACCTGTCTATCTTCCACCCCTACTCGGACGGCCCGCAGTTCGTCCACGAACTACAGGAGCGTGAGGGCTGGGAAGGGGTCAACGCGGCCTACGAGGACCATCCGACGAGTACCGCGCAGATCATCGATCCGGACCGCTATCCGGACGACCCCGGTACGGACGTCGACATCGCGGATCGAAGCACCGACGCGTGGGAGCCAGTCGGCGAGGACGGCCCGCGCTCCGAGATGCTCGGCGAGGCCGGACTGTTTGCGGCGTTCTGGTACAACGGCGTGATCGACCAGCAACAGATCACTTCGGCGAGCGGCGAGTACGCCCGGTACAACTACGCGCACCCGCTGACGAACGGCTGGGACGGCGACAGCATCGTCGTCTACGAGGACGGCGACGAGCAGGCCCACGTCTTCGAGTCCGAGTGGGAGACCGAGTCCGACGCCGAGGAGTTCGCATCGGGCTACGCGGAGCTACTGACGGGCAACGCCGCCGAACCCATCGACAACCGGACCTACCAGGTCGACGAGGGCGAATCGTTCGCGGGGGCGTACCGCCTCGTCCAGAACGGTACGACGGTGACCATCGTCTACGCACCGACTGTCGAGGCGCTCGACGAGGTCCATGCCATCGAAGAACCGGTAACCGCGTCGGTCGCGACGCCCTCGACCGTATCGGCTACCGACAGCGACCAAACCGCCGCAGCTGCCTCCACTGGCAGTAGTGACGGTATTGCCACACACTGACGGCCGAACGGACGTTTTTTGATGCCGCTCCCGAACAGTAGCCGTATGAGTGATCAGTTCGGGACGGTTTCTGCGGAAGCGATCCGGGACGGGACGGCGACGGACTCGTACTTCCATCGCACGGAGCGCACCCTCGAACACGCCGGAAAGAACCCGACGGTCGTCGCGGAAGTCACCGTCGACCAGTTTCCGACCGGCACGTACGACGTCTTTACCGGAATCGAGGACGTCGCACGCATGCTCGAAGGGCGATCCGTCGACGTCGATGCCATACAGGAGGGACGACTATTCGATGGCGGCCCAGTGATGCGGATCGAGGGGCCGTATCTGGAGTTCGCCCGGTTCGAAACCTCGCTGCTGGGTTTTCTCTCGCAGGCTAGCGGGTACGCAACGAAGGCCCTGCAAGCGCGGCGGGCCGCACCGGACTCGCAGGTGCTCTCGTTTGGCGCGCGACACGTCCACCCGGCGATCACGCCGCTGGTCGAGCGGGCCGGGGTACTCGCGGGGATGGACGGTATCTCCCACGTCGCGGCAGGAGAGGTTCTCGACCGGGAAGCCGGCGGAACGATGCCACACGCGCTCTTGCTCTGTTTCGGGAAGGGCAACCAGGAAGCAGCGTGGGTCGCGTTCGACGAGGCAGTCGACGAGAACGTCCCGCGGGTCGCGCTCTGTGATACGTTCACCGATGAGGTCGACGAGACGCTACGGGCTGCCGACGCGCTGGGCGAGAACCTGGACAGCGTCCGAATCGACACCACGAGTTCGCGTCGCGGGGACTTCAGACATATCCTCAAAGAACTCCACTGGGAACTCGACGCCATCGGTCGCGAGGACATCGACCTGTTCGTCAGCGGGGGGATTACGCCCAAGACCATGCGAAAGCTCCGGGATGTCGCCGACGGGTTCGGCGTTGGGAGCTACGTCACCGACGCCGATCCGCTGGACTTCGCGCTCGACATCGTGGCTATCGATGGGGATCCGATCTCGAAACGCGGGAAGCTCTCGGGTATCAAAGAGGTCTACCGGACCCCCGACGGTGGCCACCACGTGGGGCTGGCACGCCGGGACGGTCCGGCCGACGGCGAATCGCTATTCGAGCCGTTGCTCCGGGACGGAGCAGTCGTCCGCGAGTTCGATCTCGACGCCGCTGCGGAGCGACTCACGGCGGACGCGGATCTGGTTGGAATGGAGTAAGTCGGCGGCAGTTGCTGAAGCTACAGGTGTTCGACGCTGCCGTTCGGCTCGCGTTCGCGATATATTTCGCCCTCGAAGAGCGTGATCATTACGTCCTCTCGCTGCCACGCGTTCGGGGGAAGACCTGCCTTCCGGCAGGTGCGGTCGAGATACTCTTCGGCCGACCAGCCGTTCTGGACGGGTACGGTGGGGTAGAGCCAAGCGCTGTTGTCGCCGGCGTCAACGATTGCGCCGTGTGTGCCCAGTTCCAGGTCCCCAACCGGGTCGTCGGTGAGGATGAGGTTCGTCACCGCACAGACCGAGACTGTGATGTTCGATAGCTCTGCCGGGCGCACCTCGGACCCACAGGAGTTGTCGCTCGCCGCCTCGATGGCGGCTTCGACGATGACGTGACCGAGTTGATCATCACCCTGATGGGCGCCAGCACATCCACGGAGGCTCGCTCGACCGCGGGTCGACTGGAGGCGAACGTACGCCCCAGTACGTTCGTAAAATGCCTCGCGCATGCTTCCCGGCTGTTCACGCTGTCCGTTCTGGACGTATGCCTCGACGGCCTCGCGTGCAAGTTCAACCGACCGCGCCCCATCCTCGTAAGAGAGACTGACGCTTTGAGCCTCAGACATAAGGTGTATAACGGTGTTGAACGACTTGAGTCCTTTCCTTCCAGTTGGATTAGCTTACCTGTTGGTATGTTACTAGTAAACAGGATAAGTAGTTTTTTACTGTTACCGGAGGATCGACCAGTATCCATCGATCCGTCACCTACTTGCCCGAGCACTCCTAACGCGGCGTCAATGAAGTTTCTGGAGCGCCGGAGGGGGCTGGTCGAGGATCGGCTGGAGGCGGTGCTCGAAAATGTCGAACCCACGGAGCTCTCCGAGGAGGTCCAGCAGGTCGCACTGTCGGGCGGAAAACGCGTCAGGCCGCTCGTTACCGTCTTGGCGTGTGAAGCCGCCGGCGGGGAGGCCGAGGACGCCGTCGACTTCGGCGTCGGGATCGAACTGGTGCACAACGCGTCGCTGGTGGTCGACGACGTGATCGACCAGTCGGAGATGCGCCGTGGCGTCGAAAGCGCGTGGACAGCCCACGGCTACGGCCCTGCAATCGTGGCTAGTGACGGCTTACTAGGCGAAGCGTTCGAGCTGTTCTCCGACGAGCCCCGTGCGATGCAGGCGGCAACGGAGGCGATGATCGAACTGGGCGAGGGTGAAGCGACCGAACTCGTCGCCCAGCCAACGAACGAGGAGGAGTACATGCAGCTCGCGCGGCGGAAGACTGGCGCGCTGTTCCGTGCCGCGGCGGAACTCGGCGCGATCGCCGCCGGCGCCGATCCGTTCGACGTCGAAGCGTTCGGCGAGTACGCCGAGCGGATGGGCGTCGCCTTTCAGATCCGTGACGACGTGCTGGACACGACCGCCGACGCCGAAGCGCTCGGCAAGCCGACCAACCAGGACGCCGAGATGGATCGACCGTCGGTGGTGCAGGTGACCGATCTGACGCCGGACGAAGCGACCGCACTCGCCCGGGAGGAGGCCGACGCCGCGATTGACGCGCTCGAACGCACGGAAGCGGCCAACACTGACGCTGGGGAGTATCTCCGTGACCTCGCGGAGTTCGTCGTCGTCCGCGAGCACTAGGACGGCGCTTCGGTGTCTGTCGGATAGCGCGATTCCGCAATCGCGAAGACGAGCGTACTGCTGATTCCCAGCAACGTCCCGCTCGTGAGCGCCGCCGCAAGGTAGGACAGGCCCTCGATACCGAGAACGTACGCGCTGACGCCGTGCAGGACAACTGCGATAGCGAGGACGTACAGCGGCGCGTTGAGATAGCGCCACTCCAGTTGATCAGCCAGATATTCGTCCGTGATCTGACCCAGACTGGTCGTCGCGCCCGCCGCCGCGAACCACTGGATTGCACCGTAGACGAGCGCCGAGAGCACTTCCAGCGCACCGAGACCGCCCGGATCGGCCGCCTGCATCGTTTCGAGTTGATCGACGCCGCTCACGCCGCCGATGACGAGCAGAACCGCGGCGACCAGATACGTTATCAGCGTCACGCGACCGGCGTAGAGGCTCCTGCGCGCCCCTTCGGCCGCGCTATCGATGTACTCGCCCACTCCCAGCCCCCGTGAGAGCAAGTACAGTCCGAGCAGGCCGGAGGTGACGCCGAGGACGAGTCCCGGAAGGTCGAAGACGCTCGCCAGCACCGCCAGCGGGTACATCAAAAGCAGGATACCGAGCGGCATCAGAAGCGTCCCGCGGGTCTCCGGGTCGTTCAGCACCTGCTTGATCGTGTAGTAGATCGATTCGAGGTCCTGTGCCTGCCGGACGACGACCCGCGAGACGCCGTCGACGGTAACTCGTGAGCGGATCACCGGGACGACGCTCTCGTCCTGCGCGCCGTCGGTGACGATCAGGGCGCGGACCTCTTCGCGGGTCGAAAGGCTCGCCAGCACCGTGTCGACCTCCTCGCCGACTGCACGGTTCGCAGCGACGTCACCGCCGTTCGTGCCGGTGACTGCAGCGACCTCGACCGATTCGTCGTCGACGGATTCGGTGATATTGAGTCCCTTGAACAGGACGTTGACGTCACTGTCCTCGGGGTCGGCGGTAGCGAGTTCGACGGCCGCCTCGCGGACGTCCCGCCGGCCGATAACGGGCGTCGAGATGCCCGTTTTGCGGCCGAGGTCGTCGTCGAGGTCGACACACAACACCAGCAGCATCGGACGATGCTACGCTCGCACGTGATTTACCTTTTTGGTCCTGACGCTACGACTCGTGCTCGACGCCCTCGAACAGCGTCTCGACGCTCTCTTCTTCCTCCGGAAGCGCATCCGGGTAGACGCCGATGGCGAGCACGAAGTCCTCGCCGTGGTCGACCGCCTCGGAGACGTGGAGTCGAAGATCGATCGTCACGCTGGAGCCAGCGATCCCCGCCGCACCCTCGTACTCGGTAATCGTCGGTTCGGCCCCGAGCATCGACGTCGAATACTCGCCGACCGACTGCAGGTCCTCGATCCCCTCGTATCGGTCCTGCACCATCTCGGCGATGCGGTCCGTGTCCCAGCGATCGATCGGGTTGACCGACCGGCCGGCAATCTCGAACTTCGGCGTCGAGAGGACGCTGAAGGCCGCACCCTGAAACCGCTCGACCAGGTCGATCTCGACGGCCCGGTCGTACTGGCTGTGCCAGTTCGTGAGCCGCACGGTTCGGCTCTGGTCCGCAACCTCGAAGGTCTCCTCGATGGCGGCCTCCTCCACCGTGTTTTCCCCGTAGCCCGTGCTGTCGAGTGCGCTCTGTGAGACACTGCCCGGCGATGCGCTGACCTCCAGCGCCTCGTCACCGGTGACGAAGCCGAGACAGCCCGCAAGTCCGCCGGTGAGTGCAACACCGGAGGCCGCAAGAACACGTCGTCGCTGTGGATCCATACTACACGGACAGGAAGTGGAGGGTTGAATACTCTGTGGCCCAGCGCCGGTGTGGGGCCTGCTTACACGCACCGCTCGGAGGGGACTCGATTCGCACGCTTTTTCAGGACCCGACGCATAAAGGGGATAACGAATGATCTCGAAGGGCTGCGAGCAGTGCGCTAAAGGAGGAAAGATGGTGCTGTTCGTCTACGGGTACTGCGACCAGCGCGACTGCTTTTACTGCCCACTCGGCGAGAACCGAAAGAACGTCACGGACGTCTACGCCAACGAGCGAAAGGTAGAATCCGACGAGGACGTCCTCGAAGAGGCCCACCGGATGGACGCGCTGGGCACTTCGATCACCGGCGGCGAACCACAGGAGGCGATGGACCGGACCTGCCGATATCTCGAACTGCTGAAAGACGAGTTCGGCGAGGACCACCACACGCACCTCTACACCGGTATCACGGGCGGGCGCGAGAACATGCGCCGCCTCTCGGACGCCGGCCTCGACGAGATCCGCTTTCACCCGCCGTACGAGCAGTGGGGCGACCTCCACGGCACCGAGTGGGAGGAGATCCTCTACATCGCTCGCGAGGAGGGGCTAACCCCCGCCTTCGAGATTCCCGGCATCCGCGCCGAGACGGAGTTCCTCGACTTCCTGGACGAGGGCGCGGCCGACTTCTGTAACGTCAACGAGTTCGAGATGAGCGACGGTAACTACCGCCGGATGCAAGAACAGGGCTACGAACTCAAGGACGGCCACATGAGCGCCGTCGACGGCGACCGCGAGGAGATTCTCGACATCATGGGCGATCACGAGAAGGTCTACTTCTGTACCAGCGTCTTCAAGGACGCCGCCCAGCACCGCCGCCGACTCAAGCGCATGGCCAAGAACATCCGCCGGGAGTTCGACGAGATCACCGACGACGGCACCATCGTCTACGGCAAGACGTGGGTAACCGAACGCCGACTCGACGACATGGGCGTCCCCGAGGAGTTCTACACCGCCAAGTCCGATCACGTCGAGATCGCCTGGTGGCTCTTAGAAGAGATGATCGAGGAGGGCGACGTGGAGGAAGGCGAGATCGTCGAGCAGTATCCGACGGTGGACGGGACTGTAGTCGAGCGGACGCCGCTGGCGTAGAGAACCTACTGCGAGCGAAGGAAGTGAGCGAGCAGCCTTTTTGGCCGAGATTTTTGCGCCGAGCGGTCGTAGCACGACCCGAGGCGAAAAAAGGTCGTGCTGGACGCCGCTGGCGTAGAGAACCTACTGCGAGCGAAGGAATTGAGCGAGCAGCCTTTTTCGCCGGGAAACGATCCTACTCGTCGCCCGCTGAACGCACGTCAGTCACGTACGTCTGTTCGTGGTCCGGGAAGACGTCGCCGATCGCTTCGTGGCCGTGCTCTTCGGCGAGCAGTGCGCGCAGTTCCGCCTCGTAGTCCGACCGCGGAATCTCCTCGCTCGGCCCGACTGTGACGTCGAGCGTCGTCTCGACCAGTCGGTCGACGGCACCGCGGCCGAATCCGGACAGCGGCGCGATATAATCGATCTCATGGCGGTCTTCAAGGCTCTGGGCCTGTGCGCGGGAGACCGAGGGGACGCGGTCGTCCCGCCGGGTACCGTCCGCGACCGCGTCGAACTCCATCCCGGCGACGGTTTCGAGCGCGTGGACGTGGACGTCCTGAATCGCGTTGCGGGGGTAGCCGTCCGACCGCATCTGCTCGACTGCCTCGTGGGCGACGCCCTCGTCGAGTTCGACGCGCTCGAAGGGGTACGACAGCGTTTCGGCGGTGTCGCGGGCGTGTTGCCAGTCGTCGGTGACGCCGAAGTGGGCGGTGACCAGCGTCACGTCGTAGAACTCGTCGAGCAGCAACGCGGCGAGAGTGGAGTCTTTCCCGCCGCTGAAGAGGAGGCCAAGCCGCATCCTACCGCCGCCGGATATTGAAGCTCTTGGAGTCGGGTTTGAGCTCTTCGAGGATCTCTTTCATCTGTTCCTCGTCGATCTGTCCCTGCACGCGGCCGCTCTGGGCGAGCGCGACGACCTGACGTTCGACCTGCTCGCCGAAGTCCGGCTTGGACATCTTGACCGTGTTGAGTCGCTTGCGCGCGCCGTCGGTGAGGTGCTGACGGAGCAACGCCTGTTTCTGTGCGTCGGCCTGCTCCTGTCGGGCCTGCTGTGCTTCGGGGGATCCCCCTTCGCCCTGCTGTTCTTTGAGCTGTTCCATCTTCTTCTGGCGGATCTCGTCTATCTTCTCCTCGTCGGGGTTGTTGCCCATGGCTATCTAGATAATGCCGCGCTGGCGGCAAAGTCATTACGGACGGGCCACGAGGACGACTGCAGGCCGATTGCCGCCGCTACTGGGTGGCAGATACGGAGTAAAACAGTGTATCAGTCGCTCAGGCGTACTTCTCGAGTTCGGGACGGTCGAGGTCTTCGAGCACTTCGGTCGCGGTTTCGTCGAGGAGGCTCTGTCCTTCGGGAGTGACGCGGCGGCCCTCGCCATCGGCGATCGTGATGAGATCCTCGTCTTCTAGCTGCTGGAGGATGGTGCGGATGACGTTCTGGCTGCCGTCGGTTCGCTTGTCGGGGGCGACGCGGTAGCGGTTCGAGCCGTTCTTCGAGCTACCGTACTCGGTCGAGAGTCGCTCGACGCCGACCGGGCCACTCATCGCGACTTTGCGAAGGAGACTCGCGGCGCGGGTCGCCCAGAAGTCCTCCTGTTCGGGCGGCAGTTCCGAGCCGACGCCGGTCGTCGTGTACTCGGCCCAGTCGGGCTCTTCGATCTCGATCTCCTCGACGAGCGCTTCGATGAGCGCGTCCGCAGGTACGTCGTACACCGTTGTCATAGGGATTTCTTCCCTGCCGCGCCATTTAAGACCATCGTATCGTGGCCGGGGCGGGGCTCAGGCCTCCGTCGCGTACCGATCGAAGGCGTACGTGATGCCGGTGAGTTCCGCGGAGATGTCCCAGAGTTCCCGCGCCAGTTCGCGGTCGTACGACGCCTCGCTGGACCGCTGTCGTTCGGGGTAACCGCGCATGTTCATCAGTCCGCCGGGGCCGATATACTCGCTGCCCTCGATATCCGGGGCAGTCGCAGCGTACAGCAACGGTAGCACGCCACGGTCTGCTGGCTGTCCGAAGAGCCGGTTTGCGGCCGACGCCATCCATAGCCGTACCTTCGATCCGGAAAGCTCCGGGCCACGACGTTGCAGGTCGGTCGCTGCATAGCCGGGATGGCACGTCAGACTCGTTACATCGACGTCGGCGGCACTCAGGCGTCGGTCCAGTTCGTACGCGAACAGGACGTTCGCAAGCTTGCTCCGGCCGTACGCGCCCCACTTGTCGTAGGAGGCTTCGGCATCGTCGCTGGCTACGTTCGAAATAAGTCGCTCGGGGTCGATCTCGCCGCGCTCGTGGACCCCACTGGAGTGGGTGACGACCCGCGTTTCCTGGTCGGGAGTGATGAGCAGGTCGAGCAGTCCGGCCGTCAGCGCGAAGTGCCCGAGATGGTTGACGCCGAACTGTAGCTCGAAGCCGTCCGCCGTTTCGCGATAGGGCACGGCCATCACCCCGGCGTTGTTACAGAGCACGTGTAGTTCGTCGTACTCGTCGCTGACGCGCTCTGTAAACGTCTCGACGGAATCGAGATCCGCGAGGTCACAGCGCTCTACCGAGAGGTCCGCGTCGGGGACTTCCTCGCGAATCTCGTCCCGGGCGGTCCGCCCACGGTCGAGGTCGCGACACGCCATGATGACGTCTCCACCCTTGTTCGCGAACGCCCTGGTGGCCTCGAACCCGAGGCCGCTGTTCGCACCGGTAACGACGATCGTTCGTCCGGACTGGTCCGGCATGTTCTGGGCCGTCCAGTTATCGGTCCCTGCCATTTGATCCGTATATGCACTGAAATTGCTAAACACTGTGGGTACGGGCGAAAGATGCTCGCCCGACAATTGAGGCCGGTAACCGGGGCGTTCGGCAGGGGCGGTGCCGCCGACCGAGTCGCTTTTTTCGGTGCTCCCGAAAGGAGGGGACATGGACGAGCGCGCCGCGCTTTTGATGCTCGAAACGGAGCTAGACGCCGCCGGCGATGACGCCGCTGTCGTCGGCGAGCAGGTCATCACGACTGACATGCTCCACGAGCGAACCGACTTCCCCGAGGGGACCACCCGATACACCGCCGGTTGGCGCGCCGTCGGCGCATCGCTATCGGATGTCGCTGCGATGGGGGCTGAAGCAACGGCCGCCGTCGCCATCTACGCCGCCCCCGAGTTCGACCGTACGGAACTCGCCGAGTTCGTCGATGGGGCTCGCGACGTCTGCGAGTCGGTCGACGGGGCCTACGTCGGCGGCGACCTCGACGACCACGTCGAGTTCACCGTGGCGACGACGGCGGTCGGGGGAACCGACGAGCCAGTGTTGCGAAGCGGGGCGCAACCGGGCGACGCAGTCTGTGTCACCGGTGCCCTCGGTCGGAGCGCGGCGGCCCTGGAGCAGTTTCGCGCCGGGGCGACCGACCGCGGAAACGAGCTATTCCAGTTCTCGCCTCGGGTCGCTGCCGGGCAGGCGGTCGCATCCGAGGCAACCGCGATGATGGACTCCAGCGACGGCCTCGCCCGGTCGCTCCACCAGCTATCCGAGGCGAGCGACTGCGGGTTCGAAATAGAGTTCGACGCCGTGCCGGTCGCGGCGGCCGTCGACGAGGTCACGGACGGGGACGACGACTACCGGGAGGCGGCGCTCTTTTTTGGCGAAGATTTCGAGCTAGTGTTTACCGTCCCCGAGGAGGCCGTCGACGACGTTGCCGAGCGCTCGCCGACCGCCGTTACCCGGATCGGGCGTGCTACGCGCGAGGGGATCCTGATGGACGGGGACCCGCTCGAAGACCGGGGCTACACCCACGGCTAAGCAGGGGATCGGCGGGACGTTACGTAATAACCTCGAACGGGACCGGCGTGAAACACAGCGCCGCGAGCAGGAACGCAAGCGCTCCGATAGCCATCCGCCGGGGGCCGATCGAGGATTCCGACAGCGGCTGTGCGGGGCCGACGACCACGAAAAAGAGCGCTATCAGCCCCCAGAACACCCAGATGAACGAGCCCGAAAAGCTCACGTCCGCGACGTAGTAGAGGTAGCCGGCAAGCCCGAACAGCGTCCATGGGACGAGCGCGGCGAGGTCCTCCATCCGCGTGCCGAACATGGCCCGGGAGATGTGGCCGCCGTCGAGTTGCCCGACCGGGATCATGTTCAGGAAGGTGATGAACATGCCAACCCAGCCGCCGATGACGACCGGATGAACGCTCCGGATGGGGTCGTTGGCGTACAGTGACTCTCCAAGGAGGGTTGCGAGCAGTTCCAGTAGCGGCGGATGGCCGAGCATGACCGTGATCCCCTCCTCGCTGGCCGCGATCTCGCTCGGAACGGTCAGGGGGTCGAGCGTGAGTCCGATCGCAGTAACGATGATCGTCGCGACAAGTCCGGCGAGAGGACCTGCAACCCCGATGTCGAACTGCGCGCGCCGGTCGGGGATCGGCCCGCTCATCTTGATTACCGCGCCCGCGGTGCCGATGATCGAGGGGATCGGGATGAAGTACGGTAACGTCGCCTCGACGCCGTGATACCGGCTCATAACGTAGTGGCCGAGTTCGTGGACCCCGAGCACGGTGAGCAGGGCGACGGTGAACGGCCAGGCGTCGATGATCGCGAGTATGCCGTTGCTCAGATCGATGTGGAACCAGAGCGCCCCGGCGATCAACGTGGAGACGATAGTCGCCAAAAGGAGGAAGACGTTCGTCCATGGGATCCCGTCGATCCCGTCGTCGACTGGCTCTGCGACGATGACGTCGGTCCGGCCCCGTCTGGTGAAGGTGATCCGATAGCCGGCATCGTTGAAAACGGGCCAGAGTTCGCGGAGCAGACTCTCGTAGGAAAGCAGTGGCGTGCCGTAGTACTCGATCCGGTCACCCTCGGTGCGGACCTCGTGGACGTGAAAGCGGCCGGTGAACACCTGTAGCGGTGGTCCGATATCGGGTGACTCCGTCGCGTGCATCTATCCCGATGTAATGCTCTCCACGGTTAAAGACTCCACGACGAGGGCTACGCTATCGACGAGTCGTCGCTAACTGTGCGGTAGTAGCAGCGAAAACGAGGAGGGCGGCAAAGAGGGATCTTCAGGCGGGTTCGACGCGCCAGGTCGTCGCGCTCGTGTACGACCACTTCTCGACTTCCAGATCCGTGCAGGAATCCCGGAGCTTGACCATCAGGGCGCCGATCTCTTTGGGCGAGAGACCGACCTCGTCCGCGATGAACTTCCCTTTGAAGTAAAGCTCGCCGTCTCTGGCTTTCTCCGCAAGGTACTGTCGGAGCGTCTCTTCCTTGCTGAGGTTAGCTTGCGGGTCATCGTCCGTGGAGGGCTGCGGTGTTGCACTCATTGATACCACCTGATTCTACCTAACCCGCCGGTATATGTTATAAAGAGAGGTTACTTCGATCCGTTTCGATCCGATTTGCAGATTTTTCCAGTAATCGTAGACGTTTTACGGCTATCATCAAAGCTTCAAAGCCGGTCCAAAATCTCCCAGACGTTTTAAAACCGGTTCTAAATCCGTATTTTGTTATTTCGTTTGAGTAATATACTATTAATTGATACGATGGGTGACGGGCGAACTGGCGGCGTAGACAGGCGACTCGCGGAGCGAAGTTGCCCTCGCGCGACGGCTAGTCGCGCTGGTGGACCCAGAACTCGTCGTCCACGGTGACCTCCTTCTTGAACAACGGCACCTCGTCTTTGAGCCGATTGATCCCGTCTTCGACGGTTCGGAACGCCTCCTCACGGTGCCCGGCCAGGACGACGACAAAGACGATATCTTCGCCGTACTCGATGAGTCCGGTTCGATGGTGCAACAGGACGTGCTGAACGCCCTCGCGGGCTTCGAGTTCCTCCTTGATCGTCGCCATCCGTTCGTCCGCGATACCCTCGTACTTCTCGAACTCCAGATACTCCGTCGGTTCGTCTTCGGGGTCGTCTTTCGCGCGGACGCGCCCGGTGAACGTAGCGATTGCCCCGGCCCGTTCGGCGGCAGGCGAGCGTTTCGCCCGTGCAACGAGCGATTCGAGCGACTCGAACGGTTCGTGGTCCTCGACGGCCGCAAGGACAGCAGAAACGTCGATAGCGTCGGCGTCGGCCCCCTCCGCGAGGACCGGTCCAGCGTGGTCCCGTCCGCCGAGGACGACCTGTGGCAGGTTGGCCCCGCTGTATCCCTCGACCACTGCGTAGTCGTACTCTGTCGACAGTTCGGTGAGCGTCTCATCGAGCGTTCGACTCGTTCCGGTGGCGAACCAGCCCTCGTCGTCGGTGATCCCGTAGGTCGCCTCCGCGCCGGCGGCCCGGTGGCGTGCCGTGTCCTTTCCGTCGGTATCTATCGCCGGCGCATGAGTCATCCGTTTGATCGTCGCGACGCTGCCGCGATCGCTCAGACGGTCGACGATCCGTTCGACGAGCGTGGTCTTCCCGGAGTCCGAGGGGCCGACAACGCCGAGTACGTGCATATCTCGAACCACGGCGGCGCGGGATTTGTAGGTTCTGGAGCGCTATCGAGAGTGACGAGCCATCGAGATGAAACTTTACGGCTGGGACCGATACGTTCAGGATATGTTTCCGTTCGTATCCGACCCGATTACTGTCGATCTACTGGCAACGGTGTTTGCGACCGCAGATGGCGGATCGATCGCGGCCAGTTCCGACCTGTTGTCACGAGAGGTAGTGACGGCGGCCGGCGTGGCCGCGATCCTCGTTCTGATCGGTCTCTCGGCGTTTTTCGCCTCCACTGAGATCGCTATTTTCTCGCTCGGAAACCACCGGGTGAGCGCGCTCGTCGAAGACGGCGTCCGCGGAGCGAAGACGCTGGAGGGGTTGAAATCGAAGCCACGACGCCTGCTGGTGACGATTCTCGTTGGGAACAATATCGCCAACATCGGAATGTCCTCGATCGCGACGGGTCTCCTCGGGATGTACTTCGAGGCCGGGCAGGCGGTCCTCATCGCAACGTTCGGGATTACATCGGTCGTCCTGCTGTTCGGCGAGAGTGCGCCCAAGTCCTACGCCGTCGAGAACAGCGAATCGTGGGCGCTGCGGATGGCCCGCCCGCTGAAACTCTCGGAGTACGTTCTGTTCCCCCTGATCGTCATCTTCGATAGGCTGACCCGAATCGTGAACAAGATGATGGGCAGTGCGGGAAACATCGAGAACGCCTACGTGACCCGATCGGAGATCGAAGACATGATCGAGACGGGCGAGCGCGAGGGAGTACTGGAGGCCGACGAACATCTTATGCTCCAGCGAATCCTCCGCTTCCGGAACCGGATCGCCAAGGAAGTGATGGTGCCGCGACTCGACGTCGTGGGAGTCTCCGCAGACGCGACCGTCGAGGAAGCGGTCGACGTGGCGATCGACAGTGGGTTCACACGGCTACCGGTGTACGAGGAAACGCTCGATGAGGTCGTTGGCGTCGTCGAGGTGAACGACCTCGTGGCTGCCGGCGGTGACAGCGAGGAGGTGACGGCGAGGGAGGTTGCGATAGAGCCATACATCGTCCCCGAGTCCAAAGACGTCGACGAGATCCTGACCGAACTCAGGGAGGACCGCCGCAGGCTTGCGATTGTCGTCGACGAGTTCGGGACGACAGCAGGAATCATCACTATCGAGGACATCGTCGAGGAGATCATCGGCGAGGTGCTCGGAAAGACCGAGCAGGTGCCGATCAGGTGGCTTGCCGAAGACGTCTTGCTGGTCCGCGGTGAGGTCAACGTTCACGAGGTCAACGACGCGCTGGATCTCGATCTCCCCGAGGGCGGCGAGTTCGAGTCGATCGCCGGCTTCGTGTTCGATCGGGCGGGCCGCCTCGTCGAAGAGGGAGAGACCGTCACCCACGACGGGGTCAAACTGGTCGTCCAGACGGCTGAGAACAACCGGGTGCTCGAAGTTCGCGTCGAACTCCCGGAGGAGCGTTCGCCGGTCGAGGGTGACGAGGAGTAACACGCTGAACCCGTGGAACGTCGGACTTGGCAACCCTTAAGACTGCAACAGGGTTACGACGCGGTAGCATGAAAGTGGTCGTTTCTATCGGCGGGAGCGTACTCGCGCCGGATCTGGGGGCCGAACGGATCCGCGAGCACGCAGACGTCATCGAAGGACTGGTCGACGACGGTTGTACCGTGGGCGCGGTCGTCGGCGGCGGTACCGTCGCACGCGAGTACATCGGCACCGCGCGCGACCTCGGCGCGAACGAGATGAAACTCGACGAGATCGGTATCGACGTCACGCGACTGAACGCGCGATTGCTGATCTCCGCGCTCGGGCAGCAGGCCGTCCCATCGCCCGCAGAGACGTACGAGGAAGCAGGTGCAGCGATCAAGCGTGGCGACGTCTGCGTGATGGGTGGCGTCGCGGCGGCACAGACGACCGACGCCGTCAGCGCCGCCCTCGCCGAGTACGTCGACGCCGATCTGCTCGTCTACGCCACCAGCGTCCCCGGCGTCTACAGCGCCGATCCGAACGAGACTGACGACGCGACGAAACACGACCAGCTCTCGGCGGCGGAACTGGTCGACGTTATCGCGGGGATCGAAATGAACGCCGGCAGTTCGGCACCGGTCGACCTACTGGCCGCAAAAGTGATCGAACGCTCGGGGATTCGGACGATCGTTCTCGACGGCACGAAGCCGGAGCGTATCGCAGAGGCGGTCAGGTACGGCAACCACGACGGGACTGACGTGATCCCGGACGGTGTGGGCGACGAGCCGACCTACTGGGCCGATCAGGAACGATGAGCGAGGAACCGGACGAGGACCGGCCGGACCACGGCGTCCCCGCCGAGTACGATCCGTATCTCCTGCGAGAGGACGGCGGCGAGGGGACACAGCACGCGTTCTGGGCCGACCGGGTCGCCGACCATATCGAGGATCGAGAGCCGGACGACCCAGTCGTCATCAAGGGCGGCATCTCACCCTCGGGCATCCCGCATCTGGGGAACGCCAACGAAATCGTGCTGGGCTACTTCGTCGCGGAGGTGCTCCGCGAGCGCGGCTACGAGGTTCGGCAACTGTTCACGACCGACGACCGCGATCCGCTTCGCGGGCTTCCGCGAAAGCTTGCGGATCTAGACGGCCAGATCGTCGGCCTCGGCGATATCGACGCCGGCGCGCTCGGGCGGAATCTGGGCAAACCCTACACCGACATTCCCGACCCCTTCGGCTGCTGTGACTCCTACGGCGACCACTTCTCGACGCTGATCGCAGCGATTGCGGACGATCTGGACGTGCCGATCGAACTCGTCTCGAACACGGACTGCTACGAGGACGGCCGCTTCGAGGCCGCGACCGAGTTCGTGCTGGAGAACCGCGAGACGGCGCGTGACGTCCTCGCCGAGTACCAGAACAAAGTCGACGAGGACTACGTCCCATTTAACCCCATCTGTGAGGAGTGCGGGAAGGTCACCGAAACCGTCACCGACGTCGACGTCGAGGCCGGCACCGTCTCCTACCGCTGTACGGACATGGAGGCCGGCGATCAGACGATCGACGGCTGTGGCCACGAGGGGACGGCTAGCCTGCGCGAGGGGAAACTCCCCTGGCGCTTCGAGTGGGTCGCACAGTGGCGCGAACTGGGCGTCGACTTCGAGCCGTTCGGCAAGGACCATGCCGAGGGCTCGTGGCCCAGCGGCGTCGATATCGCGCTGAACGTCTTCGACGTCGAACCGCCGGTACCGATGGTCTACGAGTGGTTCACCCTCGACGGCGAACCGTTCTCCTCGTCGGCCGGGAACGTCGTGATGGTTCCCGAGGTGCTCGAACTGATCGAACCCGAGGTGCTCCGCTACTTCTTCGCCAGGGACCCGACCCGCTCGCGGGACTTCTCGATCCCACGGCTCGACCAACTCGTCGACGAGTTCGACCGCCTCGAAGCGATCTACTACGGCGAACAGGAGCCAGGCGAGGACGCCGACAAGGCGTTCGCCGACCGGGTCTACCCGTTCCTCGTCGACGGCGAGCCAGCCGACGAACGGCCGATCCGGATCCCGTTCCGCTTTGCCGCAGTACTCGGGATGACCGAGGACCCCGCGCTTCGCGAGGAAATCGCGAGGCGAGAGGGCCACATCCCCGACGACGCCGACGAGGATGTCGTCGCGGATGCGCTCTCGCGGGTCGAGCAGGCCCGCCGCTGGGCGCGCCGGACCGACAACGCCTACAACTACGAACTCAAGCGCGAGTCCATGCCCGACGTCGAGTTCGACGCGAACACCGAGGCGGCGCTCGACGAACTCGCCGACTTCATCGAGACCCACGACGACCCCGAGGCGATCCAGGGCGAGATCTACGAGATCGCACGCCGACACGACGTCGACGTCGGTGACTTTTTCGCCGCCGGCTATCGGCTGTTCTTCGATCAGGAGGAGGGACCGAAGCTCGGCACCTTCCTCGCAAAGCTCGACGAGGCGTTCGTGCTGGACCGACTCCGGCGCGAGCGGTAGTCGGTGCGACGGCAGACCAGTAGCGGGTTTCATCCAAACCAAACGCATATCCGAACGCCACCCCGAGAATACTCCAATGAATACGCTGATCTGGGTCGCCACCGGGGTCCTCGGCTACTGGATCCTCGTGAGTGTGGCGAACCAGCGCGGGTGGTTACCCGAGTACGTCAGCACACAGGGTCCGATCACAACCATCCACACGGAGCGGGGCAAAGCGTTCCTCGACCGCCTGGCGCAGCGGGAACGGTTCTGGCGGGCCTGGGCGAACCTCGGGCTGGGTATCGCGCTGGTCGTCATGGTTGGAGCGTTTCTGATGCTCGGCCTCTCGGCAGTCCTGGCGCTGTCCTCGCCACAGCCGAGTCAGGTGACACAGCCGAGAAACGTTCTCGCCATCCCCGGCGTCAACGACTTCCTGCCGCTGTCGATGGCACCCGAGATCATCTTCGGGCTGGTCGTCGGTCTCGTCGTCCACGAGGGAGGCCACGGACTGCTCTGTCGCGTCGAGGACATCGACATCAAATCGATGGGCGTGGCGCTGCTGGCGATCATCCCCATGGGCGCGTTCGTCGAACCCGAAGAGGAAAGCCAGCGGAACGCGAGTCGTGGCGGCCGGACGCGGATGTTCGCCGCGGGCGTGACGAACAACTTCGTGCTCTCGGTGTTCGTCTTCGCGTTGCTGTTCGGCCCGGTCGCGGGCGCGATGGCCGTCGCACCCGGCGCCTCGATAGCCGGACCGGTCCCGAGTTCCGGGGCCGAAGCCGCGGGGATCGACCGGGGCGACCGAATTACGGCGATAGACGGCGAACCGATCGAGACCAACAGCGACCTCGAAGCGACGCTCGACGAGACCGACCAGAGCGCGGTGACGGTCGAACTCAACGGCGAGGAGGAGACGACGATAGAGCGATCACTGGTGGTCGATGGCGTCACACAGGGCGGTCCTGACAACGTCGATATCGGTGACCGGATCACCGCCGTCGGTGGCGAGAGCGTCGTCACGCAGGACGAACTGCAGACGGCACTCGCAGCCGAGGAGGTAGTAACGGTGACGCTCGAACGGGACGGTGCGGAGGAGACCGCGACGATGGCGACGGGGACGCTCGTCGTCGTATCCGAGGGCGGCCCGCTCGACGAAGCGGGTCTCGAACCGGAGAGCAACACCGTCATCACCCAGATTGCCGGTGAACGCACCGTGACCGGCGAGGACCTGCGAGACGTCATGGCCGAGCAGTCTCCGGGCGAGGCCGCAGAGGTGGTGACGTACGACGGTGACGAGCGAACGACCCACCAGGTAACGTTCGTGGAAGCCGACGACGGTCGCGCGCTCGTCGGCGCGGCATCGGTCGCGCCGGGCGTGAACGGGATCACGACCGACGACTGGGGGCTGCAGTACTACCCGGCAGGGAGCTATCTCGAAATCCTCGGCGGCGAGTCGGACGGGGAACCGACGGTCGACCCCGGAGTAACCGACTCCTTCATTGGCAAGACGTTGCTCGTGCTGTTCCTGCCCGTCGCCGCAATCGTCGGGTCGGGGGTGTTCCCCGAGAGCTTCGCCGGCTTCACGGGAGAGTTGATGAACTTCTACGTCCTCGAGGGGCCGCTCGCGGTCTTCGGGCCCGGCGTGTTCGTCCTCGCAAACGTGCTGTTCTGGGTCGGGTGGATCAACATCCAGCTCGGCTTTTTCAACTGCATTCCGGCATTCCCGCTGGACGGCGGGCACATCCTGCGCACCAGCACCGAGGCAGTGGTCTCGCGGCTACCGATCGAGGGCTCCTACCAGCTGACGAAAACCGTGACCACGACCATCGGGTTGACGATGTTGCTCAGCCTGTTGGTCGTCATCTTCGGGCCGCGGCTACTGGCGTAGTCAGGCCGGAAGCGAAATCGTTCTCGCCGCTTCCTCGTTGATCGCATCCCATAGCCGAAGCTCAGTGATCGTCCACGTGATCGGTTCGATCTCTCGCTCCGCGAACGCGCGGGCGGCCGCGACGTCGCCCCCGCCGCGCGCAAGCGTAACGTGCATGGCGTAATCCTCACCTTCGAGGCCGTCGATGGCTCCGAACTCCTCGACTAGCTGGTCGTGGAGTCGCGCCATCCCGGGCGATTCGACGGTGAGGTAGACGACTGGGCTGGAACCTCGAGGAGGCTGCTCGAAGTAATCGATCCCGGTGATCCGCGCTTCGACGGTCGGCGCACCCTGCAGTTCGCGGCGCACCCGCTCGGCGAGGTGGGTGAACTCGTCGTCGCCGAGCCGTTTGAGCAGCACCGAATGGTGCTCACGGATCGACTCGAAGCCGACGAGTTGGGGGAACAGGTCGGCCGCGAGCGCGGCGACGCGACCGGGAACCGGGGCGTTGAGACTGTACACTGGGAGCAACTACCGGAGCCAGCAAAATGAGCGTATCGAACTCAAAGCCGGTCGAGCAGCCAGAGCACGATCAGAGCGGCGATACCGAGCAGGATGACGGGCTGGAGGAAGCCAAAGAGGCTCGCAAGCCCGCCGATCAGCATCGAGAGGAGTTCGAGCACCAGTACGACGATGAGTAGCGCGAGTGCAATACGGAGGAGGGTCTCGACTTCGACATTGCCACGGGGATCGTTCATGCAACAGCCATTGCCCCCGATGTTTCAAAAACGCATTGGCCGGTCGGAAGAGAGCAACAAGGCTTTAGCGATCAGGGTGAGAACGTCGGGAAGAATGGATCCGAGCGAGCGCACGACAGGACGGCGGATCGTCGCCGTCGGTATCGCAGTACTGCTGGTAACGACGCTCGTAGCCGGGAGTCTCGCCGCTGGCGCAGCAGCGGACCAGCGGAGTCAGTCGATCCAGCAGGACGGAACCCAGGCACCCGTCGCTCAGGAGGAGTTCGATGCCGACGACGTTCGGCTGACCGTCGACGTCGACGACGAGGGCACAGCAACGTGGACTGTCGAGTACTGGAAACGCCTCGACGACGACGAGAGCACGACCGCCTTCGAGTCGATCGAGACTGACGTCGAGGAGAACCCACAGGAGTACGTCGACGAGTTCGCCGCGTCGATGGACGGTACCGTGGCGTCCGCCACGAACAGCACGGGCAGGGAGATGGCAGCAAACGACTACACCGTCAGCACGAGATCGGAGTCGATCCCGCAGGAGTACGGCGTGTTGACCTACAGTTTCGAGTGGAGCGGCTTCGCCGCTGTCGACGGTGAGCGACTGGAGATCGGCGACGCTATCTCCGGGTTCTTCCTCGACGACCAGACGCGACTCGTCGTCGCCTGGCCGGGAGAGTACGAACTCGTCGACGTGCAACCCGAACCCACCGAGACGCGAGAGGGCTCCGTCCTCTGGCAGGGCTCCCAGACCTCGTTCGTCGGCGACGAACCACGTGTGGTCGTCAGCACGGATCCCGGCGCTGCCGATGCACTCGGGGAGGAGAGCGGTCTGCCGCTAGTTCCCCTGGGTGCAGGACTCACCGGAGCGGTGCTGGTCGTGATTCTCTGGTTCCTCTACACCCGCGGGCTCTCGGACAAGGGCGGCGACGGTACGAGTGCGGCGGACAACGCGGCGAGCGATGCAGGGACAGTAGAGCAGAGACAACCGACTCCAGCCGCGGCCGCGGAGTCCGATCCCGCAGCGGCGGGCCAACAGGCCGCTGTGCCCGACGATGCCGATGCGCCCGACGCCGACGCCGACGAGAGCCCCCCCTCGGAGCTACTCAGTAACGAGGAACGGGTTGTTCGACTGCTGGAACAACACGGCGGACGGCTGAAACAACAGCAGGTCGTCGGCGAACTGGAGTGGACCGACGCGAAGACGAGTCAGGTGATCGGCGCGCTGCGCGAGGAGGGAACGGTCGAGACGTTCCGGATCGGCCGCGAGAACGTCGTCCGGCTTCCGGAAGAGGGCGAGGAAGGTAGCTTATAAACCCCACGTCGTTTCGCACCCCGAAATCGTGGCGACATTCAGGAATCGCACGACGAGGCGGGGTTACAATCCGCATTAATCCGGCTTAACGGTCGGCAATCGTGGCTGAGCGTCTGTACTTTATATACTGTACCGGCTGCAAGAGGGGAGTGTAATGAGACGCACTGTAGCCGCACTCGTGGCGCTTGCCGTGGTGGTGTCCATGGTTGCCGCCGCGCCCATGGCCGTCGCAGGACAGGCGTTCGCACAGGACGACGAGAACGACGACGACGAGAACGGTGTCGAGCCGGGCGAGCAGTTCGCGGGGGTCGTAGCCGTACACGAATCCGAGTTCGAGGGTGAGATGAGCGAGCGGACCTTCGGCGTGAAGATGGCCCAGTCCGCGAACGCCTCGGCACAGGGTGAGATCGTCGGTGAACAGGTCAAAGACGTCGAGCAGCGGCTCGACGACCTCGACGAGCGCGTCGCGGAACTCGAAGAGCAACGCGCTAAGGGCGAGATCACCGAGGGGCGGTATCAGGCCGAGATGGCCGTCGTCGCCTCCGAGCGACAGACCGCCGCGAACCTCGCGACACAGAGCGAGGCGAGCGCCCAGGGCCTCGATGCTGAAATCCTGACAGCAAACGGAATCAACGTCACCGCGATCATGACCCTCCAGGAGCGCGCGAACGAACTCGGTGGTCCCGCAGTCGCCGAGGCCGCACAGACCATCGCAGGCGGGAACGGCCCCGCTGACGCCGGACCGCGCGTCGAGATCGGTGCCGGGGCTGACGGCAAGGTCGGCGTCGACATTCCCGGCCTGAACAACGAGAGCGACGACGACGAGAACCGCTCGGAAGCAAGCGCCGATGCAGGCGCCGACGCCGGCACGGATGACACCCAGGTCGACGCCGAGATGAATACCGACGTCGACACGACTGACGACGGCAAAACGACGGTCGACGGAGAGACCGAAACCGAAGCCGGAGCGGATCACTGATCAACGTTTCAGTACCGATGATTTCCAATCGTGCGATAGCGACGGTGCTCGCAGGACTCGTGGTGTGTAGCCTCGCCGTGACGCCGGTCGCGGCAGCACACTCTCCGGAACCGTCTCTGGTGATCGACGTCGACGAGACGGGTGACGCACAGGTCACGCTAACGACGACCTACGACCTCGACAGCGAGGAAGAGGCCGCCGCGTTCGAGTCGGTGCAGGACGACGAGGAGACACAGACCGAGATACTCGATGGGTTCGCCATGGACCTGCAGTCCGTCGCCGACGCCGCCAGCAAGCGCACCGAGCGGCCGATGGTGGTCACCCGCGAGGACGTGACGACCGAGCGCCAGGACGACGTTGGCGTGCTGAGAGTGACGGTGCAGTGGACCAATCTCGCGGCGATAGAGGGAGATCAGCTCGTCGTCACCGAACCGTTCGCCAGCGGATACGAGACGGACCGCCCGCTAAGCATCGTCGCCCCCGACGGCTTTATTCTGGCTGACGCGATGCCGACGCCCGACGACGAAGGCGACGGGACGGCGACGTGGGCCGCTGGGACCGCACTGGACGGCTTCGAGGTCAGCATAGAAGCGCCCGATGGTGAAATCGAGGCGAGTGCGGGCGACGCCACCGACGACAGTCTCCCCGGCTTCGGGGTCGTCTCGGCGGCGCTTGCCGCACTCGTCGGGGGCGCACTGGTCGCACGCCGGAGGTAACTGTCGGAGCGGGCTACCCCAGCAGTGACAGGGAACAGCAGCAGCGAGACGGCCGCTAGCCTTCGTTTTCCGGCGAAAACACGGAAGTTTTTAATACTCAGAGTGGGGTAGCTACACTCAACATGGAGACGACTGCTACGGGGACGAGTTTCGAACCCCCCGAGAGCGGTGCGTCTCCACTCGCTTCTTTCGGTCGGCGGCGGCGGGGCCCTCTCTAGGCCCACTACCACTTCCCCCACCGACTACACGAACTACAACAAACAGTAGAGAACAGATTATAGCTCTTATAGACATCTCTGCGATTTTTATTCAGTAATAGAAAGAAAGGATTTAATACCGTCCGAAGGCTGGCTTCGAGTACAAATGGAACGTGTGGCCCTCGCATTTTCGGGCGGACTCGACACGACAGTCTGTGTCGGACTGCTCGAAGAGGAGTACGGATACGACGAAGTAATCGGCGTCACCGTCGACGTCGGACAGCCAGCCGAAGAGTTCGAAGAGGCCGAAGAGACCGCCGAGGCGCTCGGCGTCGAGACGTACGTCGTCGACGCCCGAGAGGAGTTCGCCGAGCTCTGTCTGGACTCGCTGAAAGCGAACGCAACCTATCAGGGCTATCCGCTCGGGACCGCGCTGGCGCGACCCGTCATCGCGAACGCGATTCTCGACACTGCAATCGAACAGGACTGCGATGCCGTTGCACACGGCTGTACCGGAAAAGGGAACGATCAGCTACGGTTCGAGGCCGTCTGGCGCGACTCGGAACTGGACGTGATCGCCCCTGTCCGCGAACTCGAACTCACCCGCGAGTGGGAGATGCAGTACGCCGAAGACCACGACCTCCCCGTCCAGAGCGGTAACGACGGCGACTGGTCGATCGACACCAACCTCTGGAGTCGCTCGGTCGAGGGCGCGAACCTGGAGAAACCGAACTACGTCCCGCCGGAGGACATCTACGACTGGACCGATGCGCCGGGCACCGCCGGCGACGCCGACATCGTCGAGATCGAGTTCGAGGACGGCGAACCGGTCGCCGTCGACGGCGAGGAGTACGGCCCCGTCGAACTGATCGAGCACCTCAACGAGCGTGCGGGCGCGTACGGTATCGGCCGCACGGACATGATGGAAGACCGCATGCTCGGTCTCAAAGTCCGCGAAAACTACGAGCATCCCGCCGCGACAGTGCTGCTCAACGCCCACGAGGCACTGGAGGGACTCGTCCTGACCCAGGAAGAACGCGAAGCCAAGCAGGGCATCGACCAGCAGTGGTCGAAAAAGGCCTACCAGGGCCTGATCGACGCCCCGCTCGTCGACGCGCTCGAAGGGTTCATCGAGAAGACCCAGTCCCGCGTCACCGGCACGGCAACGATCAAACTCGAAGGTGGGAGCGCCCGCCCGGTCGGCCGCGAGAGCGAGTATGCCGCCTACTCCGAGGAGGCCGCCTCGTTCAACACCGAGACGATTCAGGGCCAGGGGATCACCCAGAAGGACGCCACCGGCGTCGCCAAGTACCACGGCTACCAGGGCCGCCTGGCAAACGCCGTCACCGAGCAGGTCGACGGGGACGAGTGAGATGACCGAGGAGAGAGACCCCAGTTCCGATGTAGTCCGGCGCGACCGCTTCAGCGGCGGCCCCGCCCGGGAGTTCCTCTCCTCGATGGACGCGGACACGCGCATCTTCGCGGCCGATATCGCAGTCGACCGCGCACACGTCGTCATGCTGGCCGAGCAGGACGTCATCGAGGACGACATCGCCGGCGAGATGCTCGCGGCGCTGGGCGATATCGAAGCCGCGGGCCACGACGCCCTGCCGGAGGGTGAGGACGTCCACGCCGCGATCGAGACCGCCGTGATCGAGCGCGTCGGGCGGGACGGCGGCAAAATGCACACCGCGCGCTCGCGCAACGACGAGGTGGCGACCTGTATCCGCTACCAGTTGCGCGAGGACCTGCTCGACGCCGTCGAGGCAACTGTCGCGCTGCGCGAGCAGTTACTGGAGACCGCAAGCCAGCATACGGAGACGATCATGCCCGGCTACACGCATCTCCAGCCTGCACAGCCGACGACCGTCGCCCACTGGCTCTGTTCGTACGAGCAAGCGATCGCACGTGATACCGAACGCCTGCTCGATGCCTACGAGCGCGTGAACCGTTCGCCCCTGGGCGCGGCGGCCTTCGCCGGGACGACGTTCGACATCGACCGCGAGCGCACTGCAGCGCTTCTCGGCTTCGGGGGCGTCCCAGCGAGCGGAGCGAGTGAGGGCCCGGTAGCGCATCGCTCGACCGGTGTCGTCGAGAACTCGATGGACGCCTCCTCGGCGCGTGATTTCCTGCTCGAAAGCGTGACCGCGCTGGCCACCCACACCACCACCCTTTCGGGACTCGCCGAGGACGTCATCGTCTTCGCCAATCGCGGCTTCGTCGAGCTATCGGACGATTACGCTTCGACGTCTTCGATCATGCCCCAGAAGAAGAACCCGGACACGCTCGAACTCGTTCGCGCGACTGCGGGCGAGGCGGCGGCCGGAGTCAACGGCCTGTTGACGACGCTCAAAGGGCTACCACGCGCATACAACCGCGATCTGCAGTCCGCGACGCCCTATGCATGGGAGACCGTCGACGCCGTGCTCGACGCGACCGACGTGGTCGGCGGGGCCGTCGCCACGGCCGAGTGGCCCGAAGACGTGCTCGCCGACGCCGCTGGCGAGGGCTTCTCGACGGCGACCGGCGTTGCCGACCTGCTGGCCGCCCACGGGCTTCCGTTTCGAACGGCCCACGAGGTCGTCGCGGTCGCCGCGGAGGAGATCGAAACACGAGACACCGACCAGTCGGACGAAGACGGCCGGCAAGAGGGTAAAACCGATCTCGACGCCGTCGACGCCGCGGCACGCGAGGTGCTCGACGACCCCGTTTCAGAGTACGTCGACCCCGAAGCGGTCGAGGCCGCGCTCGATCCGGTCGAAAGCGTTGCCTCCCGTGATTCGATGGGGGGGCCGGCGGCCACAGCGGTCGCGGCCTACCTCGACGAGGCCGATGGACGGGTCGACGCCGATCAGGAGACACTCGCCGACCGCAGAGAGAATCTCGAAACCGCACGCGACCAGCTCGATACCGCGGTGAGCGACTATGTGTGAGCCACCCGAGAGACGGCGATCCCCGCCCGGGGAAACATATATAATTTGATACTGGATCAGCAAAAACTCTGCAAACTCTGTTTTTGGACCGTTAGCTTGCAGTGTGCGTATTTCTTTTCTCTGATAAGTTCGCAGGATTTAAGTAGGTATAGGAACGAGAGAGGAGTACAATGGTAGAATGCGTCGAATGCGGGGCGGAGGTCTCCCTGCACGACAGCCTCGAAGTCGGAGAGATCATCGATTGTACCACCTGCGGCGCGGAACTGGAAGTGATCGACGTCGAACCACCCGAACTCGACAAGGCCCCAGAGCTCGAAGAGGACTGGGGCGAGTAATGACGGCAGGAGCGGTGAGCACGCCCACGAGGATTCCTCTATGAAAGTCGGATTACTCTACTCCCGGATCAGGAAAGACGAGAAACTGCTACTCGAAGAGCTACGCGACCGCGACCACGAGGTCGCAAAGATCGACGTGCGCAAACAACGCTTTTCGATCCGGGAGCCGCCGGAAGCGTTCGAGGGCGTCGACATCGTACTCGACCGCTGTCTGGCGACGAGCCGGAGTCGCTACGCCACGCAGTTCTGTGATGCGTACGACATCCCGGTCGTCAACAGCGCCGAGACCGCCGAGATCTGTGCCGACAAGGTGAAAAACAGCCTCGCGCTCGAACGGGCGGGGATCCCTACACCGAACACCGAGGTCGCGTTTACCAAGGAGTCGGCCATGGAGATCATCGAGTCCTTCGGCTACCCCTGCGTGATCAAGCCGGTTATCGGCTCGTGGGGACGCCTGATGGCCAAGATCGACTCCCGCAGCGCGGCCGAAGCCGTGCTCGAACACAAGGCGACGCTCGGCCACTACGAGCACAAGGTGTTCTACGTGCAGGAGTTCGTCGACAAGCCCGGCCGGGACATCCGCGTACTGGCTGTCGACGGTGAACCCGTCGGCGCGATGGTCCGCTCGTCGGAGCACTGGCTGACCAACGCCGCGAAGGGTGCCGAAACCGACGCCTTCGAGCTAGATGACGAGGCGCGAGCGCTCGTCAAAGAGGCCAGTGACGCCGTCGGCGGCGGCCTCCTCGGCGTCGACCTGATGGAGACGGGGGTGTCCCAGGACGACGATGCACCCGAAGCGGGTGGCTACACCGTCCACGAGGTCAACCACACCGTCGAGTTCAAGGCACTGAACGACGCCACCGAGATCGACGTGACGGGCGAAGTCGTCGACTGGCTCGAATCGAAGGTCGAGGTGACTGCGTGATGGCCGACCTGACCGCGGGCGTCGTCGGCGCGAGCGGCTTCACCGGCGGCGAACTGCTTCGCCTGCTGGCGAGCCATCCGAATTTCGACATCGCACAGGCGACAAGCCGGAGCTACGACGGCAAGTCCGTCGGCTCCGTGCATCCGAACCTCCGCGGGACGCACCCGGAGCTGCGCTTTTCCGATCCCGAGGAGCTAGCGACCGTCGACGTGCTGTTCACGGCGACGCCCCACGGCGTCTCGATGGAGCAGATCGACCGGTTTCAGGACGCGGCCGACACCGTCGTCGACCTCTCGGCTGACTTCCGCCTGGATACCGAAGCGGCCTACGACGAATGGTACGACGGGCACTCCCGGCCGGAACTGCTCGAAGGATCGGTCTACGCGCTCCCGGAGATTACGCGCGATGAGCTACCGGGCGCTGATCTGATCGCCTCCGGCGGCTGTAACGCCACGGCGACGATTCTGGGCCTGCATCCGCTGATCGAGGCGGGCGTCCTCGACGGCTCCGAACAGGTCGTCGTCGACGTGAAGGTCGGCTCCTCGGAAGGCGGTGCGGGCGGCGGCGACGCCTCCTCGCATCCCGAGCGCTCGGGCGTCGTCCGCCCGTACGCGCCGACCGGCCACCGCCACGAGGCCGAGATCGAGTCGTTCCTCGGACTGGACGTCTCCTTTACCTGCCACGCGGTGGACATGGTACGCGGCGCGTCGGCAACTGCCCACGTCTTCCCGAACGGACCAGTCTCGAAAGGCGACCTCTGGAAGGCCTACCGCGGCGCGTACGAGGACGAACCGTTCATGCGCATGGCCGCGGGCGGGAGCGGCGTCTACCGGTATCCCGAACCGAAAGCCGTCGCCGGCACGAACTACGGCGAGGTCGGCTTCGAACTCGACCCCTCGAACGAGCGCATCGTCGTCTTCTCGGCTATCGACAACATGATGAAGGGTTCTGCCGGGCAGGCCGTCCACGCCACCAACGTCGCGCTGGGACTCGACGAAACGGCCGGACTGGAGTTCCAGGGGCTCCACCCCATTGGATCGCCGTAGCGGCCGTGAACCGTCAACTTTTGATACCGACACACACTGAATACATGCAACAGGGATTCTCATGACAACTGTCGTCAAGATCGGTGGAGCGCGTGCCGTCGACCCGGCAGGTGCACTCGCCGACGTCGCGAAGCTGGTTGAACAGGATGAACAGGTAGTCGTCGTCCACGGTGGCTCGACCGCCGTCGACGACACGCTAGAGGAACTCGGCGAGGAGCCGACGTACGTCGAGACACCGGGCGGCGTCGTCGGGCGGTTTACCGACGAACGCACCATGGAAGTGTTCGAGATGGTGCTCCCCGGACGGCTCAACACCGATCTGACCGCCGGCCTGCAGAACCAGGGCGTCGACGCAGTCGGCCTTTCGGGCGTCGACGGCGGACTCATCACGGGCCCCCGGAAGTCCGCGGTTCGAGTCGTCGAAGACGGCACGAAGAAAATCAAGCGCGGCGACCACTCCGGAAAGATCACCGACGTCAACGCCGGTCTGCTGGAGACACTACTTGGCGACGGCTACACACCCGTCGTGACGGTACCGATGCTCGGCGAAGAGAGCGTGGAACGCAGTTCCGCGGAGAGCGGCGATGAGCCGCGATCAAAGCGGTTCACGCCGGTCAATGCCGACGCGGACCGCGCCGCGGCCGCAGTGGCCGGCGCGCTCGACGCAACGCTGGTCGTCCTCACCGACGTCCCCGGCATTCTCGCCGACCCCGACGACGAGTCGACCCTGATCGAGCGGGCGACCGACCCGGCGGGACTCGAAGGCATCGAGGAGGCCGCAGAAGGGTTCATGACGAAGAAGGTCATGGCCGCGAAGGAAGCCCTTGCTGGCGGCGCACGCGAGGTCGTCGTCGCCGACGCCAACGTCGATGCGCCGATCAGCGACGCTATCGACGGCGGCGGGACACACATCACGGCCGACGCACTGGCCGAGACCGCGGAGGGAGAGTCATGAGTGGCTTCGTCTTCAACGAGAAGCCGATCCAGATCGAGCGCGGCGAGGGCGCGTATCTCTACGACGACAGCGGGACCGAGTATCTCGATATGGGTGCCAGCTACGCCTGCGTCCCGCTCGGGCACAGCCACACGACCGTCGACGACGCCGTCCACGAGCAGGTCGACGATCTGACCTACGTGCAGGCGTCCTATCCGGTGCAGAGCCGGACCGATCTCTACGAGCTACTGGCCGAGACGGCACCGAAGACCGTCGACAACGTGTGGCTCTGTAACTCCGGCACCGAGGCCAACGAGGCCGCGCTGAAGTTCGCCCGATCGGCGACGGGGAACTCGAAGATCGTGGCCACGATGCAGGGCTTTCACGGTCGGACGATGGGCGCGCTGGCGACGACCTGGAAGAACAAGTACAAGACGCCGTACGAGCCGTTGATCGGCGACGTGGAGTTCGTCCCGTACAACGACGGCGATGCGATGGCCGAGGCGGTCGACGAGGACACTGCCGCCGTGATCGCCGAGCCGATTCAGGGCGAGGGCGGCATCAACCCGGCCACGAAGGAGTTCCTCCAGACCACCCGCGTCGAGACGGCGACGAACGGCGCGGCCCTGATCTTCGACGAGGTACAGACCGGGATGGGACGGACCGGATCGCTGTGGGCCGCGAACGGGAGCGACGTCGTCCCCGACATGATCACCAGCGCGAAGGGGTTGGGCAACGGGCTTCCCATCGGCGCAACGCTGTGTCGCGACTGGATCGCCGAGGACTACGGCTCGCACGCCTCGACGTTCAGCGGCGGTCCCGTCATCAGCGCCGCCGCCGAAGCGACGGTCTCGACCATCGTCGACGAGGAGATACCGGCCCACGCCCACGAAATCGGGCGCTATCTCCGCGAAGAGATCGAGGCCGAACTCGGCGACGTCGTCCGCGACGTCCGCGGCGAGGGACTGATGATCGGCATCGAAGTCAAGCGCGGATCGAACCGGCTACTGAAGCAACTCGCGCTGAACCACGGGATCCTCGCGCTACCCGCCGGGCGGTCGGTCCTGCGGCTACTCCCGCCGCTGACGATCGACCGCGAGCACGCGGATCAGGTCGTGGATGCGCTGGTCGACATACTGGGTGAGAACGAATGACGGCGACAGTCGAGACCAGCGCGGACAGCGAGGCCCGCGACCTGCTCGTCGA
Source organism: Natronoarchaeum sp. GCM10025321 (assembly GCF_042663585.1). Lineage (NCBI taxonomy): Archaea > Methanobacteriati > Methanobacteriota > Halobacteria > Halobacteriales > Natronoarchaeaceae > Natronoarchaeum > Natronoarchaeum sp. GCM10025321. The sequence continues at coordinate 2,557,929 of NZ_JBHTAN010000006.1, forward strand.
TCTGGTGAGCATCCCCTCGCCGACCGACGAGGAGCGCGAGGCCGCCGAGCGACTGGCGACGTTCTTCGAGGCGCACGACCGCGAAGTCTGGATTGACGAGATCGGAAACGTGCGCGCGCCGGCCAACGACTCGGTGTTACTCACGTCACACATCGACACCGTCCCGGGCGACATCCCGGTACGGATCGAAGAGGGCGACGACGGCAAGATGCTGTGGGGGCGCGGCAGCGTCGACGCGACCGGCCCGCTCGCCGCAATGGCGGTCGCGGCCGTCGAGACCGGCGTCAGTTTCGTCGGCGTCGTCGGCGAGGAGGTCGACTCCCGCGGCTCTCGGTTCGTGATCGACGACCGCGATCGCGTGCCGGACGTTGTCATCAACGGTGAGCCCAGCGGCTGGGACGGTATCACGCTCGGTTACCGCGGACTGCTCGCCGGCACCTACGTCGCGACGAGCGAGTCCGGACACACTTCCCGCCCGGAGAACAACGCCGTCCAGGACGCTATCGCCTGGTGGTCGAACGTCGAGAGCGAGTTCGAGGCCGACGACTGGGAGCCCGTCTTCGAGCGAGTCACGCCGAAACCGACGAGTATGAACGGCGGTCTCACCGACGACGGCCTGTCCGTCGAGGCGACGATGGATGTCCAGCTCCGGATCCCGCCGGACCTGACAGTCGAGGAGGTCCGCGAGATCGCGGACGGCTACCTCGACGGGATGGGCTCGGTCCACTGGAAGGACAAGGTCGAACCGGTGATGGAGAGCTCGCGGACCGAGGTGGCTCGCGCGTTCCGCGTCGCCATCCGGGAGAGCGGCGGCGATCCGCGCCTGCTCAGAAAGACCGGGACGAGCGACATGAACGTCTTCGCTGACCACTGGGACAGTCCGATCGTCACCTACGGGCCCGGTGACTCGGATCTCGACCACGCGCCGAACGAGCACCTGTCGCTGGCGGAGTACGACCGCTCGATCGAGGTGCTCGAATCGGTTACGGAACGACTCATAGGTGAACACGAATGAGCGAGAGTCCACGACACTTCCTCGACGTAGACGACCTGACACGCACAGAACTGGAGACCGTCCTCGACGTCGCCAGCGAGTACAAATCCGAGTTCGCGGACGGCGTCACACACGACGACTTCGACCAGCGCACGCTCGGGATGGTGTTCCAGAAGCCAAGCACGCGGACCCGAGTCTCCTTCGAGACCGGGATGACCCAACTGGGAGGCCACGCCGTCTTCCTCGGCGAAAGCGACATCCAACTCGGGCGGGGCGAACCGCTCAAGGACACCTCGCGCGCACTCTCACGATACGTCGACCTGCTGATGGCCCGCGTGTTCAACCACGCCAACATCGAAGAGCTGGCCAGCTACGCCGACGTCCCGGTGATCAACGGGCTGACCGACGACGCCCACCCCTGCCAGACGCTCGCGGACCTGCTGACGATCCGCGAGCACAGGGGCGATCTGAACGACGTCTCGGCGGCATGGGTCGGCGACGGCAACAACGTCGCCCAGTCATTCGCACTCGGCTGTGCGCTCACCGGCGTCGACCTCACCATCGCCACGCCCGAGGGGTACGGTATCGACGAGGACGTCGTCGAGCGCGCCGCAGACCTCGGCGGCGAGCCGACAGTCACGACTGACCCGGTCGAGGCAGTTGCGAACGCCGACGTCGTCTACACTGACGTCTGGATCAGCATGGGCCAGGAGGACGAGCGAGACGTCCGGATGGACGACTTCGACGGGTTCCAGTTGAGCGACGAACTGCTGGCCGATGCCGACGACCCCATCGTGATGCACTGTCTGCCGGCCCATCGCGGGGAAGAGGTCACTGACGACGTCATCGAGAGCGACAGTGCGGTCGTCTGGGATCAGGCGGAGAACCGGCTACACGCGCAGAAGGGACTGATGGTCTGGCTGGACGAGCAAGCCGAGTGAACAAAGTCCCGGGATCGGCCGCATGACCGATCCCGTTTCGAGCGTGAATCTGGGTGATTCTTGTGATCGGGCCTCGAACGGCTGAGTGATGAGTGAACCGCTCCGCGTGGCATCCGGCGAACTGAGCATGGACGAACTGGTGGCGACGCTCAACGAGGGCCAGCGAGTGATCGTCGAGACGGAGATGCTCGGTTCGACCTACGACGTAACGCTACGGTTCGACGGCGGGACCTACTACTGTGACACGCCGACAACGCTCCACAAGCACGACGACGAGGCCGAGATGCGGGAGTGTATCCGCCGGTTCGGATACAGCACCGACTGACCGTTGTTCCGGGCGAACAGGCGACATCGCGGCCCACGACGCGGCATGTCGCGCACCCGCCTCGTCCAGCGCCGTGGTAGTGGGGTCGGGGACGAGTCGGGAGTAGCCCCGTTTCGGTTCATAAACCTGTGTCTCAGGCGGTATGATCTGTCGGAAGTGTCCGGTTTTATCTCCCGGTCGCTCTATGTCCAGATATGACCGAGTCTCCTGACCCCAACATGCGGCGTCTGATGGAAGCCGCCGAGCCGGATTTCACCGTCGTGATGTCCTGCGTGTTCGGCGTCAACGAACACGTTACCCGGACATACGTGCGGTTGCTCGACCAGCCTGGAAGCACGGTCGAAGAGCTAGCCGACGCGCTAGACCGGGATCGGAGCAACGTCAACCGCGCGCTGACGACGTTGCTTGATCTGGGCCTTGCGACGCGCGAGCGCAGACTGCTCGATTCTGGCGGCTACGTCTACCAGTATATGGCCGTCCCGCTCCCGGAAGCAAAGGAGATGCTGAAAGAGGGACTCGACGCGTGGGCGGAGCAGGTCCACGGCGTCATCGAGGAGTTCGAAGAGCAACCCTGACCACGGGGGTTAAGGGAGCGCCGACCCAGCATCTACCCGATGTCGAACGCGAAGGGCGACAGGCGAGAGCGCGAACTCGTGAACGAACTCGACGCCGCCGGTTTCGCCGTGATGCGTGCGCCGGCGAGCGGGAGTGCCACCGACCGGGAGCTACCGGACGTACTGGCTGGCGATGGGGAGACCTTCTACGCTATCGAGGCGAAATCGAGCGCCGGCGATCCGATCTATCTGACCGGCGAAGAGGTCGAGGCGCTGGTGTACTTCGCACAGAACTTCGGGGCGAAGCCACGGATCGGTATCCGGTTCGACCGGGAGGACTGGTACTTTTTCCATCCGGCGGATCTGTACACGACCGACGGGGGGAACTACCGGGTGAAAAAGGAGACCGCACTGGCCGACGGGACCGACTTCGACGAACTGACCGGCCACTCCAGTCAGGCCCGACTCGACGACGTCGACGACTGATCTATCAGATATCGTATCTACGTGCGGTTCATGTTTGTGTGGGCTAATATACGGACAAATGCAGCCAAAGCCCCCAGGTCCAAACAACTTCCCGGTAGTCGGGACCACGCCCTACTACTCGCGTGACCCGTTCCGATTCATGTCCGCAGTTCGCGATGCCTACGGTGACGTCGCGACGTTCGACCTCGGGCCACAGGAGACGTATATGGTTTCCTCGCCGAAGCTTGTCCAGCAGGTGCTCGTCGCGGAACCGGACCGCTTCCGAAAGCCCAAGTTCCAGAGCGACGCGATGGAGGACCTGCTGGGCAACGGCCTGTTGCTGAGCGAGGGCACGTTCTGGCAGGAGATGCGCCAGCTAGCCCAGCCAGCCTTTGCACCCGAACGGATCAACGAACTGACGGAAATGATGGCCACTCGGGCGGAGCATCTCGTCGACGGCTGGAGCCACGGCGAGGTGCGCGACATGGAAGTCGAGATGGCGACGGTGACCGTCGAGATAATCGTCGACGCGATGTTCGGCACCGAACTCGGGCCGGAGCGAACCCGGACCGTCCAGGAGAACCTGGAGCCGCTGGGTCGCCGGTTCGAGCCGGATCCGCGACGCGCAGTCGTCCCGGACTGGCTGCCAACCGCGGAGAACCGACAGTATCACGCGGCGATAGAGACCCTTGAGGGCGTCATCGACGACGTCGTCGCCGAGCGGACGGCCGAGGGGCTCGACGGCGACGACCTGCTCTCGATCCTGCTCCGTGCGCGCGACGACGGCCAGATAGACGACAAGCAGGTGCGCGACGAGGCCATGACGATGCTGCTCGCCGGCCACGACACGACCGCGCTAACGCTCACCTACGCGCTGTACCTGCTCTCGGAGAACCCGGAGGCCGAGCGCCGGCTTCACGAGGAGGTCGACGACGTGGTCGAGGGCAAGCCCGGAATGGGCGACATCCCGCAACTGGAGTACACGCGCTGGGTGCTCGATGAGGCGATGCGGCTGTACCCGCCGGTGTACACGATGTTCCGACAGCCGACAGAGGACGTCGAACTCGGCGGCTATGCGGTGCCGGAAGGATCGCTGGTCATGTTGCCCCAGTGGGCGGTCCACCGCGATCCGGAGAACTTCGAGGATCCCGAGACGTTCCGACCGGAGCGCTGGGAGTCGCCGTCGAACCCGCAGTTCTCTTACTTCCCGTTCGGTGCCGGGCCGCGAAGCTGTATCGGCAAGCGGTTCTCGCTCGTCGAGGCGACGATGGTACTGGCGTCGATTGCGGATCAGTGGACGCTCGACCGCGTCGACGACGGCCCGCTCGACCTGCGTGGCTCGCTGACGATGCATCCCGCCGACGGGATGGAGATGCGGATCGAGCGCCGCTGACGGACGGTACGACGGCTCAGGCGGTATCGGCGGGCGGCGTCGTCGAGAGCCGCGAGCGGGGGAACGAGTAGACGGTCAGGGAGTCGGGGACCGGCCCGTCCTCGGTCAACTCGAAGGATTGTGGATAGACCACCGAGACCACCGGGTCGTCGGCGTCGTACGCGCGGTTCGAGTAGTGCTCTGCGACGGTCCCGCGTGCCGCGGAGATAGAGACCTCGTCGGCCCGGCGCTCCGAGAGGCCGACGACGAGCAGTCGGTCGCCCATCTCGCGGTCGTACACAGTGTCCCCGACGCCAAGTTCGTGGGTCGGACAGAGGTAGGGTTCGGGTACTGTACGATCCATGAACAGGGTCTCGCCACAGCGCTCGCAGTCGACAGCGATCTGATCGGGCCCCGGAACACGTCCGGCCGTGATCTCGATAGCGACCCGCCGGACGTGTTTGCACCGTTCACCCCTGAAGCGGTGATCCGGGCAGGTACAGCGGCCTGCCGGTAGATCGACGAGATACGATTCGTCGCCCGCGCTGACGACCTCGTAGCTGCCGCGGCCGATCGAACGAACCGACATCCGTTCGGTCAGCGCTCGCCGGGAGCGGTCGTCGAGGTCGTCGATCGGGGCGTCAAGGAGGGCTGCTGACGCGGGTGTGTGTGCAGAGTGCGTCATACCTACAGATAAGGGCTGAACGAGTGTAAGGCTTGTTCAGCCCGTATAAACGCGGAGATCGGCAGATCCACACATCGGTAGCCGACACCGTTTCGTCGTCGCGACCGTATCGTTTTGTCTCGCTAGCACGTACCACAGTTGAGATGGGAGCGAGAGCCAGACTCCGTGACGCGCTCGACCGGTTCGAGCCGCCGCCACGGGCGGTCGACTGGTCGCTGCTGCTGTTCGTCTCCGCGGAGGTCGGTACCGGTCTCGTCTCCTTTACCGTCGGTGTTCCCGAGGGGTGGCCGCTCTTCTGGCTGCACCGCGCGCTCGGCTTCGCTATCGTCGGCCTGCTCGTCTGGAAGCTCGCACGCGTTCGACGGCGACTCACGGATCCGAGCCTGTGGCAGCGGTCGACGGCGCTGTCTGTCCTGACGCTCGTCGCCGCCGTCGGCGCGCTCTCGACGGGGATCCTCTGGGTCTTTGGACTCGACATACGGATCTCCTACTGGACCCTGCTGTCGGTCCACGTTGGGTTCGGGCTCGTGTTGCTCCTGCTCGTAGTTGCACACGCGTCGACGCGGTTCCGGCTCCCTCGCCGAGCCGACTTCGAGCGTCGGCGCACCGTCCTGCGATACACTGTGCTGCTGGGCGCGGGCGCTGCCGCGTATCGGCTTCAACAGGGCGTCAACGAGCTGCTCGATACCGCCGGTTCGGATCGTCGGTTCAGCGGCTCACAGCCGCGGGAGGGCGACGGAAACGGCGCGTTCCCGATCACGTCGTGGGTCGCCGACGATCCCGATCCGATCGACCGGGAGTCGTACCGGCTACAGGTCGACGGGCTAGTCGCCAACCCCATCGAACTCGACGCCGAGGAGTTGGCCGCGGGCCACGAGACGGAAGCGCTGCTCGACTGCACCAGCGGCTGGTACACGGTCCAGGAGTGGCGCGGGATCCGGGTCAGCGACCTGCTGGACGCGGCCGGCGAAATCGACGAGGAAGCGGCCTACGTCAGGTTCGTCTCGGTCACCGGCTACCGGTGGAGTCTCCCGCTCGCGGAGGCGGAGGACGCCCTGCTCGCGACGCACGTCGGCGAGGAGCGGTTGAGCCACGGACACGGCGCGCCGGCCCGACTTATCGCGCCCGGTCGGCGCGGGTTCCAGTGGGTGAAATGGGTGACGCACATCGAGGTCCGCTCGGAATACGACGCCGGACAGTGGGTGGTGACGCTGACCAGTGGATTCGACTGAGGGGGGCCGTCGTATCGACCTTGTCGAGCGCCGTCTCGAAGTGCTCGGCCGTGACCTCTATCTCCTCGACGCTCGCGTCGCTCTCCGCCTCCAGAACGTACTGCCGGACGGCGATCTGGGCCGCCTCTCGACAGACCGCCTCGATGTCCGCGCCGACGAAGCCGTCCGTCCCCCGTCTCGGCCGCTGATCTCGACGAAGTCACCGCTGCTGACGCCCAGTTCACCCAGTACTTCACGGTCGATGACAGCCATTCCGCTACCGGGATCGAGGTTTTTGAGTTGCTTCACTGTCAGTTGCATGCTGATCACCCCTGAAAAATTCGATACGGTCGGACGACAACGCGATCAGGCCTGGATCTCGATCTCTTTGCCGGTGACCTCACTACCGGTCTCGACCGGCAGTCGCACTTCGAGGATGCCGTTCGTATACTGGGCTTCGATCTCGTCGTCGTTGACCGTCTTCGGGAACCGGAACCGCCGGTGATAGGTCCGGCGCTCGCCGCGTCGTTCGTCCTCTTGCTCGCCGGCGATGTTGAGAACTCCATCGTCCCACGAGACGTCGATCTCTCTGGGATCGAAGCCCGGCATCTCGACGCTCAGGACGAACTCGTCGTCCTCTTCGTACAGTTCGAAGTCGTTACTACCGGTTTCGAAGAGTCGACTCGGGAAATCCAGGGATTGCATCCAGGAACTGGCTGGTCCGCTCTGCATGGCTGATCACCAGTGTTACGAGTAAAGATATGCACGCGGTTCGTAATAAATATTGTTAAATTTTGTCTACTAATAGATAGTGTAAACATTGGGAGTTCCCGACCTCAGCGGATTCGCGCCTCAGTGCCGGGATTTCGGCAATCGCCGACGTGGGGCGGTTGCTCCGGGGGTTCCGGAAACGGGTTCTCGGAAGCCGATACAGTGCCTTCGAAGCGCTTTTGATCGGCCCGTGGGTTCGATCAGGTATGGATATCGAGCGGGAACGAGTGATCGAGATCGTCGGCGCCGTCGGAGCAGTTGCGCTGATGATCGCTACGATGGTGTTCGTCGGGTCGACTTACGCGACAGAGGGCGCACTGACCGAGCAGGGCGGAATAATGCTCGTCGGTAGCGTGATCTTCTTCATTCTGCTGATGGCGGGAGTCGGCGTACTGCTGGCGTACAAGGTCAGCGGCGAAGAGGAAGAATCCGACGAAGATCCCGATCTCAGTCTCGAGCAGTAGACTCGGCGGCGTCGAGGCGCTCGCCGTAGTAGGTGAGCGGATGATCGATCTCTGAACATAGCTCGTCCTTGTCGACGCAGATTCCGAAGGCGTCCATCGTCGCACAGCTAGGCGGCGGATACTCGCCCGCCCCGTCTTCTCCCAGATGTGCGGCCTGATAGCGGGTGGCTTCGCCGTCGGCGGACTCGCCGGTGGAGAGGTCGGCGACTTCCTCGGGCGACAGCCCAAGACTCGCCAGAAAGGCAGTGAGCGCGAACCGGCCCGGTGGATCGAGGTCCTCGCCCTCGTCGACCCGGTCGAGCAGCGCGCGCATACACGGCGGGAACAGGTCGGGGCGGACGGCATCGAAGTCAGTGCTGAGTTGGCGGTCAGCGAGCGAGTCGTCGATCCGGCCGACGGCTTCGTCGAGACCCGTCGCGATGGCCTCCGGAACTGCAAGGGGAAGCCCCTCGGCGATCCGGTCGCGGATCGCCTGCTGGAGCAGGTCGTGCAGTTCGGTCTCCTCGACCGGTACGGTCCCGTCCGAGAGCGCCCGGTTGACAAGCCGCCAGTCCTCGCCGTCTAGATCAGCCGCAAGTCGGAGATACCGACCGACTGCAACCCGGTAGCCCTCGGTCGTCTCCTCGATATCATCGTTCAGATCGAACTCTGCGAGGAGGCGGTCGACCGAGAGGCGCTCGCCGCTGGTGCTTTTGAGCTGATCGTCCGCGGAGAGATCCGCCTCGAACCGCTCGCGAGCGGCGGCCGCTTCCGCGTGAGCGTATTTGCGGATCAGCACGTGTTCGTCGACGAGCGAGACCAGCACGCGGGCGATGGGGTAGGAGAGCAACTCGACGCGGCTGCGACGGTGGGACTCGCCGATCGTACCCTCTCTCAGCGCGGCGTCGACGCGCTCGACGGCCCGTTCGACGGCGGTCGCGCCGTCCCGGTTCACGAGTTCGACCAGGTCGACCTCGGCCGCCTCAACGGCCTCGCGGGCATCGTCGAGGAAGGGGTACCGCGCGTAGAGGCGCTTCATCGCTCCCGGATTGCGGTTGCGGTAGGATAAAACGACCGATCCGACAACCATTTTTGTTAACGACGTCCTATGGAGGGGTGTGACGTCGTATTTCGCGTATCCGTGTCCCGGCTGCCGGACGACGAACAACCTCCACGAGCCGGACTGCCGATTCTCGGGGACGGAGTGGCGCGAGATCGAACACGCGTACACCGCGATTCTGGCCGTCCTGTCGGCCGAGCCGTGCGCCGAGTCGGCGCTCCGGGAGACAGTCGACGCGCGCTGGAGTGGCCTCCACGCCGCGGCACTCGATCAGTTACAGCGCGAACACCGCGTCCGCGAGGCCGACGGCGTGCTGGAGCTACTGACGCCCGAAGAGCGCAAAGAACGCGTCAGCACGCCCACACACGACCCCGTCAAGACGATTTACGAGGAGGGCTCCGTACCTGGCTGTCACGACAACAGCATCTTCGCGTTGATCGCCTGGTTCGAGATGGTCGGTCTGGACTGGCCCGAGACCCGCGAGAACGTCATCGACTGGCTCCACGAGAGCGGCACGTGGGCCCGCGGCGGGTTCGAGGAGTCCTCGCCGGAGGAACTCGTCGACACGAAAGAGCACGTCCACGAGGAGGGCTACGGCTGGAAGGAGAAAGCGGTCGCAGCAAAACGAGTGATCGACGGCCACTAGGGCCGGGCTACCAGCCTTTCGGCTCGACCGTGTTCTCGGGCTCTTCGCCCTGCAGCGCGCGCAGCACGTCTCCTGAAACGATCTCGTTTAGATCCTGATGCGAGTCCGCCGAGTACCACGCTGCGTGGGGCGTGAGCACGACATCGTCCCGCTCCAGTAGCGGCGAGCCAGTCGGTGGCTCCTTTTCGAGGACATCGAGGCCCGCACCGAAGATATCGCGGTCAACGAGTGCCTCGTACAGCGCTTCCTCGTCGATGATCCCGCCCCGGCCGACGTTGACGACGATGGCGTGGTCGGCCAGTGTGTCGAAGGCGTCGGCATCGAACATGTGGTGGGTCTCCTCGGTCAGCGGTGCGTGGATCGTCACCGCGTCGGAGCGTTCGAGCAGTTCGTCGAACTCGACGATGTCGGCGTCGTACTCGTCGGCGACCTCCTGGTCGACGTACGGGTCGTAGACGACGAGGTCGAGATCGAACCCTTCGGTGAGTTCGGCGATTCGACGGGCGATCGTCCCGAACGAGACGATGCCGAGGGTCGAACCGTAAAACCGCGGGAACGGACGGTCCGGCATCCAGTTCCACTCCTCGTCTTTCACTTCACGGTCGTACTCGACGAGCGTCCGGCGACATGCAAGGAGGAGCGAGAAGGCGTGGGTCGAAACCTCGTTGGTCGAGTAGCCGGGGACGTTGACGACTGGAATCCCGGCCGCTTCGCAGGCTTCGACGTCGACGTTGTCGAAGCCAGTCCCGGCTCTTGCGACGATCTCAAGACTGTCGAGTTGATCGATCAGATCGGCACCGACGGCCGTGTTCACGTCGAGGATCACTGCGTTCGGATCGGCCTCGACGATGGCGTCTGCGTCGCCCGTCTCGATAGGGACGAGTTCATGATCGATCGATGAGAGCTGTTCACTGATTACGTCTTCTTTAATAAACGGCGTGTTGCTGACTGCGATTGACTTTGTCATAGATTCTTCACGGAAGATGGTTATTTACGTCGCGATTTGCGGTTGTTTTACCGCTCGACGTGGTCGTATGTGGTGTGTGGAGAGTAATAAATGGTCGTCTTCAACCCAGCGAGTGAGAACTGGCAGCAGGCCTCAGTCCGACTGGATCCGCGGAGCGAGCATGAAGGTGACGTTGCCATTGCCCTCGGCGATATCGAAGTGAAGTTTTACGGGGAACTCCTCGCCGAGTTCCATCGTCACTTCGCCGTCGTTGGCGATCGCTTTGTTCATATCCTTGAGATAGTCGAGGCTGAACAGCGACTCTGCGTCACCAGGCTGGAGATCGATCAGGTCCTCCTCGTCGAGTTCGAGGTGGACGTCGTCGGTGTCTCCGGCCGCCTGCACGTAGAACTGTTCGTCGGCCGCGTCGACCCCCAGCGCGATGTGATCGGAGACCATATCGGCGGCTTTCACCGCACGGTCGATATCCTTCCCCTCGATGACGACCTCCGCGGGGAGATCCAGATCCGGGATGTCGGGCTCCTGGCGGATCGAGTCGGGGTCGATCAGCGCGAGGGTGTACTCCAGTCCGTCGATCTGGATGTGAAGTTTGCGTGTCTCCTCGTCGAGTTCGAGTTCGATAAGCTGACCGGAGTCGGCCATCCCGGCGATATCTTCGAGTCGAGTGAGGTTGACACCGATCAGGCCGCCATCAGCCTCGTAGGACTCGAACGCCACCGCGTCGAGCGAGAGGTCGACCATGCCGACGTTGGCCGGATCGACCGCACGAATAGAGATGCCGTCCTCGTCGAGATGGATCTTACACTCGTCTACCAGCACGCTCACGGAGTCGAGTGCCGTTTTGAGCGTCTCCGCGCTAACGATCGCCTTGAACATATACCAACAGTTTGTAGCCCCACCCCATAAAAACCCACGCGTTCGCGCTCGCGCGTAGGGCAGAGCGCCCGGAGATGGAACACGGCAAGCGAAGTGCGTATACGGCCGGCCGGACAAATAGAGACAATCAGATGGCGCGGAAAGACAAATACTACAATCGGGCGAAACAGCAGGGCTACCGCTCGCGTTCGGCGTTCAAGCTCAAACAGCTAGACCGCGACGAGAACCTTCTCGGCGAGGGTGACGTGGTTGTCGACCTCGGTGCCGCCCCCGGCGGGTGGATGGAGGTCGCGGCGGAGGAAGTCGGCGAGGAGGGAACGGTGATCGGCGTCGACCGCCAGCGGATCGACGATATCGAGTCCGAAGCGACCGTCAAGACGGTTCGCGGGGATATGACCGAAGAGGACACCCGCGAGCAGGTCCGCGACGTCGCAGGCGACGTCGACACCGTTATCTCCGACATGGCACCGAACATGACCGGCGAGTACCACCTCGACGCCGCCCGTTCGGCCCACCTCGCGCGGATGGCCTTCGAGACGGCGCTCGACGTGCTCGACAGCGGCGGCGACCTCGCAGTGAAGATCTTCCAGGGCCAGGATCTGGAACCGCTTCGCGAGGACATCGACGAGGAGTTCAAATACGTCCGGACGATGACACCGGACGCCTCCCGTGACGAGTCTTCCGAGGTCTACCTCGTCGCGAAGGAACGACTGACCGCACCGGTCCGAGCGGGCGAGGAACTGACCGTGACCATCGAGGACGTCGGGAGCGAGGGCGACGGCATCACCAGCGTCGATGGTTTTCGGCTGTTCGTCCCGGATACCGAGATCGGTGAGACCGTCGACGTGCGGGTCGACGCGGTCAAATCGCAGTTCGGCTTCGCGGAACGGATCGACTAGTCCTCGGAATCCAGGCGGCCGTGACGCTCGTCGATCTCGTCGAGAATATCGAGGTTCTTTCTAACCGAGGCGCGGATCGCCTCGCTACGGTTCACGTACTTGCCGTCCTCCCCGACGTGGTCGTCGAGGTCATCGAGTAGTTCCGCCGGAACCTCGACGCTGATCTTTGGCATACGAGAGGATACTCGCGGCCCCTAATGAGAATGGCGACTGTCACTACCGAGAGCAGACGGACTGTCGATTATGAGACGGTTCGCAGGGATCGATCAGGACGGCGTCTCCCCACGCCGGCCGATCTTCCGTCGCGGCAGTGTGAGCACCCAGAGGATCGCAAGCCCGATCAGGTAGGCAAGAGCGGTCGGGATAGCGAGCAACATCATGGTGAACAGCCCACCGGGCGAGAACGCCGCCGAGAGCGCGAAGACGGTGATGGTGACGATCCGCCAGCGGTCGTACATCGACTCGAACGAGATGATGTCGTTCCGGGCAAACAGCCACATCGTCATGGGGATGTTCGCGAGCAACCCGATCCCAGCGGTGAGGAAGAACACCATCCAGAAGAAGTTTCTCAGCCGGAACGCTACGACCACGCCGGCGTCGATGGCGTCAGTCACCAGATAGGAGATGATCCCCGGCGCGATGACGAAGAAGCCAAGCAGGCTCCCGCCGATCAGGCTGGCGAACAGGTAGATACCCCAGGCGTAGAACACGCTACGGGAGCCACCTTCGCTGCTGACGAGCCCACGTTCTTCGAGCGCTGGCCAGGCGTAGTAGAGGATCATCGGGAGCACGGCTACCAGGGCGATAATGCTGCTGACCTGCACCTCGAAGATCAGCACTTCGACGGGATGGAGCGCGATGACCTCGTCGGTCGCCGAGAACGCCTCGTTGACCTCGACGCCCGGTAGATAGGTCGGGCGGGTGATCCCTGCCGCGGTGGCCTGCTGGACGTCAGTCCGTAGCTCCGCCGGCACGCGGGCGAGGAACTGCTCGCGGATCGTTCCGATCCCGCCGGAGTAGAGCCACATGAACAGGCCGACGAAGACGACGGTGAAGACGCCGAAGATGCGGAACACTTTCGATGTGAGGCTCTCGACGATAAACCGCATATCGTAGAAGTAGCCGCCGAGTTCCTCCTCGTCGGTGTCTTCCTCCAGGAACGGGTTGAGCATCCCGGTTGCGGTGTCGGTGACGACGTTCGAGGAGTCGTCCTCCTGAACGCCGGCGGTGGCCGCGTCGTCGCTCTCGCCCGCGGCCGGTTCGGCCTCCTGAATCTCGTCGAACCGGTCGAGGATCGCTTGCGCTTTCTCCGGCTGGTCGTCCTCCATCGCCGTCTGTGCGATGCCGACCGCCTCGTCCTCGGTCAGATCGAGGAACGGTTCCGGCGGTGCCGCTCTGACCCCGCCGGCATCGAGTTCTGCGAGGTCGATTTCGGCCGGGGCGGCCGCCTCGTGTGCCTCCTCGACTTCGTCGAACCGGTCGAGGATGGCCTGCGCTTTCTCCGGCCGGTCGTCCTCCATCGCCGCCTCTGCGAGGCCGAGCGCCTCGTCTTCGGTCAGGTCGATGAACGGTTCCGGCGGTGCCGCTCTGATCCCACCGGCATCGAGTTCCGCGAGATCGATTTCGGCCGGTTTGCCGGCGCTCGCGGGAGCGGGGCCGCCGACGCCGCGCTCGGAGTACTTCGGCTGGACGGGCGCTTTGAGCACCTGCAGCGTGTAGTAGGCGACGCCGAGCAGGCCCGTGAAGACGGCGACCTGCAGCGCAATGACGGCCTGGTCGACCGTCTCACCGGCAGTGAGTTCACCGCCGGGACGAAGCAGTTCGGGGAGTCGTGGAAGCAGTTGCTGATTGAGCAGTTCGATCCCACCCAGCGAGAGAAAGGCGAACGCGGCGGCGAAGACACCGACCACGGCGACGCCGAGTGTCAGTGCCTTCCGGCGGAAATTCCCGGAGTCGACGGCGTCGGGTGCCTGTCCGGCCCGCTTGACGTTCGTGATCACCTTGGCGAGACCGAGACTGGCCGCGTACAGCGTCACGAGCGGGACGCCCCACATGATCTGGGTGAAGGGGTCCGGCGGCGAGAAGATCATCCCGAAGACGAAGATGCCCAGAACCGCGTACTTCCACTTGTCGCGGAACGTCTCATACGAGACGATTTCGGTGTACGAAAGCACGGCCATCACGAGCGGGAGTTGGGCCGCGAGACCGAACGAGAGTGTCAACAGGATGATGAACTCGGTGTATCTGACGATACCGTAGCTAGGCTTGATCCCCGCGTTCGTCGCGTTCGTCGCGAGGAACTCGAACATGAACGGGAAGAAGAATGCGTAGGCGTAGACGATACCGCCGACGAACAGTGTGAGAATGGCGAGAGCGAAACCGGCGATCCGGCGTTGATTGATCGGGACCGCGTCTTCGGCGCGTTCGAGGATTGCCTCACGGCCGTAGTAGAGGATCACCGGGAGCGTAAACAGCGCACCGACGACTAGCCCGATCTTGATCTGTAGGAGGATGACGTCGAAGGGAGTCCGGACGACGATATCAGTGTTGGCGGCGACCGCCTCGCTCATCCGGGACTTCGTGTTGGCTTCGAGAAAGTTCCAGACGTAGATCCGCATCGCCCAGATCGTCCCCATCATCCCGATAACAAAGGCGATAAACGCCTTCTGGAGATGCTTCTGTGCGCCAGTGAGAATCCCACCGATCGTCTCGCGCCCCTCGGCGATCGTCTGGGCCGTGTCGTCGTCGACGGCCGAACTCATAGACTACCGGGACTTGACCGCTTGCCGTTATCAATCTTCTTCTCCGGGTTTGCAGTAAAAAGGCCTATAACGGATCGTGGCCCTACATTCGATCAGATGGGCGAGGATCCGACCGAGCAAGAAGACGAGGACCTCCCCGACGACGAGACGCAGGACGCTTCCGGACCCGACTCGTCGCCGGATAGCGACGCTACTCCCGATAGATCGGGCGCAGAGAGTGATCCCGATTCCGCCGCGGACGAGCAAGAGACCGGTGACGACGGCGCGGACTCCGCCGGAAACGGCTCCGGCGACGAGAACGCGGCCGCGGAGAACTGGGACAGTCGATCAAAGCCCCCGTGGCAAGAGAACGCCGAAGCGGACGGCGACGCCACGGGCGGCGAGGCGTCCGACGGCGAGACCGAATCGGACGACGACGCCACGAGCGACGCGCACGCAGACTCCGAGGACGACGAGGAGCGGGCACCGGACGATGAAGTCGGGGATGAAGAGCCAACACCGGACGCCGACGAGTCGGTAGAGCACGAGACCGACTCCGACGAGGAGTCGGAAGCGGGCGACGACGACCCCGTAGATGCCGAGACCGACTCAACCGAAGAGTCGGAGCCGACCGACGAGGTCGACGAAGGATCGGAGCATAGCGACGAGGAACCCGAACCGGACGACGAAGCCGAAGACGAGTCCGAGACGGGCGTCAAAACGGCACACGATCCTGACGCGGACACGGCAGGCGCGGCGCGGACTGACGGGAGCCACGCGACGACGGAGTTGCCCGCTCACGAGAGAGACGACGACTACGCCCCCGAGACGCCGCCGGACGACGAGGAGATGCCGCTGACCGAACACATCGAGGAGATGATCCAGCGGCTCGCAGTCGTGCTGTTCGCGGCCGCAATCGTGACCCTGGCCCTCTTCCCGTTCGCATCGGACGTCATCATCTACATGTGGTTCGACGTCCTGCCGCAGGCCGAAATCGCGAGACCACACGTCTACGGGCCGCTGGAGTTGAAGCTGACCGAGCTGAAGCTTGCGAGCATCGGCGGGCTAACCCTCGCACTACCGATTGGAGTCTACCAGACGTACCTGTTCATGCGGCCCGGGCTGTACCCCCACGAACGGCGGTACTACCTCGCTGCCATACCGACCAGCCTCGTACTCGCCGTCGTCGGGATGGCGTTTGCGTACTTCCTCATCCTGCCCGGTCTGTTCGAGTACTTCCTGTACTACTCCAACGGCGCCGAGGAGATGTTCGTCGCCTTCGGGCTGAGTGATACCTTCGGGCTCATCCTGACGATGCTCGGGCTGATGGCGATCGTGTTCCAGATTCCGTTGTTGATCATGCTGGCGATCATGATGGGGCTCACCTCGCGGGAGTGGCTCATCGAGAACCGACTGTACTTCTGGGGCGCGTTCCTCGGCGTCGCGTTCCTGTTCAGCCCCGATCCGACCGGGATGGCCCCGCTACTCGTCGCGATTACGATGGTCGGACTGTTCGAGGGGACGCTGCAGTTGGTCAAGTGGACCGGTAGATAATCGAGACGGAACACCCAGAGAGCCGTCCGTCGTTTGCGCTCGCCCAGGACGTTATCGCTGCCCGTTCTCGTTGATCAGAGAGGTATCCGCGACGTCCGGGGGGCGGGTCCGCTGAAGGGCGTAGTCGATGGCCTCTTCGATGTTTTCAGGACCGTCATACACGCCGTCGAATAGCTTCATAAACTCGTGAGCGATCTCTTCGGAGCGGTCGCGGGTGGTCACGGCGCGCACTTCCCCTGACTCCGAGAGTTCGGTGTAGGGAAACAGCGTCACGAAGACGGTGTACGTGCCTCTGTCACCGCTCTCGGCTTCGGGGAACGCGACGTGGATCCGGACGTCGCCCGAATCGTGTACGTAGCCGACGTACTTCGGGTCGTTCCCCGACCGACGTGCGAGTCGGTCGTACCGCTCGTCTCGACTCCACTCGTCTGGTAGCTCCGCGTCGTCCATCGATACCATCGAGTACAGCCAGTATAACCAGTGTATAGAATCACCCAATATTCGCCCGTCCGTGTAGTGTTTCTCCACGAATATCTGATTCGGTCGCACATTGGCTGAAGAACTGGCCGAACGTTTAGAGAAGCCAATCGATACGGCCGGTCCGTCGGTTCTTCCCCGACAGAAGATACTTTTCGCCAGCGTCCAAACGGAGCGACGATGGGTACGGTCGTGCTGGTCCGCCACGGCGAGACGGAGTGGAACGACGAGCAGCGGGTACAGGGCTGGGCCCCAGTCGGCCTGAACGAGCGGGGACGGGTGCAGGGGGCCGCGCTCGGCCAGCATCTCGCAGACAGGTACGATGTCGACCGGATCGTTGCGTCGGATTTGCGGCGCACAGTCGAGACGCTCCGGGAAATACGGCGTGCGGTGGACGTCGACGACGTGACGACCAGTCGTGCGTGGCGCGAGCGGGACTTCGGCGTCCTGCAGGGTCTCGGCTACGAGGCGCTCTTCCATGGCTACCCGGAGTACTCCGTCGTCGAGGCCGGTTACGCGGGGGCCGAGGCGAGGCCGGAGGGTGGCGAAAGCTGGATAGATTTCCGCGAGCGGGTGCTCGATGCCTGGGACGCGCTCCAGGCCGAGGTCGACGACGAAACGGTCGTCGTCGTAACCCACGGCGGGCCGATACACGTCGTTCTCGGAGAGTTGCGGGGGCTGGATATCATCGAGTCGATTGCCGACATCGACGTCGGCAACTGTGCGGTGACCGAGATAGAAATCGACGGCACCGTGGCGATACTCGGCCGGGAGTGCGTCGTGGCACATCTCGACGAGTGAGCGGTCATCGTTGGTGCTCGAAGATAGCTCCACCCTGCTCGTAGACGGTCTGCAGGGCGCTATCCTGCTCGCCGCGGCCACAACGGTTTTATCCCCGCCGTTCCCCCGTTCGAGGAGATGAGCGAGTACTACGTGACGCTCGAGGGCGACCAGGTCGCGGGACCGTTCGAGACCCGCACCGATGCGAAACGCTACGCGGACGAGAACAACACGAACGAAGTCGGGTTGACCTACACGGTCGAACGAATACGCGAGTGACGACTCACTCGGTCGCGTCCGCGTACATCCCCGCGACGGGCGTCCAGTCGTACTTCCGGTAGCTGACGCTGGGGCGTTCGTTCTCGGGGACGACCTCGTGGCGATGCAGGAGGTCGTAGACTCCGTCCCGACCGCCGAAGTCGCCGCGGTACCAGAGGAGAAGCCGCGGGACCGAGACGGTGCCGGCGTCAGGGTCGTACTCGGCCTCCGTTTCGAGATACGACGCGGTGGCGATATCGAGTTCCTCGTCGATCCGGTCGGCGTGATAGCTACGAATGGGGGGACAACTCGACGCGCCACAGTTGACCGCGAAGTGGATCCGATACTCGACCTCGGAGAGTCGGTGCCGGCGCTCGAACTCGTCTCGGAACAGCGACGGAAGGTAGCCGAGGCCGTACTTCGACATGGAGGCGCGGAGGATCCCGTGTTCCATATCGTCGAGGCTCCGGGGGGTGGCGGCGACGACGAACCGCCGGTCGCCGAAGAACGCGCGCTTGTCGTCGAGCGGATCCGAAAGCTCCTGGAGTCCGATCTGAGCGGCCGCGTTGTAGCAGTTGATCCAGAACGCCTTCAGGGCATCCTGATCGTCGCCCAGTCGATCTAGCGAGGACTCGTCGAGGGCGGCAACCTGCTCGACGTACTCGTCCACTGAGCCGTCGGTACGCACAGCACCCAGCAGATCACCGGAGAGCGCGACGAGGTCGGATGGTGGGAGGGAGGACTCGCCAGCGGTACGTCCCGAAGTATTGCTCACGGATAGCGTCTGCTAGGGCGCTCGCAGGAAAATAGTTGACGCGGCCGTGCATCGCTGATACGCCAGCGAGAGCGCTCGCCGCTTCCGACAGCGGTATTCCGTCGCCGCCGTTATCCGACGGTATGAGCACGACACTCACGGACTTCGAGCTACCAAACGTCGCGACTGGACCCGATCCGTTCCGGCTCTCGGAGTACGCGGTCGAGGATGAGCGCCGCGCTATCGTGCTGCTGTTCCAGCGGGACTACCACTGCGGGAACTGCCGAGAGCAGGTCCAGGAGATCGCTCGCCGGTACGACGAGTTCGAGGCACTCGGTGCCGACGTCGTCTCGGTGCTGCCGGAGCCTGCCGACCGCACGCAGAAGTGGAACGACCAGTACGACCTGCCGTTCCCGCTGCTCGCCGACGAACGGAAAGACGCCGCGGACGCCTACGGCCAACCGACGCGATTCGGCGTGCTCGGTTCGCTCCACGACATCATCGGCCGGATGCCCGAGACAGTCGTCATCGACAGCCGGGGTACCAGCCCGGCGGTCGCACATATCGACCGCGGGGAGATGCCCGCAGACCGCCCGAGCGTGGACGAACTGCTGGAAATCGTCGCTAACCTGGTCGACGCCGAAGCGTAACCGTGCAGGAGGGCAACCGGGTCACTGGGACGCTCCGCGCGCTGTGGGGAATGGCCCGACCGACACAGTTACTGCTCATTTTCGGTGTCTACGGGTTCGGTGCAGTGGTCGCACACGCAGTCCACCAGACCGTCGACTGGACTGCACTGCGGGCGGGCATCCCCCCGTTGCTCCTCGTCGCCGCGAGCGTCCACTACGCCAACGAGTACGCCGACTACGAGACCGACGCCCTGACCGACAGGACGCCGTTTTCGGGCGGGAGCGGCGCACTGCACGCGACCGGTCTGCCACGACGCCTCGCCGCACAGGCCACCGTGGGAGCGTTCGTGGCGGCAGTGCTCGCCGTCGTACTGCTCTACGAACGGCTCTCTCCGACCGTGGTTGCCCTGCTCGCCGTCATCCTCGTTTTCGGCTGGCAGTACTCACTGCCGCCGCTCGCGCTCGCCTGGAACGGCTGGGGCGAACTCGATAACGCACTGCTAGGCGGCCTCGTGCTTCCGGTATACGGCTACACCGTGGCGACTGGCTCGGTCTCGGCGACCGCAGTCGCCGCGAGCCTCCCGTTTACCGTCGTCGTCTTTCTGAACCTGCTCGATACGACCTGGCCCGACCGGACGGCCGACGCCGCGGTCGGCAAGTACACCCTGGCCACGCGGTGGGACGCGGGACGGCTCCGCCAACTGTACGCCGGGGTCGCAGTCGTCGCAGTCGCGTCGCCGGTCGCGCTCGGGGCAACGGTCCTGCCGGACCCTATCTCTGTCACCGCGCTTGTGGCGACCCCGTTTCTGGCCTGGGGGACACTCTGGTACACGCGACGACGCTCGCCGTTACCGACCGTAGCCACGATGCTCGTCGTGCTAGTGGTCCAGATACTCGCCTGGCTGCTCGTCTGACCGAGAGACAGATCGCGATTCGAGTCGTCAGTATGCCTCCACAGAGTATTAGGGATTAATAGATCTTTGTCGGTGCAAAATAAATCAGAGCGGCCGTGAGATTCTACTATAATCGAGATTCCCGTGATCAGAGAGGCGTCGGATCGAGCGCCGGAGATCCAGCCGGACTGTCAGATCGAGAACGCGGCAAGCGTGCTCCGAGACCCGGATGTGCCCGCATTGCTCGTCCGTGAGTCGTCGGACGAACTCGCCGGAATCGTCACCGAATCGGATATCGTTGCAACCGTCGCCGAGGGCGGGGTCGCCCACCAGGTCCGAAGCTGTATGTCGACGCCAGTCGTGACGATACCGCCGGCAACGCCGATCGGACTGGCTGCGGATCGGATGCGGGAAGCGGGCGTCTCCGTCCTGCCAGTCGTCGAGAAATCCGGCGAGTATCACGGCCTCGTTACCCGGACTGCACTCGCGCCGTATCTCTCCCGACAGCAACTCGACATCACGTGGGACGGTGACCCGCTCGTGCTCGACGACGCGTCGACGGACGCCGCCTGAGCAGTACCGTCCCAGAGACCGGGGTGCTCGCCGGGAACGGCTCTCATCGAACGCCGCTAGCACCTGTGGGGCTGTTGCCCCCGCTCGTCGAAGAGAGTCGTCGAAGCGGCCGATAGTTCGCGCAGAAGGGCTACGCTTCGTACTCGTGTTCGAGTAGCGTCGAGAACGGCACCGTATCGAGGACGGACTCGTTGGTCGCTTCGAGGACGACCGGCGGCGCGGCGTCTGCCTCCTTCGCTTCGACCCAGCGGCCGATGCAGAGACACCAGTGATCACCCGGTTCGAGACCGGGGAACTCCATCGCCGGGCGCGGCGTGATCAGGTCGTTACCCTGGGCCTTGCTGTACTGGAGGAACTCCTCGGTCATCACCGCACAGAGCTCGTGACGGCCCGGATCACCGTCGATATCGCGACAGCAGCCGTCCCGCAGATAGCCGGTCGTCGGGTCCTCGCTACACGGTTCCAGTTCGCCGCCCAGCGCGTTCTGTTCGGATGGCACGGTCGATAGGTCCGGGACGGCGCGGCAAAAACCCCGTGCTCATCGGGAGTGAGTACGGGACGTACTGACCTCTAAATCTGTGGCAATACACTATATACAGTGAATTCTCACGCTGCAGTCTTCGAAGCCAGAGCGTGGGCGTCGCGACACCGGCGAGCACGCCGGGACCTTTTTCTCGCTCGCATCGAATGTGGCGAGTGAATGGAGTTCGAGGCGATTCCGGGCGTCGGCGAGAAGACCGCCACGGCACTGGCCGAGTTGGACGACCCAGAGCGAGCGCTGGAGGCTGGCGACGTCGCGGCGCTCTCGGCGGCCCCGGGGATTTCACAGGGACGCGCAGCCCGGATCGCACGCGGAGCGATCCGCCGGGAACACGACGACAACGGCGAGTTTCTGGCGACTGATCGGGCACGGGAGGTCTACCGCGAGGTGCTCGGCTTGCTCCAGGAGCGGACGGTCACCGAGTACGCGGAGAGCAGACTGGAGACCCTCTTCCCGACCAGCGCGCGAAGCCGCGTCGAAGAGGTGCGAGCCTTCACCCGCGAGGCGATAGCCCGCGAGGTCGACGCGGACGCGCTGGCGGCGCTCAAGGACGTCGAACCACTCGACGAACCGAACGATGTCCGGGTACGGGACCGCTGTCTGGCGACGACCGACGCCGAACGGTATCGAGAGGCGACGGACACGATCCCCGAGTTGAGCGTCGAAGTCGTCGAGGACACCCGCGGACTCGCCGAACTCGCGCGGGGGTACTCGACGGTAATCGCGCTCGACGAGGCGTTTGCCGGCATCGACGTCGAGGGTGACGTCCGCGTCGAACCGAACGCGCTCGGCAAGCCAAGCGAGGTCGTTCCCGAACGCCCACTGGCGTTTTTCGCGGCGAACCGCGACCGACTGCGCGCCGCGATCCGCGTCCACCGCCGAACAGATCTGGAGCCATCGTGTGATCTCGACGCGCTGGAGGCGGCACTCGACCGTCTGGATGCGGACGGTGCTGTCGCTGGCGACGACGAACTCGACCGGCTCACGGTTGCGGTCGACGACCTCGACGCCGCCGTCTCGACAGCCGAGAGCGTCGCAAACGATCACCTCCGCAAGTCGATCCGCGAGCAGGACGTCACCGTCGAGGGGTCGGATCTGCTCTCGCTGGTCGAACAGGGTGCAGGCGTCGACTCCCTGCTGTCCCGGGAGTTGGCGGACGAGTACGCCGCCGCGGTGACGGCCGCACGCGAAGAACTGGTCGACTCGCTCGACCTCGACAGCGGCGAAGCGGAGATCGCCCGCCGCGCGTTCGGCGACGACCCGGCGTTTCCGGTCGAGCGCAACGAGGAAGCCATCTCGCGACTGCGCGAGGAACTCAAGACGGCCCGTGATCGCCGCGCCACCCGACTCAAACGCGAACTCGCGAGCGACCTCGCGGACGAGCGCGAGGCCGCCGAGGCCCTGGTTCGGGCGGCGCTCGAACTGGACGTCGAACTCGCCGTGGCGCGCTTTGCCGACGATTTCGGCTGTACGATGCCCGAGTTCGGCGGGGACGAGGGGCGCATCGCCATCGATGGCGGCCGGTCGCCCCTGCTCGACGTGCCGATCGAGGCCGTCGACCCCGTCGACTACGAGATCGGTGGGGTCGCACTGCTCTCCGGGGTGAACAGCGGTGGGAAGACGTCGACGCTCGATCTGGTCGCCACAGTCGTGATCCTCACACATATGGGTCTGCCAATCCCCGCCGAGACGGCCCACGTCGCCCGGTTCGAGGACCTGCACTATCACGCCAAGACGCAGGGGACCCTCGATGCCGGCGCGTTCGAGAGCACGGTGCGGGAGTTCGCCGGCCTCGCCGAGGGCGGCGACGGCAGCCTCGTCCTCGTGGACGAACTCGAGAGCATCACCGAACCGGGCGCGAGCGCGAAGATCATTGCGGGCATCCTCGAAGCGCTCCACGAGAACGGTGCAACGGCGGTGTTCGTCTCCCACCTCGCCGGCGAGATTCGGGAGACGACGGCGTTCGACGTGACCGTCGACGGCATCGAGGCCGAGGGGCTGGTCGACGGCGAACTGCAGGTGAACCGCTCGCCGGTCAAGGACCACCTCGCGCGCTCGACGCCGGAACTCATCGTCGAGAAACTGGCTGGCGAGCGCGACAGCGAGTTCTACGGCGAACTGCTAGAGAAGTTCGAGTAGCGACGAGGGAGATGAGAGCCCCCAAGCGGGTTTAAAAGATTTTCTCCGGCTTTCCGGCTCGGTAACTGGCAATCCGTGTTAAAGAGGATTCCACCAGTACGAAGACGTATGACACGACGAATATCCCGACGAGCACTCCTCGGTACCGCTGGCGCAGCGGCAATCGGAACCATCTCCGGCTGTATATCGATCGGCAGCGGCGTCTCCGAAGCGTTCGAGCGGAGCTACGAAGCGAACGATCTGACGGTCGAGGGATGCGTCGGTGACCTGAGAGTCGAGCGGACGGACCGCGAGGACATTCTCGTAGAGGGCGAAAAGCACGCCAACGACGAGGACGAACTCGACCAACTCAGCCTCGATTCGGACAGCGACGGCGAGAGCCTCGTCCTGCGCGTCGAGAACGACGCCGATACCGGTACGTTGCTGTTCGGTTCGACGCCGAAGTTCGATCTGGAGGTTACAGTGCCTGCTACCTCTACTATCGACAGTCTCTCCACGAACACGGGCGATCTGACCGCCGAAACAGGTCCCGACCCGACGAGCGTCGAGACCGATACCGGGGATATCCGGGTGGCCGACGGGAGCGTCGACGTCCGGACGAACACCGGCGAGGTGGAGATGGAGGAGTCGGCGATGCCGACCGAGATCAGGTCCGATACGGGGGACGTGACGATCCAGAACGGGTCGACACTCCAGCAGGTCGATACCGATACCGGCGACGTCACCGTCGCGTTCCCGTCGCTCGACGGGGACGTCTCGATCACGACCGAGACGGGCGACATCAGCATCTCGCTATCGGCGGATCTGGACGTCACTGCCGACGCCGACACCAGCACCGGCGACGTGGATCGGTCCGGTCTCGAGTTCGAGGACGTCGTCCGGGGGTCGGGCCGGTTCGAGGGAACGCTCGGTGCGGGGGCCCACAGGCTCTCTGTCCGGTCGAGCACCGGCGACGTGCGCATCAGTGCGCTCAACTGATAGAGTGGCCGAAACCGCCGTCTGACGCGTGACTGCCGAAGGATTAAGTGGGTTGGGGAGCGTGGTGAAAGTAATGAGCGACGATCCCGAAGACGGCATGTTGTCCTGGGACGAGACGGTGTTCCGGGACGAGCACGTCTTCGAGATCGACTACGTTCCGGAGACGTTCAAACACCGCGGGAGCCAGATGGAGAGTCTCAAGTACGCGCTCCGTCCCGCGGTGCGTGGCTCTCGTCCACTCAACGCGATGATACGGGGGCCGCCGGGCACCGGAAAAACCACCGCCGTCCAGAAACTGTTCACCGAACTGCGCGCGCAGACGGACGTCAAGACGATCCGCGTGAACTGCCAGGTCAACGGCACCCGGTACTCCGTCTTCTCGCGCCTGTTCGAGGGTGTCTTCGACTACGAGCCACCGACGAGCGGCATCTCGTTCAAGAAACTGTTCAACCAGATCACGGACCAACTCGTCGAGGACGAGGAAGTGCTCGTCGTCGCGCTCGACGACGTGAACTACCTGTTCTACGAGAACGAGGCCTCCGACACGCTGTACTCGCTACTGCGGGCACACGAGGAACACACCGGCGCGAAGATCGGTGTGATCGTCATCTCCTCGGATCCCGATCTCGACGTCATCGACGAACTCGATACACGCGTTCAGAGCGTGTTCCGGCCCGAAGAAGTGTATTTCAACCGCTACGGCGAGAGCGAGATCCTCGACATTCTCGGAGAGCGCGCCAAGCGGGGCTTTCACGAGAACGTCGTTACGACGGACGTGCTCGAACGCGTCGCCGAGCTTACGGCCAACAGCGGCGATCTGCGCGTGGGCATCGATCTGCTCCGGCGCGCGGGACTGAACGCCGAGATGCGCGCCAGCCGGACGATCAACGTTCAGGACGCCGAGGACGCCTACGAGAAGTCCAAATACGTCCATCTCTCGCGAAACCTCGGGAACCTGACCGAGAACGAGCAGACGCTCGTCGAGGTCGTCGCGGAGAACGACGGCGAGCAGGCTGGCGACGTGTACGATGCGTTCCACGACCGAACCGATCTGGGCTACACGCGCTACTCCGAAATCGTCAACAAACTCGAAAAACTGGGCATCGTCGAGACCGAGTACGCCGAGATAGAAGGGCGCGGCCGCTCGCGCGCGCTCTCGCTCGCCTACGATTCCGACGAGGTACTCGACCGCCTCGAATGACCGGGAGCGTTCACGACCTCGTCGACGACCTCTACGCGCACCTCGAAGCGACTGCCGAGCGCCCGGTCGACCGCGAAGCAAGCCGCTGGATCGGGGAGGCCGAAGCCGTCGCGGGCGATGTCGCCGGGAGCGACGTTTCGACCGACGTGATCGGAGACCGGATCGGCCACGTCGAGCGCCTGCTCTCGGAGATCGGCGGAGTCGACGACCCGGCGGCGGACGAGCACGTCACCGAGGCGAAACGACTGGCCGACGAG
The DNA here is from genome assembly GCF_042663585.1 of Natronoarchaeum sp. GCM10025321. Classification (NCBI taxonomy): domain Archaea; kingdom Methanobacteriati; phylum Methanobacteriota; class Halobacteria; order Halobacteriales; family Natronoarchaeaceae; genus Natronoarchaeum; species Natronoarchaeum sp. GCM10025321. The sequence continues at coordinate 2,583,913 of NZ_JBHTAN010000006.1, forward strand.
ATCGAGAGACTGCTCGCCGACGACTGAGGTATCCACGCCGAGGGTTTATAAACGATAGCGCGGCGACGGCTGGCCATGTCCTGAACGAAGGCCCGACGGGGGCAGGAGCCAGTACGACACACCCCGTCGGGAGCGGTACGTGTCGTCAGTTCGCCATGGGCACCGGAAGAGACCGGCCGGATGTCCAACGTTTTTGCCGCCTGCCTGCACAGAGTCCGGTATGAAAACCACGGGCGGATCCACCGAGGCGAAACGTCGCGCCGGGGAGCACGCGGCGACAGCCGTCGAGGACGGGATGGTCGTCGGACTTGGCACCGGGAGCACCGCTGCCCATGCGATCCGGGCAATCGGGGCGGCCGTCGACGACGGACTCGATGTCGTAGGCGTACCCACCTCGTTCCAGTCCAGACAGCTAGCCATCGAAGAGGGAGTTCCCGTCGTCGACCTCGACGAGGTGGGGGGCGTCGATCTCGCGATCGACGGCGCGGACCAGATCGCGGACGGACAGTTGATCAAAGGCGGCGGGGCCGCTCATGCCCGCGAGAAAATTGTCGATGCGGCGGCCGACCGCTTTCTCGTAGTCGCCGATCCGAGCAAGCAAGTGGAGTCGCTTGATCACGCGGTCCCCGTCGAAGTGTTGCCGGCAGCACGACCGGTCGTCGAACGCCGACTGCGGGAGCTAGGTGGCGAGTCGTCGCTCCGAACGGCGGAACGAAAGGACGGCCCGGTCGTCACTGACAACGGGAACGTCGTGCTCGACTGCGAGTTCGGGACGATAGACGCGCCCGGGACGCTCGCGGAGCGACTGGCGACGATACCCGGCATCGTCGAGCACGGACTGTTCGTCGACCTCGCCGACGAGGTACACGTGGGGACGGCAGAGGACGTGACGGTCGAGCGACTGTAGGGCGCTGGCGCTGGAAGAGCGATCATAAAAAATCGAAGAGTAAGAAACCGGCTTACAGGTCGCGGGGCTGGACCGTCTTCCGGTCGTTGGCTTCGGCACGTGCTGCGGCGTCTTCGAGAAGTTCGTCGACTTCCTCGTCGAGTGCTTCGTAGAAGTCCGATGCAACGTTCTTGTCGTCGAGCGCTTCCTTCACGGCCGCTTTGACAATTAGATCTGCCATACGAAGTCAGATTGAAAATCCCGCTTTATAAGCGTTCTCAAATCGTCCGGTGAGCGGGGCTCTCACGGGCGTCCAGCACCAGGTCGCATTATTAATCCACAACGATTATCCGGAGAAAAAGGCGTTGCGGGAGAAATCAATCGTTCCGAGCCGAGTTGGCCCTGACCCGCAGTGGCGTTGACGGGGTGAACGGGCGTCGGATGAGACGCTCCGGAGCGTCCCAGAGCGGTTCTTACGCCGCCCGCATGCCGCAGGGTGCGCGAAAGGACGACGTCGGCGACGGACTCTCGCTCGCCCGCCAATCCGCCCGGGTTTTACAACTCTGAAAACAAACTTTCCGTTTACAAAAGAGAACGGTGGTGGTTTAGAAAGATATTTACCACGAGAGTCCGTATCGTTTAATGCCGGTACTATCCGTGCCGGTTGTGCCCAATGCCCACGTGTGACCACTGTAACGCGCACGTCTCCGAGCGTTTCGAGCGCGTCTTCGCTGACGAATACGGACGGATCTTTGCGTGTCCGAGCTGTTCGGCAAATGCTGGGATTGCAGAGGCAGCGCGCCTCCGCGCTCAGCAGGCGTAAGTTCCGTTCCGGGAAGTCCAGCGCGGTGATCACCACGCGGAGCCTTTAGCGTTGTAGAGATTGACTGATGACTGATGAGTACCCACTACGTCTACGTGCTCGAATGTGCCGACGAGACGCTCTACACGGGATACACCACGGACGTCGAGCGGCGCGTAAACGAACACGACAGCGGCGCTGGCGCGAAGTATACCAGGGGTCGAACACCCGTCGAGCTGGTGCATACCGAGGAGTACGAGACGAAGGCCGCGGCGATGTCCCGGGAGTACGAGATCAAGCAACTGAGCCGTAGCGAGAAGGAGCAACTGATCGAGGACTAATCGTCGGCACCGACCTGCGGTTCGGGCGGACGCTCCGCCCCTCAACGCTCAGACGGCCGCGCTGTCGCCGGGACTGACAGGCTGGCGAGTATCGAAGGTCGATTGACGGTCGCCCGTACCGTCACGCCGTGTCGAGGACGCCCCGGTAGCGGCCGTCCCCCCCGGTCGGATCGATGGCGAACCCGAGCGATTCGTAGAACGGCAGGACCCGTTCGTCGAACTCGGCGGTGAGTCGACCGCGGTCGGTAGCCGCCCTGACGAGGGCACCCCCGATCCCGTTTCCGCGTCGCCGTCGCTGGACTGCGATTCCGGCGATGTGTGTCGCGTCCGCAGCGGGATCGAGGACGATGACGCCGACGATGCGGCCGTCAGCACTGGCCGTCAGGACGTCGCCACTCTCGATCCGGCTCTCGATCCCCTCGACGTCGAGGAGGGCCGCATCGAGGAGAGACCGAACCGCGAGTACGTCGTCTGTATCGGCGCTGCCGAGTTCGAACTCCACGCGGAACCGTTCGGCAAGCGACGATATGGAGGTTACGACCGTCATGGCCCCACGCCACGGCGTGCCGGAGAAAGCTTTTACAGGTCGAACTACTACCGCTACCCATGCAACACGTGAAGATTCCGCAGGACAGGATCGGTGCGCTGATCGGCGAAGGGGGTGAGACGCTACGCGAGATCGAACGGCGGGCTGAAGTTCGACTCGATGTCGACTCCGAGAACGGCTCTGTCGGCATCGAAAAGACGGGAGATCCGGTGACCGCGCTCAAAGGGCCGGACATCGTTCGCGCGATCGGCCGCGGCTTTGCGCCCGACGACGCGATGGCACTGCTCAACGACGAGATGATGATGCTCGATATCATCGACATCGGTGCCGCTACGCGTAACAAGAACGATCTCAAACGACAGAAGGGCCGACTGATCGGCGAAAACGGCCGGACCCGGGAACTGATGGAAGAGTTGACCGGTGCGGCAGTCGTCATCTACGGTTCGACGCTCGCGACCATCGGCACGCCACACGAAGTGGAGGCCGTCCGCGAGGCCGCCGAGATGATCATCGAGGGTGCACCGCACGGCTCCGTCTACTCGTTCCTCGAACGCAAGCACAACGAACTCAAGCGCCAGGGGATGGACTACCACCAGTACACCGGTTGACATCCTCCAGCAGTTTTTGCCGATCCGGGATTCGAAGTCGTCCAGACGCATCCACAGGCGTTAACCCCACCCGGCGGCTAGCAGGAGCGAATGGTCGACAACTTCGAGGCGGGCCGACGACGGTTTCTACAGGGAGCGGGTATCGGCGGGACAGCGCTACTTGCAGGCTGTACCGAGCAGTTGGGACTCGACGATGACGGGGATGGAAGCGACGAGGTGGACGGTGTCGGCATCGTTGCCAGCATCGATCAAGAGGAACTCCAGACGCTTCAGGTAGAGATCCAGCAGGAGGTACAACAAGCAGTTCAGCAGGAAGTCGAGGACGGCGAACTCGCAGAAGACGAGGCACAACAGGAGGTCCAGCGACGACTCCAGGAGCGTCAGGGCGAGATCATAACGTTCATCGAAGAACAGATCGCGGCGATGAAGACGGAGGTACAGGCCGAATCGTCGATCGAGATCCTCGAGGAGTACCCACGAGCAGGGGCAGTCCGTGCGGACGGCGACGCCGAGGAGCTGATCGCCGCTCTGAATCTCGACACCGTACAGCAACTCGTCTCGGCGAGCGGTCTTCAGGCACCCGAGCAGCAAAACAGCGAGTAAACGACGAAACCGTCGGCCCGTTTCGAGCCACTGCCCGGCACCACGGGTGGTTTCTAATATATAAATAGCATTCATTGACAACTACTAACACATACCGGGGCGCTACTGTCGGACGATCTCTATCATAGTAGCAAAAGGTTTATATAGAATGGCAATCAACTCTTTGTTGTTATGGCGCAGCAGATGGGCAACCAGCCAATGATTGTACTTTCCGAGGAGAGCCAGCGCACCTCAGGAAAGGACGCACAGTCGATGAACATCACAGCCGGCAAGGCCGTCGCCGAGTCCGTCCGGACGACGCTCGGCCCGAAAGGCATGGACAAGATGCTCGTCGACTCCACGGGGAACGTCGTCGTGACGAACGACGGCGTTACGATCCTCAAGGAGATGGACATCGAACACCCGGCGGCAAACATGATTGTCGAAGTCGCCGAGACGCAGGAAGACGAAGTCGGCGACGGTACGACCTCCGCGGTCGTCGTCGCCGGTGAACTCCTCAAGCAGGCCGAGGACCTCCTCGACCAGGACATTCACGCGACCACCCTCGCCCAGGGGTACCGACAGGCCGCGGAAGAGGCAAAGTCGATCCTCGAGAACATCGCCATCGAGGTCGACGCCGACGACACCGAGAGCCTCCGAGCGATTGCCGCGACCGCGATGACCGGCAAGGGCGCAGAGAACGCGAAAGATCACCTCGCCAATCTCGTCGTGCGCGCAGTCAGCAACGTTGCCGAGGACGACGGCACCGTCGACACCGACAACATCAAAGTCGAGAAGATCGTCGGTAGCGCAGTCGAGGAGTCCGAACTCGTCGAAGGCGTCCTGATCGACAAGGACCGCGTTCACGAGAACATGCCGTACCTCGTCGAGGACGCCAACGTGGCCGTCATCGACGACGCGCTGGAAGTCAAAGAGACCGAAATCGACGCCGAAGTCAACGTCACCGACCCCGACCAGCTTCAGGAGTTCCTCGATCAGGAGGAAGCCCAGCTCCGCGAAATGGTCGACGACCTCGTCGACGCTGGCGTCGACGTCGCCTTCGTCGAGGACGGTATCGACGACATGGCACAGCACTATCTCGCCCAGGAGGGCATCCTCGCGGCCCGCCGTGTCAAATCCTCCGACGCAGAGAAGATCGCACGCTCGACCGGCGCACGCACGGTCGGCAACGTCTCCGACATCGAGGAAGACGACCTCGGCTTCGCCGGCAGCGTCTCGCAGCAGGACGTCGGCGGCAGCCAGCAGATCCTCGTCGAGGACGTCGAAGAAGCAAAGTCCGTCTCCCTCCTGCTCCGTGGTGGCACCGAGCACGTGGTTGACGAAGTCGAGCGCGCAATCGAGGACAGCCTCGGCGTCGTGGGCGTCACCCTGGAGGACGGTCAGGTCCTGCCCGGCGGCGGTGCTCCCGAGACCGAACTCGCTCTCGAACTGCGCCAGTTCGCAGACTCCGTCGGGGGGCGCGAACAGCTCGCAGTCGAAGCCTTCGCCGACGCGCTGGAAGTCGGCCCACGCACGCTCGCCGAGAACGCAGGCCTCGACCCCATCGACTCCCTCGTCCAGCTCCGTAGCGAGCACGACAAGGGCAACAGCACGGCCGGCCTCGACGCCTACACCGGAGACGTCATCGACATGGAAGCGGAAGGCGTCGTCGAGCCGCTCCGCGTCAAGACCCAGGCCATCGAGTCCGCAACCGAAGCGGCTGTGATGATCCTGCGAATCGACGACGTGATCGCAGCAGGCGACCTCAAGGGCGGCGGCACGGATCAGGGCGACGACGAGCCCGCAGGCGGCCCCGGCGGCGCACCCGGCGGCATGGGTGGCATGGGCGGCATGGGTGGCATGGGCGGCGCGATGTAAGCGAGGCGACCACGTCGCCTCGAACAGTCGAGCGGCACCGCCGCGAGACGACTGCCGGATAAATATCGAATCGACCACGTTTTCTCTTTGTTTCAGTTCGAGAGCGCCGCGGCCGCCAACCGGAACCAGATATTAAGTCCCGCCCGCGAAACTATCCGGACATGGAGACGTTACTGCTGAACGGCGATGACGTCGAAGCGAACGCGCAGTTAGCAGCCGTAGTAGACGCCGTCGAACAGGCCTTTGCCGCCTACGCCCGCGGCGACGTGCAGATGCCCGCCAAATCCTACATCGATCTCCCGCAGTACAACGGCGACTTCCGCTCGATGCCCGCCTACATGGATGCGGGCGAGTGGGACGCCGCCGCGATCAAGTGGGTGAACGTCCACCCCGACAATCCTGAGGATCACGACCTGCCGACCGTGCTCGGAACGCTCGTCTACTCCAATCCCGAGACGGCCTATCCCCTCTCTATCATGGATGGGACGGTGCTCACCGAGAAACGCACCGGCGCGGCAGCAGCCGTCGCGACCGACCATCTCGCCGTCGAGGACGCCACGAGCCTCGGACTGGTCGGCGCTGGCGTCCAGTCGTACACGCAGTTAGAAGCCATCTCACGGATCCGACCGATCGAGGAGGTCGTCGTCAGCGACGTCGACGAGGAGCGCGTCGAGCGGTTCGTCGATACCTTCTCCGAGCGCTTCGACGTGCGTGCCGGGTCGATCAGCGAGGCGGGGCACTGTGACGTGCTCTCGACGGTGACACCGGTCGAGGAACCGGTCGTCGGCCCCGACGACCTCGCGACCCACACCCACGTCAACGCCATCGGGGCCGATGCGGCCGGCAAGCACGAAATCGAGGACGACGTGCTCCTGGCCGCCAAACTGGTCATCGACGACTACGAGCAGTGCACCCACTCGGGCGAGATCAACGTTCCCTGGAGCGCGGGCGTGCTGGGCGACGAGGACCTCCACGGCGAACTCGGCGACATCGTGATCGGCGAGCGGGACGCCCGGCTGGCCGACGACGGCGTGACGGTCTTCGACTCGACCGGACTGGCGATCCAGGACGTCGCCGCCGCTCACGTCACCTACGAGCAGGCCCGCGAGAACGGCGACGGCTACGGCTTCGAGCTGGTGTAAGACTCACTCCCCCCGGGCCCGCGCCACGAAGTCGAAGACCTTCGTGAGCAACCAGACGATGATGATGAAGGGGAGCAACGGCACCAGCAGGATGAGCATCCCGACCAGAATCCCCCAGCCGAGGGCGTCCATCTCGATGTTTCGCTTCCCGGTCACGCCGGGCGTGACGGTGCGCAGTACTTTCTCCGGGACGGACGGCTCGTCGTCGGCATCCTCAGCACTCATAGGATAGCATCAGCACGAGCCGAAATAAGGACGGGTGCTCGACGCCGACGTTACTCTTCGATGTTGATCGCCGGCCGTCCGGGTTCGGCTTTCGAGACGAGATCCTCCGGCGCTTCCGCGGCGCTGAGCACCGCAACGTTGGCGTCGAACTCGCGGTCGAGCAGCCACGTCGCACGCCGGAGCGCCTCGCGTTCGCGCTCGGGCAGGAGTTGCTCGTCGAGCGACTGGGCGCTTGCGGCCAGATCCTTCGCGAAGTCGGCGGCGTCCTCGCCCTGCTGGCGCAGTTCCTCGTCACGCATGATCGTCCCGACGACGTCGTCGTCGGCGTCCATCGCGATGTCGAGGGCGCGGTGTTTCCAGTCGGGGGCGACGGCGATTTCGATCAGTTCGGGATCCTCGATGCCGGCGACCTCGACGATGTCGCGGACGTCCTCGCGGGTGTTCTCGATCAGCCGACGCTCGACCTCGTAGTCGGCGGGTGCGTCGGCGCTCGGCCAGTCGGCCTCGGCGATGAGGCTCTCGTTGCCGAGGCGCTCCCAACACTCCTCGGCGACGTGGGGAGCGACCGGCGCGAGCAGTTTCGCCACCGTGACCAGTCCACGCTCGTAGGTATCTGAGTCGGGGTCGGTCTGCTCGGCGTACCGGCGCAAGAGGGAGACGAGTTCGCGAACCGCCTGAAGCGCGTGGTTAAACCGCATGTTGTCGAACTCCTCGGTAGCAGTCGCCGCGGTCGCGGCGATTTCTCGGTCGACGTAGTCGGCGACTCGGTCGGCCTCACCATCGGGAACTCCACCCTCGGCGTAGGCGTCGGTCAGGTCGTAGACGTTCTGGAGGAAGTCGTTCGCGGACTTGACGCCCTCAGGGCTCCAGGCGAACTCCTTCTCAGGCTGGGCGGCCTCCATGATGAACAGCCGTGCCGTGTCGGCCCCGTACTCCTCGATGATGCGCTGTGGCGAGACGCCGTTGCCACGGCTCTTGGACATCTTGTAGCCGTCCTCGCCGAGCACCATCCCCTGGTTCATCAGGTTGGTGAACGGCTCGCGGACGCCCTCGACGAGGTCGATATCGTCGAGGACCTTCGTGAAGAAGCGCGCGTACAGCAGGTGCATGACCGCGTGTTCGATGCCGCCGACGTACTGGTCGACCGGCATCCAGTCGCTGGCCCGTGCGGTGTCGAACGGCGCGTCCTCCAGCTCCGGCGAGGTGTACCGCAGGAAGTACCACGAGGAGTCGACGAAAGTGTCCATCGTGTCCGTTTCGCGGACTGCGTCGCCGCCACACTCGGGACAGTCGACGTGTTTCCACTCCTCGGCGGCGTCGAGCGGATTGCCCGTCGTGTGGACGAACTCCGGCAGTTCGACCGGCAGATCCTCGTCGGGGACGGGGACGTTCCCACACTCGCGACAGTGGATCATCGGGATCGGCGTCCCCCAGTAGCGCTGTCGGGAGATACCCCAGTCACGCAGGCGGTAGTCGGTGCGGTCTTCGCCGTCGAAGGCCTCGACGAAGCGGTCCCGCGCGGTGGCGCTGTCGAGGCCGTCGAACTCGCCGCTGTTGACGAGCAGGCCGTCCTCGGTGTAGGCTTCCTCCTGCACGTCGACGTCTTCGGGGTCGACATCCGCGTCCTCGGTCGGTTCGACGACCTGCACGATCGGGATGTCGTGTTTCTCGGCGAAGGCGTGGTCCCGGTCGTCGTGCGCGGGGACGGCGTACAGCGCGCCGGTCCCGACGTCGTCGAGGACGTAATCGGCGACGTAGACGGGAATCTCCTCCCCGGTCGCGGGGTTGATCGCGTGCTCGCCGGTGAACACGCCGGAGGTCTCCTCGACCTCGTCGCTCTGTTCGACGCGGTCGATGTACTCGGCGACCGCGTCGTTCTCCTCGGCGATCTCCGCCGCGACGGGGTGGCCGGGCGATAGCGAGAAGAACGTCGCCCCGTAGACCGTGTCCAGCCGCGTCGTGAATATCTCGACGTCGCCGTAGTTGGGGAGTTCGAACTCGACCGATGCGCCCTCCTGGCGGCCGATCCAGTTGCGCTGCATCTCCCGGACGTTGTTCGGCCAGCCGTCCAGGTCGTCGAGCGACTCCAGCAGTTCGTCGGCGTAGTCGGTGATCGTGAAGAACCACTGGTCCATCTCGCGTTGCTCGATCGGCGTGCCACACCGCCAGCAGAGTTCCTCGTCGCCTTCGACCTGCTCGTCGGCCAGCACCGTCTCGCAGTCGGGACACCAGTTCAGTTCGGCACCCTGACGCTCGACGAGTCCTTCCTCGCGGAAGCGTTTGAACAGCCACTGGTTCCACTGGTAGTACTCCGGCTCGCAGGTGGTGATCTCGCGCTCCCAGTCGTAGCTAAAGCCCATCCGGGTAAGCTGTTCTTTCATCGAGTCGATACACTGCATCGTCCACTCGCGGGGGTTCGTATCCCGCTCCTCGGCGGCGTTCTCGGCGGGCAGGCCGAAGGAGTCCCAGCCGATCGGGTGGAGTACGTTCTCGCCCTGCATCCGCTCGAACCGGGCGAAGGCGTCCGTGATCGTGTAGTTCCGGACGTGGCCCATGTGGAGGTTCCCGGAAGTGTAGGGAAACATCGCGAGGACGTACTCCGGATCCGCGGCGTCGTCGTCGATCCGGAACACGCCCGACTCGTCCCAGGTGCGTTGCCACTTCGGTTCGATCTCCTGATGATCGAACCGACGCTCCCGCTGTTCGCTGGTCATACGGGGGAATCGGACAGCGACGATGCTATACCTTTCGTCTCGACGACCCGACCAATCGCCGCGGAACCCGCGTCGCTTTTCCCGGTGGGGTGCTATCACACGCGTAATGAGTATGAAACTCGACGCGCCGGCGGCCGACGCGCCGCCGGAGGCCGAGGACGGCGTCTGGCTGTCCTGCATCAACTGCGATCACACCCTCGCGCCGTTCGATGACGTCCTGTTCACCTGTCCGGAATGTGACGGGCTACTGGAAGTCCGTTACGCCGATCTCCCGACCTTCGAGGATTTCGAGGGCACCGGCGTCTGGCGGTACGACGACGCCTTACCCGTCGATATGGGCGTGACGATTCAGGAGGGCAACACCCCGCTATACCAGGTGCCCGATCTGGAAGCCGAGACCGGCGTCGAGCATCTCCACGTGAAACACGAGGGGATGAACCCGACGGGCAGTTTCAAGGACCGCGGGATGACCGTCGGCGTACAGGTTGCCAGTCGCCTCGGCGTCGACCGACTCGCGTGTGCTTCGACGGGGAACACCAGCGCCGCGCTGTCGGCCTACGGCGCACGCTCGGCTATGGAGACGCTCGTCCTGCTCCCCGCCGGCAAAGTCGCCGCGGGGAAGGTCGCCCAGGCCAGCCTCCACGGGGCGCGCATCCTCGAAGTCGACGGCAACTTCGACACCTGCCTCGACATCGTGCAGGACCTCGCGACGAGCGGGCACGTCTACCTGCTGAACTCGCTGAACCCCTTCCGACTGGAGGGTCAGAAGACGATCGGTCTGGAGATACTCGAACAGTGCCAGGACCGGACCGGCGACTACCCTGACCGGATCGTCCTCCCGGTCGGCAACGCCGGCAACACCAGCGCGCTCTACAAGGCGTTTCGCGAACTCGTCCAGTCGGGCGCGCTCGACGAGAGCGAGGTACCCAAACTCACCGGCGTCCAGGCCGAGGGGGCCGCACCGATGGTCGAAGCGGTCGAGGAGGGCAACGACGAGATCCGCCGTTGGGAGACCGTCGAGACGCGCGCCACCGCGATCCGGATCGGCAACCCAGTCAACGCGCCGAAGGCCCTGCCTGCGATCAGCGAGACCGGCGGCACCGCAGTCGCCGTCTCCGACGACGAGATTACCGACGCTCAGCGCTCGCTCGCCGAGGAGGGCGTCGGCGTCGAACCCGCGAGCGCGGCGTCGATTGCCGGACTCCGCAAACTCCGCGAGCAGGACGTGGTCGGCAGCGATGAGAACGTCGTCTGTCTGACGACCGGCCACCTGCTGAAAGACCCCGAAGCGGCCGCCGCGGCCGGAGGCACTCCCGAACCGGTGCCGGGGGATACTGAGGGCGTTCTCGATCATCTGGAGTGATCGAGAGCTCGTAGAACCGTGTTTTACCGCATCCTCGATCATCCGGAATGATGAGGGCTCGTGGAACTGTGTTCCACGGCGTTCTCCAGCATCTCGAATAAGTACGAACCGCTACTCCGCCCGGATCTCGAACCGAGCGCCGCCCGACTCGCTATCGACGAGGTCGATCGTCCAGTCGTGAGCGTCGGCCATCACATCGACGATGCGAAGCCCGAGGCCGGTGCCGTCCTCGGCGGTCGTAAACCCGCGATCGAAGACGGCCGATTTCACCTCGTCCGGGATCCCCTGCCCATCGTCGGCGACGTAGAAGCCGTCGTCGAGCGGTCCCACCCGGACGCGGATCCGCTCGTCTCCGGACGTGGCGTGTTCCACGGCGTCCTGCTGAGTGTGCGAAGCAGGGCTTGTGGAGCCATGTTCCACAGCGTTCGAAAAGAGGTTCTCAAGCAGTTCGACGAGTCGATCGCGGTCGGCATCGATCGTTCCGACAGCCTGGGAGACCGCAAGCGTCGCTTCGTCCGTCTCGATCGAGTCCCAGGCGTCGGCGGCGGCGTCCGCAATACGCTCCGATTCGACCTCGCCGACGATCTCGCCGTCGCGCGCCAGCGTCAGCAGATCGTCGCTCATGCATTCGATCCGTTCGAGCGCGGCATCGATCTCGCCGACGATTTCGGGGTTGCCCTCGATCAGTTCGAGGTAGCCCTGCGCGATCGACAGCGGGTTCCGGAGATCGTGCGAGACGATTCCGGCGAACTCCTCCAGGCGCTCGTTCTGGCTCGCGAGCCGTTCTTTCCGGGCGGCGCTGTCGAGTGCGGTCCGGAAGTTCGCCGCAAACACCTCCGCTAGTTCGAGGGCCGAGTCGGTGAGGAGATCATCCATATCGACAACGCCGAGCGCTCCGTGGTCGCCGAGCGGAAAGGCGACACAGGTCGGGGTACTGTCCTCCGAGACGGCATCGTACCGTCGGCGGTCGCCATCTTCGAGTACCGCAATCGGGACCTCCGTCTCGTAGCTAGTCTCCAGCGTCGGTTCGCACTGGCCGTAACAGTCACAGTCCAGCTCGCAGGCAGCCTCGAACGTGAGTCCCTCGTCCTCTGCGACCGCGACCACTACGGTCGGCATATCGGGGACGTCCTCGGCAATGTTTGTTGCAACGTCGACGATCTCGGTGCTGCTTTCGGCGGCGACGAGATCCCTACTAGCAGTGTGCAGCGCATTGAGCATCTCCTCGTGCCGGCGCTGTGCGGTCACGTCCCGGGTCGAGCCGACGATCCCGACGACATCGCCCGTCTCGTCGCGGCGGGGCGCTTTCGTCGTGCTTACCCATCGGTTTCGGCCGTCGTCGTCGACGTAGCCATCGACCTCGTTCACGACTGGCTCGCCGGTCTCCATGATCTCGACTTCCTGCTCGCGGAGTTCAGCGCCCATCTCCGGGTTGAGTTCGAAGTCGGAGAGTCCGACCACATCCTCGCGGGTGAGGCCGTAATGGTTCGCCTTCGCGCCGCTGACCGCCGCGAACCGGCCGTACTCGTTCTTGATAAACACCCGATGGGGAATGTTGTCGAGGAGGTCGTCCAGCAAAGCCGCGTCGTCGGCGAACGGATCGGTCCTATCGGCGGCGTGGCGGATCCGTTCGGCGACGGCGCCCGGGAACAGTTCGTCCGCAGACTCATCGGACGGGATACAGATCACGTCGTCCGCACCCGCGGCTTTCGCGTCGCGAGCGAACCCGTCGCTTGCGTCGATGGCGACGACGACGACCGCGGCCGAGTCGACCCGCTCGCGAACGGCCCGAACGTGCTCCAGACCGTCGACTTCGGAACTGTCGGGGATGACAATGCAGTCGGTCTCTGTCGGCCGCGAGATTGCTCCAGACGCGTCGACGTGTCGCGTGGCTACGCCGTCCACTGCCTGTCGTAGCGCCCGCTCGACCTGTTCCAGCACCCCCCCAGAATCGACCAATGTGACAGTTAGTCGATGCATATGCTGACCCATTTCAGGTAGTTAATGACTATGGATTGTCACTGCCTGATAAAAAACTGCCGACTCGCGGGACGGATCAGCCGACAGTCGGTGCGTTCGGCCGTCTACACCTCGCTAGTGTCGATTTCGAAGCGTGCGCCCGCCTCGCGCTCGGTGTCGACGACCGATACCGACCAGCCGTGTGCCTCCACAAGCGTCTGTACAATATAAAGCCCGAAGCCGGTACCGTCCGTATCCGTCGTGAACCCCTGGTCGAACACGCGAGCTTTCTCCTCGGCCGGGATTCCGGGACCGTCGTCCTCGACGTACCAACCAGTCTCGGTCGTGCCGACCGTGACGGTGACCGACGGCTCGCCGGTCGCTGACTGATTGCTCGTGGAGCCGTGCTCGACAGGGTCGTCGGTCTGCGACCGACTGTTCGTGGAGCCATGCTCCACGCTATCCTGACGAGCCTGTGAGTCAGGGCTTGTCGAGCCGTGCTCGACAGCGTTCCGAAACAGGTTCTCCAGCAGTTCGACGAGCCGTTCGCGGTCGGCGTCGACGATGTCGTCGGTTACATCGATCTCCAGTGTGGCATCGTCAGTCGAGACGCTCTGCCAAGCGGTCTGGGCCGCGCTCTCGAGCGAGACGGGAGCCGTCTCGCCGACGATCTGGCCCTTTCGGGCGAGGGTCAGTAGCTCCTCGGTGAGATGGCTCATCCGGTCGAGCGAGCGGCTGATCTCCGTCCTGATCTCCTCGTCGACATCTGTCTGTGGGAGGTAACCTTTCGCGACCGCGAGCGGGTTTCGGATGTCGTGCGAGACGATCCCGGCGAACTCTTCGAGGCGTTCGTTCTGCCGGGCGAGTTCGCGCTCGCGGGCGCGCAGCGCCTCCTCGTGTGTCATCCGGGACAGTGTCGTCTCGACGTTCGCGGCCAGCACGTCCGCGAGGTCGACTCCGAACTCGTTCAACGGTTCGCCGGTCGCGCCGAAACCGAGCACGCCGTGGTCCCCGAGTGGGATCGTAACGATATGGGGGCCGAACTCCTCGATATCGTCTAGCTCGGACTCGGTCCTGACTGCCGGCGACGAGCCGTCCGCTGGAGCGTGAATGAACTGGGAGCGACCCGCCTCGAAGGCCCGCTCGAACCACTCCTCCTGGTCCTCGAAGACTGACGGCTGGTCCGTTCTCGTCTGCGAACAGACCGGCTCTACGCTGTCCTCCTCGGCGAGAGAGACCTGAACAACGGGCAGGTCTGAGATGTCGTCGGCGATATCGACGACGATCTCGGCGATCTCCTCGCGGGACTCGGCGCTTACCAGATCGCGACTCGCGGCGTGGAGCGCGTTGACCATCTTCTCTTGTCGCATCCGTTCGGTGACGTCGACGGACGTGCCGATGAGGCCGACGACCTCGTCGTCGCTGTCGTATCTGGGCGCTTTGGTGATGTTGATCCATTGGTCACGTCCCGTCGCGTCCGAGTAATGTTCTGTTCGGTTGATCACCGGTTCCTCGGTCTCCATGATCTCCAGCTCCTCCTGCCAGAGTTCGTGTGCGTACTCGGGCGTGAACAGTTCGTGATCGGTCAGGCCGATCATCTGCTCGCGGGTGAGTCCGTACTCCTCGGCCGCGGCAGCACTGGCCTCGGCGATCCGGCCACGGTCGTCCTTGATAAACACCTGATGGGGGAGATACTCCAGCAGCGAGTCGAGTTGCTCGCTGTGACTGGCGAACTCACCGCCGGTGTCAGTGGCGGACCGGATCCGCCGCGTAACCGCAACCGAGACATCGTCGTCGGTGGTCGCCGTCGGCGGCAGCGAGATGACGTCCGCCGCCCCGTTGTCGAACGCCTCCGAGACGAACGTCTGGGAGGGATCGTCAGCGACGACGATCACCGGAGTATCCGGCAGTCGAAGGCGGACCAGCGCGGTCTGGGTCCGCCCGTCGACGTCACCAGCGGGGTCGTGAGAGACGACCACAGCATCGGGAGCGTGATCACCGATCGCATCCGGAGTTGCGACCGACGAGATGGTGATGTCGTCGTCGACGGCAGCAAGCGCCCGTTCGGCCTGTCCGAGGCTCTCGGCGGGGTCGACTAACAGAACCTCGATCGGTTCGAGCGAATCAGTCATCGGGGTACCACCCCTGTGAACTCGAAGCGAGCACCGCTCGGAGCGTGTTCCGCATCGGTGCCCGTCACCGACCACTCGTGGGCCTCGGCGAGCGTCTCGACGATGTACAGTCCGAACCCGGTGCCGTCCTCGCCGGAGTATCCCTGATCGAAGACCAGTGGCTTCCGGTCATCCGGAATGCCGGGACCGTCGTCCTCGACGTAGAAGCCGTCGGCGACCGTCCCGGCGGTGATCCGCACCGCGTCGGCGGTACTCGTCGAGACATGCTCGACGCTGTCGTCGGTCTGCGACCGACTGTTCGTGGAGCCATGCTCCACGCTGTTTTTGAGCAGGTTCTCGAACAGCTCCGCGGTCCGGCCAGGGTCGGCCTCGAAAGCCAGATCGGCTCGGACGTCGAGCATCGCGTCGCCGGTATCGACGCTCTGCCAGGCGCGCTCGATCAGCGAGCGCAGTGAGACCGTTTCGGTGTTACCGACGATCTGCCCCTGGCGGGCGAGCGCCAGGAGTTCGTCGGTGAGCCGTTCCATCCGGTCGAGCGCCCACTGGACCTGGTGGCCGCTCTCGTCGCCCTCGTCGAACATCTCAGCGTAGCCCTGTGCGACCGAGAGCGGATTCCGAAGGTCGTGCGAGACGATGCTCGCGAACTCCTCTAAGCGCTCGTTCTGTCGTTCGAGTTCGCGCTCGCGTTCGCGGATGGCGTCCTCCCGCGCTACCCGATCGAGCGCCGCCTCGACGTTCGCTGCGAGCACCTTCATTAGCTCGATGCTGAACTCGTCGAGCGGGTCGCTCGTGGACTCGAACCCGAGCACACCGTGCTCGCCGAGCGGGAGTACAACGGCGATGGGGTCGGTTTTATCGGCCCGCTCCGACTCGGTGTAGCCGACGACGGCCGAGCGGTCGGCCACGGATAGCTGGACGATGAACTGCAAGCTCTCCGTCTCGTAAGCGCGGTCGAACCACTGTGTGTACCGGTCGTAAATCGAGGGGCGACCCCCGTCACGGCTGGTCGCGACGGGCCGCAACGATCCGCCGGAGGCGTCGGAGAGCAGGACGTCGAGCATGGGCAGACCGGGTATTTCCTCGGCGATTTCGACCGCCGTTTCGACGATCCGCTCCATACTCTTGGCCGAGACGAGTTTCCGGCTCGCGGCGTGCAGACCGTTCATCATCTTCTCGTTTCGCTTCTGGTCGGTGATGTCTCTGGCCGTCCCGATGATGCCGGCCACCTCGTCGCCCTCGCTGTCGTATCGCGGGGCTTTGGTCGTGTTCACCCATCGATCCCGCCCGTCTTCGTCGGTGAAGTGCTCGACGTTGTTGATCATCGGCTCTCCGGCCGCCATGATCTCCTCTTCCTGGGCGCGGAGGTCAGCCGCCGTCTGTGGCTCGAACAGGTCGTAATCGGTCATCCCGATCAACTGCTCGCGGGAGGCCCTGTGCTCCCGCACAGAGACGTCGCTAATGGCTGCGATCCGACCGACATCGTCTTTGATAAATACCTGGTGGGGCAGGTATTTCATCACGGAATGGAGCAGTTCACCGTCGGTCTGGAACGACTCACCCATTCCCGCCGCGTGTCTGATCCGCCGGACTGTCGGCACAGGGCGGTCGATCCCGGCCGCGATGTCCGAGTCGACACAGATGACGTCGGCAGCACCCGCGGAAAGGACGCCTGGAGCGTAGTAGGCCCGCGGATCGACCGCGAGAACCACGATCGGTACGTCACGCAGATGCTCGCGGGCGGCGTGCATCTGCTCGGCACCGTCGATACCCTCCTCTTCGTGTTCCAGAACGACGAGACAGTCCGGCTCGACCGACGTCGAGGCGAGTTCCGCTGTCGATGAGACGGTCTCGAGGGTCATCGTGTCGTCCGTTTCGTGGAGCGTCCGCGAAAACGGCCCGAGCTCGCCGACCGGGTCGACGAGTAGTACGGTCATCGGCGCAGGAGAACGGGCCATGTAACTAGGTCTCTTCTCGATTCATACTGTACCAGTAAAACAGTGGCGGCTCCTACCAAATAGAAATACATCCGATCGTAAACGGAGACGGCGCGGTTAGTCGTCGCGGCCGTCGAGCGTGATCTGGCGGATCTCGATGATCCGGTCGTCGTCTTCGAGATCCTGCCGGACCTCGTCCGGGATGCCCTGATCGAGATTGTAGACCGACAGCGCCTCGCCGCCGATCGCCTCGCGAGCGTTGAACATCCCGGCGATGTTGACGTCGTGTTCGCCGAGCACGCTACCGATGTAGCCGATCACGCCCGGCGTGTCGTCGTTCCGGGCGACAAGCATGTGGCCGAACGGAATAGCGTCGACCCGGTAGCCGTCGATGCGGACGATTCGTGGGTCCTCACCAGCAAAGAGCGTCCCCTCGACGGTAATCTCGTCGTCACCATCGCGGACGGTGACCCCGACGAGACTCTGGAAGTCCTCGGACTGGCGGGTCTTCGACTCGGTGACGTCGATGCCGCGCTCCTCGGCAATGCTGGGGGCGTTGACAGCGTTGACGCGCCATTCGAGCGGTGCGAAGACGCCTTTCAGCGCGCTGGCGGTGACCAGATCGACATCTTCGTTGGCGATTTCGCCCTCGTAGCTCACCTCGATCTCGGAGATCCGATCGCCGAGTAGCTGTGCTGCGACCTTGCCGGCGGTGTCGGCCAGGTCGAGATACGGCTCGACGCGGGGGAACGCGCTCTCGTCGATCGAGGGGGCGTTCAGCGCGTTGATAACCGGCTCACCGCGGAAGGCGGCCATGACCTGATCGGCCGTCGAGACCGCGACGTTCTCCTGTGCGGCCTCGGTGCTGGCACCGAGATGGGGCGTGACGATGACGTCCTCGACGCCGAGCAGCGGGTTGTCCGGCTGGACCGGTTCGTCGGCGAAGACGTCGACCGCCGCGCCGGCCATGACGCCGTCGTCCACGGCGCGGGCGAGTGCGGCCTCGTCGACGACGCCACCGCGGGCGCAGTTGATGAGGTACCCGTCTTCGAGTTTCGCGAGTTCGTCGTCGCTCAGCAGGTTCGCCGTCTCGTCGGTCAGGGGAACGTGAACGGTTAGCAGGTCCGCACGGTCGAGACACTCGTCGAGGTCGACGAGTTCGGCGCCGATCTGTTCGGCGCGCTCCTGGCCGATATATGGATCGTATGCGACGAGATCCATTCCGAGCGAGGAGAGCTTTTTCGCGACTTCCTGGCCGACACGACCCAGACCGACAACGCCGAGAGTCTTGCCGTTGACCTCGGTGCCGAGATAGTCGCTTTTTGCCCACTCGCCGTTCTTGAGGCGCTGGTGTGCCTGCGGGATCGAGCGAGCGGTCGCAAACGCCATCGCGACGGAGTGTTCCGACGCCGCGCGGACGTTGCCCTGCGGGGCGTTGGCGACGATGACACCGTGGTCGGTGGCCGCGTCGATGTCGATGTTGTCGACGCCGATACCGGCCCGACCGACGATGACGAGTTCTTCGGCCGCGTCGAAGACCTCCTCGGTCACCTCGGTCCCCGAGCGGACGATCAGCCCATGGGCGTCAGCGATCGCTGCGAGCAGTTCGTCGCCCTCGACGTCATAGGCCGTTTCGACCTCGTGGCCTGCCTCACGGATCCGGTCGAGACCGGCGTCCGCGATCGGATCGGTTACGAGTACCTTCATGCACGAGGGATTGCTCGGGGCAGTCATAACCCTTTCTTCATGGAGCCGAGCGTGGCGAGCGAAATCGGGCCCTTTTCAACCCCACTACCCCAACGAGCGGGCAATGACAGTACTCGCGTTCGACTTCGACGGCACGCTATCGGACTCCGAGATGACGGTGCTGCTCGGGGATCAGTACGGTGTCGCAGACGAGATGGACGAGATCACGAACCGGGCGATGAACAACGAGATCGAGTACGCCGAGAGCCTGCGACGCCGGGCCGCCCTCCTCGAAGACCTCCCCGACGAGAAGGCCAGCGCTGCCTTCGACGAAGTCTACCTCCGCGAGGGGGCCGCCGAGACGATCCGCCGACTCAACGAGGCGGGCGTCTACACCGCCATCCTCACCGGCGGGTTCGAGCGAGGCGTCGAACGGGCGCTCGAACGCGAGGGCGTCGGGGTCGACGAAATAGTCGCCAACCGACTCCCCGTCGAGGATGGCGTCCTCACCGGCACGGTCGAAGGGCCGCTGATCGAGGGGACCAAAGACGACGCCCTCGCGGATCTGGCCGAGCGCGAAGACGTCGACATGGCCGAGACCGTCGCGGTCGGCGACGGCGCGAACGACCTGCCGATGCTCGAAGTCGCCGGGCAGGCAATCGGCTTCGAGCCGAAATCAGCCGTCGCGCCGTCCTGCGATGTCGTCGTCGAGACGATGGCTGAACTGCAGGACGTGCTGGAAGGGGAAGAGATCCTGTCGAGCCGGTAGGCGAGACAGGGCTCGATGAGGTTTGCTCATCGGCCGTCATGTCGAGCCGGCAGGCGAGACCGATCCACCAGCACTCGTCGCGCCGCAATGCGGTCTTCCGCCAGACCGCCGTGACCCGCAGGCTTAATACCTTTCACCAGTTTTCGACATGTATGGATTATGCGCTCGCAGTCGACGGGGCGCCGGAGACAATCCCCGGCGGAACCGGCGTACTGTTGCTCCACCCGAGCACCGGCGAGACCGATCGGATCGACACCGATTTTCTGAAAACTGATACGGATCACTTCCTCGTCATCTCGACCCGGACGACCGCCCGAGAGGTCAAGCAGAAACTCGACTACTACGACGTCGACGAAGACAGCGCCGAGATTCTCGACACGCTGAGCGTCGAGCGGGGCTACTCCCGGCGGACCGGCGAGTCGGTCCACTACGTCGGTGCGCCGGACGACCTGGACGGAATCGTCGAGCAGGCCGAGCGGTTCCTCGAATCACACGACGGCAAACTCCGGATCACGCTCGACTCGATCACCGAACTGGCCTACTACGCCGGCGAGGACCCGGCGAAAGAGGCGGTCGGTCGACTGCTGGATCTGCTGGAAGACCACGATGCGGTCGGACTATTCCATCTCTCGAAGGAGGTGCATCCCGAGGAGGTGCTCGGAGACTACCGCGAGCAGTTCGAGGGCGTCATCGATCTGAACGAGGACGGCGAAACGACCGTCGAGTTCTGAGAACGCTGTACTCTAGCGGTTTTCGAACGTCTTCTCGGCCCACGTGACTGCGTAGTCCGGGCCCCGGTCCCGATACATCTCCGTGTCCAGGGCAGTGAACGGCGCGGGTAGCTCCAGGGCGTGTTTGAGAGAGCTACAGGCGAGTTCGGTCGCATCGGCGAAATCGGTCTCACCGCGAGCCATTGCGCCGGGCACGTCGGCAAGCCGTCCTTCGATACGCTCGCCGGCGTCCTGCCACGCCTCGCCAAGCCGTGGCCGGGTGTCGAGCCAGTCGGCGAAGACGTCTCGCGTGTGCAGACCGAGCCATGCGTCGTACAGTGCGGCGGCGATCTGATAGGTGCTGTTGGGGTCGAGTTCGACTGCCGCGTCGAGGTCGCGGTACTGGTCCTCGAAGAAGCCGATGAACTGTTCGGGGACGTCAAGGCCGACCTCGACGAGCGCCTCGGCGATCAGGAAGTCGACGAAGTCGTCGGGCGAACCTTCGACGCGCGGCTTGATGATCACGACTGGTGGGTCAGTCTGGCGCGTCCACGCGACGCTAGCGTCGCCGGGCATCCCGATCGTAAAGTCGCTGCTGGCGTACCGACTGAGGAGCGCCGGGGCGTCCTCCGGCAGCCATTCCGAGGGATAGGTGTGGGGATCGAGCGTGTCGACGAGCAACCCCAGATCCTCGGCCTGTGCCGGCGGAAGCATCTCGAAATCCGATGCGGCGTCGAGCACGATCGCATCCGGGGCGTGCTCCTCGCGGATCGCTTCCAGATCAGCAGGGAGTTCGCGGGCCTGAAACATCAGGCGAGCAGTGTCTGCAGGATCAGTACGATAGTAAGTACGCCCGTGATGCCGATCGTTCCGACGACGATTTTGGTGGCCTGACTCATACTCGAATCGAAGGCGCCCGGTCTCTTTAAACCTTCCAGACGTTCGTACCAGTGGGCGCGGATCGGTCGAGTAGGCGAAGGCTAGTAGCAGGATCGAACAGTGCCGGCGGTGGTAGGACCGACAAACTAATTCCGTTTGCCGAAATTGGTATCAATAACGGTACAGATGATCCCCGCGATATCTCACGAGACGAAACCGACCTACCTCCATAGACAGCGAGGGTCGGTTCCATGACTTTGCTTACCGTCGTCGCCGTCACTGGCCTGGGCGTCGGTATCGCCCTGCTGACGACGTGTGTACTGTGTACCAGCATCGACCAACTCGAACGAGCCAGCGGCGACCTGCGCCGCAGGGCAACCGAAATCGCGCCGTACGTAGCGGTCGCCGCGGTCTTTTTCCTGCTCAAGATGGTGACCAACGACCTCAGTTTGATGCTCTCGGAAACCATCGACTGGAACATCACGGACACGCTCTATGCCGTCGAAGGGCTGTTCGTTGCCCATCTCCAGAACCTTGTCCCGGACGCCACCTACGGGTTCTTCTCCGTGATGTACATGTTCGGCTTTCCGTACCTGTTGCTCGTCCCGATCGTGCTCTACTTCCTGTTGCCGTCACAGAACCACCTCAAGAAGCTGTTTATCGCCTACGTGCTCAACTACGCCATCGGCGCAATCAGCTACTCGGTGTTCATCGCGTACGGGCCACGCAACTGGATCAGCGAGCACGTCGACGGAACGATGTATCAGTTGTACCCGGAGACGCAGGAGCTTACGGCCGCAGTCTCCGACGGTTCCGACGTGTTCCCCTCGCTACACACCTCGATGGCGATCATCGTGTTGCTGTTCGCCTGGCAGACGCGTCGCGCGTATCCCCGGTGGTTCAAAATCGCCGTGTTCGTCTCGACGAGCGTCGTGCTCTCGACGATGGTGCTTGGCATCCACTGGGTCTCGGACGTCGTCGCGGGCGTGGCGCTCGGAACCTGGTGTGTCGTCACCGCCTCCTGGATCGTCGAGCGCGTCGATAGGGACTCCGGTACGAACCGCTCTCTCGACGAGACCAGTCTGCCCTCGGAGGTCGATGATTGAGATGGACTCACGCGGTCGACCGAGCGCCCAGTATCGCCGTGGCGCTCCCGCCGATCACGATCGGCGACCAGTAGACCGCCCCGCGGAAGACGAGAACGGCAGCAGTGATCGTAGCGACGGGAACGCCGGTAGTCGGGAAAAGCAGGGCGACGTAGGCGGCCTCGATGCTGCCGAGGCCGCCCGGGAACGGTGCCATTCCGGCGAGGTTCGCCAGCGGAATCGCGAAACACGCCACCGCGACCGGGATGGTGTGGCCCACCGCGGCAAAGGCCGCGAGAAGCGCGACGACCTGGAGGAGCCAGCCCAGAAGCGACAGTCCGAAGACGACGGCAAGCCGGCGTCGGTCGCCCGCGATCAGACGAAGGTTCTCGACGAACACCTCGAGGCGTTCGGTCAGCGCCGCAGCGAGCACGTTACCGTCGACGCGTCCCGCGGTCAGACGCGATGCGAGCGCACCGATGGTCCGCGGCACCCGGTCGACGACCGCCTCTCGGGCGCGCCAGACGAGCGGCGCGGTGAGGACGATACCGACGACGACGGCGAGCGCCGACGCAGTCGCGACTTCGACCTCGTCGACGATCGTCGCAGTCGTTCCGTAGTAGCCGACGCCGACCAGCGCCAGCAAGACGGACGGGAACACGTTGCAGACGTCGATCGTGGCGATACCGGCGAGACCGGTCTCGTAGCGCGCGTCAGTCGTTTTCGAGACGAGCAGGGCGGCAATCGGCTCGCCACCCGCCTGTCCGAACGGCGTGACGTTGTTCGCGAAGACGGATCCGGCGTAGAGCAGAAAGGAGCTCCCAGCGGAGAGGTCGACATCGAGCGTCCCCATAACCGTCCGGAGCATCAGACTCCAGGCGGCCAGCCAGCAGAAGCCGAGCGCGAACGTTGCAAGAACGTAGGGAAGGTCAGCCGTGGACAGTGCGTCGACGACGTCACCGAGACCAACGACGAGAAACAGGCCGACGAACACCACGAGGGCACCGCTGAAACCCAGGACGAGCGCACGTCGGCGTTGAACGGCCATGGACGCACTATCGGGACGGAACGCTTGAAACCCATGGTATACGCGAGCCGTCGAACCGATCCTCGGATCAAAAAGTGTATCATAGTGGATGAAAGGAGAGTTAGCTAATGAAGGATCAGCAGTTTCTGGAGTCGGACTGGGATTACTGCATCGTGCTCGACGCGTGTCGGTTCGACGTGTTCAGCAAGGTGTACGACGAGTATCTCGATGGGACACTGGAGAAGCGCCGGAGCAAGGGTTCTTCGACACCAGAGTGGGCCTACCAGACGTTTACGGACACACACGACATCGCGTACTTTTCGTCCAACCCGTTCATCAACGATCTGGGCATCCCGCTGAACGAACTCAAGTGGGGTGCGTCCTGCGACTACGAGTGGACGGCGAACGAACATATCACGAACGTGTTCGACGTCTGGAAGGACGGCTGGGACGACGACCTCGGGACGGTGCCGCCGGACAGTCTGGCAGACGCCTTCCGGGAGCACCGTGACGTCGCCGAGGCGGCCGACCGGACGGTGCTACACTACATGCAGCCACATGCGCCCTATCTCTCTCGCGGCAAAGGACAGAAACTCAAACAGATCCGGAAGGGAATCAACCGACAGGACGAGGAAGACGACGACGAGGATGGTGGAGCGCTCTCGTCGATGGCCGATTCGCTCCGGCCCAGAGTCGAGGAGCGTCTCGAAGGCAGCGAGTTGGCCCAGAAAGCTGGCCTCTGGCTCGAACTCGACCCGGTCGACCTGGTCCGTGACGGCACCCGCACGACTGCGATGGCCCTGCACGAAGAGAACCTGCGGATCGCGCTCGAATCGGTCGCCGACCTGATCGACGAACTAGACGGGCGCGTGGTCGTCGTCTCCGACCACGGGGAAGCGTTCGGCGAAGAGGGCGTCTGGGAGCACCACATCGAGACTCATATACCACCGTTGATGGAGACACCGTGGCTCGTCGTCGAATGAAGATCAGCCACTACTTCGAGTTCGGAGACGCCGTTACCGGCGGGATTAGCGAGTCAGTCAAGAACCAGCGGAAAATGCTGGATCGGATCGGCCTGGAGTATACGACCGAACCGACGCTCGACGCGGACGTGTTCCACTGCAACCTCATGGGCCCGCGGTCGGTCTGGTACGCCAGACGCGCACGCTCTCAGGGCGTTCCGGTAGTCGCGCATACCCACGTCACCGCGGAGGACTTCGGCGATAGCTTTCGGTTCACGAACGCGCTCGCAAAGCCACTGCGCCCGTATCTGGAACGAGCCTACGGGCTTGCAGACGCTCTCGTCTGCCCCTCGGAGTACAACCGGGGGTTGATCGAGACGTACGCCGATGTCCCCACGACTGTCATCTCGAACGGCGTCGACCGCGAGAAACTGGACGGCTACGAGTCCCTGTCCGAGCGGTACCGGGAGCGGTACGATCTGGAGTCACCGGTCGTCTTCCTGGTCGGGCACGTCATCAAGCGGAAGGGACTAGAAACGTTCGTCGAGACGGCGCGTCGGCTCCCCGACATTGACTTCGTCTGGTTCGGGCCGATCGATCGGTCCCTGAAGGGTCGCTCGACGACGTCGCTGATCGACGGCGCGCCACCGAACTGCACGTTCACGGGCTACGTCGACGATATCCGCGGAGCCTACGCAGCGGGCGATATCTTCTTTTTCCCGACGCACGAAGAGAACGAGGGGATCGCACTACTGGAGGCGATGACGGCCAGCAAACCGGTCGTCGTCCGGGATATCGAGACGTTCTCGTGGCTCGACGACGGCGAGAACAGTATAAAAGTCGGCGAAGAGGAGGGGTTCGTCGACGCGCTCGAACGACTTCGCGCGCCGGAACGGCGCGAGCGCCTGGGTGCGAACGCTGCCGAGCGGAGCGAGGCGTTCTCGCTGTCGGCAGTAGCGGGACGGTACGAACAGCTATACGAGGAGGTGTGCTAAATGAAAATCGGATTTTTCACCGACAGTTACTTTCCCGAAATCGACGGTGTGACGTATACGATCGACCTCTGGCGGGAGGAACTGGAGGCGGCCGGTCACGAGGTGTACGTGATCTATCCCGACGGGGACTACGACCCCGACGAGCGGGAGGTTCCGGTCAGGTCGATGCCGAACCCGTTTTATTCGGGCTATCGCATCCCACTGCTGAGACGGCCATCGACGTTACCGGAACTGGATATCGTCCACTGTCACGGCCCGGCGACCGTGGGGCTGCTCGGCCGGTATTACGCCTGGAAACAGGATCTCCCGGCCATCTACACCCACCACACCCCAATCGAGGAGTACTTCCAGCAGAGCATCAAACTCGCCTCGGTGGCGAGCCTGCTCGGATCGATCTACGTGCCCTGGGAGAACACACTGCTGGAGAGTTTCGACATCGTGACGACCTCGACCGGGCAGATCGAACGGACGGTCGAGCACGTCCAGTTGCCCGTCGGGATCGACATGGATTTCTTCGCGCCGACAGAGGAGGACTGGTATCCGGACCCGGACCGGACGGTAATCGGGTACAGTGGCCGGCTTAGCATGGAGAAGAACGTGAGCGAGATCGTGCGCGTCGCCGAGGACTGCCCGGAGTACGAGTTCGTCATCGTCGGCGAGGGGCCACGCCGTGAGCCGCTCGAAGCGACCGCGCCCGACAACGTCGAGTTCCGTGATTTCCTGCCGAGAGAGGAGCTACCGACGTTTTACTCCTCGATCGATGCGTTCGTAACGGCCTCGACCGCCGACACGCTCGGCCTCTCGACGCTCGAAGCGAACGCCTGCGGGACGCCCGTCGTCGCCGCCGACGTTCCGCCGTTCGACCGAACGATCGGCTCCGACAACGGAGCGCGGTTCCCGTACGGCGACTGCGACGAGATGGCGACAGCAATCGAGAGCGCGCTCACGTCGGCCTGGGAGACCAGGTCTGCCATCGAGCGGTACGACATACAGAAGACGATCGTACAGCTAGAACAGCTATACCACAACGCCCCCCAGTCGCAGGACGCGTCACCGGTCACGGACGGGACTCCGTGGCAGCCGTCCACGGATGAGTAGCGTCGCGACGCGGCCAGCGATCCAGTAATTGTTTTACGCCGTAGCGGCGAACCGGCCAGTATGCAGAATGCTCGTGTGCTCGTGACCGGCGGAGCGGGATTTATCGGTTCGAACCTGGCGAACTCGCTCGCCGAGCACAACGACGTGATCGCACTGGATAACGGCTTCCTCGGGACAGAAGCGAACCTCGACGACGATGTCGAGTACGTCGAGCTAGACGTGCTGGACGAGGACCTGCCGACCGACGTCGACGTCGTCTTCCACCTGGCGGCGTTGTCGAGTCGCCAGCAACTCGAAGAAAACCCGAGGCACGGAGCCCGAGTCAACGTCGAGGGGTTCGTCAACGTCGTCGAGCAGGCGTACGACGACGGCTGTCGGACGTTCGTCTACGCGTCGACGTCGTCGATCTACGGGAGCCGAACTGAACCCACGCCCGAGGACATCTCCATCGAAGCCGCGACTGGCTACGACGCCTCGATGCTGGGCCGGGAGCGCTACGCCGAGTACTACGGGAACTTCTACGACGACGTAACACTGGCTGGCCTGCGGTTTTTCTCGGTGTACGAGGGCTACGGCGGAGCCGAAGCGCACAAAGGCGAGTACGCGAACACGGTCTCGCAGTTCACCGAGAAGGTCGCGGACGGCACCCCGCCCGTGCTGTGGGGCGACGGGAGTCAGACGCGCGATTTTACCCACGTCGAGGACGTCGTTCGGGGCATCGAACTCGCCGCAGACAACGAGTTAGCGGGCGTCTACAACCTCGGGACCGGCGAGACCTACTCCTTCAACGAGATGGTCGACCTCATCAACGAGACGCTGGGGACCGACGTCGACCCGGAGTACGAACCGATTCCCATCGAGAACTACGTTCACGACACCTGTGCCGATGCGTCGAAGATCCGCGACGCGACGGGCTGGCACCCCCGGATCGGCTTCGAGGAGGGCGTCGAACGCGTCTGTGAACCCTACCTCGACGGGGACGCTGTCGACGCCGAGTAACGGCTCCAAGAGGTGCGGCGACGACGCGACGAACGATGGGATTTTGCGGTGGCCGATCCAATCGTAGATATGGACCTGACAGACCGCCCCCGCCGGCTTCGGCGAGACGGGGTTCGCGAACTCGTCCGTGAGACCGAACTCCGGGCGAGCGACCTGATCGCGCCGGTGTTCGTGGACGCGACGACCGACGAGCGGGTGCCGATCGACACCATGCCGGGCCACGAGCGCGTCCCGGTCGACGACGCCGTCGACCGGGTCGAGGAGGTGCTCGAAACGGGCGTCGAGGCCGTCATCCTCTTCGGGATTCCCGAGTCGAAAGACGCTCGTGGGACACGGGCATGGGCCGAGGACGGCGTGATCCAGGAGGCAACGCGACGCATTACGGCCGAAACCGATGCCTACGTGATTACGGATCTCTGTCTCTGTGAGTACACCGACCACGGCCACTGTGGCGTGCTCGAAGACGACGCCGCCGAGAACCCCCGACTCACGGTCGACAACGACGAGACACTGGACCTGCTCGACCGCATCGCCGTCTCGCAGGCCGAGGCCGGCGCGGACATGATCGCCCCAAGCGGCATGATGGACGGGATGGTCGGAGCGATCCGGGAGGGCCTCGACGCCGCGGCGTTCGAGGACATGCCGATCATGAGCTATGCCGCGAAGTACGAGAGCAGTTTCTACGGGCCGTTCCGGGATGCCGCAGACGGCGCGCCCGCCTTCGGCGACCGCCGACACTACCAGATGGATCCCGCAAACGGCGAGGAGGCGCTCCGCGAGGTCTCACTCGACGTCGAGCAGGGTGCGGACGTCCTGATGGTCAAGCCCGCACTCCCGTATCTCGATATCGTCGGGAACGTCGACCGGGAGTTCGACCGGCCCGTCGCCGCCTACAACGTCAGCGGCGAGTACGCGATGTTGCACGCCGCCGCCGAGCAGGGCTGGCTAGAGCTCGAAGCGACCGCGCTGGAGTCGCTCATCTCGATCAAACGGGCCGGCGCGGACCTGATTATCACCTACTTCGCCGAAGACGTCGCCGAGCGACTCTAGGGCTGTTCCGCCCCACACTCCGTGCAGGTGAACTGGAACGTCCCGTCGACCATCGTCGTATCCTGCGTCGTCTCCTCCTCGCACTCCGGACAGTAGATCCGGGACTGCAGGGCGTCCCAGTCGTGGCTCGCACCGGGCGCGCCGATAGCCCACCCGACGACGGTCTCCGAGCCATCGTTGTACCCCTCCTGGAACTCTCCCGGCGGGAACCGGATGAGTTCGTCGGCCGCCACCTCGACCGACTCGCGCTCGATGCCCACGTCGAACGTCGCCGTCCCTTCCTCGACGTAGAACACCTCCTCCTGATCGTGATGAGTGTGCAGGCCACCCGAAAACGATTCGCCTGGCTCCAGTTCGAAGTAGTTCATCGCGAACTCCGTCGCTCCGAGCACGGCGGAGACCGGTTTTCGGACGCTGTGGACGCCAAGCGGGCTGAGTTCGTCCTCGACGTCGTCGATGCGGACTTTCTCCATGACGGGGCGTACGGAAGAGACCGGAAAAGAACTATCGGCGATCCGAACGAACGACGGCCCGACGAACTGCCTCCGAGAGCAGTGCGGATCTCCGTTTTGCACTGCCACCACTGGCACCTCCGATAAAAAAGGTGTGGAGCCGGTCGAACGAACCGAGAAGCGTGTTTTTACGTGTGAGTAGAGCGAACGCATTCGGAGAGATCGATGTTTGACAGTGATACCCGGACGGTGGGCGAACTCGAAGAGCAGATCGGTGCCTTCGAGGACCCGCCGGTGGAGACGGTAGACGACGACGAGCGAGCGCGACTGGTCGACGCGCTCGTCGCACTGGCTGATGCCTACGGGAGCCGCGGGGAGTTCGACGAGGAAGAGACGATGCTAGAGCGTCTCGACCGGCTTCATCAGGAACACCCGGACGCCGACGTCGACATCCACCTCGCTATTGCGCGAGCGAACGCGACGGCGGTCCACGACCGGGATGGCGTCTACGAGACGGGGATCGATCCGGGCCGGATCGAGAGCCACCGCGAGGAGATCGAAACGCTGTACGCGGAGCGGCCGGAGCCGACCATTGCCGCACCCCTGGCGCGGGCGACCGCGGGGACGATCCACGCCTACGGCAAGGCCGAGGAGCCCGAGCGGATCGAACCGTTGCTCGACCGACTCGAAGCCCTCTACGAGAACCACGAGGAGACAGACGTCGCGGCCGCAGTCATGCGCGGCTACGCCCACGCCGAGCGGTATCTCGGCGGCGACGACACTGATTTCCTCTCACGTGCCGAGACGCTGTACAGTTCGCATCCCGACGGCGATGTCGCAGTCGGGCTTGCGGGCGTGCTTGCCGGGCGAACCAACACCGACGCCGCACAGGAAGACGTCGAGTCGATCGAGCGTCGGATCGCACGGATCGAGACCCTCGCCCAGCAGTATCCCGCCGTCGAAGCGGAGATCGTCAGATGGCTCCCGATCGCGGCCGCAAACGTGACCCGGATCAGCTTCGAGCTAGCCGATTACGGCCGCATCGAGCACTGGGCCGGGAAGACGAACGAGTATCACGAGCGTCTCGATACCCCCACGAGCGCAACCTGGGCGGCGGTCGCGACCTTCTACTCCGCCCGCGCCTCGTTGTACGACGCCGAGGTCGAGGCTGGCGAGGAGAAGCTAGAACGGCTCAGAGCACTGGAGGCCGAATACGACAACCCGATCTTCGAACACTGGCTCGGCCGGTGTCTGTTCGATGCGGTCAGAGCCAACGTCGAGACGGCCCGCGCCGAGCGCGCACAGGAGTTGGCTGACGAACTGGCCGAGTACGCGGTCGGGCATCAGGATCAAGAGCAGATCGAGGCGGGCCTCGACACGCTGCGATCACAGGCTCCGACGATCTTCGGCGACGAGGAACCGACTCTCGGTGACGACCTCGACGACCCCGTCAAGACGTCGGCGACCGGCGGGAGCGTCAGCGACCCGGCAACGAACGGCGGGAGCACCGGCGATGGGCCAGAGCTCTCACGCCTCGACGAGCGGGCGACTGTCGAAGGGAGCCAGGAACTCAGCGAGGCGATCGACCTGCTCGACGATGGCGGGCACGAGGGGGGGTCCTGTAGCTCCGGCGGCTGTGAGAGCTGTAACTCCGAGCAGGACCTGGCCGAACCGGCGAGCGGCCCCGCTATCGTGGCGGGCGTCGTCGTCGCCGCGACGGTCTTCCTCTCGGTCGCATATGCCGGCTATCGACTGGTCAAACTCGGCGCGTCCGCGGTTCGCAACAGCTAACGACGACGTAACACCCCGGTTGCGGGACACCGATAGCCACCCTTTTTGTCGATTCGGACCGCGCTATCCAGCATGGTTTCGTGGAAACAGGGAGCGATAGCCGTCCTCGTGGTCCTCCTCGTCGTACTCGGCGGCGGTGTCGTCTATCTCTCGCTACCCTACGAGGGTTCCGAGTCGTCGATCCAGTCGGTAGAAGACGATCCGCGCGTCTCCATCGAGACGGAGGGCGACGTCGCCGTCCTCGCGCCGACTGACGCCGAGTCGGACGTCGGCGTCGTCTTCTATCCCGGCGCACGCGTCGCACCGAACGCCTACTACGAGTCGTTGTCCCCGCTCGTTACGGAGGCCAACGCGACGGTGTACATCCCCGAGATGCCGTTAAATATCGCCTTACTCGACAGTGATGCCGCGGGCGAGATTCGGGCCGGCAAAGAACAGATCGAGACATGGGTCGTCGGCGGACACTCGCTGGGCGGCGTCGCAGCCTGCGGGTATGCCGCGGACGAGGAAGTCGCGGGCCTGCTCATGTTCGCATCCTACTGCAACGAGGACGTGAGCGACCGGGAGATGGCGGTTCTGAGCGTCACTGGGAGCGCGGATACGGTGCTCGACCGGGAGGCGTACCGCGCCAGCAAGGACCGCCTCCCGCCAACCACGACCAGCGAGGAGATCCCGGGGATGAACCACACGCAGTTCGGCTCCTATCGCGGCCAGCGCGGGGATTCGGCCTCGCCGCTGAGCTACGAGGAGGCCCACGACCGACTCGCGGACGTCGTGGTGCCTTGGATCGAAGAGCAAAGAAGCGGGACACTCGATTACGCGGCGAGAACAGCGTCAGTACGGTAAGCACTTATACTACCCACGGGTAAGCCCGGGGTAGATGGTCGACGCCGCGACGCTGGCGACGCTGGGTATTGCGTGTCTGGCAAGCCTGTTTATGGCCTGGGCAATCGGTGCTGGATCGAGCGGCTCGACCCCGTTTGCACCCGCGGTTGGTGCGAACGCGGTATCGGTAATGCGAGCCGGATTCTTTGTAGGACTGCTCGGCTTCGGCGGTGCAGTCCTGCAGGGCGCGAACGTCTCCGAAGCGATCGGACGGGAACTGATCGCCGGCGACGTAACGCTGACGGCGACTGCCGCGACGCTCGCGCTGATCATCGCCGCGACGCTCGTGGCTATCGGCGTGTTTACGGGGTATCCCATAGCGACCGCGTTTACTGTCACCGGCGCCGTCGTCGGCGTCGGTCTGGCGATGGGGGGCGACCCCGCGTGGGCGAAGTACGCCGAAATCACGACGCTGTGGGTGTTCACACCCTTCGTCGGCGGCGGTATCGCGTTCACCACGGCGAAGCTACTCCGCAGGGAGTCGCTGGCGGAGCGCTATACAGTCCCCCTGCTGGCAGGACTGGTCGGCCTGATTCTCGCGAACATCGAGTTCGTCGTGCTGGGCCCGTCCGGTGAGGGAGCGACGCTGGCGGCCGAGGTCGGGCGGTCGCTCACCGGGCCGGGACTGGTAGGACAGGCGATCGCTTCGCTCGGTCTGGCCGTCGTCGGCGCAGGACTGCTCTACCGCGAGATGGGCATCGATGCGGATCGCGGTCAGCGTCGGTTTCTGCTCGTGATGGGCGGCCTCGTCGCCTTCTCGGCCGGGGGCAGTCAGGTCGGTCTCGCGATCGGCCCGCTCTTGCCCCTGTTGGAGCCACAGGGTATCTCGATTACGGCGATCCTCGTCGGTGGGGGTATCGGCCTCCTGATCGGGTCGTGGACCGGCGCGCCGCGGATGATCAAGGCGATCGCACAGGACTACTCCTCGCTCGGTCCGCGCCGCTCGATTGCGGCGTTGATCCCCTCGTTTGCCATCGCACAGACAGCAGTTCTCTTTGGCATCCCCGTCTCGTTCAACGAGATCATCGTCAGTTCGATCATCGGGAGCGGCTACGCCGCAGGAGACGGCGGCGTCAGCGGGTCCAAGATGGGCTACACCGTGCTTGCCTGGGTGGCGTCGCTCGTCGGTGCAGTTATCGTCGGCTTCGGCGCCTTCTCGACTGTCGATTTCTTCCTGTAGACGGGGCGCCTAGAGGTCCTCGACGTCGGCGACGCCTTCCTGTTCTTCCTCCTCACCGCGTTCGACCTGTTTCAGCAGTGCCTTTTTGATGCGGGTGTTCTCGACCTCCTCGACAGTGATCCGGATCCCGTCGTACTCGATCTGCTCGCCCTCCTCGACGAGTCGCCCGGCACGGTTGAACACGAAGCCTGCAACGGTCTCGAACTCCTCGCCCTCGGGGAGGTCGATCTCCAGAGCCTCGTTGACCTCGTGGATATTGACCTCTCCCTGGACGACAGCGCCGTCCTCGAGGTAGTCGATCGGCATTTCTTCGCCGCCTTCGAGGATTTCGCCGACGATCTCCTCGACCATGTCCTCCATGGTAATCAGGCCCTCCGTAGTACCGAACTCGTCGATCACGATCACCATATGCATCCGCTCTTCGCGCATCTCGGTCAGCAGTTCGTCGACGTTTTTCGATTCGGGGACGTGTAGCGTCGGGCTGATGAGATCGTCGAGTTCGAGTTCCGACGCCTCCGTCTCCCCGTAGTTGACGTCCCGAACCAGATTACGGATGTGGACGACGCCGATCACGTTGTCGAGGCTCCCCTCGTAGACAGGGACGCGAGCGTGGCCGCTCTGGACACAGGTCTGGATCGCCTCGTCGATACTGGCGTCGACCGGCACCGCAGTCATGTCAAGCCGCGGCGTCATCACCTCCTTGGCGATGGATTTGTTGAACCGGAAGATCCGCTGAAGCATCTCGCGTTCTTCCTCCTCGATGACGCCTTCGCGCTCGCCGGTCTCGATCATGTCCTGGATCTCCGAGCGGGTCACGTACCCCGACTCGATTGCCGCCTGCCCGCCGGTGAGTCGATTTACTTGCCGGGTGAGGAAATCGAACGTCACCACCAGCGGCAGGAGTACGTAGCCCGATAGTTTCAGCGGGCGAGCGATCCGGAGCGCCCACGATTCGGTGTGCTCGACCGCGTAGGATTTTGGCGCACTCTCACCGAACAGCAGGACGACAGCGGTGATGCCAAAGGTTGCACCCGCAACCGCCACCCCCTGGCTGAAATAGATCGCCAGCAGGCCGGTTGCGATCGAGGACATCGCGATGTTGACCAGATTGTTCCCGACCAGAATCGTCACCAGTAGCCGGTGAGGATTGGTTTTGAGCTGTTTGAGTGTCGACGCCCCCGGCCGCCCCTCGTCAGCCAGAGCATCGGTCCGATAATCCGGGAGCGAGAACATGGCTATCTCCGAGGAGGAGAAAAACGCTGACAGCCCCATCAGAAAAACCAGCACGGCGGCTCCTGCGATAGTGACTGTCGAATCCGTCAGTTCGAAGCCGAACAGTGTAAACCCGAGTGTAGACGCCTGCAAAATCGATGAGAGGGGTATCGTCATCTAGGGGTAGTTGTCTGGCGGATGAATTAACTCTTGTGAGGCTGAGAGGGGTGCCTGGAGCAACCGGACGCGGTTATTCCCTGATTATCAGGTGGTGGTGAACCGTCGGTCGATCCGATCAGAGGTGAGATCGATCGCCGCGAAGCCAACGTTTTCAGCCGTCCAGACCCACTGGTCGATTATGAGCGAGACACCGATCACCTTCTACCGCCTCCAGGCCTGCCCCTTCTGTGAGCGCGTCACACGGATGCTGGACGAACTGGAGCTGGACTACCAATCCCGGTTCGTCGAACCGATGCATTCCGACCGAGACGTCGTCAAGCGAATAAGCGGGAAACGGACGGTTCCCGCAATCGTCGACGAGTCGACCGGCGTCACGATGACGGAGAGTGCGAACATCGTCGACTATCTCGAACGGACGTACGGGGGGAGCGCCTAATGGTCGAACTCGACTTCGACGTCGTCGACCTGCCGGAGCGAGACCACGTCGAGGAAGGCGACGTTGCACCCGACTTTACCCGGCCGCTCGTCAACGAGGAGTTCTGGGAGGACCGGTCGCTATCGGACCTGACCGAGGATGGGCCGGTGCTCCTCGTCTTCTACACGATGGACGGTGCGTTTCCGGCGACCTACATCTGGAACGAAATTCGCGGCCGAGAGTGGGAGACCGAGTTCGACGTCCGGATCGTCGGACTGTCGATATCGGATCCGTACTCCCACAAGCGGCTGATCGAGGAGCGTGGGATCGACTACGACCTGTTCAGCGATCCGAACAACACCGTCGCCGTCGAGTACGGCATTCCCAACGACCTCGACGGGATGACCGGCGTGTCGGAGCCACGCCCGGCGGTGTACTTGCTCGACGATGAGCGAGTCGTCGAGTACGCCTGGGTCGCCCAGGAGTGGCCGCAGTTCCCGGACTACGACGAGATCGAGGCGGCGCTGTCGGAGCTGTAGGGTTGCCAGCAGAGAGAGCGAACAGGCGGCACGAAGACGTCACGACGCGGCGTGCCACGCACCCGCGCAGACCGGCGTCGTGGTAAAGAGTCAGCGCACGCGGTGGCTGGCCGCCCGATCGTTTATAAATTCTCGTGAAAACTCAGAGCTGATCTGCAAGCGCGTCGGCGACTACTGGCGCGGCGCTGACGGCACTGCAGGGGCGTTCGAGCGTATCAGTACCGTAGACAGTATCGACGCCAGCCCGCGAGAGTTTCGTGACCGCGTTGCCGGCGAGCAACGGGTGGATGCAAGTGACGAAAACCCGGTTTGCACCGCGCTCCTGGAGAATGGTGAGGGCCTCGCTCATCGTGGATCCGGTAGCGATGATGTCGTCGACAACGACGATGTCACGGCCGTCGACGCTCGTGTCGCTCGGCGATATTTCGACATCGGAGCCGGAGTGTCGTGTCTTCTCGAAGTAATCGACCGTCCCGGTACCGGCGGCCTCCCGGACCGTCTCGGCAAGATCGATCGCACCGGCGTCCGGGGAGAGAAAGAGCGGATCGATCAGGTCCTCAGGCAGCGGTTCGGCGAGCCGAGCGGCCGCGCTGATCGGCGTCGCAGGTGGGTCGAAGAAGTCACAGACGTCCTCCTCGTGGGGGTCGATCGTCAGCACCCGATCAGCGCCCGTGCTGATCGCCCGGGCCACTGCACGGACCGAAACCGGCTCGCCCTGCTCGAACGCCTGGTCCTGTCGCGCGTAGCCCAGATATGGGACGACGGTGATGACCTCCCCGTAGCCGGCTTCGTGGGCGGCGTCCTGAAGCTGGAGCAGTTCGATGTGTGCGTCGCTGCTCGGCGTCGAGGCGACGACGATAGCCCGCTCGCCGTCCGCCGGTGTCACGTCGCCGATGCTAGCCATCAACTCGCCGTCGGGAAACCGGTCGAATGCGACGGGCGCGAGCGGTTCGTCAAGCCGCTCCGCCAGTTCGGCCGCGATCGACTGGGAGTGGCGTCCGCTGAGGATCATACCCGATGGAACTCCGGCGTCGGTTAAACGCGTTTTCGTTCGCACCGACGCCCGCGGACGCGTTCAGGTTCGTTCTCTGACATCTTCGACGATATCGTCGAGGTCGTCGTCCGAGAGGTCCGGGCGGTCGCCCGCAATGGCGTGGACCGGCGCGCCGCCGTCGCCCTCGAACCGGGGGATGATGTGGCCGTGGACGTGAGGGACTTCCTGGCCAGCCACCTCGCCGTTGTTGAACGCGACGTTGCAGGCGTCGGCACTGACCGCGTCCTCGACGGCCGGGACGAGGGAGTGGAGGGTATCGAACACTTTCGGGGCGAGATCCTCGGGGAGGGCGTTCAGCGTCTCGTGATGTGCTTTCGGGATCACGAGCGTGTGGCCGGGGGCGAGCGGGTTGGCGTCGAGGAACGCGAGCGTTTCGTCGTCCTCGTAGACGGTGTGGCTCGGAATCTCTCCGTCGACGATCGCACAGAAGATGCAGTCCTCGCTCATACTCGAATGCCTCGGCGGCCGATAGCAAAAACGTTGCCCACGCCCTCACTCCATGAGCGCGTCGAGTCGCTCGGCGAACGTAGCGACGTACTCCTCGACGTCGTAGCCGAGGCGAGCGATCCAGACGTCCCGATAGGACGGGTGCAGGACGGGGAGAACGGCCGGATCGATTCCCGCCAGGTCGACAGGGTCGAGAACGCAGTCCAGAAAGCCGTCGAGCGAGCGCTCGGCGAGCGAGAAGACCGATCGGGTGGCGTGTTTGCCAGCGGGGACGAGCACGTCCGGGTCGATTCCTTCGAGTTCGGTTTCGAGGTGGCCCCTGCAGGTCCGCCGTTCCTCGTCCGTCGGTTCGGGGTTCGACCCGTCTTCGCCCTCGGGAAAGCACTTGACGGCGTTCGTGAAGTACGCGTCCTCGCCGTAGCCTGCGTCGGCGAGTAGCCTGCGGATCCGCCGCCCGGAGTGGCGCGTGGTGAACGCTTTGCCAGTCCAGTTGCCGCCGCGCCAGCGCTCGTCGGACGCGTCGTCCGGCGGTAGCCCTGCGCCGGGAGCCTCGCCAACGACCACGACGCTCGCGTCGAGCGGACCGGTGCCCCACGAGATGCACTCCCGGGATTCAGTGAGCGCCGAGCAGCGCGAACAGTCAGGTTCGAGGACGTTGCGAGAGGCGGGGAACTGCGTCATACTCTGCTTACTCCGTCAGCGGAAGGATGACGCCGAAGACGACGACAGAGAGGAACGCGACGACGACGCCGATCGCTTCCATATCGAAAAACAGCGTGTGTGTCCAGCCCGGTACATCAGAGAGCAAGACGCCTGCGAACAGTAACTCCCCGACGACACCGCCGATGAACAGTCCGACTCCGAGCAGAAACCCGTACTTCGTCAGCGTGGGATAGTTGAGGTCGCCATAGCGACCCGACGTATGTGCCATATGCCCCTTCGTCCGTCGATCAGTTATAAACTTCTTGGTAGTGAGTGGAGAGATGAGAGCGAACAAAAGAGTAATATCAGCCGATATCGTTCTTGTGGACATGCAACTCGAAGTGCTGGTCGAACTGCTTGCGTATTTCGCCCTTACCGTAGTGGTAACGGGAGTCGGTCTCGTCGCCGAATTGAACAGTTACCTGTATCTGTCCGGCGGTGAGACCACGGTCGCGCTCTGGCTCGCCGGCATGGGAATTCTGTGTCTGTACGCAGGCGTGTATATGCTCGGCTACGGAAAACTGATCCCGGCCACCCTCAGCGTCGTTCAAGACTAACTGACACGTCACTGACTGTTTTCGAGGAGCTATCGACTCCCGCCGAGAGACAGCCGAGGCCAATCAAGCGGACGACGAGCGGGCCTTGTTTTGAGAGAGTATCCAACCGCGGGACTGCGATCACGAGGCAGTGATTCGGAGCGGTCCGCCTTGAGTACACCATTGACAAATGTTGTAATTTATCACCAAGCATTTATATCTTGAAGATTTATCTGTAATCAATACAATGCGCGAAGGTAACACACCTGTACATCGCCGTGACGTCCTCAAGGGCGTCGGGGGAGCGACGATGGGATCGGCAGTCGCCGGTGGGGCGGGCGCAAGCGCCGCTGCCGTCAGCACCGCCACCGAAACGGCGATGCTGCAGTACTTTCACACCGACTGGACGGAGGTGGAAGCCAGCATGGCCCAGGTCGCCGACGCCGGGTTCGGCGCGATTCACGTCCCCCCGCCACAGGAGAGCGTCCTGACCAGAGCGGATCAGGGCAAGGAACATCCCGATTACGGCGCGGAGTACCCCCATCACCCGCCGCTCGGCTATCAGCCCTACGACCGCACATCCCTCGATAGCGAGTTCGGCACCGAGGCCGAGTTCCGCTCGATGATCGACGAGGCCCACGCCCAAGGCGTCGACGTGATCGTCGACGTCGTGCTCAATCACAACGGGGCCGGGATTGCTCTCGACGACTTCCCGAATCTCGACTCCGAACAGTTCTATCAGGAGGGCGGTATCGAGGGCTGGATGTACTCGTTCGATTCGAGCGACGACCGCTGTTATAACGGCAGCGAACCGAAAGATCCCAACCAGTGGGAGTGTGACCCGGAGGCGATAGAGGACCACGACCTCGTGGGGCTTCCATCGCTCGACTGGACGACCCAACACGTTCAGGACCTCGCCTACGACTACCTCCAACTGCTCGCGGATTGCGGTGCCGACGGCGTACGCTGGGATGCCGCCAAGCACATCCACAACTGGGTCTTCGAGGAGTACCTCAACCCCTGGGCCGACGAACTGGGGTTCTACACCGTCGGCGAGGTGTTGTTCGATCCGATCGGCTACGTCGACGAGTACGCCCGGACGGGAATGGACATCACCGACTACCCGCTGTTCTACACGATGAAGTACGAGGCGTTCACCAGCGGCGGCGACTTCCGTGCGCTGGACCGTAGCGACGCGGGCTACGTCGCGCAGAACCCCACCCAGTCGCTCACTCTGATCGCCAACCACGACAGCGCGCCGCCCGAACTCGAAGCGCTCGCTCGGGCGTTCGTTCTCACGTACGAGGGGTATCCGCGACTCTACAACTACCTGCTCGAGTTCGACGATCCGGGGCTCCGCAATCTGCTCTGGATCCGCACCAATCTGCTCGGCGGCCGCGCGATTACCCACCACGCTGACGCGGACGTCATCGTCTACGAGCGCAAGGACAACGCCGTCGTCGCGCTCAACAAGAGCGGCAGCGAGCGAAGCGAGCGGATCGACGTCCCCTGGGCCGACGAACCGCTACAGGAGTACACCGGCAACGCCAGCGATACGGTCGCCGACGGCGACGGGCGGGCGGAGATCACTGTACCGGCCGGCGGGTGGGCGGTCTACGCCCCCGACGACGCCGCCAGCGACCCGTCCGAGGAGAACGACTCTATCGACGACGGGGATGGAAGTAACGGAGGCAGCGGGGACGCCGAACTCACCATCCGGATCGAGGCACCGACCGCGGACGGCGAGTCGGTCTACGTCACCGGTAGTAGCGGCTCACTTACCGACTGGGGCACCGGTATCGAGGGCAACCACGCGGGCGGAGACGTGTGGGAAGTCACCATCGACGATCCGGGCGCGTTCGACTGGAAGACGCGACGCGGCCCCGAAGGTGCCTCGGGCGACATCTGGGAGACGGGCGACAATCACACCGATGCCGACCTCGCGCCGGCACATCAGGGCTGGGAGGACGGCTTCGACGGGACAGCGGACGAGGAATCGCGCGACGATGGCGGGTCGGACGACACCACTGACTCCACCAACGACGGAACCGACGACACCACTGACTCCACCAACGACGGAACTGACGACACCACCGATTCCACCAACGACGGAACCGACGACACCACTGACTCCACCAACGACGGAACTGACGACACCACCGATTCCACCAACGACGGAACCGACGACGGAACCAACGACACCACTGATTCCACCAACGACGGAACCAACGACACCACTGAGACTGCCAACAGTGGATCCGACGATACCACTGACTCTGATGACAGTGGAACCGGTGACTCGACGGATTCCAGCGACAGTGGGACAGACGAGGGGGACGAGACAACCGAAAGCGAGAGCACCGATGATGGCGCGACCGACGACAGCACTGCTGTCGACGCTGACGAAGGGAGCACCGACGACGCCGCTGAGGATGAGGGATCCGAGGCGCCTGAAACCGGCGACAGCGGGGCCGAACCGGACGCGGACGGCACTGACGACAGTACGAACGATACCGACGACGACCTCCCCGGGTTCGGGATCGGTGCAAGCATCTCCGGGATCGGCGGGGCACTGCTGGCAGGCAAGCGACTGGCCAGGACTGACGAAGACGCCGAGTGATCACGGCAAGCCGTTGTTGCTCCGGGGCGTGATCCACAGCGGGGTACCGATTGCCCTTTGTTTTAGGAGTGAGATAGGGCGTGTATGGACCGATTTCGGGAAGTCGACGACCAGTACGATCCGGACGCGGTCGAGGACCGCGCGTTCGAGTACTGGGACGACGTCGACGCCTACGAGAAAGCGAAAGCCGAACGCGAGGGTAACGAGGAGTTCTTCTTCGTCGACGGGCCGCCGTACACCTCCGGCGCGGCGCACATGGGAACGACGTGGAACAAGACGCTCAAGGACGCCTACATCCGCTATCTCCGGATGTCCGGCTACGACGTCACGGACCGGCCAGGCTACGACATGCACGGCCTGCCCATCGAGACGAAAGTCGAGGAGCGCCTCGGCTTCGAGAACAAAAAGGACATCCAGGAGTTCGGCGAGGAAGCCTTCATCGAGGAGTGCAAGCAGTTCGCCGACGAACAGCTAGAGGGACTCGAATCGGACTTCAAGTCCTTCGGCGTCTGGATGGACTGGGACGACCCCTACAAGACGGTCGACCCGGAGTACATGGAAGCGGCCTGGTGGGGGTTCAATCAGGCCAATGAAAAGGGCCTCGTCGAGCAGGGCCAGCGCTCGATTTCGCAGTGTCCCCGCTGTGAGACTGCCATCGCGAACAACGAGGTCGAGTACGAGGACGTCACCGACCCGTCGGTCTACGTGAAGTTCGATCTGGTCGATCGCGAGGGCCAACTCGTCATCTGGACGACGACCCCGTGGACGATTCCGGCGAACACGTTCGTTGCCGCCGATCCCGATCTGACCTATCAGGGCGTGCGGGCCACCAAGGACGGCGAGGAGGAGGTCGTCTACGTCGCCGAGGAGTGCGTCGAGGACGTCCTGCGGGAGGGCCATTACGACGACTACGAGGTCATAGAGGAGGTCACCGGCGAGGAGATGGTCGGCTGGGAGTACGACCATCCGCTCGCCGATGCTGTCGATCACCCCGGCGGCGACGGCGCGTTCGAGGTGTACACTGCCGAGTACGTCGAAGCGGACCGAACGGGACTCGTCCACTCCGCACCCGGCCACGGTGAGGAGGACTTCGAGCGCGGTCGCGAACTCGGTCTGGACATCTTCTGTCCGGTCGGCGGGGACGGCGTCTACACCGACGAAGCGGGCAAATACGCCGGCGAGTTCGTCAAAGACGCCGACGGGGCGATCATCGCTGACCTCGAAGCGAAGGGGGCGATGCTCCACTCCGGCGAGACCCATCACAGCTACGGACACTGCTGGCGGTGTGACACCGGGATCATCCAGATCGTCACCGACCAGTGGTTCATCACGATCACCGATATCAAAGACCAACTCCTGGAGAACATCGAGGACAGCGAGTGGTACCCGCAGTGGGCGCGCGACAACCGCTTCCGCGACTTCGTCGAGGATGCACCGGACTGGAACGTCTCACGCCAACGCTACTGGGGTATTCCGGTTCCCATCTGGCTCCCGGGCAACTGGGATGGCTCGATGGACGACGCCATCGTGATCGGCAACCGCGAGGAACTCGCCGAGCGCGCCGACCAGAAGATCGATCCCGCAGACGTCGACCTGCACAAGGGCACCGTCGACGAGCTAACGATCACCGAGGACGGCCGGACGTACAGCCGCGTCGCCGACGTCTTCGACGTCTGGCTCGACTCCTCGGTTGCCACATGGGGTACCATCGGCTACCCCAGCAACGAGGAGGACTTCGACCGCCTCTGGCCCGCCGACCTCATCATCGAGGCCCACGACCAGACGCGTGGCTGGTTCTGGTCCCAACTCGGAATGGGCACCGCGGCGATGGGCGAGGTACCCTACGACAACGTCGTGATGCACGGCTACGCCAACATGCCCGACGGCCGCGGGATGTCCAAGTCGAAAGGCATCACCGTCGAGCCTGACGAAGTGATCGAGGAGTACGGCGCGGACCCGATGCGCCTGTTCCTCCTCTCGGTCAACCCACAGGGCGAGGACATGCGCTTCTCGTGGGACGAGACAGAGAGCATGCAGCGCAATCTCAACATCCTCTGGAACGTGTTCCGGTTCCCGCTGGAGTACATGCGACTCGACGGCTTTGAGCCGGGCGTTGCGACGGAGTCGCAACGAGGTGAAGGCGGTGAAACCGCCGGAACGACGACGCTCGATGATGTCGATTCCGATCTCGAACTCGTCGACGAGTGGGTGCTTGCACGGCTCCAGACCGTCATCTCGGAGATGACCGAGGCCTGGGACGAGTACCGCCAGGACCGCGCGCTCGACTCGCTGCTGGAGTTCGTCGTCGAGGACGTCTCGCGGTTTTATATCCAGGTAGTCCGCGAGCGGATGTGGGACGACGAAGGCTCGGCTAGCAAACAGGCCGCCTACGCCACGTTCTATCACGTCCTGAGCACGGTCGTCAAACTGCTCGCACCCTTCGCGCCGCTGGTCAGCGAGGAGATCAATCGGACGCTCACCGGCGACAACGGAAAGGATACTGTCCACGCGCTGGACTGGCCCGAGGCCGAGGAGTACTGGGCCGACGAGCAACTGGAGACCGATGTTGCCCTCCTGCGGGCCGTCGAGGAGGCCGGGTCGAACGCCCGGCAGAAGGCCGAACGGAAACTGCGCTGGCCCGTCACGCGGGCCGTCGTTGCGGCCAACGACGAGCGAAGCGTCGAGGCCGTCGAGCGTCACCGCGACCTGCTGGCTGACCGCCTGAACGCCCGTGAGATCCAACTCGTCGGGACAGGCGACGATTGGGGCGAACTCCAGTATAGCGCCGAGGCCGACATGAGCGAACTCGGCCCGGCCTTCGGCGGCCGCGCCAGCGAGGTCATGAACGCGCTCAACGAGGCCCGCGTCGACGAGCAGTCCCTCGACGCGCTCGAAGCCGAAGTCGAGGACGTGCTGGAAGACGACGACGAACTCACCGACTCGATGGTCGAGTTCGTCACCGAGACGCCGGAGGGCGTCACCGGAACCGGCTTCAGCCGAAACGGCGACGACCTCGGCGTCGTCTACGTCGATACTGCGCTCACCGAGGACATCGAGAGCGAGGGCTACGCCCGCGAGGTGATCCGGCGGGTCCAGGAGATGCGAAAGGAACTGGATCTGGATATCGAGGAGCCGATCCGCCTCGATGTCGACATCGACGACGACCGCGTCGCCGATCTGGTGGCGGACCACGAGGACCTGATCGCAGAGGAGGTTCGTGCCGACGAAGTCGGTACCGTCGACGACGGCCACCGCAAGACGTGGGACGTCGAGGACGTCGATATGGAGATCGCTATTGCGTCGATTGCGGCACCGGAAGCCTCCGAGTAGGAGCGCTCCGGCTATCGGGTGTCGGCCGTTTTTTTGCGAGGAGAGTCGAACGCTCCCGGAGAGCGATGCGGCTATCGACGGACAGTGTTCGATAAAAATAACGCGCGCAGAGAACCGCAGAATGGGCCGACAGTGAGGTTACTCCTCGTCGTCCTCGCTGTCCTCGGAGAGGCGCTTGGCGGCGAGTGCGCCGGCACTGACGCCGGCCGCACCCGCGGCGATGCCGAAGCCGGGCAGGCCGTCGTCTTCGTCCTCGGTGTTCTCGTCGCCGTTCTCCTCACCGTTTTCCTCACCGTTCTCGTCGCCGTTTGCCGGTTCGGGCGCAGCGTCGCCCAGCGGGACGAGCGGAATTGCGGGCGTGGTGTCCGCGTCGTACGCGAGCACGTCGGCGCGAGTCTCGCCCTCCGGTAGGAGGAGATCCATCGCAGCTGGGTCGTCAGCGCCCTCGATTCCGCCGCCGATGGCGTACTCCGCAGGCTCGGGGTTGATCGCCCGGATGCCGCCCTCGCCGTACCCGTCGAACGGCGTCATGATCGCCGCGAAGGCGACGTTGTCCGTCCAGTCGACCGCGCTCTTCGGGAAGTCGACCGCGACCTTGTCCGAGTCGGTCTGGTAGTACTCGACATCACCGGAGACCGGTTCGCCCTCGGCGTCTTCGACGTCTGCCGTCCCTTCGCCGTGTGCGAGCACGCGGGTGTGATGCGGGCTTGCAGTGTTGAAGTTCGTCCCCGTTCGGCCCTCGGTCCCCGTCGGACCGCTAGCCTCGGGAGAGTTGATGTAGATCTGGACGAACTGGTGGGAGACCGGATCGAGGCCGAAGTTGTTCTGGATGTCGGCCGCCATCGTGAACTCGAAGCGCACTCGAGCAGGCGACTCGTAGACAGTCACCGTCTCGACGTCCCAGGTGCCCTCGTAGAAGTCGCCACCGGTCGGGTAGGTGTACTGGTCGGGACCGTACGGCGCGCCGCCCGTACCGGTCTCG
This sequence comes from Natronoarchaeum sp. GCM10025321, assembly GCF_042663585.1. Taxonomy (NCBI): domain Archaea; kingdom Methanobacteriati; phylum Methanobacteriota; class Halobacteria; order Halobacteriales; family Natronoarchaeaceae; genus Natronoarchaeum; species Natronoarchaeum sp. GCM10025321. The sequence goes on from NZ_JBHTAN010000006.1 coordinate 2,628,611, forward strand.
AAGGTTTCGACCTCCTCGAACTCGGCGACGAGCGAGGAGTACGGAATCTCCGCGAGCGTGCCGTCGGCGTATGCCAGCGCGTCCGCAGTCGGGGTGTCCCCGGCCGTGTCGATGACGTTCGGCGCACTATCGTTTTCGGCACCACCGAAGACCTCTGCACCGACCTCAGTTTCGACCGGGCGAACGTTGCCGGCCGCCGAGTTGTCGTAGCCCAGTAGCAGGGGTGCGACCTCCATCTGATCGAGACTGCCCTCGATGGAGTCTTTGGGGAACTCGACCAGCATCGCCTCGTTGGCGTTGTTAATCGTCAGTTCGCCCGTTGCGAGTTCGGTACCGTCGGCATCTTCGATGCGAACGCCGTGTTCGCCGTCGGCGACGAGGCGGTACTGATAGGGTGCCGCGAAGGTCGCATTGACACCCTCGCGCGCATCAGTCGACCCGCCGCTCGCGTCGGGATCACGGATATACGCCTGCAGATGTTGGTGGGAGAGGCCGTGATCGTAGTCCCACGGGTTCGTCAGGTCGCCGTCGATTTCGACGACGAACTGGAAGTCGTTTTTCGACTGGTGGACGTCGAACCGCGTCAGATCGAAGACGCCGTCGTCGAAGTCGTTGCCGGTCGGATACTCGTAGGTGCCGGGACCGGCGTCGGTCCCACGCTCGGCACTGAGTTCGATGAGCATGTCGCCGACCGAGAACAGCGAGGGCGTCTCCAGCACGGCGAACGTGTCGATCTCGACGGTCACGCCGGTGTCGCTCTCCCTGGTCGCGATGTTCTCGCCGGTAACCTGATCGACCGGATCGACCTCCGGTCGCAGGATCGGCGAGATAGGATTCTCCTCGAAGTTCGCGATGACGATCACGCTTTCCGGACCGTCGACGTCGTCGAGTTCGGAGGCGTCACGACCGAAGACGATCATGTTCGGGTTGTCCTGCGTGAACGCGTACGCGTTCCGGAGCTCTGCGGCGGGTTTGAGCGCGTCTAGGTCGTGGTACGTCTCGATGACGTCCTTGTAGAACTGGAGGTGCTCCTCGTCGTACTCGTCCCAGTTCATGAACGCGCGCTGTTTGCCGCCCTCACGGACGTCTGCACCGGTGTTGATGTTGCCAGCGTCGTTACGACCACGGTTGTCCTCCTCGAACGCGTCGAGCGAACTCGCCGGCCAGCGGCTCTCGCCCCAGCGGCTGATCTGGCGCTCCTGGCCGTAGTAGACCGACGGGACGCCGGGGAGGCCAACGCCGGCCGCCCAGGCGGCGCGCTGTCGTTTCGCACCGGTCTCCCACTCCTCGTCCGGGATCTCCGAGGGATCCTCCGGCGGGTCGTTCGCGTTGACGACCGTACTGTTGAGCAGGCGTTCCTCGTCGTGGTTCTCGATGAGGTTGAGGATCAGCGAGGAGTTCGGGAACCCCTGGTTCTCGCGTTCCTGAACGTCGCTGACGAGCGACTGGGCACCGGTGTCGCCGGCCGCGACCGAGTGGGACGTGCCGGTGAAGCCCTCGGTGTCGAAGTGCATGTCGAAGGCGTTCTCGGACATCGTCGGATCCTTCGGAATCGTCTCGTCGAGCATCAGGTACTCGCTGTTGTTCTCGCGGACGACCTCGCGGATCTCCTTCCACATGCTGTTGGGGACGCCCCACGCGATGTCACAGCGGAAGCCGTCGACACCGACTTCGCCCGACCAGAAGTCCGCGATTGCAAGCATGTGCTCGCGGACGGCCACGTTGTCGTAGTTCCAGTTCGGCATCACGCGCAGGCCGAAAAAGCCGGTGTTGGTCGGGATGGGATCGGCGATCTCGGCCGTCGGGTTCTGCTGGAGTCCCTGAACGGTCCCGGCCGCTTCGACGCGGTCCCACCAGTCGAAGTACTTCGAGTCCTCGTTCCACTCGTTGATCGCCGGATACTCGAAGTTGGCGTCGAGCAGTGCCTGCGTTCGCTCCTCGTCCTGACTGGCAATCGTGTCCTGGAAGAACGGATGGCCACGGCCAGCGTGGTTGATGACGATGTCGAAGATGACGTTGATGTCGCGTTCGTGACACGCATCGACGAACTCCTTGTAGGACTCGACCGGATCCTTCCCCTCCGGAACGAGGTCCTCGGCGATGCCGAAGTAGTCGTTCGAGTCGTAGCCGTGGGGACCGCCGCCCGGTGGCTGGTCCTCGGTAAAGTTCGAGAGGTTGTTGTTAAGGAACAGTTTGTCGACGCTCTCGGCCGGGACGATCGGCGTCAGCCACACCGCGTCGACGCCGAGTTCGTCGAGATAGTCGAGGCCGCGAGCGCCCGTGCCAGCATCGCCGTTGATGATCGTATCGAACGTCGTCTGGCCGCGTTCACCGGCCCACGATCGGGGGAAGATCTGATACATGACGCCGTCTTCCATCCACTCCGGTGCACGGTTCGGATAGTGGATCGAGCCGTCCGGATCGAGTTCGACGGTATCGATCATGCTCCGCGCGTGTCCGTCGTGTGCGGCGACGTGGACGCGGGCCGTCTCGCCGTCGAGGGCGCTCGTCGGGACGTGTGCCTCGTCGCCGTCGCTCTCGATATCGGCCGTTTCGAGCGCGTCTCGGTCGTCGGCGAGGAAGACGACTTCGAGGTCGTCCGTCGACGCCCGGCTTGCCGGTGCGAGTTCAGGGTTCGACTGAAGGACGAACTGGTCGCCGTCGTTTTCACCCTCGAATTCGACTTTCGGACGAGCACCGTCACCCTCCGGGAACGCGTGGATCGTCATCCGGTGTGTCCCGTCGGGCGCGTCGAGTTGGACGACGTACGTTCCGGGGACATCGGCCTCGAATTCGCTGACGTTCTCGTCACCGGTAGAGTAGCGAGTGACCGAGGCGGAGTCGTGTGTCCGCTCGAACGTCAGTTCCGCGTCGCTGTCGGACGGTTTCTCCGCGAGCGACCACTCGAAATCGCCGGCGTCGTAGTTCTCCGGGTCGCGCCCGAAGTCGGGGATCCGTGGCGCGAGATTGTCGCGGGCATCGTACGACCAGCCGCCGACGTCTGCAGGGTTCGAGAGCGTCTCGCCCACTTCGACGAACCGTGGATGGCCCGGATGGTGGGAGTCCGCCCCGTCGGCGTGCGTTTCGGCGTGCTGGTCCATCAGTTCTGCTGTCGACGGCATCGAGGTGAGCGAGAGAGCGCCGAGCCCTGCCACACCGCCGAGAACGGTTCTGCGGTCTACGTCGGGATTGAGATTGCTGTCGTTATTACTCATAATGTCGTTTGGGGAGCTGCATGTGTCTGCGAGACAGGGACGCGGCTCCATGGTCCCTGGAACAAGGCCACCCGTCCGCGGCGTGCCGCCCACGGATGGAGGTCACGGACAACCGTCGACCGGCTAGTCGACGAATACGAACGAAAAGTGCGCGTCCGACCCTCAGGTCGGACCGCTTCGAATGTCCGCGACTGATTTGGCTGCGACTCATCGACACAAGGTGATGTAATTGTTCATCATGTATAATACCATATCTATGACTAGTATTTGCCTCTAGTCTACTGCTGTGTAATCAAGTATATAATATATATTACTACTACAAAATGTAGTGAAAAATTCGTAAGTAGAAGTTCAGGCCGGTCGACAGTTCCGGCCGTTTCCTATCAGAAGGAGCATCTATATCCTCAATCGAGGTCGACGTGCAACTCGCACCGGTCGTCGCCCTCTCGAAGGCAGGTCGACTCGTCGATCATGGTCGTAGCGTCGTACTCCGCCGCAACCCCGGCGGCGATCCCTCGTAACACCGTACAGAGTTCGCGTTCCGACCGATAGGTTAGCACGACCGCCTCGCCCTCCGCTCGGGTCGAGACCGTCGTAGACGCGCTCTCACCGTTGTCCTCTTCGAGTTGCTCGTAGATCGTATCCAGCGCCAGCAGCACTTCCCGTGCGTCCCACTCGTCACGGACGTGGGCTTTGAACGTGTCAAGAAGTTGTGGTGCCAGCGACTGGCCGAACGCGCGCTGGATCGAGTTCTCGGTCCGGCCGCTCAGTTCCGAGAGCGCGGTGACGGCGCGCGTAATCTCGTTGTCGGGGTAGTGAGTCACGGGCAAGTACAGCTTCGGGTCGAGGCCTGCCCTCTCAGTCACCGAGTCCCAGTCGACCCCGTCGCTATCCTCTTCTACGTACTCTTTGAGCGCTTTGTGAACGATCCCGTGCATAGCGTTACCGTCCTCGCAATCTGACCTGTGTAGACATGTATCGGAGTACAGACCTACAACTGGTAAATATTCCGACGATAGGTCGACACAAACCTTACTTTTCTAACTCGTCGACAAGTTCGGTGTCGTCGATTTCCTCACGCGAGTCGCGCCCGACCTCGCTGGAGGGTTCGCCCGACGCGGCCTCGCCGAACTCGCTGATGAGTTCCTCGATGTCGTTGAGGCCAAGCATTTCGGCGGTGTCGTCGTCGAAGTCGAGACTCTCCAGCGAGCCATCGGCCTGCTGGACGTCGCTACCCGAGAGATGTTTGCCGTAGCGACCGATCATCGAGGTGAGTTCCTGTGGCATGACAAAGGTCGTCGACTCGCCCTTGCCGATCTCTTCGAGCGTCTCCATTCCCTGATCGATGATGGCGCGCTCGCCCATCGATTCGGCGGATTTCGCGCGAAGCACGGTCGAAATCGAGTCACCCTGTGCTTCCAGGATCTGGCTCTGTTTCTCACCCTGTGCGCGGATGATGTTGGACTGTTTGTCACCTTCGGCCTTCTCGACGGCACTGCGGCGTTCACCCTGCGCCTCCAGGATCATAGCACGGCGACGACGCTCGGCGCTGGTCTGCTGTTCCATCGCCTGCTGGACGTCCTTGGAGGGGTTTACCTCGCGGACCTCGACCGCTTCGACGCGGATCCCCCACCGGTCGGTCGCCTCGTCGATCTCGCCGTGGATCCGGGTGTTGATCTTCTCGCGTTTGTTCAGCGTCTCGTCGAGTTCCATGTCGCCGATAACGGCCCGGAGCGTCGTCTGGGCGAGGTTCGAGACCGCGTTCTTGTAGTCGTCGACCTCGAGGAACGCCTTCTTGGCGTCCATCACACGAATGTAGATTACCGCGTCGGCCCGAACCGGAGAGTTGTCCCGCGTGATCGCTTCCTGCTGTGGGACGTCGATCGTCTGTGTTCGCATGTCGAACACGTAGGTCTTCGAGACGAACGGCGGAACGAAGTTGATCCCCGGCTGGAGGAGCTGTCGATACTCGCCGAAGACAGTCAACGCGCGTTTCTCGTAGGCGTTGACTATTTCGACGGCGCTGGCAACTGTCACGACCGCCAGCGTCAGCAACAGCGCACCGACAATCGAGAGCGGCGTCAGATCGATGAAGTTCGTCAGTAACAGCGCACTCGCTCCCAGCGCAAGCGCGCCGATCATGATGGTCTGCGGTCGGAGACCGTGCGTTCTGTGGACGCTTTGAATCCTGTCGCCCCCGGACTGAGACATATCCGCAGGTTAGGACCGACGAGGGTTAACGGTTGTCACTACATCTCATGCGAGCATCCGCCATCGCGGCCTCAGAGCCGATCACGGAGCTCGTCCGCAGTCTTCTCCCCGATCCCGTCGACGGAAAGTAGCTCTGTCCGCGACGCCTCGCGCACTCCCTCGACGCTCCCGAACCGACCGAGCAGGCGCTTGCGGGTCTCCGGGCCGATGCCGCCGATTCCGTCAAGTGCTGTCGAGACCTCGTCACGTAACGTCTGATGATACTGCAGAGCGAAGCGATGCGCCTCGTCCCGGACTCGCTGGAGGAGATGCAGCTGTGGTGCGTCTCCGGGCCAGTCGTAGCTTCGATCCGGTGTGATCACCAGTTCCTCGTCTTTCGCCAGAGCGATCGCCGGAACCGACCAGCCCACATCGGCGAGCGCCTCGCGGGCCGCCGAAAGCTGACCGTCACCGCCGTCGATCACCAGTAGCTCCGGGTCGGGGCGGTCGTCGCGGCCGTCGACGGCGCGGCGGGCCCGCCACTCAACGAGCGCACGCATGTTCGCGTAATCGTCGTTCCCGTGATCGAGGCGTTTGCGGCGGTAATCACCGCTCTCGCGGCTGCCATCGACGAAGGTGACGTTGCTCCCGACGGCGTCGCTCCCCTGGGCGTGACTGACGTCGAACCCCTCGATCCGAGTCGGCCGCTCGATATCCAGGGCGGCCGCGAGCGCGCCGGTCTCGTCCCGCCCGTCGGTGCCACGCCGGGCGTTTTTGAGCGCCAGATCGACGAGCGTCGCCTCCCGTCCGGCACCCGGAACGCGAACCGCGACACCTTCGGCATCCAGCCACGCTTCCAGTTCACCGTCGTCGAGATGTTCGGGGAGGACAAGCGCGTCCGGAAGCTCCCGCTCGGCGTAGTACTGTGGAATGAACGCCGACAGGACGCGAGCGATCTGGTCCGGGCCGCTGTCGGGGGCGGCGAGGCTGTGTCGTTCCCGGTCGACTAGCTGGCCGCCGTCGCTGTGCAGTCGAGCGACCGTCGCCTCCTCGCCCTCGATTGCGACGCCGAGCACGTCCAGCAGGCGTTCCGCACCGTCCTCGCTGCGCGCAACTGCATCCCCGCTGTCGCCGTGAAACGCCTCCACGGTCTCGAGGCGATCACGTAGGTTGGCCGCCCGCTCGAACTCCTGCTCTTCGGACGCTTGCTCCATCGACCGGCGGAGCGGCATGGCAAGCACACCGAGTTCACCCTCGAAGAACCGCTCCGCTGCGGTAACGTCCTCGGCGTACGCCGTCTCGGAGATTTCGCCGGTACACGGTGCCGTACAGATGCCCACCTCGTAGTCGAGACAGGGGCGATCCCGGTTGGCGTACTTGTGCTCCGAACAGCCCCGCAACCCGTAGATTTCGCGGAGCGCCTTGACGACCGTTTCGAGGCGCGCCCGACTCGTGTACGGGCCGTACACCGTTGCCCCCTCGTCGGGATCGCGGGTGATCTCGATCCGCGGGACGGCGTGGTCGGTTAGCTGGACCAGTGGGTAGGACTTGTCGTCTTTCAGTCGGACGTTGTACCGGGGCTGGTGGCGCTTGATCATGTTCGCCTCCAGCAACAGCGCCTGGGTTTCCGTGTCCGTCACCGCGACGTCGATGGCCTCGGCGCGGTCGACCATCCGTGCGATCCGCTGGCTCCGCGGGTCGGCGTAAGAGCGCACCCGGTCGCGGATGTCGATCGCCTTCCCCACGTAGAGCACTTGCCCGTCGGCGAGGAACTGGTACACGCCAGGCTCGGTGGGAAGGTCGTTCGCCCGGTCACGGACCGTCGGCGCGTCCATCGACCCGGGCTAGGCGAGCGGCGAGTTTCAAGCCTGCGGCTCGTACCGTAGCGAGCAGGCGACGGGAACAGCCACGACGCGGCGTGTCGCACACCGGCCTCGGCCAGCGTCGTGACAGGGGGTCAGCGCACGGGGGTCGTGGCCGCTCGATCGTATATAAACCCAGGGCGGCGTCGGTCTGCTTGCGAGCGCGCTCACCCAGCGCTGTACGGTGAACAAACTCCTTGGAATCGACACCTGTCCGAACGAGTAACAGGGTCTGGTCCGCGTCGTCAGGAAAGTTGCTCGGCGACGATTCCGTCGGCGAGTTCGACGAACTCTGCTTCGGTACCTGCAGGAATCGTCGCACCGGCGGCGACGTCGTGACCGCCGCCGTCGCCACCGACCGCACGCGACGCCTCGCCCATCACGGCAGAGAGGTCGAGTCCCTCACGGACTAGCGAGTGGGTCCCGCGCGAGGAGACTTTCACCTCCTCGTCGTTCTTGTTGGCGAAGGCGATGATCGGCGTTCCGCGGTCGACGCCATCGGCCCCGACCGCCATTCCGGCGACGATGCCGACGATAGTCTCGCGGATGCGGTCCTCGGCGTGGAACCACTGGATGTTCCCTTCGCGGGTGACGCCCTCGGAGGTGACCCACTCGATCCCCTCGGAGAGGTTTCGGCGGTGATCCCGCAGAAGCTGTCTGGCACGGTCGAGCGCGTCGTCGCGGCTTCCGAGACAGACCGCGAGGCCGACGTCGGCGCGCTCGTAGCGAGCCGTCGCGTTCAGCAGCGTCGAGAACTCGCTGGCGTCCCGAAGCTCTGTCCCGACTGGCTCGGCGGTGAGCGAGTAGGTCGTCCCGATAAGGCCGTCTATCTTGCTGGCCGGGACGCCGCGCGAGACGGCGCGCTGGACGAGCGCGCTGGCGACGGTCTGGCGCTCGTCGTCGGTCAGATCGACCCACCGTCGCCAGTCACCGTCGGCCTGCAGGTCGAGGTCCAGGTCGTCGAGGAAGTTCATCGCGCCGCGCTCGTCGTTGCTGATGCCGGGAATGTACACGTCGGTCGAGTACTCCAGTAGCTTGGGGAGCGGGCGGGTCTGCTTGCCGTACAGCGAGAGGTCCGTCCCCTCGTCGAGGACGCCCGCGGCGACGCCGTCTTCGACGATCCGTTCGTTCGCGCCGACGAGTTCGCCGCCGCTTGCCTGCATGTCACCGACTGCACCGACGACGGCGAGACCGGCGAGGTCGCGGTTGTCGCCGCCGTCGGGTTCGAGCGCTCTCGCGAGTGCGTAGCTTGCGCCTGCGCCCGAGAGTTCGGACGCGCCGTTGATCCCGAACAGCAACGGGTTCAGGTGGTACTCGGTCTCCGCGTCGGCGGGCTGGTGGTGGTCGGCGATGACGGGTGTGAAATCGCCCGCCGCCTCGTGTTTGCTGATGATATCGAGTTGGCCGCTGCCGAAGTCAGTGAAGAGCACGACCTCCCGGTCCAACTCCGCGATCCCGGCAATCTCCGCCTCGTCTAGCTGTTTACTGAACACCGTCTCGAACGGGATGCCGGCGCGTTCGAGCGCGCTGGCCGCGATTGCGGCGCTTGTCAGGCCGTCCGCGTCGATATGCGACGCGAGGACGACCCCGTCCGCCTCGTGCAGTCGCTCGGCACACTCGGCTGCTCGGTCGGCGAGGTCGGGGATCGGAGCGTCCATCTACCGGGAGTTGTGCGGAATCGGGGTTAAACCTGCGGGTCCCGGACTGCTCGTCGAGCGCCTCTGTCCGGCCGACCGTAGAGTCGCCGGTAGCTATATTCCGGCTGAAATATCAGTTGCAAACATGTACGATCGTGGCCGGGGATCGGTCCCTATTTCGGACGTGACCGAGCGACTCACGTTGCTCGCCCTGATCTGGCTTGCCCATCAGGGCGAGACGTCCGCTCACGCTGAGGACGTGTGTACGGCCTGTGAAACGCAGTTCGGAGAGGCATCATCGGGCCCATCGGAGGAGGAGGTCGTCCAGCGGCTGAAACGCCTCGCTGGCAGCGGGTTCGTCGAACAGACACGCGTCGGCGAGCGGTCACCTGTCGGCAAAGGAAATCCGGCCTACGACCTCTCGGTCGACATCGAGACGGCGCTCGAACCGTTCGAAGCCGAGCGGCAGATCGCTTCGCTGCTGGAATCGATTGAGGCGTCGTAGCTACTCGTGATAGGTCGGTGCAACCTCCTCGACGACGTCGCAGGCGAGTTCCTCGAAATCGGCCCGATCTGGAATCACGTCGACGTCGATCCCGTAGTCGGCCGCGGTCTCGGCCGTCGGCGGGCCGATAACACCGACGACGCCGTCGTTCAGCCCCTCGATGGCCTGCTCGCGGAGTCCCCCCTCCGCTGCGGCCTCCACGAAATGAGCGACGGTGAGCGACGACGTGAACGCGGCGGCAGCGAGGTCGCCCTCGGCGGCGAGTTCGGCAGAGGCCCCGGAGCCGTCGGGCCGAACGAGGCGATACAGGATCGTCTCGTGGACGTACGCGCCCGCCTCGTCGAGACCGTCGGTCAGCACGTCGCTACCATGATCGCTGCGGGCGACTTCGACGCGTTTCCCGGCCACGTCCTCGGCCAGGGCGTCGACAAGGCCCGCGGAGGTGTACTCCTCGGGGACGACGTCGACCGCGTAGTCGGCCTCGCGGAGCGCTTCAGCAGTGCTCTCACCGATGGCTGCGACGGTAGCGTCGCCGGGGTCCCAGCCCGCTTTTGCGGCGAGTTCCACGCCCGTCTTGCTCGTCAGGACGACGAGGTCGGCGTCGGTCCGGGGCGTCGCGTCGGTCGGTTCGACCGCCAGCATCGCGTCGGCCACCGGCGTTGCGCCCAGCGATTCGATCAGTTCGGCGGCCTCGTCGAGGCGCTCGTCGTCCGGTCGGAAGACGGCGACGGTCGTCTCACGCGGCATCGTCCCGCTCCTCGTGTGTGGCGTCAGGATCGTTTTCGAGGAAGTCGACCACGCGGTCGCGGGTCGCCGAAACCTCGCCGATGACCGTGATTGCGGGTGGTTCGATCCCCGCCTCGTCGCGGACGTCGACGATGGTCGAGAGCGTCCCCGTCGCGACGCGCTGGTCGGGCCACGTCGCGCGCTCGATCAGTGCAACGGGCGTGTCAGGCCCCATCCCGGCGTCGAGCAGTGCGGCCGTGTAATCGGAGAGTTTGCCGACGCCCATCAGGACGACGAGCGTACCGCCAGTGTTCGCCAGCGCCGCCCAGTCGACTGCTGACTCCTCTTTGGTCGGGTCCTCGTGACCGGTAACGAGCGAGACGCTGGAAGTGTACTCGCGGTGCGTGGCGGGGATACCGGCGACCGCGCCGCCCGCGAGCGCCGACGTAATGCCGGGGACGACCTCGAAGGGAACGCCGTGTTCGGCGAGGTGCTCCATCTCCTCGCCGCCGCGGCCGAAGACGAAGGGGTCGCCACCTTTCAGGCGAACCACGGTCTCGCCCTCGCTCGCGAGCTCGACGAGTCGCCGGTTGGTGTACTCCTGGGGCGTCCAGTCGCCGCCAGCCCGCTTGCCGACGTCCTCGCGCTTGGCCTCGGGTATCGAGTCGATGATGTCCGGGCCCGGCAGTTTGTCGTGAAGTACCACGTCGGCCTCGTCCAGCAGCCGACTGGCTTTCACCGTGAGCAGGTCGGGGTCGCCGGGGCCGCTTCCGACGAGGTAGACCTTGCCGACATCATCGGATTCCGACCCTCCGTCGCTCATTCCTCCTCGCCCCGCTTCGCTTCGCCCTCCCCCTCCTCGCGGCGCGCTTCCTCGATCAGTTCTGCCGCGCCCTGATCGGCCAGATCCTCTGCGAACGCCCGGGCGTCACGGGCGTAGCGCTCGACAGCCAGATCCCGACTCGTCGCGACCGTCTCGCCGCCGTCGCGGCTATACACCTGCACGGTCGCGTTGACGTATTCGCCCTGCACGACGGCGTAGATACCGATCGGCGCGACACAGCCACCGCCGAGTTCGGCGAGAATCGTGCGTTCGACGCTCGTCTCGACGCGGGTCCGGGGGCTATCGAGGACGGTATGAAGCGTCTCGCCGACCTCGTTGTCCAGACTCGTCACCGCGATTGCGCCCTGGCCCGGCGACGGGACGAACTCGGTCATCGGAAGCCGCTCGTACTCGATGTGGTGGAGCAGACCGCTCCGGTCGAGCCCCGCCTCGGCGAGAACGATGGCGTCGTACTCGGTTTCTATCTCTCGCTCCATCGCGCGCCGTTCGATCTCCGCGAGGTCGGAGAACCATTCCTCGACGTCGCGGTCGTAAGGATGCTCGTACTCGTCGTTCTCGGTCTCGCCTTTCTTCTCTTTCTCGGCGTCCGTGCGCGCCTCGTGTTCGGCCTGCATGCCGGGGGCGAGCAGTTTCTCGATCCGGGTGTCGACGTTCCCGCGGAGCGGTTCGACCGTCAGCTCCGGGCGCGCGTCGAGCAGTTGTGCCTGCCGGCGCAGGCTAGAGGTGCCCACCGTCGCATCGTCCGGGAGGTCTTCGAGGCTGGTGCCGTCCGGCGTCACCAGCACGTCGCCTGGCGACCCCCGGTCGGGGATGCCCGAGACGATCAGTTCGTCCGGCTGGTCGGTCGGCATATCCTTCATCGAGTGGACCGCGGCGTCGACATCCCCGTCGAGGACTTTCTCGTCGAGGCTACGGACGAACGCGCCGGTTTTGCCGAGGCGATGGATCAATTCGTCGCGAATCCGATCACCCTTCGTCTCCACCTCCACCAGTTCGACGTCCTGTCGACGGTCTTCGAGGGCCTCTTTCACCGTCGCCGCCTGGCGGAGGGCGAGATCCGAACTCCGTGTCGCCAGACGGATCGTATCGCGTGTGCTCATACCCTGGTGTCTATCTGCCACGGTGAAAAGCACGTTCTTTGTCCGACGGCGGGCCGCCGAGCGGTCGTGTCAGACGCCAGCACTGGGATCGGAGTCGCCCGTCCCGTCGACGGCATCCTCGAGGGTTTCGACTGCGTCGGCATCCCCTACCTCACGGAGCGCGGAGAGTGTCGCGACCGCCTCCTCCGTCAGCCGGTAGGTGTCGTGGTAGTCGTCGGGATCACGCCCACGGCGGGAGAGCGCGCCGACCACGCTCGCGATCCGGTCGTAGTTCTCGCGCACGAGCGAGCCGACGATGCTGGGCGTCCCTGCCCGGTCGGCTAGCTCCTGGGCCGCGGACCGCCCCGCGTACACCCGGCCCTCGTCGGGGTCGACCAGCACCATCGCGAAGGGGCGCTCGCCGAACTGGGCGTCGAGAAACTCCTTGACGGGATCGGCGTACCACGAGACAGCGACGATATCGTCGAGCCGTTTCAGCGCGACCGCCGCAACCGAGCAGTACGGACACTCGCCATCGAAGATCAGGACGGAGCCACTCATTAGGCGTACCAGGGGTTACACAGGCATAAACGCCACCCCGGGACCGGAAGAGGGGGGCGCTCACTCGGCGAAGTAGCTCGTGAAAAAGCCCGAGAGAAAGGCCGTAATCGCGACCGACAGTGCGACCTCCGAGAGGCCCCACGGTCCGTCGTCGTCGTCCGCGAGTGCGACCGTGATGCCGACGCTGATGACTACCGAGATGATGCCGTTGACGAGGTGTTTGAACAGGCCCATACTCGGTAGACGACCGGATCGGAGAAATAGGCTACGCCGATTCGGTACTCGTCCGTCCCCCTACAGCGCCTCGTCGTACGCCTCCAGCAGCGTCTCGATGTCCGCCTCGGTGTGGGCGTAGCTGACGAACTGGGACTCGTACTGGTTGGGGGTCAGGAAGATCCCCTGTTCCTTCATCGCGGGCCAGAACAGGCGTTCCCAGCGCTCGTCCTCGCAGTCGGCCACGTCCGCGCCGTTTTTCGGGCAGTGCTCGTAGCGCGGGCAGTCGGCGCGCTGGCGACACCCTGACTCGCACTGGTCGCCGGTCGACGAGGGGCCATCGCGGGTAAAGAGTACTTTGAACATGCTATCAGACCCCGCAACGGTGTAGCTTGGCGCTCGGTCTGCGACGATCTCGGTCAGCCCTTCGCGCAGTTTCTCGCCCAGTCCGTTGACGTGCTCGTAGACGTCGTTTTCCGCGGCGTAGCTGAGCGACTCGTAGCCCGCCGCCATCGTTACGGGATGGCCGGAGAAGGTGCCGGCCTGGAACACGTCGCCAGCAGGCGTGAACTGTTCGATGATCTCGGCTTTGCCGCCGATAGCGCCGACCGGGAAGCCGCCACCGACGATCTTGCCGAACGTCGTCACGTCCGGCGTGACGCCGAACTTGCCCTGGGCACACTGGAGTCCGCCCACGCGGAAGCCCGTGATGACCTCGTCGAAGATCAACAGCGAGTCGTGATCCTTGGTCAGATCCCGCAGCGTTTCGAGGTAGCCGTCGACGGGGTGGACGATTCCCATATTTCCGAGGATCGGTTCGGTGAGCACGGCGGCGATCTCGTCGCCGTGGGCCTCGAATACCTCGGTGATCGCCTCGCTATCGTTGAACGGGACCGGAATCGTGTGCTGTGCGAACGCCTCGGGAATACCGTTGGTACTCGGCGTCGGATGCTCGGGGTCGCCCTCGACGAGCGTCGACTCCTGTGCGCCGTGATAGCCGCCCTGCATGACGACGATCTTGTCGCGGCCGGTGTAGCCCCGGGCGAGTCTGACCGCGGAGACGGTCGCCTCGGTGCCGCTATTGACAAAGCGGGTCATCTCGACGCTCGGGACGTGCCGGGCGACGAACTCCGCGAGGTCGACCTCGATCTCGGTGGGTGCGCCGTACATCGGCCCTTCGCTAACCGCCGACTGGACGGCGCTCTGGACCGGTTGCGGCAGGTCGTGGCCGTACAGCAGCGGCCCGTAGCCGTTGACGAAGTCGAGATAACGGTTGCCGTCGGCGTCGATCACGTGGCCGCCGTCGCCGCGCTCTACGAAGAACGGATACGGTCGGATCGCGCGCACGGAGGAGTTGACGCCGCCCGGAATCGACGACAGCGCCCGGTCGTACAGATCGCGAGAACGCTCGTGGTTCATGCGGTTGGGTTGGGGCGCGCCGGTAAAGTTAGTACCGGCATCTGCCGGACAGTCGGGACCACCCCCCTCCTGCTGGGCCGCCTGTCGAGCGGAACCGATTTGATGGATAGCAGACAACATCCGATGATGCTCTTCGAGATAGCCCTCCTGACCGGCGCCGCTCTCGTCGCAGGCTACTTCCTGTTCGACGGCGGCCGCAGACTGCGTACGGTGTATCACATCCTGCAGAACGATCCGATCGACGTCCGGTCGGTCAACGGCCACACCGGCCCCGTCGAGGTCGAGGGGACGGCGGTCCCCGACGACGACCACGGAACCATCACGGCACCCTTTAGCGGCGCGGAGTGTCTCGCCTGCTCGTACGAGGTCCAGGAGCTACGCTCCTCGGGGAAACATTCGAGTTGGCAGACCCTCGACGAGGGGCAGGGCGGCGTCGACTTCGTCGTCGACGACGGCACGGGCCGGGTCCGCGTCGATCCACAGGGATCCGATATCCGTCTCGAGGGCGACACGCTCACCGTCTCGCCCGGCACCGAACTCCCGGATCGATTGGCCAACTACGTCGAGTCGACCGAGGAGGTCGACAGGCAGGACGGCACCATGAACCTGCTCGTGACGGAAGTGAACACGGGGAACAAACAGCGATTCATCGAGCGTCGCCTCGACGTCGGCGAGACGGTCTACATCTACGGACAGGCAAGGCGAGGCCCCTCGGCGGGTTGGGGGAGCGACCTCGTCGACGCCCTGATCAGTGACGGGAAGGCCATCCCCGTTTTCGTCGTTTCGGATACCGACGAGCGCGGGACGGCGTGGCGCTTCGCCCAGGGCGGCATCTGGCGGGCCGCCCTCGGCGTCGTGATCCTCGTCATCGCCACCGCAGTCGTGCTACCAGCACTGCTGGGCGGGCTGTAACCGGCAGGATGACGCGGGAGGACTGGTGAACGGTTCAGCAGTCACTGATCGGATTGCGTCTGTAAAAAATGAAGAGGGACCCGCCGCAGGAGCCACCTGCCAGCGCGTCCCGGAGGAGTGGACGTGGAACCGTCCGAGAGGACCAACGGACCGTTGCGCCAACCAGTCGCATACGGCCCAGAAGTTTGCACTGCGTCAGCGCCGTGAGTTAGTTCCCCCTAGACCGCATCGGGTCCGGTTTTACCAGTTCGTACTTGCGTCGCGTCGTTGACAGGCATCACGAAGATCTTGCCGTCACCGGGTTCGCCGGTGTTGGCACCCTCACGGATCGCCTCGACGACTTCGTCGACGGGCACGTCCGCGACGACCGTCTCGATCTTCACTTTCTGGTGCAGATCGACCGTGTACTCTTCGCCGCGCCACTGGCCCTTCTTGGCGGGCTGACTGCCGCGGCCGGAGACGTTCGTCACCGTCAGCGACGGTGCGCCGACTTCCGCTAGCTGTTGTTTGACGTTGCTGAGTCGGTCCGGACGAACGATCGCGGTGATCATCTTGATCGGCGTCTCGTCTTCGACCTCACCACCGTCAGTGCGAAGCTCTGACGAGGATCCGTCTTCGACTTCACCACCGTCAGTACGGATCTCCTCCACGCCACCGTCCGCGGCGACGTCGGGCGAACCGAACTCGGGGTAGGTGTCGACGCCGTGCTCTGAGACGTCCAGTCCGTCACGCTCGTGTTCGGGGGAGACGCGGGCCTGTCCCGCAGCCTTGAACGCCCCGAACACCGCGGCCGTAGCGACGACCGTCCAGATCGTGATGACGCCGACGCCGACGACCTGACTAACCATCGTAACACCGGAGCCGGAGACTGCCATGCCGGGCAGAGCGATCATGATCAGACCGATCATGCCGGCCGTCCCGTGGACCGGGAACACCGCACAGACGTCGTCGATCTTCAGGTTCTGCTCGACGAACTTGAAGACGAACGGAAGCTGAAGACCGGAGACGAGCGCGATGATCATTGCGCCGTACCAGGTGACGATGTCTGCGATACCGGTGACACCGACCAGTCCAGCCAGCAGACCGTTCGCAACGTAGAGCGTGTCGACCTTGCTCGTCAGGTACAACGAAGCGATGCTGGCACCGATCGCACCCAGCGCCATGCCGAGCGTCGTTGCGAGAGCGACACGACCGACGTATGCGAATCCTTCAAGTGCGATTCCGCTGTCGGTGACTGCGAACACGTTGACCGCCGTGCCGACGTTGAAACCGTACCAGCCGAAGGCGAGGATCAGCGTCCCCAGAACCGCGAAGGTCATCGAGTGGCCGGGAATGACGTTGACGCTCCCGTCATCGTTGTACCGACCCATGCGTGGGCCGAGTACCCAGGCCGCGGTGAGCCCCGCAACGCCGCCGAGACCGTGCACGATCATGCCACCGGCGAAGTCGTGGAAGCCGAACGATTCGAGCCAGCCACCCCAGCCGAGACCGCTAACGAAGGGGTAGATCACTGCCGCGAGCACCAGCGTGTAGCCGACGTACGCGCGGAGTTTCGCACGCCCGGCGACGGCACCGGAGACGATCGTCGCCGCGGTCATGGCGAACACCGCCCCGAAGAGCCAGTTGACCCAGGCGCCTGATTCGCCGTTGATCGTCGAGGCGTACAGTTCAGTCGCCGAGCCACCAGTCGTGAGCGCGGCGGTCGCGCCAGAGACTGCTGCGCCGACGAAGAAGAACGCGAAGACACCGAGTGCCCAGGTCAGCAGGTTCTTGGTCAGCTGGTTCGCCACGTTCTTCGAGCGAACCTGGCCCGATTCGAGCATGGCGAAGCCAGCGTGCATGAAGAAGATCAGGAAACTGACTACCAGGATCCACAGAAGGTTGACACCCTCTGCGAGGACAGCGATATCGGCTTCTACCATACGACCACCTCTGACACTGCCGAAGGCTCACGGAGCGTTATTGACTGATCGTCCAGCAATTCCACCTTATTTCGCACGTTCATGACTACCATTGCGATTGAGGGTAATGAAACAACCCAATATAAGGGTTAGCGTTTACATCCTGGCACATTCTCTGTCCCTAATTGGAATAGGTCCAGAATAAGGTTTGATTATATTAGTATAAGGTTGTAAATCTCCCTGTAAAGGCGTCACAGTGACCGAAATTTGGACAAACAGTAAAACTCGCGCTCCCGGGTGCGAGCGACCGTAGAACGTCGGTTGCTCGGTCGCGGATAGGGCTTTACGCAGAGTTTTCACTACTAAACGCCGTCTAAGACGCTCTCGCGTATGTTTAGAGAAAAGTTGTCGGAGCCCGGCATCACTCGCATTTCTCGCGCGCGCTCAGTTCGTCGTCGACTTCGAGCGGCCGTCCGCGTCGTCCTCGGGTGGCTCGACGCCCTCGACGGCCTCGGCAACCTCGGTGTCTTTTTCGGTGTCGATATGCCACCGATCGATCGTGTCCTCGTACTCGGCGAGTCGTTCGGAGACGTCCTCTTTCAGATCGTCGTCGTTGACGTTGACCTCGAAGATGAACTCCTCCTCGTCCCCGTTGGTCGACTGCTGGAGGTTCGCACTGATCAGTTGGTTGTCGAAGTAGTACGGCGCAAGTTGGGTCATCACCCGCTGGTAGACCGTGTCCTCGACCTTGCGCAGCGCTTTCCGGCCAGCCGAGTCGGCCGCCCGGGCGACGTAATCGATGGACTCGCCCCACTTGCCGACCGCACCTTCGGTGTCGTCCTCGTCGAGTTTCTCGTAGGACTCGCTGAGTTTCTCACCCGCCGTCTTGATGTCCTCGTCGGGTTCTTTGCCCGCTTGCTCACCCTTCCCTTCCTCGACGCTGGCCTGTTCGGCCGTCTTCTCGCTGACGTCCTCCTCGATGCGCTCGTGGGTTTTCGGTCGCCACTCGTCCCACTCGGCAAACGCGTCCGCGTACTGACCACCCTCATTAACATCGACGTCCCTGAGAGCGCGCGAAATGCGTTCACCATGCTCGACGACATCTCCCCACGTTCCTCGGATCTTGAATCCCGAGATGCTCTCTTCCATGGCCGTAGTTCCCCGCTAAAACAGGCGTCTATATACGCTTTATCCCTGCGCCCCGGTACTGCGACACACTCTGTCGCACGACCGACGGGGTCGGATTACTCCTCGTCGTCGTCGTCTCGCATCTGGTCGAGTCGGCCGACCAGATCCTCGGTCGACTCGTCGGTATCGAAACTGACAGCCCCATCGTGGTCGTTTTCGCGGACGGTGACGGCCTCGTCATCGTCGGTTTCGACGTTCTGATCCTGTTGTTCGGACTCATCGTAGCTACCAAAACCCATACTAAGTTACACGGAGGGCAACGACAAAGGTAGTTCGGTTCGTAAGCGGGCTGGTAAGCGACCGCGAATAACCGGATGAGCGTCCGGAAGACCGCTCAGAACGCTCGCTCGTACTGCGGCGGGACGTCGATCCGGTCCAGGGCGTCGAGTTCACGTGCCGCGCGGAGGGCGAACTGCGGATCACGGAGGAACTCCCGCCCCACGATTGCGAGGTCAGCCCGGTCGTTACGGATCAGGGCGTCCGCCTGCTCCGGCGTCGTGATGCCGCCGACCGCGCCGATACTCACGTCCTCGCGTGCGTTCTCACGGACGCCCTCGGCGAGGGGCACCTGATAGTTCGGGCCCGCAGACGGTAGCTGTTGATCGGGGTGGATGCCGCCGCTGGAGACATCGATCAGGTCCACGCCGACAGTGGCAAGCCGATCCGCGAGTCGGCCCGACTGCTCGACTGTCCAGGAGTCCCGATCCGGGAGCCAGTCGGTGCCCGAGATGCGGACGAACAGCGGGTGGTCGGCGGGCCAGACTGTCCGTACCGCCTCGCAGACCTCCACGACGAACCGACACCGGTTCTCGAAGCTTCCGCCGTACTCGTCGTCGCGCTCGTTGGTGACCGGCGAGAGGAACTCGTGAAGCAGGTAGCCGTGTGCGGCGTGGATCTCGGCGACTTCGAAGCCGGCGTCGAGGGCGTGCTCTGCGGCCTGCGCGAAGGTGTCGACCAGTTCTGCGACCTCCTCGCGGGAGAGCGCGGCGACGTCGACCGGCGACTCGTGACCGGGATACGGAATCGCGCTCGGCGCGACGGCCTCCCAGCCACCCTCGTCGGGCGGAAGCGGTCCGCGCCCATCCCACGGTCGTGCAGTGCTTGCCTTCCGACCCGCGTGGGCGAGTTGGATTCCGGGGACGCTCCCCTGCGAGCGGATGAACTCGGTGATCGGCGCGAGCGCGTCGGCGTGCTCGGCGCTCCAGATGCCCAGATCCTCGGGCGAGATCCGGCCGCACGGCTCGACGGCGGTCGCCTCGGTCATCACGACGCCGGCACCACCGACCGCACGTGCGCCGAGGTGGGTCCGATGCCAGTCCGTCGCGAGGCCGTCACGGTCCTCACAGGAGTACTGACACATCGGCGAAACCATCACGCGATTGGAAATCTCCGTCCCACGCAGTGTGAACGGGGAGAACAGATCGTCTGTCATCGTTGTAGATACTCACCGCGGGCACAAAGACACGGTGATCGCCGACGGAAAGCAAACGAGTGAAACCCTCAGTGGGACGACAACGCCGGACACGGGCGGACGCAGACCGATAGCTTATACTCGCCGGCCGATGGAATGCCGATATGACCATCGAAGACCGAGACGAGGCACACGTCGTCACACACGCGCTCGCGAAAGACACGCTCTCGAAGATCCGGGACGTCGAGACCGAGCAGGTCGCGTTCCGCAAGGGACTCGTCAAACTCGGCCGGATCTGTGGCTACGAGATCATCGACGGCCGGATGGAGACGGAGTACGTCTCGATCGAGACGCCGCTCGAAGAGACGATGGGCGAGCGCGTGAAAGGGCTGGAAGACGTCGTCATCATCAACGTTCTGCGCGCGGCGACACCGTTCGTCGAGGGACTGCTCAAGGCGTTCCCGCGGGCCCGCCAGGGCGTCATCAGCGCCAGTCGAAACGAGCATGCCCGCAAGGACGACGGCTCCTTCCCGATCACCGTGGACTACGTGAAACTGCCCGAGATCACCGAGGACGATACCGTCATCGTGGCCGACCCGATGCTTGCGACCGGTTCGACGATGTGTACGGTGCTCGATCACGTGCTGGAGAACTCACCCGAGCCAGAGCGCTTCATCGTCCTCTCGGCCGTGAGCGCGCCCGACGGCCTGATGCGCGTGGGCGACTCGTTCGACGAGGTCGACCTGCTGACGGTCGCAATCGACGACCATCTCGACGACGACGGCTTCATCGTCCCCGGCCTCGGCGACGCCGGTGACCGCGCGTTCCGGACGCAGTGAGTCGGTCGCGGGAGCGGACCGCTGCTCCCGGACCACTAGAGCTTTGTGCGAGAGGGACACACGTCGGGGTGAATGTCGAACTCGTGTGACAGTTGTGGCGAGCCAGTCTCCGATCCGCTCGCACGGACGGTCCGGCTGACAGTCGATCGCTCACAGGTCGACACCCAGCGGCTCTGTCCGCCCTGTTTTGCCGACTGGATCGGCCGCTACCGTGCGGAGATGGAGTCGGCCGACGAGCCGCTCAACGACGACGAGATCATTGTCGACTGACCGACATAATCGTGATCAGTGAGCGGGATCGCGAGGGAGATCGAACCCCATTGCTTCGGGTTGAAAACAGGTAGCAGAGAGTCGAATCGGCCGGGAGAAAGTTCCGTACGAAACGGGCCATTGTGGAGGGGTCTCTCCCGTCGACTCACTCGATATCGGCCCGGCCGCTCGTTGCGCTCCGGAGTCGGTCGCGTACCGTCGGGGCGTCCTCGACAGGCACCCGAACTTCGAAGACCACGTGTTCGTCGTACGACGCGTCGAACTCGACGCCGACGCTTTCGAGGATGCCACGCACCGTCCCGGAGTCGTCGTAGTCGACGGTGATCGAGAGGCGTTCGTGGGGGCGCTCCTCCACGACGCCCGCGGCGTCGAGCGCGTCCTTGACGGCCCGCGAGTACGCCCGCGCTAGCCCGCCGACGCCGAGGTTCGTCCCGCCGTAGTACCGCGTGACGACGACGGCGACGTTCTCGATTTCTTCTTGCTGAAGGACGTTGAGCGCCGGCTTGCCCGCAGAGCCGGCTGGCTCGCCGTCGTCGCTCGACCACTCGCGGAACGGATCGGCGCGAACCCGGTACGCGGGGACGTTGTGCGTCGCGTCGTCGAACTCCGTTTCGATAGCGTCGACGAACGCCTCCGCACGTTCCGTGCTTTCGACGGGGGCGATGTGACCGATGAACTCCGAGCCTGTCACCTCGAACGAGGCCCTGGCGCGCTCGGCGACGGTCAGGTAGGTGTTATCGGCCATCGACTCACTCCTCGGATCCATCGGGAGAGTCGGCGGTCAGCCTGCTCTGTGACGGATCGGTCCCCGAAGTGTACTCCTCGTACAGCAGGGCCACGAGGATCAGCAACAACAACGTCTCCGCCGTTTTCGAGACGCCGTCGATCGGCGAGCCGACGAGGTGTTCAGCCAGCAGGAAAAGCGGATTCGTGTCGTGGCTCGGTTCGGGCGTCCGCTGAATCCAGGGGACGACCACAGTGTGCCCGGCGAGATGCCAGTACGCCCAGCTAAGAATATAGGTCAGCATCAGGCCGATACCGAGTACGTACGCCCGGACGCGAGAGAGCACGCGCTGGCGAACCAGCAGGACCGCGGCGAGAATCCCGACCGCCGAGGCGACGAACAGGAGCGGGCGGGGATCCCAGTAGATCGGCTGATCGATCCGGGCGGCCGTCACCAGCCGTGGGATGCCCCAGTAGAGATGGAGGCCGGCGACGACCGCCGCCAGTTGTACCGCAGTGAACTCGAGTGCCCCCCGTGCGCTGTCGTCCATACTCGCGTTCGGTTCCTGAAGATCAATAGCCCGTCGGTCCTCACTTGAGTTCGAGCGATCGGACGAACGGCAGGTCCGTGAGTTCGTTGATCAGATCGCCCGGGAGTGGCTGGTCAGTAACGATGTACAGCCGTGGCTCGTCGGTGAATTCGGGATCCTCGCTGATCGTCTGCCGGATCGAGACGCCCTCCTCCGCGAGCAGTGTCGTCACCGTCGCGACGATGCCTTCCTGTTCCGCGTCGGTGACCTGGATCGAGAGGACGGTGAGATCGAGGACCGGAGCCAGATCCATCAGGCTCGGCACCTGTGAGATGTTCTGGAAGATCCGACGTAGCTCCTCGTCGTCGAGTATCGCGTCGGTCGTCGAATCGACCACCCGACGGTCGACATCGATCTCGCGGGCGATACCGGTGTTGGGAATCTCGATCCCACCCGAGACGACGCGCCCCTCGTCGTTGACCGAGAAGCCACGCTCCAGCAACAGGCGAATAACTGCCTGCTGGGAGGGGCTTCCCTCGAACTTCTCCATGATCTCGTCGAACATTCGTGTCCGTCCGAACGTCCGGGGCGCACTTATAAACAGGGTCACGGATCGACGCTCGACCGGGGAATGTGAACCACTCACATGTATTGATGGAGTTTATAAGTCGACCGCACTTGTGTGTAGATCAGTTCATGCGTCCCACGATGGACGTGGTCTACGCTGGCGAGGCGGCAACCGATCGTGACGCCCGATCGGTCCGGTCCTCAGGGCGAGACGGCGTGACCATACGAACGACCACAACGGTTGACGAAACCCTCGACGCGCTCAAAACGCGACTGCCGGACGTCCTCATCGTCGAGCACGAGTTAGCAGCCGATGGAACGACCTGAACGTGGTCATCGGCCACGCCGAACACCTGGCCAGAAACACCGACGACGAGGAGAGTGCCGCGCAGGCGAGGACGCTGATCGAGCAGGCCCAGTCGCTGGTTGACCTCGGCGACAAGGCGAGACAGACCGAACGAGTGCTAGATCCCGATACCAAAGTGTACGCGGAGCGCGCACAGTCGCTCCTGACCGGCCTCGTCGAGGAGGACGAGAGCCAGCACGACGGCGTCTCGATGGTCACCGAGTTCGCCCACGACGAACCGTTCGAGATCGATCAGCGGGTCCGGATCGCCGTCGATAACCTCCTCGAGAACGCCATCGAGCACAATGAACGACCGGTGACGGTGACGCTCAGGACCGAACGGGACGGCGATGGCCGCCTCCGTATCAGCGTCGAGGATGACGGCTCCGGCATCCCCAAGACCGAGCAGTCCGTTCTCATGGGCGAACAGGAGATCACGCCACTCAGTCACGGCAGCGGTCTGGGGCTCTGGCTGGTCGTGTGGGTCGCACAGACCGTCGGCGGCGAGGTCGAGTTCGACGAGAGCGAAACGGGCGGAAGTGTAATAACGCTAATTATTCCTCACCGCCAGACGGATCTCGACGAGAGCGACGGGACGACCTCGGACGTTTAGAGTTCTCCTTTGGTGCTCGGCGTATCGCTGCGCCGCTCGTCGATCCGGGTCGCGTCGTCGAGCGCGCGGGCGGTCGCCTTGAACAGCGCCTCGATCTCGTGGTGGGCGTTCTCGCCAGTGACCTCCGCGTGCAGGGTGAGTCCGGCATTCATCGCCAGCGAGCGCAGGAAGTGTTTCGCCATGTGGCTGGTCATCCCGCCGACGGCACTCTGTGAGAACTCGCCGTCGAACTCGAACAGCGGGCGACCGGAGACGTCGACGACGATGCCGGCGACGGCCTCGTCGAGCGGTACTTTCCGGTCTGCGTAGCGGACGATACCGCGCTTGTCGCCGAGCGCCTCCGCGAAGGCCTCGCCGAGGACGATAGCCACGTCCTCTATCGTGTGGTGGTCGTCGATCTCCAGGTCGCCGTCGCAGTCGACGGTCAGATCGAACAGGCCGTGCTTGGCGAACGATTCGAGCATGTGATCGAAAAAGCCGATCCCGGTGTCGACGGCGGCGTCGCCGTCGCCATCGATTTCGACGGTGACGTCGATCTCGGTTTCGGCCGTCTCGCGGGTGGCTGCCGCGGCGCGGTCGGTCATACCGGCGTCAACGCACCCGAGCACTATGGTTCCTGCGTCTCTCGATGTCGACACGAGGGGCCGAAGGCTCAGTCCAGCGCCGCCCGCGCTTCGTCGAGGGTGAACTCGCCCTCGTACAGCGCGCTCCCCACCACGACCGCGCTCGCACCGGCCTCGCGCAGGTCGCGGATGTCCTCGATGGAGGCGACGCCGCCGCTGGCGATGACGGGGATGTCGACCGCCTCGACGACAGCGTTCACCGGTTCGGTCTGAACACCGTCCAGTCGCCCCTCGACGTCGACGTCAGTAAAGAGAATAGCGCCAGCACCGAGGTTCTCGTACCGGGCGGCGGCCTCGGCGGGGTCGATTCCCGTCCCCTCGGTCCAGCCCTCGACGACGACCTCGCCGTCTTTCGCATCGAGGCTCACGACGACGCTGCCGGGATAGGCCTCGCTGATCTCGGCAACGAGGTCGGGGTCGTTCACCGCGGCGGTGCCCATGATGACGCGGTCGAGACCGCGGTCGAGCAGGTCCGTGGCGTCCTCTGCGGTGCGGATGCCGCCGCCGAGTTGGAGGTCGACGCTGGTCGCCTGGAGGATTCGCTCGACGGCCTCGGCGTTCGCTCGCTCGCCCTCGAACGCCCCGTCCAGATCGACGAGATGGAGCGTCTCCGCGCCTTGGTCGATCCATCGCTCGGCGGCGTCGACGGGGTCGCCGTAGCGTTTCTCGGTGCCGCGCTCGCCCTGCACCAACTGGACGACCTCGCCGTCCTGTAAGTCCACCGCCGGAACGACCTCGAACTCGGGGAATGCACTCATGTGGGTCCGCAGGCGGGGCGGCGGCCTAAACCCTCCGAAGCAGTGGCGTCGGCTCTCCGACAAAAGCTACCGTTCACCACGACCGTCACTGTCAGGCGGTGTGGTTGGCGTATCGGGCAGATTAAGTTCTGGGTGGTACTCTATATGTTTATGATCGCACCTCTATTACTTATTGGCCTCGTCGTTGCGGTTTTTGTCGGCTACAATATCGGTGGTTCGACGACCGGACCGGCGTTCGGACCGGCAGTCGGGGCCGACGTAATCACCAAGACGGCAGCGGCGGCGTTCATGTCCCTCTTCTTTTTCATCGGCGCGTTCACCATCGGGCGACAGGTCGTCACGACGCTGAGCGAAGGGCTAGTCGAACCGGGCGTGTTCACACTCGAAACGAGCATCACCGTACTGTTTTTCATCGGCTTCGCACTGTTCATCGGGAACCTCTTCGGCGTCCCGGCATCGACGTCGATGACGACGGTCGGGGCAATCGGCGCGCTGGGCTACGTCAGCGGGACGCTGGACTGGGCGGAACTCGGAGAGATCGTTACCTGGTGGCTCGTCGCACCGCTGATCGGCTTCTGGGTCTGCGGAGTGATCGGACGGTATTTTTACCCCCGGATCAACGCGTGGATCAACATCCAGCGCACTGACAACGAGTTATTTATCATCGACACGTCGAAGATGATTCCCCGGGTCGGCGTGAGCAGTGAGGCGACCAATCGCGAACTGTTCGGCGCAGGTACCGTCATCGCAATCGGCTGTCTGATGGCGTTCAGTTCGGGGACGAGCAACATCGCAAACGCCATTGCACCGCTGGTCGGGAGCGGTGATCTCGAAATGAACGCCGGGATCATCCTCGGCAGCATCGCCGTCGGCGTCGGCGCGTTCACGATCGGTCGCCGGACGATGGAGACGCTGGGCAACGATATCACCCATCTGCCGCTGACGGCGGCGATCGTCATCGCGACCGTTAGTTCCTTCATCGTCGTCTCGCTGTCGGCGCTGGGCATCCCCGCGAGTTTCGTCGTCATCGCGACGATGGGGATCGTTGGCCTCGGTTGGGGGCGGGCGACCCGAACCACGAGCGTCCGCGAGGGAGTGCGAGGAGAGAAATCGACGACCGTCTCCGTTGGCGCGCTGTCGGCCGACGAGGAGGGTGAAGAACTACCGGAGATCGGTGAAGAGGACCCCGAGGACATCCCGAGCGCGGGGGACCTGTTCAACCCGAGTACGACCGGTCGCGTGATTTTGCTTCAGAACCTCGTTCCCGGGATATCGACGGTCGGAGCGTATCTCGTCTTCGAGTTCGTGCCGGTGTTCGGGTTTTAAACCCTGCTAGAACAAATATAGGGCGTTACTAACTCGTACCGGGGGAAATCCGGACGTTCGGGAGGCCGTGCAAAACAATAACTTCTAACCGTTAGGACTTCGAATGTCAGCCTGATGCCCACTGTAGAATACCTCAATTACGAAGTGCTGGACGACCAGGGCTGGGAGATGGACGACGACGACCTCTTCGATCAAGCCGCAGACGCTGGCCTCGACGCCGAGGACTACGGCTCTCTCGAAGTTAACGAAGGCGAGTATATCCTCGAAGCCGCCGAAGCGCAGGGCTACGATTGGCCGTTCTCGTGCCGTGCTGGCGCATGTGCGAACTGCGCAGCAATCGTCTACGAGGGCGAGATCGACATGGATATGCAGCAGATCCTCAGCGACGAGGAAGTCGAAGAGAAGAACGTTCGACTCACCTGCATCGGTAGCCCCGACGCCGAGGAAGTGCGGATCGTCTACAACGCGAAACACCTCGACTACCTGCAGAACCGCGTCATATAACGACAGTTCGGCCCGTTCTGGCCGACCATCATCTTTTATGCGGTAGCGGGCGCGAGCGGCTCGATAGCCGCTGCGCTCCTCGGATCGCAATCGGGGGCGCTTCCCGACTGCCGTGCGATCAGTCTGACGTACGATCGAGATATGCCCGGATCCGATCGTCGTCGATGTGGTCGAGTAGCCGCTCGTAGCCGCGCTGGCGTCGCTCCTCGATCTCTGCGTCCGACTGGCGGGTCCGGAACGCTCGGTCGATATACGCTTCACGCAGTTCGTCCAGGTCCTCGCGCTCGTCGTCGATCTGGTTATCGAACCACTCCCGCCAGCGGTCCCGATCAGCCCACTCGCCGGTGAACTCTGACGCAGGTCGGAGCCAGTCGTAGTGCGTCGCGACCGCATCGGGAAAACCCACCTCGGCGCGCACGTCCTTGATCAGGGACCGGGCAACGTGGGCTCCCTGGCCCGCCGAGACGATGGCCTGTGCGTTCCGGGTCCCGTTTGGCGACGCGACGTAGAGTCCGTCGATAGGCGTCCGTCCGTCCGCGTCGGGATACTCGGGGTCGAAGCGCTCCTCGCGCTCACCGTGGTGCTCATGCAGTTCGAACATCGCCTCGTCGTCGAGCGGTCGGAGATAGTCGCCGTCGTACCACGTCGCCGTGACGACATGGTCGGCCAGAACGGAGCTTCCGTCCTCGGTATCGACTGCGAACCGCCGGCCTGCGTCGCTTCGTTCGACGGAGTCGACCAGTTCCGGGACGATATCGGAGCCAGCCGCTTCGGCATGTGCATGCATCAGATCGTAGAACGTGTCGACCTCGATGCCGCCCGGAAAGCCGAGATAGTTCGTCAGATACGCACACCGACGTAGCGCCGAGTTCCCGCGGTCGAAGACGACGGTATCGAGTCCGTAGCGGGCGGTGAAGACGGCGGCCGAACAGCCTGCCGGTCCGCCACCAACGACCGCAACGTCGCACTCGCTCGGCACACGTCCGCCGGCGTCGCTGTCGGAAGCCATCAGATGTTCCCGTTGACGATGTCGCTGACTCGCTGGCGGTCGAAGAGCTGTTCGTCGCCGAACTCATCGGGGTAGACGTCCTGTGCGGCCTGTTCGAGCTGAAAGAGATTGATAATCGGTCCCTGATAGATCCGCCCGCCGTCGATTACGCGGCCGTTCTGCACCGCAGAGAGTTTGCTCGCGACGGGGTGGTCTTCCATGTGTTCGACGATGTCGCTCTGGAAGTCGGCGTCGTGAACGCCGTCGTCCTGCCGAATCGCGATGATGTCGGGGTCGACCTCCAGTAGCGTCTCGTAGTCGATGGTCCCGCGCGAGGCGGCGAAGTCGTCGACATCGCTCTCGGCCAGTGCGCGGCCCACGTTCAGGTCGTTCCACTGTTTGGATTGTGTCCCGGAGCCGATCGTGTACGGGTAGAACGCTTCCGGTGGGAGCGATTCGGGGAACAACACCGCCACGTCGGGACTCTGCTCGGGACGGCGGGACTGCACGTCCGACAGAACCTCGTCGTGGAGGTCTGTGAACGCCTCGTAGCGGTCCCGTTCCTGAAACACGTCTGCGACTTTCTCGAAGGCCTCGTACAGGCTGTAGCGGGTATAATCGTGCCAGTCGTACCCCCCTGAGAAGATAGTGTTCCCCATGAACGGCGCGATATCGGTTTCGATATCGTCGATGTACTCCTCGTTCCAGTCGAGGCGGTTGATCATGAAGTTGGGGTCGATCAGATGGAGATCAGCGTTCAGGGAGTAGAATACCTCTCTGTCCGTGCTTCCCTGCCAGAGCTCCGTCAGATCCTCTTTCTCTACCGAGACGTCCGGTAGCTCGTCGTAGAAGTGGGTGGCGTATCGGTTCCGGATGCCGATCGCCGAAAGCCCGTCGCCATGACCCAGCGCGACGCCCATGTCCGCGTAGTCGGCAGTGTACGAGAACCACGTCTCGGGGACCGAGTCGAACTCGACGGTACCGACCGGCTCCATCGAGACCGAGTAGCTGCCGCTTTCCTCGGTCCCGTTCTCGTCGCTGTTTTCGGTCCCGTCCTCGTCGCCGTTTTCAGTCCCGTTCTCGTCGCCGTTTTCGGTCCCGTTCTCGTCGCCGTTGCCGGACCCGTCGTCCCCGTTGGGTTCGTCGAGCGTGGTACAGCCCGCGAAGACGCCGAACCCGGCCGCCCCCGCAGTCGTTCGAAGTACGTTTCGTCGCGTTCGGTCTGCTCTGTCGACCATCAATTTTTAGGTCAGCCTAAAAATTTAAAACTCTTCCGAAACGCCGGGCGGTCACTCCGATTCGTTCGACAGCGCTGCTTTCGGCTGGATACGCACGTCAGGGTCGTGTCGGACCGCCGCCTCGACGTCGAAGACATCCGCGAGCAACTCCTCGGTGACGACGTTTTCGGGCGGTCCCCAGTCGTATAGCTCTCCGTCGTCTAGCGCGATCAGGTAATCCGCGAACCGGGCGGCCTGGGAGATGTCGTGAAGGACGACCGCAACGGTGACGTCTTTTTCCTCGTTCAGTTGGCGGATCGTTTCCAGCACGCGAAGCTGATGGTACAGATCCAGAAACGTCGTGGGTTCGTCGAGCAGGAGGACATCGGTGTCCTGGGCCAGCACCATCGCGATCCAGGCGAGTTGCTTTTGCCCGCCGCTAAGCTGGCCGAGTTCCGCATCTCGGAGGTCGTCGACGCCTGCGAGTTCGAGGGCCCGGTCGACGGCATCCCGGTCGTCCGCGGTGACGCTATCGAAGAACCCGCGGTGCGGATAGCGCCCGTGGTAGGCCAGGTCCTCGACAGTGATGCTGTTTAGCGAATCGTTCTCCTGTGAGAGGTGACCGAGTTCACGGGCTAGCTCTTTCTGGCTCATCGACTGGATCGACTCGCCGTGCAGATAGACCGCCCCGTCGTCCGGCG
This sequence comes from Natronoarchaeum sp. GCM10025321, assembly GCF_042663585.1. Lineage (NCBI taxonomy): Archaea > Methanobacteriati > Methanobacteriota > Halobacteria > Halobacteriales > Natronoarchaeaceae > Natronoarchaeum > Natronoarchaeum sp. GCM10025321. Next base: position 2,658,279 of record NZ_JBHTAN010000006.1, read on the forward strand.
TGAGATGATTCGAGAGCGCTTTCAACAGCGTGCTCTTCCCGCTTCCGTTGGGGCCGACCAGTGCGGTTACCGCCCCTTCGGGGATGTCGAGTCTGCTACAATCGACGACGGCCTCGTCGCTCGTCGGATAACTCAGTGCGAGGTCCTCGGCGACGAGCGCGCTGTCGATAGCGACGCGGTCGGTTCCCGTTGGCTCCGTACTACCTTCGACATCCGCGTCAAGACCCTGTCGTGCCATTATAGTTCACCCATCGACTGCTGTTTGCGCATCAGATAGAGGAAATACGGCCCACCGAGGAGTCCGGTGACGACGCCGACCGGCATCTGTGCGCCCCCCAGCGCGAGTCGCGCACCGACGTCGGCGGTCACCATCAGCGCGGGCCCGGCGAAGAGACAGCCGAGCATCAACTGTCGGTAGTCACTGCCCACGATGTTGCGGACGATATGAGGGACGACGAGGCCGAAGAAGCCGACGATTCCGGCCACCGAGATGGCGGCGCTCGCAGCGAGGATCGCCACCGCCGACAGCAGGAATCGGACGCGTTCGACGCGCATCCCGAGCGAGCGGGCCGTCTGCTCGCCGAGCAACAGGACGTTCAGTTGTCGTGCGCCTGCGAGCGCGAAGACGATTGCCACGATTGCCGGAAGGATCGCGATCCGCACTTCCGACCAGCCGGTTCCCGTGAGCGACCCCGTCGTCCACGCGATAGCCGTCTGGACGACCCCGAGGTCCTCGGCGAAGAAGAACAGTCCCTGCTGAAGCGACTGAAACACCATATTGACGATGACGCCCGCCAGAACCAGCCGAACCGGACTCGTCCCCCCCTTCCACGCGATGAAGTAGACGAGCAGAAACGCCAGCGTCCCGCCCATTGCGGCGATGAGCGGCAGGAACGGGGCAAACCCACTGAAGACGACGAGCGTCGCCAGCACGGCGAATCCAGCCCCCGAACTCACGCCGAGGACGAACGGGCTGGCGAGTTCGTTACGGGTCACCGCCTGAAAGATCGCACCCGATATCGCGAGCGTCGCGCCGGCGATGATTCCGACGACGACCCGTGGCACCCGAAGGTTCCAGACGACGGTACGCCGGGTGCTCATCTCGGGGAGTTCACCGTCGAGCAGAAACGCGTTCCAGACGTCGAGGTTGAACAGTACGGCCGGATCGATTACCGTGTCCCACGCCTGCGCGATGGTCATCGAGTACGTCCCGAAGCTAACCTGCACGATGCCTGCAACAACCGTAAGAACTGCACTCACCAGACAGAACCCGACGAGGGTGCTCGTCAGCCAGCCACGCGACGACCCACGAGCGTGAACTGCCGACGACTGCTGTTCGTTCATCGTTTTAGGTATACCTAAAACAGGATAAAACCGTTACGATGTAGGGACACACGGGGAGAATCATCGACGTCGGCCGGAATCCCTCGGCCTCAGTGGCGCTGGGCAACAGCCACGGAGCTATCTGCCGCGAAGCGCAGGTCCGCGTCTCACTCCGCCTCGGACGGTCCGGCGTGGTAGGACGTCTCGGCCGAGCGTTCGAGCAGGTCGTCGACAAGCCGTGTGAACCGGTCGACAAGTCGATCCGGGATCCGTGGAGTGACCTCCGGGAGCACTCTCGCAGTTCGCTCCCTGTTCTGCAAGGCGAGCGTCACCCGATTCCGCTCGTCGTAGCGTTTCTCGACGATGCCGCGTTCGACGAGGTGATCGAGATGGTGTTCGAGCGTGCTACGGGCGATACCGAGCGAGTCGGCGACGGCATCCGGCGTGGCCGGTTCGTGCTCGATCAGGTGGACGACGATCGACCGGGCAGTCTCGCGACGGAACAGCGCAAGCGCACCGCGCTCCCACTCGTCGTACGACGGCGGGTAGTAATGCGTCTGCCCGTAGAACTCGTCGCGGACCAGTTCGCCCGCGTCGATCAGTCGGCGGACGTGATACTGGATCTGTCCCGGCGCGTACTCCGACTCGCGGACGAGTTCGTTGAAGTGGATCCCGGCGTCGTCGTAGATCTGTGCGCGGATCTGTGGTCGTGTGTCGGTCATCTGTTCTCGACCGCAATAAGGAAAGCTACGAGTTCCATGATACAGGGTGTTTCGTTCCTTCCCAGCGGGCGAGAACGCTGACCGAAGAACATAGTACTGCACCGCTCTAGTCACCAACGAATGGCTCCAGTGAGTTGGATGGCACTTGTAAACCAGGTGCCAGCCGTGAGCACGCCCGGAAGCGCGTGGCTAGACCCACAGCTAGCCCCGGTGCTCGTTGCCGTCATCGTACTCGCCGTCGCCGGGACGACACTGCTGTTTCTGGCCGGTCTCGTCGCCTACTCGCGGCGGCAAACGCGACGGTATCTACTGATTACGGTCGTGCTGGGCCTGCTCGTCGGCCGCTCGGTCGTGGGACTGGGGACCGTCCTCGGTGCCGTTCCGATGACGGCCCACCACCTCGTCGAGCACGGCTTCGACTTCCTGATCGCCGTGCTCATCCTGTACGCTGTCTACCGGAGCGGGCCGGAGCAGACCACGCAAAGCGTCGGTACGACCGACGATTGATCCCCGAAGTCGGTACGTATAAATCGGTACCGGACAGCGTTGGGAACGTGATAGAGTTCGGACCGGTGTTTGCCGCGACGAGCGATCTACTGCGACTGCTTGCCGTCCCCGTCTTTGCGTGGGCCGCGTGGCGGGACATCCAGACCCGGCGCGTTCCCAACGTGATCTGGCCCCCACTGGCCCTGCTGGGGCTTCTGTTGCTCGTCTGGGACGGCTGGCGGGCGTTCGGCATCGGCGGCTACGACTGGCAGTTCTTTCTCGTTACGACGTCGATCAGTGTCGGTCTCGTGGTCCCACTGGCCTACGCCTTCTGGCGGATGGGCGGCTTCGGCGGCGCGGACGCGAAGGCGCTGATGACCATCGCCGTCCTGTTTCCCGCGTTTCCGTCCTACTACATCGGGACGAGCGTGTATCCGCCGATACAGACCGATGTCGGCGTCTTCTCGTTTACCATCCTCACGAACGCCGTCCTGGTCGCACTCGCGTTCCCGGTAGCGCTAACGCTCTACAACGCCCTACAGGGCCAGTTCGCGTCGGCGATGGTGGTCGGCCGCGTGCGACACTGGTCCGACCTCTCGACCGTCCACGGCCGGATGATGGAGGAGCCGGATGGCCTCACCCGCGACGGACTGGATCTCGACGCACTCCGGATGTATCTGCGCTGGCGCGGGCTAACGCTCGCCGAACTGCGAGAAACCCCGGAGCGCTACCGGGATCCCGAGACGCTATCCGACGAGCCGAATCCGCCGACTGACGGCGCTGTAACCGCCGGTGAGGCGCTCGTTCCGGACGGCGGCGAACCTACAGGGAGCGAGAGAGAGGAGCCAGCCTACGAGGACCCCTGGGGGGCGGCCGCGTTTCTCGACGATATCGAGGGGACGGCCTACGGGACGACGCCCGAAACGCTCCGGGACGCCCTCGACACGCTCGTCGAGCGAGATGAGGTGTGGGTCTCCCCAGGAATCCCGTTTATCGTCCCCATCTTTCTCGGGTTCGTCGTTGCACTCGTCTACGGCGACCTGCTCTTTCGGATTCTCGGGCTGCTGGGACTCGTATAGCGGCTCTCGCTCGTTCTGTCGACCAAAAAGCCTACCTCTCGGAGGGGCGTTCACTCGGCCATGAGCGAGACACGTGCCGACGTCGAGTTGGATTTCGGCGACGATGGGCTGGTCCCCGCGGTGGCACAGGATGCCGAAACCGGCGAGATCCTGATGCTCGCCTACGCCACCCGCGAGGCCCTCGAACGGAGCCGAGAGACCGGCCGGGCCCACTACTACTCCCGGAGCCGCGAGGAGCTATGGGACAAGGGCGCGTCTAGCGGTCACGTCCAGCATATCGAGGACATACTCGTCGACTGTGACGGCGACGCCATCGTCTACCAGGTCGACCAGGAGGGTGGCGCATGCCACACCGGCTACAACTCCTGTTTCTATCGGACCATCGACGGCGACGTCGTCGGCGAGAAAGTGTTCGACCCCGAAAGCGTCTACGAGTAACGTCGAGAGATGAGTGAGCACACTGCCAGGGAGTTCGACTCGGTCACGACACTCGATAGCGCCTATGATGAGCTACAGGAACTCCGCGAGGAGCTAGAGCGGATCGGCGAGAGCGAAGTCGAAGCGGCCGTCGACGCCTATCGTGACGCCCACCGAATCCTCGACCGGTACGCCGACGAGGCTACCGGAACTGGCGATTTTAGGTCCTACGTCGAGTTCCGGGGGCAGTACTCGACCTTCGTCGAGGACCTCCCCGAGTGGCTGCCACGGCGGGAGGTGTTCGAGAAGTCGCTCGAAGCGGTCGACAAACGACGGCTCAACGAGGGTGATTTCGCCCGCGCTCGCGAGACGCTCGACGGCGTCGACGACCTCGTCGCGATGATCGAAGACAGGGACGACGCCCGGGAGCGCTACCGCGAGGCCCGCCTCGACGCCGCCGACCGACTAGACGCCATCGACGAGGAGGTCGGCGATCTCGAACACGTCCTCGAACTCGGTGAGGCGGATCTGGATGCCCCGGTCGAGCGGCTCCGCGCCCCTATCGAGCAGTACAACGAGAGCGTTCGCAAGGCGTTCCGGGAGTACCGACACGAGGCGAGCGCCCGCGAGTTCCTGTCCTTCGTCGACCGGACGCAGTACTTCCCGCTGGTGGCCATGCCACGGCCGCCCGAGGAGCTTCTGGCGTTCGTGCGCGAGAGCCCCGACGGGACCGAGACGGTTCCGACACTGCTGGAGTACGCCGAGTACTCCCGCTCGAAGTTGGTTCATTACGCCGACGACGCCGATGCGCTCAAACGGAAGATAGCGACCCAGCAGACCTATCTCGACCGACTCGACGCCGATCCGCTGACGCTCGCATGGCCGCCAGCGGAGGCCTCCCTCCTGCGCTGGCGGGCCGACGAACTCCGCCGGGTGATCAGCCGGTTCGCCCCGGAGTCCGTGATCGCGAACCTCCGCAAGGTGCGGCGACTGACGACCGAGGAAGCGGAGTTCGAGCGGCTCCGGAGGGCCGCGATAGCGCTCGACGAACTCGACGAAGAGACTCGCCAGCGGCTCGAAGCGGGAGCGGTCGAGACGGATCTCGAACGGCTACGAGCCGAGAAACGTACGCTCCAGGAGCGCCTCGACGAGTTACCGGAGCCCTGAGCCGTTTTTTATACTGGTCAGCGAGGCGAATACCCCGACCCACCGTGGTCGGGGATGAAGCCGACAATCGCTGACACAAACCATTAAGTCAACACATTTCTAATCAGGAGATCGCGATGGAACACAGTCACCGCTACCACGCCTACCCGACAGAAGAGGTAGCGGAAGGGCTGGAACACCATCTCGACGTTCATCGCCAACTCTACAACCACGTCCGCTGGGACTACGAACAAGCCCCAAAAGACGACAAACCGAGCGAGTACGACCAGAACAACAAACTCCCCGAGTGGAAACGCAAGTGGTCGGTGTTCAGCGACCTGCACTCGAAAGCCGCCCAAGCCACCGTCGCACGCTTCCACCGAAATCTCTCGAACCTCCGCAAGCAGAAAGAGAAGGGATACAACGTCGGTCGGCTCAAACGACAATCACCCACCGAATACCGGAGCGTGACGTACAGTCAGTCTGGTTTCGACCTCGATGAAAAGAGGGGCCACGACAAGTACGCATACGTCCGCTTCAGCAAAATCGACTGGCTCAAAATCCGTTACTCGCGTCCGTTTCCCGACCACGCCACCATCAAAGAAGTCACGTTCAAGAAGGAGACGACCGGCGAGTGGTTCGTCTCCTTTGGCCTCGAAACCGACGACGCTGACCTACCCGAGAAACCCGACGTTGGCTCGTTGGATGCGGGCAATAGCGTCGGTGTTGACCTCGGTATTCTCAACTACATTCACACCAGCGACGGGAAGACTGTTGAATGGCTCGACCTCGAAGGCGAATACGAACGACTTCGCCGCGAACAACGGAAGTTGTCGCGGAAACAGAAGGGGTCGAACAACTACGAGAAGCAACGCCGAGAAGTGGCGAAGGTCAAGCGTCACATCAAGCGGAAGGTGCTGGACTACCAGCATAAGATAACGACGTGGCTCGTCAAAGAGTACGACGCCGTGTTCGTGGAAGACCTGAACGTCCAGAGTATGCTTCAGGGCGATGGAAACGCTCGCAACAAGCAGGATGCGGCGTGGCGACAATTCATCACCCTGCTCGAATACAAAGCCGACCTGCACGGAACGCACGTCGTGCAGGTCGAATCACGAGGGACGACCAAGGAGTGCGCGGCGTGTGGCGTGGAGACGGCGAAACCCATCTGGGTCAGGGAACACTCCTGCCCGAGTTGTGGATTCGAGACAGATAGAGACGCGAACGCGGTTGTCAGACTACGTCTGACGGGCAGCAAAATCGCGTGCGATTTTGCGACGGCGATGAACGTCCTGAAGCGTGGTTTTTCTGAATTAGGGCTGGGATGGCCCGAAGATACGCCTGTGGAGACTGTGACCGCTACGGACACGACTGATTTTCAATCAGTGTCTGCAAGTCACGTCGTAGAAACAGGAAGCCTACCCTCGTGAGAGCAGGATTCGCCGCGCCACCGTGCGCGGGGTAACATTCAATCGCTCCTGCGACCGCGTTCGAGCGCCTCGCGAGCCTCGGCGAGGAGTTCTTTGACACGCTCCTCGTCGTGGGCCTCCGCGTAGAGGCGGATCAGCGGCTCGGTGCCGCTGGCCCGCGTTAGTACCCACGCGTCGCCGAAGTCGAGCCGGACGCCGTCCATCGTCGAGCGCTCCGCATCGACGGTTTCGGCCCACTCGGCGGCGGCGTCGAGCATCGCGTCGCGCTCGGTGCGATCCGCGTACTCGACGTTGACACGAACGTTGTGATAGCCCGAGTACGGCGCGACGATGTCGCTCGCTCGACGGCTGGCGACCAGTTCGAGAAAGCGGGCGGCCGTGAACGCGCCGTCGCGGGCCAGCCGATAACGGGGGAAAAAGAGGCCGCCGTTGCCTTCGCCCGCGACCGGGATCGAGACGCCCTCTGCCTGGAGTTCGCGGATCCGGCTGACGATGTAGGTGCTGCCGATCGGCGTGAGTTCGAGTTCGCCGTCGGCTGCCGACACCGCGTCGACGAGCCGCTGTGAGACGTTGACCGCCGAGACCGTCGTCTCGCCGGGATCGAGTTCGGCTGCGACCAGCGCGGCCAGCGTCGCGTCGCCCTCGATGTACTCGCCCGTCTCGTCGAAGAAGATTGCGCGGTCACCGTCGCCGTCGTGGGCGATACCCAGATCAGCGTCCGTGGCGCGGACGAGGCGGCCGAGATCATCGAGGTTCTCCGGGATCGGCTCCGGATTCCGTCCCGGGAAGTGGCCGTCAGGCTGGGCGTTGACCGTGACGACCTCACAGCCAAGCGCGCGGAAGAACTCCGGACTCGTCAGTGAGCCAGCACCGTGACCCGGATCCAGCGCCACGGTCAGATCCGCCTCGGCGATCCGTTCGCGGTCGATGGCATCGAATAGCTCTGCCACGTAGTCGTCGTTCGCAGTCTCGATGCGTCTGGACATGCCGACCTCGTTCCACGGCGACGTGTCCGAACCGCCTTCGAGATACGTCTCCTCGATGCGTTCGAGTTCGGGAACGGCGAGGCCGATGCCATCCGCGCCGACGAGTTTGATGCCGTTGAACTCCGGCGGGTTATGTGATGCGGTGACGATCACCACGGGAACGCCGGCCCGCTCCGCGTAGGCCTGTGCCGCAGGCGTCGGCGTGACGCCGAGGCGGTCGACATCGGTGCCGATGCTCGCCAGTCCGCTGGCGACCGCGTCGGCCAGCATCTTGCCGGTGACTCGCGTATCGCGGGCGACGCCGACCCGCTCCTCGTCCCAGACCGTCCCCGCAGCCTGTGCGACCTGCATCGCGAACGTCGGCGTCAGCGACTCGTTGACGACCCCCCGCGTTCCACTCGACCCGAAAACCTCCATATATTGGGATGTGTGTGGGCGATCTTCAAAGCCGTTCCGACACCGTCTGCGGGGGACAGACCCGCTCGGTCGAGACGAAAGCCGAATAGTTCATGGGGGCGGGTTACCTACCCAGCAGGTATGAGAGAGCAGCGTTCTCGTCGGCGGTTTCTGGCTATCGCGGCGACCGGCATCACCGGCGCAGTAGCCGGCTGTCTGGGTGGCGGATCGCCGGATACGGACGGAGAAACGGTGGACGAGCTACCGACACCGGTACAGGGCGATCCCGATGCCGACGTGACCGTCGCAGCCTACGAGGACTTCAGCTGTCCCCACTGTCAGACGTATCAGTTGAACGTCTACCCGTCGGTCAAAGAGGAGTTCGTCGATACCGAGCGCATCAGATACGAGCACCACGATTTCCCGGTCGTCAACGAGGACTGGTCGTACCAGATCCCGAGCGCGGCCCGGGCGGTACAGGATACCGAGGGTGACGACGCCTTCTTCGAGTTCGCGCAGGAGATTTTCACGTATCAGGGCGAGTACTCGTTCGACGTCGTCGAGCAGGTCGGAAACGAGGTCGGGGCCGACGGCGGAGTCGTCAGCGATGCTGCCGAGAACCTCACCTACTTGCCGGTGATCGAGGCCGATAGCGAGGCGGGACAGGATCTTGGTGTCAGTTCGACGCCGACGCTGACCGTCAATGGAGAACTCGTCACGCCCCAGCAGGGCGAGGACTTCTACCAGCAGATCGCAAGCGCCATCGAAGCGGCCGAGTAGCGGCGACTGAGACGGTACGCTTTTTTGTACGAGCGGCCCAGTATCGGTCGATGAGCGATCTCGACCGTGCGGCAGCCGCGATCCGCGATGGCGACCTCGTGGTCTACCCGACGGAGACGGTGTACGGCCTCGGAGCGGACGCTCTCGATCCGGCCGCCGTCGAACGCGTGTACGAGACGAAAGTACGGGATCGGTCGAACCCGATCTCGCTTGCAGTGCCGGACGTCGACGCGGCAACGTCCTACGTCCGGCCGACCGAGCGCGAACGGGCGTTCATGGAGCGGTTTCTCCCGGGGCCCGTCACCGTGCTCTGCGGGCGTCGTGAGGTAGTCCCGGACGTGCTGACCGCCGGTAGCGACCGGGTCGGCGTGCGCGTGCCCGATCACGACCTCGCGCTGACGTTGCTCGAACGCGTCGAACCGATCACTGCGACGAGCGCGAACGTCAGCGGCCGCCCGAGCGCGCGCCGCGTCGAGGATGTCGACGAGGAGGTCAAGGACGCAGCGAGTGCCGTCCTCGACGGCGGCAAGACGGGGGGCGTCGAGAGCACTGTCGTCGACGTCGCATCGGGGGAGCTTCACCGCCTGGGCGCGCTTGGCGACGAGATCGAGACGTGGCTGGCCGACCACTGAGAAGCAGCACAGTCCTGGGTTCTGTTTGCTACCCGAACCCCAGTAGCGACCGCAACGTCCGCGTCTCGACGCCACACTGGTCGCTGTACTCGCAGGCCGAACACTTCGAGTCGTCCTGCAAGCGGGGTGGGGGTGAGCCCAGCGACTCGATGGTGCGGATCGTCTCTCTGTACCGGGCTTTTCGGCGGCCATCGATCGGAACCGAGCGGACGACGCCGTGTGTCGGGTACTCGACGTAGGCCCGCTCGACCGGTCGTTCTCGCTCCCAGGCGAGGGCTTTCGCCGCCGCGACGGCGTGGACCGACTGTGGCTGCCAGACGCCCTGTTCGGGCGGCGCGCCGGTCGAGACGAGCGACGGGACCGGCGGGTCGGCGAGACACTTGTGGACGACGCCGCGACACTCCCGCCCGGTGAGGAGGACGTCCCGCCGAGGGGGGTCCACGAGGTCTTGCCAGTCCTCGACTCGGGAGCGAGCGCGCTGGAGGGTACGGCGAAACGTCGACGGGTCGACGGCAAGCGGGAGCGTTTCGAGCGTCGCATCGGATGCGTCTATCAGTTCGTCGTAGCGATAGGCCAGCGCTCGGCGGCGCTCGACATCCGGCGGCGGTGCGCGGTCGTCGTCACGGCGCGCATAGTAGAGCTGTCGCGGGCAAAACGCCGCGCGGCGGAGGTCGCTGAACGCGTGGGTAGCCATACCGGGGCTGGCTCGGGATCGGATAAAAGGGTCAGGCACAAACCGGCGGGAACTGGAGGTCAGGCGGCGATACGAGAAGACCGACCGAGGGTCAGAAGGAGACGTCTGTCTCCATACCCTCCGTGGCATCGTCGAGGCCGTCCTCCTGGACATCTTCGGTCAGATGCGCCGAGAGGTCGGCCTCGCCGATGATGCTGTCGAGTTCGTCACGATACCGGTCGTTGGCCTGTCGGGACTCGTTCTGTGTGGCGACGACCCGCCGATACCGCCGGATCGTCGACTCGCTGACGTCGAACTCCTCGGCGAGTTCGCTAGTCGAGGGGTCGTCGTTGACCCGACGGCGGAACTCGTCGAGGTCGAACGGCGCATCCGTGTCACGGTCCCGGATCAGGTGGATATCCAGACGGGCGCGGACGATAGTAGTACGCGACTCGTCGAGTTCGCGAGCGATTTCGGCGTCGGAATCCCCCGCGTAGAAGCCGTCGACCAGTTCGCAGAACTGTTCGTTCGAGAGATCGGTCTCGAACTCATAGCGGTCGCGCATGCTCTCGACAACGCTCTCGACACGTTCGCGGATCTCCTCGTTGTCGGTGTCTGTGATCGATCCACGGGTATCCTCCTGCGATTCCGTTACGGACTCTTCATCCGTCACGTCGATGAAGATGTCCCGGAGTTCTTCGGTCTTCTCGTCCATCGGTAAGAGGTGTATCAACCGGTGGCTGTATAAAAGCTTGTTGACGAAGGGGGCTTCGTAAACCGAAGTATTAACATTGGTTTACCAACATCGAACGGGTATGAACGAGACAGAAAGTGGCGTAGACCTCGTCGATGCCGAGAACGTCGTTGGGATCGCCGGTGCCGCGCTGATGGCTGCACTAACTGGTGTACTGGCGTATCTCGCGGTACCGTACCCGTACTCGCCGGCACCGATCACCCTCCAGATCCTCGGCGTGTTTCTCGTCGGACTGTTCCTGGGCGCGAAGTGGGGCGGCGTGTCGATGGTGCTGTACCTCGTCGCCGGTGCAGTCGGCGCACCAGTGTTCTCCCTGGGTGCCGCGGGAATCGGCCACCTGTTCGGAAATTCCGGCGGCTACCTGTTCTCGTTTCCGATCGCCGTGGTCGTGATCGGGTACGTGATCTACGGTGATAGCGGGATGCACTCGCCGGCCGACGTTGGGGTAGCGCGACTGATCGCCGGCCTCGTCGCCGGCGCGGCAGTCGTCTACGCGCTGGGGATCGTGGGACTGATGATCGTGCTAGGACTGGACCTCTCCGAAGCGATCATCGGGGGTGCGGTCGTGTTCTTCCCCGGCGAAGCCGCCAAGATGGTAGCGGCGATTGCCATCGCACAGGGCGGACACGTCGTCGGCTGGCCGCCACGGAGCATCACCGGGTGATCCAGTGACCGCCGAGCGAGGGGACGACCGATGATCGGGACCCGCAACCTCGTCTTCGAGTACGGCGACGTCCGCGTCCTTGACGAGGTCTCGCTACGGATCGACGACGGCGAATTCGTGGTCCTCGCGGGCGCAAACGGATCCGGGAAGACCACTCTCGTCCGCCAGTTCAACGGGCTATTGACACCTGACGAGGGGACCGTCACAGTCGACGGGACGGATGTCACCGAGGATCTGCTCTCCGCGCGCCAGCGCGTGGGAATGGTGTTCCAGTCACCCCGCGACCAGTTCGTCGCCACCACCGTGGGGACCGACGTCGCCTTCGGCCCGGAGAACCTCGGCCTCGAACGGACCGAGATCGACCGCCGCGTGGGAGAGGCGCTTTCGGCCGTCGGGATGGATGGGCGGGGTGACGAACGGATCGACCAGCTATCGGGCGGCGAGCAAGAGCGGGTCGCCATCGCGGGCGCGCTGGCGATGGAGCCGGACCACCTCGTGCTCGACGAACCGTTCACCGGCCTCGACGAGCCAGCGCGACAGTCGGTGTTACAAAAGCTAGCGGCCCTCCGCGAGCGCGGGACCGGCATCGTCGTCGTCACACACGACCTGCGTGACGTGCTCGAACTGTCCGACCGCGTCGTCGCGCTCGTCGACGGGCAGGTAGCGGTCGATGCCACGCCGGACGCCGTCGGGACGGCCCTCGACGGGATCGGTATTCGGGTGCCGGCAGGCCGATGACGGGAGAACGCCAATGTTGAGCTACGAACCGGGCGAAACGCTCGCCCACCGGTTCGACGCGCGGGCGAAACTGGGCTTTCAGATCGCCTTCGCTATCGGGGCGTTCGGTCACTCGACGCCCGAGGCGATGGCGGTTCTCTCCGTGCTGGCGCTGGTCGTTCTCGCGTCGGCCCGCGTCTCGCCCCTCCGAGCGGTCTGGTCCATCAGGTTCCCGCTGATACTGCTGGCGTTCGCACCGCTTCTCGCCGCGGCGACGCTCGGCCCACCGTGGCTCGACGTCGAAGACGGTCTGGTGACGGCGCTCGCAAGCTATCGCGTCGTCCTGCTCCTCCTCGTCAGCACCGCGTACGTCGTCACGACCGCACCGCGGGCCTCGCGCGCCGCGATCCAGTGGGCGGTGCCCGGCCGCCCCGGCGTCGTTCTGGGAATCGGCGTCTCGCTCGTCTTCAGGTTCCTGCCGGTCCTGCAGGCGGATCTCCGGCGGATCCGCGACGCCATTGCGGCGCGAGGTGGCGAGACGGCCAGCTATCGACGGCGCGTGCAGTTGATCGGCGTGCTCGGCGTCGCGCGGACGTTCCGACGCGCGAACCGCCTCGCGCTCGCCTTACAGGCCCGGTGTTTCTCGTGGAACCCGACCCTGCCCGCGCTCTCGGCCGCTCGACTCGACGTTCCCGTGGTCGTGATGAGCGCCGTACTCTTGCTGTCGCCGCTTCTCTGAGTCGGTGATCACGGATTCACTCGGATCGCACGGCGAGGCGGGTGAGGTTTTTATAAACAGAGAACTTGTTTCAGATTCGCGCACGACGTGAACGGGTCAGTCATAATCCGTGGGAAGATTTATTTATCAGCTACTCCCGTGATAATACATGACATTTATCGCGCAAAGCGGTGGCGAGATAACTCGGCCGACGTTTTACGGGATCAGCCACGTCGGCGAGGTGATCTTCTACTACCTCGCAGTCGTCGCGATCCTGATACTGCTGTACGGCGCGTACGAGCGCGTGACCAGATACGCACAGGGCGCGGAGGACTCGAAGGATCGCCTCGACAACATCGTCGGTCGGATCGTTTCCGCGGTGAAGATCGTCGGCTCGAACGAGAAACAGTTCAACCGGGATTTCTACGCCGGCGTGATGCACACGTTCATCATGTGGGGCTTTCTGACGCTCCTGATGGGGACGACGATTCTCGCCATCGACATCGACTTCTACCGGCCGCTGACGGGCAGTTCGTTCTGGGTCGGCGACTTCTATCTCTCCTACGAGTTCGTGATGGACGCGATGGGCCTGTTGTTCGTCGTCGGTATCGGGATGGCGATGTACAGCCGATACTGGGTGCGGAAGGTTCGCCTGTGGGGGAAACACACGAGTCTGGAGGACGACCTGTTCATCTGGACGCTGTTCGTGCTCGGCGTCGGCGGATTCCTCCTCGAAGGGCTCGGTATCCTGGGCCGCGGGTTCCCCGGACACGAGACCGTGAGTTTCGTCGGCTACTTCATCGCGTCAACGCTCGACAGCGTCGGGCTGTCGGCAGGCGGTGCACAGAGCGTCTACACCGTCGTCTGGTGGGTCCACGCGATTCACGCGCTGGCTTTCGTCGCCGCGATTCCCTACGCCAAACCGTTCCATATGCTCTCCTCGTTTGCGAACGTCGTCACCCGCGACGAGAAGGCGGGCGCACGACTGCCCGGTGTCCCTGCCGACCTCGACGCGACCAACGCCGAATCGATTGACGACTTCACGTGGAAGGAGATCCTCGATCAGGACGCCTGCACGAAATGTGGGCGCTGTTCGTCGGTCTGTCCCGCGAAGGCCTCGGGCCGCCCGCTGGATCCGCGCGACGTGATCCTCGACCTGAAAGCCTACCGCGAGTCGCTGGAGGGCGACGGGGACGGCGGACCGAAGCCGATCATCGCCGACGGTGGAACGTCGGTGATCGACAGTTCGACCATGGAGTCCTGTGTCTCCTGTATGGCCTGCATGGACGCCTGTCCCGTCGAGATCGAGCATCTCGATTCCTTCACCCGGATGAACCGACAACTCGTCGACGAGGGCGCCGTCGACTCGAACATGCAGGACGTCTTCCAGGATGTCATGCAGAAGGGCAACACGTTCGGAGAGGCCCAGCGCAACCGGGCCGACTGGGCCGACGAACTGGAGTTCGAACCCACCGACGCCCGCGAGCAGGAAGTCGAGTATCTCTGGTACGTCGGCGATTACCCCAGTTTCGATGACCGGAACATGAAGGTGGCCCGCTCGCTGGCACGCCTGTTCGAGGAAGCCGACGTCGAGTGGGGGATCCTCTTCGACGACGAGAAACACGACGGCAACGACATCCGCCGGATCGGCGAGGAGTTCCTCTACCTCGAACTCGCCGGCCATCACGTCGAGACGTTCGAGGACTGCGAGTTCGAGACCATCGTCTGCACCGACCCGCATAGCTACAATACGATGAAAAACGAGTATCCGGAGGTCGACTTCGCCGAGTTCGCCGACGACCCCATGATGCCCTTCGAGTACGACGAGCAGTGGAACGCCGACGGCGACATCGACGTGAAACACTGGACACAGGTCGTCGAAGAGCTCGTCGAGGCGGGACGACTCGGCCTCTCCGGCGACGAACTCGACTACACCGTGACCTACCACGACCCCTGCCACCTCGGGCGGTACAACGACGAGTACGAGGCACCCCGCGAACTCGTGCGAGCAACGGGGGCCGACCTCTACGAGATGCCGCGTAGCCGCGAGAACTCCTTCTGTTGTGGCGGCGGTGGCGGCGGCCTCTGGATCGAGGTCGAAGAGGAGACAAAACCGAGCGAGGAACGACTGCGGGAAGCGCTGGAGGATACGGACGCCGGTGCCGAAATCGAGAAGTTCGTCGTCGCCTGCCCCATGTGCACGACGATGTTCGAGGACGGGCGGAAGACGGGTGGCTTCGAAGAAGAGATAGAGATCGTCGACGTCGCCGAATTGCTGATCGAAGCGGTCGAAGCGCAGGCGGCCGAGTAGAATCGCCGCGCTACCGATCGTCGTCGCCGCGCCAGGCGTCCGGTACTTCGATGGCGTAGCGGCCGTCCTCCATCAGCGAGACGATATACTCCTCGCGGTCGTACAGTTCCATCAGGTTGAGTTCGTACTCGCCGGGACGAACGATCTTGATGCTCTCGAACTGGTCGTTGAGTTCGGCGCGCAGTGCTTCTAGGTCCGGACTATCGTCGTCGTCCGGAGTGCTCGCGATGCGGCCACCCGACGCGTCGGGGCGTGTCTGTCCGCCGGCGGACGGGGAATCGCGATGACTGTTGCCCTCGTCGGTCGGTCGCGTGGGTGGGCCCTCGGGGAGTTCGTCCGGCGAGACGACGTCGGATCGTGCACTCGCTTGCGCCGTGTCTTCGGACGTGTCGATGCTGGCTGCGTCCGCCTCGCTGGCGGGGTCGGCGGGAGGGGTGGAACCCTCGGACGGCTCTTCTTGCTCCGGTCGCTGTCCGACGTCCGGCCACTCTTTCGGATCCGATTCCGTCGGTTCCGGTCGATCCCGGTACGGGTCCTCGAAGCCATGATCCGGCCACTCGGTCGTTTCACTGGCGTCGTCCGGGGTAGGCGAATCGGGGTGCGATTCTGCGGAGTCGCTGGCTCCGGTGGATTCGTCGGGACCGGTCACGGCGGGATTTGACGACTGGGTCGACGCATCGGCCGTCCGGGTTGATGCATCGCCCGTCTGACTCCGTGTAGTTCCACTCGAAGCGGAGCCCTCCTGTGACGTAGAATCGACCGGATGCTCCTGCTGTGGCTGTCCACTGTCGTCGCCACTCACCCAGTCACGAACCGTCCGGGTTGCCTGGGTGACCGTGTTCGCCACGCCGGAGCGGTCCGGTGGTTCGGAACGGCCCGGACTGGGGTCGTCGGCCGGACGATCACCCGGGTTGAACTGGAACTTGTTCCCGCCACAGTCCGGACAGCCCGACAGCATCTCCTTGGAGCCGTCGGGGAACGTTCGACCACAGTTCGTACACTGGTGGGGCATTATTTCCGGGAGACCAAGGCGCTAATGAGCGTCTCGTCCTTGTGGAGTGTCTCGATCTGGTTTGCCGGGCCGATCACGGTCAGTTTCGAGGATTCGTTTTTCCCCATCAGACGCGAGAACAGCCCCGCGTCCGTTTCGCCGCGCGGGTACGTCTCGATCTCGATCCCGTTGAAGTCCTCGGGATCGGCGGGAGTGATTTCGGTCATGGTCACCTCGATGAGTTTCGACTCCTCGTCGGGCGTCAGCCCCTGTTCGAGGATGACGATGTTGCCCTCGCGAACCCCATCGAGAATCATCCTGATCTTCTCCATTCCGGTCATTCCCTCCATCCGCTCACCGCTGATCAGGTCGATCTGAACGCCGTCGGACGGGTCTTTTACTTCCGGCATTATCCGAAGTACTCCGCTATCTTGTCGTACACTTCGTCCATATTGTCGCCTTCGAGCGCAGACAGCTCGACCGTTTCGTGCTGCGGGAAGGCGTTGGCGATCTGTTGGACGTTCGATCCATTGAGGTCGATCTTATTGGCAAAGATCAGAACTGGTAGATCCTGGCTCTCGATGATCCCCACGAGCATCGTGTTCACCTGGGTGAACGGATCCTCCGTCGAGTCGAGCACGTAGATGACGCCATCGACGTCTTCGCGGAGCCAGTGCATCGCCTCGGCGACGCCCTCGGTGGCCTCCCGGGAGCGCCGGACGGCGTCTTCCTCCTCGATGTCGTACTCGAGGAACTCCTCGTAGTCCACTTTCGTCGTCACGCCGGGCGTGTCGACGATGTCGATCGAGACGGAGTTGCCGTTGCGCTCGATATCGACGTTTTCCTTGCGTCGAGCACGCCTCGTTTCGTGTGGAACGTGGCTTTCCGGGCCGACGGCGTCGCCGGTCCAGTCACGAGCGATGCGGTTGGCCAACGTCGTGTTGTGAACGACGAGGCCATCACGTGTCGTGAACGTATGGTGCTCGTCGACGGTGAGGTCGTAAATATACCCGTCGTGTTCGATCGGTTCGATTGAGACGACCTCGTCCCAGTACACGTCGCTCCCTGCGATGTCGTGGATCAGTCGAGTCTCCTCAGTCTCGGGAAGCTGCTCTGCCATCGATTCGAGTCGGTCGATGCTGATACTGTTCTGTCGCCGCATCCGTGCGACGTGCTTATTGTCGCCGTAAAACTCGGTCTGGGTCGCATCGAGCGTTTCCCGGATCCGTTCGAGTGTATCCATCAACGGAAGGGTATCCACTGTGGGATTCGAATCCGCGTTACAGAGCCTGTCGAGACGGGTTGCTTTCGCCTCATCGTCGAAGCCAACGTGTTCGCGGAACGCACGGTGTTGATCGCTCCGTCCGATTTCGAACTCGTAGTACGTTTCCCCGTCGTGGGTTTTCTCACGTAGCTTTCCGACAATTCCGAACCGGAGCAGGAGTATCTGGACGCCTACGAGTAGCTCTCTGCTGGCACTTGAGATGGTGACGTACCGCCCTCTGTCAGCGCTCCCTGCGCCCTGAACGCTCCCCTCGCAATCAAACATCGCCCGTAGGAACGGTCGAACAGTCCCGTCGGACGCGGTCAGAATCGCTTCCGGGATGTACTTCTCTCTAGATGCGCCCGGCGGACAATCGAGTCGGCGGAGATGCTCGACGAGTGATTTGCTATTGATACGGACGATGGGCGTCTTGCCATCGTACTCGTAGGTCGTCGCTTCCAGACCGAACTGTTTTGCGAGCCGTTCGTACTCGTCTCGCAGTTCCGGGTCCTTGTTGGCGAAGGCGACGAAGCGTTCGTCGTGCTGTGCTTCCGCAATGGTCAGCGCCAAAAACCTCGCCACCTCGGGATCGATTGAGAGGGGTTTGACCGATTTGGGATCGTGGAAGGTCGAGTCTATACTGACGGTTCCACCATCAGTACAGAGCGTGTCTGAGGGATCGAGTTGCCACCGTGTACCTCCTGCAGTCGAAAACGAGGACAGCAGTGCAATCGGAAGTCCCTGGTCGACGTTTCGTGCTGGGACCTGTTCGACACCTGCGTCGGTGACGCCAATAAACGGGTGGTTCGGACTGACAGTGATCTCCCTGCCCATTCGGGTTCGAACGCGATACAGCTCGCCCTCATACCGCTGTCTGAAAACGTGTGTGACGTTTCCGACGGTCGATCGGAGGTCGTCGGTCAACGCCGGTACTGAGAGGTCGTTGTCCGAGCATTCCAGCCATGTCTCGTCCGGACTATCGCTGACATCCGTTGTCTCCACATCCGAGCGTGCTACCGACTCGAACACGTCCCGAATCGGTTTGTAACTGCCGTCGGACAGCAACACCTCTTCGTCCGGCGCAAGACATTTTCCCGCGTTCGGCGGCCCATAGATACCTATTCGTTTCTGTTCGTCCTCGGAGAAGAGTCGATTTGTGACGCGGGATACGCTATCCCTGAGTTCTGTAAATAGTCCCATCCTTTTTCACCGTGTTTCACCCCGCACCCGCGTGTGGGCTAGGTGCTATGGCGCTACAACGACACCCGACCTACTTAAGCCTTGGTCAGACGGATATCAACTAATCAATATATTATCCGAAAGCGACAGTTTCTCCCGGCGTCGAGACGGGACGAGACACTTCCCAACAGCCAGATCGAGACAGTTCACGACGAAAGACAGTCGAGTTCGAGTAGCGCCCAAGACAGTCGAATTCGGGGAAGAGTTGGTCGGAGAAGAGTCGATTAGCGGGACGTCTCATCGGTTCCGATTGCCGTGGTAGATAATTCAGTCTCCGGTGGCGGATTCTGCTGGTCGGAGTCGGTCGGTCGTTCCTTGTTAGCATTACTGCTGTTCTTTGCCCGGAGCTTACCGGGCGACCCCCCACCCCTTCGTTTCGGGTGGAACACGAGTAGAGACCCATCCCCCCACCCCTGTGTTCGTCGACGAGCCGGGCAGAGACGTGTGGGTAGCTATCACGATTGCGGCGGGAACGACCGTAACTGTAGGCTGTACTAGAAATACAACAGACACTAACCCCCTGAAACACGGTTTTGTCTGTGTTGCGGATACTGTTTCTATGCAACCATAATAAAGCTTTGTGCCGCACTAGATGTTGCATCATCTCCGACCCCCTGGCCCCTCTTAATCCCGTCTCCACCCGAAACGAAGGGGTGGGGGGGTTGGCAGATATCCTCCGCAACCCCCCCATTTCGTCTGGAACTCTCTCACACACCTGTCATCGACTCGCTGGGACCTCACCAGATGAGGTCCGATATCCCCCGACCGAGTTATGTATTCGAAGTGACTCGACAAACTGCTTGAACACAGCGAAAGAGTCGCCTTTCAATGCGAGAGGGGGCGTATTGAGGCACTGGGAACCCACACCAACCCCTCCGTTTCATCTGGAACTTCTCTGTATACGGCCCTCTAGCTACCGTTCACGTGTCCACGCCCGATCGCATGCGTTTCGACCGTGCATAGCTCCCATCGAGCGCGGATCCGTCGGCAGATCAACGGTCAGCAACTATACTCGTGCCAGACTGTCCCAACAATCGTCCAGGAAAACCATCTGTCGGACCGGTACGACTGACCGGATTGAACTGCTGATGGAAAATGAGAAGAATTTAAGACCCTGCTTCACCTTTGGTTCGTCTGCATCAACTGGACGATCTGGCACAGTTCGGACCCGATATACACGTCGTACACACTATCTGACGGCGACTCTGGAGATTTGGGCTGTTGTGTCCACGTGAAACGGAGGGGTCAAACGACACCAGACTGCCGGAGCAGATTGACAGATGGCTGACAACGAACGAGGATCCGACGGCGACAGTGAGAAGGGCGATAGCGCACAGTCTATCGACCTCGATCTCGACGAAGTCGTGCTCGACGACGAGGTCGAAGGGGATAACCAGGGCCTGTTCGACGACCTGCTCGACAGCGAACCGATCTTCGAGAACAAGGAAGTGCTCAGGCCGTCTTACACACCACACGAACTCCCCCATCGAAAAGAACAGATCAACAAGATGGCGACGATTCTCGTCGCCGCGCTTCGCGGTGAAACGCCCTCGAATATCCTCATTTACGGGAAGACCGGAACCGGAAAGACTGCGAGCGCGAAGTTCGTCAGCCAGGAGCTAGAGAGCACGTCACAGAAGTACAGTGTCCCGTGTGACGTCGAGTATATCAACTGCGAGGTCACCGACACGCAGTATCGGGTCCTCGCCCAGCTAGCCAACAAGTTCATCGACAAGAACGAGGAGTTGATCGACGAACGTCTGGAGAAGTTCGAGTCGCTCCGGGCGGACGTGACCGCAAACGAGACATCCGAGGACACGGGTGCGTCCGCCGATTTCGAGAGAAAGGATTCGACGGCCACTCCAGCAGTTCTCGACGATACGGAGTTCGACTCCGTCGAGGGGCTCGACGACCGCATCGAGGAACTGAAGGCGGATCGCGAGGAGATGGAACAGGTCCCGATGACTGGGTGGCCGACGGACCGTGTGTATAGCGTCTTCTTCGATGCCGTCGACTACCGCGAACGCGTCGTCGTGATCATGCTCGACGAGATCGACAAACTCGTCGAGAAGAGCGGCGACGACACCCTCTACAACCTCTCGCGGATGAACTCCGAACTCAGCAACTCCCGCGTCTCGATCATGGGGATCAGTAACGACCTGAAGTTCACCGACTTTCTGGACCCTCGCGTCAAGTCGAGTCTCGGCGAGGAAGAGATCGTTTTCCCGCCCTACGACGCCAATCAACTCCGCGACATCCTCCAGCACCGCGCGGACGTCGCGTTCAAACCCGACGCGCTGACCGACGACGTGATTCCGCTGTGTGCGGCCTTCGCCGCGCAGGAACACGGCGACGCACGACGCGCGCTCGACCTCCTCCGTACCGCGGGGGAACTCGCCGAGCGCGACCAGTCCGAGCGCGTCCTTGAAGAACACGTCCGGCAGGCACAGGACAAGATCGAACTCGACCGAGTCGTGGAGGTCGTCCGCACCCTCCCGACCCAGTCGAAACTCGTCCTCTTCTCGACGATCCTGCTCGAAAAGAACGGCGTCCACAACATCAACACCGGCGAGGTGTACAACATCTACAAGAGTCTGTGTGAGGAGATCGATGCGGACGTCCTCACGCAGCGACGAGTCACCGATCTGATCAGCGAACTCGACATGCTCGGTATCGTCAATGCCGTCGTCGTCTCCAAGGGGCGTTACGGCCGGACGAAAGAGATCAGCCTCTCGGTCCCGATCGAGGAGACCGAAGCGGTGCTCATGTCCGATTCCCGGATCGGCGACATCGAGGACGTCCAACCGTTCGTGCAGGCACGGTTCGACAACTGAACCGTCGGAGCCGTCCTGAGTTACGTATTACGAGCGAGTCAGCGACGCGCTAGAGCCGACAGGACTCCGTCTCGGAGAACTCCAGGCGGATACAGCCGAGATACGGGACGCGTACCTCCGCCGTTCCTTCGACCCACTCGGGTTTGACGATCTGATACCGGTCCACCTGGTCGTAGTGTCGGTTCGTGTTCGGGTTGTCGCCTTTCGTCACGAAGCCGTCGTGTGGGGCCGGACAGTTGCTCAGTTCGGCGCAGTTGTCCGCGCGCATGTAGTCGCTGTTGGCCCTGTCGTACCAGTTCTCGTTCTCTTCGACATACAGGTGCGCGCGGTGTATTATCGGCGTCTGTTGCTGCCCGTTCGGTCTAAAGATGATCACGTCGCCGTGGTCACCGAACTTGGTGTAGCCGGACTGTTCACCGGCTTCGTGGGTTACGACGCCCGCCGCCACCGCGTCGCTCGATGCGAGCCGGTCGTTCTCCGTCAGGAAGACCAAATCGCCTTTCTCCATGTGTGGCTCCATGCTCCCGCTTTCGATGGCGACAAGTGGTGGCCAGACGCCGCTGATCGAGAACAGCACGAGTCCGATGATCGCGACGATTGCGATACTGCTGGCGATGTCTTTGAACAGTAGCACCGAACTGTTTCGCGTGTTCAGAAACCAGCCGACCGGGTCTTCCCCGGGGGCCGGCACGTCCTCGCCGCTACCGTTTCCGGCGGCAGTCGCTTCCCGTTCGGTACTGGGCTCGGGGCCCAGCATTTCGTGTCGGCCCTGGCGTGACGTTTCGTCGAGGCCTGCCTCGTCCGGCACAGTCTCGTCGGTGTCGGCCTCCTCGCCGTGACTCCCGTCGTCGCCGGAGTGCGTTCGGTCTCGGTGGCCGACGTTCTCGTCACCATCGTCATCCGACGGCGATGGAGGGTCCGTCTCGTCGCCGTCCCGCCTGTCGTTCATTGCTCTTGCTTATTCGGCCACCGAAAATCAACCTTCTGCTCGCTACCGGAACGGTCCGGCACGTTTTTGACTGCCTGACGGTATCCTATGTGTAGTGCCGCTGGAAGCTCCCGCCAGAATCGTTCGCGAACTGACCAGACATGGCTACAACGCGGACCGCGAAGCCGTGACGCTGATCGCGTCCGCCGAGAACCCCGCGCGAACGTTACAGGCAGTGGTCGAGTCGACCCCGGACGACGCGCTGACTGTCACTAAAGAGCGAGTCCGGCGCGTGACGGAGGCAGGAGCGACCGAATCAGGGGACGGAACGGTCTCTACCCCACCCGACGACCCCCCGGTTTCAACTGGAGATGGAGAGCCGGAACAGGCAGATGGAGTCCGGGATGCTCCACCTGAAACGAAGGGGGTGACAGGCGATCCCACGGACGATACCGAGACGACTGTCAGGGCGACGGACTCGTCGACCGCGTTCGAGGGGGCCGACGGCGCGAACCGTGGCGATGCTGCCCACCGATCGATCGAGATAGCGAACGATATGACGGGCCAGAGCACGGGGACGGGCGAGTACGACGATTTCGTCGACGTGTTTCGCGACCGCTTCGAGCGACTGAGCGGGCAGTTGCGCGGCCGAGTCAACCACCGGCCGACGGATACGCTCGAATCGATGGGCGGCAACACCGACGCCGCCATCGTCGGCATGGTCAACGATATCCGGTCGACAGCGAGCGGTCACTGGCTGGTCGAACTCGAAGACACCGCCGGAACGTTCCCCTGTCTCGTCATGAAAGACCGCGAGTTCGCGGACCTGGTCGACGAACTGCTCCTCGACGAAGTGATCGCCGTGGAGGGAACGCTCGCCGACGACGGCGGGATCCTCTTCGTGGACTCGCTGTACTTTCCGGACGTGCCGCGAACGTTCGAGCCGTCGACCGCTGACCGGCACGTCCAGGCCGCGCTGATCAGCGATATCCACGTCGGCAGCCAGGAGTTCATGACCGAGGCCTGGAACCGGTTTGCGAACTGGCTTCACACCGAAGCGGCCGAAGCGATCGAGTATCTCCTGATCGCCGGCGACATGGTCGAGGGGGTCGGCGTCTACCCCGATCAGGACGAGGAACTCGATATCGTCGATATCTACGAACAGTACGAGCAGTTCTCGGAACATCTCAAGGCCGTTCCCGGCGACATCGAGATCGTGATGATCCCGGGCAACCACGACGCCGTCCGTCTGGCAGAGCCCCAGCCAGGGTTCACCGAGGAACTGCGCGACATCATGACCGCCCACGACGCACGGATCACGAGCAACCCCTCGACCGTTACCATCGAGGGTGTCTCCGTGCTGATGTACCACGGTGTCTCGCTCGACGAGATTATCGCGGAATTCCCGGACGAGAAAGCGACCTACGAGGAGCCCGAAAAGCCGATGTATCACCTGCTGAAGAAACGTCACGTCGCGCCGCAGTACGGCGGGCATATGCGACTGGCTCCCGAGGAAAAAGATTACCTCGTCATCGACGAGGTGCCGGACATCTTTCACACGGGCCACGTCCATAAACTCGGCTACGGCAAGTACCGGAACGTTCTCGCGATCAACTCCGGCTGTTGGCAGGCCCAGACTGACTTCCAGAAGAGCGTCAACATCGACCCCGACGCCGGCTATGCGCCGATCGTCGACCTCGACACGCTCGACACCACGATACGAAAGTTTTACTGATCAGAACTGTTGGTGTTGGCGATAACAAGCGAATTAACATCTGAATCTGTTACTCAGCGCTGACTGTTTGGACAAAATTTATATTCTCTCGGTGTGTGTACGACTATCATGCCTACCTGCGAAACCTGCGGCGACGACGTCCCGCACCGGTTCGAGCACCGTCTCAGAGATGCCGTAATGACCCATACGCGGATACGGATGGTCTGTGCCGAATGTCACCCGAACCTCGCCGCCGACCTGAAGTACGAATCCCCTGTCGGCGCTACCGGGGGCACCGCCGACTGACGTCTTCCGTATCGCTCCCCTCGCGGCTCCACCGACGCGTTACAGGTCGAGCCGATACCGAACTGTCGAGGTGCCGGAGAACTTCGGCCCCTTTCCCGCCGCGACGAAGCCGAGCTCCTCGGCCGCAGTCGCTACCGCAGGTTCGGAGGTCGGAGCGAGCAGTTCGACGTCCATCCCCTCCTGTCTGGCGAACCGGATCGGTTCGGCGAGGAGTGCCTGACATGCTTCCGTGGTCCCGTCCAGTTGCGTGACGTGGACCGTATTCGTCTTCGCGTCGAAGCTAACGAACCCGAGCAACTCGCGCTCCGAGCGGTCCGTATCCGTGTTCGGATCCGTCGCCGTCCCCTCGGGTTCGGCGACACGAACCGTCCGGTCGTGGACGAGGTTGCGCATCACGTCCGTCGGTGAGTCCGCGATGGCTGCGAGGTCGTCGGCGTCCGCTTCGACTGCGTCCCGTATCTCCATGCTATGTGCTATTGATCCACGTAGATAAACCGTTTGTGACGCTCCCGGCCGCGTTTCGACGGTTTGCTTCGAAACTGACCTCTCTGTGGGGGATCGCTGAGAGTATCACGAACGACAATCCCGGTCGGAGCGCAATGGACACAGTTATCCGCTCCCCTTGGTTACTGACCCGCATGAGCCACAGTCACACGAGCGGCCGGGTGGTAGTATGCGAGTAGTCGTGAAGTTCGGTGGGACGAGTCTCGGCAGCGGCGACCGGATCGACCGTGCCGCAGACTCTATCGCCAAGGCCGTCGAACAGGGCCACGAGATCGCCATCGTAGCCAGCGCGATGGGAAGTACGACCGACGATCTGCTTTCTGAGATCTCTTTTGAGGCCGATCCCGCGGACCGCGCCGAGATCGTCAGCATGGGCGAACGGACCAGCGTCCGGATGCTCAAGGCAGCGCTCGGCGCGCGCGGCGTCGACGCCGATTTCCTCGAACCGGGCAGCGACGAGTGGCCGGTGCTGACCGACGTGGACGGCGAGGTCAACGTGGAGGAGACCCACAAACGGGCCCAGGACGTCGCCGGACGGCTTGGCGATGTCGTACCGGTCATTACCGGCTTTCTCGCACAGGCTCCGGACGGATCGCTGACCACGCTCGGGCGCGGTGGCAGTGATACGACCGCCGTCATGCTCGGCAAGTACATGGACGCGGACGAGGTCGTCATCGTCACTGACGTCGAGGGCGTCATGACGGGCGACCCCCGTGTCGTCGAAGGAGCACGCAACGTCGGCGAGATCACCGTCGACGAACTCCGAAACCTCTCGTTCCGCGGCGCCGAGGTCGTCGCGCCCAGCGCACTGGCATACAAAGAGGGGAACATGGGCGTTCGGGTGGTCCACTACCAGCACGGCGACCTGCTCACTGGCGGGACGCAGGTCGAGGGCCAGTTCCGCAGTCTCGTCGACATGCGGGACGAACCGCTCGCCTGCATGACCGTCGCCGGTCGTGCGATCCGCAACAGTCCGGGCGTCCTGCAGGAACTCACCACGGCGCTCGGCCAGGGCGACATCAACGTCGACGCCGTCGCCTCGGGAATGGACTCGATCACCTTCTACGTCGACGAGCGACAGGCCGAAGACGCCGAGACCGTCCTGCATCGCGAGGTCGTCGATCAGGAACCGCTGTCGAGCATCACCGTCGACGATGGCATCGCCGTCATTCGCGTCACCGGCGGCCAGCTCCCGAACCAGCCGGGCGTACTCTCGGATATCATCGACCCCCTCAGTGAGGACGGTATCAACATCCTCGACGTCATCACGAGTGCGACCAGTATCGCCGTGTTCGTCGACTGGACGGACCGCGAGGCCGCCCTCGAGATCATGCAAACGCGGTTCTAGATCACTGCCCCTTTTTCAATCGTTGGCCGATCCGATCGGGTAGCTCCGTCCCTCTGACGGCCTCTATCACGGCGTCGATATCGTACTCGACACGGTGAAGATCGACGTCCATCCCATCGAGGTCGACGACGGCGTAGGCTGCCCGCGGATCGCCGTCGCGTGGCTGGCCCACACTGCCGGGGTTGAGTACGATCCCCTCGCCGAATCGCTCGCAGTGCTGAATGTGGGTGTGGCCCATCACCAGCACGTCCTCCTCGTCGAGCATCCGGGCGCTGAACTCGTCGGGGTAGGTGTACCGGTCCGGGTCATCGGGATGGCCGTGGACGAGTTTCATCCGCCCGCCGAAATCGATCCGTTCGTCCGGCAGCGCGTCTAGCCACGCCAGTTGCTCGTCGTCGAGTTCCTTGCGGGCGTGTTCGACCCCCGCCGCGGCCATGTTGTTGAACCGGAACGACGTCCCGCTCGCCACTGCCCGGTCGTGATTGCCCATCACCGTCGGCACCCTCCGCTCGCGTAGTTCGTCGACACACTCGGCGGGCCACGGGTTGTAGCCGACGACGTCGCCGGCACACACCAGCGCGTCCACCGGTGGCATGTCCGCGAGGACGGTATCGAGCGCGACCCTGTTTCCGTGCACGTCCGAGATGACGCCGATGTCCATGGGCATCGCTACACGCTCTATCTCCTTCAGAATTCGCCCGCAGTCGCTTACTCGCCGTTCTCGATAGCCAGCGAGACGCCCTCGTCGGTTCGCTCGATACCCGCCGCACAGACCGCGTGTTCGAGGTCGAGGTCGTACGCCTGGCCTGCGGCCGCCGCCGCGCTATCGGCGTCGAACGCGAACGCCTCCGGCGAGTCCTTCTCGTAGGTCGCGACCAGCGTCGGCTCCTCGACCTGCTCGACGAGCAACGCGTCCTTCCGAACGATTCCGATGTAGGCATCCTCGCCGATCACGCCGGCGACGCGCGGCGTGTCGTAGTCGTCCTTCTCGTAATCCATCGCGAGCAGGCTCTCGGCGAGCGCGTCACGAGCGGGATAGCCCAGTTCGAGTTTTTCCGTGATCGGATCGACGTGCGAACCGTTGCCGAGGACGGCCGCGTCGCCCGCCGTCCGCACACAGTTGTAGGAGACGTACGGGTTGTCGGTCTCCTCGGCCTCGGCGGTCGGGACGACGGTCAGCGCGCCGTCGCGCTCGACGACCTTTCGGTTCGGAAACGACCGTGACGATACTCGATACGCGCCCACTGAGGGGCCGACGACGACGAAGCGTCCAACGTACATATACAGGGATCCGAGATCGAGTACAAAGTCGGTGTCGGTCACACATGATCAGGTACGGAAGTCGCTATCGGCTCGCTTGGCCTAACTGCATACTCATACCTGACTTCTCGTTTGGTCCCTCTTTTAGCGATACGTTCGCGCGTTCTCACAGACTCGCTCGTTTTTCATAATCGGCTCTATTGGCCGGTAGTGGCTGTCTCATGGGACCACGAATCGAACTAGGTCGGAAAGAACAATCGATCGACGTCGAGATCGACACTGTTGCCCGGAGATGGGTAGCTCTCTCCGAGTATATCGTCTGCATCGCTCGATACTGAGCCAATCGTCTCTTGCTCGTTGGGACAGGCTCACCCGTGTGGGGCCTCGCTCGTTCGGTCAAACCGGCAGACGGGAACCAATTATGAACAATTCTACTCTCACGTGGTGAGCCCGCAATCGCGTAGATTACACTCTCTGGAGGCTCTTCCGGTAAAAAACGGCCGTCTCCTCACTGCTCGGGCTAGAGCGCTCATCCAGTCTCTGGCACCTAGACGTCCGTCTACTCGTTTACTGTCGAGTGCTTTTCGGACGAGGCCACCGAGTATGACCCGATTCTGACTCGTCCCATGCTCCGAACGCCACTATGTACACGTCTTAACGTCTCTAATCGATTATGAACTGATCTACGCATCCTACTGGGCGTACGTTCCCCGCTCGTTTTGTCACGCGCCCCAACGGGTGGGGCGCGAGTATTCATCCGAGATGACGCGCCAGGATTTGTATGATCACACAAGAGACTTGCTTCAAATCACTCCGCGAAGCTGCACAGCGACTGGGTGAATCGCCGACGAAAGCACAGTACGAACAACTGGGATTGACGCCCTCGGCGTCGACCATCCTACGAGTCACGGACGGCTGGAACGCAGCGAAAGAGCAAGCCGAGCTCGAAACCGCGTACTCGCGCGGCTCTCGACTTGATGCCCAACCAGACGACGTCACCATCCCCGACGAACTGGAGTGGAGCGACCTCACAGCCGACCAGCGCTGGCATTACCGACATCGCGAGACGAACAATGAACGCACCAAAACCCGCCGTGCTGCCAACCGAGCATGGGTATACGCGTACAAACGCGACGTCGCCGTCTGCACTCGGTGTGGCGAGGCCGACCCGGCCTGTCTCGACTTCCACCACCTCGACAGTGCAGACAAAAAGATGGCAATCGGCCAGATGGTCACGTATGGCTACTCACGAGAGAAGATCCGTGCCGAGATGGAAAAATGCAGCATCCTCTGTTCGAACTGCCATCGGAAAGAACACTACACCGTTCCAGAGGGCGCCGACGCGTTCGACTCAGCCTCGGATGACTGATCTCTATCCGATCAGGTAGGCGCTTTCGGGGACTCTTCCGACTCACACCGGAAGAGTTCGAAACCCTCAAATAGCAAAGGGCAGTACAAACTGATGAAGCGCTCGCGTAAGTGAGCGGTTAGAGACATGTCAGTCCATTGGGGTAGGGGCCAATCCTGAAGCCTTCTGGGGGCTTCGACCCTGGTTCGAATCCAGGATGGACTATTCTTCTGGCGAACGTACCTCTGAGCGACAGAATCATCGACGAGTGGATCCGAATTCCGAGAGACGAGCGGTAGCGAGTCTGCAGTCGGTTCGAATCGAGACTAGACTATTTTTAGTTCTTGACCGAACACGCACCTGTACGTTTTGAAATCACGGCGATTGGAACACATACGTCGACCGTATATATGAATTATTGTCTGGAAACACCCTTTTCAGCGTCCAGCACCTGTGTTTCTCTGTATGACACGGAATAGCTACGAGATCATCGAAACGATCGGTGGCTTCGAAGAAGGGGAGATTCTCGACGTAACCGCGCGGTTTGGCGACTGGCACACCTACGATCTGAAACTCGAATCGCGACCCACGGAGGGTCGCTCGAAGACGGTCGTCGTCACCGAGAGCGATGTTGGCTTTAGCGAGGCGGAGATACTCGACGAGACCGCCCGGATCGGCGACTGGCACGAGTACGCGCTCTCGTTCGATCCGGTCTCCGGATCGGCCGATCCCGACGGCCAGATCGAGATCACCGTCGACGAACTACACGAGATCGCCGAACCGGTCGAAAGCTAATCGGCGACTCCGCGGCCATCCTTTTCGTTGCTCGTTGGCCGACTTAACAGCAGTCGCCAGCGTCACAGGCTTCGCCGTACTTGATGCCGGTCTCTTCAGTGATTGCCTCGTTGCACTCCACGAGTAACGACTCGAACTGGCGTTCAGAAGCGTCCGTCTCTGACGCGGCGAGTTCCTCGCCGAGGGCCTCGGCTGCCGCCAGCACGTCCTCGTCGGTGGAGCTCAACAGCACCCACCTCCGAGTGACTGCGCGAACTCGCGACCGATCTGCTCGCTGATGGCGTCGTTGGTCTCCTGTAGCAGGCCGACGAACGCCTCTTGAGCCTCGCGGTGGGCCTGAATCGTCTCGTTGTCGTTTAGCTCCTCCTGAAGCTCTCGCAGTTCACTCATTACGGACTCGTCGAACTCGCCCGTCTGTAGCTGGCGCTGTGTCTGCTGGTACTCCTGGAGTAGCGCCATCGCGTCGGAGTCCTGCTCGAGGCGCTCGTTGGCTGCCATGAACGCCTCGTAGGTCTCGGAGTCTTTGATAGTCTCGACGAACGTCTGTAGCGTCTCCTCGACTGCTTGCTCGTTGGATACTTCCTGGCTCATTGAATAGTCACCTCTTCCCGTCTGCTGATGTCTGACAGTCCGGTGATCTCCTCGCCGAACGCGCCCAGTTCGTCGAGGCCGATCGGCTCGTCCTGTCGGAGCGGCGCGAGCATCATCGGCACCTCGAAGCGGTCGCTGATCTCGCCGAGGTACTGTTGTTGCTGGGCGCGGCGGTTCGCGAAGAAGGCGTTGTCGCCGTACTCCTCGGGGAGCAGGTAGTTCGCGACGACGAAGGCCGTCTCGATGCCGACCTGCTCGTTGAGGTCCTCGGCTGCCCGGTAGGCCTCCATCATCGGCGTGTACTCCGGATACATGACGAAGGCGAACGAGCTCTTCTGGGGGTTCTGCATCGTCTCGATGACCTCGTCGTACTTGTCGCCTTTCGCCGGGGCCGCCCCTTTCGTCAGCGACCCGAGATCCATGAAGCCCTTCCAGTCGGAGGGCAGTTCGAGCAGGCGCAGGGTGTGTCCGGTCGGGGCGGTGTCGAAGACGACGATGTCGTAGCCGTCCTCGTCGAAGTAGCTGACGAACTTCTCCAGGGCCGCCATCTCCTCGGCACATGGCGACTCCAACTCCTCTTCGACGTTGGCGATTGCGGCCTCGACGTCGATCTGTGTGTCTTCTTTCTCGCCGTACATCTCGCGGACGTGGCTGAGGACGTCCTCGCGGTACTCCTCGAGCGCTTTCTCCTGGTCGATGCGGGCCGCGTCGAGGTTCTCCTTCCCGACCGAGGTCGGCGCGTGGCTGACCGGTTCGCCGAAGATGTCCTCCAGGTGGGCGGCCGGATCGGTCGTGACGACGAGCGTCTCGTAGCCGCTATCGGCGAGTTTCGTCGCCGCCGTCGACGCGATGGTGCTCTTGCCAACGCCGCCTTTCCCGGTAAAGAAGAGGTAGCGCGTCCCGTCGACAGGCCGTAGCTGGTCGGCGACGGCGTCGGGATCGGCCAGCGCGTTGAAGTCGACCCCCTCGTCGACCTCGACGTTGTCCGCGGTGCCGACGTCGACCGTCGCCTCGTCGCCGTCATAGAGCACGCCGCCGACGTCGTCGAGCAGGTCCAGACCCGCAATCTCGCCGGGCTGGAGTGGGTAGGTCGCCATTGCGTCGGCGTCGAACTCGGTGTTCGCTCGGGCGATAACGTCCTGCTCGTCCTCACGTTTCCCCTCGAAGAAGGGGTCCTCACAGACCGTCTCGGGCAGGTAGCCGTTGACGATCAGTAGCTGGGACTCGATGCCGAGTTCGCCGAGGTCGCTCGCGCTCCGTTCGATCTCGTCGATCGAGGAGTCCTCGGGTTTTCCGACGAACGCGAACGAGGTTCGGTCGGGATCCTGGAGCGTGTCGATTGCGCGCTCGTAATCCTTCTTTCTCTCCTCCATCGAGGCGGCCGGACCGATACATGTCGAGCCGCCCTTCTCCAGTTCGGCGTTCCAGTCGGAGGGGAGCTCCATCAGCCGGATCGTGTGTCCGGTCGGCGCGGTGTCGAAGACAACCACGTCGTAGTCGGGGCTGTCCATGAAGTCGACGAAGTTGTCGAAGGCGGCAATCTCCTCGACACAGGGGCTGTTGAGCTGTTCCTCGACGGCCTGGATCTCGTCCTCGCCGAGCAGTTCGCGCATCGGCTCGATCGTTTCCTGGCGGTACTCCTCGGCCGCGGCGTCGGGATCGATCTCGATAGCCGAGAGGTTCTCGATGCCGTCGATAGCGGTGACCGCGTGGCCGATCTCCTGCTCGAAGATGTCCGAGAGGTTCGGTGCGGGATCGGTGGTGACCAGCAGGGTATCGTAGTCGTTGTCGGCGAGCCAGGTGGCGGTCGCACAGCTGACCGTGCTCTTGCCGACGCCGCCTTTGCCGCTGAAGAAGACGAACTCGGTGTCCTCGCTGCTCGGTTCGACGATCTCTCGGGCCTCGTGTGTGGTTTCGGGCATGTATTAGGCCTCCTGGGGCTGGGCGTGGCTCTCGAGGCTGGCTTCGAGTTCGTCGTAGGAGAGGTATTCTTCCTTGGCGACGATCTCGTCGTCGACGACCGTGATCGGCAGGACGGACGGGCCGTGGTCCTGTACGAGGTCGTAGATCCGCTGGGTCTCGAGGAACTGCTCGATGTTGTGTTGCATGTTCACACGGCTGATCTCGACGGTCTCGAACTCGTCGTCGAGTTGGTCCAGCGCCGCGCTTACTTCGACGAGTTCGTCGTCTGGATCGGGGCCACAGACGCCCGTGGAGCAACACATCGCTTCTTCATAGAGGGTTAGTTCGGTCATTCGTTGAATCGTAGTATTCGTTCAATCGTTCGGGCAGTGTATGTCCGGCGACTACTCGTCTAGCAATCGGCTTGTTGCCGAATTCATTTGAACACTTGCTCAAACATACTGTTAAACGCTTCGATACCGATGAGGGGATAGTTAGCCGACGAACCCTTCGGTCGACCAGAAGTCCTCCTCGCCCTCGCAGGTCGCGGCGACGCAGCGTGATGCCGGCGCACTGACAAGCACGAAGGCGCTCTCCATGTCGCTGTTTCTGATCTGGCGCGTCGAACTCGGGGGGATCCAGACTGCGTCGCCGCTTTCCATCTCGACGTGCTCGTCGTCGATTACGACTGTCGCCTGGCCCTCGAGCAGGAGGTAGATCTCCTCGTGACCGTTCTCGGCGTGGCCGTGCGGTTTGTTTCTCCAGCCAGGATCACAGCGGACGACTGAGACGCCGACCTGCCTGCTGTCGAGCGAGTCACTCAACATGCGCATCGCGCCCGAGACCGGTTCGAGGTCCTGGTAGTTGACCTGCTTGTGGGTAGCCATCAGTCCGGACACCCCGCTCGACGGCGTTTCGACGTTCCGCAGCGATCCGTGCGGATCGGCCTCCAGTCACTCGTCCAGTTTCGCCGTTCGATTATTTCGGCCATGAGCTAGAGTCATATCAGTGAATACTAAATTGTTTGGACTAGTGATCTACTGGGATTTCGAGAGACACTCCAAAACCCTTAATTCAGTATCCGTTCAAATCCGGGTATGTCGTCCAACGAACGCCTCCAGCGGTACCTCGCCGACGACCGGGACGCGTGTGCCGACGAGGAGGTGACCAAGCGACTGGCCGAACTCGAATCGCTCGACGCCGTAGCGGGTGGCTCCGACCTCGATACCGACGTTGAACTACTCTCTGCACTGGCGAACGAGACCCGTTACAAGATCGTTCGAATGCTCCACGCCGCGGACGACGAACTCTGCGTCTGTGAGTTCGCGCCGCTGCTCGACGTCAGCGATAGCGCGATCAGCCACGCACTCTCGAAGCTAACCGACGCTGGTCTCGTCACGCGTCGCAAAGACGGCAAGTGGCGCAAGTACCGTGCAACCCCGCGTGCAAACGCCGTTCTCGTCGCGCTTGATGGTTCGCGACAGCTATAGCCGCCCCGTAGTTTAAATACGATCTCGCCCCAGTACCCGGTAGATGGATGTCCGGGACCTGTCGCTCGCGTCGGAGTTCGTAGCGCACTTCGAGGAGCGGGGGATCGAATCGCTGTACCCGCCGCAGGTGGCCGCGGTCGAGGCCGGAATCACGCGCGGCGAGCGCGTCGTGGCGGCGATGCCGACCGCCAGCGGGAAGACGCTTGTCGCGCAGTTAGCTATGCTGTCGACCGGTGGCTCCTCGCTGTACGTCGTCCCGCTCCGGGCGCTTGCTACGGAAAAGTACGAAACGTTCTCGAAGCTTCCGGACGTAAGCGTCGGCGTCGCGACGGGCGATTACGACACCGACGACGAGACGCTCGGCAAGCACGACATCGTCGTCGCCACGAGCGAGAAGGTCGACTCGGCGATCCGGAACGGTGCCGGCTGGGTCGAAGCGATAGAGTGCGTCGTCGTCGACGAGGTCCACCTGCTAGACGCCCAGGGCCGGGGCCCGACGCTCGAAGTCACGCTCGCGAAACTCCAGCGACTCGTTCCGGACCAGCAGATCGTCGCGCTGTCGGCCACCGTCGGGAACGCGGGAGAGATCGCCGACTGGCTGGAGGCCGAACTCGTCCACTCGACCTGGCGACCGATCGATCTCCGGACCGGCGTCTACGACGACGGAAGCGTTGCGTTCGACGACGGCGACCGCCTACGTATCGAACTGGGAGACGAACCGCCGACGACGGCCCTGGTCGCCGACGCGATCGAGGACGGCGGCCAGTCGCTCGTGTTCGTCAACTCCCGTCGCGAGGCGGAGACGCTCGCCCGGACGCTGGCCGCCAAAGAGTTCCGGCAGGCTCCGGCGGTAGCGAGCGATATCGGCGAGACTGCGACGACCAGCACCGGGCGGTCGCTCTCGGAGGCCACGGAGGGCGGCGTCGCGTTTCACCACGCGGGACTGCGCGCCGAGCATCGCTCGGTCGTCGAGCAGGCGTTCAGAGACCGTGATCTCGCCGTACTCTGTGCGACGCCGACGCTCGCCGCTGGCGTCAACGTCCCCGCGCGACGGGTGATCGTCCGGGATCACGAGCGCTTCACGGGCGACGGCTACGAACCCCTGCCCATCCTGGAGGTCCACCAGATGTTCGGGCGGGCCGGCCGGCCGGGTCTGGACCCCTACGGCGAGGCGATGCTGGTCGCGACCGGGGTCGACGCCGCTGATCTCCGTGAGCGCTACATCGGCGCGGATCCCGAGCGTGTCGAGTCGAAACTCGCCTCCAGAGAGGCGCTTCGCACGCACGCTCTCGCGACGCTCGCTAGCGGCTTCGCGGACGACCGCGAGGGGCTTCGGGACGTGCTCGCCTCGACGTTTTTCGCTCACCAGCGCGACGCCGAGGAACTGGTCGACCTCACGGACGAAGTGCTCTCGTATCTCGACGCGACGGGGATGCTCCGCCGTGACAATGGACTGGTTGCGACCGATCTCGGCCGCCTCGTCTCGCGGGTCTACGTCGACCCGCTCACGGGTGCGGAGGTCGTAGAGGCGCTCGGGACGGCGGCGACGATGGACCGCGTCACGACGCTGACGGTGCTCGAACTGGTCTGTGATACGGAAGACATGAGCACTCAGCACGTCCGCAGCGAGGAGGCGGGCCGCCTCAGCGAGTTCGCCATGCGCAACGAAGCCCAGTTCACCAAGTCCGTCCGCGATTTCGATGGCAACTTCCAGTCCTGGCTCGCGACGGTCAAGACTGCACGCATCCTCGACGACTGGATCGCAGGCGTCGATCCCGGGCAGCTAGACGACCGCTACGGGGTCGCACCGGGCGATGTCAGACGGCTGGCCGATCGGGCCGAATGGCTCCTCTCGGCGACGGAGGTGATCGCCGAACAGCTATCGGATGGTGTGATCGAACGGCTGTCCTCCGACACCGAGTCGGAACTGGCCTACGACGCCGTGCTCGACCGGCTTCGGGAGACCCGCTCGGCACTGCTCGACGCCGTCGAGGAGTAACTGTCACTACCCATCTCTCGTTGAACCATTCCCGACCTCGCACACCCAATCACTCCCGATCCAGATACTCCTGCTGGACCGCGACGACGTCGCTCGAATCCTCGCAGTTGGCGTAGCGCCGCAGGGGTTCCTCGTTCATCTCCAGAAAGGTCTCGCCCCACGTGAACTTCGCCAGGATTCGCTCGGCGTGGTCGCGCTCGCCCAAAATACACAGCGCGGCGGCCAGCGCTTCCACGGTCGTCAACTGGAACGGCTTCCCGAAGTTGATCGGGTTTGCCGCGACGAGGAAGGGTAACGCCCGGTGTTCGCCGTCGACGGTAAACTGCGCCTCGCGGGCGCTCTCCCACGAGCAGTCGAGCGCGACCAGCCGATCGCTCACCGTCGTATCGGCGGGCGAGAGCGCCTGTTCGGCGTGTGGGTTCAACACGACGCCATAGGGCGTCGCCCGGTCGCTCTTGTGCAGGGTCGCCAGATCGAACCGCTCGAGCTTTTTCGCAGTACACTTATCCGGGTCGTCGTCGCCCTCGTACCGGACGTGGAGGTTCACTACCGCCCGGTACGGCGTCGTTCGGCAAAAGCGCCGCGGCTTCGGTGCTCTATTACGACCTCTTGTCAGGACGAACCTTTGTGCGTCTCCGCACCGTAGGCCGTCCATGCGCGCCGAAGACGACGGACAGTACGACGCCGCTATTGCTGCGCTCTCCGACCGCGAGTATCCACTGGCTGGCGACGCCTACACCCGCGCCGGGCGCCGGGTCCTCTCGGGTCCCCGCGAAGACGTCGGCCCGTTCGACGACGACGAACGCGGCTGGGTCGGCATCGGCCTCGGCTACCTCTGTACCGCCGCGATCTGTTACCGCGTTGCCGGTCGTGACGTCCGTGCCACTCGCCGAGCAGTCGAGGGCATCGCCGTTGCCCGCGACCTCGCCCACGTCACGGAGCGACCGGTACAGGCCGCCTGCTTCGAGGAGTTCGTCGCTGACCTCCACGTCGCTGGAGACCTGAGCGGCACAGAGGACGCCTACGAGGATGCGAGTACGGCCTACGAGGACGCGAGCGACGGCATTGACGATCCACAGCGCTGGGGGACGACACCGCTGTTCGAGGCCGCCGCAACGCCGATTAAACAGGTCGCTCGAAGCCTCGCTGACGGCGAAATCGCCATCAAGTGGGAGCAGTTACACGGCTCAGACCCCGCCGCTCCTGGCAACTTTCTCGCCCACCGCGCCCGGTACAAACGCCGCCGGTTTCCGTCCCTGCTCGAACGAGTCGTCGAGACGGGCTATCTCGCCGCTCCCCGGGGATCGACGGAGTACGATACGGACCACCACTACTGCCCGAACTGTGACTCGACGAGCGTTAACTGGGTCGGCGAGGACGTGCTCTGCATGCGGTGTTCGAGCGTCGCACGCCCCCAGTGAGCACTCCCTGCCGATCAGGTGTCGAACGAGCCGAGTCCGGTGAACTCTCCGTAATCGCGGGCCACACAGGATGTCGGCCGGGAGTTTGCTGAGTGGAGCGAAGCAAACGTTGATCGACGGCGTCGATCAGAAGTGAGCAAACGCTGTTTGTTTGCGAACATCGGGCGGCAAACGACCGAAGGGAGTTTGCTGAGCAAAGCGAAGCAAACGTCGACTGACTGTGTCAGTCGGAAGTGCGCCGGCCGGGAATCGAACCGGAGGAAGACGGTCGCCATCGCGTTGCTCGGCGCTGCGACTTCCAGGGTTCGATTCAGTAGCGATTTCACTGCTTACTGATGTTCGCAGTAGAAATGCGCCGGCCGGGAGTGAGCAAACGCTGTTTGTTTGCGAACATCGGGCGGCAAACGACCGAAGGGAGTTTGCTGAGCAAAGCGAAGCAAACGTCGGCTGACTGTGTCAGTCGGAAGTGCGCCGGCCGGGAATCGAACCCGGGCTATTAGCTTGGGAAGCTAATGTCCTACCACTGGACCACCGGCGCTCACTTCGTTCGCGCCGCAGTTCGCGAGTTCGTCGAACTCGCTTACCACCGGCGCGCTCGTACCTCGCGCGCCGAGGCTCGCAAACTCAGGGGGTTTGCTTACCACCGGCGCTCACTTCGAGGTCCGTTACATATCGGAGTTGACTACCCCGATACTTGAACGTAGCGCTTCCGTCGGGTGATCGACGAGGCGACGATACCGGCTGCTCGCAGGGCGGGGCGATGGTGCAGTCTTTTCCGTCGAAACGGCTACTTTCACCCCACGAATCCCGATAAGGTTTGCATCAAACGAACATGATTTACACGTCTGGGCACGTAGTGTGGTATAATGGTTGAGCTTCGACTATCGGACGACGAACTCGGGGAGCGACGTGACCACATCACGACGTTCATTGCGGAGACGGTCGACGATGCAGGAGCAGATGGGGCAGTGCTGGGTCTCTCCGGCGGTATCGACAGCACGACGGTTGCACACCTTGCCGTCGAGGCACTGGGTGCTGACAAACTCAAGGGGCTGGTGATGCCCGGCACCGTAAGCCGTGAGGACAACATGAGCGACGCCGAACGCGTCGCCGAGATGCTCGGCATCGAGTACGAGGTCATCGAAATCGCGCCGATCATCGAGCAGTTCGTCGCGGCCTATCCCGATGCGAAGGGGGACGACATCGCAGTGGGGAACGCCCGGGCACGGAGCCGTGCCGTG
Source organism: Natronoarchaeum sp. GCM10025321 (assembly GCF_042663585.1). Lineage (NCBI taxonomy): Archaea > Methanobacteriati > Methanobacteriota > Halobacteria > Halobacteriales > Natronoarchaeaceae > Natronoarchaeum > Natronoarchaeum sp. GCM10025321. The sequence goes on from NZ_JBHTAN010000006.1 coordinate 2,696,688, forward strand.
CTGAACTATCTGGTGGGCAACCACGAGAACCGCGTCGTGCTCGGGACGGGGAACCGGAGCGAGGCGCAGGTAGGCTACTACACCAAGTACGGCGACGGCGCGGTCGACTGTCACCCGATCGGTAACCTCTACAAGGTGCAGGTGCGCCAGTTGGCGCGTGACCTCGATGTCCCAGAGGATCTGGTCGAGAAGACGCCGACGGCCGGGCTCTGGAGCGGCCAGACCGACGAAGAGGAGATGGGCATCGGCTACGACACGCTCGATCCGATTCTCGCGCTACATATTGACGGGCCGCTCTCGGCCAGCGCGACCGCCGAGACGCTCGGTATCGACCTCGCGCCCATCGAGACGGTTCGCGAGATGTACGAACGGAGCGCGCACAAGCGCGCGATGCCGCCCGCGCCGCCAGAGCACGACTGACCCGTTTCAGTCGCCGGTTTCGTTCGTTCGTTTGCGCTCCATCACTAGCTCCGCGAACGCGGCCGCCTCGCGACGCTCCTGTTCGGCCCTGGACGACGTATCATGCAGTCGCTTTTTGAGCACGGCGAGCGCCGCCGGGTCGTTCTCTGCGATCTCGCGGGCAACGGCATCCGGCCGCTCGACGAGCCGTGAGACCAGTCCGATCCGCCGGGCCTCTTCGGCGTCGAGTTCGCGGCCAGTCACCGAGAACTCCATCGCGTCACCGAGACCGACGACCTCCGGCAGGCGGACTGTCCCGCCCCAGGCCCCGAACAGGCCGAAGCTAACTCCCGGTTCGCCGAACGTCGCGTCTGAGGTCGCGATGCGGACGTCACAGGCCAGCGCGAGTTCGACGCCGCCGCCACGGGCCGGGCCGTCGATCCCGGCAACGACGATCGGCTCTGCGGTCTCGATCGCTCTCGCGACCTGCTGGCCGCGGGCGGCGAACTCGGCGGCGGCACCGGAATCGTCGAGGGCGTCGACGACGTCGAGATCCGCGCCTGCACAGAACGCCGAGCCTGCACCGTGGAGATAGACGACCGGCTCCTCAGCCCCCGTAATCGCATCCTCTAGCTCGTCCAATCCCTCCGAAGTCAGTGCGTTCCGACGCTCCGGTCGTGCTAGCGTTACCGTCCGGACATCGCCGGCGGCGCTCTCGTCGATCATACGCTGACTGCGGTCCCGCCCATCCTGTAAGTTACGTCGATGGGGGTGGTCCAGTGGCTGCCTCTCCTGTCGGATTGCCTAGACTGGCGGTCTCTCACTCGTTTCCAGCGAGTGTCAGGTCTCCCGAATGGACCCGGCGCTGGCATGCGGTTGGGATGACTGTGGGACAGGCAGACTTTCCAAAGGTCTTTGCCCCTCCTCTCCCTAGCCCGGACTGATGGATGAGGCCGTGCGGACTCGGCAGGCAGCACACGACGCAGTCACCGATATCGAGCCGGACGCCCTACGTGAGCTTCTCGAAGACCGACTCCACGAGGGCTCGATGGCTCCCGGGGCGCTCACCCTGTCGAGTGCACGAGCGATCGACGGGTCGGCAACCGCCGGCTCCGTCGCGGAACGTGGTGCAGGCGTCCAGCTCATCTACGAGGGGCTCCGCCTGACCCGTACGCTGGCTCACGAGCAGCCGTGGGCCCAGCGCGATCCGAACGATCACACCGAGCCGAACCTCGAAATACTCGCCGCCGACGTCCTCGTTTCCCGCGGCTTCTACCTGCTCGCGCGGACCGAAGCCGCCGACAAGGCCGTCGAGACGGTCCAGGCCTTCGGCCGCGACCAGACGCTCCGCCGGAGCGCCGAGAGCACCGAAGCTGCCGCCTCGCTCGACCGGTCGCTCGAACGGAACGTCTTCGAGCTAGCAGTCATCGCTGGCGCGACCGCAGGCGACAGTCCGTGGCCGACGGCGGACGCCGGCCTGGTCCCGCCGCAACTACTCGACCTCGCCACGGAACTCGGAGGCGCCGATGCTCCGCTCCCACCGGCCGACGAACTACTTCCCAACGACCTCGATACCACGCTCGGTTCGCGCTCTAGCGACGGCGCCGACGACCACGTCCAGCAGTCGGCGACCGATCACTGACTCTCAAGCCGGGATCACGGTACTGCATGCCGCGCCGTCCCCGAATCGAAACGCATAAAGTCAATTCCCGACAATCGGAGTATACCTGGCGCCTGGGTAGCTTAGCGGTAAAGCGCGTCCTTGGTAAGGACGAGAGCCCGGGTTCAAATCCCGGCCTAGGCTTACACGGTATTACAGGCTCTCTCGGCTGATTTCGCCCTTCTCAGGAGAGCCAAACGATGTCCAATAACGTACGAAAACGCTACAACCCGACAGCTACGCCGTCTTGCGATTCAAGAAAGTGTCATGGCACACAAACAACCGGAGGTGCGCGCGGGTGACCAACCAGCCCGATCCGCTGGACAACCTCCCCGCCGGTGATGGCACCCCCAAGGACGGCCTTCCATCGGCTCCGGAACCAGTGGAACTCGATTTCCCGCTCATTAGTGAACGATCACGCGAAGACCTCGAAGCATACGGGCTCAACATGGTCGACGATTACCGCGACTTCAAACAGGAGGTACTCTCGTGGCTCGGCTCGTACGGGAAACACCCAGAGAAAGGCCAGGGCCTCGCACAGAGTACGCTTCAGTCGACACACTACAAGCTCGAAATTGTCTTCCGGTGGCTCTGGGAGGACGAAGACGCCTACACGACAGAGTTTACTCCCGACCACGCGGATCGGTTTATCCGACTCCTCAACCGCTCAGACGGGATGGCCGATTCAAGCGTACTCCACTACGGGAAGGCTGTCCAGCGGCTATTCAAGTATCAAAACCATATCCACGGAACCGATTACGACTGGGAACCGAAGCCGGAATTGAGTCAAGCAACTGGCGACGAGCGCGATTATCTTCGCCGGACGGCTTTCAAGCCGCTCTATCAGGCGGCGCTGGAGTACAACTCAATCAAGAGCTACCATAGCGACATGTCCTCCGAGGAGCGTGATCGGCTGAAGACATTCGTCTCCCAGCGACTCGGTGTGCCCAAGTCCGAGGTCGGCCCCGAGCACTTCAAACAGGCCAACTCTTGGAAAGAACCGTCGATCATCGCTGTGACGTTGGACACTGGGCTCCGTCCCATTGAGGTGGGCCGAGCTACTACGGAGTGGGTCAATCTTGAGAACAACGAGCTCAACATTCCCAAGGACGAGTCCACGAAGAACGAAGCTCACTGGAATTGTTCGATCAAGGGACGCACAGCAAGAGTGCTTGAACGGTGGTTAAAGGAGCGAGCAACGTACGATAAGTACAGTGGTCGGGATGAGCTCTGGCTCACGAAGCAAGGGACTACGTACAGTTCGAAGTCATGTAACTACCTACTGAGTCGGCTCGTCGACGACGGTGATCTTCCTATCCCAGATCACAAAGACATAACGTGGTACGCGATTCGTCACGGGGTTGCGACATACTGGGCGAATCACATTGGGCCACACCACGCCAAGGAGCAACTTCGGCACAAGAGCGTCACGACGACGATGAAGTATCTTCACTCAGACGCGGAAACGCGGAACGACGCCGCTGAACAAATCTGGTGACGCTCACTTCGAAAGGGTGAGTAACGGGCTACCACAGCCCGGCCGGAGCCTCTGATCTCTCCCTCAAACGGCCGGTCCTGACCATCGGGATAGACAGCCCGACTCCACCAGTCCGTTTCTGGCTCCCCTGATGTGGGGCGGCAACCCACCAAAGAGGTCGACATACCCATCCAGACGCCCAGCCAAACCACCCCGACCGTTGCTTTGGGCCGTCGTCGCCCACGCCGTCAGTTACCGCCCGTCGCCCGTGAAGACCTCATGTCCGGTCTTAACGAGATTCACAAACTCGTTTGCCACTTCCTCCAAGAACGCATCATCGCTCAGTACGTCCGTAGACTCCACTTCCCAGTTTCTCCGGACAATTCGATCCCGTGTACGGTCCTGACTGATTTGGAAGCCTCGCTCCTCGAATAGTTCCGCATTACGGCGAAGCGTATCCAGCGTCTCGTCTTCCTCGCCCCAATAATCCATGCCAACTATCACAAGTCCCCACTCGACAGGACGGAGGTACAGCGTGTACACCAGATCATCTGGGTGGTTGGGATGCTTCGACCGTAGGTGAGGTCTGTGGCTTTCTATGTCTTGAAACGCCGTCTCGGCGCTGTCTACTCCGATGACGGACTGGAGTTCCGGGAACACTCTTTCGACAAGGTCTCGAACTACATCAGGGTATATCGGGTTCAGTTTCCGGTCTGGACGCACACGCGAGAGGTGATGATCCACAACTGTGTTGGTCGCAAGAACAGTGTGGTCGGTTATCTCGGAATTAAACCGCTGAATTTCGATACACTGGATGTTGAGGCCTTGGTCCAGAAGATACCGTGCATTACTCTGGGTCCGTGGCGTGATTTGTTCAGCGACGATGACCATCCGCTGGTCGGGGTTGAACTCGTCTGGCTCCAGTGACTCTCCGAATACGTCTTTGAAGGCTGACTGAAGATCATCAGTGGGCACAGCGGCGTCACTGACCGCCCACCGCCCACTCTGGATGTCTTCCCGGTAATCTTGGTAGATGTCGTCCAAGCGGTCGTACGTGTACGATTCGAGTGACTGAGCGTAGTTCTGTGGCTGGCTCAAAATGGTCTCCTCGCTTGCACTCCCGGAACCACTTTGCCCGACTTTCAGTTCGATAATGAGGAGATTCCCGTATTGATCGAGGGCGAGAAGATCGAGGATTCCGGTGTCGACCGCTGGTTGTCGCCCGAAAATAAACACCGGCTCATCCAGGATAGTTTGAGGATTCGCGTGTAGGAGCGATTCAAGCACGGACTCGTTTCGAATGTCAGACCTCGCCAACTCGTCAGCGGCAAACTCCGAGTTGCTCTGAGCGAGGTCAAAGGTTCGCATGCAACTTCTGTCTCTTACCACCAAGATATTTCTAATGCATCTGATTTTCTAACCGGTCAGGATTTCTTTTATATACCTTACCGAAAACCGGACAGGATTTTCTTGGAGATGAGTCTGATAGGCAAGACGAAGCACAATATTCTTCGAGAACTCAAGAACGGCCCCGCTCACGGCTATGCAATCGCTGAGGAGATCGGAGTTTCATCGGGTGGAATCTACACACATCTGAATGAACTGGAGGAAGAAGGGATGATCGCTGTCACCGAACAACGCGAGGAGGGTCGGCAACAGAAGTACTACAAGCTAACCGAGAATGGTGAGCTACTTCTGAAGGCTTTAGGGGAAAATTGAGAGACGACGTCGACAAGAAGTTGCTTACACATCTGGGTGTAGTGTTCTCTTTATTAGATGCCAAGTTCCTCACGAATGTCCGCGGCGGAAAGGATACCACTCTCAGCGAAGAAGTCCTGAATCCCTGGACCGCTGGCATCACCCGGACCAAGGCTAAACATCGGATCACGCAAGCGATTCTCAAGTAGAGCCAGAAGTGCATCGGCTTCGACAAGCCGGACTTCCTGAATATCAGTTGTAATCTTGAGAGTACGAACCGCCTCTTGGCTCTCATCGGAGATGGTTCCCGAGATGACCGCGAAATAGATGTTCCGGAAGCCCTGGTTTCGGAGCGTTGGTACCTCTCTATTGATATAGTCCTGAAACTGTCTCTCGTCTCCTGTGTTTATGCTGTACCCGTTGCGACGTACTTTCGCATCGTAGATAATCGCGTAATTGTGCATCCGGTCTTTGGCAACACCATCGGGGTTGCGGCCCATCCCCTGGCCGAGCTCCTCAACCTCGAACCCGATCATTCGGAGGCACTTCGCCAGACGGTTCTCGAACAGTGTTTCAACAGCGTTGCCAGTCTCCTCGGCAAGTTCCTCCATCTCCTCGGTGTTGTCAGCAAGGTCAGGGAGAATAGACACAATAGGTGGTGTGTAGCTATCCGGGAGTGTTTGGTGTGTTGTCTCCACCGAATCATCGTCGTCATCTTCATCGAACTCATCGCGCTGTTGCCAGTACCAGAAGACATGCTCAACGGTCCACAGATGCATATCTCGCCCAGTATAGTCGGCCAACGATTCCCGCATCTCCTCGTTTAACTCCCAGAACTCAGCATAGCTGTCAGCCAGGTCGTCTTTCGGCTCCCAGATTGCAAGGTCAGAGAGCGCATTCACCATCGACGTGTAATAGATGGGGTATCGGTTAGGGTCGTGTACTTGCCAAAAGTACGAGAGAAAGTACGGGATTGAGCCTGGACGAGGTGCTTTTCTGAGGTCATCCACCTCATTGCGAAGCCGTTCGACGAACCCTTCCAGAGTCCGAATTTTCTCTTTGGCCGCACTCTCGTCTTCTGGTGGTTGGATAAGGTTCCGGAGAAGATCAGCAAGTTCGTCCCGCCGACCTTCGCCAGCGGAACTGTAGAGCATATTGAAAAACATCATCCCGTTCATACCTTTGAATCCCCAGTACGGGAATCGCTTGTTTTGCCCATCAATCTCTGACTTGAACTCACCCAGCGCCATGTCCTCATCGAGGAAAGCGTCTATGAGGTCACAGAGACGGGGGAGTCTATCACGTCGGCGCTCATCGGCCGTCTCCATATCGACAATATCACCCTGGCTATCTTCCATCCGATATTCATTTTCCTCGAATGCATCCCAGACGCGAGTTAGTTGTTGGTTATCAGCAAGCGGCATCTTATCTGGTTTTCAGACCACGTGCTCAAGGTAGTTGCCCCTCCCTAAACTGGAAACACTCAGTCGATTGTATCAGATAGTAAAGATTTATTATACTATACTTCTTATTTTTATCCGGGAAACACCGTGAGTGACAACAGTGACCAGCTTCGCTTCGGCGAGGATGGAGAGTTAGAAGAAGGCGAGGAAGACGAACAGGCAACTAAGAATGTAGGAGACGATGGAGAGCCCACTGGAAGATTCCAGACAGATGCCCGATACAACATCTTCGACGTGAGCTCGTTGCTACAGAAGTCGGTGAGGCGATCCGACGAGGAGGTCGCGGCGTGGGCCGCTTGGGAACTCGTTAGGTCGGGATACGACAATATGTACTGGAAGCGCATTGTAACAATAGCGACTGAGGATACCAGTGTCGAGAGCGATGTGACTTCACAGGTCCGATCTCTCTACCAACTTGGAACCGGACAGGTAGATGTCGTCGAGGGTTGGTCCGCTGAGACCGAGCGGGGACGTGTCTGTGCCCTCAGAGCGGCCGTGGTATGTGCCCAGGCACAGTCCAGTCGGTTATGCGACTATCTCAACAATACCTTCTCCCGGATTGCTGAGGAGCGCGTGAACGCCGCTGAAGAAGGCCGTGAGCCACGATACGATTTCCCGGCCGGCGACCTCGATCCCGGCGGCGAGCACGACGTGGTATTCGATACTCATACGTCCCAAGGATCGGGAATGAACCGGGGTTACCGCCACTTCCTCGTCCACAGCTCCCGGACAGACTCGATGGCCGATATGGAGGCGCGGTTCAAGCGAATCAATATGGAGCTGGTCGCCGACGCCGACGACACCACCGCGGAGTTCACCGGTACTGAGTTCGATCACGCGCTGAGCACAGTCGACCCGGACGACCCGTGGGAGGAGCCGAACCTCGAACAAGAGACACTCGACCCCGAGTGAACCAACCCCAAATTTCGACGCCCCCTAAACACCCCGATGAAGGTCTCTGGCACCCCCACGGCCAATTTTTACAGACGGTCCTGATATTATACAAGGATGGCGGATGAGTGAGCACGATATGTAGAGGCTTGCAATCTACACCCCCCTGATTTCCTAAGTCTCCCGAGTACTCAACACCCCCCTGATTTCCTTAGTCTTTGATACCGGGTTGGATACTCTCGTGTTACTCGCCACCGCAATTGATGGCATGTCAGCATCGGATTAGTCTATCTAACTATCTAAATTTCGAGAAGAAGATGTGATTCTATAGTGGCAAAGCGAGGCTTCTTCGTAGGGCCGGTGTCAGCTCACCGTATATGATGAAATTAAATATCCAGTCTGGCGGAGTCTGGTGGTTTAGTTGTTCTACGGAAGGAAGAATCACTAATCTTGTGAATACAGAGCCACGCCGCGAGCTTGGGAAAACTTGTATATATACATCACTGTCTTGACTATGATAGGTGAGTGAGAGAAAATGAATATCACCACACTCGGTCCGATCACTAAGACACGGCGCGACGAAGTGAAGGACCTACGTGATAGCCTGGAACACGAAAACTACAATGAGACAATTGGCTATCTCTTAGAAAATCTAAACGAAAGTGCCAGCGCCACTGACGATTAATTGAATCTGAATTGAAAGCCGTCCAGACGGGTTGGGTCGTCCGGACAGCGTCGAACTGAATGTGGGAGCCAATTCGACCAGAAGTGGAGCTTCCGTGTTATCGTACGTCACGGAACTGTATGTCAGTTTTGGTCGGATAGGTTCATTCGGTTAGCCGCTACCGTAGAAGATCAAAACATGACCAATCAGAACCCGGACGCCAACTCAGCAAGTAAGTCACACTTGACAAAAAGAGAAGTATTGACAATTCAGAGAGACAAGTGCAACAGTAATCGAACAACTTTGGGTGGTTCTGAATAGATGTCCCCCGTTAGTGATGTGCCAGACGACCTCCTCAGCTACGACGAGGTCGTTGCGGTTCTCGAAGAAAACGGTGGGAGCCCGCAAGCGCTCCTCAAGCATCGCGGTGCTGGTCCGACCATCGCCGCCTGGAAAGACGACCCCTTCGAGCATGACTTCCAGTACGAGGACCTGATGGAAGAAATCGAGTTCAACCGAGTCGATATGCCGATCGCTGACTGGCGGGAGTACGTCGAGAAGACGGTCGACCGATTCCAGAATGGCGACAGCGATGAGTTGGCTGAGAACGACGAACCACCCCTCGGCGAACTCTCGGCTACCCAGTTCCATAACGAGTTCAACTGGAATCAAATGCAAGACCGAGCGATGGCGAACAAGTGCCACCAGTGGGTCAAAGAGAACGAAGACATAATCTTCACCAACGACCGAGTTCTTGTCTACGACGACGGTATCTGGGGAGAAGACGAGGGGAAGATCGCCCGTATCCTCCAGAATCTCCTGAACGAGCACTACGGTGACAACGTCAAAAAGGAGTTCCTCAACGGGTACATCCGCGCCCACGAGGAATACCGCGTCGAGTGGGAGGAGATGGGCATCCGTGGCACCCAGGTCGCCGTCGAGAATGGCCTCCTGGACCTGATGGAAGGCGAGATTGTCCGCGAGCTTGAGCCCGACGACTACGCCATCATGCGGCTCCCCGTCGCCTGGAAAGGCCCGGACGCTGAAGCACCGATGTGGGACGACTTCATCAGCAAGAGTGTCGAACCTGAGAGTCAGATGATGGTTCAGGAGTACGCTGGGTCGTGTCTCCACACCAACGAATACCCCTTCAAGAAGGCTCTGATGCTCCTCGGTGGCGGTGACAACGGGAAGGGCGTCTTCGAGAACGTCCTCACCGCGATGCTCGGTCACGACAACGTGAGCCACGACGACCTGACCGACATGGCCGGCGCACAGTTCGGACTCCAGCGGCTTCGTCACAAGACGGCGAATATGAACTCCGACATCCGAGGCGGGACGATCGAGGAGACGTCGATGTTCAAGAAGCTCACGGGCGGCGACCGTGTCCGTGTCGAGCCGAAGTACCAGACCGCGTTCGAGATGGAGAACCCAGCCAAGATGATATTCGCGGCGAACAGTGTCCCAAAGGTCAAGAACGCCGAGCGAGCGTTCTACCGCCGCTGGCTGTTTGTGGAGTTCCCGAACCGGTTCACCTTCGACGAAGACGACCAGTACATGGACGCCATCCGTGGACTCGACGACAAGATCGTCGAGCAAGAACTCCCTGGTGTGCTTGCGTGGGCGGTCGAAGGCTATCAGCGTCTCCAGGAGAACCAGAAGTTCACGGGCGAGAAGAACGCCGACGAGATTCGTGAGAACTGGCATAACTACCAGGACACCACCGCGACGTTCGTCCGGAACTTCATCACCAGCGGTGACCCCCAGGTCGACGACGAGCTTGACCACCCGATGCGCGTCGACACGCTCTACCGGTACTACAAGAAGTACATCCGGTCGACGCCCACGGCGGCCCAGAGCAAGCACAAACTGAACAACTACATTACGGCCGAGCATCAGTACCCGGACGCTGAGACGAAATCGAACCGGGCGGCGGCGACCGACGACGACACCTCCGACGTGGTCCGGGTCTGGGACGGCGTCTATATCCCGAAGGACGCTCGGGAGAAGATCAGCGAACGGTACAAGGACGCACTCACGGCCGATGAATAGCCGTTTTCCCTGAACGTAACAGCGTAGTTTGTTCAATTCTCGACTTTCAACCCTGTACGACAGGTAGAGGACCTGAGATACCGTGTAACAACCACCGAAAAAGACTGTTACACGAACTACACACCCTCTGGACGCCGAAATTAGGCAATATCGCACTCCCTTCGTCACCACTACTCTACAAATACTTTGTGTGGAACTGAAAGGGGGGTATGGGGTAGAAAATGGATATACACCCCTTGGTAGAGTACAGAGAAGGTTTTCAGATTTTTCGGCTCTGGCCAGCACCCTAATACGCCTGTTATCTGGTCGTTCACATACCTAAAATCCGCGTAACAGCCTTTTCGGAAGGTTGTTACATAGAGTTTCAGAGTCTCTACAGGCGATTAGAGTGCAAATCAACGAAGCCCTGGAGAACCGTCTGTTACGCTCAGCGTGATTCGGAGTCTGATTGCTACACGACTGGCGCTGACATGCCATCAATCAAGAAGGTACGAGAAAAACAGACCACAGTATTGCGCTCTATAAAGATAAGTAAGTAAACACTTATTACCTTTCCACTCTAATCCTTAATTAAGGGAAATCCCAGAGCTACAGCTCCAAACAACTGGTTTCGGAAAACCCGGTGTCAGAGCACCGGATTCTGTGGGTATCCCGTGGAGACGAGAATCCCAATGTCAGATAGCGACAGCTACGAAATAAACGCATCGGCACCAAACCATCCTGACGCGAAACACGTCGACGCTCACCTCGTGATTGACCGCCGCGAGTGGGTGCCTGGAAAGCACCCTGACCCCCACCGCCGGCACGAAGGCCAGACGGAATATCTGGAGCGATACTTCAAGTGTCTCCGCTGTGGAACCGAGGTTCTGAACGAGCGCGACCTTCCCGTTGAGTGCGACGGTGATCGGCGATGAACATTCTCGACGCCCAGGTCGACTGGCGTGAAGATGTCGGGAATGACCCTCGACTGGAGGTTCTCGTCGACGAAACTCCAGACCGGTCCGAGCTTCGGTTCGAACACGAAGACGGGCTTTGGACAGCCATCGACAACGGGTACGTCGAATACTTCGCCTGGAGCGGTGACGGCAATGATGGCGGCTTCTCCGGTCGGTCGTTTGAGGTGACGACTGTCGACGGCGAACAGATCACGCTCAAAGGGCCGTGGAGTTCTCGCGCCGGATGCGTGAACAAGCGACGGTTCGGGCCGGTCGTCGACGTGCGACTTGCGACTGACCCCAGCGTACTCGAAAAAGGCTACACGTTCCGAACGGGCACCCTGACGTTGGCGGCGGCAAAGCAAGCTATCGATCTCACCGACGACAGGGCACACCTGGAGCGTGTCGTCAAATTCGACTCAGACGAGCCCTACTGGATTCCGGTGCGAGAGAACGTGGGTGACGCCTAATGTCCTCGGAATCAGTCCAGCCAGACATCGGCCCACGGACTCTCAGGGCCGCCACGGAACACATGACTGTCATCGAGGAGGCACAATCGCTGTTCTCTGTCACAACTCAGAGTGGCTCTGAGTATACTGTCGATCTCCGGGAACCCGCGTGTACGTGCCCGGACTTCGAGTACCGTGAGTCCGTGTCCGAGTGCAAGCACATCCGACGCGTGCGGATAGAAGTCGGTCAGGTCGACGTCGAGACGCTTGAGACAGAACTCATCGAGACGGCGGACAATCTCGAATCGAATGCCGCCGATCTCGAAGCCCAGGCACAAGAGCTCACGAACACCGCTTGCGAGCTTCGGGATGCACTAAATCGGTTAGAGGAGGTTTCGGGGCGATGAGCCAAGAGGATGTTCGACCCGAAACCCAGGGGTTGAGCCGACAAGATGCCCCTCAACGGGCCTCAACAGTCTACCAGGGTCTCCGGGATTCAACAGCACCGGTTGGCCAGGAGTGTACAGTCAGAGTCGACGGTGAACCTCTGGATACGCGCTACGACCTACTCAGCGCGAGTCCGTCGGGGTTCGAGTGGGGATACGGAGGAAGTGGCCCCGCACAACTTTCCATTGCCTTACTCGCTCACGCCTACGACGAGGAGTTCGCTGTTGATCACTATCAGTCGTTCAAGCGAGAAATCGTGTCGGAACTCCCTGAGAACGGCTGGACACTCAATTTCACAGACCTCGATGCATGGCGACGGGAGGCGGTCAACAGTGCTTAGACTGTTTGCTCGACTTATGATTTGGTGGATCAAGAAGTGGTACCCTGTGTTTCGGTTCGCTGGACGGGCAACTGGTAACGAGACATACATCGAGACGGCTATTGAGGTCACCGAGGAGAACATCGGACGCATCGTGGCGGCTATCGAGGAGGACAAGTCATGAACGCCGCAAAAGACATCCTTCAACAATTGGGTGTTGACTCGGTTGCCGAAATGGGAGTCAACGAGAACTACACTGTCGAGGTCGATGGCTACGAGAACCTGACTATCGAGAAGATCGGGGAGGATAGGGTTAGTGTCGGTCAATATTACATATCTCGGGGCGATTTGATGTCTGACCCCGAAGTAGTGTTCGTCGTCGACAGCGGCGACTGGCGGCCGGTTCGGTTCACGCAACACCCGCTGGCCCACGACCACGATGAATCCGGTCTGGACCTGGATGAGTTCCTTTCTACTTGGAACAAGAATCTTCGAAATCAGGGTTTCATTGATGCCGCGACACAGCGGATGAGTAGCGAATAGCTCATTCCTGTATCACTGTCGAACCTATCAAGCAACCCTGTAGGTGCGTCAACACAGCGGTGACAATACGTACACCAGAATACAGGGATAGAGCGGCACTCATCAACGCCGTTAACATTGCCTCCTCGAACCTATGAATAGTGACGACCTGTAACGATCTTCATCATAACCAGCCGGTACCGGGGTCGTTGGAGGTCCGTATTTATCGAATAGATACCGATCCAGCACCTCCGCGCGAGGTAGAACTCTACGCTACAGATACGGAACAAAACGATCTAAAAGTCGTCATCTGGGAGAAACATAGTATCTCAGGCGACTGGCACCCTGGCGGTGATTACAAAATCACTGGAGGACGTGTCCAGCGATATGATGACGTGTCTGGGCCTGAAGTACGCATCCACAGCAATGACAAATTCACCATCGAACGTCTTGATAGCATTTCGACCCCGACACGATTGCTCGTCGTCGGTGACACGCATATTGGGTACCGACACCGGGATCGATCAGAGAAGCCGACTTGGGCGCGTTCCGTCGATGCTCGCAAAGGCTTCAATCAAGCTCTCGATATTGCGCGAGAGCACTCAGTCGATGCCATTCTCCATGCGGGAGACGTCTTCGACCACAAAGCAACAGACTCCGACTGTGTAACCGTTACAGAAGACCTCGTCGACCCGTTGAAAGACAACATTCCGCTCTACTATATCCGAGGAAACCATGACACGGAGTACGGTATCGAAAGCCTCCAGATGTTCGCGGACGGGGCCGAAATGCGGCTTCGACTGGGCACCGACCCAATTACGCTGGATAATCCGACTACCAATCTATTCGGGATTGACTACACCGCTGGAAACTTGCCAGATGTCGATCTGGACTCTTTCGTATTAGCATCCACTGACCAGAATATCCTCGTTCTCCACGAAAAGCCGTACCCCCTCGTCGATGAACAAGGCTCGCTCATTTACGATGACGGGGCCAACGTATCTGATCTTCTTGCCTCGGTATCAGCCAATATCGATCTCATCGTGACCGGACATATGCACGTCGGCACACGGGGTCGCATCCCTGGACACGATATTCCCGTTATTGTCACAGGTCCAACCGCGAGGATTAGCCAGTACAAGAAGGACAATCGCCCATCAGTCTGGCTGGTGACGGTCTCTGAGCACGATCTCTCGATTGACCGGATCAAACTCGGCTCCTAAACCGACCGGGAGACTATACTCTAACTGACCCGGATGCCATCAAAAGTGGATGTTTGCGCCGAGTAAATCCGCCCGTCAAACCAGCCAATCCGCTCGCCGGGATTGACTTTTACCACCAAGATATATCAGCTATCCCCACAACCGGTGTAAGTATGCCTTTAGGTTTCCTCCAATCTCGTAGCGGCCGTCCGTGGACGTACGACAGGACGGACGCCGAATTTGAGTTTTATCAAGGAGAAGGATCCAGCGCGTTAGAGATTGTCGTCGTCGATCACGGCGAACGCCCAAATAAGGATTTCCTCCAGCGAACCTACACCGACCGGCGAGGCGGTCGGGTCAACCCGATTCTCGTGGTCGCGCTCTACGATGACAAGGTCGGCCTGTGTGGGCCAAGCGGCGAAGACCCGCCCGTGTTTCGTGACGTCGACCGCGGCCAAGCCGAGCGCGTCTGTGACGCCGCTCTGAAAAAGCCAGATCGACACGTCGCTCAGTCGTTCCTTTCGAATACACTCCCACAGCTTGACGAGGAGCTTGCGGGCCTACGGAACCAGGGCCTCCTATCGACGCACGAACTCAGGGTTGGGGTACCGGACCGCGATGATTGGGAGGAAGCTACTGAACGCGCTCAACAGGCCCTCACGGACGACCCGCGAGAATTGGTGAAGGGACTGAATTACGAGATAGACCGGCTTACTGACCAGAGCTACGTCCTCAAGGACACCAGTGACGGCCACGAACGGGCCGTGGCTATGTTCCTCCAGGAGGACGAGTCGTTCGACCGCAAACAGGATCGCTTTGTCAACAAGTCGCCGGTAGCGTACGCGCTCAACGAAGCCGATAAGCGAAATCTGGACTACGTCATCGGGAGTAGCGGCGACACGCTTCGGCTGTACACGACGAACCCAGAAGCTGGCTTCGGCTCACGCGGTCGCACCGACACGTACGTCGAGGTGAACACGAACCTCCTGGCCGACGAGAAGGCGGCGTACCTCTGGCTGTTGTTCTCGGCAAATGCCCTCCGCGACGACGGTGCCCTTCATCAGATTATGGAGGACTCGAAGGAGTACGCCGCCGACCTCGGTGGGCGTCTCCGGAACCGCATCTACGACGACGTCATTCCCGACCTCGCGGAAGCTATCGCGGAGGCACGGGACATCGACGACCCGACGAAGGAAGAACTCGACCAGACCTACGAGATGGCGCTCTTTCTCCTCTACCGCCTCCTGTTCATCGCCTACGCCGAGGACGAGGAGTTCCTCCCGCGCCGGCGGAACGGTCGCTACGATAAGCACTCGCTGAAACAGAAGGCCCACGATCTTCACGAACTCGTCCAGGAGGGCGGTGAGTTTGACGACTCTTTCTACGACCACTGGGACGACGTGATGCGGCTCTCGCGTGCTATCCACCACGGTCACGAAGAAATGGGACTCCCCGCCTACGAGGGGCGGATTCTGTCCGAAGATGCGGACGTTTCCGAAGCGGGTGCGCGGCTTTCGGACATCCGGCTGAACAACGCCGAGTTCGGACCAGTACTGTTCCGGTTGCTCGTCGACGAGACCGAAGACGGGTATCAAGGCCCGGTCGACTTCCGAAACATCGGCGTCCGCGAGTTCGGAGTTATATATGAAGGGCTACTCGAATCAGAACTCTCCGTGGCTGAACAACCGCTGACTACAGACAAAGATGGGCACTATGAACCCGTCGAGAGTGGTGGCCAGCAAACACTCGGGGATGATGACGAGGACATTGTGGTTGAGGAGGGGGAAGTCTACCTCCACGGCCAGTCCGGTGAGCGAAAGGCCACTGGTACTTACTACACCAAGACGCGATTCGTAGAGCACCTATTGGAACATTCGCTTGAGCCCGCGCTTGACGATCATATCAATCGTATCGATAGACTTCGGGAGGAGGAAGGCGAGAATGCCGCCGCCGAGGCTTTCTTCGACATCCGTGTTTCGGACATCGCCATGGGGTCTGGTCACTTTCTTGTCGGGGCGGTAGACCGGATTGAAACACGGCTCCGTGCATATCTCACTGAAAACCAACTCACGCCCGTTGAGGAGGAGCTGGATAATCTCAGAGATGCCGCTGAGGATGCATTTGAGAATGAAGAATACACACCAAATATTGAACAGGGACAACTCCTCCGTCGTCAGGTTGCTCGACGTTGTGTCTACGGAGTAGATATGAACCCACTCGCCACTGAATTGGCCCGCCTATCCATCTGGGTTCACACGTTTGTCCCAGGTCTTCCGCTCACGTTCCTTGATTATAATCTCGTAACGGGCGATTCACTTGCGGGTATTGGGACGCTTGGTGAGGTGACTGACATCCTCGATGTAGAACAGTCGTCCCTGGGTATGTTTGCTGGTGGACAGAGTGTGATGGGTGAAATTCGAGACGACATCTCACGTCTGGGAAACTTTGCTGATGCCAGTGCTGAACAAGTTCAGGAGGCACGAGAAACGCGAGCGGAGATTGAAGAAAAATTAGAGGAAGTTCGAGCACGTTTTGATGTGCTTTCCGCTTCGAGGATTGATGATGATATTGATACAGACCCTATTTCAGATACGGGTATCGATATAACGGAAGAAGAATGCTACGAGAAAGCACAAAACGTATTGGAGACGATTGATCCCCTCCATTTCCCAGCTTCGTTCCCCGAGGTGTTTGATGGCGACAAATCCGGGTTTGATGTAATCGTAGGGAATCCCCCTTGGGAGAAGACACAAATAGAGCGGCATGAGTTCTGGGGGAGGTACCATCCTGGTCTTCGTGGCGTCTCACAACGCGAACGCGAAGATATTATGGACGAGCTTGAGGAGGATCGCCCAGACCTGGCGGCCGAGTTTGAGCGACTGAAACGTGAGGAGGAACAGCGCGGAAAAATTCTCACAAATGGGCCGTATCCAGGTATTGGAAAGTCTCATCCTGATCTCTACAAAGCATTCTCTTGGCGATTTTGGAGCTTGATTTCGGATCAAGGCTCCGTCGGGGTTGTGCTCCCGCGTAGCGGATTTGTGGGACCGGGGATGGAACAGTTCAGAAAGGAGGTACTGGATGACGGAATAGTCAGAGACCTAACCTTTGTGAAAAACAAATCGGGATGGGTATTCGAGGGCGTAGAGCACCGATATACGATTGCCCTATTCTCGTTTGCCAAGGACAAAAGTGGGGAGAACAAACGTATCCCACTCCGTGGCCCATATCCTGACGCAC
Organism: Natronoarchaeum sp. GCM10025321; assembly: GCF_042663585.1. Lineage (NCBI taxonomy): Archaea > Methanobacteriati > Methanobacteriota > Halobacteria > Halobacteriales > Natronoarchaeaceae > Natronoarchaeum > Natronoarchaeum sp. GCM10025321. The sequence continues at coordinate 2,714,106 of NZ_JBHTAN010000006.1, forward strand.
AAAGTTTTGAAGAAGGTGTTAGTTCTGATCCACCGACATTCCCCGTGGAAAAAGCAAAAGGTTGGGCTGGTTCAGCAACAATTCCATTACTACCGGCCAGGCCTGTAGCGGTTGATGTGTTCAATCAATTGGAATCACACCCTCGGTTGGACTTGGATGAGGAGGGCGAGTGGCGTACAGTTCCCCTCCAAGAGTTCAACGCGACGACAGACAAAGAGATGGACGATGGAACGCAAGTTATGCACTTTGTCAAGGATCCTCCGGACAACTACTGGCCGGTTTACAAGGGGGAATCCTTTGAGATATGGAATCCTGAAACAGGGACTTACTATGCATGGGTCGATCCCGATGTGACCATCACATATGCTCAAGAAAAGAGAGAGAGCTCGTATCACTATGCCGGAAGTCGGTCTCCTTACTCAGACATGTCTGAGGATTGGGTATATAATGAGGACACCCTCCCTTGCTTTGGACCAAGAATAGCTTTCCGCGATGTAGCACGGAGTACAGACACGCGGACGATGATTGCCTCGCTCGTCCCACCTAAGCTGTTTCTGACGCACAAAGCGCCGACACTCATCTGGCCACGAGGTGATGAGCGGGACGAAGCTTACCTACTGGGAGTCCTCTCATCAATCCCACTTGATTGGTATGCGAGGCGGTTTGTTGAGTTGACAATGAGCTTCGGAATTTTCAACTCATTCCCTATTCCGCGCCCTAATGATACGGATCCTCTCCGTCAACGTGTTATCGAGCTTTCCGGCCGTTTGGCCGCTGTCGATGACCGTTATAGTGATTGGGCGGAAGCGGTTGGCGTCGAATACGGCCCACTTGACGAGGAAACGAAACAGGAGAAAATCTACGAACTGGATGCGGTTGTTGCTCACCTCTACGGCTTGACCCGCGAGCACGTTGAGGGGCCGTGTTGAATCGCTGTAAGGCGTTGGAATTCATTGTTTGACGAAGCGCTTTATGTTATAGACAACACACATCAAGGCAATCTCGCGGAACTCACGGAACCAAGACCGCGCTCGCACGGCGAAGCCGAGCGAGCGCTTCACAGCCGAGTTCACGGTTTCGGTCATAGAGCGCTGATTGTAGCGGTTTTCGTCGATTCTGGCGTTGTGTGCGTGGTCGTACGGCGCGAAGATACGATGCTTGATCAGTGGTCTGATGTCGAGATCACGTAGTGCTTCACGGAGTGACTGCTTGTCATAACCTTTATCGGCGGCAAGAGACCGCAGATCGCCCGCATTCCGGCGGGCGATCTGCTCGGCAAGGTCTGCGTCGCTTCCTTCCCGGTTCGTCGAGCAGTGTACGTCAAGGACGGCTTGAGACTCTGTATCGACGAGTTTCGTGACTTTGAGTTTCTGGACGCGGTAGCTGATTCGCTGGCAGTAGTGGCGGCTCGCAGCTGATCGTTCGTAGAATGTTGCGTCAATAGCTCCGTGTTTCGAGGGATCGTGCAGCTGCGCCGACTGGCGCAGCAGCACTCGGCAGACGCTCATACTGATTCGGTCGAACGCTTTACACAACGTGGATGGAGAGGGAGATCGGCCGCGCTGAGGCCGATCTCCCCGGTTATTTGTGGCATTTCCTTGAGCAGGTCAATCGTCATCCGGTAGGACGCATCGAGGTAAATCCGTAGACAATGTAGGGAAACAAGAGCATAGTCGGCGAATCCGCCGCCACCTTCCGGGGCGGCGGATTCGCTTCCATCGCCAGTAACGTTTTGAGCAATCGGCACAACTTCCCCAGTGAAGCGGGAGATTTGCGTCATAGACACTCGCATCCTCCCGCTTCAACTCCTTTGATTTACTGACTCGTTCCGCCGCTATCTAGTGATTCAACGCAGCCCGTTGAGGTGATCTTCGAGACCTTCCATAACGGATGGGACTACGAAGAACGGTTAGAGCACGTTCTCGACTACTACGCAAGCTGGGCGGACCGACTGGACCTCGACCACACCAACCGCGAGGCGGAACAAGCGGCTGGCACCAGAAACGATGACTGAACGGCCACAGGTCGTCGACAACCGGGACGGCAACACGCTTGCCACCGCTATCAACGCCTATCTCTCGGATCTGGATGAGCGGCTGGCAAACGACCCCGATCTCGACATTGTCACCGGCTACTTCAACCCGAGAGGGTACTTTTCGGTCGCTGAAGGACTGGAACACGTTGACCAAGTTCGCCTTCTAATCGGTGCCCAGCCCGACCAAGAGGGCAAGGAACGCTGGCGACAACCAGAGGAACCACGAGGGGAAGCGTACGAACGCAAGCGCATCGAGGAGGCACTCCAGACGCTGGATCAGAATCTCGAACGCGACCGGGACTTGCTTGGCTTCTCGCGTGATGTTGATCAAGGGCTTCAGGAACTCGTGGATTTCCTCCGGAGCGACCGTGTGGAGGTGCGCCGCCACGAGGATAGCTTTGTCCACGGGAAGGCATATTTGTTCTCGGACAGTCAGGGGGCGATTGCTGGATCATCGAATTTCACCGGCGCGGGACTGAACTCGAATCTGGAGCTAAACCTCGGTACCTACGATCCCCACGTAACCGGGCGCGTCAACGATTGGTTCGAAGACCTCTGGGAAGAAAGCGAACCGTTCGACCTCGCCAGTCTCTACGAGGAACGATTCGAGCCCTACGATCCTCACCTCATCTACCTCCGGGTGCTCTACGAACGGTACGGGGATGAACTGGAGGAGGAGCGAGAGGACGACGGAGGTGCCATCAACCTGACCAACTTCCAGCAAGACAGTGTCAGGCGGGCTAACCGGTTCCTCGACAAACACAACGGCGTCATCATTGCTGACGAGGTCGGGCTCGGGAAGACGTACATCGGTGGTAAGCTCCTCGAACAGTACGTCCAGGAGAACCGACAGCGTGCTCTCGTCGTTGCACCAGCGTACCTCCGTGATGGAATGTGGGAACAGAAGCCGGCTGAGTGGGGCGTACAATTCGAGACGGTATCCTACGCTGAACTCCGGAACGACAGCCAACTCGGCGGCGACGCCAACAACCTCAGTCTTCCTGTCGACGAGTACCAGTTGGTTGTCATCGACGAGGCCCATGCGTTCCGCAATCCCGGAACCCAGCAATCCCACGCACTCCGGACGCTCCTCCGGGGTGATCCCCCTAAGGACGTGGTTATGCTCACGGCCACGCCGGTCAACAACTCGCTCTGGGACCTGTACTACCTCCTGAATTACTTCATCAGGAACGATGCGGCCTTTGCCAACGAAGGTATCCGGTCGCTTCGAGACCAGTTCAAGGAGGCTCAGGCGGAGGACCCGTCGGACCTCAGTCCCGATATGCTGTTCGACGTCCTTGACCAGACGACCGTGCGTCGGACCCGACGGTTCATCAAGAACCACTATGAGAACGCGACGATGCCCGATGGTGACGGTGGAGAAGTTCGGATTAACTTCCCTGACCCGAAGCCTCAGCGTGTCGATTACACTTTCACAGAGACGTTCGGCGACGAATATTTCCACGATGTCGCGGAAGGGCTGGCGGCTGGCGACCGTGACGAAGCCGAGCTCACGCTGGCTCGATACCGTCCATCGTACTACCTTGAAGGTGAGGAAGACGCTTCGGAACTCTCACTGGTCGGGCTGTTGCGGACGGGCCTCCTCAAGCGGTTCGAGTCGTCGAGCTACGCTTTCAAGAACACCCTCGACGGGATGATCTCGCAATACCGGATTGCACTCCAACTCATAGAGGAGGGCTATTTCCCTGAGACAAATGCGATTGACGAGTGGGTTGAAACGGATAGTGACGAAGGGATGGAGGAAGTCTTCGACGAGGCAAGCGACGGGAATATCTCGCTGGCGGCGGCGGATGCTGATCCCGCCGAGCTTCGGGCTGACCTGGAACACGACATCGAGATGCTGGAGCGGTGGCGTGATGGAGCACAGGCGGTCAGCCGAGACGATGACGAGAAGCTTCACGCCCTCCGCGATACGCTTGAAGACATCGTTGAGACGGCAAGAGAGGACGCTGAGGCTCGACAAATCTCTGACGAGGACATCGAGTCGGCCTTCCGTCAGAACCGTAAGGTGCTGTTGTTCTCCTACTACGAGGACACCGTCGATTGGATTTACGAGTACTTGGAGTCCATCGTCAGCGAGGACGAAGACTTGTCGTGTTATGAGGGTCGCATCGCCGCTGTGTCCGGCGACGGCTCGAAGTACGGTGTCACACGCGAGGAAGCCGTCCACGGGTTCGCACCGAACTCAGGCGATGCCCCACCGGACGCCACTGACGAGTTTGATATTCTGATTGCGACGGATGTCCTGGGTCAGGGGGTCAACCTCCAAGAGGCGCGAAACGTCATCAACTACGACCTCCCGTGGAACCCGATGCGCGTGGTTCAGCGGAACGGGCGTATCGACCGCGTTAATTCCCCGCACTCGGAAATCTACCCATTCTCGTTCTTCCCCGAGGATCGACTGGATGATCTTCTTGAGCTCGAACACCGGGTTCGAGAGAAACTCACCCAGGCGGCACGCTCGATTGGGGTGAGTGGGGGTGTTATCCCAGATATGGAGACCCTCAACCAGAACTTCGCTGAGAAGGTCGAAGAAATAGATTCGATTCAGCGAGAGGAATCAGACTTCTACGAACAAGGCGGAGCTGAGGCGGCGGCCTATTCCGGCGAGGAATATCGCCAGGAACTCCGTGAGGGATTGGAGGACCGTGAGGACCAGATTACGTCGCTTCCGTGGGCCGCTGGGTCTGGGTTCCGTGGCGAAGACCCGGGCTATTTTTTCTGTGCTCGGGTCGGTGACGAGGTGTTCATGCGGTTCGTCCCACACGAGATGGATGGGGACGACGAACTGGTTCAGGACACTCTGACCTGTTTGAAGCGTATCGAATGCTCTCGTGATACTGAACGGGCTCTCCCAGATGGAATGCGAGAGCAAATCTACGGTGCGTGGGAGACGGCACAGGAGGACATCTATCGCCAATGGCAAGAACAGACAGACCCGTTGAATGTTCAGCCTGACATTCGCCGACTGTTCCGTGAGGTCGGCCAGCATCTTCGTGACCACTGGCCGGATGATATGACCCAGGACGAGCTTCAAGAGACTGTGGAGGCTGTAGAGGCTCCGTGGGGTCGCAAGTACGAACGTGAGCTTCGAGAAATCTACGAGGACGAGTCTCTCGGCCCTATCGAAAAGTCACGGGAGCTGGTCGACAAGGTAGAGGAATTGGGGCTACAGCCATTCGAGGCTCCTGATCCACTCCCACCGATTGAGGAAGACGAGGTGAAGTTGGTCTGTTGGATGATTGTGGCTCCTGAGGAAGATCAGGATGATCAGGAAGACCGACCTGGACTGGTGTCACAAGTTACGTTTGACACTTCATAGTCTGGACAGCAATTCCCCCCGAATTTAATTGTCTACCAAGGAAACACGTTGTGATACATGATTGAATCGTCACCTCTCACGGTTAATTTGGTGCGTGCGGACGTCTCTGAGGAGGAGTATGAAAGCCTAATATCTGGTTTGAAAGATATGGAATATACCCGCGACCGTTCGTATGGGTTTTCGCTCGAATCTGTTGAGGAAAGTCTACTTTCAGGGCATTTAGTCATCACTACACCTACGAATATTCAAGAGTTTGATGAAGAAAGCAAGACAGTAGTCAAGAAACAAATTGATCGAACAGAGCTCATACCATTTCGGATAGATTTGGCGAATGATTTTCTGGAAGTGTTTTCCAATCAAGACGATGTTTCCAAGATCAAGACACGATTGGGTGAGGCCTCCAATTGGGATATTGGGCTAACAGAATACCCTCTTGATCTATCAGCTCTGTATGAAGGTCTCATTGTACAAGATAACGAACTAAGTATTAAATCTATGAAGATAAACAATTTCTCGCCCAGTAGTGACGTGACCGGTAGCTACCATCTGAAAATGTTTGAGGGAAACAAAGCCAAAGAGCTCCTCTCTGAATATGGAAATAACGTTTCTTACCTCGGTGCGGAATTTGATAATGGCACTGAGCGGATTACAGTGGGCTTCTTCCGGAGCGGTTCAATACGACTGTACACTAATTCTGAGAAGGATGATCAGTTACTAACGACGATTAAAACCGCAATCAATGAAACGGAGGTGATGCCAAGTGCCTGAAAGACAGAACCGAATGGGAGATATTGCGAATGATCGACTGATTGCTCTCTTGGAAGCATTGGGTTGGAACCAGCAAGGAGACTCGGATGTAGACATCCCTTGTGAGCTTTCGGCACATCATGAGCGTGATACTGATCACGGCGTTGATGGATATATGGCATACGACGACCCGTACCGGACGAGAGAGCGAGGTGTTGTCATTGAGTCAAAGGCAAAATCGTGGGATAATACGAATGATACCTCAGTTCAGGATGGTGCTACCCAAGCTCTCGAAACACTCGAATGTATTCCGGAATCAGACGAATTTGATGAATACCTGAATAACGGGGAAGACAGGAACGTCGATCTCGCTATCTTAGGTGTATGGGTCCATGATGGCGAGTATGACGATTCTATGTTCGATGGGTATGTGAATGATCTAACTATTAAGAACAAGCGAAGGAAGCCCTTCCAGGTTCTTGTCCTTGGGAACCGTGACTTACACCGATTAGCCAGTCTTCACAATCAGTTCTCTGGATTGAAAGAAACGGAGTTTGATGGTCAGTATGAATCTCTTGATTTCTACTACCCATCGTTACCGGATACTGTCTCAGAGAGAGGAGAACTGGTCGCTCTTGAATATATGATTTCTGATTATGTATTCGCAAAAGGCCAAAAAGTAGTGGGTGAGGGTCCAGACTCCGACTCAAAGGACGTGAACCTCGTGTTCTATTTTGACGACATCCAGCGTGAGTCTCTTGATTTCATGTTCAAGGCTCTACTCGAATATCAGATGACTGACGCCGATGAAATCTGGGTATATTTGGATACGCGAGATCAGACAGAAGATTTCCAGATTGGTAGTCTAATCGAGAGTTTCCGTCAAAATGTCCTTCCAGAAGACGCCCCGGAGTTCCGTTTTGAAAGACTAACACAGGTAAATTATGATACCTACGTTGACGGAATGAGAGGTGAGTCGCTATGACTATGGAAGAATATCCCTCAGACACAGATTTCCGAGTGTTTGTCGAAGAAAAGTTCGGTCGAGATCAGACACAGGATTTCCTCCGATCTAACAAGAATTTCCTCGTTCACGCTAATACCACTGAAGATATTGCAAATATCACTCGGAGAATCCTATTCGGATACGATGAGGCGGAGCATTTGAAAAAAGGATTGCTCGAACAGGAGCAAGAAGAAAAAGCAACGGCATTCACCTTCAAAACAGAAGACGGGTTGGAGGACTTAGAACACGAATTAAGCCGTGCCAGCTCTAACGAGAATGTATTTAATGACAATAAGAACATAAAAATATCAGATGTTTCTCAAACGGACGGTGGATTTGAAGTCGACCTCGAATATGTCTACTGGCGACAGGCTCGGCGGAATCTTATGGATTCTCAAGACAAGAAGACCTCTATTTCTGTGGAAGAAACCGGCGAAGAAGATGTCGTGAAGGTGACTCAGGACTACAGAAAATACGATGAACTTGGAGCTGTTCAGGATTTCTTCGATGGTTGGAACCGGTATCGAATGGAAAACGGGGATGATCCTCTGGAAAAGGGAGAAATAGTCTTAGAGCGGCTTCGAATTGAGGATCGTGTTGACTTCTTCGATGATATTCTCAGTGAAAACCCAGGTAACTGGCGTTTTGATCAAGCGATAAAACTGGGTTTGCGCCAAGGAGATGCACCTGACGAGATGTTCGAGGAAACCGATGATGATGTCGAGGAGCGACTTGACGAGGAACTCCGTGGGATTACAGACGCGGTACTAACGGGTGAAGGTCTCCGAGGAAATGACTTTGTACAGCAATGTATCAGTAACGGCTATTACTTCAAATCCGGGATACTGAGGTTTGTGAATACAGATGTCGCTGAACAAGTCGAGATTGCCATCGAGTTCAAACAAGAACCGAGGAGTTCATTTGACATTTCTATCGAACAAGAGTACGAAACAGTCGACGAAGGTGAAAGAGAGCCAACCACGTTTGAAGAAGCCCGGCGGAAAGAAATCAGAAATACGTTCCGTGATCTGATTATTGAGCTGTATGGGGAAAAAGTGGACTTGCCCGACCTCATCGAAGAACGGAATACTCCACAGGAGCTGACTGAGCTTCCAGGAATCGGCGATACGGTTGCCGAGAATCTTCGAGAGGCGGGCTATGATTCAGTTGAGGAGGTATTTAATGCTGAGATGAACCAACTCATGGAGGTTCCACGGATTGGTGAATCAAAAGCTGAAGAACTGACCCAATAGGTCGCATAACAATTTCGTGTACGTACATAGGGGCTTGTGTATATGTACATACAGAAAACCGGGTCACAGTAGATATTTAGCGGGTGAGTGGGTAGCGGAACTCCTGAATGTCTACGTCTGTAGAAATACCGCCTCGGCTGGTCAGAACGGTGTATCGGAAGGCCAGTGAGCGGAACCAGTCATTTGAGGAACGAGAGGACTGGGACAACAGTGTCAGAACGTGGGGTGTAGACCCGGAAGACCGGCATGCAATTGGACTCTTGGGTGAGATGGCGTTCGCTATTTACGCTGATCTGGAAATCGATACGGAACTTGTACCATGGTCAGATGGAGGCGTTGATTTCGAGGTTTCTATCGATGGCATTGAGCGGACGGTTGACGTGAAAACCAGTCGAAAAGAGCCGTATGCCTTACCGGTGAAGGAGTGGCGTGTTGATTCGGAGTATTATGTTCTCGCCCACTTGGAGGGTGCGTTGGAAGCTCCGTTAGAAGATGTCACGGTAAATCTCGTAGGGACGGCAACGAAAGAGATGGTACTTGATGCGGATCGGAAGAAGTCGAACTTTGACCACTACAATCACGAAGTACCGGTTTCATCGTTGAATCCGATCCCGGACAGCCAATCTATTGTTGGTGAGTAGTGGCGTGTTATCTTTCTCAACGCGTTGTACTATGGAACTCAAATTTTCGCACGACCCGGAAATCACTAAATAGATAGAATTGAGACAAAGACCCCCAACGCGATCCAGACGACTCCACTGTAGGTATATGCCCTATGGAGACCATCATCAAACAGTCGGGCCATTACCAGCTTTTTAACAGCTCCACTTCGAGTATTCGGGGTCCCGACCTTCCCATTGTTTTTGATCTCAATCTGGTATCCTGTACTCGTGGAGGACACTCTTTCTAATTCACCATCGATCTCTCCGTAAGCTAATTCATGACAGTATCGAAAACCCTCCAAGACAGCGCTATCGCGGGTAACTGACCCTCCATCAAACCATTCTCGCGCACTATCTATTTGTTGAGCTTCTGGCACAAGGCGCTGTAGATAATCACGAGGGAAACCTTTCGGCATATTCGGGGTCACTAAGAGCATAGCCCCGATACCGTTCATAATCGCCCCGGCTATTGTGAGAAGGGATGAGATGTCTGTGTTCGTGACCGAGCTAATGATGAAAGCGATAAAGCTGAACAATGCTATCAAGATAGGAATGAGAACAGTCCGTGTTGGGACTGATAAATTCACATCGCGGGATGGTGCTGTTCCTCCCATTATTGCTCAAATTTCAGCCATTCATTATAAGTACGTGTGTTAGAAGTAGGACGAACAGTTCCCGTTGACACAATTCGGATTTTCGCACCGCCCTAAGAAATGATCAAGAGAGCGGTCCGGTGCCATCAATCCCAGTGGCCAGGGGTGGTTCTGTAGATTGTCTTCCGGAACGTGCTCCTGTGGCTCCCGAGAATGTATCATCGCTTATTTATAGGCTCGTGTAGTGATTTCGGGATGAGAAGGACCGGAAACGGTCGAGAACCAGCAATAGTAGCCTTGAAGCGTCCGATTTGGTCCGGTATCGGCCAGGACCTTGGTAAGGACGAGAGCCCGGGTTCAAATCCCGGCCTAGGCTTTCTGTGATGACCGTAGCTACGTAGCGAAGGCTGTATCCGAAATCCGAATCACGCGAGTCCCCCCAACTCGCAATCCGGTTCAGATCCCGCCCCGACTTTTCGACGACGTCGCCGTCCACCCCTGAGTCCCCCCCGAAGCAATCTGTCGATCCAGCGGTCTTGCGCGAGACGCGAAAGTCACACTCCCGGCCCGAGAGTGTGAGAGCGCAGAACCCAGTGAGCAGGTCTGACACTGTCTAGATCCCCCTCGAATCGTTCAGAGACCGGTTTCGGGGTGCCAAATGACGGTAATTGCATCGTTCTCAATATATCGTATTGGTATCCGTTCATATATAGTATATTTTCCTCCCCGATTGCGTCGAACATATTTCTGCTAGGTGTACGATTCGTTACTGGACATTGAACAGGCGAGTACGGCCCCGTAACTTATAACACCATCAATACTGTTCCCCCGTTACAGTATGGTGAATCCAGACAAATATACTGACCTGCTGCTGGAGGGCGCGGAGTACGAACTCATCCGCGCGAAACACGGCCTCTTTGCGCACTGGTCGATCGCACAGAAGATCCGTGGCTGTGGCTATCTGCTGTTCGCCGCGTCGGCGACGCTGCCGCTGATGATGTCTCTCCCGGAGTCGGTGACGACTGTCTACTTCGGGTCGGGCCCACTGCTCTCTGAGGTTGCTTTCTCGGCACTCCTGTTGTTCAGCGTGGCCTGTCTCGTCGTCGCAGCGGGTGGACTTGGGGTGATCTCGGCGTACCGCTCCTCACTCGACGATATCTCCGAGAGTCAGGCGTGGTCGCTCGTGGGGTTCGAGGACATCTTCTCCGGCGTCGCATTCATTACTGGACTGCTCGGCGTCTCTGCGACGCTCGCCCTCGCGGCAATCGGCCACGGTGGCATCGAAACGATCGATAGCCTCGCGGCCTCCGGCGTCTACCCGTATCACGACCGGTTCTTTCTCAGCGTAAAAATGCTCACTGCCGGCGGGTTCGCCTTCTGCAGCGGCGCCAACATCTTCGTCGTCGGGAACTTCCTCGAACGACTGGAGTAAGTGCTCGAGGCGCTCGCCGAAGGCGAAAGCGGTATATCGGTTCGGTCGAGCGTACACGCATACGATGACCCGACCACCGCCCTGGAACGCCCGCAGGTTCCCGGGACTCACCAGTTTCGGTCGGTCCGTCTCACGACACTTATGACACGAACGTACTCACAGGAGCGGTATCTGGGCGCGAAACGGACAGTCGACGATCGCTCGCTCGACCGGCACGTCCTCGACGAACTCGAACCCGTACTCGCCGGGTCGACCGAAATCGTGGAGATCGGGGCCGGGATCGGAACGATGCTCCAGCGATTGCTTGACTGGAATCTTCTGCCGGACCGGGTGACCTACACGCTGGTCGACGTCGATGCCGACTCGATCGACGCCGCACGCGAGCGCATCCCCTCCTGGGCGTCGGCGGAGGAATACACTGTCACCGAGGACGATGCGATCACGCTGGCCCGCGGTGAGCAAGAGGTCACAGTCGAGACGGCCGTGACCGACGCCAGGACGTATCTCGCCACCGCGACGCCCGATCTGGTCATCGGCGCCGCCTTCCTCGATCTGCTGGAGTCGGCGGAGATAGACGAACTGTTCGAGCGGCTTCCCGATGGCTGTCACTGTTACTTCCCGATCACGTTCGACGGCGGGACGACGTTTCAGCCGCCGGTCTTTCCGGCGTTCGACGAGCACGTCGTCGAGCGCTACCACGAGGACATGCGCCGACGGGAGAACCCGGGCGACCCACACGCTGGCCGACATCTGCTCTCCCGGGTGACGACGGATCACCGACTGCTCGCGGCGGGCGCGTCGGACTGGGTCGTCGCCCCCGAGGACGGCGACTACACGGCCGATGAAGGCTACTTCTTACATCATATCGTCGACACGGTGGCGTCGGCGCTCGCAGACGATTCGGCCGTCGACGGCGACCGTCTGGAGCGCTGGACTGACCGCCGACACGAGCAGATCGCACGCGGCGACCTCGTCTACGTTGCCCACCAACTCGACGTGCTACTGACCGTCTGAGAGCGACTGGAGGAACGCCCGTATCTCGGCCATCGTCTCGTCCCACGTTGGATGCTGTTCCGCCGTGAGGAGAGCGCCTTCGCCGAGGCGTGCTAGCCGCTCGCGGTCGTCGTCGAGGGCGGTGAGAATCGCGGCGATTCCCGCGTCGTGGCCCGGATCGACGACGAAGCCGTTGTGCTCGTGCTCGACGAACTCGCTCGCTCCGCCGACACTGCTGGCAATCGGGACCACGCCGTACTCCATCGCCTCCAGATACACCATCCCGAACGCCTCGTAGCGCGAGGGGACACAACAGACGTGACTCCGTTCGAGAACGCCTTCGAGTGCGTCCGTATCGACTTCGCCGGTGAACTCGACGCAATCCTCGACCCCTCGTTGCTCGGCCGCCCTCACGACGGAGTCGGCGTAGTCGGGGGTCGACTCGTGGCTTCCGACGACGGTTAGCTCCCAGTCTCTCTCCGGTCGTCCCCGTGCCACCGCCGCTACCAGCGTCTCCGGATCCTTCCGCGGCACGACGTTTCCGACGTAGACGATGCGAAGTGGCTCCGCTTTTGCCCGGTCGGTGACCTGCGTCGGCGAGAGCGCGCGCCCGTCCGTCCGGCCGCCCGGGCGAGCGACGAGACTCGGCTTACCGGCGAGTGACGGGGCTAGCTCGCTGGCGTGAGTCCGGATGAACGCGCTCGTGCTGATCGCCGCATCGACCGAACCGAGAAACCGCCGCTCGAACGGTCGGTACAGCGATGCGAACTGCCCAGTGGGGTCGTCGGACTGAAGATGGTGGACGAGCGCGACGGTCGATCCCGGTTCCGAGAGATGGCGGTTCTGCCGCCACAGCGAGGGGTGACAGAGACCGTCCTGAACGAGGACGTCGACGGGGCGGTCCAGTTTCGAGCGGATCGACGGGGCAATACCGTCGAGGACCCCCCGGTGATAGGAGCGCCAGGGGAGCGATATCACGTCGACGGTGTCGCCCTGTTCCCGGAGATACGAGACGAGTTGGCGGTCGTAGCGGAACCCACCGGAGGTCGCGTCCAGGTCGCCGTAGATGACGAGACCGACGTGCATCGGTGCGGACTGCGTGCTGGCTCCCGCCACTCAGAGCGTCCGTTCGTGGGTGACGGTCGCGACGTCGTCCTCCTGCAGTGCCACCGTGAGTCGCGTTGCTGTCTCTGGCTGCAGTCGTTCGAGTAGTCGGTCTCCGAAGATCCGTGCGAAACGCTCCGCGCTGGGGTTCTGTCCCTCGAACGCTGGCAGGTCGTTGAGCGTCTCGTCGCGGAACTCCGCGACCGTCGCCTCCAGGCTGTCGATGACTGCATCGATGTCGACGAGATAACCGTACTTGCCGAGTTCCGGTCCCTCGAAACTGACCTCGACGGTGAAATGATGGGAGTGTAGCGTGCCCTCGGGGCCTGGATCGGGGACTGTCAGCCAGTGCTGTGCGACGAACGAGTGCGAGACCGAAACGGCGTACATACCCTCACTTTGACCGCGAAGGCTTAAACCCGGCCCCGATGGTCAGTCCGATCCCGGAAGTCGCCCCGAGACGACCAGCCAGTCCCGCGTGAAGTTGAACAGGAACGGTGCCAGTACGAGCCATGCAAGCAGTCTGGAGATGGACCCTCCGGGCGTCGGTAGCAACGCCAGCCAGATGGTCAGCATTGCAGCACCGCCAAGCCCGCGTCGGAGATTGCTCTGATCGAGGTCGTATACCTCGCGTCCGCGCTGTTGTCGATAGTGAATCCCCCCGACGAACGCGTAGCGAGCGATGCCGACCACCGCGAACACTACCGGTACCACGTCGTACCGAACCGCGAGTACCGACCCGACGAGGACCGTGAGCGCGTCGATTTCGACGTCGAGGCGCTCCCCACGTTTGGATTCACAGTCGAGTCGTCGGGCGATTGCCCCGTCGAGGGCATCCACCGCGGCGGCGACTGCGAACAGGAGGCCAGGTAGCCACACCGCCCTGCCGTCCGGCGATGGGGCTAGCAGAAACCCCGCAAGCATGACCAGTGCGCCACCCCGCCCGACCGTCACCCACGTCGCGAGCGTGATCGGTTCCGGCCCGACTTCGCGCCGGGCAAGCCGAAACGCCCGCCGCGTCGTCGCCAGCACGACGACTAGCCCTCCGACTACCCCGACGACATACGATCCGGTCGGGCCCGCCTCCCAGAGGAGATGGAGGCTACCAAGTCCGGCCAGCACGAGCACGGCGGTGACGACTCCGGTGACCGACCAGTGGTGCCGACGCCTGTCTACGCCCTCCCGGAGATCAGCCCTCACGTCGGATCTCTCCGGTCGATGTCGCCGAGGTCCGGATGCTCGCGGTGTACCTCGTCGACGGCGTCCCGTGCCTGCTCTCGCACTCGATCACGGACCTCCTGGCACCGCCGGTGCCGACGATGGATCAGTACGGGCACCGATTCGACGTCGACGACTGCGAACGGGTTCGCGTCGGTGTAGCCATCCGGTCTGACGCGTCGCCGAAGTCGGTGGGCACGACGCAGTATCGAGACGGGAATCCGCCGTGCCAGCGGCTTCGTGATGCGGTTTCGGAACCCTACCACCAGTTGCCCGCGGAGTCGCGTTCGACGGGTGATCGGCTCCTGACTCACGACTCACGCTGATAGAGAATCACGAGTGCGACGATCAGAACGACCTGTGCAACCTTATCGACGATGTCTGCTGACCCGAGGTCCGCCAGACTACCGGGCTGATTGACCTGATACCAGGCGATGATCTGAACCAGCGTATACGGGATCCCGACGATATAGAGCAGACTTCGCCGGTAATCGACCAGCACCAGCACGACCGCTCCGACGAACCCGCCCGTCGCGAGCAAGAAGAGGACGCCCATGTAATGGGGAAAGAACTCTACCCCGAGCACGAGGTGAACGAGTGCACTCACGATTGCCATCCCGATGGCGATCCAGTGTAGCGGGGTCAGCGAGTCGAGCGCGAAGGTGCGGTCCGTGGTACTCATAACAAAGTGTTTGGCTGATACGACAAATCCCTTTGCATAGGGGCACTGATTCGTCCGCGCTCGGCGGGCCATCGCGCCGATTCCAACGGCAGGTCGGATCGTCCCGACATCTTACTCGATCGACACGTCGTCGAGTAGCTTCCGGAGCCGTCGTTTTCCCTCGGCCGGATCGTAGCCTTCCTGTCTGATGTGGGCGAGCGGGGCGACGTCGGGATTGCGCTCCCAGTGACACCAGACGTCGGTCCGACCGTCAGACGTGGGAAACAGCCTGACGTGTAGTTGGTAGTCGCCAGTGGCGCCCTCCGGTTTGTACGAACAGCTAGCCACCTCGTACCGAGTTCTCCCGGCGCGCTCGTAGGCGTGGAGATACGCCCGGAAGGTCTGTTCGAACCCGTACTCCTCGACCAGTAGTTCGCGTGCCGACTCGGGCGAACGGTCCCAGACGCCGACGTACTCGCTTTCGGGTGGCGGCAGCACCCGGAGCGGCCTCGGCACGAGCGAGTCGGGGAACTGGTTTGATAGCCGGGCCCCGTGGCGGCGGACCTGCCAGACGGAAACCGATTTGAACAGTCGCCAGGCCAGGACGCTACCGAGTAGCGCCAGCACCGATCTCATCAGCACGTTCCGTGCCGTCGTCTTCGAAGCCATCTCAGTAGGTAAATACCACCTGCAGCGCCGATTCGGCTCGATCGTCGAGCAGTTCGTAGGCGGCCTCGGCGTCCTCGAACGGGATACGGTGACTGATGAGGACCTCCGTATTCATCCGTTCGAGCCAGTTCAGTGCGGTATCGAATCGTCGCTCGGTGTCCCATCGCCCGCGGAGTTCCGGATCGATAGTGCTCACCTGGCTGGAGACGAGTTCGATCCGGTTGCGGTGGAACCGTCCGCCGAGGTCGATCGGGGCCCGCTTGGTGCCGTACCACGACCCGACGACGATCCGCCCGTCGTACCCGACCGTCTCGATGGCGTCGTCGAGGACGTCCGGCTGACCCGATAGCTCGACGACGAGGTCCGCCCCGCTAACGCGGTCCGGGATCGCTTCCGGTGGACATACCATGTCGGCCCCGAACTCCGCTGCCAGCGCTCGCCGGTTCTCGATCGGATCGACCACGACGAGTTCGGCGAGCGGGAACTCGGCCAGCAGTCGCGTCGTACAGAGCCCGACGGCTCCGGCACCGAACACCACGACTCGCTCCCCGAGGCGTGGGGCACTGTCCAGGGTGAGATTGGTTGCGGTCTCCACGGTGGGCAACAGCGTGGCGTGCTCCGTCGAGATGTCTGGTGGTATCTCGATAACGACGTCGGGACGTGTCGTAAACTGTGTCTGGTGAGGATTGAACGAGAACACGTGTTTCCCGATCCAGTCGTCGTCGACGTCGCGCCCGGCGTCAATCACCTCGCCGACCGCGGCGTAGCCGTACTGGACCGGATAGGAAAAATCCCCGTCGAGGCTCTCGATACTCTCATCGACTGCCGTCTCGCGGGGCGTTTCGTCCCGGTAGACGAGCAGTTCGCTCCCCGCACTGACCGCCGAGAACCGCGTCTGGATCAGCAGTTCGTCCTCGTCCGGGCCATCGATTTCGATGGGTCGCGTCTCCACGGTCTGCTCGTCGGTGAAGTACAGGGCTGCTTCGCTCATTGATCGATAGTCGCTCGGGGACCGAACCGACGGAGCCGGGTCCCCGTCTCCCGACACTCTTCGAGCGCCAGTTTCGCGCGGTAGCCCGCCTCGTGGGCGGTCTCTCCCTCACCGATCCCGACCTGAAGATCGATGCCGGTCGTCGACTGGACGTGCTCCCGTGCGCTCTCGAAGGCATCGGAATCGAGCGACGGACAGAGCGCGATGATGTTGTCTCCTCCGACGAATCGGGCGATCCCGCCGTGTTCCTCGCGGAGGTACGACGCGAGGGAGACGGTGGCGCGCTGGATCGCAAGCGAGGTCTCGCCCGCGGCTTTCTGATCCGTGAACTCGCCCGTCACGTCGACGACATCGAAGTGTGCGACGGTTAACTCCCCCTGAGAGCTATTCGTCCCGCCTTCCGTCGCCAGCCGTTCGGTCCGGTCCGCGTCCTGTGCGCTCCCTTCCTCCTGCAGGGCTTGCGAGGCGGCGCCGAGCGCCTCGGTCGGCGTCCCCCCGACGCCGATTCCGACGCTGACAGTCACCGGATACTGGTTTCCCACCTGCTCCTGAAACCGTTCGTGATCCCCCTCGGTCATCCCGTTCGTGACGGCGATCATGTTGTCGAACCGGTCGAAGAAGGCGTAGCCATCGAACTTCCCAACGAAATCAGCAAGATCGGCGTACAGCCGTGCCTGCAACGCCTGCAGGTCCGTCTCCCGACGTGGCGACGGCGTCACCGTCCACGGCCCGTAGTTATCCAGTTGGAAAAGTGAGATCTGGATTGCCTCTCGTACTCTAGTCACAGGTGCACGTAGGTTCGGCCTCTAATAACCGGTAGTTTTGCGGCAAAGTAATCTTCGCGGTAGAGGTCCTGAGGGCCGCTATTCTGGCCGTACAAACGGAAATTTGTGATCGAACGACAAGACGGATGTATGCTCGGTCAAAGGCCTCCCCAATGAGTGGTGACGGTGGTGACGAGTCCCGGCTTCGATCGCTGGTCTCGGTTGCCAGGGGAGCCTCGATATACACCGTCGGCAAAATCGTCTCCGATGCTGGAGAGTTCCTCGTTCACCTGCTCGTCTCCCGCTGGCTCGGTGCCGGCCTCTACGGCCTGTTCGCGTACGGCAAGACGCTCGCGTTCACTGCTCTGCTGTTGACGAACCTCGGCTCCGATACGTCGATCCTCAAGTATCTCCCACAGTACGAGGGAGCCCCCGCGAAACGCCGGTTCCTGCTCGGCATCGCGTGGGCAACGTCGTTTGCGGGTGCGCTCGTCGTCTCGACTGCGCTGTTCGTCTTCGCGCCGACGGTCGCCGCGGTCACGCTGGCCGATCCGCAGTTCGTCGCCGTGCTGCGGCTGTTCGCCGGCATCCTGTTTCTTGATACGCTTGCAAACCTGGTCTACGCGACGTTCCGGGCAGTCGAGTTGGTCGAGTACGAGGTGCTCAGCAAACGCCTGCTCAAGCCGCTGCTCCGCGTGCTCGCCGTAGCCTCGGCACTGGCCGCCGGGGCGTCCGTCTACGGCGTCGTCGCGGCGATGGTCGTCGCAAGCCTGCTGACGCTCGCAGTCGCCGGCTATCTCTTCGTCAGTCGACTCGACGTCTGGCCGACCCTGGGAGGTCCGCACGCGAACCGCAAGACGGTCAGAGAGTACTACAACTACTCCCTGCCCCTGACCGCCAAGGAAGCAGGCACGGTCATGCAGAGTCGCATCGACGTGTTGATGGTCGGCTTCTTCCTCTCGTCGACGGCCGTCGGCATCTACAACGTCTCGGTGCTGGTCTCCGGCCTGCTGTACGTCCCGCTGCTCGCGTTCAATCAGCTGTTTCCCCCGGTCGCGGCGCGGCTACACGCCAACGACGACCGCAAGGATCTGGCGGCCGTCTACGGTGCGATCACTCGCTGGATCTTCACCGCTAGCCTGTTGCTCGGCGTCACCGCCATCGTCTTTCGCGTCGAGATTCTCGGGCTGTTCGGCCCGGAGTTCACCGCGGGAGGCCTCGTGCTGACGCTGTTCGTCGTCAGCCAACTGTTCAACTGTGCGACCGGGCCCAGCGGCTACCTGCTGATGATGACCGATCACCAGTACGTCGTGATGGTGAACGAGTGGACGTTCGGTGTCGCAAACGTGGCTCTCAACGTCGTGCTCATCCAGCAGTTCGGCTTCGCCGGTGCGGCGGCGGCGTCCGCGAGCGTGCTCGCCGTACTGAACCTGACGAAGGTGGCCGAAGTGTGGTACTTCGAGGGGCTCCATCCGTACTCTCTGTCCTTTCTCAAGCCGCTCCTTGCGGGTGCGGTCGCGGCGCTCGGGATGCTGGCCGTCCGAGCGGCGCTTCCACCGATCCCCGCTATCGCCGCGGGGCTTCTGGTCGGTATTGCGCTGTACGGCGGTGCACTCTCACTGCTCGGGATCGAAACGGTCGACCGGCGGACTTACGCGCTGGTCGCTGGGCCAGCGGACGAGAACGCCTGACGGGAGTTTCCTGGTGCAGACGCCTTGATGCTATCGGCTTTCAGTGGGGTGGGCACGGTCGACGAGCGCCCGCGCCGCGTAGACGCTCACCACAGCCAGCACGCCGCCCGCGAGGACGTCGACGAACCAGTGGATCCCCAGATACATCGTCGCGAAGATGATGCTCACGCAGAGGCCCGACGCGATCGTCGTCCAGCGCGGGAAGTCGTCGTGGGTCGTCATCGCCACGAGCAGGACGGTCACCGACAGAGCGGTGTGCAAAGAGGGGAAGACGTTCGTGTGCGTGTTGACCTGGGAGGTCAACACCGTGATGTCCGGGAAGAGGTCGAGCATCGGTTCGCCGACCGAGGCCGCCTCGGCCGTATCCGCGCTGTGGTTTCGCGGGCCGTAGGCGACGATGGTCGCGTAAAACACCACGGCGATGGCGTAGTTGATGGTGTACGCCGTGATGAGGGTCCGTAGCGGTGCGAGCGAATCGGCAAAGAGGTACGCGACCAGCGGAAAGACGAGCAGGACGACGTAGCCGAAGATGTAGATCGGCGAGAAGAAAAACACCGCAGCGTCGGGGAACAGCCCCTGAAGCGAGGAGACGAAGTCCCCCTCGATAGCGTAAAACAGCGCGGTCGCATCGACGCCGTAGGTGTGCGAGAACGATTCGATATACCCCTGTAGTCCCTTGTTGATCAGGAGGATGAAGGCCAGAACACCAGCGTACGGAGCGATCCCGCGCAGACGGCCAACGAGCCACTCCCGCTGGTCGACGGCCATCCGAAGCCGTTCGGCGTCGACACACACGTAAAGTAGGGCGGTAAGGGCGGCCCCGGTAACGGCGACGACGACCGCCAGGAGCGCGGCGAGCAGCATCATTCGTTCGGACCTATTTCTGCGGAGATATGAATCGCTCGCTTCCAGAGGTTGGTGTGTCCGACATCCCCAGCAGTGGGCAGTCCCGTGCTGATGATGGCACACACACGGACCTGTTCACAACCGATCTGGGATGCGTCCGACTCGTGTTCTCAGGACTGCCCGCCGGCCGATGGGATCGGTGCCGTCCGATTCGCATTATACTTCAGAAGTAGTTACTCACTTTGGAAGCCACTGCCGCTTCCTGTCCGAGGCGTCCTCGACAAACTCGGGGTCCCGTGCCGGGTCGGGGTCCCGATACACCAGCCCTGCATCCCTCAGAAGTCGCCGACAACTGCCCAGCGAGTACGTCACGTCGTGGGCCTCCTCGACGTGCTGTTGCACCAGTTCGGGTGTCCAGGTGGGCCGTTCGTAGCCCGATTCCCGTGGCGGTTCCTGTAGCCGATCCAGTAGGGTCGTCAGCGCGTTGCCGGTCAGTTTTGCGGGCCGGCCGGATCTGTCGTCGTCCCGCGCGGCCGCAACCGGGTCGTCCGGCGATTCCCTGAACCGGGTGAGCCAGTTGTAGATGGTCTTTCGTTCCACGCCGAGCCAGTCAGCGAGTTCGGTCTGGCTCACGCCGTTCTGATGCGCAATCGCCACGAGTACCCGTACTGCCGCTGCCTTCGTCTCGACGGAGTCGAGTGCATCTCTGAGGCTCGCTTCGTCGAGGCTGTCCATAGCTATTCAATGAACTAATTGAGTAAATACTTTTATTAATAATCTCCGCACAGGCTCTTCTAGCGGCATGTCGACTCGCTTCGGTTTGCTGTCCGCTGTTCAGATATCTTCCATTTATACGGACAAAAACGATCAGAATCAGTCACGCGCTCGCTCGAATCATGGTCCCACCTGTGTGCGCCAGTATCGTCACTGATTCCCGGATCGGACCTGTTACTGACTGTCAGTGGTCGTGGTACTCCGAAAAACCTGTCGTCGTTGAAACCACTCAGCTTCGACTCTGTCATTACAGCCATACGAATGTAATCTATCGGTTCTCCGGCTTCCACTTCTTATTGGTTTCACTATTTTATATTCATAAATAAACACTCGGGCAGAGTTCCTGTGCAGGTCCGTTCAATGGCGGGGTCGCGACACCTGCACCCAACCACAGTACACAACGACTTTATCGGTTGCCGACAAACAGGTCGGAGTATGGATCCAGAGGTCCGAACAGAGACGGTAGCGTCGATCACCGAGTGCCGTGAGTCGTTACCGTCCGAACTCGCGTCCGACGCCGTCGTATTCGGCTTCGACGGCTTCGTCGACCGGGTTCGGCGGATGGTCGCGGAACGACAGGACGAGGATAACTACGACGCGCTGACCACGCTGGAAGAACTCGGCGACCGGATCAGCAGGTCGGCCGCGGCCGATAGCTCACTGTCTATCGAGTGGCTGGAGACGGCGACCCGGACGGGCGGTCACGTTGCGCATCTCTCGCGTGCGTACGGGTATCTCGGCTACGACCCGGTCATGCTGGGGACGTTCGGCGATCCGATCGAAGAGCCGTTCGTCGAGGAGTTCGAGGGGAACGAGATGGTCACGTTCGGCGATCCGGGCTACACGGACGCCGTCGAGTTCTCCGACGGGAAGTTGATGCTGATGGATATCAACAAGACGCGCCAGTTGGACTGGGACGAGATCGTCGATACCGTCGATCCCGAGACCCTGGCGGCTCGGATCGACGGGACTACCCTGTTCGGGATGGGCTACTTCGCCGACATGCCGAGCTTCCCCGACATCGTCGATGGCCTGCTCGACGACGTCTGGCCGTTGCTAGAGGCGCCGCCGGAGAACGTTATCGTCGATCCCGGGGACGTCCGGAAGCTCAGCGAAACCGAACTCCGTGACGGGATGGATGTCATCACGCGTCTGGACGACGTCGCGACGCTGACCGTCACCGCCAACAGGTTCGAGAGCTCGGTTCTCGCCGAAACCCTGGCGGACACCGAGTCAGACTCGTTTATCGAGACGGCCCGGGCGGCCTTCGAGGCGCTCGGCGTAACGCGATTCGTCGGCCACGGTGCCCACGAGTCGGTCGTGGTGACCGAGGCGGGGACGAGTCGCGTCGCAGTCCCCCGCGTCGAAGACCCCGAGATCACGACAAGCGCGGGCGATCACTTCAACGTCGGCCTCTCGCTCGGCCTCGTCAACGAAGTGCCTGACCGTGCGGCGGTCGCACTTGGGAACGCGGTCGCTTCGTACTTCGTCCGGAGCGGCGACCAGCCCTCCTACGAGGAGCTACGATCGTATCTCGACGAGTACGAGGCGTATCTGGACTGACGGGATCGGTCGTGTGCCCGGTAATTTATCACACCTGCACACGAACGGTCTCCTACTCCCAACTGAACCCCCACCATGTTACCACGACAACGCCGGCGAACGATCGTCGAGTTGGTCTCCGAACGCGACGGCTGTTCGGTGACCGAGCTAGCCGAGGAACTCGAGTTCTCGGAGGCGACGATCCGGCGAGACCTGCAGACGCTCGAAGAGGAGCAGTTGATCGAGCGCTCTCACGGCGGTGCACTCCCCGTCACCAGCGTCGGCAACGAAGAGGCGTACGACCAGAAAAAAGTACAGAACCTGGAGGTCAAGCGCACGCTTGCCGATCATGCGATCGAGGAACTGCGGGACGGAGAGATCGTCTTCTTCGATACGGGGACGACCACCATGCAGATCGCCAAACTTGCCCCGCACGACGGCTCGATCGTCCCTGTGACGAACTCGCCACTGCTCGCTCTCGAACTCGGCCAGGGTAAAAACGAGGTCAAGATCACCGGCGGAACGCTCCGCCGCAGCACCAAAGCGCTCGTCGGGCCATCGGCCGAATCGTTCATGAAACGGATGCACTTCGATCTCCTCTATCTGGGAACGAACGCGATCGACGTTGACGCCGGTCTTACGACGCCGAACGAGGACGAGGCGCAGGCCAAACGGATCATGATCGAGAACTCGACGCGCGTCGTTCTCGTCGCCGACGAGACCAAGTTCGACGAGCGCAGTTTCGTGCAGTTCGCATCGTTCGACGAGATCGACCTCGTCATCACCGACAGTCGGCTCTCCGAAGCGTACCGCACCGCCTTCGATGACACCAACACCAACTACATCGACGACATATGATCCTTACAGTCACGCTCAACCCCGCGATCGATCACACGCTATCGCTCTCTGAACCACTGGTCGACGGCGACGTCGCCCGCACGAACGAGTACCAACTCCAATCGGGCGGGAAAGGCATCAACGTCTCGCAGTATCTCCGCCATCTCGACATCGAGACGACGACCACCGGCCTGCTCGGCGGCACCACCGGCCAGTTCATCCGCAACGAACTGGCCGATCAGGGGCTCGCCCACGACTTCGTCGACATCGAGGAACGGACGCGGTTGAACACGACCGTCCTCGCGCCGGACGCGGAGTACAAGGTCAACCACGAGGGGCCAACGGTCGACGACTCGGCCATCGACGAACTGGTCGAGCGCCTTCGCGAACACGACCCCGAGGTCGTTGTGGTCGGTGGCTCGCTCCCGCCGGGTCTCGACGTCGACGCCATCGACCGGATCGCGGAGGGCGGCCCCTGGGAGACCGTCGTCGACGTCGGCGGCGAATCGCTCGCCGATCTGGACGCCCACTACAGCCTCTGTAAACCCAACCGCGTCGAACTCGAAGCCGCGACCGGAATGCCCGTCGAGAGCCTCGCCGACTGTCGTGCGGCGGCCCAGGCGCTCCGCGAACAGGGCTTCGACCGCGTCGTCGCCTCCCTCGGCGCCGACGGGGCGCTGTACGTCGGGGAAGACGCAGTGCTGTACGCCGAACCGCTCGAAGTGGATGTCGTCGACACCGTCGGGGCCGGCGACGCCATGCTCTCCGGCGTCCTCGCCGCCTGGCACGCCGGCGCGTCCCCGGAACGTACCCTCAGCTACGGGATTGCGGTCTCGTCCAGACTCGTCGGCGTCGTTGGCACCGCAATCGAGGATCTGGACGACGTCCCGACGCTCGCTGATCGCGTCACTGTCGTCGAGGATCCCGACTGACTGGCTCTCACTTCTCGCCTTCCTGTTCTCCACGGCTCTACTCACTCCTCGCGCGGTCTGGCTGCGACATGCAGCGCTACGAGTCGGTGGCGCGCAAAAAAGACGGTGTCGGCGATCCGCTCAGTCGAACTTGCTCTGGCCGGCACTGCCCGAAACCTCGGTCAGGTCGGCGTGGACGTCCTCGATGCGGTCGCGGATCTCTCGACCGGTGACGCGGGGGTCGAAGTGGTCCTTGTTCGGCGACCAGTCGGTGTCATTGAAGAACGTATCACGCGAATCCGGCACGCCTTCCGGCGGGAAGATGGCGTGGCGGTGCTCGTCGTAGTAGTCGAAGGCGGTCCGGGTGTACTCGTACTGGTAGCGAGTGTCCTTGTTGACCTTACAGATACCGTGCTGGAGCATCTCTCTTAGCTGGTCGGGCTGGACGCCCGAGGAGCCGTGCAGGACGAGCGGCGTGTCCAGACCGTGATCCCGAAGCGCCTGTCGGATGTCGCCCGCGAGGTCGGGGCGAAGTTCCAGGTCTTTCCCTTTCGCGACGCCGTGTTGGGTGCCGACCGAAATCGCCAGCAGGTCACAGCCCGTCCGGTCGACGAACTCGACGGCCTGCTCTGGATCGGTGTAGAAGGCGTCCTCTACGTCGACTTCGTCCTCGACGCCCTTGATCTGGCCCAGTTCAGCCTCGATGAGCGTGTCGGCGTCGTACTCGTCGACCATCTCGACGACCTCCTTGCTCTTTGCGATGTTCTCCTCGAACGGTTCGTGGGAGGCGTCGATCATGACCGAGGAGGGGATGTCGGTCTCCATCTGGTACTCGATGAACTCCATGTCAGTCTGGTGGTCCATATTGAGGAAGACGCCGATGTCGAACTGCTCGGCGAGGGCGTCGATGTAGCCGCCGAGTGCTTCCAGGCCTGCCTCGGCGTCGCCGTTGCCGGCGAAGCGGCAGGCGCCGGCAGAGGCCTGCAACAGCAGGTCCGAGTCCTTGCGCGCTGCCCCTTCCATCAGGCCGATCATCGTGTTCGGCTCTGCGATATTGGAGGCGATCAGGCCGAAGCCTTCGTCTAGCGCGTCGTCGTACACGGTCGAGAGTTTACTGCCGTCGTAAAATGACATGGTAGTAATCTACCTACGTTGTCTTTCAGAGGCTTGGGTAATAATGTATTCGAAAGCCTGCCCTCCGGGCTGGATGGGTCCCGAGTCCCTTCGACCAAGCTATTTTTACCCACCACGCTGAACCATTGCACATGGAATTTGGCATCCTCAGCACGGCGCACATCGCTCAGGACTCGGTAATCCCGGCGATCCAGGCGAGCGACGCCCGGGTCAGCGCTATTGCCTCTCGCGACCCCGACCGGGCCGCGTCGGTCGCGGACGACCTCTCGATCCCACGGCGCTACGACTCCTACGATGCGCTGCTCGACGACGCCGATATTGACGCCGTCTACATTCCCCTGCCCAATGGTCTGCACGCCGAGTGGACGAAGCGGGCGGCCGACGCCGGACTCGACGTCCTCTGTGAGAAACCGCTCACGGTCGACGCGAGCGAGGCCCGCGAGGTCGGCGAGTACTGCGAGCGCCAGGACGTCACGCTCATGGAGGCGTTCATGTACCGGTTTCATCCGCGGACCGAGCGCGTCCTCGAACTGGCCGACGAACGACTGGGTGACGTCCGGTCGGTCTCCGCGACGTTCAAGTTCCCGCTGTTCGGCGACCCCAACGATATTCGGCTCGACCCCGACCTCGCGGGCGGGAGTCTGATGGACGTCGGCGCCTACGCCGTCTCGGCGGCCCGCCAGTTCCTCGGGGAACCACACCGGGTGTACGCCCATACGGACGACTCGCGTGGGGCGGGCGTCGACACCGAACTCGCCGGGATCCTGGAGTACGACGACGGTGCCTCTGCGCGTGTCGCGTCGGGCTTTGACACCGAGACGGTCCAGCGATACCGCGTCGAGGCACGCAACGGCTGGATCGAGGCCGAGAACGCGTTCGACGTTCCGGACGACGAACCCGCCGAACTGGAGTACCTGATCGACGGGGAACACGGGGTCGAGACGTTTGCGCCGGTCGACCAGTACCGCCTGCAGGTCGAGCACTTCGTCGAGTGCGTCGAGGCGGGCCGCCGTCCCCGAACGGACACGGACGAGGCCATCGCGAACATGGCCGTCATCGACGCGCTGTACGAGAGCGCCGAGCGTGGCGCACCCGTTCGGCCGACTGAGACTGATGACTCTTCCCGGTAGCTCGGCACCGGGATTTTTATCGCCCCGTCGCAACACCTCAGTATGGTAACCGACGGGAACTATCGGCAGCAACCATGGCTCGAAGACGAAATCGGGCGCATCCTCGGATTCTACTATCCCGACTGTCTCGACGATACGCACGGCGGGTACGTCGCTCAGTTCGACGAAGCGACCGGCGGGATCTACGACCGGGAGTCGAAACACCTGGTCGCCACGGCACGCTTCGCCACGAACTTCGCCCTGGCGGATCGGCTCGGCGGGCCGGAGTGGTGCCGACCCGCTGCCCAGCGCGGGATCGACTTCCTCCTCGACACGCATCGGGACGCCGACCGGGGCGGGTTCCACTGGCTGCTCGACGGCACAGATCCGGTCGATTCGCGTCGGATCTGTTACGGTCATGCCTTCGTCCTGCTGGCACTCGCTCGCGGGGCCGAGGCCGGGATCGATCGTGCGACCGAGGAACTCGATGCCGTCTACGACCTCATCGACGAGCGGTTCTGGGAGCCCGATCACGGCCTCTGCAAGAGCGCCTATGACCCGGACTGGACGAGCGCGGAGGAGTACCGCGGCCAGAACGCCAACATGCACACCTGCGAGGCGATGATCGCTGCCTACGAGGCTACCGGCGAGGAGACGTTTCTCGCCCGTGCGATGACGATTGCAGAGTCGCTCACGGTAGCGCTCACCGACGATACCGACGGACTCGTCTGGGAGCATTACACCGCCGACTGGGAGCACGACTTCGAGTACAATCGCGACGACCCGACGCATACGTTCCGGCCGTGGGGCTACCAGCCCGGACATCAGATCGAGTGGGCGAAACTGCTCGCCGTGCTCTCACGCTACCACGACGCCTCGTGGCTTGTCCCCCGGGCAGTGGAGCTCTTCGACGCCGCTATCGAGCACGGCTGGGACGACGACCGGGGCGGGTTCTACTACTCGTTCGACCTCGACCGCGATCCGCTCGTCACCGAGAAGTACTCCTGGGAAGTCGCAGAGGCCATCGGAGCCGCTGCCGCCCTCGCCGACCGGACCGGCGAACAGCGGTATCTCGACTGGTACGACCGCTTCTGGGCCTACGCCGACGAACACCTGATCGCGCCGGACGCCCGCAACTGGTACACGAAAGTCACCGAGGAGAACGAGCCAGTACCGACGACGGACGGTGTCGCCGTTGAACCGGGATACCATCCGATCGGTGCGTGTTTCGAGGGGATCCGCTCGCTGGAGTAACGAGTGTAGGATAGCTGCTGCCTGCGAAATATTTATAAATTAATACTTCTAACTTACGATACGATATCTAATACTTTGGCTCGATACGACACCGATGAAGAGATTTCGACGGAGAAGCCTGTATATTAGCTCTATCCGATTTTGAGTTGGTAATAGAGTGTCGTTGTCTACTCGACCGACTGCTCGATAGATCGAACCGAGAGATGGCTGTTTCACGGAATACTGAGATGTTGACGGCTTTCAAGCGCTCATACGCTATACCGACGTAGATACTATCGGAGAAAATTAATAAGATATACTGGTATACTTCCCATCTGTTTGTTCTCCACTGCCGCGGCTGAAACCGTACTCACGTGTCCTGTCCAAGTTGACCACTTTCACTCACCTTTGCCAAGGTTCATAGGCGATGACGCGCTACAATTCTGCAATGGCGACAGCGGAGAATACTGAACTCGTAGACGCCTTCGAGCAGTTCTACCGCAACTACTACCGCGACGAGATCGGCGAACTCGCACAGAAGTACCCGAACGAGAAGCGCTCGCTGTATATCGATTGGGACGATCTCTACCGGTACGACCCCGACCTTGCGGACGATTACCTCTCACAGCCCGAACAGCTACAGGAGTACGCCGAAGAAGCACTCCGGATCTACGACCTCCCCGTCGACGTCAGCCTCGGCCGGGCACACGTCCGGATGTACAACCTCCCCGAGACGACGGATATCCGGCTGATCCGCTCCCGGCACGTCGGCCAACTGCTGTCCGTCTCCGGGATCATCCGCAAGGCGACCGACGTCCGGCCGAAAATCGAGGAGGCCGCTTTCGAGTGCCAGCGCTGTGGCACGCTGAACTACATCCCCCAGTCGTCGGGCGACTTTCAGGAACCCCACGAGTGTCAGGGCTGTGAGCGACAGGGCCCATTCAACGTTAACTTCGATCAGTCCGAGTTCGTGGACGCACAGAAACTCCGCGTCCAGGAGAGCCCCGAAGGACTGCGCGGCGGCGAGACGCCACAGGCCGTCGACGTCACTATCGAGGACGACATCACCGGCGAGGTGACGCCGGGCGATCACGTCACCGTCACCGGAATCCTCCACCTCCAGCAGCAGGGCAACCAGCAGGAGAAATCGCCGATCTTCGACGTCTACATGGACGGCGTTACCGTCGAAATCGAGGACGAGCAGTTCGAGGATATGGACATCAGCGAGGAGGACAAAGCCGAAATCATCGAACTCTCGCAGTCGCCGGACATCTATGAGAAGATGATCGATTCGATGGCCCCCTCGATCTACGGCTACGAGCAGGAGAAACTCTCGATCATCCTGCAACTGTTCTCCGGCGTCACCAAGCACCTCCCCGACGGTTCGCGGATCCGCGGCGACCTGCACATGCTACTGATCGGGGATCCCGGGACGGGTAAGTGTGTTCGCGGCGACACGACCGTGACGCTGGCCGACGGCCGCGAACGACCGATCAAAGAGATCGTAGAAGCCAACCTCACGGATCCATCCCCCGTCGACGACGGAGTGTACGACTCTCTCGATCGGGACGTGGTTTCTCTGGGTGCTGATGGAAGGTCCGAGGTCCGCAATGCGATGAGAGTGTGGAAACGGGAGGCTCCCGATCGGATGTACCGGATCAGGACCGCAAGCGGGTACGAACTCGAAGTAACTCCGTCGCATCCGTTGTTCGTCAGCCACTTCGGCGGGTGGGAAGCCCGTATCGCCGACGAACTACAGGAGGGCGATTCCGTTGCCATCTCGCCCGACAGTCCCGACCAACTGCTGGCTACGGACGGTGGGGCAATCTCGGAGACGAGTTCTGGCTCTGTGCCGTCTGTCGAGGGTCAGTCCGTAGAGCGGGATCAAATCGAATCCATCGAAGCCGTCAAACCGGAGTACGACTGGGTGTACGACCTGGAGGTCGAAGGGACGCATAGCTACCTTTCGAACAACGTCTTTTCACATAATTCCCAACTCTTGCAGTATGTTCGAGAAATTTCTCCTCGATCTGTGTATACATCCGGAAAAGGATCGAGCGCTGCCGGGCTCACTGCAGCAGCGGTACGCGATGATTTCGGCGACGGCCAGCAATGGACCCTGGAGGCCGGTGCAATGGTGCTTGCGGACAAAGGCGTCGCAGCGATCGACGAACTGGACAAGATGGATTCCGGCGACCGGTCGGCGATGCACGAGGGGCTAGAACAGCAGTCCTACCACCCCGACACCGAGGTGTTGCTCGCCGACGGTCGACGCGTCGAGATCGGCGAGTTCGTCGACGCGAAGATCGACGGTGACGAAACCGAAGTGATCGACGGCGTGGACTGCGAAATCGCTCCGGTCGACGACGTCGGTGTCCACTCGACAGATCTCGACTCCAACGAGACGACCAAGACGCCCGTCGATCGGGTGAGTCGACACGAGGCCCCCGACGAGTTCGTCCGCGTGACGTTCTCGAACGGTCGTGACGTCCTCGTGACGCCGGAGCATCCGATGTTCGTCGATGACGACGGCGAAATCGACACTGTCGAGGCCAGCAGTATCGAGGCGGGTCAGTACGTTCCCGCCCCGAGAAAACTACCCAACTCGTCGGCGACGGTACCGCTCGAGGACGAGCAACATATCGGGAAAGAGAAAGACGTCACGCTGCCCGACGGGCTTACGCCGGATCTGGCGGAAATCTTGGGCTTCCTGACCGCCGAGGGCCACAGCTATGCGGGCTCGTCCCACGAAATCGGCTTCTCGAATCAGGACGAGCGGCTGCTCGACAGGATGGGGGCGCTGATGCGGAGCGTGTTCGGGATGAAGAGTACGGATACCGTCTCCACGGACGGGACGACAACGATGCGGTGGGTCTCGACGAAGCTCTATCGCTGGTTCGAGCGGAACGTCCCCGAAATCATGGCGACGGCACGACACAAGCGAATACCCAGCGCTGTGCTGGGTGCGTCCGAGGAGGAAATCCGTCGATTCCTCGTCGGTGCGTTTGCTGGTGATGGTGGCGTCGAGACCGAGGCAATGGCGCTCTCGACGGCCTCGTCGGGTCTCGCCGAAGATTACGCCGATGCGCTGTCGAAGATCGGTGTTGCCAGCCGAATCCACCACAGCGTGACTGAGGACTCCTGGAAGACGTACGTGATGGGTGACTCGACGGAGTCGTTCGTCGACCAGGTCGTCAAACAGGCTGATGATCGATACGCGGATGCCCGGGAATTTGCCGAGCGGAGCACTGACACGCGTCGCCATCACGACGTCTTACCACCCAGTGCCGCGGAAGAGATCCGGTCACTACGAACACTGCTTGGGCTCGGTTTGACCGGACAGTTTTATCCGAACGTCGACGACGGGTTCGGCGTCCAGATCGAAACCGTCGAAGCCGAGATGGCAACGCTTCGGGAGCGAATCGACGAGACGCGAGAATCACTCGACGACTGCGAGACGCTGTCGGAGATCCGAGCGACGATCGGCTGGTCCGGCCGGCAACTTGCCGAACGGATCGACGACGAAACCACGAGCGCCATCTCCTATGCCGAGGACGGTGGCTACGGTCCCGAACGCCGCTCTCGTCTCGCCGAGAGTGCGGCCGGTGCCGTTCGAGACGCGCTTGTCGAGGCCGAACGCAGGCTCGATTCGCTCTCGGAACAGACCGAACTTCGATACTACACAGTTACGGACGTCGAAACGGTCCCGAACGCGGGCGATCACCAGTGTGAATGGGTGTACGACGTCACTGTCGAACCGACCAATACCTTCGTCAGTCAGGGTATCGTCCTGCATAACTCGATCAGTATAAGCAAGGCTGGCATCAACGCCACGCTCAAATCCCGCTGTTCGCTGCTCGGTGCGGCGAACCCCAAGTACGGCCGGTTCGATCAGTACGAGTCAATCGGCGAGCAGATCGACCTCGAACCGGCGCTGATCTCCCGATTCGACCTGATCTTCACCGTCACAGACCAGCCCGACGAGGAAGAGGACTCTCGGCTGGCCGAACACATCCTCCAGACGAACTTCGCGGGGGAGCTAAACACCCAGCGAGAGGAGTTGAGCGCCCCTACCGTCACGCGCGAACAGGTCGACAAGCAGACCGAGGAGGTCGAACCGGTGATCGACGCCGAGTTGCTCCGGAAGTACGTCGCTCACGCGAAGTCGAACATCTACCCGACGATGAGCGACGAGGCGCGGGAGGCGATCCGTGACTTCTACGTCGATCTGCGCTCGAAAGGGACCGACGAGGACGCTCCGGTCCCGGTGACGGCCCGGAAACTGGAGGCGCTGGTCCGGCTTGCGGAGGCGAGCGCGCGGGTGCGGCTCTCGGACACCGTCGAGATCGACGACGCCGAACGCGTCATCGAAATCGTCCGGTCGTGTCTGCAGGATATCGGGGTCGACCCCGAGACGGGCCAGTACGACGCCGATGTGGTCGAGACCGGGCAGAGCAAGTCCCAGCGGGACCGGATCAAGAACATCAAACAGCTGATCGCGGACGTCGAGGAGGATTACGAGGACGGTGCGCCGATCGACGTGGTGCTCGACCGGGCCGACGAGATTGGGATGGACCAGACGAAAGCGGAACGCGAGATCGAGAAACTCAAACAGAAAGGCGAGGTGTACGAACCGAACCTCGACCATCTGCGGACCGCATGATGGATCGGATCTCGGCGGTTCGGAACGTCGAGGACGCGCTGGCGGCGTTCGAGGAGGGCGAGATCGACCTAGAAACCGCCGAACAGCGGGTCGTGGCGGCCGTCCGGACGTTCGCGACGGAGTACGAGAGCGGCGATAGCGCCGCCTACCGCGTCGAGCCAGTAGATCGGGAACCGGTCGTCGTCGTCGCCTCATCGCCCGACGATGCCGTCGAGCAGGTCGAATCGATCCTCGACGAGGCGGTCGTTACCGAGGCAGTCGATCGAATATCAGCGCGATAAACTCAGTTAATTTTATACGGTAGACTCTGCAAACTCGGGCTGTGATACTGGTCGTTACCTACTCGACCGATGCCCGACAGACGCTCCGGAACGTCTGTACCGCCCACGAGGGCGCGGTCGCACGCCGTCTCGGCCGAGCGGCACTGTTCGAGGAGACCGGTCTGGGTGCGTTTCTGGCGCTTCGTCTCCGAGAGAAACACACCTCCGACGTCCAGATAGAGCGCACCCGGCCCTTCAACGAGTTCGTAGCGGTCCCCGAAGCCATCAGGGATGCGGCACAGGCCTACGAGGAGCGCTCCAGTGCCAGCACTCCCTACGAGAAGTTCCAGTCCGGAACCACACATCCTGCTCCCCGAGCGCTTCGCGGCCAATCGCTAGACGACGATGGACACTGATGCTGATCTGGGCCGTGGGCGTCCCGGCCGAACTGTCGCGACTGCACCACTTCCCGGCCAGCCGACGCGGATTCGGGTCCGAGTCGCAGACAGCGTACTCGACGGCGTCGCGGTCGACCTGCGTCTCTGGCCGATCACCGCCGACGAGGCCGCCGCAGCGATCCGTGGTTGCGGCGAGGAGTGTACCATCGACTGTCCCACCCCTGGACCGCTGTTCGATGCGCTCGGCGTCGTCGATGCGTCGCTCTCGCTCCCGCTCCAGCGAGTGCTCGCCACCGTCGCACGTCGCCAGGGGCACCGGGAAGCCACCGGCGAACTGGCGTCCGTCCGGAAAGAGCTTGCAACCCTCACACCCGCCTCCTGTAATCTCGCCGAGAAACGTCGACAGGTCGCCGACGCTGGTGCCGACGAGAGTGCCCTGGCCGAGCGCGTCGCGACGCTCCGTGGCGAACTGCTCGCGCGGAAGGAAGCGAACGAGGACGTCTCGGAGACTGAAGCGGCACTGGCCGACGCAGTTGCCGAACTGACGACGGTCCGGACCGAGCGCCTCGCGGCTGAACAGGCGCTCGAACGCGCGCAAGCGGACGCCCGAACGATCCGGGATCAGCGGGAGCGGCGACTCCGGCTTCAGGATCGTGAGCGCAACCTTACGCGCGCTCTCTGCCGGGACCTCGCCGATAACGTCTATGAGGCCTTTGCGGACGCGGTTCGTACAGTTCCCGGCACAGCGACGCCGGGCAACTCGGCTACCGACTACGACGGAGACGACGTGACGGCCGCTCTCGCCGTTCTCAGGATGCTTCGGACGGCGACTCCCGCTGTCCTCGCCGTCGACCGGTTCCGCTCGCCCGAGCACGCCGCCGACGTTCTCGGCGTCCCGGTGGTCCGGATCTGAGCGGGGGCGTGGGTTCAAATACGGTCGGGCGACCAGTGGCCCCATGCCAACGATTTCGTGGACACAGCGGCGGGAGAACGGCGTAACGCTCGTCGAGGCGGTGATCCAGAGCACGACTCCGACCGGCCCGACGACGGTTGCCCTCGAAAGTCGACTGTCGGGACCGGTCTGGCCGCCCCGTTCGGAGGGCGTACCGGTCGCTGGCTGGGACGGACCTCGATACGAGACGACAGTAGAGGGCGAGAGCCGGGTTGCCGTCGGCTTCGCCTCCCCGGCCGAGCCCTGCGAGCCGCCCGTCGAACTCGTCGAGAGTGCACCCGCTACGGCCATAGAGGAGTCCACCGATGCCGATGCGGCCGACGTATTGCGTGCCCTCGGCGATCCCACGCCACCCCGGGGGGCCGTGCCGACCTCGCTTCCCGAGGAATCGCTCCCGACGGCGACAGTGGAAGCCGAGCATACGGACGACGATCAATGATCCTGGCGGTCACCGGTGGAAAGGGTGGCGTCGGGAAGTCGACGGTCGCCCTGAACGTCGCCGCCGAACTGGACGCCGTCGTCGTAGACGCCGACCTGGGGATGGCGGATCTACCCGAGGGACGGGGGCCCGATCTCCACGACGTCCTCGCCGGACGCGCCGATCCGGTCGAGGCGGTCGACGAGAGCGGTGCCGTCGATATCCTTCCCTGTGGCCGGACCCTTGTCGGAGCGAAAGCCGCGGAGCCGACCGCGCTCGTCGGGGCTGTCGAGGCCGTCGAACGACAGTACGGGCGTGTGGTCGTGGACTGTCCGGCCGGGATGTCCGCGGATGCCGGACTCCCGCTGCTCGTCGCGAACCGCTGCCTTCTGGTCACCCGTGCGGACGAGTTCGCGCTACCGGACGCGATCCGGGCCCGGGCGCTCGCCAGAGTGCTGGATGCCGGGATCGAACGGCTGGTACTCAACATGGCGGGGGAGTCACCCCCAGTCGAGCGGGTTCGGTCGGTGTTCGACACGCCCGTCGTCACTGTGCCGCGTTCGGACGCTATTACGCGGGCACAGCGGAGTGGCCGCCCGGTTTCGGCGGTCGAGGCGGACGGCCGTGCGTCGGCGCAGTTCGAGCATCTCGGGGTAGTGGTACTGCCTGACTGACCGCGGTGGCTACCGCATCTCACAGAGCGCCTGAAACACCGATCGGAGCGTGACCGGCGAGACGTCGGCGACCGCCGCGGCCTCTTTCTGTGTCAACTCCCGATCTAGCTCACAGGCCGCCGTGTAGAGACACCCTGCGGCGACGCCGCTCGGGTCGCGGCTACCGAAGACGTTCGCCTCCCGGCCGTCGGTAGCCAGTTCGCGTGCACGGCGCTCGACTGTGGGGCCGAGTTCGAGTTTGCTCGCGAACCGCGGCAGATACTCGCGCGGATCGATCGGGCCGATAGGGAGGCCTAGCTCCCTGTTCAGGGCACTGTAAGCGGCTTTAAACTCGTCGCGATCCGCGCGGGCGGCGTCCCCGATCTCGTCGATCGTCCGCGAGACGTCGTTGACGCGACAGGCGGCGTAGGTCGTCGCCGCGGCAAAGCCCTCCAGCGATCGCCCGCGTAGCAGATCCTCGTTCTGTGCGGACCGGAACAGCGAGCACGCGCCGTCCCGCACCGTCTGGGACAGCGACAGCGACGACACCAATCGTCGGATCTCGGTGAAGGCGTACACCTGGTTGCGCTCTACCTTCGTGGAGATCTGCGAGCGGTTGTGCTCCCGGCGCATCCGCGCGACCTGTCGGCGCTTGCGGCCGGTGAGACGCGAGCCGGAGCCGTAGCCGATCTCGGTCGATAGCCCTCTGTCGTGTCGCGAGCGGGTCAGCGGCGCGCCCGTCCGTTTGCGGTTTCCGTCATCGTCGTCGAACGACCGCCACTCGGGCCCGCGGTCGATGCGATCCGCCCCGACGACCAGCCCACACTCCGAACAGAGGGTCTCGTCGCCGCTCGCGGTCAGTCGTCCACCACACTCCGGACACGAATCCGTCGTTGCGCTCTCGCTCATCACAGTTGAACGTTGGTCCCGATCGGGTATTTAAAGATGGGAGAATCGTGGAAGAAACACCCGAATCGACCGACGGGAACGTACCGGTAACCGGTACGTTCGAGTTCGTTACGGAAAGATATTTGTTGTATCAACTCGACCTCTAAACGATGCTTTCGGATATCGCCGACGGTATCGAGCTAACCGAGCGCCAGCACGACCCCGGCGTTGCCGCCGTCGACCGGACGGGCGAGACGCTCACCGAAGGGCTCGCCGGATTTGCCGACGAGTTGCCCTGCTCGGCCGCGACGGCGGCGACGGTTGTCCATTCCTACACGGCCGGCCGTAGCGTCGGCGACGTCGCTCGGGAAGCGGGTGTAGCGCCGATCACCGCGGCAAAAGCGCTGCACCTGCTCGGCGTCGAGGGGCTCTCGCCGCTCGCCCCGCGGGCCAGAGAGATCGTCCGGGACTGGCAACGCGGTGAACTGCCGCGTGCGGAGGCGGAGACGCTCGTCGGCGCGAGCGAGACGGCGTTCGCCCTGGCGGCTTACATCGAGGCACACGAACCGATCGACGGCGTCACCGAGGTCGTCGAAGCCGCGCTCGGTGCGGACGGCGACGCGGCCGTCGATAAGCGTGATCGGCTGGCCGAGACGATGAGCGATGTCGGCGATCTGGTCTGATCAGGGACGGAGCCGGTCTGCCAGGCCTTCCTCGCCGAACTCGAACTCCAGTGAGCGGTCGAAGAGGCGCTCTACCACCCCGGCAACTGCGGGAGCGAACTCATCGTCCAGCGCGGTCACCGCTGGGGCCTCCGCAACCGCGCATCGTTCGCTTTCGGGAATCGCCACGTCGATCGATCCGTCCGGCACCGTCTTGATCCTGTTTGCGACAGCCAGATCGTCAGTGGTCCCCACGTCGGTCAGTCGTGCGCGAGTCCGTTGCAGCGCGTCGACGCCGCGCGTCGATCCCGGCGCGACCAGTGCAACGCGGTCGGCGGCGGTCACTGCGGCGACTGCGGGGTTGGTCGCGACAGGAGGCGTATCCACGAGCACGTGATCGAACGCCTCGTCGAACCGGTCGACGATGCTCTCGAAGGTCGTCGCCGCGCCGGCCGTTTTCGCGCGTGCGAGCGCTCCGAACGACGCCCGTGACGGGAGCGCGACGAGTCGGCCATCGGTGTCGACCGGACATTCCACCGCGGCGCTCGTCGGGTCCGGATCGTCCTCGGTAACGAGCGAGACGACGTCCTCGTCGATCCGGCCCGAGACGTAGTCCGATAACCCCTGGGTCCCGAACGCGACGTCGGTCAGCGCGACGTCCGCGCCGTCCATGGCGAGTGCTGTCCCCGCTTCGACTGTTAGCCGCGTCGCCCCGGCACCGCCGGTTACGCCGGTGATCGCCGCCGTGGTAGGTGACGTTTCCATGCAATACTATTCTCTACTCCTATACTAAAAATGTAGTCAAAAACGTCTGTATATTACTGGCCTGTTGCCACTGCACAGCCGACGACCCCTCTCACGCCGAGGCGCTGGTGCCGCCAGCCGTCCGCTGCCTCGACGAGAACCGTCCCCGACGCCGTCACGACGTACGTTCGCTCGCCGTACGCGACGTCGACGGGCGTCTCGTCGACCGGTAGTTCGACCGGTGCCCAGCGGTCGCCGTCGGGGCTGGCAGTGTAGAGTTGGCCGTCGACGACGGCGTGTCTGCGGGTTCCGCTGTCGCTCGCGACGGCCGTCGCGTCGCCGTCGATCAGTTCCATCCAGCCGTTGCCCAGTCGGTAGAGCCCTTCGCCCGTGGCGGCGAGTGGCGTTCCGTTCGTGTCCACGTCGCGGACGTCGTCGAGTCCGGCCGCGTCGAGTCCTCGGTCGCCCAGTCGATACAGGCCGACCTCCGTCCCGACGAGCGCGCCGTCGCTTGCGGTGACTGCACCCCCGGCGGTGCCGACTTCCTCTCTACCGGCCGAATCGATCCGGGCGATCCGGCCCTCACTGTCGCCGGCGACGATCCCCTCACCGTCAAAGCCGACCGCCGTCGCCGGGCCGAAGCCGAGATGGGCTACCTCCTCGCCGAGCAACGTGGCGTCCTCGTCGGTCGCGACCGCGATCCGTCCGGGTGCACCCGCGATATCGCGAACGGTGGTGCGGTACTCAAGGCCGAACTCGCCGACCCGTGAGCCCGAAATCGAGGCGACGACGACGCCCATCTCCGATCCGACGAACAGCCGGGTCCGGCCGTCCTTGCCGCCGAAGATCCGCTTTTCTCTGATGTCGTCCATGGTCGAAGGCACGCCGCCGGGTTCCGAAAGGATTCCGACCGCTTGACGTCCCCCCTAGAACTCCGGATCGGATTCGACCGGCACGCCCTCGTCGTCGCCGCCGAGGTCGAACTCCTGGCGTAGCTCCCGGATCCGGTCGCGGATGTCCGCCGCGAGCTCGAACTCCAGGTTCTCGGCCGCCTCGCTCATCCGCCGTTCGAGTTCATCGATCTGCCGGGCGGCATCGTCCTCGTCGCTGGGCCCCTCCCCGGAGACGTCGCTCGTGTCAGTCTTGCTGCCGGGGAGGTTCGTCTCGCCGATTTCCTTCTGGATCGTCGTCGGTTGGAAGCCCTGTTCGGCGTTGTACTCCTCCTGGATCTCGCGGCGACGCTGAGTTTCGTCGATCGCCGACGCCATCGAGTCGGTCACCTCGTCGGCGTAGAGGATGACCTCGCCGTCGACGTTCCGGGCCGCGCGGCCCATCGTCTGGACGAGCGTCGTCTCCGAGCGCAGGAAGCCCTCTTGATCGGCGTCGAGGATGGCGACCAGTGAGACCTCCGGGATGTCCAGCCCCTCCCGGAGCAGGTTGATCCCGACGAGGACGTCGATCTCTCCCAGTCGCAGGGAGCGAATTAGCTCGTGGCGTTCGAGCGTGTCCGTCTCGTCGTGCATGTAGGCGACGTCGACGCCGGCCTCTTCGAGATACTCGGTGAGGTCCTCGGCCATCCGCTTCGTGAGTGTAGTCACCAGCGTCCGGTCGCCCGCCTCGACCTGCTCGTCGATGCGCTCCATGAGGTCCTCGACCTGTCCGGTCGCGCTCTCGACCTCGATAGCGGGATCCACGAGGTGGGTCGGGCGAACGATCTGTTCGGCGATCTGATCCGAATGTTCGCGCTCGTAGTCGCTTGGCGTGGCGCTGACGTACAGTGTCCGATCGGTCTTCTCCTGGAACTCCTCGAAGGTGAGCGGGCGGTTGTCGAAGGCGGTGGGCAGTCGGAAGCCGTTCTCGACGAGCGACTCCTTGCGCGATTTGTCGCCCGCGAACTGCCCCTTGATCTGCGGAATCGTCTGGTGGGACTCGTCGATCACCGTCAGGAAATCGTCGGGGAAGTAATCTATCAGCGTATTGGGGGCGTCGCCGGACTCGCGGTCGGAGAGGTAGACCGAGTAGTTCTCGATCCCCGAGCAGTAGCCCGCCTCGCGCATCATCTCCAGATCGAAGGTGGTGCGCTCCTCGATACGCTGGGCCGCCAGCATGTCGCCCTTGCGCTCGAAGTAATCGATCCGGTCGTGCATGTCCGACTCGATCCGCGCGATGGCCTCCTCCATCGTCTCGTCGTCGACGGAGTAGTGCTCGGCCGGGTGAAAGAGCACTGCTGGCTCGTCGCTCTCTACTGTGCCCTCCAGCGGATCGACCTTGATCATCCGGTCGATCTCGTCACCCCAAAGTTCGACGCGGACGGCGTACCGGCCGTACATCGGGTAGATCTCGATGGTGTCGCCCCGCACCCGGAAGGTGCCCTGCGTGAAGTCGACGTCGTTGCGCTCGTAGTTCAGATCGACGAGTTGTTTCAGAAGCTCTTCGCGGCTGATCTCCTGGCCCACTTCCAGTCGCAGGGACATCCCCTCGTAGTTGGTCGGATCGCCCAGGCCGTAGATCGCCGAGACCGAGGCGACGACGATCACGTCGTCGCGAGTGAGCAGCGAGCGCGTCGCGGAGTGGCGAAGCTTGTCGATCTCGTCGTTGATCGAGGCGTCCTTGTCGATGTAGGTGTCCGTCTGCTCGACGTAGGCTTCGGGCTGGTAGTAGTCGTAGTACGAGACAAAGTACTCGACGGCGTTGTTCGGGAAGAGGCTCCGGAACTCCTCGTACAGTTGTGCCGCCAGCGTCTTGTTGTGTGCGATCACCAGCGTCGGTTTCTGGATCTCTTCGACGACCCACGAGACGGTGTTGGTCTTTCCCGACCCCGTCACGCCGAGCAGGGTCTGTTCGTCCATCCCGGAGCGATACCCCTCTGCGAGTTGTTTGATCGCCTCGGGCTGGTCGCCCGCGGGGTCGAACGGTGCGTCCACCTCGAAGGGTCGTTCCTGCTCCGGCCGGTCGGGCGAGAGCGGCCCGGAGTTCGTGTCACTCATTGACGGAGACAGGTGCGCGAGCCACTTGAGACGCTCGGGTCGGTCAGCGGCCGTAGTAGCCGTACGAGAACAGTACGAACGTCAGAGCGCCACCGACCAGTCCCGCGACGATACCGAACGGCAGTTCGAGAGCCACGAAGAGCCCCCATCCCGCACCGAACCCAGCGAGCACGAGCACGACGATCAGCAGCCCGACTTTCCACTGGTTCGATGTATCGCCAGCCCCCGAGGTTCCCATGTCGGGGGACAACACAGTCGGGCCGGAAGTAGCTATGTATCGGGAGATATATAATATACGTCTGTCAGAACGCATTTATCGGCGTCTCACGAACAATCACATATGGCCGACGAACTCTCCGACGCCAGCGACACGCTTCGAGAAGCAAGCGAACTCGCGGACCAGCATCGCGACCGGCTAGAGGAGCGCTCGGATGCGCTCGCGGAGCTAGCCACAGGCGATGCGCAGGTCGACCACGGGCGACTCGCCCGCGAGACGAACAAGCTTCACGACATCGAGGGGGACCTCGACGGCGACGCCGCCGGCCTCGTCACCGAGGCCCGCGATCTGATCGCCACGTATCGGGAGGATCTCGAAGGCGTCTAATCCGGGAGCCGATCTGCCAACTGCTCGTAGGTCCCGGTCGGCATTGCGATTCCCGGTGGACCCGACGCCCCCTCGCTGAACTGTAGCCGGAGGTACGTCACCGAGCCAAGCGGCACCGGCTGGATCGACTCGACCGTCGCCAGATCCACGGTGCGGCCCTCGAACGTGATCCGATCAGCCTCGGGGTCGTACTTTCCAGCCCCCTCGAGCAGGGCCCGTGCCGGGAAGACGACCGCTGCTGTGACGAACAGGACGCCGGCCACCGCGCCGTTGATCGTCAGCGTCATCGCGCCGAGAACGTACGCCAGCAGTAGCTGTAGAGCGACCACGTCCGCGACGAGCAGGCCGTCCCGCCGCCCCCAGTCGCGTCCGTCCGAACTGCTGGCCGTGTCCGCACCGCGGCGGCTCCGGGCGACGATTGGCAACAGGACGTAGAGAGCAAGCGCGACACCGACCAGCGCAACGACGCCGTAGAGCACGGCAGAGAGCGGATCGGCAAAGGGCGTCGCCACGAAGGGATAGACGAACACGACCGCGAGCAAGGAGCCGCCGATGTAGGCGACGGTACCGGCGCTAAACCACCGCAACAGCGGCGTCTCTCGAAGGACTGACCACTCGACTGGCTCGCCGTCGTCTCCCATCGGCTCATCGTTGCCGACGGGCCGAGGAAAAGGTGACTATCGGCTTCGGACCGTCTCAGCAGACGGGCTTGGGGTTCACGCCCATCGCTTCGAGTCGGTCGGTGTACTCCTCGTAGGCCGTCTGGATCACGTCGCTGGCGGCGTCTTCGGCCGTCTCCCAGTCGTCCTCGCAGATGTCCGCCAGCAGGTCGAGGAGACGCTTCTCGCGCTCGTCGAGGACGTCGCCATAGCCGCGGAACGTCGACGCCGTCATCGGATCCGCCTCGCCGACGAAGAAGCCGGTGCGTTGTTCGGTGAGTTTGCCCGCCACGAGCGCCGCACCGAACAGGCCGCCCAGTCGTTCGACCGTGCTGTCGGCGTCTCGAAGCTGTGTCTGAACCGGCGGCACGTCCTCGGCGTCGTGCTCGCCAAGCTTGTCGAGCAGTTCCTCGTAGTGGTCGGCTTCTTCGCTCGCGACCTCGTCGTAGGCCGCGGCGGCGTCACCGTGGCTTTCCTGGGGGACCCACGACGCTACCGTCTCGCTGGCGGCGTGAATCCGGTCGGCCGCAGTCTGTAGCACCGCTTCCTCCGTCATCTCGCCGTCGGTAATCGCGTATAGCGACTTGGACGAGCCAAGCCGTGAAAGGGCTGTTTCGTTGTCCGCGCGGACGCTGTCGTCGAACTCGCTCGCAGTCATATACGCGAGTACGACGTTCGGGTGTTTGTAACCTCCGGACTGGCGCCCCCGTCCGACCGTGTTGACGGCTCACCTGCTCCGCTCGCTGCCGTCCTCACTGCGTACACCGACGAACTGCACTCGCGGCTCGATCCCGTACCAGCCACAGGAAAGCGCCGCGCCGGCGGCGTTGGCGACCATGTCGGCGACTTCGAACTGTCGGTACGGAACGAACGACTGGGCGACCTCGATACCGACGCCAAAGAGCGTCGCGATGCCGAAGACGAGCGCGATTTTGATGGCGATGGCGAGGTCGCTTCCGACCAGTGCGTAGGCGACCAGGAGCCCGAACGCCAGATACGTCGCGGCGTGCCAGAGTTTATCGAAGCCGACCGCGCCGGTGTCCGGCGTCTCTGGCGGGACCACGAACAGCGAGACGGCGATGATCGCTGCGGCGGCGACGGCGACGCCGCTCCAGCGGAGCGCGGGAGAGAGGAGGGGAAGCCGAGCCATCGACTACTCGATGGCAGTACTACGATAAAAGCGTGAAGATACGCGGTTTACTCTCCGCGAGTCGTTGCTCCCCGCTCCACTACGAGGCCGACTCAATCGCTACGCTCAGTCGTCGCCCGCGCCTTTCTCGATCGGTGCGCCGACGAGGTTGCCCCATTCCGTCCAGGAGCCGTCGTAGTTGATCGTGTCGTCGTAGCCGAGCAGTTCGTGGAGCGCGAACCAGGCGACCGAGGAGCGCTCGCCGATACGGCAGTACGCGACCGTCGTCGAGTCGCCCTCGATGTCGTAGTCTGCGTAGAGCTCCTGCAGTTCGTCGAAGTCCTTGAACGTACCGTCGTCGTTGGTGACGGCCGCCCAGGAGATGTTCTCCGCGCCGGGGATGTGGCCGCCGCGCTGGGCGGTCTCCTGCAGTCCTGGGGGTGCGAGGATCTCGCCGGAGTACTCCTCGGGCGAGCGAACGTCGACCAGCGGCAGGCCGCGGTCGATGGCGTTCTCGACGTCGTCGCGGTACGCGCGGATGCTCTCGCGCGGGCCGGACGCGTCGTACTCGACGGCAGAGAAGTCCGGCACTTCGTCGGTCGTCGGATAGTCGTTGTCGAGCCAGTGCTCGCGGCCACCGTCGAGGAGGCGCACGTCGTCGTGACCGTAGTACTTGAACTGCCAATAGGTGTAGGCGGCGAACCAGTTGGAGTTGTCACCGTAGAGGACGACCGTCGAGTCCTCGGTGATGCCGTGACTGCCGAGGAGGTCCTCGAAGTCTTCCTTGGTCAGGATGTCACGGGTCGTCTGATCCTGCAGTTGGGTCTCCCAGTTGAAGCCGATAGCGCCGGGGGCGTGGGCCTCGTCGTAGGCTTCGGTGTCGACGTCGACCTCGACCAGTCGGTGGGCCGGGTCATCACTCTCGAACTCTGCAAGGTTGTCCTCGACCCAGTCGGCCGAGACAAGTACATCGTTTGCGTACTCGGTGTCTGTCATACACAACTCCGTACGATAGCCATCATTAAAGGCTCTGTACCCCCGGCAGCAACCGCCTCTCATGCCACTTCTGGGAAATTATTGCTGGTACTCTCCCCGGCATGGATCGGGTTTCAGGGCGTTTGGAGTTCCAACCCCGACACTGCTCTCACTACCCACCCGAATACCGGCAAATTTAACATGTTTCAGGGAGCGACGGTTACGGCTGGCAGTTTCCCGCTTTTATTAGGATTGGCCGTCGTACTGACCTATATGATCAAATTCGTCCCGCCGGCGTGGCTTGCTGACCGACTCGACGAGGTACAGGTCGTCGACGTCCGCGACGACTGGGAGTATTCGGGGATCGGACACCTCCCCGGCGCGGTCTCGATACCTTTCGACCGGTTCCGCTCCGAGGAGGGCGACAGCGGCATGCTGCCGGGTGCCGACGTCTTCGCCTCGCTGCTCTCCGAGGCGGGAATCGAACCCGGCGATCCGATCGTCGCCTACGACGACACCCACGGCGTCTTCGCGGCACGCTTTCTCGTCACGGCGCTCTGTTACGGTCACGAACCGCTCTACCTGCTCGACGGCGACTACAGCGCGTGGAACCGCGAACACGAG
The DNA here is from genome assembly GCF_042663585.1 of Natronoarchaeum sp. GCM10025321. NCBI lineage: Archaea > Methanobacteriati > Methanobacteriota > Halobacteria > Halobacteriales > Natronoarchaeaceae > Natronoarchaeum > Natronoarchaeum sp. GCM10025321. Next base: position 2,758,270 of record NZ_JBHTAN010000006.1, read on the forward strand.
ACGACGACGGACGTACCCGACATCGAGGCGACCGACTACGAGGTGACCCTGCCCGAGACGACGCCGCTGGTCGAGTACGACGCCGTCGAGGCCGCAATCGACGACTCCGACGCCGTGCTGGTCGACACTCGCGACGAGAGCGAGTACGACGAGGGTCACATTCCCGGGGCCGTCCTGTTGAACTGGAAAGACCTCGTCGACGACGAGAGCCGGGGCCTCCGGCCGGAGCCGGAGCTCCGCGACGTTCTCGAAGCCCACGGGATCACACCGCACCGAAGAGTTGTGCTCTACTGCAACACGGCCCGGCGGATCAGCCACACCTATGCCGTCCTCAGCCATCTCGGATACGAGGACGTGGACTTCTACGAGGGCAGCCTCACCGAGTGGACTGCGGCGGACGGGCCGCTCTCGACGACGGACTGATAGAACCGGACGACAGAGACGACCAATCCTGACGCTGTCTGCGTGATCTCCAGTTGAAATGAAGGGGTATGCCAACGGCTATCGGGTAACTGCGGATCTGCTAGTAGTTAGAGCACTTATATAATTGCTTTGGTTTCCTCGGAGTGGCACTGGCTCGTGGTTCGTCAGTGCTGTCCCCAGAATCGTTCTAGTCCCAACTCCAGCATGTCCGGACTCACCGGCTGGAACTCGTCGTGTGGCAGGTACTCGCGGACGCTGTTCCAGCTATCCCGGGCGTATCTGGCGTCGGCCAGCACGCGGACGCCCACCTCCTCGGGGCTCCGGATCACCCGGCCGATTGCCTGTCTGGCCTTCCGAACTGCCGGTACGGTCAGGGCGTACTCGAAGCCCTCGCCGAACGCGTCGTCGTACGCGGTCCGCACCGCGCGGGTTCTGGGTGACGTCGTGTCGACGATGGGAACGCCACAGATCATCGCCGCCGAGAGCCGGTCACCTCGGTAGTCGACGCCCTCGGTCAACGTTCCGCGAAGGCTCGTCACGAGCACTTTCCCCGCGCCGTCGAAGAACTCCGCTTTCAGTCGTTCAGTAGCGTCGTCGCCGCTACTCTCGTCGATCAGGACGGGCTTGTCGATGCGCTCTCGCAACCGTTCGGCGGCCCACTCCGCCTCGGTGTAGCTTGGCATCCCGACGAGCACGTTGCCCGGACTCGTCGCGACGGCCTCGATGGCGTCGGCGTAGGCGCGTCTGGTCGCGTTCTCTTCGGCTGGTCCCCCCCGGTTGTCGTAGGTAAACTTCGGGAGGTCGACGGCGAAGCTCTCGCGGTTCTCCGCCGGAAAGGAGAGCGGGTAGGTCCGTTCGATGACCGGCCGCTCCTCCTCGCTTCGGAGGTGTTCTAACCCGGTCACCTCGGCGAAGATATCGACCGGTTCGAGCGTCGCACTCATCAGGACGCCGCCGCCGAAGTCCGCCAGTCGCTCGCCGATGACGTCGCCTGGCACGCAGTTGTGGATGGTCAGCCCGGCGTTGTACGCCCGCCGCCACGAGCCAGTCGGCTCCAGGTCGTCCCACGTCCGGTCGAGTTCGACCTCGCGGAAGTGGCGTTCATGATCCGCGCGGTACCACCGGCCGAGCACGCGCCCGACGCTCGGCGCGGCGCGCTGTTTGGTCTCCTCCTCGGCCTCGTCGAGGATGCGCTTTACCACCGCGCCGACCGTCTCGGCACGGCTCCATACCCGGTCGCCGTAGCCCGCCTGCTCGGCCCACTCGCTGATCTCGTCGATCTGTGGCGTCTCCGGATCCCGCAGGGGAATCTCGTCGTCCGGAAGATCGTTCAGCCGACTCTTCCAGCCGCGGTGTTCGCGCTCCAGATGCGCGGTCACCTGTCGGTCCAGTTCCTCGCGGAGATCCTGTACGAACGAGCGGGTCGTCTTCACCTCGTCGATGCTGACCTCCGCGTCCTCCAGTTCCGCCCGCACCAGATCGGCGTCCGCGCTCGTCTCGGCCTCGCGGTCGTCGAACTCGACGGCCTGAAGCACCCTGGTGAGTTCGCTTTCGGCGTCTCGCAGGGTGCGGTCGCCGACGGAGTCGCTGACCAGATCCCGCACCCGTGGTTCCAGCATATGCGCTTCGTCACAGACGACGAACGTCGAGTCATCGAGCAGCGCGCCGGTAAACGAGCCAGTCGTCGCCGGATCGAACGCGTGATAGTAGTTGCCGACCACGACCTCGGCGTGACCGAGTATCGCCCCCATCATCGAGTGCGGGCAGGTGCCCGCGGCGGCCGATTCGGCGACGAGGTCGTCTGGGCTCATCAGCCCGGCATCGGTGAAGTCGAAGGGGACGGCCTCGGCCGGATCCCCGTCGGCGTCGTCCGGTCTGTCCGCCAGATACCGTGCGTAGAACGGGCAGTACTGGGCTCCTTCGTGTTCGGGCATTCCTGCAGGGTACGGCGAGGCCTCACCCGCGGTTTCGAGGAACTCCGCGCCGCCATCGCGTCCCGAATCCGCCAGGCCGACCTGCTGGCTTCTGGCGTCGCTGGCCAGTGCCGCCGCAGTCGTCGGCCCGTCACCGGTCAGCCCCCGCGTCGTCTCCCGGAGGTCCTCACAGCGGTCGTAGACGTTCGAGTCGTCGATTCCCGCCGCCCGCTCGCGGCTGTACGGACAGACGTCCGCCTTCCCTACGAGCGTCAGCCCCGAGATGTCCCGCCAGTCATCGGGTAGATTGCTGTTGATCCGCTCTAGATCCTCCTCGAACTGGCGGAGTTGTTGCTTGACGCTCGTCAGCACCAGCACGCGCTCGAAGGCCGAGTCGGGGTCGCGCACGAGGTGGATGCCTGCGGCCAGCGCCAGCATCGTCTTGCCAGTCCCGCAGGCACCCTCCAGCGCGAGGAAGCCGCCATCGCGGGCGGCCTCTATCGCCGTCTCGACGCCATCGACCTGCTCGTCGTACGGCTCTGCATGGCCGAACACCGTCCGCCAGTCGTCGTTCTCTGTCACTCGGTACTCACTCGGCGGCCGTTCGGTTAAAAGACTGTGGACCGGACGCCAGCCAACGCCCCTTTGGTCGTCGGCCGGGTACGCAGAGTATGAGCAACACCGAGTTCGACGTCGACGTCTGGAAGCAGGAACTCCGCGCCCAGCGCGACGAGAAAGACCGTTTCCTCGCCGAGCACCGCCAGTCACCCATCCCGCCCGAAGAGCGCGACGAGTTCGACGGGCTAGAGTATTTCGACCCGGACCCCGAGTACCGTGTCGACGCCGCAGTGACCGTCCACGAGGACCCCGCACCCATCACCATGGAGACCAGCGCGGACACCGAGGTCCGCTACCTCCGCGTGCTGACGCTCGCGTTCATCGTCAACGGCACCGAACAGACCCTCCACGCCTACCAGCAGGAGGGCGACGATGGCTACTTCGTCCCGTTCCGCGACAAGACGACCGGCCAGCAGACCTACTCCGGCGGCCGGTACATCGAGTTCGAGACCGACCGCGACCTCGAACGAGGTGACGAGATCACGCTCGATCTCAACCTCGCGTACTCGCCGTTCTGTGCCTACAGCGACACTTTTGCCTGCCCGCTTCCGCCCAAGGAGAACTGGCTCGACGTCGTGATTCCTGCCGGCGAGAAGTCGCTCTGAGGGATCGATAGTTCGTCTGCGACCCGATCGGAACGTCTCCTTGTATACAAACAGCCCTCAGTCGCTACGGCGCGACGCCCACCGTCAGGAGCGTCCCGAACTCCCGGTATCGCTCGACCATCGCGTCTCGCGTCTGCCACTCCTCGGTCGGGAACTCGCTCGTCGCCGGGATCTCGGTCTCTCGATCCGGAACGTTGTCCTGCCCGGCGACGTGCAGTCCGGCCTCGCGAAACGCCGCGCGGTACTCGTCGCGATCCCAGCGGGTCATCTCGATCTCGATGAACTCCTGCCACTCGTGGGAGTGGACGTTCTCCTCGTAGTAGTTCACCGCACAGTAGAAGGTGCCGCCGGGCCGGAGGATCCGCTTGATCTCGCGGAGCGTCTCGACCGGATCGGTGGCGTAGTAAAACGCTTCCATCGAGAAGACGTGGTCGACGCTGTCGTCGGCGAAGGGGAGGTCGCCGAAGTCGCCGATGAGAAAGCCGACGCTGTCGTCGTCGGTGTACTCTCGCGCGTTGGTGACCATCTCGGGCGAGCCATCGAGTCCGTAGGCTCGGTCCGCCCCGCCGGCCTCACGGAGCGCGCGGGCGGCGTAGCCGCTCCCACAGCCCAGATCGAGTACCGTATCGCCCTCCTCGACCGGCATTCGCGAGAGGACGTGCCGTGCCGTGTGCCAGTGGCGTTGCTCCATCCCGCGGTCCCGTCCCTCGGTCGCCCAGTCGTCGAACTCCTCGCGTACGCTCATACAGGGGGCATGCAGGCCGCGGGCAAAATAGGTTCGAAGCCGTAGCGCTCAGTCCGAAAAGAGGCTGGTGTGGACCGGCGCGAACTCGCTGTCCTCGGACGGACCGTCGTCGTCGGTGTCAGTCACCGCCTTGCCGTCGACGCCCGCTTCGAGGAAGTCCGCGACCGGCGGGCCGACGCTGTTCGGTTCGACGAGGAAGGCGTCGTGGCCGTGGTCGGACTCGACGACGTGATGGGCGACCTCGACGTCGGCCTCTCGGAAGGCGTCGGCCAGGGCTTCGGACTGCTCGCTCGTGAAATGCCAGTCGCCGGTGAAACTCATCACGAGCGCCTCGCCGGTGTAGGCCGCGAGCGCGTTCGCGTCGTCCTCGTAGCCGGCGGCGAGGTCGTAGTTGTCCATCGCCCGCGTCAGGTAGAGATAGCTGTTGGCGTCGAACCGGTCGACGAACTTGTCTGCCTGATAGTCGAGATACGACTCGACATCACGGTAGGGGAAAAACGCCGCCGCGGCGTCAGTCGGGAACGGCTCGCCGCCAGCGTCGCGGCCCGCCGCCCGTCGGCCGAACTTCTGGCTCATCGACGACTTCGAGAGATACATGACGTGGCCGATCTGTCGGGCGAGCGCGAGGCCGTCCGACGGTGGCTCGCCGTCGTAGTAGTGCCCCCCGTTCCAGTTCGGATCGGCGCGGATCGCTCGCCGCGCGATGGAATCGAGCGCGAGACACTGGGGATCGACGCGACCCGCGGCCGCGATGGGGATTAGCCGTCGCACGTCGTCTGGGTACTGCTTCCCCCAGTCGAGCACGTTCATGCCGCCGACGCTCCCGCCGACGACGGCGTGAAGCCGACCGACGCCGAGCGCGTCGAGCGCCTGCCGCTGTGCGTGTGTCCAGTCGCCGACGGTCACCGGCGGGAACTTCGTGCCGTAGGGCTCGCCCGTATCGGGGTTCGTGCTCGCCGGGCCGGTCGTCCCGTAACAGGAGCCGGGAACGTTCACGGCGACGACGTAGTACTCCTTCGTGTCGATAGCTTTCCCGGGACCGACGATGTCGGACCACCAGGCGTGGGCCTGCCCGCCCGTGGGCTGGGCGTCCGACGGTTCGTCGTCCAGTCGCCGGTGGGCGACGTGGGCGCTCCCGGTGAGGGCGTGACAGACGAGCACCGCGTTGTCGCCGGTGAACTCGCCGTAGGCCTCGTAGGCGACTTCCAGTTGGGGAATCGATTCGCCGCACTCGAACTCGAACTCTCCGAGGCTGAGTACCCCGGCGTCGGCGTTCATCGACGCCCCTCCGTCGCAGGGGCGTCAGTCCGTGTCGGCACTGTCCGATATGTCCTCGTCATTTCGCTGTCGCCTCCTGGATGGCGTGTTCGACGTCCGCGAGGATGTCCGCCGGGTCCTCGATGCCGACCGACAGGCGCACCAGATCCGGCGTCACGCCGGCCTCTTTCTGTTCTTCGGGCGTCAACTGCCCGTGGGTCGTGCTCGCCGGGTGGATCACCAGCGTCTTCGCGTCGCCGATGTTCGCCAGGAAACTCGCCAGTTCGGTCTCCTCGCAAAAGCGCTTGCCGGCGGTGTAGCCGTCTTCGAGTCCAAACGCGACCATGCCACCGTATCCTCCCTGCAAGTACTTGTTTGCGTTCCCATGCGTCTCGTGGCTCTCCAGTCCGGGGTAGGAGACCCACGCGACGTCGTCGTGGTCGTCGAGATACTCCGCGACGATTGCGGCGTTCTCACAGTGTTTCTCCATCCGGATCGGCAGCGTTTCGAGTCCCTGCAGGGTCTCCCAGGCGTCGAACGGTTTCTGCTGGTTGCCCAGACTGCGCAGCGAGCGGTATCTGACCGCGGCCGAAAACGGGGCGTCGGGGAAATCGCGCGTGAAGTCCGTGTCGTGGTAGGCCTCGTTCTGGCCCGCAATCTCCTCGTAGCCGCCGGCCGCCCAGTCGAACTCCCCGTCCTCGACGAGCACCCCCCCAATCGTCGTTCCCGACCCGTGGATCCACTTGGTTGTCGACTCCCAGACCAGGTCGGCACCGTGTTCGAGCGGGCGACAGAGCGCGGGCGTCGCGAAGGTGTTGTCGACGAACAGCGGCGTATCGTGCTCGTGTGCGACTTCGGCGATCGCCTCTAGATCCGGCGTCACCAGCGAGGGGTTCCCGACCGTCTCGACGTGGACGTAGGCGGTGTCCTCGTCGATCGCTTCCTCGTAGGCGTCGACGTCGAGCGTCGGAACGAACTCGACGTCGATGCCGCGCCGTCGCGCCGTATGCGAGAGATAGGCCGCCGTCCCGCCGTAGGTATCCGTCGAGCAGACGACGTTATCGCCCACCGACGCCAGCACGAGCGTCGCGGCGTCGAGCGCGGCCATCCCGCTACCCGTCGCCACCGCCCCGGCCCCCCCTTCCAGATCAGCCAGCCGATCTTCCAGCATCGAGACAGTCGGGTTGCTGATCCGGGAGTAGATGTCCTCCTCGCGGTCGAGTGCGTACAGCTCCGCGGCGTGGTCGGCGTCGTCGAAGACGTATGAGGTCGTCTGGTAGAGCGGCGGAGCACGTGAGCGCGTCGCCGAATCCGGCGACTGCCCCGCGTGGAGGCTCCGCGTCCGAAACTTCGGGAGGTCCGGGTCGGTCATGTGTAGTATGCATATATCTCTACACTCCTATAACTCAGAGTTACGGCAATATTCGCAAATATTGTCGCTTGTTTGCATGCCACACTCTCGTCGTCGAACGAATCGAGTCGTCGTGTACCCTCGCTCCCTACTGGCGCTGAACTGTCGATAGGGGAGCGGAGACGGGCAGAAACGCAACAGGTAACCGGATCGCACCCCAATACTCCGGCGTGTCTTCGACTCGACGCGAACGGGTCCTGCTCGCGGCGGTCATCTACGTCGTCCTGCTCGCGCAGGTGCTTCTCTACCCTGGTCTCGGCAGACTCGTCGCGACGCTCGGCGCGACGACCGACCTCCAGCCACGGATGTGGTTTCTCGGCGCCGAGTTCGCCGCGTTCATCCTCTTTGTCGGGATCTGGGGGGCGGTGAGCGATGCGACGGGACGCCGGGTGCCGTGGATCGTCGTCGGTGCGCTCGGCGGTGCGCTCGGGTACGGCGTACTCGCCCTCCTGCCGCGTCTCTCGCTTGCCTCGTTCGAGACCGTCCTCATTCTGCGCGTCGTCCAGGGCGCGGCGACTATCGGTGCGTTCTCGCTCGCGATTACGATGCTGATGGATCTCGATGGCGGCCACGGCCGGAACATGGGCGCGGCAGGGATCGCTATCGGCCTCGGAACCGCTATGGGCGCGCCGATCGGCGGCCAGTTGACCGAACTTTCACCGGTCGCGCCGCTGTACGCCGCCACCGTCCTGCTGGCCGCCGTCGGCCTGCTCGTCACGCTCGTCGAGGACCGGGCGCCGCAGGGACGGCGGAGTACCCGCGAAGCCCTGGCGACGATCCGGCGGACGCCGACGCTGTCGATTCCCTACGCCTTCGGCATGATCGACCGCATGACTGCCGGCTTCTTCGCGCTCGTCGGCGTTGCTTACTTCGAGTCGGCGTTCGACCTTTCGCCCGGCGAGAGCGGGATTATGCTCGCGCTGTTTTTCGCCCCCTTCGCCCTGCTACAGTATCCGATGGGTGCGCTCTCGGACCGGATCGGGCGGACGATACCCATCGTCGTTGGCTCCTCGCTGTACGGCCTGGGGATCGCAGCCATCGGCCTGGTCGAGCGGGTCGAGTTCGCGGGCGCTGGAATGGTCGTCATCGGCGTCCTCGGGGCGTTGCTAGCGCCCGCGACGATGGCGCTCGTCACCGACGTCGCGAGCGATATCGACCGCGGGACGGCGATGGCCGGGTTCAATCTCTTCGGTAGCGTCGGCTTTTTCGCCGGATTCCTGCTGGGTGGTACCATCGCCGGCGCGTACGGCTATCCGCTGGCCTTTTTCGTCGTCGGTGGGCTGGAAGTCCTGATCGCCATCGTCACGCTGCCTGCGTTCCTCAGACTCGGTCTCGGCGATGTGCCGACGGTCACCGCTGGTTCGTCGGACTGACTGAGTTTTCGTATAGCGGTATATGATTTACCACCTCTGACAGCCGTCACTCCCAACACAGGTCCGATCGGTCGAAAATAGCCCGTATCGCCGTCAGGCGCCGTTTCTGGATCCCGGTGTGACCGATATCGACTGCTCGGCGCCATCGCGGATCACCGTCATCGAGATGGTCTCCCCGGGGCTCGCTTCGAGCGCCAGATACGACGAAAACGAGTTCCCGTCCTGGATCTCTTCTCCGTCGACTGCGACGACTACGTCGCCCTCCATGTTCGCTGGTCCGGTGCCCGTCTGGAGTTTGCCGTCGGCCGGTCCGCCGGGTTCGACGCCCGCGATCAGTACGCCCTGCGCTTCGTCGAGGTTGTTCGCCTCGGCGATTGCCGGGGTTACCGGCAAGAACCGTATCCCGAGATACGGATGCTCGTACTCGCCCGTCTCGACGAGCGCCGGGACGACACGCCGGGCCAGCGCCGCAGAGATGGCAAACCCGATGTTATCTCCGCCTCCGGCGAAAATCACGCCCTCGACGCCGCCGTCGAGATTGACCATCGGCCCCCCGCTGTTACCGGGGTTTACCGCGGCGTCGGTCTGGATGGCGTCCGGGATGTTGAAGTTTGTCGGACTCGGGAGCGAGCGGTTGACGCCGCTTACGATACCCCGTGAAACGGAGGCGTCGAGTCCAAGCGGGTTGCCGATTGCGACCACTTCCTGTCCGACGACTGCGTCGGATTCCGATAGCGAGAGCGACGTCGCCGATTCCGGTGGATCGTCGACCTCGAGCACCGCAAGATCGCTGTACTGGTCGGTCCCAACCACCGAGGCGGGACGCCACTCGCCGCCGTTGAACTGGACGTTGATCTCCTCGGCACCGGCCGCGACGTGGTTGTTCGTTATCAGATAGCCGTCCTCGTAGACGAAGCCCGTTCCCTCGCCCTGACCGAACTCCGACCCCGTGACCTGTACAAGGACGACGGAGTCGATCACCGCCTCGTAGACCTGTGTATACGGGCTGTCGACGTCGGATTCATCCGAGTGGTTCAGTGACGATTCTCCCCCGTTCTGCTCCTCGTCCGAGTCCGACGTGTCCATACATCCCGCACTCGCAGTGACAAGAGCCACGCCCGTCGCCGACAGGAACCACCGTCTGGTCGCCTGCTTCTCTCCCATACGCCATTTCTAGGCCGCCGGGCGGATATATCGCTCGCACAGGATACCACCTGCCTCGTTTCCGGCCTACTTTTGTGTACAAGCCTCCTTACCCCGGATATGACTGAGTTCGACCCCGAAAAGTTCGAGGACAAGTATGCCAACTACTTCCCCGAACTCCAGCGAGCCTACAAGAACGCCTTCGAGACGATGAACGACGCCTACGACTCGGAGCTAATCCACGCCATCGATCAGCAGGTGCTCAACGAGAGCGAACCGTTCTACGAGGACGGCGGTTTCCGCATCGAACTCCCCGAGAACCCGACAGAGCGTGTGAGTGCCATCGTCGTCGACGACGAGAAGCTAGAAAAGACCCTCGAGATCTACCTCGACGAGATCGAGGCCGAACTACAGCGCGTGTTCGGCCTGCAGAGCGAGTAAACCGTTCCGAGACGGCCGTTCGGCCGATCCGGGGCAACCGGAGACCAAAGGTCTAAGGACGGTCGCGCCCAACTGGTCTCTATGAGTACCGAGACAGCCGAGGGGGACGACCTTGAAGAGCGTATTGCGAACTTCCTGCGACGGAACTTCCCACAGATACAGATGCACGGCGGCAGCGCAGCGATTCAGAACATCGACCGAGAGACCGGCGAAGTCGATATCCAGCTTGGCGGCGCGTGCAGTGGCTGTGGTATCTCTCCGATGACGATTCAGGCGATCAAAAGCCGCATGGTCAAGGAGATTCCGGAAGTCGAGAAGGTCCACGCCGGAACAGGCGAATCTGCCGGTCACGGCGGCGAAGGCGGTATGAGCCCGTCGTTCCCCGGTGAATCCAGCGACGACGACGCTGACGAAGGCCCACAGGCCCCGTTCTGATACTTACCGGCCCCCGTTTTCTCGCTCCCACGACCGAACGAGCGTCGCGAGCGTTACGTTGACCGGCACGTTGACCCCGTGTTCGTCCGCACGGTCGACCACTGCGCCGTTGATCGCATCGATCTCCGTCCGTCGACCCGCGACGACGTCCTGATACATCGAAGAGCGGTTGTTCGCGGTCCCGTCGATCACTTTCTCGATAGCGCCGACTGCGCGTTCGTCTGCGAGTTCGACCGCTTCCGCTCTGGCGACCCGGGCCGTTTCGGTGGCGGCGCGGCGGGCGAGCCGATTCGTCGACCCCTCGCCGAGTACCCCGTTTTGCACCCGTGAGAGCGCCGTAATCGGGTTGATACCGGCGTTGACCGCGAGTTTCTGCCAGAGCCGTCTGGGCATATCCGCCACCGCTGTGGCATCGATATCGGCGGCGTCGAACGCGGCGGCGACGTCGTCCGCGAGTGGGGAGACGCCGCCTGCGGCCGCGCCGACTGTTACGGTGCCTGTTCCTGTACACGCCACGTGTCCCGGGGCTTCGAGTCGTGCACCGTACGTCGCCGTGCCGGCGAGGACCGGGCAATCCAGATATTCTTCGAGCACAGCCTCGTTTCCGATGCCGTTCTGTACCGATAGTACGGCGTCGAACGTCCCGGATGAGAGCGTTCCCGCGGCCTGCTCGGTATCGAAGCTTTTGACGGCGACGACGACGAGATCCGCAGTCAGATCTCGTCCGTCAGTCGTCGCGTCCGGGTGCACTCTGTGGTCAAACTCCCCGTCGATGTACAGTCCGTCGTCGCGTACTGTCGAAACGTGTGGATCCCGCCCCACCAGAGTGACTTGATGTTCGGTTGCGAGTAGGCCTCCCAGTAACGTTCCCAGGCTCCCTGCCCCGAAGACGACGATCTCCATACCCGAACGGGGTGTCCCACAGCGAAAAAGCTAGTCCTCGGTCCAGTAGTACAGTTCCTCCTTCCCTGCCTCACAGGAGGGGCATTCCTCGGGCATCGAATCGATGCTACCGATCTCACCACACTGCCAGCAGCGCCACATCAGGTTCATCTCGCCGTAGCTCTGCCCCGAGCGAAGCCGTTCGACGGCGTCGACATCGGCATCGGGATTCAGTCTGACGTAAAACCCGCTCTCGTCGAACCCCCGGACAGTCCCCAGTTTCGTCCCATCGTCGTTGTAGATGGCTGCCCCCAGTGACACGTCCGATTCGGTTTGCTGACTCATACGGTAGCATACGACATGATCCATTATAAACGAATACCGCTGCTCAGAATCGGCTTCCACCTGCTGATCTGCTCCCTACCTCTGTCGGCGCTTGCTGCACGCTCTATTCGTATATTGTATGCCGCTATATCAAACCATGTCGGCCGCGGGGTTTGCGCTGTATCGTTCCGGCAAGTCGCTATCGAGAACGGTGAGCGCCGCACCGTCGACTGGGCGGAGACGCATCCGAAGTGGGCGCTAGCCGGAAACGTAGGTTTCGTCGCCGGTCACCGAACTACTTGACAACGACCGGCCCTCGATAGTTGTCGACCCCCAGCGCGAGCACCGTGCGTTCCACTACGATAGGGACCTCAGTTGGACGCCGACCGAGGAACCGGCCCGGAGCGGTCCGGAACCGGCGACAAGCCCGACCGTCGCGGACGACTGACCGTCGTTACGGCGGCCGCAGGAGGAAGCCAGCGACGCCCGCGGCCAGCGCTAGCCCCCCACCGAGCAGGAACGCGGCCTCCCAGCCGATGACTCCGATCAGCCAGCCGACGACGCCGCCGCCGAAGATCCCGCCCCAGATCTTCCCCGAGTACACCAGCGAGTTGTTCGTCGAGGAGTGTTTCGTACCGTAGTAATCGCCGACGATACTGGGGAACAGCGAGAACTGAGAGCTCCAGAAGAAGACGGCGATGGCGACCGTGAGGACGTAGCCGACGCCGCTTTCGATCCCGGCGAGCAGGACGACGCCGATCGTTCCGACGCCACAGAGGAGAAAGGAGATGGCCGTCACGCGCTCGCGGTCGAACCGATCCGAAAGCCCGCCGACGACGAGGCGTCCCGCCCCGGACGCGACAGGGAGGACGGTCGCCGCGGCGGTCGCGACGCCCGCGGAGAGTCCCGCCTGCTCCGCGTAGAGGATGCTCCGAGCCGTGATCATCAGGCCCGCCGCGCTCACCGCCACGAACATGAAGTACATCACCCAGAACTGCCAGGTCCGGATCATCTCTGTCCACGAGTACTGATACTGGCCGCCGTCCGGTGCTCGTTCGGCCGCGTCACCGGGGTCGGCAGCAGACGTGCCCTCTTGCTCCTCCTCGTCGGCGGCCGCCGCGCCGTCATCAGCGGCGTGCCAACCCACCGGCGGGTCCTTGAGGATGACGGTGCCGACCACGACGCCGACGGCGATGAGAACGCCCATGCTCCAGAGCGCAGTCGTCAGGCGTCCCTCCCCGATCATGTACCGGAGGAACGGGACGAACGCCGCGCTACCGGCGGCGAAGGCCATCGTGCCGACGCCGGTCGTCAGTCCGCGCTTGTCGGGGAACCACTTGAGCGCGGTGTTGACCGCCACCGTGTAGACCATGCCGACACCGACTGCACCCACGCCGTAGGCGATGTACACCTGCCAGAGTTCCGTGGCGAACGCCAGCGCGACGTAGCCCGCCCCGGCGAGAACACCGGCAGTGAGCGTCACCGTTCGCGGGCCGTAGCGGTCCCGCCACCACCCCGCGGGAAACTGGACGAGCGACATCACGACGACGAACAGGGTAAACACGAACCCCAGCGCTGACAGGGAAGCGTTGAGTTCGGCCGCAAGCGGCCCCTCGAGCGAGGACCAGACGTACTGGTAGGGGCTCACGAGCGCCATCATCACTGCGGCGGCGGCGATTTGCCACCAGCGTGAGTAGCCAAGCAGCGACTTGGCTCTGGCACCGAGTTCGTCGGCCGTACTCATCGCCACGACGCGGTCGCTGCGGGGGCGAATCGCTTCCCGACTGTCCCGATAGCTTCCGACACCCCTTCACCATCCGAAGTGGTCCCGCCGCCGGACTCGACCGAGTCGGTTCCCGGACTCTGCCCGCCAACGGCCGCGCGGACCGATACCTGTCCGTGGGATTCGTCCCTGATCACACCACAACGAGGAACGGTGCGGTAAAAAACGTGCCGCAGGGTGCTCGTAGACGACTGACTCGCCGACCCGGTCAGCTATCGCTCCGCGGCAGGCCCCGATCAGGCCGGTTCATCCTGGCCCCGCACCCAGTGGTCGATCAGCACGGCGACGATGATCACCAGCGGCACGAGTCCCAGCGTGTACAGTCCGGCGACGAACAGCGCCGCGAACAGGGCGACGGTCGTTCCCACCTGCATCTCGATCGACTGCTCGCCGAACCAGTCCAGAAAGCCCCCGAGTAACGACATTGTCCATGGCTTGGACGGCCAGAATAAAATACCAGTGCCTGACCGGGCGACCCGTGGCTGGACTCCGAGCGGTTCACATGAAGTCCGCAATACCGCTCTGCTTGTTGTTGTCGTTCTCGAAGATGCTCTCTAGCTTCGTCTCCAGCACCTCCAGTCGCTGTTTCGTGTAATCGCGCGTGCCGAACTCGTCGGCGACCGTGATCGCGGTCTGCATGTACTTGTTCACGGAGCCCTCGTGGACGGTGAGGTTCACCCGGCCGCCACACTCCCGACACTCGCGGGACAGGGGCATCCGGCGGTACTTCTCGCCGCAGTCCAGACAGCGCGTTTCCTGGCGGGAGAAGGCCCGGAGGTTCCCGATCAGATCCGGCAGGAAGTGGTACTCGATCACCCGCTCTGCGACGTCGGTTTCGTCGACGGCCCGGATCTTTCTCGATAGCTCTAGCTGGGCGTTCATCTTGTCCATCATCGAGTCGAGCGTTTTGTACGCCGACAGATCCGGCCCGAGCGCGATGTCCGTGGTGTCGTGCGTGTGGCCGAAGCCGGCGTATTCGAGATCCGTGCCGAGCGTATCCTCGGCGATTTCGACGTCGACCGACTCCGGATCGGCCATCTCCCGGGTCGCCTCGTAGAAGTCGAGTGAGTACCGCTCGACGACGTCCATGTTGTGCGCCTCGTCGTCGATTTCGGTAGGGTCGATCCTCGAAGACATGACCAGCGGGGCGTCCATCCGCCCCCCGCGCTTGTCTGGCAAATATGTTATACTAAAGTTCAAAAGTCCATCAAGGAGAAGCATTACACAATCTTCATCTCCGTCACAGTTCCGCCGCTTCGCCGCGTGGAAGAACGGATGCGCATAGCCGACTGCCGCGCTGGTAAAGCCGATGACGCGTCCGACCGTCGCCGCGCTGGTGTGGGGGGCCATCCCGAACACGAGTTCGCCGACCAGTTCCTGGCGTTCCTCGACCTCGTAGTAGGGGTCGAGCCCGTAGTAGCTCTCCAGCAGGTCGTCGACGAAGTCCGCGGTCTTGAGCATGTGCTCGGCCGCGCCGTCCGAAAGCACGACGTCCTGGACTTTCAGCTCGACGAGCTGGTCGTCGTGCTGGAGCAGGTCGCCGTGGATATCCTCGTGGTAGCCGAGGCCGCGAAGCTGATCGACGGTGATGTCGAGTTCGCTCGCGCGAACCGACGTGACCGGCAGGTCCGTCATGTCGTAGCGGACGGTGCCGTCCTTGAACGAGGAGACGCCGTGTTTCGCGCGGAAGACGCCTTTCTCCATCGGCTCCGGCGTCTTGTTGTGCGAGGCGAGCCCTTTGACCCCTTTGAGCATCTCGAAGGCGTTCTCGCGCTCGCCGACGGATTCGAGAGCCTCGCGGTACTCCGCGTGAATGTCGACGATGCGCGTTTCGACGGAGGTCCCGTCGATCTCACAGTGATCGCAGTGGACCCGTCCGGACTCGTCGGGGTAGAGTCGGGTCTCGCAGTCGGGACACTCGTAGTGTGGCTCGGTGCGGGCGTCGCAGTCGGGACAGCGCGTCTTGAAGCTGTGCGTGCCGCACGCGGCACACTCCCGGCGGCCGACCTGGACTTCGACCTCGCCGGGCGTGTCGGTCATCGAGTCGGCGTGTTTGGCCGCGGCGGAGACGTCACGCTGGGCGCCGCCGGCCTCGCCGATGGGAAAGAGGGTGTGGACGGCGGGGCTCAGTTCGCGCGACTCGGACTTTTCCGGGCGGCCCATCCGGTTGCCGACGCGGGTCGGCGAGCGCTCCCGGATCTCGAAGGGGGCGACCTCGTTGACCGCGTCGACGGCGTTGGGCCACGTCCGGGCGTCCTCGGAGAGTGTCTCCCAGGTTCGGGTAAGCCGGTCGCCGTCGACTGCGAAGCCGAGCGAGCGGACGAACGGCCGCCAGACGGGAACTCGCAGCGTCGTATCGGTCTGAGTGTGTTCCAGCAGGAGCGCCTCGACGGCCTCCAGCACCGTCTCCGAGCGCGGCAGGACGAGCACGTCGGTGTGGGTCGGTTCGACGCTATTGTGTTCGACCTCCGGGATGTCGGCGTCGACCGTTCCGTTCTCGACGGCCTCGACGACGGCCTCGAACGTCTCGACGTCGATGTCGTGCCAGAGACAGGTGTGGTCGGGGTGGAGCGGTGCATCGTGCTCGGTCGCCCACTCGATGGCCTCGTCCGGACCGGGAGACTGCAGGTCGATGCCCGGCGAGTCCTCCATCGCCTGAACATCCACCCCGGTCTCGGCGAACTCCTGAATCCACCACTCAAAGGTGTAGCCTGCGGGCGCGAGCGAGTGGTTGTTCTCGACGAACTCGCCGTAGTTGACCAGATACTCGCCGACGTCGATGATCTTCTCGACGCCGTTTCTGATTTCGAGGGCCTCCGCCGGATCGTCGATCTGGCGGACCTCGCCGTTGGCGAGGCGCACTGTCGGCCCCTCGATGCTGTCGACGGGGACGACACCCGCCGCCTTTCCGGGGAGTTCGGTCTTGATCTGCGTGCCGGTCGCGAGGAAGTCGTCGACCAGATGCATCGTCGCGGGATGGACGCCCGCCGTCGCGAAGCCGTGGTTGCGCGACCGACCGTAGTGGAGGCGAAAGCCGCCGGTCTCGCTGGGATGCGAGAAGACGGGTCGCCCGGCGATCAGGTCCCGCAGGAACTTCTTGCTGGAGTCGACCCGCGGCGGCCCCTCTCGCTCTGCGGGTTCGTCGCCGGCCTCGTCTCCCTCGTCATCGGTGTGCTCGCCGCTTTCGCTCTCGTCCCCGGCGTCGTCTTCCTCGTCAGAATCGCCGATCGTTCCGTCGATGAGGTCGTCGAGCCAGGGCCAGTCGACCTCCTCCAGGTTCCGCGTGTAGCGCTTGATCTTCGGCGCTTTGAGCGCGATTCCCTCCGCGAGGACGAGACACATCCCGCCGCGGGGGCTGTTGGTCTCGATCCGTTCGAGATCCCGAAAGCCCGAGACTTCCTCCTCGCCGGTCGCCTCGCCGTCGAGCATGATCGGGCAGTTCCGCGTGATGAACTTCGTCTCCTTGTCCTTCGGCGAGTACTGCAGGCCGGTCTCCTTGTCGTAGAGGCCGACCTCCTCGGCGTAGCGCTCGACCTCCTGGTCTCTGGCTCTGAACTCGTCGACGTCAAGCAGCGCCCGGGCGTAGTCAGCGACGAGCACGGAGAGCGCCTGTGCGGTCCCGCCGGCCGAGCGGATCGGCCCGGCGTAGTAGACCGCGACGAACTCGGTGCCGTCGTCGTTCTCGTTGAGTTCGACCCGGTCGATCCCCTCGATCGGTGCCGCGACGACGCCCTCGGTCAGCAGGGCGACTGCCGTCCGGACCGCGCCTTCGATCTTCCCCTCCCGAGACTCGTAGTCGCCGACCCGCCCCTCGACGAAGTCGGTTACCAGTTCTAGCGCGGCCTCCTCGCGGCTCATCTCGCCTTCGAGGTCGCGGACGCGCTCGGCGACGCCGTCGATTCCGAGGATGTTCTCGACCCGGTCGGCCATGTCCTTGGCGATCGGAATCTCGACTTCCGGTTTGGGGTCGCCACCGCGCGCTTTGGCCTCGCTCGCGACGTCCATCGCCACGTCGAGTTCGTCTTCAAGCCGGCCGAAGTAGCGCTCGTCTTCCTCCCGCATCTATAACCAGAGATCCAGATCGGTCTCGTCGTCGTGTTCCCGCACCAGCGGTTCCTCGAACACCCGCAGATACACCTCGCCCGCCCAGACGGTCCCGCCGTCCAGATGGCCGGCGAGCGCCTGCCCGCTCGGGCGAGAAAGGACGGCGTGCGTGTGGGCGAACCGCTCCTCGTCCAGCAGGGAGACGTTCCCGACGCAGCTAGCGACCTCCAGCGGTTCGTCGAACTGCACCGGGTAGTACTCGGTCTCGGCCTGATCGTAGAACCACAGTTCGGCGTCCTGAACCGCACCCAGCGCCGTAAACCACGCCGCGTCGGCGTCGACCGACTCGGCGAGGGCTTCGATCTCCTCGCGCCAGTCCGCGCCGTGTTCCAGACTCGCGAGGTACTCCCCCGTCGTCTCGACCTCCCGATAGTTCATAGCCAGTCAAGCGTGTCCCACGGACAAAAATCTGCGTGTTCCGCTCACCCGGACAGCCACTGCCGGAGCCGTGCGTCGAGCCGCTGTATCCGGACCGTTGCCCACCCGAACGCATCTCGTATCGGATCCTGTACCGACGCGGGTAGCCAGTGTGCCCACCGGATGAACGTCGCCACCGACCCGACCGGATATCGCGCTCTGGGCGACGGATCGCTTGCGGCATCGACGACCGTCGCTGCGACAGTCGCCGGGGAGATAGCGAGCGGGCCGCCGTCCAGCGCCCACCCCTCTTCGAGGGCTGCGTAGCTCTCGGCGTACGCCCCGGTACGGTCGAGGTCGGCGAGTCGCTCGCGGGCCTGCTCGTCGAAGTCGGTATCCACCCACGGCGGTTCGACGAGCGCGACGTCGACGCCTGTCCCGCGTAGCTCCAGTCGGAGGGAGTCGGTCAGCGCCTCCAGCGCGGCCTTGCCCGCGGCGTAGCCTCCCAGCCCCTGATAGGCCGACAGTCCGAGGACGCTGGAGACGTTGATGATCCGTCCCTCGCCGCGCTCGCGCATGCCGGGTAGGACCAGCCTGACCAGCCGGTGGACGCCGTGGACGAGCACGTCGAACTCGTCTCGTACCTCCTCGACGGGGACGTCCTCGACCGGACCCGATACGGCGTAGCCGGCGTTGTTCACCAGCGCGTCGATGCGTCCGGTCTCGGCGGTGATCGCTTCGACGACCGTCTGGCACTGCTCGGCGTCGGCCACGTCCAGTTGGCGGGTGCGACAGCGGTCGGCCACCGGCGCGGGCAGCGGCGTCTCGACGTCCGTCGCGTACACCGTCCAGCCCCGGTCGGCGAAGGCGATGGCCGTCGCTGCGCCGATGCCCGAGCCAGCACCCGTGATCAGGACGACTCGCGGATCGGTTCTCGTCGCGCCGTCGGCCGTCGATTCCCGGGCGGTCACAACTGTTCGGCGCTTCGAGGTGTCGGCTTGTGATACTTGTGATGCGAGCAGGATCCGGGCTGTGAAGGGCATCCGACACGTACGGCGGGGTATGACTGCTCCCGAGGAGATCGACGACACGCCGACGCTCGCCTGTTCACGCTGTGGTCGCGAGTGGGACCTCGCCTTCGAACTCGACGAACTGGGCGTCGGCAATCAGGCCGTCGAACAGTTCGCGCTCGATCATATGCGGCATACCGGGCATTTCCCCGATGGCGTCGCGACCTGGCGCGCGGACTGCCGGCAGTGTCCCGCCGGCGAGGAGCGTCTCTCCGAGCACGGTGTTCGGCGCTGGGCGGAGACCCACGCACGACACACGCGTCACGAGATAGAGATCCGGAGCGACAGCGACGCGGTCAGCCTCGTCGAACCGGACGAGTAAGAGAGCGCTCCCCGGCCCGAGTGTCATCTTTGAAACTATATCCGTTATTATCGGTGGCGTCGTAGTTCGGTATGCAATGGCATCCCAAGAGATCCACGAGGAGTTACATGTCGATCAGTACACGCTCGGACTGGTCGGCCCAGAGCAGGAGTGGGCCGGCACGGTCGCCGACGGCGGAACGATTACGACCCACACGCCGCCGGCGTGCTGGGGCCCGATGATCACGCCCGGGTTCCGCGGCGGCCACGAGGTCACTCGGCCAATACGGGTCGAGAACGCAGAGGTGGGCGACGCCATCGCGCTCCGGATCAGGGATATCGACGTGACCAGCGTTGCGACGAGCACCGGATCGATGCGCGAGCGCGAGGAGGCGTTCGGGAGCGACCCGTTCGTCGACCACCGCTGTCCCGAGTGTGGCACCGAGTGGCCCGACAGCGTCGTCGAGGGCACTGGCGAGGACGCGATCCGGTGTGCGGAGTGTGGCGCGAACGCCTCCGCATTCGGTTTCGAGTTCGGCTACACCGTCGCGTTCGACGAGGACCGGACCGTCGGGATCACCGTCGACGAGTCGGGCGCACACGACCTCGCCAAGCGGGCCGAGGAGGCGATGGACCTCCCCGAGAACTCCCGTCAGCACCCGATCCTGCTCTACGAACCCTCGGAGATTCCGGGGACGCTCGGTCGGCTTCGACCGTTTATCGGGAACGTCGGGACGACGCCGCCGGTCGAACTGCCGGACTCGCACAACGCCGGCGACTTCGGCCAGTTCCTGATCGGGGCCGACCACGACTGGGGCCTCGACGACGAGAGCG
This sequence comes from Natronoarchaeum sp. GCM10025321, assembly GCF_042663585.1. NCBI lineage: Archaea > Methanobacteriati > Methanobacteriota > Halobacteria > Halobacteriales > Natronoarchaeaceae > Natronoarchaeum > Natronoarchaeum sp. GCM10025321. The sequence continues at coordinate 2,778,288 of NZ_JBHTAN010000006.1, forward strand.
ACCTCGACGCCCGGACCGACGGCCACATGGACGTCCCAGAGGTCCGCGCCGGGGCGACGCTGATCTGTCCGGTCAAGATCGAGGGCGGCGGCATCTACGTCGGCGACCTCCACGCAAACCAGGGTGATGGCGAACTCTCCCTGCACACGACCGACGTGAGCGGGCGCACCGAGATCGATGTCGAGGTGATCAAGGATGCGGGCATCGACGGGCCGGTGCTGTTGCCGAACCGCGAGGATCTACCCTTCATTAGCCAGCCCTACACCGAGGCGGAACTCGACGCGGGCCGGGACCTCGCCGCCGAGTACGAGACCGACCTCGACGAGGAGATGGGGCCGATCCAGGTGATCGGGAGCGGCGCGACGATCAACGACGCCACCGAGAACGCCTTCGACCGCGCCGGGACCCTCCTCGACATGAGCGAGGGCGAGGTCCGCTCCCGGTGTACGTTCACCGGCGGCGTCCAGATCGGTCGGCTTCCCGGCGTCGTCCAGTTGGATATGCTCGCGCCGCTCGACCGCCTCGAAGCGCGCGGCCTCGACTCGCTCGTCCGCGAGCAGTACGATCTGGCGTAAAATCGCGTCCAGCGCTCCGCTGGACGTGCCGGTTGCCCTCCAACCTATTAAAAAAGAGCTCTCGCGCTGTCGCGTTACTCCTCCTCGGTGTCGCCGCCCAGTCGCTTGCTGGCCAGCGCACCGCCGGCCGCGCCAGCGATAGCCGCACCGATGCCGAATCCTGGCGAACCGTCGTCGTCTTCGGTGTCGCTCTCTTCGCCGTTCTCCGCCCCGTTCTCCATTCCGTTTTCGTCGCCGTTTTCGTCGCCGTTCTCCGTCCCGTCTCCGTCACCGTTCTCGTCGCCGTTCTCCGATCCGTTCTCGTCGCCGTTCTCCGATCCGTTCTCGTCGCCGTTGACGTTTTCGTCGTCGGTCGAATCCGGTTCCTCGTCGCCGAGAGTCACGAGCGGTATCTGGGGTGTCGTCTCGGGCGTGTTCGCCAGCACGTCCGCCCGGGTCGCGCCCTCGGGTAACAACAGATCCATGGCGGCCGGGTTGTTGGCTCCCGCGGTTCCACCCCCGATAACGTACTCGGCGGCTTCGGGCTCGATTGCGCGAATGCTTCCGTCTCCGTACCCGTCGAACGGCGTCATGATCGCGGAGAAGGCGACCTGGTCGTTCCAGTCGACTGCCTCCTGTGGGAAGTCGACAGCGACCGCGTTCGACGCGGTCTGTGTGTACTCGACGTCTCCCGAGACCTCCTCGCCGTCCGCGCTCTCGACCGCTGCCAGTCCCTCCCCGTGTGCGACGACCCGAGTGTGATACGGAGACTCGAACGCGAAGTGCGTGCCCGTCCGTCCGTTGGGGTCTTCGGGCCCGTCGGCCTCAGGTGAGTTGATATACACCTGGACGAACTGGTGAGAGACCGGATCGAGGTCGAAGTTGTTCTGGATGTCGGCCGCCATCGTGAACTCGATGCGGACCCGCTCGTCCGACTCGTACAGCGTCACCGTCTCGACGTCCCAGACGCCCTCGTAAAAATCCCCGCCGGTCGGCAGCGTGTACTGATCAGGGCCGTAGGGCGCTCCGCCGGTACCGGTCTCGAAGGCCTCGACTTCGGTAAAGTCGCCCTCCTGGGCGGCTACCGATGGCACGCCGACGACTGTCGCTGCAGTGGCTGCGCCGATTCCTGCAAGGTATTCTCTTCGTTGCATAGCTGAGTAATTATATTATAGATATAAAAACATTATGAACAATTGCATCATAATTAGATATAGCTCGCTCCACGGAGCACGTCAGATACATACCGGTACACCCGCTACGCCCGGCCATGAGTGAGGATTCGGTTCAGTGTTGGCTCGTCGAACGCTCCTACGGCGACGAGAACCTCGTCTCGTTCGTCTACGCGACGCCGGACGGGGGCCGGTACCACCAGCGGGACCTCTCTGCGAACATGCTCTTTCGCCTCGACGTGACGGCCGCCCGGTCGGTGCCCGAAGCGGACCTTCAGCCAGTCGATGACGAAGCGCTTCAGGAACGCTACGCCACCGAAGCCGAGCGAATGGCGAGCGACCACGACCCCGACGACGTGATCTGAGGGGATACTTTCGCGCTCCGTTGCACAAAGAAAATATACACTCGGCTCGTGGCCTTCCGATATGGCCGCCATCGAACTCGACGGGGTCACGAAACGGTACGACTCGGTGACCGCGATCCGTGACCTGTCCCTCCAGGTCGAGGACGGTGAGATCTACGGCTTTCTGGGACCGAACGGCTCCGGGAAGTCGACGACGATCAACATCCTCCTCGATTTCGTCCGACCGACCGACGGCACTGCGAAAGTGTTCGGTATCGACTGTCAGGAAGACCCGCTCGCCGTCCGACAACGGATCGGCGTCCTCCCCGAAGGATTCAGCGTCTACGACCGGCTTACCGGCCGCCAGCACGTCCAGTTCGCCTGCGAGTCCAAAGGCGTCGACGCTGACCCCGAGGCGTTGCTCGACCGCGTCGGACTCGTCGACTCGGCGAGCAGGCGAGCCAGCGACTACTCGAAAGGCATGAAACAGCGGCTGATACTGGCGATGGCGCTCGCTGGCGACCCTGACTTGCTGATACTCGACGAGCCGACGACCGGCCTCGACCCCAACGGTGCACGCCGGATGCGCGAACTGATCGAGGCCGAACGGGACCGCGGTGCGACGGTCTTCTTTTCGAGTCACATTCTCGCTCAGGTCGACGCCGTCTGTGATCGGGTCGGCATCCTCACGAACGGCGAACTCACCGCTCAGGACAGCATCGACGCCCTCCGCGAGTCGACCGACTCGACGGACACGCTTCGCATCACTGTCGCCCGACCGGACGGGCGTGCGCTCGACGCCGTCCGCTCGCTCGCGGGCGTTTCGAACGTCTCTACGGACGGGAACACGATGCTGGTCGACTGCGCGGACGCCTCCAAAACCGCCGTCATCTCGGCTATCGAGGAGGCTGGTGTCGAAGTCACGGACTTCTCGACCGAGGAGGCGTCGCTGGAGGAACTGTTCGAGCAGTTCACGACGGAGGCACGCCGATGAGTTGGCAGGTCATCGCGCGCAAGGAACTGAAGGACTCGATCAGGTCCCGGTCGCTCATCGTGCTCTCGGTGCTGTTCGTGTTGCTCTCGCTGTTTATTACCGGGCTGTACGCCGCAGTCCCGTTCCTGGGTGCGACGGGCAGCGAGGAGCTAACGGTTCAGAGCCTGATCTCGTTTTTCGGTACAGCGGTGATGTTCGTCCCGATCATCGCCGTCCTACTTGGCTACAAGGCCATCGTCGGCGAGCGCCAGTCGGGCAGTCTCGCACTCACGCTCTCGCTCCCGCACACGCGTGACGACGTGGTCCTCGGGAAGTTCCTCGGGCGGTCGGTCGTCCTCGCCATCCCGATACTGCTCGCCTTCCTCGCCGGACTCGTCGTCGTCATCGCGCTGTTCGACGCGTACTCGGTGATCGACTATCTGGTGTTCGTCTTTGCCGTCCTGCTCATCGGGGTCGCGTACCTGAGTCTCGCGATCGGCTTTTCGGGCTCGACGACCTCCTCGGTGCTGTCAGGCGTCGGCGTCTTCGTCCTTTACGTGCTCTTTCGGTTTCTGTGGGGACCCGGCCTGTTCGTCACACAGAGCGCCGTCAACCGAGTCCAGACCGGTGAGTGGTCGATACTCTTCGAGTTCGACTGGTGGATGTACCCCATCGCGATGATCAACCCGCACTACGCCTACCAGATGGTGCTGTACGGCTTCGTCTACGGTGACGCCGCACAGCCGCGATATATGGGCGCGTGGTACGTCAACGGCTGGACCGGACTGGCCGTCCTCGCCGCCTGGACCGTGGTTCCGCTCGCGGTTGGCGGGTGGCTGTTCCGCCGGAGCGACCTCTAGACGTTCGCCGTTTCGACGCCCTGCTCTTCTAGCAACGCCTCGAACTCCGCCTCGCTGAGTCGTTCGACAGCCTCCGCTTCGGCGTCGTCGACCTTCGTCGCACCGGGATTCTCGCCGGTGACGAGATAGTCGGTGTTGCCCGAGACGCTGCTCGTCGCCGACCCCCCGTGGGCCTCGACCAGTTCCTGGGCCTCGCTTCGCGTGTACTCGTCGAGGCTGCCGGTAAAGACGACTGTCAGACCGTCTAGCTCGTCGCCGCCGGACGTCTCGGCGGACTGTGGCTCGACGCCCTCTTTGCGGAGTGCGGCGATCACTGCGCGGTTCGCCTCGGAAGCGAAAAAGTCGTGGATCTCCCTGGCGACGACCTCGCCGACCTCGTCGACCGACCGGAGCGCGTCGACGTCCGCGTCCATTAGGGTATCTAGATCGCCGAACTCGCGGGCCAGTTCGCGGGCCGTCGCCGGTCCGACGTGGGGGACGCCGAGCGCAGAGAGGAACTCCGCGAGCGGGGGTTCGGTCGTCGCCTCGATGGCGTCGACCAGGTTCTGTGTGCTCTGCTCGCCCCAGCCCTCTAACTCGGCGAGTTCGTCGGGTGAGATCCGGTAGAGGTCGGGAAGCCCGTCGATCAGCCCGGCGTCGAGCAGCTGGCGAACCGTCCGCTCGCCCAGCCCCTCGATGTCGAGGCCGTCGTCGCTTCCGTAGTAGACGATCGACTCGCGCAGTTGGGCATCGCAGGCGATCCCTCCGGTGCAGTGGGCCATCGGACCGTCGCGCTCGACGGCGCTGTCACAGACCGGACAGGTCTCGGGAAACTCGAAGTGGCCGTCGTCCCCGTCTTCGAGCACCTCCGCGACCTGCGGGATCACGTCGCCCGCACGCTCGATGCGGACCCTGTCGCCGACGTCGACGCCCAGTCTGGCGATCTCGTCGGGGTTGTGGAGGCTGGCGCGGGCGACTGTGACGCCCCCCACGTCCACCGGATCGAGCAGTGCGACCGGCGTCAGGCGGCCGGTGCGCCCGACCTGTACTGCGATCTCGCGAACCGTCGTCTCTTCGGTGCGTGCGGGGAACTTGTAGGCCATCGCCCAGCGGTAGTGTCGGGACGTCGCGCCGAGTGTCTCGCGCTGGTCCCGGTCGTTTACCTTGATCACGACGCCGTCGATCTCGTAGTTGAGGTCGTCGCGACGCTCCAGCATCCCGTCGCGGTACTCGATGGCTTCGTCGATCCCCTCGACGCGGGTCGTGTGTTCGTTGACACGCAGGCCGTACTCTGGGAGGGTCTCGTCCTCGGCGTAGCGGGTCTCCCACTCGCGACTCGCGTCGAGCACCTCGAAGAAGAAACAGTCCAGTGGGCGCTCCGCGACGACTGTCGGGTCGTGCTGACGGATCGTCCCCGCCGTCGCGTTCCGGGGATTCGCGAAGGGGTCCTCGCCGCGCTCGACGAGTTCGCGGTTGTACGCCTGAAAGGCGTCCCTGGGCATGTAGATCTCGCCGCGGACGGCCAGGAACTCGGGATAGTCGCCCGACAGTTGGAGTGGGATCGACCGGATCGTCCGGACGTTCGCGGTCACGTCGTCGCCCTCCTGACCGTCGCCGCGGGTGACAGCGCGCTCTAACTGGCCATCGTTGTAGACGACTTCGATCGAGATGCCGTCGAACTTCGGTTCGCAGACGTAGCTCACGTCGGCGAACTCGCTCTCGACGCGCTCGGCGAAGGCGCGGATCTCCTTGACGTCCTCGCTCCCCTCGATCGAGAGCATCGGCGCGACGTGCTCGACGGTGTCGAACGCCTCGACTGGCTCGCCGCCGACGCGCTGGGTCGGGCTCCCCTCTCGGTCGAGGTCGAACGTCTCTTCGAGCGTTTGTAGCCGCTCGAACAGGGCGTCGTAGGCCCTGTCTGCGATCACCGGGTCGGCCTCGAGGTAGTACTGTCGGTCGTGATATCGGATCGCCTCACGGAGCTGTTCGGCCTGCTCGCGTGCAGCCTCTCTGGAGAGCGACTCCACGGCCTCGAACTCCGTCTCTGGCTCCTCGATATACGGGTTGTCCTCGAGTGCTGGCGGCATCGCTCGGGAGTTTGGCCCCGTCGCTAAAAAAATCGATCATCCGGAGAGTCCGCTCGGCTTACTGCCAGTCGGATAGCTCCGCCGCGTCGGCTACGTCCATCGAAATCCACGCGCCGTCTCGGGTAATATCTGCGATCACGTACTCGCCGCCGTGACCGTCATCGTCGACCGTTCCCACGATCTCACGTGTGTCCGTCGACATCTCGCTGTAGCCTGACGTGGACATATCTGTAACTATCTTTCATACATCTATAAAGCCATCGGATTGATTTTGAATCTATCCCCTGCTCGAACCGGTTCGAGCCCGCTCTGAGCGTCCCGTCTCGGTCGGCGCTGGAAGCACGGAGTTTATGGCGGTTTTGCACGTACGCCGGTGTATGAATGTTTCCGACGCGATGACACCCCGTTCGGAGCTCGTCACGGTATCGCTTCCGGGCAGCCGCGACGACGCCCTAGAGTACCTGCAGGATCGCGAGTTCTCTTCGCTTCCGGTCGTCAAAGAGTCCGACGGTGGCGAGGAGTACCGTGGCCTGGTCTCCCGCGAGAGCCTGATCGAACAGCCAGACGAGGACCAGCTTGCCCTGCTGATGGAGGAGGTCCCGACTATCGAACACGACGCGACCATCGAGCAACTCGCCGAACTGATGGCCACCGAAGGTGCCCGGCGTATTCCCGTCGTCGATGGTGAACTCGAAGGCATCGTCACGATCACCGACGTGATCCGCGCACTCGCGACCGGCGACATCGACACCGAGACCAGCGTCGAGCAGTTGGCGACGCGGGACATCAACACGACCTATCAGGATGCACCGCTTGCCGTCGGGATGCGAGAACTGTTCTACGCGAACGTTCCCTACGCCGTCGTGCTCGACGAGGCTGGCGACCCCACCGGCATGCTGACCGAGGTCGACATCCTGGATGTGGCCCGTGTCGTCGAGGAGGAAGAGCGGACGGGCAACAGTTTCGCGGATCAGGACAACGACTGGATGTGGGAGGGAATCAAGGGCGTCGGGAGCCGCTCGATGACGGTCCGGAACGTCGAACTTCCCGACGACAGCGTCGCCGACCTGATGACTGCGGACCTCGTGACTGTCTCGAAGAGCAAGAGTGTCAAGGAGGCCGCCCAGCGGATGATCACGCACGATATCGAGCAGATCCCGCTGGTCATCGGCGACCAACTCGTTGGCGTCGTCCGAGACATGGACTTGCTGGAGGCGCTGTATGACTGATACGGGCGAGAAACTCGTCGAACTCGCGAAACGACGGGGTTACTTCCTGCAGGCGTCGGGCGCCTACGGCGGCGTCTCCGGCTTCTACACGTTCGGTCCCCAGGGCGCGGCGCTCAAGGGGAACGTCGAGGAGGCCTGGCGTGACCGCTTCGCGGTCAGGGAGGGCAACCAGGAGATAGACGCACCGACGATCATGCCCGAACCCGTCTTCGAGGCGTCGGGCCATCTCGACACGTTCGACGACATGCTCGTCGAGTGTCGCGAGTGTGGCGAGAGCCACCGGGCCGACCACCTGATCGAGGACAACACCGACCTCGAGGACGCGGAAGCCATTCCGATTTCGGAAGTCGAGGACCTGATCGCCGAGCACGACCTGACCTGTCCGAACTGCGGGACCGGACTCGCGGGCCAGTCCGTCGAGAGCTTCAACCTCATGTTCGGCACGAACATCGGTCCTGGCGACGCCTCGCCGGGCTATCTGCGCCCGGAGACCGCCCAGGGTATCTTCGTCGAGTTCCCACAACTCAAAGAGTACGCCCGCAATCAGTTACCCTTCGGCGTCACGCAGATCGGCAAGGCCTACCGCAACGAGATCAGCCCGCGCAAGTCCGTTATCCGAACGCGGGAGTTCACGCAGGCCGAACTGGAACTGTTCATCGACCCCGACGAGGACGAACCCGACCTCGCCACGGTCGAGGACGTCGAGGTGACGCTCTACCCCGTCGCCGAGCAACAGGACGACGAGGGCGAACCGATCACGACGACGGTCGGCGAGGCCGTCGCGGACGGCACCATCGCCAGCGCGTGGATCGGTTACTATCTCGGTATTTCCCAACAGTGGTACGACCGCGTCGGCATCGATATGGACCGGTTCCGCTTCCGCCAGCACCTGCCCGGCGAACTCGCCCACTACTCGGCGGACTGCTGGGACGCCGAATCCGAACTCGATGGCGACTGGGTGGAACTCACCGGCTTCGCCTATCGGAGCGACTACGACCTGAGCAAACACGGCGAACACTCCGACGAGGAGTTCACGATCTTCAAGCAGTACGACGAACCGAAGACCGTCGAACGAGCGACGGTCGATCCCGATATGAGCTACCTCGGGCCCGAGTTCGGCGGCGCGGCCGGCGAGATTGCCGACGCGCTGGCGACACTCGCCGAGGAGGATCGCTCGGCGTTTGACGGCGAGACCGTCACGGTCTCCGCCGATGGCGAGGAGTACGCCATCCCGGTCGAGAAAACCGAGTTCACCGTCGAGGAGGTCACCGAGGCGGGCGAGCAGATCACGCCCCACGTCGTCGAGCCGTCGTTCGGTATCGACCGCGTGCTCTACACGATTCTCGCCCACAGTTACCGCGAGGACGAGGTCGACGGCGAGGAGCGCACCTACCTCGCGCTCGACCCCGAGGTCGCACCGACGTTCGTCGGCGTCTTCCCGCTCATGGACAAGGAAGGGCTGGGCGAACTCGCCGGCGATGTTGCCACCGACCTCCGCGAGGCGGGCCTCTCGGTCGCCTACGACGACTCCGGTGCGATCGGTCGCCGCTACCGCCGCCAGGACGAGGTCGGCACGCCCTTCTGCGTCACTGTGGACTACGAGGCGCTCGAAGAGGGTACCGTCACCGTTCGCGAGCGCGATTCGACCGAGCAGGTGAGGGTCTCTCTCGACGATCTGACCGAGACCCTTGCGGCGCTTCGCTCCGGCGACCTGTCCTTCGACGTACTCGCGGAGCGGTAGATGGCCGACGAACTCAAGCGCCGACTGTTCCACGCGAGCACCTCGATCATCCCGGTGTTGTACCTGCTTGACGTCCTGACGTGGGCGCAACTGGGCACCCTGATGCTCGTGGCGAGCGGTGGCACGATCCTGATCGAGGCAGTGCGCCTGTTCACGCCGCTCGATCTCTGGATCTTCGAGAAACTCACCCGCGAGTACGAGCAGGACGCGCTTGCCGGCTACGCGCTGGGGGTCTTCAGCATCACCGTTGTCGTGCTGGCGTTCGGGCCGCCGATCGGCGTCCCGGCGATACTGATGCTCACCATCGGCGACCCAGTGAGCGGGCTGCTCGGCTCCGACACACTCCGGACGGTCAAACATCCCCGCTCGCTGGCGGCGATGTTCGTCATCAGCCTCATCATCGCGTGGCCGTTTCTGCCCCCCGTCGCGGCGGCCGTCGCCGCACTTGGCGCGATGGTCGCCGACGGCGTCAAGCCCCGGATCAGTGGGTTCGTCATCGACGACAACCTCACGATTCCCATCGTCGCCGGGTTCGCGGCGTACATCGGCGTCGAGTTCATGCCGACTGTCGTTTGAGTGGTTACCGCTCTTCCAGCGCTCTCCGTACGATTATCACCTCGCTCGCCGCCGAGCGCCCGACGCCCTCTGCAATGGAGCCAACGAGTTTCCGTCGGAGGAACGGGGCCCGTGTCGCTCCGAGGATCGTGAGGTCGTGTTTCGCGGTCTCGTCGGTGATCGCTCCCCCAACGTGGTCGTTCCGGAGGATCGCCGTATCGACGTCGACGTCTTCGGGGAGGATGGTGGCGCTCTCCCGGAGCAACTGTTCTGCTGTTTCGGTTGCCGAGTCGCCAACGTCGGACTGGAGAACGTGTACTAGCCGGACGTCGGCATTGCGCTCTGGCGCGATTGTCCCGGCCAGTTCCACGGCGAGTTCGGCGTGTGGCCCCTCCGTGACGGGGACGAGTATCGAGTCGACGTCCCACTGGGGTCGTCGGATCCGCTTGACGAACACGTCACAGCGCGCTTCACCGAGGACGCGATCGATGAAACTCCCCAGCACGATGTCCCGGCGTCGCGGCCGTCCGCGCCATCCCAGCAGGAGCGCGTCGGCGTCGTGCTTATCAACCCCCCCGACAATCCCCGTCGCGATGTCCCGCGCAAACCGGATCTGGGACTCGGCGGGGACGTCAGCGTCCTCGATCCGATTTCTCGCGTCGTCGAGCAACTGCTCTTCCTCGCCGTTCTCGAGGAGGCGATGGCCCTGAGTGAGTGGGACCTGTTCCGGTACTTCGACCACGTGTAGAACGAGGATATGCAGCGACTGACCGTTCGCGATATCGATCGCGGTATCTATTAGCCGGTCGACCGTCTCCGGGTTCCCGACGGGGAACAGAAGCGTGCCGGTGGCGCTCTCGGCTACCATACTATGATATCGTCACGCGACGGCATAAACCTCATAACCCCTAATCGAGCGGTCGTCAGTCGACGCGTTCGACGCCGCTGATCTCGAAACGTAGGCCGCCCGCCGTGCTCTCTGTCACCGACATCTCCCAGCCGTGTGCGGAAACGATCTGTTCGACGATTGCGAGCCCAAAGCCCGTCCCGTCCTCCGTCGAGGAGTAGCCCGGCTCGAAGATCCTGTCCTGGTCGGCTTCGGAGAGCCCATAGCCGGTATCTTCGACGTAGAACCCATCCCTGTCGGGGAGTTCGCCGACAGTGACCTGGAGTGGTTTGGTGTCGCCCTGTGGCCGACTGTTCGTGGAGCCATGCTCCACGCTGTCCTGACGAACCTGTGAGTCAGGGCCTGTCGAGCCGTGCTCGACAGCGTCGTCGGTCTGCGACCGACTGTTCGTGGTGCCATGCTCCACGCTATTCCGAAACAGGTTCTCCAACAACTGCGCGAGACGACTCCGATCGGCACGGATTGCCATCGATATTTCGCTAGCAAGCGTCGCCTCGCTGTTCGCTACAACGGTCCAACACTGGGTAACGATGTCGTCTAGTACGACCCGATCGGTCTCGCCGACGGCCTCTCCCTGGCGCGCGAGCGTCAGGACGTCGTCGATCAGGCTATCCATCCGGTCGAGCGCCCACCGAATCTCCTCGGTATGGTGGCTCTCGGACTCGGCTTCGAGCAGGTCCAGTCGGGCGTTGGCCACGCTTAGCGGGTTCCTGAGGTCGTGGGAGACGACGCTCGCGAACTCGTCGAGGCGCTGGTTCTGTCGCCGTAGCTGTTGTTCTTTCTCCTTTCGGTCAGTCGCCTCACGGATGGTCACCAGCACGCCGTCGATCGGCTCGGTTCCGAGCAGGTTCTCCGTACGGGTCTCGAACCACCGCCACGTGCCATCGGCGTCCTCGGCCCGGAACTCGGTCGTCACGACCTCGTCCGGGGACGCTATCGCCTGCTGGAACCCCTTGATCGCTTTTTCCTGATCGTCCGGGTGGACGTGCTGGATCGGATCGTTCTTCGTCACAACCTGTGGCTCGTAGTCGACTGCTGGGGAGATCGGGCTCTGATACTGGACGGTCAAGTCCTCTCCGAGAACGAGTATCAAGTCGGGCGTGTGCTCGACGAAGAACTTGAACTGTTCGAGTTCGGCCTCCCGCTCTTTCCGCTCAGTTATGTCCGAGAAGAGCGTGATGAACCGTCCCGGCTTCGGCGAGAACACGGCGATCTCGTAGTGTCTGTCGAGAGGTTCGGAGTACTGCTCGAACCGCATCGGCTCCCCTCCGAGGGCGACCTCGCCGAAGGTCTCGATGAACCCCGTCTCTTCGATCCCGTCTATCGCGTCCGTCGCGCGCTGGCCGACGACCTCGTCAGCGTCGAGACCGGTCAACTGCCCGAACCGGTCGTTGACCCGTCTGTACACGTAATCGACCGGCGTACCCGCCTCGTCGGTGATGATATCTCTCACGCCGATCCCGTCCAGTGACTGCTCGAAGAGTCCTGTGAGCAGTTGCTCGGTCTCCCGAGCGTCAGTGACGTCGGTATACATCCACAGGTTCGCCTTCCCTTTCGGCAGTTCGTAGGGGACGTAGTCGCGTTCGATGATGCGGCCGTCCGTGAGGGCGAACTCCTCACCCCTGACTGGTTCGCGCGCCTCGAGGTGCTCGTCGATCGTCGTTACGAACTCCTCGCTCCGGCGAAATACGCCCTTGAGTTCGTCCGCCAGTCGTTCGCAGTCCGCCCCGACGAACTCCTCGGGAGACCTGTTCCCGCCGAACATCTCGGTGAGGCTTGCGTTGGCGGCGAGTATTTCTCGGGACTCGTCCTCGACGAGGATCCCCGCAGGCAGGTTCTCGATCAGGGTTTCCAGAACCGACCGGTGCTGTTCGAGTTCGCTCTCGGCCCGGTACTGTGTGACGGCGTTCTCGATCCGGTTGTGCAGTAACTCGAACTGCTCTGTCCCCGTCTCCTTTTGCAGATAGTCCGTCACCCCGGCCGAAATCGCCTCACCGGCGACCTGCTCGCTACCTTTGCCGGTGAACAACACGAAGGGGAGATCCGGATGGGTCTCGCGAACCGTCTGGAGGAACTCGATCCCGTTCCGGCCCGGCATGTCGTAGTCCGAGACGACGCAGTCGAACGTCTCCTCTTCTAGCGCCGATAGTCCTTCGTCGGCGCTAGCGGCCGTCTCGACGACGTAGCGCTCGTCGGCCCGCTCCAGATGAGTCGCTGTCAGCCCCGCGAAACGGGCTTCGTCGTCCACGTGTAATATCCGGACCGGTTCACCCATAGCGGCCTATTAGCTCACTCCAAATGATAACGCTTGTGGGTAATCCATATCCCTGTAGTCCGATCCGGATTCGATACTGGCGTCAACACCTTGCGAATTCGGTCGTTCGCGTACTGAAAATATATAACTTTACTTACATAAATCCACATCTCTTTAACTCATCGGTGACTGACACGGTGCAATGGCTTCGGCACAGATTGCGGAGGTGCTCGTCGGCATCTATCTCGGGCTGCTTGCCGGTATCTTCCCCGGGTTTATCGCCTTCTCGATCGGGTTTGGCTTCAAATATTTCACGAACGTCACCGTCCCCGGACTCGGTGTCGTCGTTCTGGGCGGCGCGCTAGCCGGCATCTCCGGTGGTCTCATGGGGTTAGTGGATCCACAGTTGGCCGATAGCTGGACCGGGATCACCGCCGTACTGGTCATCCTGATGGCCTGCCTGTGGGCCCACGGGCAGGGTGACGCACTCGCGGCGGCGACCCCGCGCAGGCTTACACTCAGGTCGCTCCGGGAGAGTCGACTGTCGACCGATCTGATCGAGCGCGTTGATTCCTACGGACAGATCCGTATCCGTCCGGTCGGGGAGGTGCTCGACGTCGAGGGCTATCCGGCGCTGTCCGACAGCGTCCGGGAGGCGCTCCACGAGGACTCCTGGAAGTTCCCCGCGAGCCTCTCGTTGCCGGAACTCGAAAGCCGACTCGAAGAGCGGCTTACGACCGAGTACGAACTGGCCGCCGTCGCGGTGACGATAGACGAGCAGGGCCGGGCACAGATCGCCGCGGCACCGAGCGCGGCGGGCCTCTCCCGTCGCGTGCCCGCCGGGAAACGCGCCGTCTCGATCCGGACGCTCCTGCCGAGCGGGGTCGCGAGGGGCGATTCCGTGACGCTCCGGCTTCCCGACGGAGACGTCACCGGCCCGGTCGTGAGCGCCCGGACGAGCGGCGGGGAGCCCCGGACCACGGAGCAGAAACCGAACGTGGCGGGAGATGGGACGGCTGAGCCGGCCACTGCGGACGAGACCAATCCCCCCGTACCGTCGGCGCCGACGACTACCGGTGGCGAGGGGCAGGTCACCGTTGCGCTCCCTGCCGACGATGCCCGGCAAGTAATCCGGGCCGAGTTCGCGCCAACCGTCTTCCACTCGCGGGGCAAGCAACGGGAGTACGAGGCGATCGGCGTCCTCAAAGAGCACGGGAACCGGTTCCGGAAGGTGGTGCTCGCGGAGGGGAGTAGCCTCGTCGGGCAGACCATCGGGACGGCGCGGGTCCGCGATACGTACGGCGTCGCCATTCTGGGGATCCGCCGGTCGATGGAGCGTATCGTTGCCCCCGATGGCGGCACCGAGTTGCAGGCTGGCGACTCGCTGATCGTCGTCGGTCGACCGAATCAGCTACGCGAGTTCGAGGCGATGGGCCAATGAACTTCCTCACGATGCTCGTTTCGCATCCGCTCGTCGCGGCGGCGATCCGGATCGCCGGACTGGCGCTCCTCGCCGGCGCGGTGACGACGCTCGCGACCTACATGTATCGAGTCAGAGCCCGCACCGAACTACCCGAAGGCGCGACGCTCATCATTGGCCTCGGCGTGGTCGCGATCTACCTCAACACGCGCCTCGTCTTCGTCCAGTTCGTCGGTGGGACGGGTGATCCGTTCAGCGTCAGCGAGGCGCTCGTCAACGTCGGCGTGTTCGTCGTCGCCGGCATCGCGTCCTACGGCGGCCGGCGTCTCGGCGACTGGGCGGGTACGTCCGAGCGGATCTCCTGGGGGCGGTTGCAGCCGGATTTCAGTCCGATCGTGCGTGCGGCGGGTCGGTTCATCACCGTTACGCTTCCCGACGAAATCGACGACATCGAGGGGTACGATCCCGTCGAGGAGGAAACCAGACAGGCGCTCGCGGGGCGCAAACTCGATTTCCCGCGCGGACTCACGGTGACCGAACTGGAGTCAGGGTTGACGGCCCGACTCAAGGAGGGCCACGATATCGGCTACGTCGATGTCGACCTCGCGCTCGACGGCACCGTCGAGTATTTCGCGGTCGGCCGCCGGGTCGCGGGCATCGGTCCGACGCTCCCGCCGAAGACCGCCGCGGTCGCGGTTCGCGCCGATCCGCCGTTTAGCGCGACACCGGGCGACACCGTCCAGATCTGGGATGTGGCCGATGGACGGGACGAACGGATCGGGACGGCCGAACTGCGCGCGAGCGTCGACTCCGTCGCGACGCTGGCGACCGACGAGACGGTGGCCGCGCGGATCGACCCGACCACCGAGTACCGACTGATGACGCTCTCAGCCGATCCCCACCCCGACCGCGAGTTTGCGGCGATGCTCCGCCGGGGGGAGGAGACGATGGGCGTCGTCGAAATCGGGGCGGACAGCCCGCTCGTCGGGAAACCGATCGGTGCCCTCGACGCGACGATCATCGCCGTCCGGAGCCACGGCGGTGCGGTCGAGACCATCCCGGAGCGCGAGCGTTCCATCGAGATCGGTGACGCTCTGTTCGCTATCGGTCGGCCCGACGAACTTCGAAAACTGGAGGCCGCGAACGGGGTACAGATGGTCGATACCGACGACGAACTGGGGGGTGCTGACGCGACTACCGATCCCCTGGGCTTCGATGCGACGTCCGCCGAAGCCCGCCAGCGAAAAGACGATTAAACAGTGTCGCGCACGTCGGGACGCCGGGAACCGTCCCGCCGGTGCTCAGTCCGCAGTTCCGGCCGCCGCTTCCTCGTCGACGAGAAACGGCTCCGCAAGCGTCCATAGCCAGTCCGCGTACTGCATCGCCAGCGTCCCGAGCACGCTCATTACCAGCACGTAGCCGACGGCTATCGAGGGGATCGTCTGCGTGATAGCGTCGCCCCATAACTCGGCGCTCGCGGCGGCCGCAACCGAGGCGATAATCAGCGAGAACTCGCCGCGAGTCGTCATCCCGCAGGCGACCCGGAACGAGCGGCGTTCGTCGAGGTCGTAGACACGTCCGGCGAGGTAGCCGGTGACGAACTTCGTCGGCCCCGAGAGCGCGACGGTCGCGAGTATCAGCCCCGTGACGGTCGCGTCGAGGAAGACGAACGGATCGGTGAGGAGTCCGATCCAGAAGAAAAACACCGCGGCGAAGACATCTCGGAGCGGGCGCAGTAGCTCCTCGATCTGGTGGACGTGATCCGTGCTCGAAAAACCCATTCCGATGAAGAAGGCCGCAACGGCCTCGCTGACGCCCAGCGCGAGTGCGACGCCGGCGGCGAGTACCGTGATCGCGACCGTTCGGAGTAGGGTGAGTTCGACCGAGTCGACCGCCAGGAACTGCTGGAAGTATTCTGTGCCGAAATAGACGACGACCACGAGGACGAACAGGACCGCAATCGCGAGCAGGATATCCGTGATCGCACCCGCGAGTCCGCCGGCACCCAGCACGATAGCGGTGACAACGGCGAGATACAGCGCGATGATCAGGTCCTCGTAGACGAGCGTGCCGAGCATCGCGCCGCTCTCGTCGTTGGCGATCCAGCCCAGATCGATCAGCGACTTGGTGATGATCGCGGACGAGGAGATGTAGACGATCCCGCCCAGCAGGATCGCTTCGACGAACCCGCCGAAGACGACGTAGCCGATCACCAGGCCGGGGAGGAAGTTCAACAGGTCGATCGTCCCGGCCCTGCCGATCCGCTCTCCGCTTTCGATGAGACGGTTCATACTGAACTCCAGACCGAGAAAAAAGAGCAAAAAGACGATTCCGAGCTCCGCACCGAGGTGGATGAACTCGGACTCGGGATCGAGCCAGAGGTCGCCGCCCGAGATCGCCATCCCGACGGCGTCGATCGATAGCGTTCCGACGCTGCCCAGTACTGCCTCTCCCATCACGATCCCGGCGACCAGATAGAACGGGATCACCGACTGGCCGATCCTGTTCGCGAGCCCGCCCGCCACGGCGATGACCGCGAACATCACGCCGACGTGAATCAGCTCTAGCTCGGCCATCTATTGGCCGTCGTCCAGTTCGTCTTCGTCGAGCTCCTTGCCGCCGGCGAACTGTTCGAGTTTCCCGTGGCTCGCCCTGTCACCCAGCGCGACGAGCGTATCGTCGGCCTCGATGACGGTGTCTCCGGCGGGGCTCTCGATGGTCTCCTCGCCGCGCTGGATCGCGATAACCGACGCGCCAGTTCTGTTTCGCACCTGTGCTGCTTCTAGTGTCTTGCCGGCGAGTTCGGCGTCCTCGGTGACCTTCGCCCACTCGATCAGTGTATCCTCGCCGAGCGCCGTGCTGATATCAGTATCTCTGATCGGCTGAAAGTACGCCCCTTCCATGATCGTTCCCACCTGTCGGGCAAGCTTGTCCGATAGTTCGAACAGTTTCTCCGAGTCCGCATTCGGCGTCTCTCGAATGAACAACTCGCGCTTGCCGGTGTTGTGAATGACGATGACGAGCGTCTCTTCTCCCTGCAGATCGACCTCGAACTTCTTGCCGACGCCGGGGAGGTCGCTCTCGTGGACTACCATGCTGTGGTGATTGGACCCACCGGTCCTAAAGTCAGGGGGAACGGCTTCGGGGCCGGCGTGCGCTCGCGTCGGTCACTCGTCGTCGTCCGGCGTCGGATCGAACTCCTTGACGGCGTCTCGATCCGTCCCGGCCGCTTCCTCGCTGTCGTCGCCGTAGGTAATCGTCCGCTGTGGGTACGGGATCTCGATCCCCTCCTCGCGGAGTCGCCTGTGGATGCGCTTGTTGACGGCGTGGCGCGCTCTGGGCTCCCGGGTGGAATGGGGGATGTAGCCGCGGACCTCGAACAGGAGCGCCGAGTCGCCGAACTCGATGAACCTGACCTCGCTCGGCGGCGACGACATGATATCGTCTTCGGCTTCGAGTTCCTCCAGGAGGACCTCCTCGACGTACTCCGGATCGGCTCCGTACTCGATGCCGACTGGGACGTTCATCCGCTTGTAGCGATGGGGCGAGGACTCGTTTATGACCTGTGTCGAGTTCAACACGGCGTTCGGGACCGTCACCATCACGCGATCCGGAGTGAGGATCGTCGTGCTCCGGAGTCCGATGTCGATGACGGTCCCCTTGTCGCCGGATTCGAGGACGACGAAGTCCCCCGGCTTGTACGTGCCATCGACGAACAGCGCGATTCCGCCGACGAAGTTGGCGATGGCGTCCCGAGCGGCGAAGCCGAGGACGATGCCAAACAGTCCAGCGGAGGCCAGAAGCGGCGTCAGATCGATCCGCCAGACCGAGAGTAACACGCCGACCGTGACGGCGACGACCGTCGCAGCCCAGAGGTTTTTCAGAACGGGTGCGATGTCGTAGACCGGATTGGTCTCGTCCAGTCGGGTGAGCCACTCCGCACCAAGCCGCTGACTACCCAGCGCCCACAGGACCACCAGTAGCGACTGCGTCGTCGCTGTGAGAAAGAACGTAACCCCCGGCGGTTGCAGCAACTGGACCACCGTGTACACGCCCGCCAGGATCACCGAGAGATACACCGGTACGTGGAGGACGTCGAAGACGACCGTCGAAATGTCGTCCGCCGGCCGTCGCTTGAGCCACGACCGGGCGACGATTTCGATGGCCGTCGCCAGCGCCGCCGAAATGAGGATAACGACTGCCACCTGTCGCCAGACCGAGAGTTCCTGGACGGCATCGACAACACCAGTAACGAACGCCTGCATACTCGTTTCGACTGCGGCGACGGTGTTAACTCTTGCTCGCTGTCCCGCCAACTACTTTCACCGCGGTACGGGAACGCTTAACCTCGCCGACGCCGAACGACCGGCAAATGGCTTCCACGGACGGAGACCAACAGTACGTGGACCACCCGATGCTCTCGCCCTCGTTCATCGAGCGACGGCTCTACCAACTCCAGCTAGCCGGGACAGCAGCAGAGGGCCATACGCTCGTCTGCCTGCCGACCGGACTCGGCAAGACGACGGTGAGCCTGCTCGTCACCGCCAGACGGCTCGACGAGGTCGGTGGCAAGGTGCTCTTTCTCGCCCCGACCAAGCCGCTGGTCCAGCAACACGCCGACTTCTACCGGGAGGCGCTCTCGATGCCGGAAGAAGACATCGTCGTCTTTACCGGCGACGTCAGCCCGGACGACCGCGCCGCACTCTGGGAGGAGTCGACCATCGTCATCGCGACGCCACAGGTCATCGAGAACGACCTCGTGGGCGGTCGGATCAGCCTCCGCGACGTCACCCACCTCACCTTCGACGAGTGTCACCGCGCGACCGGCGACTACGCCTACAACTACATCGCCGAGCGCTATCACGCCGACGCGAGCAACCCGCTCGTCACCGGGATGAGCGCCTCGCCCGGCGGCGACGAGGAGGAGATCCTCGAAGTCTGTGAGAACCTCGGCATCGGCGACGTCGAGGTGATGACCGAGGAGGACGCCGACGTGGACGAGTACACCCACGAGACGGAGGTCGAGTGGGAGCGCATCGAACTGCCCGACGAGATAACCGACATCCGGGACGCGCTAAACGAGGTCATCGAGGACCGACTGGAGAAACTGCGCGAACTCGGCGTCACCGGCAAACGCAGTGCAAGCCTCTCGGAGAACGACCTCCAGTCGATGCGCGCCGAGTTGCAGAAACTGATGAACAACGACCAGTCGGAGGGGTACAAGGGGATGTCGCTACACGCGGAGATCCGCAAAGTCAAGACCGCCGTCACCTACGTCGAGACCCAGAGCGTCGAGGCCTTAGAGCGGTATTTCGACCGCCTGCGCAACGCCGCCCGGTCGTCGGGCGCGTCCAAGGCCGACCAGCGACTGGTCTCCGACCCGCGCATTCGGCAGGCGATGAAAGACGTCGAGGCCTACGACGAAATCCACCCCAAGTTCTCGCGAATGCACGTCTTGCTCGCCGAGACGCTGGGCATCGAGCAGGGCGAGCGCGTCATCGTCTTCACCGAGTCGCGTGACACCGCCGAGATTCTCACCGAGTTTTTGAACGAGAACTTCGACGCCCGCCGGTTCGTCGGCCAGGGCGACCGCGAGGGGAGCGACGGAATGACCCAGAACGAACAACAGGAGACCCTCGACGCCTTCCGCAACGCGGAGTTCGAGGTGCTCGTCTCGACGTCGGTCGCCGAGGAGGGCCTCGACGTCCCCGAGGTCGATCTCGTGCTCTTTTACGAACCCGTCCCGACGGCGATCCGCTCGATCCAGCGCAAGGGCCGAACCGGACGACAGGACGAGGGCCGCGTCGTCGTCCTGCTGGCCGAAGACACCCGCGACGAGGCGTACTTCTGGATCTCGCGGCGGCGCGAACAACAGATGGAGGACGAACTCCGCGAACTCAAGGGAGCGACCGACGAAATCGTCGAGGAACTCGACGACAGCCAGCAGCAACTCGGCGATTTCGGCAGTGCGGCCGAAACGGCGTCGGCCGACGGCGGCGCTGTCGCGGCGAGCGACTCCGGGGATCAGCCCGGTTTACAGGAGTTCGCGGACGAAGACGACGAAGACGCCGATACGGAGAGTGACGAGGACGTCGACGACGCGGTCGTCGCAACCGCCAGTCGCGACGACGAGAAAATCGAGATCGTCGCCGACCAGCGCGAACTCGACGCCACCATCGCCCGCGAACTCTCGAAGCGCGACGACGTCCAGACGAGACTAGAGACGCTGGCTGTCGGCGACTATATCCTGTCCGATCGCGTCGCCGTCGAGCGAAAGACCGTCGACGACTTCCTCGATACGCTCACCGGCGGCGACCGCTCGATGTTTGAGCAGGTCGGCGACGCCGCCCGGCACTACTCTCGGCCCGTCGTGATCATCGAGGGCTCCGATCTCTACGGGAAACGGGACGTCCACCCGAACGCGATCCGCGGTGCGCTGTCGAGTCTCGCAGTCGACTTCGGTGCGAGCATCCTGCAGACCGAGGACGAGGCGGAGACCCGCGAACTACTGGCGGTGATCGCCGGGCGCGAACAGCAAAAGGACGACCGCGAGGTCTCGGTCCACGGCGAGAAACAGTCGAAGACGCTGGCCGAACAGCAGGAGTACGTGGTGGCCGCTATCGCCGATATCGGCCCCGTTACCGCCCGATCCTTGCTCTCGGAGTTCGGCACCGTCGAGGCGGTGATGACCGCCCGCGAGGAGGACCTGCTGGAGGCCGAGGGCGTCGGCCAGGTCACCGCGGAGCGGCTCCGGGAGGTCATCGGTAGCGAGTATACTGGGCTGTAACCATCGACGGCAGTTCCCCCAAAGATCCTTCGGGTGGGACGCTCCATGTCAATGTAGCGATGACGACAGATGACCCATCCGAGACGCCTCCCCGGGCGTTCAGGTCGATCCCCGGCCCCGAGGGTGACCCGCTACTGGGTAACACCGCCGAGTTCGCCGCCGATCCGCTCGCCTTCTACACGCGGGTCGCCCGCACGCACGGCCCGGTCGCCCGGTACAAGATCGGCCGGTTCGAGTTCGTTCAGTTGAGCGATCCGGCGTTCGTCAGACACGTCCTCGTCGACAACAACGCGGCCTACGACAAGGGCGAGCGGTTCCAGAGCACGCTCCGGCCGGCGCTGGGCAACGGCCTGCTGACCAGCGAGGGATCGTTCTGGCGCTCCCAACGACACACGATCGAACCGGCGTTCCACCCCGATGCCCTCCAGGGGTACGCCGACGTGATGGTCGACGCGACCGAGCGACTCTGTGCGGAGTGGCGGGCGGGCCACCAGCGCGACATCCACGACGACATGATGTCGCTGACCGTCCAGATCGCGGCCGAGGCGCTGTTCGACATCGACCTCGGCGAGCAGGAAGAAGCGATCGCGGACGCCCTGGAGACGGTGATGGACCGCGCGAGTACCCGCATCCAGCGGCCGATCGACATCCCCGACTGGGCGCCGACGCCGGGGAACCGGCGGTTCGACCGGGCGATGGAGGACCTCTCTGCCGTCGCCGATCGGATCATCGACCAGCAGACCGGTAGCGACGGCGACGACGTCGTCTCACTGTTGCAGGCCCAGGACGACCCGCCGTCCCGCGAGCAGATCCGCGACGAGGTGATCACGATACTGCTGGCGGGTCACGAGACGACCGCGCTCGCGCTGACGTACACGCTCCAACTGCTCTCGAAGAACCCCGACCAGCGCGCGATCCTGCAGGCCGAACTCGACGACGTGCTCGGCGGCGACCGGCCGACGGTGAGAGACCTGCCCGAACTCAGCTACACCGAGCAGGTCGTCCGGGAGGGGATGCGCATCTACCCGCCGGTGTACGATCTGATCCGCGAGGCCGCAGAGCCGGATACGGTGGGTGGCTACCGGATCCCCGAGGGCACCACGGTGTCGTTCCAGCAGTGGGTGCTCCACCGCGATCCGGAGTACTACGACAACCCGCTCGCGTTCCGCCCGGAGCGCTGGACCGACGACTTCGAACAGGAGTTGCCGGCGTTCGCGTACTTCCCCTTCGGCGGCGGGCCGCGGCGCTGTATCGGCGACCGCTTCGCAATGATGGAGGCCCGGCTCGTGCTGGCGACGATGCTCCAGGAGTGGACCGTCGAGTCGACCGTCGACGAACTCTCGTTTGCCCCCTCGATCACGCTGCGGCCGGACGGTCCGGTCGAGATGATCCCTCGCCGGCGGTAGCGTGGTGTGTCGTCCGGGATGGCTTCGGCCACCGCACAATACTTTCCGCTCTGGCCCGTACTGACCCTCGATGACAGACGATTCACTCGCCCACGCCACGCTCGGCGGTGGCTGTTTCTGGTGTACCGAAGCGGCGTTCAAGGAACTCGACGGTGTCGAATCGGTCACCTCCGGCTACGCGGGCGGCCACGACGACGACCCCAGTTACAAAGCGGTCTGTCGCGGGACGACCGGTCACGCCGAGGTCGTACAGATCGCATACGATCCCGACGCGATCAGCTACGTCGACCTGCTGGAAGTCTTCTTCAAGATTCACGACCCCACGACCGAGGACCGGGAGGGGCCGGACATCGGGTCGCAGTACCGTTCGATCGTGCTCTATCACGACGACGAACAGCGCGAAATCGTCGAAGACTTCGTCTACGAACTCGACGCGTCGGGCCTCTACGACGACTCCATCGTCACCGATATCGAACCCCTGGAGATGTTCTACGAGGCCGAAAAACACCATCAGGACTACTTCGAGAAGAACCCGCAGGACGCCTACTGTCGGATGCACGCCGCGCCGAAAGTCGAGAAAGTGCGCGAACAGTTCGGCAAGAGCGCCTGATCGGCCGTACTGTCGCCCCTCATAGCCACGCATTTCTCCCGCCAGTACGGCGACTGACGCAGCTATTTATGTCGTGTCGTTGATCGTAGACGTGTCAGTATGCAACGGGAGAGCTCAGCGGCTTCGACGACACTCTCGGACCACGCCATACGCGTCAGTGGGGACGACGCGCGGAGCCAGAATATTCAGGCGGGGAGAGCGCTCGCAGAGACGGTCCGATCGACGCTCGGGCCGAACGGCCGAGACAAGATGATCGTCGGATCGGACGGCGCGGTAGTGGTGACGAACGACGGCACGTCGATTCTCGATCGGCTGGAGATCGACCATCCGGCAGCCGAGGCGATCATCGACGTCGCGGCCAGTCAGAACGAGACGATCGGTGATGGAACGACGTCCGCGGTCCTCCTGACCGGCGCATTGCTCGACGAGGCCGAAGGACTGCTCGACGAAGGGGTCCATCCTGCTTCGATCACCGCCGGCTATCGGCGGGCGAGCGACCGAGCCCTGCAGTATCTGGAGGACGCCGCCCACGACATCGATACGGGGGACCGCTCGCTCCTCGAATCGGTTGCGACGACGGCGATCACGGGCCGATGGGACGAGGACTCGACGGCGTTTATGGCCGGTCTCGCCGTCGACGGTGTTCGTGCCGTCACTACCGATGGACGCGTCGATCGGTCGGACCTGTTACTTCGGCCCGTTCTCGGCGGGTCGTTGCGTGAATCGACCGCCCTCGACGGCGTCGTCATCGATATGGCCCAGTCGTCGACGACGGTTTCGACGCGCGACCTCGACGCGCCGCGAAAGCTGACGGATGCCGGAATCGCGATCGTCGACGCGCCGCTGACGATCGAAACGGCGGCGGCCGTCTCGAACGTGACGGTGACCGATCCCGACGAGCTGGAACGGCTCCGCGATCACGAGGCCGCGGTCTACCGCGAACAGGTCGATCGGATCGTCGAGAGCGGTGCCGACGTCGTGTTCGCACAGAAGTCAATCGACGACGCCGTCCGGACGTTGCTCGCCAGCAAGGGCGTACTCGCGGTCGAACGCACCCGACGAGACGAACTGCACGCACTGGAGCGTGCGACCGGCGCGAGGGCGGTCGCAGACACCGAGGAGCTGACGCCCGCACACGTCGGGGCCGCCGGCAGTGTCGAGCGGCGCTCGGTCGCGGGAACCGAGTTGACGATACTCACTGACTGCGTCGACGCGGATCCCGTCTCGATACTGCTTCGCGGCGGGACAGACCACGTTCTCGACGAAACGAAGCGGATCGTCGAGGACTGTCTCGACGTTACCGAACTCGTCCTCGAAACCGGGCGGGTCCTCCCGGGGGGCGGTGCGGCCGAGATCGGGGTGGCCCGGGCGCTTCGATCGGACGCCGCCGGGGTATCGGGGAGAGAACAACTGGCTGTCCGCCGGTTCGCCGACGCGCTCGAAGCGATTCCGCGGACGCTCGCAACGGGGGCCGGTGCCGATCCGATCGACGCGATCACTGCGTTACGGCAGGCCCACCACGAGGGCCGTGATGACGCCGGCTTCGATGTCCACGACAGGCGGGTCGCGAACATGGTCGACGGAGGCGTGCTGGAACCCGCCGATCTGACGTGCCGGGCGATCGAGGGTGCCAGCGAGGCAGCGGTCCTGCTCCTGCGGGTCGACGACCTTATCGCTGCCCGGCGTCGGGAGAGCGACGACGCCGGCCACGATCACGACCACGGAGCCGGCGGTCTCCGGAGCGCTGGCGGGGGGTATCCCTGGACGATCGGTCACTGATACCCGTCCGCCCGCTCTCGACGCCGCGGTTTGGACCGGGCCGAACTAAACATACGTCACTGGTAACATCGGTTTTTGTGGTGGTCGTTGACACGATGCATGGGCTTCACGGCCTTATGATAGCAATGCCAGAAGTACACTTCGAGGTGGATACGGACGAACCACCGGACGAACAGCCGGATTACAAGCCGTTCAATCGTTGGCATCCGGAGATCGAATCGGTTGTAACCGCAGAGCAAGGCGACCGAGTTCGGCTCGAATGTCTGGACTGGACGGGTGGGCAGATCACTGACAGCGACAACGCGAACGAGGTCCGCGACGTCGACCTGAATCAGGTTCACTACCTGAGCGGGCCCGTCGAGGTCGAGGGGGCCGAACCGGGGGACCTGCTGAAAGTGACCCTGCTCGACATCGGCCCACTGAACGACCGGTCCGAGTTCGGGTTTACAGGGATCTTTTCCCAGCAGAACGGGGGCGGCTTCCTGACCGATCACTTCCCGCATGCCGCCAAGGCAGTCTGGGATCTCGACGGGACATTCGTCTCGTCGCGGCACGTCCCGGACGTGCGATACGAGGGGATGATTCATCCCGGCCTGATGGGCACTGCGCCCTCCCAGGAGCTACTCGACGAGTGGAACGAGCGCGAGAACGAACTCATCGAGCGCCACGCGGAGGATCCGGAGTCGATCAACAACCACCCGACTGGCGAGTCGGAGCCGCCGGTGGCGAGTCCACCGACGGCTGACGGCGCACAGCCCGGTGAGGCGACCGGTGACGCCGCCGACCGGATCGCCGAGGAGGGTGCACGGACCGTCCCGCCGCGCGAACACGGCGGCAACTGCGACATCAAGGATCTCTCGCTTGGCTCGACGATCTACTTCCCGGTGTACGTCGAGGGTGGGAAGTTCGGCATCGGCGACATCCACGCCTCCCAGGGAGACGGCGAGATCACGTTCTGTGGTGCGATCGAGATGGCCGGCTACGTCGATCTGGAGTTCGACGTCGTGAAGAACGGCATGGACGAGTTCGGTATCGACCATCCGATCTTCGAACCCGGCCACCGCGGTCCGGACTTCTCCGATTACGTCGTTTTCGAGGGCTATTCGGTCACCGAAGATGGGGAGCAGAAGTATATGGACCCCCACGTCGCGTACCGGCGTGCAGCGCTGGACGCGATCGAATATCTGACGAAGTTCGGCTACACCCGAGAGCAGGCGTACATGATCCTCGGAACGGTGCCGATCGAGGGGCGACAGAGCGGTATCGTCGACATTCCCAACGCCTGTTCGACGATCGCCGTCCCGAAGGGCGTGTTCGATTTCGATATCAGCCCGGATTCGCTCGCGGACAGCGCCGACGACCGCGGCCAGATCGAGATCACGGACGACCCGCTCGGCTAACGTCGCCGGTCGAACGACGGCGTCGGTATCGACCCCCCGCCGAATTTTTTATGCTTCCTCGATCCCCTCGGAGATATCCGCGTCCTCGACGACCGTTCGGACTACGCCTGCGAGTGGGAGCAGGTCATCCTCTGTCTGGCCCGCGCTCCCAGCCCCGTCCGTCGAGTCCGCTCCGCCGACCTCCTCCGCCGCAAGCGCGTGATACCGCGTCGCCGCGAGCAGTGCGATCTGGAGCACGTCGTTGGTCGTCGCGACCTGCTCTCCAGTAGTCTCGTTCAGTTCGTCACGGATCGCACTCAGTAGCTCTCGGGACTGCATCGACATCGTCAGCGAGACCTGAAACCGGTGTGGGACGTCCTCGTGGAACCGTGAGAGCGCCGCGGTAACTTCGGAGTCGTTCGTTTCCATCGTGTGATAAGATATCACATGTGGGCAAAAATAAGGGTGGGGGGAGACGCCCGTCTCGGGTGGCGCTTACCGCGGGAGCGCACCGAGCGCTTCGGCCGCCTCACGGGCCGCGGCGAGTTGCTCTTTGGCCTGGCGCGGATCCGATTCCTGCGCTGCCTGCCGTGCTAACTGGGTCACCGCATCCGCTAGCGCCGCCTCGGCCTCCGGCAGGGAACCGGTTGACCGCGCGGTTCCGTGCTGATTCGTGGCCGAACTGTTGGCTTGCTGGCGCGCTTCCGACGGTTCGCCCGGGGTCTCGTTCGGCTGTCCAGCACCCGCTGGTGGCTGGGACTGAGCGCCTGCGGCGGCCGTGGCGTCGGTTCGCTCCGCTCTCTGGTCGTGTGCGTTGGACCTCGTGGCACCCGCCTGAGTCTGTCCCTCGGCAGTCTCCTCTTCGACCTGGGCCGTCCTGTTGGCGACGTCCTGATCGGCGGCCTGCTGGCAGGTCGGGCAGAACTCCTGGTCGTTCTGCCGGAAGAGCGGGTCCCCACAGTTGTTGCAGTGTTTGTTCGTCATCGTCGCACCCTGCAGGAGCAGTTCGCTCATGTGCTCTGTCGATTGCCTGTCCTCGGCGTCCTCTTCGTACTTCTGCCGGAGCTTTTCGCGCTCGGCTTCCTTGTCGAACTCGCTCATGTGCGTATGCAGGTGGCGCACGGACTAAAAACCAGCAAGTTCGGTCTGGCCGTTATTCGCCAGCGACCAGCGTGTAGCCGATAGCGACCGGGGCGGCGAAGACGACGTGTCCGAGCGTGCTCATCAGCGTGCCGGGGAAGCCGACGTTCGGGAACGGCGGTGCGCCGCCGAAGCCGACCGCGCCCAGCCAGAGCGGCATGACGAGTACGGCAAGCACCAGGGTCGTCAGGACGCCGTAGAGGGCCCCAAGCGGGATCGCATCGGGGAGCGTCGAGGCTCGTGCTCGCAGTCCGGTGTTGCTGACCAGCAGGACGTACGCGACGCCGAGGGCGACGCCGTGGAACTGGTGGAGCGCCCAGCCTGCGGCGAGGGCCGGCCCTTCGATACCGTACATTGCGGGAATCGCCATCTTTAGCATCGGGGCCGGGATCACGAACTGCATGAGCAGTCCGAACAACACGCTACCGACGAAGCCGGCCACGGCTCCGGCGGCGAGTTCAGTCGTCGCAACGGTCGAAGTCGGACGGTGATCGGTCGTCGTTGCCATCTGTATCTTCACGATGACTGCTGTCCTACGTGAACGCTTTTCAGTTGGGTGTTCGGTACACACTTTCGGATCAGGTATAAATATACCCGCCAAACGACAGGTCAAAACCGCCCCATGACGGGCCGAACCGCCGGTTCCAAAGTTTTAATCATCATGGATGGGTCAGTTCTAGGTGGTATGACCAAAGTAAGCGTAGTCGGTGCGGCCGGGACAGTCGGCGCTGCTGCAGGGTATAATATCGCGCTGCGCGACGTCTGTGACGAACTGGTGTTCGTCGATATTCCCGACAAGGAAGACGACACGGTCGGACAGGCGGCGGACGTCAATCACGGAACCGCCTACGACTCGAACACGACGATTCGGCAGGGCACGTACGCGGATACGGCCGGGTCGGACGTAGTGGTCATCACAGCCGGTATCCCGCGACAACCGGGTCAGACACGGATCGACCTCGCCGGCGACAACGCGCCGATCATGGAGGATATCGGCTCGTCGCTGGCCGAACACAACGACGACTTCGTGACGATTACGACCTCGAACCCAGTCGACCTGCTCAATCGGCATCTCTACGAGACAGGCGACCGGGCCCGCGAGAAGGTAATCGGCTTCGGCGGCCGACTCGACTCCGCGCGCTTTCGCTACGTCCTCGCCGAGCGCTTCGACGCGCCGGTCGAGAACGTCGAGGCGAGCATCCTCGGCGAACACGGCGACGCACAGGTCCCGGTGTTCTCGAAAGTCCGCGTCGACGGCCGTGATCCGGAGTTTACCGACGACGAGAAAAGCGAGATTCTGGCAGAACTCAAAGAGAGCGCGATGAACGTCATCGAGAAGAAAGGTGCAACCGAGTGGGGCCCAGCCACCGGCGTCGGGCACATGGTCGAGGCCGTCCTACGCGACACCGGCGAGGTACTGCCCGGTTCGATCCCGCTCGCTGGCGAGTACGGTCACGAGGACGTTGCACTCGGTGTCCCCATCCGATTCGGCGAGAACGGCGTCGAGGAGGTCGTCGAGTGGGAACTCGATAGCTTCGAGCGCGAACAGCTCGGCGAAGCGGCGGACAAGCTATCCGAGCAGTATGCGAAGATAGAGTAACCCGCTCGACCGGTCGGTATCGAGCGCGCGCCGGTCAGTTTCCGGCACGCGGATCGGGAGCGTCGCCGCGCTCTCCGGCCCGCACCGACTCCGGAACCTCCGCATCGACGAACTCTGCCCACTCTATGAGGTGGTCCTGTTCCCCTGTCATAGCTACGTGAGTATCTCACATGATCTATCATAACTTTTTCGCCGATTGCAAGCCGCTGAAGATCTGTTCGACAGGACGCAGGTCGCCGTTACAGAGATTCGAGGAGAAAGCCCACGACTTCAGTCGTGGGAGTAGTCACGGGATCAGTTGTTCCCCGTCGTCGTCGTATACGACGATGGCGTCGACTGGACAGGCCCGGGCCGCGAACTTCGCGTCTAGTTCGGCTCCCTCCGGAACATCGCGGACGAAGCGGTCCTCTTCGACCTCCTCGCCGTCGGCCAGCACTGCTTTCCCGGCGTCTTCGTCCTTCTCGAAGGCGTCCCACTCTGCGACACACTGGAACATTCCGATGCAGGTGTCCCGATCGAATTCGATTTGCATAGCGGACAGTTCGTCCGACACTACTAAAATCATGGCGGAGAGGGGCGGTCGTGCGTTTCTCTCGGACTCACCCGCCACCGGTACGCAAGTTTAAACCCCAAGAGGGGCCAACGGACGGGTAATGGATATCGCGGAGCTATCGGGCGTCCCTCCCGGCTTTACCGAGTACCTGGAGGCGGAGGGAATCGAGGAGCTATACCCGCCTCAGGCCGCGGCCGTCGAGGCCGGGATCCTGGAGGGCGAGAACGTTGTCGCCAGCGTGCCGACCGCCAGCGGGAAAACGCTGATCGCACAGCTGGCAATGCTTTCCGCCATCGAGCGCGGGGGGTCGGGCAGCGCATCGAGCGGCCGAGCACTCTACATCGTGCCGCTACGGGCGCTCGCCAGCGAGAAAAAGGCCGAGTTCGAGGCGTTCGAGGCCTTCGACGTCTCTGTCGGCGTCTCGACGGGCAACTACGAGTCGGACGGGGAGTGGCTCGCCGACAAGGACATCATCGTCGCCACCAGCGAGAAAGTCGATTCGCTGGTGCGAAACGGCGCGCGCTGGATCGACGACGTCGACTGCGTCGTCGCCGACGAGGTCCACCTGATCGACGACTCGAATCGCGGGCCGACGCTGGAAGTGACGATGGCGAAACTGCGCCAGCTCAACCCCGACCTCCAGACGATTGCACTCTCGGCGACAGTTGGCAACGCCGACGAGATGGCCGAGTGGCTCGATGCCGAACTCGTCGACACGACGTGGCGACCGATCGATCTGAAGAAGGGCGTCCACTTCGGCAACGCCCTGCATCTCGATGACGGGACACAGCACGAGCTACCGGTCCGCAACAGCGAGAAACAGACTGCCGCAATCGTCCGGGATACGCTCGACGACGGCGGTTCCTCGCTCGTCTTCGTCAACTCCCGGCGCAATGCCGAGGCCGCGGCGCGACGGCTGGCGGACGTGGTCGACCCCTCGCTCTCGCCCGAGGCGCGCGAGGAACTCGACGAGATTGCCGAGGAGATCCGCGACGTCTCCGATACCGAGACGAGCGACGACCTGGCCGAATGCGTGATACGCGGCGGAGCCTTTCACCACGCCGGACTCGCGCCCGAGCACCGCTCGCTCGTCGAGGACGCCTTCCGGGACCGACTGCTGAAAGTCGTCTCTGCGACGCCGACGCTCGCGGCCGGCGTGAACACGCCGAGTAGACGCGTCATCGTGCGCGACTGGCGGCGCTACGACGGCACTGCGGGCGGAATGCAGCCCCTCGACGTGCTCGAAGTCCACCAGATGATGGGGCGGGCGGGCCGTCCCGGACGGGACCCCTACGGCGAGGCGGTCCTGCTGGCGAGCAGCCACGACGAACTCGACGAACTGTTCGACCGGTACGTCTACGCCGAGCCCGAACCGGTGCGCTCGAAACTCGCGGCCGAGCCAGCCCTTCGCACACACGTCCTCGCGACCATCGCCAGCGGGTTCGCCCGCACCCGAGAGGAGTTGCTTGGCTTCCTCGAAGAGACGCTGCACGCCAGCCAGGCGAACGACCCCGAGCGACTGGAGCAGGTGACCGACACGGTGATCGAGTATCTGGAGCGCAACGACTTCATCGAGAGCGCGAAGTCACGCTCCGCGGAAACTACGAGTGGTGGAGCCGCAAGTAATGACGGCGACGAACTCGATGCGACCGGGCTGGGCCACACCGTCTCGCGGCTCTACCTCGACCCGATGACCGCGGCCGAAATCGTCGACGGACTCGAAGCGAGCGATGGCGCTCCGACCCCACTCGGTCTCTATCACCTCGTCTCCCGCACCCCGGATATGTACGAACTCTACCTCAAGTCGGGCGACCGCGAGGAGTACACTGAACTCGCCTACGAGCGCGAGGGGGAGTTCCTCGGCCCGATGCCCAGCGAGTTCGAGGACGTCCGCTTCGAGGACTGGCTGTCGGCGCTCAAGACCGCCCTGATGCTCGAAGACTGGGCGCGCGAAGTCGACGAGGACCGGATCACCGAACGGTATGGCGTCGGGCCGGGCGATATCCGCGGCAAGGTCGACACCGCCGAGTGGCTGCTCAACGGGGCCGAACAGCTCGCGGCCGACCTCGACCTCGACGTCACGCCGGCGATCCGCGAGGCCAGAAAACGGGTCCAGTACGGCGTGAGCGACGAACTGCTCGAACTCGCAGGCGTGCGCTCGGTCGGCCGCAAGCGCGCCCGACGGCTCTTCGACGCGGGCATCGAGAGTCGGGCACAGCTACGCGAGGCGGACAAATCGGTCGTCCTCGGCGCGCTTCGCGGTCGCGAGAAGACCGCCGAGACGGTGCTGGAAAACGCCGGCCGCCAGAACTACTCGATGGAGGGCGTGAGCGCGGACGACAGCGCCCGCCCGTCCGACGGATCGAGTGGGGAGAGAGCGGGGGAGGACGCCGAGGACAGTTCCGACACCGACGACACCGGACAGGCCAGCCTGGGTGATTTCTGAATGGAGTTCGTGGAGGGCGAAATCGTCGTCGACGACATCGACGGCTTCGTCGAGACGCTCTCGGCCATCGGCGAGAAACACGACTGTACGATCCAGGCGTTCGACGCCCGCTACGTCGCCGGACGCGAGCATCTCGAACGCGCCGTTTCCCTCGCCGACCGAGCCATCGAGCGCGAGGAGAACGTGGCCCGGGACCGGGCCGTCGAGATACTGCTGTACGCCGCCGGTCGGCGACAGATCAACAGGGCGCTCCGGATGGGGCTCGATTCGGGCGAGAACCGTGCAGTCGTGCTCGTCGACGCGAAGCGGGAATCTGCGGACGAGGCGGGCGCGGTGACGGCGCTCCGGGAACGCCTCGACCTGACGCCCGAACCGACACTCGGCGTCGAGCACGCCGAGGAGGAACTGCTTCGGGAGTTCTTCGATATCGGTGTCGCCGAACTGGCGGCGACCGACGCCGGTCTCCCGGATCTGGTGCTGGAGCGGGTCGCCCTCCTGGACGTCGAGAAGTGAGGTAGCGCTGGACTACGGTGCTGGCAGGCTCTTGCGCGGGCAAAGAATTATTTTCGATGCGATAGATCTGTCAGTAGGGCTGACTGATGACCTCTACACATCGTCCCTGATCTGGTCGTCACGTCCCCGCCGTCCGCACGTGACGGGACGATCACGCTCGTCGCACCGGTAGTCGACAGATCAGAAGAATCCGTGATAATGACACGAGCGACGTTCATCGAATGCGATCGACTTGATCTCGCACCGCCCGAAGAAGACGACATCGGGTTCCTCCAGCAGGGAGTGAACCATCCTGACGTCCGCCGGTATATCGGCGTCTTCAGGACGCCCTACACCGAAGATCGGTATCGTGAGGAACTGTGGCCCATCGAAAACGGCGAGGGGAGCGTGTCGTTGCTCGCCGTGCCGAAAACGGGCGAGTTCGCGGGGGACCCCGTCGGATCGGTACAACTGCATCCGATCCAAACCGACGACGGCTACGCCAACTTCGGCGTCTGGTTCCACCCGAAGGCCTGGGGCAATGGCTACGCTCTCGAGGCCAGCGCGTATCTCATCGAATACGGCTTTTCGACGCTCAGGCTACACCGCATCTCCGCGACCGCGGCAGTCACAAACGAGGCGTCGATCCGGCTCTGTGAACGGCTTGGCTTCGACCACGAAGGCACCGCCCGCGAGAGCCAGTTCGCAGACGGCGAGTTCGTCGACGTGGAGCGATACGGACTGTTGGTCGACGAGTGGGCTGGCCCCGAGGCAGTGCTCGACGGCGAGCCCTGACCGTCGAGATGGGTCACCTTATCCCGCCGTTTGTGCGGCCTCATCGAGCCAGTCGGGCTCTTCGACGGTGACGTCGTCGTACTCGAACTCGAAACTGGCCTCGACGTCCGCGCCGTCGGGGACGGTGTAAGAGACGCTGAAGGAGTGGATCGCCCCCTCCTCGTCGACGACGACCTCCGTCTCGACGTCCTCGACGTCGCCGAAGGAGGTCTCTTCGTCGAGAACGCCGCTTCCGCTGTAGGTCAGGCGTCGTGGCTCGTCCTCGGAGACGGTGTCGAGCGACAGATTGGCGACTGCGAGCGCCTCGCCGAAGGTGCGGGGCGAGAGTGCGTCGGGCGTCTGGACTTCGTCGGCGGTGTACTGGACGTTCTCGCCGTCGTCGATTCGGGTGTAGACGACCCCATCGCCGCTCCGGTACGTCTCGGCGACGCTCTCGGTGAGTTCGATGCGTGCGTACTCCGTCCCGGTGCCGTCGGTCTGGGTCTCCATGCTGAGTTGCTGGACGGTCTCCTCACCGTCGTTCTCGCCCGGTATCGTCAGCCGAATCGTGGTCTGCGCCTGCGTCGGTCGATCCGCGATTGCGGCGTCATGGGTTGCGAGTACCTCGCTGGCATTGGCGACGCCGCTCTCGTCGTAGCCAGCGGGGTAGGTCAGTTCGTCGGTCGGTGCATCGCCTTCCGTATCGTTTGGCGGCGCGTCGGCCCCGTCGTCGCCCATCGGCAGGCCACTACAGCCTGCGAGTACGACGAGGAACACCACTCCGAGCACGGCAAAGTGACGGCGCATGGATAGAAGGCGATTCGCATCGATCATAGCGCTTCTGGCCGTTAGGGCGTCGGCGCCGAACCGTCGTAGGCGTCGTGGTCAGTGTAGAAGTTGAGCATGGCGAACTTCAGTTTCTCGGGGTCGACGTCGATCATTTCGTCGCGCTCCTCGGCCGGGAACGTGTCCTTGACGCTGTACTTGCCCAGTTCGCGCTCCTGTTCTTCGGTGTAGCGCGCGTCGAGCAGGATCCGGACCCCGACTTCCTCGGGGGAGCGAAGCACCCGCCCGAGCGCCTGTCTGGTCTTCCGGACCGTCGGAATCTCGACGGCGTAGCGCCAGCCGGCGTCGTCGACGCCCGCCCGGTCGCTAAAGGCCGTCTCGTAGGCGTCCTGTACGGCCTCGGAGCGGTCGTCCAGATGCGGATACGGGACGCCGACGACCGCAACCGTGTGTGCGTCGTCGCCGTCGAAACTCACGCCCTCCGAGAGCGTCCCCCACAGCGAGGTTAGCAGGACGCCGTCGTCGTCGTCGACGAACGACTGCCGGAGGTCTTCGGCGCTCGTCGCCGGTCGATCCAGATAGAGTCGGTCGGACGGGATGCTCTCTCGCAGGTGGCTGTGATACCGTTCGGCCTCGCTATAACTGGGGAAGAACGCGAGCAGGTTCCCCGGCGTGAACTCGGCGGCATCCACGAGGGCGTCGGAGACGGCGGCCTGTACCTCGGGGTCCTCCCGGTCGCTGGCGAACAGCGGCGGCGTCCCGACGGCGTAGGTCCGGCGGTTCTCCGGTGGGAACTGCAGGCCGTAGGCCAGCGTGACCGGACTCTCCAGTCCGAGCACGTCCTCGAACACGTCGAACGGGCGCAGCGTCGCGCTCATCAGCACACAGGAGTACACTTCCTCGAACAGTTCGCCGGTCACCTCCCGCGGAATGCAGGTGTATAGCTCCGCCCGGCCGTACACCTCGCCGGTCCCCTCGTTTCGACGGACGGAGACGACGGGATACTGGCCGAGTTTGGTGCCGTCGGACATCCACGAGTCCAGAAAGGCGGCCGCAGCGAGCGTCTGACACTCCTGTCGGGTGCTCGATTTGCCGCTCTTGTAGGCCTCCTCGTACTCCTCGTCGAGTTCGCGACCGAGCTTTCTGGCGGACTCGATATCGTCGTCGATTCCCCGACCGGTGTAGCCCTGCAGAAACGCTCGCGTGAGGTCGTCCCGGCCTTCCTCATTGGCGATAGGGACGTCCTCCCAGTTCTCGTCGACCTGCTCGCGGCCGCCGAAGCCAAAGGAGTCCTCGTAGGTCTCGACCAGCGCGTCGCGGAACGTGCGGATCACGTTCTCGGCCTGGTCGGCC
The DNA here is from genome assembly GCF_042663585.1 of Natronoarchaeum sp. GCM10025321. Taxonomy (NCBI): domain Archaea; kingdom Methanobacteriati; phylum Methanobacteriota; class Halobacteria; order Halobacteriales; family Natronoarchaeaceae; genus Natronoarchaeum; species Natronoarchaeum sp. GCM10025321. Next base: position 2,813,468 of record NZ_JBHTAN010000006.1, read on the forward strand.
CGCAGGTCGTCGGTCTCCTTCAGTTCGTCCAGCGCGGCGTCGAGCGTGTTCTCGGTCAGCGTCTTCGTCGCGTGTTCGCGCGCCGCCCCCTCGACGTTGTGGGCCTCGTCGAAGACCGTAATCACGTCCTCGGGGTCGCGGCCCAGCCATCGGAAGAACTGCTCGCGGATGTTTGGGTCCAGCAGGTGGTGGTAGTTACAGACGACCAGGTCAACGCCCTCCATGCCTTCCTTGAGTAGTTCGTAGCCACAGAACCCCTGCTCGTGGGCGTGTTCGTAGATCTCGTCGGGCGTTCGGACGTCCTCGTAGAGCCAACTGTAGAACGCATCGGTGTCCGCGGTGAGATTCTGGTAGTAGTAATCACAGGTGTTCTGTTCTTCCAGCGTCTCGACCTGCTCTTCGAGGGCGTCGAGTTCGTCCATCACCGCGCTCCGGGCTTCCGTCGCCTGCTCGTCGCCCTCCTGGCTGGCCTCCAGTAGCTCCCCTTCGCGGCGTTCGAGCTGGTTCCTGTCGCGTTCGGTGTCGACCAGGTCGTAGGTGTTGTCCCGGAGCACCTGACACTCCTCGTAGTCGACGTCGATGTGACACATCGAGGATTTTCCGCGGAAGACGATGGTACGGATCGCCTCGCGTTTCGTGATCTGACGGGCCTCGTGGACGAACTGGCGCATCTGCTGGTGGACGTTGGTCGTGATGACGACCGTCTTGTCCTCCTCGCGGGCGTACTCCAGCGCGGGTACGAGCGCCGAGAGTGTCTTCCCGGTCCCGCAGGCCCCCTCGAAGAGGACGTCCTGCCCGCGAGAAAGCCCGTTGTAGATGCGGTCCATCGCCGCGCGCTGGTTCTCGTAGGGCGCGTCGTACGGGAAAAAGCGCATATACCCGTTGGTCTCTGGCACATCTCTGGGATGGTGCGTAACCGACTAAAAGGGTTCGCCCGACCCAAACGGATACCCGCCTCCCACCCCTCTAGACAGCCATGAGCCACACCACCTCCGACAGCACGGGCCTCCCTGGAGACCTCGGGGGCCGCGACCTGCTCACGCTGGTCGGCTTCGTCGTCGCAGTCAACGTCGTGGGGGCGCTCCCGGCCGTCTTCGCCGGAACGGACACGTCGTGGATCGAACAGCCGTGGTTCTATCCGCCGGCGGTCGCCTTCCCGGTCGTCTGGACGCTCCTCTTCACCCTGATGGGCGTCGCGCTCTTTACCCTCTGGCGGCGGGGGATCGAGCGCCGCGACGTCAAGATCGCCGTCGGCGTCTTCGCCGCCCAGATGGCGGTCAACGTGACGTGGACGCCGGTCTTTTTCGGCCAGCAGGAACCGGGCCTCGGGCTGGCGATCATCGTCGCACTCTGGGCGCTGATCGTCGCGACGATCTACGCCTTCGACCGGGTGGACCGGCGGGCCGCCGCGCTGCTGGTGCCGTATCTCGCGTGGGTCACGTTCGCCGCGGTGTTGAACTACGAGATCTGGCGACTGAGCGGGTAACCACTGCCTACTCTCCGTCTCTGTTGTTTTCGCAATCAAAAGCGGAAAGTATTGAAACGTTCACGTGCAAGATCACCCCAAGACCGTGAACGTCAGACAGGCCGACTACGTCGCACTCGCAATCGTCGGGGCCGTGCTCGTCATCGGACTCGCGATCACCTGGCAGAACTACCAGCAGTGGGTCGCGCTGGGCGACATGAGCGGGCGGATGGGGATGGACACGACGTCGATGCACGGCACACACCCGGTGTGGTACCTTCTCGGGACGCTCGTCACCGCAGCGGCCGTCGGCGGCGGCTACCTGGCCTTGCGCGAGCAGTTCGTCGGGACGGAGGAGCGCACGGCGTCCGCAGATTCCTCCCGGACGGCTGCTACCGGCGTCGGGAGTTCGTTTGAGCCGGACACAGCGGAAAGCTCCGCTGGACAGGGCGCCGTCGAGGGCTCTTCTGGACAGGAATTTGCTGAGGGATCTCCCGCAGACACACCCGAAGAGCCGTCGACTGGGGCCGAAGAGTCCGGACAACGGCCGAATGAGACGACCGACGCTGCCGATACGGACGCCGACTCCGGAGCCGGTCCCGAAGACTCGGCCCACCCAACGCGTCCGCTGCTCGACGTCCTGCCGGAGGACGAACGCCGCATCCTCCAGCCAGTCGTCGACTCGCCGGGACTGACCCAGATCGAACTTCGGGACCGGGCTGACTTCTCGAAGAGCAAGGTGAGCCAGACCGTAAGCGACCTCGAAAAGCGCGGGTTGCTGTATCGCGAACCGCAGGGCCGGACGTATCGAATCTACCCGTCCGACGATCTCGACGAGTCGTAGCTCCCAGAGCCCGAAACCCGGCCGGACGAACGGTCTCTTCGAAACGAACGGTGTAGAAGACGTTAAAAACGTTCTAAAACGTTCTCGTGGGTGAGTTCACGCCCGTGGTCATAACCACTCCACTCCCTTTGTTACGAATGAGGAGAACCACCATGAGATCTACACTGACCACAATCGTCGTCGCGATCGCACTCGTCGTCGCGCTGATCGGAGCCGTCGGCTTCGTCAGCGCCGACGTGACCAGCCAGCAGGATACCAACGCCCACGCGAACGGTCCGGTCGGCACGATGGCCGACTACGCGCCCGGCCAGTTCGGCGAGATGATGCACGGCTTCGCGGCCGATCACGTGCCCGGTGTGCATCAGGCCGATGACGACCGCGGCGCGCATCATCAGGGTGGGCATCACGCGACCTCCGCGGGTGAGTACCACGCTGACCACGCCGAGTACGAGGACGGCGAGCATGCCGAGTACCACGACGAACAAGACCACAGTGAGTACGAAGAGCACGACCACGCCGGCGAGTACCAGGATGACTACGACCACGCGGAGTACTCGGAGGAGCGGACCGAGAGCGACCGTCACGCCGACTCCGCGCCTGAGGACCGCCAGCGCGGGTATGGCGGGCACGGTGGGCACTGCTAACCACTGATCCAGCAGTAGACAACGATTCGACTTTTCTGAACCGCTCTTCGATCACTCGTCCGTTTCGAGCGCCAGCGAGGCTAGCATCGCTTCTAACTGCACTTGCTCGTTTGCACCCTGCGTGATCCGGTAGTCGGCTTCGCCCACCCGGTCCATCAGGCGGACCGCGGCTTCCTCTTCGATTTCCAGGTCCCAGACGGAGCGGTGCAGTTGGTCGATGATGTCGCCGCCGGCGATTCCCTTGTCGACGATCAGGTCCCGTAGCTGACTTCGCGCGGCGATGAAGTCGCCGTCGATAGCCGTCTGGACCATCTCCTGGACTTCTTCGGGACGCGCCGTCGCGGTGATCTTGAAAACGGTCTCCTCGTCGACGGTCTCGCCCATCACTGCGGCGGCCTGCAGGGCGTTGATCGCCTTTCGCATGTCGCCGTCCGCGGCGTAGACGAGCGCGTCGACGCCGTCCTGCGTGAGCGTGATCCCTTCGGCGTCGGCGATCTTTCGGATCTGGGCCTCGACGGCATCGTCGCCCAGCGGCGCGTAGCGAAAGACCGCACACCGGGACTGGATCGGGTCGATGATCTTGCTGGAGTAGTTACACGAGAGGATGAATCGGGTGTTGTTCGAGAACTGCTCCATCGTCCGGCGCAGCGCGGACTGGGCATCGCTGGTCAGCGCGTCGGCCTCATCGAGGAAGATGATGCTGGGTTTCGAGCCTGCGCGGCCGCTCCAGTCGGTGCTCGCGAAGTTCTTGATCTTCTCGCGGACGACGTCGATCCCACGCTCGTCGGAGGCGTTCAGTTCGAGGAAGTTCTCCTCCCAGTCGTCGCCGTAGAGCTCTTTGACGATGGCGACGGCACTGGCGGTCTTGCCGACGCCTGCCGGCCCGGCGAAGAGTAGATGCGGCAGGTCGTCGCGCTCGATATAGCTCTCCAGGCGGTCGGTGATGTTGTCGTGGCCAACCACGTCTTCGAGCGTGTGCGGCCGGTACTTCTCCGTCCAGACGTCCTGACGGCCCCCCACAGAGTCCTGCTCGGCTTCGGCGTCGCTCATAGTTCCAGTCAAGTCCCTCCGCGTCATAAAACGTCCGAGAGCGATCCCGACGATCCGGACGACAGTCTCAAGCCACTGTCAGCGCAACCGTGGGATATGCAGGTCACCGTCGAGGTGAAAGGCGAGCGGACGGTCGAACTCGATGTCGAGGACGCGACCTACGCTGAGCTACTGGACCGCATCGACATCAGCCCGCACGAGGCGTCGGTGCTGGTCGATGGCCGCCCGGTCCCCGAGGATCAACCGGTCGAGGCAGAGCACGTCACCGTTCTCAGACTGATCAAGGGCGGATAGCCCGGCGGGTCCCGACTGTTCGTTTCCAGACAGCCGCCACCACACGATTTAGGATGATTCGCTCCAATGGTGGGGTATGTCATCTGATGGCAAGTTCGGAGAGTTCGGCGGACGACACGTGCCGGAACCGCTCGAAGAACCGCTCGAAGAGCTAGCAGCGGCGTTCGATCGGTTCGTCGACGACGAGGAGTTTCAGTCGGAGCTATCCTACTACCTGAAACATTTCGCGGGCCGCCCGACACCGGTGTTCTATGCCGAATCCCTTAGCGAGCGCTACGACGCTGAGATCTACTTCAAGCACGAGGATCTCCTCCACGGTGGGGCGCACAAACTCAACAACACGCTGGGACAGGCCCTCCTCGCGAAACGCGCCGGAAAGGAACGGCTGATCGCCGAAACGGGGGCCGGCCAGCACGGCACTGCGACGGCGATGGTCGGCGCGCTCCTGGACATCGATACGACAATCTACATGGGTCGCAAGGATATCCAGCGTCAGGAGATGAACGTCTTCCGGATGCGCCTGATGGGCGCCGAGGTCCGGGAGGTCACTCGTGGCAACGAGGGGCTAGCCGAGGCCGTCGACGCCGCGCTGGAGGATCTGGTCGAGAACACTGAGGAGACCCACTATCTGGTCGGGAGCGTGGTCGGCCCCGACCCGTTCCCGCGGATGGTTCGTGAGTTCCAGTCGGTGATCGGCGAGGAGGCCCGCGAACAGATCCAGGAACAACACGGCGAACTGCCGGATGCCTGTGTTGCCTGTGTCGGCGGCGGATCGAACTCTCTCGGTCTCTGGCACGCGTTCAAGGACGACGACGTCGCCTTCTACGGCGCAGAGCCCGGGGGGATCGACGACGAACACCACTCCGCGCCGCTCTCGAAGACGCGAAAGGAAGAGCCACAGATCTTCCAGGGCATGAAGACGCAGATGATCGACGACGACACCGAGAACCACTCTATCTCGGCGGGCCTCGACTACCCCGCCGTCGGCCCCGAACACGCCGCCCTGCAGGCACTCGGACGTGCCGAGTACCACGCCGTCTCCGACGAGGAGGCGCTGGCGGCCTTTCGCGAACTCAGCGAGACCGAAGGGATCATCCCCGCGCTGGAGCCGAGTCACGCTATCGCGCTCGCGATCAAACTCGCCGAAGAAGACCGTCACGACACGATTCTCGTCAACCTCTGTGGCCGGGGCGACAAGGACATGCAGACCGCCGCCGAGCGGTTCGATCTGAGCTAGGACTCGATCCGTTTTTCGAAGTGGACGAGGTCGTACTCGCCCATCGTCGACTCGCCGACCTGCGCGTAGCCGGCGCTGGGATAGAACGCGACGGCCTTGCGCTGTCGTCGCGCCGTCGTCGCCAGTATCGGATCGTATCCTGCCGCCACGATACGTGATTCGAGGTCGGCCAGTAGCTTGCGCGCGAACCCCTGTCGTTGAGCGGCGGGATGGACGCGCATCCGGTGGAGTTCCGCCCCGCCCGCCACGCTCCGCTCGTCGGCGTAGCCCGTCTCGCTGGGGAGGTAGCCGCCGATTGCGACCACATAGCCGTCGTGGGTTCCGACGTCCTCGAACGAGCGGTCGTCCGCACCGGGGAGCATCTCCCTGTCCTCGACGACGCCGACGACGAACTCGCCGCCAGCGTCGGGATACGACGCCTGTACGTCCGCGAGGTCGTCGTTATCGGGAATGTCGTCCGGGTTGGTCTCGGTCTCGGCCAGGGACAGTTCGTCGACGCGGCGGATCGCGCTCGCGTCCCGTGGGTCGTACGACCGACAGACGAGGCCGCTCATACGTCGGCGTTCTCGTGAACCCAGTCCAGCAGTTCGTCGCCGCTCACTTCCATCCCCTGCCGGCGGAAAAACGAGGCGACGTTCTCGCAGTCCCGTTCGAGGAACTCTTCAGCGTTCTGATGGTGGATCGTCACCGCCTGCCCGACATCGATGACGACCAGTTCGCCGTCGTAAAAGAGCACGTTGTACTCGCTGAGGTCGCCGTGAACGAGTCCGGCGGAGTATAGTCGGCGGATGTACTCGCGGACGACCTCGTAGGCCGTCTCGGGGTTCTCGATCTGGACTTCCGCAAGCCGCTTCGAGCGACTGTCCTCGGTGCCGATGTACTCCATGATGAGGACGTTTCGCTCCGTGGTGATCGGCCGCGGGACGCGAACCCCGGCTTTCCGGGCGCGTTCCAGGTTCGAGAGTTCCTTGCGCGTCCAGGCCATCACGATCTTTCTCTTGTCGCCGAGTTCCTCGAAGCGCGGGTCGCCGATGAGGTACTCGCGCATGTCCTGGAAGTTGGTCGCGCGGGTGCGGTACACCTTCATCGCGACCTCCTCTTCGCCCTCTCGTAGCATCTCCAGCGATCGGTCGCCGGCGAGCGCGTTGTAGACGTTCGCCTCCTTGCCGGTCGAGAGCGGCCCGCCGATGGCGTCGACGTAGCCGTCCTGAACGAGTTTGTACAGCGCGGCGAATGTGGCATCGTCGAAGGCTCCGTCGTCGACTTTGAACCCGTCGGAGTCCTTGATCCGTTCGCGGAACTGGCTGAACTTCCGATCCCGCTTGCGGGCGATCCGATCGGCCTCGGTATCGCTGACGTCGATCTGCTCGAATTCGTCGTCGGGGGTGTCCGACTCGTTGGGTTCGAGCAAGCCGTACTCGCCTGTCATCTACCATTCCCTTGGCGATCCAGCGGTAAAAGGATGCGTTCTGGGTCCGGCGCGGACCGCGCTATCTAATGTGGCCTTCCTCGCGCAACTGGTCCGCTTCTTGCTTCTCGTAGCGCCACGTGATGTCGGCTTTCTCGTCCTGCCAGTCCCACGGTTCGACGAGAACGATGTCGTCCTCGCGGATCCAGATGCGTTTTTGCATCTTGCCGGGAATCCGTGCCGTCCGCTCCTCGCCGTCTGCACAACGCACTTTCACGCGGTTCGCTCCGAGCATGTTCGTGACCTCGGCAAAGACCTCGTCCTCGTCGGGCATCCTGAGGTCGTTTCGTCCGTTGTCGTCGCTCATACTGGAATATTGGTCAGGTGAGGTTTTAAATTCGGTGGAGTCGCTTCCGGCCCGAAACCATCGGATTATTGTACGCGCCCCGACCACCGACGGTATGATCAAACGACTCGGTGCGGCCGGCATCGTCGGCCTGCTGGCACTGCTCGGCGGAATCGTGCTTATCGCCACTCAGAACCTCCTTATCGCGGGCGGCCTGGCGCTGATCGTCGCCGGTCTCGGCCTCGTGGTGCGCTCGCTGATCCAGAGCGTGATGGGTTCGATGGGAATGGGCGGGATGCTCTAGAGGCTAGAGCGCTCGTCGTCGGCCCGATGCTCGGTGATGAGTTGATCGACCATCTCCGTTTTCCGTTCTTTGCGGCGCTCCTCGGCCCGGTCCTCCCAGTCGTCGATGACGCTCTCGATGTCTGCTCCCCGAGCGACCGCGAGTTCGTCCACTTCCTGCATCCGGACGTCCGACACCGGTCCGACCGGGATTCCGTGCTCGAAGAGGATCTCGTCGGCGATGTCCGAGAGGTTTCCGCCGTTTTTCAGGACGACCTGTGGCTCGACGTCGACCAGCCGTTCGGCCGTACTGCGGCCCGCACCGCTGGCGTCCCGGAGATAGATCACGTCGTCCTCGGCGAGTCCGTACTGCTCGTGGGCCGCTTCGAGCGCGTTCGTCGTGAATTTCTCGACGGGCTTGACCGGAACGAGGTCTTTCTTCTTCGCCGAGACGTCCGCGAAGTTCGAGTGATCGAGTTTCCAGAGCTCTTTGAGTCGGTCGAGTTTCGCTTCGATGTCCTCGGCCCGCTCTTCGGCGTCTTCGACCTGGCGTTCGAGCCGTTCGTTCTTCCGTTGCAAGCGCGTGACGTCGCGGCGTTCACGCGCCTCGCGGCGCTCCTCGCGTCGCGCGTCGGAGAGTTCGCTTTCGAGTTCCTCGATCCGGTCGTCCTTCTCGGTGATGGTGCCTTCGAGGCTCTCGACGTGCTCTTCGAGGCGCTCGACCTGGCGCTCCAGGTCGCGGATCCGTTTTTCGTCGTCGGTTAGTTCGCGCGGCGTGTGCTCTGACTCCGCAATCTCTTCTTCCTCGTCCTCGCGCAGGCGCTGGATCACCGTTTCGACGGACTCGTCGTTGCGCACCACCTCGGCGGTCACCTCGCCGCGCTCGAACGCGCTCGGCACCTTGCGGGCGATGCGCCGGAACTGGTCCTCGTGGTCGTCGAAGGCAAACAGCGCGGCGGCCATCGCGTCCCGTTCATGATCGTTGTTGTAACTGTGATCGCGGGTGCGGTGTTGTTTGGTGTCGATCGGCAGATCAGTGTCGGGCGTCCACGGTGCGGCGTCGAAGCTTCGCCGGATCTTCTCGACGGTCTCGGGCATCGGCGTGACGTCTGCGGCAAGCACGACCGGCCGCCCGCGTTCGATGATCCACTCGATCACCGCCGCGGTGTCCGCCGTACGGGTACTCAGCACGTCCAGCAGGTCGCCGTCGAGCGAGACGACTGCGACCGCGGTCGTCGTGCCGGGATCGATCCCGACGATGACGTGATCCCGGCGCTTGGCGAGGGGATGGAACTCGATGCCGTCGCGGCGTTCGCGCTCGATTTCGATCCGCGTGTCCCCCGAGCGTTCGCGCGAGAGCGGGATGTCCTGTGGCCGCGCCGATACCTCGAAGACGGCGTTGCTGTAGCCGCCGTACTTCTCGGTGACGTCCATCTCGTACTCCAGATTCGCGTCGTCGAGTACGCTCTCGACGTCGCGGGCGCGACGCTTGACCGAGCCGTGGATCCGGCGCGTGTAGCGGTCCTGGCTGAAGCCGCCCTTGCCGGTCGAGCGGCCGCGAGAGACCTTGACTTCCGTCGTATCTGTAAAGGCCGACACCTCGTGGCCGACGTTCTGGGCGGCGAGTCGCGCGGCCGCCTCGGCCTCTTTCATCGGCTCTTTGCCGTAGGGGACGCCGTGGCGCTTGGCGACCCGCGAGAGTGGTTCGGGCTGTTCGTCGCCGGTTACCTGCACGAGGCGGGTTCCGTCGGGGAGGCTCCCCAGAAACCCGACGAGGGCATCCTTGTTCTCGGCGAGTTCGTACATGTTGTCGGTGGCGAGCATCGCCGGTTCGCGATCCTCGATCAGCCGACGGAGCTTTCGATAGGTGACGACGTCGCGTTCGAGCGACTCGCCGTCGTGGATACACAGCGCGTAGGAAGGTGTCGATCCCCGAACATCCCCACTCTGGATGTCGACGCCGAAGACGACGGCGTCGAGCGCACTCGTTCGATGGCTCACGTACCGTGGTAAGCGGTGACGGTAAGTGAATCTTGTCCCCGTTACCCCTTCGTCTGACCCCAGACTGCGCCCCCGGCGAACAGCACTGTCAGGCCGAGAACGATCCCTACCTCCGGCGAAATCAGGAACGCAATCAGGACGAGGGGGAGTGTGATTCCCGCCGCGACGAGGAGCTGAATTTTCGTGATAGTGGCGTCGAGTCGTGTTTCCAGGTCGTCGATCCGTTGTTCGAGCTCTTCGGTGGAGGGCTCGCTCGCCATATTCGGATATCGTGACGACTAGCTGATAAAATCTCCCGTTTTTCAGCGCTAAGTATCGGCGCTGCCCCGGTCTGAGGCGCTCAGGAGTCCGGAAACGGCACGTCGACGGTATCGCCGTCGTCGGGGACGAACACCTCGCCGTCGAACGCTTCGCTGGCCTCCAGGCGGTGGTCGCTCACGTCGCCGGTATACCGCGAGGAGATGTGGACGAGTGCGAGGCGTTTCGCGTCCGCGCGCTGGGCGACCCCGGCGGCCTCGCTTGCCGTCGAGTGGCCAGTCTTCAGAGCGCGGTCGAGTCGGTCCTCGGCGAAGGTGGCGTCGTGGACGAGCAGGTCGGCGTTCTCGGCGATATCGACTGTCTCGTCGCTGGGTCGAGTGTCGCCGGTGTAGACGAACGTCCGGCCGGGCCGTGGCTCACCGACGACCTGCTCGGGGTCGACGACCGCCCCGTCGTCGAGTTCTACTGGCTCGCCCTCGTGGAGTTGCGAGAACTTCGGCCCGACGGGAACGCCGAGTTCCTCGGCGTGCTCGCGGTCGAAGCGGCCCTTCCGGTCGTCCTCGATCAGGGCGTAGCCGACTGCGGTCGTCCGATGGTCGACGGGGAAGGTGCGGACCACGTACTCGTCGGTCCGGAGCACCACGTCGTCGTAGCCGACCTCGTTGATCCGGAGCGGAAAGGAGGGTCGCCCGCCTGCGGACTCGATGAAGGCCTTGATACTGCCCTTTTCGCCCGGCGGGACGTGAATCGTCATCCCCGTCTCGCGGTCGTTGAAATCCATCGTGTCCAGCAGGCCGGGCAGCCCGTAGGTGTGATCGCCGTGGGTATGGGTAATAAAGAGATGCGAGACGTCGAAGCCGGTGCCAAAGCGCATCATCTGGCGCTGGGTGCCCTCGGCGCAGTCGAACAGGAGGTGGTCGCCTTCGCGGGCGACCGAAATCGCGCTGGGGTTGCGTCTGGTTGTCGGTACGGCCCCGCTGGTCCCCAGAAACGTCACGCGAAGCGTCATTACCTCTCACTGGTCGCCCGCCCGGTAAACCGGCTTCGGATCCCGACCGACCGATTCTTACCCCCGCGAGCGCTACGACCGGGTAATGGACTCGCCGCTGTGGACCGACGTGCACGCCCCCGATCTGGACGAGCTGCCCCAGGACGACGTCCGCGAGTATCTCCAGCGCGGCGTCGACGACCCGCTGAACCTGGTGCTTCACGGCCCGCCGGGGAGCGGCAAGACCGCCGCCGTCCGCGCGCTCGCTGCCGAAGCCCACGAGGACCCGGACAACGATCTGATCGAGATCAACGTCGCGGATTTCTTCGACCGGACGAAGACGGAGATCAAGAACGACCCGCGCTTCGCCTCGTTTCTCGAGGGGCGCAGTTCGATGGCGAAACGCGACATGATCAATCACGTCCTCAAGGAATCGGCCAGCTACGCGCCGGTCTCCGGCTCCTACAAGACGATCGTGCTGGACAACGCCGAGGCGATCCGCGAGGACTTCCAGCAGGCGCTGCGGCGCGTGATGGAGCGGCATCACCAGACCACGCAGTTCGTCATCACGACGCGTCAGCCGACCAAGCTCATCCCGCCGATCCGCTCGCGATGTTTCCCGGTACCGGTCCGCGCACCGACCCACGAGGAGATAGCGACCGTGCTCGAACGGATCGCCGTCGCCGAGGACGCCGAGTTCGACCAGAACGGCATCAAGTTCATTGCGGGCTACGCCGATGGCGACCTCCGCAAGGCGATTCTGGGTGTGCAGACGACCTACGAGCAGGAGGGTGAGATCACCCGCAACGCCGCCTACGAGGCGCTCGGCGAGGTCGGTACCGACGATCAGGTCAAGGAGATGCTAGACGCCGCCGAGGCGGGCGAGTTCACCGACGCCCGCTCGACGCTCGATGACCTGCTCGTCGACGAGGGACTCTCGGGCGAGGAAGTCGTTCAGGATATCCTGCGGATCGCACAGTCCCGATACGACGGCGACCGGCAGACGAAGCTCTATCGCCTGGCGGGCGAGATCGATCTGGATCTCACCGAGGGAACGAATGACCGCCTGCACGTCTCGCATCTGCTCTCGCGACTGCCGGAGTTGACCTGGTCGGCCGAAGCCTAACTGCGAATTTTGTAGTCATACACTTCGGGAACCGCAGCTCTACACTTCAATAGACGTAGTATTGGCCGAGAAACGGGTTACTCGCTACTTAGTACGAGGACATAGCGCGTTAGCGAGCGGTGGACGCGTCGCTCGAATCGCGCGTCGACCGTCCAGTCGGCCGCTCTCGCTTCCTGTTCCCACGAGCGGTCCGCGACGACGACCGCGCGGTCCGCGATGCGGCGCGCTTCGGCAAGCGCGCCCGCGACCAGATCCGAGAGATCCAGATTGGCGATTTTCGACTGGCGACCGTAGGGAGCGTCGAAGACCACGGCGTCGGCGGCGCCGTCTGGCAGCGGGAGGTGGGTCGCGTCGCCGCGCAGGGTGCCGAGGACGTGCTCCTCGTCGACGGCGTCGGCGAGGTTCCGGGCCGCTCCGCGGACCATCTTGTCCTGGGCGTCGACGCCGAGCACCGACGCGCCGACCAGTCCTCCCTCGATCAGGACGCCGCCGGTGCCACACATCGGATCGACGAGCGTTCGACCGGGCTCCGCACCGGCGATGTTCACCAGTGCGCGCGCCAGCAGCGGATCCATGCTTCCAGGCTGGAAGAAGGGGCGGTCGGTCGGCGCGCGCGACCCGTACTCCCGGACGCTCTCGACCGCAAGCCAGCCCAGAGCGCAGAGTCTCTTGGGGTCGTCTTCGATCGGAACGGGGGTGGCGGTGCCGGCCGTGACGGCCTCGCGTGGGTCGATATCGCCGTCGCGCTCCCACGCCACTTCCCCGGAAAATACCGCCTGCAGGACGTGGTCTGGGTCGTCGAGGTCCACCGAGAACCCCCGGTCGACGAGCACGTCGCCGAGCGCGCGCTCGACGCGCTGGGTATCGATACCGGTGCTCGCCCGGACGTCGACGGCGCGCACCGCGACAGAGCCGGAGCGGTCGAGCGGTGCCGCGGAGAGCAACGCCTCGGCGCTCCGGACGTCCGCGTCTGCTGTCCCGACGAGTTCGCTCGCTCGGCGCGTGTACGCGAGTTTCGAGACCTTCTCGCGGTCGATTGCGGGTGCCCGTACGACGCCCGGCGCGATCAACTCGGCACCGCTGGCGGCGCTCGCCGCCTCACAGGCCCCGAACCGGTCGTCTTCGCCGCCGAGTTCCAGCAGGTACACACGTGATGATGGGTCGCCGTCGCTCAAGAATCGGCCGGTTTCGGCTGTCATTTCGGATCGTTGACCTGCAAGGAACCCAACGTATGGTTCCGTGGCATCAACCTTTATAAAGCTTAAATACAACCTTTAAACGTACTATGAGCGACCCCAAGGAAACTATCAATATCGAAAACGTCGTCGCTTCGACGGGGATCGGACAGGAGCTCGATCTCCAGAGCGTCGCAATGGACCTCGAAGGCGCGGATTACGATCCCGAGCAGTTCCCCGGTCTCGTCTACCGCACCCAGGAGCCCAAGTCGGCCGCGCTCATCTTCCGCTCCGGTAAGATCGTCTGTACTGGCGCGAAGTCGACCGACGACGTCCACGAGAGTCTGCGGATCGTCTTCGACAAACTCCGTGACCTGGAGATCAACGTCAACGAGGATCCCGAAATCGTCGTCCAGAACATCGTTACGTCTGCGGATCTGGGTCACAACCTCAATCTGAACGCCATCGCGATCGGTCTCGGTCTCGAAAACATCGAGTACGAACCCGAGCAGTTCCCCGGCCTCGTCTACCGTCTCGACGATCCGGAAGTCGTTGCGCTGCTGTTCGGTAGCGGCAAACTCGTCATCACCGGCGGCAAAAAGCCCGTCGACGCCGAGCACGCCGTCGACAAGATCGTCTCCCGCCTCGAAGACCTCGGCCTGCTGGAGTAACGACTCTTCGATACCGATTCTTCGAGCACAGTAGATCAGCATTTACAAGTTCACCCACTGGAACACCGACATATGATAGCTCTCTCTGTCGTTCCCGAGACGATTCCGGCCGTGCTCGGGACGCTTCTCATCGTGACCGTCTTTTACGGCATTACCGCGCATCTGGCCGCCCGGTTCGTGCTCGGCGACGTCCGCATCGAGCACGGACTGATGGTCGGTGCTGTCCCCGCCGTCCTCATCGTCGTCGGGGTCCAGTTGCTGGGTGGGGGTCCCGAAGTACTCCTCGTCATTATCGCGGCACTCGTCGCCGATTACTTCGCTATCAAGCGGTTGTACGACACCGACCGACGCTTCGCTGGCGCGATTACGATCTCTCACTTCGCGATCAGCATTCTGCTCGGGTCCGTGCTCACTTCGCTGCTTATCTGACGCCGCAGAAACGGCTGCACGAACGGTCTCGTCACTAAAACGGTGTTAAATATGCTTAGAAACGCCATGGGCTGTTTTCACAGATGAGTTTTCACCCCCACCGCTAACTGAGAAGCCGTCGTACGTACTAGCGTGACTCGTATGATTCACCACGCCCTCGCAGACGCTATCGACAGTTCGGTGACCGGCACTCACGTCGGGATGACACACCGGAACGCGACAGCAGCGGCGGCGGTGGTAGCATGAGCAACGACAGCGGTGTGCTGCGCGCGGTGTTGCTCGTCGTCGGTCTCCTCGTCCTCCTGCCGATGCTGTGGATGGGATCGATGATCCTGTTCGGTGGCTTCGGCGGCGTCGGCGGCGTCGGCGGCGTCGGCGGCCACATGGCACCCGGTGGCGGCGGCTGGTTCGGCCTGTTCGGCATCGTGCCGCTGCTGTTGTTCATCGCGCTGGTGTATCTGCTGTACGTCGGCCTCCGCGACGGTGGACAGGAGCAAGAAGACGCTGCGCTCGAAGAACTCCGCACCGCGTACGCTCGGGGGGACCTCTCCGACGAGGAGTTCGAGCGCCGGCGCGAACGGCTTCGTGAGGAGCGCTGAGGCGTTACTCGACGAGTCGTTCGATCTCTGTTACGAGGATATCGCTTGCCCCCTCGGATTTTACCTCGGTGATCGTCTCGAAGACGTCCCGCTCGTCGACGACCGCGTGGACCGCGACCATCCCGTCCGTGCCGTTCTCGCTGGCGATGTCCATGACTGTGGGGCCGCCCATACCGGGGATCACGTCACGGACCGCGTCGAGGCGGCTCTCGGGGACGTTCATCATCAGATAGCGTTTGCCGTCCGCGCTCAGCACCGACGAGAGCGCGGTCTCGATCTGGCCGACCTTGTCGTCGTCGAGCACGTCGTCGCGGGCGAACAGCCGTACTGAACTGTCGAGCACCTCGTCGATGATCCCGAGCCGATTGACTTTGAGCGTCGTCCCCGTGCTCGTGATGTCGATAATGGCGTCGGCCATCTCGACGTGCGGGGTGAGCTCTGTCGCACCGGTAACCTCGACGATGTCGGGGTCGACACCCTGCTCGTCGAAGTAGTTCCGAGCAATCGTCGGGAACTCGGTGGCGACCTGCTTCCCATCTAGTTGCTCGACGCTCTTGATGTCTCCCTCTTCGGGTGATGCGAGGACGAGTCGGCACTGCCCGAAGCCGAGATCCAGCAGTTCGGTGACGTTTTCGGGGGCGGCCTCCGCGAGCTGGTCGTGGCCGGTGATGCCCACGTCGGCCGCGCCGTCGCTGACGTACTTTGGGATGTCAGCCGCGCGGGCGAACAGTAGCGTGACATCCGGATCGACCGTCTCGGCGTACAGTTTCCGATCCGCGCCATCGACGACGTGCAGGCCCGAGCGCTCCAACAGATCGAGTGCTGGCTCGTGTAGACGACCTTTGTTGGGGACAGCGATTCGCATTGCCAGTGGCTTCGCGGCCCCGGGTCAACTGTGTTTCGGCCTGCACCGGTTCGGTTAACTGGCTCCCCTCCGAACTCCGCGCCATGACGACATTGCGAATCGCGGGCGGGAAGGTTCTCCGTCCCGATATGTCCGTGATAGACGCCGACGTGCTGGTCGATCAGGACGCCGGCGAGATCCTGGAGATCGGCCCCGATATCGAGGGCGAGGACGAGTATCTCGACGCGGAGGACTCGCTGGTGATTCCCGGCCTCGTCAACGCCCACTGTCACGTCGCGATGACGCTACTGCGTGGCTACGCCGACGACAAGCCGCTCGACCGCTGGCTACAGGAGGATATCTGGCCGACCGAGGCCGAGTTGACGCCCGAGGACGTCTACGCCGGGACGAAACTCGGCGTGCTGGAGATGATCAAGTCCGGGACGACCGCCTTCGGCGACATGTACTTCATGGTGCCCAACATCGTCGAGGCGATCGAGGAAAGCGGTCTGCGCGCCCGTGTCGGTCACGCCACCGTCACCGTCGCGAAAGACGACGAGGCGGCCGCCGAAGACGTCCAGACGAGCGTCGAAATCGCCGGCAAGTACGACGACATCGAGGACGACAGGATCACTACTGCCGTGATGCCCCATAGCCTGACGACCGTCGCCACCGAGTACTTCTCCGACTTCGTCGAAGGGGCGCGGGGCCTCGACGTCCCGCTGCATTACCACGCCAACGAGACGCCGGGCGAGGTCGCCCCTATCGTCGACGAGCAGAGCCTCAGGCCCATCGAGTTCGCCGACGAACACGGGATGCTCGGTGCCGACGACTATCTCGCTCACTGCGTTCACGTCGACGACCGGGAGATCGAACTGCTCGCAGACTCGGGCGCGGCAGCGATCCACTGTCCGGCCTCGAACATGAAACTCGCCAGTGGGATGGCTCCAGTTCAGGACCTGCTCGACGCGGGCGTCACAGTCGGTCTCGGCACCGACGGCGCGGCCTCGAACAACGACCTCGACATGTTCGACGAGATCCGCGACGCCGCCATGATCGGCAAACTCGCGGCCGACGACGCCAGCGCGGTCGACGCCGAAACCGCCTTCTCGCTCGCGACGACCGGTAGCGCCGACGCGCTCGGTTTCGACAGCGGCCGCATCGAACCCGGTGCCAACGCCGACCTCGCGGTCATCGACCTCGACGCCCCGCGACTGTCCCCGCCCCACGACCTCGTGAGCCACCTGTCCTACGCCGTTTCGGGCAGTGACGTCCGGCATACGGTGGTCGACGGCGAGGTTCTGATGCGCAATCGCGAGGTTCTGTCCCTCGACGAGGAGGCCGTAATCGAATCCGCGACCGACCACGCCGCATCGCTGGTCGCCCGTGCGGAAGCGGACGACTGACTCTGCATATCGAAGTTAAACGTTTAGAAGAGGTATTAAACTCTGTAACGGCTTTTGATAGGTTGCAATTTACTTGCCAGATCGTCTGAACCGACTGAACGAGACTCTCCCTTTATCATACTGACCTGTCTGGTATCAGTACAGATGACACGCAACCGTACTCAACTGTTCGCAATCCTCGGTGCCGTGCTGATGATTGCGTCGCTCGTGGCACCGGCGGCCGCGGGAGCGGCTGTGGCAGAAGATGATACAGAGGACCTGACGATCACCGTCTCCGATGACAACGTCGTCACGGTCAACGACACCGACGGGCCCGTCGAGGGCGCGAACGTGACTCTCGAAATCGTCGACGACGATGTCGAGGATGAAGAAGAGACTGAAGAGGAAGAAGAGACCGAAGAAGAGACTGAGGACGACGAATCGGACGACGAAGAGTCCGATGAAACGTCTACAGAGGAAGAAGAGACTGAGGACGACGGATCGGACGAAGACGAGGAAGAATCCGAAGACGACGAAGAGTCTGAGGAAGACGAAGCGGAAGAAGAGGACGAGGCTGAAGAGGAAGAAGAGGACTACACCTACGACGGTACTGAGGAGTACACGACCGACGAGAACGGCACGGTCGAACTCCCCACGCCCGAGGATGCGGTCGAAGTCACGTTGACGGCGACCGACGGCGAGCGAACCGGTGAGACGACCGTCACGCTATCGCCTGATGACGCAGCGACGAACTTCGGACAGGAAGTGTCCTCGTTCGTCGCGACCCTGCAGGACGAAGACGTTAGTGGGCCGATGGGTCTGCAGGTCGCCCAGTTTGTGACTGACAACAACCCGGCAGCTGACAAGATTCCGGACCACGCGGGTCCGCCAGAGCACGCAGGTCCTGACGGTGAGGACGACGACAAGCAGGGACCGCCGGCCAACGCAGGACCGAGCGATGACGACGCCGACGAAGACGACGAGGAAGACAAACGCGGTCCGCCGGCCAACGCTGGACCGGGCGGTGACGACGTGGACGAGGACGAAACGGAAGAGGACGACACTGACGCGGACGACACCGAAGAGCAGACTGACGGCGACGACGCCGACGTCTGATCGGTTCCGTAGCGTTTCTTTTTGTAGCTCACTCCTCGCTAGCGCCGTCTATACTCCCACGTTCGCGCATCAGTCTGGTGCCACGGTTGAGCCAGTCCCGCTGGTAGTAGACGCTCCCGAGGAATAGGTCGCGCCAGACGTAGTCGGCGACGATGGCGACGTAGGCGGCGAGGACGCCGTACTCCAGGTGGACGCCGCCGACGTAGGTGACGCCGAGCAGGAAGACGAACGTCCCGGTCACTTTGGCGACGAAGGGCGGGCGCGTCTCGCTACCGCCCCGGAGCGCACCGGCGAGGATGGCGTACGGGCCGATGAGCACGGTAGCGACGGCGTAGGCCCGAGCGAAGTTGACGGCATAGCCGATCGTCACCGGATCACGCGTGAAGATGCGGACGAACTCGTCGGCGACGAAAAAGAGCACACCGCCGAGGCCGCCCACGGTGAGCGCCCCCAGTGCAGCCGTCGCCAGCCCGTCGTAGTAGGCGCTCTCCGGTTCGCCGCGGCCGAGCGCCTGCCCGACGAGGACGTTCGCCGCGACGCCGTAGCCCCGCGAGAGCGGTGCGGCGACCTGCTGGTAGAGCCGCATCCCGATGTGGTAGGCGGCGTTGACCTCCGTCCCGAACGTGAGCAGGATGGCGTTGAAGGGGAACTGTGCGACGACTTCCGAGAGCCCTTCCGCGATCCGCGGCGCGCTGATGACCACGAGTTGTTTAGCGATGACGTGATCGGAGGGGCGGATGAGACTGATCTCGCTTGCCTCGCTTCCGAGGACCAGCAGGAAGACGACCGCCGCAAAGACGTCCGCGACCGCCGTCGCGATTGCGATACCGACCACGCCGTACTCGGGTATCCCGGCGACGCCGAACGCCAACCCGACCGTCAGTCCGATGTTGAGGACGTTGCTGGCGAGATTGACGTACATCGGCGTCCGCGTGTCGCCAGTGCCCTGGATCGACTTGGCGGCGATCAGGGTCGTATGCCGCGCCGGCGAGGAAAAGAGGATGACGGCGAGATAGCTCGCGCCGATCACCACGACGTCCTGTTCGGCTCCGAGTACGCCGATGGCGGCCTGTTCGAACAGCAACCCGAAGACGACGAAGGGGATCCCGGCGAGCAGGCCCAGCGTGAGCGCCGTGCTCACCGCTTCGTCGCGGTTGGCGCTCGCGCCACTGCCGGTGTCCTGACTCGATAGTGCAATCGCGCCGTCGCCGACGCCCAACCCGAACCAGAGCGGTAGCCGGGCGTAGATATCCGCTAGCCCGACGGCGGTGATGGCCGCTGGCGAAAAGAACCCAGCGACGATCACGTCGGTCGTCCGCATCAGCGTTCGCAACACCTGCTCGGTCATCACCGGCCACGAGAGAGCGAACACCGACTGCCAGACCGATCTGAGGCGGGCCCATCCGGTCGAATCGGTGCTCGAATCGCTCACTAACTCCGCTTGGTGGAGGTGATAGTTGAACGTTGAGGAAGGGGAACTACCGGTCGACCGGAGTTTGTTGCCCGTGGGGATCGTGATCGGCCTTCGAACGCGACGCCGGATGCCCGGGCGCGCGTCGCTCCGGCCGTCGCACGATCTTCGTGCTACGCAAGGCCTTTACCTTAAAATACCCTACCATGGGTAAGGTTAGCCGGTCGATCGGCCGGTGACCGTACTCAAATGCAAAATCAATCCCAACAGCAGGCCTACGACCGCGGGACGACGATATTCTCGCCCGACGGTCGCCTCTATCAGGTCGAGTACGCCCGCGAAGCAGTCAAGCGCGGTACCGCGAGCGTCGGCGTCCGGACGCCCGACGGCGTCGTGATCGCCGCGAACCGAAGCGTTCGCTCGCCGCTCATGGAGCGCTCCAGCGTCGAGAAGATCCACCGAGCCGACGATCATGTCGGTATCGCCAGCGCCGGCCACGTCGCCGACGCGCGCAAACTCGTCGACGTCGCGCGCCAGCGCGCTCAGACGGAACAGCTCCGCTACGGCGAGACGATCGGTGTCGAGACGCTGACCCGCGCAGTAACCGACCACATCCAGGAGTACACCCAGACCGGCGGCGCGCGCCCGTTCGGCGTCGCCCTGCTCGTCGCGGGTGTCGAAGACGGTACGCCGCGCCTGTTCGAGACTGACCCCTCGGGTACCGACTACGAGTGGCAGGCAGTCGCCATCGGCGGCGGCCGCGAGGACAGCCAGGCGTTCCTGGACGACCACTACGACGACAATCTCGATCTCGACGGCGGGATCGACCTCGCACTCGGCGCGCTCGAGGAGACCGTCGAGGATGACCTCACTGCAGACGACGTGGAGGTCGCCACCGTGCCGGTCGACGACGAAACCTACCGGACCGTGGCCCACGACGACCTCGAAGCGATCTTTGCGGAGATGAGCTTCGATGAGTAACTGGAACACCGGTCGGTCGCCGATGGACCCCAAACTCGGCCCGCCAAACGGTCACGAATCCCGAAACGACGACGATGTGGTCACGTCGACCGGAACGACGACGGTGGGCATCGCCACCGAGGACGGCGTCGTAATCGGTACCGACATGCGCGCCAGTCTCGGCGGCCGCTTCGTCTCGAACAAGGACGTCCAGAAGGTTGAGCCGATTCACCCGACGGCGGCGATGACGCTCGTCGGTTCCGTCGGCGGTGCACAGTCGTTCATCCGCTCGCTTCGGTCGGAGGCGGCGCTGTACGAGACCCGCCGTGGCGAATCGATGAGCATCCCCGCGCTGGCGACGATGGCCGGCAACTACGCCCGCGGCGGCCCGTTCCGCGCGATCAACCCGATCCTCGGCGGCGTCGACGCAGAGGGCAGTCACGTCTACAGCATCGACCCCGCAGGCGGCGTCGTTTCCGACGACTACACGGTCACGGGGAGCGGGATGCAGGTCGCCTACGGCGTCCTCGAAAACGATTACGAGGAGGGCCTCTCGCTGGAGGAGACCCGCACACTCGTCGCTCGCGCCGTCCACAGCGCGACCGAGCGCGACACCGCTAGCGGCAACGGCGTCTTCCTCGCCGACATCACGGGCGACGGCGTCGAGATCGAGGGCCACAAGGACTTCGACGACGTGCTGTAGCGTCGGGTTTTTCCATTGGGCCGTCTACTGGCTGTCGAACGGGTTTTCGGCGCTCGATAGCCGGATACAACTATCGAGGGCGTCGAAGTCATCGTCCCAGGTATACAGATACTCTAACTCCGTCCGTTCCATGTATGCCGCGATCGTCGCATCTCCGAAGGCGAGGCCCTCGTAGGTTTCGAACAGTTCTACTGCTCGGTGAAAGTCGGCTTGTGCCGAGTGAACGATCTCGAAGCCTGCTGATTCGGACAGGCGTTGACGGAGGTCGATAGCAATATCGTGACGTTGACGCTCGTGAATCCAGTTCAACGTCTCTAGCAGGACACTATCTGTTACCACACCGGTCGGTAGTTCTCCGCTGTCGATGCCCCGAACGATATCGACTGCTCGTCGGTGGCGATCGTCTGCTCTCGTGTTCTTGTAATCAATGAGGACGTTCGTATCGACGACAGCTCTTCCCATCAGTTATCCTCTTCAAACGTTGGATCGGATTCGTATCCTGCAACATCGTGTCCCTCGAGGCCATCGCTCCCGAGATCGGCCTGTAGATCGTCGTCGTCGAATGCCCCGTATCGCTGGCGAACGATCTCTACGGACAGATTTCCTTCTTTGTCGACGTCCCAGCGGAGCCTGTCGCCAGGTTCGATGTCCAGCCGTCGGCGGAGCGAAGCGGGGACAGTGACCATCCCACGGTCACTAACTTTCGTTTCTTCGGGTGTTCCGTCGGTTGCCATATCACGAAATACTGCGTCTCTTCATATACATGTTGCCCTACATGTGATATGCACTCGTTAATAACGAATCACTTCGTACCGAGATCCGAGACAGGTCCGGTAGCGTAAAGGAGATGCTGGCCCTCCGTTCGAGCATGAGTGATTACCAGCCGATCTCCGAGCACCTCGACGACGTCGAGGGCGCTCGCGAGGACGGCCACCGAAAGATGGACTGGGCACGCCAGCACATGCCGATTCTGAACGCGCTTCGCGACGACTTCGTCGCCGACCAGCCCCTGGAGGGCCAGCGCATCGGGATGGCGATGCACGTCGAAGCGAAGACGGCGTGTCTGGTCGAACTGCTCGCGGAAGGCGGTGCTGACGTGGCGATCACCGGCTGTAACCCCCTCTCCACCCACGACGACGTCAGCGCGGCGCTGGACGAGCACGACCACATCAGTAGCTACGCGAAACGCGGCGTCGACGACGAGGAGTACTACGCCGCCATCGACGCCGTTATCGACCACGAACCGACGATTACGGTCGACGACGGCGCGGACCTGATCTTCCGCATCCACGAGGAGTACCCCGAACTGATCGACTCCATCGTCGGTGGCTGTGAGGAGACCACTACCGGCGTCCACCGCCTGCGCGCGATGGACGAGGACGACGCGCTCGACTACCCGGTCTTTGCCGTCAACGACACGCCGATGAAGCGGTTGTTCGACAACGTTCACGGCACCGGTGAGTCCTCGCTGGCGAACATCGCCATGACGACGAACCTCTCGTGGGCCGGCAAGACCCTCGTCGTCGCCGGCTACGGCGACTGTGGCCGCGGCGTCGCGAAGAAGGCCTCGGGCCAGAACGCGGACGTCATCGTCACCGAAGTCGAACCACGCCGCGCGCTCGAAGCCCACATGGAAGGCTACGAGGTCAAGCCGATGGCCGAAGCCGCGAAAGAGGGCGACGTCTTCATCACCACGACCGGGAACCGCGACGTCATCACCGATGAACACTTCGAGGCCATGCAGGACGGCGTTCTGCTCGCCAACGCGGGCCACTTCGACGTCGAGGTCAACCTCGATCAGCTATCGGACCTCGCAGTCGACACCTACGAGGCCCGAGACGGCGTCCAGACGTACGAACTCGACGACGGCCGCCGCCTCAACGTCCTCGCCGAGGGTCGTCTGGTCAACCTCGCCAGCCCCATCGCGCTGGGCCACCCCGTCGAAGTGATGGACCAGAGCTTCGGGATTCAGGCCGTCGCCGCCCGCGAAATCGCCCAGAACGGTGACGAGTACGCGGCCGGCGCCCACGACGTCCCGGACGACCTGGACCGGGAGATCGCCGAGATCAAACTCCACGCCGAGGGTGTGGAGTTCGACTCGCTCTCCGACGAGCAGGCCGAGTACATGAGTAGCTGGGACCACGGGACGTAAGCGCTCAAACCCGCTTCTTTGCGGCTATTCTGCGGTTTCGACGGCTGTGGTAGCGTCTGCTGATTCCTCGCTCTCGTCGCTGTCGATCACGCCCTGATCCCAGTTCCCGACGACGAACCAGACAGCAACGACGCCGGCGGCGGCGACGTGCGAGAAGGCGATGCCCCACCAGACGCCCATCGCGCCCATCGAGAGCGCCGTGATGAACACCAGCGTCGGCGGGATCCGCAGGCCCCACTGGGCGAGCGCGGAAAAGAGAAACGCCGTGCGAGTGCTACCAGCGCCGCGAAAGCCGGCGTTGATGACCTGAAACAGGCCCATGAACACGTAGGTCGGGCCGATGATCTTGAAGTAGTCCGTCCCCATCCGGACGACGGCCTCGGCCCCCTCGCCCTCGATGAAGACCGAGACGATAGCCTCGGCGAAGACGAACGCGAGCAGGCTGAAGACGGCGAGGACGCCGAAGATAATCCCCGAACTGAGCAGGACGGCCTTGCGCGCTCGGCCCTGTTTGCCTGCGCCGAGGCTCTGTCCGACTGCGGTTTCGGTGCCCTGTGCCAGGCCGACAGCGGGGAGATAGACCAGCGTGTTGATCCGGTTTCCGATCCCGTAGGCGGCGACGGCGTCGGCGCTCACCAGCCCCACCAGCGCCGTCATACCGGTGTACGCCAGCGAGTCCGCACCGCGTTCGAGGCCGGAGGGCCCGCCGACGTCGATGATCTTCCGGACCACGTCGAGTTCGGGTTTGAGATCCGCGAGCGAGAGGTCGATGCCGACCCGGCCGGTAAACAGCAACCAGAAGCCGATGGCTGCGCCGACGCCCCGCGAGAAGACGGTGGCGACGGCAGCACCCTGCACGCCGTAGCCGGTAAAGCCCGTCGCGGCGAGCAGGTCAGCCTGGAGGTCGACCAGACCGACCCACGCGAACAACGGGTTGCCCTCGAAGCCGAGGATCAAGAACGGATCTAGCAGGACGTTGATGCTCACGCTGAGCACCATCAGATACAGCGGTGTCCGCGTGTCGCCCCACCCACGGAGGATGGCCTGGAAGATGAAGAAGCCGAACATGAAGACGACGCCGATGAAGATAGTCCGGGTGTACTCGACGGCCATCTGATGGGTCGCTGTGCCGGGATCGGTGCCGATGTACGGCAGCAGGATGGGCGCGAGCAGGTAGCCCATCGCGGCCAGTAGTACGGAGGTAATAGAGACGAACGTGATCGTCTGGCCGGCGACGCGGGCGACTCTCTCCTCGTTGCCCGCACCCTTGTGCTGGGCGACCAGCACCGTTCCGGCGACGGTCAGCCCGCTCCCGACGCTGATCATCAGGAAGGCAAAGGGAAGCGCAAAGCCGAGCGCGGCGACGGCGTCCGCACCGAGGCGTCCGACGAAGTACGTGTCGATCAGGTTGTAGGTGACCTGCAGGAGCTGTGAGGCGACTATGGGACCCGCAAGAACGAGCAATGGAACCAGTAGTCGCCCCTCGGTGAGGTCGACCGACCGGTCGTCACTCATCGTTCACCTCGCTCCGGATCTTTGAACAAGTCGTCGTTCACAGTTAGGATAGTCGAGGCTCTCCGTCACTGAGTTAAACATCTCACGGTCCTGGCACGGAAGAGGGCGGTCCCGGCGGGAGAATGTGGGTAGAACTGTCGTCGGCGTTACTCGGTGAAGTCCTCGATTGTCGGCCGGTCGTGGTCGCCGGGGAACTCGTCGACCGGTGCCTGCACCTGGTCGCCGCTTTCCATGTCCTTGATCGTCACTTCGTCGTTTTCGAGGTCGCGCTCGCCGACGATGACGACCGTGTCGGCGTTGATCGAATCGGCGTAGTTCATCTGTGCGCCGAAGCTACGGTCGGCGACGTCGCTCTCGACGACGTTGCCAGCGCCCCGGAGTTCGCGGGCGATCCGTGCGGCGACGGGCCGCGTATCCCCGACCTGGAGGACGTAGTAGTCCGTCGAGAGGCTTTCCTCGGGCCAGACACCGGCGCGCTGGAGGAGCAGCGAGAGCGTCGCGTCGCCGGGCGCGAAGCCGACTGCGGGTGTCGGCTGGCCGCCGAAGCTCTCGATCAGGTCGTCGTAGCGCCCGCCGCCGAAGACGGCGCGGGAGACCTCGCCAGTCGAGTCGAAACACTCGAAGACGACGCCGGTGTAGTAATCGAGTCCCCGCGCGGTCTCGAGAGAGAGGTCGCAGTACTCGCGGACGCCGAAGTCGGCGGCGGCGTCGAGGACGTTCTGGAGATTGGTGACCGCCGCCTCGATGCGGTCAGTTCCCGCGAACTCGATCAGGTCGTCGAGTTCGTCCTCGTCGACGTCGAGCAGGTCGTCGAACTCGCGGGCCTGCTCGTAGGAAAGCCCCGCGTCGACGAGCAGTTCGTGATACTCGGCCTCTTCGATCTTTGCGCTCTTGTCGACGGCACGGATCGCGGCCTGTGTGGCGATTTCGCCCTCGAAGCTCTCCAGCAGGCCGCCGAGGATATCCCGGTGAGAGACGCGGAACTCGAAGTCGTCGGCGTCGAGGCCGAGGTTCGTCAGCATGTCGGCCGCGACGGCCAGCACTTCGGCGTCGGCGGTC
The DNA here is from genome assembly GCF_042663585.1 of Natronoarchaeum sp. GCM10025321. Lineage (NCBI taxonomy): Archaea > Methanobacteriati > Methanobacteriota > Halobacteria > Halobacteriales > Natronoarchaeaceae > Natronoarchaeum > Natronoarchaeum sp. GCM10025321. Next base: position 2,839,430 of record NZ_JBHTAN010000006.1, read on the forward strand.
GGCTCGCTGGAGCCGAAGATGTCGACGTTGGTCTGATAGAACTCGCGAAAGCGTCCCTGCTGGGGCTCCTCGTAGCGCCAGAACGCCCGTGTCGAGAACCACTTGATCGGCTTCGAGAGCTCCTGCTGTTTGGCGACGACCATCCGTGCGACCGTCGGCGTCAGTTCGGGCGTCAGCGCGATGTGTCGGCCACCCTTGTCCTCGAAACTGTATAGCTCCTCGACGATTTCCTCGCCGCTCTTGTCGATATAGAGCTGTGCGTCCTCCATCGCGGGCGTACCGATCTCACGGAAGCCGTAGCTTCGTACCGTGGACTCGACCGCGTCGAACATCTGCCGACGGGCCTGCATCTCCTCCGGATAGAAATCCCGGAACCCCTTGATACGTTCGTACATGTCCTCCGGTTGGCCGAGCGGACGCTTGAAACCTGCCTTTCCTAGATGGCGATCATCGTTACACCGGCCACGGCAAGCACCGCAGCGACGATCCGGATCCGGAAGTGTTCTTCCCCGAGCACGACGCCGCCGAGGATCACCGCGACGATGGCCTGTGTGTTCACGATCGGCGAGGCGATGCTCGCCGGAATCAGCGAGAACGCCAGAGTCGTCGTGTGCTCGCCCAGCGCGACGATCACACCCGCCCCGGCGAGTTTGGGCAGGTCGGCGCGCAGGGTATCGGGGACGTTCTGTACCGCCGAGGGGAGAAAGACGAGGAGGACGCCGGCGAGCAACAGCGGCACCCACAGTGCGGTCGGCACCGCGAGTTCCTGGAGAACGACCCGCCTGCCGACGTCGGTGACCGCAAACAGCATCGCCGAGAGCAACGCCAACTGTGCCGGACGGGAGTGGGCGGCGCGCCGGATCGGTTCGAGCAGGCTCCCGGCCCGGTAGTTCGCCACGTAGACTGCGAGCGTCGCGACGACCACGCCAGTGACCTGCAACAGCGTGAGGAACTGGCCCAGCAGGAGCACCTCGATTGGGAGCACGAAGACGGGAACGATCTTGTTGATCGGCGCGACGTAGGAGACCTCGCCGGTCTGGATCGCGTACAGAAAGAGGATGAACGCGCCCGCGGTGCTCAGGATCGTCAGTGCGATCACGATGACGTGTTCGAGGCCAGCCCCGGACAGCGAGGCGGCGTCGCCGTTGGCGAGCCCTCTCGCCGTTATCGGCGCGTAAAACAGGATCGCGAAGGCGTTCACACAGACCGCGAGCGTCGTCGCCGGGAACTCGTCGAAGTAGCGCTTGAGGACGAACAGGTAGCTCCCCCAGACGAACGCGGCGAGAATCGAGTAGACAATGCCGATTTCCATCGAGTTACCACCCCAAGCCGCTCGAATCGACTGTCGGCTTCGCCAGGAAAATCATACCAGGAAATTGCCTGTGATCTCTGAAACATCCGTCGAAACCCCGTTTGGATGCCTTGCAGTGTAGCGGTCCCATCGCAAGCGTTTACTTGGCCGGTACAGTAGCTCTCGCCATGGCTCACTGTCCACTGGCGGATGACTGCCCGAGTTTCTCCGAACGCATCGAAGGGATGGGATGTAGCCACTACGGCGACCGTGGTGGCAAGGAGTGGTGTAACCACTACGGTCAGCCGATCTCCGAACTGAAGACGCAGCCCGTCAAACCAAACGAAGAAGTCGTCGTCGACGTGACCGACATCCACGAGAGCGGTGCCGGCGTCGGCCGGACCGAAGACGGATTCATCATCCTCGTCGATGGAATCCTTCCCGAAGCCCGCGCACGCGTCAAGATCACTAACGTCCACTCCAACCACGCCCAGGGCGAGGAGGTAGAGCGACTCCCGATGGACGAGGAGGAGGAAGACGAAGAGACCGAGGACGCCGATGCCGACGACGAGGAGACGTCGGACCGCGAGCGAACTGATCCGACCGACCGCAGCCCACAACTCGGAAGTCGCGAAGACTTCTGGGGCTCGTAAGCGGCAAACGTCCCGACCCGCCAGCTCTGGACAGCCACCGGCCCGCGATTCTATCGGCGACATACCCACTTGCGTTCTTCCCGTTGCATCCGCCTTATTAACGCTTGTTTGGCGAATACTGCTCACATACGTTACTTTTTTTATGCCTCATTAAAACGATAGCTGTATGGCATCTGACAGAGGAGTACCAAAATACAGCCGCCAGGACCTGCGGAAGGCAACGCGCTTTACCGATGGGGACTACCGGGGTATCAATCCCCGTGAGTTCTACCGGCGACTGAAACGACGGCTCGAAGAGATCCAGACGAAAAACGACTTCAAGTACGAGACGGTCGGGACACAGGACTCTGATCTGGACATCATCAGCGAGGAAGTCGGCCAGAAGACCGGGCGCCTCGACGGCCGGCTCATGGCGGAATCGGACTGGGGCATGCTCGGCACCGGCAAGATCGAATACAAACCGTACGGCCCCCACGGGGCACTTATGATCGTGATCGGCCTGCTCGTGGCCGTTGCCACCGGACTCGCCGAGGAACTCGTGTACGCGGCCCTCGGTGGGGTACTCGTCGTCGCGGGGATCTACCTGTATTTCAAGACCGAGACTGGGGAGTTCCCCGTCGCTAGAAAGGACATCATCCGGATTCTGATGACTGGCGAGGTTAGCGAACGAACCATCGAGGACACCGACGAGGAACGGACCGACATCTTCGCGAATATGAGTGTCATCTACGCCGGTGACACGTTTGTCAACGTCTACACCGGCCGGATGAGCTCGAACATCGACGCCGACTCCTTCGAGGAACTCGACTGGACGCTCGGCCGCCAGCTATCGAAAACCGTCCAGGAGTGGCACGACGACATCGTCTCAAGCGAGCACGCGCTCAACCCTAGCTCCGGATTCATCGACCATCTCGGCGCGTGGTCGAACCGCGACACCTCGAACCGCCGATACAAGAATACGATCGATCAGGTCCAGTCACGTATCAACGGCTCGTTCGACGTCCGACTCGCGTACACCGAAACGCTTCTCGACGAAGTCGAGGCCGACGTGCGCGACGATGTCGCTGACCAGCAGGAAGCGATCAACGCGGAACTCGAAGAGCTTTCACAGGAGATGGAGGTCTACGTCGAGCGAGAAGGGCTCAAACACACGCAGTAATCGCAGTTCCGCCGTATCCGTCAATTATATTATTTCCGATTACAGTGTTAGTCTATGTCACATATCAAGGGAACTATCCACGGACTCGCTTCGATGGGTGCGATCATCCTCGCCGGCCTGACCAACAATCTGCTCACGGAACACGTCGGCGTCGTCGAGCGCCTCTCGGAACTCTCCGTGCGGCTACTGGTCGAGACCGCACGGCTCCCGGTCGACGAGGGCGTGGCCCGGATCGTCATCCCGGCGGGCCTCGTCGTGGGCCTGTGGGTGTTTCTCTTCGAACTCAAACAGGTGACAAACGAGGGTTAGCTCTCGCCAAGCCCCGCGAGTGCGCCGCCGATCCCCCCTGCAATGATCGGATACCCGAGTCCGCGCAGGACCGCATCGGACATCGCTGGACCGACGCTGACGAGTCCGTCGGCGCTCTCGACGGTTGCAAAGGCCAGACTGAGACAGAACAGTCCGCCGTAGCCGATCACGACGAACGCACCGCCCATCGCTCCCTCGACGGGGTTGCTCACGCCGGCGCGCCGAGCCAGAATCAGCCCACACAGGCCCAGGGCGACCGCCGGTACGGCGAGATACATCGTCTCGGTGGCGCTCGGAATCGTCGCCCAGTACTCCAGAAACTGTATCGACTCCGTCCGATCGCCCAGATCGAACTGGATCGGGACACCGTGGCCTGCATAGAACACCCAGAGCACCGCTTCGACCATCGGCTCCGACCCGAACTGTGCGCTCGACAGTGCGTTATCGACCAGTTGTATCTGTGCTTCTAGCTGCTGATCTACGTACTGTTCCGGGTTGTTCGGTGCCGTCGAGGCGTGATAGGCGCCCAGTCCAGCCCAGGCGGCGAGGGTCAGGATCAGCCCGACGACCCCCCAGATCAGCCCGCCCAAGAGTCCGGGTAGCCCGCCATCCTGGTGTGAGGTGCCAGTTGTTTCAACAGTTGACATGTGAGTGTATAGAGGTATATCGGGAAAGTAAATATTACGGCTCCAACAAGTAACCCGGAAACCGCCACGGCGACTCGATTCGCGGGCAATCCACTTTTGAGCACTGATGCGTTATTCTCTGTCATGACACTCGATGCCGATTCTACCGCACTGGTCGTCGTCGACATGCAGAACGGCTTCGCCCATCCCGACGGCACGCTGTACGCGCCGGGGAGCGAGGAGGTGATCGAACCGATCACTGGGTTGGTCGAGCGGGCCCGCGATGCGGGCGTCCAGGTCGTCTACACGCGCGACGTTCATCCGCCCCAGCAGTTCGACGGTAACCACTACTACGACGAGTTCGAGCAGTGGGGTGAGCACGTCCTCGAAGGCTCGTGGGAGGCCGAACTCGTCGAAGAGCTAATGATCTACCCCGAGGATCACGTCGTCGAGAAACACACCTACGACGCGTTCCATGAGACCGAACTCGACGGCTGGCTGAGCGCACGCGGGATCGACACTCTGGTCTTCTGTGGGACGCTTGCGAACGTCTGCGTGCTCCACACCGCCGGGAGCGCGGGCCTGCGGGACTACCGACCGGTTCTCGTCGAGGACGCTATCGGTGCCATCGAGGAGGACCACCGCGAGTACGCCCTCGAACACGCCGACTGGCTGTTCAGCGAAGTCAGCACCCGCGAGGACGTCGCTTTCGAGTGAGTCAGAGGAGATATACTGCGGGCGGGCGTATCCGCCGGAACGATGAGCGATGAGTCCATCGAACGCGACCTCTCGGACCGGCTATCGACGGCTATCGGCGCCGACGTGACCGATATCACCGAGCTAGAGGGCGGCCTGGTCGGCCGCGTGTTTCGCGTCAGCCTCGCCGGTCGGGAGCCAGTCGCGGTGAAAGTCGACGACGTCCCGCTGGAGAACGAAGCGCGGATGCTCGCGTATCTCGCCGACGAGACGGCGCTTCCCGTCCCCGCGGTCCACCACGTCGAATCGGGGCTGCTGGTGATGGAGTACGTCGACGGCGACGGTATCTTCGACGAGCGGGCCGAGCGCGCGCTCGCCGATCATCTCGCCGCGCTCCACGACATCTCGGCCGACGCCTACGGCTTCCCGTTCGACACGCTTTCGGGGCCGTTCCTCCAGTCGAACCCGTGGGCCGACTCGTGGATCGACTTCTTCAGAGACCAGCGCCTGCTCCCGTTCGCGCGAGCGGCCAGCGACGACGGGTCGCTCTCCAGTGACGGGTTCGAGCGCGTCCAGGCGCTTGCCGAGCGCCTCGACGACCTGCTCGTCGAACCGGCCGAGCCAGCACTGCTCCACGGCGACCTCCATCCCGGCAACGTCGTCGTCGGCGACGGGGCGGTACAGGCGGTGATCGATCCGGCTATCTACTTCGGCCACGACGAACTCGGCCTGGCGTACGCGGAACGTTCGCCAGAACTCGGCGAGAGCTTTCTCGACCAGTACCGACGCCATCGGCCGATCCCGACGGGCTATTTCGAGGAGCGCCGCGACGTCTACACCGCGTTTCACGTGCTCGAAAACGTCCGGTACTTCGGCACGGAGATCCGCCCGCGACTCGACGAAGCGCTCGCGGCGGTCGGGGTCTGATTCGGTCGTAGATCGGGCAGATTCCTGACAGCGGCGCCCCCGGATAGAACGCCTTATGGGGCCGATGACGAACAGGGAACCATGGACGTTCAACACACCGCAGTCGCTGTCTCGGATCTCGATGCGACGAAAGCCTTCTACGAGGACGGACTCGGACTGACTCACGATCAGGACTTCTACGCCGGCGAGACGCACCACTACTACGTCACTGGCGACGAACTGGATACCGCGATCCAGTTCGTCCACGAGGAGGGGCAGTCGGTCTCCCCCTCGGGCATCGTCCACCTCGCGGTCCGTGTCGAAGACGTCGAGGCGACCGTCGAGGCGCTCGTCGCGGCCACCGACTGCCCGGTGACCAACGGACCACTCACCATCGAAGCGGCCGGTGCTCGCGCCGCCTTCGTCGAGGACCCCGACGGCTACGAGGTCGAGATTTTCTCGCCGCTCGAATAGATCGGCTTACTCGATCCTGACGCGCACGTCCTCGCCCACCGGGAACGTCGTGTCCGGACAGATCAGTTTCGCACCGAAGGTCTCCCGGTCGGCGAACAGCGCGATGCCGGTGATGGGTTCGTCGTTCGCCAGCACGCTCACGTCGTCCCACGCGACGTCACGGCCCGTCGCGACGCCGACGCGGCGTCCTGCCAAGTCGACCTCGGCGTCGTCCGTACTCGCGCCGAGCAGTCCGCCACAGTCGTAGTGTGGGAAGCCGCCGTCCAGCACCGCTCGCCCGCCGAGTGTCCCCATCCCGACGAACTGCTCGCCCGGTGCGGGATGGGCGGGTGTGTCCAGAATCGCATAGGTGTCGCCGCGCTCTGTGACGCGACCCGTCCCGTCCCACGAGAGCGGTTCGACGTCGACCGCTGGCTCGATCCGGATCGATCCCGACGCCCTGAGCGGGTCGGCATCGCGCGGCCGGAAGCCGACGTGGAGGTGGTTGTCGACCCAGGGTGCGAAAAAGCCCGCGCGGATCGGCCGCCCCAGCGAATCCCCGACCGCGACCTGCGTGCCCGGTTCGACGCCCGGATCGACGTGCATGACGCGAGCCAGGTGACTCCCGGTGTCGATTACGATCAGGTGATCCTCGTCGGCGGCGTAGGACTTCGGCGGCGCCTGGACGCTCCGAACGAGTTCGACCGTGCCCGCAACGGGGCTTGGCGCAGCCGTGGCGTCGGCGTCGGGATACAGATCGACCGCCGATCCGGTGTCGTGTGCGGTGTAGGGAGAGTTGTACAGCGAGAACCGGCGATACCGGTCGAGGACTCGCCCGGGCAGAGTCACCATCGAACCGATTTTAGCATGGGGCTCCCTAACACGTGTCGATGCGTCTCGTTCGCGGCCGCGCGGCGACACCGACCACCGACCGAGAAGCCACGGCGGCGATGCTTGATCGGACGGCAACGGACCGACAGCCCTCGGTTCGCGTCTGGACGCCCCATCGCCAGGTCGCGTTCGGGCGTCGTGACGCCGCTTGCGAGGGCTACGACGCCGCCCGCGCCGCGGCGACCGAACACGGGTTCGTGCCAACCGAGCGGAGCGTCGGCGGTCGTGCCGTCGCCTACACCGGCACCACGATAGCGTTCGCCCACGCCCGCCCGATCGATGACCTCCGGCGCGGCCTCGGCGAGCGGTACGACGCCGCGACGGCCACTGTCCGGCAGGCGCTGTCGAGTCTCGGCGTCACCGTCTCGGCGGGGGAACCCGCGGAGTCGTTCTGCCCCGGTTCGCACTCGCTCCAGGCGGCCGGCAAACTCGCCGGTGTCGCCCAGCGAGTCCGGGCCGATGCCGCACTCGTCTCCGGTGTAGTCATCGTCACCGATCGCAAGGAGATAGCCGACGTTCTCTCGCCCGTTTACGACGCGCTCGGCGCCCCGTTCGACCCGAAATCGGTGGGTGGCGTGGCCCACGCCGGCGGTCCGGACGATCCGGATCTCGTGGTGCGAGCGCTCGAAGATGCGTTCGTCGACGGCGACCCGCGACCGATTCTCTCGGTCGACCGATTTCTCGACGACTAGAACAGTCCGGCCAGCGTTACGAGGCTCTCGATTCCGATGGCGAGTGCAACCAGCGCGCCGCCGTAGACGGCCGACCCAGCCATCGACCACGCTGAGAACCGATAGCACGGGGTGTCCGACATCGCGGTCGGGACGATCAGCGATCCTCGCACGACCGGGAGGACGTTCGTCACGGCGACGGCGGCGGGTCCCCAGCGGTCGAGCAACCCCGTTGCCCGATTCATGCGATCGGCGTCGATCGGTACGTGTTCCATCTCGGCGAGGTCGATGCCGTACCGTCTGACGAGCAAGAACAGGACCGACTGGCCGACGGTCGCTCCGAGGACGGCGGCGGCGAGCACTGGCACGAAATCGAGCAGGTTCGTCCCGGCCGCCACGACGACTGCCACGAACAGCGTCCGCGTCGGGATCACCTTCCCGACGAGCGCACCCTCCAGTACGAAGACCAGAAAGAGCACTGCGATGCCGTAGTGATCGATGATGTCGATCACCGGGCCCGCTACCGCATCTATCATTTCAATGCTGAAATAGGTCTCTGCGTATATAGCTCTTCTATTCCGGCCGAGCGCGGGCATTCGGGACGTTTAGGAACCCCGACGACCCAGTGTTGGTATGCTCATCACGAACGCCCTCCTGCCGGACGACCGCGAGGTCGACGTCCGGACCGAGAACGGGCGCATCGCCGCCCTCGAACCATCGCTCGACGGGTCGGCCGATATCGACGCGGACGGCAAACGGCTCTTCCCGGGCGCAATCGACGTCCACGTCCACTTCCGACAGCCGGGGTACTCCCACAAGGAGACCTGGGAGACCGGTTCGAAAAGCGCCGCGGCCGGCGGCGTGACGACTGTCGTCGACCAGCCAAACACCGACCCGCCGACGATAGATGGCGAAGGATTCGACCGGAAGGCCGAACTCGCCGCCGCCTCCTACGTCGATTACGGCATCAACGGCGGCGTCACCGCCGACTGGACTCCCGAGGAGTTGTTCGACCGGCCGCTCTTTGCGCTCGGCGAGGTGTTTCTCGCTGACTCGACCGGCGACATGGGTATCGATGCCGACCTGTTCGCCGAAGCGGTCGAGCAGGCCGGCGAACGCGACACGACCGTGACCGTCCACGCCGAGGACGCGACGCTGTTCGACGAGTCGGTCCAGGAGATGCCAGCCAACGGTACCGGCCCGGACGCCAACGCCGACCTGTGGAGCGCGTTCCGCACCGCGGAGGCCGAGGAAGCCGCAGTCGAGCGCGCTATCGAGGTTGCAGGCGACACGGGGACGGACGTCCACATTGCCCACACCAGCACGCCGGAGGGTATCGAGGCCGCCGTCGACGGCGGCGCGACCTGTGAGGTCACGACCCACCACCTGTTCCTCTCGCGGGAGGATCTGGACGACCTCGGTACTCATGGCCGGATGAACCCGCCGCTCCGTGACGAAGAGCGCCGCCGGGACGTCTACGAGGCGGTCGCCGACGGCACCGTGGACATGATCGCCACCGACCACGCACCCCACACTCGCGACGAGAAAGACGCCGGCATCTGGGATGCGCCGAGTGGCGTCCCGGGCGTCGAGACGATGCTACCACTGCTCCTGGAGGAAGCGCGCCAGGATCGGTTCTCCTACGAACGCGTCCGTGACCTGATCGCCGCCACCCCCGCGGAGACGTTCGGCCTCTCCCGGAAAGGTCGTATCGAGGAGGGCTACGACGCCGACCTCGTGCTCGTCGACACCTCCGAGGCGACCGAGATCGACGGCGAGATGCTCCACTCGAAATGTACGTGGACGCCGTTCGAGGGGCGTCCGGGCGTCTTCCCCGAACTGACGATGGTCCGGGGCGAGGTCGTCTACCGCGATGGCGACTTCGGCGACGCCGCCGGCGAGAACGTCCGCGAACTCGACGGGCAGTAGCTACTCGGCGCTCGCGTGCAGGTCGCCGCCACAGTGTGGACAGTCGTCGGCGTCCTGGCGCAGTTGCTCGCTCGACGATCTGACCTCCCGCATCACCGCCGAGATCCGGTCCTCGGTGTCGAGTTCGTCCTCGACGTCCAGGTCGACACCCTCTACCTCCAGCAGGAACTTCGCGACCTCGGTGACCTCGTACATCATGTCGTCGAGTTCCTCGGCAGTGAAGAAATCCGACATTGCGCCGTAGAGAAACGTCGCACCCGCAGTTCGGACCTTCTCCTCGAACGAGGAGCGGGCCTGATTGACTGCCTGTGGGCTGTAGGTGTCGGTCATGAAGGGGACGAGTTCGGGCAGGTTCTCGCCGACCTTTGTCATCTCGACGCCCGTCTCGGTTCGGAAGTCCGCACAGAGTCGCGCGATTGCCCACTCGCGTGCCGTGATGTAGGTCCGGTCGCGCAGAAACTCGTTGACCCGGTCGTACTGCGCGCCGTCCATCTTGGTGAACTTCTCGTACTTTCGGACGTCGTCGGGGACCTGCGAATCAGTCTCCGGAACGGAGGGCTGTGGCGAACTCGACGATTCGGTGTCGTCCGGTTCGGTCTCCTCGTCCACCTCGTGGTCCTCCTCCGATCGCTCGTCGTTCGGGCCTACTCGCTCTGTCATGTCCTGCCCTTGCCGAGGCGTCGGCAAAAGAATTGCCGTCGTGACGGGGCGTGGAGCGGGACAGCGCTCGAAGGAAACGCATTTGCGTCCCCGACCCACGCTATCTGATGATGGAACTCGCCGAGGTCCTCGCCGATTTCGAGCTTGCAGATTTCGCCGACGCGTTCGCGTTCGAGTCGTTCAACGAGATGCAACGCGAGGCCCTGCCCGGACTCCTCGGGACGGACGGGAACGTCGTCGCCAGCGCACCCACCGCGAGCGGCAAGACCGCGCTTGCCGAACTCGCGATCTGCAAGACGCTCGCCGAGGGCGGCACTGCCCTCTTCGTCGCCCCGCTTCGTGCCCTGACAAACGAGAAGGAAGCGGACTGGGAGCGCTTCGAGGATCTGGGCTACTCGGTGTACGTCGTCACCGGCGAACGGGATCTGAACCCCCGGCGGGCGCGCCGGGCCGACATCTTGGTGATGACCCCCGAGAAGACCGACTCGGCGACTCGCAAACACGATAGCCGCCGCTACGACTTCATCACCGACGTGGACGTCTGTGTCATCGACGAGGTGCACTTGCTCGACTCGGATCGGCGCGGCAGCGTCCTCGAAGTAACGATTTCACGGCTTCGACGGCTCTGTGATCCTCGCGTCGTCGCGCTCTCGGCCACGATGCCCAACATCGACGACGTGGCGGCGTGGCTCGACGCCCCCGCCGAGACCACCTTCGAGTTCGACGACGAGTACCGGCCGGTCGACCTGCATGCGGACGTGCGAACGTACACGCACGGAGAGAACTCGTTTGCCGACAAGTACCGGCGGCTCTACCGGGCGATGGACCTCGCCGAACCCCACATCGACGACGGCGGGCAGGCCCTCGTCTTCGTCTCCTCGCGCCAGGACACCGTCCAGGCGGCCAAGAAGGCACGCGACGAAATCGCCGAACGCGACCTCGATATGGGTGCCCGTGGCGATTACGACTACCACAACGAGACCCAGCAACTGGAGAACGATACCCTGCGCAAGTCGGCGCTCGACGGCGTCGGCTTCCACCACGCCGGACTCTCGAAAAACGACAAGGACCTGGTCGAGGAGTGGTTCCGACAGGGACAGATTCAGCTCCTCTTCTCGACGTCGACGCTCGCGTGGGGTGTCAACCTCCCCGCACGCTGTGTCGTGATCCGGGACACGAAGTATCACGACCCGCTGGAGGGCGAAGTCGATATGAGCCCCCTGGACGTCCTCCAGATGCTCGGGCGGGCGGGCCGACCGGGCTACGACGACGTGGGGTATGGCTGGATCGTCTGTGACCGTTCGGACGCCGACATGTATCGCAAGCTTCTGCGGGACGGCAAAGAGATCGAGTCCCAGCTAGCCGATGACCTCGACTCCCACCTCAACGCCGAGATAGCGATGGGTACGATCAACGACCTCGACGACGTGATGGGCTGGCTGGAGACGACGTTTTACTACCAGCGCGCACAGAGCGCGCCGGTACAGTACGACTTCGAGAGCCTGCGCGAGCGCGTCCGCGAGACGCTTTCGGAACTGGTCGAGGCTGGCTTCGTCGAGACCGACGAACTGGGCGTCGATCCGACGCCGCTGGGCACGCTCGCCTCGAAGTACTACCTGCGGCTGGATACCGCCGGACGGTTCCACACGGTGGCGACGGCGGCCGAGCAAGATGTCGACGCGGTGCTCGAAGCGGTCGCGACCGCCGAGGAGTTCGACAGCGTCACCGCCCGGCAGGCCGAGCGAGACGCCATCTCCGCAGTCCTGTCCGGCAAGAGCTATTCCGACGACATCGAAGCGGGCCAGCGGAAAGTACTCGCCATCCTGCACTCCTCGATGACTGGCTCGACGCCCGCCGATCTGACGAGCGACGCGTGGGTGATCCGCCAGAACGCCGTCCGCCTGATCTCCGCGCTCGGGGCCTTCTGTGAGCGCTTTGCCGGGCCACAGGCCGCCAACCTCGTCCAGCGCGTCGAAGCGCGCCTCGAAAACGGCGTCAGCGAGGGGGCGGTCGGACTCACCGCCATCGACGGGATCGGTTCGGGGCGAGCGAGCAAACTCGCCTCCGAGGAGATCACGACGCCGGGCGAGGTTATCGCCGCCGGCGTCGACGGACTCGTCGCCGCCGGACTCTCGGAGGGCGTTGCCGAGCGCGTCATCGAGTCGGCAGGCGAACTGCCGACCATCGAAATCGAGTGGGGAGAGTTTCCCGAATCGATCGCACGCGGCGAAAACGAGATGTGTGAAGTCACGATCCGAACTGTTGCCGGTAACGCCGCGGTCGGCGTCCGTGTCACGGTTAACGGCGTCGAGATGACCGCCGACGAGACCTACCTGAGCGACGAACTCGCCGTCCCGGTCGGCGTCTTTGGGGGCGACGAATCGCCGCTGGAGTACGCCATTGAGGTCTGTTTCCCGGAGTTGCCCCTGTTGCCGGTGCGGGACTCCCGGACCGTCGACGTCGAGTAGGCTCTGCTACTGCACCGTTCCGCCGTTGACGACTGCCAGCACGGTCTCTCGCAGGTCTTCGGGGCCTTCGGCTACGACGTCCGCCCCGGAAAAGTCCATGCCGGGGTTGATATCGGTCCGGTAGGCGATACTCGTCATTCCTGCGCGGTTTGCCGACTCGATCCCGTTTTCGGAGTCCTCAACGGCGACACAGTCCGCCGGATCGACGTCGAGCGCGGCGGCCCCTTCCTCGTAGACAAGCGGTTCGGGTTTGCTGCGGCCGTCGACGGCGTTGCCGCTGACGACGCCATCGAAGTGGTCCCGGATGCCGAACCGGTCGAGCACGATGTCGATCCAGTCGTGTGGCGAGGAGGAGACGACGGCGAGGTCGACCTCTCGCTTCTGGAGTTCTTCTGCGAGTTCCTCGAACCCGGAAAGTAGGGCGACCCGCTCGCCGTATAGCTCCTCGGCGGCGGCCTCGTAGTGGGATTCGAGGGTCTCACGGTCGACCTGTAGCTGGTCAGCGTAGTTCTCTTCCAGATAATCGTAGATCTCCCGGTAGTTCATGCCCGTTATCTCCTCGTCCTCGACGACGCCCTCGCCGACCGCCTCGGGGAGCACCCGTTCCTCCTCGAGTTCGACCCAGTACTCCTCGGAGTCGACCAGTACGCCGTCCATATCGAACAACACGGCCTTCATGTACGGTGCATAGACGACTCGCCCGGATATAGCTCCCGTCATCGTACTGTGGGTTGCACCGGTACCGTCCACAGGTTCAAGTACGAATCCGGGCCCAGAGCGGTCCATGTCCGACACAGCCGATCCAGTCCTGCACGAGACCGACCACTCGATCCGCGTCTTCGCCGGCGAGTGTACCGCCATCTACGACAGCGAGGGCCGCGAGGAACACCGCGGTCACGTCACCGTCGTCGTCAAACCCGACAACACCGTCCTCGTTCACGACGCCGACGGCTACCAGCCAGTCGCGTGGCTCACCCGCGCCGATTCGGTGACCTGCGCCCGCGACCGCGGCTTCTCGGTGACGGCCCAGTCCGGCGACGAGACGCTCCGCGTCGTCGGCCACCGCGAGGACGGCTACGCCAGCTATCCGGCGACCGAAGCGGGCGTACCGGTCGGCACCTGCCCCGACTGCGGGCGCTCGCTCGTCCGCGCGAGCGGGGCCGTCTCCTGTCTTGGCTGTGGCGAGCGCTACGGTCTGCCGGCCGGCGCGTCGATCCGGTCGGAGCAGTGTGAGTGCGGTCTCCCCCGGCTTCGCGTCGAGCGCGGGGTCCCCTTCGACCTCTGTATGGACCGCGAGTGCGAGTCCCTCGACAGCGCGGTCCGCGAGGAGTTCGACCGCGCCTGGGACTGTCCGGAGTGTGGGGACGACCTTCGCGTCCTCCGCCGCGGCGGGCTTATCGCTGGCTGTAACTCCTACCCCGACTGCGAGACGGGCTTTTCCATTCCCGCGGGGACCGTGATCGGCTCCTGTGAGTGTGGGTTACCGCTGTTCGAGACCGCGACCGGGCGGCGGTGTCTGGACGCGACCTGCGAGCGCGTCGCGCAGGCAGACACGTAACCGTCGACGAGGGCGTGCGGCTGAGGACCGACCGTAGCACCTTTGCCCGCCCACGGGCGAACGTTTACCAATGGAAGGCACACTCCGCGACGGCGTCGTCCACCTTTCGGGCAACGCACGACAGCAGTTCTACGACGCTCGCGGCTACGGCTATCCGACCGGCGGGAACGATATCGCGGTCGCCCCCGTCGAGGCCGCGCATCTCCTCTTCCGGGGCGATCTGGATGCGGTCGTCGACGGCGACCGACGCCTCGGCTTCCGCGAGTTCCTCACCGGCACCGGCAGCGATCAGTTCGGCCTGCGATTCCTCGTCTACGCCGACCTGCGCGCACGCGGATTCTATCTCTCTCCGGCCCGCGAGCGGTGGACGCCGAACTCGGCCGACATCGAAACCGTTGATTTCGTCGTCTACCCGCGGGGCAAGGGCCCGGAAGACGGCCGGGTCGCCTACCGGATCCGCGTCGTCGGCGAGCGCCAGCGCCAGCCCGCCGCGTCGCTCGGTGACTGCACGCTCGCCATCGTCGACGAGGAGAGCGAGATTACCTACTTCGAGACGGGACGACCCGATCTCACTGGCTCGACGACGGTCGACCTCCCCGACGGGGTGCCGGCGGTCCTCTTCGCTGACCGGGCTATCTGCTGGGAGCCGCCCGAACAACTCCACGATAGTGGCTTTTATGGCCAGCCTCTCGCCGAGCGAAACGCCGACGGGATCCACGGACTCCAGTTGTCCCTCGTCGAGGCGGCACAGCTCGCCGACGCGGCTGCAATCGACGTTCCCGGCGGCTACGAGGCTGTCGTCGAACGCGGCCGTGCCGTGGAGGGCGAGCGGTTCGACCGGCGGCTCACTGCCTACTCCGCGCTCCGGGAGCAGGGAATCGTTCCCAAGACCGGCTTCAAGTTCGGCGCGGATTTCCGGACCTACGCCGACGTGGAATCGGTCGAAGAGCTCAGTCACTCCGAACGTCTCGTCCGGGTACTGCCGTCGAACCACGAGTTCGCGCCGCGAGACCTCTCGCTAGATATTCGGCTGGCCCACGGCGTCCGCAAGGAGATGTTGTTCGCGCTGCCCGACGGCGAGGGCATCGACTGGCTCGCAGTCGGGCGCATCACGCCCTGACGGGGTCCCGAAACGAACGGTTTATGCGCCCGCCCGTACCAACCTCGGATAGTCGCACGGATGACCCGAGATACAGACTCCCGTGACGCCAGCGCATCGCCGTCCGAACGACACGCCTCGGACGGGGAGGACTGGCACTCGTCGGTCCGAACCGACGGTTCAGGCGCTACCGACAGCGCCGCGGGGGCCGACGAGGTCGCACTCGACCCCTGGGGCTCCTCGTCGGTCGCGGACTACCGCAAACTGTTCGAGGAGTTCGGCATCGCCGAGTTCGAGGAGCTACTGGACTCGGTGCCGAACCCCCACTACCTGATGCGCCGCGGCGTCATCTTCGGCCATCGGGACTACGAACCCGTCGCGGAAGCGATGCGAGAGGACGATGCGTTCGCCGTCCTCTCCGGGTTCATGCCGACGGGTGATCCCCACATCGGTCACAAACTCGTCTTCGACGAGATCATCTGGCATCAACAGCAGGGCGGCGATGCCTACGGGCTGATCGCCGACCTCGAAGCCCACAGCGCACGCGGCCTCTCCTGGGACGAGATCGACGAGCACTCGCGGGACTACATCCTCTCGCTGCTCGCGCTCGGCTTCGACCCCGAGGCAGGAACGCTCTACCGGCAGTCCGACAACCGTGAGGTGCAGGATCTGGCCTTCGAACTGGGTATCGAGGCGAACTACTCCGAACTCGGTTCGATCTACGGCTTCGACGGCGAAACCGACGTCTCGCACATGCAAAGCGTCGTCACGCAGATGGCCGACATCCTCTACCCGCAGGTCGCCGACCAGCCCAAGCCGACGGTGATCCCGGTCGGCCCCGATCAGGACCCACACATGCGTCTGGCCCGGGATCTGGCCGCTCGAACCCGCTTTTTCGGCGTCACGGAGGCGTACGCCAGTTTCGAGGCGAACGAGACCGAGCGTCGTCTGATCGCAGCGGCATACGAGGCCCTAGACGGCGCGGCGGCCCGCACGGACGGAGAGCGCGACACCGTCCGCTGTGAGGACGTCGCCGACTGGCTGCGCGAGCACGAACCCGCGCCCGAAGAGGCCCGCCAGTCCGTCGTCGAAAAGCTCGACGCCGCGGGCAAGGAGCCGGTTCGACCCCGCGTCCGGCTACTCGACCGGAACGCCACCGAGGACGCCTTCGAGGCACTGATCGAGCGGATCGAGGGCGAGAAGCGCGTCTACGAGAACCACATCGACACCTTCGAGCTCTCCCGCGAGGCTGCCGACGAACTCGCTCGGCAGGCCGAACTCGATCACGGCGGCTACGGCTTCCGCCCGCCGTCCTCGATCTACCACCGGTTCATGACGGGGTTGACCGGCGGAAAGATGTCCTCGTCGATTCCCGCGTCGCACATCTCGCTGCTCGACGACCCCGAGGACGGCTACGACAAGGTCAAATCGGCAACTACGGGCGGCCGCGAAACGGCAGAGAAACAGCGCGAACTCGGCGGGAAAGCCGACGAATGTCCCGTCTACGAACTGTACGCCTACCTGCTCGCGGACGAGGACGACGAGTTCGCAAAGGACGTCTACGACGAGTGTGTCGGCGGCGAACGGCTCTGTGGTGGCTGCAAGGAGCAGGCCGCCGAACTCATGTCGGAGTTCCTCGAAGAGCACCAGGAGAAACGCGACGAGTGGGAAGCGAAACTCGACGACCTCGATATCGACCTCGATAGCGACCGGAAACGACAGTAGACCCTCGCGAATCCTTTTTGCCTGACCGCCGTGAAATTTTTTACCTGGCTCGAAGAAGCCGTAGCTATGTCCACTCGCGTCGACACGCTCAAACAGTCCGAGTACACCGGCGAAAACCGGTGTACGCCCTGTACAGTCGTCAACGTCTGTATCGCGGCCGTGCTTTCGGTCGCGGTCGGTTGGCTCGTCCCGCTTCTGGGTGTCGCCGTCTTCGGCCTCTCCCTCCTCGCGATATATTTCCGGGGCTATCTCGTCCCCGGGACGCCCGCGCTGACGAAGCGGTATCTTCCGGATCGCGTGCTGGCGCTGTTCGACAAAGCGCCCGAATCCGACTCGACTGGAGGCTTCGTCCCGGCATCCGAGGACGGGGCGACTACCGGAGCCACCGCGTCGGACGACGACGGGGACAGTACTACCGATGCCCCAGCTAGCGAGACGGGCGCGACCGATCCGGACTTCGTCCCCGAGCAACTGCTCGCAGATCTCGGCGTGGTCGAACCCTGCGAAGCGGTCGATGATCTCTGTCTGACCGAGGAGTTCGAGCGCTCGTGGCTCGACGCGACTGCACAGCATCGCGACGAGATCACCGACCCGGCGTTCCTCGCGCCGCTGTTCGACGCCGACGCCGAGGGTATCGAGAGCAACGAGGGCGAGGACTCCGTGGCGATCCAGGCAGCGGGTATCGGCCGCCAGCGCTGGATCTCGACGGGGGCGCTGCTCGCGGACGCCGCTGCGAACGAACTGCTCCTCGCAGAGCACGGGCGGTGGACGGCCCTCGACCCGCACCAGCGCCTCCCGATTCTGAAAGCGCTCCGGTCGTTCCTGCCCGTCTGTCCGCTCTGCGATGGCGAGATCCGGATGGGTAACGAGACGGTCGAGTCCTGTTGTCGGTCCTGGGAGGTGGTCGCGGTCGCCTGTACCGACTGTGAGACGCGCTATCTGGAAGTCGACGCACGGAGGATAGAGGGCGCAGCGGAATAATCGTCAGTTCGTCCTGTTCCGACGGCGACGCGGCGTCAGGCGTCCTCTTCGAGCCACCCGGCCGGTCCGCTATCGTCGTCTCTGTGCTCGCCGACGGTTCGACGGTTGCTCTCTCCAACCCGGTCAGCGATGGTTTCAACCAGTTCGGAGAGTGGCTCGGCCACCTCGCTGTCCTCGTCGGTCACTGCCGGTCGCCCCGTTCCTTCCGCGCCGAGTTCCGGGTGGACCGGAAGCCGACCCAAGAGTTCGACGCCGTAGTCCTCGACGATGCCGTCCGCGCCGTCCTGGCCGAACACCTCGTGGACGTCCCCGCAGTTCGGGCACTGGAACCCGCTCATGTTCTCGACGATGCCGAGCACCTCGGCGTCGTGTTGCTCGAACAGTTCCAGTCCCTTGCGGGCGTCGTCGACGGCCATCTGTTGGGGCGTCGTGACGATCACCGCGCCAGCCACCGGGACGCTCTGGAGCAGGTTCAGCGAGGCGTCACCGGTCCCCGGCGGGAGGTCGACGACGAGATAATCGAGCAGTCCCCACTCGACGTCCTCGATGAACTGCACCAGTATGTTGTTGACCATCGGTCCCCGGAGGACTGCGGGGTCGTCCTCGTTCTCGGTGAGAAAGCGCATGCTCATGACGCTGATCCCGTCCGAAGTCGGCGGGACGAGACGCTGATCGTCGGTCAGCGCCGGTTCGTCCTCGACGTTGAGGATGCGCGGGACGTTCGGCCCGTGGATATCCGCGTCGAGGATGCCGACGTTCGCGCCGAGGTCGCTCAACCCGGCGGCGAGGTTCGTCGCGACAGTCGTCTTGCCCACGCCGCCCTTGCCGCTCGCGACGGCGATGACGTTCTTGACGTTGGGGTACACCTCGGTGTCGAAGCCCAGTTCCTCGTCTACGCCGGCGTGTAGCTCCGGCTCCAAGCCGAGGTCCGAGACGGCCGTTCGGATTCGATCACCGAGTTCCATCTCGCCCGGTGCGTAGGGTGTGTTCAGCGCGAGCGAGACGTGACCCGTCCCGTCTTCGACAGCGACGTCGTTTACCAGCCCGAGCGAGACGACATCGTCGTCCAACTGTGGGTCGGTCACTGTGCTGAGTTGATCGAGGAGTTCGCGTTCGGATGTCATGGATGGTTCGTCGTAGTTGTTCCCGCTGGAAGCCGGGCCGCATTTGCTCTGCTCATAGCCGATTGCTGTTTCGGGCTCGGTACCGTTCGTATTCGCCCTGTTCGATCGTAGCTTGGTGGTGTAACTGTATATGCTCCCAGTCGGTTTTCATTTCACGAGAACGATCTATCCCGTGTTGGTTTCTATCATGACCGTGACTCGCAAGGTTTTTTTCTGACTCCTCACTATGGGTTCGTATGGCACCCGAACCCGCTACTCGTGCCAGTGGTGCGGCGATCCGACCACCAGCCAGTCAGGGTCTCGGGTTTTTCTTTTCGGTCTGATCGATCGGTGGACTCACGCAGACGGCTTCTCGCCCGACGCGTCGACGAAACCGACCGCTAAACCGGAACCGGTAACTGACGACCACGCAGTGTGACATACATGAATCCATGAAACTCCCAGCATCACAGGTCGCGGTCCTCGAAGCCGCGAGCGCGGACGAGGCACAGACGATCGACCAGATAGCGACGCTGACAGAGGAAAAGCCCGAGACCGTCACCGGCGCGGCGTTCAATCTCGAATCCGATGGGCTCGTCTCGATCGAGGAGACGGTCGAGGAGAGCGTCGAACTCACCGACGAAGGGCGGCAGTATCTCGAGGAGGGGCTTCCCGAGGTCCGCCTCTACGAGGCGGCCACAGAGCTCGGTGCGGACGAGGATGCCGTCTCCATGGGCCAGGGTATCGGTGCGTCCGGCCTCGACGGAGCGGCCGTCGATATCGCGCTCTCGAACTACGCCCGGAAAGGCTACGGCACCATCGACAGCGGCGAGATCACGGCCGATCCCGACGCCGATCCCGATACCGATGCGGAGGCGGCGGCGCTCGAGGCGCTGGCGTCCGGCGATCCGGCCCCGGCCGACGAGGAGACGCTCGACCAGCTAGCTCACCGTGGGCTCGTCGATCGCTCGGAGCGGACGGTCCGGTCGGTGCGACTCACCGACGACGGCATCACCGCGCTGATGGAGGGCGTCGAGGTGGCCGAAACCGTCGACCAGCTCACCCCCGAGATGCTCACCAGCGGCGAGTGGAGCGAGGTCGAGTTCACGGAATACAACGTCGAAGCGGACGCCCCCGAGTACGGCGGCGGGAAAGAGCACATCCTTCGCCAGACGGCCAATCGCGTCAAGGACGTCCTCGTCGGCATGGGCTTTCAGGAGATGGAGGGCCCCCACGTCGACGCGGATTTCTGGATCAACGACTGTCTGTTCATGCCCCAGGACCACCCGGCGAGAACCCACTGGGACCGCTTTGCAATGGACAACCCCCAGGAGATCGACGACCTTCCGGCCGACCTCGTCGAGCGCGTCGAGCGCGCCCACCGCGAAGGCGTCGGCGAGCACGGCGACGGCTACCACTCACCGTGGGACGAGGACTTCGCGCGTGCGCTCGCGCTGCGCGGGCACACCACGTCACTCTCGACTCGGTATCTCTCCGGCGAGCAGGTCGGCGAACTCGAACCGCCCCAGCGGTACTTCAGCGTCGAGAAGGTCTACCGTAACGACACGCTCGATCCGACGCATCTGCTGGAGTTCTTCCAGATCGAGGGCTGGGTGATGGCCGAGGACCTCTCGGTGCGTGACCTCATGGGCACCTTCGAGGAGTTCTACGCCCAGTTCGGGATCACCGATATCGAGTTCAAACCGCACTACAACCCCTACACCGAACCGAGTTTCGAGCTCTTCGGGACCCACCCCGAGACGGGCGAACTGATCGAGATCGGCAACAGCGGCATCTTCCGCGAGGAGATGCTCGAACCGCTGGGCGTCGACTGCGACGTGATGGCGTGGGGGCTCGCCCTCGAACGCCTGCTCATGCTGATCTACGGCTTCGAGGACATCCGTGATGTCCACGGGACGCTGTGTGATCTCGAACTGCTACGCGATACCGAGGTGATGTACTGATGCCAACAGTCGACGTCGACCCGGACGAACTGCGCGAACTGACCGACCACGAGGAGAAATCCGACGAGGAACTCAAAGACGACCTGTTCTCGCTCGGCCTCGAGTACGAGGGCTCGACCGAGAACGGCGACTTCGAACTGGAGTTCGCGCCGGACCGACTGGATCGGCTCTCCGTCGAGGGGATCGCCCGGTCGCTCCGCTACCAGTACGGCGACGACCGTGGCGTTCACGTCCCTAACACGAACGACGCTGACTGGGTCATCGAGGTCGAAGACGCCCCGGAGGACCGCCCCTACGTCACCGGTGCGGTGATCCGCGGCGTCTCGCTGGACGAGGCTGCGCTGGATTCGCTTATCCAGTTGCAGGAAAAGCTCCACGCTACGATGGGCCGCAAGCGTGCGAAGGGTGCCATCGGCATCCACGATCTTACGATGCTGAAAGGCACGTCGCTCGACCCGACCGCCGGGGACGAGCGTACGACCAACAGCATCCGCTACACGAGCGTCGAACCGGATGGCGACCGGTTCGTCCCGCTCGACTCCGACCGGGAACTCACTCCCGGAGAAGTGCTCGAAGAACACTCGACGGGGGAGACGTACGCCGACCTCGTTAGCGAGTACGACCGCTATCCGGCGATCTACGACGACATCGGCCTGTTCTCGTTCCCGCCAGTGATCAACGGTCGCCGTACCGAGGTGACGACCGACTCGCGCAATCTGTTCGTCGAACTGACGGGCACCGACCAGTGGACGATTGACCGAATGTGTGCGATCATCTGCTACGCGCTCGACGCCCGCGCCGCGACCATCGAGGACGTCATGGTGGAGTACTCCGACCGCGAACTCTCCACCCATCAGACCGCGGCTGACGAGCACGAGGCGCAACGAAGTCTCGTGCGCCCCGACTTCGAGCTATCGGAGAAGGCTGTCTCACACGAGCGGATCGAGACGCTGCTCGGCGTCGACTTCGACCCCGACGAAGTGATCGACCTCTTCGAGCGATCCGGCCTCGATGCCGTGACGGCTGAGGACGACGAGGGCAACCTGATCTACGAGGCGACGATTCCGCCGTATCGCGTCGATATCCTCCATCCCCTGGATCTCGTCGACGACCTCGGCCGGGCGTATGGATTCAACGACCTCGAACCGCGGTACCCCGACGTGAGCACTGTCGGTGGGCGACACGAACGCTCCCGACTGGAAGATGCCGTCCGAACCCAACTCGTCGGACTCGGCTTCGAGGACATGCTGAACTTCTACATGATCAACGAGGCCGAGAACTTCGATCGGATGAGCCTCTCGCCGGATGCCGATGCCGTCGGCGCGGGGACGCCGACCACGATCAAGAACCCCTACAGCGAGGACTACACCATGCTTCGGACGTGGGTGCTCCCCTCGCTGATGATGGTGCTCGAAGGGAACACACACCGGCGGTATCCACAGGACCTCGTCGAGATCGGTCTCGCCGCGCAGGTGGACCAATCGGAGAACACGAACGTTGCCGAACACCGTGCGGTCGCTGGCGTACTCGCCCGACACGATGCCACCTACGAGGACGCCAAGGGCCGTCTCCAGGCGCTAGCACGGAACTTCGGCGTCGAACTGGAGACGCCGGCGACGACGCACCCGAGCTTTATCGACGGCCGGACTGCCGAGGTCGTCATCGACGGTGAACCGGTCGGTATCGTCGGCGAAGTCCATCCCGGGGTGCTGGTCGAACACGAACTCGAACTGCCGGTTTCGGCGTTCGAGTTCCGACTGGACGCGCTACAGTAGCGAACAGGCACCGCTTTCGCCCGTGGCGTGTCGCGGTGCACAGTTCGAACCACGCCACGGCATCGGCCAGTACACGCGTCGCTCTGGGCTCGGTCTGGTAGAAAAACCTGTAGCCGATGCGCTATAGATCCACGCCGACGGCGTCCTCGACCGAATCGAAGCCGTCCCGATCGAGCAGGTCCAGCAGCCCCTCGTTGATTTTGCGTGCGATCCCGGGGCCCTCGTAGACTAGCCCGGTGTACAGTTGGACGACGCTCGCTCCGGCCCGGATCTTCTCGTAGGCTCCTTCCGCACTGGAGATGCCGCCCACGCCGATCACCGGTACGTCGGTCCGTTCGGCGACGAACTGTACCGTCCGTGTTCCTCGCTGCTCGATCGGCTTCCCGGAGAGACCGCCTTCTTCGGCGGCGTTCGGATTCGTTAGCGTCTCCGCTCGCTCTGTCGTCGTGTTGATGGCGATGATGCCGTCGAGATCGAGGTCGTCGACGACGGCGAGCGCGTCTTCGATCGAACTCTCGGGCAGATCCGGCGAGAGTTTGACGAGTAGCGGATACGCACCCTGTTCTTTGAGTCGCCCGAGGATCCGTTCCAGATGCTCCCGGTTCTGTAGCTCTCTGAGGCCGGGCGTGTTCGGGCTGGAGACGTTGACCACGAAGTAGTCGCCGTGTTCGGCCACGCGCTCGTACGTGTACGCGTAGTCGTCTGCGGCCTCCTCGAGCGGCGTGGACTTCGACTTGCCGATGTTCACACCGATTGGCACGTCGGGGAGTTCGAGTCGGCGCATCTGCTCGCCGATCTCGTCTGCGCCGTCGTTATTAAAGCCCATCCGGTTGATGAGCGCTTCGTCCTCCGGGAGACGGAACATCCGCGGACGCGGGTTCCCGGGCTGTTTCTCGGCGGTGACACCTCCGATCTCCACGTGACCAAACCCGAGCGCGCTCAGCATCGACGGGACTTCCGCGTTCTTGTCGAAGCCAGCAGCCACACCGACCGGTGTCGGGAACTCGAGATCCCACAGGTCGACTGTGAGACGGTCGCTTTCGACTGCATATCTGTTTGCAACCGCTCGTTCGACTGGCGTGTTCTGTGCGATCTTGAGGCCAGTGTGGACGAGATTGTGAGCGGTTTCCGGTGGGAGTTTGAAAAATATCGGCTTTGCGAGACTGTAAACGTCCATCGTGTGTCACCCTGGGCCGTTTGGCTATAAAGTTCCCGAAGACACGATATCGACGGTACGGGGGGTTAGAAGTCGTGCTCTACTTCGTCCTGGTCCGCTTTCTGAATGATGATCTTGCCCTCCCGAACACGTACAAAGACGTCGTCGCCGATCTCCATCCCAGCCACCGCCAGCTCGTCTTCGTGTAGGTTGATGTGGACGTTGTGGTATTCTCCGTCTTCGCCCTTCGCACCACTGGGACTGAGCTTCTTTTTCCGTACCATCGAGGTATTCTATGACGAAGTTCGCCACACGACATACTTAAGTGTTTTCTACGGACGCAACTATTTCGGGGACGGTAGCCGTGCGCGTGACATCCTTTCGGGGCTACATATCGACTGTACCACCCTTTCGTCGTACGTTTTCACACTCTCATGCGAGAACAAATGGGTTAGAATTATATACTAAGCACTGAATCGGCGTCCCCTCGGGGATATATTTATATTGAGTCATGTGCTCGGTTCTCATGGAGGCAACAAACCATGGTACGTGAAGACGGTAAGCGAAACTTTGCACTGCGCGAACAGGAAGGCGAGGAACCGAGCGTGTTTTCGGGTAACACTCCCCGACAGGCTGCCCTGAAAGCCGCCCGGCGTCTCGAACCAGCACCGTCGGAAGACGAGGCCGAGATGACGGAACTCCGACTTCGGGAGAAAGGTACCGACAAGGTCCATATCTATGAAGGCTGGGCCTGGCACGAGAAGGCGCCGGACGACAAGCCGGACTGGATGCCCGAAGAGATCACCGAGGCGAACGTCTCGAAACAGGGCATCGAGCACCTCGACGAATAAATCGTCCGCCAGGAATGGCTTTTTTGTCGTGCTCGGCCAGTTCGGTAGCCGAGCACCTTCGACGCTCTCTGTAACCACCTTTCACTTCTGTTACCGTATCGCATCTGTGCGGCCACCTTACGACCTGAACACAGCTCGTACCGTGACCTGCTGTACCGAGTCATCCCGTTGCCATGGTACGCTCTTCCGATGGCGGATTCGTTCGACGGCCTTAAGTTTACCACCGGCTTCCGACAGTATGCAAGCGACGTGACGCAGTCGACTCCCACCGAGTCGCTCGGTGTCCCTCTGGTCACGACCTGACTCGGAGGCAGGTACGCTCCACCGCTCACACGCTCGTGGCAAAACGATGCCCTTAAGTGTGAAAGTGGACTACTGTCGTATTGCGCACGGCGGTTCCGTCGACATCCTCGACGGAGTCGGAATCCGACGCCCTTAAGTGTATAAGGGTACTCGGATTGAATGCGAACGACACGATGCGACCGACGGCCCGTTCAACTCGGGCCTCAGTCGCCTGGACCGAAAGACGCGCTTCGAAGGCCTTAAGGGCTTTCTCGAGGTAATATTTGGTCCGAAAGAGATGAGGATTCCACCCCTGCGGTCCGCCGTACACGATGGAATCTGATGTTAGCTTTGGTAGTTCGGCGACATCCGGGCGCTCGTGCCTGGTCGTCGCCGGATTACGGACTCATGCAATGTTACAAACGCGATCATGTTCCCTGACGGGGAACATAAGGTGACGCCATCCCTCTGGGATGGCATCCCGCCTAACCGCCCCCACCAGGGGGCACATTCCGGTTGATCCTGCCGGAGGCCATTGCTATGGGGATCCGATTTAGCCATGCTAGTCGCACGAGTTCAGACTCGTGGCGGAAAGCTCAGTAACACGTGGCCAAACTACCCTCTGGACAGGAATACTCTCGGGAAACTGAGGCTAATGCCTGATACCGTTCCGCTGCTGGAACTGCACGGAACTGGAAACGCTCCGGCGCCAGAGGCTGTGGCTGCGGCCGATTAGGTTGACGGTGGGGTAACGGCCCACCGTGCCAGTAATCGGTACGGGTTGTGAGAGCAAGAGCCCGGAGACGGTATCTGAGACAAGATACCGGGCCCTACGGGGCGCAGCAGGCGCGAAACCTTTACACTGCACGCCAGTGCGATAAGGGGATCCCCAGTGCGAGGGCATATAGTCCTCGCTTTTCACCACCGTAGGGAGGTGGTGGAACAAGAGCTGGGCAAGACCGGTGCCAGCCGCCGCGGTAATACCGGCAGCTCAAGTGATGGCCGCTGTTATTGGGCCTAAAGCGTCCGTAGCCTGCCAGGTAAGTTCGTCGGGAAATCTACGTGCCCAACACGTAGGCGGCCGGCGAAACCTGCCTGGCTTGGGACTGGATGGCTCGAGGGGTACGACCGGGGTAGGAGTGAAATCCTATAATCCTGGTCGGACCACCGGTGGCGAAAGCGCCTCGAGAAGACAGATCCGACGGTGAGGGACGAAAGCCAAGGTCACGAACCGGATTAGATACCCGGGTAGTCTTGGCCGTAAACGATGTCCGTTAGGTGTGGCACAGGCTACGAGCCTGTGCTGTGCCGCAGTGAAGACGATAAACGGACCGCCTGGGAAGTACGTCCGCAAGGATGAAACTTAAAGGAATTGGCGGGGGAGCACTACAACCGGAGGAGCCTGCGGTTTAATTGGACTCAACGCCGGACATCTCACCAGCATCGACAACAGGAGTGACGATCAGTGTGATGAGCTTATCAGACCTGTTGAGAGGAGGTGCATGGCCGCCGTCAGCTCGTACCGTGAGGCGTCCTGTTAAGTCAGGCAACGAGCGAGACCCGCATCCTTAATTGCCAGCACTGGCTCGCGCCAGGTGGGTACATTAGGGAGACTGCCGTGGCTAACACGGAGGAAGGAACGGGCAACGGTAGGTCAGTATGCCCCGAATGTGCTGGGCGACACGCGGGCTACAATGGCCGAGACAGTGGGATGCAACCCCGAGAGGGGGCGCTAATCTCCGAAACTCGGTCGTAGTTCGGATTGAGGGCTGAAACTCGCCCTCATGAAGCTGGATTCGGTAGTAATCGCCACTCAGAAGGTGGCGGTGAATACGTCCCTGCTCCTTGCACACACCGCCCGTCAAAGCACCCGAGTGGGGTCCGGATGAGGCCGAGTTCCTCGGTCGAATCTGGGCTCCGCAAGGGGGCTTAAGTCGTAACAAGGTAGCCGTAGGGGAATCTGCGGCTGGATCACCTCCACTGACCGGGATCGGGGCGACGCCCCGACCCACCTATATACTCATGCACTGTCCGCACGCCGGCCGACGCCACCACGACGCGTCCGGGCGCTAACGAACTATCAAAGCTAACACTATACACGCCTCTCCGGGCTCTGCCCGGAGTGGGCCCATAGCTCAGCGGTAGAGTGCCTCCTTTGCAAGGAGGATGCCCAGGGTTCAGAATCCCTGTGGGTCCATGACTCGTGCTCGAATCGCGAACCGTTGCCCTTAAGTGGGAAACGGCGCTCGGTTGGAGTACGAAGCGAAACTGATGCACCATCCCGTGTAAGCGCGGATGGGAAGGGTTGAACACTCGGCTAGACCACCCCGGGTGTGACGAGACCATGTGTACGTGCGATCCAGACGTCCACTGGACCAGTTCGGCAGACTTGCGAGTCTGCTCAACCGCAGTGGTCCAACACAGACGACACACGATTTAGACGATTAGACGACAGACGTGGCTACGACGCTGGCTGGTGAATAGCTCGGCTCGAGAGCCGACGACGGACGTGCCAAGCTGCGAAAAGCCCGAGGGAGCCGCACGGAGGCGAAGAACTCGGGATCTCCAAATAGGAATCCTCACCGCAATTGCTTTGCGCAATGGGGAACGCCGAGAACTGAAACATCTCAGTATCGGCAGGAATAGAAAGCAATCCGCGATATCGTTAGTAACCGCGAGTGAACGCGACACAGTCCAAACCGAAGCCTTCACGGGCAATGTGGTGTTCGGGCTGACTTGCAGCACTTGAACCTCGATCAGAAGTCTCCTGGAACGGAGCGTGAAACAGGGTGACAACCCCGTACGATCGAGCAGTAGAGTGTGCGTCAGTTCCAGAGTAGCGGGGGTTGGATATCCCTCGTGAATATCTCAGGCATCGACTGAGAAGACTAAACACTCCTCGAGACCGATAGCGAACAAGTAGCGTGAGCGAACGCTGAAAAGCACCCCACAACGGGAGGTGCAATAGGGCTTGAACTCAGTCAGCCACTGAGCGACGGGGCATACAAGGTCCATTGGAAAACGACCTGGGGGCGACCCCACAGTAGGACCCAATGGAAGCCGATGTCGCGTCGTGCGTTTTGAAAAACGAGCCAGAGAGTGTGTCTGAATGACGAGTCTAACCGGTGCATCCGGGAAGGCATAGGGAAACCGACATGGCCGCAGGGCTTTGCCCCAGGGCCGCCGTATTCAAGTGCGGGGAGTCATTCGGACACGACCCGAATCCGGACGATCTATGCGTGAGCAAGGTGAAGCATGGCGAAAGCCATGTGGAGGCCTGTTAGAGTTGGTGTCCTACAATACCCTCTCGTGACTCACGTATAGGGGTGAAAGGCCCATCGAGTCCGGCAACAGCTGGTTCCAACCGAAACATGTCGAAGCATGACCTACGCCGAGGTCGTTCGTGAGGTAGAGCTACCGATTGATGACCCCGCCTCCGAGAGGAGTCGGCTCATCTGTCAAACTCCGAACTTACGAACGCTGTTGACGCGTGGATTCCGGTGCGCGGGGTAAGCCTGCGTACCGTAAGGGAGACAACCCAGCGCCGGGTTAAGGTCCCAAAATGTGGATTAAGTGCAACCGAAGGTGGTCCCGAGCCCCAGACAGCCGGGAGGTGAGCTTAGAAGCAGCTACCCTCTAAGAAAAGCGTAATAGCTTACCGGCCGAGGTTCGGGGCGCCCAAAATGATCGGGGCTCAAATCCACTACCGAGACCTGGCCGCACTCTTCACAGAGTGATCGAGTAGGTTGGCGCTCCAGTTGGGTGGAAGCACGGGTGAGAACTCGTGTGGACCGACTGGTGACGACAATTCTGGCCATAGTAGCAGCGATAGTCGGGTTAGACCCCCGACGGCCAAATGGATAAGGGTTCCTCGGCAATGCTGATCAGCCGAGGGTTAGCCGGTCCTAAGATCTCTCGCAATTCGAGGAGATCGAAACAGGGTAGCAGATTAATATTTCTGCGCCACCGTACATTCAAAGGAGACGTTTCGGGGTCGCCCAGGCTGGGCTCGCGCCCAGTGTAACCGTCCAACTCCGTGGAAGCCGTAATGGCACGAAGCGGACGAACGGCGAGATACCGCAAGCTGGGTCAACCTGGAACCCGTGAAAATCTGAGTACGGTGTCCGTACCGAGAACCGACACAGGTATCCATGGCGGCGAAAGCCAAGGCCTGTCGGGAGCAACCGACGTTAGGGAATTCGGCAAGTTAGTCCCGTACGTTCGCAAGAAGGGATGCCTGCTCTTTATGGAGCAGGTCGCAGTATCTCGGACGCTCCGACTGTCTAGTAACAACACAGGTGACTGCAAATCCGCAAGGACTCGTACAGTCACTGAATCCTGCCCAGTGCGGGTATCTGAACACCCAGTACAATGGGACGAAGGACCCGTTAACGGCGGGGGTAACTATGACCCTCTTAAGGTAGCGTAGTACCTTGCCGCTTCAGTAGCGGCTTGCACGAATGGATGAACGAGAGCGTCACTGTCCCAACGTTGGGCCCGGTGAACTGTACATTCCAGTGCGGAGTCTGGAGCCCCCCAAGGGGAAGCGAAGACCCTATGGAGCTTTACTGCAGGCTGTCGCTGAGACACGGTCGCTAGTGTGCAGAATAGGTAGGAGCCGCTACACAGGTACCCGCGCTGGCGGCCACCGAGGCAATCTTGAAATACTACCCACTAGTGACTGTGACTCTCACTCCTGGCGGAGGACACCGGTAGCCGGGCAGTTTGACTGGGGCGGTACGCGCTTGAGAGAAGATCGAGCGCGCCCCATGATTATCTCAGCCGGGTCAGAAATCCGGCGCAGAGTGCAAGAGCACAAGATAGTCTGACAGTGTCCTGCCTAACGAAGGACGCTGACGCGAAAGCGGGGTCTAGCGAACCAATCATGGCCCTCAATGGGCCAGATTGATGACAGAAAAGCTACCCTAGGGATAACAGAGTCGTCACCCGCAAGAGCACATATCGACCGGGTGGCTTGCTACCTCGATGTCGGTTCCCTCCATCCTGCCCGTGCAGAAGCGGGCAAGGGTGAGGTTGTTCGCCTATTAAAGGAGGTCGTGAGCTGGGTTTAGACCGTCGTGAGACAGGTCGGCTGCTATCTATTGGGGGTGTTTGAGTACTTGACAGGAACAAGCGTATAGTACGAGAGGAACTGCGCTTGGGTGCCACTGGTGTACCGGTTGTCCGCAAGGGCACGTGCCGGGCAGCTACGCACCACGGGGTAAGAGCTGAACGCATCTAAGCTCGAAACCCACCTGGATACGAAGTACTCTTGAGGCAACTCGTAGAAGACGAGTTCGATAGACTTGGGGTGTCCGCGTCGAGGCAACGAGACGTTGAGCCCGCGAGCACTAACATGCCAAGCCATTCACTCATATCCGAGTGTATCATCTGCACTGGTCCACAACGTAGAGCGACTCGCTCTGCTGACCTGGTCCAGGCGTAAACTGGATCGCACGTACACGAATATGGTGGTCAACTGACCAACGGACAGGTGTCCATTATTGTGGTTCGAGTCCACGAGTTGGCGTTAAGGCGGCCAGAGCGGCAGGGCAACTCCCGTACCCATCCCGAACACGGAAGATAAGCCTGCCAGCGTTCCGGCAAGTACTGGAGTGGGAGACCCTCTGGAAACACCGGATCGCCGCCTGCTATTCATAGACCCTCCGCGCCCATTCGGGCGCGGGGGTTATTTCATTCAGAAGGGAGAGCGGCAGTGCCGGTCAGCGCGGACGCGTGGCCGATGCCGACCCGACTCCCACTGTCGAAACGCAGGGCTTAAGCGGGAGTCCCGTCTACGTTTTCTTGCGCCAAGGTGGCAGAGTTCGGCCTAACGCAGCGGCCTGCAGAGCCGCCCATCGCCGGTTCAAATCCGGCCCTTGGCTTTCTTTTGTTGCGAGCAACGTTGCGAGCGGCAAGATCAAATGACGATTCGACCTCTGGGACGACCGACCGCCAATCGGTTCGAGCACTGCGACGCTGAACGGTGCGGTCACCGAACTCGACGCCGCCGGTAACGAGACGAGCGAAACCCAGACGGTGTAGACGACTGAAGCGTTCCCACGGATGTCACTGGACCCGACTCTGGACGTGACTGTCGACGAGGACATCACGATTCGGTTTGCCGTGACCAACAGGGGCACTGAGGCTGTCGAGTTGACGTTCCGAACTGGACAGCACGCCGACGTTACCGTCCACGATACCGACACTGACGTGGCCGTCTGGCGGTGGAGCGACGACAAGATGTTCACTCAGGCGCTCGAGCGCGTGACCTTGTCTCCCGGTGAGACTCTCGAACACGAATACACCTGGTCCGATCCCCAATCGGGGGACTACGTCGCAGTCGCGACCCTTGAAGCCGACAGAGATGCCGAGACACGAGTCGAGATGACGATATGACACTTTGTCGGCATCTCCCGGGGGTTTTCCGGACGAATCGTCGTTCCCCTGGGTGACTGACAAACTACTCGCGTTTCGGGCCGACGGATAGAAAACAGACCGCACGAGATATCTCTCGGACATCTCGGTGGGTCGCTGACAACGTGTGCGAGAGTCACATCAAAATACTGAACTGCCCATGCTCCCTTTTCAAAGATAGTGACTGATCAGCCCCGCGACTCGGACCGCCCTCCAGCGGACCCGAACGATACGACGGCCGAACAGGACGATTCCGGCGACGAGCCGAAAGAATCGATCACCGAGGGAAGCCTGATCCGGCCGCTCTTTCATCTCGCGTGGCCGATAGTTGTCATCCAACTGTTGCAGGTGACCTACAACGTCGCTGACACGCTCTATCTCGGCCGACTCTCTGCGGATGCTGTCGGTGCGATCAGCCTCGCGTTTCCGCTGATCTTTCTGCTGATCGCCGTCGCGGGCGGCTTTACGACCGCGGGTGCGATCCTTGTCGCCCAGTATATCGGTGCGAAGGGTGACCGGTCGGCAGGGCTAGTCACGGGCCAGACCGTCTCGTTCGTCAGTCTGCTCTCGGTCGTTATCGGTATCGTCGGCTACTTTTACACGCGCCCGGCGCTCGAACTCCTACCGAGTGATCCGGATACCGCGGCAAACGTCATTCCGCTGGCCGCGGATTACATGGAGGTCTTCTTCCTCGGGATGCCGCTGCTGTTCGGGTTTTTCGTCTTTTCGGCGCTCATGCGCGGGTATGGCGACACGCGAACGCCGATGCTGGTGATGGTGGTCTCGGTGGTCGCGAACGTCCTCCTCGATCCGTTCCTGATCTTCGGCTTTCAGAACAACCCGCTCATGCTGTGGACCGGACTGCAGGGGGTCGAAGCGTCGCTGCTCGCTAGCACTGGGTTCACTGGTTGGGGTATCGAGGGCGCAGCGGCCGCGACGATTATCGCCCGCGGGGCGGGGACGGGGCTGGGACTCGGTATCCTCTTCGGTACGTCGGTCGGACCCGCCGTTCGCCTGAGCCATCTCCGCCCGGACCTCGATATTATCGAAGATATCGTTCGGCTGGGTACGCCCAGCATGATCGAGCAGAGCACGAGCGCGCTCGCGATGATCAGTCTGACCGCGATGGTCGTCACGTTCGCGCCGACAGTGGTCGCCGCGTACGGACTCGGGAACCGACTGATCTCGCTGGTCTTCCTTCCCGCGATGGGGCTGGGTCGAGCGATAGACACGATGGTCGGGCAGAACCTCGGTGCGGACCGGGCGGATCGAGCGGCGCGGTCGGCGTGGCTCGCTGCCACGACCGGTGCGGGCGTCATGCTCGTCGTCGCGGTAATCGCGGTCACGTTCACCGAACCGATCGTGAGTATCTTCCTCGGTGACGTCCCCGACGCACCGGAGACCATCGCGCTCGGCGTCGACTACGTTCAGATCCGCTCGGTCGAGTTCGCCTTCATCGGCGTCTCGCAGGTGATGCTCGGCGCGTTCCGTGGGGCCGGGAACACGAAGGTGGCGATGGTCATCTCGATCATCACGCTGTGGGTCGGCCGCGTGGGGACGGTCTATCTGCTCGTGTTCGCCTTCGATATGGGCGAGACGGGTATCTGGATCGGGATGGCGGTCGGGAACGTGCTCGGGGCGATAGTCGCGGTAGGATGGTTCCTGCGTGGGACCTGGAAGGAAAAGTATATCGACGAACCGGCGGTCGAGGCGTCGGACACGACTGCGCCTGCCGATCAGGACGACTAGGTCGGTTCCCCGACGTATTTGTAGCCGCCGCCGTTTTCGGGAGATATGGACGATCGGATCAAACGACACGCCGAGGTACTGGTCGACTGGAGCGCGCGGATCGAGGCGGGCGACGACGTCGTCCTCGCAGTCAGTCCGGGTGCCCACGAACTCGCAGTGGCGACGGCGGAGTTACTCGGTGAACGGGGGGCGAACCTCGTCACGACGCGGTCGTCCGGCGAAATCGCCAGAGCGTATCTCAGCGCCCACGACGACGAGTTCGACGCGGACCCGGCTCACGAACTCGCGCTCTACGAGAACGCGGACGCCTATCTCTCGCTGGGGGGTGGCCACAACACGTCGGCAACGGCGGACGTCCCCGCGGAGCGCCGGCAGGCCCACGCGAAAGCGAGGGAGGGAGTGCGCGAGGCCCGGATGGATACCGACTGGGTCTCGACCGTCCACCCTACCCGATCGCTTGCCCAGCAGGCAGGCATGGCCTACGAGGAGTACCAGGAGTTCGTCTACGACGCCGTTCTGCGGGACTGGGACTCCCTCGCCGACGAGATGGATCGGATGAAGGACCTGCTCGACGAGGGAAGCGAGGTCCGACTTGTCTCCGCGAACACCGACCTGACGATGTCGATAGACGAGCGAACGGCGGTCAATAGCTGTGCCACAGTCGCCTACGACTCGCACAACCTCCCGAGCGGCGAGGTCTTCACCGCCCCCTACGGCACGACCGGCCACGTCGAGTTCGACGTCCCGATGACCATCCACGGCAAGCGGGTCCGGGACGTCTCGCTGACGTTCGAGGACGGCGAGGTTATCGAGTACGACGCCGGCCAGAACGCCGACGTGATCGGTGATGTCCTCGATACCGACGCGGGCGCGCGCCGCCTGGGCGAACTGGGGATCGGCATGAACCGCGGGATCGATCGCTTCACCGACAACATCCTGTTCGACGAGAAGATGGGCGA
Source organism: Natronoarchaeum sp. GCM10025321 (assembly GCF_042663585.1). NCBI lineage: Archaea > Methanobacteriati > Methanobacteriota > Halobacteria > Halobacteriales > Natronoarchaeaceae > Natronoarchaeum > Natronoarchaeum sp. GCM10025321. Next base: position 2,873,761 of record NZ_JBHTAN010000006.1, read on the forward strand.
CACCGTCCACCTCGCGCTCGGTCGGGCCTACGACGCCAACATGCCCGACGGCGTGGCTGGAAACGACAGCGCCGTTCACGTCGACCTGATCACGGACGTCAGCGAGGATTCCCGGCTGGAAATCGATGGGGAAACAGTCCAGCGAAACGGCCGGTTCCGGTGGGAAGAGGGCTTCGAGTAGCGAGACCGGACCTACTCAAACACTAAGCGAATCCCGCCCGTGCATACTGTCATGGGGAGAGAGATCCTCGTTCCGGTCGACGGTTCGGACACCGCCTGGAAGGCTCTGGAGCACGCGCTCGAACACCACGAAGGGGATTCGATTACGGTGCTGTACGTGATCCATCCGCTGGAGGGCGATTACGTGACAGAGAATGGGGAACAGATCAAGCAAAGCGAGCAGATTGCCCGAGAGGCCCGCGACCGGTTCGACCGGGTGGACCCCGAAGCGACGGAGTTCGACGTCCAGTTCCGGGAGGGTCGGCCGGCACACGTGATCCTCTCGTACACTCGGGAACACGACATCGACCAGGCCGTGATGGGGAGCAAAGGCCTGTCCGGCGTGAAGCGGTTGCTACTCGGAAGCGTCGCCGAGACCGTCGTCCGCCGCTCGGACGTGCCAGTCAACGTCGTTCGATAGCTAAAACGTGCTTACTGTGCGGTAGAAAACAGCGGCTCAGTCGTCTTCGGTCGACGTCCGGTCGAGATCCTTCTCTCCAGTATGAATCTTGTATCCGTCCTGTGCAACCTTCTCGGCGAGGACGGCACACTTGATTCGCATCGGACTGATGTCGACGCCAAGCATGTCGACGATATCGTCTCGATCCATCTCCATCAAGTCCTCGATAGATTTGCCGGGTAGCTTCGTCGAGAGCATGCTTGCGCTCGCCTGGCTGATCGCACAACCGTCACCCTGGAAGGCGACGCCCTCGATCGTCTCGTCGTCCTCGGCCAGTTTGACGTCGACCCGGATCTCGTCGCCACACATCGGGTTCTCGCCGACGTGCGTGTAGGTCGGCTCCTCGATCTCCCCGTAGTTTCTCGGGTTCTTGTAATGATCGAGGATCTGCTGGCGATACATATCTGATCCCATTCCCATTGTTGAAAATAGATAGGTGCGTCTGCGGCAAAAGGATTCCGACGCCGCCACCGGATCGCTAGCGGTCGATTGCGATAGATCGCCGTTTCAGAGTCGTTCGAGGAGTTTCCCGCTTGCCGAGGTGCCCTTCCGATTGAACGAGAGCACGCGCACGCGGAGCATCTCCGCCGGTTGGACCTCCTTGGGAACGTCCTTGACGAAGATCACGAACCCCTCGACCTTGACGACGGCATCGGTCTCCCCGCTATGGTGTTCGGTCAGCTCTTCGACCCCAGCCTCGATAATCTCGCCTTTCTCGACCGGCGCGTCACGGCTCTGTGCCTTCTGGTGGGCGCGCTTCGAGGCCGAACTGTCGGATGCACGTCGCGAGCGCCACCAGAGCACGACTGCGACTCCGATGACGGCGACGACGAGCACTGTTCCGAACAGTGGCGTCATCTCCGGTGGAACGTTCATCGTCACCCTGTGGTCGCTCATCCCTGAAAAACCCCCCGTTACTGACCAGTCGGTCGTGCCAGAGCAGGGGTCCAGAACAAAGGAACTGCCAGAACGAGGCCGCTTCAGGCGACGAGTTCCCGCGCATCCGAAGCGCGCGCTTCGAGGTCTGACTCGGTCCCCTCGTCAGACCGTCCCGAGGGTACAGTAATCCTTCTAGGCGAAGAGTTCCCGCGCGTCATCTATCGCATCGATCAGGATATCGATCTCTGCGGGCGTGTTGTAGATGTAAAAGGACGCGCGGGCGGAGGCGGCGACGCCGAGTTTGTCGTGCAGTGGCTGGGTGCAGTGGTCGCCGGCGCGGATTGCGACCGCCGAGTCGTTCATGATCGACGCGAGGTCGTGGGCGTGGACCGACCCGAGGTTGAACGCGACGAGACCGCCGCGGTCGGGGCCGGGTTCGGGGCCGTAGATCTCGATGTCGTCGAACTCCGAAAGCCGGTCGTAGGCGTAGTTGGCCAGGAACTCCTCGTGTTTCTGGATGTTCGCCATCCCGATGTCGTCGAGGTAGTCCGCGGCCTCGGCCATCGCGACCCCTTCGGCGATCAGGGGCGTGCCCGCCTCGTACTTCCAGGGCAGATCGTTCCAGGTCGCGTCGTCGAAGGTGACCTTCTTGATCATGTCGCCGCCGTAGAGGAACGGCTCCATCCCTTCGAGGATCTCTTTTTTGCCGTAGAGACCGCCGATCCCTGTCGGCCCAGCCATCTTGTGGCCGGAGAAGGCGTAGAAATCGGCATCCATCGCTTCGACGTCGACCGGTCGGGTCGGGACGGCCTGCGCACCGTCGACGAAGATGTACGAGTCGTTCTCGTGAGCGATGTCGGCCAACTCGGCGACGGGGTTGATCGTTCCCAGCGTGTTCGAGACGTGGACGACGCTGACCATCTGGGTGTCCTCGCCGATCAGTTCGCGGGCGTGGTCCATGTCGAGGCGGCCGGTCTCGTCGACGCGGATGTACCGGACGTCCGCGCCGGTTCGCTTGGCGATCTGTTGCCACGTCACCAGCGCGGCGTGGTGTTCCATCTCCGTGAGGACGACCTCATCGCCGGGTTCGAGTTCGTGTAGTCCCCAGGCGTAGGCGACGAGGTTCATGCTCTCGGTGGTGTTCTTCGTAAAGATCATCTCCTCGCGGCCGCCGCTCGCGCCGATAAACTCGGCGAGGCGGTCGTGGGCCTCCTCGTAGGCGATGGAGGCCTCCTGGCTGAGGTGGTGGATCCCGCGGTGGACGTTGGCGTTGTACCCACGGTAGTAGTCGCCGAAGACGTCGATGACCTGGTTCGGGGTCTGGCTCGTCGCCGCGTTGTCGAGATAGACGACCTGTTGGCCGTCGTTAACTTGCCGCTGCAGGATCGGGAAGTCCTCGCGGATTCGCTCGACATCGAGGGGTGCGGTCTCGTGGCTTCTCATTACTGAAGCGGAAGGACTCCAGGCAAAACACTCCTTCGGTCGCGTACCATCTGCCGCCTGTCGGACGGGTCTGGACGCCGTTTTACTGCCGCGCGAGACGCCGCTACGGTGCCATCTGAGACGCCGTCAGGACGCGCGAAGTTCGGTGAGGATCGACGGTCGCGTAAAGCGCAACATTAGTTCGGTGTAGCGTGCGAACAGCCACGCCAGCCCGTTGGTCACGTGCAGGACGAGGATGCCGACGACTACGCCAATAGCGCTGAACGCGAGGGCGCTCCACGCCGAGTCGGCGTACGTCGAGATTACTTCGCCGGTTTCGAGCGTCGCGCTGTAGGGAAGTGCCAGACTGACCTCCCAGCCGCCACGGTCGAAGACGAACTCCGGCAGGGTGAACTCGATGGAGCTACCCATCACGATGCCGACGTTCGGATTGCCGTAATGTAGCGGCGCGAGCAACAGCGTGACGACGACCGATCCCAGCACGGTGACGACGATGAACGCGAACAGGCCGAGGAAGAACTTGCTGAACAGATAGGCGGTGCTTTTCCACGTGGCGACGTCGAGGAGCAGGGCTTTCAGACGTCCGAGCGCACCCGTGTCGGCAGCGGGGTCGGCCGCCGGGATGTCGACGTCGAGTAACACCTCCGCGAGCGTTCGCTCGACTGCGGCTAACTGGGTGGCGAAATAGATAGTCAGCACCAGCAGGGGGAGCCCGAAGACGAGGATGATCAGTGCGAGGCCAACGGAAAAGCCAGTGACGAGGAAGACGAAGTATGCCAGTCCGAGCGGGAAGGCCAGCAGCAGGTAGAGCAGATTGAAGTAGGTCTGGCGGCGGAGGGGGGCCCCGAGGAACCAGCGAAGCCCGTCCGTTGCAACGCTGTAGGTGTCGGTTCCCGTGCTCATCGCTTTCCCTCTGTCGTTTCGAACGGTACGATCCGTTTCGGTATTATCTTTTGTGTCAGTAGTCATCTCACGGTCTCCGTAACGAGTGTGCGATTGCGAGCAGGCCGGCGAGGTTACAGCCCGTAATCACGAGCAGTATCTGGGCATCGGTCGCGTCCGTCAGGCCGTCGACGCTGTACGACAGCACGAAAGGGACGACAGTCAGGAACCCGACGCCGACCGCGAGGTAGAGCATGGGTTCGCTCTGGTTGCGTCTGTACCCTCGATAGGCGAGTCCGGCCACGACGCCGCCGAGTGCCGCGCTGGTCAGCGTGACGAGGAAGATGGTCGCGCTACTGCCGAGTTCGGCCTCGATGGCCGAGAGGACGGTCTCTGCGATCATCGGGACCACCACCCGCGGGCAGTGTCGCGGTCGGTCGGTGTGTAGCGTGTCCGTCTCATGGGTTTCCGAATATCGAGTACAGTATCGCCAGCAGGCCTGCGATTTCGCCGCTCGTCGCAACGACCTGTATGGTTACTGAGGGGAGATCGGTTAGCGTCGGGAGCAGGAACCGCGTCACGGTCGGTGCGGCACTGAGCAGCGCGACGCCGATAGCCAGCCACAGCAGTGCGGGCGCGCTGGCGCGCTGGTAGCCCCGGTAGGCGCGTAGCACGATCCAGCATGCCAGCAGGAACGCCAGCGTCTGGCCGACGAACACCAGCACGCCGACGAACGGGCTGCCACCGGTCGTCGTCAGCAGTGGCGTGATAGTCATCGGATCAGAGCTCCTCGTACAGTCTGGTGAATCGGTCGGAAGGGTCCTCTTCCGTCCGGTACACGTCGATATCCATCTCACCGTCCTCGATTTCGACCGCGACGCGTTCGAGTCGGGCGGCGTAGGTCTTGTAGTGGTGACCGTCCGGATCGAGTTGCTGTTGGGCCTCCAGCAGGTCGTGCTCGTCGAGTCGATCGATCCGTCGGTAGATCGTCGGGGGCGAGGCATCACAGCGCTCGGCAAGCCGCTCTGCATCCATCGGCTCCTTGCTCGTCTCGATGAGGATAGAGCGTGCATACTCGTCGTCGAGTATCGCGAGCAGCTCGGTTTCCTCATCGTCGGTCATTCATTTGTTCGTTATCACACATCATATAAAAACGTCCACAGTTTCTCGGTCGGAAACTATGACGGCGGTATTAATGTATGCCGGGCCGATGCTGGAAACGACATGCCCGCTATCGAAACCGACTCGCTGAGCAAACGCTTCGGCGACGTCGTTGCGGTCGACGACGTGTCCCTCCAGATCGACGACGGAGAAGTGTTCGGCTTTCTCGGCCCGAACGGTGCCGGAAAATCGACGACGATCAACATGCTGCTCGATTTCGCCCGCCCGACGAGCGGATCGGCTACCGTACTCGGCTACGATATCCGAGACGAGTCACAGGAGATCCGCAAGCGTGTCGGCGTACTGCCCGAGGGGTTCGATCTCTACGAGCGCCTCTCCGGTCGCAAACATATCGAGTTCGTACAGCGCGCGAAAGGTGCGAACGGCGACCCCGAGGAGTATCTCGCCCGCGTCGGCCTCGACGGCGACGCCGCCGACCGCAACGCCGGTGACTACTCGAAGGGGATGAAACAGCGCCTCGCCTTCGGCATGGCACTGGTCGGCGACCCCGATCTGCTGATCATGGACGAACCCTCGAGCGGCCTCGATCCGACCGGCATCCAGGAGATGCAAGAGATAGTCCGCTCGGAGGCCGAGCGCGGAACGACTGTCTTCTTTTCGAGCCACATCCTCGATCACGTCGAGGAGGTCTGTGATCGTATCGGTGTGATGAACGAGGGCGAACTCGTCGCCGTCGGAACCCTCGACGAACTCTACGCACAGATCGGCGGGGACGCTCACCTCCAACTGTCGGTTGACGACGTCTCCGACCGGACGGTCGAGACGCTTTCGGACATCGACGGCGTCTCCGGCGCGACAGCACGCAACGGCAACCTCGATATCACTTGTAGCCGGTCGGCGGCGAAAGCGAAAGCGATCAACCATGTCGAGGCCGCCGGAACGACCGTGCGCGACATTCAGGTCGAGGATCAGGACATCGACGACCTGTTCGCGGAACTCACCGGGAACGGGACAAAAGAGGACGCGGAGAAGACGGCCAAGGAGGTGCCAGCATGAGTATCGCGACCGTCGCCCGAAAGGACTTCGAGGACGCCGTCCGATCCAAGATGCTCTGGTCGCTGGCGGGCCTCCTCGTCGGCCTGATCGTTCTCGTCTACGGCGCGATCTGGTATTTCGAGGGTGACCTACCGTCCGGCGACCTTGCGGCGATACTCGCGTTGCCCCTCCAAATCATTATCCCGCTTGCGGCGCTGATCGTGGGTTACATGTCAATCGTCGGGGAGCGACGCTCCGGCAGCATCAAGATCCTGCTCAGCCTCCCGCCGACGCGTGAGGACGTCGTCGCCGGAAAGCTTCTGGGTCGTTCGGGCGTCGTCGGGGTCGCGATACTCGCGGCGTTCGTCGTCGCGATCCTCCTGACCGGTCTGCTGTTCGGCGAGGTGCCGGTCGGCGGTCTGGCCGGGCTAGCGGCCGCCCACCTGTTGCTCGGCTTCGCGTTCGTCGGCATCGCGGTCGGCTTCTCCGCGGCGGTCGCCTCCCGCGGTCGCGCGATGGCGGGCGTCGTCAGCACCTATCTGGTCTTTCTGGGCTTCTGGGACGTGCTCGTCGGCGGCATCTACCGGATCGTAACCGGTTCGTTCCCGGCTAGCCCCATCAGCCCCGAGTCGCCTATCGAGCCGTGGGCGCTAGCGCTCAAGCGACTCAATCCGATGGAAGCGTACAGTGTGGTCGCCTCGGGGCTAATCGACCAGCAGGTTCCCACGCTGACGCTCCAGTTCCCTATCGGTGTCAACGTCTTCGGCGATGCACCGCTCGAAGACTTTGTCGTCGGGGAGGTTCCGTTCTACCTCTCGGAGTGGTTCTCGGCCGTCGTGTTGCTCGCCTGGATCATCGTCCCAGTCTTCCTCGGCTATCTGCGGTTCCGCACTGCCGATCTCGGCTGACCCGACCCGTTAAGTCGCTCCACCCCTGCGCTCCTGTATGGTGACCAAACGGGCGCTCGGCGCCAGTCTCCTACTGCTCGGACTCGCGTTTGTCGGCCTCTTCCACACCGTTGCGGCCTTTGCCTTCGACAGCGGGCTAGAGTGGATCGGACTCACGCTCGCGGGACTGTCGCTACTCGGTCTCGTGCTGGTGAATACGGGTGCTGACGAGTCCGCAGAAGAAACGTGAGGTTACGCCAACCGTAGCATCTGCGCGTGTACCGTCGAACCGACTTCGAGAACGTTCGACTCCTCGACGAAGCCGTGTTCGATAGCCAGCGCCACCGAGTCCGCCCCGACGATGTTTGCAATCGTCGCCCGGGAGAGTGCCTCGACGACGTCCGCCTCGTCGAGTTCCTCGCCGCCGTAGAACTCTTCGGTCACGGTCAGGGAGATGTCGTCGCTCTCGTAGCTCTCTCCGAGCGTGTCGGGATCACAGACCGAAACGAGCAGTCCCTTCTCGGTCGTCCGCTCGTTGACGATCACTCTCCGATCTCCTCGTCGACCATCTCCCGCTCGGCCTCCCGGCGCATGTCTTCGGCCTCCTCGGCGATCTCTTCGGCCTCCTCGTGCTTGCCCAGTTCTTCGAGCGCGCGGGCCTTCTCTTCGAGGGTGACCTGATTACGCATACCCAGCCTGATGGCGTTGTCGAAGGCGTTCAGGGCGTCCTCGGCCAGACCGCGTTCCAGCATCAGGAATCCGCGGTTGTACCAGGCTTCGGCGAAGCGCTGGTCGATCTCGACGGCGCGTTCGGCGTGTTCGAGTGCCTGCTCGCTTCGGCCGGACTCCCAGAGCGCGAACGCGAGGTTCGTCTCCGCCGTCGCGGCGTGCTCGCTGGAGCCATCCATCGAGATGGCCTCCTTGTACGCGCCGATCGCCGCGTCCCATTCTTCGAGTTCCGCGTGGGCGACGCCCTTGTTCACCCAGGCCTCCTGCTCGACCAGTTCGTCCTCGGCAAACCGGGCGGTCCGCTCGAACGTCTCGGTCGCCTGCTCGTACCGGTTGATCGCCATGTAGTTCAGGCCGACGTCGAGCAGGGCGTTCCCGTCGATCTCGTCGTTCGAGGTTGTCTCGTCGTCGAGCAGGTCCGGGATCACGCGGGAGTCGACCGGGTCGACTCTGTCCGGGTCGACTTCGAGTTCGGGCGGGTCGAGATCGAACTCGTCGTAGTCGCCGGAGAAGCCCTCTCCCTCGGAGAACTCGTGGTCGTCCTTGGGATTGTCTGCTGAATCTGTCATACGGATAAATTCGTCTGGGACGATGTTAAGACCTGCGTTAGCGCCTTCCTAGCTCTCGGAGGCCCGCGCGGTGGCCCGCGCGCTGTCGACGGTTTTCCCCTCCCGGAGCACGGCGTCGACGAACAGTTCGCCCGCTTTGTACGACGAGCGCACCATCGGTCCCGAGGCGCAGTACAGGAACTCCAGTTCCTCCTCGGCGACGCGTTGCCAGGTATCGAACTTGTCCGGGTGGACGTACTCGCCGACGGGCAGGTGGTCCGCGGAGGGGCGGAGATACTGGCCGAAGGTGACGACGTCGACGTCTGCCTCGCGCAGGTCCGCGAGCGTCTGGTAGACCTCGTGGTCGTGCTCGCCGTGGCCCAGCATGATCGACGTCTTGGTGTAGACGTCGGACTCCCGCTCGACCTGTTCGAGGACGCGCAGGCTCTGCTCGTAGCCCGCGCGGGGGTCCCGGACCTTGCCCTGTAAGCGCTGGACGGTCTCGATGTTGTGGGCGATCACGTCCGGTTCGGCGTCGATGATCTTCCGGATTAGCTCGGGTTCGCCCTGGAAGTCGGGGATCAGCACCTCGACGAGGGTCTCGGGGTCGCGACGCTTGATCTCGCGGATCGTTTCGGCGAAGTGACTCGCACCCTGATCGGGCAGGTCGTCGCGGTCGACCGAAGTCAGGACGACGTAGTCGAGGCCGATTTCGGCAACTGCCCCGGCGACCTCGGACGGTTCGTCGGGATCGAGCGGTTCGCCGCCACCGGTTTCGACGTCGCAGAAGCCACACGAGCGGGTACACTTGTGGCCCATTAGCATGAACGTCGCCGTTCCGGGGCCGTCGTTTCCGCTCCAGCACTCGCCCATGTTCGGGCAGTTGGCCTCTTCACACACCGTATGCAGGTCTCGGTCCCGCAACGTCTGTTTGATCCCGGTAAACTCCTCGCCGGTGGGGAGCGGGCTGAGGAGCCAATCGGGCTTCCGCGAGCGACTCATACCCTCGGCTAACGACGCGAAGGTCTATAACGTTGCCCGTCGCGGCGACGTTATCGCTTTTGAGTCACGCGCGCTTACTCTCTCATATGAGCAGACGACTGTTCGTGAGCGTCGACCTGCCCGACGAACTCGCCGACGAGGTTGCGGCCGTCCAGGACGAGTTTCGCGACGCGGGCGGGCTCAGTTTCACCGATCCCGAGCAGGCCCACGTTACCGTGAAGTTCCTCGGCGACGTGGCGTCCGGGCGCGTAGAGACGGTTGAGACTGCGCTCGCCGCCGCCGTCGAGGACGCCGGCGTCGACCCGTTCACCGCCCGCGTCGAAGGGCTCGGCGTCTTCCCTTCGATGGAGTACATCAGCGTCCTCTGGGCGGGCTTTTCGGCGGGGCCCGAGGAACTCACCGCGCTCCACGAGGCCATCGAGGCGCGGATGGTCGACCTCGGCTTCGACGCCGAAGACCACGAGTTCACCCCCCACGTCACGCTGGCGCGGATGGACCACGCCGGCGGCAAGGAACTGGTCCAGGCTGGCGTCCGCGAGCTCGATCCGGTCATCGGCGAGTGGACCGTCGAGGACGTCCGACTGACCGAGAGCGAACTGACCTCCGAGGGTCCCGAGTACTCGACTGTCTCGCGAGTCAGCCTGTGAGCGACGACACAGCGGTCGCACTCGCTTGGTGCACTGTCGGGTGCGGATTCACCAGCGCTGGTGCTCTCGCTGGACGGCTAATGCAAACTGTTCGATTGGTACGCCGAGATGCGAGAGGGCATCCCGGTCCGATACGACGCCGAACGTGACTCGTGGGACGTCTTCCGATAGCTCCATGAGCGTTAATCGGTTCCGGCCCTGATACAATACCACATCGGATTCACAGAACAATGCTCACTCCAGAACTCCTTAGCGAGTACGACGCGAACGCCCCCACAGAGACGTCGACGGCGACGTTTGGACTCGGCTGTTTCTGGGGGCCTGACGCCGCGGCCGGCGCGATGGATGGTGTGGTTCGGACACGGGTCGGCTACGCAGGCGGGACGAAGCCCGATCCATCCTACGAGGTGATCGGTGACCATACCGAGGTCGTGCAGGTGGAGTACGATTCGACGACACTCTCGTTCAGTGACCTCCTCGACTGGGCGTTCTCCGAACACTCTCCCCGTCGCCAGTCGAGCAAACGACAGTATCAGAACATCGTCTTCACCGAGACGGCCGCCCAGCGCGAGCAGCTTCGAGCCTTTCTGGACGACAGTGACTTGCGCCGACAGCAAGTCGAAACCCGGCTCGAACCACCCGACGAGTTCTACCTTGCGGAGAGCTATCACCAGAAGTTCCAGCTACGGAGCCAGCGCTGGATCACCGACGTCTTCGACGAACTACAGTACGACGCCGAGGCTATCAGGGAGTCGCCTGCGGCAGCGAGACTGAACGCTCACGCTGCGGGACAGGACGTGGCTGCTCCGTTCCTTCCGGAGTCGTACGATCCGACGTCGCGACGAGACGACTAGTCCGGACCGCTGGCTCGGTCGGTATGCACAGAGGAAAGAACGTTTTAGCCTCGACGGCTAGTCGTTCTACAATGAGTGAATCGGACGGCGCAAAACAGGTCAGCGATCCCGACTACCACAGCGAGAACCACACCGCCGCCCAGACCTGTGGCTGGACGGCCAACGCCCTTCGCGGCGAGGGCAAGTGCTACAAGTACGCCTTCTACGGCATCGAGTCCCACCGCTGCATCCAGATGACGCCGGTCGTCAAGTGCAACGAGCGCTGTGTCTTCTGCTGGCGCGACCATGCGGGCCACGCCTACGAACTCGATGACGTGGAGTGGGACGACCCCGAGGCGGTCGTCGACGCCTCGATCCGCCTCCAGAAGAAACTGCTCTCGGGCTTTGGCGGCAACGAGAAGGTTCCCCGCGAGGTGTTCGAGGAGTCGATGGAGCCACGCCACGTCGCCATCTCGCTGGATGGCGAACCGTCGCTGTACCCCTATCTCCCGGAACTGATCGAGGAGTTCCACGCGCGAGACATGACGACCTTTCTCGTGAGCAACGGCACCAACCCCGAGATGCTGGAGCGGTGTGATCCCACCCAGCTCTACATCAGCGTCGACGCGCCGGATCGATGGACGTTCGACGAGGTCGTAAAACCGGTCGAGGACGAGGCCTGGGAGCGACTGATCGACACGATGGACGTCCTCGCAGAGAAAGACGACACCCGCACTGTGCTCCGAACGACGCTCGTCGACGGCGAGAACATGCGTGATCCGGACTGGTATGCGGCCTTTTACGACCGTGCCGACCCCGACTTCGTGGAGCTCAAAGCGTATATGCACGTTGGCCACTCGCGCGGGCGTCTCGACCGGAGTTCGATGCCCGACCACGAGGACGTCGTCGAGTTCGCCGAGTCGATCCGGGAGCACATGCCCGAGCACGACGCGATCAAGGACGTCCCGGACTCCCGGGTCGCACTGCTGTCCAGAGACGCCGATACGTGGGTGCCGAAACTGGAAAAGGGCAGCGAGTTCTGGAGCGAATAATAAAACGCCGCCGTTTGACCCATATCGCTTATCTCTATGGGACCACTAACTCCCTGTAACACGGTCAACCTGGTTCAAGTTTTTGAGATGCATCCCATATTCGATATGCTTATGAGTCGGTAGTTCGAAGGTTCTCATATGTCGAACGCACCGACGCTGGCCGTCGGACACGACGAGCTTGCCGTGTTAAAACTACTGGCACTCGACGGGGGGACCACGGGAGAGATGAAAGCCTCCTGCTCCGGGCTCTCCGAGGACCTCGATGTCTCGACACAGACGGCATCGCGTCGTCTCCAGCGGCTCGAAGATGCGGGCTATCTCACGCGCGAGACGGTGACCGACGGGCAGTGGCTCTCGATCACGGACGAGGGCGAACAGGCCCTTCGGGCGGAGTACGAGGACTATCGTCGAATCTTCGAGGGCGAGACGACGGTGGAACTCGAGGGCACCATCACCGGCGGGATGGGCGAGGGGAAACACTACATCTCCCTGCCGGGCTACATGAAGCAGTTCCGCGAGCGGCTCGAGTACGAACCGTTCGAGGGGACACTCAACGTCGAACTCACCGAGTCGAGCATCAGGCGGCGCTCCGCGATGGAGGCTCTCGACCCGGTCCACATCGACGGCTGGGAAGACGAGGACCGGACCTACGGTCCCGCCGTCTGCTACCCCGCGACCATCGAGACCGCCGACGGGGAGCGCTATGAGGGCACACACGTCATCGCCCCCGAACGGACCCATCACGACGAGGATCAACTCGAACTGATCGCGTCCGATCGACTCCGAGACGAACTCGGACTGACGGACGACGAACTGGTCACCGTCTACATCGAGGACAAGTGAGATGGCGGGCAACACCAGCAACGCCGATATCGCAGACGTGTCGACGACCGACCCGGTCGAACGTGCGGTCGCGGCGTTTCGCGACGGCAACCCCGTCTGCGTCCACGACTTCGACGACCGGGAGGGTGAGACTGACCTCATTTACCCCGCCGGCGCGGTTGACCTAGACGCCGTTGCGCAACTGCGAAACGACGCGGGCGGGCTGATCTGCGTCGGCCTCTCCGGGTCGGTCGCCGACGCCGCCTCGCTTCCGTTCCTCTCCGACGCCATCGACCATCCCGCCAGCGAGACGGCCCACCTCGCGTACGGCGACCGCTCGTCGTTCTCGCTGACGGTCAATCATCGCGACACGTTCACCGGGATCACCGACGAGGATCGCTCGCTGACGATCACCGAAATCGCCGGCTTCGCGGCGGCAGTCGAGGACGGCCAACCGCTCGACGCCGAGGACTTCGCAAGCGAGTTCCGCGCCCCGGGGCACGTCCACCTGCTCCGGGCCGCGGATGGCCTCCTCGACGAGCGCCAGGGCCACACCGAACTCGGCATCGCGCTGGCTGACGCCGCCAGCCAACCCCCTGCGGCGGTCGTCTGCGAGATGCTCGACGACGACACCGGCCGGGCGCTGACCACCACGGCCGCTCGCGAGTATGCGACTGCAAACGGGATTCCCTTCGTCGACGGCGAGCAACTGCTCGAACGGCTGGGCTAGAAGAACTGCTTCAGGTCGTCGCGTTTCTGTTCTTCGAGATGATGGCGTGCCGCGTCCTTGAGCGTCTGAATCGACCCTTTTTTCGCGGTGATCGGCGCGATGGTCTCTTGCCACTGCTTCCACGGCGGGTAGATCCCAAGCCGATCACAGAGGTCGTTCAGTCGCTCGTCTCGGTCGTCGACCTTGTCCATCTTGTTGACCGCGACGACCGTCGGGATATCCAGTTCCTGCAGGAAGTGGAACATCTCCACGTCGTGCGGAATCTCGCCCTCGCCCGAGTGACGGTCGATGATGTCGATGACGCTTTTGCCGTCGACGACCAGCACCGCGACCATGATGTCGTCGGCATGGCGTTCGACGTACTGGACGACCTCGGTTTTGATCTCCTCGCGGACGTCCTCGGGGACGCCCGACATGAAGCCGAAGCCGGGAAGATCGGAGAGCATGAAGTCTTGGCTCGCCCAGTCGTAGTGATTCGGCGAGCGCGTCACACCGGGTTTGCCGCCCGTCTCGAAACTGTGGCCCGTCAGCTCTCGCATAATCGTCGATTTCCCCACGTTCGACCGACCGACGAAGACGACCTCGTCGGAGCGGTTCGGTCGGTTCTCGAACATACATATCGTTGGCGAGCAGCGGGGAAAAGGCTCACGTCACGAGTGCCGCGTTCTCAGAGGGTCCCGACGTCGTAGCTCTGATCGCGGGCAACGACGGTTTCGGGCTCGAAGCGGATGAACTGCCACCGGTCGCTCCAGGGGCTTTTGAATCGCTCGTCCCACGTTTCGGGGTCGGGGCCGAGATACCGCCGGAGCAGGCGGTCTGCCCGCTCCTCGTCGAAGGGTTCGACCGTCGCCATCCCGCGAAAGCCGACGTGTCGGACGACGCCGGAACCGGGCAGGAAATCGACCATCGCCAGCGCGGCATGGGGCGTCTTCCGCACCCGGTCAAGGTAGGTCTTCCCGTCGTCGGCGATGATCCAGACCGTCCCGTCCTCCCAGAGATACCACAGCGGCGAGATCCGGGGCAACCCCTCGTCGGTCGTCGCGAAGAAACAGAAGAGGGGCCGTTCGAGCACCGCCTCCAGTGGGACGTCCATCGAGTTCTCGACGATCTCCATGCCGCCCCGTACGCGGGGTCGTACCATCAATTTCGGGGCCGAACACTCATATACGATGCCGGGACCAGTCGCACCGTGTCCTGACGAAGCCGCCACGGCGCGGCCAGCGGGTGTGCACCGGACCGCGTCGTGACTCTCGTGTGGTGCCTGTTCGCCAGAAAAGCGGCGCTGGGGTCTGAGTACGGTGGTCCTACCGCTCGAACGGCAGTTCCGGCTCGTAGCCGATGGCGTCGACGGCCGCCGCGAGGACGCCCTCGACGTTCTCGTCCTCGGTCACGCTCATGTAGTGGTCGGCCTCGACGTCCCGGGAGAGATCGATCTTGTTACATACCGTCAGCACCGGCACGTCGTCGAACTGCGATTCGATTGCATCCCGTAGCTCTAGCTGGACGCCGATCGGGTAGCCACAGTCCATGCTGGCGTCGAGGATCACGATCACGCAGTCGGCGAGGTGTTCGAGCGCGCTGACCGCCTGCGATTCGATGTCGTTTCGCTCCTCCGGCGGCCGGTCGAGCAGTCCCGGCGTATCGACGATCTGGTAGCGCACGTGCTCGTCCATCGACGAGCCCTCGCCATCTCGGAGTTCGCTCGGTACGTCGGAGCCGTGGAAGTGCCCGACGCCGATGCCGCGGGTCGTAAAGGGGTACTCCGCGGTTTCGTGGCGGGCCCGCGTGACGTCGTTGACAAAGGAGGACTTGCCGACGTTCGGGTAGCCCGCGACCACGATTGCTGGCTTGTCGGGGTTGATCTCCGGCAGCGTCTTGAGAGCGTCCCGGGCCTCCCCGATCAGTCGCAGGTTCGTATCGACCTGCTCGACGACGTCCGCCATCCGCGCGAACGCCTGCTTGCGGTGTTTCCGCGCCAGTTCGACGTCGGATTTTCGCATCTTCCCCATGGCCTCGTCGCCGATCTGCTTGGTCTGGCGGCTCGCCCAGCTTACCTCCGAGAGGCTCTGTCTGAGCGCGTCGACGCCGTCGGCCTCGGTGTCGTACTCGTGCGTCTCGACGATTGCCTCGGCCAGTTCGCGGTAGAACGGATCGATCTCGTCGAAGTCGGGCCACGCCGTGACGACGTTCTCCAGGTTATCCGAAAGGATGTTCGACGATGTCTGTACCATTGACTCCTGGGCCTCCCGGCCCTGCTTCGCCCGGCCGGATCGCGACGCGCGCGAGAACGCCTTGTCGATGAGTTCCTCCGACCATGGCGTCGTCGGAAGATCCTCGAAAATCATAGCCGATCGTACGATAGCTGGCTATAAAAGGCCGTTCTTCGGGCCGCGTGCGTGTTGATGTGCTTATACGCCTCGACTGTCTACGGTCGTTCATGACGAACTGGCGTGCGGTCGTGATCGGATTTATTACTCTCACAGTGCTGAGCGTGTTCGGCGTCGTCCTCCCCGGGCTTGGTCAGTTGACGGCCGGGTTGCTTGGCGGACTGGTCGCCGGCTACCTCGCAGGGGGCGGGCTGGCGAGCGGCGCGTGGCATGGCCTGTTGGCAGGGAGCCTCGGCGGCATCGTTGCGGGAGTGTTCCTCTGGGTGGGACTGACAATCGTCGGCTCGGTGGGCGGGCCGGTCGGCGGCGCAATCGGAGCGACCGGCGGGTTCGTCCTCGCACTCCTGATCGTGTTCTTTTCGCTGGTCGTCGCCGCGGAGTCCGCGCTTGCCGGCGCGTTCGGGGGCGTGCTTGGCGAATAGAAGGACTACTCCAGCGAAATGTACGTCTTGGTGTCCTTGACGCCGGGTAGGGCCTGGATCCCGCTCGATGCGGCTTCGAGGACCTGGTAGACTTCGTCGACGGCTACTTCTCCGATGATGTCGTACTCGCCCGCCACGATGTGGGCCTCTACGACGTGGTTTTCTTCGCGGACATCCGCGAGCAAGCTTTCCGACTTCCCGGCCGCCGTCTTCACCATGACGAACGCGTGAACCATGCTGTGTGGTACTCCGTGGCACGTCAAAAACCTTTCTTCGAGTCCAACCCGGCGACGGAATCGCCTCTCTGCTCGCCGATGGGGTAACATTATTCAAGGGGGGCAGCGTAAGCAGTGATATGCGGTTTGTTATCATAGGGGCGGGTCGTGTCGGGTCACGGACCGGTCGCGTCCTCAATGAAGAAGGACACGAAGTGACGCTGGTAGAGCGCGATGCGGCGGTCGCGGAACGGGCCCGTGATCAGGGGTTCGACGTCGTCGGCGGTGACGGCTCTCGCGAGGAGATTCTCTTACGAGCGGGGATCGACGACGCCGACGCGCTGGGCGCGCTTTCCGGCGATCTCAACACGAATTTCGCAGCCTGTCTCATCGGGAAACATCACGGCTGTCGGACCATTCTGCGGATCGACGAGGACTACCGCGAGAATATCTACCGGAAGTACGCCGAAGAGGTCGACGAGATCATCTACCCCGAGCGTCTGGGTGCGATTGGTGCCAAGAACGCGCTACTCGGCGGCGATATCCGTGCGATCGCCGACATCGCTCAGAACCTCCAGGTCGTCGAACTGACGGTGACGCCGGAATCGCCGACGCGTGGCTACACCATCAGCGAACTGCAACTTCCCGCAAACGCGACGGTACTCGCGTTCGGAAAGGAGGGCGAACCACTCGATATCCCCAACCCCGACGAGTCGCTCGCCGAGGGTGATCGACTGGTCGTGCTCGCGGACTTCGACGTGCTCGGTGACGTGCGACAGATCCTGGTCGGAGACAACAGTCGGGCCACGGCACAGACCGGCCCGGGAGGCACCTGACGATGGTTACTGCTTACGTCATGATCAAAGCGAATACGGGCGAGGCGGATCGACTGCGTGACGATATCTCGGCGCTCGACGGCGTCGAGAGCGCACACATCGTCGCCGGCGACGTCGACATCATCGCGAAGGTGATCGTCGACACGCCGGGCGAAGTGAAAAACATCGCGGCGACGGTGATTCAGGAGGTTGAGGGCGTCGAGGACACCCATACGTATATCGCGATGGATTAGAGCGGCGTTCCGCCGCGGGCGGCGTCGTCGGAATCCGCGTTCTGCTGTGCTCGATCGAGTAGCCCCGCGACCGGTTCGCCGTACTCGTAGCCGGGGATCACGCCCTGGACGTAGGTGCCCTCGACGTAGTCGATCACTGCCTTCGCGGCGTCGACGCCGTTGCTTGCGTTCCAGGCTCGCAGGCCGAACGTCGCGGTAATCGTCTCGTCGCCGCGCTCGACGACCGGGTCGTCGGTATCGCTCGGACCGGCCGCGTGGTAGGCGTCGTCTAGTCTCCGTTCGAGGGTGTCGAACCAGCCGTTCGCGACGGCCGGACCGACGGTCTCGCTCTCGACGACAGCCGAGAGCGCCGGGAGGTGGAGTTCGATCTCGAACTCGGCGTCGCGTTCACCCGCTGCTGGACTCGCTCGGACGGCGGCTTCAAAGGGCGTCGTCGTACATTCGTATCCGTTCTCGGTCGACTCGAACGCCCCGTGACGGTCGAGCGCGCGGCGGGCCGGTTCGGGAATCTTGTCGGCTGTCATTACGTCTCTCTGGGAGTTCGTCGGACATGGGCGTTGCGCTCTCGGAGCCGGACAACGAAGCGGCGACCGCTAGATGTCGTCCCGAAGCACCTTTCGCACCGACTGGGCGACGTTGTTGAAATCGCCCATCGTGAGGCTATCGGTCGTGACGAACACGCCCTCTCGGTTGTCGGTGACTCGCATCAGATAGCCGTTTTCGAATACCCGGATCGTGTACTGATAGTCGCCCAGTTCCGTCCCCTCGTAGGCCGCCTGTGCGGTTTTGAACCCGCGCCACTCGATGCCAATGAAACTGGTGAGGTCGGCGTCGCGACTCAGGTCGTCCCGGAGGTAGAGCTGTTCGTAGTCATCGCGTGTGAAGTACGTCACCGACCGGAGACTGTCGCCGAGCGAGGTCCGACTCGTCCGCACGATGTTGTCGGCCGCCTCGTCAGCGAGTAACTGGCTCGCCATATCACCTCGTCGTTCGCCGTGTACCCATAAGTAACTGACCCCGTCTGCGCTCTGGACCGGACTCCGTCCCAGACTTCGAAAACTATATCGTATGGCTTCGAAGCGTGAAGTTAGCCGTTCCAGAGCGCCATTCGTGTCTGATCCGACCGTTCACGGCCGTGGACCACCAACTTTAAACGAGCAAGCGGCCAACGAGGCCGTATGGCTTCATTCGAAAAAGCAGAGGATCGAATCCTCTCCAAGATGATCTGTATGCGATGTAACGCGCGCAACGCCGAAGGAGCGGACCGCTGCCGCAAGTGTGGCTACGGGAACCTGCGTCCCAAAGCCAAGGAAGCGCGAAGCGCCTAATCCTCCGGATACTTCGGTTCTCGTTTCTCTGCACGGGTTAGCGCCGTCTCTATCACGTCTTCGACGTCGCCGTGGAACTCGTCGCCATGGCCTGCGTACATATGCTCGACGCCGTCGGGTAGCCGGTCGAGAATGCGCTCGATACTCTCGATCAGGGCCTCGCGTGACTGGTTCGGCCGATCGGTCCGCCCGAAGCTACCGTAGTCGAACGCACCGTCGTCGTGAACCACGACATCACCGCTAAAGATCGTGGACTCGCTGATCAGCGAGACGTGATCGTCGGCGTGGCCCGGCGTGCGGACGACCTCGAACGCCTCGCCGCCGATAGAGATCTCGTCGCCGTCGACGATGCCATGGCTCCGGTGTGGGTGGCTGTCGTAGGCGAAACAGTCCGCGTCGAACCGATCCAGTACGGCATCGAGTTGCTGGACGTGGTCGCCGTGCTGGTGGGTCAACACGACGGCCTCCAGGTCGTCGGTGTGCTCGGCGATGACGTCCTCGACGCCCGGCATCGCTCCGGCATCGATCAGGGTCGTACGCTCTCCCAACGCGAGGTAGGCGTTGCAGGTGAACGACTCGGCGTCGGCGGTCACGTTGATCACGTCCATACACGGTCAATGGTCCGGGATGAGGAAAACGGTGGGGGTCCGGTGATGGAAGGTCGTTGTCTGGTGCCGCCCCGCCCCGAAAAGAACAAGATTTTAAACGATGGTCGGGTAGGACTCACCACTATGGGTAAGAAATCGAAGTCGAAGAAAAAGCGCCTCGCCAAGCTGGAGCGACAGAACAGTCGTGTCCCGGCGTGGGTGATGGTCAAGACCGATCGTGACGTGACACGCAACCCGAAGCGACGCAACTGGCGGCGACAGGGCACTGACGAATAATGAGCGCAAGTGATTTCGAGGAACGCGTCATGACCGTTCCCCTACGAGACGCCAAGGCAGAGCCCAAACACAAGCGCGCCGACCGCGCAATGAAGCTCGTTCGCCAGCACCTCACCCAGCACTTCTCCGTCGACGAGGAGAACGTCCGTCTGGACCCCTCGATCAACGAGGCAGTCTGGTCTCGCGGCCGCAAGAAGCCGCCGAGTAAGCTTCGCGTACGCGCCGCCCGCTTCGAGGAAGAGGGCGAAAGCATCGTCGAAGCAGAGCACGCAGAGTAGCTTTGCTCCGCGCCGCGTTCACCGGATCCGCATACGTCGGTGTCTTTGCCGCTGCCACTGACGATTACCTGCTGATCCGCCCCGATACCGACGACGAACTCGCCGACGAGATGGCCGACGAACTCGGAGTCCCCGTCGTCCCGACGACGGTTGCCGGCTCCGGCACCGTCGGCGCTCTCGCGACCGGCAACGAGAACGGTCTGCTGGTCACGAGTCGCATCTCCGACGACGAGCGCGACCGACTCGAAGGCGAGACCGGCAGCGACGTCTACGAACTCCCCGGCCGGATCAACGCCGCCGGCAACGTCGTCCTCGCGAACGACTACGGCGCATACGTCCACCCCGAACTGCCCGAGGAAGCCGTCGAGACAGTCGAAACAGCCCTCGACGTCCCCGTCGAACAGGGCGAAATCGCTGGCGTCCGCACCGTCGGCACCGCCGCGGTTGCGAACGCCGACGGCGTCCTCTGTCACCCGAAAACCACCGACGCCGAACTCGACTACCTCGAAGAGCTACTCGACGTTCGCGCCGACGTGGGAACGATCAACTACGGCGGCCCGCTGGTCGGCTCCGGCCTGGTGGTCAACGAGAACGGCTACGTGGTCGGTCGCGACACGACTGGCCCCGAACTCGGTCGGATCGAAGACGCGCTCGGCTACATCGACTGACTCGACGTGCGGGCTCACGCCCGGGTCAACGTTTTTGCTTTCTCGTCGGCTATCTGCTGGTATGAGCACTGTCAGCGAGACGACGCACGTCCCGGCGCCGCCAGAAGACGTCTTCGCGTTTCTCGACGACCCCGAGAACCACATGGCGGTGACGCCGAGCATTGCCCAAATCGACAACGTCGAGCGACTGGAAAACGGCGGGAAACGGCTCGATCACACGTTCCGAATGGCCGGTGTCGCACTGGAGGGCGAACTGGTCGAGACCGTCCACGAGCCAAACGAGCAGATGGTTTTCGAGATGCGCGGCACTCTGGAGGGTGAACTCGAACTGGTTTTCGAGCCCGAAAGCGGCGGCACGCGACTGACGTATTCGGCGACATATGACATTCCTGGACGGGTCATTTCGACGGTTGCCGAGCCGTTCGCACGCCGGTACAACGAGCGAGAGCTACGGACGACGCTACAGAACGTCCAGACGCATTTCGAGGTTGCGAGCAGTATGGAGTCCGGCGGCGTCCCCGAGTAGCAAGGTTCTTCCGACTTCGGGGCGGACTGAATGGTATGAGCCAATTTACGGTTAACGGGAAGTTTCAGGCTCGCGGCGGCTGGCAGGATTTCGAATCCACAGTCGACGCGGAGAACGAAGACGTTGCTGAAGAACGAACCTACGCTAACCTCGGGAGCCAACACGGCCTCAAGCGCCCCCAGATCCAGATCGAGGGTGTCGAACAATGATGGGCGGTGGCGGCGGTGGTGGCCAGCAGCAACTGCAGGAGCTCAGCCAGCAGCTACAGGAGATCCAGGAGCAGATCGAACTCCTCGAGGGTCAGGTCGACGAACTCGAAACCGAGTCCGAGGAGATCGACGAGGCCATCGAGGCCATCGAGACGCTCGAGTCCGATTCGACCGTGCAGGTTCCGCTCGGCGGCGGTGCCTACCTGCGCGCTGACGTTCAGGACATCGACGAAGTGATCGTCGGCCTCGGCGGCGGCTACGCGGCCGAGCAAGCACAGGGCGACGCTATCGAGACGCTTGAAGCCAAACAGGACGACGTCGCAGAGCAGATCGAGGGCGTCGAAGAAGACATCGCAGAGCTCGAGTCCGAGAGCAGCCAGATCGAAGAGAAGGCTCAGCAGCTCCAGCAACAGCAGATGCAGCAGCAGATGCAGCAGATGCAAGAGCAGGAAGGCGACGAGCAGTAAGCAGGGATGTTCGATAGCCTCAAGGAGAAACTCGGGAGCTTCCGCGAGGACGTAGAGGAGTCCGCCGCGGAGAAAGCCGACGCGGAGGCCGCCGAAGCTGAAGGCGAAGCGGAAGCGGCCGAAGCGGAAGCGGCCGAGGCAACCGCCGGCGAGGCGGAGGCCGACACTGCCGCTGACACGGAGACCGCCGACGGGCCAGCGACGGCCCAGGAGGCTGCTCCCGAAACCGCACCCGCCGAGACGGAGCCCGCAGAGGAGTCGAACGGTCCCGGGTTCGCCAAACGGGCGAAGTCGGCGGCGACCGGGCAGACGATCATCGAGGAGGAAGACCTCGAAGCGCCGCTCGACGAACTCGAGATGGCGCTGCTCCAGAGCGACGTGGAACTCACGGTCGTCGACGAGATCCTGGAGAAGATCCGCGAGGAGACGATCGGCGAGACTCACCGCTTTACGAAGAGTACCACTGGCGTTGTCCAGCGCGCGCTCCGTACCGCGCTGATCGACGTCATCAGCGTCGGGCAGTTCGACTTCGACGAGCGCGTCGCCGAGGCCGACAAGCCGCTCGTGATGATCTTCACGGGCGTCAACGGCGTGGGGAAGACGACTTCGATCGCGAAGATGGCCCAGTATCTCGAGGAACAGGGCTATTCGTCGGTGCTGGCAAACGGCGATACCTACCGTGCCGGGGCAAACGAACAGATCGAGGAGCACGCCGAAAGGCTCGACAAGAAACTGATCACGCACCAGCAGGGCGGGGACCCTGCCGCCGTGATCTACGACGGCGTCGAGTACGCCGAGGCCAACGACGTCGACGTCGTGCTCGGCGATACGGCCGGTCGGCTCCACACGAGCAACGATCTGATGGAGCAACTCGAGAAGATCGAGCGCGTCGTCGATCCGGACATGACGTTGTTCGTCGACGAGGCGGTTGCCGGACAGGACGCAGTCCAGCGCGCCCGGCAGTTCAACACTGCTGCCGAGATCGACGGGACGGTCCTCACGAAGGCCGACGCGGACTCGCAGGGTGGCGCGGCGATATCGATCGCTCACGTCACCGGGAAGCCGATCCTCTTTCTCGGGGTCGGGCAGGGCTACGACGACCTGCAGAAGTTCGAACCCGAGGTACTGGTCGATCGACTGCTCGGGATCGACGGCTGAGGCCGCTTCGACCTACTTTTTACGCCTGTAGCTGTTCTAGCCGCGCGTAGCGCCCGGCGTGCCAACCGGTCACGATAGCGGCGATACCACCGACGACGAGCGCGAGCGCGAAGCCGACCGCGTACACTTCGACGGGCGTCAGCAGTAACTCCTCGATGCCGACGGTCGACGCCGCGACGCGGTTTAGCCCGGTGACGAGGGGTGGCGTTGCCGCGAGTCCGACGACGCCACCGAGCATGCCGACGAAGAGCCCCTGTACACCGATCGTTCCGGCGAGCAGCCGTCGGGAGAGCCCGATAGCCCGGAGCGCGGCGAGTTCGTCGCGTTGCTGGTAGGCGACGAGGACGAACAGGTTGACGAGTAACACCGTGCTGCCGACGATTGCGAGGCCGACCAGCGTCACGCCGCTTGCGATCACGGCCGGCCTGTCCGTGAGCACCGTCTCGACCTGTTGTTTGCTGGTCTGGATGTCGTACTGGGGATACTCGCGCCGGAGGCTGTCGCGAACGGCGACGCTGTCGGCGTCCTCGGCCGTATCGGCCATGATGAACGTGGCCCGGTCGGTACCGCTCGTCCCGGCGAGATACTGGAGGTCGGCCAGCGGAACCGTCGCCGCGGGTGATCCAAGCAGCGTCGAGTGGTGGGAGGACGTACCGACGACTGTAAACTCGTGCTCGGCCGTCTGCTTGCTCGATCCGATCCGGATCGAATCGCCGACCGAGATGTCGAGCGCTCGGGCGGTGCGCGGATCGAGCACGATCTCGTTGCTCACAGGTGCTGAGCGCGGTGCGGTCCGGTAATCCGCAGGCTCCAGTTCGAAGCCGCCGCCCTGCTGGAAGTCGTACCCGCCGTGGGTCTCGTGGACGCCGACGGCCGAGACGCGGCGTAACTCCCCCTCTTCACTCCCGAGATACACCTCGTGGAGGGCGATCGGCGAGGCGGTTCTGACGTCCTCACGCCCTTTGAGCGCCGCGGCGACCTCGCTTGCGTCGCTGATGGCGTTCTCGGTTGCCGCGTCCTCGTTCGTGAGCCAGAGGTCGCGGTCGGCGTCGGCAAGGCTCTCCTCGCCCACCTCCACAACGCCGACACCGAGACTCGCCAGTAGGGTCACCGCGAGCACCGCCGCTGCGACTGCGAGGACGGTCATGGCTGTCCGTCCGGGCGAGCGACGGAGCTGTGCCGCCGCGACGCCCACCGCAGCGCTCACCTGCACGACCCCGCGCCGGATGCTCACCGTCCCACCTCCTCGAGGACGGTCGTTCGTGCGGCGACGACCAGCGGGTACGGGACGGCGAGCAGGCCTGCGATGAGCGCAACGCCGATGGCGTAGGGAACGAACAGCGGATGCACTGCAGCGACGGCCGCCCCGGCGAGGTAGTTCGCGGCGTAGATCCCTGCCCACCCCAGCGCGATGCCGACCAGGGCCCCGACCAGCGTGGTGACGAGCGTCGAGACGGCCACGATGGCGAGTCGGCTGTATGCCGGAAACCCGACGGCTTCGAGCACTGCGAGTACGCGTCGGTCTTCGTCGACGGTCATCCCCATCGTCGTCGTTATGAACGACGCACAGATGCCGATGCCAACCACGAGTGCGAGCAGACTCGTCACGAAGGCGAGTTCGTCGTCGAACAGGGATGCCGGACTCGCCGCCCCCGTTCGTTCGACTGCGGCGTCCGGGTAGGCGTCCGCTCCGGCGGCGGCCGCCGCGTCGCGGTCACCCCACACCAGCATTCGATCCGCAAGGTCGTCATCTGCTGCTCCTGACAACGCCTGCAGGTCGTCGAGATGAACCAGCGCGACGGAGGCATCTTCGACCGTCGACGGTTCCGTTGCCGTGACAGTGAACGCCGTATCGCTGTCGCTGCGATAGCTGGCACGTACCAGTTGCTCGGCGTCGCCATCGAACCGGTCTGCGGCCGTCTCGGAGAGGACTATCTGTCGTCTATCGCTCGTCTCGAGTGCCGCAGTCGATAGCCCGGCCACCGTTCGTGGCTCCTCGTCCGGGACGACACCGACGAGCACCAGAACGGCAGACTCGCCGCCGTCGGCGGGTTCGAGGGTCGTCGGCTCGACGAGGACTGGCGAGGCGTGCTCGACGCCCTCCTTTGATCGGATGCTCTCGGCTTGCTCGCTCACCGCCCCGAGGCGCGTCCCTTCGACGCCGTCGATGGACGATACGACCGTCTCGCCGTCGGATGTGATCCGGACGTCCGCGTCGTCTGCCGTCGCGACGCCGCCGCCAGCGAGCGCGATTGCGACGCCGGTGACGAGCAACAGCATGGCGACGGTCAGCGCGACGCCGGCGAGGGTGGCAACGAGTCGGCCCGAGGTCGTTTGCGTCGCCTGTTTCCAGAGCCGTGTCAGCGTCAGTCCGATGACTCCTCTGATGCGGCGTCGTCGCGGCCCCCCGCCGTCATCGCTCACGACCGACCACCTGCCCGTCGTGCAAACTGAAGACGTGATCAGCGACGGCCAGGGTCGCGGCATCGTGTGAGGCAAGCAGAACCGCTCGGTCCCGCCCGAGCGCCGTCAGCAGTTCCAGTACGGCCGCTCCCGTTTCGGTGTCGAGTTCGCCGGTCGGTTCGTCGGCGACGATCACGTCCGGATCGGTCGAGAGCGCCCGTGCGATAGCGACGCGCTGGCGCTCGCCGCCGCTTAGTTCGCCCGGAAGGTGGGTGGTCCGGTCACCGAGTCCGACAGCCTCGAGTAACTCGGTCGCCCGCTCGCGTCGCTTCGTGCGCCCGACGCCTGCGCCGACGAGCGGGAGGGCGACGTTCGCCCGGGCCGACAGCGAGGGCAGCAGGTGAAAGCCCTGAAAGACGATTCCGACGTGTCGCCGCCGGACCCGTGTGCGTCTGCGACTGCTCAGTTCGGTGAGGTCGATCCCCAGCAGGGAAACCTCGCCGGTGGTCGGCACGAGGAGGCCCGAGACGGCGTGCAAGAGAGTGGATTTCCCGCTGCCACTGGGGCCTTTCAGGCCGAGGATCGTTCCGGACTGAACCTCTAACGAGACGTCCCGAAGCGCCAGCAGCGAGCGGTCGGGCCCGGAACGAAACCGGCCGCTCCCGAGCCTGTACTCGTGGCTCACCTCGTCGAGACGAACCGCAGCCCCCCGACTCGTTTCGGCGTTCCCCTCGGCGTCTGACGGGCGTGATGCCCGCGGCGAGCGATCAGTGAATCCCACGCAGTCGGTGAGACAGGCTGTCTACCCATTGTTTCTCTGGGCTTACTTCCGGTGGGCCGTAGATAATCCCTCTTTTCGGACCACTGACGCGATGGTCCACGCAGCGGGTTTATGATCTCCCTCGCTTGCTTCGATGCCGGGGTAGCTATCGGTCGACTACTGCTCAACATCGGCTGACACCGCCCGTAGCGGTCGTTCTCTCGGATATCAGTCCGTGGTTGATCATGAGTAACGACCCTGTTCCGGTCGCTCTTTCGGCCGTTCGTCAGTCCAGTCGATCGGGAGTCGACGCTCGGCGCGCTCGCTATCCGTGTCTCTCGTCGAGATACGAAGCGCTGTCGGCGCGTCAGGGGGCTTTCGAGGGTGTCGATAGCGCTACGAGCGGTCCCAGCCGCTGACGAACAGCGCGAGCACCGGCACGATCTCCAGACGCCCGACCCACATCAGGAAGATCATCAGCAGTTTCGAGGCGTTCGAGAACCGGAGATAGCTACCGAACGGCCCGAGCGAGCCAAAGCCCGGGCCGATGTTGCCGATCGTCGCCAGCGAGGCGCTGAACGCTTCGAGGACGGTTAGCTGGTAGCCGATCCGTGCCGAGTCCAGCGAGAGGAACACCGCCGAGACGGCAAACAGCATGAGATAGAGCAGCGTGAACGCGACGATGCCGCGGACCGCGTCCTCGCTGACGACGTTTCCGGCCAGTCGGACCGGCCGGACGGCGTCGGGGTGGGCCGTAAGGAACAGTTCGCGACGAACCGTCTTGATCACGACGAGCCACCTGATTACCTTGATCCCCCCGCCGGTCGATCCGGCGGAGCCGCCGATGAACATCGCAAACAGGAGCACCATCTGTCCGTGTGCGTCCCACTGTGCGAAGTCACTCGTCGCGAAGCCAGTCGAGTTCATCAGCGAGCCGACCTGGAAGGCGGCCTGCCGAAGCGTGTTCTCCGTGAACCCCTCGGTTGCGCCGCCGAGTTCGAGGACCGGTGCTGCACCGCGGGCTAGCACGAACGCCAGGACCGCGATCAGGACAGCGATCGCACCGGTGTACGTTCGGAACTCGGGGTTTTTCGTCAGTTCGCTAGCCTCTCCACGGAGCACGTGCCAGAACAGCGCGAAGTTCACCCCGGCGATCACCATGAACGGGATGATCACCCACTGGACGGCTGCCGAGAACGCCGCGATACTATCAGCCTGTGGAGAGAACCCGCCGGTCGGCATCGTCGAGAAGCCGTGTGCGACGGCGTTGTAGAAATCCATATTCGGTGCCATCCCCGTCAGACTGAGTCCGTACAGCAGGACGACGAGCAGGACGGTAAAGCCGAAGTAGACCAACCAGAGCGCTCGTGCAGTCTCCGCGATTTTCGGCGTCAGTTTCTGCAGGGTCGGGCCGGGCGCTTCCGACTGCATCAGTTGTGCGCCGTTGACCGCTACTTCGGGCAGGATGGCGATCATCAGGACGATGATCCCCATCCCGCCCAGCCACTGTGTTAGCTGTCGCCACATCAGGAGTGCGTGAGAATGCTGATCGAGGCTGATCTCACCCATCACCGTTGCACCGGTCGTCGTGAAGCCGCTCGTCGACTCGAACAGCGCGTGGATCGGATGCGCAAGCGTCGATCCCGTTCCGTAGCCCGCAAGCAGGTAGGGTATCGTCCCGATCAGTGCCGCCGCCCCCCACGAGACCGCGACGAGCAACAATGCCTCCTCCGGTCCGATATCGGGATCCGGATCGAGGCGTTCGAGCGCCCAGCCGACGCTCACAGCGATGGCAATCGAGGCCAGGAACACCCAGACGTCCTCCCAGTAGACGACGGCGACGGTTAGCGGGACAAGCATCGTCAACGCGAGATACTGCACGACCGTTCCGACGAGCGAGAGGCCTGCCCGCCAGTCGATCTGCCACTTCATCTGTTGTCCCCCGATACGTGCATGCTCGGTTGCACCCTCTCGTAGCACAATAAATCATCGGAACGAATACGCACTGCTCCGTAAGGCACATATCACCGCCTGCTCAACTCCCGTAGCATGAACGGGGCTGAGTACTCGTGCGCGTGATAATCGTCGGTGCCGGGGAGGTCGGCCAGTCGATCGCCCAGAACCTCTCCGAGACTCACGATGTCGTCGTTATCGAACGCGACGAGGGACTCGTCGACGACCTTACCTACGAGATCGACGCGCTGGTGATCCAGGGTGACGGGACTGATCTCTCGACGCTCCAGGAGGCCGGGATCGAGGACGCCGACCTGCTGATCGCTTCGACGGACAACGACGAGGCGAACATCGTCGCCTGCGGTGTCGCAAAGACGACGGGCGACGTGTTCACGATCGCCCGCGTCAAGCGCAACAACCTCCTGAAGACGTGGCAGGGGACCGAGAGCGCGTTCGGCGTCGACTTCATGGCGAGCTCGAACCTGCTCACCGCCGAGGCCATCTTCCGTCTGTCGGGCTTTCCCGGTGCACACGACGTCGACTCCTTTATCGGTGGCCTCGTCAGGATGGCCGAGTTCGAGGTCGGGGCCGAAAGCCCCGTCGCCAACCAGACGGTTCAGGAGGCCGACCGCTACGACTCGCTCACCTTTGCAGCCCTCTTCCGTGACGACGAACTGATCCTGCCCCGCGGTGACACCGTCATCGGGCCGGGCGATCGGGTGGTCGTCATCGGGAGTGCCGACTCCGTGTCGGACTTCGCTACGGATACCATCCGGTCCGGCGGCGACGACATTGAGGAAGTCGTGATCGTCGGCGGCAGCGAGATCGGCTTTCAGACGGCTCGGCTGTTCGAGGAGCACGGCTATCGCCCTCAGCTGATCGAACAGGATCACGACCGTGCCCGAGAGATCGCAGAACAGCTCCCGAACACGTCGGTCTGGGAGCACGACGCAACCGATATTGACTTCCTCGAACGCGAGCACGTCGACGAGGCCGACATGATCGTCGCGGCGCTGAAACACGACGACCGGAACCTGCTTGTGTCGATGCTCGCCAAGAAGATCGGCGTCGACCGGACGATCTCGGTGATCGAGAACACCGAGTACGCCGAACTGTTCGAGACCGTCGGTATCGATGTCGCAATCAGCCCACGCGAGGAGATCGCCGAAGAGATCGTTCGGTTCACCCGCGACGAACAGATGGAGAAGATCGCGATGCTTGAACACGATCGGGCCGAGGTGCTCGAACTCGAGATCAGTCAGGAGAGCCCGATCGTAGGCCAGCGCATTGTGGATGCGACCGACTTACTCCCGGATTGCGTCGTGATCGGCGCGATTTCGCGTCAGGGAACACTGGTGATCCCCCGCGGCGATACGGTGATCGAGGCCGGTGATCACGTTGTCCTGTTCACTGAAACGGAGATGATCGACGACATCACGAGTGCGATCTGATTCCGGCCGGGCCGCCGATTAGCAGTTTTACCTACTCTGCTGAACTCCTCTCCATCTGATAGACACTACGTCCTGAATACAGAGCATACGCTCAGCACGATGATTTCGTTTGTTTTACTTCGAAACGCGTGAACCATTCGCTCAATTGACCGTCAAATATAATTGATGACAAGTCCCCAGGTCTCTGGTAATGTTATACCGAGGAGGGTGCCTCCGATTCCCAACGCGATGAGACTCAGCATAACCGATGGGGCCGACTCGTCTTTGATTCCGACGAACAAATGGTATAAGAGCAATGACCCGGCGCCTTGAACGGAGAAAATTCCAACAATTGTGCTGGTGATTAGGAATACGGGATCCGCTTCGAGTGAAAATGTCGGATACGGAGCCCCCATTTTCATAATTGTTGTCATGATAACTCCTGTAATAACGTATAGAACGAGAACTCCGCCGAACAGAATCGCTCCTTCGGCCCCGATCTCTGCTGATAGTTGCAGAACCTCCGCTATTAGAGTGGTACTCTCGTCTGTTCTCAGTTGGATGGGGAACATGTGAATATCAACACACGGTTGTGATGCCTGGTGGGTCTACCATATCGTCCAGTGTATAGAAGAAATACTCAGGGCAGAGGTATATATCACACGGTGTAGTGGATGATAATATACTAAAATATACTTTCACTATTGGGTGAAACGGAAAATCATTACCATCAAATTAATCTATACGGAGTAATAACCTCTTCCAAGGCCAGAATAAGCAATGAGTGATGGGGAACTGAAACGAGATCTAGGACTCTATTCAGCAGTGACGCTGAGTATGGGTGCAATGATCGGTGGCGGCATCTTTGTTCTCCCTGCAGTTGGATACAAGAAGGCAGGACCAGCAATCATCGTTGCCTACCTGCTAGCGGGGTTAATCGTCCTCCCGAACGCGCTTTCAAAGGCGGAAATGGCGACAGCAATGTCGGAAGATGGTGGCACCTATATTTACATTGACCGGGCGATGGGTCCGCTGTTTGGCACGATTGCAGGTATCGGTGTCTGGTTTTCACTTGTATTCAAAAGTGCGTTTGCGCTCGTCGGCCTCGGTGCATACTTATTATTGCTCGTGAGTATTCCGGCTAGCCTCGTGAAAGTTGTCGCACTTGGGCTCGGGGCCGTTGTCATCCTACTCAATATCGTCGGGACTGAAAAAAGCGGCCAGGTACAGGGTGTTCTGGTAACGTTCGTCGTACTCGTGCTTGGCGCCTACGTCGTCGGTGGGGTCGAACCCTTAGAGTCAGTATCATACACGCCGTTTGTCACCCACGGAATCGGTGGGATTGCCACCGCCACTGCGTTCGTCTTCGTTTCGTATGCTGGGATCGGAGAAGTAGCCTCTGTTGCCGAGGAGATCACTGAACCAGGCCGTAACATTCCACGTGCAATGCTTATCTCTATTGGAGTGATGATGGTGATTTATACTGCTGTCGTGGGCGTCATCGTCGGTGTTGTGCCGGCTGAGACCCTCATCCACGGCGGCCCGGATGGTGGCACCTCGCTC
This sequence comes from Natronoarchaeum sp. GCM10025321, assembly GCF_042663585.1. Taxonomy (NCBI): domain Archaea; kingdom Methanobacteriati; phylum Methanobacteriota; class Halobacteria; order Halobacteriales; family Natronoarchaeaceae; genus Natronoarchaeum; species Natronoarchaeum sp. GCM10025321. Next base: position 2,904,771 of record NZ_JBHTAN010000006.1, read on the forward strand.
ACTCCGATGGCCGATAGTGCCGAGAGGGTGTTCGGTGGTGTGGGTGTCACGGTGGTCGCTATTACCGCTGTGCTTGCACTTACTAGCATGGCAAATGCGGGTGTTCTCGGAACCTCACGGTTCCTCCTTGCAATGAGTCGTGACTCGCTCTTGCCTGATCAGGTTGGCCGGATCAACAGCCGGTTTTTGACGCCGGTAAACGCTGTTCTCGTGACTGGTGGGGTGTTGCTTGCGCTCATCGCGTTCGTTCCAGTTGTCAATCTTGCAAAGTTGGCCAGTGCCTTTCTCATTCTTGTTTTCTCCTTGGAAAACGTCTCTGTGATCGTCTTTCGGGAGGCCGGCGTCGATTTCTATAACCCGGAATTTCGGTCTCCCGGATACCCCGTACTGCAGATTCTCGGCGTGGTCGGTGGTGTTATATTGATCATTCAGATGGGACTACTCTCGATCATTGGTGCCATTGGAATCGTTGTCGGAAGTGTCGTCTGGTACCTTGCCTATGCACGCTCACGTACTGACCGTACCGGGGCACTAGCAACGTACTTCGATCGTGAGCCGGATTTGTCGGACCCACTGGATGAGGTTACCACCAGTTCAAAACAAGACGAGGACTGAGAACCTCCAACGAGCGGGCTGTTCTGTACTCTCGTGTTCGAAGTCTCGTCAGACCGTGATCCTCTGTCTCTCGCACGGCGTTCTTGATAGGTGACGGATTATGCAACGGAACCACTGGTACGTGAGTTCCCTGTACTGAACAATTACTGATCGGCGTCAACCACGCTCTGGATCGTGTGACATGCGGGCGCTGTATTCAGGCACGGTCGCCGAGAACTGTCTCTGATACAACTACGACAAGGCCTCTTACCCGTACTGTTCGATAAAGTAGTTCGTTCCTTGGTCCGTCCCGGCAACCACGATTTCGTCGTCGGGGATGAACTCGGTATCCGCGTCGAGATCGGTCAGCACCTCGCCGTCGCGCTCGATGGCGACGACCGTACAGCCGGTTCGTTCCCGAACGTCGGCGCTTTGCAACGACTTTCCGGATAGCTTCGGCGCCGTCGTCCGTACCAGTTCGACGCTCGAACCGACGTTGAGCACCTCTTCGTCGTCGACGACTCGCGTGGCGATCGAGCGCCCGCTGACGGTCGCCAGCGAGAGGACGTGATCTGCCCCAGCACGGTAGGTCTTCTGTACTGCCCGTTGCTGTTGGGCGCGGGCGACGATTTCGATCGAATCGTTCAGATCTCGGATCACCAGCGTCGTGAACTCGGTCGTCGTATCGTCCGGCAGGGCAAGCACGACCGAATTCGCCCGCTCGATCCCTGCTTCCCGCAGTATCTCGGGGTCCGTCGCGTCGCCAACGATGTCGACGCCATCCTTTTCCGTCTCGTCGACGGTGACGTATGGCACTCCCGCCTCCTCCAGAGCGGTGGCAACGGTCTGGCCCACTTCACCGTAGCCGATGATGATCGTCTCGCCCCGACGGAGACCGCGAACGGTGCCCACCGTCTCCCGGCGGAGCCGATCTAGCTGGGATTCGGTTCCAGTTACGAGCAGTGTCGTCCCCCGCTCCATCGGCGTGTCGAGCGACGGCGGTGTCTCGAAGTCGCCTCTGAGCCACGTCCCGATGACGTTGACGCCGTATCGCTCCCTGAGGCCGCTCTCACCGAGCGTCTGTCCAGCCAGATCGCTTCCCTCGTGTACCGGCAGTTCGGCGATCTCTATATCCTCCCCGAGTCGTAATGAGTCGCCGAGATCAGTGCTGACCGTCGTTGTCAGTTTTCTGGCAAGCCCCTCCCCGAGCGCTGCCCGGGGTGTGAGGACGTCACCTGCCCCAGCCAGCCGGTGGTATTTCGCCAGGGTCGAGTCTTCGACGACGCTGATCGTCTCTACGTCCGGGTTAGCCTCCTTCGCCGCGAGGACGATACTCGCGTCGATCCGGTCGGCCCCGTCCGCGACGAGTGCCCGGGCATCAGCGATGTCGACCGCCTGGAGGTCCTCGATCGACTCCGGGTCGCCCTGGATCGCCGTGTGGCCGTTCTCCCGGTACTCGACCGCACGCTCGCGGTTCGGCTCCACGACGACGTACTCGATCCCTTTCGACTCCAGTTCCTCGATCAGCGACTCCGCCCGGGTGGTGTCCGAGCAGATAATCACGTGATCGTGCATTGCCTCTTCGAGTTCCGTTGGTGCGGACGGCGAGAGCGCGTCCTGGAACAGCGGGACGAACACAGCCGGTAGCGCCAGAAAGAACAGCGCCACACCGGTGAGGTCGAGTACCATGATCAGCAGGTTCAGTTCGGCGCTCTGCCAGGGCGAGTCAGAGCCGTACCCGGTGGCAGTGAACGTCTCGACGACCACCTGCATCGAATGAAGGAGCGAAAGATCGGTACCGGCCGGCGGGTATGGCCCTGGCTCGAAGGTTTTCATTGCCACATCGTAGGCGACCGAGAAGACGATGATAAGACTCGCAATAGAGAGGAGATAGTACGCTGCACGACGTCTGACGCGACTCATACAAAGCCTCGCGCTTAACCCATCAAAAGAGTGTCGCTCACGGCGTCGGTGCGGTGATCGTCCGACGCGGCCCGCAGGTTATCGGGCCGTCGAGGACCCTATCGCCGCCCGAACAGCCGCTGGCGTAGCGACCGGTCGGTCGGTCGTTCGGCCAGGATCACGGACGCGTCGACCTCGTCGACGACATCCAGCGCCAGCGAGCGGTTCACCAGCCGCGAGAGCAGCCCGCGCTCGGTCGCACCGAGTAGCACGAGTGTGTGATCCTCCGCGGCCTCGGCGATCGCTCCCTCGACGTCGCCGGAGTCATCGACCCTGAGCACTGCGTCGCCGAAGCCGTGCTCGGCCGCCCAGTCCGCGAGGAACTGCTCGCCCGCCTCGCGCTCGTCTTCACTGTCGACGACGTGGAGCAGGCTGATCTCCGACTCGACCGCCGACCGGAGCGTCCGCGCCAACTCTGCGCTCAGGTCTGAGTCCGGGCCGCCCGCAGTCGGGATGAGGATCTTCGATGGGTCGAAATCGCGATCTTTCAGGACCAGGAAGTCACAGGGCAGGTCGTGGGTTAGCTCGTCGATCGGCCGCTCGGCTCGGCCCGCAGTCCACGGCCGGCCACCGCCCCAGCCCATGATGACTTTGTCGGCCTTGAACTGCCGCGCCGCGTCGAAGATCTCCTCGAACGAGCGATGAGACAGGATCGTCGACGTCTCGATCTCGACGTCTCTGTCGGCGGCCTGCTCGCGGGCACGTTTGAGCTGTTTCTCCGATTCATCGTCGATCCGGTCGAGCTGTTCTGCGCCCCGATTGAGCGACGTCTGATCGGGGACCTGCACGATGTGGACGGCGTGGACGATGCCGTTCTCCCGTTCCTTGGCGATCGTACCGGCAAGATCCAGGAGCGGTCCCTCAGTGCGTGGGTTCGAGAGCGGCACCATCACCCGGTAGGGCCGGGTCTCGTCGGGACTGGCGGCTTCGGCGGCCGACACCGCGGCGTCGGGCATCTCCTCGGAGCGTTCGAGGATTTGCTGGCCGAGAACGCCGTCCTCGGTGGCCTCTCCGCGTGCGTAGAACAGATACCACAGTAGCGCCGCCACAACGAAGGCCATGCTGAGAGCGATCACTTCCAGATCCATGAAGTATACGAGGCCAAACGACAGCATGACACCGAGAATCGGCGTTATCGGGTAGAACGGCACCCGGAAGTCAGGATCGTAGCCAGGAACGTCCGATTCCCGGAACGTGATCAGTGCGACGTTCATCAGCCCATAAACGATCAGGTGGAGGACGCTCGCCGCGCTAGAGAGGATCTTCAGATCCTGGCCAAGCGCGATAATAAAGACGAGTATCATCCCACCGGTGAGCGCAATCGAGCGGTACGGCGTCGCGTAGGTCGGATGGATCTTGTTGAGCCAGTCGGTGACGATCCTGTCACGGCCCATCGCGAAGTTGATCCGGGCCGACGAGAGGATCGAGGCGTTGGCCGACGACGCCGTTGCCAGCAGCGCAGCGACGGTGATCCCCGTCACGCCGACCGCGCTCAGTGACAGCGACAGCGGCCCGGAACCGAGTGTCGGTAGCGCTCCGAAGGTGATCTCCGACACCTGCGAGACGGGGACCTCTTCGGAAAGCTGATCGTAGGGGATGATCCCGACCATCAGACCGACGATGATCGCGTAGATCACGGTCACGATGCCGACGCTCCCGATGATCGCGATCGGAAGGTTCCGGCCGGGGTTTTTCAGCTCTTCCGCGACGGTCGCGATCTTGGCGTAGCCGAGGAAGGAGACGAACACGAGCGCAGTGCCGGGGAGGATCTCGGTCGTACCCAGCGGTGCGACGCTGCCGTCGGTAATCACGGTGCCCCAGTCGAAATAAAACAGCCCCGAGAAGGAAAACACCGCGAGGATCAACAGCAGCGAGGAGACGATAATCGTCTGGATCCCGCCGGTCTCTTTTGCGCCGATGTAGTTGACCCCGATGAAGATCGACCCGGCGATCAGCCCGCCGATCTGGATGTCCTGCAGCATGAACAGGCCGAAATCGAGCGTCGGGAGCGCAAGCACCGTCCCGTCGAGTAGCCCGGTCAGGTAGCCGCCAAACCCGATACAGTAAAACGCCGAGGCGAAGGCCAGTCCCATCCAGTCGCCCATTCCGGAGACCGAGCCGAACATCGGACCGAGCGCCCTGTTGATGTAGTAGTAACCGCCACCGGCTTTCGGCATCGCCGTTCCGAGTTCGCTCACCGCCAGGGCGTTGATCATCGCGATCATCCCCCCGATTACAAAGGAGAGGACGACGATCGGACCGGCCTCACGGGCGGCGATCCCCGGCAAGACGAAGATCCCTGCCCCGACCATCGTCCCGATGCCGATCATCATTGCGGAGACCAGGCCGAGGTCTTTCGCGAGCTCCTCGTCGGCCATCCGTCAGTCCTCCTGTGGCAGCACGATGACGGGCCGATCGGTCCCGACTAGGATCTTTTCCGCGACGCTCCCCGTGAGCAGTTTCACCCACCGGCTTGCGCCACGGGGCGTGAAGACGATCGCCGAGGCGTCGATCGACCGGGCGTGATCCAGCACCGTCTCCGCGATGCTGGTACCGTAGAGTATCTCCGTTTCGAGCGATGTCGTCGTTTCCCCGAGGACGGACTGGGAGTGCTCGAAGATCCGCTCTGCCCGTTCCTCGCGCTGACTGACGCCCGCCTTGTCGGGGGCACCGCCCGCCTTCTCGATCACGTGGACGATGTGGACGACAGCGCCGTTTTCAGGTAGATACTCCTGCAGAGCCTTACAGGTCGACTCGGCATCCGCCTCGCTTGCGATCGGCACAAGGACCCGCTCGAAGGTGTCCTTATCCATTTTGATCACCGCTTAGCTCGAACCGGCGTTCATCGGCTGGTCCCTCGTTCGTCGGGACAGCGACACGCGACTTCCTCTCGGTACGGGAAGGCGGTCCGATCCACGGTGCGCGTGATGGGTCGATCATTACTCTGTCCGTTCCAGCGGTGCCGTTATAAGATCTGTGATACTGTCTATGAATTGGTCACATCGGGGCGGTATTGTTTCCATATCTACACTCTTCTCTCTTTTTTCTCCTCTTTTGCGATCCGGGCACTGTATAGGGTGCCGAGATAGAACCCGTACGAACTGGCGACTCGGCGAGACCGACCGACGGATCGTCTATGCGCTGATGAACGGTGTACAGAACGTATCCACGCGGCGATCTGGAGGACGTGAAGGCCCCACCAGAGACGATCCGACTGGACGACGTCGTCACCGCCGTCTCGCAAATCGGCCTCGACCGGGAGACGATTACACCGTACCGAGCGACGGCGTAAGCTACTTCGACAGCCCGGTCAACCGCTCGCGCAGTGTCCGCTTGCGCTGTTTCTCGGTCAGCAGCACCGAGCAGTCCACGTCGTCGAGGACACTCATCACGAGCGCCTCGTTGAGGAGTCGCGAGAGCAGGCCGCGTTCTGTCGCCCCGATGACCAGCAGGGTCGCGTCCTCCGCTGCGGCCGCAATCGACGTGTCGACGCTACGGGCGTCGACGATCCGCTCGGCGTCTTCGAGTTCGTTCTCTGCCGCCCACTCCTTGAGGAACGCCTCGGCCTCGGCCTCGGTTTCGTCCTCGCCGACGGCGTGCAGCAGGGTTACTTCGGAGTCGAACTCGGACTGGAGCAGTCGAACCACGTCCGCTCCGAGCACGGAGTCCGGGCCGCCCGCGGTCGGCAGCAGGATCCGCGAGGGATCGAAGCCGCGGTCTTTCAGGACGAGGAAGTCACAGGGCAGGTTGTGAGTTAGCTCGTCGACGCGGGATTCGACGCGACCGTGGGCGTGTGGTCCCCACCCCATCACGACCTGATCGGCCTCGAAGGTTCGGGCGGCGTCGAAGATCTCCTCGAACGAGCGGTGCGAGAGGATCGTATGTGTTTCCAGCGGTGCTCCGAACGTCTCGGCGTTCTCTCGTGCACGGGCCAGCAGTTTCTCGGACTCGGCGTCGATCCGGTCGACCTGCGTAGCCCCGCGATCCAGCGGCGTCTGATCGGGGACCTGCACGATGTGGACCGCGTGGACCGTGCCACCCCGCTGTTTGGCGATTGCACCCGCCAGCGTTAGCAGTTCGTCTTCGGTCCGGGGGTTCGCCAGCGGCACCATCACGCGGAAGTCGTCGCCGGTTACGTCGGGACCGGCGGTCTTGACGCCGGTCGGGTTCGCGTGGTCCGGTTCGACGGAGTCGACGGCGTCGACCGCCGCATCGGGTAGTTCGTCGGCACGACCCTGGACGTACTGCCCGAGAATCCCCTGTTTCGTGACGTGCTTTCGCGCGTACAGCAGATACCACAGCGCGGCACCGACGACGAAGCCGATCGACAGCGCGATGACGGTGCCGGACATGAACCGGATCAGTGCGATCGATGCGATCGCACCGACGATCGGCGTGACGGGGTATAGCGGCACCCGGAAAGCGGGCTGGTACTCCGGCGGGTTCGCCTCGCGCATCACGATCAGGCCCGCGTTGATGAGTGCGAAGATGATCAGGTGGAGGACGCTCCCGGCGGTCGCCAGCATCTCGACGTCGCCGTAGGCGATGAAGCCGAGGATCAGCGCGCCGGTGAGCGCGATCGAGCGATACGGCGTCGAGAACCGCTCGTGGATCGCGTTGAGCTCCTCGGTGACGATCCGATCCCGGCCCATCGCGAAGTTGATCCGCGAGGACGCGAGGATCGAGGCGTTCGCCGACGATGCGGTCGCAAGTAGCGCGCCGACCAGAACGATAGCGCCGCCGATCGACGCGAGGCCGAACGGCTCCATCATCACCTTCATCGCGTCGACGGCGGCGGTCTCGTTGCCCGCAACCAGGCTGACGTCGACGGCGGCGAGCATCACGACCATCAGCAGGCCGTACAGGATCGTCACGAAGACGACGCTGCCGACGATGGCAAGGGGAAGATTCCGGCCCGGGTTTTTGATCTCCTCGCCGACGGAGGCGATCTGACCGAAGCCGAGATAGGAGACGAAGACGATCGCCGTCACTGGCAGTAGTTCGTTGTACCACTCGGCGTTGACCGGCGTCAGCGACGAGAGGTCGGCGTTCCAGATGCCGACGACGGTAAACAGCGTCAGGATGCCCAGCAACGAGAGGACGATGATGTTCTGGAGTCGTCCGGTCTCCTTCGCGCCGACGTAGTTGACCGTGACGAACAGCGCCGCGCCGAGCAGGCCCCACACCTGCGCCGACTCGAACGTGATCACGATCAGATCGATCGCCGGAAGCGGGAAGAACTCGCTGACGTACGCTCCGAAGCCGATCATGTAGAACGCCGACGCAAAGGCGAGGCCCAGCCAGTTTCCCCAGCCAGCGATCGATCCGAACAGCGGCCCGAGCGAGTGGTTGATGTAGTAGTACATCCCGCCGGACTTGGGCATGGCCGTCCCGAGTTCGGCGACGGCGAACGCGGTTAGGACGGCGACCAGCCCACCGATGACGAACGCTGCGCCGACCAGCGACCCGGCGCGCTCGACGGCGGGGCCGGGCAACACGAAGATCCCCGCACCGATCATCGTCCCGATTCCGATCGTCAGTGCGGCGAGCGGGCCGAGATCCTTGGCGAGTTCCTCGTCACTCATCGTCGTCTCCGTCCGGATCCGGCAGGACGATTACGGGTAGGTCGGTGTCTGTAACCATCGATACCGTCGTCTGTCCGGTGAGAAGCCGCGTCAGGATCCCGGCTTCGCGCGGCAGGAAGGCAATTGCAGTCGCATCGAACGAATGCGCGTGGTCGACGACAGTTTCGACGACGTCGGTGCCGTACAGGATCTCGGTCTCGACTGCTACCGGGTGCTCCGCGAAGTAGTCCTCGACGAGCGAGAGCGCCGCTTCGGCGTACTCCTCGCGCTGTTCGACGCCCGCCTTGTCGGGCGCGCCGCCCGCTTTTTCGACGACGTGAACGACTGATAGCACCGTTTCGTCGGTCAGATAGGGTTCGACTGCTCGTGCGGTCGCTTCGGCGTCGTCGTCGCTCGCGACGGGGAGCACCAGCCGCTGAAGGAGGTCCCCGGTCATCAGTTCCACCGACCCCGCGAGTGCTGGTCGGCGAAACGATTCCGGCAGCCAGATGTACCGCTGCTGTCGGACAGTTGTATCATTGTCGAACGGATGTCGGGGAACGTTGATAAGTCATTCGCACTTGCTGAGCATGGGCTGAATACGTACGAATGCGTTCGTTCGTGAGCCATCAGACGACATGGATGACTGGACTTAATTACCGAGAGGGCACAAGCAGTATCGTGTCCCGACGACCATGAGAATCCGGGTCGACTGGCGGGAGAGCCTGAACCTCACGGGAACCGTCCTCAAGTATCTGGCACTCCCGCTTTGTTTTCCGCTTGCGCTAGCAGTCTACTACCGGGAGCCGCTCGTGCCGTTTCTCGTGACGATCGCGCTCACGCTCCTCGTCGGCGTGCTCTTCGAGCAGTTCGAGAGTGACGACGACCTCGGCCCGCGGGAGGCGTTTCTCATGGTCGCACTTGCCTGGCTGCTGGTCGCCCTCGTCGGCGCGGTCCCGTTCGTTCTCGCCGGTCGAGGGACGATCGCTCATCCGGTCAACGCCGCCTTTGAGTCGATGAGCGGCATCACGACGACCGGCGCAACCGTCCTCCGGGGCTTCGACATCCACGCCCGGTCGATCATGATGTGGCGACAGCTGATCCAGTGGCTCGGCGGTCTCGGAATTCTCATCCTCGTGACGGCTGTCCTCTCGCGACTGTCGGTCGGTGGGGCACAGTTGATGGAGACCGAGACGCAGTACGAGAACGTCGACAAGCTCACCCCCCGAATCAGGGACACGGCGCGCCTGATTCTGAAACTATACGCCGGGCTCACCGTTGCGGCGATCGTCGTCCTCTACGCGCTCGGTCTTTCGGGGCTCGCCCCGAATATGGACCTGTACAACGCCGTCGCCCACGCCTTTACGAGCGTCTCGACTGCCGGGTTCTCTCCGGAACCGCTCAGCGTCGAGGCGTTCGCGCCGATCGTCCAGTGGGCGCTGATCCCGTTCATGTTCCTCGGGTCGACCAGTTTCGTCCTCATGTACTTCGTCCTGCGAGGTGACGTCGACCGACTCCGCGAGAGCGAGGAGTTCCACTTCTACTTGGGAACCGTCCTCGTCTTCTCGGGGCTCGTGTTCACGATCCTGACGCTCAAGGAGAACCCGACAGGCGACGGCCTCCACGATACGGTCCGTCAGTCCCTGTTCAACGTCGTCTCGATCATCACGACGACGGGCTACGCGAACGCGGACTTCAATCAGTGGTCGCCCTTTGCCAAACACCTCCTGTTGATGTGTATGTTCCTCGGTGGGATGGCGGGGTCGACGACCTGTTCGATCAAGTCGCTGCGCTGGCTGGTCATTTTCAAGGCGTTTCGCCGGGATCTCTTCACGTCGGTCCACCCGGGCGCGGTCCGTCCGCTCCGCCTGAGCGACACCCCAATCGACGAGGAGACGATCCGCGACATCTACTCGTACACGCTCGTCGCTATCGTCGGCGTCTTCCTGGTGACGGTCGTGATCGTCGTCGATGGCGCGCGCTCCGGGCTATACGATATCGGCGGGTTCGACGAGTTCGATGCGCTCGGAGCCGCCGCTTCGACCTTCCTCAACATCGGCCCCGCGTTCGGACCGGCCGGTCCCTACGGCACCTACGACGTGTTCTCGATGACGACAAAGACCGGAATGGTGCTGTGGATGTGGATCGGCCGCATCGAGATCATCCCCGTGCTCGTGTTGCTCACACCGTCGTTCTGGCGGTCGTGACCTCTCACGTCCCCTCGCGATCGGCTCCTGGTGACCCGAGCGAGAAAGGCTTTACCGACTGGCTCGCCTACCGAGTAGTAAATGGTACTCGACGATCTCGGAACGTCCCTTCGCGGGACGCTCGACAAACTACAGGGACAGACTCGTATCACGGAAGACGATGTCGAGGACGTCGTCCGCGAGATCCAGCGCTCGCTGATCCAGGCCGATGTCGACATCGAACTCGTTCAGGGTCTCTCCGACAGCATCGAAGAACGCGCACTTGAAGAGGAGCCGCCGGCAGGGACGTCGGCCCGCGATCACGTCCTCAAGATCGTCTACGAGGAGATGGTCGCGCTGGTCGGCGAGAGCACCGAGCTCCCGCTCGAAGAACAGACGATCATGCTCGCCGGGCTTCAGGGGTCGGGAAAGACGACCTCCGCCGCCAAGATGGCGTGGTGGTTCTCGAAGAAGGGGCTTCGTCCCGCAGTCATCCAGACTGACACCTTCCGCCCGGGCGCGTACGACCAGGCCAAGGAGATGGCCGACCGGGCCGAGGTGGAGTTCTACGGCGATCCCGACGCCGAGGATCCGGTCCAGATCGCTCGCGAGGGCCTCGAAGCCACCGAGGATGCCGACGTCCACATCGTGGACACGGCGGGTCGGCACGCGCTCGAAGACGACCTGATCGACGAGATCGAGCAGATCGAAGACGTCGTCGATCCCGACCGCAACCTGCTCGTGCTCGACGCGGCGATCGGACAGGGCGCGAAAGAGCAGGCCCAGCAGTTCGACGAGTCGATCGGCATCGACGGCGTGATGATCACCAAACTGGACGGGACGGCGAAAGGTGGGGGCGCGCTGACCGCTGTCGACCAGACCGACTCCTCGATTGCCTTCCTCGGCACCGGCGAGGAGGTCGGCGACGTCGAACGGTTCGAGCCCAGCGGCTTCATCTCCCGACTGCTCGGCATGGGCGACCTCAAACAGCTCGCCGAGCGCGTCGAGCGCGCGATGGACGAGACGGGGATGGAGGAGGACGACTGGGACCCCGAAGACATGCTCCAGGGATCGTTCACTCTCAAGGACATGCAAAAACAGATGGAGGCGATGAACAACATGGGGCCGCTCGATCAGGTGATGGACATGATCCCCGGCATGGGCGGCGGGATGATGGACCAGCTACCGGACGACGCGATGGACGTCACACAGGAGCGAATGCTCGATTTCGACGTCGTGATGGATTCGATGACCGAGGACGAACTCGAATACCCGCGTGCGATCGGTGCCAGCCAGATCGAACGTATCGCGCGCGGAAGCGGCAAGCCCGAAGAGCGCGTCCGCGAACTGCTCCAGCAGCACAAGATGATGGAACAGACCATCAAGCAGTTCCAGGGGATGGGCGACGGCGACATGCAGCGGATGATGAAGAAGATGCAACAGCAGGGCGGCGGCGGTGGCGGGATGGGCGGTCTCGGTGGCGGCGGCGACGGCCCGTTCTGAGCGGACCCTCCTGCCGAACCGGCTGGGACTCCAGCCTCTCAGTTTACCTTTCGGTACGATCTACTTTGGGTTTTGAACTACTCCGATAGCTCATCCAGTGGAATCGTCCGACGTGAGTGAAGTACCCGGCGGAGTCGGCCGCCAGCCACCGGTAAGGTCTTCTTACCGTTCGGCGATAACCGTTAAGTTCGTCCGACGGCTGAACAGCGGTATGGAACGACGACGATTTCTCGCTGCCGCCGCGGTCGGTGGAACTGCCGGACTGACCGGCTGTACCTCCATCCTCGGCGATGATGACGGCGCTGTGCCCGAACGGAACCCCGCCAACGAAGTCACAAACAACGTCACCACCGCCGTCGGACTGGCGAACACGGCCGCCCTATCGCTGGATGCCGTCGATACCCAGTTCGACGACCCGACGACGATAGAGTTCGACGAAACGGAGCCACGCGACCGGCTTGAAGAGGCCCGCACCGCGCTCGATGATGCTGAGGCCGCCGACGACGGGAGCAAGGCCGACGACATCGCCGCGGTTCGCAAGTACGTCGGTCTCGTCGAGTCGATGATCGATATGTTCGTCGCGCTACTCGGCGGCGCGGAGCAACTCGCTGACTCCGACGAGACGTTCGATCCGGAACAGATCGACCGACTCAAATCGAGCGTCAGTGCGGCCCGCGAGACCGTCGAGCGCGCTGTCACTGCACGGGACGCCGGCGTCGAGAGCCGCGACACCGTCGACAGTGACCGTCTGGCCGCGCTCGACGCGGAGTTCGAGACTGTCGCCGAGGGCTTTGCCAAACTCGTCGCCTTCACCGATGGGTTCGATGCGCTGACTGCGGGCTACGGGACGCTACTCGACGGTGTCGACCACATCGACACGGCCCAGAGCCAGTTCGAGGCCGAAACCTACAGCGACGCGCGAGCGGCCTTCGCCGACGCGACCACGGCGTTCGAGTCGGCCGGTTCGACGTTTGCTGGCGGCCGCTCGGACGCCCACGAGGAACTCGACGCGGAGTTCCAGCGTGCTATCGGTCGAAGCGACTCCCTGACCCGACTTTCGTCGAGCCACGAGTCGATGCTTGAGGGGCGCGAGCGGTTGATCGAGGGCCGCGACCAGTTCGAGGACGGGAACTTCGATGCCGCAAGCGATGCCTTCGCGGCGGCCGAGGACTCGTTCGCGGCGGCGTCCGAGGAGGTGGCCGACGACTCACGACCTGCAGGAGAGTTCGAGACGCAGTTCGAGCAGGCCCGCTGCCGTGCAGAGAACCTTCAGACGTCCGCAGAAGAGTTCGATGCCGCGGCCACCGCCGCGGACGACGGAAAACTTCGCGAGGCGGAGACCCGCTCCGATGCAGGCCAGGCGGCGCTCGATGCTGTTGTGAACTGCTGATCGTCGCTCGTCCGAGACGCTCTTTCCGTTATAGATCCTGCCAGACGTCCTCGTCCCAGTTTCCGGGCCCGTCGTCGCTGTCCTCCGACTCTTCAGGCTCTTCGTCTCGTGGTGACCCCCCTGGCGGATCCATCGTCCCCCCGCCGACGTTGACCGACTCATCGGGTTCGGGCAGGTCCATGCTCGGCCACGCGCCCTCGTCCCAGTTGCCGATCTTGCTGTAGTAGTAGACGACGTTACCGGTGATGACCGCGAAGAGGTCCCGTCGCCGGTCGTGGACGACCCGTTCTTTGGTGTCGATAGCGACGTCGACGACGTCTTCGAGCGTATCGAGTTCGATATAGTTGTTTCCGACCCACATCGGGATCGATCCGGTCGAGATCCAGTCCGCGTAGCGACGCCGGTGGATCTCCTGTTTGATCGCGTCGATATCCATGCTCTCGGGATCCGCCGCTCGAACCGTCCCGGCACCGGTCAACAGCAACAGGCCCACGAGGCCGGATAGCGATACTGCGAGCCAGTTCGGCGACTCGGTCCGTTCGACGGTCACCGTCGTGTCGGGGGACGCCGAGTCGGAGAGGTCGGACTCGAACCAGTACGCCCGGTCGGTCACGATCAGATTGCTCGACGTGCTCAAATCGCCCTGGTATCGTCCGGTATCGTACTCGGTTTGTAGGTGTACGCTGGTCTGTACGCTCCCGACGCCGGCGAGGCGTTGCTGGAGGTCGGCGAGGTCCTGCTGGAGGTCCACCACGTCGATCGATACCGACGACGTTGCCTCGCCGTCTTCGACGGTTACCGCCTCTTTTGCGAGTACTTTCTCCTCGTACCAGAACACGTCGCCGTCACGGGAGCCTTCGATCTGTACGGTCGCCCTGTGAGTTACCTCTGTCCCGTCCGGCGCGGTCGTCCGCGGTTCGATATCGACGACTGGCGAGGCATCTATCAGATACGTCGACCCGTCGTCCGAGATTCCGTCCCACTCCTCTTCGTCGACGACGTCGGCGCTGACCGCTCCTGTCGTCTCTATGGTTTGTCTGTCAGTCTGTTCGGTCGCCATCGTCGTGGGGGGCGTTAATGCGATTCCCGCCGCGACGATCAGCGCGAGCAGACCCGCGACTGCCAGTGCGATCATGACTCTCCGACCGTGGTTCGCGATCAGCAGTTTCGCGCGGGGATCATCGATCAGTGGCATCTTTGGGAAGTGAGTTGGTGTCGAGTCGTCGGCAGGTTCGATGAAGCCACGACGAGGTCATTGCCTCGCTCTCCGTCGGAACCCGGACTCGTACCGGTGGATTCTCTACGGTAAGCTATTCCTATACAGGAACTCCACTGATATAATTTTGTTGGAAAGACCGTTTGCGGAACAGTTTCACCCGTCCTGCCGTCAGAACCGTCATCAGAGCCACTTTCGAAGCTTGCGGCGGAGCCGATACATCAGTGGAACGTCCTTGCCCGACCGGAGTCGGATGTCACCCGTTCCGAACAGGACGACGATCGCGAGCAGGCCGCCCACTGCGATGACGACGTTGATCGTCAACAATGCAACAAGCGGGTGGATCGAGTGCAACGCCGCGATTACGGTTGGCGGGAGTACCACGATATAGCGGTGTTCTGTGACGTACCGTGTGTACCGTCCCTCCGCTTCGGGAACCGAAAGCGTCACGCTGGTCTCCGCAGTCGAATCCCTGCTCACCCACGTCCGATCGGGCGAGGTGGAGACGTCCTCCCCGGGATCGAAGAACACGACAACCGGGACGAACCCGTCGTTGCGGACTGAATGCTCGACCGTCGAACTCCCGCCGGCTTCGATCACCAGCGGGTCCTCGCCCGGGGATTCGGCACTCGCGACGCCATATTCCTGGATTCCGGCGGGGACGACCATCGCCGCAGTCGCGGCGACGACGAGGACGACGATAACCGCGCCACCCACTACCCAGATTCCGACGACATCGGGGCGCGAACTCGACCGGCGGATCTCGCGGGCGCCTCTCGACCCCGTCAGCGCG
Source organism: Natronoarchaeum sp. GCM10025321 (assembly GCF_042663585.1). Taxonomy (NCBI): domain Archaea; kingdom Methanobacteriati; phylum Methanobacteriota; class Halobacteria; order Halobacteriales; family Natronoarchaeaceae; genus Natronoarchaeum; species Natronoarchaeum sp. GCM10025321. The sequence continues at coordinate 2,919,979 of NZ_JBHTAN010000006.1, forward strand.
GCAACCCCGATGAAAAAGACGCCGAGCGCGACGAACGCGCCGCCCATCTGTGTCCGCTCCAGTCCCCCCCCGCCGCCGGCCGCGGAGACGACCGACTGCTGGAGGCCGTCGGCCGCCGATTGGACCCCCATGATCCCCGTCCCGAGATGGGGAATCGTCACGGCGGTATCCCCAACCTGGAGCGCGTGCGCGACGATCTGTCCCTCGGACACCGGTGGTTCACCCCCGTCCTGATCGGTAAACGGGTTGGCATCACCTTTGGTCACGTATCCCTCGTCGGTCTCGCCGACGACGCGATGGGTCGTCAGCCCACCGCCCTGTAGCTCCTCGGCATCGAAGACGACGATGTCGCCTTCGCTGACGTCGCCCGCGAGCAGGGCCGGGACCGCAACGAACCCGTCGCCGGCGTCTACCGCCGGCTCCATGCTTCCCGTAGAGACGAAGCCGAGCAAGATTGGCTGGCCGAGCAACTGCCCAAGCAAGAGTGCGAGGACGAGCACGACCAGTGCCGTGCCGAGCGCCGCTTCCGCGTACGATCTGAGCGTCATGGCGTCCCCCGCGTGCCGCCCGGAGGAAGCCGACCCGATAGTATCCGGGAAGCATCGTGCATACACCTACGTTGGTGCTCACCGGGTGATATATTTACTCCCCGCCGGTCAGACGTAGCGGCGGACCAGTTCCCAGATGCTACTGCGGCCGATCGCCAGGAGTCCGAACAGGGCCGCGACGCCGACCGTCGCGGTGGCAGGGTTGGCCAGATACCGCTGTGCGGTTTCCTGGACGGTTCCGCCCGACGACCCCACGGTCACCGTGCCGGCGTCGGCCCCGCTCACGCTCACCGACAGCGTTCCACCGCGGGTGAACTGCCGCGTGAACGTGACCGTCGCTTCCTCGCCTGCCGCGACGGTGACGGGTTTGCTCTGGTAGACGATACCGTCGACCGCCAACTCGGCCGTGAACGTCCCATCCTGATCGCCGACGTTCGCCACTGTCGCCGTGACGTCGACGGCGTCGCCGGGATCGATGTTGGTCGCCGACAGCGAGGCCTCAGTTACCTCAAAGGCGGGGCCGTCGGGTGGCTCCCTGACGACCATCCTCCCCGCACTGGTCGTGTAGATCGTCACGCCCCGGACCGTGCTGACGCTGACGTCGAACGCCCCGACCTGCTCGAAGGTCCGCTCGAACGTGACCACCTGCCTCTCGCCTGCCGACAGCCGGACATCCCGCTGGGCGACCACCGTCTCGTCGACTTCGAGGCGCACCGTCTGGATGCCGCGCGCGTCGCCGCTGTTCTCGACGGTCGCGGACACCGTCGCCGTCTCGCCCGCAACGATTTCCTCCGGTTCGACGGTCACGTCGGTGATTCCGATCGACGCCGATTCGTCGTCCTCGCTCTCGATGCGGATCGTGAAGTACTCGCCGTCCAGATCCTGCGTGCTGTCGACGGTCAGCCCTACCCCGACGGACTCGCCGGGATCCAGCCTCACTCGCTCGACTGCCTCGCCGGTATCGCTCCGGTGGAACTCGACGCCGTCGACATCGCTACTGACCCAGACCCGTTGTTCGTCGTCGCCGGTCGATCTGATCCGGAACGCCTCGTCGACGCTCGACTTCGAGTACGGCACCACGTCGACGGAAATCTTGATCTCCCCGTCCTCGACCGTCGCCACGCTGTCGTCGGTGGGTTCGATGACGATGTCTCCTCCGGGAGAGTCCTCCTGTGCGGCCACAGCCGGCACTGCGAACAGCAAAAGCAGGCAGACCGCGGCGGTGAGTAGGACTCTGGTTGGTGGCATATCGACGATGCATTAGATCGGGATGGTAATGCCCGGTCTCGGATTTCTGGGCGTTGACTACGGGTTATTCTTCGTGATTGTGATCGTGAGGGTCCCGGTGCTGTCGGAGCTACCACCCGTTTCAAGAACAGTTTCGCCAACTGTTGTTGTGCTTCCAGATCCGACATTTGTCGGGTTCATGCTGGGACTGTTGAACGAGAGATTATAATTTCCGCCATCGAGACCGAACGTCACGTCGAAGTCATCAGTAGTGGTAGCACTGTCGTTGACGATGTGGAACAGATCGTTGTAGGTCACTGTTGAGTTCGCTGGGAGGTCCTGTCCGCCACTCAGAGCGCCTGTGCCGAACACGACCGTCACATCTTGATCCATGACGCTGACCGCATTCCCGTCGAAGTCATTATTCGTCGCAGGGTCCTGATTATAGTCAGTGTCAGGAGCCGTGGGGAATTCATTCCCTGGCGTCGTGATTTCCGAGCCGCCTTCGTCAAGGAGCGCGATACTATCGTAGCTATTCGAGTCGATAACGATGTCGACGAACTCTTCTGCCAGGTCGCTTCCTGTGACGACGTTGACTTCGAGACTACGCTGTGCTTGCGTCTGGCTGAACGCACCCGATCCGAAAACTGCGCCGCCGCCTACTGTTAGTGCGCCCAATCCGACTATCATGTTACGTCTACTCGTTGGCATTGGTAATTTCTCCGTACAGTCTGCGTCGGAATCCGTAGGATCGGATTACCGACCGACTTTCTAACTACTACTCAGGACCCTATCTACTTTGTATTGAGTAGCTTGAACTTACTACGCCCGCGCCTGCCGAACCGCAGGGTGGGCTTGAAGCAGCGTTTCGACGGATTCGATCGGCGGCTCGCGGTGGTCGTCACGCGCGGTTGACGTCGGATCAACCGCATTGAGACTGCATATCGCGGGGTTTTGCGGCAATATCTACTTCTTCCGTGATGCTGCTAGCCATGGCTATCGAGACATCGATTTTGCCGAATCGCGGTATGCGAGTGGGTTCAAGCCCGGCTTGAAGACAGTATCGGCTAGGCAGTGACACTTCAAGCCCCCTAATACAATGTGGGTGTAGTTACTACATATGGGTAAGCGCATACTAAGCGCAAAGACTCAACAATGAAATCAAATCGACGAAGCGTTCTGGTCGGACTCGGTGCACTGACAGTCGGCGGTGGCGCAGTATTCGGTACGGGCGCGTTCAGTAGTGTGGAAGCTGACCGGCAGGTTACAGTCAATACAGCGGGCGATTCGGCAGGATTGCTCCAACTAGTTGTCAACGAGAGCAATTATACCGGCCTCACTGATAGCGCGCCAACAGGAACGAACAGTGAGAGTATAATCGGCATCCAACTTGACCAGATCAACGACAATGCTACTACCACGTTCGATGCGGCATTGACCATCACAAACGCTGGCTCTAACCCGGTTACTCTGACTATCGACGATAGCAGTCTTACTGGCGTTACGGTTACTCCGGCCAGTACTTCACTTGATGCATCGGGAGGCGCCAGTCCTTCAACAGATCTTACAATATCAGTCGATACCAATAGTAGCGTTTCTGGTGGCACAATGACAATAACGGCTACTGACAGCAGCTGATATTGCCAGTAAAAGGCTATTTAATATCACAGTCTATATCTATTCTTTCCCCCGTTATATTATTAAGATATGAAATCTTTTGATATGGACATATTCTTCAGCGCCTCCATCCGCGGCGGACGCTCCGACGTTGACCTCTACGCTGACCTCATCGACGTTCTCGAACAGCACGGCGACGTCCTCACCGAACACATCGGCGAGGAGAACGTCGAACAGAAGGAACAGGACGCCGGCCTCACAGATACGGACATCTACGAGCAAGACGTCGAATGGCTTCGGCAGGCCGACGCCGTCGTCGCGGAGGTCACCACTCCCAGTCTGGGCGTCGGCTACGAACTCGGGCGGGCCGTCGCGTGGGAGATCCCGGTGCTCTGTCTGTACCGTCCCGACTCCGAACACGAACTGTCGGCGATGGTGCGCGGGAACGCCGACGCACGCGTCGTCGAGTACGAAACGCTCGCGGACGTCGAACCGGCGATCGAGGAGTTCCTAACCGAGCACGTCTGAGACACGGAAGGACCACCCACAATTTTCCGCTAGCCCGTCTTCCCCACGACAGCACTCGCCCACTCAGGAACGTGGGCGGGACTGAAAGGGGCTGGCCGGAGCGGGCAGGGGCTTTCGGGGTTCTCTTGACGTCGAGACCAGCAACACTCAGCTTAACTACTTCTCTTGTAACCCGAAACAACTAACAGCTATCCTTACATCCCCTGCAATAACTACTCTCTATGTCGACTACCGACGAGATGCCCGACCAGGGCGAGATCTTCGATCTCCTGAGCAATCATCGCCGTCGGTACACGATCCACTTCTGCAAGCAGCAGGGCGAGACAGTGACCGTCTCGGACCTCGCCGAGCAGGTCGCGGCCTGGGAACTCGACAAGGAGATCGTGGAACTCGACTCCGCCGAGCGCAAGCGCGTCTACACCTCCTTGCAGCAGACCCACCTGCCGACGCTCGACGAAGCGGGGATGGTCGAGTACGAGAACGGCGAGGTGACGCTGACCGAGCAGGCCGAGCAGATGGAGGTCTACATGGATATCGTCCCCGGCGACTCGATCCCGTGGGGCGAGTACTATCTCGGGCTGTCGATCATCGGCGGGATGGTGCTCACGGGGGTCTGGTTCGAGGTTCTCCCTACTGAGGCTGTGCCGGAGCTCGGGTGGGCGTTTGCGGTGCTGGTGCTGTTTGCTGGTTCGGCAGGCTATCACGTCTATCAGGGTCGACAGAACCGGCTCGGAGAGATGGAACGGCCACCGTAAGATCGGTGGTGAGGTCGACGTCGACGGCGTCTCCGGGTTTCCAAGCTTTTACTGTTTAGTTACTAGATAAACACGTTCACAGCAGTTATAATGCTTGAGAACGTATAATTTAGTAATGAAACGGCGGGCGTTCCTGGGGCTAGGGGCCTCCTCAATCGGCGTCGGTACGCTGTACGGTACTGGCGCGTTTAGCTCTGTGTCCGCCGGTCGGGGGATTTCGGTGAACGCCGCCGACGATCCGAACGCTTTGCTCGGGGTCGAGGGAACTGCGGCGGATACGACCCCCTCATTCACGAACAACACAGCCAACCTTACAATGGATGTCACACTCGACAGTAACGATGACATCGAGTTCGACGTGAACGGGGATGACACCTACCAGTCACCACCAGTCAGTTTTACGATCGGTGCTGGAACTTCACAAGACGTGGCGCTTGCTGGGGGCGATCAAGAGGCTACTGTGACTATTTCGGCGGAACTCCTCGACTCGGCCGGCGATGCAGTTGGAAATATAAATCTGGATCGGGTGTTCGATATCCCTCAAGTTGCAGCTATCAGAGAAGTCACCGGTACAGTCTCAGCTGCTGGCAACAGTGGGAAGTACGAATTTAAACTTACTAACGAGAGCAGCAAGGAGGTGACGCTCAATGGATTTGGCGTCGACCGGACGAACCCGTTAGCTGAGAAAGTTGGAGGGAAAAACAGCGACACGATTTTGGAGCGGAACGGGACGCAGATAATTGATGAAGTAATTACGGTCGGTGGTGCTATCGTTGATGTCATCGGTGGTCAGGAAGTGACCTTGGCTCCCTCCGATCAGGCAAGTTTCGAGTTTCTTCGCTTCCGAGACGCTTCTGACAAAAACTTCGGGGTTGATGACGTTGATCTAACCGTGAGAGCCGAAGACGGTTCGAGCGCTATTGTAGAACTACGCCCCTAGTTTAGACCCACGATTTTTGTGTAGCCTACCATCTCTTCGCATTCAAATCAGTAGGATGATCTATATATATAGGATCAATACCGCTGTTCTCCTCGGTGGGTGATAGCGACTTCTCGAATTATTATAAATTTTCTTTTATTTTTCAAGCAGTAGATCTGTTTGCCGGGTTAATTCATGTTGTGTGATCGGCTGCGAACCATCTTTCTGTATCGTAGATGATTCTCTGGTCTCCGGACGCCGATCGCTAACCATTTTTTTGTGCGATCCAACACACGACCGTGACAACCCTCCCCTCCCTCCTCCTCTCTGACGTCCTCCCGCGCGTCCTCGGCATCGCCCTCGCAATCGGCGTCGGCGTCACGCTCGCCAACCTTGCCGTGGAGTTCGGAGCCGTCGAGTACGTCGCCGTCCTCTCCAGACCGCTCACCGGGCCCGCGAACCTCCCTGACGAGGTGGGAACGGCTATCCTCACCACCGCAACCTCTACCACCGCGGGCTATGGGATGCTCGCGGAGTTCCGCGAGTCCGGCCTGCTCGACGACCGGGCGACCCTCGTCGCAGTGACGATTAACACCTTCTTCGGCTTCGTCCAGCACATCTTCACGTTCTACATTCCCGTGTTGATCCCCATCCTCGGCCTGCAGGTCGGCGTCCTCTACGTCGGCGCGCGGGCCGGTATCGCGCTAGCGATCACGCTCACCGGCATCCTCGGCGGCGCGCTCCTCCTCTCCGAGCGCAACGTCGATCCCGCGGCAGCGCCGTCGGTCGACGCGCCGGACGATGAAGAACCGACCCGGCGCGAGAAGGTGCTGAGCGCACTCCGGAGTACCTGGACACTCCTCCGGCGGATCGTCCCGCGCCTGGCAATCATCTACACGGTCGTGGTCGTCCTGGTCGAGACCTATGACGTCGCGGAAGCGCTCGACTTCGCCGCGCCGCTGTCGGGACTGCTTGGACTCCCCCCCGAGTCGATCCCCGTGATCGCCGTGTACGCGGTCGATACGACGGCAGGCGCGGTCGCCATCGCACCACAACTGGGCGATCCGTTTACGACTACCCAGGCGGTGGTCGCCATGCTCGTCGGCGGCGTCGTCTCCTTCGCCTTTTCGACGTTCAAGCGGTCGATCCCGTTCCAGTACGGCATCTGGGGGGCCGAGTTCGGGACGAAGGTGATCATCGTCAACACGGTGTTGAAAATAGCGTTTATCAGCCTGACAGTCGCGTTGCTCCTGCTTCTGCCGTGACAGTCAGTTCTCCTCGCCCGTGACCGGCTGTCCCTCTTCGGTACGTGGCGCGATCTGATCGACGAACTCCTCGACGCTTGGCTTGTCGACGTAGACGCGGACGTGGATATCGCCCAGTTCGTCCGGGTTGCCGACCGCGAAGTTAATCACGCCCTCGAAGGCGGGCTGTTTCTTCAGTTCGAAAGTGAAGACGTCGCGGTTGCGGTTCTCGAAGAACGCGCCGCGTGCCGTATCGAGGATCGCCTGTCTGTGTAGCTGTTCGGAGAAGTGATCCATCGAGTGGGCTTCTGCCTGAATCTCGCCGTGTGTTTCCGTCAGTTCTGCTTCCGGGAAGAGATTGGTCACCGCGTCGCGTACGCGGTCAGTAACCTCGGTATCCCGTACCGGTGCCGTAATCTCGACGTCGATGCTGTATATCATTGTACGTGCTCGTGGGTTCCCTCGATGACGCGCTCGAACTGCTGCCGGAACGCCTCAAGGGAGTCGGTGTTCGCTATCGTCAGGTCCGCCCGCTCCATCGCCTCGTCCATCCCGAAGCCGAGTTCGCGCTCGTCGCGCTCGCGCAGCGCCTCGCCGCCGTCTTTGGCCTCCGTGTCCCGGCCGCGCTCACTGATGCGTTCGGCCCGCGTCTCGAACGGTGCCTCGATGCTGACGAGATAGAACGCGTCGCCGAAGGCCTCCTCGAAGACGTCGACCTCGACGCCGCTCCGGATCCCGTCGACGAGAACGGTATCGTGTTCTTCGAGCGCATCACGAAGCAGCGGGAGTGACTGCTCTGCGATGGCTGCCGGGCCGTTCTCCTCGCGGAGCGCCTGTGCCACCGTGCCGTGGTGTGTCGCGGGATCGAGCCCGCGGTCGCGACACTCCTCACGGATCACGTCTCCCATCGTCACGACCGGCACGCCCCGCTCCTCGGCGACGGCCGCGGCTTCGCCTTTCCCGCTTCCGGCGAGGCCGACGGTTCCGATAACTCTCATTAGCGAGAGGTAGCGCCGACGCGCGCTTAAGCGCTGTGAATCAGCGACCTTCCATCTCGGCGCTGAGCTGGTTCAGCTGTTCGATGCGCTTCTCGGTCGGCGGGTGCGTGCTAAAGAGCTTCGCGATCGCGCCCTTCGATACCGGGATGATGAAGAAGGCGTTCATCTCCGCCTCGTCACGCATGTCGTCGCTCGGAATCTTCTCCATCTCACCCGAGATAGTCATCAGCGCGGAGGCGAGCGCCGCCGGCTTGCCCGTGATCGAGGCGGCCCCACGGTCGGCCGCGTACTCGCGGTAGCGCGAGAGCGCGCGGATCAGGATGTAGCTGAATACCCAGACGACCAGCGAGATCAGGATGGCAACGATGATCCCGCCGCCCTGTCGGTTCCGCCCCCCGCCGAAGAACGCGCCCCAGCGGACGATCATGAACGCGAGCGTCGACAGGAACGACGCGATGGTCATCACCATGACGTCCCGGTTCTTGATGTGGGCGAGTTCGTGGGCGAGTACGCCCTCCACCTCGTCGTCGTTCAGTTGCTGCAACAGTCCGGTCGTCACGCAGACCGCGGCGTTACGCTGGTTCCGGCCGGTCGCAAAGGCGTTCGGCACCTTGTCGTCGGCGACAGCGACGTTCGGCTTCGGCAGGTCGGCCTGCTGTGAGAGTCGCCCGATCTGTGCGTGCAACTGCGGATACTCCTCCTCGCTCACCATCTTCGCGCCCATACTTCTGAGCGCCAGTTTGTCGCTGTAAAAGTACTGTACGAACGAGAAGCCGCCGATCAACAGTCCTGCGACCAGTATACTCCCGCCGGTGTAAACCCAGATACCCGCGAAGAAGACGATGTAGAGTGCAAACAGCAGGAACATCGTCACTCCCATCCGAGCGCGGAGTCCCCAGTCGGCTTTCCACTGCATGGATACAGGTATGTGCTCAACGGCATTAAGACGTACTAACTTGTTCGATAATTGGAAGACGTCCTCCCAGCCCATACCGGGTAACAACGACGCCCTATTCGCCCTTCGGACGGGCATCCTTTCGAACAGTGGGGCCTACTTCCCTGTCTCTCCAATCACGACGACTACAGCGAGGTACAGGTCGACGACTACGGACCGGCCGCGAATGCGAGACCTGCAACGGTCGTCGGAACGCCGGTCTTAAACGCCACAGGGGCGTACAGACGTTCAATGAGTGAATCCCGTGCGTTCTGCCCGCGCTGTGGTGACTCCATCGAGACGCCACTGGAGGTCCGCGAGGCCCGCCGCGGCGACGCCGCCATCTGCGATAGCTGTTACTTCGACGAGTTCGAGCTGATCGATGCGCCCGACCGCGTGCAGGTGCTGGCCTGTGCGACCTGCGGCGCGGTCCACCGTGGCAATCGCTGGGTCGATATCGGCGCGGAGGACTACACCGACGTCGCAATCGACGAAGTGACCGAGGCGCTGGCCGTCCACATCGATACCGACGAGTTCTCCTGGCAGGTCGAACCCGAGCAGGTCGACGAGACGACGATCCGGATGCACTGTTACTTCACCGGCCTCGTCGGCGACGAACCGGTCGAGGAGCAGGTGACCGTGCCAGTGAAAATCTCGCGACAGACCTGCCAGCGCTGTGGCCGCATCTCCGGCGATTACTACGCCAGCATCGTCCAGTTGCGGGGCGTCGACCGGACGCCAACCTCGGACGAGATCGAGCGCACGAAAGAGATCGCAAACGAGGTCGTCGCCGAGATGGAGGCCACGGGCGACCGGGACGCCTTCGTCACGGAGATGACGGAGAACGACGACGGACTGAACATCCGCCTCTCGACGAACAAGATCGGGATGAAAGTCTCCCAGCGCGTCGTCAACGAGTTCGGTGGGAACTTCACCGACGCCGAGACGCTCGTCACCGAGGATTCGGACGGCAACGAGGTGTATCGGGTGACCTACGCGATCCGCCTGCCGCCGTACCGGCCGGGCCACGTCATCGACCCGAAAGACGACGACGAAGGACCGGTCCTCGTGACCAGCGCCCGCGGAAACCTGAAAGGCACCTATCTGACGACCGGCGAGCGCTACGAGGCGTCCTACGAGGACGGCGACTCGCCCGATGCGCGCCGACTGGGCACCATCGACGACGGTGAGGAGACCACGCTCGTCACCGTCGAGGACGAGCATGCCGTCCAGGTGCTCGATCCTGAAACATACAGAGCGAAGACGATTTCGCGTCCGGAGTACCTCGATCCGGATGCCGAGACGGTCCCGGTGCTGAAAAGCCGTGCCGGGCTACACGTCCTGCCCGAGGACGACCGGTCGCAGCGAAACGACGATGAGTGACCGGCTACGCGACCAGCGAGGTCGGGTGCGATGAGCGGCGACAGCGATGAACTTGCCCTCGCCGCGCTCGTCGAGAAACCCCGAACAGAGGTGGCAATCGAGGCGCTCCGATCGGAGGGTGTCTACGACGACGGCCGGATGGTTACGGAACACGACGACGGCACCGTAGCGCTCCCGGTCACCGACCCGCCGCAGGCGACGAGCGTGCTCGACGTCGTGCGCCAGACGGATCCCGAACTCCGCGCCCCCGACCTCGCCGACCTGCTCGCAGAGCGGGGGTGGACCGACGAGGAGGTGGCGCGTGCGCCAGCCTCGTGGGCGGTGATCGGAAGTGTCGTTCTGGTCACGCTTGAGGACTGTCCCCGTGAAGAGGAAGTCGGCGAGGCACTGCTCGACCTCCACGGCGAGGCCGAGACCGTCCTCGCCGACGGCGGCGTCTCCGGCGTTCGCCGAGAGCCGAGCGGTCGAGTCATCGCCGGCGTCGACGACACCGAGACGATCCACACCGAACACGGCACCCGGTACGCGCTGGATCTTCGTGAGGTGATGTTCTCGCCGGGCAACAAGGCCGAACGCGTCCGAATGGCCGACGTCGTCGCTGGCGAGGACCCCCCCGCAACGGCGACCGACCACGACGGCCCCGAGCGCGTCTTCGACATGTTCGCGGGAATCGGCTACTTCACGCTCCCGATGGCCCGGGCCGGCGCACAGGTCACCGCGGCGGAGATCAATCCGAGCGCCTACCGCTATCTCATCGAGAACGCCGTGCTCAACGACGTGACTGACAACGTCGAGGCCTATCGTGCGGACTGTCGCGACGTCGACGTCTCGGACGCGGACCGCGTCGTGATGGGCTACTACGGCGTCAGCGACGAGGCCGGACAGGAACGCGACGATGGGGCGCGCTCGATGGAGGCCCACGAGTTTCTCGATACGGCGTTCGACGCCGTCGCTTCGGGTGGAATCGTCCACGTCCACGCGGCGACGCCAGAGTCGCGACTGTGGGACCGTCCCATTGCGCGGATCGAGGACACCGCCGACCGGGCCGGGCGTGGCGTCGAGTTCGTCGGCCGACGGCGCGTCAAGAGCCACGCCGAGGGCGTCTGGCACGTCGTCTGTGACGTCCGCGTCGAGTGAGTCACTCCTCCCAGTAGTCGACATCGTCGTCGATGTTGTAGTAGCCATGGAGCGACCGTTCCTCGCGTCCGCCCGGCGGCGATCCGACGAAAACGCCGAACTTCTCCATCTCGGGGTAGAGCGTGACGTCCGGTTCGTTCATCGTCGAGAACATCAGATAGCGGAGCGTCTCCTCGCCGTCGTTGAGGATCCGGTGACCGCCACGCTCGTTCGGCGGGAACGTCGCGAAGTCGCCGGGACGGAGCGGTTCGAGTCCCGTCTCGCGTTGCAACTGTCCGGTGCCGGCGAGCACGTAGAGCGCCTCCTCGTTGGCGGTGTGGTAGTGATACGGCCACGACCGGTCTCCTGGCGCTAACTCGTAGAGACTACAGCCGAGTTCGTCGGCGTCGGCCGCGCTGGAGAGTTCTTTGCGACGGAAGCGCGTTTCCTCCCTATCGTACTCGTCCCAGTCGAGGTCATCGACGTTGATTTTCATGATTTTATCAGCCTCTTGGTAGAGACTTTTTCAGGGTGCAGTATAGCTATTCGGCCGCCCCCGGTAGCGACCGGGTCCCGTGGTCGTCCCGCTGTCTTCAGAGCCGATATCGGTCCCAGAGCATCGAAGCGTTCGCTGAGGGCGTCGAGCCCCATCACGTCCCAACCGAGTACGCTCACGAGTGCTTCGGCGTCGAGTTCACGACGCTCGAAGGCTCGCTCCGGGAGCACGGCTGGGAGGACAAAGACGGCATGGCGTCTGTCTAGCCGTGTCACCGCGCTCTGACCGGCGTAGCGCCGGAGAACGGTCCGTAGCTCCCGAGAGCCCGTTCCGTCCGCTTGCCGCATGATTAATGACGGTCCAACGTGTACCGTCGTATATGGATCGACAGCAGATTTTCGCGCTGTTCCTGACGTTCCTGATGGTCTCGTCCCTCGTGGCGATGACCGCGTCAGTGCTCTAGAACCCCCCGAAGAACCGCTCGACAAGCCCGCGGCGCTTTCGCGCTCCAGCGTCGCTCCACCGCTTCTCTCGTACCTGTCCCGGTAGCTTCAGGTACTCGCCGTCGTCCATCGCGGCCGACTCGTGAGTGAGAATCAGGGAGACGAGATTCCCGAGCGCTTCCTGCTCGACGCGTCCGATCCCCGTACAGCCAGTCTGGGCGTCCTCCGCGACCCACATCTCGCGCTCGATGCCGAACACCGGTGGCTCGTACTGTTCGACCGTGGCTCGTTCCGTGATCGCTCGCTCCTCCGATCGCATACTGGCAGTACGTCTCCGGCGTACTAATCGTTTCGTGGGGGTCGACCGCTCAGTAAGAAAAGGTCCCGAGAGTCCGCTCTCTTCGGGTGATCGTCGCCGTCATTCGGTAGTGTCGATGCCGACTGTGTCGTTGATGGGGCACTTCTGCGTCGTTCCTGTTACGAGCAGGACCAGGCCGATAACCAGTGCAATAGCGCCCGCGACCGCTCCGGCCGCCCAGTAGCCGGCGAGCGCCGCTACCCCGGCGATGGCTAACACGATACCGATGACGAGGCGTCCGGTACGATCGATGCCGCCGACGTTTTGTTCCATGGTTACTCCTCCAAGTGGTAGTACGCTTGCTCTGACAATAGTTCCCGGTGGCGGTCGCCAGTCCCCACTCGGTACTCGCTCGGATTTCACAGCACCCTCACTCAGTATCCCAGACATCCGCTATCGGGCTGTTCGAGGACGAGCGGCCTGCCGACCCCGAGCCTGACGTCCGGGTAGTGTTGCTACCGGAATCGTTCTTCCCCGACCGCCCACCCGACGTTCCGGAGCCACGGGTCGACCGGCCGGCCCCGCCCCGGCCGCCCGCTTTATCGGGGTCGAACTCGGGGAGGTCAGGGCGGTCCATCAGCCGGATCTGCTCGTCGAACCACTCGGGGACGTCGTGACGCGCTCGGTCGAACAGATCCAGCAGGCTCGAATCCGCCAGATACGTCGCGCCGTAGTCGTCGGGCGACCGGACGATCCGGCCACACGCTTGGATCACAGTCCGGAGCGCGGTCCGGTAGTACCAGTCCCACTGGCCGTCTTCCAGTCGGTGGGCGACTCGGGAGTCGCGGGTGTTCGGGTACGGAGCCTTGCAGAGCACCTGCCAGCGGGCCAGCTCACCCTCCAGATCCAGCGCTTCCTCCATCTTCACCGAGAGGAAGACGCTGTCGTCGTCGCTGGCCTTCCAGGCGTCCAGATCCGCGTTCCGGTGCTCGCGGTCGTGGGTTCTGATCCGGTCGCCGACGCCGAACTCGCGGAGTCGCTCGGCAAGCCGGGACTGGATGTCGTAGGAGTGACAGTGGATCAGCCCCTTCTCGTCGTCGTGTTTCCGCATGATTCGGACGATAGACCGGGCCACCTTCGGCAGGGTCTCCGAGCGCTGCTCGTAGGTCATCTTGCTCTCAGTCACGTCGTACAGCGGCCGGTGCTCGACCGGGAAGGTGTGGCCAACGTCGACCAGCGCGACGTCATCGGGGTCGAGACCAACCCCGCGACAGAACGCCTCCTTGTTGAGGATGGTCGCCGACAGCAGTGCGAACTTGTTGCCCCGCTCCCAGACGGTGTGCTGGAGATATCGTTCGGGATCCATCGGCTTGATCGTCACCGGCCCACCGGCAGATCTTTGATCTGCCGAGGATCGCCTCGGGTCGCTCGACTCACCCCCCTCGCCGTCGGAGTCCCCGTCGTCCTCGCTCTGGTCGACGAGCCACGTCGTCGCACTGTGTGGGTCGCGGTAGTCCTCGACGAACCAGTTCAGTTCGGAGATCAACTCCTGCAGGCGGTCGCGCTCGCCCGCCTCCTCGGCGGTGAGATCGCCCTTCCTGAGCAGGTCGTCCTTGCGCGTGGTGCACTGATCGACGAGCGCGTCGGCGTAGTCGACGGCGTCGTCGGTGCCGTCGAGGCTGGGGACCCGAAGGTCCTCCCAGAACGGCACGGTCCGGGGGCCGAGATGAGTCGTCGCGTACATCTCCGCCCACTCTGCGAGGCCGTGAGCCTCGTCGATAACGCAGACGTCCCGTTTGCGGAAGACGTCCGATCCCGCGGTCTGCATGAAGTACGCCAGCGTCATCGCGGCGATTCGGCGGTTCGAGGCGATGGCTCGATCCGAGAAGTAGGGACAGCGGTGTTTGACCGAGCAGTCGTAGCCTCGCTCGCGGGCGCAGGGGGCCTGGTCGACCTGCGTCTCCGTCTCGTCCGGCAGGATGCAGTTGTAGTTGCTCTTTCCTCGGATGATACTCAGATCCTCGAGCAGGTCGTCCTCGGCGACGTCGTCTAGCTGTGAGACCTGCGGCGTCGTGTAATACGCTTTCGTCGCCTGGCTGGGTGTCGCCTCGGTGCCGCGACGCGCAGAGCCAGCGATCGCACGCGCAAGCAGGGATTTGCCGCTCCCTGTCGGCGCACGGACGAGCACGACGTCGTTCCCGTCCTCGAAGGCGGACTGGATGTCGCCCAGGGCCGCCTGCTGGTTCCCACGGTATGCGGGTGCAGGGAACTCCTCGAAGATACGCTCGGGATCCACTGTCTCTTCCTTCTTCCCCTTCGTTCTTAACGTTGCGGAACCGAAAAATCGCCACGTCGATGCTCGCAAGGCGAGGGAAACGGCCTATTGTTTTACGGAGATACGCGCGATTTCGCTCGACCCACAGGTCGGACAGCCGTCTTTCTCCTGCGTGACGGTCGTGCCACACCGTCGACATTCGTGGTGTAACTGTGGCCCGCCGTACGCTCCGTATGCTCGTTTGAATCGTTGTTTGATCTCATCGAGTAGGGCCATCGGTGCTTCCCGCTGGCCGGAGCGCTTGCAAATACTTTGTGTTCGAGAGACTAGCTAAAGTCCGAAAAAAGACATGTATACCGGTTGATACGGCGTTTCCCCGACCATCTCTCGGGGCGTCTCACTCTCCCGTATACTGCTCGATGGCGTCGACATCTGCGGCGTCCGGATAATCCGGCAGTTCGTCGACGCAGTCCATACACAGGAAATGCTCGGTGTTGTCCTCGAACTCCAGGGTCATTCCGCCTGTCGGCGTCGGCTTCGACGTCCAGAAGTCGCTGATGCCGCCGCCGATCCGTACGTTTCGGCTGCAGCCATCACACGGTTGACTTCCCATCGCGGGTCAGTAGGGCGTGCCCGCGTGAAAACTTTCTGCTGGGGCCGTTCGGGTACTGATCGCTATTCGCCCGGAGGCTTGCCACATCACCCGGAGTTTAGTCGACTCGTTCGCTAGTTCCTCACATGGAGGTGAACTGTGAGGGCTGTGCGGGTTGCTGTATCGACTGGCGTCCCCTGATCGACGACGACGTCGATCACGAACGCGAGGGCCCGTACACGCCTCTCGATGACACCTATAACCTCACGCCGCTGACGCGGACGGAGATCCGGACGTTTCTCGCCGATGGGACGGCCGCGGCGTTGACGCCCCGCTTCTGGTCGGCCGACGACGGCGTCACCATCGACGGGCACGAACTCGCCGCCGTCGGAGGTGAACCCGTCTTCTTCGTCGGTCTGCGAAAGGTGACCAAACCCGTCGGTCCCTTCGAGCAATCCCCTCACTGGCTTCGTAGCTGTGTCTTCCTCGACTCGACCACGCTCCAGTGTCGGATCCACGACGATGACCGATATCCCGACCAGTGTGCGAGCTATCCCGGCCACAACCTTGCCCTCGACCAGGAGACCATGTGCGAACGCGTCGAAGCATCGTTCGGCGGCGAGCGTCTCCTTGACGACGACCCGCCCGACGAACTCGACGGCCTCCTGCTGGGTCCGCAGGCCCTCGGCGAAAAACTGTTCGTCCACCCCGACCCCGAGCGGCTAGACGGGCTGATCGACCGACTCATCGACGGCGAACTTCGGCCCGAGGACCGGGCGGAGTGTATCGCGGTCGCCGCGGCCTCTAGCCCCGCCACGACGGCTATCGACGAGCAACACTACGAGCAGTACCGCGAGCAGGCGCTCGCCAGAACGTCCTGGATCGACGACGCGATAACGGAGTGGACAGACCGCTCGGGCGTGCTCGCCAGCCCCGCGCCGAAGCCAGACGTCGCCGCCGAAGTCGAGGACGACTGTGGCGCGCCCGGAACGCCGGGCTGGGAGTGAGCGCACTTCTGACTGGCCTGGGGGCGGGCGGAGCGTCGTCGGACAAGGTGAATTAATACATCTCGGGTCCGTTCCGGTCGTATGAACGTTCTAGTCACCGGCGCGACGGGTTTCGTGGGGCACCGACTCGTTCCCGCGCTCCTCGAGGCCGGCCACGAGGTGAGCGTACTCGTCAGGGACCGCTCCAGCTACGACCCGCCCGCCGACGACGTCCACGTCTTCGAGGGCGACCTGCTGGACCAGGGAAGCTTCGAGTCGGCGCTTGCGGACGTCGATGCGGCGTACTATCTGGTCCACTCGATGGGGGCGAGCGGCGATTTCGAGGAGCGTGATCGTCGGGCGGCGAAGAACTTCTCCACGGCCGCGAGCGCCGCCGACATCGACCGCCTGATCTATCTCGGCGGGCTCGGCCCCGGCGACGAGGCAGACGGCGTCTCGGCGCATCTCCGATCCCGCCAGGAGGTCGGCCGGATACTCGGCGAGGGCACCTACGATCTGACGACGCTCCGGGCCGCCGTCATCGTCGGCGAGGGAAGCGCGAGCTTCGAACTCATCGACCAGCTAACCCACCGCCTCCCGGTGATGATCGCTCCCAGATGGGTCCGGACCCGCTGTCAGCCCATCGCTGTCGACGACGTCATCGTCTACCTGGTGGGCGTGCTCGACGCCGCGGAGACCGCCGGCGAGAGCTTCGAAATCGGCGGTCCCGACGTGTTGACCTATCAGGAGATGCTTCGACAGACGGCCGAGATTGCGGGCCGAACCGTCTACATCGTCCCGATACCGGTACTCTCTCCGACGCTTTCCTCACACTGGGTGACGTTCGTCACTGACGTGCCCAAGTCCGTCGCCAAGCCGCTGATTGCGGGGCTCAAGACGCCGGTTATCGTCAGGGAAAACCGTATCGAGGAGTTCGTCGATGTCGAACATACGTCGTTCGAGACTGCCGTCCGCCGCGCCTTTGGGAGCGACCCGGAGGCCGCTCGATGAGTGTCGAGTACGGTGACGCATGGGTCTACGAGAGCATCGTCGGAGCGATTCCCGGTCTTGACCTCTCCGACCGGGCGGCGGTCACGCTCCAGTTGATCGGCTTCGAGGTGGCGGTGTTGCTCGGCGCGCTCTACTACGATCTGTGGTACGCGGCCGCCTTTGGCTCTGTCGCGGTCGGTGTCGCGGCGGTCGGCAGCGCCGTCATGCTGCATTTCAGCCAGCGACTCCGATCGCTCGACCCGCCGGACGCCTACCGGAGCGCGCTCTTTGGCTCCAGTTTCGAGGTCGTCCTCGGTCTGGTCGCGTTCCTCGTGCTCGTGACGTATCTGTTCGTTCACGACCCGCAGACGACGTCGCTGCCGCTCCTCGAACGGCTGTTCGGGGCCGAACCGCCGCTGCTCGTCGTCTTCCTCGCATTGCTGATCGCGTGGGACGTTGCCTACCGGATCGGCACGAGTTGGTGGGCGAGCGTCGTCGGGGTCTGGCGCTCCTACCGCTACGAGTTCGACGCCGATTCCGCACGGGCGTACCGTCGACTCGACCTCCTCAACGTCGGCTTCGCGGCGATCCAGCTAGCGTTGCTCCCGTTCGTCTGGGATCGGCCAGTGCTGGTAGTGGCCCTGGTCGGTCACGTCCTCGCGACCGGCGGTGCGGTCGCTATCTCGACGGCGCTGCTGAGATAAGTCGGGGAGAGGCCCCAAAACACGTCGGCTAGTCGGACTTGATCTGCTCGAACGTATCGAGTAGCTCCTCGGTCGACTCGCCCGAGTCGTACTCGATCGTACCGTTGTACTCGTCTCTGGCGTCGTCGAAATCCGCATCGACCGTGCTCGCTTTCTCCTCTCGACGTTCGTGTTCGTCCTCGTCGTAGGATCCAAGTGACATGGTAAGTATTCACATACTTAGTTATGATTGGATATTAATGTAACGGTCGTTTGAACGGGTACTCGATCGATGACGAAGCGATCCCGTCGAGGACAACTGGTTTAGCCCTCCGATACCTAGCTCTCTTCGTGGCGAGCCCGCTTCGATTCCGCAGATCAGACCAACGCTGGACGGCATCCCGCGCAGAACGAGATATCTTCGACCCGCTAGATGCCAACCTCGGCGCGCAACGAACGACGCCTCGATTCGAGCCGACCGGCAACTGGAATATCCGCCGGTACGACGTCGACAACGGTGACCTTGCGCTGTTCGCCTGGGGCGACGATCACGGCTACTGGCTTGGCAACACCGAGACGCCGGAGTCGCTTTGGCGAACCGAAAAGTACGGCTGGCGTGGCGTACCGCACCAGATCGCCCGCTGGGCACAGCGGGAGCTTCTGGCCGAACTCCTCGACGAGGACCCGTGGCTGGAACCGTACGATCACCTCTCGTGGTATTTCCTCCCCGTATTCATGTCCAAAGACGGCCGCGAGACGACGCGGGCGTTCTTTCACGATCACGCCAGCGGTTTTCCCGACGCCGACAGCGACGACGCGCTGGCGTTTTACAACGACTTCCTTTCGACGGGGCGTCTCGACGAGTACCGCGAAACGATGGCGGGCAAACTCGGGACGAGCGAAGTGTTCGATAGAGTGCGCATGACTGCGGCGATGGGCGAGTTCAACGCCGCGAAGCTACTGGTTGACGCCGGCTACGAGATCACGCCCGAGATCGAGGTCGGGACGGGCCACTCGCTCGATTTCCGGGCCCGGGAGGGAGGAGCCAGTGATACGATGGAAGCGGACGGCGGTTCGGGGACGCTGGTCGAAGTGACGCGACCACAGCCACCGACGCGCCGCAACGCGAACACACCGAGGGCTGCAGTCCGAGAGACTGCCGGGACGAAGGCGACGGGCCAACTCCAGCACAACGGTGATGCGGTGCTGTTCGTGGACTGTTCGAGTTTTCGTGAGGACGAGTGGGCGTCGATCAAAGGCGAACGCCCCGACCTCCCCCATCGACCGGCGGTCGTCTATCGCGTGCGACCGTCGGGGTCGGTAGACGGGTACGCCACGGGGACGCCCCCGCTCGACGTCGACGCTATTCTCGATAAATAGCTAGAAAGAGCGCTGGTCCGGACCGTACGGACTCCCCAGCGGCGTCGGATCACGGTCGCTGTACCCCTTCCGGCCGATTGCCTTCTCGCTAACGCCCGAGTAGATGGCGAACTCGGCGTCCTCTTTGTGTTCGTAATTCTCCGACCCGGTCCGTTCGAGGACCTCCCGCACCGTCTCGTTCGAGAGCTCTAGCTCTTCGTCGCCGTAGCGTTCGAGCAACTGTTCGGACGTCATCGGAAAATCGTTGTCGGTAAGCATTTCGGTAGCGTTGGTCGTCATCAACTGTTCTTCGGTGAAAGATCATTATAAAACTTTTCTATAATGATGACCGGTGGGATTGCAGACCCTGATATTCCTTGTATGTCCTCTAGTGTCGAATGGTAACACGCCACACGTTTCTCATCAGAACGCACAGAAGTCGTGTACAGCCCCGATCCAGTGAGCCGGTTCCATCCGTGAGCAATCTGGCCGTGGCAATACGTTAGGCCAGCGCCTCGGCGACGCGCTCGATCGGGTGGGGTGGCTTGCCGTGTTGCTCTTCATAATCCGATAGCTGTGTCCGACAGGACGCACCGGGCGCGACGACCTGCTCTGTCGGCGAATCGTCGACCTGCCCAAACAGGGTGTCGGCGATCGCCTGACTCATGGAGTAGTGTT
This sequence comes from Natronoarchaeum sp. GCM10025321, assembly GCF_042663585.1. Lineage (NCBI taxonomy): Archaea > Methanobacteriati > Methanobacteriota > Halobacteria > Halobacteriales > Natronoarchaeaceae > Natronoarchaeum > Natronoarchaeum sp. GCM10025321. Next base: position 2,940,048 of record NZ_JBHTAN010000006.1, read on the forward strand.
CCGACTCGTAGCCAAAGCTTCCGGCCATGCCACAGCACGACGAGTCCAGCGGGTCGACCTCGTAGCCGGCCCGCCGGAGGACGCCGACTGCGTGGTGGTCCTTTCGCGTCGCCTTCTGCTGGCAGTGGCCGTGGTACGTCAGCGACTCCTCGCCGGCGTCGAACTCCATGCCCCGGTCGAGTTCGAACCGATCGATATACTCACAGACGCCGTAGGTGTTTGCCGCGACTGCGTCGACGTCCTCGCCCGAGAGCAACGACTGGTAGTCCGACTGGTACATCACGGCGTCGGAGGGTTCGACCGACACCACGTCCCAGCCATCCTCGACCAGCGGTGCCAGTACGTCGACGTTCGACCGCGCCGTCTCTTTTGCGTAATCGAGCATACTCTTCGAGAACGCCGGGCGGCCGCTGTCGGTGACGTCGTCGGGGACGCGGACGTGTACGCCTGCGGCCTCCAGCGCCTCGACGGCGGCTTTCCCGACGTGAGGATGCGTGTAGTCGGTGTAGGGATCGGCGATCAGCAGGGCCTTGTGGTCGGCCTCCGATTCGGCGACCGTCGAGCCACCGCGCGAGCGCATCCACTTGCGGAACGTCTTCCGGTGGAACACGGGGAGGTCCCGCTCGCTCGCGATGCCGACCGTCTTCTCCATCACCCAGTCCGTGCCGGGAACGCTCATTGCCGCGTTCGAGAGCGGCGCGAACGTACTGCCGAGTTTGAACAGCGTCTCGACGTTGGCGAACAGCCGATCACGGAACGCGATTCCCTCGCGCTGGTGGTACTCGTGGGTCACTTCGGCCTTGAGTTTCGCCATGTCGACGCCGCTCGGGCAGTCGTTCTTGCAGCCCTTGCAGGCGATACAGAGGTCGAGTACCTCGTTGACGAACTCGTCGGAGAACAGTTCGTCGGGGAGTTCTCCGTTCATCGCGTTCCGGAGCATGTTCGCCCGGCCACGGGTCGAGGTGATCTCCTCGTCGGTCGCTCGGTAGGTCGGACACATCGTCCCGCCGGTCGTCTCCTGGTGGCCGGTACAGCCCGCACAGCCGTGACAGAGCTCCGTCATCCCCTGGAAGCCGTTGTCGTTCTCCCAGTTGAGTTCTGGCTCGAAGCCGGCGTCGAAACTGTACTCGGGGTCGAAGCGGAGGTTCTCCGTCGGGTCGTGCTCGCCACAGACGTTGCCCGGATTGAGCAGACCGTCGGGGTCGAACGTCGACTTCATCTCGCGGAAGACACCCCATAGCTCCTCGCCGTAGAGTTTCTTGTTCCACCTGGTGCGGGCCCGTCCGTCGCCGTGTTCGCCCGAGATGGAGCCGTCGTACTCGACGACCAGGTCGGTGATCGCTTCGGAGATTTCCGCCATCGTCTTGATGCCGTCCTCGGATTTGATGTTCAGAAGCGGCCGGATGTGTAACACGCCAGGACCGGCGTGTGCGTAGTAGGAGGCGAAGGTGTCGTGTTCCTCGAAGACGTCCTGGATGTCGGCGACGTACTCGGGGAGGTTCTCGGCAGGCACGGCGGTGTCCTCGACGAACGGCCAGTGTTTGTCGTCGCCGGTCCGCGAGAGCAGGATCGGGAGGCCGGATTTGCGCATCTTCCAGAACTTCGCCTGGCGGTCCGGATCGTACGCCTCCAGCGCGTCGACGGCGTTGATCGGCGCGTCGGTAGTCGTCGGGTCCTCGGGGTCGATTTCGGCGTCGTGGTCGGGTAGGCGGTCGGCCAGCAGGTTCGCGACTTTCTGTTTGCCTGCTTCCGTCGAGTCGGCGTAGAACTCAACCAGTAGCGTCGAAGCTGTTCCGTCCGGAAGTGTGGCGACGAGATCGGAAAACTGGCTCGTGTCCCGCGCCAGATCCAGCAGGACGTCGTCCATCACTTCGACCGCCGCTGGATCGTGTTCGAGGATCGGCGCGACGTCACGCATCGCCGACAGGACGTCGTCGTAGGTCAGCAGGACGACAGACGTCTCGTCCGGAATCGGTTCCAGGGAGACTTCTGCCTCGGTGACGATTGCCAGCGTGCCCTCGCTGCCTGCCAGCAGTCGTCCGACGTTGATCTGTCCCCGGTCGTCGACGTCCTTGACGAGTCTGTCGAGGTTGTAGCCCGAGACGTTGCGCTTGAGGTCGGGGTAGCGAGCCTCGATTTCGTCCGTGTGCTCGTCGAGAATCGTCGCGACCTGGGCGTAAATCCGGCTTTCGAGGTCGTCGGTTCCAGCGAGGTCGTCGAGGTCGTCCACGTCGACCCAGCCAAACTCCGTCACCGTTCCGTCGGCGAGTACAGTCTCGATGGACTCGATGTAGCCGTCCGCCTTGTGGTATTTCAGCGAGTGTGCGCCGGTCGTGTTGTTGCCGATACAGCCACCGAGCACGCTCTTGTCGCCCCACGCAGGGTCGGGGGCGTATTTCAGTCCGTGCTCTTCGAGATGGTCGTTGAGTCGTGCGAGGGTGATCCCCGCCTGTGCGCGGGCCCGCCCCGCGTCCGGGTCCATCGAGAGCATCCCGTCCATGTGGCGCTTGAAGTCCAGTACGACCGCCTCGTTGACAGCCTGTCCGGCGAGGCTGGTCCCGCCACCACGCGGTAGCACTGGGATCTGGTTGTCGGCACAGTACTCCATCACTGCCTGTACGTCGTCGGTCGATCTCGGCGAGACAACTCCGATCGGTAGCTGCTGGTATGCGCTCGCATCAGTCGCATATAACTGCCGACTGTAGGAGTCAAATCGCACATCGCCGTCGACCAGCGCTTCGAGATCGTCGACGAGATCCGGACGTTCGACCTCGTCGCTCTGATAGTCGTAGTCGGCCCGAGGATCGTCCGCCACGTCGATATCTCGTGCCGAATCTGGCTGATAGGTGTCGCTCATCTTGCCTTCCAATCGTCATGTACATTGTTTTTCGTACACTTTAACCTGCGTAAAGGCACCAGTAAGCGGGGGTATCGTAGCGAGGACTATCACACAAACAAAAACGAGTCGCTCCGCCTGTACTGCTCCTCGATTGCTAGCCGATTACTCGGGGACGAGCCCTTCGTCTTCGACGCGCATGATCGCTTCGCCGTCGGCGAGGTTTGGTGCGTCGACGAGCTTGAAGATCCGTTTCGAGCCTTTCGATTTGCGCAGGTAGACGCGGAACGTCGAGGTGTGGCCGAGAATGTTCCCACCGATCGGCTGGGTCGGATCGCCGAAGAACGAATCGGGGTTCGCAGAGACCTGGTTGGTGACGAGGACGGCAGTGTTGTTGAGGTCACCGACGCGCATCAGATCGTGCAGGTGCTTGTTCAGTTTCTGCTGGCGTTCGGCGAGTTGCCCCCGTCCGACGTACTCCGCACGGAAGTGGGCCGTCAGCGAGTCGACACAGAGCAGGCGGGTCGGGAACTCGTCGTCCTGACTCTCGCCCGCCAGTTCTTTTGCCTTCTCGGCGAGCAGGATCTGGTGATTGCTGTTGAACGCCTTTGCGACGTGGATGTTGTCGAGGAAGCTCTCCAGCAGTGCCTCCATCGCTTCGTCGTCGCCCGGTTCGCCCTCGATACCGCGGTCTTCCATCGTCGCGGCGATGAGCTCGTCGTCGAGTCCGCGGATCATGTCGTCGATCCGCTCGGGGCGGAACGTATCCTCGCTGTCGATGAAGATCGCGCTGCCGTGGAGGCCGCCGTGCTCTTTGGGAAGCTGGACGTTGACCGAAAGCTGGTGTGTGACCTGGGACTTCCCGGAGCCGAACTCGCCGTACACCTCGGTGATCGACTGGGTTTCGACGCCGCCGGCCAGCAGCTCGTCGACCTCGTCGATATTAAACGAGAGTTTGCCGATCTCCTCGCGCCGTTCGAGTACCTGCGCACCGCTCTCGAAGCCACCGATGTCGGCCTCCTCGCGGGCGGCCTGAATGATATCGGAGGCCGTGCTTTCCCCCACGTCGGCGGTATTGCTGAGTTCGCCGGGGCTGGCGACTGCCAGTCCCTGATACGAGTCGAAACCGTTCTCCTGAAGCTTCTCTGCGGTTGCCGGACCGACGCCGGGGAGTTCCTCTAGATCCTCGTTTGCTGCCATACACTCCCGTTGCGCCCGACCCTACATAAACCTCCGTTAACACCTTAGTGAAAGTGAAACTGACAGCGGAGCAGCGATTTCGCCGGCCGACACTTTTGCTATAGCTAGTATATTTGTTAAAATAAAGCATATAGTATCCTTAACAAACTGAAAGGAAATAATATATATACGTGGACTTATCAGGCAACCTGTGAACGTTTGGCAAACATTCAACGACAAAACGGTTCATTGTCAGCCAGACGTCGGGACTAGCCGTTCGAGTCCCTCTGCGATGCCGACTGCGACTTTCGACTTTCATGGCCGACACTACCACGTTTCGAGCCATACCGGCTCCCCTCCCCTGCAGAACACTTCCCTATGAGTAAAAACGAAGACAGCTCCGAGCACGGATCGGACACTCGCACAGGCCGCGGCGAAACCGACCGGAACGATTGCCCGACGGTCGATTCGTTCGAGCACTACACCGCCACCGGGGCGGAATCGTTCCATCCCGGCCAGCCACGCGTCGTAACGGTCGGCTCAGAGATCATCAATCCGGCATTCGTCGGCGCGATTTACGGGAGCGACACCGGCGACTTCAGGAACAGGGATCACTTCAGTCCGCGACTCCCTGTCCTTCGCCACGACCCTACCGAGTACGACGACGACGATTTCGAGTGGTCGATTGCAGACCGGCCAACGGGTAGTTCCGCCGAACTCAGTTTCTCGACGGCGACGAACGAGGAACAACCCCGCTACAATCACGGCCGGGGACACGCCACCGAGTTCGTCCCCGACGAACCGGGCCGGTACACCCTGGAACTGGCCGCCCCCGAGAGCGAGCGAACCAACGGTTTGCGGTCCTCGTCGGAAGCGCGGTCTGACGGTGTGTACGAACAGACAGTGCACGCGTTCCCCGAACCGAGCAACAAGAACGCGGGCCAGCCACGTGTCGAACTCGACGCGACGCATGAAGACGACGAGTTCGTCGTTGAGGCGACACCCCAACTCGCGCCCAGCCGTGACGGGCCGACGCTGGCACTCGATGTGACGTTCCTCGTCGACGACCGCGATAGCCTCTCCGAGGCAGAGATGACAGTCGACGATACCACCGCTCGCGTCCCAGTGGAGGCACTCGACGGCGACAGCGCCCGTATCCACGCCGTGGCATACGACGGCAACCTGCCGAGCGTCGTCGATACCGTCGAGCTATCGCCGGATGGCACCGTGGAACTGCCCAACCGCCCGCCTACGTGGCTCGACGAGAGTGTCGTCTACGAGATATTCACTCGCTCGTTCCACGGCGAACGCGGCGAGACCGACTTCGGCGTCCTCACCGACAGGGTGTCCTATCTCGACGACCTCGGCGTCGACGTCGTCTGGCTGACGCCGGTCGTCCCCTCGGTCAGTGGGAGCGAAGACCTGTCAGGCGGCGGCCCCCACGGCTACGACACGCTCGATTACTTCGACGTGGCTCCTGACCTGGCACCCGCCGGCGAGACGCCGATCGAGGCCTACGAGACGTTCGTCGAGGCCTGTCACGACCACGATATCAAGGTGCTGTTTGACCTCGTCGCGAACCATTGCGGCCGGGACCACGACTTCTTCCAGGCCTCGATCGACGGCATCACCGACCGCGACGGCGAGTGGCCGCTTATCGACGCCTGGGACGAGGACTCGAAATACTACGACTGGTTCCACCGCGTCCACCAGTCCCGCCACGACCGCACCGGCGATCAGGTCGAACCCGAACCGCGGGTGACCGGCTTCTACGATCACCTGCACATGCCGAACTGGAACTACGATAACCTGGCCGTCCGCGAGCACATGCTCGCGGCCGCCGACTTCTGGTCGGGCGAAATCGGCGTCGACGGCTTCCGCTGTGACATCGCCTGGGGCGTCCCCCACGACTTCTGGAAGGACGTCCGCGAGATCGTTCGCGGGAACAACAGCGAGTTCCTCATGCTCGACGAGACGATTCCGCACGACTCCGAGTTCGCCGAAAACGAGTTCGACGCCCACTTCGACACCGCCTCCTACACCGAAACGGCCCACGCCGTTGCCCGTGGCGAGGCCGACGCCTTCGAACTGCTCGACGCCGTCGAAGCACGCGCGGACAAAGGCTTCCCTGACTACACCCGGCTACTCAACGCCACGGAGAACCACGACGAGAAGCGCCTCCTCAACGAGGCGCTCTCCGCCGGCGCGTACGAGAACCCCGAACACGTCCAGCGGGCCTGCTGGGCCGCCAGCGTTGCCCTTCCCGGCGTTCCGTTCGTTTACTACGGGCAAGAGCGTGCGATCAGCCGACACGGCGAGGGGCGGCATCTGGGTGCGGGCGACCCTCGTGAGAACGATGTCCGCGCGGGCGGCAAACAGCGCGCGTTCATGAACTGGGACCAGTACGACGAGGAGCACCTCCAGTTCTACGAGACGGTTATCGACCGGTATCACGACCTCGACGCGCTCAAGCCCGCTGCCGACCTCGACGACGTCTGGTTCCGCACGGAGGACCACGTCCTCGTCTTCGGCCGGGACGCGAGCGATATGGACGACGTGTCGGGTCCCGAGCGTGCAGTCGTCGTCGTCAACTTCGAGGACGGCGACCCGGCCACCGTCGAACTCCCCGCCGCGGTCGACACGACCGATCTCCTCACTGGCGAGGATGTCGCCGTCGAACGCACCGGAACGACGGTGCCCGTCGAAGTCGAGACGATCGCCGTGCTCGAAACGCCGACGTTCGATCCGCTCGGCGATCCGATCGTCCAGTGGCGTAACGACAGCAAGTACCGCCGCCGGAACGCGTACGCCATGCCGACTCACGAGACGTTCTCCGAGGCGTGTTTTGACCTCCGGCGCTTCGAGGTCCGCGAGTTCGCCGATAGCTACCAGTTCGTCTTCGAGTTCGACGCGATCGAGAACGTCTGGAACCGCAAGCGGGGCTTTTCGCTCCAGTTCCCGCAGGTGTACGTCCGCGACCCCGACACCGGGTACGGAGCGCTCAACGCCGCCGCCGGAGTCAACGCCACGTTCGAGTCGGTGTACCAGCGTCGGGTACTCGCACGACCCGAGGGGCTCGTCAGCGTCGAGACGGGCCACGGTTCGCTGGTCGGCACTGGCGGCGCGGAGGTGCTCACCGACCGTGACGCCGTGCTGGTCTGGGTCAGCAAGGACGACTTGCCCGACCTCCGGGAGGTCGAACTCGTCCCGCTGGTCGCGGGCTACGATGGCAAGAACAAGTACGACGTTCGTCAGACCACCACGGAGGCGACCGACTGGACGTTTGGCAGCGGTCAGATCAACGGGACGCCCCCGAACGTCGTCGACCTGATCACGCCTGCGGGCGTGGACCGCGACGACGCCCTGCGCCCCTTCGTCGACGGTGTGGCGCGGCTCCCGTTCCGATCGATCGACTGACCCCCGCTACTCCCACGGATGTCGCCCGTCACTCGGCCAGAGCGGGTACCAGTACTCCTTGTCCGACTCCACATCTAGCTCGCCGTCGAGGACGCTCTGGAGTTTGAGTTCGATCTGGTTGTCCCGCTCGTGGGAGGCGTTCGGCTTCGGCGCGAACGGATAGAAGCTCCCCCGCCGGAACGAGTAGATCCAGTCGCCCGGCTGCCCGTCGCGCTCGAACGCGAAGACGGCCGCGAGCAGGCGCGATCCGTACCCCTCCTCGATGAAGGTGTCCGCCGCGAAGTAGACGTTCGTCACCAGATCCTCGAAGTCACCGTCGTCCTCGAAGACGACCCAGCGGTAGCCGTGGTCGTCGTCGACGAAACGCGAGACGGTGCCCGTTTCGGCCTCACTGGTCGCCAGAATGTTTCGGACGTCGCTGACGGTGCCCGCGAACTCGTGGCTGTTGACGTCGCCGAAACACAGCGCCGCGTGGCCCGTCGGCTCGAACCCGAGATTCGCCTCCATCGTCACGTAGGCGGTACTCATCCCGAACAGGTCGTCCGGGTCGGCGTCGCTCGTCGCGTCCCGCTCGGCGCGGATTCCCAGCACGCTCCGGATGCTGTCGAACAGTCCCATCGTTCGGTGGTTCGTCGCCGTGGGCATAATGCTGACCGTTCTCGTCGGGAAACCCAATCGCTTTTGAAAGCCGCCCGGTTACGAGTGGGTGAGGGCACGTAGCTCAGTCCGGATAGAGCGTCGGACTTCTAATCCGACGGTCGTGGGTTCGAATCCCATCGTGCCCGTACTTTTGCGACGAGCGAACGCGAGGAACAAAGTACGAACAGAGATGGATTCGAGCCCTGCGAGACGAGCGAAGCGAGTCTCGCTCCGGTTCAGAATCCCATCGTGCCCGCTCATTCCCTGCGGTCATTCGCGGGCACGATGATGTTCGCAAACCTCCGGTTTGCTCACTCCCAGCGTGCCCGCTTCTACGAGGAGCGAACGCGACGAGTGAAGCGGCTCAGGGAATCGAACTAGACCGAGGTTCTGCGCGGAGCGCAGGTTCTCGGGCGTGGTTCGAATCCCATCGTGCCCGTACTTCTGCGACGAGCGGACGCGACAAGTGAAGCGGCTCAGTGATTCGAGCCCTGCGAGACGAGCGAAGCGAGTCTCGCTCCGGTCTGAATCCCATCGTGCCCGTTCACTCCTTTCAGTCGTTCACGGGCACGATGTAGATCGCAAACCCTCCGGGTTTGCTCACTCCCGGCTGACTACGTCAGCCGATGTTCGTGAACGCGTGGCGTTCACTCACTCCCATCGTGCCCTCGACCACTATCTTCCACCTCACTCCTCGCTCAACTGTCGCGGAAACACCTGTCCCCAGACGTGCTTGTCCAGTAGTCTGACCCGCATCGGCTCCTCGACGTCGATACAGCAGGAGAGGCGGGGATAGCCGAAGCGGACCGCAGCAGCGTCGTGCCAGTGCGTCGGCTCCGGCGCTGGGTCGACCTCGACAGTACAGGTCGAACAGAGCCCCCGACCGCCGCAGTTGGCGTACTGCGAAACCGTCCCGTAGACCGGAAAATCGCGCTCCAGCAGTGCATCGCGCAGATTTGCGCCGGGTTCGACCTGGATGGTCGTCTCCTCCGCTCCGGAAACGACCGTTACCGGAATCGTCTTCTCCATGAGTTCGAGTTGGGACTCGTCCAACCTGAGGCTATCGGGCTACTCACCGGTGCGTGAGACGCCACCGACGAGTCCGTCGTTCCCTCAGAGCCCGACTTCGCTGGACGTGCCCGCCTCGTCTAGCTCCCGATACAGGTAGTACGAGTACGCGACAGTGCCGAAAGCGGTCAGGAGCGACGGGACCAGCACGGCGTACAGCGCGTACTCGCCCTGTCCACTCGCGTAGCCGACCACGAGTCCGATCAGCGTCACGAGCGCGGTGAGTTTGAACAGCGTGGCTCCGAGCGCGTTCGTCCGGTTCCAGACCTCGTCGTCGCTCAGCGTCCAGGGCGTCCGGATGCCGATGAACCAGTTGCGCTTGGCCTGTTCGAGGACGACACCGACGTAGTAGAACAGCGGGACCGTCCCGGCGAGTATGACCAGCGTGAAGTCGAACTCGTAGCCGAGGTTGAACGCGAGAATTCCGGCGTGGACTAGCGTCATGTACGCACTAAACACCACGACGAACCAGTCGTAGTACGCCCGGAAGGCCGCGATGTTCTCCCGGAGCGGGTCGATCCGCGGCACGAGGGCGAACAGCACGAGGAGTCCGGCCGTTATCCCGGGAATGAGCCACAGTCCCGTCGTCGTCGACATCGTTCCGTTGGGCTCGCCCGCGGCGTCCCAGTTGGTGATGAGCTGGTCGGGGAGCTCCGGTGCGGCGAGGAGGCTCGCAATCGCCGCGACGAGGACCAGTCCGGCAGCTATGGCGAAGCGGTGGACCGTATTCATGAGCAACAGTAGTCCACCGGCCAACATAAAACGGGTTGCTGGACGGAGGGTGTGCTAGCTCGCTCCGGAAGTGTCGGACATCAAGATCTGGCTCCGGCTTCCGCCGCCTGGTCTTTAGTCTCCGCCAGATGGGTGTGGATGGTCGAACCGGGTATTTGTAAGATCAGCCATCAAAAGCACGCACGATCAGCGATGGACGGTGCCGTTCGGCGTCGCCTCCTCGACACCCACGGAGAGACGATTGAGGCCGTGATCGACAGCGGGCAGACCGTCGCGCGTGCGCTACCGCAGGAGGACGTCTCCGAGTCAGCCGCCGTCTCCCGCCCACTCAACGCACTGATCGGCAAACGGAAACTGCGAGGGGAGTTGCTGGCGATGCTCCACACCGGGGCGGCGGCAATCGACGAGTCGGTGGCCGGGACACCGGTTCCGGCACCGCCGTATCTGGTGGTGACCAGTGTCGGCCCGGTCTGCCGTGCGACGCTCTCGGACGGTCGCCGGCTAGTCGTTACGGTTCGCCTGTTCGACGTCGATAGGCGTCCGGTTCGGTATCGCTTCGCCGACCCGGACGCGGAGACGTGTCTCGACGTCCGAATCCGGTAAGGAACTGATGGAGGAATCGCGGCGTCGCTAGTCGTCTTTCGCGCCGGGGTTCGTCACCGCGCCGTTGGCCGCCGAGCCGAATAGCTGGCCGTATTTGGCCATAACGCCGTTGGTGTAGTTGGGTTCGGGTTCCTCGCGTTCGTCGAGGCGGCGGTCGATCTCTTCCTCGGAGACGTCGAAGGCGAGGGTTCGCTCCTCGACGTCGATGGTGACGATGTCGCCGTCTTCGAGAGCGGCGATCGGGCCGTCGACCGCCGCCTCGGGGGCGACGTGACCGATCGAGAAGCCGCGCGTCGCGCCGGAGAAGCGCCCGTCAGTAAAGAGCGCGACGTCCTCGGCGTGGCCCTGACCGGCGACCGCGCTCGTGACGCCGAGCATCTCGCGCATGCCGGGGCCGCCCTGTGGCCCCTCGTTTCGGATGCAGATGGCGTCGCCGGACTCGACGTGGCCCTCCTGGACGTACTTCATGGCCTCTTCCTCGTTCTCGAAGACGCGGGCGGGGCCCTCGTGGCGGAGGTCCTCCTCGCCCGTGACTTTGAGCACCGCGCCGTCGGGCGCGAGATTGCCGGTGAGGATGCGGATCGCACCCTGTTCGTTTTTCGGTTCGTCGACGGAGTAGAGATAGTCGACGTCGAGTTCCTCCATCGAGGGGAGATCCATCGCGTCGAGTTCCTCGCCGATGGTGTTGCCGGTGACCGTCAGCGCGTCGCTGTGTAGCAAACCAGCCTCGTGGAGCGCGTTGAGGACGACCGGGACGCCGCCGACCTCGTGGAGGTCGTTCATGACCTTTTCGCCGCCCGGCTGGAGGTCTGCGATCTTCGGCGTCTTGCGGCTAATCTCGTCGAACTCCTCGATATCGAGGTCGATACCCGCCTCCGCGGCCAGTGCGAGCAGATGGAGCACGGCGTTGGTCGAGCCACCGACCGCGACCTGCAGTGCAATGGCGTTCTTGAAGGAGTCCTTGGTGAGGTAGTCCGACGGTTTGCGTTGTTCCTCGACGACTTCGACGGCGAGTTCGCCGGTCTCGCGGGCGATATCGTAGCGGCTATCGGCCTCGGCGGGGGCGCTTGCGCTCCCCAGCGGCGCGAAGCCGAGCGCCTCGCTGATCGAGGCCATCGTGTTCGCGGTGAACATTCCGCCACAGGAGCCAGCACCGGGGCAGGCGTTGCGCTCCATCTCGTCGAGTTCGTCCTCGCTCATCTCGCCCTGGGCGACCGCGCCGACGCCCTCGAAGACGTTCTGGATCGTCACCTCGCGGCCATCGTGATGGCCTGGCATGATCGAACCGCCGTAGAGGAAGACAGAGGGGAGATCGGTGCGGATCATCGCCATCATCATCCCGGGCATGTTCTTGTCGCAACCACCGATGGTCACGAGGCCGTCCATCCGCTCGCCAAAGGCGACCAGTTCGGCCGAGTCGGCGATGACCTCGCGGGAGGTCAGGGAGGCCTTCATTCCCTCGGTACCCATCGAAATCGCGTCGCTGATCGTGATCGTGCCGAACTCGATCGGCATCCCGTCGGCCTCGTCGATGGCGTCGTACGCGCTCTCGGCCACGTCGTCGAGGTGGACGTTACACGGCGTGATATCCGCCGCCGGGTTCGCCACGCCGACCATCGGTGCCGACAGATCGTCGTCGTCGTAGCCCATCGCACGGAACATCGCGCGGTGGGGCGCTCGCTCGACCCCTTCCGTCACTTCACTGCTCGGAAGGTCGGGGTCCTTTTCGCCGCCCGTGGTTTCCTTGCTCATACCCAGTAGGTTCGTCCCGGGGGCCTTAAGTCACTATATCCGAACGTCTTCGGCCGCCCGCTTGCCTGCCGCCTGTCCGGTGTCGAAACGCCCATCCCAGCGCGGTGTATACCCCGACGCATGACGACGGTACGGACGGCGGCGCGGCTACATTTCGGCTTCGGGAACCTCTCGCTCGTGCACGCCCGACTCTACGGCGGTATCGGCGCGACGCTCGATTTTCCCCGACTCGTCGTGGAAGGTGATCCCGCTGTCGGCGTCACCGTCACGGACGAAACGGGCTCCGAGACGTCGTTCCGGCGGACTGTCGAGTCATACGCCGAGCGCGCGACCACGCTGCTCGACGTCGACGGCGTGGCGATCACTGTCCGCGAGCGACTGCCGCGCCACGTCGGTCTGGGCAGCGGAACGCAACTCGCCCTCGCCGTCTACGCCGCGACGGCGGCCGCCCACGAGCGGTCGGTCGATGTCCGGGAGGCGGCGCCGGCGCTGGGTCGGGGCGGGCGAAGCGGTATCGGCGTTGCGGGCTTCGAGTCCGGCGGCTTCCTGGTCGACGGCGGCCACCCGACCAGCCAGTTCACGACGGATCGGCCGGCCGACGGCGAGTGGACCGTGCCGCCAGTGACTGCCCGCCACGAACTCCCCGAGGACTGGCGGTTCGTCCTCGTCCTCCCCGACGCCGAACCGGGCCGGAACGGCGACGACGAGGAGGCCAGCATGCGCTCGGTGGTCGAGTCGGCGGATCCGTCGCTGGCAGACGAGATCAGCGCCGTACTGACGCGCCGCCTGTTGCCGGCGGCCGCGATGGGGCGTCGCCGCGAGTTCGGTGCTGCTGTCGCGGAAATCGGGCGACTTAACGGCGCGTGGTACACCGACGCGCAGGGTGGGGTCTTCCGGCCGCCGGTCGGGCGCATCGTCGAGGCACTCCGGACACATCCGGTGCTGGACGGCGTCGGACAGTCCTCGTGGGGCCCGACCGTCTACGGTCTCACCGACGTCGACGCCGTCGAGAGCGCACGGGCGGCCGGTCGAGACGCACTCGACGTGGCCGACGTCGACGGCGAGGTGCTGATTGCCGCGCCGCGGAACCGGGGGGCGACGATCGACGGCTAGTTGGCGTAATGCCTAACACAGCGGAGGGAGAGATGCAGGTATGTCGCGCATCCCGTTCGGTATCTCGCGGTTCGACAGGACGATCGGCGGCGGCGCACCCTCGGGAAGCGTCGTGTTGTTGGCCGGCGAGGTCGGGGCTGGCGCCCGGGAGTTCATCTACACCAGCGCTGTCATGAACGGGCTTGCTCGCTCCGACGAGGATCTGTTCGATCTGTACTACGGGGACCTCGACGACCAGGCCGAACTGCCCGACGAGATCCGCTATCTCTCTTTTACGACTGCGGAGTCGCCGCTCGTCGAGGAGATGGGCTATACGCTCGAATCCGAACTGGTCGAGAGCGGAACGGAGCCGATCGACTTTCAGGACTTCTCGACGGAGTACTTCCAGTTGAGTCCGGTGCCACCGGAGTGGTACTCCGAGCGGACCCGGAGCATCACCTCGCTCGGGCAGGATACCGACACCGACGACGTGCTCGACGCGATGGGTGATTATCTGAACGAACACGCCGAGGGGAGCCTTGTCGTGATCGACTCGGTGACCGACCTGATCAGCGCGTCGGGGACGGTGATGGACTGGACGGACATCACCCTCCTGCTGAAGGGACTGAAGAAGGCGGCAAACCAGTGGGACGGCCTGATCCTCCTGCTCGTCACGCTCGATACCCTCTCGGACACCGAACTCGGCCGACTGATGGCCGCGACGGATGGGACCTTCATGTTCGAGTGGGAGAGCGGCGGGAGCGAGCGCGACCGAACGATGGTCGTCAAGCAGTTCCGGGGCGTGCTCTCCCGCCTCGAAGACGAGAACATCGTCCGGTTCGAGACCGATATCGGCGACAGTGGGTTCGACATCAGCGACGTGCGGAAGATCCGATAATCCCGAAACGACATATCGCTGAACTATTCGTATCGCGCCACCGAACTATTAAGACGCTGCTTTAACAAGTGGAGGTGAATGGCGAGCGAGGATTCGAGAGGCGAGAAGGCGACGATCGACCTCTCCGGGGACGTGTACGACTGGCTAGAGGAGGTAGCAGCCGGGACCGACGACGACGCCGACACCGTCGCCCGACGACTCCTCGCCGCACACCGACAGCTCTCGGCAGGCGACACCCCAGTCGACCCGGCGGATGCGTCGGGTGAGGGGCGAGCAGTCACCGAGGGTGAACTGGATACGCGACTCGACACGCTCGACGACACGGTCCGCGACCTGATCGAGGACGTTCGCAAGCGTGTGATCCAACTCAAACGCGAAACCGACGCGAAGGCAGCCGATGATCACGACCACGGGGAGCTTCTGAGTCGGCTCGACGAAGCCGAACAGCGCGTCGTGGCGGCCGAGCGCCGGGCCCAGTCGGCTGGCGAGCGCATCGACGAGGTCGAGAACTCGCTTTCGACCGGCTTCGAGAACTACGAGGAGATTCTCACCTATCTTACCGAGGAGACCGAGACCGCCGAGCGCCGTCTCGACGTGCTCGCGCGGGCAGTGATCGAACTCCGCTCCGAGGTCGAGGCGGTCGCGGCCGAGCGAGCAAGACGCGACGGTGTCGACGAACTGAAACGCGCCGCCAACCAGCAGGGGATCCGGACGGCCGACTGTGCGGCCTGCTCGGCGTCGGTCGATCTCGGCCTGCTGACGCGACCGAACTGTCCGCAGTGTATGGAGCGGTTCGTCGACGTCTCACCGGGCAAGCGGTTTTTCAACGCGAACACCCTCGAAACCGGCGATCCTCCCGCACTCACCGAAGCCGTCGGCGTCTCGGACGAACTCGCCGAGGAGATAGACGACGCCTTCGAGACCGAGAGCGAGCGGGCCGCCCCGGAGTGGGAACCGCCAGGTGACGCCGATGCGTGACTCGACTGAGAGCGACGAGGAGTCGGAGGAATCCAACGAGGACCTGCCGCCCGAGTCCAGAGACGACCTGCCGCCCGAACCCCACGACGACCTGCCCGTAACTCGGCCGGACAGCGAGGAGGGGACCGATCACAGTACTGGCGACACCGACAGTGAGGCACCACTCGGGGAACTCGCCGCGAAGGTCGGGCGACGAAGCGACGACCACGACGAGGGCGAGTACGACGACCTGTTCGTCTCCGAGAACGTCGGCGACCTCGACAGTGACCTCGTCTGGGAGGAGTTAGAAACCGGCGGGATCTCGATCGAGCGTGATCTCGAAACCGTAGAGCACGTCGTCGCGACGTCGACGTACTGCGAACGCTGTGAGTACTTCTCCGAACCACCGGAGGTGGCCTGCGCCCACGAGGGCACCGACATCGTCGACATGGTCGACGTCGAGCAGTTCACGGTCCGGAACTGCCCGAAAGTCGCCGAAGACATCGCAGTCGGCGAGTTCGATCCCGAAGGCGAGTAGCTTTTCCGGGCGCTCGCCGTAGTCTCTGGTATGCAGTTCTGTGACGAGTGCGGTTCGATGATGCGCTCTACGGGCGACCGGATGGTCTGCTCGAACGACGACTGCGGCGCGACCGACGAGCAGGACGCGGAACTGGCGGCGGAGTTCGTCTCGACGACCGAGCAGAGCGGCGACGAACTGATCGAGACCGAGGAGGGTGCGGAGTTCGAGGGAAAACCGACCCGGTCTGACGTCCACTGTGACGAGTGCGGCCACAACGTGGCCTGGTACACGATCAAACAGACCGGCTCCGCGGACGAACCGCCGACGCGCTTTTTCAAGTGCAAGGAATGCGGCCATCGCTGGCGTGAGTACAACTGAGTGCCCTCACAACCCCCATTCTCATTTTGAAGTAAAATTACCACATCTTATAAGGGCGGACGACGAATTTGTGTAATTGTATGACCGAATACTTCCCGGAGGTCCCGGATATCGAGTATCAGGGCCCCGACTCCGACGAGGAGCTTGCGTTCGATTACTACGACCCCGACAAACATGTCGGCGACAAGACGATGAAGGAACACCTGCGATTTGCAGTCTCCTTCTGGCACGCGTTTACCGGCGACGGCTCGGACCCGTTCGGTGCGCCGACCATGCAGCGGCCCTGGGATGATATCGAAGATCCGATGGAGAAGTCCCGTGCACGGATCGAGGCCAACTTCGAGCTTCTCGACAAGCTCGGCATCGAGTACTTCTGTTACCACGACCGGGACCTCGCCCCGCGCGGTGACAGCATCGAGGAGTCCAACGAGTACCTCGACGAGATCGTCCCGCTGATCAAAGAGAAGATCGACGAGACGGGCATCGGCGTCCTCTTCGGCTCCGCAGAGCTGTTCGCCGAACCCAAGTACGCAGTCGGTGCGGCGAGTTCGCCGAGCGCGGACGTCTTCGCCCACGCCGGCGCACAGGTCAAGAAGGCGCTAGAAGTCACCAACGAGCTGGGTGGCGAAGGGTTCTGCCTCTGGGGCGGCCGTGAAGGCTACAAGACGCTCCTGAACACCGATATGGGCCTCGAACAGGACAACGTCGCTCGCTTCCTGACGATGGTCGCGGACCACGCCGACGACATCGGCTTCGAGGGTCAGCTGATGCTCGAACCCAAGCCCAAAGAGCCGATGAAGTTCCAGTACGACCACGACGCGGCGACGATCCACGCGTTCCTCCAGAAGTACGATCTGGACGATCGGTTCACGCTCAACATCGAGACCAACCACGCGACGCTCGCCGACCGACCGTTCGCCCACGAACTGCGCTACGCGCGAACCAACGACATCCTCGGCAGCATCGACGCCAATCAGGGCGACAAACTGGTCGGCTGGGACACCGACGAGTTCCCATTCAGCCTCCGCGATCACACGCTCGCGATGTACGAGCTCCTGCAGGACGGCGGCATCTCGCCGGGCGGAATCAACTTCGATGCGAAGCTACGACGTGAGTCCTTCGAGCCTGTCGACCTCGTCCACGGCCACATCACCGGCATGGACACCTACGCTCGTGCGCTCGAAGCGGCCCACGCACTCAAAGAGAGCGGAGAACTCGAAGAGTTCGTCGAGGACCGCTACAGCAGCTACGACGAAGGCATCGGCCAGCGGATCGTCGACGGCGACGTCGACCTCGCCGACCTCGAGGAGTACACCCTCGACAACGACGTTCCCCATCCCGAGTCCGGCCGCGAGGAGAAACTCAACGCTCTGCTGAACCGCTACATCCTCGAAGCCTGACTGCGTCTCACGACTAGTATCTTTTTTTGTTGCTTATTCGGCAACTAGTTGCATATCCATCAAATCGTTGGTGAGTTCCGGAGCGTTTTAATCAGCGGGGGGATATGCGTGAGATATGCGATTGCACGACAGGGACGTCCGACAGGACGTGCGGGAACTCGGTGCACTGCTCGGCGACGTTCTGGAGAACCAGACGTCCCGGGAAGCCTTCGAGACTGTAGAGACGCTCCGTACGTCCGCTATCGATTACCGAGATGGTGAGTTAGACTCGCGCGAAACGCTTCACGAGGAGCTCAACGGGTTGACCCCCGAACGCGAGAGCATCGTCGCCCGAGCCTTCACGACCTACTTCGAGCTGATCAACCTCGCCGAGGAGCGGGAACGCGTCCGGGCGATCCGTACCGGCTCTCACGAGGAGGACCTCGAAGACAGCCTGGAAACGGCCGCCGAGGAGCTAGACGAGCTAGACGACGAGATGATGCAACAGGTCCTCGACGACGTGCTCATCGAGCCGACGTTCACCGCTCACCCGACCGAGGCCCGGCGAAAGACCGTCAAATCGAAGCTTCGATCGGTCTCGAACCACCTCGAAACGCTCGACGAGCGCCGACTCACCAACAAGGAGAAAGGCCAGGTCGAACGCGACATCGACGCCGAGGTGACCAGCCTCTGGCAGACGCCGCAGGTCCGCGACCGGCGGCCCGAACCCGAGGACGAGGCTCGCAACGTCCAGTGGTATCTCGAGAACACCTTGTTCGACATCGTCGGCGAAGTGTACGACGAACTCGAAGACGCCTTCGAGGCCGAACTCGGTGAGGAGATAGACGTCCCGAAACTCGTGGAGTTCCGCTCGTGGGCCGGGAGCGACCGCGACGGCAACCCCTTCGTGACGCCCGAGGTCACGACGAACACCCTAGAGCGCCAGCGCCGGGTCGTACTGGGCCGGTACCGCGACCAGCTAAAGAGTCTCTCGCGCGTGCTCAGCCAGGACGGCACCCGGATCGCCGTCGGCGAACGCTTCGAGAAGTCCCTCGCGGTCGACCGCGAACGTCTCCCCGGCATCACCGAAGAGGTCGAGGAGCGCTATCCGAACGAGCCGTACCGCCAGAAGCTAAAGCTCATGCGCGAGCGACTCAACCGTGTCGGCGACGTCCGACCCGGCGGCTACGATGACGTCTCCGAACTCGAAGAGGACCTGGCAGTCATCGCCGAGAGCCTGCGCGCGAACGGTGCCAACTCCGTCGCCGAAGCCTACATCGACCCGCTGGCGCGACAGGTCGATACGTTCGGCTTCACGCTGGCCAGCCTGGATCTGCGAGACCACCAGCAACAGCACACCGAGACCGTCACCGAGGCGCTCGCCCGCGAAGGTATCGACTACGAGTCGATGGACGAAGGCGAGCGCCTCGAGGTGCTCACCGAGTCCGTCCTGCAGGACGAACGCGTCGTCGACGTGTCGAACCAGGAGGGCGTCTCGGACACTGCGGCGCGCGTCCTCGAACGGTTCGACTGTCTGGCTGACTGGCAGGAGGAGTTCGGGATCCAGGCAATCGACACCTACGCCATCTCGATGACCGAGGAGCCGAGCCACGTGCTCGAAGTGCTGTTCCTCGCCGATCAGGCCGATGTCATCGAACTGCCCGGTCACTGTGGACTCGATATCGTCCCGCTGCTCGAAACCGAGAGCGCGCTTTCGGGCGCTCGGGACATAATGGGGACGTTGTTCGAGAACGAGGCCTACACGCAGGTGCTGGAGGCTCGGAACCACACCCAGGAGATCATGCTGGCCTACTCCGACTCGAACAAGGAGAACGGCTTCCTCGCCGCGAACTGGTTGCTGTACGAGAACCAGATCCACCTCGGCGAGATCTGTGACGACTTCGATGTTACGATGCGGCTGTTCCACGGCCGCGGCGGTTCGATCTCCCGTGGTGGCGGACCGATGAACGACGCGTTGCTCGCGCTACCAAACAGTACCGTGACGGGGCAGGTCAAGTTCACCGAGCAGGGCGAAGCGATCGCCGAGAAGTACTCCAACCCGCGCATCGCCGAGCGGAACATCGAGCAGATGCTCAACGCGCAACTGCGTGCCCGCAAGCGATCCCTCCAGCAGCCCCGAGAGGACGTCGAAGAGGAGTGGATCGAGGCGATGGGGCTGATGGCCAACGCTGCCCGTGAGGAGTATCGCGACCTCCTCGATACCGACGGCTTCGTCGAGTACTTCGGACAGGCGACCCCCATCGGCGTCATCGAGAACCTGAACCTCGGCTCTCGCCCGGCCTCCCGTTCGGGCGAGCGCAAGGTCGAGGACCTGCGGGCGATCCCGTGGGTGTTCTCGTGGACGCAGGCCCGCTGTATCCTGCCGGGATGGTACTCGCTTGCGACCGCGATCGACGCCTACCTCGAAGATGGCGGCGACATCGAGACGCTTCAGGAGATGTACGACGAGTGGCCGTTCTTCCAGACGATGCTCGACAACGCTGCGATGGCGGTCGGCCGGACCGACATGAACATCGCCGCCGAGTACGCCGACCTCGCGGATCCCGAACTCAAAGAGCAGTTCTTCCCCCGCATCACCGAGGAGTACGAGCGTGTTTCCGACCTCGTGCTGGAGATCGCCGGCCGCAGTCACACGATCGATCGCGACTGGCTCCGCAAGAGTCTGGACCGGCGTAACCCCTACGTCGATCCGCTCAACCTGCTCCAGACGCACCTGCTCTCCCAGACCCACCGCACGGATCTGGAGGAACGAACCCTGCGCCTGACGGTCAAGGGGATCGCGGCAGGGATGAAAAACACCGGATAGCGCTCCGACGCAGTCGCTGATTTTTGTTCTTGCTTGATCGGAACGTACCTGTGAAAAGACGGTGATGCACCGACCGCTCGAAGGGGTTCTCTCGGCTACAGCGCCGTACAGCACCCGTCGTCAGTGTCGACGAGCCCTTTCGATTCGAGCGTCCGAAGCGTCTCGAACAGGACGAGTTTTTGCATGCCGAGTCGCTCGCTCAGTTCGTCGACGGTGTAGGGAACGTCGCCGTCGAGCGTCATATAGACGAGTTTGGCCGTTGGAGTCTCGAGCTCCGCCGGGAGTGGCTCGGCTTCGGGCGTCTGGTTTCTCGCCGCTGGGCGCTGGAGACTCATCCGCTCCACTCGCCTCCCATATCGCCGGCGATATTCGAGCGCCACATTTCGAACTCGGTCTGGCACTCGGGGCTGGTGTGGATGTGGTCGATGAATCCCGCTCCGGGGTCGGCCAAATCCGAATCGCAGAACGGACAGCACGAGGGGTCAGTCCACGTTGTGGTGGCGGTCTGGCTCATGTCTATCTACTGCTGACGGGAAACTCGAATATAAACTTAGGTCTGAATGTATAATATGAATAGGTTGACCTAGTACGTGTATAATTACCAGTGTAATTCTTTACGTATGGGGAGTACTGGCTGGATACAGACAGGGGTCACAACAGGGAAAGGCTCTCATACCACCCGAGGCGTCGCGCTTTTACACGCGCCGCCCGAACGCTGTGTCAGTGTCGACCGACCAAGCGGGCGAGCGTGTCGAAGTATATCCCGACCGAGAGGTGATCGTCGAGTTCGACCCCGACCTCACCTTCGAGTGCGTCGACGAGTGTACCTGGTGCTGTCAGCACGGCGTCCTCCTGTACGACAAGGACTTCCTCGAACTCGCCGAGCGCGAGAGTCTCAACGAGTCGACGACCCAGTTTCAGGGCCACGACTTCGTCCGGCGCGAGGAGAAAGACCGTGACGAGCACGTCGCCGACGACGGCGCGGCCTGTTACTTCCTGCGCGAGGACGGTCTCTGTGCGCTCCACGACGAACACGACTGGAAGCCGGCGCGCTGTTCGGTGTTCCCCCTCTCCGTCACGCTCGAAGACGGCGACCTCTACGTGGATATCCGCGACTCCGCTCACGAACACTGTGAGGGCCTGAACGTCAGCGAGCGCCGTGTGATCGAGGAACTCGACGCGTTCCTGCCGGAGTATCTCTGGGAACTCGATAACCCCGACAGCGAGCGAGAGCTGTAGTTGATCGGTGCCGATTGCTCACTGGTGATGTAACTGCTTACTGGGGGTGCCTGATTGCTCGCCGGTGGGCCGCTTTCGCCGGGTGGAACACTCTCCATCCGACGCGTTCGTTTTGTTGGTCTGAACTACGGTCACCACACTCTTGGCCCGTCGCCGAACCGGCTCACCGGGTCGCCATTTTCCACTCGCGGAGACCGAGGACCGCACCGTTCAGTTCCTCCGGATCGGCGTCGGTCGCCGCCCACAGAAACATCGGCGCGACGTCTTCCGGGTCGCGGCCGCCGGGCCCCGACAGATCGGTTGCGACCTGTCCCGGATCGACACAGCCGACGGTCTGCTCGATATCGACCGAAAACGCCCGGGCGATGGCTTCCGCCGTCGCCTTCGATACGGCGTACGAACCGATGCCCTCCGTCGCCTCGCGGGCAACCGATCCCGTGGGGACGATCATCCGGGCATCGTCGGTCAGGTGCGGGAGTGCTTCCGTAATCGTTGCAAAGACGCCGCGGGCGTTCGTCCGGAGATGGTCGTCGTAGGTCGAGTAGGCCTCCTCGTCGATCGGTGTCTCACCGGGTTCTCCGTGGAAGACTCCGGCGATCGGAAAGACGTAGTCGACGCCGTCCTCTCCGACTCGCGCGGCCGTCTCTAGCAATCGCTCGACGTCGAACTCATCGCGGACGTCGGCCCGGACGCCAGTCGCCGTACCGCCTGTGGCCTCGATTTCGCCGACGACCTCGGCGACATCGTCGCCGTCGCGAGCGCACGCCACGACGTAGGCCCCGTTCTCGCCACAGGCAGTGGCGACTGCGTTACCGATTCCGCTCGTCGCTCCGGTCACTACTACGGTGGATTCGTCCATATCTGCCGTTAGGAGTGAGAACTCCTAAACGTGGCCCCTACGGCAGTTCACAGGCGGTACGAGGCGGATGCCACGGGGTCGTCCGGAAATCGAAGATTTCCGTGATCACGAGAATCGGAGATTCTCGAACGACTTGACCCCGAGGCGGTTGACACCGCTCACTCGTGGAGGTGCTTTTTTGCGACTGCGGGTCGAAGCACGGACGATGGCGCCGTACAGCGGTCCACCCGCAACCAACGGACGCGGTAGAGGAGGCGAGCCAGTGCGATGAGCGAGCGCGAGCAACTGCTCGATAGCATCGGGTTCGACGAGGACACGAGCGTACTCACGCGCCGGCAGGCAGAGGTGCTCGCGCTCCGCGAGCGGGGCCTCTCACAGTCCGAGATCGCTGACCGACTGGGTACCTCGCGGGCGAACGTCTCCAGTATCGAGTCGAGCGGCCGCGAGAACATCAGCAAGGCCCGTGAAACCATCGCGTTCGCCGAGGCGCTCCGCGCACCGGTGCGAGTACAGATCGACGCCGGGACGGATCTGTACGACGTGCCAGACCGCGTTTACGAGGCCTGTGACGAGGCTGGCGTCAAAGTCACCGACTCCGCACCGGACCTGATGAAGGCGGTCAGCGACGCCGCAGGGGAGGCGGTGACGGGGCGACAGGTCGCCGCAGACTTGGTTGTTAGCGTCACTACGAGTGGTGAGATCCGCGTCCGGTCTCCGGAGATGGTGCGCGAAGAGTCGGATTAGCGTACGTCGCTCGTCGGTTGCTCGGCGGGTTCGGAGTGCGTCGCCACCTCCTCGGTTACGACGGGCGGGTCCGGAAGTTCCGGGTTCGGTTCTCTGCTCCAGGTGAGTAATCGCTCGGTGAAGGTGAGTTCTTCCTTCGTCGGATCGGGCTTTTCGATCTCCTCGTACTCGACGGTGACCCCTTCCTCAGTGGCCTCGATCTCGACGACACAGAGCTGATAGCTCGGTGCGAAGACGGGTGGGAGGATCCCCGCGACGACGTCACGGCGATGGAGGCGCTTGAGCCAGGTACCGGTGTTGACGAGCAGGCGTCCGTCCACCTCGTTGGCCTTCGGGCGGTGGGTGTGCCCGTAACAGTAGACGGCTGTCTCCGGCTTTTCCTCGAAAACCTCCCGTGCGGCGCTTTTGTACGGCTTCTCGGGATCGACGGTAAGCGGCGTCTCGAAGACGCCGAAGCGATCGACTGTCTGTCTGGCGTCCCGGACGAAGATATACAGCGGGATACCGACCAGCAACAGGAGTCCGGCGACCACTGCATTCACCCAGAGCAGGAGGTAGACTGCGGTCCCGGCCTGCCCGAACTGGCCGAGCATCGCCTGGCTCCAGTCGACGGGGAACGACCAGATACCGGCCAGATCGAGTCCCGCAAGCACCGCGAGGATCGCACTGATGTTGAACAGCAACAGGAATGGGATGACGGCGTACCGCAGGAAGGGGTTCATCTCGCGATAGAAGTACTTCGAGACGAGCCAGTTGGGCATCCGTTCGGTCGGCGTCACCGCCTGGACGTCCTTGAGCCAGTTGAACCGGCCGCGGTTCGAAAGCTTGCCGGCCCGGCTTGTGACGTGGGTGTTGTAGAAGTACCCGAGCGGCGTAGCGTGTGGGTTGCCGAAGTCCTCGATCCGGTTGTTCGGGTCCTGCTGGTGGCCGTGCTCGAAGTAGATGGTGCGGTCGCCCACCGGCCGCGTCGTCGAGAGCGTCTGTTCGAGCGTGACGTTGTACTCGGCCAACCGGTCGACGTACTCCTCGTGGGCGGCGAGTTCGTGATCGTGGTTCCCCGGAAGCAGCGTGATCGGCATCGTCTCGCCGGTCGCTCGCAACTGCTCGAACAGGTCGGGGTAGTTCGTTTCGAGCACGTCGAACTTCTCGATGCCGTCGACGCCCGTGATCTCCCAGAGCCCGAACGCGTCGCCGTTGATTATCAGTTCGGCGTCCTCGTCGGCCTGCTCTAGTCGCTTCAAAAACGCGAGTAGCTCGTCGAGATAATCGACCTCCTCTAGCTGCTCGTCGCCGCCGATGTGGAGGTCACTGATGACGTAGTATTTCCGGTCATCAGAATCGTCAGTCATCGGGGGAAGTTCGGTTCCTGTATACAAATGGGTTGTTCTTGACCATCGAGTGGCGACAGTTACGTCGATCCGGTGTGCTGAGCCCTGCGATCCGAGGATATCCAGAGATGCTGCCCGGAGCATTCGGATCGCCCACCCGATTCGATCAAAAACGCACTGGGTCGGTCTACGCCAGGAAGACGTGGCGTGGCCGGTCGACCAGCACGTCACGGCCCCAGTCGACGGTGTCGCTGAAGGCGTCGCTCCGGAAGAACTCCATGCAGTCGTCTTTCGAGTCCCACCTGCTAGCGATGAACATGTCACAGTCGTCCTCGACGTTCGCATAGAGGTCCGTCTGGCGGTGGCCCTCCATCTCTGCGAGCAGGTCGCCGACGGTATCGAACTTCTCGACGAAGTCCTCTTTGTAGTCCGGCTTTACGGTGTAGAACATCCCCATCGTCCCGAACGTCTCGGCATCGTCGCCAGCCTGCCGGACGATTTCGGGGAGGTCGGAAAGGTAGTCGCTCGCGGTATCGGCCGCGTCTTCGGTCTCCCAGATGCTGACGACCGCCGGGTTCACGCCCTCGCTGGTGTAGACTGCCGTCTTGATGTGCGTGTCGTAGCGGTCGAAGCCGTCGCTCAGGCTCTGGACTTCCTCGCGGAGTTCATCGACGCCGGCCGCGGAGTAAAGCACCAGCGCATAGACGTCCTCGCCGTGGGGCTGTCCGGCGTAGATGCCGTGGTCATCGAGTTCGTCGCGGATGCCGGCGGCGTTCTCGTCGTCAGCCTCCCCGGTCTCGCCGTGGTCGTCTCCCTCACTGGCCTCGCCGATCTGGTGGAACTCGTTTTCGCTCCCGTCGAGAGTACCCTGCAGATAGCCGGTGGCGTCCGGTAGCTCTTCGAGGAAGCCGCTGGCGATGCCGGCGGCCCGATCGGTCTCCCAGCCGCTGACGACGGCCGTCTCCTCGCCATCATCCACGACCTCGGTGCCGAGATGCGAGTCGTAATGCTCGAAGTTACTGCGAAGGCCGTCGACCTCCGACTGGATCTCGTCGGTCGGTGCGTCCGAGTAGACGACCAGTACGGTACCCTCCGATTCGTCGAAGGTGACGCCGAGTCGGTCGAGTTCGGCGGGCAGGTGGTCGTCAGTCGACCCGTTGGCATGGTCCGTCTCGGCATCCTCGGGGGTCGCGGCCCGGTCGTCGCTCACTGCAGTCTCGCCGTCGTCGTCCACGCTTACGGGCTCTCCGGCCAGTACGGCGTCGAGGTCGGCCGGGCTGAACCGCCGCCCAGAGTAGAACTGGCCGAACTCGGCGTACCGCGAGGTGGAGGGGTCGAAACGCATCTCGTAGAGCAGGTCCTTGACGTCCGTCGGATCGTCGGCAAACAGCGTGACGCCCCACTCGAAGTCGTCGAGGCCGACGCTGCCGGAGATGATCTGGCTCACTTTGCCCGCGTAACTGCGGCCGATGTCGCCGTGGCCGGACATCAGCTCCGAACGGTCCTCGAAGGACAGATCGTACCAGTTGTACTCCGGATCGCGGCGTTTGTCCATCGGATAGAAACTGACGAACTCGGCGTCCGGCAGGTCCGGGTGCAGACGCGACTGAATGTAGTTTTTGATGCCCGGATCGGCCTCCTGGTCGGGGTCGAAGTACGCCTCCGCGCCGGTGTAGCCGGAGGCCTCCGTGACGGAGAGATACGAGCCAGTGTGCTCGGTAAAGCGGGCGAATGCCGTCGACTCGAACGTGCGCTCCAGAGTGTCGAGGTCGGCCAGTGTCGGGCGCAGATGGAGCAGCATGAGGTCGGCCTCGTGGCCGAGAATAGTGAACACTGCCGAGGCTCCCTCGTCGGCGTCGTCGACGGCTTCTGCCGCTTCCAGATACTCGATGCCCGCTTCGAGTGCGCGGTCGCGCTCGCCCGGCGCGGCCTCGTTCCAGGCGTCCCAGTCGATCGTCCGCAGATCGTGCAGTACGTACCAGCCCTCGTCGGTCTGTGGCGGTTCTCGCGTGTCCATATGCGGGCGTTAGGACGGCGTCGTTAAGGGGTTTGCCAACCGTCGCCGTTTGGCGGTTGGCCCTCTGCATCGCTCCTCGCCGTCCGAGTCGGCGTCGACTTCGCCGGGCGATCTGCCCGTGGGTTGAAGCCCTCCGCGCCGATAGTACGGCTCATGTCGCGGCTCGAGGATCCACTACAAATCGGCGACCTCACCGTCCCGAACCGGCTGTACCGAGCGCCCTTGCTCGAATGTGCGGGCAACGGTCCCGATGCCGTCGAAACGCTGATCGCGGATCTCGAACCCGGCGCGGCCTCGGGTCTCGGCCTGCTCTGTCAGGGAGCGACTATCGTCCGGCCGGAGGGGGGGTGTGCCGCGCCGGGGATGACCCGGGTCCACGACCCGGCGTTCGTCGACGACCTCTCCGCGCTCACCGAGCGGATCCACGACCACGGCGCGACCATCGCCATCCAGCTAGAGTACGGCGGTCTGCGGAGCATGGAGACCTGGCACGCGGGCTACCGGGCCGCCAACCCGGACCTCACCCAACTGGCCGTCTCGCGGCCGCCCTGGCAACTCCGCGCGCTCGACCGGCTGGGCGTGGTCGCTTACGACCCCGATCTGATGACGACCGAGCAGGTCTACGACCTCGCGGCGGACTTCGGCCGTTCGGCCGGCTACGCGGTCGATGCCGGCTACGATGCGATCCATCTCGCCGGTGCGAACATGGGGATCATCCAGCAATTCCTCTCGCCGTTTTACAACCGGCGGGACGACGAGTTCGGTGGCTCGCTCGCCGCGCGGACGCGCTTTCTCGAACTCGTCTACGACGAGATCCGCGAGCGCGCCGGAGACGTGCCGATTCTCACCAAAGTCCCGGCCGAGACCGCCGCGCCCCGCGCGGTCCGCCGCCATCTCTCGCTCGACGACGGCGTCGATATCGCGGCCCGCCTCGACGCCATCGGCTTCGACGCGTTCGTCCCCGTCGTCACGTCGACGTTCTGGGACATGAGCATCGTCCGCGGGGAGTATCCCGACCGCGCGTGGGGGATGGAGGGGTTCCAGGACGGCTACGCCGAGGCGTTCGGAAGCCGGTATCGGGCCCGCGCCGTCGCCGCGCTCAATCGCTTGCAGGCCCGCCGCTTCGAGTTCGAACCGGCCTGGAACGAGACGTTCTGCCGGCGCGTCCGCGAGCGTGTCGACAGCCCCGTCCTCGCCGAGGGGGGTATCCGCGAGCGCGGACAGATGGATCGGTTGCTCGGCGCGAACGGGGGCCAACCAGCCTGTGACGCCGTCGGGATGGCCCGCCCGTTTTACGCCGAACCGCGACTCGCTGCGCGTCTGCTCGACGCCGATGCGTCCTCGCGCGTACTCTGTGAGAGCTGTAACAACTGCACCGTTCCGCAGGCCACCGGCGCGCCCGGCGTCTGCCGGACGCCCGAGATACTGCGGCGACACGGCGAGTTACAGCAGCAAGGGGCCTACGAGCGCGAGGAGTCGTAGCGTTCGACTCCGGGAGAGAAGGTTTCCGTCTCCGCCGGAAAGCGACAGCTATGCGAGTCAGCGTCATCGGCGGCGGGACGGTCGAAGATGCGGAGTACGAGACGGCCAGACGGCTCGGGAGAGTCATCGCCAAGCGGGGACACACGGTCGTCTGTGGCGGCCTGGGTGGCGTCATGGAGGCGGCCTGTCGCGGCGCACACGACGAGGGCGGCGAGACCATCGGGATCCTGCCGGGCGAGGACCGCGGGGAAGCCAACCAGTACGTCACGACGCCGATTGCGACGGGGCTGGGGAACGCCCGAAACGTCCTGGTCGTCCTGAACGGTGACGCCGCGGTCGCGGTCGACGGGAGCACGGGGACGCTCTCGGAGATCGCCCACGCGCTGGATACGGGGCGGCCAGTCGCGGGACTCGACACGCACGACGTCGACGGCGTCGAGGCAGTCGAGACGCCCGCGGAAGCGGTCGATCACGTCGAGTTGGCGGGTCGGTAATCCCAGCGCGTAAATCCCGGCCACGCCAACGGTCACTCCATGCGAGCCTACCGGATCGCCTACGATGGCCGGCCCTACTACGGCTTTCAACGCCAGCCTGACGTGCCGACCGTCGAGGACGACCTCTTCGACGCCCTGCGCACGCTCGACGCCTTCTCGGGCGAGAAACCGCCGGGATACGCCGCGGCCGGGCGCACCGACGCGGGCGTCTCTGCGCTCGCCCAGACCATCGCGTTCGAGGCTCCCGGTTGGCTCTCCCCGAGAGCGTTCAACAGCGAACTCCCGGCCGAGGTCCGGGCGTGGGCGAGTGCGTCGACCCCCGAGGGGTTTCACGCCACTCATCACGCGACAGAGCGCCGCTACACCTACCATCTGCACGCGCCCGAGTCCGACGTCGAGATGGCACGGGACGCTCTCGACGCCCTCTCGGGCCGGCACGACTTCCACAACCTGACGCCCGACGCGGACGGCACGGTCCGCGACCTCGACACCGAACTCACCGTCGACGGCCCCTTCGTCGTCCTCACGCTCACTGCAAGCGGCTTCTGCCGACAACTCGTCCGCCGGGTCGTCTCGCTCGTCGCGTCCGTGGCGGCCGGCGAGCGCCCGCTTTCGGACGTCGAACGCGTGCTCGACGAGGAGCCGCTCGATGGCCCTGACGGCGTCGCGCCCGCACCGGCCCAGGCGCTGGTGCTCACAGACGTCTCGTACGCGGGGAGCGAGGCGGTCCCGGACGGCCTCTCTCTCGACGTCGACGCCGATGCGGTCGAGAGCGCCCGGACGGTGTTCGAGGCGACCCGCATCGAACAGGCCACCGGAGCGCGCGTCGCCGGCCACCTCGCAAGCGGGGTCGGGTCGGCGCCCGACGGTGGCGAGAGTCGAGGCGGGCCACAGTAACGCCGGAGGGGAACGTCTTAGTGACCCCGCGCCCTCGGCCGGGGCATGGACCGCTCTCCCGAGGAGTTCGGCCGGTACTGGCGCGGGTCGCTCCGGATCACGGCGGGCGTGCTGGCCGCAATGGGCGGCTATCGGCTGGCCCAGCCACTCTTTCTCGATCCGGGCCTCGGGACGACGCTGTTCGGCTGGCTGCTGTTCTCGCTCGTGCTCGCCGTCGCGACGTATCTCGCCGTTCTCGGGCTGGCGCGAGTTATCGAGACGGCGGCGGGGACGAGGCGCTGAACCGATCTGAAAGCCCCGATTCGGCAACAGGATTTTGCCCTCCCACACCGAACTACGGGCCAGAATGAGTTCCGTACCGGAGCGCTCGGAGATCGATGCAGAGTACAAGTGGGATCTGGAGAGCATCTATACGACCGACGAGGACTGGGAGGAAGCCTACGAGGAAGTCGAAGAGCGCGTCGACGAACTGGCGAGCTACGAGGGTGAGGCCACCGAGGACGGGGAGACGTTACTCGAGTTTCTGGAACTGTACGAGTCGGTGATGCGGGCGGTTCAGCAGATCGCCGCGTACGCCCGAATGCGCCGCGACGAGGACACCCGGGATCAGGAGTATCAGGCGATGACGACTCGCTCGCAGTCCCTTGCGGCCGACGCGTCGAGCGCGTCGAGCTTTCTCGAACCCGAACTCCAGTCGCTCGACGACGACGAACTCGATGCCCTGCTGGAGTCCGAACCCGATCTGGAGGTCTACGAGCACTACGTCGACGACGTGGTGCGGATGCGCGAGCACACCCGCTCGGCCGAGATCGAGGGACTGCTCGCCGATCTCTCCGAGGTCACCGGCGCGTCCGGCGAGATCTACAACATCCTCACGAACGCCGATGTGGAGTTCCCGACCGTCGAAGATCCCGAGGGGGAGGCCGTCGAAATCTCGCTGGCGAACTTCACGAACCTGCAGAAAGACCCCGACCGCGCGTTCCGTCGGGAGGTCTACGAGCAGTTCTACGACGAGTGGGAGGGGATCCGCAATACGGTGGCGACGTCCTACCGCAACAGCGTGAAAGCCGACGTGAAACTGGCTCGCGCACGCAACTACGAGACTGCCCGCGAGGCGGCGATGAACGGCCCGAACGTTCCGGTCGACGTGTACGACAACCTCGTCGACACCGTCCGCGAGAACCTCGACAAACTCCACCGCCACGCCGACCTCAAACGTCGCGCGCTGGACGTCGACGAACTCCAGATGTGGGATCTGTACATGCCGATGACGGAAACAGAGAGCCCAACGCTGGAGTACGAAGACGCCCGCGAGCACGTCGTCGAGGCACTCGGCGCGCTGGGCGAGGAGTACCAGTCCCGCGTCGCGGAGGGGCTCGACTCGCGCTGGGTCGACGTCTACGAGAACCGCGGGAAACAGAGCGGTGCCTACTCGGGCGGCACCTACGACACCCAGCCGTTCATCCTGATGAACTATCAGGACGACGTCTCCTCGATGTTCACGCTGGCCCACGAACTCGGCCACTCGATGCACTCGCAGTTTACCAGCGAGAACCAGCCCTACGTCTACAGTAGCTACGAGATCTTTACTGCGGAAGTGGCGAGCACGGTCAACGAGTCACTGCTCACCCGCCACCTGCTCGATACGGTCGAGGACCCGCAGTTCCGTCGACATATCCTCAACGAGTATCTCGAACGGTTCCGCTCGACGCTGTACCGACAGACCATGTTCGCCGACTTCGAGCATCAGGCCCACGAGATCGTCGAGGACGGCGGCGCGCTCACCCCCGACCGACTCGACAGCCTGTACGGCGACCTCAAAGCGGAGTTCTACGAGCCAGCGGCGATCGACGATCGGATCGGCCGCGAGTGGATGCGGATCCCCCACTTCTACCGGGCGTACTACGTCTACCAGTACAGTACGGGCATCAGCGCGGCCGTCGCGCTCGCCAACGACATCCTCGAGGAGGGTCAGCCAGCGGTCGACCGGTATCACGGGTTCCTCGAACGTGGCTCCCGGGAGTACCCGCTCGAACTGCTCGCCGATGCTGGCGTCGACATGTCCTCATCCGAACCGATCGAGGCGGCGCTCTCGACCTACGACGAGCATCTCGACGAGTTCGAGGCGCTGCTCTAGGACTCCACCGAGAGGCGAACCGTTTCGGCCTCGAAGTCCTCGATGAACGCCCCGCTACCGCCCACGGAGACGGGTTCGCCGTCGGCGTCGACGGTGAACGCGCTCTCGACCGGGAAGGAGTTTGTCGCCGGTTTGACCAGTCCCTGGCGCACCGAGACCACCTCCCCCTCCAGCGTTTCGAGTCCGTCCTCCGAACTCACCGTCCGGCCTTTGACCGTTGCCGTGAGTTCTTCGCCCTGATTCATCCGGAGTGCGGCCTGCAGAACGGCGTGGCGGAAGCTCGTGAACGTCCGCGGGAGTTCGGTCTCTTGGCCCACGTAGAGCTCCTTGGCGATCGGCCAGTAGTTGCCGAGGAAGGAGCCGACGATGACCGGCACCAACTGGCGCTGGACGAGCGAGATGGCGTTGGCGTCGCTGTTCGACGCCGTCAGCATCTCGTTGGGCGCGATCAGCCCGAACTGCGCGTCGACGGTGATGATCGCGGGTGCACGCGCCTGCCAGGACCGCACCGCGCTGGCAACGCCGTCGAGCTCTTCGACCGGCGTCTCCTCGGCTTCGGGACCGCTCAGCAGGAGCAACACCATCACGTTGCGGTCGACCGTCTCGACGAGTTTGGATCGGAGTGCCGAGAGCAGCGACGGCGGGAGGATCAGCGTCACCTCCTCCTCAGCGCGTTCGAGTAGCGTCTCGATCCGTTTCAGCACGGTCGAGCGCGATTTGATCACCTCGAACTGCTTGATGTCCTCTTCAGTGCTCGTGAACCGCTGTTCGAGTTCGGGCTCCATCGTCTCCAGCGTCCCCGAGAGCTTCTCGATAACGTCCTCTGGCGGGACTGCTCGTATCTTCGTCGGTACTTCGTGGTCTTTCACTTCGACGAACCCGCGTTCGTCGAGCTCTTCGCTGATACTGTAGACGTATCGCTTCGAGACGTCCGCTTCGGCAGCGATCTCGCTCGCCTTCGCCTCACCGCGTTCGAGGATCGCGAGATACGTATCTATCTCCTTTTCGGACAGACCGAACTGTTCCAACAGATCTCCGAGGCCCCTCTCATCCATATTAACTGTGAAGTGTTTGCTCATCAATCAACTTAAAGATGTGAGCCTCGCTCGAACGGCCGAACACTCCCGCTCTGCCCGGCAGTCTGGCCAGCGTTTAGTCAGTTCGTCGACAGACGACGGCGTCTTCGACCCGGACCCGTGTACCGGTCTCGGACGCCGAGACCGCCTCGTGGGGCACGGCGACGTCCTCGTCGGTGAGTAGATCGGTCGACTCGACGCCCGGGAGTTCCACGATAGCCGGCTTCGTTCCGAAGTTGAGGACGACGGTGAGGGCGTCAGTGTCTGTTTCGGGACTGCCAGCGTCCACGCCTGCCTCGCGGCCGAAAGCCACCACTCGGTCGGTCGGCCCCTCGACGACATCCCACGACACCCGCGTCAGGTCGCCCTCACGAAGTGCGCGTTCGTCGTTTCGTGTTCGGAGTAGCGACCGGTGGAACGCAGTCAGCGCGTCGTCGCCGTCGACCCACGCCATCGGATCACGCCGCCCCGCCATCCCGCGCTCCTGGCCGTAGTAGAGCATCGGGACGCCCGGGAACGTCAGGGTCGCGGCCGCGGCCGCACGAAGCCCAGCCTCCCCACACTGGGCGATGTAGCGGTCCTCGTCGTGGTTCTCGACGTAGCGCATCTGGAGGGCGTGATCGGGAAAGCCGATATCCGCGATCCGATCCGGGACGTCGAGCAGTGACCCCGCGGGCGCGTCGCCGCGGCCCACGTCGAGCAACTGCTGGTACAGCGTCGTGTCGTAATGCAGGTCGAACTCCTGCTCGTGGTACTCGGGTTCGTGGGGAATCTTCTCGTCGAGCAGGAGGAACTCGGAGTCTTCTTCTTTCACTCGCTCGCGGACCTCCCGCCAGAAGCCGTGGGGAACGCCCCAGGCCACGTCCGTCCGGAAGCCGTCGACGAGCGGGGCCCACTCGTCGACCACGTCGAGCAGGTGGCGACGAACGGCCAGCGACTCGAAGTTGAGGTTCGGGATCGACGACCAGTTGAAGTAATGAGCCGCCTCGCCGTCCTCCCAGTCGTACCACTCGCGGTACTCGTCGACGCCCGCGGCGCTCAGCTGGAAGTGCGGGTGATCGGCCCCGGTGTGGTTGATGACGAGGTCGAAGACGACGCGGATCCCGCGCTCGTGACAGGCATCGACCAGCGCCGCGAACTCCTCGCGGCGTCCCAGGTCGCTCGCGGTATCGAAGTAATCGGTGATATGGTAGCCGTGGTGGGTTGGGCCTTCCAACACCGGCGTCAACCAGAGGCAGTCGACGCCAAGCCAGTCGAGGTACGGGAGTCTGTCCTCGATCTGCTCGAAGGTAGTGTCGAGTCGTCCACCGGCGAACTCCCGGACGAAAATCTCGTAGATCGTCGACGACCGGGCCCACTCCGGCGGATCGTTCGGCCGCGCCACGCTCCCCTCGTCCGTATCGATCCGCACGCAGTCGGCGACGCCGTGGCGCTCTGCGACCGGAATCGCGTGAACCCGTAGCTCCCCATCGATGGCCGACCGTGGGATGCGTGCCTCGTGGCCCTCGACCGAGAGCGACTCGCGGTCGACATCGTCCCGGTCGTCCAGGTAGAACTCGACTGTCACGTCACCGTCGCCGTAGTCGTCGGACGGCGGCGCGCGCGCCGTCGCGGTGATGACTGCCTCGTTGCCGTCGAGTTCGGCGTCGAGACGCACCTGCGGACGGCCCGGCCCCGGCACGGTAAGTTTGTCCCGGACCGCCCGGACATCGCCCTCGAGTTCGCCAAAGAAGTGCATATGATCGCCCGGCGGAAGTTCGGTCTCGTAGACGTAGCTGTCACCGTCGAGCCGAGGGCGGTCGGGGCCGACCATGTGGTCGTTGAACGGCCCGTGGATCACGAGGTCCGCATCGTCATCGGGGGAAACGGGCGCCTCCTCGATCGGAAGCTCGAACCTGGCGGGCCGTCTGTCGTCCTCGAAGACGCGGACCGTCTGTGTCCGCGTGCCGGGAGTTGCCAACGAGAGTTCGTAGACGCCGGCGACGTCCGGTTCGAACGCCACGACCGGCGTCTCACCGACGGTCGCGATGCTCCCGTCCGGCGCGCGCTCGATAGTCCACCCATACTGCTCGTCCGGCTGGGGATCCCGTGGCGCGAGTTGAATCGCCGTTCCGACCGTGGTCGTTCGTGGCGGTCCGCTGGTCATGTGCTGGCGGTATCACTCGACCTACCTAAATTGATCGTGATGGGGACGATGCGCCGGAGTAGGGCCATTAAAACTGTTAAAACCTCGTGTACGGGCCGTTTAGGAGCTGCATATGTGAATTACTTTTTCAACAATGTTTATATTTGTGGGTGGCTTTTGATCCAGCAATGAAACTCCGGACTGCGCTTCGGGATTACAAACAGACACTCGGCAGCGAGACAGAGTTTCCGGGTGAACGCCGATCGACGACGGGAATGTTTTCGGGTATCGACGGACGACTGGTACACGTCGATCCTGACGGCTCACTTCGTGACTTCTCCTATCCACTGACCGGACTCGCGGGGATCGAATCCCTCCAGTTCGGGCTCTATGCCGACGACGAAATCACCTGGTTCGACGAGTTCGAGACGCGTCGACAGGAGTACGCGGCGGATACCGCAGTCGTCGAAACCGAGCATACCGACGGAACCGTGACGATCGTTCAGCGGGATCTGACGCTCGATAGCGCGCACGTTACCAACGTCGAGGCACAGGGAGTCGAGGATGGCGAACTCTGTATCTCGGTGACGTTTGCGCCCGAGACGGCCGCCTCCCGGGTCGGCCAACTCGCTCATCAGGACGCCCTCGAAGTCTATCACCGCCGCGAGCATGACTACCTCGCGGCCTCGACCGACTTCGGAACGTTGCTCGGACAGGTCCCCGAGGGGATCGAAGAGGTGCTCGACAGCGCAGGGCCAGTCGAGTTCCCCCGAGCAGTCGACGGCGGCCGGTACGAGCAGAATAAACTCGGCGGGACTGCCTTCGCCACCGTGCCGTTCGACGACTCCGGATCGGTCACCGTCGTCTCGCTACTGACCGAGATAGCCGAGACGAGCCAGCACGCCGCTCTCGACGAAGTGACCGCCCTCGCCGAGCAGTATGCGGCGGCCGACTCCGTGCTCGAGGCGGGCGAGGCACAGATGCCCGACTGGACGTCCGGACTCGATGACGAGACCGGATCGACCGACGACCTACGAGTGCTCTCTCTGCTCTCGGCGAACACCGGCGCACGCATCGCAGGGCCGGATTTCGATCCGACCTACACCTACTCGGGCGGCTACGGCTACACCTGGTTCCGCGACGACGCCGAAATCTCCCGCTTCCTGCTGGAGACCGACCAGCGGACCGACCTGGATCTCTCCGCCTGGCACGAGGCCAGCGCGCAGTTCTACGCTGACACCCAGCGTCCGGACGGGACGTGGCCCCACCGCGTCTGGCCGTCCGACGGTTCGCTCGCGCCAGGCTGGGCCCACGGACGGATCGAGGCTGGCGAGAACCGCGACAGCACCGCGGCCACCGCCGACCGCGGGGAGGGCACCGACTATCAGGCCGACCAGACCGGTAGCGTCGCTGCCTTCCTCGGGACGTATCTCCGCATCGGCGACCCGGAGGATCCCGAGGCAATCGAGTCGGTGCTCGCGGACGCAGTCGAGGGGCTCGACGACACCCTCGAAGGGACCGGCCTCCCCCAGACCGCACAGAACGCGTGGGAGAACATGACCGGCCAGTTCGCTCACACCGCGGCGACGTTTCTCCACGCCTACGCCGCCGTTGCTCGCTCGCCCGTCAAAGACGAACTGGCGGATCACGCGGCCGAGCAGGCCGACGCGGTGTACGACGGAATCGACGACCTCTGGATGCCCGACCGCGGGGCCTACGCGATCCGTCTCGAAGACGGCGAACTCGACGAGCGACTGGACTCTAGCGCCCTGGCCCTCGCCGGGGCCCACCACGATTACGCGGCGGTCGGGCAGGTCGACGATCAACGCCTCGACCGCCTCGTCTCGCATCTCTCGACGACGATTGAAGGGCTCTATCGGGACCCCGAAGGGAGCGATGTCCGCGGCCTCATCCGGTTCGAGGGCGACGAATGGCGGATGCGCGAGCAGTCCCACGAGAAGATCTGGACGGTCTCGACCGCCTGGGGCGCGAACTCTGCGACCAAGCTCGCGCGACTGCTGGACGAGCACGACCGCGCGGCAGCCTCCGAGATGGCCGACTGTGCGCTGGATCTCATGACGACGATCCGCCCGGGTGGCTCGCTCTGTCTCGACTCCACGTATCTCCCCGAGCAGGTGTTCGACGACGGGACGCCCGACAGTGCAACGCCGCTCGGGTGGCCTCACGCGCTTCGACTCGCGACCGAGACCGAACTCGCCGCCATGGAACTGAACGAGGCTC
Organism: Natronoarchaeum sp. GCM10025321; assembly: GCF_042663585.1. Classification (NCBI taxonomy): domain Archaea; kingdom Methanobacteriati; phylum Methanobacteriota; class Halobacteria; order Halobacteriales; family Natronoarchaeaceae; genus Natronoarchaeum; species Natronoarchaeum sp. GCM10025321. The sequence goes on from NZ_JBHTAN010000006.1 coordinate 2,976,964, forward strand.
AGCAGACAATGGCCGCGGACGACTGACTCGGCCCCCGTCGTGCGTGGCGCAGTCGTGCACATTCTCGAACTGCCTGCAGATCAAAAGCCGATCTTACGTTCGTACTGTGGTTGTGACTCGGGATTTATACTGGCAAACCGATAGCAAGTACTGTGTGTGCGAGCCGTTCACCTGGCAAAAAACGGCAGAAAACAGTGGGTTAGATCCCCGATCAGTCGAGTGCTGACTTAGGCCGCAGTAGCCTTCTCCTTCTGTTCGTCGGTGGCGAGGACGTCGAGACCATTGTCGGGTGAGAACAGATGGATGTGATCCTCTTTGAACGTAATCTCGATCTGATCGCCCATCTCCGGTTCGAAGTCGGCCTCGACGCGTGCGATGAAGTCATCGCCGATATCGAGATGGAGATAGTTGTCCGAGCCGATCGGTTCGACGACTTCGACGGTAGTGGTAACTGACTGATCGCCTGCTGACTGGGTCGGTTTGACGCTCTCCGGGCGGATGCCGAGCCTGAACCGCTGTCCGCTGAGGCTGCTGTTGAGGTCGCCGGCGTACTCGCCCGAGAGTTTGTACTGGAACGGGCCATTGATCTCGGAGAGCTGGATGCCGTCGCCCACTGCGGTGGCCTCGACATCGATGAAGTTCATGGATGGCGAGCCGATAAAGCCACCAACGAACTCGTTGATCGGGTTCTGGTAGACCTCCTTGGGCTGGCCGACCTGCTGGAGTTCGCCTTCGTTGAGAATGACGATTCGGTCACCCATGGTCATCGCTTCCTCCTGGTCGTGGGTGACGTAGACGGAGGTGACGCCGAGTTCGTCCTGGAGCCGCTGGATCTCGGTACGCATGGAGGTGCGGAGTTTGGCGTCGAGGTTGCTGAGCGGCTCGTCGAACAGGAACACTCCCGGTTCCCGCACGATACAGCGGCCAAGCGCGACGCGCTGTTTCTGGCCACCGGAGAGCTGGTCGGGCTTGTCGCCGAGCATGCTCTCGATACCCATCATCTCCGCGGCGTTACGGACGCGGTCGCGACGCTCTTCGGGTGAGAGGTCGGTACTCATCCGGAGACCGAACTCCATGTTCTCGAAGACGGTCTTGTGCGGATACAGTGCGTAGTTCTGGAACACCATTGCGACGTCCCGGTTCTTCGCGTGGAGATCGGTAACGTCATCGTCGCCGATATGGATCGTTCCGTCCGTGGCGGGCTCCAGCCCCGCGATCATGCGCAGGGTGGTGGTTTTACCACAGCCCGATGGTCCGACGACGGTGATGAACTCCCCGTCTTTGATGTTCAGGTCGAGGCCTTCTACGGCAACGACGGTCCCTTTATCGTACTCCTTCCGAAGGTTCCTCACTGTAATACTTGCCATTATTATTTGTGCCGGTGTGTGAACGTATAACTCTTACTCAAACGTCGTAAGATGTGACGAAATAGGTCATCCATGTTGGAAACGGATTTTTCGCCACGCTCATAACCCGCTATCCCTCGATACGGATTGCTGGCTGCCGTTTTAATCTTTTGATATCTTATTATGATTAGTAATATCTCCCCAATGCTTGTCTGTTCTTGGAACCTCCTCGTCCGGTCGTGATGGTTAACTGATCTTTACTGGAGAGCCGAATCCCAACTATTAAATAAAGGAAGTTATAATTCATCATTGATTCATCCATGGATATGGACCGACGAACGGTACTCAAAGGAGCGAGCGGAATCGTTGCGACAAGTGCACTCGCGGGCTGTCTCGGCGGTGACGAGGGATCTGCGGACGACATGAGTATGTGGTACGATCTCTCCGAGGGAGAGGAGCAGTCGCTGGACCAGTGGATCAGCACTTTCGAGGAGGAAAACGATAAGGTAATCTCCACCGAGGCTCAGGGCTCACTTCAGGATCGTATCGAGACGGCCGTCGCGTCGGGCGACGGACCCGAAATGTGGCCCTGGGCACACGACTGGGTAGGCTCCCACTGGAACCGTGGCTTCCTGACGGACGTCTCGGACGACCTCAGCATTAACGTCGAGGAGACGTTCTCGGATCCGGCCGTGGAAGCGATCCACCCGCCGGGAGAGGACGCCGTCGTCGGTCTGCCGGGTTCAGGCGAGACCATGACGATGTTCTACAACCCGGATCTCATCGACGAGCCGCCGGAGACCTACTCCGAGATGGTCTCCATTGCCGAGGAGCATCACAACCCACAGAACGGCCAGTACGGGTTCACGCAGGATATCAACGTATACACGTTCAGCTACGCGCTTCAGGCATTCGGGTCCCGCGTTCTCGAAGTCGACGAGAACGGCGAGGCCAATCTCGGCCTCGAAGAGGACGGTATGATCCGGGGAATGGAACTCGCCCGCGAGCTGTATCAGTACATGCCGGCCGATACCACGTACGAATCACAGATCCCGCCGTTCGTGAACGGCAACGCGCCGCTTCACTTCAACGGTCCCTGGGCTGTCGGTGACTTCAACAACCAGGGAGCTAGCTTCGAGATTGCAGAGCTTCCGTCCGTCGAGGGCGGCGAGTTCACCCCGTTCAACGGGATCGACGTCTGGTTCTTCTCGGATATTGTGTCCGAGAACGAGGATCGAAAGGCCACGGCGATCGAGTTCGCCGAATGGTTCACCACGAACGAGGAGGTCGTCAAGCACTACGCCGAGGAACACTCCTACATTCCTGTGCTTGACTCCATCGATCAGGACGCCCTTCCGGCGCAAGTCGCCACGTTCAAGAGCGCCTTCGACCAGGGTATCCCGATGCCGATCGACGCCCGCATGAACCAGGTCTGGGGCCCGCTTGAGGACGCAATGACGGAAGTCCTCACTGCGGATGGAGACATCGAGACCGAGTTCTCGGAGGCGGCCGACGCGATCCGAGACAGCTGGTCCGAATCCGAAGAGTAACCCTCAACACCACATTTCTTTATGAGTTTTTCCAGTGAAAACGCCGACCGGTCCTGGTTAGCACAGCGTCTGCCCTCGAAAGAGGATCAGGCGGGGCTGTTGGTCCTTCCAGGCTTGCTTGCCTACGGGATCTTCATGCTCTACCCGATCATGTACCTGGTCTTCCTCTCGTTCACCAACGCAGGCGGTGCGGAGGATCTGATCCGGGGCACGTACGACTTCATCGCGCTCAGTAACTACTCGCAACTCGTGCAGGACGGCCAGTTCTGGACATCGATGGGTGTCACCTGGCTGTTCGTCTTCGTCAGCGTCGTGCTGAAGATCATCTTCAGTGTCTCGCTGGCGCTTGTGTTCACACACGACCGTGTCCGCGGCAAGCGCTACATGCGAGCGCTGGCGATTATCCCACTGGGTCTACCGCCAGTCTTCACCATCACTGTCTGGCGACAGATGTTCAGTCCGGCCCGCTACGGTATCGCCAACGAGGTGTACATCAGCGTCGCCGGGTTCCTCGGCCGGAACCCCGAACCGATCGGCTTCTTCTTCGATCGGTGGCTGGCGTTCATGTCCTACGTCGTCACCGAACTGTGGCTGGCGTACGCGTTCATGCTGATCATCATCGTGAGCGCGCTGCAGGACGTCTCGGGCGAACTTCACGACGCGGCGAAAGTCGACGGCGCAGGCTATCTGCAGCGGTTCGTCCACGTGACACTGCCGGCGATCAAACGGCCGGTCTGGTTCGCGTCGATCCTGACGGGTGCGACCTCGTTCCAGCAGTTCCTCGTGCCCTTCATCTTCAACAACGGTGGCCCCTCGCGTACTAACGAGTTCATTCTGCTCTACGGCTACCGGGAAGCGTTCCAGTCGCCCCCACGAATGGGGATCGGTGCGGCGATCATGGTGATCGCCCTGATCTTCATCGGGGTCTTCATGTGGATCAACGTTAGAAAAGGTCAACTCGCGGAGGGACTCTCGGAACAATGAGCATGAGTAAAAACATCCTTGGTGATATCAAGGATGACGTGGTTCACGGCGCAAAGGCACCGATTAGGGCGGCGCGCGAACTCGTCGATACGGTGCGGGCGCTCCGCGACGGCCGGGCGTCCTATCGCGAAGTCGGACTGACCGCGGGCGCGACCCTCGGTGCAGTCTTGCTGCTGGTCGTGTTGCTGTTCCCGCTGTACTACATGATCAACGTAGCGCTGGCGGCTGGCACGGGCGCGGCGAGCCTGTACCAGGAGGGCTTTTTCGCCTCGCCGTCCGAGTGGAACCTCGGCGCGTTCGAGTGGCTGGTCCAGGAGTCCGGGTTCTTCTTTGACCCGTACCCCGGTTCCGCACCAACGGTCGGCTGGTGGGAAGGCTTCATGAGTTCGTATCTGGCCAACAGTATCCAGTTGGTCGTCCCGACAGTCGTGTTCTCGATGCTTCTGATCATCCCTGCCGCATACGCGTTCTCGCGGCGGGAGTTCATGGGACGGAAGCCGCTACTGTACGGCTACGTGCTGTTGACACAGGTTGGCGGCGGGATCTCGATTGCGGCGCTGATCGCGATCTACGTTGTGTTCAACCAGCTTGGGCTTCTGAATAGCTACCTCGCGGTTGCCGCGCTGTACGCGGCGGGAGCGATCCCGTTCAACACGTGGCTGCTGAAGACGTTCATGGACAACATCCCCGAATCCTACGAGGAGGCGGCGATCATGGACGGCGCCTCGCGGTGGCGCGTTGTCTGGGAGATCATCCTCCCGCTAGCGAAGCCAGGCCTCGCAGTCGTGTTCATCTTCGTCTTCCTGGCGGGCTGGAACGAGTTCATCCTGGCACAGATCCTGCTGAGCGCGGACAAACACCCGCTCTCGGTGGGGCTGTACTCCCTGGTCGACGAGTTCAGCACGCCATGGGGGCAGTTCTCGGCGTTCGCACTGATCTATGCGCTCCCGGTGGCGACGATCTACTTCTTCAGCCAGCGGTACGTCGAGAGCGGACTGTCCTTCGGCGGTATGGAAGGATAGACGGCTCGCTCTCTCGGTCCATTCCTTTTGCTGTCCGCGTACGGTTGTCGCAATCTCCGTGAAGGCGACGGCTCCAGCCCTTCGGTTCTGGACAGTGCTACCGGACCCAAAAGGCACTTTTAACGTGGGCGACAAACGTTCATACTAATGGCGCACAGCCCCTCTCTTCCGGATCGCCCCCGGCTCGATTTAGACCCCGACATGTCCGATTCCGAGCGTCTCGAGGCGTTACGGGAGCATTTCGTCGAAATACTGCAGGTGAACGATGAGCTGACGGAACAGCTCGACTCGGCCGACGAACGGCGCGAGGAACTCCGCACGGAAGCGGACCACCTCGAACGTGAGAACGAGGCGCTCAAGACGTCGTCGCTGTACATCGCGACGGTCGAAGAGCTCTCGGACGGCGAAGCGATCGTCAAACAGCACGGCAATAACCAGGAGGTTCTCACCGAACTCCCCCCGAGTATGGAGGACGACCTGGCCGCCGGCGACCGCGTCGCGGTCAACGACTCCTTCGGGATCCAGACGATCCTCGACGGCGAGACCGACGCGCGTGCACAGGCGATGGAGGTCGACGAGTCTCCCGACGTGACCTACGGCGACATCGGCGGCATCGACGAGCAGATCCGAGAGGTGCGCGAGGCCGTCGAGGAGCCGCTCATCAACCCCGAGAAGTTCCGCGAAGCCGGGATCGAGCCGCCGAGCGGCGTCCTGCTCTACGGTCCGCCGGGGACCGGCAAGACGATGCTCGCCAAAGCGGTGGCCAACGAGACCGACGCCACCTTCATCAAGATGGCTGGCTCCGAACTCGTCCGGAAGTTCATCGGCGAGGGCTCGCGACTGGTCCGTGATCTCTTCGAGCTGGCGACCGAGCGCGAACCCGCCATCATCTTTATCGACGAGATAGACTCCATCGCGGCCAAACGCACCGAATCGAAGACCTCCGGCGACGCCGAGGTCCAGCGGACGATGATGCAGCTCCTGAGCGAGATGGACGGCTTCGAGGCCCGCGGCGAGGTCCGGATTATCGCCGCGACGAACCGCTTCGACATGCTCGACCGGGCGATTCTGCGCCCCGGCCGGTTCGACCGCCTCATCGAGGTGCCCGAACCGGACTTCGAGGGCCGCGAGCAGATCCTGCAGATCCACACCCGTGGGATGAACCTTGCAGATGACGTCGACTTCACCGAACTGGCGGGCGACACCGAAGGCCACAGCGGTGCCGAGATGGCCAGCCTCGCGACGGAGGCGGGCATGTTCGCCATCCGCGAGGACCGTACGGAGGTCCGAATGGCGGACTTCGAGGCCGCTATCGACAAGCTTGCGGACGACGACGGCGCGGGCGAGGCTATCACGTCGCCGGGCTACGTCGACTACGCGTACTGACGCCCCCGCGTCGGGTCATCTCCCCCTGTTTCTGACTGCCTGATCGGCAACTGTCTGTTGCCCGTCTGGGACGCACGGGGAGGTACTCTACTCACATACGAACCTCTACGGAAGGCGAATCCGGACTATTTCATAACTACCGTTATACCGGCTTCGGTCGAATTTTACACCCCGTGGGGACTATCCGATGAAAGATGTAACTGAACCACTATCAGTCACAGTCTACGTTCGTCCCGCACAGCTACTGGATCCGATAGATGCAAAGATCGATACCGTCCAGCAGCTCGAATCGGCCGGGAAGGTCGATTCACTTTCGATACATGCGTGGCCCGACAAGATAACGCTCTCCGAAAAGACGCCGTACGCAGAGGCAATCGAGGAGTTCCGAAAGATGGAGGCCTGGGCCGACGAGCAAGACGTGAGCATTCGCCCGCCCTTCGACGTTCGCACCACCACGTCCTCGTTCACGAACGAGACGAAAACGATCCTTCGGACGCCGATCATGTGTCTCGCAGTGTACGCCGACAACCGGCTTGCAAACGTCTTCCCGCACTCGCGCAGTGAGGAACAGTACAGCGTCACTGACGCAATTGCGGCCCTCAGAACTGGCGATATCGATCTGTTCTCGTTCGATGCCGACCGCGCCACACAGGTACCGGAACGGTGTTCGGAGTGTGGCGCGCTGCTCACGAACGTTCAGGGGCTTGGGGTCTGTCACGACTGCGACCGGATCGAACTCGGTGGCCCCGCCGACGAGGAGGCAGCACGCCCTCAGCTCCTCTCCCAGGACTGAATCGTCGATAGCTCAAACGCGCGTTTCATTTATCAACGGCTTTAGAAGTAGTCGGCGTCTTGTCTCGGGTATGCAACGACGGAGACTGCTGTCAGTGGTCGGCTGTGCGCTGGCGACGACCGCTGGCTGTATCGAGGACCGTACCCCCGTCGGCGACGAAAACGGCGACCCCGAACCGGAGAACGGATCCGATGGCGATGAAGACGCTGTCGCGGGGGCACTCGCCGACTGGGATCTGGCAGTCGGCGTGGACAGTTCCGCCGAACCGGACGAGTATCCCAGTGTCGAGTTCGGCGAGGACGCCGTTACCGTCACCGGGCGGATGCTGATCGGCTCCAGTAGCTGTAAGACGATTGCCGCGACGACGGTCGACTACGACGCCGACGCGGCGCGTCTCGACGTGGTCCTCGAGGACGCCGAGGCCGAGGACGACTCGCCGGAGGACGAACCTCGCAACTGCACGGACGACATCTCGAGCGAGTCGTACGAACTCACCGCCCGGTTCGACGAGAGCGTCCCCGAGACCGTCCGGGCGGTCGAAGACCTCCGGGATGCGCGCCGCGAGATCATTGTCGGTCGTGACGGCGTTCGGGACCGATCCAGGGATGGACCCACCACCGTCGAGTCGCCGCCGGAGGGAATCGACGATACCTCCCTCGAGGTCGACCGTGGAAGCCTGGCGGCGGTCGGCGAGTCGCCCGAGATCAGCATCGAGGACGCGGTCACCATCGAAGGGACGCTCGTCGTCGGCTCAAGCAGTTGCAAGACGACTGGCGTCACTGACCTCTCCTACGACGCCGACGCTTCGGAACTCGATCTCACCGTGGAAGACGTCGAGGTCGATGACGCCGACGGGGCGTGTACTGCCGACGAGTCGGTCGACGACTACCGGCTGACGATCGAATTCGCCGGGAGCACTCCCACGACGGTCTCGATGACCGAGCGCGGCCGGGAGGGGACTCGCAGCGTCAGCGTCGCACAGAACAGTGTGAGCGAGGACGACGCCGGGCAGGGATCGTAACGCCTTATCGGCCCGGTCACCTCGTTCCGGTATGGACACGATTCGGATCGTCTGGGGCGTCGGTGACGGCCCCACCGAGATGGCGTCGTACGACGCCGCGCTGGCCGATGCCGGCGTTCACAACTACAATCTCGTCACCGTCTCCTCGATGATTCCCGCCGAGGCCGAAATCGAAGTCGCAGATACTGCGCCCTACCTCGGTCCGCCGGGCAACCGCCTGACGGTCGTCCAGGGTCGGGCGACCGCAACCGCGGGCGAGTCGATCAGCGCCGGCCTCGGCTGGGTGCGATCAGCCGAGGGACCGGGCCTGTTCTACGAGGCCGCGGACCGCGTCCCCGCCGAGATGACGAGCAAGCGCGTTCTCGACGGACTCGATGCGGGCCAGACGCTCCGCGACTGGACGTTCGGCGAGCCCGAAACGCGGGTCGTCGAGGCCGAGGCCGCCCACGAGGAGTATACGACCGTGCTCGTGCTGGCGACCTACGGCCACAGCGAGTCGATGCTGGAGTAACCCGTCAGCATCCGTCACGTCGAGACGACAGCTAAATACCGGTCGAATCACACGTTTTCCACAGATGTCTCTCCCCGCTCCGTCCAGACGAGTCCGGCTTACAGTCGCTCTCGGTGGGCTAGGGCTGGTTCTGCTGGCCCTGGTCGACGTCGTCGCTGCCTCGAACGTCGTCGCGGGACTGGAGGGCCAGCGCGGCGACGTCGCAGTGCCGACGTGGCTGTTCTTGCTCACGGGCGGGGCGGTGATTGCCGCCTCCGCGATGCTCTCGATGCTGATGACCGACCGGCAGTTCGTCGGCTCCTATCACACGTGGTCGAAACGCCCCATAGTTCCGTACAGTGACACGGTGCTCGCGGCTGTCGGCGCTGCCGGCGCGGTCCTCTCGGCGCTCGCGCTCGTCCTCGTCGTCTACACCGGCTTCACCGGGCCACCGTTCGGAAGCGCGAGTTTCGCCGTCCTGTTCGTCTTCGTCGGCATCCGGTCGGGGCTGACGATGGTCGCGTATCTCGTCGGCAACCCCTGGCCGACGATCAACCCCTGGCGGCGCGTCGCCGAACGATTGCCCAACGGGTTTGTCGAGTATCCCGACGTGGGCCAGTGGCCCGCGGTCGCTGCGTTGCTCGCCCTGATCTGGGTCGAGGTGATCGCCCCGGTCACCGAAGCGCCCGCGGTACTGGCGTGGGGTGTCCTCGGCTACAGCCTGTACACGCTGGCCGGTGCAGTGCTGTTCTCGCCCGAGACCTGGTTCCGGCATGCCGATCCGCTCTCGCTGTGGTTCCGCTTTTACGGTGCTGTCGGGCCGCTCCAGCGCGGCGAGGAGGGCTGGTCGCTGCGCCTGCCGGGCGCTCGGTTGGGCGAGTCGGAACTGCTCGCCGACCGCTCCGGCGTCGCCTTCGTCGTCCTGCTCGTCTGGGAACTGACGTTCAGCGGGCTGGTCGTCACTTCCCCGGGCGTCTCGACGGTCGAGTCGCTCGTCGAAGCGGGGGTACCACCGCTTGCGGCCTACCTACTCCTGCTCGTGGCAGGGTATGGACTCTTTCTCGGCCTGTACAGACTCGCGTCCCGCCTCGCGCGTCGCCGCGCGGAGACGTACCTGTCCGTCCGGACGCTCGGCCTTCGGTTCGCGCCGCCGCTGCTCGCCATCGCGGCGGGCTACCATCTCGCTCACTACTTCAATTTCTTTATCGCGCTGAGTCCGTCGCTGTGGACCGCGGTCACGAACCCCCTCTCACCGCCTGCCCCGCCCGCGTTCACTCAGGTCGTGCTTCCGGCGTGGGTCGACCTGCTCGAAGTCGCCTTCGTCCTCGCGGGGCACGTCCTCGCTGTCTGGGTCGCTCACGCGACGTCGTTCGACCTGTTCCCCGGCCGTCTCCAGGCGATCCGAAGCCAGATCCCCTTCGTCGCCGTGATGGTGCTGTACACGATGATTTCGCTCTGGCTGCTCTCGATGCCGACCGTCGAACTACCGTACGTTCAGGCGTGAGACCCGCCCTAGACTGCTTAACGACGGCGTATTCCGGAGACGGGCCCGGGACGAGATGAGAAAACTTATTCGGGGGCCACGCAGAGACACGGGCATATGAGACAGTTCGATGTACCGGAGATCGATTATGACCGGTACACGAATCGCCAACTGGCGGCCGTTCCGTTGGCCGTGTTGGCGGTCGCGCTTGCAGTCGTTATCGGTTGGTGGGTGTTTACCGGCGCACCCGCCACGTTAGGTATTGATTTCGCTGGTGGAACGGAACTTACAATCGAGACGACTGACGACCGGAGTACTATCGAGGGGGCGTTCAACGAAGAGGTAGAGAACATTAGAACGACGGGGACCTCCAATCAGTATATCCTGGAGTTCAGGTCCGACGATGCGGAGGGGATCGAACAACAGGCCGAAGCAGACCTGACCCCGGCTAACGGGAACGATGATGTCGTCCAGGAGGCGAGCACGTTCTCGGCTAGCTTCGGGGGCGACAATCAGCGGACAGCGCTGTACGGTATCGTCATCGCCTTCGTCGGGATGGGTACGCTGGCGTTCGCCCTGTTCCGGACGTTCGTTCCGAGCATCGCCATCGTCATCTCCGCCTTTTCGGACATCGTGATCCCGGTCGCAGTCATGAACGTGCTCGGGATACCGCTGTCGCTGGGAACCGTCGCTGGCCTGCTGATGCTGATCGGGTACAGCGTCGACTCGGACATCCTGTTGAACAACCACGTCCTGCGCCGGAGCGGCGACTTCTACGAGAGCACCTACCGCGCCATGCAGACCGGCGTGACGATGACCGTGACGTCGATGTCCGCGATGGCGGTCCTCACCGTCGTCGCCTACATCTTCGGGATCGGAATCCTGTGGCAGATTGGCCTCGTGCTCGTGGTCGGACTGCTGGCTGATCTGATGAACACGTACATGCTCAATCTGAGTCTACTTCGCTGGTACAAGTTCGAGGGGATCAACCGATGAGCGTGCGCGACAAGATCCGCAACAACTGGCGGGTCCTGATGCTCGCCTCGCTGATCGGGATATCGTGTTTCTTCCTGTTCGTCCCCGGGGCGGGTTTCGGCGACTCGCTCGGGGAGAGCGAACAGGGCGAGACGACCGCTAGCTGGTCGAACATCCAGTACGGTATCGAACTCTCCGGCGGTGCACGCGTTCGTGCGCCGGTGATCGGGATGACCGCCGAAGGCATTAGTATCGACGCCGGTGGGGGACAGACGACTTCGGAACTCAACGGCGAGGTCGAATCGGCGGTGCACGAGGAACTCGTCGCCAATAACGAGAGTCTAGACCTCGCACAGCGAGAAGTCTCTGCGAGCGTCAGCGGCGACAGCGTTCAGGACCGGACCGTCGAGGTGTTCCACCCGGACGTCAGCGAGGATGATCTGGTACTCGCAGTCGAGAACGCCGGCTATGCTGGCGAGGACACGGAAGTTAGAAACGGCGTAACGGCCGAAACGCGCCAGTCGATGATCGATATCCTCGACAGTCGGATGGGCGAGTCCGGCTTCGACGGTGGGACTGTTCGCCAGGACAACGCTGGCGGCCAGAACTACATCGTCGTGCAGTCGCCCGGGACGTCGACCGCCGAACTGCGCGAACTGATCCGCGATCAGAACCTCGTCGAAATCGTCGCTCACTACCCCGCCGACAACGAGGCGGGCTACGAGGAACAGGTCGTGCTCACACCCGAGGACATCAGGTCGGTGTCGACCATCGAAGAGGAACAGGCCGGTGGCCGGACCCAGTTTCGGGTTCCGGTCGTCGTGACGGACGACGCCGCGCCGGAGTACATGAATACGCTGGTCGAGACCGGGATCACGTCCGATCAGGGCGTCCAGGCAGGCTGTGCTCCGGTCGACCAGACCGACCCGCCGTACGGCTACTGTCAGTTGATCGACCTCGACGGGGAGACGATCAGCGGTCTCGGGATGCAGCCGGGTCTCGCCCAGCAGTTCAACGACGGGACGTGGGTGAACAACCCGACGTTCGTCGCGACGTCGCCGGACCGCCAGACTGCCGAGGACATCAAGGTCAGCCTGGAAGCCGGGAGCCTGCCGACGACGCTGGATCTCGACGAGGGGACCAGTCAGACCATCACCTCGGACCGGGCCAGTCAGTTCAAAAGCTACGCCCTGCTTGCCGGCGTGCTCGCCGTGCTGACGGTGGTGCTGATGGTGTTCCTCCGCTACGGTGATCCGCGTGTCGCCGCACCGATGTCGCTCACCGCGCTCTCTGAGGTGCTCCTCCTCCTCGGGTTCGCAGCAGCGATCCAGTTACCGCTCGACCTCTCTCACGTCGCCGGGTTTATCGCCGTCGTGGGGACCGGGGTGGACGACCTGATCATCATCGCCGACGAAGTGATGGCCGAGGGCGATGTCTCCTCCCAGCGCGTGTTCGATACCCGGTTCCGGAAAGCGTTCTGGGTCATCGGCGCGGCCGCCGCGACGACCATCATCGCGATGAGTCCGCTCGCGTTCCTCTCGCTTGGGGACCTGCGCGGCTTCGCGATCATCACCATCATCGGTGTGCTGATCGGGGTGTTCGTCACCCGCCCGGCCTACGGGAGCATCCTCCGACGGGTCAAGACGGAGCGGTAGCCGCCGCAGTCTACCTTCGGTTCTGATCCACACACCCATCTCTCCTTATTCTACTAGTTGTTCAAGCGTTGGGTCTAAATATCTCTAGATTGTTGGCTTCTCTTGAGAACAGGTGACCATACATCCATGTTAGTTGGCGACGACACCACGTTCGAGCGGTATCTGGGGGATAGCGACGGGCCGATGTTTCTGTCGGACAGTGACGGGCTTGAAGCGGCGCGCAGCGAGGTCGTCGAGTTCGTCCGCCGGACCGTCGTCGACGCGAACACGGAGGGAGTCGTCGTCGCGATGAGCGGCGGGATCGACTCCACGCTGACCGCGACGCTCGCCGTCGAGGCACTGGGAAGTGACCGGGTACTCGGCCTCGGACTGCCGGCCAGCAAGACCGATAGCGTCCACGCCACCGAGGCCAGGACGGTTGCGGACGGCCTCGGGATCGAGTTTCAGGAGATACAGCTGAGACCCCTGCTCAAGGCGTTCGAGGAGACTGTCGGAGCCGATTTCGAGGCCGACGCCGATCGTGTGGCGACCGGCAACGTCCTCGCCAGACTACGGATGCTCTCCGCGTACTACGCGGCGAACACCCGATCCTTGCTGGTGTTGGGCACGTCGAACCGCTCGGAGCTACTGCTGGGCTACTACACCAAGTACGGCGACGGTGCGGCCGATCTGTTCCCGCTCGGGGATCTGTACAAGACGGAGGTCCGCTCGCTGGCCGCGCACGTCGGCGTGCCGCGGCGGATTATCAGCAAGCCGCCGACTGGCGGCCTCTGGTCGGGCCAGACCGACGAATCGGAGATCGGCGCGGGCTACGGGACGCTGGATCGCCTGCTCAGACTGCTGATCGACCGCGAGTGCGACGTCGAGACGGCTGCCGACAGGGTCGACGTTCCCGTCGAGACCGCCCAGGACGTCGCGGAGATGTATCTCGACTCCGCGCACAAGCGCACTCTCCCGCCAATGCCGGGGATCGGCGAGCACAGTGGTGATCGGTCGCGACAGCCGTTTTACCGGTAGCTCAGAACCCGTCCAGTCCGGTCTGCTCGGCCTCGGCGAGCAGATCCGCACACGTCTGCCAGCTTTCCCGCGCACACTCCGGGAGGGTTCCGTGCTCGGCGACGTGGGCGTCGAGGAACTCGCGAGTGGTCGGATCGCTCGGGTAGCCGCTCCCGACCGGGCCGTATCGCTCCGCGAGCGCGTCGACGTGCCGGTCGCGGGCGACCTTGGCGACGATGCTCGCCGCGGCGACGATGGCGTACTCGTCGTCGGCGCCGTGTTCGGCCAGCACGTCCGCGCGGAACGGGAGCGCGTCCTCGATGCGTCCCTGGAACCGCGTTTCGGAAGTGTCACAGGCGTCGACGATGCCGCTGTCACCCGCTCGCGCGACTTCCTGAATCGCCTCGACCTGTGCCTCGACGGTCAGCGTGTTCATGTCCGTCCCGGGGTCGTCGATCCGTTCGGTCGGGACCTCCGCGGCGGCAGTCCGGACGCGGTCGTCTGCCGCCATCCGCTCGAACAGTTCTTCGCGGCGCTCCCGCGTGAGCCGTTTGGAGTCGGCGACGCCCGCCGACAGGTCGTCCGGCTCGTCGACTGCGACGGCACCGGCGAACATCGATCCCAGCACCGGTCCGCGTCCGGCTTCGTCGGCCCCGAATCGGCTACTCATCGACTGTGCGCTCCCGCTCTCGGGACAAAACGGTTTCGCTCGGAGCTACCGCATTGCCGGGTGACGCCGTCGAATCTGGTAACAGTTATCCGGCTGGGTTCGTTAGAAGGGAGCAAATGGCCAAAGACGTCAAGCCCACTCGGAAGAACCTGATGGCGATCGAGGATCGCATCGAGCTCTCCGAACGGGGCCACGACACGCTCGAAAAGAAGCGTGACGGGCTCATTATGGAGTTCATGGACATCCTCGACCAGGCCCAGGACGTCCGAGAGGATATGGAAGCGGACTACGAGGCGGCCCAGAAGACGATCAACATGGCTCGCGCGATGGAAGGCGACGTGGCCGTTCGCGGCGCTGCAGCCGCGCTCCAGGAACACCCCGAGATCACCACGGAGTCGAAAAACATCATGGGCGTCGTCGTCCCGCAGATCGAGTCGACGCGCGTCAAAAAGAGCCTCGACCAGCGTGGCTACGGCGTTCTCGGCACGTCTTCGCGCATCGACGAGGTCGCGGAGTCCTACGAGGAACTGCTCGAATCGATCATCCTCGCGGCGGAGGTCGAGACGGCGATGAAGAAGATGCTCGACGAAATCGAGACGACGAAACGCCGCGTCAACGCCCTGGAGTTCAAGCTCCTGCCCGACCTGTACACCAATCAGGAGTATATCGAGCAGAAACTCGAAGAGCAGGAGCGCGAAGAGATCTTCCGCATGAAGAAGATCAAGGAGAAAAAGGAAGAGGCAGAAGCCGAAGAGAAGGCGGAAGCCGAAGCCGAGGCCGCGGCGCTCGAAGAAGCACAGGCAAGCGACTGATATGGCCTGTTCGGCGTGTGGCGAATCGACGGTCGTCGTTGCCGTCCCCCAGACCGTCCGTCAGCATGCCCCCGACGATGCGGACCGGATCGCGATCTGTTCTACCTGTCTCTCGATCGCCCCAACAGACGCATACGCGACCGACAGTCCCGACTTCACCTCGATCAGCGGTGCGTTCCCTGCCGACGCCGAGAGCGCGGTCGGCGTCGCCGTGCTCGTTCACCTGCTCGACTCGCTGGTGCACAACCGCGACTCGATCCAGTCGCTCGTCGACTGGCTCGAAACGCAGGGGACGGACGTCTTCTTGGTGATCGACCGCCTCGCTACTGATCCCTCGCTGGAGCCAGCAGTCGACCTCGAACGGCGGCGAACGCAGCTAGCGCAGTTCGTCGAGTGAGTGTCTAGTTATTCTCCTTCAGTGTCTGCGGCCGACACCACCGCCGAGCGCTGGCGCTGTAGCTCGGCCGGAAGCCGCTCGTAGACGGAGTCAAATATCTCGTCTGGCTCCGAGTCTGGCATCGCCTCGACGCGCTCGATGGCGTCGTCGACAGCCGCTTCGGCGTCCGCACGGATCTCCTCGTCCGTCTCGTCGTCGAGAAGCCCCTGCTCGCGGAGATACGTCTCGTAGCGCTCCAGCGGATCCGTCGTGCGCCACTCGGGGAGATCCCCTTCGTCGTCGCGATATCGCGACGGGTCGTCGCTGGTCGTGTGCGCGCCGAGGCGGTAGGTCAGGCTCTCGATCAGAACGGGGCCGGTGTCGTGCGCCGTCGCCAGCGCGTCCGCGACGGTCTCGGCGACTGCGATAGGATCTATCCCGTCGACGCGGACGCCCTCGAAGCCGTAGGCGGTCGCCTTCTGTGCGATGGTCTCGCTTGCCGTCTGGCGCTCGCGGGGCAACGAGATGGCCCAGCCGTTGTTCTCACAGCAGAAGACGACCGGCGCGTCGAAGACGCCCGCGACGTTCATCGCCTCGTGGAAATCGCCCTCGCTCGTCGCGCCGTCGCCGAAGAGCGTCAGGATGGCGTGGTCGTCGTCGCGGTACTGGGTGGCCATCCCGAGGCCCACGGCGTGGGGTAACTGGGTCGCGATGGGGACGGCCTGCGGGAAGACCGGAACCTCATGCCCGGACTGGAACTCCGCGTAGCCCTTTCGGAACGCGAACAGGTCGCTCATCGGGACGCCGCGAGCTATCTGGGTAGCGTTCGAGCGGTACGTCGGGACGAGCCAGTCCGTCGCTTCCATGGCGTGGGCGACGCCCACCTGTGTCGCTTCCTGCCCACGGAACGGTGGATAGCCGCTCATCCAGCCACGGCGCTGGAGCGCGAGCGCCCGGTCGTCGAACTGGCGCGCGCGAACCATCTCTCGGTAGAGGTCGACCGCCTCGGCTTCGGTCACCGCTGTCTCCGCGACGTCCCGCTCGCCGATAGCCCGGTGCATACCTCACAGTTGCTCGCTCCCGGCAAAACCGTTACCCCGGTCCCGGGATCGCTCGCCGGTATCCGACAGGACAAAGACCGAGCAGCGACTACCCCGGGTATGGTCGCAGTGAGCACGGTGATCGGCTACGGCATTCTCCTGACCGTCCACACGGCGATTGCGGCGATAGCCACGCGCTTTTTCCGCATCCGGTTGACGACTCGGTGGGGGCAGCGCTGTACGCGGCGCTTCTCATCCCGTTACTGCTGGTCGTGTCGACGATGCTGCTGAGCGGCCCGTTCGGTATCGGTACCGCGGCGGGCGATCGGACGACCGCTCTGGTCGTCGTTATCGGCATCCCGCTCACGCTCGGTATCGCGATTGATCTGCTCTGGATGCCACATCCCGACGAAGTCGAACTGCCGGACACGACCGGATGAGGGCGCGACTACCGGATACGTCGAACTACTGTATCACAACCCTTTTACTGGATCCCGCAGTAGCACAGGATACAGATGGCAGGTGGCTGCTTTACAGGCCGGGCGCTCGCCCGTAACTAACTACAACTCCCGCCTGCCGATTCTCTCGCTGGTCACCACCGACCAGCCGGAGGTGCACCAATGTCTCAGGATGTAGATTCAGCGGACGAAATATCGGTAGTACTGCCCGACGGTTCCGAACTTAGCGTCGAGCGTGGCGCGACCGTCGAGGACGTCGCCTACGAGATCGGGCCCGGCCTCGGCCGCGACACTGTCGCCGGTCGGATCGACGGGGAACTCGTCTCCAAGCACGAGCCGATCCACGACGACGGCGTCGAGATCGAGATCGTCACCGAGGACTCCGACGAGGCGCTGCGCGTGATGCGCCACTCGGCCTCGCACTGCCTCGCACAGGCCGTCGAACGGCTCTACGACGACGTCCAGCTAGCGATCGGTCCGCCAACCGACGAGGGCTTCTATTACGACTTCGACGATATCGACCTCGACGAGGAGGACCTGGACGAGATCAAAGCCGAGATGGAGGAGATCATCGAGGCCGACTACGACATCGAGCGAGAGGAAGTCTCGATCGAGGAGGCTCGCGAGCGACTCGCGGACCAGCGCTACAAACTCGAACTCCTCGAGGAGTTCGCCGACGAGAACGACACGGTCACGTTCTACAGCCAGGGCGAGTGGGAAGACCTCTGTGCCGGCCCGCACGTCGAGTCGACCGGCGAGATCGGGGCGGTCGACCTGCTGGAGATCGCCGCCGCCTACTGGCGGGGCGACGAGGAGAACCCCATGCAGACTCGCGTCTACGGCACCGCCTTCGAGAGCGAAGCGGAACTGGAGGAGTACCACGAGCGCCAGCGCGAGGCCGAACGCCGTGACCACCGCAAGATCGGTGCGGAGATGGACCTGTTCTCGATCCAGGAGGTCACCGGCCCCGGCCTGCCGCTCTATCACCCACCGGGGAAGACGATCCTGCGCGAACTGGAGTCCTTCGTCGCCGATCTGAACCTCGACGCCGGCTACGAGTACGTCGAGACGCCACACCTGTTCAAGACCGACCTCTGGGAGAAGAGCGGCCACTACGAGAACTATCAGGACGACATGTTCGTCTTTGACGTCGGCGAGGACGAGTACGGTCTCAAGCCGATGAACTGCCCGGGCCACGCCGCAATCTACGACGATAGCTCGTGGTCCTACCGGGACATGCCGATCAAGTACGCCGAGAACGGCAAAGTGTATCGGAAAGAACAGCGTGGCGAACTCTCCGGCCTCTCACGAGTCTGGGCGTTCACCATCGACGACGGTCACCTGTTCGTCCGGCCCGACGACATCCGTCAGGAGGTCGAACAGATCATGGACATGATCGACGACGTGCTCACCACCTTCGATCTGGAGTACGACGTGGCGCTCGCGACCCGGCCCGAGAAGAGCGTCGGAAGCGACGAGATCTGGGACCGCGCCGAGTCACAACTCGAGAGCGTCCTCGAAAGCCGATCGATCGAGTACGACGTCGAAGAGGGCGACGGCGCGTTCTACGGCCCGAAGATCGACTTCGGGTTTGAGGATGCGATCGGTCGCCGCTGGGACGGCCCGACCGTCCAACTCGACTTCAACATGCCCGAGCGCTTCGACCTGTCCTACGTCGGCGAGGACAACGAGGACCACAAGCCGGTGATGATCCACCGCGCGCTCTACGGTAGCTACGAGCGCTTTTTCATGGTGCTCATCGAGCACTTCGCGGGCAACTTCCCGCTGTGGCTCGCCCCCGAGCAGGTCCGCGTCCTGCCGATCAGCGACGCGAACCTCGGCTACGCCCACCGCGTCAAAAACGAGTTCGACGAGTTCCGCGCCGAGGTCGACGACCGCGACAGCACCATCGAGCGCAAGATCCGCGCGGCCCACGACGACCGCGTGCCCTACATGATCATCGTCGGCGACAACGAGGAGGAAGACGGCAACATCTCGGTTCGTGACCGCTTCGAGGACCAGGAGTACGACGTCGAAATCGAGACGTTCCGCGATCACCTGCGCTCCGAACGCGACGAAAAGCGGATCGAACCGGACTTCCTCGCGGACTGACGCTTTTCGGCGAGCCTTTCTCGCGGTCAGTTTACAGGTATGCACGCTGAGAGATCCACGTTCGTGGACATCAGCCCCCCCGTCAGTATCGTAACCACCATACTTGTGGAACCGTGCATAGGTCGTATGAACAGAGCAGAGAAGGCGGCCCTCCAGTTGCGCGCGGTTTCGGTTCTCCGTATGCTCAAGGAGACGCGCACGTACGACGAACTCGCCGAACTCACCGGACTCCCGGCCGGCGATCTCAACCGGTACGTCAACGGTCACGTCCTGCCGAGCGACGACCGTGCCCGAGAGGTCGTCTCCGGCGTCGGCCGCGACGCGCTGGCGGCGGAACTCGAAGACCGCGTTAAAACGGACGAGGAGGGCTACGTCGACAACTCCTCTATCGTCTTCGATCAGTCTTTTCTGGATCTCGCGGCCCCGGTCGCGGCCGAGTCCTTCGAGTTCGACCGGCCGGACGTCGTGCTCACGGCGGCCACCGACGGCATCACGCTTGCGGCCGCCATCGCGAGTTACTACGGCGGGCGCTCGGCCTACGCGAAACAGTCCAAAGAGACCGCGGTCGAGGACTTCATCGAGTCCCGCCAGCGGCTTCAGTCCGGGATCGAACTGACCTACTACCTGCCGGCATGCTCGATCAACGAGGGCGACACCGTGCTGGTCGTCGACGACCTCATCCGCTCGGGCGAGACCCAGGAACTCCTGCTCGATATCGCCGAACGCGCCGGCGCTGAGATCGGCGGCGTCTTCACCCTGATCGCGGTCGGCGACGACGGTATCGAGCGCGCTCGGGAGCGGACCGACGCACCAGTGAGTGCGCTCATCGAGTTCTGATCGCTCTCTCGTAGCGATCTGTCCGCAGTTCTCTCGTACAAATGAAAATACGGAAATGAGGGAGCTGGGATTTGAACCCAGGAACTCCTACGAGACGGGTTCTTAAGACCCGCGCCGTTGGCCTGCTTGGCTACTCCCTCGCTGCGCTCGTAGCTAACTGGCCCGGCGGTTTACAGTCTTGCGGTTGGTCACCGCTCCAGGCTGAGGGTGCCGTCGCCGTGGGGATCGGGTGCGACCTCTTCGCTGGTGCGCCGGTCGATGACGTAGATACAGCCATCGCCCTTGTTCGCCGGGCAGGCCTCCGCCGCGCTGACGTTCTCGTCGAGGTCGTCCTCGCCGATGTAGTAGGATCGGGGGCTTGCCATTCCGCTTTTGATGTCCATCTCCCAGTTACTCGCTACCTCGGCGCATTTGCCCGCGCCGAAACACGCGCTGGCGTCGAAGATGATCTTGTAGGGCTTCTCCTCCGTCGGGGGTGCGTTGCTGTCACCGAACGACGTCGGATCCTGCAGTTCGGCATCCAGATCGCTCATTACTCACTCGAACGAACTGGATCGTCTTTCGGCTTACGGTCCGCGCGGCCCCGTAGCCCGCGCCCGATCCCTAATGAATACCCCAAAACGTTTAATCGCTGACAGTATACTTCCCGTAGTATGTCGATGACCCTGCTGACGGTCGGTGCGGCCCTCCTCCTCGCCGGTAGCGCCTTCGCGTGGGTATCCGAGATACCCATGGCGGGGGTCGTGAGTGCGATCAGCGGTGTGAGCTTTATTCTTGGCGTCGTGCTCGGCGACGCCTACGACTGGGCACCGAAAACGGTTGCCGCCGGCGTGTTCACATTTACGGGCGTCTCGATGGTAGTGCTCGGCTGTGCGCTCGGCTTCGGCGACCGGTTCCGGTTGCTCGACGGACTCGGGACTGAGCGACGTGAGAACGCGGCGGAGTCAGGGCGATTCCTCGGCGCGTGGTCGACGGCCCTCGGTGGCTTCGTCGCACTGGTCGGCGTGGCGACCTACCAGACGGTGACGCCCCCGCCGATCTGGTGGGGCTTTGCTATCGCCTGCGTCGTCTTCTCGTGGTGGGCGATGCTCGGAATCCGCCGATCAGTGTCGTAGTGTGCGGTGCTACTCTTCGATCGTGACGGATTCCATGACGGCTTCGCCCTGTGGCTTGTCGTTGCGGTCGGTCGGCAGGTCGGCGATCTCCTCGACGACGTCCATCCCGTCGACGACGCGGCCGAAGACGGAGTGTTTCCCGTCGAGGTGTGGCTGGGCATCCAGCGTAATGAAGAACTGTGAGCCGTTGGTGTCGGGGCCACGGTTCGCCATGGAGAGCACGCCCGCACCGTCGTGCGAGAGGTCGTCGTCGAACTCGTCGTCGAAGGTGTAGCCGGGGCCGCCTCGGCCTGTCCCGGTCGGGTCGCCGGTCTGGACCATGAAGTCGTCGATGACGCGGTGGAACTCCACGTCGTCGTACAGCGGTTCGTCCTCGACCGTCTCGCCGCTTTCGGGGTCTTCCCACTCCTTCTCGCCGGTGGCGAGGCCAACGAAGTTCTCGACCGTGTTCGGTTTTTTCTCGTCGTACAGTTCGACTTCGATGTCGCCGCGGTTCGTGTGGATCGTCGCAGTCAGATCGCTCATACCTCTTTGGAGGGGCGTCGGCGTCAAAAAGGCTTGTAGTCGCCCCCGAGAACGGGTCGGGTATGCCGAGGTTAGTCCACCTGCACCGGTTCCGCCTCGAACCGCTCCGCCGTGGCTCGCCACCGCCAGGAGCCCACGAACGGCCCGCCGTCCATGGCGACGATAACGTACGATTTTCCCGGCCAGGCAGCGTGTTTCCGATCCGTCTCGCTCGGAGCCGTCGGGCCCCTCGGATGCGAGTGGTAGAACCCGACGATGGACTTGCCGGCCGCTTCGATCCGCTCGAACAGCGCCAACTGTTGTTCGGGATCGATCAAATACTCGGCTCGTGGCTGCTCCGCGACGTTTTCGGTCGGATGCCGGGACGTCACCCGAGCACGGTCCTCGTCGACGTGTCCGCCGAGGATGCCGCAGGCCTCGTTCGGTGCAGCCGCTCGCGCGTGGTCGATCAGTCCGTCGTAGACCGACCGTTCGAGTTCGATCACGGCTCTCTTGGGGTGGCGTCGTGGAGCCGTTCGAAAGACGAGACGACGTCGTCCGAGGGCATATCGACGATGTCCGGGTGAAGCACGCCCGCGAGGGCTTCGAGCGTGTCGACGAGACGCGGGCCCGGCCTGTTGACGTAGTTGTGGCCGTCCATCGCGTGGACGCGACCCTGCCTCACTGCACGGAGGTCCTCCCAGCCGGGCCGCTCTGTCAGGTCGGTTCGGTTCTCGGCTGTCTGGTCGAGTTCGAAGCCACAGGGGGCCGCGATCAGGACGTCCGGATCGTACTCGCGGATCTGTCGCCACTCGCGCGGCGTCGACCGGTCGCCCGGATCGGCGAGGCCGTACTCGCCGCCGGCCCACTCGATTATTTCGGGTACCCAGTGGCCCGCAACCATCACCGGGTCGAGCCAGTCGAGGATGGCGACTTCGGGGCGCTCCTCGACCTCGGCCGTTGCGGTCCGGACGCGCTCGATTCGGGCCTCCAGATCGGCGACCAGTTCGGCGGCCCGCTCGCCGCGTCCAGTCGCCTCGCCAACCGTCTCGATGTCGTCGAGCACGTCGCCGACGCTGTGGGGGTCGGTCGTCAGTATCTCGGAGTTGGCGTCGATATCCGCCACCGCGTCCTCGACGAGCACCTCGTCGACCGCACAGACGTCACAGATCCCCTGCGTGACGATGAGGTCCGGGTCGGCCTGCTCCAGCGCCTCGACGTCGATGCCGTAGACGCCGCCGTGTTCGCGCTCGGCTTCGAGTACCTGCGCGTCTATCTCTCCGCTGCTCGCCTCCGGATCGACGTGTGCGTAGTTGATCGATGGCTGCTCGGCCGCCTCGGGCGGCACGTCACACTCGTGGGAGACGCCGACTGGCTCGATACCGAGGGCGTAACAGATCTCCGTCGCGGAGGGAAGCAAGGAGACGACGTTCATCGAATCCACGTATGGGGTCGGACGGCTAAACGCTGACGCCGGACAGGTCCCCTGCTCAGACGTCGTATAGCTCGCCGAACTTCTCCTCGGCGTACTCGACGAAGTAATCGGCGGTGAACGCCTCGCCGGTCGCTTCCTCGATCAGGTCGTCGGTGGTGTACAGCGAGCCATGGCCGTGGACGTTCTCGTTGAGATACGTCATGATCTCGTCGAACTCGCCGTCACGAACCAGCGCGTCGACATCCAGTTCGTCGCGCATCGTCGCGTCTATCTGGGCGGCCAGCACGCTCCCCAGCGAGTAGGTCGGGAAATAGCCGAAACTGCCGTGGCTCCAGTGGATATCCTGCAGACAGCCCTCGGCGTCGGTTTCGGGCCGGATCCCGAGATACTCCTCGTACTTGTCGTTCCAGACCTCGGGGACGTCCTCCACTGCGAGGTCGCCGCTGATCAGCGCCTGCTCGACCTCGTAGCGGATGATGATGTGCATGTGGTAGGTCAGTTCGTCCGCTTCGACCCGGATCAGGTTGTCGTCGTACACCTGATTCGCGGCCTCGTAGGCGTCCTCCACAGTGACGTCCTCTAGCTGAGGGAACTGGGCCTTCATATCCGGAAGGATCAGCTCCCAGAACGCTTTCGTGCGGCCGACGTGGTTCTCCCAGAATCGAGACTGGGACTCGTGGACCGAGAGGTCACGCGACTGGCCCAGCGGCGTCCCGTAGTGCTCGTCAGGCAGTCCCTGCGTGTAGGTGGCGTGGCCGAACTCGTGGATCGTGCTCGTTAGTGCGCCGAGCGGGTCGGTCTCGTTGAAGCGCGTCGTGACGCGCGCGTCGAACTGCGTCCCCGAGGAAAACGGATGGGGCGCGGTGTCGAGGCGTCCGCGGTCCCAGTCGTAGCCCAGTTCGTCGAGCACGTCGCGGACGAACGACTCCTGTTCGTCTTCGGGGAACTCCCCCGCAAACGCGTCCGTCGCCAGGTCGGCCTCGGAGTCGGCGATGTCGTCGATCAGGGGCACTAGCTCCTCTTTGAGACGCGTCAGGACGCGGTCGGCCGTGTCCAGGTCGAGATATGGCTCGTACTCCGCGAAGAGGACGGCGTAGGGGTCAGCGTCGGGGTCGACGTGTTCGGCGTACTCGCGCTTGAGTTCGACCAACGTTTCGAGCGTCGGCGCGAAGATAGAGAAGTCGTTTTCCTCCTTCGCTTGCTTCCACTTGGGATGGGCCTCGCTGGTCGTCCGGGATATCTCCTCGACCAGTTCGGTGGGGACGCTCGTCGCCCGGTCGTGCTCCCGGCGGACCTCGCGTATCACCGCGGCCTGCTCGTCGTCGAGTTCGGCGTCTTCGAGCGCATCCAGATGATCGGCGGTCTCCTCGTCGGTCAGTAGTTCGTGGCTGACCGCCGAAAGTGCGGATAGCTGTTGCGAGCGAGCGGGTGTCCCGCCTTCGGGCATCATGACCTCCTGATCCCACCCGAGGACGCCTGCGGCGTTCCCCACGTTGGTGTACCGTTGGACCCGTTCGAGAAACGCCTCGTACTCTGCCGGCTCAGTCTCGGAGGCTGCATCCGTTGCCATACCCGTTTATTCGTGTCATCGCCTATCAATCTCCTGCTACCGGCGGTTCGCTCTAACCGGTTTGTCTCTAAAACGTATTGATTACCCTCGGATCTCTGCTGGTAGGAGAGTTTTCCGTACCAATAGCTCAGGCTATACCCGCTCCCATCCATCGATCATCGTCTCCGCCCGTCGACTATGCCGAGGATTACTATGTGGCTCACTGGATTGGAACTTATTAATGGAGAGCGACGCCGTTACAGAGTACCAGATCCGTCAGTATCGTCCGGCCGACCGCGACGGCGTCCTTGCCCTCGACTCTCTGGTGTGGGACCGTGACCGTGGGGGCGAGTGGTTCGACTGGAAGTACCAGCAGAACCCGTACGTCGATCACACTCCCCTGTTTGTCGTCCGGAAAGACGGCGATGTCGTCGGCGCGCGCCCCTTCATGCCGTTCGAGATCCGGGTCGACGATCACACTGTACTGGCGCTACAGCCGACGGATACGATGGTCCATCCGGACCACCGTCGTCAGGGCCTGTTCACCCGGATGACCGAACGCGCCATCGAGTACTACGAGGACACCGATGTCGACCTGTACTTCAATTTCCCGAACGGGATCTCTCGTCCGGGATACGAGCGCCTCGGCTGGCGACGGATCGACCGGAAACGGACGCACTATCGCGTGCAACACCCCGAGTCGCTCGCAACCGAGTACATCGATAGCCCGCCGGCGAGGGCAGGTGCCGTGCTTGTCGGGCCGCTGCTCAGACGGTACTATGACCGCCGCAGTGGGGCCGACGACAGACTGGACGATATCACCGTCGAGTCGCGGCCCGGCCTCGACGTCGACAAACTCGTCCGACTGTACGAACGCCGGCAGCCAGCGGGATTTCACGCCTACCGGACGCGACGGTTCTACGAGTGGCGGTTTGCCAGTCCGGTCTGGGTTCGGTCGACGTACGTGGCGACCGTCGATGGGGAGCCAGTAGTTGCCCTCATCGCACGAACACGGCGGACGAACGATGCCGTAACGATCACGCAGATTGGCGAAGTGGTGCCGATGACCGGCGGGATGCGGTGGCGAAGCGGCCTCTCGGCGACGCTCGAAGCCGTACTGGCCGATCACCTGAGTTCGGACGTCGTCGCCATCTCGGGGACGGTGATCCCGTACGATCTGTTGCTCACCTACGGGTTTCTTCCGGACG
The DNA here is from genome assembly GCF_042663585.1 of Natronoarchaeum sp. GCM10025321. NCBI lineage: Archaea > Methanobacteriati > Methanobacteriota > Halobacteria > Halobacteriales > Natronoarchaeaceae > Natronoarchaeum > Natronoarchaeum sp. GCM10025321. The sequence goes on from NZ_JBHTAN010000006.1 coordinate 3,002,781, forward strand.
ACCGACTCCCGATCTCGCTGGTCTCTGGCCACCGCTGTACGCTGGTCGCGCGACCGGCCGACGGGGTCTCGTGGTCCATCGGCGACCGCCCCTCGACGAGGCAGCATACTGGCAACTGACGTACGCCGAGCGCGATACGACATGAGTTCTCCGGCATGCTCTCAGATTGCGAGGCAGTTATAGACCGATCACGGGTGCACATTCACGTCACAGACCTCTCTGCTTTTCTTTCATAAGCAAGTCTTTATTTACAATGGGACAGTAAGTGGTAAACATGAACCGGCGAGTGGGGGGATTCGCGCTTGTAGCGGTGCTGGCGTTGCTTCCTTCAGTGGCTGCTGCGCAGGGTGTACCGACCGATTCGGTCGTCGAACTGACGCTGTTCGAGCGAGTCGCCATCCAGACGAGCGTCGTCACGTTCATGGGTGTCGCCGTCCTCGCCCTCTTGCCACACTGGTGTTCACCTGCCATCAGGACTGCCCGTTCGAGCGTGTTCGTCTCCTCGCTGTTCGGTATCGCTGTCGCGGTACTGCTGGCGCTGCTCGGGGCCTCGGCATGGGTCTTCTCGCAGATCATGCTGGGTTGGCTAGCCGCCTATCCGCTTGCACTGCTCGTCCTCGGCACGACCTTCATCGCCCAGGCAATCGGCTTTATTGCCTTCGGGAACGCCATCGTTGCCCGCTTTGGCGTCGACCACGACTGGGTCGGCCTGCTCGTGGGCGTGGCGCTGGCGGCGGTGCTGGCGTTGGTTCCCTACGCCGGCGCACCGGTCGTACTCTTGATCACAATCGTTGGACTGGGCGGGATGACCCGGACGGCGCTCGGCAGCGGCAAACGCACGGAGCGCGAACAGAGCATGCCGCCCGCCCACCGACTCTGAGCGATCCCGGCCGCTCCTTGAAACCCTTTTCACCACGGGGAGCAAAGCGACCCTATGAACGTTGTACCGGACACAAGCGTGGTCATCGACGGCCGCGTGTCCGACCACGTCGAAGACGGGAAGTTCGCCGGGGCGACGATTTCGATACCCGAAGCAGTCGTCGCGGAGCTAGAAGCACAGGCTAACGACGGCGTCGAAAGCGGCTGGGACGGGCTTTCTGAGCTCCAGCGTCTCGCCGAGTTCGCCGACGAGGGCGAGATAACGCTCGAATACGTCGGCGAGCGGCCGGACGCGGTCGAGCGCGGTCACGCCACCGAGGGCGAAATCGACGCGCTGATCCGCGATCTGGCCGACGACATGGGTGCGACCTTCGTCACCAGCGATATCGTCCAGAGCGAAGTCGCCGAGGCGAAAGGGCTCGACGTCGAGTATATCGCCCCGCGCGTCGAGGACGTCGGCGAACTCACGATCGAGGAGTATTTCGACGATCTGACGATGAGCGTCCACCTCAAGACGGGCGTCGTGCCGATGGCCAAACGCGGTGAGATCGGCGAGATGCACTACGAGGAGATCCGCGACGAGGTTCTCTCCGAGGCGCGAATGAAAGAGTACGTCGACGAGATCGAAAACTCGGCCAAGGAGTCGCCCGAGGGCTTCATCGAACTCTCCGAACCGGGGATGACGATCGTCCAGTTCCGGGATTACCGGATCTCCCTTGCCCGGCCGCCGTTCTCGGACGGGATCGAGATTACCGCCGTGCGCCCCATCGTCCAGACCGATCTGGACGACTACGAGTACGACGACGAACTGCGTAACCGGCTACTCGAACAACAGCGCGGCGTCCTGATCTCCGGTTCGCCCGGCGCGGGGAAGTCCACCTTCGCGCAGGCGGTGGCCCGGTTCCTCTCGGGCAGCGACTACTCGGTCAAGACGATGGAGAAACCGCGGGACCTGCAGGTCGGCCCGGAGATCACCCAGTACACCGAACTCAACGACCAGATGTCGTTGACGGCCGACTCACTGCTGATGGTCCGCCCCGACTACACCATCTACGACGAGGTCCGCAAAACCGACGACTTCGAGGTGTTCGCGGACATGCGACTGGCCGGCGTCGGCATGATCGGCGTCGTCCACGCGACCCGCGCCATCGACGCGCTCCAGCGACTCGTCGGCCGGGTCGAACTCGGGATGATCCCGCAGGTCGTCGACACCGTCGTCTACATCGAGGCCGGCGAGGTCCACACCGTCTACGACGTGACGACCGAAGTCAAGGTCCCTCACGGCCTGATGGAGGAAGACCTCGCGCGGCCGGTCATCGTCATCAACGACTTCGAGACGGGCGAACCCGCCTACGAGATCTACACCTTCAATCGGCAGGTCGTCACGGTCCCGCTCAACGACGAGGAGGAAGAAGAGTCCACCGGCGTCGACCGGATCGCACGCCAGGAGATCGAACGGGAGATCCGCTCGATCGCACAGGGCCACGTCGACGTCGACCTCAAGAGCCCCAACACGGCGGTCGTCTACGTCGAGGATCAGGACATCTCCACGGTCATCGGCAAAGGTGGTGGCCGCATCCAGGACGTCGAGAACCGCCTGGGAATCGATATCGACGTGCGCACCCACGACGAGAAGCCAAACAGTAGCCCCAACGAAAGCGGCGACGCGGGCGGCACCACACCCGCCGCCTCGGACCGATCAGGACAGATCGTCAAGCCCGAGATCACCTCGCGCCACATCGTGATTCCGGTCGACGGCGAGGCCGGCGAGACGGTCGAAGTCGAAGCGGACGGCGAGTACCTCTTCACCGCGACGGTAGGCCGCGGCGGCGAAGTGCAGGTCTCGCGGGGAAGCGCCATTGCGGAGGAGCTGGAGTTGGCAATCGACCGCAAACAGCAGATCACGGTTACGCCGTCCTGAACGGTCGGCGCATGATCGTCGCGCGGTAGGGCAGTCCGAACAGGCTGATGATGCGGTCGCCCGTCTTCTCGAAGCCCATCGACCGGTAGAACCGTCTGGCGTCGTCGTTTTCGGCAAGCGCCTCGACGAGCACTGCGTCGGCATCGTCGCGAACGGTATCGAAGCCTGCCTCGACAAGCCGTGACCCCATCCCCCCGCGCCAGTGATTGGGCGCAACGTACAGTGACTGTAACTGGACCTCGTCGTCTTCGGGCGAGACGAAGGCGTGCGTCTCGGAGCCGGTAGCGAACTGGCCCTCGCCGACTACCTCGCCGTCGACGAGCGCGACCAGAAAGTCCATATCGTCGCTTTCGAGTGCGTACTCCAGCGACTCGATCGGCTGGAACCGCTCCTCGTCGGCGATGAAGGCGAGCGCGTCCGGCGGAAGGAGGTCGCCGTAGGCGACGCGCCACGAGTCGCTGACGAGCCGCTGGACCGCACGCAGATCCTCCCGTCGCGCCGGTCTGACCTTGACTCCCATCGTCTCTCGATTGGGTGTGAAGCCGGAAATATCACCGGCCGCCGTCGTCTCATACAGTCACCTGTTGGGGTCGTAGAACTCCAGATTGCGTGCACTGAAGACGCCGAAGGCCGTCAGGTAGCCGATCCCACCCAGCACGACCAGTCGGCCGGTACTGCCGAGACCGACCAGGCCCACAGTCTGTGCGGTTAGCCCAGTTGCGAGCAGACAGACGGCGAAGATGATGGCTCCGTCTGCGAGCATCCCGCCGATCCCCTTTGTTTCCTGATACTCCCTGAACGGGAACCCGCCAGTTGCCAGCGCGCCGAAAAAGACGACCGGGACGACGATCAGCGAGAGTCCGATAGCGTCCGCTGTCGCGGGCGTGATTCCGTAAGGAAGACTCGCCGAGATGGCCGCGTACGACAGCGACGCAAGCACCATTGCGATGATGGTGACGACGAGCCCTCGCAGACGAAACCGGTTCATGGCCATGGCTGTTCGCCGGACGGTCTTAAAAACCGGCGTCTCGAATCCCAACCGGAAGGCGGCTTGCCGGCCGCTCAGCCGCTCCGCAGCGGAGGCGCGTCTCGACGTCCTGGACGAGCACTGTCACCGCCTCCGCGCGCTTCGTCTCCGCCGCGGTCGAGTCGCGGGCGGCGGTCACCTCGTCGACGAGTTCGTCGTCCGGCACCCTCGTCGAGAGGTCGAGCACGCGATCACAGACTGCCCCGGTTAGCTTCGGCACCACGTCGCTCACACTCGCCCAGACGTCCTCGTTGGTCGGTGGGGTGGCCTGGTCCTCGGCGTTGGCTGCGATCTCGTCGACCAGCGCGTCGTATTCGGCTCTCGTCTCTAGCTCCATCTCAGGCGTCCTGGACCTGCTGGAGGATGTCCGGTGCACTGGCCAGCGCGTCGTCGAGGGCCTCCGTGTCGGGGCCGCCACCCTGTGCGAAGTCCGGTGGGCCGCCACCGCCGCCGCCGACCTCACTGGCTAGCTGGCTGACGACTTCGCCCGCGTTGACTGCGACGTCGTCGGGGACGGCGACGACGAACTGTGCACCGTCCGCGCTACTGCCGATCACTGCGACTTTCCCCTCGTCGACGATGGCGTTGGCCGTCGCCCGGAGTTCGTCGACGCCGCCGTCGAGACGCTGAACGACCGCCGTCACGTCGTCGAACTCGAACTCGGAGGCGTCCGACCCACCGCTGGCGCGCACCTCGGCGAGTTCCTCCTGCAGCGCTTCGATGCGCTTGCCGCGCTCTTTCCACTCGGTGAAGAAGCGCTCCGCCGTCTCCGGCACCTCGGTCGGCGTCACGTCGAGGATTTCGGCGGCCTCGTAGAGCGCGTCTTCGGTCTCCTGTGTGGCCTCGATCGCTGCCCCGCCGGCCGAGAAGACGAGTCGCTCGACGCCGTCCTGCACGGGTTCTGCATTGCGGATCTTGATCGAACCGATCTCGCCGGTCCGGGAGACGTGAGTGCCTCCACAGGCCTGTACGTCGTCCTCGACGTGGATCAGCCGGATCTGCTCTCCCGGCGGGATCCCGCCCTGATAGAGGTCGAAACCGTACTCTTCCTGTGCGTCGTTGCGATGGGGCCACTCCTCGGTGACGGAGTGGTTTTCCATCACCAGTCGGTTGGCGACCCGTTCGATCTCTTTGACGTCCTCGCGGTCGATCCGATCGTAGTGGCGCAGGTCGATTCGCGAGGAGTCGACGCCTTTCTGTGCGCCGGCCTGCCGGATGTGCTCGCCGAGCACCTGTCGCGCGCTGTGGATGACGATGTGGGTCGCCGTGTGGTTACGCATTAGCTGTCGGCGGCGTGCCCCGTCGATCTGTCCTCGCACCATCGCGCCCCGGTTGAGCGGGTCGTCGGTCCGGTGGCGGATCACGCCGTTCTCGCTCTGGGTGTCGGTCACCGTCACCGTCGCGTCGTCGGTCGACAGCGTCCCGACATCGCCCGGCTGGCCACCGCCTTCAGGGTAGAACATCGTCTGATCGAGCACGATGTCGTAGCCCTCCTCGCGCTCGAAGACGTCGAGCACGACCGCCTCGAACTCGGTGCCCTGCTGGTCGTCGTAGTAGAGCTTCTCGGTCTCGGGGAGGTCCTCGAACCGGTCGTCGATACTCTCGGCGTCGAGATCGCCCGCGCTCTCGTCGTCGTGTCGCTCGGCGACGAGGCTGTAGAAGTCGTCGGGTACCTCGACAGTCGCACCCTTCTCGTCGGCGATCTCCTGGACCATGTCCGGCTGGATGCCGTGAGAGTCGTACAGTTCGATCAGCTCCTCGGTCGGGACTGGCTCGCCCTTCTCGCTGTACTCCTCGGCGAGCTGTTCGACGCGTCGGGAGCCCCGGTCGAGCGTCTCGCGGTACTTTTCGACCTCGGTCCGGACGATGTCCCGGATCGTATCGCGGTTCTCGTAGTCGAGTCGCTCGGCCTGCATGTCGACCAGTTCGTCAGGGGGCGTCGACGCCCACGCTGTCGACCAGTCGTTTCGTTCGGCGAAGCACCATCCGTGCCAGATAGCCGGTGCCGACGTTCGAGGGGACGATTCCGTCACCCAGCATGTACGCCAGCGTCCGCGAGTGATCGGCGATAGCGTAGATGTCTTCGAGCGGTTCGAGCAAGGACTCCAGTTCCGCGACGTCGACGCCGACGGACTCGGCGATCTCGCCGCGCGCGGCCTCGACGTCCTCGGCCTCGTCGATGTCCATCTTGCCCGAGAGTTTCGAGGCTTCCTGTACGATCGATTCCTCTTTGTCGGTGTGGTCGATCCCCGCGTTCTCTTTGAGGAACTCGATCGTCTCGGGGTAGACCGCCTCGTAGACGGTCGGAGTCCCCTGACTGACCCACGTCCAGCGTTCCAGCCCGTAGCCGGTGTCGACGACGTAGGTGTCCATCTCCGAGTAGGTGTTACCGTCTTTCATCTCGTACTCGCCGTCGGGGTCCTGTTCGAGCGACATGAAGACGAGCGTCGCGAGTTCGACGCCGCGGTAGATGACCTCGATTGCCGGCCCGGCGTTACCGCCGCCGACCCACGGGTCCTCGATGTAGACGACCTCGTCCAGATCGACGCCGACCGCCTCGAAGAGGCCGTCGCAGTACTCGACGGTCTCGTCCTTCCAGTAGACCTCACCGTGATAGGCGTACTCGTCCTCGTCGACCTCCTCTTTCGTGTTGAACGCGTGATGGGCCATCATCTCGAAGGCCATCGTGTGCCGGCCCGTCTTGCCCACGTTGTCGATATCCTGCATTCGGATGCAGGGCTGGCTGATACAGAGCGGGTTCGCCGGCGGCGGCGTCTCACCGCTGGTTACCAGCGGCTGGAAGTCGTAAATCGACGCCTGCGTGAGCAAAACGTCGTCCCGCCAGCGGTTCGCTGCGACGGGGTACGGTTCGACCCGCTCGTGATCGTGCTCCTCGAAGTACGAGAGGAACGTCTCGCGCATCTCGGTCAGACTGAACTCCTCGTCGAAGCCAGTGTCCTCCATGAAAGAGTACTCGCCACACGGGGGTTCGCCACACGTCTCGCGGTCGTGATCGCGCGTCCAGAAGTGAACGCCACACTCCGGACACTGCTTGCGGACGAAGTCTTCCTCCTCGAAATACTCGAGGCGGTACGCCTCCTCCAGTTGACTCATTACTCGCACGTCGCTCCGCGGAGAGTAAAACAGTTCCGCAACCGCCGTTCGGGAGAGCCCGTTCCCTGTTCAGCACGCAGTCGGCCCGATTTGAAACCACGACTATGTGTCTCTAACCCGTCTTTTGCAAGCGTTTACTATACTGTGTGGTATACGATAACACGTTATGCCTCGTTGTACCGCGTGTGGCGGGCACCTCCGACGTACAGAGTCGGCCAAATGCGTCTGTGGCGACCGTCTCCACTCGTCCTGCCGGGAGTATCACGTCGATTTCGACTGTGAAGCGAGCCAGGAGCGCTGGATCGGTGCAGTAGAGTTCTAGGTGTCGACGCGCCACTCCCCGTCGTCGGATTCGACGTCCGGGAGTTCGGCAAGTCGCGGAGCGACGCAGTCCCACCACGCCTCGCCGGTAGCGTAGCCCGCCGGCTGAGTCGGGTAGACCTCCTCGACGAAGTCCGCATCAGTGGCCGAGTGACGATCGTGCAGATACTCGTAGGCGGCCCGCACGGCGTCTCGCCGCCACTCGCGCATCAGGTCGCTCGCGCCCGGGAACGACAGTTCGTCGAGTGCGGCTTCGACCGCCTCCTCGTCCTCCATGGTAACGACGACGGTGCCGCCGGCGACCCGGTCGGCGGGCAGATACCACAGGTCGACGGCGAGGTCCGAAAGCTCCTCGCTCGTAAGCCGTCGCTCGGCATCGTCGTTCCCGTGGACCGCTTTGTGTGACAGCGCGTCGCGCTCGACCAGCGCCGAGAGCGTCGCCCGCACCGTCTCGACATCTAGCCCGGTCTCTTCGGCGACTGTCTCGGCAGTCTTCGGCGTCGCGTCGCCGAAGGTAGCGAGCACCTCGTCGGCATGGTCGAGCGGACTGCCCTCGCCCTCGGTCGGCATACGCGCCCGTTTTTGGCCGGGGGTGATGGACCTTCTCATTCTCGTCGCGCCGAGTCGAAAGACAGGTTTCGGTCCCGTCCGTCTACCGGGGTATGCTCACTATCTGTTCGGATACACACAGCCACGACGGGCACGCGTTGACTGGCCGCACGCTGGAGGCGGTTCGGGAGGCCGACCGCGTGATTCACGCGGGCGATTTCACGTCGCCGAGCGCGCTCGAGGCGTTTCAGGAGGAGGCACGACGTCTAGACGCAGTCCACGGGAACGCCGACAGCATGGCAGTGCGGGACCGGCTTCCGACGGCCCGCACCGTCGAGTATCAGGGGGTTCGCTTTGCAGTGACCCATCGCCGCGACGGCGGCCCGACCGCGCTCTCGCTGTTCGGCCGCCAGCGCGAGGCCGACGTGGTCGTCTCGGGGCACTCACACCAGCCGTCGGTCGTCGACGCCGATGGACTGACACTGCTCAACCCCGGGAGTCACGCCGACCCTCGCGGTAATCGGCCGGGCCATGCGGAGCTGGCTGGTCGACTCTGCCAGCCGGACGGAACCGTCTTCGAGGAGTTCAGGATCGAGCCGTAGAAGCGCCAGCGGGGACGGACCACAGATGCATGACCGCGACGGCCTCGCGAACATCGCGCCGAGAGAGGGTCGCGGCACAGGGCGCGAGCCGCAAAGTGGAGGGCTGCGGGCGGCGGGGCAGACGGGCGGCCGCGGGCGGTCCATCGATGGCAGGGGCAGACCGATCGGACCGACCGCATTGCGGTTCGGTTGGCAGGCATCTACGTCCTCTGGAACGGACGCACTTACGGCTACGAGTACCGGGGAAAAATAGCCATCGTAGAGTCAAACAACGGCTTTAGTTATCGTAATCGCGTCCAAATCCCCACCGCTTTCGGCCGGATATGGCCTACACCCGGTGAATTCGGACGTACCAGATCACGAACCACGCGAGCATCACCGTCGCGCCGCCGGCGAAAAGAGCGCGCCCGGCGGAAGTCCTGCTCCATCGAGGAGCCCGAAATCGTCCTCGATCAGGGGGATATCCAGACTGTCGCCGTCGGCGGCCGTCGGATCGGCGTCGGCCGCGCCCGAATCCTCTTCGCTCGCGGTACCGATCTGTCCGGAGTCTTCGGTCGCTTCTCCATCAGTTCCTGACTGCTGGCCGTCGTTGGCCGCCGAGTCGAACAGCCCACTGCCAGCAATCGCCTGGATGAGCAGGCTTGCACCCGCGACGGCAGCAATGCCGCCGATCAGTCGCTTGAGCGCCGCGCGGAGTCCGGTCTCTTTCGACTCGTCGCCGGCGAAGACGACGAGCGGTTGGTCGGTCGGCCCGTAGACGTTCATCTCGCGGCCCTTCTCGGAGTAGGCTGTATCGATCACTCGGACGACGTTCGCGTCCTCCAGATTGCCGAGGTGGTACTGGGCGTTCTGTAGGGAGGTATCGATCCGGTCGGCCAGATCGGAGGGGGTGCCGGGGTCGTCGTGGAGCGCCGTCAGAAGTTGTCGGGCCGTGTTCGAGGAGAGCGCAGCGAGAACATCGTCGGCCTCCTCGCTGTCGATCCCAACCACTCTGGGTTCGCCGTCATCGACGGACGAGGTGTCGGGGATGGAGGGTAGTAGATCAGCCATACTACCGTGTCAACAGTCGAACGGAAAGAACTTTGTGCAGTACGGGCCGAAACGCATTTGTCCGCGCCTCCTGAATCCGATAGTATGTACACAGATCCGTTTTTCCTCGGCCTCGTCGGGGTCTTCGTCGGCCTCTTCCTGTTCTTTTTCCTGCTTTTCCGTAAGACTGTGATGTCGTTCAAAGACGGCATCGACGATTCGCGTCGTTGAATCGCTGCTCTCTCAGGTCGCCGTGGTGACGTCCTCTACGACGCCGACGGCCGTCTCGATAGCTTCGCGGTCGATATCCAGATGCGTACAGAACCGGACAGTCGTCTCGCCGAACTCGCTCGCCCGGACGCCACGCTCTTCGAGTGCCGAACAGAACGCCGCGGCGCTCAGTCCGAGCGCGCCCGTCCCGACCAGGACGATGTTGGTCTCGGGCATTTGAACGTCGAGGCCCTCGATTCCCGCCAGTTCCTCGGCGAGCAGGCGGGCGTTCTCGTGATCCTCGTGGAGTCGCTCCCGGTTCGCCAGTGCCTCGAGTCCCGGGGCGGCGATGATCCCGGCCTGTCGCATGCCGCCGCCGAACAACTTTCGCACCCTGCGTGCCTCGGCGATGAACGACTCGCTTCCGGCGAGCATCGAACCGATCGGTGCGCCAAGCCCTTTCGAGAGACAGAACATCACCGAATCGACGTTCCGGGTGATCCGTTCGGCCGGGACATCGTGGTGGGTCGCGGCATTGAACAGTCGCGCGCCGTCGAGGTGGACCGGGACACCGAGTTCTTCTGCGGTTTCGGCGGCGGCGTCGATGGCCTCGGGCGCGATGGCAATGCCGCCTCTGCTGTTGTGGGAGTTTTCTAGCGTCAGCAGTCCGGTGCCGGGCCGGTGGAGGTCCTTCTCGACGTAGCCGGCGCGGATCGCATCGGGCGAGGGAATCCCCCGCTCGCCGCCGTCTATCGTCCGCGTCTGGACCTGCGAGTGCTGGGCCAGTCCACCCAGTTCCCACTTGTAGACGTGGCTCTGTCCCTCGATGAGCACCTCCTGGCCGCGTTCGGTGTGGACGCGCACAGCAATCTGGTTCCCCATTGTCCCGCTCGGCACGAACAGCGCGGCCTCGAACCCAGTGATATCGGCGGCCCGGGACTCCAGTTCGGCGACGGTCGGATCCTCCTCGTAGACGTCGTCGCCGACCTCGGCATCTGCGGCGGCCGCTCGCATCGAGTCGTCCGGTGTCGTCACCGTATCGCTGCGGAGATCGATCATACTCGAAGTCCATCGCCGAAAACGTAAACGGTTTTTCACCTCGCCCGCGAGTTCGTTGTATGGATCCGCGAATCCGTGAACACGCAGAGGTCATCGCACACCACTCGGTCGACCTGCAGGAAGGCGACGACGTCGTCATCGTCGCCCCGCCGGTCGCCTCGGACCTGGTCGTCGCCCTCCACGAAGTGATCGGCGACATCGGTGCGAACCCGATCAGCCTCTCCAGCAACGACCGCGCCCAGCGCGCATACCTCCGTGCGAGCGAGGTAGACGACTTCGAGACGCCGGGCCACACCGAGGCCCTGATCGACGAGACCGACGTCTACATCTCGATCCGGGCGAACGAGAACGCCACCGAGACCAGCGACGTCGACGCCGAAACCAACGCCGCCTACCGGCGCGCACAGAAGCCGATCACCGCCGAGCGACTGTCCAAGCGCTGGTGTCTCACCCAGTACCCCGCCCCCTCGAACGCCCAACTCGCGGAACTCTCCACCGAGGGCTACGAGAACTTCGTCTGGGACGCTGTCAACAAGGACTGGGACGAACAGCGGGAGTTCCAGGCCAACATGGTCGACCTGCTCGAACCGGCCGACGAGGTCCGGATCGTCAGCGGTGACACCACCGACGTCACGATGTCTATCGCCGGCAACCCCGTCCTCAACGACTACGCCGAAAAGAACCTCCCCGGCGGCGAGGTCTTCACCGCGCCGGTCGCCGACAGCGTCGAGGGCGAAGTGCTGTTCGACAAACCGCTCTACCATCAGGGCCGCGAGGTCGAGGGCGTCTATCTGGAGTTCGAGGACGGCGAAGTCGTCGACCACGCCGCCGAAAAGAACGAGGAGGTCCTGACGGAGGTCCTCGAAACCGACGAGGGCGCACGCTATCTCGGCGAACTCGGCATCGGCATGAACCGCGACATCGACCGATTCACCGACAACATGCTGTTCGACGAGAAGATGGGCGACACCGTCCACATGGCGGTCGGACGCGCCTACGAGGACACTGTCGGCGAGGACAACGAGCAGAACGACAGCGCGGTCCACGTCGATATGATCGTCGACATGAGCGAGGATTCGCGGATCGAAGTCGACGGCGAAACGGTGCAAGAGGACGGGCGGTTCGTCTTCGAGGAGTAGCACCGCGGCGAGCGGTGGGCGACGAACGGTGTGAGTCGTCCCGAGGGAGTCGCGGCTTTTTTGCCGAGATTTTTTCGTGAGTGGTTTGCCACGACTACGCGGCCTGTGAGTAACCTGCAACTATCCGGTACCAACAAACTACCCTCAAGCAACAAATATCAAAACAGCAGTAATCAGATGCAAGATGAACGCAGGTTCGGAGACACGGTAGTCGTGCCTGAGGGGGGTGCAAGCTCGGTTGCCTGTCTCCGCGCGCTCGGCAAGCGGGGAATCCGTACCATCGCGATCTCCGAGTCAGAAACCGCACCCGCGCTCGCTTCACAGTACGCCACGGAACGCCGGATCGTGCCCGATCCGATGGAAGATCGTGCGGGGTATCGCGATGCCCTCCTTGCGCTCGCGGAGCGAGCAGACGTCAGGGCTGTCGCGCCGATGCGGGAAGTCGACGTGTTCACGCTCGCACGGAACGAATCGGCGTTCGAGGCGCAGATGCTGCCCACCTTCCCCTCTTTCGAGATGCTGCGGACCGTCCACGACCGGTCCCGGTTGGTGGAGACAGCCGCCGACGCAGGTGTGGCTGTGCCGGAGACGCGACTGCTCGGCGAGGTCGACGACTGGGAGCGACACCAGATCGTCAAGCCGCGGTTGGTGTTACTGGCCGACGAGTACGAGGGAACGACGAGTCCGGATCGGCTCGAAAGTACCGGATCGGCGACGCTGCTCCAGCCAGGCGTCGAGCCGGATCGGGAGAGCATCCGCAAACGGATGGGCCACGAGCCCATCGTCCAGGAGTACGTTCCAGGATCGGAGTATGCGCTCTGGGCGCTTTACGACGACGGCGAGCCAGTCGCGACCTGCGGGAAACATCAGCTCCGGGCCTACAAGTACAGCGGCGGCACCAGCGTCTGCCGCGAGACGGTCTCGATCCCGGACCTGGAGACTGCTGGCACGGCGGTCCTCGACGCGCTCGACTGGAACGGCCCAGCATCCGTGCAGTTCGTCAAGGACGAGCGCACCGGGGAGTTCACGCTGCTCGAGGTCAACCCTCGGTTCTGGTTGTCGCTCGCCTGTCCGATCGCTGCCGGACTGGACTTTCCCCATCTGTTCTGGCAGATCGCGGGTGGTGAATCAGTAAACGGGTCGACATCGTACGAGGACGGCGTCGCGACACACCTGCTCCGCGGGGAACTCGTCCATCTTCACAGTGTCCTCCGGGACGAGTTTCCGCTCGTCGACCCGCCGCGGTTTCGGCAGGCCGCCCGTGATGTCGCACAGTCGGTGTACGACCAGCCCAACTTCGACTACCTCTGTCTCGACGATCCGGGACCGTTCCTCAGAGACCTCAGGAACGTGTTTCCCTGGGGCTCCGGCTAGTCCTCCGGGCGTCAACTGGACACCGACTTCAGGAAATCGAGCCACTGCTTGTGATCGTTCACGTTCACCGACCGGGAGCGCTGGCCGTACCGACGGCCGCGCAGGCTGTTGAGCGCGTTCAGCGCACGGTCGATGCCGACGATGGTGTCCGCTATCTCCTTGCCGTGCTCGTAGGACATCTCCTCGGTCTCCAGTCGGTCGACGAGTTCCATTCGCTCTGCTTTCAGCGCGCGCTTCGTGTCGAGAACCAGTTCTTTCGCTTCGTCCGGGACCCCCTCGACGCGGCGCGTCTCCATCATGAACTCCTGGAGGTCGAGTTCCTCGCCGTTTACCGTGATCGTGTCCGGCGTCTTCGCGCCGATGGTCGCGCTCTGTCTGTTGATTTGCTTGAGCAACTGCTCACGTTCCGATTCGTCCATACCTGACGGTGGCTTCGGGTGGGGAAAAACATTCGGCGACTCCTCGATTCCTGGGAACGACTGCCGCTCAGACCAGCCCAGCGACACCTGCGTTGGTATCGTGCTCCGGCAGGGTGAACCACTCGTCGGAAGCCTCGCGCAGTCCATGAAGTCGGACCTGTCGTTCCCCGCCACGCTTTCTGACCTCGATCATCCTCTCGGAGAGATGCTTGAGTTTGCTGACGTCGCGCTCGCCCGTGACGTTCGTGCAGACCGGGAATAGCTGAAGTCCGGATCTGGAGCCTCCTCGAGCATCACCTGATGGGCGTACCGAAGCACAGTCATCGAATCTGCGGAGAGTAGTGGAGTGGTTAGACTGTCGAACAGCAGATGGATCGTATCGTGTTCCAGCGCGAGCGACTCGTAGCCGCGCCGCAGACCGAGCATTGCGCCGCCGAAGTCGACCGGAGAGCTCGTCTTCCAGACGTTCTCGTCCGGTTCAGCGTGTCGCCGGTCTTTCGGCGTGGCGTCGACGACTGCAAGCTTCGACGTCGAGGCGAACTCGCTTGCCCGCTCGAACTGTCGGTGGACGTGCTCTGCGGCGTCTTTCGTGGTGATGACGACAGCGCCCTGGTCATCTCCGACAGCACTGGAGAGGAGTTCCCGGGGGAGCGACCCGATGGTTTCGGGACACGCGCCAGTAATCAGTATACTGGCGTCTTCGGGGAACGCCGCGCGAATCTCGTCGACCGTTTTTACTCGTGACACACGCTCACACCTGGTTCGTTTCAATACTCTTTGCCAGTTGTTATAAACATTGTGAGCGGTTCCCGTGACGAGGTACTCCGGGTGGCGATCAGACCATCGCGTCGTCGCCGAGTTCTGGATGCGTCTTCACGAACGCGACGAGGTGGTCGACGTACGACTCGAACGGGGGCGCTTCGATCCCGGTCCCCGCCAGTGCCCGCCGAGTGTTGGGACAGCTATACCGGGTCGGATGGTCGAGATATTCGAGGGTCGCGGGCTCTATCGAGATCCCCCGCGAGTCGAGCCACCGCGCGGCTGACCGTGCGACCGGCTTGATCGTGGGAACCGTGACGGTACGGTGGCCGGCAGCCGCCGAGAGCGCATCGACGAACTCGGTAACGGGGAGCGGCGCGGGATCACAGAGATGGTAGACCTCGCCGATAGCGCCGTCTTGCGTCCCGATGGTGGCGATGGCGTCGACGACAAAGTCCCGCGGGACGACGTTCAACTCGGCGTCGGCCGACCCCGGCACTGCGAACGATAGCGATAGCCACTCCGGTTGAGCGAGTAGCAAAGAGAGCAGGTAGTAGGGGCCGTCGTACTTTTCGGTCTCACCAGTCTCGCTGTCTCCGACCACGATTGCGGGCCGGTAGACCGTCGCCGGGAGGCCCGCCGCCATTCGCTCCTGGACGGCGACCTCCGCCCGGTACTTCGTCTCTTCGTAGTGGTTGTTGAACGACTGGCCCTCCTGCAGGTGCGCCTCGGTAAACACGCCGTCGTAGCGCCCGCTGACGTAGCAGGTGCTCACGTAGTGGAACCGTTCGAGGTCGAGCATCTCGGCGACGTCGAGGACGTTCTCGGTCCCCTGAACGTTCACGCGCTCGGCGAGGTCGGCATCGACGGCGAGGTCGTAGACCGCCGCGAGGTGATACAGTTCCTCGACGCTCTCGAACGTCTCAGCGGGGTCTTCCAGACCTATCTCCTGCTCCGTGATGTCACCCTCGTAGAGCCGGATCGGCTCGTCCTCGTCGCTTCTCTCGGCGAGGTTTGCGGCCCGTCGCTCCGCAGTCTCGCGGTATTTTGACTGGATGAGGCAGGCGACCGGGCCGTCACCGCGCTCCAGCAGGCGCTCGACGAGTGCCGAGCCCAGAAAGCCCGGAAAGCCGGTGAGCAGAACGCGTGGATCGCTCACGGCAACCACCGCCCGATTCGGGTCCGCAGGCGCATCGCGCTGGCGGTCAGTCGGACGAACCAGCGCTTCGGGAGTCGCGCGGGCGGTTCGAGCGGGCCGACGCCGGAGGTCGCTATCGTCCGCGACTCGACGTACCGCCGGAGCCCCGGGAGGCCGTGTCGCCGCCCCAATCCCGAGTCACCGAACCCGCCCATGGGCGAGTCCATCGACGCCCAGCCGACGGTGTAGGGATCGTTGACGCAGACGGTCCCGGAGTCGATCCGGCGGGCGACATCCCGGCCGCGGTCAGTATCCGCCGAGTAGACGCTCGCGTTCAGACCGTACTCGGTGTCGTTGGCGGCCGAGACCGCCTCGTCGACGCCGGAGACGGGATGGACCGAGACGACCGGCCCGAACGTTTCCTCGCAGGCCACCTGCGAGTCCGGAGCTACGCCTTCGAGGATCGTCGGTTCGTAACAGAACGGCCCGACGTCGGGCCGGTGGCGGCCGCCGGTGAGCTCCGACGCGCCGTCTTCGACGGCCCCCTCGACGTGTTGCTGGACTCGCTCTAGCTGTCGGCCGTCGATCAGCGACCCGACGTCACCGTCGTAGCCGACCTCGACGCCGAGCGAGAGTTTCCGCGTCTCGCCGACGAAGGCGTCGAGGAACTCGTCGTAGACCGACTGGTCGACGTAGATCCGCTCGGGCGCGAGACAGAGTTGGCCGGCGTTCGTGAACGCGCCGTTCGCTGCGCCCCGTGCCGCGTCGTCGATATCGGCGTCGTCGAGAACGAGCATCGGGTTCTTTCCCCCTAGCTCCAGCGAGCAGTCGATCAGGTTCCGCCCGGCCTGCTCGGCGACCGTCCGGCCCGTCTCGGTCCCGCCGGTGAACGCGACGTAGTCCACGCGGTCGATCAGCGCCGGGCCGACGACGCTCCCCTCGCCGGTCACCACCGAAAGCACGTCTCCGGGGAGTCCAGCCTCCTCGAGGAGTTCGGCCAGCATGAGCGTCGCATAGGGCGTCCGTTCGTCGGGTTTGCAGACGACGGCGTTGCCAGCGACCAGAGCGGGCAACACGTCAGTCGTCGAGAGCGTGATCGGGTAGTTCCACGGGCTGATCACGCCGACCACGCCGAGCGGCTCGAAGGTCTCTATCGCGCTCGTAAGCCCTGGTGCGGGACCGGAGCGATCCTGATCCTCGAGCATTTCCGGTCCCTCCTTCCCGTAGTACGCGCAGGTGTTGACGACGTCTAACACCTCCTCGAAGGCGTCCTCGCGTGCTTTTGCCGTCTCTATCTGAATCGCATCGAGCAGTTCCTCGCGGTGGTCGAGCACGAGGTCCGCAAACCGATAGAGCACTGCCGCTCGCTCCTCGGCGGACTGCTCCGCCCAGGCGGTCTGGGCCTCCCGTGCCCGTTCGACCGTGGCGGCGACATCCGCCGCCTCGCAGGCCGGGACTGTGCCCACCACCTCGTCGGTTGCGGGCGTTCTGACGTCGAGCGAGGATCGGTCGCCGACCGTTCGGACTTGGCCGGCAAGCGCGTCGAGCCGAGAACGTGAGAAGGCTGTCCGTTCCAGCACTGCCGACTGCGAGAGAGCTGACATATATAGAGCGTTGGACTGCAGGACCTACTGCTTTGCCCGACTACCAGTTGCCTGAGTGGGCCGTCGACGCTACTCCACGATCCGCCCCGTCTCACTCCCCGTACGTATGGAAATCGACGGCCTGTTCGAGCAGTTCGTCGGGGATGCCCGGCACTTCCTCGGAGCGCACCGGTCCCTGCTCCTCGATGGTTTCCGGGTCCCGCGGGAAATCCCGGAGCTGAAAGTGGATGTCGATACCGGCTTTCGCACCCTGGCCGAGCGCTACCGGGATCTGGTTGTGTCCGGGCGTGCAGTCGCCGACGGCGTAGACGTCTTCGACTGAGGTCTGGCCGTGATCGCCGACCTCGATCGTTCCGTCCTCGTTGATCTCACAGCCGAGTTCCCGGGCGAGACCGTTGTTGTACTCTGCCCCGTACATCGCGAATCCGCCCCTGTACTCCCGGACGGTTCCGTCGTCGGACTCCGTCCGGCTGCTCGTGGGACGTGGTCCCACGGTGTCCTCGAACTCTATGGCTTTCAGCCAGCCGTCCTCGCCGTTCTGGATGCCGGTAACGTCCTCGTGGACGATGTCGATCGGGTGGCCCTCCAGCATTTCGGCTGTCTCCTCGCTCCACTCGGGATCGTTCCCGCGGGTAAGCAGGTCGACTTCGTCGGTGAAGTTCAGCATGAGCGCGGCGACGTGAGCGGCGCTTTCGCCGTGTCCCATCACGTACACCGACCTGTCGACGAACATGTGTGCGTCACAGTGGAGACAGTAATGAAGACCGCGGCCGGTGCGCGGAAGCGGCGGTTCGGGACGGACGTCGTTGAATCCGGTCGCCAGTACGACCTGCTCTGCGGCGTACGTCCCAGTGTTTCCCGAAAGATAGATTCGGTCCTCCTCGGTCCGTGAACAGGTGGTCACCATGTCACGGTGGATATCACAGCCGTAGCCTTCGAGTTGCTCCTGGCCGATGCCGAGGAACTCCGCCCCGCTGGTCTCTTCGGTCACGCCCAGCAGATTATGGACCTCCTGCATCATCGCTGCGCGACCGCCGCCGCGGCTGACGACGGCAGTGTCGTGTCCGAGTCGTGTGCTGTACAGCGCCGCCGTCATCCCGGCAGGCCCCCCGCCGACGACGATAACCTCGTAGCTCTCTGTTGTCTCCCCCATGTTTCGGATCGATGACTGCGGATGGCAAATAGCTGTGGCCGATGTGCCTCTCGGATGCAACTTCGACGGGCCCCCTGCGGCCGAGTTGGTACTCGTATCGCACACTCACGGTTCGTTTATATGCTGGCTCTGCGATATGTTCTCCGTGTCAACGTTCGTTGTCGTCGGCGGGGACGCCGCCGGCATGTCAGCAGCCAGTAAAGCGAAACGCGACGACCCGGAGATAGATGTCGTCGTCTTCGAGAAGGGCCAGTGGGTCTCGTACGGCGCCTGTGGGCTCCCATACTACATCAAGGGCGAAATTCAGTCGCTCGACGACCTCGTCTCGGTCACCCCCGAAGAGTTCTGTGAGGAGCGGGATATCGATCTTCGCATCGGTCACGAGGTCGTCGATATCGATCGGGACGAGCGCGTCGTCACGGCACGTAGCGAGGGCGGAGACGTGGTCCAGCCCTTCGACCACCTCCTCGTCGCGACCGGTTCCGAAGCGGTCACACCGCCGATCGACGGGCTTGAGTCCCCCGGCGTCTTCACGCTGGGTTCGATGTCCGACGGGACGGAACTCAGGGAGTACGTCGGCCGGGCACGCGCTGAGGGGGACCTCCAACAGCCGGATAGCGGCCCGGCCTGTCAGTTCCTGGAGACCTGTAGCGGGCCGGTCGGTATCGTCGGCGGCGGATACATCGGCGTCGAGATGGCCGAAGCGCTCGCCGCAAACGAGTTCGAGGTCCACCTCTTCCAGCGCGGCGACCGGATCCTCAAACAGTTCAGCGAAGCGACGAGCGAGGCCGTACTCGACCATCTCGTCGAGCAGGACGTCGCGGTCTATCTCGGAGCGGAAGTCGAGACGCTTGCCGGCGACGACAGGGTCGAGGCAGTCGTCACCGACGACGAGCGGGTTCCGGTCGACATGGTGCTCGTCGGGACGGGCGTCAGACCGCGCACTGACCTCGCCGAGGCCGCCGGTATCCAACTCGGCGAGACGGGAGCCATCGAAACAGATGCCTACCGCGAGACGAACCTCGACGACGTCTACGCCGCGGGCGACTGTGCGGAAGCCGAGCACGTTATCACCGGCGACCCGGTGTACGTTCCGCTGGCGCTCACTGCCAACCGACACGGTCGAGCAATCGGGAAGACGGTCGCAGGAGATCCGACCGAGGGCGGCGGCGTCGCAGGCACGGCAGCGGTCAAAGCGTTCGAGATGGAGGCGGCACGGACGGGTATCCTCGACCACGACCGGGCCCGTGCGGCCGGCTTCGATCCGATGACCGAGACGATCAAAGCGAAATCCCGGGCCGGCTACTACCCCGACGGTGGGACGGTCCGCGTGACGCTCACCATCGACCGGCCGTCCGGACGCGTGCTGGGCGGCAGCCTCGCCTCCGAGTACGGCGAGGGTGCGGTCCACCGAAGCCACGCGCTCGTCGGGGCAGTGACCGAGGGACTCTCCGTCGACGACCTCGCCGACTACGACCTTGCCTACGCGCCGCCGTTCAACACCACGTGGGACCCCGTCCTGACGGCCGCGAAAGTGATTGGCGGCCGACGCTGAGCCGTCCCGTTTGGTCGCCGTCTCGGTCCGGTCAGACCGCGCTGCTCGCGGGGCATAGCCCCGCTCGCTACAACGAGGTCTTCGCTACGCTCAGACCTTGCTTCTCGCGGGTCGTTCCTCCCCGCTCGCCGTAACGAGATCCTCGCTCCGCCCGGATCTCGCTCTAATCGTCGGCCGGTGCCGGACTCGAATCGAGACTGTCGTCTTCTGCGTACGGGTACCAGGTCCGTTTCGTGTTGTGCATGTACGGATCCTCGTAACTCGTCTCCTCGGGTTCGACGATGTCGTCGAGGGCGTCCTCGTCCAGTCGCGCGATGAAGTCGCGGAACGTCTCGCCGCCCTCGCGCTGGGACTCGAACGTATCGAGCAGGTTCTCGATAGCGCCCGGAACCTCGTCGGCCGGGATGCGCTCGGCGACCCACTGTGCGAACTGCGGGTTCTCGCCGAGGCCGCCGCCGAGGCCGATGTCGAGTGCTTCGACCGGTTCGCCGTCCTTGCGCGTCTTCATGCCGCGCAGGGAGATGTCGGCGATCTGGGGCTGGGCGCACGACGCCGTACAGCCCGAGAGGTGGATGTGGAAATCCTCGACGCCCTCGGGCAGTTCGACGTTTTGCTTCAGCCAGCGGGCGAACCGCACCTGGCGGTTCTTCGTCTCGACGATCGAGAGCGAACAGAACTCGGTGCCCGTACAGGCGACCGAACCGCGCATGAACGGATGGGGGTCCGGCGAGTAACGTTCGAGCAGGTCCTCTTCGAGGAGCGCGTCGAGGTCTTCCTCGGCGACGTCCGGAATGATGACGTTCTGTCGCTGGGAGACCCGCACCTCGCCCGAACCGTACTCTTCGGCGACACGGGCCAACTCAGCGGTGTCGTCGGCACCCATCCGCCCGACGAGGACGTTGAGTCCAACGTAGTAGTTATCGTCGCGCTGTTCGTGGACACCGATCAGGTCACCGTGCTCGTCGCCGCCGGCGTTGTAGGTGTACTGCTCGCGGAGGTCCGTTCCTGCGGTCTCTAGCTCGAAGTCGACGAACTCGTCCTGGAGCACGTTGCGGAACTTCTCCGGGCCCCACTCGTCCATGAGGAACTTGACGCGAGCGTTGTAGCGGTTCTCTCGGTCGCCGTGCTCGCGGAAGAGCGACGAGATGCCGCCGGCGACGTCCGCAGCGTTCTCCGGTCGCGTGAACACGTCGAGTTCGCGGGCCAGGCGCGGTTCGTTTCGCGAGAGGCCGCCACCGACGCGGATGTTGAACCCGCGGACCTCATCGCCGTCGACCTCTTTGAACGCCGGTTCGAGTGCGAGGTCGTTGATGTCACCCTGTCCGGAGCCGTCCGGTGCGCCGGTGACCGACACCTTCCACTTGCGCGGCAGATTCGAGTGGTCCTCGTTGCCCTTGAACCGCTCGTTGAGCTCCATGATGACCGGCAGCGCGTCGACGAACTCGGGGGCCTTGCCGGCCATCGGGTTACCGACGATGTTCCGCCAGGAGTCACCACAGGCCTGCTGGGTCGAGAGCCCGACAGATTCGAGTTTCTCGAATATCTCCGGGACGTCCTCGAGTTTGATCCAGTGGAGCTGGATCGACTGGCGCGTCGTCCAGTCGACGTAGGCGTTGCCGAACTCGGGATTCGATGCCGGGCCGGTCGCGTACTCGTTTGCGATCTCGGCGACGACTTCCGTCTGGCCGGGTTCGAGTACGCCGTTCGGCGTCCCGATTCGCATCATGAAGAAGCTTTCCTGCCCGGACCGCTGGTGATACAGGCCCCACCATTTGAACCGCTCGAACCACGCGTCGTGTTCCTCGTCGGGGATCGACTCCCACCCGTCTTCCGCGAACTGCTCCAGATGTTCCCTGATCTCGTTTCCATAGACCTCGCTTTTCCATTTTTCGACGTCAGTTGGCATATGGGCTCAGTAAGACCCCTCTTCATATACGCCACTGCCTCGCGTCAGTTCTCCCCCCATCTACAGTGTACCAGAAAGGATTGCCTGTTGTGGCGTCACGTGTCACGGCCTGGGGTCCCGATCCGTGCTAGAATCGCCCCGAGAGGCGATGCTCGTCCTCGGTGACTCCCTCGACTGGTTCGAGCAGTGACTGCACCTGTCCGGGTTCGTACGCGGAGAACTCGCCCTCGACGACCCGGCCGACCGGTAACGTATCGATCGACCCTTCGGTTCCACAGTCGATACACTGGCCGACGACGCCCGCGACGATGCGACGGCCGTCGACCCCGACATCGTAGAACGCTTCCAGAAGCAGGTGTGCGGTCTCGCACCCACAGAAATCGTGGCGGGCGATCGGCCAGATCTGGCTCACACCGACGGCTCGCGAATCGTTGATGCTGATCCAGGCACCGTCGTCGAGCGTCCGCACGGAGACTACCATAGGTGCCTACAGATCACCCGTCTACCTTAGGCCCTCGCCGACAACAATGCTTACCGGAGCTGTGACGATACAAATACCGAAAAACCGACAGCAGGGGCCGCATTTGACCCGGATCGCTTCGTCCGTGATACCGGAAAGGATTTCTGCTAATCGGGAGTTCGGGTAGGGTTTGTTGCTGAGCGCTCTTTTAAGGAGATACCGTTACAAAGCATAGACGATGACAGACGACTCGTGCGTTGATCGAGTATCGAACCAACAGCATACGTCAGCAGACGTTGCGCCGGAACTCTACGAACGAGACTCGGTGGTCTCCCAATGAGCGAACTCAAAGCGCAAGATGGAGACGATACTGAGGAAGAATCGGACGACGATCACCTCGCGGACGTCGAGGAAGGGGCTGGCTGTACGGAGATCTGGGAGCACCTCTCCGAGCAGCGTGAGGAGTAGCGTCTCCCTCTAGTCTGACACCTGTCGGGTTGCCCGAGTAGGAGGGTTTTTTGCGGTGCCGACGTTACAGTGTTACAATGACTGCTGACTGGTCGGAAGACCAGCGAAACGAACGTTATCGCTCCGAGAGCGGTCCCCACGCGCCACCGGCAGACCGCGAGGAGCCAGTTGGTAACCCTGTGGTTCGGGGCGATGCGAAAGTCACTGGAGAGCACGCGGACGAGGCGGTCCATTTCGATCCCGACGATCCCGAGAGCCTCGACCGTGCGGCCGAGACTGTCGCCGCGTTCGCCGGAAACACGGCCGGCGCGGCCGACAACGTCTACATGCTCCGCGGTGCAGCGGCGTGTGCGGCACTCGTCAGAGGCGAAGGCTCTTACAAGATCGCCGCCGAACGCGCCGGCGGCGAGGCGACGGTCGCGTTTATTCGCAAGTGGGCACGCGTCCACGACCTCCCACAGTCGATCCGGCGACACGTCGCGATGGGTCATATCGCGCCGACAGCCGCGAAACACATTGCACGGGTGAGCGGCACCGCCCGCTTCGACCTCGCGTGGGCGGCGCTCGACAACGACCTCACAGTCCGTGAGATCCGCACGCTCGCCAGCGACGTCAATGACGGCCAGAGCGTGAAGGAAGCACTTGACGGGCACGGAATCCAGCTCGGCGAAGTCTCGCTGTTACTGCCGCCGCACGTCTACCGCGAACTTCGACGGCGTGCCGCAAACGAGGGGATCTCACCCGATCACCTCGCCCATCGTGCCCTCGACCGCGAATTCAGGGAACGCTGATCCCCGCCGTGCATCATAAGGGTTTAATTGCCCCTCCCCCAACCGGTTTGTGTAGGGCCGGTAGCTCAGTTAGGGAGAGCGTCTGGCTTTTAACCAGACGGTCGAGGGTTCAACTCCCTCCCGGCCCGTGCAACGAACCGCCGAGTGACAACAAGGGGTGAGTGAACCGGCAGGAAGCAGTTGAACCACATCGGACCGTACGGTGTGAGATCTGGTACCGGATTCAATATCTCCTATCCTCTCTCGTTCCCCGACCGCCGTTCATTCCAATGCCCGGTCAAGTGTATACTCGACCAATAGTTGCATTTGGAGACTGTGCGTACTGGATCGTCGACGGTTGCGCAAGAAGCTACTGCACCGACATGCCGGTCCCGGACTCCGGAAGATAAAAACGATTTCGACGCTCTACGCGGTTACTCCTTGCGCGGCAGGTACGCCATCGCGACGAGCAGGAGGGCGGCGAGTCCGGAGATGATCGTCGCGACGGTCATTCCGTTCGTCCGCTCCTCGAAGTAGGCGACTCTGTCGGCCTCTTCGTTGTACAACTCTTTGTTCGACGTTAGCTGTAGTCGGTCCTCGGCGGTGAAGTGGGCCATGTACGTCTGGTTCTCCGAAACCTGGACGACCTCTAGCCCCTCCCGGACAGTGAGATCCTCGGTGACCTGCTCGCTCCACTCTATCACTACTTCCTCCTCTGCCACTTCGCCGACGGTAGCGTTGAACTCCTGATACTCGATACCGTCGCCTTCGGCGAACGTCTGGCGGTCGAGTGGTTCGTACTCGTCGATGGGAATCAGTTGTTCTTCCCCGTCCTCCTGGACGCGGATGATGCGGTCGTCACCCTCACCGGTCACTTCGACATCGTCACCGGGTACCTCACGGAGCGTGAACTCGGAGGCATCGGTCTCGTTCGAGACGAGCACCTCGTAATCCCCTCCCTGATACTCTATCTCATCTCCATCGGCCCAGGTTTCGCTCTGGTCCTCGGTGATGTTCCACTCCAGCGTCCCAACGGGGGCACCTTCTTCAATCGTTACTTCGGCAAGCGTGTACGTCTGGCCTTCGGCCTCGAACTGGTCGCCCACTGTCGCGTCATATTCTGGGTCTTCAAGCGATATCTCGGGACTCTCGGCTGTCGCGGCGAGTCCATACGCTCCGACCGCGATGACGAGAAAGAGGGCAACATAGCCGGCCGCTGCTCGTCGTTGCATACTCGGGAGGTGGAACGCATACCGTATAACGATTACTTTTTGCCGAACACGAGTGCTCCCAATTTGGGGATCGTCGCTTCGCTTGTGACCGTGAGTCTGTTCTACTGGTGCGCTCGCGACCGGATCCAGCAACGGTTCTTTACGATTTACTGACGTACCGTGTCAGTGGTTGCTTGCTTGTCAGATCTAACGTGTATCCTCGCGTTCGGCAGTACTGTGGGCATCGGGCACGCCACCTCTCGCGGGCGGGCACGTCCTGCCGCCCCGTTTGATCGGTCAGTAGCAACTGGTCTGCTGGATCGTCAGGAGTTCGTCCGGGGCTACCGGAGTTCGAGTTCCGATTCAGGCAGGAGAGGTGTCGCGTGAACTAACGGCCAGTTGCACGTATCGCCGACCGACGAGTGTCGTGATGACCACCAGCAGCATGATTCCGAGCGCCAGCGGGAGTGGCTGGCTCCCGACTAGCCAGTCGCCAGCAGGCGTTTGATAGAGGACCGTTGCCGGGGCAGCACCGCCGAGTGCAACTGCCGCTATCCCAGCCAGACTCTGGACGATATACTGCTCCGGTTCGACGTACAGATACACGCCACCGAGGACTGGCAGCGTCCCGAGCACCAGACCCAGCAGTTCCCCAGTCAACGGATTGACGTACAAAACCCAGTACAGCGCGATGAAGGCCCCAGCGGCAATGGTCAGATCGAACTTTTGATCGTCAGTCAGGTTCGACAACATGTCTATCGGTACTGTTGCTTGATACTTAATATCCCCCTTGGCTCAAAAACTGATTGTAGTATATCGACTGGAAGAGGAACGATCTAACCGGTCTGGCAGCGCTCACAGTCTGAACTCAATCCGATCGAGATGACCGATTTGCTCACCGAAGCGGGAAGCCGCTCCGAACCGTTGCTCACGCTGTTCGCAATGACGTCGCAAAAACATGGGCCCGCTCGGGTCCTATAGTCCTCAGAATCGCCGTACTCCGTGGGGGAACTATGTGCTATCATGGTTGTTAGTTCGTCGAAAGGTGGTTTCGGCGCTGTTCCATCTTCTCGCGCTCAGTCCGGCGGTCGTAGTGGCGGTCGAGCACGTCGCGGCTCACGTCACACCGCTCGCTCACGATCTCCACCGGAATGTCCTCCAGCAGGTGCGCTGTAATCGCACCGCTTCGGACATCGTGTGGCGACCTCGACGCCGAACATCAACCGCGTCCTCGGCGAGTATAGCTGTAGCTTGCGGATTTTGAGAGAGTAGAGAGCGCTATCGTTTTTCGACTTCGTACTCGAACAGCGTTGCCGACGAGTTGGTGTCGGCGCTGTTCCAGATCACCGAGATTTCGGTGCCCGCGGTGAGGGCTTCGGGACTACCGCTGATCGACGCTCTGTCGTCAGTCAGGTAGCTCCCACTGCCGTCGGCGGCGATGTATAGCGAACTCTGTGAGCGCAAGCCGTCGGCTGAGTCCGACCAGTCCGCGCCGCTGTCGCTTACCGTCTCGCCGTCGACGACGACCGAGAGCGTCTCGACATCCTCGACCGTGTTCCCAGTCATATGGTACAGGCGGACCTGCTGGTCGCCATCGCCGTACTGCTCGACGTCGAAGCGCACATTCGGCGTCTCTTCGACGTCTCCAGCGCTCTGGTACAGATCGATGGCGAAGATGCCGAGGACTGAGGCGAGGATGACGACTATCGCGACGAGCAGGATGGTGCCGATTGCGCTCGACTGGGCGTCGGCGTCTGAAAAAAAGTGAGTCATTTGCGTGTGAACGGACTGTGGTGGGTCCGGTTAGCTGACGGTGTAGTCCTGAAGGACGGACGAGTCTGCCCCGTCGTCAGATTCCCAAACAATTCGGATGGTATCTCCTGATGAGAGCCCTTCCTCATTGTACGTGTCTGTCCCGTCGGTTACTTGATTAATTTGGTCAGGTCCGTCTTCGTAGTCGACAGCGAACGTATCATCCAAGTCTTCTCCGGATGCAAAGACTACCTGTACACTATTTCCAGCACTGATATCTCCACTACTGGACCAGACTTCTTTGACATCATCATCAGAAGGACCTGTCTGAGGCGTAATACCGTATGCTGTATCACCATTCACCGTGACGTCGATGTTACTTTCGTCAATTGTAGTACCAGTTTGATGTGAAATATCAACAACAGTTAAATTCGAGGAGTGCGGTGCTGCGTCAGTGAAATTTTCCGTACTTTGATCGAAGTCCCAGCTGGCTTGCGGAACTTGTTGTTGATCGTCACCAATACCAATCACGAATGCACCAATAACAGCGGCAAGAATTACAGTGATAGCGACCATTAGTATAACTCCTATCACAGGAGATACTGCTCGGTCCTCATCAGAATATTGCATATTTTTCATATCCATATTTATAGATCCCAGGAAGTCAGCACTGAGGAATCTCCACCCGAATCAGACTCCCAAGAGAGCGTTAGTGTTTCATTCTCAGCATCAGTGGCGTAGTCATTGGTGAAGCTAAAGTTGAGTTCAACAGAAGACCCAGCACTCACATCACTATTACCAAACGGTCCTGTGTCGATGTCGCCGCTATTGTCGAATACGTCAGTTGCAGTACCGGAGAACTGGAGCTCAAGATTGCTGTTAGATATTGTATCACCGGTCTGATGTGATAGCGTTACTGAATCGGAGCCTGTCTCGCCGGTCTGATCCCAATCCCAACAGCCTGTGGGACTTCTTGCTGATCATCACCGATACCAATCACGAACGCACCGATAACGGCCGCGAGAATTACTGTGATTGCAACCATTAGAATCACGCCGATAACCGGCGAGACCGCGCGTTCGTCGTCGTCCGTTTCGAGTAGTTTCTTGAAATCCATTGTGTGTACTTTGTAGGTTGTTTGCGCCGATTTCCGCCAAAGGATTCATATCAGACACGTCCGTGTGATATGATGAGGCAAGGGGTTCATGGGATCTGACACCCCTCCTCGCCTGTCCTTTCGCGTGCTGTCGGCGTTACACAAGAGAATACATTCATCCGTAATAAAACTTAAGCCAGATATGAAATATTACATCACAGTTGTAACCCAGACAGCATGTAAATTATAAGTAAATAATAACAACTAAATTAACGCCGAAATCGCTTGCGCGGACCTATAACGTGCAGAAACGGGCGGAGCCCTGGGACGCCGTCGAAGACTATCAGGTGTATCTCGACGTCGCCGCCCGGCATCCCGACAGCGGATCGAGCGCGCTCGCGTCGAATGGGAGATGCCGCGCGGTCGAATCCGCGCGTGGCAGAACGGCGCAAAGCCCGATCCCGCCCGCGCCGTCGAAGTCGCCGAGCAGCGCGGGTGGTTCGAGGGCGTCGACTCCGAGGAGTTCGCGGCGCTGAACCAGCTCGTCGCGTGGATTTTCTCGGGCGGCTCGATCTCCAGAGAGACCTTCGTCCCGCATTTCGCCGTCGACGACGCGACCGAACCGCGCGTGACCGACGCGCTGGACACGCTCGATATCGACTGGCGACGCGAGCGAGCGGACGAATCCGACAGAGCAACCGAGATCGTGCCCACGGACCACGCCAGCGTCCTCGGGCGAGCACTCGTCGTACTCGGTGCGCCACAGGGCGAAAAGAGCGACCAATCGGCGTTTTCGCTGCCGGAGTATCTCGACGACGTCTCGGACGAACTCCGGTACGAGTTCGTCGACGTCTACATTCGGAACCGCCAGACACCCCAAGGCGAGCGTTTCGTGATGGGCTTTCGTGAGGAACGATCCGAGGCATACCTCCAGGAGTTAGCAAACCTGATCGAAGACGTCGCAGGCGAGTCGGTCACCGCCAGCGAGAAGAATATCTACCTCTCCAGTGAGGCCGCCGACGCGCTGTACGGAAAGTTCCGGTCGTTGTGAGGTGTCCGGAAAGAGAGGGAAAGTCGAGAATTTGGCTTCGGTACGTACAGACGACCGACTGAACGGACAGCGTAGTAATCCACGCTCTTGACGAAACGCTACTTTGGACTTCGTCCTCACGTGTGTCCGGACTATCCCGTAACGGCTTCCCCTATGAGGGAACCCGGTATAATTCGATCTGTAGGCGTGCTTCGCCTGCGCTTGAGTCTGGGAATTCGATTGACCCGTGCGCGTTCTCGACGACCCATTTGATTAGCCAGAGGCCAAGCCCGCTCGAATGTTCTGGTGGGGTCTCTTCACCCTTCTCCAACGAATACCGTTCCACGTCCGGAATTGCCCCTTCATTCTGAATCTCGATTTGGGCCGTGTCTTCGCTTGGTGTCGAGACAGAGACAACAACAGTTTGGGAGTCCGTGTCCTGATGGACAATCCCATTCTCGATGGCTTCACGCAACGCGATGTCGAGATTCTCATCAGCAAGCACAGTCACTTCATTCGCTCCGGAAAACTGGACGTCGGCAGCCGAATATTCGGCTGTCGCTTCTTCGATGGCTGTCTTGATGTGGGGGCCAAGCTGCTGTGGCTCGACCGTCGTATCGCCTGTTGTTTGTTGAATGTAGCGGGCTTTCTCCGCCATCTCGACGACCGACTCAGCATGCTCGATGGCAGTTGCAAGTTGCTGGTGACTCTCGCCGGACAACGACTCCTCCTCGTCTATCAGTTTGAGCGTCCCCCTTACGAGGTTCAGATCGTTGCGGATGTTATGCCGGAGGACGCGGTTGACGATACCTAACCGTTGTTCGCGTTCGTTGATGTCGCGGCGTGCGCTCGTCAGCGAGTACGCTTGCTCCAGCATTAGTTGCGCATTCAACTCCGGGCTACCGGTTGAGCGATAGTCCTCGGGTGGGATGTAGAAGGGGTTCTTACAGAGCTGGTTGCGGTAGATGATTTGTTCGTGCGTTCGGAGAGCTTTTGCGGCCGATGTCTCATTGAACCGTTTGAGGTCGTACTGGCAGAGTGCGGTGACCGGGAGATTCGGGCAGGCGGCATCGAAGTCCGCTTCAAAATCGAGGACATGGTCGAATGACTGCTCGGTGTGGAAACACCACGAGTTCTCGCCGGCGAGCCACAACCCGTCGTAGCCGTCTTCGACGCTGACGTTGGCTTCGGTTTCGAGGGTCTTGATCATCTTTGTAGGGTCGAAGCCGGATTCGAGGTAGACTTCCTCGGCATCTCGAATGACGAGATCGCCAGCGTCGATGCGTTGCTCGACATCGATATTGGCTCTCCGGAGTGCAGATTTGATGTCGGCAGCGGTATTGACATCAAGCAGGTAGATGCAGCGGTGGCCAGACTGGAGGCCCTCGACGAGGAAGGCTGTGGTAGCAGCCAACTGGGCTTCGTTTGACCGATAGAAGAGCGCGAGGTGGCGTGTGAGATTATGAGACCCGAGTTCAGTACGGAGATCTGCGGTAGTCGCTTGGCGCGTCGTGTCTGCGGCAAACTGCGCCTCGGGTCGTTCTACCATTATCGGTCTTTTGGGATGAGAGCATAAAAGTGTCTACTATATAAAAGACGATAAGAGACCGAGGATCTTCTTGATGGCTTCGCAAACCTACTTACCGCGTATTTCAGTCTAAACGACCCGAAAATAGCGTCCGGAAACGTTCTGAAAGTCGGACGTATTCGGCCCCGATCACCCTTCCCACCCCCACCGAAAACCCCTTTACCTCCCGTGTGGCCGTCCGGGTTACAGGCTACTCGGACATGAACCTGAAAGCCCACGCTCACAGAGACGACATGAAGGTCTGGCTCAGTCAGACCGAAGTTGATCAACTAATCGCTCAGGCGGACGGCACCCAGCAGCGGATCGCCTTTTGGCTCGGCGCTCGCTGCGGGCTCCGATCCCATGAGGTCCTCGACGTGGCTCCCGAGGATGTCGTCGACACCGACGCCGGGACCGTGCTCCGGGTCTGGCACGGGAAAGGCGACCAGTACCGCGAAACGCCGGTTCCGCGGGATCTTGCGACGACCATCCGCACGATCGACGACGTTCGCGACGCCAGCGCCAACTCGTCGCTGCTCGACGTGACCAGCACTCGGTCACTTCGGCGCTGGATCCAGAACGCCGCCGATCGCCTCCAGGACGAAACCGGCGACGAAGGGTGGGACCACCTCGGCTTTCACGATCTCCGGCGCACCTGGGCGACCGCGCTCGCCAGCGCCGACGTCGACGCACTGCTCGTCTGCGACTGGGGCGGCTGGAACGATCTGGAGACGTTTCTGGAGCACTACCGCGGGACGTACTCGCCGGAAGCCCAGCAGCGAGAAAGAGGGAAGGTAGACTGGCTCTAATTTACCGAATTTTTAACTAATCGCTATGTCTTGCGCTTAGTAATGCCTGTAGAGTGTGCGATTTGTTCAACTGAGGTGGACATGCCATTCCAATGTAAATACTGTAAAGACCCATTCTGTATAGATCATCGCCTGCCCGAAAAACACGAGTGTATCGGGTTGGAAAACGGATGGGAGCCAATTCAAGAAGAACAGGAAACTCAGTCTAAGAACGACGGCCAAATCCAGACAGAGAGAGATGAGGCCCCATTTGAACGCATCTCCACACGCGAACGGATTCGAGAAGAGTTTGAAACGGTTGATGCACAGGTGATGGGAACAACCCCGGAGAGTGAAGAAATCATTGATGACCGGTCTCCAGATGTCGCATCAGACGGATCACTTATCCAGTCCCAATCCAAGGAAACTGAAGAACGGGCGGAGGAAAGTAATACATCGAAAACGCCTGCGCATCAACAGTCTTTCTTTAGTCTTTCAACAGTTGGTTTATTACTTCTCGTGAGTTTCGCCTGTACAGTTCCGTATGCAATGTGGGTAGGAACCCCAGCAACTCAAGAAGGATTTGTAGAGGCTATCTTTCCGATTCTCGCCGCTGGTTTTCTTATTGTCATTCCAGTTCGGTGGTATCAGCGGCGTCGTTCACGAAAGAGACTATTAGACTGAATTGAGCGTGTCATAGAAAGCGTCACGTACGAAGCAGCAGGGTGCGCGAAGTGTGTCCAACACAAGCGCAACCCTGCAAGATGTAGCTTCGGTAGACGACTTCTTGAATGTCGCGGCTATCGAGACAGTGCCGCTGTTTGAACATCTTGAGTTCGAGTTTCTGCTGGAGTACGACGTGTTCGCCCCCGCTTCGAGGGGGCGAACACGAGTTTACCAGCCACCAGATCTCTTTCGCGGCTTTCTGCACTGCTACTACGAGGATGTGTACGGTACACGCCCGGTTACACGAGAACTTCAGAACGGCCTTGTCTGGTACTACTGCGGACTCGACAAACCGCCATCCAGAGACACCATTGACCGCTTTCTCACTGACCTCGAACAAGTTATCGACGATGTCTTCGACAGACTCGTCGAGCAGGCCGCCGCCCGCGGCCTGCTCGACTCCACGTACTCCATCGATTCGACACACGTTGAAGCGATTCAATACAACGACGCGGCGTCATGGAACTACGATCCAACGGCTGAGGAGTACTACTACGGCTTCGGCTGTACGATCATCTCGACCGGCGCAAAGATCCCGATAGCAGCGGAGTTCACACAGGCCAAACAAGCAGATAAAGAGACGGCGATGCGCGTCACGTACGCGGTCTGGATGCTTGGAGACAGCGCCTACGACATCCTCGACTGGCACGACCACCTGCTGGCCGCAGGGGTCGTGCCAGTCGCCCCATACAACCCGCGAAACACTGACGACCCGAAAGACATCAAGTACAGGGTCGAAGACCGAATCGAGGAACATAGCGAGGACGTGCAGCTGAAACAATCTATCTTGGACGAGAC